>NZ_JHEL01000015.1 GCF_000710345.2 Curtobacterium sp. S6 | reverse complement strand
TCTCATGCGATGAGCCCCTCACCTGCCGACCTGTCGCCACAGGTAACACCCACCCGAGCCTCCGTTGCGTGTAAACAACGTCATGACCCGCAACATCTACGAGCCGGAGGAATTCTACGATTTATGCGATCAACAGGGCCTGCTCGTCTGGCAGGATTTCATGTTCACCTCGGTGGACTACCCCGATGACGACCCCGGTCTTCGGGCCGAGGTCGAGGCGGAAGCGTCGTACCAGGTCAGGCGCCTCAGCGGGCACCCGTGCCTGGCGGTCTGGGCCGGCAATAACGAGGCGCACGCGATGCACGACGTCATCTGGGCGGAAGAACCTCGGGAGGGGTGGGGCGAATATTTCTACGACGACCTCCTGCCGAGAACCGTGGATGAGGACGGATGCGGCGTGCCGTATCGCCGGGGCAGCCCCGACGGCGCCCTGGGTACCGCCAACGGCGTGCTCGACGGCGACCGTCACGCGTGGGAGGTCTGGCACGGAGCGGACCTCGGCGCGGGGCCGGCCCCTTCGACGTTGGATGAGTCCGAGCAGAACCACTTCTGGCGTTACCGGCAGGATCGTGGCCGGTTCATCAGCGAATTCGGAATCTGCTCGATACCCGAGGCCGTGACCCTGGACCGGTGGGTCAGCCAGCCCATCACCCCCTGGGGCGAGCAGTTTCTCCATCGGATCAAGGACAGCCCCCAGGACAAGATCATGGGACTCCTGGCCTCCGAGGCGGGGGTCGGGCGCGCGGACAGCCTGCGGGCTCACACGATCGCCTCTCACATGGTTCAGGCCGAAGGCCTTGCCTACGGAATCGCGCACTATCGCCGACGCCAACCGGTGTGCTCCGGGGCTTTGGTATGGCAGCTGAACGAACCCTGGCCGGGGCTGAGCTGGTCCCTCGTGGACTACGAGGGTTTGCCCAAGGCCGCCTGGTACGCGGTGCGGGATGCCTTCGCACCCGTCGTCGCGTCGTGGCGCCAGGCGGAGCCCGGGGCGTGCCTGGAGCTGTGGGTCACCAACAGCTCGGGCGCGGAGTGGAGCGGGGTACTTCGCGCCCGGCTGCGAGGGTTCTCGGGAGAGGTCCACGACGACCGCGCCGTGGAGGTCAGGGTCGCGCCCGGCGATTCGCGGCAGGTCACGAGCTTCCCGGCGCCGAAGCGGACTCGGGAGGTCTACGCCGAGGCGACCGCCCCGGACGGCGGGCTCCCGCCAGCGAGACTTTTCCTCGACCACCTCAAGAATCTTCCCTTGGGCGGCACGGTCACGTCCCGCGTCAGGGCCGGGGAAGACGACGTCGCCGCGGGTCGGGCGCACGTCACCATCCGCGCGGGAGACGCCTTCGCCTATGCGGTCCGGGTGGATCCCCTGTCCCCGGCCAACCGCTTCGACGCGGCCTACTTCGATCTGGCCCCCGGCCAGACGCGCACGGTGACGGTGACCGGGCTCGCTCCGGGCTTCAACCCCGCCGACCTCTCGGTGCGCACCTGGGCCGATGACATCGGGTCGGAAACGGTCTCCTGATCGTCTGGCTCGCAACCGTCCCGACGGCGTACGCAACGGGCCCCGAACCTGCTGAGGTTCGGGGCCCGTTGGCCTATCCGCCGGGGGCGGCGAGGCGACTCGATTAGTCTTCGGTGCCCTCTTCGGGGCGCTGACCGAGCTCGGCGTCGAGGCGGAGCAGGCCGGAGCCTTCGCCGTTGATGAGCTTGAGGCGACCGATGATTTCGGAAGCCGTGGCTTCCTCCTCGATCTGCTCGTCGACGAACCAGTTGAGCAGCGGGCGGGAGTCGAAGTCTCCCTCGGCGTCTGCTTCTCGGTACAGGTCACGGATGGAGTTGGAAACCTTCTCCTCGTGGGCCAGGGCGGCCTGGAAGATCTCCAAAACGGAGAGACCCGTGGTCACCGACGGTGCGCTGATCTGTCCGATTTCGGCGTGGTTGCCGCGGTCGGAAAGGTGATCGATGAACTTGTTGGCGTGGACGATCTCCTCGTCCGCCTGGTGGCGAAGCCACGCGGCGATGCCGGGGAGGTCCTGCTCGTCGGCCTCGATGGCGAGCTGACGATACGTGATCGACGCTTCGAACTCGAGGGTGATCTGGTCCTGGAATTTCTTTTCAAGGTCTGTAGACATCTTCATGCCTTCGAGAATAGGCCGGAAACGCCGGCTTGTCAGCAGTGTGGAGCCTTTCCTCAGAAGTGGTTCAGGTGTGCAACGGCTTAATTTAGGGATGCCTGCCCATGGCCACGAAACCCCGAATCCGGGCATGAAAAAGGGGCCGGGGGCGAACATAGTGTTCGCCGCCGGCCCCTTCAGATCATCCCCTACCGGGGATATCGCGTTTAGAGAACGCGGATGTTCGTGGCCTGAAGACCCTTGGGGCCCTGCTCAGCCTGGAACTCAACCGTCTGGCCCTCTTCGAGGCCGCGGAAGCCGGTGCCTTCGATGGCGCTGTAGTGAGCGAAGAGATCGTCGGAGTGGTCATCCGGGGCAATGAAGCCATAGCCCTTTTCGGAGTTGAACCATTTCACGGTGCCTTTAGCCATTATTATTTCTTTCCTTCGTGTCGGCCGCCTGTGGCGGCCATGTACTCCACGTCGATTCTGCCGACGTGGTTCTTGAGCTGCTGTACGCAGGGATGCTGCTTTAAAGAACTCAAAAAATCTGTGGGGTTATGAGGGGCGGACGCTATGCGTTGCCGCCTGGGATGGTCGACCCGATCAGAGATAACGGTCGACGCTGTCGATATGAAAATTGCCGATGTCACTCGTGGGGCGCCGTTGCCGCACCAGCCTTCCGGCGTGTACATAGACAACCCTACCAGGACAAAGGCTTCTCGTGTCAGGTGTTCGGCAAATGCATGTCACGAGGACGGATTTTTTTTACGCCTCAACGCGGGGGCGGACCCACACCTCGGTGATCTGAGTGTCTTCGGATGCGTCCACGACGTGACGGATGGAACGGGCCACGGTTGCGGGGTCGATGAACTTCGGGGGCTCCGCCTTGGGGTAGTCGTCCTGCCAGCGAACCATGGTGGTGTCGGTCGGGCCGGGGGCCACGGTGGCCACCCGTACGCCGTCGCGGGAGACCTGGCGTCGGAAACCATCGGCCACGGCCTGGAGGGCGTGCTTTGTTGCGCTGTAGACCACGTTGTATTGATTTGACGAGCGGGATGCCCCGGAACCAAGGAAGACCACGGTTCCGCGGGACTTTCGAAGGTGGGGCAACAGGGTGCGGGTCAGCTCGGCGGGTGCGGTCACGTTCGTGTGGAAGGCCGTGTCCCAGTCCTGGGCGCGCGCGTCGTCCAGCGTGAAGCGAGACGCGATGGCCGCGGCGTTGACCAGGGCGTCCACGCGGGGGAGATCCGCCAGGGCGCCTTGAAGGGTGTCGGTGTCATTGAGGTCGAGAATCAGGGGGACGACGTCGTTGGGGGTCGAGCGCTCGACGACCTCCCGCAACTTCTCGTCGTTCCGCCCGATGGCCACCACGATCGAATCGCGGGAGAGGTCCTCGGCAACGCGGGAACCGATCCCGCCGGAAGCGCCGGTCACGACGACGACGCGTCGATCGGGGTGCTGTTCGGCGAGGCGACGGATCTCCGCCACCGAATCGGCGGCTTCTGACTGCGGAAAACTCGAATTGCTCATGGTTCCGAGCTTACGCGGTCGACGCCGTGAGGTGGGGGCTCCGAAGATCCCGTCCGAGGTGGCCCCATAACGTGTTGGAGATCACAGATTTGGAACGATTTTCCCCTCGACATGGTTCAAATTTACGCTAATATTTTTTCCTGAAATGGGAACAACGTCCTGTTTCGCGGCATGGGTGGCCCCCTCCTGATACGGGGGCCACCACACCAAGGCTTCCGGTCGGCTATGGGGGCCGGAAGATGCTTCCGCGACGAAGGCACGCGCGGCGCGGGCTGTGCACCTTCTCAGGGGGATCCGCGGAAGCTCAACGTCCCGCTCGTCTTCGAGCGGGACGTTCCTCCCCTCGGGGACCCCGAAGAATCACCTCTCCTGGGCACCGTGACCTGGCTCGAGGGCGATCGTGACTATTCCGTTGCGCAATTACCAGGAGACTTACAGGCTCCGCAGGGTTGGACCTCAGTTCGGCTGACTAACTTAATAAGTACCTCATAAGGTGCGAGTGATTGATGAGAGACGGACCGCGAATCCGTCTCGGACCACCGGCCGGGGGCGGAGCGTTTTCCCTATAGCTCCGCTTCCCGGCCGGTGGTTTTTTAATCGTTGGACCGTTCGGCTCCTGGCCCGCCCTTTCTGCGGGGCGCCCGGCCGCACTAGAATGGATGACCATGAATTCCGAGAAGTCGACCGACCCGCAGGGCCCCCAGAGCGTTCGCCTCGACGCGTGGCTCTGGTCGGTTCGGCTCTACAAGACGCGCTCGGCGGCGACCACCGCCTGCCGAGCCGGCCACGTGCGGCTCAACGACCAGCCGGTCAAGGCATCCCAGGCGCTTCGCGTCGGAGACGTGGTCAAGGTCCGCACGCCGGGCTGGGAGCGCGTCTTCGAGGTCGCCAAGCTCTTGACCAAGCGTGTGGGCGCGCCGGTGGCCCGAACCTGTTATGTCGATCATTCGCCCCCGAGGCCCAGCGCGCTCTCCGCGCCGGTTCCGCGCCGGGAGCCGGGCGCGGGCCGCCCCACCAAGAAG
Source organism: Curtobacterium sp. S6 (assembly GCF_000710345.2). Lineage (GTDB taxonomy): Bacteria > Actinomycetota > Actinomycetes > Actinomycetales > Micrococcaceae > Rothia. Next base: position 1,583,086 of record NZ_JHEL01000015.1, on the reverse strand, counting down.
GAACGTCGCGAACTCGAACGGCTCTGGGGTCACCGGAGCTGAAGGACTCGTCGCCCGACCCGTGCCGGTCTACGGGGCGCGCCGCGCTCCGGGCGGTTACCTCCGGAGGTATTTGGCCAGGTGCTCGGCGGTGACCGTGGAGCGGCCCGTCACCAGGTCCTCAGGCGTGCCCTCGAAGACGATGCGGCCTCCGTCGTGTCCCGCACCGGGACCGAGGTCGATGATCCAGTCCGCGTGGGCCATCACCGCCTGGTGATGCTCGATCACGATCACGGTCTTGCCGGAGTCCACCAGCTGATCCAGCAGCCCGAGGAGTTGCTGGACATCCGCCAGGTGCAGGCCCGTGGTGGGCTCGTCCAGGATGTAGACGCCGCCCTTTTCTCCCATGCGGCTCGCGAGCTTGAGCCGCTGACGCTCGCCGCCGGACAGCGTGTTCAAAGGCTGCCCGAGGCTGAGGTATCCCAGGCCCACGTCCTCGAGCCGGCGGAGGATCTTGTGCGCCGCGGGCAGTTTGCCCTCGTCCGAGCCGAAGAATTCGGCCGCCTGGGCGACGGACATCGACAAGACCTCGCTGACGTCCTTGCCGCCGTAGGTGTATTCCAGGACCTCGGGCTGGAAACGCTTGCCGTCGCAGTCTTCGCAGGTGGTGGACACCCCAGACATCATGCCGAGGTCCGTGAAGATCACCCCCGCGCCGTTGCACGTGGGGCATGCGCCGTCGGAATTGGAACTGAAAAGGCCGGGCTTGACGCCGTTCTCCTTGGCGAAAGCCTTGCGAATCGGCTCCAGGAGGCCCGTATAGGTTGCCGGATTGCTGCGGCGTGAGCCTTTGATGGGGGTCTGGTCGATCGCGACGAGGCCTTCCTCCTCGACCCGGGAACCCTTCAGCAGCGACCCCTCGAGGAGAGAGGACTTCCCGGATCCGGCCACGCCCGTGACGACGGTCAGCACGCCCAAGGGAATGTCGACGTCTACATCCCGAAGGTTGTTGCGGTGCGCCCCGCGGATCTCGAGCGCGCCGCGCGAGGACCGGACGGAATCCTTGAGCCGAATTTTGTCGTCGAGGTGGCGCCCGGTGACGGTGTCCGAGGCCCGCAGGCCGGCGACGTCGCCCTCGAAGCAGATCCGGCCGCCGTCGGACCCCGCGCCCGGACCGATATCCACCACGTGGTCGGCGATCTCGATCATCTCCGGTTTGTGCTCGACGACCAGCACGGTGTTTCCCTTGTCCCGCAGCTGCAGCAGGAGCTGGTTCATGCGTTCGATGTCGTGCGGATGCAGGCCGATCGACGGTTCGTCGAAGACATAGGTCACGTCCGTCAGCGATGATCCCAGGTGGCGGATCATCTTGGCCCGCTGGGCCTCGCCCCCGGAGAGGGTGCCCGAGGAGCGGTCGAGGGAGAGGTAGCCCAAGCCGATGGTCACGAAGGAGTCCAGCAGGTCCCTCAGGGCCTTGAGGAGAGGCTCGACCGAGGGCTTGTCGAGGCCGCGGACCCACTCGGCGAGGTCGCTGATCTGCATCTGGCAGAGCTCGGCGATGTTCTTGCCATCGATGGTCGAGGACAGCGCCCCCTGGGTCAGGCGTGTGCCGTGGCATTCGGGACAGGTCACATACGTGACGGCGCGGTCCACGAACGCGCGGACGTGCGGCTGCATGGCCTCCTTGTCCTTGGAGAGCATCGACTTCTGGATGCGCGGGATCAGCCCTTCGTAGGTCATGTTGATGCCCTCGACCTTGATGCGTTCCGGCTCGTGGTAGAGGAAATCGTGCATTTCCCGCTGGGTGAATTTCTTGATGGGCTTCTTGGGATCGACGAAGCCTGAGCCGCTGAAGAGCCTGACGTTCCAGCCGCCCCCGTTGTATCCCGGCACCTTGATGGCGTCCTCCGAGAGAGACTTCTCCTCGTCGAAGACCTCCGTGAGATCCAGGTCGGTCACGTTGCCCATGCCCTCGCAGCGCGGGCACATTCCGCCGGTGACGGAGAACGTTTTCTTGACGGCGCGGCTATTCGCCTTCTCGACCTTCATGGCGCCGGAGGCGGTCACGGTGGGGGTGTTGAAGGAATACGCCTTGGGCCCACCGATGTGAGGCTCGGCGATGCGGCTGAACAGGGTGCGCAACAGGGCGTTGGCGTCGGTCACGGTGCCCACCGTGGAGCGCGCGTTGCTGCCGATCCGTTCCTGATCGACGATGATCGCCGTCGTCAGGCCGTCGAGGAAATCCACCTCGGGACGCGCCTGAGTCGGGAGAAATCCTTGAACAAAGGCGCTGTAGGTCTCGTTGATGAGCCGCTGGGAGTCGGCGGCGATGGTCCCGAAAACCAGGGAACTTTTGCCGGAGCCCGAAACTCCGGTGAAGACGGTCAGCCGCCGCTTGGGCAACTCGACGCTGACGTCCTGCAGGTTGTTCCCTCGCGCACCCTGAACGCGGATGAGGTTGTGGGTATCGGCGGGGTGGATGGCGGCATCGTGGTTGCTCATGAGTCGATCTAACCACGTGGTGTGGGAGGCTGACGGGCGCGCCTACACCCCGACGATCAGCGGGATGAGGCACAGGAATCCGGGGACCACCGCCGTCAGGCCCAGCGAGGTGGTCAGGAAAGCGCGGAAGACGTCGTTCTGGCGTTCTTCCTCGGCGTTGCCGACCACCAGGGTCCCGGCGATGTGGATCGGGTTCATGACCATGAGGCCGGAAGGGATCGCGACCGCGACGACGATCCAAAAGATGGCCGGAGAATCCGCGAAGAAGCCGAAGACCAGGGGCATCGTCATGCTCAGGACCCCCAGGGCCGAGGACTCCACGTTGCAGAGCAGGGCCGTGAGGTAGGCCAGCGCGAACAAGACCAGCACGCCGGAGCCGGCGCCGCCCATCGCGTGCTGGATCGAGTCGATGGTGCCCACCGACCGAAGCAGCCCGAGGTAGGTCAGCAGCCCGCCGATCAGCAGCACGGCGCCCCACGGAACTTTGTCGAACATCGCCTTCTGGGCGGGCCGGAAGATGAGCTGGAGGATGGCCGCGACCGCCATGGAGGTCAGGCCAACGTCGAGCTTGAAGGCGACCACGCAGAGGACGAAAAGGGCGAGGCCCACTAGCGAGGCGACCGCATACGGCGTGTTTTCGACGCGCCGGCCGGTCTCACGTCCGGACTCGACCTGGGCGGCCTGCGGTTCGACGAGCAATTTTCCGCGGCGCGTCAGCATCGAGAAGATCACCTGGAGCGCGCCGAGGACCACGGCGGTGACGATCAGCGTGACCAACCACAGCGCCCAGCCCGAATAGGTGACGCCGGCGTCGGCGGCGAGTTCGCGAATGGTCGCGCCGGTCGGATTGAGCGGGGACATGCCCAGGCCGATGGCGCCCATGATCACGCCCAATGCGTTGATCAGATAGGTCCCGCGATACTTGACGGAGATGAAGGCGATCAGCGGAACCAGGATCGCGACGGGGCCCGTGCTGAAGATGCCCACGGTCGAGAGGAATCCGCCGAGGGCAAAGCCGACCCAGGGGATCAGGCCCTTGCGGCCGCCGACTAGGCGGAAGGCACCGTCGATGACCCAGCCGATCGCGCCGCTGATGTCCAAGTGACTGAACATCAGGGAGACGCCGATGATCAGCACCACGAGGCTCGCCGGAAAGGCCTGGTAGATATCGTCGGTGGGGACCCCGGCGGCGAGGACCAGCACGAGGGAGGCACCCAGGGAGAGGGTGCCGATGTTGACCTTCTTCCAGATCGCCAGCACGAGCACCACGAGCAAGAGCACGAGGGAAAGCGTTTGGGGAGTGGTCACTCGTCCTCCTGGAAGGTGGCGGAAATACGCTGAATTGCTTACGTAAGCTAACTACTTCATCGAGCGGCGGGCAAACTGTTGCGGTAATCCTCGCCACATCGTCGCGGGTCACTCGGGGGTGTCCCTAGACTGGGCGGGTGACTTCCCAGCCCTCTCCCCACGAGTCCTCCACCTCGCGTGAGGCCGGCAACGACGGCGCCGCCGCCACGACGTCGGCCGGGGACCTCAATCGGCAGATCCTCGCCCTGGCCCTTCCCGCGTTCGGCGCCCTGATCGCCGAGCCGCTCTTCATCCTCGCGGACACCGCCATCGTCGGGCACCTGGGCACGCAGCAGCTCGCTGGCCTTTCGGTGGCCGGAACCGTGGTTCAGACGGTCATCGGGTTGATGATTTTCCTGTCGTATTCGACGACTCCGGCGGTCGCCCGATTCTTCGGCGCTGGCAAGCTGAAAGCCGCGTACGAGAAGGGCCGTGACGGGCTGTGGGTCGCCCTGATGCTCGGGCTGGTGCTCGCCGTGGCGGGGTGGGTGCTGGCCCCCGTTGTGCTCGAGGCCATGGGTGCCCACGGCCCGACCCTGGAACACGCGGTCGCGTACATGCGATGGTCGATGCCGGGTTTGCCGGGGATGCTGATCGTCCTGGCCGCCCTCGGCATCCTGCGGGGTCTCCAGGACACCAAGACGCCCTTGTACGTGGCGGGCGCGGGGGCGGCGGTCAACGTCGTTCTCAACTGGATCCTGGTCTTCCCCCTGGGGTTGGGTGTCGCCGGTTCCGCGATGGGAACCTCCCTCGTTCAGTGGGGCATGGCCGCCGTGTACCTCGTGATGATCATCGGCGCCTCCCGCGACCACGAGGTGCGCTGGAAAACGTCCATGTCCGGGGTTGGGTCCATCCTGTCCGTGGGGTCGTGGCTCATGCTTCGCACCGCGGCGATGCGCGCGGCGATGCTGCTGACCATCGTGGTGGTCACGCATCAGGGGCCGACCAATCTCGCCGCCTATCAGCTCACGATGTCGTTATTTGGGTTCATGGCCTTCGGGCTGGACGCGCTCGCGATCGCGGCCCAGGCTCTGCTGGGCAAGGAAATGGGGGCGAGGGATCTGAGCGTCCCGTCCGAGAGGCGAAGCGTGCGACAACTCATGCACCGGCTCATCAAGTGGTCCCTCGGCTTCGGCGTGATCACCGGGCTGATCTGCCCGATCTTGGGGTTCGGGCTCGGTGGGGCCTTCACCCCGGACCCGAACGTCCAGCACCTCTTCTCGCTCGCGATGATCGTGGTCGCCATCGGCCAGCCCCTGGCGTCGTTCGTCTTCATTCTCGACGGCGTCCTGATCGGCGCGCAGGACGCCAGGTATCTCGCGCTCGCCTCGACCGTGTCGTTGGCCCTCTACGCGCCCATGCTGTGGGGGATCTACGTGGCGAGTGCGGATGCCGGTGGGGCCATGGATACGTGGGGGTTCCTCTGGATTTGGGTGGCCTACGCCGTGGGGTTCATGGGCCTGCGAGGGATCACCCTCGGCTGGCGTTCCCGCTCCGACGTGTGGATACGGGCGTGAGCCTCCCGGCCGGTCTGCCTGAGCGTTAAGGGTTACCTAACTCACGATTATCGAGGACAGTATCTGACCTCTGAGTGTGGCTATAATCCTTACAGATTTTAACCGGCACCTCGTGGGGAGAGGCGCCGGGAGAAGGTGGGGGAGGCCAGTCGTGTTCGTTGCCAACCTGTTGATCGCTTTGCGTGAGGGTTTCGAGGCGTCGCTCGTCGTCGGCATCCTCATCGCCTATGTGGTCAAGGCGGGCCGCCGGGACGTCCTGAACAAGCTGTGGCTCGGTGTGGGAATCGCCGTCGTGATTCCCCTGGCCGTTGGCGCGATTCTGACGTGGGGGCCGCAAACCCTGACGTATCAGGCGCAAGAGTTCATCGGAGGCAGCCTCTCCCTGGTGGCGGCGGCCCTGGTCACGTGGATGATTTTCTGGATGGGCAAGCATTCCCGGGATCTCAAGAGAAATCTCGAAAGCTCCCTGGATAGGTCGCTCGCGCGCCAGTCCAGCGGATGGGGGATCGTGGGCCTGGCCGCGCTCGCGGTGGGCAGGGAAGGCGTGGAGACCGCTCTGTTCATCTGGGCCACCGTGCAGTCCTCGATCCAGAACAATATCCTCGCCACGACGGCCGGCGTCGTGGTGGGGCTGATCCTCGCGGTTCTGCTCGGGTGGGTGGTCTATCGAGGGGCTCGACGCATCAACCTCAGGTTGTTCTTCGCCGTCACCGGATATTTCCTGATCCTCGTGACCGCGGGCATCGCCTCCTACGGGGTGGGCGATCTGCAGGAGGCCGGCGTGTTGCCCGGCATCATGACCCACGCTTGGGACCTGAGCGCCCACCTTCCTTCGCCGACGTCGCCCGTGTACTGGCTCTACGTCGTTGGCCAGGCGATCTTCCAGATCAACCTCCAGCCGACCGTCCTCCAGACCGTCGCGTGGTGTGTGTATTTCGTTCCGGTCGTCATTCTCTTTGCGTACCGGACATCCGCGGGCAAACGCACCAAAACGGCCGTATCGGCCGGCTAGCTACATTTTTTCTCCCAGGGGCCGGGCCACCGGGTTTCGGCCGTCAGTTCACCTCATGAGGAAATTATGAAAATCACCAAATTCCTTGCCGCACCGACGGGTATCACCCTTGCCTTGATCTTGGCGGCGTGTACCAATAACCCCGGTGCTCACTCGGACCCATCAGAAAGCAAAAAGGCCGACGACGCCGGGCAGATGGTTCACGTCACCATTGGCGAGGGAACCTGCCTCGCCGATCCCGCGACGATGCCCGCCGGAAAGGTGACTTTCGAGATCAAGAATGAGGGCAAAGATCCCAACGAGTTTGAGGTCCTGACCGAGAACAAACTTCAAATAGCTTCCGAGAAGGAAAACATCGGTCCCGGAACCACGACCAGCCTCACGACCACCCTTAAGGAAGGCACCTACCACACGGCATGCAAGCCCAATATGGTCGGCGATTTCGTGGGTATGGCCAAATTCGAGGTGACCCCCGGCTCGGGCGGCGAGGTCTCGGAGGACCAGAAAGAGGCCGAGAAGAAGGCCATCGACAACTACACCGCGTACGTCAAGGATCAGGTGGGTGAGCTCTTGACCGCGACCAAGGACTTCACCCAGGCCTACGTGGACGGCAACATCCAGCGAGCTCGTGAACTCTACGCGGTAGCCCGTCAGCGGTACGAGCGGATCGAGCCGACCGCGGAGGACTTCGGCATCGAAGAGGCGGGAGACCTGGACGCGGCCTTGGACTCCCGGGTCCAGGACCTGGCTCATGACGCCAACAAAGAGCCCTGGAGCCCGGAGGTTCTGGAGGGATGGACCGGCTGGCACCGCATCGAAGCCGACCTCTTCTCCGCTCCGAACTCGCATTACTCCTTCGCCTCGCAGCAGGAGCGTCAGGCCGCCGCCGACAATCTCAATGAGACGACTCAAAAGTTGTACGACCTCGTGTTCGGAAAGATCGACGGCAAAAAGGGCAAGTTTGAGCTGGCCCTCTCGGACGTCGCGACGGGTGCCGCCGAGCTCCTGGAAGAGGTCGGGGAGAGCAAGATCGTTGGCGAGGAAGAGACCTTCTCTCACACGGACCTCTACGACTTCAAGGCCAACGTCGAGGGCGCCGAGGTCGCTTACGGCAACGTCGCGGACATCGTGAAGTCCAAGGACAAGGACCTGGCCGAGAAGATCGAGAAGGGTTTCAAGACGGTTAACGAGTTGCTCGAGAAGCACGTGAGCGGCAAAGACAGCGACGGCAACGTGACGTACGTGGACTACCGGACCATCGCCAAGGTTCAGGAGGCCGCGGAGGAAGCGCCCAAGCCCGAGGACTACACCGAGGAGCAGAAGAAGCTCTCGGATGCGGTCAACGCCTTGAGCGAGCCGCTGTCCAAGGTCGCCGGGACCATCCTCTAGGCGGCAGGCATGGAACGGACTTCTCTGGACTCGTCACAGCGTCCCGAGGCTGAAGCCTCCCCCGAACAGGCCCCGTGGAGCTCCGAGGGCCGGCCGGTCGATTCACCCGAGGTGACGGCCGGCCCGGCTCCGGCCGAGGGGGACGAGGCGTCGGTCACCGGGGGCAAGACGCGCGGTTTCTCCCGCCGTCGTCTCGTGGGGGCGGCGGGCGTCGCGGGGCTCCTGGGTATCGCCGGATTCGGTGGTGCAACCCTGGCTCGCAAGTCTGAAGAGTCGGCCCCGGCCGCGGTGACTCCCACCCAGTTGGTCTATCCGTTCCGCGGCCCCATACAGCAGGGCATCCTCACCCCGGCGCAGGACAACATGTATACGGCGGCTTTCGACGTCACCGCCGAGAACGTCGAAGAGGTCAAGGACCTCCTGACGGCGTGGACAGCCGCTGCCGAGGACATGTGCGCCGGCCGGCTCGTGGGCGGGGAACCTCACAGCAATCGAGAGGCCCCGCCCACGGATACCGGAGAAGTGTGGGGCTATCCTCCGAGCGGATTGACGGTGACTTTCGGGTTCGGTCGGTCGCTCTTCGTGGGAGAGAACGGCGAGGATCGTTTTGGGCTGCGGCACAAAATGCCCGCCGTACTGGGCGAAGGCGTTCCGCGATTCGCCAACGAGGCGCTTCTTCACAAGGCGAGCGACGGTGACCTGCTGGTTCAGGTGTGCTCGAACGACTCACAGGTCTGCGTGCACGCGATCCGGAATCTCACGCGCATCGCCTTCGGAACGGCGTCGTTGCGCTGGGGCCAGATCGGGTACGGCCGGACGTCGTCGACCTCGAAGGCCCAGGAGACGCCGCGGAATCTGTTTGGATTCAAGGACGGAACCAACAACCTCAAGTCGGAAGACGGCGACGAGACGCTCAATCGTCACGTGTGGGTTCAGTCCGGGGATTCTCCCGAGGCGGAGTGGCTGACCGGCGGGTCCTATTTCCTCGTTCGAAAGATTCACATGATGTTGGAGGTCTGGGATCGGCTGAGCCTGCGGGAACAAGAGGAAGTCATCGGGCGCGAGAAGAGGCACGGGGCCCCGTTGAGCGTGAACCATCCGGTGGTTGCGGATGAGTTCACGCCCATGGACTTCACGGCTAAAGGCGACGACGGTGACACCATCGTTCCAGGGGACGCCCACGTGGCCATCGTCTCTCCCAAAAACAATGACGGTCACAGCATGTTGCGGCGGGGATATAACTTCACCGACGGCAACGATTCCCTGGGGAGGCTGGACGCCGGACTGTTCTTCATCGCCTACGTGCGGGACCCTCGCACCAATTTCTATCCGATCCTGAAAAAGATGACCGAAACCGATGCGATGACCGAATATCTTCAGCATCGAGCCTCGGCCCTCTTCGCGATACCCCCGGGAATCGGGCCGGAGGACACGATGGTCGGCCAGAAGCTGTTCGCTTAGGAAACTCGATCGTCGGCTCCCGCCCCTCGGGACGATTCCTTCGCGGTGCTAGCATGTTGTGCACGACACGGGGTGCCCCTCCTGGGGCTGAGAGAACACCCGTTGAACCTGATTCAGCTAGCACTGGCGAAGGGATTGTCCGCGGGAAGTCGATATCCCGCACCCTCCTCGCGCGGGCACCGCCTGCGACGTGGGCCTTCGCCTCGATCCGAGAGGCACAACACCATGACCGAAACATCCGCCGCGACGCGCCGCGCGTCGATCCCTCTTAACGAACAGCTCGTGATGGTGACCGGAGGCGCTCGTGGCTTGGGCGCCGCGATCAGCCGGGCTTTCCTTGGTGAAGGCGCACGCGTGGCCGTGGGATATCACCGCAGCGGCGACGCCGCGCATCGGCTCGCCGAAGAATTTCCGGGCCGGGCCAAGGCCGTTCAGGTGGATGTGCGGGATCGCGAACGGATCGTCGCTCTCCCCGAGGAGCTTGCCGCGCTGTTTGGTGAAGCCCCGACGACGCTGGTCAACAACGCTCTCCTCGACTTCAGTTTCAATGGCGACGCCCGCCCGAAGGCATCCGAGATTTCTCCGGAGCACTTTCAGTCACAGTTGGATGGTTCGCTTTTCGGTTCGCTCGCGATGATCCAGGCCTTGCGTCCCGCGATGGCCGAGCGAGGATGGGGGCGCATCGTCAACATCGGCACCAACCTGTTCCAGAACCCGGTGGTTCCGTACCACGACTACACCGCGGCCAAAGCGGCCCTGCTCTCCCTGACACGCACGTTCTCCCACGACCTCGGTCCGGACGGGATCACCGTCAACATGATTTCCGGGGGATTATTGCGAGAGACCGACGCGAGCTCGGCGACCCCGTCGGAGGTCTTCGACATGATCGCGGAGGGAACCCCGTTGCGCAGCGTGACCACGCCCGAGGAATTGGCCGACGCCGCTCTCTTCTTCGCCTCGCCCTGGGCCCGAGCGATCACGGGGCAGAACCTGATCGTTGACGGTGGTCTGGTCAAGGGATGAGCGACAACGGGAAACGCCAGGTACACCTGAACCTCTTCATTTTCGGCTGCGGTCATCACAACGCGGCGTGGAGGTCGCCCGGTTCCTCGGTCGAGCGACTGGGCGACATCCGCTATTACGAAGAGCTGGCACGCATCGCCGAATCCGGTGCGTTGGACGCGGTGTTCTTCGCCGACGGGCAGTCGTTGCGGGCGGACTCGGCGGAGCGCTCGCCCACGTGGTTCCTGGAGCCCCTGACAACCCTGGCCGCGATGGCCCGGGCGACGTCGAACATCGGCCTGGTCAGCACGGTGTCGAGCTCTTTTTATACGCCGTTTCACGCGGCGCGGCTGCTTGCGAGCCTGGACCACATCAGCTCCGGGCGCGTGGGGTGGAACGTGGTCACCTCGATGTTCGATGCCGAGGCCCGCAACCACGGAATGGACGGTCTTCCCGCGCACGCCGAGCGGTACGCGCGGGCTGAGGAATTCATCGACGCCGTGCAGGCGCTCTGGGATTCGTGGCCCAGCGACTCGATTCTGACGGACCGGGAGGGGAAGTATCTCGACGCATCGATGATCCGTCCGGTCGATCACAACGGGGAGCACTTTTCCGTGGCCGGTCCGCTCAACGTGCCTCAGCCGCCCCAGGGGAGGCCGGTGCTGTTCCAGGCCGGGGCCTCGGATCCGGGGCGCAACCTCGCGGCACGTCGGGCCGAAGGAATCTACGCCGTCGCCTACGACATCGAACAGGGCAGGGAATATCGCGCCGACGTCCGCGCACGAGCCGAGGCCAACGGACGTGACCCGGACGATCTCGTGGTGATGCCTGGCCTCGTGACCTATGTGGGCCGAACGATGGAGGAGGCCGAGCGGAAGCGGGATCGGTTGGACGAGTTGCTCCCGGTCGAGGCGTCATTGGCGCAGCTGGGCGGGTTCATCCACCGAGACTGCTCGGATTGGGTACTCGACGAGCGCGTCCCTGAGCTGGCTCCGATCGAGGAGTTCACCGGACCGCAGGGGCGTTATGCCACGATCCTGCGGATCATTGACGTGGAGCGACCGACCGTGAGGCAACTGCTCGGTCGGCTGGCCGCCGGTGGTGGGCACTGCACCATGGTGGGGACCCCGGAGACCATCGCGGATCGGATCGAAGAGTGGCTGGATGGGGGTGCGGCCGACGGTTTCAACCTGATGCCGCCCCAATTGCCGGACAGCCTGACGGACTTCGTGGAACTCGTGGTCCCGGAGCTTCGACGCCGCGGTCGTTTTCGGGAGGCTTACGCCTCCTCGACGTTGCGGGGAAACCTCGCTGACTAGTCATTCTTTTGAAAGACAGTAGCTGTCAGCGGAACCCTTTCCAAAGAAAAGCGATTTCGGGCAGGAAAGCAGAAAACTTATCTAGTTAAAATCTTGACCAAGTGATCTGGGTCATCTACTCTAACGATCAACGGCAATGGTGCCGTTCTTGATCGAAGGAGTTGCACGATGAAGGCTCGTTGGGCTCGGGGGCGTTGTGCTGTCGAACTCGCCATGAGCGGTGTCACGGGGGCGTGGATGGCCGAGGTTCCATCGGCGGGGGTGTGGCTTAAGAGAAGCCCGAGGCCCCGATTTGGTGGTGTTCTCTCCGGAGCGTCCCGGTGAGAAAGTTGGTTCTTGCCTGTTGCTCCATTGCCCTCCTCACGGGCTGTGGAGCGATCGAGGACGCCATAGGTGCAAACCAGCCGCCTGTGCCGGTGGCTTCAAGTCAAAGTCCTACCATTGAGCCCGCCAAGTCCCCCGACCCTCAAGCCATTGACAAGGTGAATTCCCTTTTTAGCGTGTCGCCTACCGTGACGCAGGCTCAGGGGGCGGCCGTGGTTCAGTGCATGAAGGATCGAGGCTTTTCGATGAAGCGCCCGCCGCTGGTAAATACGGTGCCAATGACTCTTCCCTATGCCCCGCTCTCGTTGGATACCGCTAGGCGGTATGGATACGACTCTCCGGAGGGGGCTTCGGACGGTGAGGCGACCCGTCGGAGGTCGCTGGCATGAGTGAAGAAGATTCCATCAAGATGGGCGAAGCCCTCACTGGGACCATGGAGTCCGGTGCGGTCAAGGTGCCCGGTGTTAGCGGGTCCATCAATCGTGACGGATGCTTGGCGCATTCTTATGAGGCGGTATTCGGCAGCGCAGAGGCTGGGGTCGTTTTTATCGGAGCGGCGGCCAATCTGACGCAGCCGTACACCAATACGGCCAAATTCGACCTGAATAATCTGGTGGATCAATGGTCTGCCTGTATGAAGAGGGACCATAACCTCGTCGTCCGTTCGCCGGATTCTCTGGGGGTGGACCTTCCTCAGGTAGATCAGGCGGTGGCGTTCGATGATGCGCAGTGTCGCGCCAAGCTCGACTTTGACGCGAAGGTTCGGAATACCACTAACGCCTACATGACGACTTTCCTCCACGACAAGGAGGAAATCCTTGATCAGGTCGCCACGGCCAAAAAGGCTGCGGAGGAGAATGCGCCGAGAGTGTTGGGACATTAAGAGTGAAGCGAGATTCCCTGATTCTCTCAAAGGAACCTGACTAGGTGTTTTATGCTGAAGCCTACGCGAGGTAGAAGTTCGCCCTAGTCAGGTGCACAGAAAAGTGTAGTTAAAATCTTGACCACAAGAAGTTGGATGGTTATCATTATTGCCAGCGGCAACGAGGCCGCAGTCATAAATTTGGAGTTGAAATGATTGCTTCATGGTTCCGAAAAGTAATAACCGTTGGACTTGTCGCTGGTGGCGCCGCGGGTGGCCTTGTGGTGACCTCCGCACCAGCACAGGCCCATGTCTACAGCTGCCCTACTCACTATGAGTGCGTATATGAACACAATAACCTTACAGGTGCTGTTCAAATGGTGAGTGGCTATCTTGGGTTCGCAGATATGACGCCAATTATGCATGACAATGTTTCGTCGTGGGCAAATGCAAATATTCATGCACTGATCGGAATTGGTGAATGGCGGGGTGGGCACAAGTATTTTGCTCAGGTTCTTAAGCCAGGATGGTATGAACCAAATCTTGGATCAATTGGGTTCAATGATAGGGCGGACTTCGTGCAACATATGTAATTAACTTCTGGTTAAATAGTTCAAATAAGTATAAATAGTATTCACATGCCTCTGGGGAGTGACAAATTATGAAAAAGTTAATTATTGCATCTGGTGCATTATTACTCCTCACGGGGTGTGGAGCCCTCAGCGAGGATTCCAGGGCTGGTGAGCCGGCTTCGCCGCAGCCCGTGGTTGAAGACATTAAACCGGCCGCCAGCCCTGATCCTCAGGCCGTAGATAAAGTTCAAACGATCTTTGCGCTGTCCCCCACGACGAGGCAAGCACTTGGCAAAACGACGGCTCAATGCATGGCTGATCGTGGATTCCCGAACACGAACCCGGAGGTGCCTGAGACGCAGGAAATCCATTTTCTATCCAAGCCATTGACTGTGGAGCAGGCCAGGGAACATGGATATGAACGCCTAGACGGCAGTGCCACCGCTGAACACGAAGAACAAGACCAGGACGGGAAGCTGACGCAGGAAGAGGCCGAGAAGAAACATGTAGCATTCATGGGCTCCGGCAAAGAGGGCGCGATCCAGGGCCCCGGCGGGGGAAGTATTAATAAAGATGGTTGCGTGGCCAAGTCCTATGAAGCGGTGTTTGGGAGCGCAGAAACCGGGGCGATCTTCATGGGGGCTGACAATCTTTCCTTGCCCTACATGAACGCGGCGATGCAGGATGGGCGCGTCTCCGACGTTTCTCGGCGGTGGTCGGAATGCATGAAGGATCAGTATCATCTGGTTGCCGAATCGCCGGAGCGAGTAGTGGTTGATATTCCCAATGCGGATAAGAACGTCGCTATTTCGGATGCGCAGTGCCGCGTCAAGGTGGATTACGACGCCACCGTTCGCAATACCACGAACGCTTACCTCACCACGTTCCTGAAGGACAAGCAGGAGATCCTGGATAAGGTGGCCACCGCGAAGAAAGCCGCCGAAGAGAACGCACCCAAGATTCTGGGGCGCTGAGGTCGGGCCGACTCGTGAAAAAATTCTGGATTTCCTTAAGTATTGTTCTCCTCGTGATCTTGACCGGCGTCACGGTCTTCGTTGCCTCGACCTTCAAAACCACCGCTCAAAAGACCGCGGAAGCCTCGCCGCCGCCGAAAACCGAACTCACCGACGTCGTGCGGAAGGAACAGTTGCGTAGCACCGCCCCGGTGACGTGCAGCGTGGGGTATTCGAAGACGATGCCCTTGAACGTCGGGGCGGAACAAAGCTCGGGCCAGTTCACCAAGATCGCCGTGCGGCAGGGGGAAACCATCAAACAGGGCTCCTTGGTCGCGGAGGTCAATGGCGAGCCGATTTTCGCGGTGATTGGCGGATTCTCGCTGTACCGAAACCTGCGCGTGGACGACCGTGGGCCCGACGCGGTACTCATCAACCAGGCCCTGACGGCGTTGAGATATCAGCCGGCCCGCACCGCAAAGACGCTGGACCTCGTCGACAAGAAGACCTTCGCCGCCCTCGATAAGCTCTATCGCTCCTTCGGCTACCACGGGCCCAAAGACGACGCCGAGATCCAGGCCGCGAACTTCACCGTCCTGCCGGAAGAGGCCACGGTGGTGGGCCAGCCGCGTGCGACCGGTGCCGTGAGCGACGGCCCCATCGCGACCGTTTCGACCAGCCACCAGAGCCTGCGGTGCACCGGTGCCAACGGCAGCGAACTCACGCCCGAGGCGAAAGCGGGCCAGCACCTGATCCTGCCGACCCTGGGAACGACCGAATATGTGCTGTCCGAGGTCGTGGACAACGCGCCGAACGACGCGAATACGGGTGCGACGAATACGAAGCCCGGCGTCGTGGTCACCTCGCCTGGATCGGATGCCGGCCAGAACCCGAAGGGCAACGCGCCGACGTCGCAGCACATCGCCGTTGCGCCGCTCGGCGACGGTGACGCCGAGAAGGCGACGACCACCATGATCGGCGACCTCGTGGTCTCCGAAAGCGCTCCAGATGCGTTGGTGGTTCCCAGCGCGGCGCTGTGGAATCAGGACGGGCATACAAAGGTCACGGTGGTCAGCGGCGGCCACAGCACCGACGTTCCGGTGCAGGTGACCTTCACCGCGGAGGGAAAGAACGCGGTGATGGCCACCGACGGTGAATTGCATGAAGGCGACGCCGTGCGGATCGCCCTGAGCAACGGTGGGACGTCGTGACGCCCCCGCCGACGGCGCACGCCGCATCGTCCCGGGAGACCGAACCACCCATCGTGCGGTTGCACGGAGTGGGGAAGTCCTTTCGCCAGGGCGAGAGCGACATTCCGGTTCTCAGTGGGCTGGATATGGAACTGCGGGCCGGGGAGCTCGTGGCGGTGGTGGGCCCTTCTGGTTCCGGGAAGAGCACGCTCCTGAATATCCTGGGCCTGCTGATGTCCGCCGATCAGGGCGAATACGTATTGGACGGTGCCGACGTCGGCGGCTTGCCCCGGTCTCGGAAATCCACGGAACGTCTCCACCGGATCGCCTTCGTCTTCCAGTCCTTCCACCTGATCGACCACAAGAACGTGGTGAAAAATGTGGAGTTGCCGCTCAAGCACCTGGGGCTGAGCGGCAAGCAGCGTCGGGCTCGAGCGGAGGCCATGCTCGAGCAACTGGGCCTCTCACACCGCGCCAACGCGTCCGTCGAAACGCTGTCGGGAGGCGAGAAACAGCGCGTCGCGATTGCTCGCGCGCTCGTGACCAAGCCCCGACTCCTGCTGTGCGACGAACCCACCGGATCCCTGGACGAGGAAAGATCACGCGACGTGATCGCGATGCTGCGGCGGGTCACCGGAACCGAGCAGTCCACGGTGATCGTGACGCACGATCCCTGGGTGGCCTCTCAGTGTGATCGAGCCCTGGTCCTGGACCACGGGAGATTCGCGGAGACTTCCGAACCTGCCGAATCCACGGACGACCGAGAGGGCGCCCGAGTCGCCGCGGCAGCGGGGATCGCCCCGGGCGGTGACTCGGCACCGGCGAGGGCGGACGCGGAGGAATTTTCCGCACCCGAGAGTAGGTGGCCACCGGCCCTGGACGGGATGGCACAGGAAGAGACCTCGGATTCGGCGCGGAAGCCCTCGCGTACCATGCTTGCCTTCTCCGAAGCGGCCGACGCCGTCGTCCACCGTCTGCGGCGTAACCTCTTTACCGTGCTCGGGGTCGCGCTGGGTGTGGCGTCCCTGGTGCTGACCGTCGGCCTGACCACCACGATCTCCAGCCAGCTCTCCGACGCGTTCGACATTTTCCAGGCCAAACGCGTGGTGCTCTCGGATAGCGCCAGAGCGGTGACGACCGCCGACCAGGCCACGCGGTTGCGGGCCGGTGAAGGTTATGAGCGGCTACATACGATTCACGGCGTCACTCAGGTGGCGATGCTGCAACCGATCACCGGGAGCGTGCCCATCTCCAAGGCCCCCGACCTCGCCGACGACTGGCAGCACGAGGTGCGGGCGGACGTTCTCGGGGCCACTCCCGAGGTGCTCGACGCGCAGGGCCAACACCTCGTGGCCGGGCGGATGTTCGACGAAGGCCACGTGCAACGCCACGATCGTGTGGCAGTCGTGGGCGAGGCCCTCCTGCGGGGCCTCGGCCTGACCTGGAAACCGGGCCTGACGCTGTTCGTGCATCACACGCCGATCACCGTGATCGGTGTGGCCTCGGAAAACCCGTCCCTCGCGGACTACCGCGGCGCCGTGTACCTGCCGTTGGGCGTCGAGATGCCCCAGGAATCCATCGGAACTCTCAACGTCATCCTGGCCACGGCTCCAGGAGCGGCGGCGCAGGTGGGGCAGGAGGCCCCGGTGGCGATCAGCCCGGAAAAACCGGGCGCCTTCGCCGTCAGCGTGCCGCCCGAGCCGGAAACCCTCAAGCACGCGGTGGATCAACATCAGCGGTCGATGCTCATCGCGGTGGCGTCGGTGACGCTCGTGATCGGGGCCGTGGGCATGATGAACACCTACCTCGTGGCCGTCCTGGAACGACGCCGGGAGATCGGCTTGCGTCTGGCCCTCGGGAACCGGCCGAGCGGCATCTTGGTCCAATTCGCCACGGAGGCCGTGCTGACCAGCATCGTGGGGACGATCATCGGCATGGTCGCCGCGGTGAACACGCTCTCCTGGGTCAGCCTGGCGAATCGCTGGACTCCGGTGATCGGGGCGGACGTGATCGGCCTCGGCGTGTCGGCGGGATTGATCATCGGGTTGCTCGCGGGCCTGTATCCAGCGTGGAAAGCGTCCAGGATCGATCCGGTCGAGACCCTCATGCAGTCGTAGCCTTCCGTAAGGTCCCTTAAGTTGTCGGTCGGGGTGCCTAGGCTGTTGCTTGTCTCACTCAGACCATCGACCAAGAGGACCTGACCATGATGAGCCAACGACACGTCGACGAATCCATCTGGGCACGCATCGAAGATCTCACGCTGGTGCCAAGGGCCCAGGCGCTGGCCACCGCCGCACACGAGGGCCAGGAGGATCAGTCCGGCCAAAAATACATCGGGCATCCGGAGCGCGTCGCCGCGTACGCCGCGCGTCGTTGCGATGAGCGCGGGGTCTTCGGATACGAGGCGAACCTCGTGATCGCCGCCGCGTGGTTACACGACGTCCTGGAGGACACCTCCATCACCGAGCCGCAGCTTCGGCACGCCTTTCCCGAGCAGGTGGTCGACGCCGTCGTGGCCGTCACCAAGGTCCCCGGAGAAACCACCGAGGACTATTTCTCGAAGATCCGGGCCGTGCCCGCGGCCGTCCTCGTCAAGGAATCGGACCTGGAGGACAACACCGACCCAGCGCGCACCGCGCTCCTCGGGAAGGAAACGCGGGAACGGCTGGCGGTGAAGTACGGCCGGGCCAAGGAGCTTCTGCGAGCCGCCTGACCCGGCCGTCCTGATCGCTCTTAGGCCTGGGCGCGGGGCGCACTCGGTTCCACGGTCACGCGGACGTTCTTCATCAGGGGCTGCTCGCTCTGCGTGCTGTAGTCCTCGATTCCGATGAGAACGTTCATCTCCGGCATGTAGCCGGCGGCGCTGCCCTGCGGAATGTTGTAGGGGAGGGCGTGATATTTCTCGAGGCGCCGCAGGACCCCCGTCTTGGAGGTCGCGGTGATGTCCACCAGATCTCCCTGGGCGATGCCGCGTGAGCGCATGTCGTCGGCGTTCATGAAGATCAGCGTGCGCAGATTCTTCACGCCGCGGTAGCGGTCGTTATTCGAGTAGATCGTGGTGTTCCACTGGTCGTGGGAACGCATGGTCTGCAGGATCAGGGATCCCTGGTCCGGAACCACATCCGGCATCTCGGCGTGCGAGAAGTTCGCGCGGCCGGTCGAGGTCTTCGAGAAATCCAGTTCCCTGGCCGGCTGGTGGATCCGGAAACCGTGGGGCAGACGCACGCGACGGTTGAAGTCCTCGAAACCGGGGAGAACCTCTTGCATCGTGTCGCGGATGCGGTCGTAGTTCTGCGCGTACTCTTCCCACGGGGTCGAGGAGTCGGGCAGGGTTGCCTTGGCCATGCCCGAGAGGATCGCGGGCTCCGACATCAGGTACGGCGAGGCCGGGCGCTTCATGCCGAAGGAATGGTGCACCATCGACATCGCGTCTTCGACCGAGACGCACTGTTCCCCGGACTTCTGGACATCCTTCTCGGTGCGGCCCAAGCACGGCAGGATCAGGGCCTTCTTGCCGTGAACGATGTGGCTGCGGTTCAGCTTGGTGCTGACCTGGACCGTCAGGTCGGTCTTGCGCAGTCCCTCGGAGGTCAGCTCGGTGTCCGGGGCGGCCATGACGAAGTTGCCACCCATGCTGACGAAGACCTTGACCTCACCCTCGGCCATGGCTTCGATCGTGGTCACGGTGTCCAAGCCGTGCTCGCGCGGGGAGGTGATGCCGCAGGCCGCGTCGAGCTTGTCGAGGAATTCGGCGGTGGGCCGGTGGTCGATGCCGCAGGTTCGGTTGCCTTGCACGTTGCTGTGCCCGCGAACGGGGGACGGGCCGGTTCCCTCGCGCCCGATGTTGCCGCGCATCATGAGCACGTTGACGATCTCGCGGACGGCGTCGACGCCGTGCTCGTGCTGAGTCACGCCGAGACACCAGGAGAAAACGGACTTTTCGGCGTTCCGGTACATCTCGGCGACCTGCAGGATCTGGGCCTTGATCAGCCCGGACTGCCGCTCCAGCTCATCCCAAGAGGTTTCCTCCACGATGCGCCGGTATTCCTCGAAGCCGTCCGTGTACTTCTCCAGGAAGTCCGAGTCGATGGCTTCCGGGTCGTGCGGGAGGCGTTCGAAGAGGGCCTTGGCGATGCCGCGCAGGAAGGCCATGTCGCCGCCGGGACGAACCTGAACGTTCATGTTCGTGGTGTCGGTGACCTTGTTGAGGGCCA
Organism: Curtobacterium sp. S6; assembly: GCF_000710345.2. Taxonomy (GTDB): domain Bacteria; phylum Actinomycetota; class Actinomycetes; order Actinomycetales; family Micrococcaceae; genus Rothia. The sequence goes on along the minus strand of NZ_JHEL01000015.1, from coordinate 1,563,443 downwards.
TCTGGTCGATCTCGTGGGGCACGATGGTGCCGTTCGAGGCGGCCTCGACGAGCGGGTTGACGTGCACGACCTTGGCGCCGCGTCGCTCGGCGTCGGCCAGCGCGGTCAGCATGCGCGGCGCGTTGGAGGCGGCGTTATTGCCCATGATCAGTAGCAGGTCGGCCTTGTTCCAGTCCTCGAGGTCCGAGGTGCCCTTGCCGGTCCCGAGGGAAGCCTTGAGCGCGCGACCCGAGGCTTCGTGGCACATGTTGGAGCAGTCCGGCAGGTTATTCGTGCCGAATTCACGGGCCCAGAGCTGGTACAGGAAGGTCGCTTCGTTGCTTAGGCGGCCCGAGGTATAAAAGGATGCCTGGTCCGGGGAATCGAGGCCGCGGAGGGTCTCGCCGACCAGGGCGAAGGCGTCGTCCCATTCGATCGGGACGTAGTGGTCGGTCTCGGCGTCGTAGACCATGGGCTCGGTCAGACGACCGACGTTCTCGAGCGCGTAGTCGGTCCAGCCTTCCAGCTCGGTCACGGTGTGCTTCGCGAAGAATTCGGCCGTGGTGCGCTTGGGCGTCATCTCCCAGGTGGTGTGCTTGACGCCGTTCTCGCACAGATCCAGCTTGAGGCCGTGCTGGTCGTCCGGCCAGGCGCACCCGGGGCAGTCGAAGCCGCCGTTTTCCTGGTTCATGGTGAACATCGCGCGCGTGCCGAGGACCGGTTCGCGCTGAGCCATGAGGACGCGGCCCACGGATTTTGCGGCACCCCACGCGGCGGCCGGGTGCTCGTAGTCTTCCTGGGAATAGGGGCGCTTGGTGCGGGGGCCATAACCGAACTGGCCCTGCTCGCCGTTCCGGTTGGTGGTGGAAACCACCCGGCCACGATTCTTGCCGGCGTTTTCGCGGCTCAAGGGGCCGTCGTGTTGCCCCTGTTGGCTGGCGGTTTCGTCCGTCTGAAGTCCCACGATGCTCTCCTTGCCCAAGTCTTGTGAGGGGTGGTGAGGCGCCGTGGCGGGCGGCCTCGTGCCCTCAGTCCCCAGGGTACACAGAACACGTGCCTCGGGTGAGCGGAGGAGATGATGTTTGTCCTGGTCCGGGCGTCATTCCAGGGACGCGAGGAGCTCCTGGTGCACGCTGGGGTCGCCCGTGAGTTCGGGGTGGAAGGAGATGCCGAGCAGGTGGCCTTGACGGACGGCGACGACCTTGCCCTCGTGTTCGGCGAGGGCTTCGACGGCCCCGCCGAGCCGGGTGACGATCGGTGCGCGAATGAAGGCCGCCCGCACGGCGTCGACGGCCGTGCCCTTCCACGCGAGCGTGACCTCGGCGGAATCCACCTGAGACCCGAAGGCGTTGCGGGAGACCCCGATATCCATGACGCCGAGGGACTGTTGCCCGGGGGCCGGATCGTCGATCTGGCTTGCGAGCATGATGAGCCCCGCGCAGGTCCCGAGCGTCGGCAGGCCTCCACGGATCGCCTCGATCAGGGGATCGCGTACGTCGAAGAGGCGGGTCAGTCGGTCGATCGTGGAAGACTCCCCGCCCGGGAGGACCAAGGCATCGAGACCGGTGAGATGTTCGGCCCGCCGCACCAGGCGGGTGGACGCGCCGAGGCGGCCGAGCATCTCAATGTGCTCGGCCACCCCGCCCTGGAGGGCCAGGACGCCGACGGTGGGGCGACGCATGGCCTTTACCAGCCGCGCTCGGCCAAACGGTGCGGCGCGGGCAGGTCGCCCACGTTGATGCCCACCATGGCCTCTCCGAGACCGCGGGAGGCATCGGCGACGGCCCGGGGATCGTCGTAGAAGGCGGTGGCCTTGACGATTGCCGCGGCGCGTTGAGCCGGATTGCCGGACTTGAAGATGCCCGACCCGACGAAGACGCCGTCGGCCCCGAGCTGCATCATCATGGCCGCATCCGCCGGGGTGGCGACGCCGCCCGCGGTGAAGAGGACCACCGGCAACTTGCCGGTCTGCGCGACCTCGCGCACGATGTCGTACGGTGCGGAAAGCTCCTTGGCCTTGACGAACAGCGAGTCGGGGGAGGCCGCATAGGCCGCCTGGAGCTCCGCGATCTGCCCGCGGATGGTCCGGATGTGCTTGGTGGCCTCTGAGACGTCACCGGTGCCCGCCTCGCCCTTGGAGCGAATCATGGCCGCGCCCTCGGCGATGCGGCGCAGGGCCTCGCCGAGGTTGGTCGCCCCGCAGACGAAGGGCACGGTGAATTTCTGCTTGTCGATGTGGTTGACGTAGTCGGCCGGGGAGAGGACTTCGGATTCGTCGATGTAGTCGACCTTCAGCGCCTCGAGGACCTGGGCCTCCACGAAATGCCCGATGCGGGCCTTGGCCATCACGGGGATGGACACGGTATCGATGATCTGCTCGATCAGATCGGGGTCGGACATGCGGGCGACGCCGCCCTGCGCTCGGATGTCGGCCGGGACTCGCTCGAGGGCCATCACGGCGACGGCGCCGGCGTCCTCGGCGATGCGGGCCTGCTCGGGGGTCACCACGTCCATGATGACGCCGCCCTTGAGCATGTCGGCCAGGCCTCGCTTGACGAGGGGCGATCCGGTTTCGGGAGTAGTTGAGGTCACTGAATCTGTCATGAAGACCATCCTGTCCCGCGACGCTGGTCCAAAAGTAGATCCAGAAATGAACGAAAAATTTGGTCCAGTTAGGTCGACGGCTGCTTTCCCCCCCCCGGGCATGACGGACCGGACGAGACGTCTCTCGCGGCGGGCGGCGGCGCCGATGTGCCCGGTCGCCCGCCGCGAGGGTCCGTGACTTACGCCCCCGAACCGGGCGTCGAGGCGGTGGACCCTGCCTCGTCCGCCGGCTGGGGAACAGCCCGCCGGGCCCGGCGGTCCAAGAGAAGGCTCGCGGCAAAGACGAGGATCACCGAGAGGACGATTCCCGCGATGATCAAGCCCTTTCCGCCGCCGAATCCGAGCCAGCCGAGATAAAGGCCGATCACGCCGTAGTCGGAGTCGCCGAACGTGGCGTTCGCGGTCCCAATATCCCCCAGGACGGGAAGCAGGAGGAGGGGAACGACCGTGATCAGTATGCCGTTGGCGAAGGCCCCTAGAACGGCGCCGCGGCGCCCGCCGACGGCATTGCCGATGACTCCCGAGGCTCCACCCGTCATGAAGTGGGCGACGATCCCGGGGATGATCACTGCGGTGCCGAGCGCTCCCATGAGCCCCATGCCGAGCAGGCCCGCGACCAGGGAGGACAGGAAACCGACCATGACGGCGTTGGGGGCGAACGTAAACGTGATCGGGACATCGAGCGCGGGCTTGGCGTTGGGGACCATCCTTTCCGAAATGCCCTTGAACGCGGGGACGATCTCGGCCAGGATGACGCGCACGCCCGCCAGGATCACGAAGACACCCGCGGCGAATTGCCCGGCGGACATGATGGCCCACAGGATGTAGTTCTGGCCGTCGGAGATGTTGTCCTGCACGTAACTCGGTCCGGCGAACAAGGCCACCACCACGAAGATCAGCCCCATCGAGAGCGCGACCACCACGGTGGAATCCCGCACGAAACCGAGCGACTTGGGGACTTTGAGCTTTTCCGTGGAATTCTCGGGATTTCCGCCCGAGACGGAGGCGATGAGCCCGGACAGCGCGATGCCGAATCCCCCGGTGTGGCCGAGGGCCACGGTGTCATTGCCCGTGACGCGCCGCATGAAGGGCTGCACCACCGCGGGAGAAATGGTCGTGATGACCGCTTCGGCGATGGACCCCCAGAGGATCGCCTCCCAGGTGCTGAATCCCGCCACGATCAGGATCACCGCGATCATGGCGGACTGGTACAGGGCCACGTGTCCGGACAAATAGATGTACTTGAACCGCGTCACGCGGGCCAGAACCACGTTGACCACCATGCCGAAGAAGAAGATCAGGGCGGCGGCGGTGCCGTATTTCTGAAGCACCGGCCCGACGATCGCCTCGTTATTCGGCACGACCCCTTGGACCCCAAAGACCTCGGAAAACATGCGCCCGAAGGGATCCAGCGAATCGACGATCACCGCGGCGCCGGCGGACAACACCAGGAATCCGACAAAGGTTTTGAGCGTGCCCTTCATGATGTCCGCGCCGGGTTTCTTCAGGAGCACCAGGCCGAGGAGGGCGATCAGTGCCACGAGGATCGCCGGTTGGGAGAAGACCTGGACCAAGACGTTCAGTGTGCTGTTCATGATCGGTGGCCTCTCATGACTCGTTGTTCATCGGAATGCCGAGGCGTTCGCAGGTTGCCTTGACCTTCCGGTCGAGTTCGTCCTGGTCAATGATCGAGTCGAGGATTACGACGTCGTCGAATCCGGACACGGAGTTCTCCAGGTCCCGGCCGACGAAGAACACGTCCGCATCGGTGGCCGAGGCCGAACCGAGATCCGCGTGGGATACCTCTACCCCGGTCGCCCCGACCTTGTTGAGGGCGGTTTGGATGTTCATCTCGACCATGAAGGAGCTCCCGAGACCGGAGCTGCACATTGCCATGAATTTCATTGCTCTTTCCTTTCGTTCCGGGTCAATCCGGTGGGTTTAGGCCGCGTCGAAGACGGCCACGATGTCGGCGGGTTTCTCCGCGTGCGTCAGTCGGTGCCGCTTCTCCGGGTCCATGAGGATGGTGGAGAGCTCCCGCAGGGCGTCCCGGTGAGACGACGCGTCCGCGGCCGCCAAGAAAATGACGGTCCTGACGGGGTGGGACACGTCGTCGGCGAGGTTCACGGGATTCCTCAGTGTCAGCAGGGATAAGCCCGTGGTGATCGCTCCCGCCTCGGGACGGGCGTGCGCCAGGGTGATGCCGAAGCCCAGGTCCATGTAGGTCCCGCCCGGCCCGCCGATGGTCTCGATGACCTGCTGGAGGTAGGAGTCGCGAATGAATCCTTCCGCGAGGAGCGGGTGGGCGGCCCGGCGGATGGCGTCTTGCCAGGTGGCGACGTCGGCGACGTCGACGTGATCTGTGGTCAGTGATTCTTGGATCATGGTCATCCCTCGCGTCTATGAGTGGCTGATGTAGGTGAAGGTGGGCGATGCGTGGGCATCGGCGTAGATGGTTTCCGTGCATACCTCCGGAACCCTGCCCCGCCCGTAGATTCTGAGGAAGGTCCTGAGGCGAACCGTGGGGGAGGGCAGGCGCAGGTGCTCGGCGTCGACGCCGGCGACCTCGATGATCCGCGTCGTCGCCTCTCCTAGACGGGGTGTGAAGCCGAAGTCGGCGGAGAGGATCCCCTGGAGGGACCGGTCGGTGAGGTTGTATTCGATCAGGCGGCGGTATTTCTTGGCGCTCAGCCAGCTTCGCGTGAGGTGGTCGAGCCTGCCGTCGACGTGGCGCAGACGGTCGAGACGCACGACTTCCTCCCGTGCCGGTAATTGAAGGGCGTCCGAGACCTCGCGGGAGGCAGTGACGATTTCCTGAAAGAGGATGGTCGAGGATACGTGGAGCCCTTGGTCCCGCATCTGCGCGAAGAAACCCCGCGAATCGATCCATTCCGCGGGATGGGACGAGGCGTCCCGCGCGGGGCTGACGAAGGTTCCGCGGCCCTGCTGGCGGGTCAGGAGACCCTCGTTGACGAGCTCGTTAACGGCCCGGCGGACGGTGACCCGGCTGACCCCGTATCGGTGGCACAGATCGGATTCCGATGGGAGGGACGTGCCGGCCCCGGCGTGAGCGTAGTCTTCCGCGAGGGCGGCCTGAACCAGCTCGTACTTCTTCCGGGGCGTCGGGCGGTGCGCGCCGCTGACGGTCGGCCGATCGAACATGCGAAGTCTCCTCATCGATGAACTTCAATACAAATCATCATAAAGATTTGTATTGAGATTGGGTAGGTCACAATGAGGGAACTTTCGTGCGCTCGTGCGGCTACTCTGGTGACCGTTCCCACGCAGAATCCCGGGCGTCGAAGCGCGCCCTGAGCACGAGGAGGTCACCATGCCCCAGGCAGCCGAACGGGCCAGCATCGATTCCGTGATTGACCTCCTGAAACGCCAACCCGAGACGGAGACCGAGCTGGCGACCCTCCGCTCGAGGGTGCGGGAATTGCCGATCAAGGAGATCACCTACCTGATCCGCACCACGACCGACAGCGACTCCGCGCTGGTCTACCGGATGCTGGACAAGCCCGTTGCGCTGGTCGTCTTCGAGGACCTTTCGGCGGCGGACCAGGCCCGGCTCACCCAGAACCTGCGGTCCAACGAGCTCTCGAGCCTCATGGAGTCCCTCGACCCCGACGATCGTGCCTCCCTCCTCGATGAGATGCCGGCCAAGGTCGCCGACCGCATCATGTCCGGTCTCAGCGCCGAGGAGCGGCGCATGACCAACATCGTGTTGGGCTACCCCGCGGAGGCGATCGGCCGGTACATGTCCCCCGAGGTCCTGGGCCTTCCCCAGGAGCTGACCGTCGAAGAAGCGCTCGAGCGGATCCGCGAGAACATCGACTTCCCGGAAACCGTGTACCTCCTGCCGGTGGTGGGGAGCGGGCGGCGGCTGGTTGGCGTCGTCGGCCTCCGGCGGTTGCTCTCGACGAATCCGGGCGAGAAGCTCGGCGACATCGCGCGCAAGGCGGTCAGCGCTCACGCGATGGACGACCGCGAGGCGGTGGCCCGACGATTCATCGACGACAAACTCGTCGCGATGCCCATTGTCGATCGGGAGGACCGGCTCGTGGGGATCCTGACCTTTGACGACGCCGTCGAGATCATCCAGGAGGAGGACCGGGAGGACTCCGCGCGATCGGGCGGTTCGGAACCCCTCGCGGGCTCGTACCTGTCGACGCCGATCCTGCGTATTGTCCGCAGCCGGATCGTCTGGCTCGTGGTTCTGGCCCTCTCGGCGATCCTCACCGTGCAGGTTCTGGAATTCTTTGAGGATCGGCTGGACGAGGTCGTGGTGCTCGCGCTCTTCATCCCGCTGCTGACCGGGACCGGCGGCAACACCGGCAACCAGGCGGCGACCACCGTGACCCGCGCGCTCGCGGTGGGGGAGGTGCGCATCCGCGACCTGCCGAAGGTCGTCTGGCGCGAGGTGCGGGTGGGCATGACCCTTGGCGCGGTGCTGGGTTCCCTCGGGTTCTTGGTGGCCTCCGTGGTGTACGGCTGGCACATCGGTCTCGTCATGGGGCTGACCCTGCTGGCGATCTGCACCATGGCCGCGGTGGTCGGCGGGCTCATGCCGCTGATCGCCAAGCGGGTGGGCGCGGATCCCGCGGTGTTCTCCAACCCGTTCATCTCGACCTTCTGCGACGCCACCGGCCTGATCATCTACTTCACGATCGCGACCTCGATCCTCGGCCTCTAGGAGGGGCGCCCGCCTCCTAGAATGTCTCCATGCCCAGATCCCGCGCGACGCCCGATCTCCCGCTGCGCATACGCCGCGGGGACGGCCCCTTGCCCACCCAGATCGTCGATCAGATCCGGCTGCTGGTGACCTCCGGGGGCCTACGCCCGGGGGATCCGGTGCCGTCCACGCGCTCGCTCGCGGAGCGGCTGGGTATTTCCCGGGGGACGGTCAGCACGGCCTATGACCAATTGGCCGGCGAGGGCTACCTGGTTGCCGACAGCGGAAGCACGCGCATCACGCCAGACCTCCCGTCGCTGGCGACGTCGGCAACCGGGCACCCGGCGGGGGAGCCCGGGCGGGGTGATGGTGGCCCGGAAGGGAATATGCCGAGGGTGGAATTCGACATCCGCCCCGGGACTCCCGACACGTCGGCGCTGACCACCACCGCGTGGCGGGCCGCGTGGCGTGCCGCGGCCGCCGAGCCGAGCCTCGGATACGGGGCGCAAGGCTCGGCGGAACTGCGGCGTGAACTCGCCGAGTATCTCCGCACGGTGCGTGCGGTGCGCGCCGACCCCGAGGACGTCTTGGTCACGGCCGGCGCGCGGGACGGCCTGCGGATCCTGCTGACCGCGGTTTCGAGGCGCCTGGGACGGCGGTTGGTCGTCGCCGTCGAGGACCCCGGCTATCCTTCCCTGCACCGCGTTCCCGAAGCGCTGGGCCACCTCGTGGTGCCCGTACCCCTCGACGAGCAAGGCCTTAACCCGGAGTACCTGCCGGTGGGCCCCGAACGTGCCGGGCGGGCGGGGCGGCCCGATATCGTGCTGGTGACGCCGTCCCACCAGTACCCGCTGGGGGCTTCCATGCCGGTGACCCGGCGCCTGGAGCTCATCCGGTGGGCGCGCGAGCACGGGGCGATACTCGTGGAGGACGACTACGACTCGGAACTTCGCTACGTCGGGGAGCCGCTACCGGCCCTCGCCGCCCTGGACACCACCGCCAGCGGGGCGGGCGACCGCGTCGTGACGTTGGGGTCCTTTGCCAAGATTCTGACGCCCGGTCTGGGGCTGGGCTTCGTGCTGATGACCCCGGAGACTCGCGCCGACATGCTCGGCCTCAAGCACGACGCCGGGGCGCCGGTCTCGGGGGTCGTGCAGGACGCCATGACCTACTTCTTCGCGGGGGACGGCCTTCGGCGCCATACCGCGCGGATGCGTCGCGAATACCGGCGGCGTCGTGATCTTCTGGCGGAGGTGCTCGCCCCGGGGGAGCTGCCCGCAGGGACCGAGGTGCGGCCCATGGACGGCGGTCTCCACGCGGTGCTGGAGCTACCGGAGGGATCCGACGAGGACGTGCTCGTGGCGGCCGCCCGGAGCCGCGGCGTCGCGGTCGCCGGGCTGAGCGGCTACTGGAACCACGGCGGAAACCGACCGGGACTCGTGGTCGGGTTCGGCGGCCTGAGCGAGGCGCGTCTGCACCGGGCGCTGATTCTGTTGCGTGATGCGTTGCGGTCCGCAGAGTGAGGCAGCCGCCGGAGCTTGGGCGTGCTCCAATGGGTTCATGCAGATGCGTCAACTCGAGTATTTCGTAGCCCTGGCCGAAGAAGAGCACTTCGCGCGCGCCGCGCGGGCCTGCTTCGTCTCCCAACCGGCGCTCTCGGAGTCCCTCCACAACCTCGAGGATGAGATCGGCGTCCAACTGGTGCAACGCGATCATGCCTTCCAGGGGCTGACGCCGGAGGGGAAACGCATGCTGGTGTGGGCCCGGAAGATCCTGGCGGACTACCGGGACCTGAAACAGGACGCGCTGGCGGTGAGCGGGCATCTGACGGGCATCCTGGACATCGGCTCGATCCCCGCGGCATCCGTGGCCACGGCGTCTCTCCTGGACCGTTTCTGCGCCCGGCATCCGGGGATGCAGATGAATGTCTCGTCCAGCATGTCGTCCTCGGAGATCATCGAGGCCGTCCGGCACTACCGGCTCGATGCGGGTCTGATCTACCTGAACGAGAAGGAGCCGCCCGGCCTGGAAACGATGGCGCTGTACCGCGAGCAACAGGTGCTGCTCGCGGCCGAGGGCCTCCTCGGGACCGAAGGCACCCGCGACCCGTGGGCGGCCATTCCTCGTCTGCCGCTGTGCCTGATGAGCGCCCGGATGCGTGGGAGGAAACTCGTGGACCAGGCAGCGGCCGAACACGGCCTGGAGCTGCAGCCGCAGATCACGACCGACTCCTTGTCCACGCTTGTCTCGCTCGTGTCCGCGGGACGGTGGGCCAGCGTCGTGTCCCGGCAATGGGTTCATGGCATGGGGTTGCCGGAGGCCGTGCGCGTCGTTCCGCTGGAATCTTCGGTCTCCCCGAGGGTGGGACTGGTGTTCCGGAAGCAGACTCCGGGGTCGCCGGCGCTGTCGGCCTTGCTGTCTGTCGCAGGGTCCGAGGATCTGCTGTCTACCCCCGCCCCCACGCAGGCGAGCGTGCCGGAGGCGCCCGGGTCGGCTCGATAGGCTCCGCCTATCGACCGGTCGGAAAAAAGTATTGGACCGGAACCCGGAGGCGCGCGAAGACTGGATCTCGATGGTGCGTCGTAGGGGCGCATCCCGCTCGACCTTCCAGGAGGAAGTTTTGGCCACCGTTCTTTGCGTTCTTTATCCGGACCCCGTCGGCGGGTACCCGCCCGCCTACGCTCGGGACACGGTCCCCACCCTGCCGGAGCTGTACCCGGACAGCGAGCAGACGTTGCCCACGCCGTCGGAGATCCCGTTCACTCCGGGGTCCCTCTTGGGCTGCGTCTCCGGAGAGCTGGGGCTGCGTCGTTTCCTCGAAGAGCGCGGCCACACCTTGATCGTCACCTCGGACAAAGAAGGCCCCGACTCGGAGTTCGACCGGCATCTGCCCGAGGCCGACGTGGTCATCTCCCAGCCGTTCTGGCCCGCGTATCTGAGTGCCGAGCGCATCGCTCAGGCGCCGAACCTGAAACTTGCCCTCACGGCGGGAATCGGATCGGACCACGTGGATCTCGACGCCGCCATGAAGGCGGGGATCACCGTGGCCGAGGTGACCTATTCCAATTCCATTTCGGTGGCGGAGCATGCCGCCATGACCATCCTGAACCTCGTGCGTAATTTCGTGCCCTCCCACCAGTACGCGACCGACGGCGGATGGAACATCGCCGATTGTGTGGAGCGCTCCTATGATTTGGAGGGCTTCGACGTCGGTATCGTCGCCGCCGGTCGCATCGGGCGGGCCCTGGCCAAGCGCCTGAAGCCGTTTGACGTCAATCTGCACTACTTCGACACTCACCGGTTGCCGGAAGAGACCGAACAGGAACTCGGGCTGACCTTCCACGAATCGGTTCAGGACCTGGTGCGCAATGTGGATGTGGTGTCGATCCATTCCCCGCTGGTCCCCGCGACCTATCACCTGTTTGATCGGGAGCTGATCGACACGATGCGTCGGGGTTCCTACATCATCAACACGGCGAGGGCGGAAATCGTGGTTCGCGACGACGTCGTTGCGGCCCTGGAATCGGGCCAGCTGGCCGGGTACGGCGGCGACGTCTGGTATCCCCAGCCCGCGCCCGCCGACCACCCCTGGCGGAGCATGCCGAACCAGGCGATGACTCCTCACATCTCTGGCACGAGCCTGTCCGCACAGACTCGATACGCCGCCGGAACCATCGAGGTCCTCGAGGACTTCTTCGCCGAGCGGACGCCGCGGCAGGAGTATCTCATCGTGGACGGGGGCGCGCTGGCGGGGACCGGTGCGGCCTCCTACAGCACGGACGGGAAGGCCAGCCCCGGTAGCTCGGGACGTTAGGTCTTACACATCCCCGGAAACACCTGCGGCGACCGCCACCCCACACGGGCAGCGGCCGCCGCCGGCGTTTCCCGTGCTCGGCGTCGGCGGATAAGCTGAAATCCCGCCATACCCGCGCGTGAACCCGGTTCGATCGCGTTCGGGGCCGTGCCCAAGGTCGTCGAAAGGCTCCCCGCCGAATGTCCGCTCCGCAGCCCAGCCAGTCCGTCCGAGAACTCCGTGCCCTCTTCGGTCCGGTCCTCGTCCGTGCCCTGATCTATCTGGCCTTCGGCCTCACCACGGTGTTCTGGCAGGAACCGACACTCACGGTCGTTCAGTGGGGCATCGGCCTGTACCTGATCGCCCAGGGTATCGCCCTGATCTACATGCAGCGCAGCCTCAACCAGCGGGCCTGGGGCGAGGGAAATACGCACAGCCGCGTGATCCAGTCCTACGGGATCCTGTATCTCGTCGGGGGCGTGGCGACCACGGCCTTTTCGGCCTCGGTGCCGATCCTGGTGCTGGTGGTCGGCCTGATCCTCTCGATCGGAGGGGTTACCGAGCTCCTTCAGGGATTCCGCACCACGGGAACCTCGGCCATGTCGAAGGATTGGAAGATCACCGGCCTCGTGACTTTCCTAACGGGCATCGTCCTGTTCTTGATCGGTGACCTCGGTCCCAAGGCGGCGTTCGGCATCACCGGAGGCGGGGCGATTATCGTGGGAATCTTCCTGGTTCTGGCGGCGCTGACGTTCCGGCACGACGCCGCGAGCGCCGACTCCGCCGGTCTGGACCGGTAGCGAAGGATCGCTCGTGGGGACCCGAAAACGGTCCCGACGGTTTGCTCCGCACCGTAGACTGGAGGGGCATCGCGACGAAGCAGGAGGAACACACGTGGCACAGCGCCCCAAGCGCGGAATCAAGGCCGATATCAAGGGACCCCTCGTCATTGCGGCGGTCCTGGCCGTTGTCGCATTCTTCGCTATCACGATCTTTGCCACCGGTGGAACCAACAACCAGCCCGAATTTCGGTTGGCCCTCTCCGTGGCCGGGTGCGTCTTCGTCGTGACCCTGGTGGTGTGCGCGACCATGATCATCGTGGAGAAGCCCAACGATGAAGAGCTCGGTCAGGGCACCGGCGTCAACCGCCGCTCTGCCGACCTGTACGCGGCCGCCAGGGCCCGCAAGGAGGCCCGTGAGCGTGAAGCCCGCCAGCGCGAGGCGGAGGGGCAGGGCGAGTCCTCCGCAGATGCCGAACAGAAGGGCCCGGGTCAGAAGGACTCCGGCCCGCAGTACGGTAAGCGCGCTCATCCGGAGGAGCACAACTAGCTCGCGGCTACGCCGCTCGGCCCGTTATGTCAGGGTCGATTCGGACGGTCGGTCATCGTGCCGCGTCGGCGACCGACGTCGCACGATCGGGTACGCGACCAAGACCACCACGAAGCTCAGCGCCGAGAGCGAGAGCTCCCACCGGGTGGCGGGATTGATGCCCATGAAGATCAGCACCCCGACGATCCACACCATCGTCAGATAACTCAGCCACGGATAGCCCCACATGCGGAACTTCGGCTCGATCCCCCGCGCGGCGGACCTCTTGCGGACGGCCACCTGCGCCAACATCAGCAGGAAATAGTAGATCAGGCAGATCGCGCCCGAGGAATTGATCAGGAACAGGAAGACCTGCTCGGGGAAGAAATAGTTGGCGATCACCGAGAGATAACTGACGAGCGTCGCCGCAACGATCGCCCGGGTGGGGACCCCGCGACGGTTGAGTCGCGTCAGGAACTGCGGGGCGTCACCGTGCCGGGACAGCGAGAAGAGCACCCGCGAGGTCAGGTAGAGGCACGAGTTCAACGAACTCAACACGGCCGTGAGCACCACGACCTCCATGATCACGTCCGCGAAGGGAATGCCCACGGCGCTCAGGGCCAGCGCGAACGGGCTCTTGACCTGCGCACCCGACATCGGGGTATTCCACGGCACCAGGCAGATGATCACCGCGATGGACAGCAGGTAGAAGAACAGGATGCGGTAGGTGACCTGCCGCGTGGCCCGGGCGGCGTATTTGGCCGGATCGCGCGACTCGGCCGCAGCAATGGTCGCGATTTCTGCGCCGGCAAAAGAGAACAGGACCGTCACCGAGCCCACGACCACGGCGCCGCCGCCCAGGGGAAAGAACCCGCCGTGACCTTCCAGGTGGGACAGCCCCGGGGAATGACCGAACAGCCCCAGCAGGAAGACCGCCCCGACCACCAGGAAAAACACGATCGCGACGACCTTGATGGAAGCGAGCCAGAATTCGGTTTCGGCGTAGACGCGCACCGAGATCACATTCAGCAACGTCATGACCACGATCAGGCCCAGACAGATCGCCCAATTCGGAACGTCGGGGAGGAAGCCGCCGATGATGCCGGCGCCCGCCACTGCCTCGACGGCCGCGACGATGACCCAGAAGTACCAGTACATCCAGCCGACGGAAAAACCCGCCCACCGGCCCAAACCGATGCGCGGGTAATTCTCGATGCTGCGGGCCTCCGGCAGCAGCACGGCCATCTCGCCGACGCCCCGCATGATGAGCGTGACCAGAATTCCCGAGACGATGTAACTGATCAGCGCGGCCGGGCCAACGGTGTTCAGCACGGCCCCCGAACTGACGAACAACCCCGCGCCGATGACCCCTCCCAGGGCGATCATGGTGACGTGACGGTTGGTCAGGGTGTTCCGCAATTGCGGTCGTTGTTCGTGGGCCATAAGCAGTGATCTTACTCAGCGGGGACGGCCGCGACGCTCACCTCCCGAAACGGCGCAGGCGCAGGGAGTTGAGCACCACGAAGACCGACGAGAAAGCCATCGCGGCGCCCGCGATCATGGGATTCAACAGCCCGAGGGCCGCCACGGGGATCGCGATCACGTTGTAGCCGAAGGCCCAGAACAGGCTGGACTTGATGATCCGGAGGGTCGCTTGGGACAACCGCACGGATTGAACGATCGCGCGCATCTCGTTGCGCATGAGCGTGATGTCGGCGGCCTCCAGGGCGACGTCCGTGCCAGCTCCCATCGCGATGCCCAGGTCGGCCCGGGCCAGGGCGGCGGCGTCGTTGACACCGTCGCCGACCATCGCGACCACGTGACCGGAGGACTGCAACTGCTCGATCAGCTCGACCTTGCGCTCGGGGGATACCCCCGCGATGACGTCCGCCGGATCGATGCCGACCTCGTGGGCCACGGTGCGCGCGACCGGTTCCGCGTCGCCGGTCAGAAGGATCGGCCGGAGCCCCATGGCCCGCAGATCGGCGATGGTCGCGGCCGCATCGGGCTTCGGCTCATCGCGCAGGGCCAGGATGCCGGCGGCCGCGCCGTCGACGGCCGCGACGACAGCGATCGAGCCTTCCCCCTGAATCCGTGAGAGCTCCTCATCGACCGACGTTGGCACGTCGACCCCGATTTCCCTCAGCCACCCCGGTTTGCCGACGGCGACGCTGCGGATCGAACCGTCCAGGCTCACCCGTCCTCGCACGCCCCCGCCGGCCGCGCTCGCGAAGCCCGCGACGCTCGGCAACGATCCGGTGCTGGCCCGGGCGGCCGCGCTGATGGCCCGGGCGATGGGGTGCTCGGAGGCGTTCTCGACGGCCCCGGCCAGGCGGAGGATGGCGTCCCGGGAATCGGCGGTGTCGTCTGCGGGTGTGACCGACTCCAGGGCCAATTCCCCGCGGGTCACCGTGCCGGTCTTGTCCAGCACGATGGTGTCCGCGCGCCGGGTGTCCTCGAGGACCTGAGCGGATTTGATGAGAATGCCCAGTTGCGCGCCGCGTCCGGTGCCGGTCAGCAGGGCGGTCGGCGTCGCGAGGCCCAGGGCGCACGGGCAGGCGATGACCAGGAGTGAAACCGCGGCGACGAAGGCCGGGGTGAGCTGGCCGCCGATGCTCCACCACAGGATGAAAGTCAGCACGGCGAGGACCAGGACGACCGGAACGAAGACCGCCGAAATGCGGTCGGCCAGGCGGGCGACGGGTGCCTTCGAGGACTGGGCGTCGGCGACGAGGCGACCCATCTGCGCGAGGGTGGTCTCTGAGCCCACGCGGGAAGCGCGGACGACCAGGCGCCCACCCTTGTTGAGGGTCGCCCCGGTGACCTCGCTGCCGGGGGAGACCTCCACGGGCAGGGACTCTCCGGTCAGCATGGACTCATCCACCGCGGATTCGCCGTGCAGGACGGTGCCGTCCGTGGCGATCTTCTCGCCGGGTCGCACCACGAAGAGGTCACCCGGTGCGAGGGCGTCGATCGCGATGCGGGTCCCCGAGGCGTCGTTCTGGTCCTCCAGGACCTCGACGTCGCGTGCGCCCATGTCGAGGAGCTTGTGCAACGCTTCGCTCGACCGGGACTGGGCCCGGGCCTCGAGGAACCGGCCCACCAGAAGGAAGAGCGTGACCACGGCGGAGGTCTCGAAGTACACCTGGTGCGAGGCCATGCCCCCACCGGGGTGCGCGTGCGCGGTCATGGAGGGGTCCGCGATCAGGCGCGCGAGGGAGTAGAGATACGCGATGGTCACGCCCAGTGAAACGAGGGTGTCCATGGTCGAGGCGCCGTGGCGCGCGGATCGGGCGGCGGTGACGTGGAACGGCCATGCCGACCACGTGGCGACCGGCAGGGCCAGGACCGCGGCGACCCAGGCCCAGTGCGGGAATTGGAGGCCCGGAATCATGGATATCGCGAACAGGGGGACCGTGAAGATCGTCGAGACCCAGATGCGTCGCCTCAGGGAGCTTTCCGAGGGCATCGCCATCTGGTGATCGTGCCCGCCCTGAGCGGGGGCCTCGTCCTCGGGGCGGGGCGCGTCGTTTTCTGGGGTCGCGTCCTTCTCCCGGGCCGCGGTGGCCCGGGAAGGGCCGTTCTGTTCCTTGAGGGCGGGAACGTATCCGGCCTTGCGCACGGCCTCGAGGATTTCCTCGTCGGTGATGTCGCTGGGCGCGGTGACGCGCGCCGACTTGAGCGGAAGATTAACGCTCGCCTCGACGCCGTCGATCTTGCCGAGTTTGCGTTCGACCCGGCCCACGCAGGATGCGCAGGTCATGCCCTCGATCGAGAGGTCGATGACGCGGGTTCCCGTGCGGTCGAAGGTGCCCGCGCCGGGCTGGGTGGTGGGTGACATGATGCCTTCCCGGAGGTCAAAGAGGTGTTGCTGATCAGGAAAGGGTGTAACCGGCCTCGTCGACGGCGGCCCGGACGGCCTCCGCATCGAGGGTTCCCTCGTGGGTGATGGTCACGGGCGAGACGCCGGAGGGGTTGAGCGAGACCTGCACGTCGGAGACGTTTTCGATCTCCTGGAGCTCTTCGGTGACCGAGGCGACGCAGTGGCCGCAGGTCATTCCCTGGACGGAGATTTCGGTGGTGTTCATGACGATCCTTTCGTGACGGTGTTGGAGCGTGGGACGCGGCGCCGGGGCCTCAGCTGCGCACCAGGCGCGTGATGGCCGCGGTGGCTTCGGTGATCTTCTCGTCGATCACGGTCGAGTCCCCGCCTTCCGAGGCGGCCCTGACGGCGCCGACGACGCAGTGCCCCAGGTGTTCGTCCAGCAGGCCGACCGCGACCGCGTTGAGCGCTTTATTGACCGCGGAGATCTGGGTCAGGATGTCGATGCAGTATTTGTCGTCGTCGATCATGCGCTGAATGCCCCGGACCTGGCCTTCGATGCGACGCAGCCTCTTGAGGTACGCCTCTTTCTCGTGCGTATAGCCGTGCGGCGCGGTGGTCGAGTCCGCGATCTGCTGGTTCCGTGATGCGCTCATGTCCCTCAATGTATACCCCCGTGGGGTATGCATCAAGGGCGAAAAATGTGACGAACGCGGCCCCGCGGCTGACTAGGCGGGAAGCCCGAGCCTCTTTGTGGGAGAGTTAACCTATGGCTTCAAAGATCGAGGACTACGCTCTGCTCACCAACATGAGCACCGCCGCGCTGGTCTCCCGCGAGGGATCCGTGGACTGGTTCTGCCCGCCGAGGTTCGATTCCGAGGCGGCTTTTGCGGCGCTCTTGGGGACCGAAGACCACGGCCGGTGGCTCATGGCCCCCGCCTCGGCGGTCTTTCCCCGCCCCGAAGCCGACGGGGCCCCGGAAGGTCAAGCGACCAGCCGTGTGGCCGAGCGCTTTTACGGGGAGAATTCCTTTGTGCTCCACACTGTGTGGACCACCGAGACCGGCTCGGTGCGCGTCACGGACTTCATGCCCCTGGGCAACCGCGCCGAAATCTCCCGCCGGGTCGAGGGCCTGACCGGCGAGGTCACGATGCATCAGGAGCTGGCGTTCCGTTTCAACTTCGGCCGGACCGTCCCGTGGGTCACGCGCTACGACGGCGCCCCCGATCCGCAGACCGGTCAACCCGACCCTTCCGAGGGCATGCTCGTGGCCATGGCCGGGCCGGATGCGCTCGTGTACCGGGGCGACCCCATCCCGGAGGCCGCTCACCGCTGCCATGCCGGTCAGTTCGACATCTCCGCGGGCCAGGTTCGCGACTTCTCGCTGTCCTACTTTGCCTCCCACCGCAATCCGCCGCCCGCGGTGGACTTCAACGAATCCTTGCATCGCACCGCGGACCAGTGGAGCGAATGGTCCGATCAGTTCAACGATCCGACCGAACCCGTGGCGGTCAGCACCGGACCCGTTCCGACCACGACCGCGATGCCGATGGTCAGCGCGACCACCGGGGCCGTCCCCATGGGCACCGTCAACGACGACGACACCGAAGCGCGCCGCCAGGAGTATCGAGAGGCCCGCCTGCGATCCCTGCTGGTCATCAGGGGGCTCATCAACCGGGAGACCGGCGGTCTCGTCGCCGCGCCCACCACGTCTCTGCCCGAGGTCATGGGCGGCCCGCGCAACTGGGATCACCGATTCTGCTGGTTGCGGGACGTCGCGCAGGCCGTGGAGGTTTCGATCACCCACGGCCACGAGCGCGAGGCCTCCCAGCTGCGCAACTGGCTCCTGCGCGCGATCGCCAACGACCCGACGCGCCTGCACAACGTCTACGGCTTGGCGGGCGAGAGCGACGACTTCGAGCGACTGGTCAAGATCCCCGGGTACGAGGGATCGACGCCGGTCCGGAGGGGTAGCGGCGTCGCGACCCAGCTTCAGGGTGACGCCATGGGGCAGTTGATGATCACGCTCGAAAAGCTGCGTCGCCTCGGGTACGCCGAGGATCATCTGTCGTGGCCGCTGCAACAAGCGTTGCTGGGTTCCGCCGTGGAGCACGTGGGCGAGGAGGACCAGGGCATCTGGGAGATGCACGGGGAGACGCACGTCTACACGCACTCGCAGATCATGCTCTGGGCGGCCTTGCAGGCCGGAATTCGCGGCGTGCGCACTCACGGCCTCGCCGGAGACGCCGAGCGCTGGGAGGCCGCGCGCGACCGCCTGGCCGACCAGATCTGGACCCACGGTTTTAACCGCGAGCTCAATTCCTTCGTCCAGTACTACGGCGGCACGACCGTCGACTCGGCCCTGCTGAACATCGGGCACACCGGCTTCGTGCCCTTCGACTCCCCGGAGCTTCGCGGGACGGCCGACCGGATCGAGCGAGAGCTCGACGCCGGCGGAGGGCTGATCTACCGGTACCGCAATGCGGACGGGCTCGATGGCTTCGAGGGGCAGGACAATCCGCACTTTGCGTCCTCGCTGTGGCTCGCGGAGCAGCGCTTCCGGTCCGGGGAGGTCGAGCGCGGGCGCGCGGTTCTCGACGCCGTCCTGGAGCGAGCCAACGACGTCGGCTTGTTCTCCGCCGAGTACTCGGTGCGAGGAGAGCGCATGACCGGTAATTTCCCCCAGACCCTCGCGCACATCGCGCTGGTCTCGGCGGTGGACGTCGCCCTGGAGGCCATGGTCTCCCAGTGAGCGGCGCGTCTGCCGGGCGGTGGGCCGTCGGCCTACGAGAGCCTGACGGTTCGGTCGATGCGGATCTCGGCGAGGAATGACTCGTCGTGGCTCACGACCACGAGGCAACCCTGAAATGCCGCCAGCGCCCCGACGAGCCACTCGACGGTGGCCATGTCGACGTTATTGGTCGGCTCGTCGAGCAGAAGCAGACGGGGCGCGGGCGAAGAGAGCAGGATCCGCGCCAGGGCCACCCGGAACCGTTCCCCTCCGGAGAGGTCCGAGACCGGCGAGAAGACCCGATCGCGGCGGAAGAGCAGGCGAGCCAGGTCGTCGCGGAGTTGCTGTTCGCTCGCGTGGGGATTGGCCTGGGCGACGACGTCGAGCACGGTGCTGTCCGGATCCAGCTCGATGCGCTGGGGCAGGTAACCCACCGGAGAGATCCTCTGGGTCACCCGGTAGATGCGTTCCATCCCGGGGTAGGCCACGGGGGTGGTCGGGCCCTGGCCCGGCTCGTCGGCGATGGCGCGCAGCAGGGTCGACTTCCCGGAACCGTTGCGGCCGGCAAGGTGCAGGTGCTCCGGGCCGGTGAGGATCACGTGGCGTTCTTGGGTGCCCAAGGGGAGGTGTCCGCCGGGATCACGATCGTCGGAAAGTTGTAATTCCAAGGTTTTTGCCCCGTTGCCCACGGCCGTTTCTGGCAGCTCGAGGTACACCGAAGCATCCTCGCGCAGCGAGTCCTCGGCCTCGACGAGGCGGGCCTTCGCCGTGTTCTCCCGGTCGGCCATGGTGGCCCGGGCCTTGGCCGAGGAGACCTCCGCGGCCATCTTGTCCCCGTTCATCGCGATGGGTGGTTTACGTTTGGTCTCCTGGAACTTCTTGCCGCGGCGTTCATCCCGCGCCTGCTTGGTCTGCTGGGCCATGCGGTCGCGCTTCTCCCGCGCCAGGCTCGCCTCGGCCTCCTTCACGCGGCGTCGAGCCGCGGCCCCGGCGGCCTCGACCGACTCTTCCCACGCCGTGAAATTTCCCGGGGTGTGATCCAGGATCGAGACCGAGGAGCGCGGCGAGGCCGGCCGGAGCTCGCTGATGGACTCGCAGCGATCCAACAGCTCGCGATCGTGGCTGATGACCAGCACGGGCATACGGTGGCGCATGTCCTCCAGGAGGCGGTACAGCTCGGCCCGGGCCTCGCCATCGAGATTATTGGTGGGCTCGTCGAGGATCACGGCCTCGGCGCGAGAGAGCCGAAGACCGACCAGCGCGACGCGCACGGCCTGCCCTCCGGAAAGGGTCGTGATGCGACGGGTGAGATCGAAGCCGTGAAGACCAGATTTCGCCAGTTCGGCGTCGGCGCGCTCGGCAATGTCCCAGTCCTCGCCGATGGCGTCGAAGGTCGCCTCGGAGAGGTCGCCCTGGGACACGGCGTCGATGGCGTGCACGATCCCGGAGATACCCAGCAGATCGGCGACGGTGGTGGACGTGGTCAACCCGAGATCCTGCGGCAGGACCGCGAGATTGCTCGGGGCGCGCACGGAGCCCTCGGTGGGGGCGATCGTCCCGGCGATGAGCCGGGCCAGGGTGGATTTTCCGGACCCATTGGCCCCCATGATTCCGTGGAGCCCGGGACCGTAGACGGCCGTGACATCGGTCAGGCACGGGGTGCCGTCGGGCCAGGAGAAACCCAGGGAGGACAGGGAAATGTGAATATGTGCAGGCATGGTGCATCCTTCTCAGCGTGAATGGGGGCTGAGCGGACGCGCGTCTCACTCAGCGTTAGGCGGAGACGAATGCACTCTTCACCGGATTCTCCTGTGCTCGGGGATGGAAACGAGTCGAGGATAGCACGCGGGTGGGCGAGGAAACAGGGCTCAGCCGTGGACCTCTTCGCCGTCCCAGGCCCTGGTGTAAAAGTCCTTCGAGTCGGTGGCCACGAGTTCCCGGTAGCCGCGGGGGCCCAGCGCTTGGGCGGAGCCGCCCGGGATCGCGTCGGTGAAGGCCGAGACGCCGAGGCCCGCGGAATGATCGCGGATGTCCAGACCCGCGGCCTCGAGTAGCGTCGGGTACATCGAGAGCTGATCGATGCCGGGCCGCAGGCGTCGCTTGTTCTCCTGTCCGGGTACCCACACGCGATTGACGATGCTGCGGTGGTCGTTCCGATCGAGCTGTTCGTGGAACGAATCGCTCGAGGTCATGTGCTTGAGGTGGTCCCCCTGGATCACGACGGCCGTGTCGTCCAGATAGCCCTTGTCCTTCATGTAATCCACGTATCCGGCGACCTGCTCCATCGAGCACTGGTAGACCGAAATCAGTCTGCTCTCGGTATCCACGGGGCAGTAATCGTAGGCCGTGGCGGGTTCGTGGGTGTCCAGGGTCAACATCGAGAGATTGAACGGTTGCCCGGTCTTCTCGGATTCGGCGTGCAACCGGTCGATCTCGTCCTTGGCGTGGTCCAGCAGGCGCTGGTCGCTGAGCCCCCAGTCCGGGCGGAAGTCCTTCTCGGATTCGCCGGAATTCTTCCAGAGGTCGAGGTCCTTGACCTCGTCGTATCCGTGATCCTGAAGGAAGGTGTCTTTGCTCGCGAACTCCGCCCGGGCCCCGCCCATGAAGACGTTCTTGTAGCCCTGTTGCTTGAAGACGTCGCCCAGGCAGGTCGTTCCCTGGAGATAGGTCCGGATGCTGTCCGGGGGCGCGGTATTTCCCCCGCCGTACCACGGGGCAATGGTTCCCTTGAGGGGAATCCCGCACTGGGAGGAGACCAATCCGGCCATGGTCCATCCGCCGCCCTGGTACTGCTGGTAGTCCTCGATGCTCTGCCAGTCGGAGGTTTGCTCTTCGAGGGGCGCGTAGGGATCTTTCTCGAACAGATTCGTATCCGAGAGGGTCTGTTCGCCGGACTCGAGATATATGTTCACGATATTGCGTTGATTCTCGGAACCGGTGACCTCCGGCGCGGCGTAGTAGTCACCGATATCCATGGTCGAGCGGGACGCCCGAACGAAGTCGGCCAGGCCGACGCTGGACGAGAACACGGAGGCCCCGGTGACCACCAGGATCAGGGCCAGGCCCAGCGAGAGCGCCCGGGTGCGTCGGCGTTGTCGTCGCGGCCGCTGATCCCAGGCCCCGAGGCGGCGGGTGCGGACGCGAAGCGCGTGACCGGCGTGGCAGGCCGCCAGGATCAGGACGATCACCAGGGGCGCGACCACGATGCCGTAGAACCCCTGCCATTCCCGGGTGTACCCGGCCGGAAGGTCGACGTTCTGGAGGCTGATCATCATGTCCCGCACGGTGATCCGGCCCCAGAACCATCGGATCCCGACCCCGGCGATGAGCAATACCAGCCCGAGCCAGATCGCGACGTACGTCAGGACGGTCCCCACGATGGATCCGAAACGCCGGACTGGCGTGGGAGGTTTGGCGGTCACGATTACTCCTCGGCGACGTCGTTTCCATGGCACCGCTCTGTGCCATGGAGACGACGCACGACTGACCACCCTATCGAATGGCCGACGGTGGTCGGCGCTGCCGAATCAGTCCCGACGGGGCTCGTTGCCACCCGCGGGACCGTCGGGATCGATGCCGTATCCTTCCTGCGTGCCGGGTTCCCGAGGCTCCTGTGCCCGCGATCCCGACTCCTCCGGCCCGTGGCCCTGGGGCGGCTGCCCCTGCTGGACCGGGGCCTGAGGCGCGTCACCCTGGTGGCCGGGAGCCTGGGCGCCAAACCCCTGGGGCCCGGGGGACTGCGGGCCACCGTTGGACGGGCCGAAACCGTGCGGGCCTCCGGTCATGCCGGGGCCCTGAGGACCGTTCGGACCGGGGAACCCTCGACGACCGGGGCCCGCCCACTGGATGTCCAGCAGGTCCGGGATCACGCGGTCGCGTCGTTCGGTGATGGCCTTCTCCTCGACCACGTTGACGCCCCAGTGCTGGTTGTCTTCCTTCTCCGGGTAGTCCGAGATGAAGGAGGTGCCCTGCAACGGATCCGGCCACAGCGCGGCAGCCTCGGCGGCCGGGACCATCGACAGCGGGGTGTTCTCCGGGTTGGTGCGTGGCCGCCAGATCAGACGACCGGGCCGTGCGCGGTCGCGCAAGGCGTGGGCCCGCCACGTGGGGGCGGGGTGAGACATGTTGAGGTTCGCCAGCCAGGTGAACAGGCCCCGCTCGTAAACGGCGCGGTCGGCGAACTCCTGGAAGTTCACCTCCTTGTTCAGGTACTTGCCGGCGGAAAGGGTCCGGATGGTGCCCTCGGCCCCGGCGGGGCAGTAACGGTACCCGAAGTTGTCGGCGGTGTACTCCTGGGCGCGGGAAAGGATCGAGGCCAGGAACGGAACGTTCTGGAAGGCCGAGATGCCGAGCAGACGGAAGTACGAGACGTGACCCGCGGCGATGTGGCCGACCTCGTGACCGATGATGAACCGGAGGGCATCGGGGTCTCGGGCCTGGCCCCCGATCTCGAAGAGGTCGGAGTAGATCGCGACGAAACGGCGGTGGCCGTGGCCCGAGGCAAAGGCGTTGATCATGCCGTTGCCGAGCACCACGTACGCGTCCGGGACGCGCCGCAGGCCGTGAGCCTTGGCGGCCTCGACCAGCATTTTGTACCCCTCGGGGAACTGCGTCGGGGTGATCCGCACGCCGCTGAGCCGCATTTGCCCGTACAGCATGCCGCGGCTGAAGAAGATGACGATCGGCAGGATGCAGAGGAGGGCGAGCAACTGGTCAAAGGTCGAGGCGGTATCGGCGTCGGCGTAGGTGGTCGGCGTCGTGACCATGGGCATGAACGTTCGGACGAAGAGGATCCAGAAGGCGAACGTGTAGGCCGCGAGCGTGAAGCAGATGCCGACGATCAGCCACGGAACCTCCCCCGGGTGCCGGAGCTTCTTGCGCAGGCCTTCATCCAGGAGGGACTGAGGGGAGAACAACGACGGACCCGGGAACGGGCTGCGGGCTTTCTGCCGGGAATCCTCCGGAACCCAGCCGTTGCTGACATCGTCCGCCAGCGGTCTGGCGGGGATGGACTCCTCAGGCCGGTACGCCCCCGGGGCGCCGTAGGTGTGGGCGTCCTCGTAGTGCGGGGGGCCACCGGCGTGCGGCCCGTTGGGATTCTGGGTCATCGGGTTCCTCTGGTGTGGATCATGGATCTGTTGTCTGGCCTATCACCGCAATATGGGGTGCCCTCTCAGCCTACCCAGGCACGGCCTCCATACCGCGAAATTTCACGGGACTGTGGAGAACTTGCCCGCGGCAATCACCGAGAAGGGCGTCGTCCACAACGACCCGAGCCGTTCGTCACGGGACCCGGTGAGTCCACTCTTCCGTGCCGAATTTCTCCTCGACCAGCGCCCGGCCGGCGTCGAGGTCCGCGGGGGACAGCTCCTCCCAGGACGCGCCGGTGCGCGCCTGAAAAGTCTCGGCCATGGTGCGGATGATCGCCTCGCGGCTCTCACCGGTCTGGCGACGCAGCGGGTCGACGCGCTTTTTGGCGCTGCGGATGCCCTTGTCGGAGATCTTCGCCTTGCCGATGCGGAGCACCTCGGTCATCTTGTCGGCGTCGATGTCGTAAGACATCGTCACGTGATGCAGGATCGCCCCGCGGACACGCTTCTGCGCGGCCCCGCCGATCTTCCCGCCGGTCGAGGTGATGTCGTTGATCGGCTTGTACCAGGCGTTGACGCCCAGCTGACCGAGGGCCTGGAGAACCCACTGGTCGAGGAAAACGTAGGACTGCTCGTAGCTGAGCCCCGCGACGAGGGACTCGGGTGCGTACAACGAGTACGTCACGCAGTTGCCGCCCTCCATGAACATGGCCCCTCCGCCCGAGATGCGCCGGACGACGTCGATGCCGTGCTTCGCGACTCCCTCGGGGTTCAGCTCGTTGGCATAGGACTGGAAGGAACCGATCACCGTGGCCTTGTCGTCCCAGTCCCAGAAGCGCACGGTCGGCCCGCGGCGGCCGGAGGCGACCTCGTCGAGGAGGAGCTGGTCGAGGGCGACGTTCAGGCTCGTGGGGAGCGGGCCCGGGCGGAGGATGGACCAGTCGAAGTCCCCGAAGTCCTTGGCGTCCGTCACGGCCCGCCGGACCACCAGCGCGACGTCCTCGATCGAGAATCCGTGGAGGTCGAGCTCCTCGCCGAAAGGCGCAAGGGCCGCCTGGAGCCTCGCGGCCAGGGTCGTGCCGTCGTCGGTCACCGAGGAACCGACCAGGGCGGGCGCGAGCTCGAAGAACGCCTCCTCGGGTTCCAAAAAGAAGTCGCCGGAAATCTTGGCATCCGTGATGCGCTCGCCGTCGGTCGTGATATCGGCGACCACGAGCTTGCCGCCGGAGACCTTGTGCTCTGCGTGGAAATTGTGCTCAGACATGTCTCAAGCCTAGTCAGCCCGGTGACACGCGGCGATGCCGGCGCTCGGGAAACCGAGCGCCGGCATCGGAGGTGAACTCCAGGGGATCAGCGAATCATTAGACCGCGTAGGCCCAGGGGGTGTTTCCCTCGGCCGGGTTGTTGATGATCGCGTCCATGTTGTCCTTGGTGGCCTGGTAGGACTTCTTGGACTTCTGCAGCGGGTCGTTGACCGTGAAGGTGCCCTTGTCCTTGTCGTAGTCCGAGACGTAGACGAAGTGTCCGTAGCCCGGGTTGGCGTCCTCTCCGGAGATCACGCCGGTCTGCGTCAGGATGATGGCCTGCTTGCCGTCCTTGATCTGGTCGATCACGTTGGAGGCGTTGTTGCCGACGTACTCGGTGCCGTCGACGCCGTGGTCGCTGAGCACGCCGGGAATCGCGCTGCTCTGGATGTTTCCGGTTCCGCCGCCGGCTTCAGCGCGGAGCTGCGACATCGCCGCGGCCTGGTCCGAGTCGGTGTACTTGCTCGGCAGATCGCCGCCGTTCTGCAGAATGGCCATCAGCATCGAAGCCTGAGCGCAATCGTAGTACTGCGTATCCTGGCCCTGAACCTGGCTGATGTACTGGAACTTGTGTTCCTTCTGGGCGGTCTGCTGCACCTGGACATCGTCGCCCTGGGGAGCGGCGGTCGCGGCGGTAGCCGTTCCCGCAACGGCTCCGGTCGCCACAAAGGCGATGGCGCTACCTGCAATGAGCTTGTTCTTGATCGAGGTCATCCTTGACTCCTTCATCAGTTGTTTTGGTGTGCCTCGGACAACAAAAACGTTATGAATTCCCGCAATGGGAGGTCAACGATTCCCCAAAAAAATCTGGTCATCACCCGTGCGGCGCTTAATCTCAATTTTGTATGGGGCATTGCGTGGACGGCGGTCCGAAGGGACATATAACCAGATGGGCCATCGACACATTTGACCGCTATTGTGGTGGCGATCGAGCGGCGCACCGAAGTAGTACCAGTGGACGGTTATCCCCCATCGAGTGCGGTGCGTCGCTGTTTACGAAAAATTCACGACGTAAAAATACGAGTGGCTATTTACGTATTTTCGGGTGATGGATAACATCCCCAACCTTTAATATTTGATGTATTGAGGGTTTTTCGGCGCGGCGGCGGCGCGTGACCCGCCACCGCTCGAGGATCGCGAAGGGTCGCCGAGCGGCAGCGGGTCACCCGGGAGCTAGCCGATCTTCTTCCACAAGGACAGCGAGTCGATCCAGGTGGGATCGCCCTGGCCCTGGTAGTTCTGCACGGCCTCATAGGTTGATCCGTCGTGAGTCACGCGGTCGCCCTTGGCGTAGGCCGCGGTGGGTGACCACGTCTTGAGGTCGGGCTCAGATTCGTCGTGTGTGCGGACGGTGAAGACCTCGCTCGCCGGGGAGCGATGTCCGGCGGCGTCGACGGCGATGACCCGGTAGTCGTAGCTGGTCGAGGCGGTCAGGCCTTCATCCAGAAGCGAGGTCGTTGACGTGGTGCCGACCGTTTCGAAGGGCTTTCCACCGTTCGCCCGCTGCACCTCGTAGTGGTCGACGCCGATGTTGTCATCGGCCGGGCTCCACATGAGGTCCACGCCGTGAGGCGTCGTTTCCATCGAATGCACGTGGCTGGGAGCTTCGGGGGCCTCGGTATCGGGGCCGGGGTTGGCATCCTCGGCGTGGGTCGTGGCCTTCGTCGAACTCGGCTCGGAGGAATTCCCCGCGGCGTCGACGGCGGTCACTCGGTACTCATATTCGGTGGATGCGGAGAGGTCCTTGTCCTTGAAGGAGGTTCCCGCAACGGATCCCACCTTGGCGAAATCTCCGCCAGGGGTGCGGCGCTGGATGTCGTAGTGGTCGACGTCCATGTTGTCTTGGGAGGCCTCCCAGGCCAGATCGACACCCTTCGACGTGACGGCATCGGCGCGCAGGTTGCCCGGTGCCGAGGGGGCCTCGGTATCTGGCTCTTCCGGCTCCGCGTCGCCCGTGATGTGGATATCGACGGTGTTGTAGAAAGCGTTCGAGGTGTCCGCGACGTCCCATACCGCGTAAATAACGTGGTCGCCCGTGTGGTCTTCGGGGAGTTTCATCTGGTGGGCCGTGCCGTCGGTGGGAAGGGAACCGTCGTGGTTGACCGTCGCGAGGGGCTGAAGCTCCGAGCGGGTCAGCGGGGCGTTCTGGTCCCAGCCGTTCTTGGTGATGTAGTAGTGCCACTTCGAGGTCGGGTGCTTGGCGGTGTACTCCCATCCCAGATTCAGGTTTTGGCCGACGGTGACCTCATTTTCGTGCCAGCGCTCGGGAGACTGCTCGTCCAAGTTCTTGGCGAGGGACGTGCCCGCGGAAGCCAGCTTGCCGTCCGCCGGACCACCGGTCGACGGGTCAAGGCTGAAGCCCTGGGGTGCCTCGATGGATTGGGGCTCGTATTGCACCGCCCCGAGGTTGGTATTGGACGTCATGGCGGCCCGGGCGACGACGTCGGATTTCGAATTTCCGATATACCCGTGGGCATTCGCGGCGGCTGATCCGCCGATGGCGAGAAGGCCGGCCAGGGTGGCGGCGCAGAAGGGTGTGGATTTCTTCACTGTGTTCCTGATTCTGAGACGAGACGAAAAGGGGCCTGGCGAGTGCCAGCTGCCGAAGCCGCGAGGGGTGCACAGTGTCCCCTGGCTTGGGGCCTGTGAGTCGCCGGGAGACATAAAAGATGTCTTGCCATCGGTCACTCCACGGTATCTCAAAGTTTAAAAATATAAAGTTTCAGCATGGAACTATCCGTGAATATCTCCGTAAATCCGAAAAAAATTGATAAAAATTATGACATTGTCATCACCGGCTTACCGACGGGCGGCCAGGTAGCGCGCAGCGGGGGCCGCCCCGAATGGGCGACCCCCGCTGTCGAGGAAATATCGGATTCGTGGGCCTACCGAATTCCGAACTCCACGGACTCGGTGGTCCAAGCCCTCGCCTGATCGCTGAAGGTCACGCCCAGGCCGGGACGATCCGGCACGATCATGCGACCGTCACGGGTTTCGAGGGTCTCGTTGAACAGCGGATCGAGCCAGTCGAAGTGCTCGACCCAGGGTTCCCGCGGATACGTGGCCGCCAGGTGAAGGTGGATCTCCATCGCGAAGTGCGGGGCCAGGTCCAATCCGGCGCGGTCGGCCAGGGTCAGCAGGCGGGTAAACTGCGTGATTCCCCCGACGCGCGGGCAGTCCGGCTGGATGATGTCGCACGCGCGCTCGTCGATCAACCGCTCGTGTTCCGCGACGGAGGCCAGCATCTCGCCGGTCGCGATGGGGGTATCCAGGGCCCGGGTGAGGCGGGCGTGACCTTCGACGTCGTAGGCGTCCAGGGGCTCCTCGATCCACGTGAGGTCGAATTCCTCCAGGGCGCGTCCCATGCGGAGGGCCGTCGAGCGATCCCACTGCTGATTCGCGTCCACCATGAGGGGAACGTCGGGGCCGATGTGCTCGCGCACCGCGGCGACGCGTCGAAGGTCTTCCGCGGTATCCGGCAGACCGACCTTGATCTTGATCCCGCCGATGCCGGCTTCCAGGGACCGGGCCGCGTTGTCCTTGACCTCCTCGATCGACGCGTTCAGGAATCCGCCGGAGGTGTTATAGGTGCGCACCGAGTCGCGGTGGCTCCCCAGCAACTTGGCCAGCGGGAGCCCGGCGCGCTTGGCCTTGAGGTCGTGCAGGGCAACGTCGATCGCGGCGAGGGCCTGCGTGGCGACGCCGGATCTCCCTACGGAAGCCCCCGCCCACAGCAACTGGGTGTAGATCTTGGCGATGTCCGATGGATCCTGACCGATCAGGCCCTCGGCCACCTCCTTGGCGTGGGCGTACTGCGCCGGGCCGCCGGCTCGTTTGGAGTAGCTGAAGCCGAGGCCTTCGTGACCCTGTTCCGTGGTGATCTCCGCGAAAAGGAAAATGACCTCGGTCATGGGCTTCTGCCGGCCCGTGAAGACCTTGGCGTCCGAAATGGGGACGGCCAGGGGGAGCCGGACGGTCGAGAGCGCGACGTGGCGGATGGAGTCGGGGGTGGTATTCACGGTTTCTCCTAGTGAGCTAGGGCGGGGCATTTGGGGTCGAAGGTCCAGCCGGGGACGAGGTACTGCATCGCCGCGGCGTCGTCCCGGGTGCCCAGGCCGTGCTCGAGATACAGCTGATGGGCCGCCTCGAGGCGCTCGCGGTCGATGGTGATGCCCAGGCCGGATTCGCGGGGAACCTCGATCTGACCCTCGCGGATCTCCAGCGGCTTTTCGGTGAGGTGTTGGCCGTCCTGCCAAATCCAGTGCGTGTCCAAGGCCGTGATGTTGCCGGGCGCCGCCGCACCGACGTGCGTGAACATCGCCAGGGAGATGTCGAAGTGGTTATTCGAGTGAGATCCCCACGTCAGCCCGAAGTCGTGGCAGAGCTGCGCGACGCGGGTCGAGCCCGACATCGTCCAGAAGTGCGGATCCGCCAGGGGAATGTCCACGGAGGCCTCGCGGATGGCGTGGGCCATTTCCCTCCAGTCGGTCGCGATCATGTTGGTCGCGGTCTTCAGCCCCGTGGCCCGGCGGAATTCCGCCATGACCTCTCGCCCCGAGAAGCGTCCCTCCGCGCCGCAGGGATCTTCGGCGTAGGCGATGTGACCCGCCATCTCGCGTCCGTAGCGGATCGCCTCCTCGAGCAACCAGCCACCGTTGGGATCCAACGTGATGCGGGCGTCGGGGAACTCCCGGCTGAGGGCCTTGATGGTCTCGACCTCGTCCTCGCCGGCCAGGGCCCCGCCTTTGAGCTTGAAGTCCTTGAACCCGTATTTCTCCTGGGCGGCCCGGGCCAGGCGGACGACGGCGTCCGGTGTCACGGCTTCCTCGCGACGGATCCGATCCCATCCGGAGGCCTCCGGTTCCCGGAGATAGGGGAGGTCGGTGCGATCGGGGTCGCCGACGTAGAAGAGATACCCGAGCATCGGGACGCTCTCGCGCTGCTGGCCGTCGCCCAGAAGTTCCGCCACGGGAACCTCGAGGCGCTGTCCGGTTACATCGAGCAGGGCGGACTCCAGGGCCGTGACGGCGTGGATCGTGACGCGCTGGTCGAAGGTCTGATTTCCGCGCCCGGCGACGTCTTGGGCCGCGAACCGCTGTGCGACCTGGCGTAGCAGGCTCTTGTAACGGGACACGGGCTGCCCGATCAGGGTCTCGGTGGCCTGTTCGATGGTTGAGCGAATCGGCTCCCCGCCGGGGACCTCGCCCAGGCCGACGCGGCCGTCGCTGTCGGTCAGCAAAACGATGTTCCGGGTGAAGAACGGCGCGTGGGCGCCGGAAAGGTTGAGCAGCATCGAGTCGTGACCGGCGACCGGCACGACCTCGATCTTGGCAATGGTCGGTTGGGTGTTCGTGGGCATGTGTTCCTCGTTTTCTCCGGGCTACTGGCCGTCGATGGACTGGGCGGCGTTCCAGGGGTTGGCGTCGCGAACCGGTTCCGGCAGGAGTTCTTGCGGGAAGGACTGGTAGGCGACGGGGCGGAGGAATCGTTCGATCGCGAGCGTTCCGACCGATGTGGTCCGGGAGTCGCTGGTCGCCGGGAAGGGTCCGCCGTGGACCATCGCGTGACCGACCTCGACGCCCGTCGGCCAGCCGCCGTAGAGAATTCGCCCGGCCAGAGCCTCGAGGCGCGGCAGGAGAGAGGCGACGTCGCCGTGGTCGGAGGGCGTTGCGTGGATCGTCGCGGTCAGCTGGCCCTCGAGGCCCGCGGCGGCCTCGGCCAGTCGATCCGGGGAGGGGTACCGGATGACGAGCGAGGTCGCCCCGAAGATCTCCTGCTGAAGGTTGCCGTTGGCCAGGAAGGTCTCCAGGCCGGCTTCGAAGAGCACCGGGCCGGGAGCGTTGAGGCCCTCGCCATCCGTTCCCCGGGCCGCGACCGTCACGCCGCTCTGGGCGGCCAGGCGATCCACGCCCTCGTGCCAGGAGCGGGCGATCGAGGGGGTCAGCATGGTCTGTCCGACCGACTGGTTGATGCCGTGGGCGGCGGCAGCGACGAAGTCGTCACCCGCCGAGCCCTCGGGCACGAAGACGATACCCGGCTCGGTGCACAGCTGCCCGGCGGAACCGGTCACCGAGCCCACAAGAGCCTCGGCGAGCGGCCGCGGATCCTCCAGAGCGCCGGGGAAGACGAAGACCGGGTTGATCGAGCTCATCTCGGCGTACACGGGGATCGGTGTCTCGCGCTCGAAGGCGGTTCTCGCGATGGCCAGGCCCCCGGACCGCGAGCCGGTGAAGCCGACGGCGTGGATCGCCGGGTCGGCGACCAGGCGTTGCCCGATGTCGGCTCCGGGGCCGTAGACCAGGGAGAAGACGCCGGGGTGAATCCCGTGGGCCTCGGCGGCGTCGAGGATCGCCCGACCGACGAGCTCTGCGGTTCCCGGATGCGCATTGTGGGCCTTGAAGACCACGGGGCAGCCCGCGGCAAGCGCCGAGGCCGTGTCGCCTCCGGCCGTCGAGAACGCGAGGGGGAAGTTGCTGGCCCCGAAGACCGCGACCGGGCCGAGCGGGATCATGCGCTGCCTGATGTCCACGCGCGGGGCCGGCGTGCGGTCCGGAAGGGCCGGGTCCACCCGAGCGCGGTGGTACGAGCCGGAGCGCACGACGGTTCCGAACAGGCGCAATTGCCCGGCGGTCCGGGAGACCTCGCCGTTGAGCCGCGCCTCGGTCAGCCCCGTCTCCGAGGTGGCCCGATCGACGATGGCCTCCCTCGCGTCCTCGATCCCCGCGGCGATCGCGTCGAGGAAATCGGCACGTTGCGCCGGGGCCAGGGCGCGGTAGCTGGGAAAGGCGTCTTCGGCGGCCGAGGTCGCCTGGTCCAGCTGGGCCGCGTCGACGAGCGAATACGCGGGCTCCAGGGGTTCTTCGGTCGCGGGATTGACGGCTCGGGTGGTCGCCCCGGCGCCGGGCGTCGACCGGCCGTTGATGAGGGAGGTTCCGGTAAGCGTGGCGTTCATCGTGTCGCACCTTTCGTGAGGGTTTTGGCGATGCCCGACGTCTCGATGAGGCGTTTCAGGTCGTCGAAGTCGGCGGCGGGTAGATCGTTCAGGGGCGGGCGGACCGGACCGGCATCCCGGCCTACCGCCCGGAGGCCGGCCTTGATGATGGATACGCCGTATCCCCGGCCGCGGTCCCGGATCTCCAGGTAGGGGAGGATGAAGCGACGCAGTTTCTCCTGGACCGCGGCGCCGTCCTGACGGCGCACGTCCCGGTAGAAGTCCAGGGCGAACTCGGGCGCAAAGTTGAAGATCGCCGAGGAATAGGTGCTCATCCCCATCTGGAGGAGGGGCAGCGCATAGGTCTCGGCGGTGGGGAGGCCGCCGAGGTAGAACAGGCGGTCGCCGTTGAGGGCGGTCACCTTGGCGAGGTGCTCGATGTCCCCGACCGCGTCCTTAAAACCGACGAAGTTGGGGTGACGCTCGGCCAGCGCGGCGATGGTCTCGGCGCTGTAGATGGCGTTCGCGCGGTTGTAGGCGATCACGGCGATGCCGACGGATTCGCACACCGCGGAGGCATGCTCGAGCAGGCCTTGCTGGCTGCATTCGGTCAGGTACGGCGGCAACAGCAGAATGCCTTCGGCCCCGGCGGCTTCCGCGCCCCGCGCGCATTCGACCGCCTGACGGGTCGAACCCGACGCCGAGCCGAGCACCGGGACCTCGGGGTTGCTGGCGGCGACGGCCCACCCGGTCACGGTCGCGTTCTCCGCGGGGGTCAAGCTGAATCCCTCGCCGGTTCCGCCGGCCGCAAAGAGGCCGGTGACTCCGTGGGCTGACTGCCACTCGATGTGTTGGCGATAGGCGGCTTCGTCGAGCTCGCCGTCGGTGCGAAAGGCCGTCACCGGGAATGAGAGCAACCCATCCTTCAGATGCGCTGCCAGCTCCCGTGGGGAAAACCGGGCCATGTGGACTCCTTAGTGGTCAAGGTGACTGAGACTATTCGGAGTCTATGAGCCAGGTCTCATACCTGTCTAAGTTATCTTCTGCATATAGTAATGCCCAAGATGCATGACAAAGCGTGACGTTCCTAGAGGTTCAGCCCCTCGGGAAGCTCCGCGAGGATCGAGCCGAGCCTCCGTGCGGTGGGGCTCGCGGACTCTTCCGAGGTGATGACGTGCAGCTCCACCAGGTCCTTGCGCAGGTCGTCGAACGGCCGGTATTGCACCCCCGGGATGCTGAGCTTCGAGGCCGAGTGGGGCACGAGGGCAATGCCGTGACCCGCGGCCACCAGGCTGATCATGGTGGTCACCTGGTTCAGCGAATGGGACACGTCCGCGTGGTTGATCGTGAAGTTCTTGATCACGAGGTCGTAGAAGTATCGCGCGCCCTGCGGGGAGTGCATGATCATCGGGTGTCCTTCGACGTCTTCCCGGTGGAGGTGGCGCCGGGATAAGAGCTCATGCCCCTCGGGGGCGGCCAGCACGAGGCCCTCGGCGTGAAGCAAGGTCGCCGCGTACGGCTCGGGGGAGGCGGCCAGGCGGCCCAGGCCCATATCGATGCGGCCGTCGTCGAGCCCCTCGAGCTGTTGGGCGGTGACCATCTCGTGCAGCTCGACGCCGACCGCCGGCATGCGTTCGTGGATCAGCGTCAGCAACGGACCCAGCACCGTGAATCCTGCCGCCGCGGTGTACCCCAGGCTCAGGTGCCCTTGGCGGCCCCGGGACGCTTCCACGGCGTAGTCGCCGGCCCGTTGGGCGGACGCGAGGACGATGCGCGCCTGGTGCAGAAAGGCCTGACCTGCGGGGGTGAGCTGGACGCGGCGGTGTGTTCTTTCGATCAGTTGGGTCCCCACGGACTTCTCGAGCTTCTGAATCTGCCGGCTCAGGGGCGGTTGGGTCATGGCGAGCTCCTCGGCCGCCCGGCCGAAGTGCAGGTTCTCCGCGACGGCGATGAAGCATCGCAGCTGATCGAAGGTGTACATGGCTCCCCTGACTGTTGATGCGTTTTAGGTATTACGAAATGCAAACCTAGTTATAGACAATATTGAAACACGGCTCATAGACTCAATCGATGTGAAGCAGGACACGGCGGGCATAGACGGCGCGTCGTAAACCTGTTCCCTCCCCACTGGCTTCGAAGGAGAAACCGATGCCCCTCTTGATCGTCGCGCTGGCCGTGGCCCTCTTGCTCGTCCTGATGACCAAATTCAAACTCAACGGGTTCGTCTCGTTGCTGGTCGTCTCGGTCCTTGTCGCGGGCTGGGGTGCCGCCACCGGAATGCTGACGCTGGAGGACAAACCGGCCACGATCGCCGAGATCCCCAAGATCATCGGCGCCGGCATCGGGGGCCAGCTCGAGGAGACCCTCGCGGTCATCGGTCTCGGGGCCATGATCGGCCGCATCCTGGGCGACGCCGGAGCCGCCCAACGCATCGCCCTCCGGGTGGTCGACCTCCTGGGCGAGAAGCGCGTCCAGTGGGCCATGGTCATCACCTCGATGCTCATCGGCGTGACGATGTTCTACGAGGCGGCCTTCGTGATCGTGGTCCCGATCGCGTTCACCCTGGTCCGGGCGACCCGCACGAACCTGCTCTGGGTCGGGCTGCCGATGTCGATCTCGCTGTCCACGATGCATTCGTTCCTGCCGCCGCACCCCGGCCCCACGGCCGCCGCGGGCATCTACGAAGCCTCGCCCGGGTTGGCCCTCCTGTACGGCCTGTTCATCGCCGTCCCGGCGGGCGCGCTGGTCGCGATGGTGTGGCCGCGCCTGGCCTTCGTCAAGAAAATGAATCCGAGCATCCCCCAGGGCATGATCTCGGATAAGCAGTTCGAGGACCACGAGATGCCGAGCATGGGGCGCTCGCTCCTCGTGGCATTGCTGCCCGTCGTCATGATCGCGGGGGCCGAAATCTTCATCATGGCCGGCCCCGAGGGTGCGGTGATGGACGCGGTGACGTTCATCGGATCCCCGATGGTCGCGCTGCTCATCACCCTGCTCGTGGCGATCGTGGTTTTCGGGCCGTTGAGCGGGCGCCCGCTCGCCGAGGTGGCGACGTCGATGTCGGAATCCGCGCGGGCCATGGCCATGATCATCATGGTCATCGCCGCGGGCGGAGCGTTCAAGGAAGTCCTCGTCTCGACGGGCATCGCGCAGTACATCGCGGACATGACTGCCGGTTGGCCCGTCCACCCGATCATCCTGGTCTGGGTGACCGCCGTGATCCTGCGCGTGGCTCTCGGTTCGGCGTCGGTCGCCGTGACGACGGCCGCCGGCATCGCGGCGCCGCTGGTGGCCTCGAGCGGAGTGTCCCCGGAGCTCATGGTCCTCGCGACGGCGTGCGGATCGATCGCCGTGAGCCACGTCAACGACCCCGGCTTCTGGATGTTCAAGGAGTATTTCAACCTCAGCGTGATGGAGACGATTCGGGCCCGCACCACCTACACCACGGTCCTCTCCGTCTTGGGCCTCGGCGGGGTATTGCTGTTGAACCTGGTGGTCCCGGCCTAGCCGGCCCGGAGGCTTCGGCCCGGGCCGCTCTACGCCTTGAGGCCGAGGAGAGCGGGGATGTCCCCGACGCCGTCGAGGATGTGGTCGTGGGGCTGGGCTTGAAGCCGCTCGCGGTCGGCGCCCCCGGTGAGGACGCCCACGGAGATCGCTCCCGCATTGCGCGCGGCCTGCACGTCCACCTCGGTGTCCCCGGCGGCCAGCACCGTGGCGACGTCGTGCACGCCCGTCCGCTCCATCGCACGGTGGATCATGTAGGGCGCGGGGCGGCCCGCGGCGACGTCGTCGGTGGTCACCACGGCGTCGATGCGGCCATCGTCCCAACCCAGCGAACGGATCAGAGGGGTGGCGACCTGATCGTCGAACCCGGTGGTCAGCGCGACGCGAATGCCGTGGTCGTGGAGCAGTCGAAAAGTTCGCTCGGCGCCGTCGATGGCCCGCGGCGGGTGCGACTCGTAGCTCGCCGCGAGAATCTCTCGGAAGCGGTCGAAGGCCCGTTCGGCCCTGTCCTCGGCGGGTTCTTGGCCGCCCAGGCGCATGAGTTCGGTGATGGCTTGGACCTTATCCGTGCCCATCCACGTCTGGAGGTCGGCCTCGGCCACGGATGCGCCGGTCTCTTCGACGGCTTCGCGCAGGGCGTCGTAGACTCGGCCGCCGTCGTCGATCGTGGTGCCGGCCATGTCGAAGACGCAGAGGGTCGTGGTGTTGGTGTTCATGGGGGACCTTTCGGTGGCTACGGGAGGTGAGGTGTGGAGTTGTAGTGATTGTCGATGGTTAGGCTGACGGTGCCGGGCAGGTAGGAGTCCCGGCTGAACTCGAGGATGTTGCCCTCGGCGTCGAAGGACGTCCGCTCGTCCTGGAGGATCGGCGTGCCGGCGGGGCACCCCAGGTCCCGGGCGACACCCTCGGGTGCCGCGACCGCCTCGATGCGGTGATGGGCGCTGTAGATCCCGCGGCCCTGGGCGGCCAGGTGCCGAAAGATCGACCCGGAGTCGGTATCGAAGGACAGCAAGAACTCCCCGGCACGCATCGTGAAGGCCGACTCCTCGAGCATGGAGGGCTTCCCGTCCATGAAGCGCAGGCGGCGAATCCAGACCACGAAGTCCTCCGGGGCGACGTCGAGCGCGGCGGCCATCTCCTCCCCGGCCGGGCGCTTGGCGACCTCCAGGGTCTTCTGGCCCGGCACGCGGCCCAAGGATTCCGCCCACGTGGTGAAGCTTCCCAGGTGCTGCGCGGACTGCTCGGTGGTGTTGCGCCGGACCAGCGGGGTGCGGCCCTGCGAACCATAGATGAGACCTTCGGCCCGGAGGCCCGAGAGCGCCTTGCGGACCGTGCCACGTGACGCGTCGAATTGGCGCTGTAGCTGGGCCTCGCTGGGGAGGGGCTGCCCCTCGGGCCACGTGCCGTCCGCGATATTTTGCCGAAATGACTTTTCCAGGGCCGCGGCGACCCCTCGGTGTGTCGTCTCCATGAATCTTGATTGTACAAGTCATCTCGGGTGAATGTGGGTCTTCATCTGAACTGGCGGTGAACTCCGGAAGAATCAGAGTGAAGAACCCGTGTACTTGTTTGAACAAGTGCGATTTGCCGTTGTGTGAGGCCGCGGTCGGAGGGCACGGTAAGTGTCATGACTACACAGCACCACGCCGACCGCGCCTCGTGGCGGCGCCGAAACCCCGCCGAATTTTTGGCCGAGGTGGATGTCGCGGTGGTCGGATTCGGCATCGTGGGAATTGGCCATGCCGTGGCCGCCCTCGACGCCGGGAAGACGGTCGCGATCATCGACCGCGACCGGCGACCGATCGGCGCATCGATCCGCAATTTCGGCCACGCGTGCGTGACCGGACAGGTGGGAGAGCTTGCCGACCTCGCGTACACGGCCCGCCGCCGCTGGCTGGAGCTCGCCGACCGCGTCGGGTTCTGGGCGGCCGAGACCGGCGGCCTGGCCTTAGCCCGTTCGGCCCGTGAACGGAACATCCTGGAGGAGCTCGCCGACGACCGCGGGGAGCGAGTCCGGATGCTCTCGGCCGATGAAGCGTCGCGGACCCTCGGAACCGACGGACCGCCGGACCTGAAGGCCGGCGCTCTGCTCCGGGACGACCTGCGCGTGGACCCGCGGGAGGCCGTCCCCAAGATCGCCGCGTGGCTCGCGGATCAGCCCGGCACCACCGTCTGGCCCAACACCTCCTTTGTGGGGTCGGAGGACGACGTCGTCTACACCTCCCGCGGGCCCCTCCGCGCCGAGAAGACCTACCTCTGCACCGGCCACGACCTCGACTATGTGGCCCCTGAGCTTGCCGAGGAATGCGCCATTTTGCGATGCGCCCTCCAGATGACCCTCGTCGAGGACCCCGGCGTCCGGATCGAACCGGCGGTTCTCTCGGGAACCTCGATGCTGCGCTACGAGGCTTTCTCCCAGACGGAAGCGGCCCGTGGCCTCCGGGAGGAACTCACCGAACGCTCGCCGGACCTCTTGGACATCGACGCGAACCTCATGATGACGCAGCGGCCCGACGGAACCCTGATCATCGGGGACTCCCACGAGGTGCGCTCCACGCAGGAGCCCTTCCTCGAGGAGTCCACGACCGGAACCCTGCTCGCCCACGCGGAGCGGCTCCTGGGGCTCGGGCCGGGGGGACTGCGCCCGCGGCAACGCTGGCAAGGCGTGTACGCGACCAGCCGCGACCGCGCATACCTCCAACGGGACCTGAGCGATCATCTCTCGGCGTGCGTCGTGACCACCGGGGTCGGCATGACCATCGGCCTCGGGCTGGCCGAACGCTCGATGCGGTGACCCGCCGCCCTCGTCATCCCGGACGCGTGGACCCGCCACCCGTCCGTCCCTTCACCTGAAAGGCCACAGCATGGACCATTCCATCTCCCGCCGAGGTCTCCTGGGCGTCGCCGGTGCGCTCGCGATCGGTGGGACGCTTGCCGCCTGCGGAGGCACCGGAACCTCGGGCTCCGAGGGAGGCGTCACCGTATATTCCGCCGACGGCCTCGGCGATTGGTACGAGAAGCAGTTCGAGCAATTTCGCCGGACCACCGGAATCGAGGTGGCCCTCGTGGAGAGCGGCTCCGGGGAAGTCGTCGCCCGCGCCGCGAAGGAAATATCCAACCCCCAGGTGGACCTGCTCGTGACCCTGCCGCCCTTTATCCAACGGGCGGCCGACAAAGACCTCCTGCAACCCCACGGCCTCGACCTTCCGTACCTCGCCCCCGAAGACCGGGACGCCGGCGGGCTGCACGCGACGTTCGTGAAGAACTACTTCACCATGATCCGTAACGCCCGGCAGCGAGATCGCATCCGCGGATGGGACGACCTGCTGGAGGATCGGTTGCATCGGAAGGTGCAGTATTCGACGCCCGGCCAATCCGGTGACGGAACCGCGATGCTCCTGCTGCTCCAGCACGTCATGGGAAAGGACCGGGCGCTGGACTACGTCTCACGCCTGGAGGCCAATAACGTCGGCCCGTCCTCGTCCACGGGCAAACTCGGGCCGAAGGTCTCCACCGGGGAGCTCGACGTCGCCAATAGCGACCTCCAGATGGCCTTGGCCGCCGTCGCCTCGGACAACTTGGCCTACGAAACCTTTGTCCCGACCCACGGGGGCACGGCGACGACCATTTCGCTTCCCTACACCGTGGGCCTCGCCAAGAACGCCCCGCAGCCGGCCAACGCCCGCAGGCTCATCGAGTTTCTGCTCTCGAAAGACGTCCAAACCGATCTTCCGCGGGATGCCTTCGGGCTCCCCGCGAGAACCGATGTCCAACCCACCGGCCCCGAGATGGAGACCATTCGCCGAGCGCTCGACGGGGTCGAAACCTTCAGCCCCGACTGGGACGCGATCCTGCCCACCTTCGAAACCGACATGAAAGCCTACCGAGAGGCCATCGCATCATGACCACCCTGTCCCAGGCCGGCCCCGCGACAAGCGTCCGGACGGCCGAACCCGCCGCGTCCCTGCGACGAGTCACCGTCTCCTACGGGGCGACCACCGCACTGCACGACTGCTCCCTCGACATCGCCGCCGGCGAGACGGTGGCCCTCTTGGGGCCCTCCGGATCCGGGAAGTCCACCGCGCTCAAGGCCCTGGCGGGCTTCGAGACGCCCACCTCGGGCACGGTGCACCTCGGCGGCCGGGACGTCACCACGGCCTCACCCGCCCAACGAGGCATCGGGATCGTGGTCCAGTCCTACGCGCTGTTCCCCCACATGAGTGTCCGCAAAAACGTCGGTTTCGGCCTCCGGGCGCGCCGGATCGCCTCGGCGGAGACCCGGCGCCGAGTCGACGAGACCCTGCGCATGGTCGGGATGTTCGACTACGCCGACCGCATGCCCGACGAACTCTCCGGCGGTCAGCAGCAGCGCGTCGCGATCGCCCGGGCGCTGGCGATCCGCCCCAACGTCTTGCTCCTGGACGAGCCGCTCTCCGCGCTGGACGCGTCCCTGCGCCAGAGCATGGTCCACGAGCTGCAACAGCTCAAGGACAAGCTGCCCGGGCTCGCGGTGGTCTACGTGACGCACGATCAGAACGAGGCCCTCGCGCTCGCGGACCGCATCGCGGTGATGCGCAACGCCCGCATCGAGTCGCTGGGACGCACCGAAGAGATGTTCAACCATCCGCCCACCGAATTTTCCGCGACGTTCCTCGGGGGAGCGGACGTTCTGCCCGCGAGGATTCTCGAGGACGCCGCCGCGGGTGCTCCCCTGCGGGCCGACTACCTGGGACATGTCCTGGAAGCGGTCGCCCGCGAGGATTCCGCGGCGGGGCAGACCGTCGGCCTGGCCGTCCGGCCGTGGTCGTGGACGGTCGTCGACGGAGGGTCCTCGAGCAACCCGGCCCTGCGCGTCGAGGTGACCGGCGTGCAGTGGCGCGGGTCGAGCCACAGGGTCCAAGCGGTCTCCCCTGAGACCGGGCAGACCCTGCACCTGGAGCGGACCGCCGGCCAGCCCGTTCCCCAGGTCGGGGACTCCCTGAGGGTCACCGTGGAACCCTCGGAGATCCTCGTGGTTCCGGTGGAAAAGAGTGATGTGTCGTGACCGCCGTCGAGACCGCACCCGGCCGCCCCGCCGAGACCACGCCCCGGTCGCAGACGCGTCTGGAACGCCCTCGGGCCTGGTGGCCGATACTCCTCAAGGCCGCGCCCATGCTGGTGCTTCTGCTCCTGCTGGTCTACCCGCTGAGCCAGATCGTCATGACCTCCCTGGAGAACGCGGACGGCGCGCACACGGGAGAGGCCTGGGGATTGGCCCTGTCCGACCCCGAGGTGCTCAGCGCGTTGTGGACGACGCTTCGCGTGGCCATCATGGCGACTCTGGGATGCATGGTCCTGGGATCTTTCATCGCCGTGATCCTCGCGCTGGTCCCGTTCCCCGGGGCCGGGCTCGTCACACGCCTGATCGAAACCGTGGTCAGCTTCCCGTCTTTCCTGATACCGCTGGCCTTCGGCACGCTCTTCGGGCCCGTGGGTCTCGTCAACACCGCGCTGGCCAAGGGGACCGGGGCGGAGGAAGGGCCGATCCAGATCATGAACAGCATCCACGGCGTCGTGCTGGCCGAGGTCGCCTTCTTCACGCCGTTCGTGGTGCGACCGGTTCTCGCGATGCTCAAGGATTTCCCGAAGACCCAGATCGACGTCGCGTCCTCCCTCGGGGCGCACCCGCTGACGATCCTGCGGAGGATCGTCCTGCCCGCCGCGTTGCCGGTGCTCGGCGCCGCCACGATCCTGGTGTTCATGCTGACCCTCAACGAATTCGGCATCATCCTCTTCACCGGCGCCCAGGGGGTCACGACGCTTCCGTTGCTCGTCTACACCCGCTCGATCGTGAGCTTCGACCTTCCCGGTGCCGCCGCGATCGCCTGCATTCAGGCCGTGATCTCGATGCTGATCTACGGCGTCTACGCGTTGCTTCTGCTGCGGAGGAAGACCCCATGACCTACCCCGACCGCCCGTCCGACCGCCACCGACAGGGGAACCGACAATGTTGATCAGAAATTCGCTGACCCGGTGGGTCCTCTGGATCCTCTTTGCCGCGGTGGTGCTCGCGCTGCTCGTCTCGCCGCTGGTGATGACCCTGGTCCTCGCGCTCGCCGGCGAGTGGACCGACGTCATGCCCTCGGGGGTGACGCTGAGCCACCTGGGGGAGGCCCTGAGCGGCGACTCGTTGGCCAGCTTCTGGGTCTCCATCCAGACGGCGATCATCGCGTCGCTGTCCGCGGTGGTGCTCGGCACCTGGGGAGCCCTGGCCGCCGACGCCGCTCCCGCGTGGTGGGCCAAGCCGCTGTCCGTGCTGTTTCACCTTCCGGCGGCGCTGCCCTCGGTCGTCATCGGGTTGGGGACGCTGATCGCGTTCTCTCGGCCCCCGCTGGCGCTCAACGGTACCGCCGCGATCGTCGTGATCGTGCAGTGCCTTATGGTCCTCTCCTTCACCTTTTCCACCGTGAAAGGGGCGATGGCCGGCTTGGATCCGCAGCAACGTTTGGTCGCTTCGGCCCTCGGTGCGTCGCCGGCGCGGATCCTGTGGGCGATCACCCTCCCGCGCCTGATGCCCGCGATCGGGGCCGCGGCCGGTCTATCCGTCGCGCTGTGCATGGGTGAGCTCGGGGCCACCGTGATGGTCTACCCGGCGTCGTGGCGGACCATTCCGGTGAGCATCTTCACCGCGATCGACCGCGGGGATCTTTTCCTGGGGTCGGCGATGACGGCCCTGCTGGTGCTCGTGACCGTCCTAATTTTGGGGCT
This sequence comes from Curtobacterium sp. S6, assembly GCF_000710345.2. GTDB lineage: Bacteria > Actinomycetota > Actinomycetes > Actinomycetales > Micrococcaceae > Rothia. Next base: position 1,520,954 of record NZ_JHEL01000015.1, on the reverse strand, counting down.
CATCGGCCGGATCCGGTGGGGCACGTCGGGGCGGGCCTCGGCCCGGAGGCCCCGGTAACGCGGTCGTCGTGCGGTTTTTCGAGGGCCGAAAACGCCGTCACGAATATGAGAACGACCACGCGCCGGTGTGGACCAGTGCACGGGATGGGCCGAATTTATCCTGGTGGAGGACGATCTCCGATATTCTGGTCTATGCCGCGCGAGGACGGTTGTTCGATGAGGGATCCGTTCCGGCGCGGTGGGGACCAGCCGAGGCGGCTCCGTTGCTCACCGACCCTCACGGATACCCGCCCCGGGCGTTCGGGGAGTTCACGGAAATGTGACTCCTGGTGAACACGGAATATGCTTGATCCGTCTCGGAAAGTATCTATTCCTGTCCATCGGAGTTCTGAATTTTGCACAAGTTGAAAGAGGATGAATCCTTACAGGCCTCGGCTGTTGGCCAGTCGGTTGCTTGGGGAAAGGTCATTCTCTTCGGTGAGCACGCGGTGGTGCACGGCCACCCGGCCATCGCCTTCCCCCTCCCACAGGTGGGCCTGACCGCCACGGCCACGCCGTCGCCCGGCCCGCTGTGGCTCACCGTGGACATCTACGACGGCCCCCTCGCGAGCGCGCCCCCGATGCTCGCCCCGTTGCGGGCCACCATCATCGCGACCCTCGATCTCATCGGGCGCGAACCCCGCGGACTCCACGTGACCTGCATCGGCGACTTTCCGTTGGAACGCGGACTGGGGTCCAGCGCGGCCGGGGCCGCGAGCATCGTCAACGCGATCGCGGATCTGACCGGCGATGACCTCTCTCGCGCCGTCCGCCACAGCCTCGTCCAGACCGGTGAGCGCGTGGCCCACGGCAATCCTTCCGGGCTCGACGCCTACACCGTGCTGAGCCGTTCTCCGATCTGGTTCCAGGACGGTCAGGCCGAGGACATCGAGGTCAATCTCGGGGCCCCGATCGTGGTCGCCGACTCCGGTCAACCGGGGGACACCCACTCGGCGGTCGGGGCGGTGACCGCCATGATGCGCACCAATCCCGAAGACGTCGCTCGCTACTTCACGACCATCCGCGACCACACGGTTGCCGCACGGGAGAACCTTCTCAAGGACGAACGCGCGGCCCTGGGCCGGCGCATGAACGAGGTTCACGAGGCCCTGCGGGCGCTGTCCGTGTCGAGCCCGCACCTGGATCAGCTCGTTCGGTGTGCCCGCGAGGCCGGGGCGCTGGGGGCCAAATTGACCGGCGGTGGGCGCGGCGGGTGCATCATCGCGCTCGCCCGCGATGCCCAGCACGGTCAGGACTTGGCGCGGGACCTGGAGCGGTCCGGCGCACTCCAAACCTGGATCCTGAACCCCGAGGAGTTTGAGCAGTGATCTCGTCCCGTGCGACCGCCGTGGCGCACCCCAACCTTGCCCTGATCAAGTACTGGGGAAAGCGCGATTCCGAGCGGGTCCTCCCGTACACCGGTAGCTTGTCCCTGACCTTGGATGTCTTCCCGACCCGCACCAGCGTTCGGTTGGACCCGAGCTTGTCGCAGGACTCCTTTTCGCTCAACGACGCCGAGGTCGAGGGCGGCGCCCTGGAGCGCGTCCGCGCGTTCCTGGATCTGGTGCGGGAACGCGCGGGTCAGCGCACGCACGCGCGCGTCGTATCGCAGAACTCGGTTCCGACGGGCGCGGGGCTGGCATCCAGCGCCTCGGGCTTCGCGGCCCTCGCGACGGCGGCCAGCGCCGCCTATGGCCTGCCCACGGACACCGCTTCGCTGTCCCGGCTGGCTCGCCGAGGGTCTGGGTCCGCGTGCCGTTCGATCATCGAGGACCTCGCGGTGTGGCATCCGGGGGTCGGGCACGACGAGGAAGCCGATGCCACGTCCTTCGCGGAGAAGGTCCCCGGGCCGCGGCTGGCCATGGTCATCGCGGTGGTCTCCGCGGCGCAGAAGTCGGTCTCCTCGCGGATCGCGATGAAACAGACGGCCGAGACGTCCCCGTTCTTCGACGGCTGGGTGTCTAGCACGACGAAGGACCTCGAGGACATGCAGTCCGCTCTTGCCGCCGAGGATTACACGCGCGTGGGCGAGCTGACCGAGTCCAATGCCTTGCGGATGCACGCGGCGATCAACGGCAATCGCCCGGTGATCCGTTATCTCTCCCCGACCTCCGTGGCCCTGTTCGACGCCGCGGGGCAGCTGCGCGGGGAAGGGCTGGAGGTCTACGCGACCGCGGACGCCGGTCCCAACGTCGCGGTGCTCTGCCGAGAGGCGGATCTGGAACAAACCCGGGCGGCCTTCGCCGTGCGCTTCCCGGAGCTTGAGCTCATCGCGGCGCGTTCGGGCCCCGGCGCGTATCTCACGGAGGATGCATGATCGTCTCCGAGGCGCCGGGCAAGCTGTACGTCCTGGGCGAGTACGCGGTGGTCGAACCGGGTCACCGCGCGATCCTGATCGCCGTGGACCGCTACGTCCGGGTCGAGGCGCGGCCCGCGCCGCGGGAGGGCGCCCTCCGGTCGACCGCGAGCACATCTTCCCTCGTGTGGCGGCACCAGGGCGATGTCCTGGAGATCGACGAGGACGTCGCCGGCTTCTACCGTTACCTCATTTCCGCGCTGCGCACCGTCGAGGCGTTGCGGCGCGAACGCGGCCTGGACCCGCAACACTACGAACTTCACGTCAGTAGTCATCTCGACGACGCCGAAACCGGCGCCAAATTCGGCCTGGGCTCCTCCGGGGCCGTGACCACGGCCGCGGTGGGCGCGATCGGGAGCGTGTACCGGATGGACCTGACCCCGGAACAGCTGTATCGCCTCGCGATGATCGCGACCGTCCAGGTCACCCGCACGACCTCCGGCGGGGACATCGCGGCGAGCTCGCTCGGCGGGTGGGTCTCCTACGCCTCGCCGGATCGCGAGTGGCTCGCCGAGGCCTCCCGTGAGAACCGCGTCGAAGACCTCCTCGCGGCCCCGTGGCCCGGGTTGCACCTGGAGCGCCTCGACGGGCCGGAGGGCCAGGTGGGCGTGGCTCCCGTGGACGTTCGCGTCGGATGGACCGGCGACCCAGCGGACACCCCCGAACTCGTGGGGCAGATGCGGAAGAAGGCGCCGATTCCGGCCGAGCTCCTGGCCCGGAGCGATTCGCGCGTCGAAGCCTTCCAGAAGGCCCTGATCAGCGGAAACGTCGCGGAGATCGGCACCATCGTGGCCGAAGCGAGGGCGATTCTGGGAGAATTGGCCGAACAACGCGGGACCGTGATCGAAACCCCCGAGCTGACCGCGCTGGTCGAGGCGGCGCTGTCGACCGGTTGGTGGGCCAAGTCCTCCGGCTCCGGCGGCGGGGACTGCGGGATGGCACTTGGGCCCTCGGGCGCGCCCCACGCCAGCCTGGATCGCGCGTGGGTGAGCGCGAATATCCGCCCCCTCGACCTCCACGTCTCCGACCGGGGACACAGCATTCGCCACGAAACTTTCACGCCCACCGATCCAAGGGACGCAGCATGATCCGTAGCCGCAAGGACGACCACCTGAACTACGCCGCGGCCCAACAGCGGGAGCAACCCTCCCGCACCGACTGGGACGACGTGCGCATCCTGCACCACGGTCTGGCCGGCATCGACGCGGCCGACGTGGATATCTCGACCTCCCTGCCCGGGGGCATCGACTGGCCCCTGCCGTTCTACATCAACGGCATGACCGGTGGAACCGAGACCACCGGCCGGGTCAATGCCGCCCTCGCGGAGGCGGCCGCCGAGACCGGCATCGCGATCGCGACCGGTTCGATGAGCATCTACCTGCGGGACGAATCCGTGCTGCCGACGTTCCGGGTGCTCCGGGACAAGAATCCTCACGGCTTTGTGATGGGTAACCTGAGCGCCGATGCGACGCCGGAGGCGGCCCGCCGCGTCGTCGAGGCCCTGGAGGCCGACGCCCTGCAGATCCACATCAACGCGGTCCAGGAGACCGTCATGCCCGAGGGATCGCGCGGGTTCGGCGCGTGGTGCGAGAACATCGCGACGCTCGTGGACTCGGTGTCCGTGCCGGTCATCGTCAAGGAGGTCGGATTCGGACTCTCGCGGGAAACGATCGTCCGGCTCGGCGAACTGGGCGTCACGATCGCCGACGCCGCCGGAAACGGCGGCACCAACTTCGCCCGGGCCGAAAACGAGCGCCGGGAGGGCAAGGATTACGCCTTTCTCGCGGACTTTGGCCAGTCGGCCCCGGCGTCCCTGCTCGACGCCGCGTCCTTGCCCGCCGCGACGCCGCGACCCGCGCTGTTCGCCTCGGGCGGCGTGCGCAACCCCTACGACGTCGTCCGCGGCCTGGCCCTCGGCGCCCGGGCCGTGGGCGTGGCGGGAACCTTTCTGCACACCGTCCTGGGTGACTCCGGCCTCGAGGCCGGTGCCGACGGGACGCGCCGCCTGGTCGAGCAGATCACGGACTGGAGGGATCGGTTGCACGAGATGTACGCGATGCTCGGGGCGGCGAGAACCGCGGATCTGGCCACCACGGATGTGCTGGTCGGCGGCGAGCTCGCCCGCGCCGCGCAGCTGCGGGGGACCGACCTCGCCGGGCTCGCGAATCGCCGTGGACGCGCGCGATCGGCGGCGGAATAGACCATGACCGGAGGAAGAATGCACGAACCTTTTCAGACACCCATCCCCACCCAGTGGATCGGCCCGATCCGCGTCTCGGGGAACGTGGTCGACGGTGAAGAGATCGAGGTGCCTCTGGCCACCTACGAGACCCCGCTGTGGCCGTCCGTCAAGCGGGGGTCCAAGATCTCCCGCCTCGTGGAGGGCGGCATCCGCGCGACCCTCGTCGACGACAGGATGACGCGTTCGGTTTACTTCGAGGCGCCCGACGCCGGGACCGCGCATCGCGTCGCGAAGGAGCTGAATGCGCGCCGGGACGACCTCCAGGCCGTGGTTGCGGGGGCGTCGCGCTTTGCGCGGCTGATCGACCTGCACTTCCAGTACGCGGGCAATCTCCTGTTCGTGCGCTTCGACTTCACGACCGGCGACGCTTCGGGCCACAACATGGTCACCCTGGCCGCGGACAATCTCATGCCGTGGATCCTCCAGGAGTATCCCGAGCTCAAGTACGGCTCGATCTCCGGGAATTTCTGCTCGGATAAGAAGCCGACGGCGGTCAACGGCATCCTGGGGCGCGGCAAGAACGTGATCACCGAGATGCTAATCCCGCGCGAGACCGTCGTGCGTTTCCTCAAGACCACTCCCGAGCAGATCGCCGACCTCAACACGCGCAAGAACCTGGTGGGCACCAACCTCGCCGGGGGCCTGCGCGTGGCCAACGCCCACTACGCGAATATGTTGCTCGCGTTCTACCTGGCCACCGGCCAGGATGCGGCGAATATCGTCGAGGGGTCCCAGGGGATCACCACGGCCGAGGTCCGCGACGGCGACCTGTACTTCTCGTGCAACCTGCCGAACCTCATCGTCGGTACCGTGGGCAATGGAAAGGGGGCCGGACTCGAGGTCGTCGAGGAAGGCCTCCAGCGACTGGGTTGCCGCGAGGACCGCGAACCCGGCCTCAACGCCCAACGGCTAGCGGTTTTGTGTGCGGCCTCGGTATTCTGCGGGGAACTGTCCCTGTTGGCCGCACAGACCAACCCGGGTGAGCTCATGGAGGCTCACGTGAAGATCGAAAGGAATCGATAGTTGAGCACTCAGACGAATCATGAGCAGGCGGCCGGCCCCGACGCCGCGCCCTCCACGGGTATTCAGGACATTGCGTTCGCGACGGGTCATTACTCCTTCGACCTGAAGAACCTGGCCGAGAAGCACGAGATCGATGTCAACAAGTTCTACGTCGGCATCGGCCAGGAGACCATGAGCATCCCGGCCGAGGATGAGGACATCGTGACGATGGGCGCGGCCGCGGCGCAGCGCATCATCGAACGCAACGGCACCGACGGTATTCGAACGTTGCTGTTCGCGACCGAATCGGGCATCGACCAGTCCAAGTCGGCCGGCGTGTACGTGCACGGCTTGCTGAACCTTCCCCGCGAGATCCGCACGATCGAGACCAAGATGGCCTGCTACGGCGGCATCGGCGCCCTGCAGATGGCGCTCGGCATTGTCGCCCGTAACCCGGAGGAGAAGGTCCTGGTCATCACCTCCGACGTCGCCCGCTACGACGTGGACACCTCCGGCGAGCCGACGCAGGGCGCCGCCGCGGTGGCGTTCCTCGTGCAGGCCTCCCCGGATATTTTGGCCATCGAGCCGGCCCAGGGCGTATACACCACGGACGTGCAGGACTTCTGGCGGCCGAATTTCCGGAACACCGCCCTGGTGGACGGCAAATTCTCCGTCGGCGCCTACATGGATGCCCTGGTCGGAGCGTGGCACGATTACCGCGCCCACGGCGGCGTGGACTTCCGAGAGATCGACTGGTTCTGCTACCACCAGCCCTTCACCAAGATGGCCGTTAAGGCGCACATGCGCCTGACCAAGGAGGCCGGCGTTCCCCTGGAGAAGCCCGAGGCCGCCGCGGCCCTGGAGCCGACCTTCGGGTACAACAAGCAACTCGGCAATAGCTACACCGCCTCGATCTTCCTGGGATTCCTCGCGCTGTTGGACTCGCAGAAAGACCTTGAGGGCCAGAGGGTCGGGTTCTTCTCGTACGGCTCGGGGGCGGTCGCGGAATTCTTCACCGGCGTGATCCTGCCCGGCTACCGCCAGCACCTGCGGGCCGAGGAGCACCAGGCGATCCTGGACGCCCGCGAGCCGATCGGCTACGACCGCTACCGCGTGCTGCATCCGGGAACGCTCGTCCAGCCGACGGACAACTACCGCACCGAGCGGCAGACCCAGGCACCGTTCCGCTTCGAAGGCGTGGACGAGGGGTCGCGGCTCTACCGCTAACAAGAATGACCATCCATGAGGTGCGACGGAGTCCTCCGTCGCACCTCATGTGTGCGTGGAGGGGTTCTCGATTGTGGCGGTCATCATGACGTCGCTCGTGGGCTTGGCCGAGCCGCCCGTGGGCTCCACGGTGATGGCGACGGCCTGGGCGCCGCCGACGTCTCCGGTGAGCCACACGTTCGGATTGCCCGCATCGAAGGTCCCCTCGGGCGCCGGCGTGCCGTCGTCCATCATGAGCCAGAGTTGATATTGCTTTCCCTGGCCCGGGTCGGTGAAGTCCGAGCCGATGAACATCGCCGATGACTTGCTCTTCGAGGAGATCACCATGCCCGAGACCCCGTCGTGGGGCGGCATGTGGCTCATCGTCATGTCGGGGGCCATCAGGAGGTCTTCCTGACGTTGTTGCTGTTGGTCACGGTCCTGCTGGAGGCTCGCCTCGACGCTCTTGCGGCCGGTCTCGTGGCCCACGGCCCAGCCGCCCACGGCCACGCCCGGAACCAGGATGAGGGCCGCCGCGGCGAGGAGCCACCGGTGCCGGGAGGACCGGGCCGGGGCGTGCCGGTGCCGGCCGATGGGCGTCACGGTCGCGGAACGGGCGGCCTCGGGCTCCCGCGCGGGAGCGGCCTCTGCGGCCGGTGCGTCACCGTGCGCCCGGATGGCGGCCAGGACGTCGGCGCGGAGCTCGGGCGGGGGATCGACGGCGACGCTTGCCCCGAGGCGTCCGGCGGTGTTGCGGAAGGCGTCCACGTCGTCTTGGCAGGCGGGGCATCCGAGAAGGTGTTCCTCGAAGGCGCGGGCCTCGTCGGCGTCGAGAGCGTCGATCGCGTACAGGGAGGCGTCGGCGTGGATGAGCTCGGGGTCGTTCAGCCCGCGTGGGTCGTGAGTCGCCATTATTCCCCCAATACCGTTCGAAGATTCGTCAGACCGTCTCTGATCCGGGATTTTGCGGTGCCCAGCGGAATCCGGAGAGCCTCGGCGAGCTCCCGGTGGCTCATGCCCCGGAAGTACACGAGGATCAAGGCTTCCCTCTGAAGCTCGGACAATTCCGCCAGACCCGACTGCACGTCGGTGCGATCGAGCGTCCTCTCCACGTCTTCCCAGGTGAGGTCGTGGGGTTCGGACGAGCCGAGGCCAGCGCCGTAGCGGTCCTCGCGGGATCGGTACCGGGAGACGGCGCGGACCTTCTCGACGGCACGCCGGTGGGCGATGGTACACAGCCAGGACTGGGTGGTGCCCCGCTCCGGATCGAAACGGTCGGCCTGTTGCCAGGCCATGAGGTAGACCTCTTGGACGGTTTCCGCGGCCAGCTCCCGGGATCGAAGAATCCGCAGGACGAGGCCGTAGACCACCGAGACCGTATGGTCGTAGAGTTGCGCGAAAGCGGTCTCGTCGCCACGGGCGCTGTCAAGGATCCATCGGGCTCGTTGAGCCTCGGCGGATTCCTCTGAGGGCTCCGGTGGGTCGATCACGTGGCCTTGCCTTGTTGTCGTGGCGTCGCTTCAAAACGTCGCGGAACTTCCCTGTCCACGCGGACCATGCTACCTCCGCGGCCGCCTGTCGAACGAACACCCTCGTGAGAGCGCAGAATCCCGCTCGCGAAAAATACTTCCTCCGAAGACCCATCCGCCGGCCCCTCGGCGGCGAACCCCAGATGCATGGCCACGGTTCGCTCCGGGGCAATCTCCAGTTCGATGACGAGAGAGGTAACCCACCGATGGTGTACAGCATGGAGTCCGTTCTTCAAGAAGACGCCTGGTCTCAGTTTCAGCGTTCCTTGGGGAAACGGACCTGGCAGCTCGACGGGGACGGGTGGCGGGCCCTGTGCATCGAAGAGAAACGACGGGTGGGGTCGTATCTCTACGTGCCCTACGGGCCGTTGTGCGCGAGCGAACAGGCGCTTCAGGCCGCGCTTCGGGCCGTGCACGGCCTGGGGCGACGCATCGGCGCGTGGTGGGTGCGTGTGGAGCCTCGGAACTTCGAGCGGTCCGCCGAGGGATTCGATGCCGAGCGCTGGTCCGAGACCCTGACCCGTCAGCGCTATCGCAAGGCACCCCGCGATCACCAGCCGGCGAATACGCGGCTCATCGACCTCGGCGCCGGGGAACGGGAGATCGTGGCGGCGATGAGCGGCAGCAACCGGACCATTTATCGCAATCATTCCAAGAAGGGCCTGGAGGTGAAGACCAGCCGGGACCCTCGGGACATCGAGATTCTCACGAGGTTCCTGGAGGAATCCGCCAGGGATCAGGGGATCGTTCCCCGATCCGCGGAGTACCTGCGGAGCCTGGCGGTCAGCATGATGCCGTCCGGGGCCGCGACCCTGTACAGCACGTGGAAAGAGCAGGATCCCCTCTGCGCCACGCTGGTCTACGACAGCCCGTCCCAACGGCTCTTTGCCCACGCGGCGATGCCGGCCCGGCATCGGCGACTGCGTCCCAACCAGCCGCTCATCAGCACGGCCCTCGTGGACGCCGCCCGGGCCGGTCAGCGGACCGCGGATCTTTTCGGCATCGCCCCAAAGGACCAACCGAACCACCCGTGGGCCGGGTTCAGCGCGTTCAAGCGGTCCTTCGGGGGTGAGGACATCGCGCACCTCGGCACGTGGGAACGGTCCGTGGTGCCCGGGGCCCTCGGCGCGGCCAGGCTGCCGGCCTTGTGGGCCAGCTGGCGCCATCGGTGACGACGCGGCGGCGCGGGCCGCAGGTCGTCAGCCCGTGACGATGGGCGTCACGATCCGGGTCGCCTCCGCGATCGCGCTCTTCTGCGCGGCCTGGTTATCGGCGATGCTCGACGTCGTGAAGATCGACAGCACCACCGGCGAGCCGTTCTTGGGCCAGATCACGGCGACGTCGTTGGATTCCCCGTGGGTGCCTGCCCCTGTCTTGTCCCCGACGGTCGTGCCCGCCGGCACACCCGCCCGGATCTGATCGGCCCCGGTGGTGTTGGCCTTCAACCAGGTCGTCAGCCGAAGCCGATGCTCGGGGGTCAGCGCGGTCCCCAGGGCGAGGTTCTCCAGCGTCGAGCAGAAGGCCGCCGGGGTGGTGGTATCCAGCTCGCCGGCGGCGTCGTTCAGCTCGGGTTCTGTGCGGTCCATGCGGGTCAGGACGTCGCCGGTTCGGCGGACGAAATCCGTCACGGCGTTCGGGCCACCGACCGTCTCGACGAGGAGGTTCGCGGCGGTGTTATCGCTCAAGGTGATCGCCGCCTCGCAGAGGGACTCGACGCTCATCGATTCGCCGATGTGCTGGCCGGTCGCCGGGGCGTACGGGAGGATGTCCTCTTCGGTGATGTCAATGTTGCGGGACAGCAGGCTCGGGTCGGAGGTCGCGCGATCGAGGATCGTCGAGACCACCAGAACCTTGCCGACCGAACAGAACAGGAAGCGCTCGGTCGAGCGGTAGCCGAAGCGTACCTGGGTTTGGGAGTTGAAGGCATGGACGCCGATGCGGCCTTCCAAGCGTGATTCGAGCTCGCGGAGCCGCTGGGCGGCGTCGAGCCTGCTGGTGTTTTCCTCGGGGCTGTACGCCGAGGCGGCGGTGCCGCCGGCGTAGGCCAGCGGGATGAGCGCGGTCGCGCCCGCGAGCAGGGTGCGCCGGGATGCGGAATGGCCTGATAGATGCTGGTGATGACGTGGGGAAGTCAAAGAATCTCTTTCCGTCGGGGTGAAGAGATGCGGGTGATGATTTCCCCGATATTAGGTGAGGAGGCTGAACGGAGACTGGTGGGGGCCTGGGCAACAGGCCCCCACCGGGGTCTCAGCTCTGGATGCGTGAGGTCACCAATCCGGCCGTGGCCTCGGCGATCGCGCGTTCCTCGTCGGTCGGGACCACGAGCACCGGAATCGCGGAGTCCGAGGCGGAAATCACCCGGATATCATCCGAGCGGACCGCGTTGGCGGAATCGTCCAGCGCGATGTTCAGCGCGGACAGCTGGTCGACCACGAGCTTGCGGAACTCGGGGCCCTTCTCGCCGATGCCGGCCGTGAAGATCAGCGCCTGCATGCCGCCCACGGCCACGTGGTAGCCGCCGATGTACTTGACCAGGCGATAGGCAGCCATCTCCATGGCCAGGGCGGCCTTGGCGTCGCCGGCCTCGGTCCGCTCGGTGAGATCGCGCATGTCGTTGCTGCCGCCGATGGCCGCGAGCCCGGACTCTTTATTCAGGATCCGGTCGAGCTCTTCGGCGCTCATGGAACGGTCGCGGGTCAGGATTCCGGTGAGGACCGAGGGATCGACGTCGCCCGAGCGGGTTCCCATGATGAGCCCGGCCAGCGGGGTGTAGCCCATGGACGTGTCCACCGAGGTGCCGCCTTGAATGGCCGTCACGGAAGCCCCGTTGCCGAGGTGCGCGACGACGGCGTTGAACGATTCGCGCTCGGCCCCGAGGAATTCCGCGGCCTTTCCCGTCACGTAGTCGTGGCTGGTGCCGTGGAATCCGTAGCGCCGGATGCCGTGGAGCCGATAGAAAGAGTCGGGGATCGCGTAGCGCCACGCCTTCTCCGGAAGGGACCGGTGGAACGCGGTGTCGAAGACCACGACCTGCGGCAGGCCCGGCCACTTCTTTTCCACCGCCCGCAGGCCCAGGGCGGCGGCCGGGTTATGGAGCGGGGCGAGGGGAGCGAGGCGTTCGATGGCCCGAATGATCTCGTTGTTGACGATCACCGGCGCGGAAAAGCGCTCGCCGCCGTGCACGACTCGGTGGCCGACGGCGTCGATCGTGCGCCCGCCGAGGGCTTCGTCGAGTCGCTGGGCCATGACGTCCAGGGCCTGCGCGTGGTCGGCGATGTCTCCGCCCTCGCCGATGTTTTCGATCAGGCCCTTGGTGAGAACCTGGTCTCCCTCCACTCCCACGGTCGCCTGCTCGAGCGTGATGCGCTCGTTGATCGCGGGCATCGAGGAGGTGTAGGGCGCGATATTTTCGGCCGAGGTCGAGACCTCGCGCACCTGGTATTTGATGGACGAGGAGCCCGAATTGATGACCAGGACGAGCATGGTTTTCCCTTCGCGTCGTGACGTATACGGTCACGATTATTCCACCGCCGTCTCGAAGAATCGCCGCGTGCTCGCCCCTCCGATTAGGAACCCGGTGCCACGAGCTTTCCGGCCTTGTCATCCTCCTCTGCGATCTCGGCCACCTTGTAGTGCATCTTCTTGCCGGTGGGCGTGAGCGGGAGCTCGTCGACCATGCGGTAGGCGCGCGGCCGCTTGAAGTTCGCCAGGGACTGTTCCTCGCGGCAGAGGGCGTCGAGATCCTCCGGGGTGGCTCCTTCTCCCGTGGGAATCACGTACGCGACCACGCGCTGGCCCCAGTGGCTATCCGGAACGCCGACCACCACGGCGGTCTGGACGCCCGGATGCGTCTCGAGGGCTTCCTCGATCTGCACCGGGTGGATGTTCTCTCCGCCGGAGATGATCATGTCGTCCTTCCGGCCGACGACCGTCACGAATCCTTCCGAGTCCCACGTCGCGAGGTCCCCGGGGTAGAGCCAGCCGTAGTGGAACTTCTCCTCGTCGCGATTCGGCGCGTTGAAGTAGGAGAATCCCGACTTCGGGGAGCGCATGATGACCTCGCCGATCTCGGAGTTATCCGGCGCGACGGTCTCCTCTGGGGTGGCGACCCGGTCCTCGAAGATTTTGACGACGGCGACGTCGTCGTCCGTCGAGGCGCGACCGGTGGTTCCCGCGTGATCCGGGAGGTCCTCGGGGCGGAGGAACGTGTTCCAGAAGGTCTCGGTGGTGCCGTAGCCGTTGAAGATCCGCGGCGTGAGGATCTCCTGGTAGCGGATCGCGTCGGCGCGCGAGAGCGGCGCACCCATGGTCACGATCCCACGCAGCGTCGAGAGGTCCCTCGGCTTGCGCTCCTGGGCGTTGGCCAGCATGCCGAGCGTGACGGGGGCACCGATGAGGAACGTGATGCCGAGTTCCTCCGTGAGGTCCAGGGCGCGGTCGGCGTCGAAGACGCGCATGGGCACCACCGAACCGCCGGAGTAGAACACGGGGTTGGGGCCGCCCGAGTATAGGCCGCCGCGGTGGAACCAGGGGGTCGTGTTGAGCGTGCGGTCCTGCGGGGAGAGCGGGAAGTGCATGATGACGTCGTGGGCGGACATCACCTCGACCAGAGACGGCAGCGGCACGCCCTTGGGCATCCCGGTGGTGCCCGAGGTGTAGAGCCGGGTGGATTCCTCGTAGGTCGAGAAGTCCTCCGGAACCTCGATCCGGCGGTTCGGGGCGGCCTTGAGCGCGTCCCAGAACGGCGTGGCGGCCTGGTCCGATTCGCCGCCGACGATCCAGCGCACCGGATCGCACGAGGAGAGCCGGACGGCCTCCATGCTGTCCCGGTGGAAGGTGGACGAGTGGACGAAGACCTTGGGGTCGCTGTCGTCCAGAATGTGGGCGGTCTCGCCCGGGGAGAGGCGGTAATTGATCGGGACGCTCACGGCGGCGAGCCGCTGGGTCGCGAGGTAGAGGATCGCGAACTCCGGGCCGTTGGCCAGCTGATAGACCACGGAATCCCCGCGTCCGACACCCGCCTGGCTCAGGGCCGACGCCGCCCGCGCCACCTCGGCGTCGAGCTGGGAATAGGTCCACGATTCTCCGGTGTCCGGGTCGATCATGGCCGCGGCCGAGCCGTAACGCCGCACGTTGCGTCGGAAGCCGGCCTCGTAGGTGAAGGCGTGGTCGAAGTATTCCTTGAATCGTTGAGGGTCGTACACGATGACCGTCTCCTGTGCGAGTGAGAACTGTATAGCTTTACTAATCAAGTCTACTACCGGCGGGGATCGGGCCGCCGGTCGGATCGGTTCCATTCAAACCTCCCCGGCGGGGAGTTTCCAGGCCTTGCGATTAATGCGTGAATAGAACAAAATTGTTCGCCCAGGCGTACTTCCGCCACCCCTGCCATCGCTCGCTGGAGCGAAGATAAGGAATCAATCGTCATGACGCATTCGGTCAGCATCATCGTGGGAAGCCTGCGGAGGGGTTCCTATGCCCGCAAGATCGCGCGGGAGGTGATCGGATACTTCGGAGAGGGTATCGAGGCCTCCATCGTCGAGATCGGGCAGCTTCCGCTGTACAACTTCGATTACGACGACCCGAGCGTTCCGGATGTGCAACGACCCGCCGAATACACCGAATTCCGCCGCACGATCCACGAATCCGCCGGGGTGCTCTTCGTGACCCCGGAGAATAATCGGACCATTCCCGCCTGCCTCAAGAACGCGGTTGATATCGGTTCCAAGCCGAACGACGACGTCGTCTGGCGCGGACTTCCGGTGGGAATCCTCAGCCACTCGGTCGGCCGGATGGGCGGGTATAGCTCCCAGAAGAACCTGCGGCTCGCTCTGTCCTACTTCGACATGCCGACCCTGGGCCAGCCGGAGGTGTTCCTGGGGCGTTCCCCCGAACTGTTTGACGACGAGGGGGCGTTAAACGCCGAGAGCACGCGCGAATTCCTCCAGGACTACGTCGACCGTTTCAGCGAATTGGTGCGGTCGCACGCCTTGGCCGGAAAGAGCTGACCGCCGACGGGCCGCCGTGGTGGCGTCTACTTCTCCTCGACCGGGGTTGCCAAACCGGTGATCAGGGTTTCGGGGTCCACGTCCGGGCCGGGCTCGGTGTCGTAGGCCTCCCAGAAGGGCAGGAGCGGGGACTTGCCGTCGGCGTCGATGGCCTCCATGAAGGCCTGCCACGAGGCGGCGAGTCCGTCATACGGTCCGTGGTGCTTGGTGGTGGCTAGCGTCGCGCAGGCCGGCAATTCGGAGTTGACGATCTCGACGCCGTTGATCGTGGTGTTCGACGGCAACGGCGCGTCCACGGGGAAGCCGACTTCAAAGGTCGCGGTATCGCTGGGCCTGACCTCGTGACGGGCGAAGGCCGGGCCGGTCGGGGTGAAGGCGCCCTCTCCGATGGCGCGGCCCAGCGCGGAAAAGGCCCGGTCCATCGCGGCCGGCATATCGTGCATGGGGTATTCGCGGAAGCGGACCACCGCGGTGGGGAATCCGGGGAACTCGATGTATTCGACGTCGCTGCGGCTCATGGGGCTGCGCTCCTAGGGTGGGGTGCTTCACAGTCTACGGCCCTCTGTCGCGGCACGTCAGGGCCGTCATGTAAGGACAAAGCCTGGAGCGGGCGGCGGCATCGTGTCACGATGAGTTTCATCGAAACGGAATCGGGTGGAGAGGGAATCACCATGGCACACCACCAGGCGGAAATGGCCCAGGGGTCCTTTGACGACATGAACTTCCACACCCGCAAATGGGTGCGCCCGGAAGATCTCAATGCGAACGGCACGCTTTTCGGGGGAAGCCTCCTGCGCTGGATCGACGACGAGGCCGTGGTCTACGCCATGATCCAGCTCGGCAATCAGCGCATCGTCACCAAGTTCATCTCCGAGATCAATTTCGTCTCCTCGGCCACCAAGGGAGACATCATCGAGATCGGGCTGCAGGCCATCGCTTTCGGCCGCACCTCGCTGACCATGAGGTGCGAGGTCCGGAACATCATCACCGGACGCGCGATCCTGTCGATCGAGCGGATCGTGTTCGTGGGGCTCGACGCCGAGGGCGCGCCGCTCGAGCACGGATTCACCGGCGTGACCTACCAGCGCGATCGCTTTCCCGAGGAGCTCCGCAATAAGGAACCCGGGCTCTAGCGGCTCGCTAGGCCCAGACGGGGAAGATCTCCCCGCTCTGCACGCCCTCGATCGACCGCACGAAGGCCTGGGCGACGTCGGAGGCGGGGACCTGCCGGAACCCCGGGAACGAGGGGTGGTAACCGGTGGCCTCGCGCAGGACCGTCGGGCTGACCGCGTTGATCCGCAGGCCGCGGGGCAACTCCGCCGCGGCGGTTCGCACGTAGGACTCGACCGCGCCGTTGGCCACGGCCGAGGCGACGCTGCCGTGGATCGGGACGGTCGTGAGGACCCCGGAGATCAGGGTGATGGATCCGCCGTCGGTCAGGCGGCTCAGGGCCTCGGTCGCGATGTTGATTTGGCCCATGGCCTTATCTCGCAGGCCGGCCATGTAGTCTTCCGCGGTCAGCTCGGTGACGTGCTTGAACGGGGCGCCGCCGGCGCAACTGACCACGGCGTCGACCGGGCCGACGCGCTCGAAGAGGTCCCGGACCGAGGCCGGATCGGACATGTCGACGCGCTCGCCGCTGCTGCGTGAGGCGCGGATGACCTCGTGCTGCTGCTGTTCCAGGGCCTGGGCCACGGTGCTGCCGATGAGCCCCGATGCTCCCACGACGATGATTTTCTGAGCCATGATTCCGGCACCCTTCTCGAGGTCTTGAGACGATTCTTCCGCTCATCCGACCGCTTGCGGGCGGCCGGCGGGATGTCCCACGGAAGCAATATTGCAAGCCTATCTAAGACCGCGGCCGGCCGCTCGAATGCGGTGAGGGGCCGGCATTCCGCCGGCCCCTCACCTGGAGAGAAAGAAATTTGCGGTTCGGCTAGGGCCGATCCTGCGGTCAGACGGCGTCCGACGTGTACGTCACGGTTCCCCAGGGAGAGGTCACCGCAACCCTGTACTGAGTGCGGATAACCGCCCCAGAAGCTCGATTCTCGTCACCAAAGGTTGCCGCCGGCATCCTGGTCATGAACGAGACCACCGAGGCGCCCGCCTGACCGGTGGTGATGTTGCTGGCCAGTTCGATGGTCCAGGTCCACTGGTCGCGCCCGGCGGCGTTCGTGGAATGCTCGCCGTAGGCCCAGGTCCACGGCGTGCTCTTCGACGGCTCTGGAGCTCCCGGGAACTTCAGGTAGCCGAAAAGGCGGCTGTACGGGGAATTGGTTCCCTTGAAATCGTCGTTGAGGCGAATCATGGGAACGTTGGCTCCCTGACCGCGCGTGCCGTTGCTCGTGTAGGCCCCTTGCCCGTTCTGGAAGATGTACCGGTCATTCCCGGTGGGGGTGGGGCGGTAATTCACCTCGCCGGCGATGTTCTCGACGAGAACGCGGATCTGTTGCCCTTGACCGGTGCCGTTGACGCCGTCCACGGACGAATAGTCGGCGTCGGGATTGCCCCCGGCCGGATAGACGGGCGGCCACATGCCATTGCGCGCACCGGAGGTGGCGAGCGGATTGGCCGCCTGAACCTTGGGGAAGGAGTTGGTGAAGCCGAAGCTTTGAGGCTGTTCGGTGCAGTTGGAGGTCGGGTACACGGCCCACTCCAAGTCCTTGGCGGATTGGCCGGTGAAGTTCCCCTGTGCGGGCCACGAGCTGAACCACGGCGCGGCCACGATCACTCCAAAGGGGGTGCACCGATCTTTCGTCGGCCGCGAGGTGGCGTACGTCGGTACGCCCGAGGCGGCCACGGTGATGGGCACGGACCATGAGGCCCCCTTGACTAACGTTCGTCGCTTAATTTCGCGGGGGGGGGGTGAGCTCCAGAGACATTGTGATGAAACCTTATGTCGAGTTGAGTTTTGCGGCGGTCGGGGTCTCGTGGCCCGGGCGTCGCACGGTCGATACTCGATAGTAACCTTGCGCGGCGTCTTTGGTTCAAGACTTAAATAATGTGACCGAAACATGACGTCATGGACCCTGCTGTTTCCTCCCTCGGGAGGTGGCGGGCAGCGAAAAGGCCCCGCGGAGAGCGGTCGGGCGCTCTCCGCGGGGCCTGCTGGCTTACCGCATCCGCTGGCCTACTGCGCCTGGGCCTGAATGGCCGTGATGGCCACCGTGTTGACGATGTCGTCCACGGTGCAACCGCGCGAGAGGTCGTTGACCGGCTTGCGCAGCCCCTGGAGCACCGGGCCCACCGCGACCGCGCCGGAGGACTGCTGCACGGCCTTATAGGTGTTGTTGCCCGTGTTGAGGTCCGGGAAGACGAAAACCGTGGCCCGGCCCGCGACCTGCGAATCCGGGAGCTTGGATTTGGCGATCGAGGCATTGGTCGCGGCGTCGTACTGGATGGGGCCCTCGACGGCGAAGTCCGGTTGCGATGCGCGGACCAGCTCGGTGGCCTCCCGGACGCGGTCGACGTCCTCGCCCGATCCGGAGCCACCCGTGGAGTACGAGAGCATCGCGACGCGGGGGTCGACGCCGAATTCGCGGGCCGTCCGGGCGCTGGCCAGGGCGATGTCGGCGAGCTGTTCGGCGTCCGGATTCGGATTGACCGCGCAGTCACCATAGACCAGGGCGCGGTCCTCGAGGAGCATGAAGAACACCGACGAGACGACCTTAACGCCCTCCTTGGTCTTCACGAATTCCAGGGCCGGCCGGATGGTGTTGGCGGTGGTGTGAGCGGCACCCGAGACCATGCCGTCCACGTGCCCGAGCTGAACCATCATGGTCCCAAAGTAGGAGCCATCGAGCATGCGCTCGCGGGCCTGGTCGAGATCGATGCCCTTGTGGGCCCGCACGCGGGCGTATTCGGCGGCGTACTCCTCCCGAAGCGGCGAGGTCGCCGGGTCGATGAGCCGGACCTCTCCAGGTTGAGGGTTTTCGGAGGCGGTGAACGTGAGGTCGATTCCTTCGGCCTGGGCCAGCTCGCGGACGCTGGACTCGTCGCCGAGGATCGTCAGATCGCAGAAGTTGCGACGCGTGATGATCTCCGCGGCACGGAGAATCCGCACGTCCTCGCCTTCGGGCAGGACCACCCGGCGCCGGTTCGAGCGTGCCGTCTCGATCAACTCGTGTAGGAAACGCAGCGGGGTCATGGTCGCGGGACGAGGAAGGTCCAGGCGGCCGAGGAGTTCCTTGTCGTCCACCCGCTTGGACCACTCACCCATCGCGGCGGCGATCTTGCGGGGCGCCCCGGCGCGCAGCTCACCGTGGACGGCACCGACGGCCTGCGCGGCCGAGTAGGTGTCCCCGGAGGTCCGCAGGATGGGGAAGGGCGCCGAGCCGATGAGGGCCTGGGTCGCGGCGTTGATGTGCAGGTCGCCGGAGAGCAGTACGCCGGACGGCACGGGGAACGTGGGGGACAGCGCTGAGGCCAGCGTCGCCATGACGACGTCGGAGCGGTCCGCTGGCGTGATGACGAAGTCGCCGTCGGCCATCTGATCCAGGAAATTGCCGACCGTCATGGCCGCGACCTTGACGGCCTGGATGTCTCGGTCCAGGGAGGCGCTGACGCCCGAGGCATCCAGTTCCAGGTCGTGGACGACCTCCGCGACCGTCGGCTGCGAGATCGCGGGGGTCTCGGGGAGAACGTATACGTGGCCGCCGCGTCGGCCGGCGGGAATGCGGGCCTCGACGTCGCCGGCGACCTCCGGATCCACGCGATTGACGATGATGCCGAGCAGGTCCGTCTTGGCCGCGTGCAGCTCGGCCCGGGTGACCTCGACGGCGTTGACGATGTCCTCGACCGACTCGGCCTCCGCGCCCGAGATGACGGCCAGCACCGAGCAGCTCATGGTGTTGGCCAGCCGGGCGTTGAGATCGAATTCGGCGGTCGCGGCGTTGTGGGCGAGCAGATCCGTGCCGTCCACGATCACGGCGTCGTACTTCTGGATCATCTCGGAATAGATGTTCAGCGAGATGTTGAGCAGTTCGCTGATATCTCCCGAGGCGAGGATCTCGCGGCATTGAGCCAGGCACACTCCGCCCCGGGCGGAGGACTCGTCCAGGTCGAAGGTCTCCCTCATCAGCCGGATGCGGGGATCGGTGTCGGCGGTATCGGTCTCGAAAACGGGTCGGAAATACCCGACCGAGTCCGCCCGGCGGATCAGGGAGTCGGCCAGGCCGAGGGCCACGAGGGTCTTTCCGGCCCGTGGGGTCATCGCATCGAGGAAAATACCGGTCGTCATGAATCGTCCTTACGCTCAGTAGCTCGGGACAGCGTCGCTGCCTCTCCGTCGATTTTAAGCGGACCTCGATTCCGAGGATACGTGGCGCCGAGCACTCGAGGGGGCCCGACGATCACGGGGCGGATCAGCTCTTCGCGATCTCGGCCAGTCGTGCCGCGCCCTCGTCCGAGAGTTGCACCCGGTTGGTGTCCCAGGGGTAGGGCTCCACCGGAAGTTGTTCGAAGGAGATTTGGTCCCGGGGGACCTGGGTGAAGGTCCGGATGAAGCCCAGGAACTGCGCGGAGGACTTCAGGCCGTCGTCGACCATGATGGAGGACGAGGACTGATTCAGGAACGAATAGAGCTTGACCGGGTTCGACAGCGTGGACGAGCTCTGGGCCTTGTCCAGGATGGCCTTCATGACGGTCTGCTGATTCCCGATGCGGGCGAGGTCGCTGCCGTCGCCGATCGCGTGGCGTTCCCGGGCCATCGCGAGGGCCTGTGTCCCGTTGAGCGTCTGTTGCCCGGCGGGGAGGTCGAGATTGGCGTCCGGGTCCTTGAGGGCCTCGGGGAGATTCATGTCGATGCCGCCGAGGGCGTCGACGATGGAGATGAATCCACCGAAGTTGACGTCCACGTAGTGGTTGATCCCCAGTCCGGTGAGGGTCGAGACGGCCTCGATGAGTTGCGAGTCGCCGTCGGCGAGAAGGGAATTGATCTGCACCGGAACGTTGGGAGCGGTCGCGTACGCGGTCGAGCCCTGCGGGGGAAGGACCATGGTGTCGCGGGGAATCTGGATGCCGGTGACCTTGTCGTGGGCGGAATTGACGTGGGCCACCAGGATCGAGTCGCTGCGTCGCCCCTCGGCCTCGCCTGCTTCGATGGAACCGTCGCGTTCATCGGAGCCGATGATGAGCACGTTCATGGCCCCCTTGGTATCCGAGGCGTTGGTGAGCCCCTGGACCTGGGTGGTCTTGATGTTGTGGTGAAGGTGTTGGAAGGCCGCGAAGGCGATGCCTCCCAGGGCGAGCAGCAAGGCCACCGCGAGCACGATGGTCACTCGCGTCCACCGGATGCGGAATCCCGTCGGCGCACTCGCGGCGGGCGCGGCGGCCATCGGTTCGGTCGTCGGTGCGTGCGGGTCGCGCTGGTGGTTGTGGGGCATGGTGGTTCCTTGGGGTGTGGGGAGGGAAGGCGCGTGGTGCTGGCGCCGGGCAGGTCCGGTGCGACGTCGCACGATGAGAGTCGACCGACGCGGGCCTCGGCGTGGGGGTCGCCGGTCGCGGTCGGGTGCTCGAGATACAAATTTTATGCAGTTTGCCTGCGGAAAGGCTGAGGCCGACGTGTGAACCGGTAGGGAATCGTGGCGTTGGGTGGGGTGCCGTCTCGCGGGGACGGTGGCATGCTGGAGGCATGTTATTTGCTTTCTCTGTTGCCCCCTCCGGTGGAGATGCCCCGGATGCCTCCGTCCACGACGCCGTCGCCGATGCCGTGAAGATCGTCCGGGAGTCCGGCCTGCCGAATCGAACCGACGCGATGTTCACCACGATCGAGGGCGATTGGGACGAGTGCATGGACGTCATCAAGCGCGCGACCGAGGCCGTCGGGAAATACGGGACGCGCGTCGCGCTCGTGCTGAAGGCGGATATCCGCCCCGGCTACGAGGGGGAACTCACCGGAAAGCTGGAACGGCTCGAGAAAGCCATCGAGTCCGAGGCGTGAGTTTTGTTTGCGATGGTAAGTATGCGCTGACCGCGGTCGGGCCGTCGGAGGGATCCGCGTATTCGCAGGTCCACGTCAAGGCGTTGGCGGCCTCGTACCGGGAACTCATCGGCGAGGACTTCGCGACGAGGATTCGCGCGGAGGCCGGCTCCGTGAGCGACGAGGACCGGGACTACCTGCGACGTTCCGACGCGCGAGCGGTCATCGCCTGGTCCAACCCTCAGTTCGAGGAGACCAACGATTTCGGCTGCTGCGGCGTCGGGGCGGACCCCGACCTGTGGACCCGGCCCGTGGGCATCGCCCTGACGATCGACGCGGGTCCGCTCGAGGCGTGGGAGCGCGAGATCGGCGCGCTCCCCGTTTCCGGGGCCGTCGAATCCGGGGCCAGGCAACTGGTGAATCTGTATGTTCTGCCGGAGGCCCAGGGCGAAGGGCTTGGCTCGGAGCTCCTCCGGGAGGTCCTGCCCGAAGACTCGCCCGCGTTTCTCTGGCTCATCAACGGCAACGACGGCGCCGAACGGTTCTACCGCAGGCACGGCTTTCACGGGTTGGGCGAGGACTTCCCGACCCAGGGGACGTGGGCGCCGTCGACGACCGGGCGCATGGTCCGTGGCCTCTAGCCGGGTCCGCTCACTCGGAAGCCCTGCGACCGGCGCGTTCGGCGAAGTCGTCTAGGGCGCGAAGGATCCGCGGTGCGGTCCACACCGTGGAGCCGGAAACCTTGGCGTTCTCCTCCCGAAGCAACCCGCGCTCGACGAGTTCCTGCACGGTGCGGTACGCGGTCGGCTTGCTGACATGTGCGAGGTCTTCCACCATTCGGCCTGTGAAGGCTGGCTCGGCGCAACAAAGGTCCGCTATCGCACGCAACGAGCGGGTGACGCGTTGCCGTGAGGCCAGCACCTCTCGGTGGAACGCGGCGACGTCCGCGTGCAGGATCGCCGTGCTGGCCAGGGCGCTCTCACACGCGGAGACGAAGCAACTCACGATCGATTCGAGCGTGCCCGAGCGATAATCCGTCAAGGCCTCCACATAGCGTGACTTCCCGTGCAATAGGCCCGAGGACAGGGGGACGGTCACGTGCTGGGTCACGCCTCGGGCGCGGAGCAGCGACGAGACCAAGGCCCTGCCGGTCCGTCCATTTCCGTCGGTGAAGGGATGGATGATCTCGAATTGTGCGTGGGCTATTGCTGCCTGAACCAGCGGGTCGATGTCGCGACGATCCATGAAGGCAACGAGGTCGCGCATGAGGTCTGGCAGGTCGTCCCAGTGAGGTCCGACGTGATCGGCGGTCACGGGGGATTCGCCCGCGATCCAGACCCATTCCCGACGGAGCATTCCGGAATCTCCGGGGATACCCTCGGTCAGTTCTCGATGCATCGCCAGGATGGACTCGGTGGTCAGGTGGTCCGAGGCCGCTAGCGCCGCCTGCATCGCCCGAACATTGCGGGCCACCAGGTTGGCGTTGGGCGCGGAGGACACGCCCAGGGTAGCGAGGGAGAGTTTTCGGGCACGCACCGTGATGTTCTCGATCTGAGAGCTGCTGACAGATTCCCCGCGAAGGAGAATTGCGGCAAAGGGCAGAGAATCCAGGTGCCGTGACTCGCGGTCGAAATCGCGCAACCGATCCGACATGCGCACGGTTGCGGCTTGTAGCTCGGCGGATACGGACGGCGTGAGGTCTCGAATATGGGGCACGACGGCGGCCCGGAAGGTTCCGGTGTTGCGGCGGGTCGCCCGGCGGCTAGACATGGGGTCCCGGTGAAACCACTGCTGTTCTCGAAAGCTCAAGGCCGGCCAGGAGAGTTGAGACATCGATTCTCCTCTGAGGTGAGGTGCAATTGTCTCATTAAGATTCTTATTGAGACAATCTCCGAAAATTGTCTCACTAAGCGCGGGCTACGACCAGGTCTGCCGTTCGAGCCCGAGCAGGAGGAGGTCCAGGCCGGCGACCAGTTCGGAGCGGTCGTCGTGGTGCCGGAATTCCCCGAGAACCGAATGGACGAACGGGTATCGGGCGGGGTCCGAGTGGCTCCATTCGGCCACCTGCTCGTCGAACAGCTCCTTTTCCACCTCCTGATCCTCGTAGACGTCGCGCTGAGACACCTCGGCGCCCATCCCGGAGGCGTAGTTGACCAGGGCCAACGAGGCATGGAATCGCTCGCTGAGGGTCAGCTCCATGTGCATGAGTTGCTGGCCGATCTTTTCCCAGAACATCAACGAATTCTCTTGGTCGGGACCGGACTTCAGGAGCTGGTGGGCGAGCCAGCGATGTTCCAACATCTGTTCCATGAGGCACAGCACCATGCGGCGCAGGTTCACCAGGGCGTGGGCCGATTCCGCGCTGGTGCGTGCGTCCGGCGAGAGCGGTTCGTGCTCGGAGAACCCGCTGGGGGCGTTGTGGCCGAGGCGCTGAAGGTGCTCGTCCTCCGCCAGTGCGCGTCCCAGCAGCTCGTTGGAGGCCAGGGCGAGGAGCTCTTCCTTGCCCGACGCGTACCAGTAGAGGCTCGCGGCGCCGCTCTGAAGCTCGGCCGCGAGACCGCGAAGGGTCAGCTTCTCGGCACCCTCGCGATCCAGGGTCGAGATCGCCGCCTCCAGGATCGCCTCGAGGGAGAGGGTGGTGCGCGCCCGTCCACCGCGCCCGCGCCCCCGTCCGCCGCCCGGTGCGGGGCGACGTCGCGCATCCGGCGATCGGTCGTCTCGCTGTCCGTTCTCGCGAATGGACCGGAGGCGTTCCTCCCGCATCGCTGCGCGATCTTCCGGTGTACGGGGGCGGGATGGGCGACGGGGAGTGGGCTGGGTCATGACAGAAAATCTACGCAGACAGTTGCGCCTTATCAAACAGCGTTCTATTCTCGAACATAGTTCGATAACTCGAACGGTGTTCCATTGACCGGACGGCGTTCGATACAGACGAAAGGTTTTCTCATGTCACTCTCCGAATCCCTCACCCCGGAGGCCCCGCCGCGGGCCTCCACGAAGCCGCAGTCCCTGGGCGCGGCTTGGCCGGCGCTGCTGGGGTTGTGCCTCGCGATGTTGGTCGAAATGGTCGACAACTCGATCCTCAACGTCGCCCTGCCCTCCGTGGGGCGCGACTTGCACGCCGGCCCCACGGATCTCCAGTGGATCGTCGGCGCCTATTCCCTGACCTTCGGCGGCCTGCTCATGGTCGGCGGAACCCTGGGCGATAAGCTCGGGCGGCGTCGGACGCTGCTGACAGGGCTGGCCCTCTTCGGCCTCGCCGGGCTCGCGGTTCTGCTGGTGCAGACCCCGGGGCAGCTGATCGCCGTGCGGGCCGTTTCGGGCGCCTTCGCGGCGCTGATGGCCCCGCTGACCATGTCCCTCATCTTCCGGCTCTTCGACCGGGACGACCTGCGCAATAAAGCCATCGGCCTGATCATGGTGGTCTCGATGAGCGGCTTCGCGGTCGGCCCGACGCTAGCCGGTCTCGCCGTCGAGCACTGGCCCTGGCAGGCCCTCCTCGTTCTGAACGCGCCGATGGCGCTCATCGCGTGGGTCGGCGTCCGCTTCGGTCTCTCGAAGGACGATCCCGCGGATCGACGTCGCGGCGGTACCGACATCCCCGGCGGTATCTTCTCCGTGGGTGCCCTCGGCCTGATCCTGTACTCGTTCACCTCGGGCACGGAGAACGGCTGGGGCAGCCCAATCACGATCGGCGTGCTCGTCGGCGGCATCGTCTGTCTGCTCGCCTTCATCTGGCGCGAGAAGACCGCGAAGGACCCGATGCTGGATCTGACCCTCCTCGCGATCCCGACCGTCCGCGGCTCGGCCATTCTGCAGACCGGCGTGATGGTCGCGATGGCCGGCGTCATGTTCGTCTCGACCCAGCTCTACCAGTTCGCCTGGGGATGGTCCCCGATGATGGCCGGACTCGCCAACCTGCCGTTCGTCATCGGCATGCTGGGCGCGGGCCCGTTCGTCGACCGCATGGTGGCCAGCTTGGGTCACCGCAAGACCTCGATGGTCGGCGCCGCCTTCGTGATCGGCAGCCTGCTCATCTGGATCTACGCCGTGGGCCACGGTTACCTCTGGTGCGCGATCGGCATGCTCATCATGACCATGGGCATGCGGACCATCATGACGACGGGCGCCGTGGCCCTGGTCGGGGCCCTGCCGGAGACGCACACCTCGATCGGTTCCGCGATGAACGACACCGCCCAGGAACTCGGCAACTCCGTGGGCGTGGCCGTCGTGGGAACCGTGATGGCCGCTGCTGTGGGGACCATGTTGCCGCAGGGCGCCTGGGATCCCGCGACGGTTGCTGGATTCGTCCACGGAACGCGCGTCTCCTTCTGGATCCTGGCGGCCGCCGCGGTCGTCATGTCCTTCATCGGAGTCCGGACCCTCACGGACTCGAAGGATACCGAGGAGCACTGACGCCCACGGCCTCGGGAACGGCCGCTAGGGTGGAGCCGTGAGCAAGAAGAAGAACCGACGGCAGGCGACGCCCCCGAACTCGACGGAGTCCGGGGGCGTCGCCCTGTCCGAGGGCGTCTACGAGATCGACAGCGGGACCGCCGAGCTCGAAAAGGACACCTTCCATCCCGGGGCGTGGTTGCTTCGCATCAACGACGTGCAATCCAGCCACGTGATCGTGGGCGAGCCCCGGGAACTGGCCTTCGAGTACATGCGATGGATCGCCGCGGGCGTCGAACACTTCGTCGGCGCCCACCTCGACCCCGAACGGCTCCGCGTGACGCATCTGGGCGGGGGAGCCTGCTCGATGCCGCGTTACTTCGCCGCGACCTACCCGAGGAGCCGCCACACCGTGGTCGAGTTGGACGGCAAGCTCGCCGACTACGTGCGGGAATGGTTCGACATCCCGCGCGCGCCGACGGTGAAGATCCGCGTGGGCGAGGCCCGGGCCGTGACCGAATCGTTCGTGGACGCCTCGCGGGACGTGATCATTCGGGACGTATTTTCCGGCGCCGTGACGCCCGAGCCGCTGACCACGGTGGAATTTTTTCGCCACGCCCACCGCTCGCTCGCGCCGGGCGGACTGTATGTGGCCAATTGCGGCGATACCCGGGAACTGCGTGGCGCCAAGGCGGAGATCGCCGGTATGACCGAGGTCTTTGCGCACGTCGCGTGCATCGCCGACCCGCCGATGCTCAAGGGGCGTCGTTACGGCAACGTGATCCTTCTGGCCTCGGACACCCCGTTCCCCGGTGCCTTGGACCCGGAGGCCGCACAGCTGACCCGCGACCTGCTGGGCGGCGCGGTCCCGGCGCAATATAAGGACGAGGCCTGGACCAGGGCCTTCGCCGCGGGTTTCGCGCCGAGGTCGGATGCCGGCTGAGGCATCCCGCCGGGTAGCTCGCTAGGAGCCTTATCGGTTGTGTTCCTCCACGAGATCCCGGAGCCTCCCGAGGTCCTCGCGCACGGTCTGACAGTCCCGCTCGAAGTCCTCGTCGGTCATCTCGAGCTGCCGCACGGTGAAGACGATCTCGGCCCCTTCCGGATGCCGGATCACGCGCAGGGGGTTGTTCACGACGGCCCCGGACGGTAACTCGACGTCGTGGTCGAGCACGCCGAATGCGTTCCGAGGGGCAAAGGTCACCTTGACCGTACCCATCGGGGAGTCGGCCCAGAGTGACTCCCCGGCGACCCGGACGTCGGCGCGGGCGAGCCCGGAGGCCCACGCCGGCAGGTTCCGGGGATCGGCGGCGAACCGGTACACGGTATCCGCGTCGGCGCGTGCGATCAGGCTGATATGGCGGCTAGTCATGGGGTTAGTGTGCCATTTCCCGTCGAATGGCCTTGACGGAAGAGGCGGAACACAACAGCCACGTGCATACCAGCACGAGGCACAGCCCCACCCCGACGACGTGGAAGAAGGCCAGGCCGCTGCCGGTGCCCAGCAGGTAGGTGCCGAGGGACAAGGTTCCGATGGGGAAGGTCATGGCCCACCACCCCGGCGTGAAGGGCATGCGACCGGCGAATCCGCGGGCGGTCACGAGCACGGCCCAGCAGATCAGGGGAATGCCGAGCGCGAGCATGACGAATCCGTAGGTGTTTGCCGCGGCCTGCACGGCCTCCGCGGCACCGGGAATCACGAACTGTTTCGACTGCGTGGCGATGGACTGCGCCGCCGCGGTGGACTGCCCGACCATGCCCAGCGGGATCCAGGCCGACGCGGATGCCGCCAGGGGAATGCCGCGCACCGTCCAGTGGTGGTGATACGCGGTGATGAAAACGATCGCGCCGACGAACAGGGAGAGGAAAAAGCAAGCGGAGACTCCGGTGAGCAACCACAGTTGGGCGCCGACGCCGTCGATGGTGGGGACGAGGGCCGCGCCGGTGGTCGCGGACACCATGGGCGCCACCACGGCCAGGCCCCACACCGTGGTTGGGGCCCCGATATCGCTCCCGATGAGGCGGGCCCCGAACCCGACGGCCGAGACGATGCCGATGAACGTTCCGATGCTCCACAGGAGGCCGTCGAGTAGCCCGGCCGACCGGGTGAAACCGGCGTCACCGGCCGGTGCCACGGTGAGGGTTGCCGAGCCCACCGACAGGATTCCCATCGACACCATGCCCCACATCGGGGCGACCGCACCGTCCGTGAGCGAATCGATGAAAACCCGCGGCCGGCGCACGATCCGCACGGCAAAACCGACCGTGATTCCCACCAGCAGGGCCCAGCTCAGTGCGCAGAGAACCACGGCCGCCCCGTGCCCGACGGGAACCTGGCCGGAGATCTTTTCGGTGAGGGTCGACAAGATCCCGGTGCCCATGACCGATCCGTACCAGGCGGGCCCGGCCCCCGGCAGGGGAGGTTGCTGGGTACGGGGAGGGGTGTGCGCGGTGGGGGTCGGCGTCAGGGTTTCCATAGGAACGATTATTCTGCCGCGGGGTTTCCTCTGGTAGACGACGATCCCGCATACGGATATATCCTGTGCATATGGATCGGTGGCCGGATATGACGACGTTGGAAGTTCTCGTGGCCGTGGCCGACCACGGCAGCCTGTCCGCCGGGGCACGGCACATCGGCGTGGCCCAGCCGAACGCCAGCCGGTCCATTTCGCGTTTGGAACGACGCCTGGGTTTTGCGCTGCTCGTCCGTTCGACGCGAGGCGCCGCTGTGACGCCGAAGGGCCTAGTGGTCGTCGAGTGGGCGCGCGATGTTCTGTCGGCGGCGGAGGTCCTGATGCAAGGTGCCGAACGACTGGTGTCGAACGAGCAGAATCTCCGCGTCGTGGCGTCTCAAACCGTGGCCGAGCATCTGCTGCCGCGATGGATTGCCGAGTTGCGTGTTCAGCAGGACGTTCAGGTCGACATCCGGGTGGTCAACTCGGAAAAGGCCGCCGAGGAGGTCTTTGCGGGGCACGCGCAGCTGGGCTTCGTCGAGAGCCCCGAGGTGCCGGGCGGGATGCACCACGCGGTCGTCACGCACGACGAGCTCGTGACGGTCGTTCCGCCCGGCCACGATTGGGCCGATCGCGCGGAGGCGGTCGCGCTCGAGGAATTCGCCGCAACCCCGCTCGTCATGCGGGAAGCCGGCTCGGGCACGCGGACCACGCTCGACCGAGCTCTCGGGGAACGCGGACCGGCCGTGCCGTTGCTCGAATTGGGCAGCAACGCGGCCGTCAGGGTCGCGGTGCTCTCGGGTGCGGGGCCCACGGTGATCAGCAGGTTGGCGGTCGGGGACCTCTTGGCGCAGGGCGCCCTGGTCGAGGTGCCGGTGGAAGGGCTACGACTCAAAAGGGTCTTGCGCGCCATCTGGTCTGGTCCGAGGGCTCTCGGCCACCCCGCGGCAGACCTGGTCGTGGTCTCTCAGGCGCCGTCCACGTAGTACCAGCGACCGGACTCTCGCACGAAGCGGCTGTTCTCCCGCTGGACCCCACGGACGCGTTCCTCGGGCGGAGTGCCCGGGCGGGAGCGGTAGTGCGCCGCGAATTCGACGCGGGCGGCGTCGTCGAACGGGCCACCCGAGGTTGCGAGGATGTCGAGGCGTTGCCACAGCACGGATTCGTCCAGGTCGAGCGTGCCCGGGCGGGTGCTCGGGTGCCACGTCGCGAGCAGGTGCGCCGCGTCGGAGACCGCGAAAGCCGTGAACCGCGACCGCATGAGGGCCTCGGCGGTGGGGGCGGGCTTGCCGCGAAGGACCGGGGCGCAGCAGTTCCCGAAGACCTCACCCGTGCCGCACGGGCAGCGGGAGTCGTCGCTCAGTGATGCCACGGGTCAGTTCGTCCAGCCCTGAATGATGCCCATTCCGAAGTACAGGACGAAAGCGACGGAGACCACGTACATCAACGGATGCACGTCTTTTCCGCGCCCCTGGACCAAGCGGATGAAGGTGTAGGACACGAAGCCGGCGCCGATGCCGTCGGCGATCGAGTAGGTGAACGGCATCATCGCGATGGTCAGGAAGGCGGGAATGCCCAGGCCCCAGTCGTCCCACTGGACGTGAACGGCCTGGCGCACCATGAGGAACCCCACGACCACGAGGGCCGGGGCGACGGCCTCGAACGGGACGATGTTGACCAGCGGCGAGATGAACATCGCCAGCAGGAACATGATGCCGGTGATGATCACCGAGAAGCCCGTGCGCGCCCCCTCGCCGATGCCGGTGGCCGATTCGACGAAGATCTGCGAGGAAGATGCCGAGCCGGTGCCTCCGGCCACGGAGCCGAGCGCGTCCACCGCCAGGACGCGATTAATCGCGGGGATCTTGCCGTCCGGGGTGACGTTGTGGGCCTCGGTGGCCAACCCTACGGAGGTGCCCATCGCGTCGAAGAACACCGAGAGCAGGATCGCGAAGACCATGAGGGTCGCGGCCATTCCGCCGAGGCTCTGAAAGGCGCCGAAGAGGTTGAAGTGCCCGAGTAGAGACAGATCGGGCAGGCCGATCCACTGGTGGGGCATCTCGGGGGCGACCAGGGACCACCCGGTGGGGTGATCCGTCGAGGAACCGGACGGGGTCACGGCCTCGAGAATCACCGAGAGAATGGTCGAGACGATCACTCCAATCAGGATTGCGCCGCGAACATTGCGGATCATCAGGGCGATGGTCAGGAACAGGCCGACGATGAACACGAGGATCGGCCACCCGACGAGGTCGCCGTTAATCCCGAAGGAGACCGGAACCGTGGTCCCGCCGGAGTCGGGCATGCGACGGATGAAGCCCGCGTTGACGAAGCCGATGAGCGAGATGAACAGGCCGATGCCGACCACAATCGCGGTCTTGAGCGACTGCGGCACTGCGTTGAAGACCGCGGTTCGGAATCCCGTGAGCACCAGCAGGAACATGATGATGCCGGCCCACACGACCAGACCCATCAGATCGGGCCAGGTCAGGTTGGGCGTCGTGGAGATCGTCGCCGCGAGAAACGCGTTGACGCCGAGGCCGGCGGACATCGCGAAGGGGTGATTGGCGATCGCCCCCATGAGGATCGTCATGACCCCCGAGACCAGTGAGGTGGTCGCGGCCACCCGGGCGAGGCCCAGTTCGGAACCGTTGGCGTCGGCGATCAGGCCGAGGACCAGCGGGTTCAGGACCACGATGTAACTCATGGCGAAGAAGGTCGCGAATCCGCCGCGCACCTCCGTGCCCAGGGTGGAACCCCGTTCCGTGATTTTGAAGTAACGGTCGAAACCGTTGGTGGGGCGGTGCGGGCGGCTCGGAGCCGCGGTGTTCTCAGAAGTCATTCTTGAAAATCCGTAGATACTCTCGTGATCGATGGGGTAGGTGCCTGAGATCGAGATCGTCCGCGCGTTTCCCGTGCGCGCGACGGTCGAGTGGTTCGATCAGCCGCCTCAACAATGGTGGCGCCCCTTCTGCCCCACGATGGGGGCGAAGCGACGCCGCTACGGAACGAGTCTAGTGCATTGAGCTCAGGGTGAAATTCGCCGGTCACGACCGAAATGCCTAGCGAAACTCGCTTTCATGAATGACGTGGATCACTATCCGTGCTACTACTCGAGGTAGTTCGCACAACAATCGCCAGCACATCTGTGAGGTCGTGAGGTCCATGAAGAGATCGTTCGGTGCCGTCGTAGCGGTGGCAATTTTGACCTTGGGGTTGACCGCGTGTGGCTCGTCCACGGGGAGCGAAGGGGGCTCCGGGGCGTCGTCCAGCTCGGGGGCCTCGAGCTCTTCGTCCGGATCCGGGTGCGGAGCCAATCGGCTCGAGCCAGGGTCGTCCACGACCGTGCACCTGACCTCTGCGGGGCGCGATCGGTCGTACCTGGTCAGTGTGCCGAAGGACTATTCGGCCGATACGCCCACACCCGTCGTGATGGCCTTCCACGGCCGCGGCCGGACGTCCGACCAGATGGAAAAGCTCACCGGCTTTTCGGATAAACCGGCAATTGCGGTATATCCCCAGGGCCTCACGGGAAGCAAGGGGGCCGCGTGGCAAGGCGCCAGTTACGCATCGGACGCCGACGACGTGAAGTTCACCGGTGAGGTGCTGGACAAGGTCGAGTCCGACCTCTGCGTGGATACCGACCGCGTGTACGCGGCGGGCATGTCCAACGGAGGCGGGTTCGCGAGCTTGTTGGCTTGCCGCATGTCCGACCGCTTCGCCGCCTTCGCCTCGGTCTCTGGTGCGTACTACGGCGGGACGCGGGCCGGCTGCAACACCGCGGGAGCGGTGCCGATCATGGAATTCCACGGCACGGGCGATCCCACCATGAAGTACGAGGGCGGCAACGGCAAGGGTGGGGAGTACATCTCCGTGCCGGAATACATCGATCAGTGGGTGGCCCGTGACCAGTGTTCCCACGAGGCCGAGGTGGATGAGCCCGTGGATGGCGTCGAGCACCGGGTGTTCGCCGACGGGTGCCGCAACGGTTCGGAGGTTCAGCAGTATCGGATCGACGGCGGTGGGCATTCCTGGCCCGGCGCCCCGGAGGGTATGGGCACCGGACGCGATACCCCCAGTCTGCCGGCAACGGACCTGATTTGGGAGTTTTTCCAGAATCACCGGCTGTCCGAGCATCAATAGGGTGACGGTCCCGGAGGTGCGGTTTAGTGTGGAGGCATGACTTCATCACCGGAATACCGCGCACTGGGCAACTCCGGCTTGGTGGTCTCCGGCGTCGGGCTGGGGTGTAATAACCTCGGCCGCGCTGGGACCCCGACCGAATCGCAGGAAGGCACCGACGCCGTGATCGAGGCGGCGGTTGACGCCGGAATCACGCTATTCGACGTCGCCGACGTATACGGCAAAGAGCCGGGGACCTCCGAGAGGATGTTCGGTCAGGCCCTCTCCGGGCTGGGCCGCGCGGCCGAGGACGTCGTGGTCGTGAGCAAATTCGGCATGGACATGCGAGGTGCTAACGGCGCCGATCATGGGGCCCGAGGGTCGCGGCGATACGTCAACCGGGCGTTGGACGCGTCGCTGTCGCGCCTCGGCCGGGACCACATCGACCTGTACTTCTATCACACCCCCGACGGAGTGACGCCGGCCGAGGAGACCTTGGCGGCCCTTGACGACGCCGTGAAGGCGGGCAAGGTTCGCTACATCGGCACGTCTAACCACTCCGGGTGGCAGATCGCGGATGCGGATCACCTGGCCCGATCCGGCGGTCGCACCCGATACGTCGCGGCGGAGAACCACTACAACCTGTTGGACCGCCGGGCCGAGCTCGAGGTCATCCCCGCGGCGCAGCGCTTCGGCGTCGGTATCCTGCCGTACTTTCCGCTCGCGAATGGCCTGCTCACGGGCAAGTACCGCAACGGTACGGCCCCGGATGGCTCACGCCTGTCCCACTCCAAGTCGGAGCTCCTGGAGAGCACCGACTGGGATCAAATCGAACGGTTCGTCGCCTTCGCGGCAGAACGCGACCTCACCCCGATCCAGGTGGCTTTCTCCTGGTTGGCCTCGCGTCCGCAGGTTGCCTCGGTCATCGCCGGCGCGACCACGCCGGATCAGGTGCGTAGTAACGCGGTCGCGGCCTCGTGGGTTCCGTCCGAGGATGACCTCGCGGAACTCGACCGCATCTTCCCGGCACCGGAGAAGATCGCGTTGTTCTAGGCCGTGGGTGGTGGGAGGAGATTCTCGTGTCTACTGGATTTCGGCCTTGAACGCGGCAAACACGGGGACGGTCGTACTACCGCCGATTTGAGTATCGTAGGTTTCGCTTCCTCCCACCATGACCCACAGCTTGACGTTGTCGTCTTGGACCAGCGGCTCAAGGGTAGGGCACTTGTCCTTACCGTCATCGCTTGAATCGAAGACTATGGAATTCGTCTCGTAGTAATACGTCTGGGGCTGATAGGTGGCCCCGATGTTGACGCGCATAGCGCATGGGCCCGTGGCTGAATCCAGCTGAGTAACGCTACCGTTGATGATGATTTTCTCGCCGACGTGAGTTTTTGGACTTTTGGCGATGAGTGCCAACTCGCGATCGTCTACCTCATGGAATGTACTGAGGTCCGCTTGCTTAGGTACGGGTGTCGCCGTTGCAGACGGAGAGACTGTCGGGGTGGAGGTCGGGGCAGACGAAGATGACTCAGCCGATGCAGATGACGAATACGATGAGGCCGAGGCGGTGGAGGGATCCGTTGTGGTGCTTGAGGAAGCATCGACTACGGAACGAACTAAGAATCCTCCGGTCACAAGGAGAGAGATCAAGGCAGCTACGGAAGCGACGCAAATGCCTGTAATGGACAGTGCTTTGAGCTGGCCCCGACCGAGGGCGATGCATGCGAAGGCCACGCCCGCGATGGCGAGAATAAGGCCCAGGAAGGGAATCCAGAAAAGAAGTAGTCCGAGCGATGCCAAGACGATGCCGACAATGGCGAGCACGTTTGAGTTCTTTGGGCCCTGCGGCTGCCCATAATAGGGGTTATTGGAGTAGTACGAAGACTGCTGCGAGTAACCCTGGCGAGGGTCTTGCGGATACATGCTCATCCGAACAACTTTCAGAACGGGAGCCACCCGAAAGGGGCTCTGACCTGAGATATCACCTCGACACCCCGGATTAGGAGTATATATCCAGGAAGTAGAAAGGTAATAGCCAGGTTATGAGATGTTGCTCTCTGGGAAGTTTCGGATATCAGAGTCTTTGTGTGCTCATGGGGTGACGTCAAGGCTCTTCCGAAGTCGAAAGTGCAGGGAGCGGTACGCCTTGGGGGTTATCGCCGATGGGATGTGCGGCTTAGGTGTATGTGGTGCCGACGCTAATGATCAGGGCGACCGACCAAAAGAGCCCGAGTAGCGCGCCCACCCCGCCAACGCAGATGCCCGCGATGGACAGGCCTTTAATCTCGTGCCGGGCTAAGGCGATGGAGGAGAGCACGACGCCCGCGGCCGCAAGGATGAAGTCGAATACCGGAATCCGCCACACCACGAGACCGAGTACGGCCAAGATGAACCCCAGAAGGCATAGGACATTATTGCTCTGGCGTTCCTGTGGAGGGCTTTGGTGTGGGTCGTTGGGGTGATACGGGGGCTGTTGATACGGCTGGCCTTGTTGCCAGCGCGGCGGTCCCTGGTGGGGGTCGTGGGGGTGCATGCTCTTCCGACTACCTTCCGCGTGGGAGCCGATTTAGATCGACGGGGCCTGCTCCGAAACTACCGAAGAAGAGACCGAAGCTGCGGCGTTGTATGACGTTGTCGACGAGTTGTGGCTCGCGACGCTGGCGATATAGAGGATGGTCCAGAGAATCGCGATGATAACCGCAACGCCGCCGACGCCCGCAATGGACAGCCCCTTCAGCTCGCGCCGGCTCAGGGCGATGCCCGAGAGCACCACTCCCGCGATGGCCATGAGGGCCCCAAAGAAGGGGATCCACCAGAAGACGATGCCGAGTATGGCGAAGATAAAGCCCAGAATGGACATGATGTTGTTCTTCTGGGGCGCAGGTGGCTGACCGTAGTACTGGTTGTTCGGGTAGTACGGCGACTGTTGATACGGCTGACCCTGGTATTGCTGGTATGACGGTCCCTGGTTGGGGTCCTGCGGGTACATGCTCATCCGGACAACTTTCACAACGAATGCACCGCGGGGTGCTCTTTGACTAGGTGTAACGCCCCTGAGGGCTTGCCCCGAGTATATGTCCAGGCACCGGCAAGGAAATACTCAGTGGCAATATCTTGCGCAAGATCTCGCCGCCGCGGTGAATCGTCGGGAAGGGGTGCCACCCGTCGCATTGGCGCATGGGGCGGCACCCCTTCCCCGGTGCGAAAGGCCGGTTGACCTACCGGACCCCCGCCTGCCGCGCGGCGTCGAAGAGTGTCGAGGTTGCGTACTCCAGCCCTTCGATCGGCCCCATCGAGGTGTCCTCGTGTTCGATGTTGACGCTGATGTCTTCGCCGGTCTGTTGCTCGACCTCGGCCAGCGCCCGCAGGAATTCGGCCCAGTACTCGGCGTCGTGGCCAATTCCGACGGCCACGAAGTCCCACGCGGAGTCCGTGGGCCAGGCGTTGACGTATTCGTCGCCGCCCATGTTGGTCCTCTGCTCATCTTCGCCCATCCGGCGGAACCGCTCGTCGAGCACGCCGTAGATTTCCGCGTTCTCGCGATTGATGCGCACGTCCTTCGCGGCGGCGTGGAACACGAGGGGGCCCAGCCACCGAACGCAGGCGATGGGATCCATCTGCTGCCAGAAGAGGTGCGAGGCATCTAGTTCGACGCCGACGTTCGTGGCCCCGATGCGTTCCACCAGGCGGCGGGCGGTCGGCGGATTGAAGACCAGGTTCTGTGGGTGCAGCTCCAGGGCGACCTTGACGTCGTGTTCCCTGGCCAACTGGTCGATCTCGGACCAAAATTCTGAGGCCTGGTCCCACTGCCATTCCAAAGAGTCGAGGGCGTGGGATCCCCACGTGTTGACGTTCCACGCGGGGTAGCGGCCCTGCGGGTCCGTGCCGGGCAGACCCGACATCGTCACCACGCGCTTCTGGCCGAGGGCCGCGGCGGCACGAATCGACTTGCGGATATCTTCCGCATCCTCGGGGCCGATGGCCGGATCCGGATTCAACGGATTCCCGTTGCAATTCAGCCCCAGAATGTCGAGGCCGTGGTCGGCGAAGCGGCGGCGATATGCGGTGGCGGCGGCATCGCTGGCAAGGATGTCGTCGATCGGGAGGTGCGTGGGCGGCAAGAAGCCGCCGGAGTTGACCTCGACGCCGTCGAGGCCCAGGCGGGAGACCTCCGCGAGGGCGTCGTCGAGGGGCAGGTGGTGCAAGATCGCGTTGTAAACGCCCAGCTTCATGGTGGACTCCTTGTGCTCTGGCTGATGGGAGGCGAGACCCTCTCGGCGGTCGAAAGGTATCCCCGGTCACAACAGGCTACCGACCAAAACATACTTTGTCAGTACAAAACATTGACAGGACAAAGTGTGGTGATGCACTCTTGGATACGTAAGACGGAACACACTGACGGCGAGTCCTACCCGGTAGAGAGGTGGGGCGCCGACGCTGTGACCGACCAGGAGCCACGGGAAGGACCGGCCAGCCAATGAGCTATGACCTGCTCACCATGGGAAGAATCAGCGTGGATATCTACCCCAACGACATCGGTGTCGGCCTGGAAGAGGTGACTTCCTTCGGCAAGTACTTGGGCGGGTCGCCTTCAAACGTCGCGGTGGCCGCCGCAAAGCACGGCAGAAAGTCCGCAGTCATCACCCGCACCGGCGATGACCCGTTCGGCGAGTACCTCCACCGAGAATTGAAGCGTTACGGCGTCGACGACGCCCATGTCAGCCCGGTAGCAGGCCTGCAGACCCCGGCGACCTTTTGCGCCATCATGCCCCCCGAAGACTTTCCCCTCTACTTCTACGGTCGATTCCCCACCGCGCCGGATCTCAACATCGAACCGGACGAGGTCGACACCCAGGCGGTCAAGGAAGCGACCGTCTTCTGGTCCACGGTGACGGGGCTCTGCCAGGATCCGAGTCGAACGGCCCAGCTGAAGGCTCACGAGGCACGCCCCCGCGAGGAGCTCGGCGAGGGTCAGCACACCATCTTGGACCTCGACTACCGGCCCATGTTCTGGGACTCCATCGAGGACGCGACCGCCCAGGTCACCGAGAACCTCAAGCACGTCACCATCGCGATCGGAAATCGCGAGGAGTGCGCCGTCGCGGTTGGCGACGGCTCACCGGAGGAGCAGGCGGATCGCCTGCTTGAGGCCGGCGTCAAGATCGCGGTCGTCAAGATGGGCTCGCAGGGCGTCATGGCCAAGACAGCGAACGAAACCGTGATCTCCGAACCCGTGGCCGTGGAGACCTTGAACGGCCTCGGAGCCGGCGACTCCTTCGGCGGCGCGTTCTGCCACGGGATCCTCTCTGGCTGGTCACTCCAGCACGTTCTCGACTTCGCCAACGCGGCCGGCGCGATCGTTGCCTCGCGCATCGCCTGCTCGGAAGACATGCCGACCACGGACGAGGTGCTCGGCCTTCTCAACGAACGCGGAAGGGGCTTCGACGCATGAGCAACCACCCAGCACAGGAGGGCAGCCTGCCCTCATTCGACCAGCCGGAGATCGGCTCGGGCGATCCCCGGCGTTACGAGCAGCTGACGCAGCTCCGCTTGGAAGACCCGGGTGCCGTCCAGCGCGCGGCCAACGCCCGCACCCGCCACCCCGGGGTGGTCTACGGACGGCAGAATTTCATCCTCGCCGCCGATCACCCGGCCCGAGGAGCGCTTAAGGTCAGGGGCGACGGCCAGGCCATGGCCGACCGGAAGGACCTGCTCGACCGGTTGCGCGTGGCCCTCCAGAATCCCGCGGTGGACGGCGTCTTGGCCTCGCCGGACGTCTTGGACGACCTCCTGTTGCTCGGCGCGCTGGACGGGAAGCTCGTGTTCGGTTCGATGAACCGCGGTGGGCTCTCCGGCCTGGTCAACGAGATCGACGACCGCTTCACGGCCCACAACGCCGAGGCGTTGCGTGCGGTGGGCGCGGACGGCGGCAAAATGCTGACCCGCATCCACTACGGGGACGAGAACACCACCGCGACCCTCGAAGCCACCGCCCGTGCTGTCGACGAGCTTGCCGCACGCGGCCTCTACGCGATGGTCGAGCCGTTCATCTCGACCACCCGCAACGGCACGATCGTCAACGATCTGAGCACCGATGCCGTGGTCAAGTCCGTCGGTATCGCCTCATCCCTGGGCGCCTCGAGCGCGTACACCTGGATGAAACTGCCCGTGGTGCCCCAAATGGAACGCGTCATTGCGGCGACCACCCTGCCCACCGTGCTGTTGGGAGGGGACCCCACCGCCGCGCCGGACGAGATCTTCTCGACGTGGCGGGATGCTTTGGCCCTTCCCGGGGTCCAGGGGCTCACCGTGGGGCGGACCCTGCTGTATCCCGAGGACGGCGACGTCGCCGGAGCCGTCGAAACCGCAGCATCGCTGCTGCGCGACGGCAGCAACTAACGAGGATCGAAAGAGGTTTTCATGACTACTCAGACCATGACCGTGGGACAGGCCCTCGTGAAGTTCCTGTCCCGGCAGTACACCGTCGATCGCGTTGGTTCGGAGGAATACCGGGAGCGGACGATTCCGGGGATGTTCGGCATCTTTGGGCACGGCAACGTCGCCGGCGTGGGCCAGGCCTTGCGTCAATTCCAAGGGCAGGACCCCAGCGTCATGCCGTACTTCCAGGGTCGCAACGAGCAGGCCATGGTGCATCAGGCCACCGGATATGCCCGCCACGTGCGTCGGCGGGCCACCTACGCCTCCACGACGTCGATCGGCCCGGGATCGACCAACCTGGTCACCGGCGCCGCCCTGGCGACCACCAACAGGCTTCCGGTTCTGCTGTTCCCCTCGGATGTCTTTGCGACGCGGGCGACCGACCCGGTCTTGCAACAGCTCGAACGCCCCGATTCGGGGGACATCACCGTCAACGACACGTTGCGTCCGGTCTCCCGATATTTCGATCGGGTATGGAGGCCGGAACAGCTCTATTCCTCGTTGCTCAACGGCATGCGTGTCCTCACCGACCCCGTGGAGACCGGCGCCGTGACCATCGCCCTCCCGCAGGACGTCCAGGCGGAGCGCATCGACGTTCCCGAAGAGTTCTTCGTCGAGAGGGAATGGCGTATCCGCCGGCCCGAGGCCGAGGAGGAGGACGTCCGCGCGGCGATGGAGGCCATCCGTTCCGCTGAGAAGCCGGTGATCATCGCCGGTGGCGGCGTGCACTACGCCTTCGCGACCGACGAGCTGCGAAAGTTTGCCGAAGCCACCGGCATTCCGGTGGCGTACACGCAGGCGGCCGTGGGCGTCATGGATTGGGATCACCCGCTGTGCCTCGGAGCGGTCGGCTCGACCGGTTCGACCGCATCCAATGCGATGGTCGCGGAGGCGGACCTGATCATCGGCATCGGCACGCGCTACGAGGACTTCACGACGGCCTCGCGCACGGCCTTCCAAAACCCCGACGTTTCCTTCGTCAACATCAACGTGGCTTCCTTCGACGCCTATAAGAATGGCACCCAGATCCCCGTGGTGGCGGACGCCCGCAAGGCCCTCGTGGCCATGAACCGGGCTGTCTCCGGGATCCAGGTCTCGGAGGCGGTCTCGGAGAAGGTCGCCGCGGAGAAGCGGCGGTGGGACGGCATCGCGGACGCCGCCTTCGCCGAGCGCTACCGCCCGGTGATGTCCCAGAACGAGATCATCGGCCGGGTCAACGGCGTCATGGACGACCGCGACGTCGTGATCTGCGCGGCCGGTTCGTTGCCCGGGGACCTCCACAAGCTGTGGCGGGTCAAGGACGAGTACGGCTACCACGTCGAGTACGCGTTCTCCTGCATGGGCTACGAAATCGCCGGAGGTTTGGGCGTCAAGCGCGCGAGCCTGCACCAGAAGGACGACCGCGACGTCGTCGTGATGGTCGGTGACGGCTCCTACCTGATGATGCACACCGAACTGGTCACGGCGGTGGCCGAGGGCATCAAGCTCATCGTGGTGTTGATCCAGAATCACGGTTACGCCTCGATCGGCGCGCTCTCGGAGTCGCTGGGCTCGCAGCGCTTCGGAACCAAATATCGGTATCACGACGACCAGACACAGTCCTTCGATTCCGGCGAGACCCTGCCCATCGACCTGGCGACCAATGCCGAGTCCCTCGGCGTCTCCGTGATTCGCGTGGCCCCCGGCGACTCGGTCGGGGAGGACCTCGAGGAAGCCGTCCGAAAGGCCAAGGCCGCCCCGGAGGGCTCTGGCCCCATCCTGATTCACGTGGATTCCGATCCCCTGATCGACGCGCCGGACTCGGAATCGTGGTGGGACGTTCCCGTCGCCTCCATCTCGGAGCTTTCGTCCACTCAGGAGGCCTACGCCGTGTACGAGGACAAGAAATCCACACAGAAGCCCCTTCTGGGATAAACGCAGACTGTTCACCAACCAGCCGGCGCAAGACTTGCGTCAGGACACCGTGAGGAGAAGAAATTGACCACAGATATCAAGCACTTCATCAATGGCCAGGAAGTCGACGGCTCGGGCGCACGTCGCCAGGACGTCTTCAACCCCGCGACGGGGCAGGCCACGGGAAGCCTGCACCTGGGGGACCAGTCCGACCTGGAGGCCGCGGTCAGCACCGCCAAGAAGGCCAGCGAAGCATGGGCTGACCTGTCCATCGCCAAGAAGACGGCCATCCTCTTCAAATTCCGAGAGCTCGTGCACGCCCACACGGACGAGCTGGCCCGGATCATCACAGCGGAGCACGGCAAGGTTCTCTCGGACGCCGCCGGCGAGGTCGCCCGCGGCCTCGAGGTCATCGAATTCGCGTGCGGCATTTCGGAGCACCTCAAGGGCGAGTACTCGGACCAGGTATCCACCGGCTTTGACGTTTTCTCCTTCCGCCAGCCGCTGGGTGTCGTCGCGGGTATTACCCCCTTCAACTTCCCGGTGATGGTCCCGCTGTGGATGTCTCCGGTGGCGATCGCGACCGGCAACGCCTTCATCCTCAAGCCCTCCGAGCGGGACCCCTCCGCTTCGTTGCTGCTCGCCAAGCTGTGGAAGGAAGCCGGCCTTCCCGACGGCGTCTTCAACGTGTTGCACGGCGACAAAGAGATGGTGGACGGACTGCTCACGCACCCCGACGTCGACGGCATCTCCTTCGTCGGCTCCACCCCGATCGCCAAGTACGTCTACGAAACCGGCACCCAGAACGGCAAGCGGGTCCAGGCTCTTGGCGGCGCCAAGAACCACGCCGTGATCATGCCCGACGCCGACATGAGCCTCGCGGCCGAGCACCTCAACGCCGCGGCCTTCGGTTCGGCCGGTGAACGTTGCATGGCCATTTCGGTGGCCGTCGCCGTGGGCGACGCCGCCGACGAGGTCGTTTCTCGCGTCAAAGACCTGGCCGCGGGCATCAAGGTCACCGAGGGTACCGACCCCGACGCCGATATGGGTCCGGTCATCACCCCGGCCGCCAAGGAGCGGATCACCCGGATCGTGGGCGAGGCCCAGGAGTCGGGCGCGGCCGTGGTTCTCGACGGGCGAGACCTCATCGTCAAGGACCACGAGGAGGGCTTCTTCGTGGGGCCGACCATTCTCGACAAGGTCAACCGCGAGATGAGCGCCTACGACGAGGAGATCTTCGGGCCGGTCCTCGTGGTGATTCGGGCCGAGTCCCTCGAGGAAGCCATCGACATCATCAACGCCAACCCGTACGGAAACGGAACCGCGGTGTTCACCTCCAACGGTGCCGTTGCGCGGACCTTCCAGCGCAAGGTCCAGGTCGGCATGATCGGCATCAACGTACCGTTGCCGGTCCCGGTGGCCTGGCACTCCTTCGGCGGTTGGAAGAACTCCCTGTTCGGGGACCTCCACATTTATGGGCCGGACGGAGTCAAGTTCTACACCCGCGGCAAGGTCGTGACCCAGCGGTGGCCCGAGCCGAAGTCGCTGTCCGGGGCGTCCTTCGCGTTCCCGTCGAGTTCCGACAGCTAGTCGAGAATCCGGGAATCACTTCCCGCACTCGCGGCCGGACAGGGCCGCACCACGGTGCTCGGGCGTCAGCGCGCCGACGCCCGAGCACCACGCACACAGCACTTTGTACCGAGACTTTCAACGGTGAAAGCGAGAGCACCAATGGCAGAGAACACGTCCGACCGCAACCTCATCATCGGCACCGCCCCCGATTCCTGGGGTGTCTGGTTCCCCGACGACGAGCGCCAGACCCCCTGGCAGCGATTCCTCGATGAGGTGGCCGAGGCCGGCTACCGGTGGATCGAGCTGGGCCCTTACGGGTATCTTCCGGCCGATCCGCAGACCCTTGCCCGTGAGCTGAAGGAGCGCGATCTGAAGATCAGCGCCGGTACCGTCTTCACGGCCTTCCACCGCGGAGCCGATCAGTGGGAGGAAGCGTGGAAGCCTGCCCGCCAGGTTGCCGAACTCACCGCCGAGATGGGGGCGCACCACGTCGTCGTGATTCCGGCACTGTGGCGTGACGACAAGACCGGAGAGGCCCTGGAGGACCGCACCCTCACGGACTGGCAGTGGGAGGCCCTCGGTAAGGGCCACGACAAGCTGGGGGAGCGGCTGCAACGCGAATTCGGGTTGTACCAGCAGTTCCATTCCCACGCGGATTCCCACGTGGAGACCATGGAACAGATCGAGAAGTTCCTAGCCATGACGGATCCCAAGCTCGTGACCCTCTGCTTGGATACCGGGCACGCCGAATATGGCGGCGCCTCATCGGTCGAACTGATCGAGAAATACCCCGAGCGGATCGGATATCTCCACCTCAAGCAGGTGCATCCGGACATCTTGGCCACGGTGCGTGCCGAGGACAAGACGTTCAAGGACGCGACGGCGGCCGGTGTGATGTGCGAGCCCCCGCAGGGATTGCCCGACCTCCGGGCCGTAATCGAGGCGGCCGAACGGCTGGAACGTCCCCTGTTCGGAATCGTCGAGCAAGACATGTATCCCGTGGAGAGCTTCGATGTCCCGCTGCCGATCGCCTCCCGAACCTGCAAGTATCTCCTCAGCTGCGGCGCTCGCACCACGGTCGCCTGAGCTTGATCGACCGTCAGCACCGCTGTACCGAAAGGACATCTCACCATGACTGAA
This sequence comes from Curtobacterium sp. S6, assembly GCF_000710345.2. Taxonomy (GTDB): domain Bacteria; phylum Actinomycetota; class Actinomycetes; order Actinomycetales; family Micrococcaceae; genus Rothia. Next base: position 1,477,637 of record NZ_JHEL01000015.1, on the reverse strand, counting down.
CAATTGCGCGTCGCCGTCGTCGGAGCCGGCCGCATGGGCTCCGACCACATCACACGCCTGCGTGACCGCATGAAGAACGTGCGCGTCACCGCCGTGATCGACATCGACGAGGCCAAAGCCCAAGCGGCGATCGAGGGGATCGACGGGGCCCAGGTGTTCACCGATTTCACCGAGGCCCTCGAGTCCGGAGAGGTCGACGCCGTGATGGTGGCGACTCCCGGATTCCTCCACGAACAGGTTCTGCTGCCGGCCCTGACCAAGGGCTTCAAGGTCTTCTGCGAGAAGCCTCTCACGCCGGACTCCGAGTCGGCGTGGCGCATCGTGGAGGCCGAGGAAAGCATCGGCCGCAAGCTCGTCCAGGTCGGGTTCATGCGGCGCTTCGACGAGGGGTATCGCCGGATCCGCGCGGCCGTGCGTTCCGGTGAACACGGCGAGCTGTTGGCCCTGGACTGCGAGCACATCAATCCCGAGGTCCCCGATTCCTATACCGGACGCAACCTCATCGACGACACCGTGGTGCACGAATTCGACATCGTGAGGTACCTGACCGGCGAGGAGGTGTCCACGGTCCAGGTGCGTACCGGGAAGAACTCCTCGGCCGCCAAGGAAGGTTTGGTGGATCCGGCCCAGATCCTCATGGACACCGACGGAGGGGTGCGGGTCTCCGTGAACACGCACGTGACTTCCGGCTATGGATACGCGGTGTCCACGCGGGCCTCGTTTGAGACCAGACATCTCGAAGAGGGCGTCGACCAGGTGACCCCGGGCTTCGAGGAACGGTTCGTCGACGCGTACGACACCGAGATCCAGGAATGGATCGACGACTGCCTCGCGGGCGAACTCAACGGTCCCGACGCCTGGGACGGCTACGCGGCCGCCGCGTGCTGCGAAGCCGGACTGCGGGCGATCGCCGAGCCGGGAACCTCCGTGAGGGTCGAACTCAACGAGAAGCCGGAGCTGTACCGCTGAGTCGCGGAGCCGTCACGACTCAAAAAAATCTCAACTACCTATAGGCACGACCCCAATTTGTGCATATGATAGGACAAATTGGAAAAGCCCCTGAATCGGGGCCTGTGCGGGAGACCGGCAGGCCCCATTTTCAGACCATATTTCCATTGCGATGCAAATCACATCGACCGAATTGCACGTAACGATCGAGCAAGGAGATCCCGTGAAATACGCCCTCGACCCCACCCCTTTCCATTCCACCCACTCGCTCCTCGAGTTCCCGGGCGTGGTCAAGGACCTGGGCTACGACTATCTCCAGATGACGCCACACCCGGATTTCATCCCGTTCTTTCGCCATCCCAAGGCGGACGACGATCTGGTGGCTCAGCTGAGCAAGGCCTGCCGCGATGCCGGGGTCGAGATCGCCTCGATCCTGCCGGTGATGCGCTGGTCCTCTCCGGATCCCGACGCGCGTGAAGCCGCCGTGCGGCACTGGAAGCGCATCATCCAGATCGCCGTGGATCTGGGAGTTCGGCAGCTCAACACCGAGTTCTCGGGCCGACCCGAGCTCGCCGAAGAATCCGAACGGGCGTTCTACCGTTCGATGGAAGAACTGCTGCCGCTCATCGAGCGCGAGGACCTGCACGTCGCCATCGACCCCCACCCCGACGATTTCGTCGAACGCGGGCTGGACGCCTGGCGGGTGATTCGCGGGGTCAACTCCAAGAACCTCGGGATGGTCTACGTGGCGTGCCATTCCTTCCACATGGAGGACGAGCCGCTCGAGATCATGCGCGCCGCCGGCGATCGCATCCGCGTCGCTCACGTGGCCGACACCATGGATCACCACCGCTCCAACGGTCTCCGGTACATCACCAACCCGCCCGGCAACCCAGCCCGCGTGCATCAGCACCTGAAGGTCGGTGACGGCGACGTCAATTGGGATGAATTCTTCGGCGGACTGAACGAGATCGGATTCTTGGATTCGCCGGATACCGTCATGGTCTCAAGCGTCTTCGCCGAGAACGAGGACGCCGCCGACGTCTCCCGCTATCAACTGGACGCCATGAAACAGCGCGTCGAAGCGGCCCGTCAGAGCTAAAACTTGCCCCTACCCACCACCTGATAGTTCATTGTGCGCGGGGCCTGCCGCCCCTCGCCTGTTGATAAAGGAGTCATCATGAGCGCCGTCACCCCGGAGAGGTCTTCGTCTCCTCTCCCGCCCTTAACCGACGGGCCACATAAGAAGAGATTGGGCGTCGTCGCCCTGGTCGCAACCTTCGGCGGCCTGCTGTTCGGTTACGACACCGGCGTGATCAACGGCGCCCTGGAACCGATGAGCGCAACCCTCGGCCTGACCGCCGATACGCAGGGTCTCGTTACGAGTACCCTGCTGGTCGGCGCCGCGATCGGCGCGGTGAGCATCGGTAAGCTCTCGGACGCGTGGGGACGTCGCAAGACGATCCTATTGCTGGCGGTGTTGTTCTTCCTCGGCACGCTGGTCTGCGTCTTCGCACCCGAGCTCATCACCCTGCTCGTCGGTCGCTTCCTCTTGGGTCTCGCCGTCGGTGGCGCGTCGGCCGTGGTGCCGGTGTTCCTCGCGGAGCTCGCACCGTACGAGATCCGCGGCTCGCTCTCGGGCCGCAACGAGATGATGATCGTGATCGGTCAGCTGGCGGCCTTCGTGGTCAACGCGATCCTCGGCAACACCCTCGGGCACATGGACCACGTCTGGCGCATCATGCTCGCGGTCTGTGCGATCCCGGCCATCTTCCTGTTCTTCGGAATGTTGCGGATGCCCGAATCGCCGCGCTGGTTGATCTCTAAGGGGCGTCAGGACGAGGCCCTTGCCGTGCTCAAGACGATCCGTTCCGAGGAGCGCGCGGTCGCCGAGATCGACGACGTCGAGCGCATCAACGCTCTCGAAGAGAAGAAGCACGAGGCCGGTCTGAAAGCGGTCTTCAAGAATAAGTGGTTGCTGCGGATTCTCCTGGTCGGCGTCGCGGTCGCGGTCTTCCAGCAGTTCACCGGGATCAACTCGATCATGTACTACGGATCGATCGTCCTGGAGGAGTCGGGATTCGCTTCGAACGCGGCCCTGATCGCCAATATCGCTCCGGGCGTGATCGCCGTGATCGGTGCCTTCATCGCCCTGTGGATGATGGAGAAGATCAACCGACGCACCACCGTGATCACCGGCTACTCGCTCGTGACCATCTTCCACGTGCTGATCGGCATCGCTTCCTTCACGGTCCCCGAGGACAGCGCGGCGCGGCCGTTCATCATCCTGATCCTGGTGGTCGGGTTCGTGGGATCCATGCAGACCTTCCTCAACGTCGCCACCTGGGTCCTTCTCTCGGAGATTTTCCCGCTGCACATGCGCGCCGTCGGCATGGGGTTCACCGTGTTCTGCCTGTGGATCGCCAACGCCTTTGTCAGCTACTTCTTCCCCGTGGCCCTGAACGCGGTGGGTCTGACCGGCTCCTTCTTCGGATTCGCCGTGATCAACGCGATCGCCGTCCTGGTGATGTACAAGTTCCTCCCCGAGACGCGCGGTCGCACGCTCGAATCGGTGGAAGAAGACGTCACCACCGGTGCGATCTTCCAGGTGCACCGGAAGAAGTAAGCACCGAGTCCCACCGGGCCGCCCGCGGGGCGTGAGTGCGGTGGAGGTCGCCGAGGCCGCTCGCTACCCAGCGAGCGGCCTCGGCCTATTCTGCGCCCGGACCCGGGGAGTTTTGGTCGGCGGGCTCGACGTCCGTGTCGGTAGCGGCCATCGCGAACTGGGTCTCGTACAGCTCGTAGTACGGGCCGCCGCGGGCCATGAGGGACGCGTGATCGCCCTGCTCGACGATCCGGCCGTCCTCCATGACCAGGATGGTGTCGGCGTCGCGAATGGTCGAGAGGCGGTGCGCAATCACGAACGACGTCCGGGAAGCCCGCAGCACCGACATGGCTTTCTGCACCAACACCTCGGTGCGGGTGTCCACGGAGGAGGTCGCCTCGTCCAGGATCAACACGGACGGGTCGGCGATGAAAGCGCGGGCGATGGTGATCAGCTGGCGCTCGCCCGCCGAGACCGTGCCACCCTCCTGGTCGATCACGGTGTCGTACCCCTCCGGGAGGGCGTGGACGAAGCGATCGACGTAGGTCGCCTTGGCGGCGTCGATCACCTCGTCGTCGGTCGCGTCGAGCCGACCGTAGCGGATGTTCTCCCGGATGGTCCCCTGGAACAGCACGGCATCCTGAAGGACCATGCCGGTCGCGGCGCGTAGCCGGTGGCGGTTCATCCGCCGAATGTCCATGCCGTCGAGGGTGATGGAGCCGGAGCCGATCTCGTAGAACCGCATGATGAGATTGACCAGCGTGGTCTTGCCGGCGCCCGTGGGGCCAACGATCGCGATGGTCTGCCCGGGGTCCGCGACCAGGCTCAAATCCTGGATCAGGGGCGAGTCGTGGACGTAGGAGAAATTCACGTGGGAGAACTCAATGCGACCGAGGGCGCGGCGTCCCGCCGACGGTTCGGCGTGCTCCGTGGCGGAATCGGGCTCCTGTTCGTCCTCGTCGAGCAACTCGTAGACGCGCTCGGCGCTGGCCACGCCCGACTGCAACATGTTGGCCATGCCGGCGATCTCCCCGAGGGGCTGATTGAACTCGCGCGAATATTGGATGAATGCCGTCGCCCCACCCAGACTCAGCTGTCCGCTGGCCACCTTGAGGCCACCCAGGACCGCGATGCCCACGTACCCGAGGTACGAGATGAACTGCATGATCGGCATCATCGTTCCCGAGAGGAATTGGGCGCGGAAAGACGCCTGGTACACGCGCTCGTTGTGTTCGCGGAAGGTCCGCCCCATTTCCTCCGACCGGCCGTAGACGGTCACGAGGTCGTGGCCGGTAAAAGACTCCTCGATGTGGCCGTTCAATTCGCCGGTGGACTTCCACTGGGCGGCGAAGAGCTTCTGGCTGCGCTTGCCGATCACGCCGACCACGACCGCCGAAATGGGGATGGCCACGAGGGCGACCAACGCCAGTTGCCAGGACAGGGCGAACATCATCACGGCCACACCGACCACCGTCAACGCCGAGGCGATCAGCGAGGCCAGGGCCTGCTGTAGTGCCTGCTGGACGTTGTCGACGTCGTTGGTCGTCCGGGAGAGCATGTCGCCGCGCTTGTGGGTATCGAAGTAGCTCAGCGGCAGGTCGTTGAGCTTCGCCTCGACGCGGCGGCGCATGTCGTAGACCACGTGCATCACGATGTCGTTGAGCATGCGGCCCTGTATCCAGAGGAAAACGCCCGAGAGCACGTACATGCCCAGCACCAGAGCGAGGCTTCCGCCCAGGTCGACGAAGTCGATGCCCTGACCGGGGACGAAGTTGACCCCGGTCAGCATGTCGGCCATGCGGTTCTCACCCTTGGCCCTCATGCCGGCGATCACCGCCTCGGGATCCGCGCCGGCGGGCATCTGAGAACCGATGACCCCGCCGAAGATGATGTCCATGCCGTGCCCCAGGATCCGCGGCGCGATGACGTTGAGGATCACCGAGGCGATCAACAGAATCGTCATGATGGTCATCTGCCAGGGGTGACGCCCGAGCTCGCGGGTGAGGCGGAAAGCGGTGGGCCAGAACGCCTTCGCCGAGCTGGGCTCGGACTCCAAGGGGACTTCGCTCATGACGCCTCCTCGGCCGAAAGCTGTGATTCCACGATTTCTTGGTAGGTCTCGGAGCTGGCGAGCAGTTCCCGGTGGGTTCCCCGGGCGACGATCCGGCCGGCGTCGAGCACCAGGATTTGGTCGGCACCGGTGATGGTCGAGACGCGTTGGGCCACGATGATCACGGTGGCATCGCGGGTGACCGGGGTCAGGGCGTCGCGCAGGCGGGCGTCGGTCGCGACGTCGAGGGCGGAAAAGGAATCGTCGAAAAGGTACACCGCCGGTCGGGAGACCACCGCCCGGGCGATGCAGAGCCGTTGCCGCTGGCCGCCGGAGACGTTCGTGCCTCCCTGAGAGATGCCGGATTCCAGATCAGTCGCGTGGTCTGGGCCCTCTCCCGTGCTGCGATGGCGGACGAAATCCTCCGCCTGGGAAATCCGCAATGCCTCCCACATCTCTTCGTCGGTGGCCTCGGACCGGCCGAAACGGAGGTTGGTGGCGACCGTTCCCGAGAACAGATACGGCTTCTGCGGCACGATGGCGACGCGATCCGTGATCTCGGCGGGGGCGAGCCGCCGCACGTCCACGCCGTCGAGGAGGACCTGACCGTGCGTCGCGTCGTGTAGGCGCGGAATCAGGTGAAGCGCGGTGGTCTTCCCGGCTCCGGTGGACCCGATGATCGCCGTCGTGGTCCCTGGCTCGGCGCGGAAGGACAGCCCGGTCAACACCGGATCCTCGGCACCGGGGTAGTGAAACTCGACGTCGCGGAATTCCACGATGCCGCGGCGGGCCTCCGGGGTCACGAGGTGCTCGGCGGGCCCGACGGCCGGAACCGTCTCGATGATCTGCCCGATGCGGCGCCCGCAGATGATGGCGCGCGGAAACATCATCGCCATGAAGGACCCCATCATCACGGCCAAGAGAATCTGCATGAGGTACTGGAGAAAGGCCGTCAGCGAGCCGACCTCCATCTGGCCGGCATCGACCCGGTGGCCTCCGAACCAGAGGACCGCGACCTCCGCGCCGTGCAGGATGATCGTCAAGATGGGTCCCATCAGCACGAAGATCCGGCCGATCTTGACCGAGATGCCGGTGATGCTGTGGTTCGCGTCGTCGAAGCGTTGGGTCTCGTGGGGCTCGCGCACAAAGGCCCGGATCACGCGGATTCCCATGATCTGCTCGCGGAGCACGCCGTTGATGGCGTCGACCTTGTCCTGCATGACGGTAAATAAGGGAATGAGCCAGCGCACGAGGATGGCCATGATGCCGACCACGAGCGGAGCGGCGACCACGACCAACCACGACAGGCCGACGTCCTCCTGGAGGGCCATGACGATCCCGCCGATGACCATGAGCGGCAACGTGACCATGAAGTTCATGATCATCACGAACAGCATTTGAACCTGTTGGACGTCGTTGGTTCCGCGAGTGATGAGGGTTGGCGGCCCATACTCGGAAATTTCTTGGGCGCCGAAGCGGTCCACGGAGGCGTAAACGGCCCCTCGAAGGTCGCGCCCGAGGGCCATCGCCGCCTGAGAACCGAAATACACCGCGATGACGGCGGAGACGATCTGGGCCAGGGCCACGAGAAGCATGACGCCGCCGGTGCGCCAGATGAAATCGGTGTCGCCGGTGGCCACGCCCTCGTCGATGATGCGCGCGTTGAGGCTCGGCAAGTACAGGATCGCCAGCACGGAGATGAGCTGGAGGACCACGACCGCGATGATGTGGCCGCGATACGGCTTGGTGTATCGGCGAAGCAGTGTGAAAAGCATGGGCCACCCTGGGTCCTGAGCTAGATGATCGTGTTCGGGATGAGAACACAGCGTGCTACCCAGAAGACCAGGATTAGCGGGCCAGGTCAACAGCTGGTTTGTCGATCATGGGGCCGTCGTGGGGTGGGCGCCATGAGCGAATGGCGCAACAGTTGATTTCAATAGCTTCACGATGAAGTATCGAACTATGACCCACGCCACCATTCCAGAGACCATGCGAGCGGCCGTGTGGAGCGGCGACTCGCCCCGGCTGACCGTCGAGACCATCCCCGTTCCCACGCCGAAGGCCGAGGAGGCCCTCGTGAAGATCGTTTCGTGCGGCGTGTGCCATACGGACCTCCACGTTCTCAAAGGCGATGTGGCCTTCCCTGGGCCGGGCGTCGTCGGGCACGAGATCAGCGGCGAGGTCGTGCGGATCGGCCAGGGTACTGCGAACGCCGGCGAGATCGGTGTGGGCACCCCGGTGGTCGGAGCCTTCATCATGCCCTGCACCGAGTGTGAACAGTGCCAAGCCGGCAGGGATGACCTGTGCGAAAAATTCTTCGGGGAAAACCGCTTGAAGGGCAACCTGTTCGACGGGACCTCCCGACTCGCCCGTGCCGACGGGCAGCGGCTGTCCATGTATTCGATGGCAGGCATGGCCGACTACGCCGTGGTGCCCCTTTCGGCCCTCACCGCCCGGCCGTCCGGAATTCCCGCGGAGGAGAGCGCGATCCTCGGCTGCGCGGCCTTCACCGCTTATGGCGCGGTGCGGAAGGCCGAGGTGGCCGAGGGGGAGACGGTCGCGGTCTTCGCGGTAGGGGGAGTGGGGGCCAGCCTGATTCAGATCGCGAAACACCGTGGGGCGGGGAAAATCATCGCGGTCGACGTGGCTGACGAGAAGCTCGACGCCGCCCGCGCGCTTGGAGCAGACGAGGTTGTCAATTCGGCCCAACGGGACCCGCGCGAGGCCATCCTGGAGATGACCGACGGTAAGGGTGTGCATGTCGCCTTCGAGGCCCTCGGCCTTCCGCAGACCTTCACCCAGGCCGCGTCGTGTTTGCGCGAAGGCGGGCGGATGGTCGCGATCGGCATCGCACCGACGGGGGTTGTGGGCGAGGTCGAGATCAGCCCGCTCGTGCGTCGGGGACAGACCGTGACGGGCTCCTTCGGGGCCGTGACCCGCAAGGACCTCCCCGAGGTCGTGGAGCTGGCCGCGGAGGGCGGCTACCTCCTGAAAGAGGCCGTGACGAGGAGGTATTCGCTCGACGACGTCGATGCGGCGTACCAGGCGCTGGACCGGGGTGAGATCACCGGCCGGGCCATCGTCGTGATGTGAGCCTCGGATGGCCTAAGGTCCCACGGTGATTGCCCGGCCGTGGTAGATGATCCCCTACATGCTGTCCTCGCTGAGTCGGTTATGATAGTAGTAATCGACCCCCTCCTAAGCCTCTCCTCAGGAAGCTCAAATGGGAGGGGTCTATGCCATTCCGAGAGCATCGGGGTGGCTAAAGCGGGGTTCGCCTACCGAGTACGGTCTCTGGTCTGTCTCCGGAATCGATGCGCTCATCTCCAGCGGCTGTGGCATCATTCGGTGCTGGATGCAGGACCGACGCCCAATAAAGTCCGGCATCGTGCTAAATGGCTGGTGGGGCAGTTCGGACCACGATCGGTCGTCGACGTCATTGCATCCATGGACGATAGCTCAGTACGAAGTGAAATCAGCGATCCTGTGCTGCCTCTGATGGCAGAAAAGTATCAGCGAGATGCGAGATTTTGGCAGGGGACGGTGAGGCCGCAGAGCCCCCCGGGACCACGAAGTCTGAACGCCTCGGAAGTAACAGTGAGCGAACTAGACGAGCCACCTGCTTGGGTCCGTCATTCGGCCGTCGCGGCGATCGTGTGGTCGAGCAGGGCCGCGATCGCGGGCCGGAGATGGCCGCCGCGGCGGGTCACCGCGTAGACGTCGCGGTACAGCTGCGAGGCGACGTCGTCGGCCCACTCGATGCGGTGCTTCGGCCGGTCCAGAGGGTTGACGCCGTTGTCGAAGACCATGTCCGGCAGAAAGGCGGCGGCCATCCCGGCCTGGACCAAATCGTGGTGAAACCGCAGGTCGGATGACTCGTAGGAGATCTTCGGCTCGAATCCCGCCCTCCGGCAGATGCCCTTGGCCCATTCGGAGGCCATGGTTCCGGAGGTCTCGAAGACCCACGGCACTTCTCCGAGTTCGCGCGGATCGGTGATCTCCCACGGCGCGTACGCGACCATGGGCTCCCGAAACAGGTGCACCGAATTCCGCTCGGTGTCCACGGGTTGGGGCCTGCCGGAAAACTCGTCCGTGATGGCGACGTCGGTGCGCCGGCCCAGCAGGCTGGTGATCGCGGCGTCGGGTTCCAGCAGGGTGAATTCGACCGTCACTTCCGGATGCGAGGTTTTCATGCGCCGGAGGATGTCGGCGAAGTAGGACACGGCGAAGGACCCGAAGGAGCACAGGCGCACGGTGCCGTGGACCTGGACCCGGGCCGAATCGATCTCCGCCTCGGCGATCTCGAGGATCTCGATCACCTGATCCGCGCGCCGCGCGAGCCGCTTTCCCATGGGCGTCAGCAGGATGCGGCGGCCCACCCTTTCGGTGAGCGTCATGCCGACGTCTTTCTCCAGCTGGGACAGGTGCTGGGAGATCGCGGCCGGGCTGACGTCGTGTGCGCGCGCGACCGCGGCGAGGCTGCCCCGGGAATCCAATTCGCGGAGCAGGACGAGGCGATGGACGTTGAGCACGGGGATCCTTATCGACGACGCTGAAGAACTTAAGTACAACTTAATCCATCCAGCAAGTTCGCCCGCCTGTTTCCGCTTCCGGGACGCGAATAGCATCGATATTCACAGCGAATGAGATGTAGCCCACAGTGGCTTCGCGAAGGAGGGGAATTGTCCAGGCAAAATATTGACGGCACGCGAGAGGCCCCGTTCTCCGTCTCGGAATACGAGGCACGCCGGGCCGCGGTCCGCTCGCTGGCCACGGAGCGCGGATTCGACGCGCTGATCATCGCCGACCCGGCCAACATCTTTTATCTGACCGGTTACGACGCCTGGTCCTTCTACATGCCGCAGATCCTGTTCCTGCCCGTGGACGGCCAGCTGTACTTCATCTCCCGGGAGATGGATGCCCACGGCGCCCACCGGACGATCACCGCGGTCTCCCGTGACCAGATCCTGGCCTATCCGGAAAGCTACGTGGACCAAGCCGATGCGCATCCCGGCGACTGGATGGCCGAGACCCTTCGGGAGCTCGGCTACGGAGGCCCCATGCGCGTGGGCTACGAGGCGGATACCGCCTTTTTCACCGTCCGAACCTTCACCTCGCTGGCCGCGGGGTTGCCGGAATGGGAGCTCCGGGATTCCCAACACCTCGTCGGCAGGGTCCGCCTGGTCAAGTCCGACGCCGAGATCGACTACATGCGCAAGGCCGGCCGGGTCTGCGAAGGGGCCATGGAAGCGGCTTTCGACGGGTTCACCCTGGGCCGCCCGCAGAACGAGGTCGCCGCCGATGTCATGGCGGCCCAGGCCCGAGGAACCGATGGGATCGACGGGGATTACGCCTCGATCGTTCCGCTCTTCCCGATGGGCGCCGGCGCCGATACCCCGCATCTGACATGGGCTGACGTCCCGACGCCGGGCGATGTTCCGATCTCCGTGGAGCTTGCCGGCGCGCATCGCCGGTACCACGCGCCCCTCGCCCGGACCGCGATCATCGGCACCCCGGCGCCCGCCCTGGATCGCCTGGCGGGCGTGGCGGTCGAGGCCCTGGAGGCCGCCCTGGAGACCCTGCGCGACGGCGTGACGAGCAGCCAGGTCGCCACCGCCTTCAGCGATGTTCTGGCGCGCAACGGATACAGCAAGAACTCCCGGCTCGGGTACTCGATCGGCGTCGGATACCCGCCCGACTGGGGAGAACGGACCGTCAGCATCCGCGCCGGTGACGACACCGTGCTCCACAGCAACATGACTTTTCACCTGATCGCCGGCATGTGGCTGAGCGGAATGGGCTTTGAGGTTTCCGAGTCCATCCGCGTCACCGACACCGGCCACGAAACCTTCAGTTCGGTCCCGCGCGGGCTGATTTCCCTCGATTCACGGAGGCACTCATGATCACCCCGACGATTTCCACGACCAGGCTGGCCGACCGCGCCTCGGAGCTGAAGGGCTCCGTGATCGACGCGTCGACCGCGTTGCTGGCAAGCCAGACCCACGACATCGTGCGCTTCGCGATGGGCGCCCCGAACGACGAGCTGATTCCCACCGAAGACTTCGGACGCCTCCTCGGAGCCCCCACGGAAGGGCGTTTTGGCTACGGCGCGAGCGAGGGCGAGGACGCCCTCATCGAGCAGATCATCCGCCACCAGGCCGAACGCGGGATCCAGACGACCCCCGACCGCATCGTGGTGACCACCGGTGGAATGCAAGGGCTCGACATCTCCTTCAAAATGATCGTGGATCCCGGTGACACCGTGATCGTCGAGTGCCCGACTTACACCAACGGCATCGGTACCGCGCTGAGCTACCAGGCGAACATCCTGGAAGCCCCGATGGACGAGAACGGGTTGGTCGTCGAGGCGCTGCCGGATCTCGTCGCCGCCTCGGGACGCACGCCCAAGGCGATCTACACCATCCCGAATTTCCAGAATCCGAGCGGAACGACGCTGTCCCGCGAGCGGCGCGAGCGCCTCCTGGAGCTGGCCGAGCAATGGGACGCCTACATCATCGACGACGACCCCTACGGTCTGCTGCGATTCGAAGGCGAGGACATCCCGGGATTCCTGGCCCTCAGCCCCGGAAACCCGCGGGTCATCCAGGTGCGCACCTTCTCCAAGATCCTGGCCCCGGGCCTCCGCGTCGGATGGATGGACCTGGACCCCCACCTCCGCGAGATTGCCGTCAACGCCAAGCCCGCGATGGATACCTGCACCAGCGTTCCGATGCAGACGATGATCGCCGACTATCTGGCCGAGGGCGGCCTGGACGGGCACCTGAACCGGTTGCGATCGATCTACCGGGAACGCAAGGAAGCGATGGTCCACGCCCTCGAGGAAAGATTCGGCCAGAACGTGACCACGACCAACCCCGACGGCGGCTTCTTCCTGTGGGTCGACCTCACCGGTCGCTACGCGGACGTGGACGCCGAAGACCTCTTCCCGCTCGCCCTCCGACACGGGGTGGCCTACATTCCGGGCCCGGCCTTCACGGATTCCGCGACCCAGCGCCACGCGCTGCGCCTGTGCTTCGCAACCTCCTCGCCGGAGCGCATCCGCGAGGGCGTCGAACGCCTGGGCACGGCCCTCGACGAATACGTGGAAACCCGGGCGGGGGTCTCGTCATGACGCAGACGCGATCGGAGAACGCCGCCGCGACCGCCACCGAACGGGAGGTCCTGGACGGTATCCGGGTGGAGAAGATCGTCGCGCTCGCCGACGAGCTCATCCGCTCCCGCGGGGAGAATCCCGGAGAGACCGAGGACGCCACGGTGTTCTCGCTGTCGGCCGCGTTGGCGGCCATCGGGGCCCGAGTCGAGCTCGACGAGGTCGTCCCGGGCCGGTCCAATCTCATCGCCCACCTCGGCGGGGACGGGGCCGGGACGGGCGGCATCTTGTTCTTGGGGCACAGTGACGTCGTCCCCGCGGGCTCCGGGTGGACCGGGGACCCGTACGAGCCGCGCCACGTGGACGGTCGGCTCATCGGACGGGGCGCCGTGGACATGAAGGGCGGCCTGGCCGCGGTGATCGTAGCGATGTCCTCCGTGAACTGGGTGTGCCCGGAGCTGCCGATGACCCTCCTCGTGACCGTCGACGAGGAGCGCGATGCCGCGGGCGCCCGCCGGTACGTCGCGACCCAGCCCGAGGGCCGGTACCTGGGGTGCGTCGCGGCGGAGCCGACCGGGATGGACATCATCACGGCCTGCCGCGGGGCCACCAATTTCCGGCTCGAGGTCACCGGGGCCAGCGCCCACGCGGGCAACCCGGACGACGGCGCGAGCGCGATCCTCGCGGCGGGCGAGGTCCTGCGGGCGATCGAGCGGGACGACGTCCTGCTCCGCGAAACCCCCGACCCCCTGCTGGGGCGGGCGAGCTGGAACGTCGGGACCGTCGCCGGCGGTCACGGAACGTCGATCGTGGCGGACCGGTGCGAGCTGGCGGTGGATCGACGGACGCTTCCGGGCGAAGAGCCCGAGGTCATCCTGTCCCGCCTTTTGGCCAGCGCGAGCGAGGCCGTGACCGCCGCCGGCCGGCCCGGGACGGACCGCATCTCGCTCACGGGCGCCGTCGAGATGGTGATGCCCGGTTTCAAGACCGACGCCGAGGACCCCTTTGTGCTCAGGTGCCAGGATGCCGTGCGTCGGGCCGGCGGCAGCGGGCGAACCGGGGCATGGAGCGCGGCCTGCGAGGGCGGATTCATGTCCCAAGCCCATGCGATTCCCACGGTGGTTCTGGGCCCCGGGGACGTCAACACGCAGGCGCACCAGCCCGACGAACAGGTCGAGATCGACGAGTTGCTCTTGGCCGCCAGAACATACGCCGTACTTGCCCTTCGTTGCTCGGAACAACCGGGCGGCTAAATCCCCTATCACCGGGTGGCCCCACCACCCCGCACCTCTGGAGGACACATGTCCAACGTTGCAGTGTATGAACCCCCTCCCATCACCTCAGAGATCGACATGACGGTCGCCGAGAAGAAGACCGCGCGGAAGTCCGTGGCCGGGTCGGCGATCGGTAACGCGATCGAGTGGTTCGACTATGGCATCTACGGATACCTGCTCGTCTACATCTCCGACCTGTTCTTCACCTTCGACGACGGCAACGCGGCCCTGGCGCGCGTCATGGCCCTCGGAACCTTCGCGGTCTCCTTCCTGGTGCGGCCGCTCGGCGGATTCATCTTCGGCCCCCTCGGGGATCGCTTCGGTCGCCAAAAAGTCCTGGTCCTCACGATCATCCTGATCAGCGGTTCCACGGCGTGCATCGGCCTGTTGCCGACGTACGGTTCGATCGGCTTCATGGCGCCCGTTCTGTTGATCGCCCTGCGCGCGATCCAGGGCTTCTCCGCCGGCGGCGAGTACGCCGGGGCGGCCGTGTTCATGGCCGAGCACGCCCCGGATAATCGCCGCGGGATCTACGGTTGCTTTCTGGAGTTCGGGACGCTCGTGGGCTTCAGTGGCGCGGCGATCCTGTGCACCAGCCTGACCCTCGTGGTCGGCGAGGACGGCATGACGGCCGGTTGGTGGAGGCTTCCGTTCCTGCTGACCGCGTTGATGGGCGTCCTGGCCCTGTGGATGCGGCGTCACCTCCACGACCCCGAGGCGTTCACCGAGGACGTCGAGGAGGCCGTGGAGCACCCCTCGGCCCTGAAGGCCCTGGGCAACCTGCTGAAGAGTTACCCCACGCAGATCCTCAAGCTCATCGGGTTCGTGACGCTGCTGAACGTCGCCTTCTACCTGGTGCTGACCTACATGCCCAGCTACCTTTCGGCGACCCTCGGTCACAGCACCGCGCAGGCGAACTTCTCGCTGGTGCTCATCCAGCTGGTGATGATCGCGGTGATCGTTCCGTTCGGCGCGCTGAGCGACAAGATCGGGCGTCGGCCCCTGCTGATCACGGCGTCGATCGGGTTCATCGTGCTCTCGGTCCCGGCGATGATGCTGATTCAGCTCGGAACCTTCTGGTCCCAGCTCCTCGGCATCGGGATCCTGGGACTCTTCCTCGTCATGCTGATCTCCACGATCTCCGCGACGTTGCCCGCGCTGTTCCCCACGCGGGTCCGGTACTCGGGATTCGCGATCGGTTACAACATCTCCACGGCGCTGTTCGGCGGAACCGCGGGCATGTTCAACGAAATGCTCATCAACAAGACCGGCAACGTGCTCATGCCGGGCTGGTACCTGGCCATCGCCGGGGTCATCGGCCTGATATCGGTGCTGACCTTCCGCGAGACCGCCGGTCGCTCGCTGCGCGGCAACGTGGTTCCCGGCAGCGACGACGACCTGCGGATCGCTCGCGGCGAAGAACTCATCGGAACCAAAACCGGTTCGGTTCCCACCGTCGGGGCGGGAACCTCGACGAACACCACCATCGGAAAGGACGGCTCATCGTGACGAATCAACCCCGTGTGGCCCTCGTGACCGGGGCGAATTCCGGCATCGGAATCGAGATCGCCCGGCGCCTCATCGAGGACGGCTTTCGCGTGATCGTCAGCGGTCGCAACAACGAACGCGGCCAGGAGGTGGCCGATCGACTCGGCCCGGAGGCCTCCTGGGTTCGGGCGGACCTCTCGGACTCCTCGGCGGTGCAACTGCTGATCGACGAGGCCGTCCGCATCGGCGGGCGCCTCGACGTGCTGGTCAATAACGCGGGCGTGGACCTGGTCGGCCCCATTCTGGACGTTCCCGAGGAAGAGATCCGCGAGAACTTCGCGACGAACACCTTCGGCACGATCTTCGCGTTGCAGGCCGCGGGTCGCGTGATGCGCGACCAGGGGCAGGGCGGGGCCATCATCAACATCACCTCGCGCCTGGCGATGATCGGGGTGCCGACCATGAGCCTCTACAGCGCGGGCAAGGGCGCGGTCCAGGCCCTGACCACGGCGGCCGCCGTCGAGCTGGCCCCGCTGAACATCCGGGTCAACGCGGTGGCCCCGGGGATGGCCAAGACGCCGCTGTATGACACGTGGGTCTCCGAGCAGGAGGATCCCGAGGCCACCGAGCGCGAGGTCGCCAGCAAGATCCCTCTCGGGCGGATCGCGCTCCCGTCCGACGTCGCCGCGGCCGTCTCGTATCTGGCCAGCCCGGGCGCCGAGTACATCACCGGGACCACCATCCCGGTCGAGGGCGGATACCTCTCCCAGTGACCACCGCGAACACAGAAAAGGATCAGATCATGACTACCACCGTAGGAACCACCACCGACCCGACGACGCCCGTCGCTCAAGGATCCGCGCTGTGGCCCGCCCAGGCGCGCGCCTCGCAGGTCTTCGGGCGTCAGCTCGTGATCTCACGCGCCGAGGGCTCGTTCATCGAGACCGAAGACGGCCGTCGGCTCTTCGACGGAACCGCCGGCCTGTGGCACGCGAATATCGGTCATTCGCGGCCGGAACTCGCGCGGGCCGCGTACGAGCAGATGATGAACCTCGAGACCTACCACACGTTCGCGCGCTTCACGAACGATCGGGCCGCCGAGCTGGCGGAGATGCTGGCCGAGGTCTCACCGATCCCGGACCCCAAGCTGATCCTCAACAGCGGCGGCTCGGACGCGATCGACGTCGCGTGCAAGCTCGCGCGTCGTCACTGGCAGCGCGAGGGACGCGAGTCCAAGCAGATCATCCTGAGCCGCGAGTTCGCCTATCACGGCCTGCACGCCTACGGCACGAGCATCGCGGGCCTCGAATTCAACCGGGAGGGATACGGCACCGAGTCGCTCGTCCCCGAGACCGCGCGGGTTTCCTTCAACGATCCCGAGCAGGTGCGTCGCGCCGTCGCCGAGATCGGTGCGGAGAACATCGCGGCGATCGTCACGGAGCCCGTTCAGGGCACGGGCGGGGTCAACCCGCCGACCGAGGGCTACCTGGAGACCATCCAGGAGCTGTGCCGCGAGAACGATATTCTGCTGATTCTCGACGAGGTCATCACCGGCTTTGGCCGGCTCGGAACGATGTTCGCGACCGAACGCTACGGCCTGCAACCGGACCTGGTGACCTTCGCCAAGGGCGTGACCTCGGGGTACGCGCCGCTGGGCGGCATCTTTGTGAGCCGAAGGATCTGGGAGCCGTTCTTCGCCGATACCGACGACGCCCCGATCTTCCGCCACGGTTCGACCTACGCCGGGCACGCGACCGCGGCGGCCGTGGCGGTCGAGCACCTGAAGATCCTACGCGACGAAAAGCTCGTGGACCGCGTGCGCGAGTTGGAACCGACCTTCGTGAAGGACCTCGAGGACCTCGCCCGGAATAATCCGGAGGTCACCGAGGTCCGGTACGCCGGGCTGCTCGGCGGGGTGACCCTGCGCGAGGGGGTGGCCGTCGAGAAGGTGTGCGACCGCATGATCGACAAGGGTTTCATCTCCCGCCCGCTACGCGGAAACACGCTCCAGGTGAGCCCGCCGTTCATCGTGACCGAGCAGGAACTGACCGACTTCTTAGCCGCGATGAGCGAGGCCATCACCGAGGAGGCCGCGGCATGAGCCCGAACCAGACGAGCCCCACGCGCGTCGTGCTCACCGCCGGCGACGCCGAGCTGAGCCGCGCGGACGAGGCGATCGGGCGGCTGGGCATGCCCGCACGGGGCATCGAGGTCACGGACCCCGGGACGGAAGAGGTCATCGCCCGCGTCCCCGACGCGAGCCGAGAGGACATCACGGCGAGCATGGAATCGGCCGACCGGGCGGGAACCGCCTGGGCGCGCACCACCCCGCGGGAACGCTCGAACGTGCTGCACCGCTGGTGGGAACTCCTCGTGGAGCACGCCGAGGAACTGGCCCTCGTGATCACCCGCGAAATGGGCAAAACCTTGGCCGAGGCCAAGGGCGAGGTCAAGTACGGCAGCGACTTCGTGCGGTGGTACGCCGAGGAAGCCGTGCGCGCGGGAGGCAATTTCCAGGAGGCCCCGGACGGTGGATCGCGGATCCTGACCCGGCGAAGCCCGGTGGGCCTCGCGGTCTTGATTACCCCCTGGAACTTCCCGCTCGCCATGGCAACCCGGAAGATCGCCCCGGCCCTCGCGGCGGGATGCTCCGCGGTCCTCAAACCCGCGACGGCCACCCCGTTGACGGCCTATTACGCGGTTCAGCTCGCCCGTCAGGCCGGCGTTCCCGAGGATCTGGTCCAGGTCCTCACCACGTCGAGCTCCCGTGTGATGAGCGAGACCGCGCTCCGGGACCCGCACGCCCGGAAGGTCTCCTTCACCGGCTCCACGGAGGTCGGCCGGACCCTGTTGGGTCTCGCCTCGGAGCGGGTCCTGCGCACCTCGATGGAGCTGGGAGGCAACGCACCGGCGTTGGTCTTCGACGACGCCGACCTGGACCGGGCCGTCGAGGGCGTCATGGCCGCCAAGCTCCGCAACGGCGGCCAGTCCTGCATCGCGGCGAACCGCATCTACGTGCAGGACGGGATCGCCGACGCATTCGTCGAGGCCCTCGGGGAGAAGTTTGCGGGCGTGCGCCTCGGCCACGGCCTGGCCGCCGACGCCCAGCTGGGGCCTCTGATCAACGCCCAGGCCGTGAGCGACATGGAACGCCTCGTTGAGGGCGCGGTCACGGAGGGCGCCGAGTTGAGGGTCGGCGGCCGCACCGCGGGGGAGTCCGGAAACTACTTCGAGGCGACGGTGCTCGACCGGGTTCCGGCCGAGGCTGACATCGCCCGATCCGAAATCTTCGGACCGATCGCGGCGATCCAGCGGTTCTCGACCGAAGAGGAAGCGATCCGACGCGCCAACGACACCGAATTCGGCCTGGCCGGGTACGTCTTCACCGAAAGCCTGGACCGTGCCTTCCGGGTCGCCGACGCGATCCAGTGCGGGCTCGTCGGGATCAACCAGGGGGTTCCGTCCAACGCGGCCGCGCCCTTTGGCGGGGTCAAACAGTCGGGGGTGGGGCGCGAAGGTGGCGCCGAGGGCCTCGAGGAATATCAGAACATCCGCTTCTACAACATCGCGTCCCGCTAGGACGCACCCACAGCCGTTTCAAGGAGGAAACACGATGCGTATTTCGGTAGTTCGGGAAATCAAGCCGCAGGAAGAACGGGTCGGGCTGACCCCGGCCAACGTCGCGGAGCTGGTCCGGGCGGGGCACACGGTGCTCGTCGAGGCCGGCGCGGGAACGGCCGCGGGATTCGAGGACGAGTCCTACACCCAGGCCGGCGCCGAGCTGACGGATCAGGATCAGGCGTGGGCGCGTGCGGAACTGCTCATTAAGGTCAAGGAGCCCGTGGCGGCCGAGTATCGCTACCTGCGCCGCGATCTGGTGCTGTTCACGTACCTCCACCTCGCGGCCGACCGGCCGTTGACCGAGGCCCTTCTGGAAGCGGGCACGCTGGCCATCGCCTACGAGACCGTGCAGGACGAGACGGGTCTTCCGCTGCTGACACCGATGAGCGAGATCGCCGGGCGGCTGGCCATCCACGCGGCGGCCCGCCACCTGACCCGTGACGGTCAGGGCCCGGGGCGGCTGCTCGGCGGCGCGCCGGGGGTGGCCCCGGGGCGCGTGGTGATCATCGGTGGCGGCGCCGTGGGCGCCAACGCGGCCCTGCTCGCGATCGGTTTGCAGGCCGAGGTCACGGTCCTGGACATGTCGCCGCGCCGCGTCCGCGAGCTGGAGACCCTCCTGGACCGTCGCGCCCGCGTGCTGATGTCCAACCCGGTGGTGGTCGAGGAAGAGTTGGCGCACGCCGACGTCGTGATTGGGGCGGTTTTGGTGCCGGGCCGGGCCGCGCCGAAGGTCGTGCGGCACGAGCACCTGCAACTGTTGCGCAAGGATGCGCTGCTGATCGACGTCGCGATCGATCAGGGCGGCGCCTTCGAGACCTCGCACCCCACGACCTATGCCGAGCCGATTTTCGAGGTGGACGGCATTCGGCACTACTGCGTGGCCAATATGCCGGGGACCGTCCCGCAGACCGCGACGTACGCCCTGACCAACGCCACGATGCCGTACATCAAGAAGATCGCCGCCCTCGGCGCCGATCACGCGATCGACGCTGACCTCGCGATCGCGAAGGGCGTCAACACGTCGGACGGACGCCTGCTCCAGCCGGGGGTCGCGGCGGCCTTCCCGGATCTGGCGGCCCGCGCGTCGGAGGGGGCCTGGTCCGTGGCTTGATTCGCAGGGCGCGAGACGCGCGGGCACGAGCCGAACCGGCCCGTGCCCGCGCGTTGTCGACGGTCGATTAGTCGCCGCGTAGCTCACGCAACGGCCGCACCGCCTCCGGGCGTCCGCTGGCGAGGGAACGCTGGGCGGCGTCGAGCAACTCCACGCCGGGCACTCCCGAGGACGGGGTGGAGGCGTTGGTGCCCTGCCCGTCGATCATCGCGACGAAATCCTGCATCTCCCGGACGAAGGCCGAGGCGAACCGGTCCTGGTAGTCCTCGAACGTCGATTCGGGGACGTGGATCCCGCCTTCCCCGTCGATGCGGCTGATCGCGACCCCGTCGGCGCCGCCCACGGAATACGTGCGTTCCGTCCCGTGGACGACCGTCCGAACATCCTGGCCCTCGGCGTGACCTCGCATGACCGATATGGTCGCGCTCAGCCCCGAGGCGAAGGTTAGGTGGGCGCTCGCGGTGTCCAGCTGATCGTGTTCGCGGTAGGACTCGTGCGCGGCGACGGACCCGACCGCGTACACGGTGCTCGCCTGCTCCCCGACGAGCCACGGCACCAGATCGAAGTCGTGGGCCATCATGTCCGCGAAGATTCCTCCGGACCCGCCCAGGGCTTCCGGGTCCGCGGCGGATTTGTCGTGGTCGAAGGAGAAGACTGCCCGCAGGCTCCCGGCGCGCCCCGCGTCGAGCAGGCCCTTGAGGGTCTGGAACTCGCGGCTGTGGCGGCGGTGGAAGCCCACCATGACCTTCTGGTCCGCGCCGGCGGCCTCGATGCCTTCCAACAGGTCGCCGTATTCGCGTGCGGTCAGGGCCAGGGGCTTCTCCACGAAGACCGGCAACCCCATCCGTACGGCGTGGGCGACCATCGCCGGGTGAGCCGATCCCGGGGTCGTGATCACCACGCCGTCGGCGGCCTCTAGCGCGTCATCCAACCGGGTCGTGATGCTCAGGTGGACGCCGGCGGCCTCCTGGCCGACGCGCTCGGTCACCGCCTCGGCGTGCTCGGCGACCCGCGCTGCGTCGCGCCCCACGAGCTCCACGTGGGTGACGCCCTCCGTGGTCATCAGATGGGCTGCGTGCATTTGGCCGATCGATCCGGCCCCCACTACGGCGATTCTCATATCAGCCGACCCTCACCTCGGCGCCACCCTGTTGGGCAGAGTCCGCGATGGCCTGAATGATCTTGAGGGTGTGCAGACCGTCCGCAAAGTTGCCGCACGGGGCCAAGTCGCTGGAGACCCCGGCAACCTGTTCGAGGAAGGAGCGCGCCTGAATCGCGAAGTTGTCGTTGTAATTCCAGCCGACGCCGGGGGCGTCCATGGCGGTGGAGTTCGCGTACAGCGGTGTCTCGGAATTGATCAGGACGCGACGCTGGCCTCGGGATTCGGGGGAGGCCTGGGCGTCGTCGTACATGTACTCGCCCGGCTTGGTGATGTCGAAGGAGGCCTGCGCGCGAGGCCCGACCACGTGGTAGGTCTGTGAATTCGGGGTTCCGAAGGCGACGCGGGAGATCGTGTAGGTGCCCACCGCGCCATTGGCGAAACTACACGTGAAGGTCAGGAAGTCCTCGTTCTCGACGGGCTCGACCTCGTCGGACACCTCGACGTGGCCGTGGCCGACCACCGCGCCCAGGGGCAGGTGGCGTTCCTTGTAGATGGTGTCCATGACGGCGCCGCGGACCGCCGTGACCGGACCGTTGAGGTATTCGCCGGTGTCCAGGACGTGGGAGCCCAGGTCTCCGAGGGCGCCCGAACCGGGCCCGCCCTTGTAGCGCCAGGACATCGGGGCCTTCTCGTCGCAGGAGTAGTCGCACAGATACGTGGAGATGAAGTTGGTGACCGGCCCGAATTCGCCGGAATCGACCTTTTCTTTGATCGCGTTGACGGCGGGCATCCGGCGCACCGTGTAACCGACCGACGTGATGAGCGGCCGGCCGTAGCGGTCGGTCTTCTGGCCGTATTCTTTCTCCAGCTGGACCATCGCCTCGGCGTCCTCGAGCGTCCCGGCCAGCGGCTTCTCGCAGAGTACGTGCTTGCCAGCTTCGAGGAGACCGCGGGCGATGCGCAGGTGCAGGGCGTTGCCGACGACGATGCTGACGGCGTCGATCTCGGGATCATTCGCCACATCGGTCCAGTCCCCGTAGACCTTTTCGAATCCGTAGCGTCGGGCGGTGTCTTGCCCGAGTTCCTGGTTCATGTCCGCGACCGCCGCGAGACGGATCGCGGGGAAATCTGAGTCGAAGACGGAACCCGCCTGACGGTATCCGTAGGCGTGGGCACGACCTGCCATGCCGGCACCGATGACTGCGACGGAGAGCGTCTGCTCGCTCATGTTTCCTCCTTGGATTAATGACCGTATGTCAGGACAATTATTCTGAGTTGCAGATCACAAGGTCAAGGGGTTTGGTGCAAAAGATGCCGAGGCATGTTTTTGCGCGCGGAGATGAGGGGGAGGTCGAGCGGGCTGCGCCTCGGAGCTGGATGGCCAGGTGGAGGGGGCGACGGACGGGCGCTCCTATTTTTGCGGCCGGTGCGCACTGGTCGTCACAGGAATGGGTGGGGTCGTGGGTGTCTCGATCCTTGGGCACGTATAGTCAAGAATTGAACAATATGCGCGCGCATGAGGAGGAGTTCGTGGCATTTGAAGGTCGTCTGGCCCTGATCGGACCCGAGGATTACCTGGAGTCTCTTCGCGAGAGGCTGGCGGACGAACACGTTGAGTTTGCCTGCACGTCGGGCGGCATCGAAGTCGACCAGCGTGTTTTAGAGCAGGTGAAAGCGAACCACGACCAGTTGGTCGCGAGGTTCTGGCGGGACGATCGGTTGGTGGCCTATCCGGCGAAACGATCGTTTCGGTACCACATCCTGCTTGACCTCGTCGGTCGGTTTAGCCCTGGGGTCGTCTATACCGAAGTGAAGGTCAACGAGATCTTGAAGCGGTGCTGGCACGATTTTGCCTATCTCCGCAGGGAACTGGTCGATTACGGGTATCTGAGGCGCAATAATCTCGGAGAGTATTGGCTCGTCGACGGGGAGGAATGCTTCACCATCCTCCATCGGGACGCTCCGCTGTGGGAGCACCTGTGGCTACCGGCCTACCTCAACGGAAGGAAGGGTTTTCCGGAGGCGCAGTAGCGGCCGGCCCTTCCTCCCCGGCGGATCAGTCCTCGATCTTCCCGATCGGCTCGCGCTTTTCGGCCTGGAACTTGTCCTCGGTGCGTCCATAGGCCCAATACCCGGAGATCGAGATGTTTTCCTTGGGAATGTGGCGTTCCTTGAGGAGGCGTCGCACCTGCTTGATGGCTTCACGTTCACCGTGGGCGAAGACGCTGATCGAGCACTCGGGCCAGGTGTGTTCGGCGAGCGAGGCGGCCAGTACGTTCGGGTCGCCGCCGACGCCCGGGTGGATGACCCAGTCGATCTCGAGGCCGTCGGGAGCATGGATCTCCTGACGGTCTTCCTCGTGCTCGAGGGTGATGACGGCCAGTCCCTGAGCAGATGCCGGGAGCGCCTCGATGGATGCGGCGATCGCGGGAAGCGCAGAGGCGTCGCCGGCGAAAAGGTGCCAGTCAACATCCTCATTCGGGCGATATTTGCCTCCGGGGCCCATTAGCAGCAACTTGTCCCCGGGGGAGGCCTGAGCCGCCCAGGGGGCGGCAAGCCCTTCGGTCCCGTGGGTCACAAAGTCGATGGTGAGCGTCTTCGCCTCGTGATCGACCTCGCGGACCGTGTACGTGCGGGTCACCGGGACATCCTCGGGAGAGAGGGTCTGTTTGAGTTCGCGCATGTCGAACGGTGCGACCAGATCCAGCTCGGGCTTAGCGAACACGAGCTTGACGTATTGGTCGGTGCACCCGTTGTCCTGGAAGGAGCTGAAGCCGTCGCCGCCGAGGGTCAACCGAACCATATTCGGGGTAAATTGGCGCCGTTCCAGCACCTCAAGGAGGGTTTGTGGTTTGGCTGGCCTTCCCTGAGGGCGGTTCTGAGCTTCGGGCGGTGGGTTACTGGTCATGGTGGTTCTCCTCGACGCGACTAAGTAAGTGTAACCTCACCCTATCGTCGCTGGGAGGCGACCTTCCAGCGTGCGACGCCGAACGGAAGGCGGCGTCGCAAAACCTCGAGTGCGTTTTCCAGGAAGTGCGCGTTATTTCTGCGGCCCAGGACGGGGCAGAACCGTTGACGAGGTCTGAATCACGCGCTAAAATTCGTGTCATCTTATTAAATATTGAACTAGAGGTATTTCTCAAGAGTGTGTTGCTTGTTGATGCTTGCTGGTGGAAACTTTTATAAATTCGGTTGCTATGGGTCGACTGTTTTGTAGAAGAAACCTCACGGTTATTTACCTGGTTTGCGTGGCGGCCGGTGTTTCTGCATTTTCGGCGACCGACAATCTGTATTGGGAATTTTCCGGGTTCTCCCTATGGGAAATATCTCTGATGTCTGCCTTTTTCAATGCTGGGGTGTCGCTCGCTGAGTTGCCGTTTGCGATTGCTTTCGATAACTATTCGAATAAGCTATCGCTGCAATTGGGGAGCTTGTTGCGGCTGGTTGCGTTCGCCATTTTCTTCTTGGATGGGAATATCTACTGGATTCTCGTGGGCCAGGCTCTCGCGGGCGTTGGATTTGCTGCGTCCAGTGGGGCCTCTGAAGCGCTGATGCTCAATGACATACCGCAGGGTGGAGAGGGAGAGAACAAGGCAATGTTGCTCGGGTATTCCCGGATAACCTTCATTACCTCGGTGTCGGCCTTGGTGGTCGGCATTATTGGTATTTTCTCATTTGCGCTCATGCCGTCCAGCATCTGGCTGCTAGCTATATCGTTCTTTGCGTGTTCCGTGGTCAGTCTCGCCTTTTTGGAAAATAAGAAGGTGTGTGAGACGAAAATACCGCTCAAGGAATTTATTTTTGGGCTGCGACGAATATTTAAGGTCAAATCGGTGTACCTTACACTGTTGGCAAATTCTGCCGCAGTTGCACCATTTATCCTATGGCAAATTAAGATCGGGTCGCA
The DNA here is from genome assembly GCF_000710345.2 of Curtobacterium sp. S6. Lineage (GTDB taxonomy): Bacteria > Actinomycetota > Actinomycetes > Actinomycetales > Micrococcaceae > Rothia. The sequence goes on along the minus strand of NZ_JHEL01000015.1, from coordinate 1,452,420 downwards.
ATCGCTGGGCTATCTCTATGCTGGTTTCATTGCTATGAAGTTTTTTGCAGCCTTGGCCGCCCAGTTTCTTAAAAATATCACGGTGTCGCCCGTGCGGTTGTATGCGATTTGCCTCTACAATGTCATATGTATCTATCTATTCGCACAGACAGATAATGTAATATTGTCCGTTATATTCTTCGGGCTCCATATATTTGGTCAGGTTCTGTTGACAATCATCTGTTATGGAAAATTGCATTCGGAAATCGATAATTCAATCAGGGCCTCGGCAACGTCGATCGTCTCGCTGATGGACTCTCTGGTTGTCGTCGCCGTTGCGCCTCTGGCGGGATACCTGGCAACGCATTATTCGACGGGAACGTCGATGCTTCTGTCGGTGGCGTTCTATGTTCTGTTTTCGTTGTGCGTGGTGTTTCTGAGGCAAGAGTTCACCGGGGATGGGAAGGAACCGATTCGGTCGTGAAAGGCCCTGAGCACTATATGACCCTGCTCCAGGGAAGCTGTCGGCAGAGGAAATTGAGTCCGTGCGCACCGAGGGAGGTATGCGGGCCGACGCAGTAGCGGTAGAGTGCGTGCGTCGTTCGCACAAGTGCTTGCACTCACGGTTCATAATGGAGGGTCGCTTGGTGATGTACCCATCCAAGAAGTTGCACCGCTATCACGAACTGCTTCACCTCGTAGGTCTGTTGAACTCGCGGGCGGTTTACCGCGAGCGAGAGGTTAATGAGATCTTCCGGAACGTATGGGATGACTTCGCGTATTTGCGACGGGAGCTGGTCGATCACGGATACCTGCGTCGCAATTCGCGCGGAGAATACTGGCTGGTGGATGGATCGGAGTGCTTCGAGATCCTTCATGCCGATGCTCCGCTGTGAGAATTCTTGTGGTCGCCGGTATATCTGGGGTCCGTCGGTTCGTGAGGTACAGGTACCACTACCTTCGCCAGCTTCGTTGTCTCCGAGGGTTACGGTAGGCCGTATGGCTCCGCGAAGGGGTCCCAAGTGCTGTCTCGATGAGGTTCGTATTCCACCAAACGCGCGGCCGCTTCCGCAGGTTCATCACCGAGAAGCTCGCGCATCAGTGCACACGTCATGTCTATGCCGGCGGCGATTCCTGAAGAAGTCCAACGATTGCGGTCATGTACCCAACGTGCCCTTGGGGCCCAAGTGACTTTATCGCCATGGGTTCTGGCCCAAGAAAAGGCGGCTTTATTGCTGGTTGCTCGGTACCCTTCGAGCAATCCGGATGCTGCCAACAGGGCCGAGCCCGTGCACACTGACGTGACGATCCGACTCTTCGCTCCGATGCGGGCGAGGCGTTCCAGAAATTGATGGTCATTCACCAGGGAACGCGTGCCGCTACCTCCCGGGACGAGGAGTACGTCAGGATCATCCACTTCCTCGTATCGGAGAGTGGATTCAACCCTGATTCCTTGGGAGCTGGCGACGAGGCCTGGCTGGTCCGAGAAGTATGAGATATCTATTCGCGAGGATTTGCTCAGAAGCTCTACCGGGCCAAAGACATCCAAGAGCTCGAATTCCTCGAATAGCAAGACGTAGACGGTGAAAGAATCATGCTCTATGGCCATGTCGCGATGCTACCGCAGGCCGTCGGGGGAGATACGAACCCGACGGCCCGCGGTTAAGGTAGTGGAGGAAATCAGGCGAACCGAGCCCTGATCTGCCGTGCCGCTTCGCCCGGGTCTTCGGCCCCGTAGATAGCGCTACCTGCTACGGCGACGCTCGCGCCCGAAGCCTCGACGTCCTGCACCGACTCGGCGTTGATGCCGCCCGCCACCGAGAAGCTCACCCCGGATCGCCGGCCTGCGTCGAGCAATGTGCGGAAGTCGTATCCTTCCTCTGCCTGCTCGTCCAGACCCGCGTGCATCTCGACAAAACTGGCGCCGAGGTCGGTGACTTCCCGTGCCCGAGCCGGCTTGTCCTCGCTGCCAATCAGATCCACAACCACGCCCTTGTTGTGGCGCCGGGCGGCCTGCACGGCCCCCGCGATAGTGCTGTTTCCGGCGACCCCGAGAACCGTCACCAGATCGGCTCCGGCTTTGAACGCCTCGTCGGCCTCGAGCTCCCCGGCGTCCATGGTTTTCAGATCGGCGAAGACGATCTTGTCGGGGTGGGCGTCCTTGATGGCGCGAATGGCCGAAAAGCCTTCGCTCTTAATGAGGGGCGTCCCGAGTTCGAGAATGTCGACGTGCGAGGCGGTCGCCTGCGACAGGCGCAGGGCATCCTCGGTGGTCAAGGTATCCATCGCGAATTGAAGCTGCATTATTGATTCCCTTCGGTATCTGAGTATTTTTCGCTGTTTACGGTGAGTGTGGTTTATTCGAGATTGGCGTGCCGCGGCCAGATCTCGTCGGCGGTCTTCCCGCTCTGTTGCCAGAGGGTGTGGAAAATGGCGTCCCCGACCAGCTGAATGGACTGCTCGAAAAGACTTCCGGCGTATTGACGCTCGTATCCGTTGGGCCGTTCTTGTTTGGTGGCGGCCGGTATCGGAATGGAAATGTCGGACAGCTCGGCAAGCGGGGATTTGCCATTCGTGGTCAGCGAGATGACCGAAGCCCCGGCGCCTCGTGCGCCCTCTGCGGACCGGACGACGCTTCCCGTCGTCCCGGAACCGCTGGCCACCACCAGGACGTCGCCGGGGAGAATCGCCGGCGTCGTCGGCGAACCGACCACGTGGCATTCGTGCCCCAGGTGCATCAAACGCATGGCGGTCATTTTCAGGGCCAAGCCCGAACGACCCGCGCCAAAGAAGAAGATTCTCCGGGACCTCGCGAGAACCTCCGCGGCCTCAGAAATCACGCCCGTTTGGCGTTGAATCAGGTCGTTGAGCAAATTCGCGGTGTCATTTTTGATCAGCGCCATGGAGCTTTCGACCACGGTGGATGCTGGTTGCACAGGTGACTCCTTTTGTACTGAGAAGGTCATGGGGGACAGGAAGGTCTAATGCGCCATATACCCCCCATCGACGAAGACTTCGGTTCCCGTCATGAACGAGGCCTTGGCGCTGGCCAGGAACTCAATGACGTGGGAGATCTCGGTGGGTTCGGCCCGCCGTCCCAACGGCGTCTCCGAGACGACGCCACCGGAAGGTTCGAGGGCATTCATCGGCGAACTCACCCCGCCCGGACACACCGCATTGACGCGTATTCCCCGGGGCGCAAGCTCCAGGGCGACGCACTTGGTGAAGCCGAGCAGACCGGCCTTGCTGGCCGCGTACGCCGAATACCCCAGAGCCCCACCGGCGCCGAAGATCGAGGAAATATTGATGATCGATCCCCGGCTCGAGGCCTCCAACAGAGGTATCGCCGCCCGGGCGCCCAACATGGCTCCGGTCAGGTTGATGGATATTAGTTGATTCCACGCGTCCAACGACTCCTCGTGGACGGGCGTCACGTGCATGACGCCTGCATTATTGATGAGCGTGCTGAGGCAACCGTGGGCCTGGTTGATCAGCTCCATGCACTGGCCCCAGTCCTCCTCGGACGTGACGTCGAGGTGTTGGTAGGCGACGTCGAGCCCTTCGGACTGCATGCCACGCACGCAGTCGCGGCCGGCGGAGTCCAAGACGTCACACGCATATACGGAGTAGCCGCTTTCGGCGAGCGTTCTAACGTGCGCGGCGCCTTGGCCGCGGGCGCCGCCGGTGACAAGAGCGACGGGCGGATAGCTGCGGTTTTCTTGATGCGGAGGCATGAAAGATTCTCCTGAGTCGTTAGGCTGCGGGCGTGAGAGGATGCGCGATCAAAGGACCGCGGATTCGGCGTCGTCGCGTCGTGGCAGGTTGTTCTGCTCGAAAGCATCGAGCAAGCGCTCGGTATCGTTCATCTGGTCGAGCCAGATGTCCCGGACAATGTCGATGCGGTCTTCCGGATCCTGGAGCCCTTGGAAATACCGAGCCAGCGATGCTGACGCGTTGGGCTGTGACTCGTGGATCCGAATCATTCGCGCCGCAACCTTCGCCTGGACGCCGTAGATCGGAATCTGCGGGCCCCGCGGGGCGATCAACCCGATGAAGTAGAGCTTTTCCAACCCCTCGGGGATGATCCCTCCCGCATACCGGATCGGTGCCCCGGAGCTACGACGCAGCAGGGATTCGTCCAAGAACGACACGCTGGCATGAAAACCCGTGGCCCACAGGAGGGTGTCGTACTCCTTGGAGGTTCCGTCCGTGAAGGACACGGTTTTGCCCTCGAAACCGGTGATTCCTGGGACAAGCGCGATGCGGCCGTGGTGGACCCAATACAGCAGCAGATCGTTGACCACGGTGCGTCCCTCGGCCAGGGTCCGGTGCTGCGGAACCGGCAAACCGGGATACTTCTCGTTGGATCCGAGGGACACTCGCGAGAGGAGCCGAGAGACGAAGTCCTGTTCCTCGGGGCTGAATTCCTTGAGGAATCCGACTTCTTGCCGGGGCACCCCGAAATACGTCTTGGGCTGGAAATACACCCCCTCGCGAATCACCACATCGGTGTCGAAACGGTGCTGGGCGGCGTCGACGGCGAGATCGCAGCCCGAATTTCCGGCGCCTACCACGAGCACCCGTGTACCTTCGATATCCGACGGGTTGTTGTACTCGCTCGAATGCAGCTGCTTTCCGGTGAATTCTCCGGGGACGTGAGGCACCTTGGGGTCGTGAAGGTGTCCGTTGGCCACGAGCACGCCGTCGTAAGTTCCGGATCCCGCTTCCGTGGTGACGGTCCACCCGGCCGAGCCGGCATCGCCGTCGCATTCGACCGGGGAGACCGACTGAACCGATGTGTTGAATCGGATATTTCGGTAGAGGTCGAATTCCCGGGCGTAAGACTCGATGTATTCGCGGACCTGATCACGGCGGGGGAAATGTGGATAGTCCTTCGGCATCGGGAAATCCTCAAAATGGGTCATATCCCGGGACGTGATGAGGTGGAGGGCTTCGTAATCGGTGTGCCAGTGGCCTCCGGCGCGGTCGGTCTTTTCGAAACAGTCGACCTCGTGGCCGGCGGATCGCAGCTGATAGATCGCGGAGAGACCGGCGGCTCCGGCTCCGATGACGCAGTAACGAGACATGATGAACCTCCTGAAGGTGACGGAAATGGAATGAAGGAGAGGGAGCTACCGCAGGACGTCGCCGCCGGAGAGAACCACGGTCTCTCCGGTCATGAACGACGCCTCAGGGGAAGCGAGGATGCTGACCCATCGGGCGATTTCGGCTGGATCCGCCACACGCCCGACGGGAATGCTGTGGGCCGCGGCCTCCATACGACCGGTGGTCCTATTTCCGGGGGTATTGACCCACCCCGGGGCAATCGCATTGACGCGAATTCCTCGGACGGCCAGTTCTAGGGCCAAGGACTTGGTGAGCATGACGACCGCGGCTTTGGAAGCTCCATAAAGTAGCTGCCCGGGGGAGACGGTGAAGGCGTCCACCGATGCGAAATTCACGATGGTCGAATCGCGATGCATGAGAGGCACGGCCTCCGCGGCCACGTTGAGGATCCCCAAAACGTTGACGTCGAAAATTTTTCGGTAGGTGTCCTCGGTGAATGTGCTCAGGGTTGTCGGCGGGTAAATCCCGGCCACGTTGGCGAGCAGCCCGATGGTTGAGTCGAATTCCTCGGCGGCTTCGCCGAGCGCGTCGTGGAGGACAGACCTGTCGGTGACATCGACGCATCGTGTCGTGACGGTGCGTCCCGAGCTTTCGATGGTTGCCTCCACCCGGTCGATGCCGACCACATCCCACCCATCCGCGAGAAGGTTCTCGGCGACGGATAGGCCCATTCCGCTGGCGGCTCCGGTGACGACGGCGATGCTCATGATTGGTGCTCCTTTTCGGCGGTGACGGGGGATTCGATGACCGTGGTCGGCGAGTTGTCTTCGGTGTCGTTGAGGACGATCGCGCCGGTGATTGTGTCTTCTTCGAGGTCGCGCATTTCGGGAACCGCAAACCCGGTGACCAGGGACCAGAAATACGCAATGAACCCGACGAGGAGGGCCGCGACGCTGTCCCAGGGGAACCCGAGGATCGGCTCGGGCAGCGGGCCGTATTCGCTCAGGGACGAAACCGCGAGTTCTCCGAGAAGTAAGAAGACCACCCAGTGACCGCCCCGCAGGTGTGGTCGCCCTTCCTCTCTGGTGATCAGGTGCATGACCGCCAGGAAGACGAAGCAGAGCAACGCGGATCCCACCAGATATTCGACGAGCTGCCCGTTGCTCTCGACGCGATAACCGTCGGGGGCTAAGACGAAGTGGCTTCGGGCGGCGACGACGACCCACGCGGTGAGGAACAGGGCCGCGAGGATCGCGGACGGTACCCGGCGCGTCCACCCGTTGGCGGTCGAGAAACAGACCGCATAGACGGCCATGGCGCCGAGAAGAATGGTGATGAGGTTCGCCAGGGTCACGAAACCGCACCAAAAAACGATGAGGGACCCGGACGCGAAACCGATGGGCGTGAAGATCTTGGCGGCCGGGAGCCGGAAGGGCCGATGCATGTTCGGGGCCGTTCTCCTCATGACCATCAGCGCCGCGGGGGCCGCCATGGTACTCAGGACGAGAGCGGAACTGATGAATCCCACGAGGCGATACCAGCTGGGTGCCGGAAGGAAGAAGAGCAGACCGATCGCGAAATTGACGAGGATTGCGATCGAGGGAACGCCGTAACGACTGATGTGGGTTAAGGCCTGGGGGAAGAACTTATTGACGGCCAAACCGTACGCCACGCGGGAACCGCTGCCGAGATACAGGTACCCGGCGGCTCCGGGGGAGATCACGGCGCCGAGCAACAGCAAGGTGACGAAGGCGCCCAGAAGTGCGATCCCGGACGCGTGCAGGGCGGAACCCAACGGCCCGTCGGCCCAGGAGCTGGACATCAGCCCGGACCAGTCGCCTGGAGAGACCCCGGCATCGGCCCAGTCGATCGCGCCGATGAACGCGATCTGAAGCCCAACATAGATGGCCAGGGGGAGGACGATGCAGCCGAGCGTTCCCAAGGGGATATTCCGGTGCGGCTTGCGGACCTCGCCGGCGAAGTCGATGACTCCTCGGAAACCCATCAATGCGAACGCGATCCCGGAGACCGCCACGGCCTGGAGCATGGACCCCGAGCCGTGATGCCCTCCATTGCCGTTGCCGAAAAACCCGTGATCCGTGAAATTCGACGCCTTGAAGACGATGAACAGCAACAGGAAAGTTGCGGCTGGGACGATGATCTTCCACCAGGTGATCCAGCGATTCGCCTCGCTGAGGAACTTCACGCCGAAGATGTTGACCGCCAGGAAGAACACCATGAGGGCAATCCCCAGGAGGATCCCGTTGGGCCAGGAGAGCATCGAGACACCCTGCTTGGTTTCCAGAAGATTCAACTGGGGAAACACGCCGCCGACGTAGGTGATGGCGGCGATCGCTTCGATGGGCGGTAGGGCGATATTGGCCAGCCAATAAGACAGCCCCATCAACCACCCTGTCATTCCTCCGTGGGAGAGGTAGGGGTACCTGACGATGGCCCCGCTAAAGGGTAAGGCGCTACCCACCTCCATCCAGGAGAGCGCGATCAGGAGAACAAGAAAACCGCCGATGATCCACGACATGGTTGCCGCGGGGCCGGCGACTCCTGCCGCGGACAGAACCGCGAAGAGCCAGCCGGAACCGATCTGCCCGCCGATGCCGATAAACATTGCGGACTGCAATGTCATCTTTCGCTGGAATTGGATGTCGGTCGCGTAGGTGACCGATTCAGCCTCCGCTGACATGATTCTCCTTCGATGGTTCCGACGTTTCCGGGAAATCCCCGTTCACCAAAGTATGTTGTGGATCACCCAGACTGTGTAGAGTGAAAACGCTTCATCTGATCAAGGAAAAGGCTTGAGCTAAGGCGTGGTGTGCAACATTGGAGGAGGGGTGGGTTCGTGAGTGAAGGGCCCACGATCAGGCAACTCAGGTATTTTCTTTCCGCCGTCGATCACGGGTCGTTGAGTGCGGCGGCTGACTATGAACGGGTCGCGCAGCCGAGCCTTTCGGAGCAGGTCAGGCGCCTGGAGCGGGAGCTGGGGTCCGCGTTGTTCATTCGCACCAACAGGGATCTCAGGTTGACGGATCTGGGCCGCGCGATGATCCCGATGGCTCGTGAGGCGGTGCGGGCCACAGATGCCGTGGCCGAATCGGCCTCGGCGATGACCACGCTGTCCGGTGGCAGGGTTTCCTTCGGAACGTTTAGCAGCGCGCATCGATATTTGCTGAACGACCTCATTACCGAGTTCAACACCCTCTATCCGCAGGTTCGAATTCGGAATGTGGGCCTTAATTCTTCTGAGGTGGTTCAGGCCGTCCGAACCGGTGAACTGGAAGCCGGGCTGGTGCAATTGCCCGTCGATACCCGAGGGGTGCATTTGAGCGAAACGGTGTTAACGGACACCGTCGTGTGTGTGAGCTCAGATGTGAGCCAACTCCGGACGCCGGTGACCATTGACGACCTCGCGAAGACGCGGTTGATCCTTTCGGAATCCAGGTGGGAGAAAGAGGATCCTCTTCGCCGAGAGGTGACCCGTCTCTTCACGGAAGCCGGTTTATCTCTGTCCCCACTCGTCGAGGTTGAATTTCAAGATGCTGCCCTCGCGTTGGCCCTCAACGGGGTGGGGGACACCCTCGTCTCCTACTTGGTGACCTGTTTTCACGAACAGTCCTACCGGATTAAATGGGCGCCGCTGGAGCCAGTGTTCAAGGAACGGTACGCCTTCGTCAGTTCTCAGGCGGGGAGCCTGTCGCCGGCGACTCGTCGGTTCTTGGCCTTGGCGAGAAAACACGCTCAGCGATTGCAGGTTGTGGCCGATCGGTGGGAAGAGGCCTATTACGGAACGAATTATCGATAAGCCGGCCGGCCGCCGCTGTCACCTCAGTCGTGGGACCCGCTGCGGGCACAAGGTTCAGGACCCCGGCCCCCAGGCCCCGACGGCGCGCGTGTCAACGGCACTGCTCCGAAAGATCCGTTATGTTTGTCACCTTCCAGGGATCAATCATTCTGGACAAAACTGTGGATCTCATACTTTCCGAATCAAATATATTTCCGCAGTCATAGTGGGAGGGATCGGTGAGCGGGTGGCCGTAAGAAGAGGTGAAGGGTCTATCTGGGGTGGGCTTCCGCCCGCGAAAGGCCGTGTGGCGGGCTTAAGGGGATGGTAATCTTATGCACTCCAAATTATGACCAAACAGGAGTTGTGACATGAAAAATCAAAGGCAAAACGCTGCGGTCTGGTTGATGGCCGGCATTGCTCTGCTGGTTTTGGCCGGTGTCGCGATCGTGTCCATCGGTTGGTTTGCGCCCTTTGTGTTATTGATTGCGAGCATGGGCTGCCTGGCGGTCGGCACCCGGGCCTACGCTAAGGGGCGCTCGACGCACCGCCGCGCATAGTGCGAATTCATGGGGGCGCCCGGGTCGGGGCTCCTGAAGTGCGCGCCACGCCGCGGGGCGGGGGCCTCCGCGGTGTGGGGCCACCGTGCCTGCGCGAGTGTGACGATTCGTCTCGAATCGGCGACGGCGGGTGGATCCTTGCGCTCGGCAGGGCTCTATGATGGCAGTCCATCCACTGTGAGAGAGGCCGTCTTTGGTGAAGAGCCCACACCGCGCCGCGGAAGCACCACTGTGGAAGCGTGTTCAGGTCAATCTGCTCGAACGCATCAACCGCGGGGACTTCACTCACGGAATGCCGGGGGAGCTGGCCCTGTCCGAGGAATATGGAGTGAGTCGCGCGACGATCCGCGCGGCCCTGACCCCCCTGCGGCGCGAAGGGTTGGTCTCTTCGAGCCGCGGGCGTCCGTCCACGGTGGGCGCTCGGCCCGAGATTAACACCGGCGCCGGCGCTAACGCGCATAGCCCGGCCTACAGTCTGTTCGCCGCGGTGCGCAGTAGTGGGCTTGAGCAGACCAACACCATCCGGGCCGCCAAGATCGTGACCGACCCCGAAGTCGCCGGGATTCTCCGGCTCGAGCCCGACGCCGAACTCGTGTACGTCTCGCGCATCCGCTACGGAGACGACCTGCCCATCGCCATGGACGACGCCTGGTTCCCGGCGGCCGCCCAGGGTGTGCTTGAGGCAGATCTGGAACGGCTGGCTCTCTACGATGCCTTGGATCGATACAGCCACGTCTCGGTGGATCGCGCCGAAGAAACCATTCGGGCCATCGCGATGGACGCCTCGCAGGCGGAGTCTCTCGGTAGTCGCGAAGGTGATCCGGCCTTTTACCTCGAGCGGCTCGGCTTCCACCACGAAGCGCCCTTGGAGTGGCGGCAGACGGTCGCGCGCGGCGATCGTTTCAGCGTGACCACCACCTATCCCTGATCTGCCGACGTTCTGATCGGCCCGTCGCTTCCCTCATTCGTCGCTCAATCCGTCACCCGCCCGGGGTTCACAACCTCGCTAAATGTACGTACATTTAACCGTGACATCAGCCGAAAACGGCAATTGACGAGGGCGAAGGGAAATTCTCATGAGCATCCACCACCGCATCGTGATCATCGGCGGGGGCAACGCGGGATTGAGCGTCGCCGCCCGATTGCGTCGTGCCGGCCAGGACGACGTCGCCGTGATCGACCCCAGCGAAACGCACTACTACCAACCGCTGTGGACCTTGGTCGGAGGAGGACAGGCCTCCGCCTCGACGACCGCTCGGCCCCAGGCGGACGTCATGCCTCAAGGCGTCGCGTGGATCAAAGACGCCGCCACCGAGGTGGACCCCGAGGGGCGCTGGGTCGGCCTGTCCGGCGGTGAGCGCGTCGGCTACGACTATCTGGTCGCGTGCCCCGGAATTCAGTTGGATTGGGGCGGGATCCCCGGCCTCGAGGAAGCGCTGAGCACTTCCCGGGTCTCGAGCAATTACTCGGTCGATCTGGCTCCCAAGACCTGGCGCATGATCCAGGACCTGCGCAGCGGGACCGCCGTGTTTACGATGCCGAGCAACCCCATCAAATGCGGCGGCGCCCCGCAGAAGATCGCGTATTTGGCGGCCGACTACTGGCGGCAACAGGGCGTTCTGGACGACATTCACATCGTTCTGGTGCTGCCGTCACCCAAGATGTTTGGCGTGGAGGTTTTCTCCCGCGAGCTGGATAAGGTGGCCCGACGCTACGGCATCGATGTGCGGCTGAGCTCCGAGATGACCTCGGTGGACTCCACGGCGCAGACGGTGACCATCGAACCGGTGAGCGGAGGTCCCGCCGAAACCCTTCGCTACGACTTCCTTCACGCCGTTCCGCCGCAGTCGGCCCCCGACTGGGTCAAGGACAGTCCTCTAGCCGACGCGGATAACCCGCTGGGCTACATCTCCGTGGATCCGCAGACGCTGCGTCACACGACCTACGAGAACGTCTTTGCCTTGGGCGACGCCTGCTCGGCGCCGAACTCCAAGACCGGGGCCGCGATCCGCAAACAGGCCCCCGTGGTGGTCTCGAATCTCCTGGCCGTCATGGACTCGCGGCCCTTGCCCGCTGACTACCACGGCTACGCGTCCTGCCCGTTGGTCACCTCGCGGTCCACCATGCTGCTGGCCGAGTTCGACTACGACATGGAACCGGCACCGAGCATCCCCTTCATCGATACCACCCGGGAGCGCAAGGACATGTGGTACCTCAAGCGTTACGGGTTGCCCTTCCTCTATTGGAATTTCATTCTCAAGGGTCGGGCCTGAGGCCCTCCCGCCGCGCACCAGCAAAGGAAAGAACTTATGCTTCTGGAACGCATTTACGATCACGATCTCTCTCAGGCCAGCTACTTTGTCGGTTGCCAAGCGTCCGGCACCGCGCTGGTCATCGACCCTCGCCGCGACGTCCGGGTCTATCGGGACCTTGCGGCGGCCAACGGCATGAGGATCGTGGCCGTCACCGAGACCCACATCCACGCGGACTATCTTTCCGGGACCCGCGAACTCGCCCGGGCAACCGGTGCGGAGACCTACCTTTCGGGAGAAGGCGGAGAAGACTGGACCTACGGTTTTGAGGGGACCCGGCTGCGCGACGGCGACGTCGTGCGGATCGGCAACCTCACGCTCACGGCCATTCACACCCCGGGGCACACGCCCGAGCACCTGAGCTTTCTGCTCACCGACGGGGCCTTCGCCTCGGAACCGGGGTACATGTTCACCGGCGACTTCGTCTTCGCCGGCGACCTGGGGCGGCCCGATCTCCTCGACGAGGTTGCGGGAGGCCAGAACACTCGCTACCTCGGGGCGGGGCAGCTATTCCGAAGCCTGCGGGAGAAATTCGTGACCCTGCCGGATTACGTGCAGGTCTTTCCCGCGCACGGCGCCGGAAGCCCGTGCGGCAAGGCCCTCGGCTCTGTCCCTTCCTCGACCGTCGGCTACGAACGTCGTTTCGCGTGGTGGGGCGAGTATCTGAAGAACGACGACGAGCAGGGTTTCATCGACGAACTCCTCGACGGTCAGCCCGACGCCCACGCGTACTTTTCCCGGATGAAGCGGGAGAACCGCGACGGTCCGGCGATCCTGGGCGATCGGCCGGCACCCGTCGAGTACGACGCTGGGGCCGTTCGCCGCGGTCTCGGTCAGGGCGAGTTAGTCCTCGTGGACACCCGGTCGGTCGATCAGGTGCACGAGGGAACCGTGCGTGGAGCGTTGAATATCCCGCTCTCTCCGAGTCCCGCGGTTCACGCCGCGTGGTCCATCGATCCCGCCGCCGACTCGCGGGACATCGTCGTCATGGTTCCGGGCCCGGAGGAGGCGCAGGTCATGGCGGACCACCTGGTCCGCGTGGGGGTGGATCGCGTCGTCGGCTACGTCACCGATGGGGAGGGGCTGCCGATCTGGAAGCCCGAGACGGTGCGTGCCGAGGACCTCTCGGGCTTTGACCACGACCTGCTCCTGGATGTGCGTAGCGCCTCGGAATTCGCCGCGGGAACGATCCCGGGTGCTCATCAGCTCAATGCCGGGCGCGTTCTGTGGCACCGCGACGAATTGCCGACCGACGGCACGATCGTCAGTTTCTGCCAGAGCGGTCTGCGCAATTCCGTGGCGGCCAACGCCCTGCGAGATGCCGGATACCGCGTGGTCGAACTCGAGGGAAGTTACAACGCCTGGGAGGCGTTGCGGGCAGAGAGCGCGAGCGGGCGGTGACGGCCGGGCTCCTGCTGTCCGTCGTCTTGACGGCGGTTGTCGGGCTGACCATCGGGCTGTTGGGCGGTGGCGGCGCGATCCTCTTGGTGCCCATCCTGGTGTACGTCGCCGGGTGGAACGCCGGCATGGCTGTGGCCGCATCGCTCGTCGTGGTCGGGGGGACCTCCTTGGTCAGCACGATGATGCACGCGCGTCACGGTCGTGTCCTCTGGGGGATCGGGTTGGGATTCGGCGTGAGCGCGATGGCGGGCTCCTTCGCCGGTGGCATGTTGGCCAACCTGATTCCCGCCCGTGCGCTGATGATCGCGTTCAGCCTCGTCATGCTGATCGCGGGGATAGCGATGCTCCGGCCCCGTCCCGACCGAGGCGACGCGACCCAGCGGGCGCGGTGGTGGTTCATCGCGCTTCTGGGGATCGTGATCGGATTCGTCTCCGGGCTTGTGGGGGCCGGTGGAGGCTTCCTGATCGTCCCCGCCCTGGCTTTGGTGGCCGGTCTGCCCATGGGCCTGGCTGTGGGAACCTCGCTGTTGATCATCACCCTGCAGTCGGCCTCGGGACTCATCGGGCATCTCATGAGCGTGCGGCTCGACTGGCCCGCGGTGCTGGCCATGATCGCGATGGCGATCCTGGGTTCGCTCGGCGGAGCCGCCCTCTCGGGGCGTATCGGGGAAACCGTATTGCGTCGCTGCTTCGGGGCCTTCGTCGTGGTGATCGCGGTGGGAACCGGGGCGGGACAGCTGGTGGCTTAGTCCCCCCGTCGAAAGCCCCTGGTACCTCGACAGGCCGGCTGCTGCGTGCTTCCGGGGCAAGCCGGCCCGCGTGGTACCGCAGGCCGGCGGGTTGTCCAGGAGCAGTGCGCGGCCTCGCGACGGTCGAGGGCGCGTAGCGTGGTGACGAAGACAACATGCTCTCATCAAAAATCTGTGTAAGAATTCAACCAAGTGTTGAAATTACACGTTGACTGGGAGAAAGGACGGCCGTGAGCGACGTCGAGAGCGGGCAGAATCGCGAGATCCTGGATCTTCTGGCGGGCATCAGTGGCCCCCTCGCCCAGGCCTTGGGGAAGGGGTGTGAGGTCGTGGTCCACGACCTCACCAACCTCGAGAACTCCGTCTACGCGATCGCCGGCGGGGTGACCGGGCGTTCCGTGGGGGCGCCGCCGACCGACCTGCTGCTACGGCACGTCGTGGACGGCGCCGCCGAGCACGCCATCGGGTACCGGACCGAGCTTCCCGGAGGGCGCTCGGGCCGGTCCAGCACGATCATCATCCGCAATCCCCGCACCGACGAGGCCGTCGCCGCGCTGTGCCTGAACATCGACATCACCAACCTCGAGCAGGCGCAGGGCCTGTTGCGGTCCCTGCTCGATACGGGCATCGACGGTGCGTCGTCCGAGCCTCACGCCGAGGCGCGCCCACCCCGCGAGGCATTCCCGCACACGGTCAACGAGCTCACCACGCACCTCGTGACCGAGGTGATCGAGGCCGCGGGCGTCCCGGTGCATCTCATGAAGAAGGCCCACAAGGTCGAGGTCGTCGCCGAGCTCGATCGCCGCGGCGTCTTTCAGGTCAAAGAGGCCGTCGAAGAGGTCGCCAATTCGCTTCAGGTCACCCGATTCACGATTTACAACTATCTCAACGAGTTGCACGCGCGCTCGCAGGAAGGACTGTCATGATCCCCCAGAATTCCGGTGCACATCCCGTCGAAGACGACATCAACCGCTACGACGCCGAGACCCGTCGCTGGTTGTCCGAGGCGATCAAGGCCGTGCAGGCCGACGCCCAGCGTTCGGCCGACACCCACATGATCCGGGTGCCCCTCCCGACGGAATGGGGCGTGGATCTTTACCTCAAGGACGAGTCCAGCCACCCGACCGGATCGCTCAAGCATCGCCTGGCCAGGTCCCTGTTTCTCCATGCCCTGTGCAATGGATGGATCCGTCCGGGAAAGCCGGTGGTCGAGGCCTCCAGCGGTTCCACCGCGGTGTCCGAGGCGTACTTCTCCCGACTGATCGGCGTCCCGTTCATCGCCGTGATGTCCAAGACCACGAGCTCCCGCAAGGTCGAGCTCATCGAGTCCTACGGTGGCCGGTGCCACTTCGTCGACAGCCCGGACCAGGTCTACGCCGTCGCCGCGCAGCTGGCCCGCGAGGCCGACGGCCACTACATGGACCAGTTCACCTACGCCGAGCGGGCCACCGACTGGCGCGGCAACAACAACATCGCCGAGTCGATCTTCCAGCAGCTCCGGCTCGAAAAGCACCCGGAGCCCGCCTGGATCGTCGCGACCGCCGGAACCGGCGGAACCTCGGCCACGCTCGCGCGATACGTCCGGTACACGGGACGCTCGACCGGCATCTGCGTGGCCGACCCGGATAACTCGGCATTCTTTGCCGGGTGGCGCGACGAGAACCCGGACTCGACCACCGACACCGGCTCTCGCATCGAAGGCATCGGCCGCCAGCGCATGGAGGCCAGCTTCATGCCCGCGAGCATCGACCGGATGATGCACGTTCCCGACGCCGCGAGCGTCGCGGCCATCCGCCTGCTCGAACGGCTCATCGGCCGGAAGGCCGGCGGGTCCACGGGCACCGGGCTGTGGGCCGCCCTGAAGATCGTCTCGGACATGGTCGCGGCCGGGGAGCGCGGCAGCGTCGTGTCCCTGATCTGCGACGGCGGCGACCGCTACCTGGACAAGTACTACGACAGCCAGTGGCTGGCCCAGGCCGGTTTCGATGTCGAGGTGCATGCCGCCCGGCTTGACGAATTCATGCGCACCGGGCGCCTGTAGGGCGGTTCGGCGCGGGCCTGTGCCACGATGTGAACCATGAAGAAATCTCCCGAAGGGTCTTCGCGGCCGACGATCCGTGACGTCGCGGCGCTCGCCGGGGTGTCGAAGTCGCTGGTCTCCCTGGCCTTTCAGGACGGTTCGCGGGTGAGCCCCGAACGCCGGGACCGCATCATGGATGCCGCCCAGCGGTTGGGGTACCGCCCGAATCTCCTGGCTCGGTATCTGGCGGCGGAGGGTTCCCCGTTTGTGGGAATCCTGGTCGCGGACCTCAAGAACCCGGTCCTGACGGATATCGCAGAGTCCGTGAGGTCCGCGTTGCATCGGCAAGGGCACTACGGGCTCGTGGCAGGCGCCACGGACGTCGTGGATCGCTACCGAGGCGAGGACTACGGGACCATCGACGAACGCATCCTGGACATGTTCCGGGACCTTCGGCCCCGCGGTCTCGTGATCGTGGGGACCGCCGTGGACGAGAAATCTCTGCCCCCTGGCATGCCGGTGGTGTGCGCGAGCTCCGCGGTCGACGACGGCGCGACCACCCCCACCGTTCGGGTCGACGACGACGCCGGCATCCGCCTGGCCGTGGATCACCTTCGCGGGCTGGGCCACCGGCGGATCGGTTTCATCGGCGGTGCGGGCGGCGCCGTGGCCCGGGATCGATGGGCGGCCTATCTGCGCTGCATGGACGAATCAGGGGGCGAGGCGCGCGTCGAACAGGCCGGATTCACCGAGGCCGAGGGACGCGAGGCCGCGACGAGGCTGCTCGGGGTCCGGGATCGGCCCACGGCCGTGGTCGCCATGAGCGACCTGGTCGCGCTGGGCGCCCTCTCGGCGGCGGACGCCCTCGGGCTGGATGTACCGGGCGACGTCGCCCTGACCGGTTTCGACAACACCTCCATCGCGGCGATGCGGCGCATCGGCCTGACGTCCGTGGATCCGATGAACGACCACATCGGCCGGCGCGCGGCCGCGGTGGTCGCGGCCATGATGGAGCAACCCGGCCACCGGCCCGCGGACGCGACCGTGGCCCCCGCCTTGGCGGTGCGCCATTCCACGCAAGGGTCGGGCCGGGCGTCCTGAACGAGCGCGTGGTGCCGGGGCGAGGCCGAACCAATTCCTCCGACCTGCCACGAAGGCCCATTAAGTCTTGACATTAAAACAAGCTGAACCATAGTGTTTCAGGAAAATGGACCGGTCCAAAACTGGCGGTCGCAGCGTCTCAACGAGGAGAAATCATGGCAGATCAGCGCACCATCGGTGTGGGACTCATCAGCGTCGGGTGGATGGACAAGGTGCATTCCCGCGCCTACGCGAATCTCCCGGTCTTCTATCCCGAGCTGGGCATCAAGCCCCGCCTGGTCGCCGCCGCGGATACCGCGGAGGATCGCGTGGAGTACGCCGTCAACGTCCTGGGCTTCGAAACGGGGACCACCGACTACCACGAGGTCTTGAGCAATCCCGAGGTCGACGTCGTCTCGATCTGTGCCCCGAATTTCCTGCACGCCCAGATCGCCCGCGACGCCGCCGCCGCTGGCAAGGCGTTTTGGTTGGAAAAGCCGGCCGGTCGGTCGGCGGAAGAAACGCAGACCATCGCCGACGCCGCCGAGAAAGCCGGTGTGATCAGCGCCATCGGGTTCAACTACCGCAACGCTCCGGCGGTCGAATATGCCCGCAAGCTCGTCGCCGAGGGCAAGCTCGGGCGCATCACCAACGTTCGCGGCGCGTTCTTCGCGGACTATTCCGCGGACCCGCGCGGCGCCCTGTCCTGGAGATTCCGCCGGGACCTGGCCGGCTCGGGGGTCTTGGGGGACCTGATGGGCCACCTGATCGATCTGACGCACTATGTGGTCGGCCCCATCGGCGAGGTCACGGCGGCGACCTCCACGGTGTATACGGAACGGCCCGAGATGCCGATGGGCAGCGGAACCCACTTCGCGATCGTCGAGGACGGCGAGATGAAACCCGTGGAGAACGAGGACTACGCCGCGATGCTGGTTCGCTACGAGCAGCCCGCCGACGCCGCGGGCTCGCCCATCATCGGCTCGCTCGAGGCCTCCCGCGTGGCCAACGGTCCGCGCGCCGAATACGGCCTGGAGGTCTACGGCACGGAAGGGTCCCTGCGGTGGGACTTCGGCCGCATGAACGAATTGCAGCTGGCCCTGAACACCTCGTCGCACGTGGGATACACGACCATCATGGCCGGCGCGGACTTCGGAGACTTCTCGGTGTTCCAACCGGGCGCAGGAACACCCATGGGATACGACGACCTCAAGACCATCGAGGCGAAGAAGTTCCTGATGGCCTACCTCGGTGAGGATTCCCAACACGCCAGTATCCGCGACGGCCTCTTGGCGAATCGCGTGGTCTCGGCGGCCGAAGCCTCGGCGGAAAGCCGGGGCTGGGAACGGGTCTCCCCGGTCCCGGGCACCAGCGCCCAGGCGGGCTCGGCGCGCTGACCCGGCCGCGCGATCGCCCGGTGGGTCTTCGTGGGCCCGCCGGGGCGGGACCCGCCGGTCGGTGCGGCGTCAGGCCACGTCGAGCTCTTCCACCAGCGCCGCCGCGACGCTGATCGCGATGACCGCCGGGGACTTGCCCGTGATGCCGGGTATCCCGATGGGGCACGAGATCCGGTCGATGGCGACCTGGTCGTGGCCGAGGTCGCCGAGCTTCTTGCGAAAACGCGCCCACTTGGCGGAGGACCCGATCAGACCCACCATCCCCAGATCGTCGCGCCGCAGGGCCGTATCGCACATGATGAGGTCCTCGGAATGATCATGGGACATGATCAGCACGTGGCTGCCGGCCGGCAGGTCGTTGAGCGCGGCCTCCGGGGCCGGGGCGTGAATCACGCGCAGGGTGGCCGCGCCGTCCAGCTCGCCGACGGCGCGGGCGTCCGCCGTGGCCCCCGGTCGGCTGTCCACGAGGTGGAGGGCAACGGGCAGCCGGGAGAGCGAGCGCACGATCTCCAATCCCACGTGCCCGGCGCCGAAGATCGCCACGACCGGCGGGGCGGCGATCGGTTCGAGCAGAACCGTCACCTTCCCGCCACAGCACTGCTGACCGTAGCGGGTCGCGGCGTGCTCGTTGAGCGAGACCTCCTCGACCACGGGATCGGTCACGCGATCGGCGATCATCTGCCGGGCCCGATCCGTCAGGGTCGCCTCGAGGTTGCCGCCGCCGATCGTGTCCCACGCGTCCTCGGCCGTGACGACCATCTTGGCACCGGCACCGCGAGGCGAGTGGCCCCGCACGGAGGTCAGCGTCACCAGGACTCCAGCGGCGCCCTGATCGTGCAACCGCTGGAGCCCCGTCAACCACTGCATCAGACCGACTCGGCTTTTCGCGTGGGGCGTTCCGCGGCGTCGGCGGCCGGCACTGGGGTGGCCGTGGCCGCCGCGCGCTGGGGTCCGGCGTCGTCGGCCTCCCAGGAACGCTCGGCCTCCTGGATGGCCCAGTACACGGCCTCGGGGGTCGACGGGCAGCCGAGGTCGACCTCAACGCCTTCCGGACCGAAGGCCTCGACCGCGGTCCTCAGCGCCTCCCGGACGCTCATCGCGAGCATCAGTGGGGGCTCGCCGACGGCCTTGGACCCGTAGACGACGCCGCTCTCGGTGGCACGTTCGTACAGGTGCACGTTGAACTCGCCGGGCAGCTCGGAGAAGCTGGGCAACTTATACGTGCTCGCCGCCTGCGTGGCGAGCCGACCGCGTCGCTCCCCGTCGGAGGTGTCCCAGCGCAATTCTTCGAGGGTCAGCCATCCGGTACCTTGCACAAAGCCGCCCTCGATCTGGCCGACGTCCACGAGCGGGGAGAGGGAGTCTCCGACGTCGTGGACGATGTCCGTGCGCAAGACCCGGTACGCCCCCGTGAACGCGTCGACCTCGACCTCGGTCGCCGCGGCGCCGTACGCGAAGTACTTGAACGGGGAACCGTGCATGGTCGAGGAGTCCCAGTGGATTCCCTCGGTGCGGTAGTAACCGGCGGCGAAGAGCTGGACCCTCTGCATATAGGCATCCGAGACGACCTGCTCGAAGGGGACCGGGTCTTTGCCGAGAGCGGCGACGCCGTCGCCGTCGAACCGGACGTCGTGCGGGTTGGCCCCGAAGGTTCCGGCCGCGACTTGGGCGAGACGCTCGCGAATTTGCTCGCAGGCGTTCTTGACCGCACCGCCGTTGAGGTCGGCGCCCGAACTCGCCGCGGTCGCGGAGGTGTTCGGCACCTTATCCGTGCGGGTCGGGGCCAGGCGCACCCGATCGAGCCGAACACCGAGCGTGGTCGCCGCGACCTGCCGCATCTTGGTGTGCAGGCCCTGCCCCATCTCGGTTCCGCCGTGATTGATCAGGATCGAGCCGTCCTTGTAGACGTGCACCAGCGCCCCGGCCTGGTTGAAGGCCGCGAAGTTGAAGGAGATGCCGAACTTGACCGGGGTCATCGCCAGGGAACGTTTGGTGTGCGTGTGCCCGGCGTTGAACTCGGCGATCTCTGCCTTGCGGCGCACGACCTCGGCCCGCTCCGCGAGCGTCGACCAGATGTCGGGCATCCGCTCGGCGTGACGAACCGGCTGCCCGTACGGGGTCGTGTCGCCCGGCTGGTAGAAGTTGCGGCGTCGCAGCTCGCCCGCGTCGATGCCGAGCAGGGGAGCGCATCGGCCCAGTATATTTTCCAGAACCAGCATGCCCTGCGGCCCGCCGAATCCACGGAAGGCCGTCTGGGAGGTCTTATTCGTCTGGGCGATTCGCCCGTGAACCGTGACGTTGGGGATCATGTAGGCGTTGTCGATGTGGCACATCGCCCGGGAGAGCACCGGCTCCGAGAGGTCCATCGACCAGCCGCCGTCGCTCGTCAGCGTGGCCTCCAAGGCGGTGAGCTTGCCGGACTCGTCGAACCCGACCTCCCACTCGGCGTGGAAGGGGTGGCGTTTTCCGGTCATCGTGATGTCCTGGGTCCGCGTCAGGCGCAGGCTGACCGGCCGCCCGGTGCGCACCGCGGCCAAAGCGGCGACCGCGGCAAGACCGTGCGGTTGCATTTCCTTGCCGCCGAACGCGCCGCCCATGCGCAGAGACTGCACCGTGACCTCGTGGCTCGACAACCCCAGGACGTGGGCGACGATCTCTTGGGTCTCGGTCGGGTGCTGCGTCGAGGAATTCACCATGACTTGGCCGCCCTCGTCCACCCGGGCGAAGGAAGCATGGGTCTCGAGGTAGAAGTGCTCCTGACCGCCGAACTCGAAGCTCCCGCGGTATCGGTGCGCGGAGCCTTCCAGTGCGGGCGCGGAGTCCCCGCGTTCCATGAGGTGTTGCGGGCCCTGGAAGCTCTGCGCCTCGATCGCCTCCGTGAGGGTCACGATCGAGGAGAGCGGCTCGTAGTCGACCTCCACGGCCTCGGCGCCGATGCGGGCCGCCTCCGTGGATTCGCCGATCACCCAGCACACCGCATGGCCGAAGAACATGGCTTCGGAGGGGAACAACGGCTCGTCGTGCTTGACCCCGGCGTCGTTGAGTCCGGGGACGGCATCCGCGGTCAAGATGTCCACCACGCCGGGGACCTCCCACGCGGCGCCGAGGCGCATGTCGGTGATGCGGGCGTGCGCGTGGGGAGACTGCACCGGCCACGCGTGCAACGAGGCCTTGTCGCGGGTCGCGAGGTCGTGGGTGTACAGGGCCTCGCCGGTGACGTGCTGAGCCGCGGACTCGTGGGCGACGCGCGTTCCGACGCCGGCCGGATCCTGACTGGCGGGATCATGGATCAAGGCGGTCATGAGATCACTCCTGCAAATTCGGAGGGACGGTACTGGGCGAAGAAGCGCATCATGGACTGCTCGAGCATCGCCGAGCGGTAGCGCGAACTGGCCCGGTGGTCGTCCATCGGGGTGCTTTCGGCGGTCATCGCGGCGGAGGCCTCTCGGGCGGTCTCTTCCGTCCAGGGGCGGCCGAGCAACGTTTGCTCCGCGGCGAGGGCCCGGATTGGAGTGGCGGCGACGCCGCCCATCCCAATGCGGATCGAGGAGACCCGGCCGTCGTCGATGTGCATGGCAAAGGCCGTGGAGACCGACGAGATGTCGTCGAACCGTCGCTTGGCGACCTTATAAAAGGCCGTCGTTGAGGCGAGGGGCATCGGAATGCGGACGGCCCGAATCAGCTCACCCGGGCGGCGCACCGTCTGGCGGTAACCCGTGAAGTACTCCGAAATCGGGACCGTGCGCTCGCCCGCCGTGGAGTACAGCACCAAGGACGCGTCGAGGGCCAAGAGCACCGGGGCGGAGTCGCCGATGGGGGAGCCGGTGCCCAGGTTGCCGCCGAAGGTCGCACTGTTGCGGATCAGCCGCGAGGCGAATTGCGGAAAGAGCTGGCCCAGGAGGGGGATGCGGCCGTCCAGGCGCCGTTCGAGTTCGGACAGCGTCATGGCCGCGCCGAGTTCCGCGTGGTCTTCCTCGAAGCGGAAGGTTCGCAGGTCGTCGAGGTGGTCGACGGCCAGCACCGTCTCGGGCCGGGTGTGCCGAATGTTCGTCTCGACGCCGACGTCCGTGCCCCCGGCCAGGAGTACGGCGTCAGGCTGCTCGGCGTAGCGCTGCGCGAGTTCCGCGAGGCTGCTGGGGCGGATGAACGCCGAGGACTCTCCGCGCACCTCGGTGGGGCACGCCCGAGGGGCCGCGACGGACTGGCGCTCGAAGAGGGGGTCGTCGCCCTGGGGCGAACCGAGGGCATAAGCGGCGTCCTTGATGGGCCGGTATCCCGTGCAGCGGCAGAGATTGCCGCTGAGGGCGTGCAGATCGAAGCCGTTGGGGCCGGTTTCCTCGCCGACCTCCGCGGCCGAGACCGGCGTGCGCTCGGGGCGGTAATACTCGGCGGCCATCGAGCACACGAAACCGGGCGTGCAGAAGCCGCACTGGGAGCCACCGCGGTACGCCATTTCCTGCTGAACCGGGTGGAGGTCCTCGACGGACCCGGGCCCGGGGCTCGTCCCGAGGCCCTCGGAGGTCACGATCTCTTGGCCGTTGCAGGCGAGGGCGGGGGTGAGGCACGCGTTGATCGAGGTCCAGCGGGATCCGCCGGCGGCATCGGGGCGGGCGATCATGATGGCGCACGCGCCGCACTCGCCCTCGGCACAGCCTTCCTTGGCCCCGGTCAGGCCCGCGTCTCGGAGCCAGTCCAGCAGATTGAGGTGCACGGGAGGAGCGGCGCCCTCCCGTGACTGACCATTGACGGTGATGTGAAATGACCCCATCACGTCCTCCTTGATCGAGTCGTCGTGAGATTTCCGAGAACGACGCCCGCAGGATCTGACCCCAGGTGGATTTCGCCATTCTTCGCCGGAGGTGCTCCATCACACGGTGAGGTGTGCCGAGTAAATCCTTCCAAAATTTTGTATTGAGCACGATGCTAACACTTATCGTGGAATCGATTATCCGCATCGTGAAAGCCAGGGGCGATATCGAGGTGCGCGACGTGCGTTCACCCTTGATCTGCCGCGGTAGGGCCCGGAAAGTCATGATGTGATGTGGATTTCTTGTGAGCTGATCAGTGGGCGATGATGGTGATTCTCCTCCGAGGTGCTCGCGGTCACGATGGCGCTTATTGGTGTCGCGTCGACGGATTTCCCCCGAGCATGCCGCGTGCGGTGAGGCACGGGCAGATCTTTTCCCGCGGGGCTTGTCAAGATCTGAGTGAGTCAGGTTACACTGGGGTCCACAATGCGGATTTGCATTACCGCATTGCGGAATTATCCCTCGCACCACACATGGAGCGGAGAGGGCATGAGATCACCTCTCACCCCACCGCCGGAAGGTTCGCACGCGATGAGCAGCGACAAGATCCCCGAGCGATCGTCCCGTCGAACCCGCACGACCACGAGAGTGAGGGCCGCACGATGAACCGGCAGATCCCTGACCACGGTATCGGCGAGCCCCTCGTGGCGGATTCGCATCCCGCGTCGGCCTCACGGCCTGGACGCCAGACGAACGGAGAATCAGCGATGCTCAATACCCTAGAACGACGGCAGCCCCGCGCCTCGGACACCGTCACCTCGATGACCCGGATCATCACCGGACACGTGGTTACGCCTCTGGGCGGGGATTCGCGGGAGACCCTCGACCTCGAGCGCGGCGCGGTCGTGGTGCGCGACGGACAAATCCTTGCCGTGGGCGAGGCCCGCGACATGGTCTCCGAGCATCCTTCCGCATCCGTGGAATCCTACGGTGACCGGTTGATCGTGCCGGGATTCGTCGACTGCCACGCACACTATTCCCAGATGAACATGATCGCCTCGCCGGGTTTGCAGTTGCTGGAATGGCTCACGAACTTCACCTTCCCCGCGGAGGCGGAATTCGCCGACCCCGAACACTGCGCCTCGATGGCCGACTTCTTCACCAATCAGCTGATCGCCCACGGCGTCACCTCGGCGTGCGTCTACGCGACCGTCCACCCGGAGTCGGTGCGGGCGCTTTTCCGATCCGCTCGCGCCAAGAAACTTCGGATCATGACGGGCAAGGTCTGCATGGACCGCAACGCGCCGGAGTACCTGCTCGATACCCCGGAGCAGGCCTACGAACAGAGCCGGGAGCTGCTGGAGGAGTGGCACGGCGTCGATCGCCTCGAATACGCGATCACCCCGCGGTTTGCCCCCACCTCCTCGACGCGCCAGCTTGAGCTGCTGGGACAGCTGGCCCAGGAGCACCCGGAGGCGGTCATCCAGACGCACCTTTCCGAGAACCCCTCCGAGTGCGCGTGGGTCAAGGAGCTGTTCCCGGACGAATCGGACTACACGGCCGTCTACGAACGATTCGGCCTGGTCCGACGGCGGGCGGTCTTCGGCCACGCGACCCATGTTTCGGAGGATGAGCTCCGGCGCTTGGGCTCGGCCCGCGCCTCCCTGGCGCACTGCCCGACCTCCAATCTGTTCCTCGGCTCTGGACTCTTTACCCTCAAGAAGAACGGGCAGACCCCCGGGCTGCGGATCGGTCTCGGATCCGACGTCGGCGCAGGCACCAGCCTGTCGCCCCTGGCCTCGCTCAACGAGGCCTATAAGGTCAGCCGTTCCGTCGGCGGGCCGCTCGACTCCTTCGAGGCGTTGCGGTTGGCGACCCTGGACGGCGCCGAGGCGCTGGGCACCGACTCCTCCGTCGGGAGCCTGGAACCGGGCAAGGACGCGGATCTGGTGGTCCTGGACCCTGAGACCAACGCGGTGCTCCGGCGACGCGCGGCCCACGCCCAGACCACCTCCGAACTGCTGTTCGCGATGATGATGCTCGGTGACGATCGAACGGTGCACAGCGTCTACGTTGCCGGATCGAAATCGAGATGATGCTCCCCGGGTCCGGCAGCCTCCGGTTGCCCCGCCCGCGACGAACGGTGTTTTCCGCCTGAGGAAAGGCATCGAGGAATCCCCTTCACACCCGCCAGTCCCCACAACAATCTCCATTTCGGTTCCAGAAATGGCAGGGAAACAGAGGCACACCATGGCTGTAGACCAGATGACCGACGAAGAGCGGCCGACGAGGCGTCGCTCCGCGCTGGACCGCTTCTTCGAGATCACCTCCCGCGGCTCCACGATCAAACAAGAACTCCGCGGTGGGCTCGTCGCGTTCGTGGCCATGGCCTACATCGTGGTCCTGAACCCGCTGATCCTCGGCGCGGCCCAAGACGTCGATGGGAATAGTCTTAACTTCGCCCAGCTGACCGCCGTGACGGGGCTCGTGGCCGGAGGCGTGACGGTGCTCTTCGGCGTCGTCGCCCGCCTTCCGTTTGCGCTGGCCGCCGGCCTGGGGATGAACAGCTTCCTCGCGGTGTCGGTGGTGCAGGACGTTTCCTGGCCCGAAGCGATGGGGCTGGTCATCATCAACGGCATCATCATCGTGTTTCTCGGGGCCACCGGCATCCGAACCGCGATCTTCCACGCGGTGCCGGCCCAACTCAAAACGGCCATCACCGTGGGCATCGGCTTGTTCATCGCGTTCATCGGATTCGTGAACTCGGGATTCGTCACCAGGACCCCGGATGGTCCGCCGGTCCAGCTGGGCCAGGGCGGTTCGATCACCGCGTTGCCCACCGTGATCTTCATCTTCGCGCTGTTGCTGATCGGTGTGCTCGTGACCCGCAGGGTTCCCGGCGGAATCCTGATCGGCATGATCGTCGCGACCGTGGTCTCGATCATCGTGCAGGCCTTCGCGCACCTCGGGACCGTGGGCGACCCCAAAAACCCCGATCCCCAGGGATGGAACCTGAGTGCCCCCGAACTTCCGAGCCACGTGGTGGCCATGCCGGACTTCGGGCTCGTGGGCGCGTTCGACCTCTTCGGTTCCTTCGAGCGGATCGGCGCGCTGTCGGTGATCATGCTGGTGTTCACCTTGCTGTTCACCAACTTCTTCGACGCCATGGGAACCATGACGGGGCTCGCCGGGAACGCCGGGCTCGCCAAGGCGGACGGGACCTTCCCCCGAATTCGGCAGGCGTTCATCGTCGAGGGCATCGGCGCCGTCGCCGGCGGTGGCGCTTCGGCCTCGTCGAACACCGTGTTCGTGGACTCGGCCGCCGGCGTCGCCGAGGGGGCCCGCACCGGCCTGGCCGCGTGCGTGACCGGGGTGCTGTTCCTGGTCTCGATGTTCTTCACCCCGTTGATCGAGGTGATCCCCATGGAGGCCGGGGCCGCCGCGCTGGTGGTCGTGGGTTCCATGATGGTCGTGCAGATCCAGGAGATCGAGATGAAGGACTTCCGCGTTTCCTTGCCGGTGTTCCTGACGATCGTCTCGATGCCCCTGACCTATTCGATCGCCAACGGCATCGGCGTCGGGTTCATCTCCTGGGCCGTGATCCACGTGCTCACGGGTCGGGGCCGCCAGGTGCACTGGTTGATGTGGGTGGTCTCCGCCGGATTCCTGCTCTATTTCACCCGCGACGCGATCACCTCGGCCCTCGGCGCCTGAGGGTTGTCCCCGCCGCCTGACCGCTGATCTGACGCTCGGAGCTTCCGGGCGTCAGATCAGCAGGTAGAGGGCGCCGAGCACCGTCACGACGATCACGGCGACGTCGAAGACGCTCTGCCGGATGCGGCGGGCCGCCCACCGGCCCGCGAAGGCGCCGGCGACCACGGCCGGGACGAGCACCGCGTCCACGAGCAGCGATGGTGGTGTCACGAGCCCCAGGCCGATGGACACCGGGAGCTTGATGACGTTCATCGTCGCGAAGAACCAGGCGGCCGTCCCCAGAAATGCGTGCACCGGGAACCGGGCGGCCAGGAAGTACATCGACATGACCGGCCCGCCGGCATTCGCGACCATGGTCGTGAACCCGCCGAGGGACCCGTAGCCCGCGGTCGCGAACCGCGAGGCCTGCTCGTGGTGAGGTCGTTCGGAGGGACCGGGGGCGGTGGCGCGCCGGCGGCGCTGCCACAGGGTCAGGCCCATGAGCATGAGCAACAGGATGCCGATGACGCGACGCACCACGCCGTCGCCGGCGAAGGCCAGAAACAGGCCCCCGACGGCCAGGCCCACCAGAACGGCCGGGATCATCCGGATGAGGGTGGGCCAGTGCGCGCTACGGCGGTAGGTCCACAGGGCGAAGGCGTCCCCGACCATCAGCAAAATCAACAGCGCGCCGGTGGACGGCTTGGCGGGCAGGATCGCGGCGAAGAGGGCGACCGAGAGCGTGTTGATCCCGGGCAGGGCCGTTTTGGAGAAGCCCACCAGGGCCGCAGCAACCGCCAATCCCGTCCAGGCGAGCCAGCTCAGTTCGGAGAATGCCAAGGATCAGCGGCCAAACGGCAGGCGCGCGTCGATCTCCTGAGCGTCCCACTGCTGGCGAACCCACCCGTGATGCGGGTCGTCGCTGATGAGCCAGCTCCGGACGGGACCCGGGCCGGCCATGACATTGAGGTAGTACATGTCGTAGCCGGGAGGGGCCATGGCCGGACCGTGCCAGCCGTAGGGGACCAGCACGACGTCGCCCGTGCGGACCTCGGTGTTGACGTCGATCGGGCGCTCGTCGGAGGCGTAGACACGCTGGTACCCGATGGCGTCGGTGGCTTCGGCCGGGGCGTCCGGCGTGACGCGCGTTTCGAAGTAGTAGATCTCCTCGAGCCGGGTTTCCTGGCCTTCCTTCTCTTCGTCGTGCTTATGCGGCGGGTAGGAGGACCAGTTTCCGGCGGGGGTGAGCACCTCGCAGACGATGAACCGATCCGCCTCGAGCGCGGCGGGCGTGCCGAAATTGCGGACTTCGCGGGAGCAATTGCCCGCTCCGCGGAGTTCGAGGGGCGCCTCCTGCTTGGTGATCAGGCGGGTCGGGTAGGACTCGCGGGCGGGGGCGGAGGCCACGGCCAACCGGACTCCCGCGTCGCCGGAGATCTCGACCGCCTTCTCGACCCCCGTGTAGAGCACGTCGGTGGGTCCGGCGAAGACGGACTCGCGTCCCGAGAGGCGGTAGGTCTGGCCGTCGACCACGGCGGTCACGTCCCCGGACAGCGGGATGATGATGCGTTCTTCGGCCACGGCGTCCAGCGTGAGCGGACGGTCGGACAGCGTCGCGGTCTTCAGGCCGGTGTGTTCCCACCCGTCGACCGTGGTCGCGGAGTCGTAGGCGCCCAGGGAGAGATCCCACGGACCGTCGCTGGCGCTTCCGGCGGGGTATACCCAATTCGTCATGTTCGCATGTCCTTTCGTGATGCCGTGTATCGGGGGTTGCGGGGTTCGGCCCGCTCCGCTTAGGCGGAGAGGGTGACTTCGAAAGAGTAGGAATCGGCGCGGTAGACGTGCCGACCGGTCTCGGCGCGGCGCCCGACGTCGTCGGTCGCGGTGCGGGACATCGTGACCAAGGCGGATCCGGGAGTGGTGTGCAGCAGCTTGGCCTGATCGTTCGTCGCGACGGCCGCGCCGATTTTCTGCTGGGCGAGCCGGAAGTTGATGCCCTGCTGACGCAGGATCGTGTAGAGCCCGTGCTCTTCGAGGGCCTCGCGGCTCAGGTCGGCGATGTCCAGGGGGACCCAGTTCTCCATGACCGCCAGCGGGGTGCCGTTGCGGCTGCGGACTCGTCGGAAGTGATAGACCGTGGTACCGGGCGCGACCTTGAGCCGCTCGGCGACGTCCTCGGGGGCGGGGGACTGCTCGAAATCCAGCACCTCGGTGGTGGGTTGGGCCCGGTCCTGGCTGAGGTCCTCGTACAGCGAGGTCAGCCCCACCGAACGGCGGACCTCCGAGGCAACCACCTGGGTCCCGACGCCGCGCTTGCGCACCAGCAACCCGGAACGCACGAGCTCGTCCATGGCCTTGCGCACCGTGGGACGGGACAGGTGGAGATCCTTGGCCAGGGACAGCTCGTTGTCGAGCATGGTCCCGGGCGGGAGGTCGCCTTCCGAGATCGCCGTTTCGATGCCGTGCACAAGCTGGTGATACAGGGGGACCGGGGATGATCGGTCGATCGTGACGTTGAGGGATGTGGCCATGGGGTTCTCCAACGGTGGTTACTGAGAGATTGTCTCTTTGTAAGGACAATATGAGTTAACCGTAACATGTGGCGCCCGCCACGTGTCGAGAGGCCGCTCCTCGGCGCGTGGTCAGGGGTCGATGTTCAGGTCACGGTCTTTGGGTAGCGGGTCCACGGCCAGCCCCAGCTCTTCGGTGAGGATTCTCGTGAGCTCGCGCGCGGCCTCGGGAGTGTCCCCGACGGGGTGTTCGCCGGCCGGACCGAACAGGTAGAGGCAGGCATTGTGAGAGCCTGCGGCGAACCTGGATCTGGACGTCAAGCCGCCGAAACCGGCTTGGCGGAAAGCTTCAGCCCAGGCTCGGGTGAGTTTATAGGCATCGTGCATCGGCGCGGTGATATCGGCCAGGACGATTCCGAATTGTGGTGCGGTTTGGGCCGTGAGGTCAGCGACGACCGCCGGATTGAGGGCCAGCGGGGTGACCCTCATGTCCGCGACGTCGACGGCCGGTATGGCCCGGGATCCGACCAATCGGGGGCCTAGTGCTTCTCGGGCGGCCGTGGACGGGCTTTGGGCGAGATTGAGTGTCCCGTGAGGGGCATGGAGGTTGAAGCGTCCAGGGGTCGACGAGAACCACCACGGGCTGTGGTGAGAGCGGTGGACTCGCCACCACGTCGTGGCAGCCGTGATCTTCCGGGCCGGGAAGTCGACGTATAGCTCAGGGGCCCCTGGTGGTTTCAGGGTGCTGAGGTGACGGTTCACCGCGTGTGATCCCGCCACCGAGCGGCCTGATCGTCGGCTTCCGCGATGAGCCGCGACCGTTCCGTCGTGGTCCCGGAGTCAATGATCTCCAGAGGTGTTGCACTGTGGCCGGTAGCCGGAGAGGATGCGGTCAGCCAATAGGTCACCGTCCACGGGTCTATGCCCGCACCCAGCAGGGTCTTGATGATCCGTCGGAACAACGCGCTCGGACCCTGGGGCTCGGTGAATTGGAAAGCGGGGAACAGGTAGGTTCCGTCCGCGGTCCTGACCCGGAGCAGGGAGTCACGCTCGACGCGGGCGTTGAGTGCTTGGCGGCTGATGCCCAGCAGATCGCGAACCCGGGCGGTGGTATAGAAAGTTCCGACGCGGTGGCTGAGTCGCAAGCTGGTGCGTGCGGCCTCGGTGGCGGAGTGGACCACGCGGCGGATGTCTTCGGTGGAGGCGGCGACCAGTTGCCCTGAATCTTCGAGTTCGTGGGTGAACTTGTCGAAGAGTTCGAGCATGTCCTCCCGGGTTGTGGCGGCCATGGTTCCATCCTTCCTTGAGCGGTGCCTCCAGCATACGAAAACCGTCAATGGGTGACAACGTCTATTAGCCACGTCGTCAATCTCTGTCAATATTTAAGGGATCGGTGCGCGCGGATGCTCCGCGTGGTTCCCGGGCCCGGGTGCACCCAGAATCGCGGCCGCCGGGTTCTCGCGAGGGGCGCGCGTCACATGGGGCCCCGAGGATGCGGTTCGGCCACTACATTGTGAAGGTATGTAGTGACACATCTCGCACCACAGAAGAGGAGGGCCGTCATCGTGCCCCGCACGCCCAAGCCGCTGCCGCATCACTTTACGGAAACCACGCCGCAACCGATCCAGGAGACCAAGCTGACCGGGAAGATGAGGGTCGCCGCCTTCGTCCTGACCATCGGGGGGCTCCTCTTCGGCTACGACACGGGCGTCATCAACGGCGCGTTGCCCTCGATGGCCGTCGACTTCGACATGCCCACCAAGTACGAGGGCTTCGTGACCTCGGCCCTCCAATTTGGTGCGATCTTTGGCGCGATCTTCGGTGGCCGGTTCTCGGATCGCTACGGCCGACACCGGACCGTTCTCATCGTCGCGATGCTCTTCACGGTGGCCGCGGTCGGCTCCGTGCTGTCGCCCACCTGGTGGGTGCTCTCGCTCTTCCGCATCGTCCTGGGCCTCGCGGTCGGCGGCGCCTCGGTGACCGTCCCGGTGTACCTGGCCGAACTCGCCCCGACCCATCTCAGGGGGCGCGTGATCTCGCAGAACGAGTTCATGGTGGTCCTGGGGCAGCTTCTGGCCTTCGGCTTCAACGCGGGAATCGCGGGAGTGGCCGGCTCCGATCAGGCCGGAACCTGGCGGTGGATGCTCGCAATCTGCATCATCCCCGCGATCGTCTTGTGGGCCGGCATGATCGCCGTCCCCGAGTCCCCGCGCTGGCTTGCCCGCGGCGGGCGCATCGACGAGATGCTCTCGGTGCTTCGACAGGTGCGCGAGCACACCTTCACCCAGGCCGAGGTGGATGAGGTGCGCACGATGGCCGAACGCGACGAGCAGGCGGCCTCCGGGACCCTCAAGGACATCTTCGGTACCACCTGGATCCGCCGCATCCTGTTCATCGGCATCGGTATGGCGATCATCAACCAGATCTCCGGTATTAACGTGGTGCAGTACTACGGGGTGACGATCCTGACCGACGCGGGCTTCGTGGGCAATACGGCCTTCGTCGTGAATCTGCTGATCGGCCTGGCCGGGGTGATCGGCGTGGGCGTGGCCCTCGCGATCGTCCCGCACGTCCGACGGAAAATGATGCTCAGCGTCGGGCTCACGGGGACCATCGTGATGCTGTCCATCCTCGCGCTCTCCTCGATGCTCATCGACAACGACGTCGCCGCCAAGCGCTGGATCGTCCTGGCCTCGATCGTGATCTTCGTGGGCATCTCGCAGTGCGCGATCGGCACCATGACCTGGTTGTACATGTCCGAGATCTACCCCCTGCCGGTGCGCGGCATCGCGATGGGCGTCAGCACGGGCGTTCAGTGGAGCGTGAATTTCCTGGTCGCGCTGTTCTTCCCGTTGCTGTCCGCGGCGATCGGCTTCGGCGCGACCATCGGGATCTTCGTGGTCCTCCAGATCATCGCCCTGACATGGGTCCGGATCAAGGTCCCCGAGACCAAGGACAAGTCCCTCGAGATGATCGAGGAGGAGTTCCGCGGCCGCGTCCCGGCGGCCTCCTGACCTGCGGCAAGGCGATGCCCGGTGTGGCGCGGACGAGTAGTGTGGAGCACGCAACTCGGTACGCCGATCCGGGATCTGACGGAGTAAGAGAGGACGCCTGTGAGACTGTGGTCCTTGCACCCGACCTACCTGGACGCTAAGGGGCTCGTGGCGCTCTGGCGCGAGGCGCTGCTCGCCCAAAAGGTCTTGGCCGGTGCCACGCTGGGATACCGAAGGCATCCTCAATTGACGCGGTTCTCGGAGACGGAGCGTCCCCTCGACGCGATAGCCGCTTACCTGCGCGGGGTGCATCGGGAATCGACCGAGAGGGGCTACCGGTTCGACGCCGAGCGCATCGTTCGCGGACCCTTGCTGGCCGGTGAAGCCGAGGCGATGCAGCCCGGTCCCGACGCCGAGCCCGTGCTGATGCCGGACCCGGCCTCCGTGTCCGGCACCGAGGCGGGCACCGCCGGGCTTCCGCTTCTGCCCGTGCCCGACGGTCAGCTTCGTTACGAGGCCGAACTGCTCATTTTCAAGCTGCGCCTGCGTTCGCCCGGGCTCGTGGACCGACTCGAATCGGATCTACGCAATAACCGCTTGCTCACCCATCCGCTGTTTACCCCCGTTCCCGGGCCGATCGCGCCGTGGGAAAGGGTCAGGGAGGATCTATGACCACGTACAGACACCGCGCCCTGCTGGACCACTCGCGGTCCGAGGTGGCGAGCTGGTACGCACGACCCGGCGCCGTCGTGCGGCTCAGCCCTCCCTGGTCCACGCGGGTGATCAGCGGGCCGTCCGACGGGCTCGAGGTGGGCTCCCGCACCGAACTGCGTATGGGGCCGCAGTGGGCGGACGGCCTGCTGCCGGGCGCGCTTCCCGTACGGCCCGGGGCCCGCTGGCTGGCGGAGCACACGGACTTCCGGCCGGGGGAGAGCTTCACCGACGTCATGGTTCGAGGGCCGTTGCGCTCCTGGAAGCATCGCCACGACTTCCTCGACGCCGGGACCGACGGCGCGGAGGTCGCCGACACCGTGGACTATGAGCTGCCCTCGGCCCTGCGGGGCCGCTTCCTTCGGGGCGAGGACCGCCTGGAGGCCGAGCTCGACCGGGTGTTTGCCTACCGGACCGATCAAACTCGCGCGGATCTGGATTTCGCCGCGTCGTTGCGTCGGGTTCCAGGGGCGCCCTCCGGGCCCTTGAAGATCGCGGTGGCCGGTTCGTCGGGCCTGGTGGGGACGCAACTGACGGCCCTCCTGCGCGGGGCCGGCCATCAGGTCTTTCGCTTGGAGCGCCGTACCGGATACAGCGGAGAGCTCGGGGCGGGACGGATCGCCTGGGATCCCACGCAACACCGGCTCGACCCGGCCAAGCTCATCGGCATCGACGCGGTCATCAACCTCGCCGGAGAACCGATTTTTGGGGCCTTCACCGCGAAGCACCGCAGGGCCCTGCTCGAGTCGCGGCTCAACGCGACCGAGACCATCGTCGAGGCGATGCGCGAGGCGGCCGACCGCGGTGGCCCGGGCGCCCTGATCAACGCATCCGCCAGCGGCTACTACGGCCACGACGCCGGCGAGGTCGACGAGGATTCGGCCCCCGGTGAGGATTTCTTGGCCGGCCTGTGCTTCGAGTGGGAAAAGGCGGCGTTGCGCGCGGAGGAGTTTGGCACGCGCGTCGTGACCGTGCGAACCGGCCTGGTCCTGAGCGCCGCCGGTGGGCTCCTCGCGGCGCAACTGCCCCTGTATTTTGGCGGCGCCGGCGGCCCCCTGGGCGGTGGGAACCAGTGGCAACCGTGGATTTCGGTCGACGACATGGCCCAGATATATGCCCTTGCGGCGATATCTCCGCGACTGTCCGGACCCGTCAACGCCGCGGCCCCGAACCCCGTGCGCCAGCGAGACTTTGCCCGGTCGCTGGGCGAGGTCGTGCACCGGCCCAGCCGCCTGCCCACGCCTCGTCAGGCTCCCCGGCTTCTGTTGGGCCGCCAGGCCACGGAAGAGCTCGCGTTGAGCTCGGCGGCCATGGTGCCGCGCGTCTTAACCGATGCCGGATACGTTTTTCGATTCCCGGAGCTCGACGGCGCGCTCCGCCACACGTTAGGAAGGACGGTCGCATGACCAAGACCCCCGGATCCGCTTCGTTCATGGGGGATCACGCGGAAGGCGCGGAGGGTGCGGGGGCCGCATCGTCCTCCGCCGCGTCCGAGCCCGCGGCCGTCACCGGCGCACTGCCCGAGGTCATTGCCCCGGACGAACCGACGCGAGCTGTCCGCCCGGGAGGATCGCTCAGAACGGGCTTCATCCTCGCGTTCATTTCCTATGGGCTCTGGGGTTTCCTGCCGCTCTACTTTGCGGCGATCACGCCCACCGGTGCCTTCGAGATCCTGGGCTGGAGGATCATCTTCTCGTTGGTTCTCTGCCTGATCCTGGTGACGGTGACGCGCACCTGGAAGCGGATCCTCGCGACGTTCACCAATCGTCGGGTCGTGCTGACCCTGGGGTTGGCCGGCGGAATCGTGTCGATCAACTGGTTGGTGTACATCATCGCGACCACCACCGGACACGTCCTGGAGGCCTCCCTGGGGTACTTCATCAACCCGGTCGCGACGATCGTTTTGGGCGTTCTGGTCTTCCACGAGAAGCTACGCAAGCTGCAATGGCTGGCCGTGGGCGTGAGCCTGATCGCGATCATCTTCTTGTCGGTCGAGTACGGCTCGGTCCCGTGGATCTCGTTGATCATCGCGGGCACCTTCGCCCTCTACGGCCTGGTGAAGAAGAACGTGGGTGGACGCGTCGACTCGCTGACCGGACTCACCTTCGAGACGGCGTGGCTGTTCATCCCGGCGATCATCGTGCAGGTCTTGGTTCAGGTGATCGGTGGTGGGTTGGCCTTCGGTCACATTGGTGGCCTCAAGACGGCGTTGCTGGTCGGCACCGGCGTGATCACGCTGGTGCCCTTGCTGACCTTCGCCGGCGCCGCGTCTCGTCTGCCGCTGTCCTATGTCGGGATGGTGCAGTACTTCAACCCGATCATGCAGTTCCTGGTCGGGTTCCTGTTGCTCGGGGAGCACATGTCGACCGGCCGCTGGATCGGGTTCGGCATCGTCTGGGTCGCGATCCTGATCCTCATCGTGGACGCCGTCCGCGCGGCCCGTTCCTACCGTTTGGCGTTGCGTGCTTCCCGTCGGGCGGCCGGATAGCCGCCGGTCGCGGCGTCGTGCGCCGTCCCGCGCGGGCGACGCCGTTGTCCGCCGGCCCCTGCCCGGCCCGCGGTGTGCTCTGCGGCACTAACTCTCTGGTACGATTTCGTGCCTGGTGTACTCGCACCCTCGTCGCTACTCGCCCTGAGAGGCCCACATGACACAGCACAACGATTCCCTGGAAAACCCCAGGGTGCCCTGGAGCGACGCGGCCTCCGAGGCCGACGGCTCGCGGCCGCAGACCGCGATGGGTGACGTCGTCACCAAGCAGAAGTTGCCCAAGGTCGAGTCGAAACGATCGATCCTGCTGGGCGCGCTTTTCCTCATGGCCACCTCGGCCATTGGCCCGGGATTCATCACCCAGACCGCCACGTTTACCGTGCAGATGGGTGCGGCCTTCGCCTTCGCGATCTTCTTGTCGATCGTCGTCGACGTCGCGGTCCAGCTGAACGTGTGGCGCGTGATCGGCATCAGTGGCCTGCGCGCCGGGGAGCTCGGCAATAAGATCCTGCCCGGCGTCGGCGTGGTGTTGGGCATCTTTGTGGTGTTCGGTGGATTCGTCTTCAACGTCGGCAACGTGGCCGGCGGAGGCCTGGGAATCAACGCCATGACCGGTCTGGACGCCAAATGGGGCGGGATCCTGACCTCCGTGCTGGCGATCTTGGTCTTCCTGTCCAAGAAGGCCGGCGTGGCCCTGGACAAGATCGTGGTGGTTCTCGGTGTCCTCATGATCCTGATTACCGGGTACGTCGCGGTGGTCTCCGGGCCTCCGGTGATGGACGCCTTCCGCCAGACCGTCCTCCCCGACAACGTGGACATGGTGGTCGTGACCACGCTCATCGGCGGAACCGTCGGCGGGTACATCACCTACGCCGGCGCGCACCGCATGATCGACGCGGGCGTCTCCGGGGTCGACGACGTCAAGTCCATTTCCGGGGCCTCGATCACCTCGATCGTGGTGACCGGCGTGATGCGGTACCTGTTGTTCCTGGCGATCCTGGGCGTCGTCGCCGGGGGTGTGGCCCTGACGAGCTCGAACCTGGCCGCGGAGGCGTTCCAGCACGCGGCGGGAGACATCGGCTTGCGACTGTTCGGCGTGATCCTGTGGGCCGCGTCGATCTCCTCGGTGATCGGTGCCGCGTATACCTCGGTCTCGTTCATGACCACCCGCAACACCAAAACCTGGATCCGCAATCTGCTGACGATCATCATGATCGTGCTGTCGACCATCGTGTTCATGGGCCTGGGCAAGCCCCCGGCGACGCTGCTGGTCATCGCGGGAACCATCAACGGCCTGATCCTGCCGTTGGGCTTCACCGTGATTCTGATCGTCGCGATTTTCCGCCGGGATCTTCTGCAGGGGTACAAGTACCCGAAGTGGCTGATTGTCGCCGGCGTCTTCGTCTGGTTGCTGACGCTGTACTTCGGGGTGAATGCGATTCAGGGCCTCGCGAAGCTCTGGAACGGCTAATCGACGTCCCAAGACAGCCGTTGCGAGCTGCTTCACGTCAGGGGTTGTGGTGAAGAGTAACTACACATTGGTCGGTTTCATCGTGGGCCTTGCGGTCTCCGCCGCGTTGTTGATTCTTCTCATGCCGGCCGTGTTCGATGGTTCATCACCCGTGCAATCGTGGTTGCTGTGGGTTCTCGGGGGGATCGCGGTGGCTTCGGCCACCGGCCTGGTCCGGGTGCGCCGATCCCGAGGATCATAGCGACCCACCCGTGGGCGACAAAGCGTCGGTAGATCCTTGGCGGATCTGCCGACGCTTTGCGTTGTGATCGATGAAATCCCGCGGACGCGGATTAGCCCGCGCCCGTTAGCTCGCCGGCTCGATCCGGCCCAGCGACTGCCCGGTTGTCCGAGCGTGGACTGCAGGCGCATTCGTCATCCTGGTCAGGGGCGATGGTCTGGTGCAGTGATGTCTTGTAGACGGGGTAGTTCCCGAACCGGCGAGGCTGTTAGCACCCACGCCGCGGACGTGGCGACACCGATGGCGGCCACTGCAAGGACAGGCCCTGTGGGCAGGTAGAGCGCCAAGACGCCGGCCAGTGCGGCCCCTGCCGGGTCGATGCCCCAAGTAAGGATCCGGCTAGCTGAGGAAAAGCTACCGAGGTTTCGCTCGGGGACCAGAACCTGTTTGAGGGTTTCCGTACCCGTCATGTTGACCATGACGCAGGCTGCCCAAAAGCCGAGGGAGAGGCCGAGGAGCGCGACGTTGAGAAGGGGTTCCCGAGGCGCGACGAAGAGCATGCCTAAACCTGCGAGAGCAGGCAGGGTAAATGTAGTCGTGAGAACGGTGATCGGCCGGAACAGGCTCCACAATCTCGGTGCGACGCTCGTCGCAAGGAGCCCAATGGTGCCCCCGAGGGTACCCGCGGCCCCAATCTCTACCGGAGACATAGCTCCGGACCGGAGAGCGTGCGTGACGTA
This sequence comes from Curtobacterium sp. S6, assembly GCF_000710345.2. Lineage (GTDB taxonomy): Bacteria > Actinomycetota > Actinomycetes > Actinomycetales > Micrococcaceae > Rothia. The sequence continues at coordinate 1,414,485 of NZ_JHEL01000015.1, read as the reverse complement.
TACGGCTTGGATCGCGGACGTGAAGAGGTTGAAATGGGCGATGGATAGGTTAACCGGCCACATGACGCGGTGACGGTAAAGCTGTTGGAACCCGACGCCGAGGGAACGGACGTACCCAACCACGGTGATCCGTTCGATGGGGGTGGGCGCCGGCTCACGAATACGCCACACCGCTATGGCGGAGGCAACGTAGGTGAAGGCGTCAGCAATAAATAGAGCGACGGGTGAGAGGACTTGAAGAATGATTCCTGCCGCCGCGCCTGCGCCAATATCTCCGGCCGAGCGAATGCCCGCGACCCAGGTATTCGCGGCGGAGAGCTTCGAACGGTGGACGATACCGGGCAATAGAGCCGAGAAGGCGCTGTCGTAGAGGCCGGTCATCCCGGAGACGAGGGCTACTGCGATAAGCAGAACATAAAGGGACAGGTTTTGCGTCATCAGCAACAGCGCCACACCCGTAAGTACGAGTGAGCGTATCAGGGACAGGGTGGACATGAACCAGGTCCGTCGGCCTCTGTCGGTCCACGGCCCGAGCAAGCCCAGAAAAACCAATGTGCCTACACCGGCTGCGGTATTGATCCAGGCCACCTCTGTTGCAGAAGCATGGAGGTATTCCAATGCCACGATGGGCGTGGCGAATAAGGTTAACTGGCTTCCGAAGAACGAGACGGTCTCGCTACACCATAGTCGCGTAAAGTCGCGGTCCCATAGCACCGCAGTTCGTCGGGGATTACCGTCGCTCACGCTGTTACCTCTGACTCCGCGTCCGATAATAATTTTCTAAGGATAAATAGTGAAGAGTTCGTTGATGTTTTAATTTCCGAATCTGCATCACGAGAAAAAGAGGCCTCGGTGAATAACTGTCGTACAACGACAGTAAAAACTTTGGTGGACACATAAGGTTACCCATGTTTGCTCAATGTTCTAAAGTCCAGCCAGCCAGTACGAGGTAGCTCGATGGGTATGTTGGAACGGAAGCGTGGCCGTACTCGCCCAATAACCAGTCTCCGAAGAGTTTGGTCAAGCCATTGTGTCTGTGCGCCAAATGCTGCATCTGTCTGACTTTTGATGAGGATGGTGAGATCGCTGTAGGCGATAGAACACCCCGATAGGTGACTGTGTCGCTTAAGCCATTTAATTCATGGTTCGTTTCGGATGGCCAACAATGAAGTAGATCCGCTACCTGTGCTAATTGGGAATATGGTGCCGTTATGGCGAGATTAGACTTCTCTGAGGTGAGGGCGAATGGTCCATGGCTAGTGATTGCCCGCGCCGGATTGAGCGAAAGTGTCATGTCTTCCTTCCAATGGATCGTGTGCTTCATTGCGCACTGTCAACCAGAGGATGGCGATCTCGGGGCCAGACCGCCAAAGGAGATAATACAGATCTGAATTAAACTCCACAAGAGGGGCGCTGTTGGCCTTTCTCTGCGTGGACTGTCTTCGTTGGGTCGCCGTGGGCGTGCTGGAGCATCTCTGTGCTGTCGACATCCCCGAGTCAATGGGTCACGTCGGGGCTGCGGGTGACAATACGGCGATGGAGAGAGTTTTCGGCCACGTTACGTAGGAGGGGTCTGGGCCGTCGCGGATGGCCCAATTGGGGTGGGGGTAGTTTATGGCCGTGACCATAACCTCGGTAGGGCGGATGTGGCATCCGTACCGGGGATGGATCCGGTTATGTTGGTTGACGCTGGTGGAGCCGGAAGCAGTTGCCGAGTCGCCTGCAGTCACAGCGTGGTACATCGAGTATCACGTGTCCTTGTCTCAACCCACTGGCGGAGCATCTCAGGGCTAGCTAGTGGGTTCGTTTGCCTTGATCCGAAGCAGGAAAGGGCCGAGAATAAGCAACACTGCCAATTCTCCGACAGCAGATACCCAGATCGCCGTCGTTGTGGACGTCGCCTCTGCAAGACCCGAGACGAGCAGTGCACCCAGCGGCAGGCTGCTCATGATGGCGACACGAGCGCTCGCGTTCACCCGGCCGAGAAGCGCGAGCGGGGTGAGGCGCTGGCGTAGCGTCACCAGGGAGATGTTCATGACGGGAGAGCCGTAGCCAACGAATAATTGGCCGACGGTGAGACACACCATCGGACGGTTGGAGAAGACGGCAAGAGCCACCAGTACGGTTCCGAGTCCCGTGCTCAAGAGACCAACGGCAACGCAGGTTCCTTCATGGAAAAAATTGGCCCAGCAACGAAACGTAAGAGCGCCGACCAAAGCGCCTATGCCCGCGACCGCGACGGTTATTCCGAAAACCGAAGAATCGAGCCCAAGGGAGCGCGTGACAAACAGAACGAAAAGAGCGCTGACGCCTGCGGCAAAGATATTTACCATCGCCCCGGCGAGCACGACAAGACGAATCTGCGACGACTTCCATACGAGCGATAGGCCCGTACGCAGCTCCGTGATGAATGAGATTCGTTTGTGTCCGATCATCGAATCGGAGTTGACCGGCCGCACTCGGAATCGGGACGGCAAAACCAATAATGCTGAAAATGCGATAAGGAACGTGATTGACGTAATTGACACTACAAATTCGGGGCGGTAAATAGTCGCAAGAAGTCCGCCCATGAGTGGGCCGATGAGCTGAGCCGCTGAGCGAAAGAACTCTAGACCGCTGTTTGCCTTACCGAGCGCGTCGGCCGCGACCAACTCGGGGACATACGTCTGATATGCAATATCGAAAAATACATTGCATATACCAACACCAAAGGCCACGAGAAGTAGTGCACTCAAATTCAGTGTGTTGCTCACTGCCAGTATCGGAATCACAGAAATTAACGCTGCTCGGACAATGTTGCAGATTGCCATAATCAGCCAGCGACTGGATCTATCGATTATCGTACCTGCAAAAAGTCCGAAGATTACAATAGGAAACCATGAAATTGCGCTAAGTATACCGAGAATTAATTCGTCCGCATGTAACGCCAGAACGGCGATCAAGGGAATCATCACCGTCGATATCTGGGCACCGAGGAGAGATAAGGACTCTCCTGCTAAGACGACCTTAAATTGTGTAGGAAGCCCGTCGCGTTTCTCACGGGCTGATGAAGGATCTGGGCCCGAAGTCTGCCCTACCGAAGCGCCCATCCCTGCCTCCCTCATCCTCCGTGTCCTGACGAACTCTCTGGCTAGCCGATCATGTGCATCCGCCCGGATGGCTGGGGACGCGTAGGCCCAGCGCGTCTCACGTGCGGTCGCAGTGCGATACCTCGAACGTCACGAATTCTTGCATCAACCCCGTTGTGATCGGTGAAAGCCCGCGGACGTGGATTAGCCCGCGCCCGTTAGCTCGCCGGCTCGATCCGGCCCAGCGACTGCCCGGCGGTGAGCTTCTGGCCTGGCTCGACGTCGCCCCGGCGCAGCACTCCGGCAGCGTCGGCCTCCAGGGGCATTTCGGTCTTCATGGCCTCCAACACGGCCACGACCTCGCCCTGCTCCACGTCCGCGCCGTCCTCGGTGACCCAACGGACGAGCGAGCCGTTCAACGGTGCCGTGAGCTGGACCTCGCCCGATGACTCCTCAGTCGAACCCTGCGACGCCGCAGCCTCACCGGAGAACGCCACGCCGCCGAGACCGCGAGCCAGGCCCGCACCGATGGCGGCCAACGCGTCGGCAGGGAAACGCACCTTGGTCAGGCGTCCCTCGACCTCGACCCCGGCCGTCACGGAACCTTCCGCCTCGCCTCCGGGCTCGCCGAAGAGCGTGCGGTCCGCGTATTCGGGGGCGCGATAACCGCCGTCGGCCTCTAAAGAAGGCGTCAGAACATCTTCGATCCACGTGGTGTACACGCGGAAGGGATCTCCCGTGAAGTCTGGGTTCTCCAGGACGGCGCGGTGGAACGGCAGGGTGGTGGCGACGCCGGTCAGGGTCATTTCCGCCAGAGCCCGGCGCGCGCGCCGCAGGGCGGCCTCGCGGGTCGGCCCGGTCACGATGAGCTTGGCGAGCAGGGAATCGAAGTCACCGGCCACCGGGGAACCCGCGACCACGCCCGCATCCCACCGGATGCCGGGCCCGCTCGGCACCGTCAGCGTCTTCACGGACCCACCGGCGGGCAGGAAACCACGCCCCGGATCCTCGGCGTTGATGCGGAATTCGATCGAGTGTCCATGTGGACGAAGCGGGCTTTCCAGCGGGAGTTTCTCACCGGCGGCGACGTCGAGCTGAAGGCCCACGAGGTCCACACCGAAGGTTTCCTCCGTGACGGGGTGCTCGACCTGGATGCGGGTGTTGACCTCCAGGAAGGAGATCAGGCCGTCCGATCCCACCAGGAACTCGACGGTCCCGGCGTTGACGTACCCGGCCTCCCGGAAGATCGCGCCCGAGGCTTCCTCGATGTGGCGGAGCTGGTCATCGGTCAGAAACGGAGCGGGGGATTCCTCGACGAGCTTCTGATTGCGGCGCTGCAAAGAGCAATCGCGCGTGCCGATCACCGCGACACCGCCGTGCGAGTCCGCGATGACCTGAGCCTCCACGTGGCGCGGGCGCTCGAGGAAGCGCTCGACGAAGCACTCGCTGCGACCGAAGGCCCCCTTGGCTTCACGGGCGGCGGCCTCGAAGGCGGACTCGACCTCGTCGAGGTCCCGAACCACGCGCATTCCGCGCCCGCCTCCGCCGTGGGCGGCCTTGATGATGATCGGCAGGCCGTGCTCCTCGGCGAAGTCCCGGGCCTGGCCGGCGTCTTCCAGAGGGCCATCCGTGCCGGGCGCGAGCGGGGCACCGGCGGCCGTAGCGATGGCGCGGGCCTGAATCTTGTCGCCCAAGGCCTCGATGGTCTCCGGCGACGGGCCGATCCACGTCAGGCCGGCCTCGGTCACTGCCCTGGCGAAATCCGCCGACTCCGCCAGGAACCCGTACCCGGGGTGCACGTCCGTCGCACCGGAGCGTCGGGCGATCTCCAGGAGCTTGTCGATGTTCAGGTAAGTCTCCGCGGGGGAGTTGCCTTCCAGGGCGTATGCCTCGTCGGCGAGGTGCACGTGGAGGGAATCGACGTCGGAATCGGCGTAGACGGCGACGGTGCCGATTCCACGTTCCGCGCAGGCGTGGATCACGCGGACGGCGATCTCCGAACGGTTGGCGATCAGGACTTTGCGCATGTGGTGTTCTCCGTGGTGGTCGTGTGTTGTCCGGCGGGGGACTCTGGGCTGTCGAGGAGCAGGCGGATCGCGGTCCCCGGTGGCGCCTGGGCCAGCAGGCGCAGATGCTCGGGTTCCACGACGCCGATCACGGGATATCCGCCGGTGACGGGATGATCGGCCATGAAAATCACCGGGTTTCCGTTGGGCGGAACCTGGATCGACCCGGCGACGATGCCCTCGCTGGGTAACTCCCGGTCCTGGGCCTCTTGGGTCCGGATGAGGGGCGATTCCTCCTCGGAATCGTCCCGCGGCGCGAGCCGGACGCCGACGCGGTTGCTCTCCTGGGTGACCTGCCAGGTGAAGCCTGCCATCGCGTCGAGGGATTCCGGGGTGAACCAGCCGGAACGTGGGCCGGGAGAAACCGGGATGTCGTTCACGGCCTCCGTCTCGGGCAGTGGCACGGACGGAAGCTCCGGCACCACGGCGTGGTGCGGTTGTGGTCCGAGGCGCACCGCGCTGCCGCGGGTCAACGAGGGCGGCCCGAGGCGGGCAAGGGTGTCCGTGGCCGCGCTGCCGAGCACCGGGGCCACCTCGAATCCGCCGCGCGCAGCCACGTACACCCGGAGACCCCGGGAGGTTGGGCCGATCGAGAGGCGTTCCCCGGCCAGCATCGCGAAGGGCCGGTCGTTCGGGATGCGGCGCGCGGTCTCGCCCGCGACGCTGACCTCGGCGCGGGCCCCGGTCACGGCGAGCACGGTGTCCTTCAGCGCGGTCAGGGCCAGACCGCCCGCGGTGTTCTCGAGGACGCTCGCGGCGGCCTCGTTGCCCACCAGACGATTGGCGGAGCGCGCGGCCTCCGGGTCGGCCCACCCGGACGGGCTGACGCCCCAGTCGATGTGGCCGCTTCGCCCCGCGTCCTGGACGATGGTCGAGAGGCCCGGAGCGTCGATGCGCAAGGCCGCGTCCTCGCCGGGTTCGGGCGGCGCGGCGGGTCGGGATTCTTGTAATTCCACGGTTTCGCGCGTGGGCGAGAAGCGGACGTGTGTCCCGGGCGTGATGATGGCGGGAACCTCGCGGTCGAGGTCCCAAACGGGGGTATCGGTGGTGCCGATCAGCTGCCAACCGCCGGGAGAATCGCTGGGGTAGACCGCCGAGAAGTCACCGGCCAAGGCCACGGACCCCGCCGGAACCTTGGTGCGAGGGCTCGCCCGCCGGGGAACGGTCAGCGACGCTTCGGGGCGGGCGTCCGCCGGCACGAGGTACGCGAACCCGGGGGAGAACCCGGAAAAAGCGGCCGTCCACTCCTGGTGGGCGTGCCGGTCGATGACCGCCTCGGGGGTAATGCCCAGATGCTCGGCGACGTCCTCGAGGTCTTCGCCCCGGTACAGGACGGGGATCTCCACGGTGCCGGATTCGGTCGCGGCGTCGGCCTCCCCGCGCAGCGTGCGAAGGGCCTCCGCGGCCTCATGGGCCGCCCGCCGCGTCAGGCGGGATCTGAAGCGGACCAGGACGGTCGTCGCGGCCGGGATGAGCTCGAGCTGGTTCGGCAGGGGCGCCTTGAGTAACGCCGCGTGCAAGGCCAGGACATCGCCGATGTCGGGGCATTGGACGAGCATCGCCGATCGTCCCACCGCATGTGTGGTTCTCTGACGGGCCGCACCGGCCGTGTCCTGGGTCATGAGGGTCTCTCCATTTGTCCCATCGTAGTGTCCCGCGCCGGTGGCGACGTGCACCCCAACGAGAACCGAGCGACCCGAAATTCTCGGATCGCTCGGTTCTCTGACTCTGCTCGGGAACTACCGAGGGTCAGTGATACTCGATCTTCCATGCGGTGTCGGCGTGGGTCGTGGAAACCTGGACCAAGACCGTTTGGTCGTCCTTGACCGCTTCCGGGAAGTCCAGGGTGGCCTTCTTGCCCTCTTCGACGTTCTCGTGGAACACGGAATCTCCCTTGAGGTTATAGGCCTCTACCTGGACGCTCTCGTCGCCGAGGTTCGTGAACGAGCCGGTCTTCTTCGGGCCTTGGTAGGCGAAGGCCACGGTTCCGGTGGATCCCAGGGTCTTATCGCCCTTCGACTGGACCGCGTTGGAGTCGTAGACCTTCATCTCCCATTTGCCGTCGCCTTCCACGGTGAGCGCCTTGGGGTTTCCGTAAATGCCCATCTGGTCCAACCAGCTGGAGCCGACGCTCGAATCGATGTCGTTGGCGTAGAGGCCACCGCGCTCACCCTTGTCGTCGACGCCCCAGATCGCGAAGTTGGATTCTCCCTCGTACCAGTAATCCACGTAGTAGATCTTGTCGTCGGCGAGCTTGTCGGTCTTGACGGTCTGATCCCCGGAGCCGGAGAACTCGACCACCGGGGTGGCGTCGTTGGCGGGGATGTTCTTTTGCTCGGGCTTGGTCCCGCTCGGGCCCTGACCGCTGGCCGAGGCCTGGGCCGAAGCGCTCTCAGAAGACCCTCCGGACGCGTCCGAATCGCTCGATGAGCTGGCCGCCGAAGAGTTCGACGCCGCCTGCGAGGTTTCCGAATCGTCCTTGTGTCCGCCGATGACCCCCGTCAGGGCCAGGACCAGCAGGACGATGAGGACCAGCAGCACGGCGCCGATGATCGACAGGATTCCGGCCGCACTCGTGAAGAAATTCTTTTTCTTCGGCGGCTGGTTCCATTGATTTCCCTGCTGACCATTCGGGGCGTATTGCCCGGCATACTGGTGGCCCTGCTGATTATTCTGGGGTGACTCACCCCACGCCTGCTGGGGATATTGCTGAGTTTCGGGGGATCCCGAATTCTCGGCGCCGCGCTGAAATTCATTTCCTGAGCCGGGCCTCGGGTCGTGGCCCTGACCGTGATTCGGGCCGGGGCCGGCCTGAGAGGAGCCGCCGCTCGCACCGGCGGCCGCGCCAGCGGCGCCCGCGTCGCCATGTTCACCCTCGGGGGAGACCCCCTCGGTCGATGAACCGGGGGCTGCCGATGCCCCGGCCCCCGACGCCGCGCTGGAACCTCCGCCCGTTGAGCGGTCGTCCCCGGTCGCCGGCTGGTCCTGGGCAAACGATTGCGAGCCTGCCTGGCCCGTGGGGGAAGAGCCGGGTTCCTCGGGCACCACCGAGGGGTCCTCGGGCCGATCCGAGGCGACGGGGTTGCCCTGCTGATCGACCCAGAACGGCCAACCCTGCGGAGCAGGGCCCCACTGCGGATCCGGGCGCCAGCCGCGGTCCGGCCTCCAGCCTTCGGGCGGTTTCGGCCAATTTGGCGGTGGATTAAAGCGGAGGCCCATGGGAATTCCTTCGTCAAGGTCTGTGGTTAACAATTTCTATATTGTCAGAATATTCTGCCTTGGTTCCCATAGTGCGCCAAGATATATCGGGGTATTTAGCAAGAATTCTCAATTCTGAGATGAACTGCGCCATCCCGGAGCGCCCCGCTGCCGGCCGGGTTTGGCCCCGCCTGGAACGGCGTCGGATCCAGCCCCTAAACTGAGGGTCATGGAAAATGACGCCGGCAGACCGAGACACCCCGATCCAGAATTTTCGACGGGTTTCTCCCGGTCCCCCCTCGCCGACCAAACACCGGCGGGAGGTCCACTCGGCGGCGACCGCGCGAGCCTCGAAGCCGCGCGGGCCTACCGCGAGGCCGGCGCTCCTCCCCTGAACCCCGTGCCGCTCGACGACCTGCCGTACCACCGGCTGTGGCGTTCCGACCCGACCCACCGCTGGTGGAAGCCCCTGGTCGAGCTCGCCATTTCGGGACCGTTGTATCTGGTCCTCGCCCTGCTGATCTCGATCCTCATGCTTGCTTCCTCGACGCTCACGGGCGGCCCGGCGGTGACGATCGGTCCGAACGGATACCCCGACGGAATGCTCGAGCATCCGTCGCGGTTCGCGTTGATGTTCCTGAGCATCGCGGTCATGGCCCCGTGCGTCCTTTTGGCCAGATTCTTCATGGGACCCCGGCCCCTGGGGCTGTTGTTCTCGGTGGTCGGCCGCGTGCGCTGGGGATGGTTGGGCCTGTGCTTCGTGGTGGGCCTGGTCGTGTTCGTCGTGGCGCAGGCCGTCGGGCTGGGCCTCGGCGGAGCGCTTCCGAGCCCGTCGGTCCACGGGGCGGTGACCTGGTGGCTTCTGATCGCCGCGATCATCCTGGTGCCCATCCAGTGCGTCGGCGAAGAAATGGCCTTTCGCGGTTACCTCATGCAGACCATCGGGCGTTGGCTCAAGCACCCGGCCTGGGCGATCCTGCTCCCGCTACCGTTCTTTGTCCTCAGCCACGGGTACGACCTCTGGGGGCTGATCAGCGTCGGCATCCTGGCGGCGATCGCGGGATTCCTGTGCATCGCCACCGGCGGCCTCGAAGCCTCGATCGGCCTGCACGTGAGCAATAACCTCACCACGATCCTGCTGGGCGTCTTCGGCATGGCGGACCCGTTCGGGGCCACGGATATCGGCCCGTCGGAGGCCGTGATGACGGTCGTCATCGACGGTCTGTACGCGATCATTGTGTTGTGGATGGCGCGACGCCGCCGCATCGAGACCAAACGTCCGGCCGCGGAAGCCGCCAAGGCATGGCCCGGCTGGGCCCTGCACAATGCGGAGGCCGCGCCGACACCCACCCATCACCCGTCCGCACCCCGGAGGCAGTCATGAATCAGGCCAGCCCGACCATTTCAGGCGATGAAGCACGCCGGAACGCCGAGGACCTCGGCGCCTTCGTGACGGCCTCGCCGTCGTCCTTCCACGCGGTCCGCGAGGCCGCCCGTCGGCTGGATGCGGCGGGATTCATCGAACAGCGCGAGACCGAGGGCTTCGACGGCTCGGCGGGCGGGCGGTACATCGTCCGCGACGGAGCGCTGATCGCGTGGTTCTCTCCCGAGGGCGCGAGGGCTCACGACGGTTTCAGCATCGTCGGCGCTCACACCGATTCCCCGTCCTTCAAGCTCAAGCCTCGGTCCTCCGTGGACCGTTTCGGCTGGCACCAGGCGGGGGTGGAAGTCTACGGAGGCGCGCTGCTGAACTCGTGGCTCGACCGTGAGCTGCGTTTCGCCGGACGGCTCACCGTCCGGGAGGAGGACGGCTCCGTGGGGGAGCGCCTGGTCTCCACGGGGCCGGTCGCGCGCATCCCGCAGCTGGCGATTCACCTCGACCGCAAGGTCAACGACGGCCTGACCTTGGACCGGCAACAGCACGTCCAGCCCATCTGGGGTTCCGGCTCCGAGCCCGGCGACGTGCTGGAATTTCTCGCCGCGCACGCGGATCGCCCGGTGCCTGCCGAAAAGGTCCTCGGGTACGACGTCGTGCTCGCCGACGCCCAGGAGCCGCGCCTCTTCGGGGCCTCCGCGGAGTTCCTCGCCTCGGGGCGCTTGGACAATCTGTCCTCGGTGCACGCGGGCGTGGAGGCATTGCGAGCGGCCGCTGCCGAGGACCGGGCGGGGTCGAGGACCCTGGTGCTGGCGGCCTTCGACCACGAGGAGATCGGCTCCACGTCCCGATCCGGCGCCGCGGGGCCCGTGCTCGAGGACGTCTTGGCGCGGATCTCGGCCTCTCGCGGAGGTACAGCGGAAGACTACCGCCGCGCCCTCGCGGGGTCGGTGTGCCTGTCCTCGGACGCCGGGCATCTGGTCCACCCCAATTACCCCGGACATCACGACCCGGCCAACCAGCCCGAGCCCGGCGCGGGGCCGTTGCTGAAGATCAACGCGAATCAGCGGTACGCGACCGACGCCGTCGGGGCGGGAATCTGGGCCCGGGCCTGCGAGCAGGGCGGCGCCAGTTACCAGGAGTTCGTCTCGAATAACAACGTTCCGTGCGGCTCGACGATCGGCCCGATCACCGCGACCCGCTTAGGGATCCGCACGATCGACGTCGGATTGGGCTTGCTGTCCATGCATTCGGCGCGCGAGATGTGCCACGTCGACGACGCCCTGAATCTGCGGCGCGCCCTGGAGGGCTTCTTCCGGATGGGATAGCTGGCGGGTCGCGAGCTCGGCGGGGGACAGACGGCTCGGCGCCGGCATCCACCAGAATGCCGGCGCCGAGCCGTATGTTTGGGACTCCGCGGATCAGCCCTGATCAGGCATCGTGCGGGAAGCTGGTCGGGTGAACCCCGGCCATTTCCTCCACCACGCGGATCACCTGGCAGGAGTATCCGAATTCGTTGTCGTACCAGACGTAGACGACCACCGAATTGCCGGTCACGATGGTGGCCAGCCCGTCGACGATCCCCGCGCGCCGGGAACCGACGAAGTCCGTCGAGACGACCTCGTGCGAATCCGTGTAGTCGATCTGCTTGCGCAGGGCCGAGTTCAGGGACATATCGCGCAGGTACGCGTTGAGGGTCTCCTTGGACTCGGGCGCCTTGCCGAGCTGGAGGTTCAGGATGGCCATCGATACGTCGGGGGTGGGGACGCGAATGGCGTTGCCGGTCAGCTTGCCTTCCATGTGGGGCAGTGCCTTGGCGACGGCCTTCGCGGCGCCGGTCTCGGTCAGGACCATGTTCAGCGCGGCCGAACGGCCGCGACGGTCGCCCTTGTGGAAATTGTCGATCAGGTTCTGGTCGTTCGTGAACGAGTGAACGGTCTCGACGTGCCCGTGGTTGACGCCGTATTCGTCGTCCAGCACCTTGAGCACCGGGGTGATCGCGTTGGTCGTGCAGGACGCCGCGGAGAGGATGCGGTCGTCCTTGGAGATGATGTCGTCGTTGACGCCGCAGACGATGTTCTTCAGGTTCCCCTTGCCGGGAGCCGTGAGCAGAACCTTGGACACGCCCTTGGACTTCAGGTGCTGGGAGAGCCCCTCTTCGTCGCGCCAACGCCCGGTGTTGTCGATGACCAGGGCGTCGTCGATGCCGTATTCCGTGTAGTCGACGGTCGAAGGATCCGAAGAATAGATGAACTGGATCGGCACGCCGTTGGCGTTGACGACGTTGGTTTCGGGGTCGACCTGGATCGTGCCTTGGAAGGCGCCGTGGACCGAGTCGCGACGCAGCAGCGAGGCGCGCTTGAAGAGGTCGTTCTCGCCGTTCTTACGGACCACCACGGCCCGCAGATTCAGCCCGGAACCCAGGCCGCGCTCGATCAGGATGCGAGCCAGGAGGCGCCCGATGCGGCCGAACCCGTAGAGCACGATGTCCTTGCTGGGGTGCTCCTCGGCGTCCTTCTGGTCGACGGCCTCGGCGAGCTGGCCGCGGAGCCAGCCGTTGAGGTCGGCCTCGTTGCCCTGGGTCTTGTGCAATTTATTCAGGCGGGCCAGGTCCACCGAGGCCGGACCGAGGTTCAGGGTTCCGAGCGCCTCGACGATCGGGAACGTCTCCTCGAGGCTGAGCTCCACGGTATCGATCTGGCGGGCCCACCGGTGGGCCTTGATGATGTCGGTCACCGACTGGTTGATCAGGCTCCGGCCGTGAATGTTCACGACCACCCGGTTCTCGCGGTGCAGCCGGCCGATGAGGGGGATCATCGCCTCGGCGAGCTCTTCGCGACGGGACCATTCGGTAGGGGTGACGGGACGGGCCACGGTACGACCTTCACTTTCTCACCCGGGGCTTCGCTGACCCGGGCATGATCTTGGGACGCTTCTTTGCGTGCTGAGCACCTCCCAGCGTAAAGGATGTCGCGGGCCCGGCGTTGCGAATTGTGGGAATCCGAGCCGTAAAGCAACGTGGCGCTCGACACATTCTCTCGAGGGGGTGGACGACGCCCGGGGCGACGTCGCTGGTTTCCTCCGGCGCTCGGGTCGATAGACTGGCGATATGTTGACCGTCATGGGCGAGGCCCTAGTAGACATCGTGACAAAAGATGGCGCGACTCCGCGGACGCATCCGGGAGGCAGCCCCCTCAACGTTGCCGTGGGATTGTCCCGCCTGGGGCACCCCACGCGGTTCATCGGGCGCTACGGCAACGACGAGCACGGCAGCGTGATCGACGAGCACCTCCGGGACTCCGGGGTCGAGCTGCCCGTGGGTCCGGACGACTCGCCCACCTCGGTCGCCGAGTCCGTCCTCGACGCCGACGGTGCCCCGACCTATCGCTTCCGCCTCGACTGGAATCTCGACGCCGCGAAGGAGCAGCTACCGGAGCTGGTGGCCGAGACTGACCTCCTGCACGTTGGCTCGATCGGGGCCATGCTCGAACCCGGCGCGTCGACCGTCCTCGACGCCGTCCGGCAGGCCGCCGACCACGCGCTGATCTCGTACGATCCCAATTGCCGACCGACGATCATTCCCGATGCCTGCGACGCGCGGACCTGGGCCGAGTCCGTCGTGGCCCTCACCGACGTGGTCAAGGCCTCCGATGAGGACCTGCTGTGGCTCTATCCGCACCGAACCGTCGAGGAATCCGCTCGGGCGTGGCTGGACCTCGGGGCGAGCCTTGTGGTCGTGACCCGCGGTCAGCTGGGCCCGTGGGGACTGACCCAGGCGACCGGCTCGGCCGGTGTGCGCGTCGCGCCGCCAGCGGTGACGGTGGCCGATACCGTGGGTGCGGGGGACGCACTGATGGCGGCCCTGCTCTCGGGTCTGGTGTCCCGGGGCATGAGCGGCGCCGACGCCGGCGGCCGGCTTCGGGGCCTGCACGAGGAAGAGCTACGCGAGGTGTTGCGGAGCGCGGCGGCCGCGGCGGCCATCACCGTCTCGCGGAACGGCGCTGACATGCCCACCCGCGAGGACCTGGAGACCTTTGAACAACAACACGAGGAGAAACCACATGCTGAATCGTGAACCCTATGCCGACCTTCCCGACCTGCCCGAATTCACGCTGACCTCAACGGACGTGACCGAAGGGCAGCCGCTGGCGATCGAGCAGGCATCCGGTGCCATGGGCATCGACGGTGGTCAGGATGTTGCCCCGCAGCTGTCCTGGTCCGGCGCTCCCGAAGGCACCAAGAGCTACGTCGTGACCTGCTACGACCCCGATGCGCCGACGCCCTCGGGATTCTGGCACCTGTGCGTGTCGAATATTCCGGCCTCGGTCACCGAGCTGTCCACCGGGTGGGCCTCGGAGGAGATCCAGGGTGCGATCAAACACCTCAACGACGGCGGAAACCGCGAGTTCACGGGTGCGGCGCCGCCTCCCGGGCATGGCGCGCACCGCTACATCTTCTGCGTGACCGCGGTGGACACCGAGCAACTGGACCTCGACGAGAGCGCCACCCCGGCCGTGGTCAACTTCAACCTGTTCTTCCACGGGATCGGCCGCGCCTTCCTCACGGGGACCTACGAGGTCGACGAGTGATCAAACTGATCGCCACGGACCTGGACGGAACCGTTCTCGGTCCCGATTTCAGGTTCCGCGATCGAACGCTCGAGGCGCTTCGGGCGGCTCGATCCGCCGGTTTGGAGATCGTATACGTGACCGGTCGTCCGCACCGGTGGATCGAACCCGTCCGCGAGCAACTCGAATATGACTCTGTGGCCATATGTTCTAACGGGGCGGTCATTTTCGACGTCGCGCGGGACGAGGTCGTCCATGCCGAAACCGTTGACCCCGGGGTCATCCTGGACCTTCGGGCGCGTCTGGGTGAGATGCTTCCGCACGCCTCGTATTCGGTCGAGACGCTCGCCGGTGCGTACTCGGAAGAGGGCTGGCCGGATACCAATCTCAAGGACGCCCACCGCAGGACCGTCGGACCCCTGCACCGGTCGTTGCCCGCGGATGCCCAGATCATTAAGTTCCTGGTCCGTGACGACTCGATGGTTCCGCGGGAGCTCTTTGAGCTGGTTCGTCACGTCGGGGATGAGTCCGTGTCCGTGACCCACGCGGTGGCCGACCTGCCCCTCGCGGAAGTTGGTCAACCCGGGTTGTCCAAGGGGAGAACCCTGGCTCGATGGTGCGAGGCCGAAGGGATCACCGCCGACGAGGTCCTGGCCTTCGGGGACATGCCTAATGACACGTCGATGTTGCAATGGGCCGGGCACGGATACGCGATGGCTTCCGGGTGGCCGGGCGTGATCGAAGAGGTCGGGCGCACGTGTCCCGGCTTCGACGACGACGGCGTCGCGCAGGTCATCGAAAGGGTGCTCGCTGGTGACTGAACCGGGTGTGACCTCCGGCGGTGGGCCCGCGCGTCCGGTCAGGATTTTGGCCCACCGAGGCCTTGCTCGCGACGGGGACGAGAACACCCTGGCCGCCTTTCGGGCGGCCCGCGAGGCCGGGGCCACCTGGATCGAAACCGACGTGAACACTACCGCCGACGGCGAGGTGCTGACACTGCACGACCCGGATCTGTCGCGGGTGGCCGGCGTGGCCGGCGTCGTCGGGCAGATGGATTCCGCCGATGTCGACGCGGTGCGCCTGCGCCACGGCGAGCGGATCCCGACGGTCGGGGCGGCCCTGCGTGAGTTTCCGGATGCCCGCTTCAACATCGATGTGAAGGACGAAGGATCGGTCGCCGCCTTGCCGCGCGAGATTCTGGCCGCGGGCGCGGCCGACCGGGTTCTCGTGACCTCGTTCTCCGAATCGAGGCGTCGACGTGCGTTGAGCAAGCTCCCACGGGGCGTCTCCTCCAGCGCTGGATACGGCGGGATCGCGGTCTTCAAGGCCTTGAGCCTGTGTATTCCCGCTCGGTTATGTTCGCTCGTCTGGCCCGTGATCGCACGGACGATCCGCCCTTGGATCGCGGAATTCGGGGCCATGCAGGTGCCGGAGGCGCATCGGGTCGGACCGGTGACGGTGCGGGTCGTGAGCCGTCGGTTCCTCGACGCGGCCCATCGATGCGGCCTCCGCGTGGACGTGTGGACCGTCGATGATCCGCGGGATATGTCACGGCTCGTGGACCTCGGTGTTGACGGGATCGTCACCAACCGAGCGGACGTGGCCGTCTCTGTGCTTCGGGACCGGGGGATAGCTCAGGGGTAGGTGCGGTTCCGGCGGGCGACGGTGTAATAACAACACCATGAACAAACGCTCAAAACCTCCTCTACCTCGCCGTGCCTCGGTCGCGAGTCATCTCTGGATCGGACTGTGCTTTCTCGTGGTTGGTGGCGCGGCATTCGGCTTGAGACGTCGTTTGCCGCTGCCTCCGCTCGCTGACTTGGATCTTCTCGACGCGGCCGGAACGATCTGCTGGGCCGCGGTCCTGACCGTATGCCTCGGCCTTCTCCTGCGCCGGACCCCACTCTGGAGCCCATGGACGTGGATCCTCGCCATACTGCTCAGTATGGCGGTAGAATCCTTCCAATCAACGCCGTATCCCGCCAGGATTCAGGCCGCGTTTCCGCCGGCGCATCTGCTGCTCGGATCGACCTTTTCGTGGATGGATATGGCCTTGTATCCGGTCGGGGTTGCTCTGGCATGGTCCCTCCTGAGAGCGTTCGGCCGGTCCACTTTCAGTCATTAAGCATCAGGACGGCTGACTCGATGGATCAGAAGGTCAAGGAGGCCCAGCAATGGGTCAACAGAACATATGGGACAGTTCCGGGGTATCAACCCTGCCCCGAGGATGGGGCCACCGGCTGGGCCACCATGTACTCGCTCATCATGGGGCTCCAGCACGAGCTGGGTATCAGGGGGCTGGTTGCGAACTACGGCCCCGGAACCACCGCCAGGGTTTCCGCATTGGGGCCGATCGGCCGGGGATGGAGCAAAAACAAGAACATCGTTCGCATCCTTCAACACGGTTTATTCTGCAAGGGCTATTGGGGCGCTTACCGCTTCGGTGAATTCAACGTCACCACGACTGCTGCCGTGAAACAGCTGCAAACGAACATGGGGATCCCAGCTACAGGCACCGTGGACGCCGAACTGTTCCGGTGCATTTTTGAATATGGATGCCTACGTGGTGGTCGCCGGCGGCACGGAGAAGATCCGCGGTATCCAGCAGTGGCTCAACGGGAGGTACTACGGCAAACCCGAATTCAGCATTGGCCCTGCCGATGGAATCTACTCTCGGGATGTCCAAAAGTTGTTGATGATCGCCCTGCAGTACGAACTGGGGATTGGCGAACCCAACGGGAATTTTGGGCCCGCTACGCGTTCCCTCTTGAAGCAGCATGAATTGTCAGTGGGCTCCTCGGGAATCTTTGTGGAGCTTTTCTCGGCTGCCTGCGTGTTCAACGAACCTGTTCCGGAGTCCGGCGGCGTGGTGCGGTCCAATCGCCGTGAACACTTTGATCCTGCCTTGGCGTATTTCGTCGGAGCTTTCCAGAAGTTCAGCCAGTTGCCGGTCACCGGACGGGCAGACTTCGCGACCTGGGCTCAGTTGCTGGTATCCATGGGTGACCCCGACCGTCCCACGGCGGGTTGTGACACCCGCTTCGAAATTACCGAGGCTCGAGCCGAGTGGCTGAAGAGCCACGGCTACGAGATTGTGGGTCGGTACCTCTATAACCCGGCTCCGGGCCCCGGGGAAGAGGACCTGGACAAAAACATCAAGCCCGGGGAATTGGAGCGAATCTTCAGGCATGGGCTGAGAGTCTTTCCCATATTCCAGGACAACGGACGACGCCGTGAGGACTTCACGTACGGGTCCGGTTTCCGGCACGGGCTTCTCGCGCACTCATTGGCTTCCGGGTTTGGTTTCAATCCGGGGACGGTCATCTACTTCGCCGTGGACGCCGACTTTACCCAGCAGGATATCGATGATGCGGTGATCCCCTACTTCCACGGGGTCGGTGCGGGGCTCGCTTCGAAGGGCAAGAAATATCTCCACGGTGTCTACGGCTCTCGGAACGTATGCACCAACGTCACGGAAAAGACCTTCGCTCGGTTCTCGTTCGTCGCAGGCATGTCCTGGGGGTTCTCAGGAAACCTGGGTTTCTCATTGCCTAAGAATTGGTCTGTTAATCAGATTAAGGAATTCCGCGTCTATCTAGGAGAAGAGACCTTCGACCTCGACAACGATGTGTGGCGCCTCGAGGGTGGAGACCCGGGGCAAACAAGCATCCATGCTCCATTCCATGGGATAGATGACTTCCTAGAAAGCATCGAGACTCTCTACGATCTTGCGGAAGACTATGGCCAGGTGGATCCAACCGTACTAGTTTGCAATTATTACCGGCAGGGTAAATATGATAACGCTCGTTGGGCTGCTTTGATCGGAGGGATCCACAAAGGTTTCATTAACTATGCAAATTCACATGGCGCCACTTTGGTGGGAGGCGCCGTGGATCCCGAGACTGGATATACCCTCGACACGCAACATCTCATGGCTACTTTGGAAGGTCATTACAAGAACCCGAAAACAAGGATTTGGATGACCGATGTCGGAGACATTGCAGGTTGGGGCGGGGATCTATTCACCTTTTACAACGACTGGCGAACAAGTGAGGAATTGTATTCGTCTGGGTATCAATACTGTAGAGATAACCTGGCTGTTCCGGGTAAGGTGACAACCTTTGGGTACTCAGATTTATTGGCTGATGCCGACGGCTACAATTTGGCGCAGGAACTGCGGAGAAATCGTATACCTGCGGACGTTTTTCAGACGGAATACCGCCGGGTGAGCGGATCCCCACGTATTCGGCGATTTTTCGAGTCTAGATTCCAGAGCGCAACAATGGCTAAAAAGACTGTCCATGATCTCATGGTGGGGAGTCTGAGTCCTGCTGTCATCGCCGCGCGTACTTTACTCACCGGAGCGACTATTCAGCCATCGATTTTACCGCCCAAAAAGTTGGACGAGTTTGAGCAGGGGTTTTGCGACGTCCTTTTGGAAAGGTTGGATGGATGATTGCAGATGAAATTCCCAAAATGATCAAGGGTGTATTATTAGTATTCTTTACGACATTTCTGTTTATCATTACAGCTATATTCTGGTGGGGAGCCGGATTTCACTATAGCTTCGACCCTGTCGATAGCTGCGGCGCAGCACAAGTTCCCTTCGACATAAACTTTCCCAGGTCGGAGGTGGACAGTCGTCTGTTTCCCATCTCTATGCACTGTAACGCAAGGGACGACATCGTCTCTAAAAAAGTTAATATAATATACTCAATTCTTATTGGTCTTACTGCGTTTTCGAGCCTATGGACTATTGTTTATGGAGTTCGTGCGTCGAGGGACTCGGAAAGTGGAAGGTGGAGGTCCAAGTGATCTCTAATTCTGCGGTGGTAGGTGCCTGTTCGAGGCTTCTAAGACCAGCACTTATCCCCTACGGGGAGATTGAATACCCACTCGTTGCTCACCAACTCATGAATATTCTGAAGGTACATTTGAGGAATCCGAAACCACGGCGTGGGTTACCTTCGTGGCAGATGTCGATGGGCTGGCTAACGGTACATTCGGCGGCGGGAAAATCAGGAAGGCGTTAGAGGTGTGAATGCATTTCTGGGCATTGTCGGCGCGGTCGTAGCCTGCCGTGAATGTGAGCAAGGATTTTCCGATACCTTAGTCAGCAGGTTGGAGTCAATCAGATGAGAAGACTGCCGAAGTGGAAGAAGGGCATCCTTCTGGTCTTTTTGACCGCATCGTTGATTTTTATTACCTATTACGGGTACATAGGTGCTGTAATTGGTTACAACTTCGACCCAAAGGATGGTTGTCGCTTCGCCGGCATGCACTATGATCGGCAATTTCCCCGCTATGAAGTGGACCATCAAATGTTCCCAATATCTGTGCATTGCAATGCTGAGGAGGATCTCGTCCCGCCGAGCGTGAACATAACTCTTGCAATCCTTGCTCTTCTATCATTTGCAGGAGCTTTGTGGACACCTATATACATAATTCGATCCCTAAAAGAATATTGTGCACGAACCGATTGGTGTAGCTGGAGCGTTGTTAAAGAGTTGTCTCCGTGGCGAAAAGCCATCTTGTTGGCGAGCTGCTCAACCGTTATGACTCTCATAACAGCATTCTACTACTTCATGGTTAAAAGGCACTACACGTCGAATATTGCGTATAGATGTCTGTTTGCCCGGGTGCGATATGACCGCAATTTCCCTAGCAAGGAAATGGATGGCTCTGTATTTCCAATCTCCGTACACTGTAACGCGCGGGACAACATAGTTGCGATGCCTTTTAATGTTATTTACGCATGCCTTATTTTGATTATAGCCGCGGGGCTTTTGGGTGCTCTCTTTTATCTCGCTCAGGGGTACCTCGTGCGCAGAAAGTTTTGATAAGGATCTTCCGGATCCCATTTATCTGTATTTCCTCATAAGATACGAAATAGGTGATATTCGTGATTCCCAATATGTCCCGTCGGACGTTGCTGTCCGTGGTGCCTGCGGCCCTGTCGGTGCCCTTGCTTCTCTCTTCGGTCGCCATGGCGCAATCCGTGCCGTCCCTGTCCAAAAGGTCCGGAAACTACTGGCCGGGAAGGATCTCGACCAACGGGTGGCCGATCATCGATTCGCCGCCCAGCGTTGCCGTGGAAGGCTCTAGCCACGAGATTCGGGTAGCGGAGGGGATGCCGGCCGCCCTCCTCACGTACGTGGCGCGCCGGTATCATTACGAGATCCATGAACTCGAGGCCGGTGATCTCGTCTCACATACCGCCGACCGGATGATCTCCGATTCATTCGAATCGAACTATCTCTCGGGCACGGCCATCTCGATCCGGGCCAAGCAACACCCCGTGGGGGCGCAGGACACCTACTTCGTCCGGGAATTACGCGTCATCGAAGATATCCTGCGCGAACTCGACGGGGCTGTGGTGTGGGGCGGTCACTTCACGAATCCTGCGCCGGCACATTTCGAGATCGCTCAATCCCCGGCGAGCCGCACGGTGGAGAAGGCCGCGATTGACGCGGCCGCGAAGACGTCGCCGTGGAAGGCCGGCAACATCGGACAGCCGACGCTTCCGACCGGCAACTAACCGGAGGCCAGCACCGGGCCCTGCGGTTTTCGGGAGAGTGCGTGGTCAGCCCATCGGTGACGGGTGCTCTGTCGCGTCGGGCTCCAGGGGGTCGGTGCCGACGGAGCGGCGTCGACGGGCGATGAACGCCATCAGGTGATACACCACCAGGGTTGCCCCCGTGCCGAGGGCGATCCCCGCGAACTGGAGGCCCGCGATGTCCCAGGTGTAGTCGGCGATGCCAACGATCAGGGCCACGGCGGCCGTCGTGAGGTTGACCTGGTTCGAGAAGTCCACGCGGTTCTGGACCCAGATCCTGACGCCCAACATGCCGATCATGCCGTACAGGACCGTCGCGGCCCCGCCGAGCACTCCAGCAGGCACGGTGGCCACCGCGGCGCCAAAGACCGGCATGACCGAGAGAAGGAGCGCGAAGAGGGCCGCAACCCAGTACGCCGCCGTCGAATACACCTTGGTCGCGGCCATGACGCCGATATTCTCGGCGTAGGTCGTGGTTCCCGAGCCGCCGCCGGCCCCGGCGATGGTGGTCGCCAGGCCGTCGGCCATGATCGCCCGGCCGGCGTAGCGGTCCAGATTATGTCCGGTCATCAGTGCCACGGACTTCACGTGCCCGATGTTCTCGGCCACCAGGACCAGCACCACCGGAATGAAGAGACCGGCCATCGCCAGGTGGAATTCGGGCGCGTGGAATTCCGGGAGTCCAAAGAGTCCCTCGCTCTGCCAGGCTTTGTCGATCGCGCTGAAGTCGACCTCGCCGCGAATGACGGCGGTGATGTACCCGATCGCGACACCCAACAGAATCGATAGGCGCCCGAGGATCCCGCGGAAGATCACGGAGATCAAGATGATCGAGCCCAGCGTCACCAGCGCCGTGACGGGCGCCTTCATGAAATTATCCTTGGCCGACGGCGCGAGGTTGAAGCCGATCAGCGCCACAATGGAGCCCGTGACCAGCGGCGGCATGAGCTTCTGCAACCAGTCGGTGCCGGCGACCTGCACGATCAGACCGATCACGAACAGAGCGAGGCCTGACATCACGATGCCGCCGAGCGCGCCTCCCGGTCCGTACTGATTCATGGCCGCGCCGATCGGGGCGATGAACGCAAAGGACGAGCCGAGATAGGAAGGCACCCGTCCCGCCGTCAGGAGCAGGAACAAGATGGTGCCGATTCCGGAGAAGAGCAGCGTCGTCGCCGGTGGGAAGCCCGTGATGAGCGGAACCAGGAAGGTCGAGCCAAACATGGCGACCACGTGTTGTGCCCCAATGCTGACGGTGCGTCCCCACGAGAGCCGCTCGTTCGGGGCCACCACGGAGCCTGGGGCGACGGACTTGCCATCCCCGTGCAGGGACCATCCGAACCCTGAGGCGCGGGATGTTCCGGATGACGGGGGCTGAGGTGCAGAGCTCACACGGACTCCTGGAAGGTGATGGCGGTCGAAACTCCGGCCCGCGATCGGTGGTCCTCCGCGCAGGCCTCGGCAAGTCTACCCTTGCCGCGCGGCGGGGGCTCGGCGTCGTCGTTCGCTCAGGAGGCGCTGAGCGGTGGCATCGAGCGCGATACCTAGGATCCCGATGACGAGAATCACGGCGAGCATCTCGTCGTAGGCGAGCCGGTCCCTCGCGTTGAGGATCTCGTAGCCCAGGCCGGAGGTGACCCCCAACATCTCGGCCGGAACGATGATGACCCAGGCGATGCCGAGGGCCGTGCGAACGCCGGTCAGGATGTGCGAGCGGGTGCTGGGCAGAATCACGTGGCGGAGCACCTCGAAGCGGGTGGCGCCGAGGACCCTGGCGACCTCGAGATGCCGGGGTTCGACCGCTCGCACCCCCGCAGAGGTGTTGATGACCACCGGCCACACCGCCGCGATCGCGACGAGGAAAACCACCGGCGCGTGCCCGACGCCGAACAGGGCCACCGCGATCGGGGCCCACGAGAGCGGGGAGACCATCCTCAAGAACTGGATCACCGGGGAAGACGCGCCCGCGAACCTCGGCCACGAGCCCACCGCGATCCCCAGGGGGATGCCGACCACGATCCCGATGCCCAGGCCCAGGACCAGGCGCAGCAGCGAGACCCCGATGTCGGCGAGGATCACGCCCCGCCCGAACAGGGACGCGAAGGCGCCGGGCATGCGCTCGGGCTCGAGCGCGGCCAAGAGGCGGTTCTGCGATCCCGCGGCGTGGGTGAAGATCCACCAGAAGACGATGGCGACGAGGACGCCGACGAGGCCGAGAAGCCACGGATTCGTTCCGGAACCACGCGGGCCCTTCGCGCGCCGCGATCCGGGGGCGGATGCGGCAGCGCTGGGCCGCGGCGTTGCGTCGGTCGAGGGCGCGTCGGCCTGCGTGTCTCGGGGTGTGCTCACGGGGCGATCTCCTCGGTTCTGTGGGTGGACGAGGCTCCAAAGGCGGACATGCCCCCGGACTTCTCGATGGCCCGGGTCACGAGCCGAGTGTCGATCAGCTCCCTCTGTGCCCGTTGCGGGTCGAGCCCGGAGAGGAAGTCGTCCGGGGCGTCGACCACGGTGTCCCGCATCGCGGTCAGGAGCTCGGCGGTGAAGCTCGCGTAGGGGTACGGGGCGAAATCGATGAGTTGGCCGCCCCACGTGGGATGGTGCACGGATCCGGGAAAGTCCGCGGCGTGGTCCGTGAGTGCCCGACGGATCGCGGGAAGCGGCTGCGGCAAAAAATTCTGGCTCAGGATGGTCGCGGATTCGGCACGATGCTCCCGGGTCCACGACTGGGCTTCGACCAGGCCGTCCATGAACGCCTGCGCGCGTTCCGGCTCACGGTCGACCAGAGACCCGCGCATCACCGTCACGCAGCAGGCGTGGTCCTTCCAGACGTCGCCCAGGTACCGCAGGGTCTTGCCGACCTTCTGCACGAAGGCACCGGCGTTGAAGGGATCCGCGACCACGAACCCGCTGATCACCCCGTTCGAGAGCGCGGGAATCATGTCGGACGGGGCCATGACCACGAGCTGCACCTCGCGGGAGCCGGGCGAGGGCGTCTTCCGGATGACCGGCGTGAGCCCCTCCTTTCTCAGCAACTTCTGCAACACCACGTTGTGAACCGACCACCAGGCGGGTATCGCCACCGTGGTTCCGGCGAGATCTGAGACCGCGTCGATCTCGGGCTTCACGGTCAGGGCCGAGCCGTTGACGTGGTTCCAGGCGGTGATGCGGGCGTCGGCGCCCAGGCCGTACTTCATGTGCAGGGCCATGGGCATCAACATGTGGATCGCGTCGACCTCGCCGACCACGAAGGCTTCCGACAGGGACGACCACGAGCGGAACAGGGTCGGCTTCTCGACCCGCGCACCGTGCTTCTCGAAGAGGCCGCGGGCGTGCCCGATGAGCAGCGGGGCGGCGTCCGTGATGGGCAGGTAACCGATGCGAAGCCTCGGGGAGGAGGAATCCGTGGATCCCAAACCGACGCCCGCGGCCCACGTTCCGGTGGCGGCCACCGCGAGCCCACCACCGACACCCAACGCGGTGCGACGGCTCGGCCCCTTCGGGGAGGCCCCGGGCGTTTCGTGCCGTGGGCCCGGCGCGGTTGCGGGAGTCATATCGAGTAGTCCCCGCGGGCCTGGCGATAGTAGCCGCGAATCGTGGTCGACAGCTCGTCCGTCTCGGTCGGGGTGGAGTAGCGGTCGACGGCCCATTCCCGGGAAAATCCGCGCGGACCGTCGAAGAAGCCGACGCGATCGGCCAAGGCCGTGGCCTCGTCAACGTCGTGGGTCACGGTGACGGCGGTCAGCTCGAGCCGTTCCATGAGATCGCGCAACCACTTCTGGAGGTCCTCGCGCGTGGCGGGGTCCAGCGCGGAGAGGGGCTCGTCCAGTAGGAGGACATCCGGGCCCAGGGCCAAAGCCCGTCCGACCGAGACCCGCTGGGCTTGGCCGCCCGAGAGCGAATCCGGATAAGCATCCTTCAGGTGTCGCAACCCCAGGGTTCCGAGCAGGCCATCGACCGTCTCGTCGTTGAGCCGTTCCCGGTTCTTGGCGAATCGGCCGGCGATCGCGATGTTCTCGGAAACGCTCAGCCACGGGTAGAGGGCGGGATCCTGGAACACCATGGCCAGCCGCTCGGGCGACCGTGACAGGGGCACGCCGTCCAGGAGGACATCGCCCGAGTCGAGGTCTTCCAGACCGGCGATGGACCGCAGCAGGGTGGACTTTCCCGATCCGGAGGGTCCCAGGATCACGTAGGACTCTCCCGGTTCCACGGTCAGGTCCACGTCGTCCAGGGCGGGCGAGGTGGTTCCGGGGTAGGTTTTGCGCGCTCGTTCGACCGTCAGCTGTGCCATGGCCCCTACGCGTTCCGGAGTTCGCTGCGGAGGTGGCCCTCCGTGGGGGACTGCACGGGAAGGAAGCTCGCCTCGCGGAAGCGGCGGGCCGTGGGGGAGTCCGCGACGTATCCGCGACCTCCCACAACCGTCAGCTCGAGGTGAGCGGCTGCCTGAGCCAGGTGCGCGGTATCCAGGCGCACCTGCAAAACATCGCGACGCCCGGCCGCGGCGGGGTCTGCGGCGAGGCGGGTCAGCTCGGCGGACAGCCGCTCGAACTCGCGCTCGCGGTCGTCGAAGTCCTCCGTGAATACCCCGTTGCTGGATCGCCGATACGGCCGAGCACTGGTGAGGGCCGCGGCGCTCAGCCCGAGGCAGAACGAGGCCTGCATCAGGAGGAAAGGCGCACTCACGGAGGCCAGGAAGCCGGGGACGTCGTCGGAGAGGACGTCCGTCGCGGGCACGTGGACGTCGGTGACCTTGGTGAATCCGGAGGCCGTGGCGTCCAGGGCGAGCAGATTTTTCATCGGCTTGACGTCGAGTCCCGAGGCGTCCGTGGGAACCGTGACGATCAGTTTATGGCCCGCTGTGGTGATCACCGGGAGCACCGCGATGCCTTCCGCGTAGAGGTTCGAGGCCCAGGGGATCACGCCGTTGAGAAGGTAGCCGTCGTCCGTCGGCTCGGCGGTCACGGCGATCTCGCCGACGCCAGCCGCGTCCTTGAAGGCCGCGGCCATCGCGGTGCTGCCGGTGACCGAGCCGTCGGCCAGGCCCTCCGGGAGGGGACGGCCGACGGCGTCGAAGAACGCGATCGTGGAGCGATGCGCCCACAGGGAGAATGCGGTGGACATGCACTCGGTGGCCAGATCGTAGATCACGGCGGCCTGCGGGAGCAGCGAGCCCTCGCGACCGCGGGTCAGCAGGCCGAGTTCTCCCAACCGGCGCAGGGTCTCGAAGGGTGAGGCATCATCCTCGTCGACGCGGGCCGCGGACTCCGCCGCGAGCCGCACCACGAGGTCCCTCTCGGGGTAGTCGGCCAGCGCCGGAACACCGGTCGCGGCCTCGGCGTCGTCGAATCGGCTCGACGGTTGGACGGGATGCGTGGCGGTCATGGGGCTCCTCGGGGTGGTTCGGAGGGATCGGTGAGGGCGTGCTGTGCGGGGGAGGGGACAACGGCGTCGGAGCCACTCACCGAGCGGAAACGGGCGCCGCGCGAAGGCCGCGGCCGTTCGACGGCCAGGCATTCGGCGCGACGCCCGTTCGGGCTCAGGGTGAGCCGAGGCGTGGAGAGCGACGGATCGTGGCCCGCCGCACCGGACTACGCGTCCAGCTTGTGCAGGCGATCGATCGGGGTCGACACGGCCTGGCGGGCGCGGGTGACCGCGTCCTCGTCCGGGGCGTCGTAGAAGCACAGGCACTTGACGGTGTCCTCGCGCACGTAGGTCCGGAGGAAGGAGACCTCGGGGACCTCGGCGTACTTGGGGGCGTTGGCCTTCTTACGGGCCAGGTACTGGTCCATCGAGATCTCGGCGGGGATGTCCCACTCGACCAGGTAGTCGGCGTTCTTCTTGAGCTTCTTGATGTCCTCAAGCTCCGCGCCGACCAAGCGCACGGGGTCGGGCCCGGTCACGGAGGCCTGCTCGGCCACGGCCGGCTCGACGGCGGAGGACACGGCCTCGGGGGAATCCGCCTCGACGATCACGAAGACCTGCGCGTGGTCCGCGGTGACCTGGGATTCGATGAACTCTGCGCCGGATCCCTGGTCGCCGAGCGCGCCGGAGATCTGCTCGATGATCTGGGAAGCGGCTTCCTTGGAGGGCTGCTTCGGGGCGACTTCGAGGAGAAACAGTGACATGGAAATCCTTTCGTTGGGGAACCGTCGCGTGGGTTACCGCGCGGTTCCGGCTCTTCCTGATGATCAACCTAGGACCGGCGGGAAGGGTTTCCAACCCCCGCGACACATAACTCAACGTTGCGTCGGGGCGGTGGCGAACTCGTGAGTACCGTCCAGGGCACGACAGGCGCCGGATACGCCGAACGGGCGGGACCCCGTGAGGGGATCCCGCCCGTTCGCTCTCCGGAAAGCTGCTCTCGCAACCTTGCGGTGTGGTTTTAGCGCAGGCCGCGCATCATCGTGAGGATCGGCTTGCGGAACAACCACAAGATGACACCGGCGATGATGCTGATCAGGCCCATCGTCATGAAGTACGGGACTTCGGCCGGCTCCGAGTAGTACTTGGCCAGGAAGCCGGACAGCGCCGTTCCCATGGCCACGGAGGTCCAATACCAAGCCATCATCTGCGACTTGTGGGCCTCCGGGGCGAAGCGGCTCGTGGCCGAGGTCCCCGTGGGCGAGAGCGTCAGCTCGGAGATCGTGCAGACGAAGAGGATCAGCACGAGCCACCAGAGGCTCACGATGTGATGCCCCGCGGGGAGCAGGAAGATCAGGAAGGCGATGCCGACGCCGATCATGCCCAGTGCGAACTTGGAAACGGTCGAGGGCTGGCGATTGCCCAGCTTGGTCCACATGGTCGCGAAGACCGTGCCCAGCAGGATGATGAACACGGGGTTGATCGATTGGAACAGACCCGGCTTGAAATCGAAGCCGAACAGGTGCCAATCGAGACGCGAGTCCGAGTAGACGGCCATCACGGTGAACTGCTGCTGGTACAGGGCCCAGAACACGGCGTTACCGATCCACAGCGGGATGAATGCGAGGACGCGCGAGTGCTCGTCGCTGCTCGTCTTCTTGCTGCTGACCAGGATGAACCCCAGGGCGATCGCGCCGATGAGTGTGACACCGATGACCCAGTTGGAGATGTTGGACGGGGTGATGAGCCCGACCGCGCTCAGGATCAGCACGATGGCGACGACGACCACGAGGCCGCCGACGAACATCGACTTCTGGCGCGCCGAGGCCGGGTTATTGACGTAGTGCACGGACGCCGGAAGGTTCTTGCGGGTCAACATGTACTGAACGAGGCCGAAGGCCATGCCGATCGCGGCGAGCAGGAATCCGAAGTGGAATCCGAGGGCGCCCCAACCGAAGTTGGTCAGCAGGGGGCCGACGAGGGCGCCGATGTTGACGCCCATGTAGAAGACCGTGAAGCCGGCCTCGCGGCGCATGTCCTTGGTGTCATACAGCGACGCCACCAGGACGGACGCGTTGGTCTTGAGGCAACCGGATCCGACGGCGATGAGGACCAGGCCGATGATCACGCCGGCGAAGTTGTGAATCGCCGAGAG
Organism: Curtobacterium sp. S6; assembly: GCF_000710345.2. Lineage (GTDB taxonomy): Bacteria > Actinomycetota > Actinomycetes > Actinomycetales > Micrococcaceae > Rothia. The sequence goes on along the minus strand of NZ_JHEL01000015.1, from coordinate 1,386,138 downwards.
GGCGATATGCCCGAACATGATGGCGATCGCCGAATAGAAAAGGGTCTTTTCCGGCCCGAAAATGCGGTCGCCGAGGTAACCGCCGACGATGGCCATGAGATAGACCATGCCACCGTAGGCACCGATGATTCCGGTCGCGGCTGCCTGGTCGAAGCCGAGGCCGCCGTCCGCGGCGGAATAGTACAGGTAGTACACCAGGATGCCTTGCATCCCGTAGAAGGAGAAGCGCTCCCACATCTCGACGGAAAAGAGATTGGCGAGCATGCGCGGATGGCCGAAGAAGGTCTTGCCACTCGGGTTACGAGGGTCTGCCTCCGTGCCTTCAGCGATGTGACTGGACATCGGATTGCACCGTTCGTTAATAGATGAGAATTATGACCGGTGGCAACTCTAGCCGTAATTTGTGACACGACGCATAATCGGCCGCCGCCCGCGAGGGGGTGCGCCGACGCCCGCACGGCTTTTCCGCCCCGGCATGCCGCCTCAATTGTTGCCTCATAGTCATCAGAAATTTGCGTGACGATGAAGGACTATGTGACTAGCATCATGACTATGAAGGGCACCAAACAGCTCATCAAGGAACTGAGGGCCGCGGGATCGGAGTCCACCGAGGTCGAGGTGAAGTCTGGGTTGCACGGCTTCCCCAAGTCGGCGCTGGAGACGATGAGCGCGTTCGCCAACGGTTCGGGCGGGACGATCCTCTTCGGCCTGACCGACAAAACCTTCCGCCCCGTCAAAGGCTTCGATGCTCAGCGCGTGCACGACGCCGTATCGAACGCGGTCCGCGCCAAATTGACCCCGCACCCGGCCGTGGAGTTATCGGTCGAGGAATTCGAGGGTAGCCGCGTGGTGCGGGCCGACGTCGAGGAAATGCCGTACTTCGACAAACCGTGTTTCGTCGGCAGCAAGGGTGCTTACGGAGGCTCCTACATCCGCATCGGGGAGGGCGACCACAAACTCTCCGAATACGAGGTGTCGCAGCTGAGGGATAACCGGGTTCAGCCCGGGTATGACCGGGAGCCCGTCGAGAACGGCAACCAGGAGACGCTGAACTCCCAGGCCGTGGAGAACCTCCTCGAAAAAGCACGGGTCCGGACCCCGTCGGCCTTTGCCGGAGTGGATACCCGGATCGCGCTCAAGAGGCTCAACGTCACCACGGAATCCACGCGCCGGGCCCGGCCCACCCTGGCCGGCCTGCTCGCCCTGGGGGTCTACCCCCAGGAATTCTTTCCGCAACTCAACGTGACCTTCGTGGCGGTTCCGGGCACCTCGCTCGGGGAAGTGGACGCGGGCGGCGTCGCGTTCACGGATAATCAGTCCTTCAACGGGCCGATCCCGTCGCTGATCACCGCCTCGGTCGACGCCGTCCGGCGCAATTCCAACCGCGCGGCGATCATCACCGGCGAGGGAAGGACCGATGTCTACGACTATCCCGACGTCGCCGTCCGCGAGGCTATTACCAACGCGTTGATGCACCGCGACTACAGCTCTTATGCGCGCGGCATTCAGGTGCAGATGGAGATGTATACGGACCGCCTGGAGATCCGCAATCCCGGTGGGCTCTACGGGGGCGTGCGCGTCGAAGAGCTCGGCCGGGTCTTTACCTCGTCCTCCCGCAACGCGGCGCTGGCCAAGCTGTTGGAGGAGGTCGAGATGCCGCGGACGGGGTCCTCGGTGTGCGAGAACCGGGGCTCCGGAATCGCTCGCATGGCCTACGCGATGGAGAAGGCTGGCAAGGCCGCCCCGGAATTTCGGGTCACGCCGACGTCCGTGACGGTCATTCTCCGCCACGCGCCGGTCGGAGCCACGTGGGGCGCTCGCCGGGGGGATCGCGAGGACCCCGGCGATTCCGCGGCCGTTCCGGTTGCGCCCGCGATGATGCCGACGCCGAGCGGGGCGTTGGTTGCCGCCGGTGAGCCCGTCCAGGTCGGCACGGTTGCCTCCGCCGCCCGTCGAGGCGGTGCCCGGGGGTCAGACGCCCGGACCACCGGGCCTCGTGCGCCCGAGGAAGCCGCGGTCTCGTGGCGGGACTCTTCCCACGAACATGAACTCATCGAATTCATGAGCCGCTGGCGCGGTCCCGTGACGAGCCAGCGGGTCCAGGACGCGCTGTGCCTGTCGCAGTCGGCCACCAACCGGCTACTGCGCCGGATGATCGACGCCGGGCACGTGGTGCCGACCGCGCCGCCGAGGAGCCATCACCGGGCCTACCTGCTGGCGGACAACCTGGCCCGCGTGCGGGCCTCGCGCCGCGCCGCGACGTCGTGATCTGACGGGGCGACCGAGCCGCGCGGGGTCAGCCGAGCACGCCGTCCACGAGGGTCTTGGCCTCCTGCTGAACCTGAGCGAGGTGGTCCTCGCCGTGGAAGGATTCGGCGTAGATCTTGTAGACGTCCTCGGTGCCCGAGGGTCGGGCCGCGAACCACGCGTTATCGGTGACCACCTTGAGCCCGCCGATGGGTTCACCGTTGCCGGGGGCCTCGGTGAGCGTCGCGGTGATGGGGTCTCCCGCCAACTCGGTCGCGGTGACGTCGGAGGCGGCGAGCTTCTTGAGCTTGGCCTTCTGCTCGCGGTCGGCCGGGGCGTCGATGCGCGCGTAGCTGGGGGCCCCGAACTCCTGGGTCAGTTCCGCGTAGCGCTGCGAGGGGGTCTTGCCGGTGACCGCCGTGATCTCGGAGGCGAGCAGGGCCAGGATGATGCCGTCCTTATCGGTGGTCCACACGGAACCGTTCGTGCGCAGGAACGAGGCGCCGGCCGACTCCTCGCCGCCGAAGCCGAGGGAGCCGTCCATGAGGCCCGAGACAAAGTACTTGAACCCCACGGGAACCTCGACGAGCCTGCGCCCCAGAGAGCCCGCAACCTTGTCGATGATCGAGGACGAGACCAGCGTCTTGCCGATGCCGGTCTTGGGATTCCACCCGGAGCGGTTGCGGTACAGATAGTCGATGGCCACGGCCAGGAAGTGATTGGGATTCATCAGCCCGGCGTCGGGGGTGACGATGCCGTGCCGGTCCGAGTCGGCGTCGTTGCCGGTCGCGATGTCGTAACCGGTCCGCGCCGAGATGAGCGAGGCCATGGCGTTGGGGGAGGAGCAGTCCATGCGGATCTTCTCGTCCCAGTCCAGGGTCATGAAGCCCCACTGGGGGTCGACCTTGGGGTTGACCACGGTCATGTTCAGCCCGAATTTCTCGGCGATCGTGATCCAGTATTCGACCGAGGCGGAGCCCATCGGGTCGGCCCCGATGCGGAGGCCCGAATTGCGGATCGCCTCGAGATCGATGATCTCCGGCAACTCGGAGACGTACGAACCCATGTAGTCGAATCGCCCGGTGGTCTCGGCGGTCTTGGCCTTGGCCAGCTCGACGCGGCGCACCCCGCGCAGGCGATCGGTGAGCAGGGCGTTGGCGCGATCGGCGATCCACGAGGTGGCGTCCGAATCCGCCGGGCCGCCGTGCGGCGGGTTGTACTTGAAGCCGCCATCGGACGGGGGATTGTGGCTGGGGGTGATGACGATGCCGTCGGCCCGAGCCGCGGCGGGATCCGCGTTGTGCTTCAGGATCGCGTGCGAGAGGGCCGGGGTGGGCACGTAGCCCTTATTGGAATCCACCAGGACCGCGACGTTGTTCCCGGCGAGAACCTCGAGCGCGGTGTCCTGGGCCGGGCCGGACAGCGCGTGGGTGTCTCGTCCCATGTAGATCGGCCCCGTGTAGCCTGCGGCCGAACGGTATTCGACGATGGCCTGGGTGATCGCGGCGATGTGGGCCTCGTTGAAGGAGCCCTTGAACGAGCTCCCTCGGTGACCGGAGGTTCCGAAGACGACCCGCTGGTCCGGGTTCTCCGGATCCGGGGTCACGGAATAATACGCGTCGACCAGGGCATCGAGATCGACGAGGTCTTCTGCTTGGGCGGGAGTTCCTGCGCGGCTATCCATGCTTCTTAACCTAACTCGAAAAACCCGGGGGACGGCCATAGCGAGGGCCGTGCGTTTCCTACGAGTTCCTGGGTCGATGCGCGGTGAAGCGACCACGGACGAGCCCGCCCCGGCACCGCGAACGGTACCGGGGCGGAGGGGCCGGCGGGCCAGGGCTAGAGGCCCCGGGAGTGCAGCGCCTTTTCGCGCTGGGCGAGGACGTCCAGCTCTTCCTGGCTTCCGGAGTCCGGCGACGGGCGTTTGAACGCTTCCCGGGTCGCGCGATCGATCAGGCGCGCCGCGGCTCGGGCGGTGCGGTCGTCGAGGTCGTAGTCCGGGTTGAGGCCGACGACGTCCATCATGAGCACCTTGCCGCTCTGGGCGACCTGGGTGACGACTTCTTCCGCCACGATCAGGGGCACCCCGAGGCTCGCGGGGACGCTCACGCCGGGGGCCTGATATCCCGGCAGGGCGTCGAGGTCCACGCTGAGATACACCAGGTCAAGATCGGCGATCTGCTCCGCCACGAAGGCGGCGACGTTCGCGGACTTGGTCTCGGAGCACTCGGCGTCCTTGAGATAAGAGACGTTCAGGTCCTTGGCGTGCTCAAATTGGGCGCGGACATTGTCGGCCTCGTTGATGCCGATCACGCTGTACCGGAAGTCCCGTCCGGTCTTCTTCTCGTCGGCGATGACCTGGCGGAGGCTCGTGACCCCGCTGGGCTGCGGGGTGTTGCGCACGGCAAAGTGAGCGTCGAGGGACACGACTCCCCAGGTCTTGACGGAGTCCAGCGCGCCCGATTTGGCGAGGCCGAGATACCCCGCGTACGTCGTCTCGTGGCCACCGCCGAGCAGGATGGTCATCCGATGATTGGGGATGATCTCGGCCAGACGCTTCCCGGCCTCGGCCTGGGCCTCTTCCATCTTGTGATCCTGGACGGTCACGTCGCCGTGGTCGTGCACGATCTGGCCGCCGTGGAAGGCCAACTGGGCGAGCGCGTGGCGCGCGCTTCGGGGGCCTTTGGCCGCGCCGGGGCGACCCTGATTGCGGATCGTGCCCTCGTGCGAGGCGAACCCGAAGATGGCGAGCCCCTTTTGCTCATGATCCTGCTGGACTTGTCCGGCATAGACCATATGGTGCCAACGCGTATGAACTGCTCCGGGACCCTCGTCGCGTCCCATCCATGGTGTGGTCTCCACAGTGTGTCCTTTTCTTGAAGTGCGGTCCTAGTGTCTTGTTGAACAGGTAACACCTCTGAGCGGACTGTAGCAAGATGACACGGCCCATTCCTTCGGATTTGGAGAAAATGGGAGCGCCGATTCGGATGCTGGGACGTTTTCCCGCGGCCTCGCCGGTCTCCGGCCCGCGCGGTAGGTTTAGGAGAAGAATCAGTAACGATGGCGGTCCGGCCGCTGAGACACACAGGAGGCACCATGGACGAGAACGTTCCCAACGTGAAGGTCGAGGACATCCCCGAGAACGCCAAGATTCTCGACGTGCGCGAGGACTACGAGTGGGAGGAGGGACATATCGAGGGTGCCCAGCACCTCCCGCTGGATCAGCTTCCCGCGCGCTACGGCGAGGTTCCCCTCGACGAAGACGTCTACGTGATCTGTCGTTCCGGCGGACGCTCCCTGCGGGCGACCGCATACCTGAACCAGTACGGCTTCGACGCCTTCAACGTCGTCGGCGGCATGGGCGCGTGGCAGGACGCCGAGAAGCCCATGGTCTCCGAAAACGGCCAGACCCCGCAGGTCCGGTAGGCCGGACCGCACGCATGAAATACACCTACCTGGGCCCGGAGGGCACCTTCTCCGAGGCCGCCCTCTTGTCCGTCTCGGATGCCGCTTACGCGGAGCGAATCCCCGCGCAGTCGGTCCCCTCGGCCTTGGCGAAGGTCCGCAGGGGTGAGGTCGACGCCGCGATGGTGCCGATCGAAAACTCGGTCGAGGGCGGCGTGACCGCGACCCTCGACTCGATCGCCTCCGGCGACGACCTCCGGATCATCGGAGAGGTCCTCGTGCCGATCCGTTTTATCCTCATTGGAGCACCCGGGGTGCGGTTGGACGAGGTCAGCGTGGTCTCGACGCATTCGCACGCCTGGGCCCAGGTCCGCGGGTGGATGGAAGAGACCCTCCCGGACGCCGAGTACGTGCCCGCGAGCTCGACCGCGGCCGCGGCCGTGGCCTTCCTGGACGGCGATCCGGGCTACGACGCCGCCGTGTGCTCGCCGATCGTGGCCGAGCAGCATCCCGAACTGAATCTTCTCGCGACGGACATCGGCGACAACGCCAACGCGATCACCCGATTCGTGCTGGTCACCTCGGCCCGCGAGGGACTGCCCACGCCCGAGCCGACCGGCGCCGACAAGACGACCGTGGTCATCCCCTTGCCTCAGGACCGCGCGGGCGCGCTCATGGATTTGCTCGAACAATTCGCCGCACGCGGGGTCAACCTCTCGCGCATCGAGTCCCGCCCCACGGGCGAGTCGCTCGGTTCGTACTTCTTCTCGATCGATGCCGAAGGGCACCTCGAGAACCAGCGGATGCGCAACGCCCTGCGCGGCCTGCACCGGGTTTCTCCGGGGGTCAAGTTCCTCGGGTCGTATCCCCGGGCTGACGGCAAGCGGCCCATACTGGATCCCCACCACTCGGACGAGGCGTTCTCCCAAGCCGACGAGTGGGTCGACAGCCTCTGACGGTGGCGCCCACGACGTCGCTACTCACCCGGGAAGTCGCCCTTCACCCGTCCCCCACGAGGGGATTCGTGTTGACCCGTCCCGGTCGATCCTGAACACTTAAGCCGATGAACGATATTGGAGGCGGAATGCGTGTTACCGGTTGGTTGCAGGCGGGCGTGATCATGCTCGTGCTGGGCATTCTCGTGGGCGGCTACGGCATCGGGATCTGGGCCCTTGCTTTGGGGCACGGAACGGATGCCGACAGCGGCGCCAAGATTGCGTCACCGATCATGATGCTCGCGGCGATTCCCCTGCTCGTTCTCGGTCTCGCGATGACGATCTCCGGGCTGGTGGGCGAGAAGCGCGCCCGCACGGAGTTCATCGAAAAGAAGCAACAGGAAGCGGACCGCACCGCGGCCTGACCCGCCGGCCTCGCGGACTAGCGGCGGGTGAGGCGGCGCCAATTCCACCGGTGGTGGGGTTCCATCGCGGACCTGCTGAGGTTCGCGAAGCTTCGGAACGGCGTCATGGCCTCCGGATAGGTGTTCACGCTCAGGACCCCGGGCTGGACCTCCGCAACGAGCCTTTCGGCGGTGCCGATGAGGTCGCCGTCGATCTCGACCGGTTGCGGGTGATGGCCGAAGTCCAGCACCACGCGGCTTCCGTGGAGGTGGTCGATCACGGGCAGTCCGTTGCGGTTGCGCATCACCACCTGCCGCGCGAGGGAAGCCCATCCGATCAGGTTGCGCGGCGTCAGCAGGATGACTTCGAGGAGGCCGTCGTCGGCGGTCGAGCGTGAGGCCAAGTGCAACCCGGCCGTGATTTCGCCGCAATTGGCCACGAGGACCGACTGGATGCGGCGCCGAATGGGTTCCTCGTCGTCGATCTGGATGGCCACGGGTCTCCGCGTCGAGACGAGATTTCGCATGCCGGCCTCGACATATGCGAGCCAGCCCCACCGGGATTTCAGGTCTTCCCGGGTATCCGTCATGATCTTCGCGTCGAAGCCGGCGCCGCCCATCACGAGGTAGGTCATCTGCTCGGCGGACATATCCGTGCGCCGCACATCGAGGTGAATCATGTCGATGCGCCGGGCCCGGCCATGGAGCGCGGTGTCGATCGCGGACAGCAGATCCGAGATCGGCAGCTCGAGGTTTCGGGCCAGGAGATTTCCGGTGCCGAGGGGCACGATGCCCATCCCCACCGAGGTTCCCTGAACCACCTCCGCGACCTGCCGGACGGTGCCGTCGCCCCCCATCGCGATCACCAAATCGCACCCGTCGGCCAGGGCCTGTTCGGCCATGCCGTGGCCCGGGTCCTCCGAGGTGGTCTCGTAAAACAGGGGGGTTGGCCAATCGACGCGGCGCGTGGCGTGCGTCAGGGCGTCGCAGGAGAAGTGTGCCAAGGATTTGACGGGGTTGTAGACCACGCCGACCTTGCGTGGCATGCCCGCCTCGAGCCGGGGTCGCCACGGCACGGCTTGGGTCAGAAGGGGCGGTCGTCCTCGCCAGGTCGTCACGACGCTGGCCGCGGCGGCCGCCGCGAGACTGATGAAGCTCGCGATGCCGACGGCTTTTCCGGAAAGTCGCATATTCCCAGGCTACCGGTCGATTCGTTGGTTGACGCGGTGGGCCAGATGATGGTCGATGGGGGCCCACTCGGCGCGAAGGATCGAGTAGGTGTAGGTGTCCCGCAGGGTTCCGTCGGGCATCAGGCGGTCGCGGCGCAGGACGCCGTCGAGGTGCGCGCCCAGGCGCTCGATGGCTCCGCGGGACTGGAAATTCAGGTGGTGCGTCTCGAAACGGACGGTCGCGCAGGCCAGGTCCTCGAAGGCGTGCCGCAGCAGCAGCCGCTTGGACTCGGGGTTCATGCCGGTGCCCTGGGTCGACGCGGCGTTCCAGGTGTACCCGATGAAGAGCTTGGGGATGCTTTGGTCGATGCCGTAGAACGTGGTCATGCCCGTGACCTTCCCGTCCGCGAGGCGTCGGGTCACGAAGGGGATCATGCGACCGGCGCGCTGTTCGGAGAGCCGGCGGTCGATCTCGGCCGCCATGTCATCGGGGTGGGGCACCGAGGTGTACCAGAGGTTCCAGAGCTCTCCGTCGCGGGAGGCCTCCTGGAGATCCGTGAGGTGTTCGGGCCCGAGCTGTTCGAGGCGCACCAGCCGACCGGTCAGCGTCGGCGCGTGGCGGAGGTCGGACTCGATGGACGGCACATCGTTCTGGTTCATGTTTTCAACCTTAACCGGGAGATACTCCGGCGCGAACCCACCCAGCCGTGGGCCTGCCTGACCTGCGCCCTGCCTGACCGGCGGGTGGTCATCTCGTAGGAACATCGTGGGCGGTGCGGTAAGTTAGGGGCGTGATCGACATTAATCTTCTGCGCGAAAATCCTGATCTGTTCCGGGCCTCTCAGCGGGCCCGCCGATCCGACGTCGAACTCGTCGACCAGATCCTCGAGGCCGACGCCAACCGGCGCCAGTCGGTCAGCGATTTTGAGGCACTACGGGCCGAGCAGAAGGCCTTCGGCAAGAAGGTTTCCCAGGCCAAGGGCGAGGAGAAGCAGGCCCTGCTCGCCGAGGTCAAGGAGCTGTCCCAGCGGGTCAAGGCCGCGGAAGCCGCCTCCAACGAGGCGCAGGCCGCCCAGGATGAGCTGCTGGCCCGCATGGAAAACCTCATCATCGACGGGGTGCCCACCGGCGGTGAAGACGACTACGTGACCATCAAGACCGTGGGCGAGCCGCGCGACTTCGCCGCGGAGGGCTTCGAGCCCCGCGATCACCTGGAGATCGGCGAGCTGGTCGACGGCATCGACATGGCGCGCGGCGCCAAGGTCTCCGGCGCGCGATTCTATTTCCTCAAGGGTGCGGTCGCGCGCCTCGAACAGGCCCTGCTGTGGATGGCCCTGGACCAGGCGACCCGAGCGGGCTTCACGATGCTGACCTCTCCGACCCTCGTCCGCCCCGAGACCATGGCCGGAACCGGCTTCAACGTCAAGCACGACGACGAAATCTACCGCCTCGAGCGCGACGACCTTTACTTGGTCGGCACCTCCGAGGTCGCGATCGCCGGTTATCACGCCGACGAGATCATCGACTTCGACAAGGGCCCCAAGAAGTACCTGGGCTGGTCCAGTTGCTATCGTCGCGAGGCGGGCTCGGCCGGTAAGGACACCCGCGGCATCATCCGCGTCCACCAGTTCAATAAGGCCGAGATGTTCGTCTACTGCCCGGTCGAAGAGGCCGAGGGCATGCACGAGAAAATGCTCGCGTGGGAAGAGGAGATGCTGGCCAAGTGCGAGCTCGCCTACCGCGTGATCGATACGGCCGCCGGTGACCTCGGCAGTTCGGCCGCCCGAAAATTCGACTGCGAAGCGTGGATCCCCACCCAGGGCACCTACCGCGAGCTGACCTCAACCTCGAACTGCACCACGTACCAGGCGCGCCGCCTGAACATCCGCGAGCGGAAGCCAGACATCGTCGACGCCCAAGGTAAGGCCAAGAAGGGCGGCACCCGCACCGTCGCCACGCTCAACGGCACCCTCGCGACCACGCGCTGGTTGGTCGCGATCTTGGAGACCCACCAGCAGGCGGACGGGTCGGTGCGTATCCCCGAGGCCCTGCGGCCCTACATGGGCGGGCTGGAGACCTTGGCGATCGCGGCCGACTAGCCGCCGCGCGATGCCTCCGCCCGCGTACCGCCGTTCGTCGGTTGAAGACGCGGGCGGATCATCGTTTAATGGTCATTCTTTACCGCCGGTTCATCGCGATGTCGCGGGGACGGTGGCCGCCCGTTATGACGGGCCTGTCGGATGAAAGCATGGAACTCATGACACAAGAAACGATTCACCCGCCGGTGCAGGGGCGCTGGCACAAAGAGGTAGGGGTGAAATACCTGGTGGCCCTGGACGTCGACGGAACTCTCGTCGACCACGACGGCCACATGAGCGAAGAGGTCAAGGCGGCCGTTCAGGCCGTCGCCCGGGAAGGCCACCACGTCGTGATCTCGACCGGTCGCTCGAAGGGCGCCACGCTTCCCATCGTGGAACTGACCGGAATCGAACGCGGTTATGCCGTGAGCTCGAATGGCGGCGTGACGGTGGAGATCGGCCCGGAGTACCGGGATGGATACCGCGTGGTCGATGCCGTCACCTTCAAGCCGGCCAAGGCGCTCGCGGCCCTCGGCGACCGCCTCCCCGGGGCCAAATTTGCCCTGGAGGCCGCGGACGGATCCTTCTACTCGACCGCGCAATTCCAGGACCGGAGCTTCGGGATGGAGGCCCAACAGGTCTCTTTCGAGGAGCTCCTGGATCTCGAGGCCGTCCGCGTGGTGGTCTTCTCGACCGAGATTGACCTGGAGACCTTCTCCGAGATCATCGACGAGGTCGGTCTGCACGGCGTGACCTACGCGGTGGGGTGGACGCCGTGGCTGGATATCGCCGCGAGCGGCGTCTCGAAGGCATCGGCCCTGGAACTGATCCGACGCCACCTGGGCGTGGATCCCGCCCACACCGTCGCGATGGGCGACGGACACAACGACGTCGAGATGTTGCAGTGGGCCGCCCGCGGCGTCGCCATGGGGCAGGCCCCGGAGGAGGTCATTTCCGTCGCGACCGAGGTCACCGAGTCGGTGTATGACGACGGCGCGGCGCGGATCCTCCGGACCATCGTCGACTGATCGCTTCCTCCCGGGCTGAGGCAGACCGTAAGCTCGGGGGACAACGTCTGACCGAGGAGGGTTCATGAAGGTCGCGATCGCGCAGATCAACAGCAGCCGGGTGGTTGCGGAGAATCTGGCCAAGGTCCAGGAGTATGTGGCGCGTTCCGCCGATATCGGTGCGGACCTCGTGGTATTTCCGGAAGCGACCATGACGGCCTTCGGCTCGGATTTGGCCGCCGCGGCCTCGGAGCACGCGGAGCACTGGAAGACCGAGATGCAATGGCTGGCGGCCGAACGCGATATCACCGTGGTCGTCGGCGAATTCGCGACGGCACCCGAGGGCAAGGTCCGCAACATCCTCGCCGTGTACACGCCGTCCGGTGAGCGGTTGGACTACGCCAAAATACACCTGTACGACGCCTTCGGGTTCACGGAGTCCGAGACGGTCGACCCGGGCCGAGACCTGGTCGTGGTCAACATCGCCGGCGTCAACGTCGGGCTGACCCTGTGCTACGACGTGCGTTTCCCCAAGCTTTTCGCGGAACTGTCGCGACGAGGCGCCGACGTCTGCCTCGTGAGCGCCTCGTGGGCCGGTGGCGAGGGCAAGGTCGAGCAGTGGGAGACCCTGGCCCGAGCGCGCGCCCTGGACAGCAACACGTTTGTGGTTGCGGTGGACCAGTCCGATCCGGCGATCTCGGGGGTTCCCGTCAAGGAGGGCGCCCCGACCGGCGTGGGGCACAGCCTGGTGTCGGATCCGTTCGGCCACGTCGTCCAGGCGTTCGGCGGCGGCGAGGAGCTGCGCGTCGTCGACATCGACCTCGACGTGGTGCGCACCGCCGAGAAGTCCATACCGGTCTTGGAGAACGCGAAGCTCGGATACTGATCCCCGGCAGCCGCGTGCTCGGGGACGACGCGTGGTGCACCAATATTTTTTTGCACTCATTTCGTGGATTTCGTTGACGAAACGCCAACTCCTTGAAATTCTCAAGAGACAGACTGTAATGCCTTGTGAGAGCGGTTCGAGGAGGACGCCATGGCGAAGCGCGCCGTGACGTGGGGGAGTGCCGCCGTGGTGGTCGCGGCCCTCTGTGGGTCGTTGTTGACGGGGTGCACGGAGGCCACGAGTGATTCGACCGTGGCGACCTCGCCGGGAGAGTCCAGCAGCGAAACAGCCTCGCCGTCGGGTTCGGCCGGGGGCTCGACCGGCGGCACCCCCTCGAGTTCGTCCCCCGGGAAATACCAACAGCTTCGGGTCATCGACGACCCCTGCCGCGACCGATGCGTCGAGGGCGGAACCGTCGAGGTGAAGCATCCCAAGTACGGCCCGATGACCGTGATTCCCTACTGGGATAAGCGAGAAGAGGGCGATGGGCCGCCGCGGGGTAAGGCTTCCTATGCGCTGTACCAGAACGGTCAGACCATCGGCTACGTCGAGGACGAGCAGCAGGACCTCATGTGGTTTGGCGTCAGGCCCGCCGAAAGCGCCGCGCCCGAGACCTGGAACCTCGAGAACGGCTCGAACGTGGACAAGTACGGCAACGTCTATCTGAGTTATGACGGCGGGGTCACCGTGCTGACGCCCACGGACCAGGGATACAACTCCTACGGATCCATGCCCAGCGGCGTTAACCCCTTCGAGGGGGCGGACCTGCAGATCTCGCCCGAAGGCGAGCCGACGATCACCGTGACCGACCAGGGCGAAAAGACCGTCATGCATTGGGACGGGAACCAGTTTGTGCCGGTGGTGGCGTAGCCGAGCGGTGCGGGCCGATGGACGCCACCGCTGGTCGATCCGTGCCCTGTCCGTTGCCAGGCAGGGCCCGCATCCTGGTGTGGATGCGGGCCCTGGGGGCTAGTTGCGACCGGTCGGCACATCGCTTGTCGGCGGATTGTCGAAGTCCAGCCTGATGACATCGTGGCGCATTCGCAGCGATTCCGGACGCACGTCCTCGACCCGAACGGGACGCGTGAAATCGAGGTCGTGGTCTTCCCCGAGGGCTTTCATCAGGCTGATGCCCAACGCCGCGACGACGAGGGCGAAGGGAAGGGCGGAGATCATCGCGGCCTGTTGGAGGGCGTCGAGGCCACCCACCAGGAACAAGACGATCGCGCTCATGCCCGTCACGGCACCCCAGGTGGTGAGGATCGGCCGGCTCGGCTCCAAGGTGCCGCGCGAGGTCAACATGCTCAGCACAAAGGTGTTCGCGTCGGCCCCGGAGACGAAGAACAAGACGACCAGGATGATCGCGATGACCGAGGTGACGCCGACAAGGGGCATGTGGGCCAGGGTCTCGAAGAAGGCAGAGTTGAGGTCGCTCGAGGCGGCCTTGCCGATGCCCCCGTCGCCATCCATATCGAATTTGATCGCGGTGCCGCCGAAGATCGTGAACCAGGCGAAGAACACGAGGCTCGGGACCCCGAGGACCCCCAGCACAAACTGACGGATCGTGCGACCGCGGGAAATTTTCGCGAGGAAGACGCCCACGAAGGCGCCCCAACTGAGCCACCACGCCATCATGAAGTAGGTCCATGACTGGAACCACTGCACGTCGTCGTCGGAGACCGGCGTCGTGAGGCTGACCTTGAAGAAGTCATTGAGGTATTGGCCCACGGAGCGAACGAAGATGTTCCCGAGGAATCCCGTGGGCCCGATGATCAGGACATAGGCCGCCAGCAGGATGGATAGCACCGAGGTGATCTGGCTGATGTATTTGATGCCCCTGTTGACCCCGGAGAGGGCGGACAGCGTGAAGACCACCGTGATGCCGACGATGATCACGATCTGCACGAAGAGATCGTTGGGAATTCCGAACACGCGATTCAGGCCCTCTGAGATCTGCGAAGCGCCCAGACCGAGGGATGCCGTGGTGCCGAAGAGCGTCGCGATGACCGCCAGGATATCGACGACGTGGCCCGCCCAGCCGTCCATTGCCTGACCGAAGAGCGGCCGCAGCATGGGTGAGATCAAACCGTTGTTACCCCGCCGGTGCGTCGAGTAGGCGATCGCCAGGCCGAAGATGCCGAAGACCGCCCAGGCGTGGGGGCCCCAGTCGAAGTAGGAGAACTGGAGGGCGCGGACCGCGGCGTCGTAGGTGCCGGCCTCCGCCAGGCCGTGCGGTGGCGAGGTGAAGTGAATGATCGGCTCGGCCACGCCATAGCTGATCAGGCCGATGCCCATCACGGCCGAGAGGATCATGGCCAACCAGGCCCAGGTCGAGTATTCCGGCCGGTCCTCGTCCTTGCCCAGCCGGATCCCACCGAATCGGCTGAAGGCCAGGTAGACCAGGAGCAGGATGCAGCCGAGGGTCACCAGCAGGTAGGTCCAGCCGATGCTTCCTGCGGCCCAGTTCATCACGGAGGCCATCGAGTTGCCGAGTGATGTGGGGGAGATCCCGGCCCACAGGACGAATACCGCGACGAGGCTTAAAGAACCCCAAAAGACAACGCCGGGCTGATTGCGCAATGCGTGGGCGCGGCGCTGAGTGGGGGTCCCATCGGGGCCGGGAGCACTTCCGCCTCCCGAGGGAGAGTCCGTGTGATCGGCGCGTTTCGTCGCCGTCGGAGGCACGGTGGAGGTGGGAACGCTGTTCATGAGGGTCCATTTCCAGAGGCTCTCGAAGGCCGGACGAATGATCACTGGGGGTCGTGCGAATGTCCGTCGTCGCCGGCTAGGTCGGGACGCCATGCTCCGAGAAGGGGTGGACGTCCAAGATTAGCGGAAATGGGCCGTTCGATCCGTTAGATGACGAGGGCCCCCGGCCTTTGTGGGCCAACAGTTGGAGATTGCCCGCGGATCGGGTATCTCGCAACCATTCGGCGTTTTAACTATCGATCACTTCGATCACCATCGTGCCGGGTTCCAGCGCTTCGAAGCTGTGCTCGAGGTCGCCGGCGTGCGTGAGGAAGTCTCCGGCCTCCAGGACCACCGACTCGCCGTCGCAGACCACTCGTGCCTTACCGGAGGTCAGCAAGAGGTGTTCGACCGTTCCGGGCGGGTGAGGCCTGGACTCTCGGGCCGGGCCCGGTTCGGCCGTGATGACGTAGACGTCGCGACGCATCCCCGCGTTTCCCGGGGACAAGAGCGCCGCGGAGTACGAGGCCGAGGATGAGGGCAGCTGCGGCAAATCCTTGAAGCGCACTCGAGAAACCCGCGCCCGCGGAGGCTCGAGGAGCTGGGCGATTTGAACGCCGTAGGCCGTGGCGAGGGCCCACATGGTCTCGATGCTGGGGTTTCCGGTGCCTGTCTCCAATTGGGACAGCGTGGACTTGCTGACGCCCGCCCTCTTGGCCGCTTCGCTCAGGCTCAGCCCGAGGCGGGCGCGCTCGCGTTGCAGGGCCTTGGCCATGCGGAGTTTGTGGGTCTCGGGCTGGTGCTCTCCGTGGTCCTCGAGGGGGCCGTGGGTCGGAGCGTAATCGGCATCCATGCCGTTCATTATATTGGATGATTGTCCTGCTTGACGAACGATTCGCGAGGCGGCACCATAAAGTACATGCGTTCGATATATAGAACGGTCGCCAGTAGGGTGCCTGAATCCATCACCCCGGCTCAGCTCCGGGACGCGGTCGCGATCGCCCTGACCATCGCCGCCGTCGGCATCTCTTACGGAACCCTGTCGCAGGCATCGGGATTCGCGATGTGGCAGACCGTCACGCTCGCTGCCCTCGCCACCGGCGGCGCTGCGGAGCTGACGTTCATCGGCGTGATCGCGGCGGGCGGCGCTCCGATTTTCGCCGTGTTGGGCGGGCTGCTGGTCAATTCCCGCAATTTCGCCTTCGGGCTCAGCGCGGGCGAGTACGTGCCCCGGGGGTGGCGCCGGTTTCTGGCGTCGCACCTCGTCAACGACGAGACCATCGCTTTCGCGCGGGCGGTGCGAGGGCGCACGGCCCGGTGGCAGAACTTCGTGCTCATGGCTTTCATGCTCTGGCCCTGCTGGGTCGGAGGCGCGGCCCTCGGCCAGTTCCTGGGGTCGGTGATCGACGCCGACGCCCTCGGCTTGGACGTCGCCTTCCCGATCATCCTCTTCAGCCTGGTCGTGAGGGATCTGAAGAATCCGCTGATGGCCATCATGGCCGGCGGGGGCGCGCTGCTGGCGGTGGCCGCGACGCCCGTGCTGCCCATGGGGTTGGGATCGGTCGCCTCCCTGGCGATCCTGATTCCCGCGGCCGCATTTCTCTGGACGAAGTCCCGGTTGCGCCGGGACCGCACGACGACGGACGGTGACTCGGCATGAACGCGATCCCATTTCTCCTGGCCATGTCCGGTTTGGTGATCGGAACCTACCTTCTGCGCTACCTCGGGGTGCACCTGGGGAGCATGGCCGGGGGCACCTCCGGAGAGGTGGAGAGCCAAAGTGCCGCGCGGATGTGGATGGACCGGGCGACCGTGGTGCTGATCTGCGCGGTCGCCGCGACCACGCTCTTCTACGAGGGGCAGGACTTTGCCGGCCCCTCGCGGGTGATCGGGGCCGGCGTCGGAATCGTCGGGGCGATCTGCAAGGTCCCCATGCTCGTGTGCGTGATCCTCGGGATGGCCGTGTGCGCGATCCTCCGGTGGTACGGGGTCCGCTGAGGAGCAATCGACGACTCAGCGTCGGCCGGCCAGCACCTCGGCGATATCGTCCAACGCCTCCTCGTTCTGCAGAGAGGACCGATCCCCGAGCGAGCGGCCCTGATACAGCTCGCCGAGCAGGCGCCGGGTGATCTTCCCCGAGCGGGTCTTGGGGATATCGCGGACCACCACCACGTCCTTCGGCTTGGCGATCGGCCCGATCTGCTGCGTGACATGCGCGCGGAGCTCCTCGCGGAGCGATTCCTCGGCCACGTCGAGGCCCGCCGGAACCGTGACGAAGGCGATCGCGGCGTGGCCGGTGAGTGGGTCTTCGACCGGGCAGACGCCCGCTTCCACCACGCCCGCGTGGGTCACCAGCGCGGACTCGATCTCGATCGTGGACAGGCGATGCCCCGAGATGTTGATGACGTCGTCGATGCGTCCCAAGATCGAGACGTCGCCTTCCTCGTCGATGCGCGCGCCGTCGCCCGCGAGGAACCAGCCGCGCTCGCCGTAGTGCTTCCAGTACGAATCGAGGTATCGCTGGGGATCGCCCCAGACCGTGCGGGCCATCGACGGCCCGATCTTGTCGACCACGATGAATCCTTGGGTTCCGGGCGGCACGTCGTCGCCCTTCTCGTCCACCACGCGCGTCGAGATTCCCGGAACAGCGCGCGTCGCGCATCCGGGCTTCGAGCGAGCGTGCGGCGCATCCTCGGGAAAGGTTCCGGCCGGGGCGAACTGCGGGTCGTGAGGCCTCGGGGAGCAGACCGTCGCGCCGGTCTCGGACTGCCACCAGGTGTCCACGAAGGGCGCTTCGTCGCGGCCGACGTTACGCCGCAGCCAGTTCCAGGCTTCCGGATTAATGGATTCGCCCACCGAGCCGAGGAGCTTGATCGAGGCGAGGTTGTAGGTCGCGGGAAGCCCGTTCGGGAACGCCCCCATGAGGGAACGGATCAACGTGGGCGCGGTGTAGTAATTGGTCACGCCGTAGCGTTCGATGATCTCGAAGTGCCGGCCGAAATGCGGGGTATTCGGGGTGCCCTCGTAGATCACCTCGGAGACACCGTTCAGCAGCGGGCCGTAGATCTCATACGTGTGGGCGGTGACCCACGCGAGATCGGCGGTGCACCAGTGGACCGTGGAGTCGACCTTGGCGGGATCGTTGACGGCCGCCAGCTCATCGGGGCGAAGCTGGTTCTCCTCGTCCAGGGTCTCGGGGAGGAGATCGAAGAGGAGGGCGTGCGTGTAGGCCGTTTGGGTTAGGTACCCGCCGGTCGTGTGGACGAGCCCCTTGGGGCGGCCGGTGGTTCCCGAGGTGTAAATGATGAACAGCGGGGTCTCGGCGTCGAAGAACTCGGGTTCGTGGACCGGGGAGGCGTCCGCCAACAGATCGTGCCACCACACATCGCGGCCCGGGGTCCACGGGACGGCCTGTTCGTCTTTCGAGCGGTAGCCCTTGTCGCCGGGGGCCAGCGGGACGCCGGCCGGGGTCGTCCGCCCGGGGCGTGAGGTCCGGCGGACCACGACGACGTGTTCGATCGCGTTGTCCCCGGCGCACGCGGCGTCGGCATTTTGCTTGACGGGAACCACGGACCCGCGCCGATTCTGGCCGTCCGTGGTGACCAGGACCTTGGCGCCGGTGTCCTCGACGCGGAAGCGCAAAGCCTCGGCCGAAAATCCCCCGAAGACCAGGGAGTGCACGGCCCCGATGCGGGCGCAGGCCAGGGTCATGATCACGGTTTCGGGGATGACGGGGAGATAGATGACCACGCGGTCGCCCTTCACCACGCCCAGGTTCGCGAGCGCGTTGGCCGCCCGGGAGACCTCCGTCAGCAGCCGGTCGTAGGTGTAGACCTCGCGGTCGCCGGGCTCGCCTTCGAAATACAGGGCCACGTGCTGCCCTCGCCCGGCCTCGACGTGGCGGTCGACGCAGTTGTACGCGGCGTTGAGCCGGCCGCCTTCGAACCACGCGATGTCCGGCACGGAATATTCGGGCAGGCCGTCGGCATCGGTCCCCGTCCGGCGGGGCTTATCGAAGCGGTGGGCCGTGTGCCACGGCTCGGCCCAGGTGAGACGGCCGGCCTGCCGCTCCCAAAACGACACCCGCGCCTCGTCGGTCTCCAGGGCCGGGTTGGGCGTGGGGTGGAACGGGTCGGAATACGCGAAGTCGGCGGGAAGGGCCATGAGATCACTCCATCGATGCCTGGCGTTAGCACCACGTGCACCCACGAGCGCCGGGGAGGTAAACCGCGCGTGGGGAAGGTTGCTGCGACGTCGTCGAGCCAGATCTCTCGGTCGCTCTGGATGGTTTGCCCATCCAGTAAATCTCCTGCCTTCGTGGCCTTCCACTTCGCGGGATCGTATTGCGGGACATGACCCGGCCGGCGTCAAAGTCTGTAACGAGGATGGCGAGGAGGCGTCGCCATCGGGCCGGAATGCCGACATGGAATTGACCCACATCACACCGAATGGAATATTAGTGAACGAATGGTCGGTAATTCACCGCGGGAGGGTGGCATCCTCCGGCGGCGCGAATCCGACACGAACGCCCCGGAGCGCAACCCCGGTCCGTTCGACGACTCGACAAGGAGCTCACATGACACCCCTGACCCCGGCCTTCCTCGTCGGCGGCGCCCGCACGCCCGTCGGCAGGTACGGCGGCGCCCTGTCCGGCGTACGCCCGGACGACCTGGCCGCCCTGTGCGTCAAGAGCGTGGTCGACGCTGCCGGCATCGACCCGGCCGATGTGGACGAGGTGATCCTCGGCAACGCTAACGGCGCGGGTGAGGAAAATCGGAACGTCGCGCGCATGGCCTGGCTCCTGGCCGGATTCCCCGATACCGTCCCCGGCATGACCGTCAATCGCCTGTGTGCCTCGGGGATGTCGGCGATCACGATTGCCTCGCAGATGGTCGCCTCCGGCGCGGCGGATCTCGTGGTCGCCGGTGGCGTCGAATCGATGTCCCGTGCGCCGTGGGTCATGGAGAAACCCGCGAAGCCTTTCGCGCGGCCGGGAGAGGTCTTCGACACCTCGATCGGGTGGCGATTCGTGAACTCGCGATTCCTCGATGGTCCGCTCTCCCGGGACGGAAAGACCACCTACTCCATGCCGGAAACCGCGGAAGAGGTGGCCCGCGTGGACGGCATCACCCGCGAGGAGGCCGACGAATTCGCCGCCGAATCCCAGGCCAAGGCGTCGGCCGCGATCGAGGCCGGACACTTCGACCAAGAGATCATTCCGGTCGAGGTCACCGGGCGGAAGGGAGCGGTCACGGTCGTCTCGACCGACGAAGGCCCGCGCCCCGGAACCACGGTCGAGGCCCTGTCGCAGCTGCGTCCCGTGGTCAAGGGCGGGTCCGTGGTGACCGCCGGAAACTCCTCCGCGCTCAACGACGGCGCCTCGGCGATACTCGTGGCCAGCGAGCGGGCCGTGGCCCGGTACGGGCTCGAGGCCCGGGCGCGCGTCGTGGGTGGCGCCTCGGCCGGTGTTCCACCCGAGATCATGGGCATCGGTCCGGTCCCCGCGAGCCGCAAGGTCCTGGACCGCGCCGGGTGGTCGATCGACGACCTCGGCGCCGTCGAACTCAACGAGGCCTTCGCGACCCAGTCCCTCGCGTCGATCCGCCGCTTGGGGCTCGACCCCGGGATCGTCAATCGCGACGGCGGTGCGATCGCCCTCGGCCACCCCCTGGGATCCTCCGGATCCCGCATTTCGATCACCCTGCTCAACCGCATGGAACGCGAGGGCGCGCAACGCGGGCTGGCGACCATGTGCATCGGCGTCGGACAGGGCGCCGCACTCCTCCTCGAAAGGGCATGACCTCATGGAATTGACCGGTGACTTCACCGCCATCACAACCCAGGAGCGCCCGGACCGGCTCCACGTTCGTCTCGATCGTCCGGAGGTTCGCAACGCGATCGACGCGACCATGATCGAGGAGCTGCACCGCGTGTGCGACCACCTCGAGGCCGAACCCAAGATCCTGATCCTCTCCGGGACGGAGGCCGGGGGTAAAGGCATCTTCGCCTCCGGGGCGGATATCTCCCAGCTGCGGGAACGACGCCGCGACGACGCCCTGCGCGGCATCAACTCCCGGCTCTTCGACCGCCTGGCCCACCTGCCCATGCCGATCATCGCGGCGGTGGACGGATACGCCCTGGGAGGCGGTGCGGAACTCGCCTGGGCCGCCGACTTCAGGATCGGCACCCCGAATGTCATCATCGGCCAACCGGAGACCGGGCTCGGCATCGTCGCTGCCGCCGGGGCCATGTGGCGCCTTCGGGAATTGGCCGGAGAACCGCTGGCCAAGGAGCTGCTCTTCGCTGGCCGCACCCTGAACGCGGACGAGGCCCTGGACGCCCGGCTCATCACGGAAATCCACGAGCCCGACGCACTGATCGATGCGGCCCACGCGCTCGCGGACCGCATCGCCCGGCAGGATCCGCTGGCCACCCGCATCGCGAAGGGCGTGTTCCATGCCCCGCGGGAGGCCCACCCCTATATCGACGAGCTCGCCCAAGCCGTGCTCTTCGAATCAGACGCCAAATTCGACCGTATGCAGTCCTTCCTGGACCGCCGAAAGGAGCGACGCTCATGACGTCCACGACCACCATTCAGGGAGCCGTCCCGGACGCCGTCGGAGTGCTCGGCGGAGGCCGCATGGGCGCGGGAATCGCCCACGCCTTCCTCATTGCCGGGGCACGCGTGTGCGTCGTCGAGGTCAACGACGACGCCGCGGAGGCCGCCCGCGGCCGCATCGAAAAGGATGTCGCCGCGTCGGTCCAGCGAGGGAAGATTGGCGGGAGCGCCGAAGACTGGCTCGAGCGCTTGAAGACCACGACCGACGCCGCGGCCTTCGCCGATTGCGGGCTGGTCGTCGAGGCCGTTCCGGAGGTCTGGGACCTGAAGGTCGAGTCCCTGCGCCGCGCCGAGGGTCAACTTTCCCAGGACGCGTGGCTCGCGACCAACACCTCGTCGATGTCGGTCAACGGCCTCGCGGCGGAGCTGAAACGCCCCGAAAGGTTCTGCGGCCTGCACTTCTTCAACCCGGTGCCGGCCTCCAAGCTCGTCGAGGTCGTGCTGGGGGAGCAGACCTCCCAGGAGATGAAGGAGCAGGCCCAGCAATGGGTCGCCGGCCTGGGAAAGACGCCGGTGAGCGTCCAGGATGCCCCCGGTTTCGCGTCCTCCCGCCTGGGCATCGCCCTGTCCATGGAGGCCATTCGGATGGTCGAGGAAGGCGTTGCGGCCCCCGAGGATATCGACCACGCCATGACCCTGGGCTATAAGCACCCGGTGGGACCGCTCGCGCTGACGGACATCGTGGGCCTCGACGTTCGCCTCGGAATCGCCGAATACCTGGAGTCTCAGCTCGGCCCCCGGTTCACTCCGCCGCAGTTGATGCGGGACATGGTGGAGCGTGGGGAGTTGGGGAAGAAGACGGGGAAGGGCTTCTATACCTACGAATAGGCCCGATGTGCAGGGGCAAGGATATGGCACCGAAGCTGCTGCGGCCTGTCGGGACTACGCCAAGGAAAACATTGATACTGACACCCTGGTCGCGATTATTCCTCCCGAGAAACGGGTCACGACCGCCGAGCGGATCGAGACCAGCCCCAAGGCAAAACACCCGAACTGCGTGAGGGCCTGCCCCCTCGTTCCTGTTCCCGATGGACAGGTCTGCGCCCACTGTCAGAAAGCCGCTGCATACCCTCCATTGCCAGTAACTGGCAAGGGCGGGTATCCTGTAGCTCGTGGTTAAGCCGATGAAGTATAAGGAGCTAGCCAAGCGCTTGCGAGCCGCCGGTTTCTCGGCAACCAGTGGAAAGGGCGATCACGAGATTTGGCGCTATCCGGGAATTGACCGCCCCGTCGTCGTGACGCGTACGAGAGAGGTCTCACCGGCGATCGTGCGAAACGCCCTGCAGGCCATCGAGAAGAAGCAGCAGAAGGAGAGCTGAACTATGTGGGAAGACGAAGTTCTGGTCACCGCCCGGCGCTGGGTTCACGGTTGGGAACTGATCTTGGGGGAAAACGACGCCACGCAGGTTCGAACACTTGCACATGCTGAATCCCAGGTGCGTGATTACCTAGACACCATTGACCCCGATGTTGACCACTCAAACGTTAAGGTCTTTCTCGTGCCCGAAGAAGGAGCCGAAGAGATTCGGCTGGCACAGGAAGCGCGAGTGGAGGCGGAGCAAGCCGCGGCGCGAGCGGCGGAACAAATTCGGGGCGTCGTGACCAACCTGCGGACCGTGCGCGGATATTCCCTCTCGGATACGGCGGCATTGCTCGGGGTGACCAGAGCAAGAGTCTCTCAGCTGGAACGGAGCGCGAAAGCCAAGGCGGACGCGTAAAAACTGTCCGCCGCTACCAAGCGCTAGTCTCCCAGGTCAGAAATGAGTTGTGACGAGGCGTCAAGAGATCTTGAAGAAGGTCCGCAAGGTAGTCCCGAGCACTCAATGTCCGTTGGGACTACTGGTACGTCACCACCCACGGCTTGGGGTCGATCTGGTAGGTCTGCTCCGGCGTCGCCATCGGGGTGTCTTCGTCGTAGAAGTTCTTCCAGGACATGTAGATGCCGCCGGGGAGCCCTTCCTGGAGGGCCTCCCAGGTCTCCTTCTTGAGGTCCGGGGTGCCGTGCCCGTCGGCGTGCAACGTGAGGGACAGCTCCGGGTGTGTGGTGTTCAGGGTTTCGCGTTGCTGAATCATGGACCCCGCGAATTGGTGGAGCACCACGGCCTTTTGCGGGAGCTTTTCCCGGCGGGTCAGGTCGGCGACGTAGTCCATGGATTCGTTCAGCTCGGCGGCGCTGACCGATCCGATCTGCTCCAGGGGGCGTTGGCCCGGGGCGAGGCGCCACTCGGCGTCGTAGCCGACGCCGACGTTCGGGTCCTTCAACACGTCCTCGTACTCCTTCACCTGGCTCGTGAAGTCCTGGGCGCCCGGCTGGAAGTCGAGGATCACGTAGACGCCGTTCTTTTTGGCCTCATCCAGGAGAGGTCTGAGGGTGTCCAGCGGCAATTCGTTGGAATAGTCGCCGTCTGGCCCGGGGACGGCGTCGGCCACCGTCGCGATGATCTCGAAAGCGGGGATCACGGGTTCCTTGCTCAGCGGTTCGTATTCCTTGGCCAGGTTCTTGGCGCGTTGAACGGACTCCGCGGGGCCTTGCTCTCCCAAGGCGCCAAGGGAGGGGTTGCCCGGCGAGCCGTAGAGGGCCACCATGCGGCGGTCGGGGAACATTCGGGTGCCACCGCCGATGAGCTCGGCGGGCTTGGCGCTCGCCTCGTCCCCCGACGACGCCGAGGCCGAGGCGCTCGGTGTCGACCGCGCGGAGTCGTCGTGGGAATTGGCCGAGCAGCCGCTCAAGATCAGGGCCGAGAGGGCGAGGGTGGCACAGCAAAAACGGGTGGGCAGTCTCCTGCTCATGATGGGCATGGTTCGGTCCTCCGAAGGGGGAGTGTGGTGTGGTTCGTTCGAGGTTCTGCTCGATCACGATAGCCGCTGAAACGGCTCGTACCAAAGAGTACGATTCCGTGACGCCGCGGGGAGGAAGCCCTTCCAGGGGATCCTCATTTTTCACCCGCAGAGCGGCGATTCGGCCTATTCTGAAAGGACCACCGTCCGCCCAGAAACCGGCGAACGGCCGCGGAACAGGAATCACCCTCAGGAGGGGGCTATGAGTACACCGCAGAGAATCGTCATCATCGGGGGAGGCCTTGCCGGTGCGAAGACCGTCGAGGCCCTCCGCGAGCAGGAATACGAGGGTCATCTGACGCTCATCGGGGAAGAGTCGCACCTGCCCTACGAGCGCCCGCCGCTGTCCAAGGAGTACCTGGCCGGTTCGGCACCTTTCGAGGATTCCATCGTCCACACGGGTGAGTGGTTCCGGCAGCACCGGGTCGACCTGCACCTTGGATCGCGCGCGATCGCCATCGATCGGGATTCCCGGAAGGTTTCCCTCGATTCGGGGGACCACGTGACGTACGACGAGCTCGTCCTCGCGACCGGTGCGACCCCGCGCCGCAGCGATCTTCCGGGAGCCGACGCCAATGGCGTGCACTACCTGCGCACCCCGGAAGACTCCGACGCGATCCGGGAATCCCTCGGAGCCGGTCGACACCTCGCGATCATCGGCGGGGGATGGATCGGACTGGAAGTCGCCGCGAACGCGCGGGCGGCCGGCGCCGAGGTCACGCTCGTGGAACGCAGTCGCATTCCCCTGGCCCGAACCCTGGGCGATCAGATGGGTCAGGTCTTCCTGGATCGGCACCGCGAGGAAGGCGTCGACGTTCTCACCGAGACCGAGGTATCCGAGATCATGACCGAGGGAGGGCGGGTCTCGGGCCTTCGATTGGTCGGCGGCCGGGAGCTTCCGGCGGACCTCGTCGTGATCGGCCTGGGCGCGATTCCCAACGTCGAACTCGCCGAAGCCGCCGGGCTCGACCTCGCGCAGGGTGGTGTGGCCGTGGACGCGGCCCTCACCACCTCCGACCCCCATATCTACGCGGTGGGCGACGTCGCGGCCCATCAGCATCCCGTCTTGGGTCGCCGGCTTCGCGTGGAGCACTGGGCCAACGCCCTCAATCAGCCGAAAGCGCTCGCCCCGACGTTACTGGGCGAGCGGACCGAATACGCCGAATTACCGTATTTCTTCTCGGACCAGTACGACCTG
The DNA here is from genome assembly GCF_000710345.2 of Curtobacterium sp. S6. GTDB lineage: Bacteria > Actinomycetota > Actinomycetes > Actinomycetales > Micrococcaceae > Rothia. The sequence continues at coordinate 1,360,664 of NZ_JHEL01000015.1, read as the reverse complement.
GGCATGGAGTACCTGGGTTCCGTGCCCGGAGAGCACGTCAACGACGTCGTGGTGCGCGGCGATGTGTCCGAGCGAAAGTTCCTGGCCTTCTGGCTCGATTCCGCGGACGCGATGCTCGCGGTCATGGCGGTCAACGTGTGGGATATGGACGAACAGATTAAACCGCTGCTGGGTCAGGGACGGCCGATCGACCGGAGGAAACTGGCCGATCCTTCCGTGCCCTTCGCCGACCTCTAACCCCGCTCGTCCCGTCGCTGATAGCGCAGGAATAGCTCGTCGCCGGAATGCAGGACGGAGGCCAGGCGCATGGTCGTGGCGACGGCGCGTTCGTGATGCGCAATGCGCCCGGATTCTCCCGCCGTCAGCGTGGGGGACAAGGTCAGGCAGAGCTCGTCGACGGCGTCCGCGGCCACGAAGTCCCCGAAGAGGGAAGGACCGCCTTCGCCGTGGATCTTGTGGAGCCCGCGTTGGTGCATGGCCTCGACCACGCGGGCTGGCTCGACGTCCCGACGACCCGCGGTCACGACGTCGGCGACCGCGGCGAGGGCATCGCGGCGGTCGTGCGGTGCGTCTTCGGTGGTGAATACCAGGGGGCGGACCGGGGCCTCGGCGAAGAGCGGGGAGCCGGGGTCAAGGTCTAGGGACCGGGTAACCAGGGCGAAGACCGGTTGGTCGGGCAGGCCCCGCTCTCGGCGCCACGCGACGGCCTCGTCCTCGAGGATCATCGCGCCGTAGCCCTCGTGCCGCACGGTTCCGGCCGCGACCAGGACGGCGTCGGCCGGTCGCCGCAGCAGGCCCAGAAGGCGCTGATCCGCGGCGTCTCCCAGCCCGCCGGAGGCGCCGTCGAGGGTCGACGCGCCGTCCAGAGAGGCCACGAAGTTCATGCGCAACCAGGGGCGGTCTTCGGGGAAGGCATAGGCCGAAAGGAGCGCGGCGTCGTCCAGGTCGTGGGTGTTTTCCGAGGTGAAGCGGCGGATGGGTGCGGTCACGATGGCCTCAAACGTTGTGCGTCGGGTGGGTGTTGTGTTCCAGTCGGGCGGGTTCGCGCAGGCCGAGGATCGCCTCGGTCATGCGCACCGCGTCGATGGTCTCGGCAACGTCGTGCATGCGGACGATCCGCGCCCCGGCGAGGACGCACGCGGTCATGGCCGCGAGCGAGCCCGCCAGGCGCTGTCCTGTCGGACGGTCGATTGATTCGCCGATGAAATCCTTATTCGAGACGGCCACCAGCAGCGGCGGGCCGAGGTCGGTCAGTTCCGCGAGACGGCGGGTCAGCTCCAGGGAATGAAGGGTGTTTTTGTCGAGGTCGTGGCCTGGGTCGATGATCAGCCGTTCGGTGGGGATCCCGGCGCCTTCGGCGGCCCGCATCTGACGCATCAGGCAGGTCCGCACCTCGTCGACGACGTCGTCGTAGTGCGCCGCGGGCTTTTCCTCGCGGGGGCGGCCTGCGCTGTGGCAGAGCACCGCGTGGGCCCCGCCGTCGGCGATCACGCCCGCCATGTCGGGGTCCCGAAGGCCGCTGGTGTCGTTAATGACGCTGGCTCCCGCCTCGATGGCGGCGCGGGCGACGTCGGCCCGGTACGTATCAACAGAGATGACCGCCTCGGGACGGGCCTCGGCGACCGTACGAACCACGGGTATCACGCGGTCGATCTCCTCGGATGTGCAGACCGCCGGGCCGCGCCCGAAGGGAACGCCTCCGATGTCCACCCAGTCGGCCCCGAGATCGATGGCCCGCAGGGCGCTGCGGACGGCGCTGTCGAGGGCGAAGGTGCTTCCGCGATCGTGGAAGGAATCCGGGGTGCGGTTCACGACTGCCATGACCGAGACCCGATTCTTCAGATCCGACCCCTTGGGGCCGAGGCCCGCGAGCTGCATGACACACACCTTTCCCTCAGCGGCGTCTCGCGCTCGAACGCCTCGAACCAAGGTAGCACCGGTGCCCGCGATCTTCCGCGGGTGTCCCTTAGAACCTGCGGGCGGGAAATCCGCCGCGCTCGTGACCCAGCCGGATTCTCTCCATCAGCTCGACCAAATCCTTCTTGGAGAGGCGCAAGCTCGACGGCATGGTCAGATAACCGGGGTCCCGTTGCGGAAGAAGGGTCCGAGGTTGCCCTGGGATCAGAAAGACGCGCGCGTCGGTCGAAGTATTCTCGCCATTCGAGGTGCGATACAGAACCACCTTGTCGACGGAACCCCAAGGGGCTCGAATCTCGTCCCGGCGCTCTCCCCGACGGCGCGAATCGACGAAAAATCCGGCGCGCTCCAGGACCACGCGCTGGGCCTTGACGAGCGGACTCATCGAGGCCCACGCGCCCAGGAGGCAGAGCAGAAAGAGCAGGCCGCATCCCCACAATGTGAAGGAGGCCAGGCCGTCCTTGCCGTAGGCTTCCAGGGCCAAGCCGAGGCTCAAGGCGGCGAGAAGCAGGATTCCGAGGGTCGCGAAGACCGCCTTGCCGGAGCTGGTCTTGATGACGGTTCGTCCGGTCGCGAGAAATTCCTGCCAGTGCTGTTCGGTGCGTGCAGCGCCCATGGGTGGCGTTCCTTCGTGGCTAGGGGTCTTGCGTCACAGCCTACAGAGAAGCCGCGTCGCCGGGCCCGTGGACGATCCCCGCGCCATCAATCGAAGAAGCCCTCGGGGGCGTCCTTCAGGAAATTGCTGATCCGAACCGTGCAGAGCCTGCGGCCGGTCTCGATGTGGGTGATGACGACCTCGTGGCTCGTCATGGTCCGGCCCAGCTTGATGGGTGTGGCGACCGCGCGGACCGTGCCTTCCGTAGCGGAGGAGTGGTGGGTCGCGTTGACCTCGGTGCCCACGGCGATCTTGCCGAACTGCGCGGCGTGGAGCACGGCAGCCCACGAGCCAGCGGACTCCGCCAAGGCAATCGAGGCGCCCCCGTGAAGGATGCCGTGCCCCTGGCGGTTGCCCTCGACGGGCATCTCGGCCACCACGCGCTCGGGAGTCTGTTCGATATATGCCATGTGCATCCGGTGATCGAGTTCTCCCGGGTCGATCCGCCCGATCCACCCCTCGGTGGGCTCCTGTGCGTTCCTGGGGTCGTTCGTTGAATCTCCTGACATACATCTCTCCTCATGACGTCGTGGCCGGGCCGTGGTGTGGCGCGTCACATGCTCGTGGGCTATCCTGACACAAATACTGACCGAACGTTCGGATAGCAAATCCCAGGAGGGATCCCACTCGTGACAACCTCAATCCAGTATGAACCCGTGACCCTCGACGACGCGCCCGTTTTGCCGAGCTACGTGCGGGGGCAGTGGTGGGCTCCGGAGGCTCCGGATCGGGCGGTCGGCGTGGTTGACGCGGCGACCGGGGAACCCGTCGCGCGGATGAGCACCGAGGGGCTCTCGACCGAGGACGTGATCCGGTACGGGCGCGAGGTCGGCCAGAAGAGCCTCGGCGAGCTGTCGATCCACGATCGCGCCTTGATCATCAAGCAGCTCGCGATGCACCTCAACGAGCACAAGGACGAGCTGTACGAGGTCTCCTTCCGTACGGGGGCGACCGCCAAGGACCACCTCGTCGACACTGATGGCGGCATCGGAACCATGTTCACGATCTCGTCGAAGGCGCGCCGTGAGTTGCCCAATTCCAACGTCGTGCTCGACGGCGCCGTGGAACAGCTCTCGGGCGACGGAAGTTTCCTGGGGGAGCACGTCTACACCCGGTTGCCGGGCGTGGCCGTGCAGATCAATGCCTTCAACTTTCCGGTGTGGGGGATGCTCGAGAAGTTCGCCCCGGCGTTCATCGCGGGCGTGCCGACCGTGGTTAAACCCGCGACGCCGACCGCGTACGTCACCGAAAAGTGCGTGCGGCTGATGCACGAGTCGGGTCTGCTCCCGGAGGGCTCGCTCCAGCTGCTGTCGGGCTCCGCGAGGGACCTGCTCGACCACCTGGATATGCGCGATCACGTCGCCTTTACGGGGTCGGCCGCGACCGCGAATTCTCTGCGGCGCCACCCCAACGTCATGGAGGCCGGGGTGCGATTCACCGCCGAGACCGACTCCCTCAACGCGGCGATCATGGCGCCGGACGTCACCGAGGGCTCGGCCGAATTTCAGGCGTTCATCAAATCCGTCGTCCTGGAGATCACCGCCAAGGCCGGCCAGAAGTGCACGGCGATCCGTCGCGTGATCGTTCCCGAGCCGATGCGCGAGCCCGTGGTGGCGGCCCTGGAGGCGCGGATCGCCGAACGCGGCGTCGTGGGTCCGCCTCGAGAGAAGGCGACCACCGTGGGAGCCCTGGCCTCCCCGGAGCAGCGTGACGAGGTGCTTTCGTCGGTGCGACGCCTCGTGGAGGCCGGCGGCCGGGTGCGCGTCGGCGGGCCCGATGTGATGCACACGGTCCCCTCGGAGGGCTCGTTCTTCCCCGTGACCGTCCTCGACTTCGAGGACCCGCGCACCCCGGCTATCCACGAGATCGAGGCCTTCGGGCCGGTCACATCGGTCACGGGCTATGCGGGCGAGGTCGACGAGGCGGTCGAGATCGCCGCGCTCGGTGGCGGCTCACTGGTCGCGACCGTGTGTACCCACGATCCCGAGACCGCCGCACGCTTCGCGACCGGCATCGGAGCCCACCACGGGCGCGTGCTGTTCCTGGACCGCGATGATGCCAAGACCTCCACGGGCCACGGCTCGCCGATGCCGCACCTGGTTCATGGCGGCCCCGGCCGTGCCGGCGGTGGCGAGGAGCTGGGCGGCGTCCGCGGCATCAAGCACTACATGCAGCGCACCGCGATCCAGGGTTCCCCGGACCTGCTGACCGGGATCACCGGCGCGTGGCACTGGGGCGCGTCGGCTCGGACCGTGACCCGAGAGGACGTGGAGTCCGGCGCGGGCGTGCATCCCTTCCGGAAGTCGCTGGCCGAGCTGAGGATCGGCGATCAGTTCCGGTCGGAATTGCGGACCGTGAGCTTGGCGGACATCACCGCATTCGCCGAGTCCACGGGGGATACCTTCTACGCGCACACGAACGAAGAGGCGGCCGAGGCCAATCCCTTCTTCCCGAGGCGCGTGGCCCACGGCTACCTGTTGGTCTCCTGGGCGGCCGGGCTGTTCGTGGATCCGGCCCCGGGTCCGGTCTTGGCCAATTACGGCCTGGAAAATCTGCGGTTCATCACGCCGGTGACCTACGACGACTCGTTCCGGGTCACGCTCACGGCCAAGCGCATCACCCCGCGCGTGACCGACGACTACGGCGAGGTGGCCTGGGATGCTCGGCTGACCAACCAGGATGACGAGATCGTCGCGACCTATGACGTCCTGACCCTGGTCGCTAAGCAGTAATCCCGGAGGGCGAATTCGACTCAGGGGCGGCACCGATCACGGTGCCGCCCCTGAGTCGCGTCTTAGCGTCGCAGGCCGTCCAGGATCATCTTGACCGCCGTATCCGAGAGTTCCTCGACGGTTCCTTGCCCTTCCGGGTGGTACCAGTCGACGATCGAATTGATCATGCCGAGCATCAGGCGCGGGGCGGACTTGCCGGAGATATCCGTCCGCAAGCTGCCTTCGTCCTGGGCCTGCCGGACGAGCTTTTCGACGGCCCGGGTGATGCGGCGGCGGCGCTCGAGGGCCGCCAGCTCGACCTCGGAGTTGCCCCGAAGCCGCAACAGGAGCGTCACGTAGGGCATCTGTTCCACGAGTACGCGGACCGTCCCGCGGATCACGCCCTCGAGCTTGTCGACGCCGTCCGCGTCGGTGGCCAGGACCCCGTCGATGGATTGCTCCAGGGAGTCCAGTGCCCGCAAGAGGGCTTCCTCGAGGATCTCCTCCTTGGAATTCACGTGGTGGTAGATCGCCGACTTGGAGATGCCCAGGTGCTGGGAGAGCGTGCCCATCGAGGTCGTGTCGTAGCCGAACTTGTTGAAGACCTGGACGCACACCGCGATGAGCTTGTCGCGGTCGTATCCGGGACGCCCGCGGCGCGCCCCACTTGGCGGCGTGGTCCCGGGGTGATCCGTCTCGGCGGGGGCGGGCGTGGTCGGCATGGCGTACTCGGCTTTCGTCAAAGGGTCCGTGTTGAGGGTACCCGAGGGTCTGATTCGCGCGGGATAGCGCCCATCACACACGACGACGCCCCGGCCCGAGAGCGTCACCGGGCCGGGGCGTCGTCGATACCTCGGGTTACTGCTTGTTGCGGTGGTCGTAAATGCGTCGGATCTTTCCGGAAGATCGCGCGAGCGTGCCGGGTTCGGCGATGTCGATCATCGCGGTCGAGCCGATCTTGGTCTTGATCTCCATCAGGAGTTTTTTGCCGTCCTCGATCGCGTCCGGGCGGCTGGCCTCTTCGCGGCGTTCGATGTGAATCGTCATCTGATCCATGCGATCCGGGCGGGTGATCTCCAGGGTGAAATGTGGCGCCAGAGTAGGCATCTGGAGGGCCAGCTCCTCGATCTGCGAGGGGAAGAGGTTCACCCCGCGCAAGATGATCATGTCGTCGGACCTGCCGGTGATGCGGCCCATGCGACGGTGACCGGGACGGGTCGTGCCGGGCAGCAGGCGGGTGAGGTCGTGGGTCCGGTAACGGATGATGGGCAGGGCCTCCTTGGTGAGGGAGGTGAAGACCAACTCGCCGGGTTCGCCGAGGTCGCAGATGCGGTCGTCGAACGGGTCGATGATCTCCGGCCGGAAGTGGTCTTCCCAGATGTGGGACCCGTCGTGCGACTCCTCGGATTCGCCGGCCACGCCGGGTCCCATGACCTCGGAGAGGCCGTAGATGTCGCACGCGGTGATGTCGAAGGTCCGCTCGATCTCGCGGCGCATCTCGTCGGTCCACGGCTCGGCGCCCAGAACCGCGTGCTTGAGGGAGGTCTCGCGCGGGTCCAGCCCGGCCGCTCGGAAGCCGTCCGCGATCGCGAGGAGGTACGTCGGGGTCGCGAGGATCGCCTCGGGCTCGAAGTCCTGGATCAGCTGGACCTGCTTCTCGGTCTGCCCGCCGGACATCGGAATCACGGCGCAGCCCAGCTTCTCGGCGCCGTAGTGGGCCCCGAGCCCGCCCGTGAAGAGGCCGTAGCCGTAGGCGTTGTGGATCTTCTCGCCGGGCTTGACCCCGGAAAAACGCAGGCACCGCGCGACGAGACGGCCCCAGGTATTCAGGTCGTTATCGGTGTATCCGACCACCGTGGGTAGCCCGGTGGTCCCGGAGGAAGCGTGGATGCGTCGGACCTCGCTCATGGGCACGGCGAAGGACTTGAACGGATACGCCTTGCGCAGGAATTCCTTGTCGGTATAGGGAAATTTCTGGAGGTCATCCAGCTTCTGGAAGTCGCGCGGGTGGACGCCGTGCTCGTCGTAGAGCTCGCGGTAGGCCGGTACGTTTTCGTACGCGTGGTGAATCGTCCACTTGAGGCGGGCGAACTGGAGCGCCTCGATCTCCTCGCGGTTCATGAGCTCTTCCGGATCTGGCCGACCGGGATCCTCGGAAGCGACGGGGGCGTAGGGGTTCTCGATGGAACAGGTGGTCATGGGATTCACGCTTTCTGACGGTGGGGGATGGTCCGGCTGCGACCGCGGAAGAGGGCCAGGACGGCGCCATCGTCGGCGGTGACGGTGATGTCGTAGATTCCGCTCCTTCCCATGCGGGCAACCTCTCGTGCCTCGGCGGTCAGTTCCTGGCCGAGCGAGCCGGAGCTGATGAAGTTGATGTCCACCCCTTGGGCCACGGTGATCGTGCTTCCGTCGCCCTCGGGATCGTTGCAGGCCATGGCAAAGCACGTGTCTGCCAGGGAGAACACCATGCCTCCGTGGGCGATGCCGAAACCATTGAGCATCTCCTCCCTCAAGGTCATGCTGATGACCGCGTGGCCGTCATCGGCCCGATGGACGCGGATCCCCAGCCACTGAGCCGTGCGGTCGTTGGTTAGCACCGGATGTTGCGGCATGTTGTGCTCCTCACAATATATGACCGAATGGTCAGTAGGGAATCGTTAATGGGCACCCTCTGTCAAATGGGGATGTTGTGTTGACGGCCACATGTCCTGCCGATATCCTGAACGAACGTTCGGTAATTATTCATTTGGAGGGACGTCATGACCACCACAGACGACGCCGTCGCCCAGGGACAGGAACACTTCGACGCCCTGATCGCGGAGGATTCCCGCGTGGAACCCCGCGATTGGATGCCCGCGGACTATCGCAAGACGCTGACCCGCCAGGTCTCGCAGCACGCCCACTCCGAAATCATCGGTATGCAGCCCGAGGCCAATTGGATCACCCGGGCCCCGAGCCTCAAGCGCAAGTCGATCCTCATGGCCAAGGTTCAAGACGAGGCGGGTCACGGCCTGTACCTCTATTCCGCGGCGGAGACCCTCGGGACGCCGCGCTCCGAGCTCAACGAGCAATTGCTCAGTGGCCGCGCCAAGTACTCCTCGATCTTTAATTACCCCGCCCGGACCTGGGCGGATATGGGTGCCATCGGGTGGCTCGTGGACGGCGCGGCGATCTGCAATCAGGTGCCCTTGTGCCGGGCCTCCTACGGTCCCTACGGCCGCGCGATGGTCCGCATCTGCAAGGAAGAATCCTTCCATCAGCGGCAGGGCTGGGAGATTCTCTACGAGCTCTCCCACGGGACCGAGGCCCAGAAGAAGATGGCTCAGGAGGCCGTCAATCGTTTCTACGGGCCGGCCCTGCAAATGTTCGGGCCCCCGGACGGAGACTCGCCGAACTCGCAACAGTCGATGGCCTGGAATATCAAGCGTTTTTCTAATGACGAGCTCCGCCAGCGTTTCGTGGACATGATCGTCCCGCAGGCCGAGGCCCTGGGGCTGAGCCTGCCGGATCCCGATCTGGCGTGGAACGAGGAGCGCGGCCACTACGACTACGGCGAGCTCGACTGGGAGGAGTTCATGTCCGTCATCAAGGGCCGCGGCCCCTGCAGCGTCCAGCGCATGAAGCGCCGGCGCGAAGCGCACGAGAACGGCGCCTGGGTGCGCGAGGCGGCCGCCGCCTACGCCGAGCGCCAGGCGATGGCCTCGGCCACGCATCAGAACGAATCATCCACCGACCGGCCGCGCCCCGCGGCCCAACTGATCGGAGCGACCGCATGAGCGAGAACACCGAAAACCACCAAGCTCACGCGTGGCCGCTCTGGGAGGTCTTCGTTCGATCCTCCCGCGGGTTGTCTCACGTTCATGCGGGCTCCCTGCACGCCCCGGACGCGACCATGGCCGTGCGCAACGCTCGGGATCTATACACCCGCCGCAACGAAGGAACGAGCGTGTGGGTCGTCGAGGCCGATGCCATCACGGCGTCGGATCCGGATTCCAAGGGCGGCTATTTCGAGTCGGCACAGGGCAAGGCTTACCGCCACGCGACGTATTACACCAAGTCCGAAGGGGTGAAACACCTGTGAGTGCCTTTGCTTCCCACGAGTCGGCCACCAAGATCAGCGCCGGAGAATCCATCAGCGCCGAAGAGATCGCCTCGTCCGGGGCCACGGCGCCCGAACCCGTGGCTGAGTACGCCCTGCGCTTGGGCGACGACGCCCTCATGCTCTCCCAGCGTCTCGGTTGGTGGATCGCCCGCGCTCCGGAACTCGAGGAGGACATCGCGATGTCCAACATCGCGCTGGACCTCATGGGACATGCCCGATTCCTGCTGACCTATGCCGGTTCGGCCTGGGGAAAGAGCGAGGACGACCTCGCGTATTTCCGAACGGAAGAGGAGTTCCGGTCCTGCCGCCTGGTCGAGCAGGAAAACGGTGACTTCGGGCAGACGATCGCGCGCCAGCTGATCTTCTCGATGTACCAGTACCACCTGTACACCGCGTTGCAGCGGTCGACCGACTCGACGCTCGCGGCCATCGCGGATAAGGCCGTCAAGGAGGTCGAATACCACGTCGACCATGCCTCGCAGTGGATCCTTCGTCTGGGCTTGGGCACCGACGAATCCAAGCGACGCGTCGGGGAAGGGCTGACGTACATGTGGCCCTACATCGAAGAACTCTTCACGGACGACGATCTCCTCGACCGGCTCGACGGCGTGGCGGTTCGCCCCTCGAGCCTCAAAGAACCGACCATGCGTTCGATCGAGGCCGTCCTGGCCGAGGCCGAGCTGGATGTTCCGGAGGTCGCCCAAGCGCGGCTTTCCCCCGAGCTGCGCGACGGAGCGTACTCCGAGTACCGCGGATACATCCTGGCGGAGATGCAGTCGCTGGCCAGGCAACACCCCGGCGCAACCTGGTGATGACCGTGAACACCACCGTCCACACCGCCCCGGACCGCGACGCCGCCGGCCTCGCCCGGCCGCTGCCGCTGGGCCCGTCCCGCCGCCCCGAGGCGCCCGCGGACGCCGCCCTGTGGGACCTCGCGGCGACCGTGTGCGATCCCGAGATCCCGGTCTTGACCCTTTCCGACTTGGGGGTCCTGCGGGACGCCTACGTCGAGGGGGCGGAGGCCGTCGTCGTGATCACCCCGACCTATTCCGGATGCCCCGCGATGGACACCATGGCCGACGACGTCGTGGCCGTCGCGACCGCCGCGGGTTACGGATCGGTGCGCGTGGAAAAAGTCCTGCGACCCGCGTGGACCACGGACTGGATGAGCCCTGCGGGCCGCGACAAGCTCGCCGAATACGGCATCGCGCCACCGAGCGGAAACACCGCCCCGGGCCATAACGGTGGTCCGGTCCGGCTGACTCTCTCGGTCAAATGCCCCCACTGCGGGTCCCTCAAGACCCGCGAGATGACCCGCTTCGGATCGACCTCGTGCAAGGCCCTCTGGGTCTGTTCCGAGTGCCTCGAGCCCTTCGACTACTTCAAGGTTCACTGACATGAGCAATGCCCCCACCGCCCAGACCCCGGCACCCACCGACGGCGACGCCGTCCCGAGCGGACGCCGCCGGGCCACCTTCAACCGCCTGCCCGTGACCGGGGTGCGCAAGCTGACCCAGGAATCCGTCGAGGTCACCTTCGGCGTTCCGACGGACCTGGTGGAGGATTACGACTACCTGCCCGGGCAATACGTGGCACTGCGGGCCGAGATCGACGGCCGCGAGGTGCGCCGGTCGTACTCGATCTGTGCCGAACCCCGACCGGGGGAGATCCGCGTCGCGATCAAGAAGGACATGGGCGGAACGTTTTCCACCTGGGCCAATGAGCAGCTGACGGTCGGCGACGAGCTCGAGGTCATGAACCCGCAGGGTGCGTTCACCTCCAAGTCCACGCGCCTGACCTCGATGAACCACCCGGAACAGGTGGCCCGTCAAGAGGTGAGCAAGGCGCCGAATGCGCACGTCGTGGCCGTCGCCGCCGGCTCGGGCATCACCCCGATCATGGCGATCGCGCGCTCGCTCCTCGCGGCCTCGCCGAGCACGACCTTCGACCTGGTGTACGCGAACCGTTCCGCCATGGACGTGATGTTCGCCGAGGAGCTAGGGGACCTCAAAGACAAGTACCCGGCCCGCTTCGCGGTTCACCACGTACTCTCGCGGGAGCAACGGATTTCCCCGTTGATGTCCGGCAGGATCGACCCCGAGAAGCTCGAGGAACTGTTGGATCGCGTGATCCAGGTCGACACGGTCGACGAATGGTTCCTGTGCGGGCCGTTCGAGCTGGTTCAGCTGTGCCGGGACGCCCTGGGGGAGCGGAAGGTCTCCGAGGACTCGGTCCGCTTCGAGCTCTTCACGACCGGAAGGCCCGAGAAGCCCGCCGGTCAGAGCGGTCGAGAGGTCAAGGCCGACCCCGCGGGCAAGAATTTCCAGATCACCTTCACCCTCGACGGCAATACCGGAACCGTGGACACGCCCCAAGACGCCCAGGAGACCGTGCTCAACGCGGCCCTGCGCGTGCGCCCGGACGTCCCGTTCGCGTGCGCCGGGGGCGTCTGCGGAACGTGCCGCGCGAAAGTCGTCCGCGGCGACTTCACGATGGAGGAGAACTTCGCCCTCGAAAAAGACGAGGTCGAGGCCGGTTATGTGCTGACCTGCCAAACCCGACCCACCGGCGATGGCCTCGAAGTCGACTACGACGCCTAAACCACCACGCTTCCGGAAGGATCCCCCGTGATCGACCTGACCATTTCGAACGATATTGCCGAGGTGGTGCTGAACGCACCCGCCAAGCTCAATGCCCTGAACGCGGACGATCTCGGGGAACTGTCCGAGGCATACCTGAAGGCCGAACGCGCCGACGTGCGGGCGCTGGTGCTTCGCGGCGAGGGCAGGGGTTTCTGCGCGGGCCGAGATATTTCCGCCGTGGACCCCGCTCACGACGACGTCGACGCCTACCTCGGCCAGCGCGCTATGTCGCTTTTTCGCCAGATGGCTGCCTTTCCGGCGCCGACCTTCGCCGCGGTTCATGGGGCCTGCCTCGGGGTCGGCCTAGGCTTGGCAATCGCGACCGACGTCGTCTACGTCGCCGAGAACGCCAAGGTCGGATCGCCCTTCGCGAACCTCGGCGCGACCCTCGATTCGGGCGGGCACGCCCTGTTCTACGAGCGCCTCGGCGCGCACCGAACCCTCGATCTGATCTACACCGGCGAGATGATGAGCGGCGCCGAAGCCGTCACCGCCGGGCTGTTCTCACGGTCGGTGGGCCCCGACGAGTTGCTCGACTTCACGATGGAGCGGGTGAACCGCGTGGCTCGCGGCGCGACCCAGGCGTACATGGCCTCGAAGGCGCTGGTGGCTCAGCTGCGCGACGGAAAGGCCGGGCTGTGGGAGTCGATGGCCGCCGAATCCGGCGAGCAGGCGAGGCTGTGCTCGACCGAGGACTACGCCGAAGGCTTCACGGCCTTCCAAGAGAAACGCCCCCCGCGCTTCCGCGGAGCGTAGGAGACTCTGAGGCCGGTTGTCACACGGCGCAACGTCGGTAACAGTCCCACATCTTCTGGTTGAGGCCTTCACACGCCCCTAAGCTGGACCGCGAAGATCAAGAGACCCAACGCAAAGCTCTGGCTGGTTGGGCGGCAACCCTCTCCCGTAGCGGGGTGCCCCAGATGATGATCGGGCTCCGTCGGCCTTACAACTCAGGCGGCACAGCAAGTACGGCGCGTTAATCGGCGCCACCGTGTGAATGTTTGCGTCGATCCATCCCGACACCGGGGAGTTGGGCGCAAGGCTCGGGCACGCGGAGACCATGGAGACGATCCAGGCACCGAAAGGACTCCCGATGTCGGATAAGAAGCGCATCGCAATCAACGCCTTCGATATGACGTGCGTGGGCCACCAGAGCTTCGACCTTTGGCGGCACCCGCGCTCGCGGGCCACCGAGTACAACACCCTGGAGTATTGGACGGACCTCGCCAAGACCCTCGAGAAGGGGCTCTTCGATGGCGTGTTCCTGGCCGATGTCGTGGGCATCTACGACATCTATCGCAACTCCGCGGCGCCCTCCATCCGGGGCGGCGCGCAGGTTCCGGTCAACGACCCTTTCATGCAGATTTCCGCGATGGCGGCCGTAACCGAGCACCTCGGCTTCGGCGTCACGAGCGCCGTGACCTACGAGCAGCCCTACACCCTGGCCCGGAAGTTCGCGACGCTCGATCACCTCACCAAGGGCCGCGTCGGTTTCAACGTGGTTACCTCGTATCTTCCGTCCGCCGCGGAGAACCAGGGGCTTCCGCGGCAGATCGTACACGATACCCGCTACGAGATCGCCGAGGAGTTCCTCGACGTTTGCTACAAGCTGTGGGAGGGCTCGTGGGAGGACGACGCCGTCGTCGCCGACCGTGAGGCCGGCGTGTACGCGGACCCCGCCAAGGTCCATCCGATTCAGCATCAGGGGAAGTACTTTTCGGTTCCGGGCGCGTCCCTGACGGCCCCGTCGCCGCAGCGAACCCCCGTGATCTTCCAGGCCGGCGCCTCATCTCGGGGGCAGGCCTTCGCCGGCCGCCACGCGGAGGCCGTGTTCGTGGGCGGCCTGCGGCCCGACCTGACGCGTTTCATGACCGATAAGATCCGCGACGAGGCCGAAGCCGCCGGCCGCGACCGTGACGACGTCAAAATCTTTGCGATGCTGTCCGTGATCGTCGACGAAACTGACGAGAAGGCCCAGGCCAAGTACGAGGATTACCTCCAGTACGTGTCCACCGAAACCTCGCAGGCGATCATCGGCGGTTGGTCCGGGCTAGACCTCTCCCAGTTCGACGAGGACGAGGTCTTGAACTACGTCAAGACCGACTCGATCCAGTCGTTCCTGACCCCCTTCACGCTCCAGTCCAAGGACAAGGAGTGGACGCGCGAGGAGATCGCCAAGCACTGCGCGATCGGCGGCATGGGCGACGTGATCGTCGGGGGCCCGGAAAAGGTGGCCGACGAGCTGGAACGCTGGATCGACGAGGGCGGTTTGGACGGCATCAACCTCGCCTACCACGTCACGCCGGGCTCCTTCGAGGACTTCGTCGAGTTCGTGGTCCCCGAGTTGCAGAAGCGCGGGCGCTACCGCACCTCCTACGAAGGGTCGACCTTCCGCGAGAACCTCTTCGGCGAGGGCCGGACGGAGATCGACCAGGCACACCCCGCCGCCACGTATCGCGGCGCGTACGAGGGCATGCCCTCGACCGCCGATACCGAGGCACGAGACCTCACCCAAGAGGCGGATGCTCCCGCGGGCGGACAGTCACTGCGTCCCGCGGAGAAGGCCGTGGCCGGCTCCTAGCGGCCCGGGCCTTCGCTGTACGAACGGCCGGTGCCCACCCGATCCCAGGGTGGGCACCGGCCGTTCGTCGTCTCTTCCGGGAGCCTATGTATAGCTACCCAAACTAAATGAGACGAATCGCACAAGTTCTGCAGTTGTGCACTTTTTGCAGAACTGCATAAGATGCATGGGTGCAAACATCTGAACCATCCCTCAGGGAACGACGCCGGGTGCGGACGTGGAACGCTATCCATGCCGCCGCCCGAAGGCTCGCGACCGAACGCGGGGTTAAGCAGACCACCGCGGAGCTGATTGCCGAAGAGGCGGGCGTCTCGCCGCGCACCTTCTTCAATTACTTCGCGACCAAGGAGGACGCCGTCATGGGGCTGCGTCCTCCGGAGATGACCGAGGAGATCCTCTCCTCGATCCCGGCGGACAGCTCGGACGGTCTCCTCGCACAGGCCGCCCAGTTGCTCTCCCGCGTGGTGTATGACTCGTTTGCCGGGGATGTCGAGGATGTCTCGCGGGAACTGGTCAACGACCATGAAGAGATTCGTCAGCGGATGAAAATTCACCTGTTGCGCTGCGAGCAAGAGCTCAAGGATTTCCTGCTCGGCCTGGACTGGCCGACGTATCAAGCCTCGGGCGAGTTTGTGCCGCGGGCGGATCCGGAATCCGAGCCCGAGCCAGAACAAGAGGAACGCATCCGCGCCGTCGTGCTGATGTCGACGGCCGTGCTCCGTTACCTCGAATTCGGGGCGCGTTCCACCCGTGAGGAATTGCCCGCCGCCATCAAGAGCACCGTTACTTTGTTTTCCACTATCGTCAAGGAGCCTCGTTGAGTACCACTTATTCCCCGCGTCACGCCATTGGGCGTGGCTCGAACGACGCAGGGAGTGCGACCTCGGGTCCCGCGTCATCCGACGTCGGTGCGCAGCACTCGGCGCACTCCGCGGCCAAGGGCGGCTACGGCCAGCCCACCCCCAATACCAACATTCCCCTGCTGTTCATCGGCCTGATGATCATCATGCTCATGTCCTCGCTGAACCAGACGGTGCTCTCGCCGTCGCTGCCGACCATCGTCGGCGAGCTCAACGGCGTGGAGCACATGAGCTGGGTTATTACGGCGTTCATCATGGTCTCGACGATCATGATGCCGGCCTACGGCAAGCTCGGCGACCTGTGGGGGCGTAAGCCCCTCCTGATCTTCGCGATCTTGGCCTTCATGGCCGGTTCGGTGACCGGCGCGCTCGCCCAAGACATGACCACCCTGATCATCTCCCGTGGCCTGCAGGGCCTCGGCGGTGGTGGCCTCATGATTCTGTCGCAGTCCGTCATCGCCGACGTGATTCCCGCTCGTGAGCGCGGTAAATACATGGGCGCCCTGATGGGTGTCTTTGCCTTCTCCTCCGTGGCGGGCCCGTTGCTCGGCGGCTGGCTGACCGAGGGCCCCGGCTGGCGCTGGGCCTTCTGGATGAATATCCCCCTCGGCATCATCGCTTTGTGCGCTGCCGCTTTCCTGATTCCCCACACCAACAAGTCCCGTCAGCAGGAACGCCGCAAGGTCGACGTGCTGGGCATGATGTTCCTCGGCGCGGCAACCGCCTGCTTGGTTCTCGCCATGACCTGGGGCGGCAACCAGTATGACTGGGGTTCCCCGACGATCATCGGCCTGTTGATCGCCGTGGTCGTGTGCGTGGCCATCTTCATCCCGATCGAGGCCAAGGTCACCGAGCCGGTCATGCCGCTCGCGTTGTTCAAGGACCGCAACTTTAACCTCGCGACGATCGCCAACCTGTGCATGGGTATCGGCATGTTCGGTGCCGTCGGCTACATGCCGACCTACATGCAGATGGTTCTGGGCGTGGATGCGACCCAGGCGGGTCTGCTCATGATCCCCATGATGGGCATGCTGCTGATCACGTCCGTTTCGGTCGGATTCATCGTGTCCAAGATCGGCCGTTACAAGGCCTTCACCGTGGTGGGATCCCTGTTGCTGGCCCTCGGCCTGTTCCTGCTGTCCCACCTCGAGGTCGACACCCCGGCGTACATCATCTGCATCTGCCTGGCCGTCATCGGTCTGGGCTTGGGTATGTCGATGCAGTTGCTGACCCTGATCGTTCAGAACGCCTTCCCGATCAGCATGGTCGGTACCGCGACGGCGGCCAACAACTTCTTCCGTCAGGTCGGCGCCACCATGGGTTCGGCGCTGGTCGGTGGCCTGTTCACCTCGCGTCTGAAGGATTACCTCGCCGAGCGCATGCCTCCGCAGGCCATGAAGGCCACGGGTGGCGGGTCCAACTCGCTGACCCCGGCGCTGGTCAACGGCCTGCCGGAGCCGATCAAGGGGATCGTCGTGGGGTCGTATAACGATGCCCTCGTCCCGATCTTCCTGTGGATCGCTCCGCTCGGGATCTTGGCGGCCATCGTGCTGCTGTGTGTCCGTGAGAAGGCCCTCGCGACCAGCGTGACCGAGTCCGGTAAGACCGAGGACATTAAGACGGAAGAGCATGAATCGGAGTCGAAGGATTCCGAGGGTGCTTCCGGTCAGGCGCGGCAGGACGCCGTATCCGAAACGGATTCGGCGGAGCAGTCCGAGGAGCGCCACGGACGTCACCGTGCGCCCGTCGCTCCGGAGGGTGAGTCCGACGCCGACTCGCATCCGCGCACCGGGGAGATTCCTCTTCCCGAGACCGGACCGATGTTCACTACCCGCACCAACAAGTAGAACCGCGACGCCAGCGAGGCCCTGGCGTTCCGGGTAGCTACGACGCCGCCCACTGCCCCCCCCCTCAAGGGGAGGCAGTGGGCGGCGTTTTTCGTTAACGACCGGCGGCGCCGGCGTTCCGATTCAGCCCGTGGGCGAGGTCAGCTCGCGGCGCTGGGGCTGGTGACCTTTTCCAGGTCGGCGAAGACCTCGGCGTTGAGGTCGAAGCCCGCGATGGCTTCCTCGAGGAAAGCGTCGCGCTGCTCCTGCGTGAACGGGGCTTCGTCGAGCAGAACCCGGTACTGGTCCTTGAAGACTTTGGGCTTCGGCAGCTCCGGGAAGCGGTACATGCTCAGGCCTTCGCTGGGGACCTCGTAGTGGCGGGCCATGAGGGCCGCCACGGCTTGTCCGCCGGAGAGGTCGCCGAGATAACGCAGGTAGTGATGCGCCAAGAAGCGTTCGGGGGTGTCGACGGTCGCTCGAATGCGATCCGCGTAGCGCGCCGTCGAGGGCAGGGGCTCGGTCTCGTGGTCCTCGCCCGCCAGCTGCCTCAGGTCGGCGCGGATGGAGTCCAGGCGGTCGAGCCCCGGGTGGTCGAAGGCCTGCGTGAGGGGGTGGCCCGCCCGGCGGAATTCGGCCGCGACGGTTTCCAAGGCCTCGTAGATGAACTCGTACTGTGCCAGCAGGCGCGTGTAGGCGGCGGCGTTGAGGTCGCCTTTCATGAGGTCGGTCATGAACGAGGAGTGTTCCGCGGCGGAGTGCCGCTCGGCCGTCGTCGCTCGAACGATCTGCGAGAAGGTCTCGGGTGCGGGTGAGGTCGTTGCGGTGGCGTTGTCGGGCAGGGGCGAAGTGCTCATGGCGGGTGCTCCAAAGTGGTCGGGGCCTTGAGGGCGGATGGCGCGAATGTTGGTGACATCATGTCACCAAATGCGTCACGGAACAATGTTTCAGATCTTGATTAAGAAATAAGGCTTGCCTTATCTTATTGTCACGAGGATGAGCGTGGATAGCCCACGCCGCCGTCACTCGTCCTTCAGGAACATCATCACTTTTGTGGGGGAAACATGAGTAGTTCATCTCCGTCGAGGCGTTCGCAAGCGGTCCTGGCGGCCGCCGTCATCGGCCTGTCCGGTGTCGCGGCTTTACCGGCGACCGCGTATTCCGTCGAGCCAACCGCGCAGTCCGGCGTCGTCGCCGGCTCGAACGAGCAGGTCCTTGAGAACGTGACCATGGACTGGGGCGTCAAGGCCTCTCTGGTCAGGTACGTCGAAGGAAAATTCGGGGGCGGATCCGTCACCGTCAACGGCGTCGAGCGGAAGGACGGCAAGTTCATCTGGTCTCAGGGGACGGGTCACTTTGCCGACGGTAAGGGAGAGGTCAGCCTGAAAGGGTCGATCCGTTTCAGGGCGCACGGAAGCTCGTTCGACATCACCATCACGGACCCCACCCTGGAATTTAATGGGTCCAAGGGGTCCTTGTCCGCCGTGGTCGACGCGGTGGGCGCCAAAGGCAAGATGCAACACCTGGGCCGCGTGACCATCTTTACCGTCAAGACCGACTCGCTGAAGACCGACGGCGGCGTGCTGAGCCTGACCAACGCTCAGACCAACCTCACGGCCGAGGGCCAGAAGGCCTTCGGGCCCCCATATTCGGTCCGCCAGATTTTCGACCCGGTGACGCTCGAGGGCAAGCTTCAGCCAAAGTCCGAGACGACCGAGCCGGCTCCGGCTCCTGCTCCGGCACCCGCTCCGGCACCAACCCCGGCGCCCGCGCCGTCCATACCGCCGGCTCCCTCGGAGTCGTCGAGCAGAGTCGTGTCCTCCAGCACGCTGGACTGGGGCGTCAAGGCATCGTTCCGCACATACATTCGCGGCGCCATCGCCAGGGGTAGCTGGACGGTCTCTGGGGTTGAGGACCACGACGGAATCTTCTCGTGGAAGAAGTCCACCGGAAACTACAACCCCTCGACCAAGACGGGGCTGGTCTCCTACCAAGGGCAGATCCACTTCACCGGCCATCACGGGACCCTGGACCTGAAGATCGAGAACCTGCGGCTTCAGATCAAGGATGGCAAGGGGACTCTCCTCGCGGATGCCGTCTCGAACGACACGGAGGGAACTCCGCACCAATACCCGAATGTCGAGTTGGCGACGGTCGATCTCTCCGAGGCCACCATGAGCGGGGACGATTTCTCCGTGACCGATGCCGCCGTGGAGCTCGCCGAGGGCGGCTCGAAGGTCTTCGGAGGCTTCTACCAGGCCGGTACGGTCTTGGATTCCCTGAACTTCACCGCTCACCTCGAGCCCGCGCCGGCCCCGAAGCCCGCACCGGCTCCCGTGACGCCCGCTCCGAAGCCGAACCCGGAGACTCCGGCGCCGAACCCGGCTCCGAAGCCGAACCCGGAGACCCCCGCTCCGAAGCCGAACCCGGAGACTCCGAAGCCCAACCCGGCTCCGGCGCCGAACCCGGAGACCCCCGCTCCGAACCCGAATCCCGTGACCCCGGAACCGGTCAAGGATCAGGCTCCTTCGCCCAAGCCCGTGGAGGATCCGAAGCCGGCCCCGGCCCCGAGCAACGAGTCTCCGTCGGCGCCCTCGAACGACGCGAAGCCCGACCAGAAGGATCAGAAGCCCGCCCCCGGATCAGAAGGCCCCGGCCCCGTCCGAGACGACCCCTGCGCCGACTCCCAGCGAAGCTCCTCGGCCCTCGGATCGCTCCGAGGCGCCCAAGGCCTCCGAGAACACTCAGGCTCAGCCTTCGCCGGATGCGCGGCCCCAGGTGCACTCCACCAACCCCGGCCACGCGAACATGCAGTGCTTCCCGGTGGTGCCCGCGCATCAGGGGGCATCTTCCTCGGGCCAGGCGAAGGCCAGCCATGAGTCGAGTGCCACGGGATCGTCTGGCGCCTCGGCGTCATCGAGCGCAGCAGCGCCGTCGAGCGGAACCGCACAGGACAACCAGTTGGGGGCCACGACCGTCGAGCACGGCAACGTCTCCGCGGCGAACCTCACCTGGGGTGTGAAGTCCTCGTTCCGTAACTACATCGCCGGAGGCATCGCCAAGGGCCACTGGGATCTCGATGGCACCGCGTACTCCAACGGGAACTTCACGTGGAGCAACGGCTTCGGAAATTACGAGAACGGTCAGGGCAGCGTGAGCTTCCCCGGTTCGCTGAGGTTCACGGGCCATCACGGGCTTCTCGACCTCAAGATCTCCGGGGTGAAGCTGGTCTTCGCCAACGGCCAGGGCAAGCTTATGGCCACCGTGACCTCCAACAACATGGACGGCG
Organism: Curtobacterium sp. S6; assembly: GCF_000710345.2. Classification (GTDB taxonomy): domain Bacteria; phylum Actinomycetota; class Actinomycetes; order Actinomycetales; family Micrococcaceae; genus Rothia. The sequence goes on along the minus strand of NZ_JHEL01000015.1, from coordinate 1,340,078 downwards.
TGGCCCAGCAGTTCGGCGAGATCGAGTTCGCGACGGTCGACATCTCGAGCCTCACCGTGGAGGGCGGGAAGATCTCCCTCAACGGGGCCGCCGTCACCTTGAGCAAGGCAGGGTCGCTGGCCTTCGCGGAGAACTACCCCGAAGGCCAGTCGATGGACCCGATCTCGTTCACCGCCGATCTGTCCGACAAGGCTGGCGCCGCTGAGGTCTCCACCCAGTCCTCCGTGACCGCCCGGGAAGTCGGTGCGTCCACCCCGGCGCAGGGCTCCGGATGCGAGCATGCTGCGGCTCCGGCGAAGCTGGCCGAAACCGGTGTGTCCTCTCCTGGCACGATCGTCGCCTTCGGCGTGGCGATCTTGGCGCTGGGATCGGGCGCGGTGGTGGCCATCCGACGTCGTTCGGGCAGCCACAGCGCCTAGGTGATTCGGGGAGACGGTTCGGCTGAGCGGATCTCGGCCGCCGTCTGCCTGAATACCCGAGCAATCATCGATGGCAGAGCGTCACCGGGGAGTTCGTATTTGACGGGCTCCCCGGTGACGCGTCCTACCGAAAGACCGGTTCGAATCTCCATGAACATCTCTTGTCGTCGGAAGATCTCCGATCATCACGCGGCTCATCCGTGGTCGATTCCGACCCTCGTGGCACTCCTCTTCACCCTCGTCCTCGTGCTGGCCGCCTGCGGCCAGGGCAACGGGGCACCGTCGCAGGCACGGCCTTCGAGCAGCGCATCCCACGCCTCGACCCCGCTCGAGGAGCAAGAAAAGGCGCTGGTCGCCAGCGCAGTATCCGACCCCAAGGCCATCACGGGGCCGGCGACCGCGGCCTCAGTTCCCGAGGTCAGGCCGATCAGCGACCCCCAGACACCTCAACTGCCCGTGGACCTGACGGACTACCAGGGCACTCAGGTCACCGTGAAGGACACCTCGCGCCTGTTGGCCCTGGATCTCTACGGAACCCTGGCGGAAACCGTCATCGGCTTGGGGCAGGGGGAGAAACTCGTGGGCCGGGTGACTTCCTCGACCGAAAGCAGCCTCGCCGGCCTCCCGCTGGTCACGGAGAGCGGTCACGACCTCAACGTCGAAAAGATCCTGGAACTGCGCCCGACCACGGTCCTCATGGACACGACTAACGGCCCCCTCGAGGTGACCGAGCAGTTGCGTTCGGCGGGTATCACCGTGGTGCATTTCAGCCCCGACCGGTCCATCGACCAGGTGGTGCCCCAGATCGAGAAGGTCGCCCAGGCCTTGGGTGTCCCCGAGTCGGGCAAGCGTCTCGCGGAAAGGGTCTCGCACGAGTTGGACTCGGTGCGCCAGACCATCCATTCGGTGGTTCCGAAAGACCCCGAAAAGAAAGTCGCGATGGCCTTTCTCTACGTCCGAGGCAACGGGGGCGTGTTTTTCATCCTGGGCCAGGGTTCCGGTGCCGACGGTCTGATCCAGGCCCTGGACGGCATCGACGTCGCCGGCAAGGAGCACGTCCAAGACGTCAAGCCGGCGACGAGCGAGGCCCTGGTCAAGCTCAATCCCGATCTCATCCTGGCCATGACCAAAGGCCTTGAATCGACGGGCGGCCTCGACGGATTCCTCGCCCGCCCGGGCGTCGCCGAGACCACCGCCGGCAGCAAGAAACGCGTCGTCGATATGGCCGACGGGCAGATCCTTTCCTTCGGCCCCAACACCCCCGCGGTCCTGTTGTCCTTGGCCCAGGCGATCTACGCTCCCGCGGCTTCGGGGCAGACGCCCGACCACGCCGCTTCGGCCTCTCCGTGAACCGCGTGGTGAGGAGGGGCGTGTCATCCGGCGCGGGCGGCGTCCGATCCCGACGGCGTCTGGCCCTCGTCCTGGGCGCGCTGGGACTGGGGGTCATCGTGATCTCGTTGATCTCCGCGGCCACGGGCCAGTTCGAGATTCCCGTCTCGCAGGTCGTCGGCGCCGTGCTGCGCAAGATCGGCTGGTCGACCGGCGGTACGGTGGACCAGCTGGCCGATGCGACGCTGTGGAACATTCGCTTCCCCCGGGTTGCCCTGGGGCTTCTCGTGGGGGCTTCCCTGGGAGCGTCGGGGGTCGTGATGCAGGCCGTCTTCGGCAATCCCCTGGCGGAACCCGGCGTCATCGGGATCTCGGCCGGGGCCGCGGTGGGGGCCTGCCTTGCCATCGTGACGGGAATTCACGTGGCGGGCATCTTCACGGTGCCTTTGGCCGCCTTCATCGCGGCCCTCGTGACCACGGCGCTGGTCTATGGGCTGTCCCGCAAGGATGGCCGATCCGGGGTCGTCTCCATGATCCTGACCGGCATCGCCGTGACCGCGGTGGCCAACGCCCTGATCGCCATGCTGGTCTTCATGGCGGACAGCACCGGCCGTGATCAGATCGTGTTTTGGCAGATGGGTTCCCTGAACGGGGCGACGTGGCTGGCCGTCGGGACGTCGGTCCCCGCGACGCTCATCGGCCTGATCGGTTGCCTGTCGATCGCACGGCGTCTCAACCTCCTGGCGTTGGGAGAATTGGCCGCGACGCACTCGGGTATCAACGTCGAACGCCTCCGGATGGCGGCCATCGCGTACACGGCGTTGCTCACGGGAACGGCCGTCGCTCACGCGGGCATCATCGCCTTCGTCGGGTTGATCGTTCCGCACGTGTTACGCCTCATTCTGGGTCCGTCCAACAGGGTGCTGGTTCCCGCTTCGGTGCTGGGAGGGGCGCTGCTGATCGGCGGGGCCGACCTTGCCGCACGGACCCTCGTTGCCTTCGCCGACCTGCCGATCGGGATCTTCACGGCGCTCGCCGGCGGGCCGACGTTCTTTATCCTGTTGCGACGCAGAAACCGCGGCGGAGGTGAATCGTGGAACTCGTAAAGATCGAACACGTTACCCACGACGTCGGCGACCGCCGGATCCTTCACGACGTCTCGCTTCGCGTGGAGTCCGGGGAGCTGGTGGTCATGATCGGGCCTAACGGGGCCGGGAAGTCGACGATGCTCTCGGTGATGGCCGGAGACCTCCGGCCGTCCAGGGGCTCGGTGACGTTCGACGGCAGCGCGGTCGGCCGCTGGTCCGTGCCCGACCTCGCGCGGCGCCGTAGCGTGCTGTTGCAGAAATCCTCGGTCAGTTTTCCCTACGCCGTGCGCGAGGTCGTCGAGATGGGGCGCACGCCGTGGCGGGGCCGGCCCGAGAGTTCGGAGGACGAGGCCTCGATCCTGGATGCCATGAACGTCACGGACGTGGCGAGGCTCGCCGCCCGAGACATCACGACCCTCTCCGGTGGGGAGGCGGCTCGCGCGCACCTCGCGCGAGTCGTGGCCCAGCGGGCGCCGCTGATGATGCTGGACGAGCCCACGGCGGCCCTGGACATCCTGCACCAGGAGCACGTGATGCGCACGTGTCGTCGCCTGACCGAAGCCGGGGCCGGGATCATCGTGGTCCTGCACGACCTGGACCTGGCGGCCGCGTACGCGGACCGCATCCTCCTCTTCTCCGAGGGGCGTCTGACGGCCGACGGCCCGCCGGAGGAGGTGATGGTCCCGGATCGCCTGAGCGAGGTGTACGGGTGGCCGATCGACGTGATCCGTCACCCGGGGACGGGCCGGCTGGTGGTTCTGCCGGTCCGCGAGGCGGAGGCGGCCCGGGGTGTAAACGTGACGAATGACTCTTTCGATGACCGAGGGGGTTTATCATGGACGTCATGATCTTCAAGGCGGTGGGTGAATCTCGGCCATATCCCGAGCACTCATTTACGAGTCAGCGCGAATGGGGGACCCTCGCCCCGACCCAGGTGAGACTCGACCGATTGATCACGACCCAACGAATGCTGGACCTCTCGACCCTCTTTGGCGAGGACAGCACCTTCTATGGGGATCTTTTTCCTCACGTCGTTCACTGGAACGGGCAGCTCTACCTGGAAGACGGAGTGCATCGCGCGTTGCGCACCGCGCTGCAACACCGTCCCATCATGTACGCGCGGATTCTGGACTTGGACGAATGCACGTCCGCGATCGTGCCCGCCGGGCGGGACGCGGAGGCCGGGGCCGAGATCGAGAGCTGAACGCCCCCTGGCAGAAGTCTGAGACGTTTCGCATATGGTCACCATTTGGTGACACCCCTGCGTATACTGTCATTATGCCTCGTATTTCCGCCGCCTCAAACGCCGCTCAGCGGGAGAACACCCAGAACGCGATACTCAAGTCCTTTGGGGAACTCCTCTACACCCGCGGTCTCACCGGCCTGACCATGACCCACGTCGCCAAGAACGCGGGGATCGGCCGGACCGCCGTGTACAACTACTTTGCCGATATGGGCGAACTCCTCGTGGCATACGCTCTGGACGAGACCGAGCGGTTCATCAACGATCTGCGGACCGAACTGACGAGCGTCGTGAACCCCATCGACCAGCTGGCCGTGTACGTGCGCATGCAGATTGAGGATATGTCCCGCCGGCACCTCCCTCCGGGGCCCGCCATGCGGTCGGTCCTGTCGCCCGAGTCCTTCGAGAAGCTCGGCGATCACGTCGGCGAACTTCAGGCGGTTCTCACGCGCATTCTCAGGGCGTGCATTGATCAGGGGTACCTCGCCCAGTCGGACATCACGGAACTGGCGCAATTGGTGCACGGCTCGCTGAGCTCGGCAGCCGACCGCGGCAAGAACGAAGACGAAGACGAGCGGAACCGTAGGATCCAGCACACCACAACCTTCATCCAGCTCGGCTTGGGCGCCACGTTCGACGCCGAGGGCAGGCCGGTTGCGGCGTATCGTCAGGATCTTCTCGAGGCCGAGGCGAGCCTTCGGTCGGTCGCCTCCTGACCATAGTTTTTCCTCCGTCCAGCTGATTCGGCGGAAGACGACGCAAGACCCCACCACGATCCCGCGTGGTGGGGTCTTGCGCTGGGGGGGGCAGGACTAGGAGACCTGATTGACCTGACGCAGCGCGTCGAACGGCGCGTGGGAGGTGATGCGCTGGTCAATCCCTTCGCTCACGAAGCGCTTGGCATTCCGCGCGGCCTCGAGCGGGGTGCGCCCCTTGGCCAGTTCCGCGGTGACCGCGGCGGCCAGCGAACATCCGGCCCCCGCCACGGCCACCTCGCCGATCTTGGGTGCCGAGAGCACCTCGAGGGTCGTTCCGTCGTAGAAGACGTCGATCGCGTCCGGCCCGTCGAGCCGCACACCGCCCTTGGCCAAAACGGCCGCACCCGATACCTCGTGGATGCGGCGGGCGGCTTCCTTGAGATCCTCGACGGTCGAGATCTCGTCCATGCCCGAGAGCGAGAGAGACTCGAAGTGGTTGGGGGTGACGAAGTCGGCCAGCGGAAGGATCTCGGCCTTGAGGGCTTCGTCCGTGTCGAGGGCCGCTCCGGGCTCCTGGCCTTTGCAGATCAGCACGGGGTCCAGAACGATGTTCTTCGGCGTGGCCTCGCGGAGGGCCTGCGCCACGGTGCGGATGGTTTCCGGGGAACCGAGCATGCCGATTTTGACGGCGTCCAGGTCATACACCGCGGTGTTGACCTCCAGCTGATTCTTGAGGGTCTGCTGGTCGATCGGCGTGACGCGGTGCCCCCAGTCGTTCTGGGGATCGAAGGCGACGATGCACGTCAGGCTGAGGCAGCCGGAGACGTCTAGCGCCTGAAAGGTCTTGATGTCGGCGAGGGCTCCGGCGCCTCCGGTGGCTTCCGAGCCCGCGATCGTCATCGCGACGGGATGTTCATTAGTGGTAGTCATGTTTCCATTATCCAACCGCCAGGTAAGATTTTCACGGCTCGGGTGGCAGACGGGCCTGGCGAGTTGAATCCGCCCCATGAACAGTCGAACCACGGACCCCGGCATTCCCGGGCCGCGTTAATACAGATTGGTGATCCCATGAACTCCACCCCGTCCGGTCGGGATAGTCTCCCGGCGTCCCACGATGCTCCGTCCCCCGAGCTCCCTGGGACGCCCGGCGCCCCGAGGTACGCGCGTCGGCCACGAACTTATTTCGACCTCCTGCTCGCCCTCTACTGTGTGCTGCTGATCCTCTCCAATATCGGCGCGACTAAGGGAGTGGCCTTCGGCCCGATCCTGACCGACGGCGGATTTTTCCTGTTTCCGCTCGCCTACGTGCTCGGCGACGTCGTGACCGAGGTCTACGGCTTCAAGGCCGCGCGACGGGCGATCATCGCGAGTTTCCTCGCGGGGGCGTTCGCGTCGCTGAGCTTCTGGGTCACGATCATGTTGCCCTCGGCGGACTTCTACGAGAACCAGTCCGCCTTCGAAGCGGTGCTGGGGCCGGTGCCGCGGATCATTGGCGGATCGCTCCTGGGCTTCCTCGTGGGCCAGCTGCTCAACGCGTGGGTCATGGCGCTGCTCAAGAAGTGGACCGGCGAACGGCACATGTGGGTTCGGCTCATCGGCTCAACGCTCGTCGGAGAGTTCTTCGACACCCTGATTTTCTGCACGATCGCCGCGCCGATCCTGGGCATCGAACAGTTCGGCGACTTCGCCAACTACGTGATCGTCGGATACGTCTACAAGTGCCTGATCGAGGTCGTTCTCCTGCCGATCACCTACCCTGTCATCGGGTGGTTCAAGCGCCACGAGCCGACCTTCCCGGCGGGTCCCTCCTTCGAAGGGGCCGTGTCCCGCTAGTCGGTGAAGCCGGCGATCTCCCCGATGTCCATCAGGTACGCGAGCTGCGCTTTGAGGGTCTTCTGGGCCGGGCCGCGCACCTGCTCGGGAACGTGGGCGTAGATGTCGCCGGCCAGCGCCGAGGCCGACGGGCCCAGGTCGTCGTTGGCGGCTTTGAGGCGTCGTCGGAGGTCGTGGATGCGGGTGAGGCGGTGGTCGAGGAGCCGGTCGCAGGCCTCCTCGAGAAACTCCCCGTGCGGCCCGTGGCCCGGCAGAACGGTAAAACCGGGCTCGTCTTTGAAGACTCGGAGCGTGTCCAGGTAGTCCTCGAGGTCGCCGTCGGGGTAATCCAGCATCGTGGTGCCGCGCCCGAGGATCGTGTCGCCGGTCATGATGACGCCGTCGTCGAAAACGCTCAGCGCGATCGAGTCCGAGGTGTGCCCCGGGGCGTGCCACACGCTGATCTCGACGCCCACGTCATTGATGACCTCTTCGTCCTCCAACGGGAGGGCACCGTGGCACTGGTCTTGGTCCCAAGCGCGAACGCGCGCTCCGGTGAGCTCGCGGAGGGCCGCGACGTTGCCGGTGTGGTCCTCGTGGTGATGGGTCACCACGATCAGCGCGACGTCGACCGCGTCGGCGATGCGCCGCGCGTGAGGGGCCGCCTCGGGGCCGGGGTCGAGCACGACCGCCCGGGGTTTTGGCTCACCCGGCATGGGAGGGAAGTGGTCGCCCAATTCGCCGATGACGTACGTATTGGTGCCTTCCAGCGTCATGGCGCTGGGGTTCTCCACCGTGAGGTACGCCGTATGCCGGCTGGTCCGGATCCACTCGTGAGAATCCGGGTGAGACGGTGTGGTTTCAAAGCTCGACGAAGCACTCATGAGTCCAGTTCACCACATACGGGTCGGCGCAGGTCTTTTGTACCAGGTGAGACGGTGTGTTTCCCTCCCCGTGAGACGCGGTGTGCACGAGGGCGCCGGTTCGAGAGATAATTGCCCCCGATCCACTCGCATTCTGGAGAAGGGGCTGCACGGCTCTATGGCGAAGAATTCCATATCAGGCGGTCTGGCGCGCTCGCTGTCGCACGAGCAGATGACCATGATCGCCCTCGGCTCCGCGCTGGGCACGGGGCTGTTCCTCGGCTCGGGGGCCGCCATCGGCATCGCCGGACCCGGCGTGATCATTTGTTACGCCATCGGGTCGCTCATCGCGGCCATCATCGCCTGCGCGGCGGGTGAAATGGCCGTGAAGTACCCCGTCGTGGGCGGATTCGGGACCATGGCCGGGCGGTACCTGGGCGCGTTCGGCGGTTTTATCACCCGATGGGCATATTGGGCCACCACTGTCTGTGTGGCCGGCGCGGAACTCGTGGCCGTCGCCACGTACCTCAAATTCTGGTGGCCGCAGCTGCCCATGTGGGTGGGGATCGTCGTCTTCGCGGTCGTGATCATTCTGTTGAATGCCTACAGCGTGAAGTCCTTCGGGCTCGTCGAATTCTTTCTCTCGGGCATCAAGGTCATCGCGGTCATCGCCTTCATTCTCATCGGCCTCATCATCGTGTTCTTCGGGCTGCCGAGCCACCCCGCCGAGGGCCTGAGCCACCTTTCCGAGAACGGGTTCCTGCCCAACGGCCCCAGCTCGATATGGCTGGGCATGGCCGCGGTGATGTTCTCCTTCGGCGGCGTCGAGCTCATCTCGATCTCTGCGGCCGAGGCCAAGGACCCGGTCCGCTCGGTGCGTAGCGCGGGCAAGGCGACCATCTGGCGCCTCGCCACGTTCTACGTCCTGGCCCTCTTCGTGGTCATGGCGATCATGCCGTGGTCGGCCGCTTCCTCGACGGGGGACCTTTCCTCGAGTCCGTTTGTGATGGTCTTCTCCGACGTCGGCATCCCGGCCGCCGCGGCGGTCATCAACTTCATCGTTCTGGTCGCGGCCCTGTCCGCGGCCAACGCCAACGTGTACGCCGGAACGCGGCTCATGCACTCACTCTCCCACCAGGGCATGGCCCCGCGCTCATTGCAGCGCACCAATCGGCGCGGCAGCCCGACGCGGTCCCTCGCCGTCTCGTGCCTCGGAATCCTCATCGTGATCGTTCTGGCCCTGGTGACCGAGAACGTGTTCCTGATCATGATGTCCGTGATCACCACCTTCATCCTGGTGGTGTGGATGCTGATCTTGGTCTCGTATATCCGGTATCGGCAGAAAGACGGCGCGACGTCCGAATTCCGGCTGCTCGGTGGCGTGCCGACGGCAATCCTCGGAATTCTCGGGCTGCTGGCGATCGTCCTCGCCGTATTCTCCAGCCCGGATATGCGGCTACCGGGCATCGTGGCCCTGTGCTGCTACGCGTTTTTGACGCTGGTGTACTTCGCCGTCGTCCGGCGTCACGTCGGCACCGATGCGGAGGCCTTCGAGGAAGCGGAGCTCGCCCGGCGCGAGGGCTAGCGCCGTGGGCTTTTATGCCCAGAATTCATAGCTGACCTGCGAGAATGCGGCTACTGTGAGTGCGGGGAATACTCCCCGCACTCACTCGTTTGCGCCATCCGGCGGTCCTGTGTGACCGGTCGGCATCTTTGGGCGCCCTGTTGAAGGTAGGGAAATAACCTCCATGCGTTCTGCCCACCCGGCCTCTGCGCCTTCCCCTCGGTTCCGCCGTCGCCGCATTGCCATCGCTTCGCTCGCATGCATCAGTCTTCTCGGTCTCCAGGCCCCGTCCTTCGCCGAGACCCAACCGTCGACCGCGGCCACGCCGCAGTCCTCATCCGCACCGGTGGGGGAGCCGACGACGACCCCAGCGAGTGCCTCGCCGAGCGCGACCCCGAGTGCGACGCCCACGGTCGCCGGGTCCTCGACGTCGGCCTTGGGTGCGGTGACCAACGGACACGAAAATGCTCAGGTCGCCAAGCTCGTCCCCGAGTCGGACGTTCTCAAGGCTCCGTCCCTCGGGACGACCCCGCCGCGCACCGGGGGAAGCAACCCCGGCGCCACTATGGGGCAGGGCACGAAGCCCCTGGAATCGACCGACCATCTTTCGCCGGCGTCGGTGAAATCCGCCGCACAGGATCTGGAAAAGGCCAAGTCGGGGCAGAACGTCGAGCCGAATAAGGCGTCGGCCGTCGATAATCCGGGCGAGCAGGCCGAAACCGGCGGGACGGCCGCCACGTCCGGCGTGCAGGGCATGGACGTCTCCGGATGGCAGTCGAACGTCAACTGGTACTCCGAATACGCCAACGGTGCACGGTTTGCCTCGGTCAAAACGACCGAGGGCATCGGCTACGTCTCGCCGACTTTCTCTTCTCAGTACAACGGTGCGGGAAATGCGGGCATGTACCGCGGCGGATACCACTTCGCTTTGCCCTCGCAGTCCTCGGGCGCGGAGCAGGCCGATTTCTTCGTCAATAACGGCGGCGGATGGTCGGCCGATGGTCGCACCCTGCCGGGGATGCTCGACATCGAGTTCAACCCGTACTCGTCGCTGGGCAATACCTGCTACAACATGTCCCCGGGCCAGATGAACGCCTGGATTTCCTCGTTCACCACTCAGTACAAGAACCGGACGGGGCGGTATCCGGCGATCTACACGAATTCCTCGTGGTGGTCGACGTGCACCGGCAACACCAGCCAGTTCAGCGCGATGCCTCTGCACATCTCGTACTATGCCTCCACGCCGGGCCCTATGCCCGCGGGGTGGTCGACGTACGACATCTGGCAGTACTCCGCGAGCGGGCCATTCTCCGGGGACTCCAATGTGTTCAACGGTGACGCGGCGGGCCTGAGAAACTATGTGACCAACGCCGGATATAAGCCCATCGGCGGCACGGGGACCCCGGTTTCCACGGATACCTACACGGCCCCCAATGGTCGCGTGGTGACCTTGCGGGCCGCGATCGGTGGACTGTGGAATACGAATCGGGCCAAATACGGGGACCCGGTCAACAACGAAACCTGCGGTTTGGTCAATGGCGGCTGTTACCAGACCTTCGCCAACGGCTACACGATCTACTGGGCGCCCAATGGAAAGGGTGCGCATACCGTCAAGACGTGGGGCGCTATCGGGCAGAAGTGGATGCAGGCCGGTTACGAGCGCGGCTACGGGTATCCGGTCAACGAAGAATCCTGTGGCTTGATCGGTGGGGGTTGTTTCCAGGCGTTTTCGAATGGTCAGACGGTGTATTGGACGCCGAATAGTAATGGCGCGCGTACCGTCAAGACGTGGGGCGCTATCGGGCAGAAGTGGATGCAGGCCGGTTACGAGCGTGGTTATGGTTATCCGGTCAATGATGAGCAGTGCAATCTGATCGGTGGGGGTTGTTTCCAGGCGTTTTCGAATGGTCAGACGGTGTATTGGACGCCGAATAGCAATGGTGCGCATTCGGTTAATACCCGGGGCGCTATTGGCCAGAAGGGGATTCAGGCGGGTTTTGAGCGCGGCTACGGGCATCCGGTCAATGATGAGCAGTGCAATCTGATCGGCGGGGGGTGTTTCCAGGCGGTTTCGAATGGTCAGACGGTGTATTGGACGCCGAATAGCAATGGTGCGCATACGGTTAATACCCGGGGCGCTATTGGCCAGAAGTGGATTCAGGCGGGTTTTGAGCGCGGCTACGGGTATCCGGTCAATGATGAGCAGTGCAATCTGATCGGCGGGGGTTGTTTCCAGGCGTTTTCGAATGGTCAGACGGTGTATTGGACGCCGAATAGCAATGGCGCGCATACGGTCAATACCCGCGGTGCCATCGGCGAAAAGTGGATGCAGGCCGGCTTTGAGCGCGGCTACGGCTATCCGTTGACCGAGGAGGTCTGCGGACTCGTCAACGGGGGCTGCTTCCAGACCTACTCGAACGGGCACACCGTGTACTGGACGCCGAACGGGACGGGGACCCACGCCGTCTACACCTGGGGCGCGATCGGCAAGGAGTGGATGCAGGCAGGTTACGAGCGCGGCTACGGCTACCCGACCACGGACCGAACGGCCTCCGGCGGGCAGTACACGCAGAAGTTCTCGAACGGTAAAACGCTGACTAAAGCGAGCTGACCGTACGCAGAGGCGGTATGGGGCGTTCGGTGCCGCGGTGCCGCGGTGCCGGGCGCCCCGCGTTCTATCCCGGCGTGACTAGGCTGGGTGTATGAGTTCTCGAGTCATCACCATCGACGTTCCCCTGCGCTGGGGGGACATGGATGCGTATCATCACGTCAACAACGTCCAGATCGCGCGGATCATGGAAGAGGCGCGCATCGCCGTCTTCGGGCCTCCGCCCGCGGCACCCGGTGCCGAAGGCGCCGAGGCCCCGATCCCGTTGTTCACGGCACTGCCCGAGGGAACGCAGGCGCTCATCGCGGAGAACCACATCAAATACCGTGCCCCCTTGCCGTACCGCCGGACCCCGGCCACGGTGCAGGTCTGGGTGGACAAGGTCACCGCCGCGAGCATCTCGATCCAGTACCGGATCCTGGATGGGGAAACCGGCCAGCGGTGCGTGGATGCTTCCACGGTTTTGGCTTTCTTCAACGCTCCGGAAGGGCGCATTGTGCGCGTTTCGGCCGACCAGCGACGACTGCTGGCAGAAAACGCGGAACAGGACCCCGACGCCTGAGCCGTGACACGCAACGACGACGGCCCGGCACCTCCTCAAGGAGGCGCCGGGCCGTCGTCGTTGGTGAAGACCTATCGGGTGACGATGGTGATCACCGGGTCACCGAGGCTCAGCGAGCCGGAACCCGTGCCCGTGACCGACTCATACTTGCGAGTGTTGGTGACCAGCACCGGGGTGATCGCATCGAATCCGGCCTCGTCGATCACCGCGCGATCGAAGGTCAGCAGCTTCTGGCCTGCCTCGACGCGGTCGCCCTTGGAAACCTCCGAAGCGAATCCGCGTCCGTTGAGGTTAACCGTGTCGATGCCGACGTGAATCAGCAACTCGACGCCGGTGTCCAAGCGAATTCCGACGGCGTGGTGCGAGGCGGGGGTCGCGATGATCGTGCCGGATGCGGGAGCGACCACCGTCTGAGCGGTCGGACGAACCGCGATGCCGTCGCCCAGCTTGCCACCCGCGAAGATCGGATCCGGCACCTCGGAGAGCGGAACCACGGTTCCCTCCAGCGGTAGTCCCACGGTCAGTTCGGTTCCGGGCGCGGGGGCCGCCTGTGCCTGCTTCGGTGCCGCGGTGGCCACCGCGGCACCGCCGCCGGCGGCATGGCTTCCCGCATCGGACGTCGCGGTGTCGGAGGTGGTTGCCCCGGCCGTCGCGGTACGCGCCTGGGTCTTGTCCTCGGTCGGCACCTCGTCGGGGGCCACCGTCTGCTTGACCAGGTCAGCCTCGCGCTGGGCCTTCGAGCGGAAGCCGAAGATCATCACGCCGGCCAGACCACCGAAGAAGGCGACGGCCAGGCCGATCGCAAACAGGGGGATGGGCTGCATCGCGGGGATGGACAGGAGCGAGGTAAACGCGAAAGCGTAGGACTTGACGCCGAGGGACGAGATCAAACCGCCGGCAATCATGGCCGGAATCAGAATGATCGGAAAGACCCGCTTGTACCGGAGAATCACGCCGTAGAGCGATGGTTCGGAGATGCCGCCCAACAGCCCCGATATGGCGGCGCCGGTGGCGACCTGACGCAGTTCCTTATCCCTGGTGGCGCGGATGGCCACACCCGTCACGACGCCGAAGACGGCGAAGTTGTAGGCCGCCATCGGCGACTGGATGAAGTCGTAGCCGAGGGTCGACAGGTTGGAGATCATCACGGCGTTCAGCGGCCAGTGCAGGCCCAGCGGAACCATGAAGAGGTAGGCGCCCGCGACGACCACGCCGACGATCGCGGGGTTGATGTCGTTGAGCCACTGGAAGATGTTGGAGATCCCCAGACCAAGGTTGACCCCGATCGGGCCGATGACCATCGCGGTCAGGGGCACCATGATGAGGATCGAGATCATGGGCACGAAGACCATGTGCAGCATGTTCGGGATGATCTTCTTCAGGAGCCGCTCCAACGGAGCGAGCACCGCGACCGCGAAGAGCGGCGGGAACACCTGTCCGGTGTAGTTGAACAGGTACAGAGGTACGCCCCAGCCGCCGATGTGGAACAGGGTGATGTGGTCGGCCCCGTCGGCCATGGTGGCCAGGCCCCGGAAGGCGTCGGTCATGAGGGCCGCGGGGATCGCGGCGCCGACCCACATGTTGGCGCCGAGCCGCTTGGCCGCGGTGGCGCCGATGAAGATCGGCATGAAGTTCAGGACGGACAGCGCGGCCCCGAGGAGAATGAACCAGAACGGGAATTGAGCGCGCCAGTCGTTGAGCATGGCCGTGTTGGCGGCGTCGTCGCCGACCTTGGGCCCGTTGACGAGGTCGACGTTGACGACCTGGCCGGCGAAGTTCGTGTACTGACCGAAGACCCCCAGCTGCTGGAGCAGCACGATCAGCGTCAGGATCATCGAGGAGCCGAGCAGGGCCCACAGGACCGGGCGGAAGGAGTCGGAGAGGACGTCGAACATCCGCGTGATGAGGCCGCCCTTGGAGCCCTTGGCCTCGCCGGACCCGGAAGAGCGCGACTCGCCGACCTCCTTGTCCATCCCGGGGAGCTTGGCCATCTCCTCGTAGACGTTGGCCACCTCATTGCCGATGACGACCTGGGTTTGGCCGGACTGTTCGATGACCGACAGGACGCCGTCGGTCTTCTCGATCAACGGTTTGTCGATCTTGGACTTGTCGTCGATCGTGACCCGGAGGCGCGTTGCGCAGTGGGTGAAGTACGAGACGTTCTCCGCACCACCCAGTCCCTCTAGGACGGATCGCGCCGTCTTCTGATAATCCACGGTGACTCCTCAGATGCATGAACCGGCCCGCGGGCCGGGCTCGGGACACAAAAAAAGACCCGAGTCGCGATGCTTCCTCGGGAGTTGCCTCGTCAACGAGGGACTACCGGCGCCGTGACCGGGCGGCGGCGCCGTACCGGGATGCGCTGTGAAGCCACCGGACATGCCGGTGACGCGACTCAGGTCTTGCCTGCTGTGTCAGTAACAACCCTGATGGTGCGGCGGACTCGCCGAACCGCTGAGAATACTACCTGCACGTTATAACCTATGCAACGTTCCCAGTCAGACTGGGGTCTACGCGCGGGTTGTTTGTTATAACCTGCGGGGGCATTAGACCTCTCCGGAAGCCACGCCGGCGCGGAACGCCTCCGGCTGGTGGCGCCGCATCCACCTCCGGTGAACCCAGAAATTGATTTCGATGAGTCCGCTGCCGATCACCGCCAGGACCAGGGCGGCGATCAACAGGTGCGGTCCGGGAAGCGTGAACTGGTGGTAGGCGAGCGAGATCGGAATCAGCAGGACCAGGACCAGGGCCACGTACATCGCGATCAGCAGGCCCCACCGTGCCGCCGAGAGCGGTCGCGAGCCCACGCAGAGTATCCAGAGGCCCACGAGGACCAACACGATGAAGTTGGCCGTCTGGACCTCTTCGGTGGGCGGTTGTCCGGTCGGATCGAGGAATTTTGCGTAGAAATTGATCCCGACGATGCAGAGGGTCACCGCGACGGCGCTCGGCGCCGCGAAGTGCAGGGCCCGCCGCAGGAAGCCACCCACGTAACGCCGATTATTGGGCAACATGGTCAGCACGAATGAGGGACCGCCGATGATCAGCAGGTCGGCGGTCGAATATTGGCGGGGGAGGAACGGGAAGGTCCAGGCCAACAGGCCGAGGACGAGCCCCATCATGATCGCGAAGCTCGTCTTGGTCAGGAACAGGTTGGTGACCCGTTCGATATTGGCGATGATCTTGCGGCCCTCCGCCAGCACGGAGGGGAGTCGCGAGAACTTTCCGTCGAGCAAGACGAGCCGGGACACGGCCTTGGTCGCGGGGGCGGCGTTGCCCATCGCGATGCCGAGGTCCGCGTGTTTGAGGGCCAGGGCATCGTTGATGCCGTCACCGGTCATGGCGACCACGCGGCCGCGCGCCTGCAGCCCCAAGACCATGTTTTTCTTCTGGTAGGGCGAGACCCTGCCGAAGACGTGGTGCGTGAGGGCCGCCTCGGTCAGTTCGTCCCCTTCGTCTGGAAGCGCGGACGCATCGACGGCGTGACCGGCCACCTCCATCCCGGCCTGCCTGGCCGCCGCGGCGACCGTGGCGGGGTTGTCGCCGGAGAATACCTTGAGGTCGATTCCCTGCTCGACGAAATAGGCGAGCGTCTCGGCGGCGTCGGAGCGAACCTGCTCCCGGAAGGTCAGCAGGGCGACGGGAATGCACCGCTCGGGGAGCTTCTGGACCGGTCGCGAGTCGTCGTCTCTGACGAGCGACGCCGCGGATGCCAGGACCATGGTGCGCAGCCCCTGGCCGGCGAGTTCCGATGCGCGGTCGAGCATTGCGCCTCCAGGGAGCAGGACCTCGGGCGCCCCGAGAATCCACGCGCCCGAGTCGGCAAATTCGATGCCGGAGAATCGATTCGCGGAAGAGAATGCGAGGGTCCCGGTGGGTGCGTCCGCCGGGACGGACTCGAACGCCGGTGCGAGGGCCGCGGCCGTGGGATTCGCGTGAGGGTCGTGGCCGAAATAGGCGAGGGCCCCGCGGGCGGCGTCGCCGAAGGGGGCATCGCCCTCGAGGGGGTGAACCTCGTGGAAGGTGACGCCGCCTTCGGTGAGGGTCCCGGTTTTGTCGAAGCATACGGTGTCCACGCGGGCGAGAACCTCGACCGCCGGCTGTTCTTGGATCAGCACCTCGTCCCTCGCGAGCTTGACGGCCGCCACGGCAAAGGAAATGGTGGTCATCAGCGCGAGGCCCTGCGGAACCATCGAGGCGACCGAGGAAACGGCCACCACGAGGGAGTCCCGCCAGGCCCCGGTCTCGAAGGCCCGGTGCCACCCGCCAACGGCTTGCATTTGCCCGTTCAGGACGATCGCGATGATCGGGATCAGGGCGATCGAGATCCACTTGACCACGCGCTCGGTGGCCGCGCGCAATTCGGAGTTGATGGGGGCGAATTGGCGGGCCTCTTTGGCCAGCCTCGAGGCGTGGGAGCGCTCGCCGACGGCCGTCACACGGACACGCCCCGAACCGCCCACGACCGAGGCCGCGGAATAGACCTTGTCGCCCGGGTGCTTGACCACCGGATCGTTCTCGCCCGTCAGCATGGATTCGTCCAGGTCCAGGCCGTCGGCGGTGAGGACCACGGCGTCGGCGGGAACCTGGTCCCCGCGGGAGAGGAGCAGCACGTCGTCCAGCACGATGTCCTCGAGCGTGATCTGAGCGATCTCTCCGTCCCGCAGGACCCTTGCGGGGTCCTGGCGTAGCAGGGCGATCTTGTCGAGCTGCCGCTTGGCGGAGAATTCCTGCACGAATCCGATGATGATATTTGCCAGCGCCGCCAGGGAGAACAGCAGATCGAGCCAACGACCCAGCACGATGATGACGGCCGCACATGCGCCCAGGGTCAGGTTGAAGAGCGTGAACAGGTGGGTTCTGACGATGGCCCAGACGCTGCGCGAGGTGGTGTTGGGTTGGTGATTCGTCAGGCCGCGTGCGGTTCTCTCCGCGACCTCTTCCGAGCTGAGACCGGAGCGGGCGAGCTGTGCGTCGTCACCGCGCGAAAGCTGGGGCGTCGCGTCCTTGGTCCGGGCCGGCATCGGTCTCCTTGGGGTGATGGGTCTGCTGAATCCAGCTTACGGTGGCGAGACGGATGCGCGGGGTAGAGCGGAGTCGACCATGTCATGCGGAATCGTCCGCACGAAATGTTTGTGTAATCCCCATCACCCCCTAAAGTGATGTGGATTACCCTTACAGGGTGGACATCGGTGGTTCGGCCACCTCCGCGATCGAATGGATACCCATGGATACCCTCTACGCGGCCGTGGTCCTTCTGGCCTGCGTCGCCGTTGGCGAACTCGTCTCCTCGGCCACCCGAGCCAGAATCCCTTCTCTGCTTATTGCCATCATCGCGATGGCGACGCTGACCCAAACCGGGGTCTTCCCCGCCGATATCGCCGAAGCGTCGCTGTTCTTGGGCATCGGGGCCGTGCTTCAGCCGGCGATCCTCGTGCACATGGGGACCCTGTTGCCCATTTCATCGCTCAAGCAACAGTGGAGGCCCATCGTCATCTCCGTTGCCGGGATGGCCTGCGCGACCGGTCTGATCTTGCTGGTCGTCGGCCTCACCTTCGGCTACGGAACCGCCGTCGCGGGGACGGGACCGCTCGTGGGCGGCATCGTCTCGACGCTGCTGACCTCGGAAGGCCTGACGACCGCAGGGCTCACGACGCTCGCCACGATTCCGACCCTCGTGCTGATGGTTCAGAGCCTGCCCGCGATGCCCCTGACGGCCTACTTTTTGAAGAAACACGCGAAGTCGCTGATCGACTCCGGGGACGTCGCGGTGGACCACGACCCCGATACCGGCGCGATCAAGCTTTCCCCGGAGGCTCAGGCCGAAGCGGACCGCAAAACACTGGTGACCTTGCCCAAGGCCGTGCAGGAAAGCCAGATGGTCCTGCTCTTCATGGTCGTCGCCGGCGGTGGGCTGTCCATGTACCTCCAGGGACTCACGGGTGTCTCGTACAGCATCTGGGGTCTCGCCTTGGGCATCGGGTGCGTGTGGCTAGGGATCCTGCCCAAAGCGTCGCTCGAGAAGGCCAACGGATTTTCCCTCGGAATGGTCGCGATCATCGTGATCGTGGCCGTGCCGATGATGCAGGCGTCGCTGTCGGCGATCGTGAGCGCGATCGGCGTGGTGGTGGTCATCCTCGTGGTCGGCATGATCGGGATCATGGTGGGAGGAGGCATCGCGAGCAAGCTCCTGAAATGGGATCTGAACCTCGGGATGCCCGTGGCGCTGACCGCCATGTTCGGCTTTCCCGCCGACTATCTGATCACCAGGGAAGTCTCCCGCTCGTCCTCGGAGGATCCCGAGTTGCAACGGGTCGTTCTGGACAGGCTTCTGCCGCCCATGTTGATCGGCGGGTTCACGAGCGTGAGCGCGGGATCCGTGGTGATCGCGACGATCCTCGTGAAAACGCTGTAGCGGTCCTCGCGCGGGCGAGGACCGCTACAGCGGTGCGGGCGGGTCGGTCCTAGCCGAAGTGCTTCGGTAGCGTGCCCGACCACGCCTCACGCAGCTCGTGCAGGCCGATGCTTGCCAGGCCCTGCAGATCCAAGGCATCGTTCACGGCGTCCACGACGCCGATCCGGGCGAAGGCGTAACCGCGGGCGGTGCACATGTCTTTGAATCGGACCTCCTCCGTGCGCGGCACCGAGCAGATGGCCCGGCCCTGAGTCTCGGAGAAGAGCAACGTAAAGTCGTCGACGCCGTCCCGCTCGGCGACCTCACCCAGGCCGATGCGGGCCCCGACGCCGAACCGCAGGCAGGAATCCGCCAGGGCCGCGGCCAGGCCGCCCTGCGAGAGGTCGTGCGCGGCGTCGATCATGCCGTCGCGGGACATGTTCACGAGGATATCGCCGAGCAGCTTTTCTCGCGCAAGATCGACCCGGGGCGGGCGGCCGCCGAGGTGGCCTTTCATGCGTGCCCACTCGGAGCCGTCGAGCTCGTCGGCTGTGGTGCCCAGCAGATAGATCGCGTTGCCGTCTTCCGAGGGTGCCCAGCCGGAGGGGGTCCGCCGTCCGACGTCATCGAGGACGCCCATCATCGCCACCACGGGGGTCGGGTTAATGGCCCGGCCGCCCGTCTGGTTGTACAGGGAGACGTTGCCGCCGGTCACGGGCACGCCGAGTTCCATGCAACCGTCCGAGAGGCCCCGAACGGCCTCGGCGAACTGCCACATGATCTCGGGGTCTTCGGGGGAACCGAAGTTCAGGCAGTCGGAGACCGCCACGGGTCGTGCGCCCGCCGTCGAGACGTTGCGGTAGGCCTCCGCGAGGGACGCACGAGCGCCCTCATAGGGATCCAGGTATGCGTAGCGCGGGTTGGCGTCGGTCGAGAGAGCCACGCCCAGGCCGGTCTCTTCGTCCACGCGGATCACGCCGGCGTCGTCGGGCTGGGACAGCGCGGTGTTGCCCTGGACGTAGCGGTCGTACTGGTCCGTGACCCATTCTTTAGAGCACAGGTTCGGGGTAGCCATGAGGTCGAGGATGGCCTGGCCGAGTCGCTCCCCGGAGGGGCGATCCGCATCCGCGGGAGAGCCGGTGAAGTGGTCTTCTTGGGTGGCATCCTGCCAGGAGGGTCGCTCGAAGGGGCGCTCATACGTCGGGCCTTCGTGGGCCACGGTGCGCGGGTCGACGTCGACGATGACCTCACCGTTCCACTCGATCACGAGCCGCCCGGAATCGGTGACCTCGCCCAGGACCGAGTATTCGACGTCCCACTTCTGCATGATTTCTTCGAATCGGGCCATGTTCTGGGGCGTCACCACGGCCATCATGCGTTCCTGTGATTCCGACATGAGAATCTCGCCGGGGGTCAGCGTGCTGTCGCGCAAGAGGACCTTGGTGAGGTCCACGTGCATGCCGCCTTCGCCGTTCGAGGCCAGCTCGGAGGTGGCGCAGGAAATCCCGGCCGCACCCAGGTCTTGGATGCCTTCGACGACCGAGCCCTTGAACAGTTCGAGGCAGCACTCGATGAGGACCTTTTCCGCGAAGGGGTCACCCACCTGCACCGCGGGCCGCTTCGAGGGCTTGGCGTCGTCGAAGGACTCCGAGGCCAGAACGGACGCACCACCGATGCCGTCGCCGCCGGTGCGGGCGCCGAAGAGGATCACCTGATTGCCGACGCCCGAGGCATTGGCCAACCGGATGTCTTCGTGCCGCATGACGCCGACGGCCAAGGCGTTAACCAGGGGATTTGCCTGGTAGCAGGGGTCAAACTCGACCTCGCCACCGATATTCGGCAGGCCGAGGGAGTTGCCGTATCCGCCCACACCGGCGACGACGCCGTTGACCACGCGTTGGGTGTCGGGGTGGTCGATCGCGCCGAAGCGCAACGGGTCCATCACGGCCACCGGCCGCGCGCCCATCGAAATGATGTCTCGGACGATTCCGCCGACGCCGGTCGCGGCGCCCTGGTACGGCTCGACGTAGGAAGGATGGTTGTGGGACTCGATCTTGAAGGTCACGGCCCAGCCATTGCCGATGTCGGTCACGCCGGCGTTCTCGCCGATCCCGACCATGAGGTCCTTTGTCATCTCCTCCGTGACCTTGGCCCCGAATTGCTTCAGGTGAACCTTGGAGGACTTGTAGGAGCAGTGCTCGGACCACATGACCGAGTACATGGCCAGCTCCGCGGCGGTGGGGCGCCGCCCGAGGATCTTCTTGACGTCCTCGAACTCGTTCTCCTTCAGGCCGAGTTCCGCCCAGGGGAGTTCGGTCTCCGGGGTGGCTGCTGCGTTGTCGACGGTGTCCAGGTTGAACTGCTGGTCATTCATGATGCGTGGAAATCCTTGGTTCGGCTCGAAAGATCAGGCGGAGGCGATCTGGTGGAGGAGGGACGAGAAAATGCTCAAGCCGTCGGCTCCGTAGCGCATGGCGACCTCGCCGTGACCCGAGGACGAGGGGCCGAAACCGGGTTCCACCGCGTGCTCCGGGTGAGGCATGAGCCCCACGACGTTGCCGCGCTGGTTGGTCACGCCGGCGATGTCCTGGCGTGAACCGTTCGGATTGCCATCCACGTAGCGGAAGGCCACGCGATTCTCCTCTTCGAGGGCCCGGAGGGTCGCGTCGTCCGCGACGTATTGACCGTCCTGATTCTTCAGGGGGACGACGATCTCCCCGCCTCGCCGAAGCCCCGCCGTCCACGGGGTCGCGGTGGTCTCGACGCGCAGGCGCTGGTCCCGGCACACGAACTTGAGATGGTCGTTCTTGATCATGGAGCCGGGCAAGAGATGCAGCTCCGTGAGGATCTGGAATCCGTTGCAGATTCCCAGCACGGGCAGCGGGGCGGAACCCGAGGTGCCCGCGGCGGTTGCGGCGTCGTAGACCTTGCTCATGAGCGGTGCCTTCGCGGCGATGGCGCCGGCGCGCAGGTAGTCGCCGTAGGAGAAGCCGCCGGGCACGACGACGGCGTCCACGTCGAGCAGGTCGGTGTCTTTGTACCAGAGCGGTACGGGTGTTCCGCCGGCCAAGCGAATCGCGCGGGCGGCGTCGCGGTCGTCGAGGGTCCCGGGGAAGGTCACGATGCCGACGCGCACGTCGGCGAGCCGCTCATCGGGAACCGAGGAGGAGAGATCGGCGATCAGGGGGGCTTCGGTGGCTGAGAGAGACTGGGACACGGTCAGTCCTCCACCACGGAGACGTTGACGACGTCCTCGATGACCGGGTTGGAGAGGATCTCTTCGCCTGCTCGACGTGCCTCATCCAGATGGCGCTCGGTGACCTCGCCCTCGACGGTCAGTTCGAACCGCTTGCCCTGGCGGACCTCGGTGAAGCCGCTGATGCCGATGTGCGGCAGTTCTCGGGCGATCGCCTTGCCCTGCGGGTCAAGAATCTCTGGCTTGGGCATGACATCAACAATGATCCGGGGCATCCGTCGCTCCTGTACGCGGGTTGGGTACGCGGTGGTGGTGTGTTCGGGCGCGCGGAAACCGGTGCCGTCTCACGTCGGACACGAAGTACCCGGACGCTCCGCGAGCTTGCTGAATCAGTTTAGCCTCTCGGGGAACGCTGCGTGGCCCCCGGCGTCACGCTGTGGACAACCCGAGACTCGCGCCGACTCATGAGCCGGAGATCGACGGCGGACGGGCGGGATCGAGGACGGCCTTCGGATCGAAGAATTCCAGCAACGCAGTCTGCTGGCCCTTGAGCGCGTACTTCAGCGAAATGCCGTCGACGTTGATGCGCGCCTCCCGCAAATAATTCGGTCGAAGCTGGCCCCACGCGGGGGTCGAGCCGTCCACGTTGAAAAACGCATTGAATCCCTGGGACTTGAGGTAATCGAATTTCGCTCCGGCGTAGTCCTCGACCTTGGCGATGTCGGCCCCGAACGGGTAGATCAACAGGTCGGTCTTGCCGATGAGCGGGGCAACCTCTCGCTGCCACTTCTCATTGTCCTCGCGGATGTGCTCGAGCGGTGAGGTCGTGAAATTGATGTGGCCCCACGAGTGGCTGGCGAATTCCCAACCGCTCTTCTTGATCGCCTCGGCGACTTCCTTCGCCTTCTTCTTGTCGGCCTCGATGTTCTTATTCTCGTCTTTATACGAGTAATCCGACGTGCGATAGCCAAGAATCCCGTTGTAGCCGGTGAGAGCGATGACGCCCTTGGCGCCGTCGTGGGAGAAATCGGGGTGCTGCTCCACGAATTCGTCGACGATCGGTAGGTGATCGTAGGCGCCGGTCAGTTTCTTGCCCGATGCATCGTGGTACTCGTTGACGACCTTGCCGTCCTTGACGATCAGGCGATCCGCGAAGCCGTCACCGTTCATGTACTCGTAATAGGAGAGGTCGTCGAAGGAGATGACCAGGGGCTTCTTGCCTTCCGGAAGGTCGAGGGCCTTGGGGGTGAGACCGCCGTCCGGCGTCGCGGTGTAGAGCTGATGCGGGCTGACCAGCACGTAATTCCGGTCGTAGACCTGTTGCAGGACGCTCTTGAACTCTTTGATCGTGACCATGTAGTCGAGGTAGCCGCCGGCCTCGGAATCACCGTCGAAAGCGCGCTTCGGATCGGCCACGAGGGAATGGAAGAACAGGTGTGACACCGCGGCGTTATCGGTCCAGGCCACCAGCTTTTCGGAAGGGCTCGCCGACGCGGAGGCGGACGCCGATGGAGAGGCCGATGCCGAGGCGCTGCCCGAGGCGCCTGACGCGGCGTCGGTGGTCTGCTTGCCGCAGGCGCTGAGGAGCACCGCTCCGAGAAGGCCCGATGCCGAAACGATGGTCGTACGACGAGAGATGGACACGGGTGAAAACTCCTCAGGATGGCAGACGTACCTTCAACCACCTCAGATTTTCACAAAATGCTTATTCTTTGGGTTCGACGTGGAATATGACTCATGAAATGTCGAAGAAGTTATCGCGTGGCGGTACTCGTACCGGTGATGTGCGTGCGTGGAGTCACCCGTGATATGACACGACACGAAATCAGGGATTTTGGTTAATCCAAAGATTCGGCCCGGCGAATGCTATCCAGCAGCCGCTCGCGCAATACCACCGATGTGGATGCGAATTCCCGTTGCATCGTGGCGTACTGCTTCTTGCCGCGCGGGGTTTCGACCTGAATCGGTTCGTACCCCCAGGCCAGGAGGTCGTAGGGGGCCGCGCGCATGTCCATCTCGCGCACCTGCCAGGCCAGCTCAAAACAGTCCATGAGCAGGGCCGAGTCCACCAGCGGAATCAGCTTGTAGGCCCATTTGTAGATATCCATATTGGCGTGCAGACAGCCGGGCTGCTCCAGGTAGCGCTGATCTTCCCGCGTCGGTTGGATCTCATTGCGCGGCTTGGCTTGCGGCTGGAAGAACCTGAAGGCGTCGAAATGCGTGCAGTGGATGCGGTGGGCCTCGACGACCTCGTCGGTTCCCTCGGAGCCGAGGCGCAGGTCCAGGTATTCGTGCCGAATTTCTTGTTCGTCGGAGCGGTAGGCCATCGCCCACTCGTGCATTCCGAAGCACCCAAAATTGCCCGGCTTGGCCGCGGTGCGGGCCAGGATGTCGCGCGTGAAGTCCACGGCGGTGGAACGGGCGTCGAGGAACGCCCCCAGGTCCACGATGGAGGCCTGCGAGCGCTGTGCCTCGACCTCGTGATCCGCGATCCCCGCAGCGCGCAATTCCGCCTCGGTGGGGCGTCGATAGTATTTCCAGTCCGCTCGGTCGCCCGCGTCGAGAAGGATGACGCCGGGGCCGGGATGCCAGCGGAGGAGCTGCCCCGGTTTCAGGGTGTAGTAGGTGAAGAGGAAATCCTCGACGGGATGTTTGCGGCCGTGATGACGTCGCTCCAGGAACGGTTCGGTGTAGATCGCCGCCCGTTCTCGGTGTTCTTCCGCCAGGGTGCGCCACGAGTCGCCCGTCAGGGCGACGGGCGTGGCGGCCAGGGGTGGTTCGACGTCAGGCACGGTCATCGGGTCAGCGCCCGGTGCCCCCGTAGACCGTGGCCTCTCCTTCGGCATCGAGGTTGAAGGCGGTGTGAACGGCCCGAACGGCGTCGTCCAGAAGGTCTGCCCGCGTGATCACGGAGATGCGGATCTCCGAGGTCGAGATCATGTCGATGTTGACGCCGGCCTTGGACAGGGCGTCGAAGAATTGGAATGAGACCCCGGGGTTGGACTTCATGCCGGCGCCCACGAGCGACAGCTTGCCGATCGCGTCGTTGTACTCGATGTCGGCGAAGCCGATCTCGTCCCTGACTCGCTTCAGGACCTCGATGGCGGTGTCGCCCTGGTCCTGCGGCAGGGTGAAGGAAATATCGGTGCGTGCCTCCGAACGAGTCGAGACGTTCTGGACGATCATGTCCAGGTTGATCTTGGCGTCGTTGAGCGAACCAAAGATTTTCGAGGCGTATCCGGGCACGTCGGGCACGTCGACCACGGTGACCTTTGCCTGGGTCCGGTCGTGCGCCACACCGGAGATGAGGGGCTGTTCCAAGGGGATCTCCTTTGTCAGGTCGTGCGCGTCGGCGTCGGCGTCGGTGGAATTCGGGATGACCCAGGTTCCTTCGAGATCGCTGAATGACGAACGGACATGCAGTTTTATTTTGAAACGTCGAGCGTATTCCACGCAACGGAGGTGGAGGATCTTGGCGCCGTTGGCCGCCATCTCGAGCATCTCTTCGCTCGAGACCTCGTTGAGCTTGTGGGCCGCGTTGACGATGCGCGGGTCGGCCGTGAAGACGCCGTCCACGTCCGAGTAGATCTCGCAGTAATCCGCGCCCAAGGCGGAGGCGAGCGCGACCGCGGTGGTATCCGAGCCTCCGCGTCCGAGGGTGGTGATGTCGCGGGTTTGGCGGTTCATGCCCTGGAACCCCGCGACGATCGCGATGTTTCCGGCCTCGACCGATTCCTGGATGCGGTCGGGGTGGACCTCGACGAGGCGTGCACTGCCGTGGACGCCGTCGGTGATCATGCCGGCCTGGGATCCGGTGAAGGACTGGGCGGAGGCCCCGAGGCCGTGGATGGCGATCGCCAAGACGGACATGGAGATCCGTTCGCCGGCCGTCAGGAGCATGTCGAGCTCGCGGCTCGCCTGGGTTTCATTCGATACTTCGCCGGCGAGGTCCAGGAGCTCGTCGGTGGTGTCGCCCATGGCGGAGACCACCACGACGACGTCGTGGCCCTGGTTCTTCGTCTCGACGACCCTGCGTGCGACGCGTTTGACACCCTCGGCGTCCGACACGGACGAGCCGCCGAATTTCTGAACGATGAGGCTCATGGGGTCTCCCTCGGAGGTGTGGTGTCGGTCAAGGTCGCGCGGGGGTCGCGGCGACGAGGATCCGCGGAATCACCGATGCGGATCGTCCTACAGGTTAGTCGGTGGGGGAGCGTTACGCTCATACGTGAATGCATTCCCACTATGTGACACACGGAGACGCCTCAACGGCAACGTGGGCGTCACAGTTGGGAGCCAGATCACTCGGGATCAGGCCAGGTGCGTCGGCTACGCCCTGGACACGGTGGGAAACTAGGGCATGACTATAAACCAGCGAAACGCTGTTCGAGACATGTTGACGCGCGGCGGCGGGGGAGCTCAGCCCAGGCCCGTAGAAGAATTACGCAAGGGATTCGCCGAGATGATGAGCACTTTTCCCGTGCCTAGCGGTGTAACGCTCACCGACACGACGATCGCCGGGCGTCCCGCGGTCCTGGTTGAGCCCCGGGAGAACCCGCGACCGGGAACAATGTTGTATTTCCACGGCGGATCGTTCGCATTAGGATCCCCCTCCACGGCGATGAGTTTGACGGCTCACCTCGTGCTTCGCACGGGAATTAGGGCACTGTCGGTCGATTACCGGCTTGCGCCGGAAAACCCTTACCCGGCCGGTGTCACGGACTGCTTCAACGCCTATCAGGCGCTCTTGAATCAGGGCGTGGCCCCGCAGGACGCCACCATCCTGGGCGATTCGGCCGGCGGCGGCTTGAGCGTCACGACGGTGTTGGCGGCGAAGAACGCTGGGTTGCCGGTCCCGTCGTGCGTCGTGTGCTTCTCTCCGGGGTTGGATCAACGTCGCTCCGGAGGAAGCTTCGAGTCCAAGCGCGGGATAGATCCGTTTTTTACCCCCGAGGCACTTATTGCTTCGGGGGAGCGGTATCTCGCCGGATCGGACCCCCACACGGAGATGACCTCTCCGGCCGTCTACGCCGACATGAAGGGGTTCCCGCCGCTTTTGTTGCAGGTCGGCTCGGATGAGCTCTTGCTGGATGACTCGGTTCGGTTCGCCGAAAGGGCCCGTGATGCCGAGGTGGATGTGATCTTGGATGTGACGGCCAAGGTTCCGCACGTGTTTCAGGCTTTCGTCGATCACCTGGATGAGGCGGGGGATGCGCTGGACCGGGCGGCCCTTTTTATCCGCCAACATGTGGGGCGTTCCGCGACCGAGTGATCGCACGAGTGGCCCGGCCAGGATGCTTCCCCGGGCGATGTAGCCTGGCCGAATGACCGTATTTGTCGTGACGTATACCTACGTATCGCAACCTCAGGAACTCGCCCGTCTGCGACCGGAGAGGCACGCATTCTTTGGCCGTCTCCAGCAGGACGGCAGTTTGCTCGCTTCCGGCCAGCTCATCGATTCCGATCTCGGTCACGGCATGCTCATGGTGGCCGCCCCATCCGCCGAGCGTGCGGCCGCGACTCTCGATGCCGACCCCTTCGTGCAGGCCGGATTGGTCACCCGACGTTCCATATCCGAGTGGAACCCGACGGCCGGCGCGTGGGTCGCCGGCTGAGGGATTTCGGCCGGTCAGTCTGCCCAGGGGTTGGCGAATTTCTCGCCGCGTCGAGGGGTCGGGTATCGGCGCGGAACGCCAGGCTGTGCGGGTCCTTCCGCGTTGCCTTCGAGGGGAGCCTCCGAGGCCTGTGCGTCGGGAATTTCTGCGGAAGAAGACGTGTCGGGTGCCTCGTTCTCGGGGGCCGGGCCGGCCGATGATTCCGTCGACGCCCGGGACTCCGGGGTGTGAATCGCGGAGGGGTCCTCCTCGGTGGAAGTACTCTCCGCCGTTGCGGTTTCGCGCGGCCCCTGAGCGCTTCCCTCCGCTTTTCGTTGCCCCGCGGTCAGCACGCGGCGGCCTTCCAGGGCGCGGCCCAGGGTGATTTCGTCCGCATATTCGAGGTCGCCACCCACGGGAAGCCCCGAGGCCAGTCGAGACACGGTGATGCCGATCGGAGTCAGCATGCGGGAGAGGTACGTTGCGGTGGCTTCGCCCTCCAGATTGGGATCCATGGCGAGGATGATCTCCTGGATCTCCTCGTCGGCCAGCCTCGTGACGAGCTCGCGGATACGCAACCGGTCGGGTCCGATGCCCTGCATGGGGTTAATGGAACCGCCGAGGACGTGATAGCGGCCCGTGAAGCTTCCCGTTCGTTCGATCGCGGAGACGTCTTTGGGTTCTTCCACGACGCAGATCAGCGAGCCGTCGCGGCGCGCGTCTCGGCAGATCGAGCACTTGGGGCTCTCCGATATGTTGCCGCAGATCTCGCAGAAGGAGACTTTGGTCTTGACCGTCGTGATGGCCGAGGCGAGTTGCGCCATCTCGTCGGCGGGGGAGTTGAGGATGTAGAACGCGATGCGTTGAGCGGACTTGGGTCCGACGCCGGGCAGGCGGCCCAGCTCGTCGATCAGGTCCTGAACGGCTCCTTGATACACGAATCCTCCCTTCTCTGGTCGGCCGGCAACGGCCTCTTCCGATTGTTGTTCTGCCCCGGGCTATCCCCGGTGGTGCGGGCGTTCTTCCAAAACACGGCCGCCGAGAATGGTCTCGATGGCCGCCTGGCCGAAGACCGCCGAATCTTCGACGTCCTCGTCCTGAGCGGATGGCTCAAAGCCTTCCCATTCATCGTCCGGTGGCTCGGGGGCGTTGGGGTCGACCGGGACGTCTCCATAACGCCCACGCGCCATCTGGTGTTCCTGAGGCTGCGTCGAGTTGGCGGCGATGGTTGCTGCGTGCCGTTCGCGGAACGATGGCTTGTACCCCTCGCTCTGGGGGCTCTGGTCAGCTGCGTTCGGGTTCTCGGCGGCTTCGCCCGGCTCGTCGTCGCTTTTGACGGCGTGAAGGTGCCGTTCGGCCTTATCCGTGCGCCGGGATGAGGGGCCCTTCTGGGCGTCCTCGGCGGGCATCTCCGAATCGCCGCCGACCTCCGTCAGGTGTGGAGTTCGTTGACCCCACTTTGATGGGTGTTCGGTGGCTCGATCCTCGGATTCCGGTCCGGAGTAGCGCCACCCGCATTCCCTGCCCTTGACGGGATGCCCGGGCGCCCCGACGCTACGCGCCGCGACCGACCAATCGTGAGCGGGCTCTGCGGGCTCGCGTTCGGGGGCCCGTCCGGGGTGGCCCGAGGGCTCCGCGTGAGCGGGGCTCGGGGCCGGGCCCTGAGACCCGGCGATGTCCCGGGGAGCCTCAGCGCCTGATGCATTGGCGGGAGACACGGGCTCGTCCGTCGCCTCTGCGGGATGGGCCTCGGGAGAGCCCTCGGCCGGGACCACCCGGAGGTGCGCGTGGGAACCGCTCGCCTCGTCGGCGCTTTCCTCCGGGCGAGGGGCCGCATCCGAGCCTGTGGGACCGGCCATGCCAGCGGGTGTGTCACTCTGTGCGGTCTCCGCCGAGGCGTGCGGGCTTCCGGAATCCTCCGGAGGAGCCTGGTCGCCTCGATCCTGATCGGGGGCGGGGTCGTCTCCCGGTATGGGGGCAACCTGCCATCCACTGAAGGATTCTCCCGAGGAGTCATCGGACCACTGCGGTTCCTGGGCGTCTTCGCGCGGTGCGCCGTGCTGCCTCCAGGCGCTCTCCCCGCCGCGTGGACCGTCGGATATGGGGGTCCCGTTATCTGCCGTCGCGGAGGGACGAGGGTTCTGAGCTTCGCCCCGGGGGGAGCCCTGGGCCTGATGGCCGGAGCTGGCTTCGTGAGCCGCGCGTTGCCACGCGTCGTCGCCCGGCCAGTCGTCGGAACCGTTGGCGTCGCGAGGGGCGTCCGGCGGGCCGGCGACCGGGCGGTTCGGCTCGGGGGTGCTGGGCCCGGCGGGGCCGGACGGTCCGCCTTGAGGGCCGTCGTCGAGGGCGACGCGGCAGTCGATGCCGAGGGTGTCCTTGACGGCGTTGGCCAGGGCCGGCGCGAAGCGTTCGACGCGCGACTGTATGCCCGGACCGCTTGATGCGACGTAGAGGACCCCGGCGTCGAATCGGGTCGGCGAACACTCACGGAACGTCGCTTGCCCCACCTTGGAGTACGTGCCGACCGCCGCGATGATGTCGGCCCAGGACCGCTCGATCATGGTCACGGGGGTGCCGTCCCCGGAGCCGGAGCTCGGCCTCGGCACGTTCGGCGCGGGCTCGGGGGAGTCGTTACCCCTCGGCGCGGAATTCTTGGGCGGCGCGGTCCCGGCGGATGGTTCTGGACGGGGAGGCTCCGCCGAGCCCTGGGGTGAAGGCTGCGTCCGTTGGTCTGGTTGTACCTCGGCGACCGACTGGGGCGAGTCCTGTGACGGCGCCGCCGGCCGTGGATCATGCGCGGTGTCGGTGTCCGCCGTGGAATGGGGCGTCTCACCGGAGGTCGGTCCGCCACTCTCCGCGGGGGACTCGGAGGCGCGATTCTGCCGGGCCATCGACAGGGCCGTCTCGCGGGCGCTGGATCCGGGCTCGGCCGTGGGCTGATCCCGTTGGGACGCCAGGTGCTCGGCCGGAGTCTCTGGGGTCGTGACCGCGGCAGGGTCGGTCTGCAACGGCGCGGGGACCGCTCCGACCTCGCCCATATTGACCCGGCGTTCCAGCCGATCCACGCGTGCGTTGACGCCGCGGGAAGAGTCTTCGGCGGTGGGAAGGAGGATCCGTGCGCAGAGCAATTCCAGGTGGAGCTGCGGACTGGTCGCACCGGTCATCTCGGTCAGGGCCGCATTGGAGATATCGGCGGCCCGCGAAAGCTCCGAGGAGCCCAGCTGGGTCGCCTGTGCTCGCATGCGGTCGATTTGGTCTTCGGGCATCCCGTGCAAAATCTGACCCGCGGAGTCGGGCACGGCCTTGATGATGATGAGGTCTCGGAACCGTTCCAGAAGGTCTTCGACGAAGCGACGCGGGTCTTGCCCGGTCTGGACGACTCGATCCACGGCGTGGAAAACGGCAGGGGAGTCCCCTGCGGCAAAGGCGTCGACGACCCCGTCGAGCAACTCGGCGTGCGTGAATCCCAGCAGGGCCACGGCGAGGTCGTACGTGATGCCGTCCTGGTCGGCACCGGCCATCAGCTGGTCCAGGACGGAGAGGGAGTCTCGGACGGAGCCGCCCCCGGCGCGAACGACGAGTGGGAGGACGCCCTGTTCGACCTGGACGTTCTCCTTGGCGCACAAGTCAGTGAGGTATCCGCGGAGAACCTCGGGCGCGACGAGGCGGAAGGGGTAATGGTGCGTCCTGGAACGGATCGTGCCGAGCACCTTATTGGGCTCGGTGGTCGCGAAAATGAATTTGATGTGTTCCGGCGGCTCTTCGACGATCTTGAGGAGGGCGTTGAAGCCTTCCCTCGTGACCATGTGCGCCTCGTCGATGATGAAGATCTTGTACCGGTCCCGGACCGGGGCGAAGGTCGCGCGTTCCCGGAGATCGCGAGCGTGATCGACACCGCCGTGGGAGGCCGCGTCCATCTCGATGACGTCCAGCGAGCCTGCGCCGTCCCGTGCAAGATCCTGGCATGAGGCGCAGACCCCGCAGGGGTGGGCCGTGGGGCCTTCTGCGCAGTTGAGGCAACGGGCCAGGATCCGGGCCGACGTGGTCTTTCCGCAACCGCGCGGGCCCGAGAAGAGGTAGGCATGGTTGACGCGGTTTTTCTGGAGCGCCGTCATGAGAGGCGCGGTCACGTGTTCTTGCCCGATGACGTCGTCAAACGTCTCGGGTCGGTAACGGCGATACAGGGCTGTGCTCACATAGGAAACCCTACTTGCTCCGACTGACACTTTAAGAAGCGTCTCTCGATCCTGTGGATGAGGCGAGCCGGTTCCGCTGTGACCGAGGGGATCGTCGAGTTAACGATAAGACCCCTCGCGCACCCGTCAGAGCCTAAATACCCTTGCTACCTTCCGGTCCTGGGGGATTTTCTAAGATGACGCCACGCGAGGGGCTTCCGATAGTTTAGCCCAGCGCACGGCCGGTGTCACACCGACAAATCGTGGCATGCACCACCTTTGCCGCCCCCGGGTTGGCACGGGGTCGAGGGGATGTGTAAGCTCGTCTCTGTTCGCTTTCGTGAGGTCCGTCGTGACCGAGCAACGCCTGGAGGATTCGCCTAGCGGCCTATGGCGCACGCCTGGAACGCGTGTTGGGTTCACGCCCTCGGGGGTTCAAATCCCCCATCCTCCGCCACGAAGCCCCCGACCCTTGTGGGTCGGGGGTTTTTGCGTATTTATGGTCCGCGTACGTGCTGCCCTTGGCCGCGATGCGCCGAGTGTCGTAACGCCAAAGGACATTTTAGTGACGTTGCTCACGATGTGGAGCGGGTGACCGCAGCGTTGGCCCAGCTCATCATCCGCCTGATTACGGGTGATGTGGCACACAGGCGCCGCTCGAGTGCTCTCGGGGGCCGAGGGCGGTCGAAGCGCCCCGGAGTACCCTCGGAATCGTCGGCGGGCATTCGGCTCTCCCCGTGAAACTCGGGGATAGCGAGCGGGTGAGCGTCGAATGTGGACCGCCGACGTCCTGGGGATTCAACCCTCCTGTCACTGCTCGCGCTACGGGCGAGCGAATCTTCCGGATCACTCAGGAACGGGGCGGCGTCGAAAATTCTTGGCTCGACGCCGCCCTTTCAATGACCGGAAGTCTCCCGGCCTACGCCTTGGTGGCCTCCAGGTTGATCATCCAACGGATGCCGAATTTGTCGGTGAAAGACCCGAACACGTCACCCCACGGAGCCTTGTCGAGCGGCATCGTCACCTCACCGCCTTGAGAGAGCCCTTCGAACCAGCCGCGCGCCTCCTTCTCGTCGGTCTCGGCGTTGCCGAGGATGGCGACCTCCACTTGGGGATTGCCCAGTTGTCGCGGAACGCGGTCCATCACGCCGCCGTCCGAGGCGAGGATGACTAAGCCGTTCGGGGCGGACAGCTGCCCGTGCATGACCTTATCGGCCTCTTCTTCCGGAACGGGCGCCTGAAAATCGGCGAACGTTGAGATGGTTAGTTCGCCGCCGAGGGTCTCGTGATAGAAGCTCAATGCTGCCCGCGCATCGCCGGTAAAGGTGAGATAGGGATTCAAGCGGAGGGACATGATGGTGACTCCTTAGTGAGAGAGCCCGGGCAGGTCCCCGAGCGATGACTCTATGGTGCAACCCTAAGGTGGATGTTGCCGGGGCGGGAAGACCTAGTCACCTCGGTGATTGCGCCACCTCACCAGCAGGATCGAGACGGGGATAGAGACCACCACGATCGCCACCAGTAGCCAGGGGCTGATGCCGCCGACGCTGGCCATGATGAATTCCGTGACCAGGGCGACCATGAAAACGCAGAGGCAAACGAGGAAAATATCGGGAATGTTCTTCACGGGTCCTCCAGCGGCGCGAATCCTCAACGGTTTCGGGGATTGATCCCCTGTGGCACAGACTATCGCCGACTTCGGAAGGACGCCCAGGCCACCGACGGTCTCCGAGGTGAATACCGATCATCCACAATTTCGTCTGGACACCTACGAAAGAGGCCTCCTGTGGGTAACGTAAGCCTCATGGCTAATGATGAACAGCTCGAAAAGATTGCGAACGGATATAAATTCGACGGGGAAGTCGTGCGTCTCGGCGTCGCGATGAGCGAGGGGAATCCTCAGCCCGAGGTTCCCGTCAGCCTGCCCATGTCGATGATGAACCGACACGGACTCGTCGCAGGGGCGACCGGCACGGGCAAGACCAAGACCCTACAATCCATGGCCGAGCAACTCTCGGCAAAGGGCGTTCCGGTATTCCTCGCCGACGTCAAGGGCGACCTTTCGGGGCTGGCCGAGGCCGGGGAAAGCAACGACAAGCTGACCAAACGAAGCCAAGCTATCGGGCAGGACTGGAACGGCCAATCCTTCCCCACGGAGTTCTACTCTCTCGGTGGCGACGGCGCCGGGGTTCCGATCCGCGCCACGATCCATTCCTTCGGCCCCATTCTGTTGTCACGTGTGATGGACCTCAACGAGACGCAGGAATCCAGCCTCCAGCTGGTTTTCCACTACGCCGATCAGCACGAACTCGAGCTGTTTAACCTCGCGGACCTGCGCGCCGTCATTCAGTTCCTGACCTCCGACGAGGGCAAGGAAGCGCTGGCCGAATTGGGTGGTTTGTCCAAGGCCACCGCCGGCGTGATTCTCCGTAAGATCGTCGGTCTGGAGGCCGACGGCATGGACAAATTCTTTGGCGAGCCCGAGTTCGACACCCAGGAGATCTTGCGTACGGCCCAGGACGGTCGGGGCATCATCTCCGCGCTGGAGCTCTCCCACCTCCAGTCCAAGCCGCAGCTCTTCTCGACATTCCTCATGTGGCTTCTCGCCGATCTCTTCGAGGAACTGCCGGAAGTCGGTGACGTGGATAAGCCCAAACTCGTGTTCTTCCTCGACGAGGCCCACCTCTTGTTCAACGGGGCGTCGAAGGCCTTCCTCGAATCGGTCACGCAGACCGTCCGGTTGATTCGCTCCAAAGGCGTCGGAATCTTCTTCATCACCCAGACCCCCAAGGACGTGCCGGGCGACGTCCTGGGGCAATTGGCAAACCGCGTGCAACACGCATTGCGGGCCTTCACCCCCGAGGATGCCAAAGCGCTCAAGGCCACGGTCTCGACCTTCCCGAAATCCTCGTACGACCTCGAGGAGCTGCTGACATCGGCGGGCATTGGCGAGGCCGTGGTCACCGTCATGACGGATACGGGAGCGCCCTCGCCCGTGGCGTGGACGCGCATGTTCGCCCCCGAATCCCGGATGGCGCCCGCCTCGGCCTCGACCATCGACCAGATCGTTCAGAACAGCGATCTCGCGCCGAAGTACTCAAAGGTCGTGGATTCCTATTCGGCTTTCGAAAAGTTGTCGGAGAAGGAGGCCGGCCAGGCTGAAGCCCGGGAGCAGGAACCCGCCCAAGCCAAGCAGCAACCGAGCGAGGACCAGCAACGCGCGCGGGACGAGGCCAAACAGGAGAAGGACGAGGACCGTGAACGGCGCAAGCGCAACGATGCCATGATGCGTGTGGGAACCAACGTGGCATCCCAGCTGGGCCGGGAGCTCGTCCGGGGTATCTTCGGTAACTCTCGCGGCCGACGTCGCAAGGGAGGGCTCTTCGGGTAACGCCTGGATCCCTCCGAGAACGCGAAACGGCCCCCGGTGTTCACCGGGGGCCGTTTCACATCAATCACTCGCACCTATGAGGTAATAAAGACTCTAATCAGGGATCCTGGATGGCGACTGTGCAGAGCCTTGAATGCATCGGAAAGAATACATTGAGGTGGCTACATGGCCGTCCTCATTGCGGGGAACGACGTCCTCGCAGGTCAGCGTAGATCGTCGAGCCACTGATCCAGCGTCGGCCCCACCAGATCGGCGCCCGCGGGCGCCAGCAGGGTTCCGTCCCCCAGGCCGGCTAACGGGGGTTCTTGGATCTCGACGGGGCGTGCGTCGTCGCGATGGGCCAGGACCGCTTCGGTCAGTGCCGGAAGGCGCATGGCATCGGGGCCGCAGACCGTCACCACGCCGTCCCCGTGTTCCCCGAGGGCTGCCTCGACCAAGTACCGGGCGACGCTCGCGGCCGCGGCGGGCTGGATGTACCAGTCCTGGCTCGTGACCTCGTGGTCCGCGACCGACACGGCCGCCGGGTTGAGGGCGAATTCGAACCACTGCGAACTGCGGACGATCGTTGAGGTGAGGCCCGAGTCCAGCACGAGCTTCTCCTGGCGCGCGCGGGCGTCGTAGAACGGGAAGTTCTGGAGGCCAGCATCCTGGACGCCGTTGATCGAGAGCATGACGAGCCGGCCGACCTTCGCGGAGCCGGCCGCGTCAAGGAGGTTCTGGGCTCCGCGCAGAATCGGGGAGACCGGGTCATCGGCCGTGGGGTCGCCGACCTGGGACGCGTCGATCACGGCGTCCACGTCCGTCAGCTTCTCTCGGAGGCCCTCGCCGGTGAGCAAGTCCGCTCCGGTCGAGCGGCTGAGCGCCACGACATCAAGGTCCTTGTTCTCCGCTTCTTCGACGATGAGCTTGCCGATCGAGCCGGTGGCGCCGGCAATAGCAATGCGGTTCATGTGATGCACCTTTCCGTCCGCGTGGGTGGTTCTGCTCCCACGGTAGCCCGTCGTCGGGTGTTTCCCCAGGTCTTGTGGGGGTGGCCCGGGGCCTCACCTCGTGAGATGGACCGAGAATTTGGTCGTCACCGATGCCGACGCACGGGTAATCTGGTGCTTTGCTCGAGGAGCAGAAGATCACAGATACATCGATCACCACCAGCACGTAAAGGAATGCCAGACCACATGGCACACACAGATCCGTCGCAGAAGAGCACCTCCCCCTGGATCATCGCGATCGCAGCCATGATGCTGTTCTCGATGTTTTTCGGGGCGGGGAACCTGATCATCCCGCCCATCGTCGGGGTCGAATCCGGTGAACACTTCCTTCCGGCCATTCTCGGATTCATCAGCACGGGTGTCCTGCTTCCCGTCCTGGCCGTGATCGCCGTCGCGATCACGGGCAACGACGTGCAGGATCTCGCCCGCCGCGGAGGACGCATCTTCGGCCTGATCTTCCCGATCCTGGCTTACCTGTCGATCGGTGCGTTCTACGCGTTGCCACGAACCGCCACCGTCAGTTTCTCGTCGGCGGTCACGCCCGTCTTCGGTTGGGAATCCACCGGGGCGGCCGCCGGATTCTCCGCGGTGTTCTTCATCATCGCGTTCTTGATGTGTCTGGACCCGAACGGGCTGGTCGATAAGCTCGGCAAATACCTGACCCCCGCGTTGCTCGTTCTCCTGGCGATCCTGATCGTCCTCGCCATTTTCACGATGGATCACGGGACCGGGCAGGCCTCCGGCGACTACGCGACGCACGCGGGGGCCACCGGATTCGTCAACGGTTACCTCACCATGGATTCCATTGCCGCGCTCGCGTTCGGCATCCTGGTGGTCTCGGCCCTTCGCCACAAGGGAATGCCTGCCGGACCGAAGCTCGTGCGAGGCGTCGGGCTGTCGGCCATCATCGCCGGAGTTTTCCTCGGCGTGATCTATCTTGGCCTGGGCTACATCGGAAACTTCATCCCCAATGGGTCCGGCTATCAGGACGGAGCCGCCCTCCTCGCCGACGCCGCCGCACAGACCATGGGGACGCCCGGAACGATCGTCTTCGGCCTGATCGTGTTGCTGGCCTGCCTGTCGACCGCGGTTGGCCTGTTGGGCGCGACCTCCGAGTACTTCCACAAAATGGTTCCGAAGGTCTCCTACCGTGCCTGGTTGGTCATCTTCTGCCTGATCTCCTGCGCGGTCTCGACCACGGGCCTGGAAACGGTGCTGGCCATCGCCGCGCCCATCGTCGGTTTCCTCTATCCGCCGGCGATCACGCTGATCCTGCTGACCTTGATCGAACCGCTCGTTCGCCGACGCCTGCACTGGACCTTCGTTCTGGCGCTCGCGGTAGCCACCATCTGGGCCGCGCTGATGACCTTGGCGTCGCTCAACGTCGGGGCCTCCCTGATCACGCCGCTGATCGGATGGTCGCCGGGGCATTCGCAGGACCTTGGCTGGTTCCTCCCGACGCTGATCGCGGCGGTGATTGGTGCGATCCTCGACCTTGCCGGCGGCGCTCGGAAGGGCGTCCCCCTGGGAGGGGAATCCATCTCCGAGGCGGAAGCGCGAACCGACGCCGGCGAAACCGAAGCGGCGCGCTAAAACCGCAACCGGTGCGCACCGCCCGCGCATGAAAGAGCGGCCCCCGACGTATCGGGGGCCGCTCTCTGTCAATCACTCGCACCTATGAGGTACTTCCAGCATAGGAATCGACCCTGTACCGAGCCTGTGCAGGACTGTCGAAGAACCCCGGAGTCCGAGCAGAGAACCCTCAATTCTCCTGGTCCGCGAATTCGGCGCGCATCTTCCGCTTATTGAGCTTTCCGACCGACGTACGGGGGAGCCCCTCGGAAATGATGACTTGATCGGGAAGCTGCCACTTGGCAAAGCGGGTGGCGAGAAGGTCATAGATGCTCTGCTCGGTCACGGAGGCTCCATCGCGGGGGACCACGTAGGCCACGGGCCGTTCTTCCCACGTTTCATCGGGGACGCCGATGACCGCAGCCTCGCCGACGTCGGGGTGATCGAGGATCGTATTCTCCATGTCGATCGACGAGATCCATTCGCCACCGGACTTGATGACATCCTTCAGCCGATCCGTGAGCTTGATATAGCCCCTCCGATCGATCACGCCGGCATCGCCAGAGCGCCACCAGCCGTCGCTGAAACTGTCTTCGGTGTCCGGGCGATTGACGTACGACGTCGTGATCCAGGGGCCGCGGACCAGCAGCTCACCGGCGGATTCGCCATCGTGAGGCTGCTCGCGGCCGTCGAGATCGACGATCTTGACCTCGGCTCCCAGCATCGGGATCCCCTGCGATCTTTTGATGTCCCAGGCTTCATCTTCGCTGAGGTCGTGGAGCGCGGGCGGGAGATCCCGGTTGGTGGACACGAGCGGCGAGGTCTCCGAGGCCCCGTAGGCGTGGACGACGTCGGCGCCCGTGACCTCCTTGAACCCCCGCATCATGGACAGGGCCGGCTCGCTGGCTCCGCAAATGATGCTGAGCCCGGTCAGGTCGGGCGGCTCGGGCAGCGAGCGATAGTAATCGAGCAGGGGAGTCAGGATGGAGGGCGCCGCGTTGGTCACCGTGACCGACTCGGCCGCCAAGGCGTCGCCGAGCACGGCGACGTCCTTCGCCTGCCACCGGCCGGGCAAGACGATGCGGGCCCCGGCCGAGACCGCCGATTGGGGGAAACCCCAGCACATGACGTGGAACATCGGCGTCAGAAGCATGACCGTTGAGTTGTACCCGATCCTCATGGACGCGATCGTCGCGAGCGAGTGGAGGTACATGGCCCGGTGGGAATATAAAATTCCCTTGGGGCGACCTGTGGTGCCCGTGGTGTATCCCGCGTACGCGGCCGAGGTTTCCTCGACCCATTCGAAGGGGTAGTCACCCGGGTGCTTGCCCATGATGTCTTCGAGATACACGACGTTGGGGAGGGAAGTCTCCACCTCGCCGGAGGGGTGATCGGACATGACGATCCAGCCTTTGACCCGCTCGGCGTCCCGGTGTTTTTCGGCGATCGGTAGCAACGACTCGTCCACGCAGATCCAGTCGGCCTCG
Source organism: Curtobacterium sp. S6 (assembly GCF_000710345.2). Taxonomy (GTDB): domain Bacteria; phylum Actinomycetota; class Actinomycetes; order Actinomycetales; family Micrococcaceae; genus Rothia. The sequence continues at coordinate 1,301,094 of NZ_JHEL01000015.1, read as the reverse complement.
GAATGGTCGATCACGTAGCCCAAGTCCTCGGCCGCCAGGCGCAGGTTCAGCTGGAGCATCGTCGCGGCTAGGCCGGGGACCGCGAAATAGAGTTCCAGATGGCGTCGTGAATTCCAATCGAGCACACCCACGGTGTCGCCGGGACCGATGCCGATCTCGGTCAGGGCGTGGGCCATCTGCCCGATGCGGCCGAATTCCTCGGAGTACGTGGAACGGTGCCAGGTGCCGTCCAAGTCCCGATGGGTGATGGTGTTCTCGGGAAAGGTCTGTGCCGAATACCGGAACAGGGAAATCATGTTGAGCGGGTAGTCGTCGCCCGTCGTCGCGGACCGTCCGTGGAGCATGGGTACCTCGTCACTGTCGTCGGCGTCGTCGCCGGATACTGGTGCGCAAAACCCTACGCGTCAGTGACCCATGACACAAAGTGTTTCTCACGAGGTGATGAGCCTACCGGGACACGGGCTCCGCGGTGAGGTCCGTCGGGGCCTCGGGATCGAAGGTTCCGAACCGGTTCAGGATGCCCAATTCGGATTCGGAGAGCTGCCGCGGCGTGAGCTTGACGGGATCGACCCCGACCAGGACGTTGACGCCATCGAAGACGACGGCCTCCTCCTGGATTCCGCGGAAGGTGATGCCGTACGACGAGCCTCCGATCCTTCCGACGCCGAGCTCGATGACCAGCTCGGGTCCGTACATGACCGGTTTGCGGTAGTTGATCTCCGTGCGCACCACGACCGTCGGATTGATATCGCGGTCCCACCCGTTGAGGGAGCGTAGCCACAGGATGCGAGACTCTTCGACCAGGGTCAGGATGCGGGCATTGTTCACGTGGCCCATGAGGTCCTGATCCGACCAACGGATCTCGACCGGCTGTGCGAAGGCGGGGTATTCGGTCATGAGGAAATGGTCCTTTCGTGGGGAGGCGTCTTGTCGATCCTAGTCAGTCGGGGGATCTGCGCGCGCTTCGACCGTCCCGCGGCGTCGCGCTGTTGCCCCCCCAGGGTCGAGTTGATGACGGGCCACCGGTAGGCTGGCGGCATGACATCGACAGTAAATGCCGTTGCCAACCGCCCCTCCGACACCGTCGCCCTGGGCCATGCCCAAGGGGCCGAAACCTCTCTCGGCGCGTTTCCCGAGGCCGGAATGTTCGCCGTGGCCGCCGCCGAGCCCGAGCAGACGGGCGTCGCCGGCTGGGCCGTGGAGGTCATGGAAGGCCTCGGTTCCTGGGGCGCCGGGCTGTTGATTGCCCTGGAAAACCTGTTCCCGCCGTTGCCGTCGGAAGTGATTCTCCCGCTCGCGGGATTCGCCGCGAGCCGTGGCGACCTGCATCTGGCCGCAGCGCTGCTTCTGACGACGCTCGGATCGGTTCTGGGCGCGGTGGCGCTGTACTACGCCGGTTTCGTGTTCGGGCTCGAACGGATACGGCGTATCGCCGGGCGCGTGCCCCTGGTCAAGGTGGAGGACGTCGACCGCACCATGTCCTGGTTTCACCGGCACGGGAACCGGGCGGTGTTCTTTGGACGGATGATTCCGCTGTTTCGCTCCCTGGTATCGATTCCCGCCGGAGTGGACCGCATGCCGCTGGGAACCTTCTTGGTCTTGACGACCCTCGGTAGCGCGATCTGGAATTCCCTGTTCGTGCTCGCCGGCTATTACCTGGGAGAGAAGTGGCACGTCGTCGAGGACTATGCCGGAATCTTCCAGAAGATCGTGATCGGTGTGGTGATGCTCGCCGTGGCGACGTGGCTGGTCAAGAAATTCCGTGCACGAGGTGCAAATGGGCCCCCTAGTCGAAATAATGGGGCCTGACTGGCAGTTATGCCCGGTGACGAGAGGAGCACATGATGGGTTTGAAAATCGTAGTCGGCGGAGATAACGCCGGATATCACTACAAAGAGGCGCTCAAGGCGGATCTGGAGGCCGATGAGCGCGTGGACGAGGTCATCGATGTCGGGGTCACCGGGACCGACGACGGCACCTTCTACCCGAATGTCGCCACGGCGGCCGGGGAAAAGGTCATGGCCTCCGAGGCCGATCGGGCGCTGCTGATCTGCGGCACCGGCCTGGGCGTGGCCATCTCGGCGAATAAGGTCAAGGGCATCCGCGCCGTGACGGCCCACGACATCTACTCGGTTCAGCGTTCGGTGCTGTCCAATAACGCGCAGGTCCTCTGCATGGGCGAGCGAGTCATCGGGCTCGAGCTGGCGAGGACGCTCGTCGACGAGTGGCTCGGCCTCGAATTCGACCCGAACTCCTCGTCGGCCGCCAAGGTCGACGCGATCTGCGCCTACGAAGGCGACTAGGGCTGTGAGAGCGATTTAGGCGAGCGGGGCGTCTCGGCTCTTGAGGGCCGAGACGCCCCGCAAGCCATCACGCACCACGACGTCCCGTTGCCCCCGTCGAGCGGGTGGCGACGGGGCGTCGTCGCTGTCTTCGGCCCGGTGTTTAGGCGTCGCGGCGGGCGGCCTCGGAGGGCGCCGCCTCGAGGAACGCCGGTGCGTTGAATCCCGCGGCCCGGAATGCCTGGTCCACGGCCTCGGCGACGGGTACGACCGAATCCACCGGGACCAGGGCGATGGCCGACCCGCCAAAGCCGCCACCGGTCATGCGGGCGCCGATGGCCCCGGCGCCGCGCGCGGCGTCCACGGCGAGGTCCAGCTCGGGAGAGCTGACCCGGTAGTCGTCCCTCAGCGAGACGTGCGAAGCGTCCAGCAGTTCGCCGAGGCGAACCCAGGCGGGGTCCTCGGCCGAAGGGGCCTCCGAGGCGAAGAGCTCCTTGCACCGCTCGACGCGGAAGACCTCGGTCCACACGTGGCGAACGAGCCCGGTCATGGATTCGGCGTCGTGGCCCTCCGGCATCTCGATGGCGCCGCGCTCTAGCGTCTCGTCCCACCGACGGAGCATGGTCTCGAGGTCTGCCTCGGTGACTTCTTCGCCCAGTGCGTCCCGCAGCGTCGGCACCCCGAGGGCGCGAGCCGCGGCCTCGCAGCCCGCCCGGCGATGGGCGTATTGGCCATCGGCCAAACGATGCGGGGCCCGGGTATCGATGACCAGCAGGACCAGGCCGGCACCGGCGACGTCGATCGGGATGGGCCGCGAGGAAAAATCACGGCAGTCGATGGTCAGCACGGAGCCCTCGCTGGCGCGCAACGAAATGGACTGGTCCATTCCGCCGGTGCTGGCACCGGCGATCTCGTTTTCGGCCCGGATGCAGGCGGCCGCCAGTCGGGCTCGACCGGCATCGGTCGCGGCCAACGGCTCTCGGCCGTGGTCGGTCGCCGATGCCAAGGCATCGATGGCCAATGCCACGGAGCACTCCAAGGCGGCGGACGACGAGAGCCCGGCCCCCATGGGTACCGCGGAGTCGATGACGAGATCCGCCCCGGAGGCTTCACGGCCCGCGGTTCCACCCGCAATTCCTTCGTGGCTCATGGCCCAGGGGACACCGGCGACGTAAGTCAACCATCCAGAGAGCGTTCCCGGGGCCAGCTCGGAGAGATGAACCGATTGCGGTTCGCCCGGCTCCTGCGCCGAGGCGGCCCGGATCAGGTCGTCGGTGCGCGGTGCCACCGCAACGTACGTCCGGTGCGGCAGGGCCAGCGGGACGACCGTCCCTCCGTTGTAGTCCACGTGTTCACCGATGAGGTTAACCCTCCCGGGCGCCGAGAAGACGCCCCACGGTTCCGCGCCGTGGGCTTCGACGAACGCGGCCCTCACGGCTTGGACGCTCTCCTCCGCGGAGGGGGCACTATTCCACTCGATATCGGTCACGGTGCGATCTCCCTCAGTCGTTGGGCGATGCGTTCGGGGGTGGTGTCGTTAATCCAAGCGCCCATGGCGGACTCCGAGCCCGCCAAGTACTTGAGCTTTCCTGGCGCCCGCAACAGGGAGAAGACGTGCAACCTCATGCGAGAGATGTCGTCGCCTCCGCGCACCGGGGCCTGATGCCAGGCCGCGATGTAGGGAAGGTGCTCGACGGATTCGAAGAAGCGATTCAGGCGAGCCAGGAGGTCGAGGTACAGATCCGTCAGCTCGTCCTTCTCGGCGTCGGTGAGCTCGGTAAAATCGCGGGCGGCCCGGCGTGGCATGACCATGAATTCGACCGGCCACTTGGCGGCAAACGGAACGTAGGCCACCCAGGAGGCGGTCTCGGCGACGACGCGCACGGGATCGGTCAGCTCGGCCTCCAGGACGTCTCCCAGAAGGTCCCCTCCGGTTCGCTGCCGCCATTCCCGTGCTTGTCGGGCAACGTCGGCGGTCTCCGGGGGGAGGTAGGGGTAGGCGTAGATCTGTCCGTGCGGATGATGGAGGGTGACTCCGATCTCTTCCCCGCGATTTTCGAAGGGGACGACCTGGGCGACGCCGTCCAGGCGCGAGAGCTCGCGGGTGCGATGGGTCCACGCCTCGATGACGGTCCGGGCCCGCCGATGCCCGAGTTCGGCGAACGAGCCCTCCCAGTCGGAGGTGAAGCACACGACCTCGCAGCGACCCGCGGGGGAGGTTTCGTGGAAGAGGGGCTCGTCGCGGTACACCTCGAGGGGGCCTTGGAGTGAGGGGAAACGGTTCTCGAACACCACCACGTCGTATTCCGGTTCGGGAATTTCGGACGGGACGGTGCCGCGGCCCGCCGGGGCCAAAGGGTCCTCATCGGCGGGAGGCAGGAAGGTGCGGTTCATTCGGTGCGCCGCCAGTGCCACGTGAGAGCCGGTCAGCGGGTCGATGCGGATGCTCGCGGCATCGTGAGGAGGCATGACCCGTGCGTCGAGCGGGCGGGGATCATGGACCTCCCGCGTCGCGGCGCCGGAGAGATGGGGTTCCGTATCGTCGAAAAAGATGATTTCTCGGCCGTCGGCCAAAGTCCCCCGGGTGATTCGCGGCGAAACCGTCTCTGTCATGATGCAATGACCACCTTCTGTACCTTGTCTTCCAGAAATTCGCGGGCCTCCGCGGGAATGCCCGAGTCCGTCACGACGACGTCCACCTCGGACCACTCGGCGAACCCCGCGAGGCCCGTGGTGCCCCACTTGGTGTGGTCGAAGATCGCCACCACGGTGCGCGCCGATTCGATGAGCGCCCGGTTGGTGCGGGCCTCGGCGAGATTCGGCGTGGTGAGCCCCGACGGGCCCGCTCCGTGGGCGCCGACGAACAGGATGTCCACGTGGAGCCTCGTCATGGTGAGGTCGGCGACGGGGCCGACCAACGCGTCGGACGGGGTGCGTTGTCCGCCCGTGAGAAGGACGTGATGGGGATTGGCGGGGGCCTGCCCGGGGGAGACGTGCTCGGCCGTAAAAAATTCCTCGGCGACGGGCAGGGAATTGGTCACGATCGTCAGGTTGGTGATGCCTCGGCGGCCGGTCAGCTCTTGGGCCAGGCGGGTGCACGTGGTCCCCGCCGAGAACCCCAGGGATTGATCGGAGGAGACCATCTCGGCGGCGGAGGATGCGATGGAGCGTTTGGCATCCGCGTTGCGCGACATCTTGTCCGCGTAGGCCGGTTCGAGGACCGACGTCGTGGCCTCGGCCCCGCCGTGGATTCGATTGAGTAGCCCCTGGTCATCCAGATCCGCAAGGTCGCGGCGGACCGTCATGGGGGAGACGTTCAAGATCTCGGCGAGGTCCTGGACGTGGACTGCCCCGTGTTTCTCGACCTCTTGGACGATCCGCTTCCTGCGTTGTTCGGCGAGCATGGTCACCCCTTTCGGACACCCCAGCGTATGAACCAGCATCAGTATGCCACGAAACGAACAATAGTAAACATCGCCTCGTCAGCGGGGGGATTCTCATAGTGGTGCCGATGAGCGGTTGACAGCCCCCAACCTGCGTGTAAGCTGAATGCAAAATTCAACAAATGTGAACATCAACGCACAATTCTGTGCGTGATCGAACTTTCCAGGAGGCAAGCGATGTTGCTTGCAGATGCCAGTAGTAGCATCCGGCTGTCCCTTTCATGGGTCGACTATCTGATGCTCTTCCTCTACTTTGCGACCGTGATCGCCATCGGCATCGCGGCCAAGCGCCGGGTCAAGACCAGCATGGACTTCTTCCTCTCGGGTCGTTCCATGCCGGCCTGGATCACCGGCCTCGCTTTCGTCTCGGCGAACCTCGGGGCCACCGAAATCCTGGGCATGGCGGCCAACGGCGCCGAAATCGGCATGGCCACGTTGCACTACTACATCATCGGCGCGGTGCCCGCGATGGTCTTCTTGGGCCTGGTCATGATGCCCTTCTACTACGGCTCCAAGGTTCGTTCGGTGCCGCAGTTCATGTTGCGTCGCTTCGGCAAGGCGGCGCACGCCGTCAACTCGATTGCCTTCGCGGTGTCCAACGTGCTGATCGCCGGCATCAACCTCTACGCGATGGCCATCATCATCGAGGCGATGTTGGGCTGGCCCCAGTGGGTTGCGATCGTGGTCTCCGCGGGCTTCGTGCTGCTGTACATCACCCTCGGCGGGCTCTCGGGTGCCATCTACAACGAGGTCATGCAGTTCTTCGTGATCGTCGCGGGCCTGGTTCCGCTCACGATCGTGGGATTGCATCGCGTGCACGGATGGTCCGGCCTGAAGGAGGCGCTGATGCACACGGAGGGCGTCAGCAGGTTGCACCTCTCCACGTGGCAGGGCACGGGCATCGGCGATGTCACCAACCCGATCGGGGCCAACTGGCTCGCGATCGTGCTGGGCCTCGGCTTCGTCCTGAGCTTCGGTTATTGGACCACCAACTTCACCGAGGTTCAGAGGGCGTTCTCCGCCAAGAACATGTCTGCCGCCCGTCGTACGCCCCTGATCGGCGCTTTCCCGAAGCTGTTCATCCCGTTCATCGTCGTGGTGCCCGGTCTGATCGCGGCGGCGACCGTCGGTAACCAGTTCGCCGACGGCTCGTTGACCTATAACGACGCGATCCCCAAGCTCATTCAGATGTACCTTCCCTCCGGCGTCTTGGGCGTCGCGGTGACGGGTCTGATGGCCTCGTTCATGGCCGGTATGGCCGCCAACGTGTCCAGCTTCAACACGGTGTTCACGTACGACATCTGGCAGGAATACATCAAGCCCAACATGCCCGACCTCTACTACCTGTCGGCGGGCCGGTGGGTCACCGCGGTCGGCGTTGTCATCGGAATCGGCACCGCCTTCTTGGCGGCGCAATTCGGCAACATCATGACGTACATGCAGACCCTGTTCTCGTTCTTCAACGCCCCGCTGTTCGCGGTGTTCATCTTGGGGCTCTTGTGGAAGAGGATGACCCCCGCGGCGGGTCTATGGGGGTACATAGCGGGCATCATCGCCCCGACGATCGTCTGGATCGCGTACCTCAACGACGAGTCGCTCTTCGGGTCGGCCACCGCGGAAACCATGTATGGCGCGATCTACTCCTTCGTGGCCGTGATCGTGGTGTCGGTGATCGTGACCTACATGTCCAAACCGAAGCCGCTGTCCGAACTCAAGGGGTTGGTCTACGGTGTAGGCACCGTCGACATGAAGTCCGACGTCGTCGCCGGCGACGCCGCCTGGTACCGCTCGCCGGCACTTTTGGGCACCGCCGCCCTGGTGCTCTGCGTGCTCCTCTACCTGCCCTTCCTGTAAACACTCACACTGACTAGGAGAAATACGATGAGCGACAACGTTTCTGAGACTCCGGACCTTGTGAGGCTGAGCGAGGGGGAGAAAAACGAACTGATTCGGCACACCCGACGCACGGATCTGCGCCGAATCATCGGTGGGCTGTTCGTGATCTACGGCGTCCTGGTGACCCTGATGGGCATCATCGATCCCGCCGCGGACACCGCCAAGACCGGTGGCATCCACATCAACCTCTGGACGGGCATCTGCATGCTGATCGTCGGCGGGTTGTTCTTCCTCTGGGATCGGCTCGCGCCGGTTCCGGCGGAAGACATCGTGGCCAGCGCGGAGTCCGTGGAGATCAAGAAGGCCGAGGGCGAAGGGAAGCTGGACTAGTGTTCGGCTCCTGCCAGGGAGAGGTCCACGAGATCGCCGGCCATGGTTTCTCGGCGGCCATCGCGGAGGTAGGCGCCAGCTTGGTGTCCCTCCGCGGGCCGTCGGGGCATCTCGTGCGGACCACTCCGGCCGACGGTCTTCGGCCCGGCTGCAACGGCGCGATCCTCGCGCCCTGGCCGAATCGCATCCGAGACGGTGCGTACGAATTTCATGGCCGGACCCATCAACTGCCGCTGAGCGAACCGGAACGCCATAATGCGGCTCACGGGCTCGCGCTGTGGGAACGCTGGAGCGTGGTCGAATCCCGGCCCGACGGTCTGGTGCTCTGCCTGGACCTGGTGCCCCAGCCCGGGTATCCGTTCGCGATCCGCCTTGAGGTCGAGTACGAGCTGACGGAGCAGGGCCTGGACTGGACGGTCATCGCGACCAACGCGGGTTCGGACCCGGCCCCTTACGCGGTCGCGGGGCATCCGTACCTCGTGGCCGACGGGGGAGACGGGTCCACGCCCGGATCCGTGGGCGACTGGCGACTAAAGATTCCTGCCGGGGTATATATTGAGGCCGATCCGGAGCGGTTATTGCCGGTGGACACCCGATCCGTGAACGGCACGGAGGCCGACTTCCGGGAGAGCCGGCGGTTAGGGGAGACGCCCTACGACGTCGCCCTCGGCGGAATATCCCGGCAGGCCGACGGAAAGTTCCGGTGCGAACTGACCGACCCCCAGGGCGGGGGAGTTTTTCTGGAATGCGGCGGCGAGATCGGCTGGATTCAGGTTTACACGGATGACCAGCCGAACGGGCTGCCGGGACGACGCGCGGTGGCCGTCGAGCCCATGAGCGCACCGGCGGATTCGTTCCGGTCCGGGCAGGATCTGACCGTGCTCGCGCCGGGCGACATCCACCGGGCCTGGTGGCGCATCGGTCCCATCACGGGCGGGGAGCCCTCAGGATCCTAAGACAGCAAAGCGGCGGCACCCTCGGGGTGCCGCCGCTTTGTCGTGGCCGGCGTTGCTTCCGTCCGGGGGTCAGCCTTCCCTGGTGGGGGCGGCGTCTTCCGAGGAGGCTTCGCGCAGTTTCGCCTTCTTGCGCTCGCGGAGAACCTCGAGGCCGATCGGCACCACCGAGAGCAACACCAAGACGATGACGATGATGTCCACGTGCTCGCGGATGAAGGTCACGTTGCCGAGCCAGACGCCGGCGAAGGTCAGCAGGACGCACCACAGGAGCGCCCCGATGATGTTCCACTTGGCGAAGTCGGCGTAGCGATACTTGGCGATGCCCGCGGTCAGCGGCACGAAGGTCCGCACGATCGGTACGAACCGGGCGAGGATCAGCGCCTTGCCGCCGTACTTATCGAAGAAGTCGTGAGCCCGGTCGAGATTTTGGTAGTTGAGGATGCGGCCCTTTTCGGAAAACAGGCGCCGCCCGAAGAAATGGCCCAACATGTAGCCGACCTGATCGCCGAGGATCGCCGCCACGGAGACCGAGGCCAGGAGGACCCAAAGGTTCAGCCCGAGCTGTTCGTGGAGCAGGCCCGTGGTGAAGAGGAGGGAGTCCCCCGGAAGAAACGGAAAAAGCACCCCGGACTCGATGAACACCATGAGCGATACGAGCCCGAGAACCCACGGACCCGCGCTGGAGAGTACGTCTTCCAGATTGAAGCCCAGCAGGCCCACCGACGGAGTGGGCAACATGTTCAATGCCTGAACGTGCTGGGGCAGGTGGATACCGAGATCCGCGATGACTGACATGCACATACCTTGTGTCGAAGAAAGAGGGGAACGCCGAGGTTAGTCTACTGGAGGCAACCTGTGTAGGCGCTGTGCGGGTGCCCGAGGTTTGATGCCGGTGGGTGGTTTTCCACAGGGGTGCTCGGACCCGTTCGAGGCTCTGTCAGACTGGAGGCATGACCGTTGCTTCACAGGATTCCGAGCTGTATCACCGCGCCATCGCCCACCTCCGAGCCTTGACCGGCCGGGAGGACGCCGAATTTCATCCGGGGCAATTCGAGTCGATCCGAGCCCTGGTCGAGGACCGGGCCAGGGCCCTGGTGGTTCAACGGACGGGCTGGGGCAAGTCCGCTGTGTACTTCATCGCATCGCTGCTGATGCGGGAGCTCGGCGGCGGGCCCGCACTGATCGTCTCGCCCCTTCTGGCGCTCATGAGGGACCAAGTCTCCGCGGCGGAACGCGCCGGAGTCCGCGCCGCGGCGGTGAACTCGGCCAACGCGACGGAGTGGAACGACATCCGCTCACGCATCGAGGCGGGCGACCTCGATGTCCTTCTCGTCAGCCCGGAACGGCTCAATAATCCGCGATTCCGCGACGAATGGATGCCCACCCTCATGCGGAGCTGTTCCCTGTTGGTGATCGACGAGGCCCATTGCATCTCCGACTGGGGGCACGACTTCCGGCCCGACTATCGACGCATCCGCGACCTCATCGCGAGGCTCCCCCAGGGGGTCCCGGTGCTCGCGACCACGGCGACCGCGAACCACCGCGTGGTGGCGGATGTCCAGGAGCAATTGGGCGTCTCCGTTCAGCGGCGCGCAGAGGGCGACGGGCAGGTCTCGGCGGGCGGGGACCGGAACGGGGATCCCGGGACCGCGGAAACCGACGGCATCTTCACCCTCAGGGGGCCGCTCTCCCGCCACAGCCTCCGGCTCGGGGTCCTTAACCTGCCGGACAACGCGGCTCGCATCGCGTGGCTCATCGAGCATCTCCGGGATCTCCCCGGTAGCGGCATCGTCTACGCCCTGACGATTTCGGCGGCGGAAGACACCGCGCGGATCCTCACGGAGTCGGGATACGAGGTTCGTGCCTACACCGGTCGCACGGACACGTCGGAACGCGAAGAGGCCGAGGCGGCGCTGAAGGGCAACGCGGTGAAGGCCCTCGTGGCAACCAGCGCCCTCGGCATGGGCTTCGATAAGCCGGATCTTGGATTCGTGGTGCATCTGGGCGCGCCGTCATCTCCGGTGGCGTATTACCAACAGGTCGGTCGTGCGGGTCGTGCGACGGACAGCGCCGACGTCCTCCTTCTGCCGGGCCGTGAGGACCCGGAGATCTGGAAGTACTTCGCCACGGCGTCGATGCCGACCCAGGAGAACGCCGAAGCGGTCCTCGGTGCGCTCGCGAGCGCCGGTCGGCCGATGTCCGTGGCGGCATTGGAGTCGGCGGTCAACGTCAAGAGAACTTCCCTGGAGCTGCTGCTTAAGGTGCTGTCGGTCGAAGACGCCGTCGAACGCGTCCAGGGAGGCTGGGAAGCGACCGGTCGGCCGTGGCGCTACGACGCCGAACGATACGAGCGCATCGCGGAGGCACGACGCCGGGAACAGACGGCCATGCTCGACTACGAATCGGGGTCGACGTGTCGGATGCAGTTCCTCGCGGATCAATTGGACGACACCACCGCGGAGCCTTGCGGCCGATGCGACGTCTGCGCGGGGCCGTGGTACCCGAGCGATGTCGACGCCGAGTCGTCGCGACGCGCCAAACACGGGTTGGTCCGCGTCGGCGTTCCGGTCGAGCCGCGCGCGCAATGGCCCAGCGGCCTGACCAAGCTGGGGATCGACCGCAAGGGCAAGATCCCCGAATCGGAGCGCGCCGAGCGCGGACGTGCCCTGGCCCGGCTGACGGACCTCGGGTGGGGCAATCGCCTCCGAGAGATCTTCGCCCGTGATGAAGCCGGCAGGCCCCTCGACATGGAGGTTCCTCCCGACGTCGGTAAGGCGTGCGTCGGGGTGCTTGCCGAGTGGGACTGGTCAGCCCGGCCCGTGGGAGTGGTCTCGGTTCCTTCGTCCTCGCGTCCCCGCCTCGTCGACTCCCTGGCCCGGGGGCTGTCGGGCGCCGGGAGATTGCCGTATCTCGGATCGCTGGAGATCTCACCGGATGCCGCGGCGCGTGCGCCCCAGCGCGGCGGCAATAGTGCGTTCAGCGCGGCCGCCGTGTGGGGGCGGTTCAGCGTGGGGCCCGAGCTAGCGAATCGGCTCGAGGGGCTCAGGGGGCCGGTGCTCCTGGTCGATGACCTGATCGATTCCCGGTGGACGATGACCATGGCCGCGCGAGAGCTGCGCCTGGCCGGCGCGGAGGGCGTTCTTCCGTTCGGGCTGGCGCTCCAAGGGTGAACGCGGGATCGAGCGTGGCAGGACGCCTGGGCCGGCTCAGCGCTCGGAAGCTCGCTTGGTCTTGGCGGTGGCCACCGCGTTCCACGGGTCCTCCGGCCACGGATGCTTGATGTACCGACCGCGATTTTCGGCGCGGACCTGCGGATAGACGTTGGTCCAGAAATTCGAGAGATCCTGCGTGACCGCCAGGGGTCGCCTCGCCGGAGAGAGCAGGTGCAGAACCACCGGGACTCGTCCATCACAGATTCTCGGTCCTTCGGCCCATCCGAAGCATTCTTGTAATTTCACGGCCAAAACCGGCGCGGCAGGCTCGGCCTCGTGGTCCTCCGGCGCGGGGTACGTCAATCGCACCGAGGACCCGCTCGGCACCGAGATGCGTTCGGGCGCCATATCGTCCAGGCGGGATGCTTCCGGCCACGGGAGGAGGCCCCGCAGGGCCGAGACCGTGTCCACCGACGTGGGCGAGCCGCCCGAGGCGATGGCGTCGAGGCCCTGCGCGAGCCAGGTGTCCGCGGTGGCGGCGAGCGTCGGTAGATCGACCCTGGGCCACGGATCGCCGAACACCGCGTGAATGAGCCCCACACGCGCCCTCAACGTTTCAAAGGCTGGCGAGGGCGAGAGGAAGTCCTTGAAGCCGACGCGATCGATCGCGTCCCTGACGGCGCGGCGTCCCGCCTCGAGCGATGGACGCCGCGGAGCCGACGACAGCTCGATCGCTCCCAGCGCGGTGACGTCTCGGGACGTGACCTTGCCGCCCCGACGAGACGCGTCGAAGGTCGCGACCTCCTCGTCGCGGAGCATCTCCGCCGCGGCGAGTTCCGCGGTGTCGGGATCCAAGACCGCGGCGGCTCGGATGACCGGGCCCCGTGGACCAGGGCGACGTCGGCCACCGCCAACCACTCCTGTCCTGCGAGGCTCGACCCCCGGGGCAGTGCCGCCCCGGTTCCGGAGGTCATGAGGTATTCGTCGCCGCGGTCGCGACGCCGTGCAATACGGTCGGGGAAAGCGAGGGCGGTGACGAGCGCCGTCGACTGCTCGGTCGCGTGCCCGCCCTGGTCTTTCGCGCCGACCTCGCGCATGAGCCGTTCGACCTCCTTCCGCCAGGTCGCGCCACCCTCCCGCTTCAGGCTCCTGACGGCGGCCCAGAGATCGGCGCCGGGGGCTCTCGAGTCCGAGTCGATGGCCGCGAGGACTTCGGCCGCGGCCCGGGGGCCGACGAGGTCTGCGCCGTCGAACAGCGCCCTCGCGAGCCGGGGATCGGTGGGAACCGCGGCAAGGCGTCGCCCGGTCTCGGTCGCGTGGCCATCCTCGTCGATCGCCCCCAGGGTGCGGAGCAGCGATCGGGCATTCTCGTGGGACCGGGGCGGAAGCGGGTCCGGAAGGCGCAGTCCTTCCCCGCCGGGGGCACCCCAGCACGCCAGGTCGAGGACCGCGGAGGTGAGGTCGCTGGTCGCTATCTCCGGGGGCGTGGAGGCGGGCCGGGCGGCGAAGTCCGCCGAGCTCAGGCAGCGTACGACCGTGCCGGGGGCTTCGCGGGCGGCACGACCCCCGCGTTGAATCATCGAGTCCTTCGAGGCCCCCACGGTGACGAGCCCGCTCATCCCGCGGAGCGTGTCCAGCCGCTGTTGCCGGTCCAGGCCCGCGTCGATCACGAGTCGCACCCCTGGGACGGTCACGGCGGATTCGGCCACGTTCGTGGAAACGATGACGCGCCGGGGCCCGTCGCCGACCGGCCGCGGTGAAAGGATGCGCTGCTGTTCCGCGGCGGGAGTTCGCCCGGTCAAGGTCATGATCTCGACGTCCCTCGGAGCGAGCCCTCGAATGAGTCCCGAGACCCGGTCGATCTCCCGGGCGCCCGGCAGGAAGACCAGGGCGTCGCCATCGGCGGCATCGAGCTGCGCCACGACGGTCTCGGCGACGTGGCTCAAGAATCCGGGCGTCACGCCCCGAAGATCCAGGGGCGGCGTGGGCGACGGCGCCCATCGTTGCGTCAGATCATGGGTCCGGACGGTGGCCGAGGCGATGCGCGCGGGCCCGGCCTCCGTGCCCAGCAGGTCGGCCCAGCGCGATGCGTCGAGGGTCGCGGACATGGCGATGACCGACAAATCGTCCCGCATCTGCGCGAGCTGGGTCGTCATGCCCACGGCCAGGTCCGAGTCCAGGTGTCGTTCGTGCACCTCGTCCAGCACGATGCAGCCCACGTCGGCCATCTCCGGGTCGCGGATCAAGCGCCGGAGCAAGACGCCGGTGGTCACGAATTCGACCCGGGTTGCCGCGGAGTGTTTCCGCTCCCCGCGCACGGTATAACCGCTGAGGTCGCCGACCGGGGTGCCCGAGAGCTGCGCCAGGCGATGGGCCGCGGATCTTGCCGCGATGCGTCGAGGTTGGGTGACCAGAACCTTGCGCGCCGCCCCGGTTCCGTGGGCGTCGGCCGTGGCAAGGTTTGCCATCAGCGGCGGGATCACGGTGGTCTTCCCCGACCCCGGCGGCGCCTCGACGACGGCGCGGCGCACGCCCTCATCGCGCCACCACCGGGTCAACAACGGAAGGAGTTGCGCGGCGGGCAGGGCGTCGGCGATGTCGTCGAGGGGGAAAGTCTTCACGTCAGGTCTCCGTGGCCGAAGGCGACCGGCCGGGGCTAGCCCGGAAGATTCTCGAAGAGGGCCTTCGCGGTCACGAGGTCCTGCCAGCCCATGCCCACGGTCTTGAACAGGGCCGGGCGGGACGTCGTGCGCTTTCCCTCGGAGACCATGGTGGACAGGTCGCGGAGGTCTTCCCTGCGAAGGAGGTGCCGCTGAATCGCGATCGCGGCGTCGCCGGCTTCGCGCAGTGCGGTGTCGACGTCTTCGACGTAGAACGCGGCCCGGCGGGCCAACGCGTCGTCCGTCTCCCGGGCGTCCGGCGTGTGCGATCCCATCGCCACGACGACGGCGCCGTCCCGCACGGCTTCCCCATCGAAGAGCGGCTCGCTGGCCGCGGTGCAACAGGTGATGATGTCGGCGCCGGCCACGTCGTCTTCCGAGGCGGTCCGGGCGTTGAAGCCCTCCGCGTTCAGGGCCGCGACCAGACGATCCGTTTTATTTCCGCTGCGCCCGACGATGCCGACCCGCGAGATTTCGCGCACGGCGGCCACGGCCCGGACGTGGTACTCGGCCTGGGGGCCGGTCCCGAAGACGAGCAGATCCGAGGCGTCCGGGGCGGCGAGAATGTCGACACCCAACGCGGAGACGGCCGGCGTGCGAATCGCGGTGAGCGCGACGCCGTCGATCAGCGCGAGCGGGGCGAGCGTGTCCGCGTCGAAGAGGAGGTACTGGCCCTGGATCTTGGGGAGGCCGCGCTGAGGATTTCCCGGCCCCACGGTGAGGATCTTGACCCCCGCGTAGTCGCCAAACTCGCTCGGCATCATGAGGAATTCGCCGTGGGTGAGCCCAGCCGAGGTGCGGGTGTGGGCCTGCGAAGGGTCGAATCCCTGCAGAAGGGCCTGCTTGAGGGCGTCAACCGCCGCTCTCATGGGCAGATGAGCCAGGACCTGCTCGGCGTTGACGGTGCGAATATCGGGAGACGACAACTCGGACATGAAACCTCCACGGCCGCTCGCGATGAGTCGGCCGGCTAAGCGATGGACTGCGATGCGAGTCTACCGACCCGGATGCGAAGGGGCGGCCTTTCCTCGGGGTAGTACGATTTTTCAACCGATGAGCTGAATGGGGCCGCGGGCATGGTGACCCGCACGCGAAAAAGCCCCCACATCCCGGTATATCAAGGATGTGAGGGCTTCTCACTGAGCGGTGACGGAGGGATTTGAACCCTCGGTACGGGGTTACCGTACACGACATTTCGAGTGTCGCACCTTCGGCCGCTCGGACACGTCACCAACTTCGGTTACTTTACCGACTCGGCGAGCCTGACTCAACTTGGGGCCGTCCGATTCTCCGCTGCGGACCTGTTGGCTTGCTCACTCGACGGGGCCCAGGATGTAGCCATCGACCAGTTTCGATACCGCCCTGGTCGCGTCCTGAGTGGTCCTGGCCGAGTGGTTCATCTCCCGATCCATCGCGAGCATGAACGTCGCCCCAAAGATGGCAACGGCCATCGACGCGCTGTCCGGCGTAGGGGAGACCTCGTATTTCTCCGAGAGGTCCTCGACCAATTCGGTCACGCGATCGATGATCACGCCGCGTTGTTCCGAGAGCACCGGCGAGCTGGCCTCCCCGTTGGGGCGCCACATCTCGGCGATCGCGAGTCGCGCGAAACCCGGCTGGGTCTCGAGGAACCGCAACGCCGCGATGGTGGCGCGGGTCAAGCGCTCGCGGGGATCATCGACCTCGTCGACCGCGTCGTCGATGCTTTCCAGAACCAGGTTCACGCCGTACCGAAGCAGCCCGTCGACCATCGACTTCTTGGAGCCGAAGTTGTAGTAGACCGTGCCTTTCGAGACGCCGGCCTTGGCCGCGATCTCGTCGACCGTGGTCGCGGTCGGGCCCTTCTCGCTCATGATGACCATGGCCGATTCAAAGAGCTTGAGCTGGGTCCGGGACGTGCGTCCAGGTCGGCGCTTGACCGTGGGTCGGGGTTTGCCAGCGCGTGTTTCCTCCGAGGTGCTCACAGCTCGACCTCCGGATTCAGCTTGGACAGCGTCCACGTCCGGCTCTTGACGGACCCGAGCAGGCTGATCGCCACGCCGAGGATCAAGAAGCCGACGAGGATCAGGACCAGCAGCGGGACCGAGCTTTCATTGACCCCGTAGGCCAGGCGTCGGACACCGGTCAGCGCGTACCCCATGGGCAACACGTGGTGCATCCATTTGAGGGGTTCCGGCAGGGTCTCGTAGGGCATCATGCCGCCACAGGTGACCAACTGGAGTATCAGGAGGATCAACACCAGAAGCTTGCCTGGCGACCCGAGGAGGGATATCAGCCCCTGTCCCAGCGCGCTGAACGTCACGGAGGTCAGTAAGAGGAACCAGAAGGTCAGCCACGGGTGGGTCATCTCGAATCCGAGCCCGAACCGAACCACGGCGAAGAGGACCACGGTCTGGGCAACGGCGACCACGGCAAACGGCCCCCACGAGCCCAGCGCAACGCGGAAACTCGACGTCCCGGACGCGAGGGCCCGATTATTGCTGGCCCGCAAGAACTGACCGGCCATGAGCACGCCGATCCAGAGGGCGAGCACGATGAAGAACGGTCCCATGCCCTCGCCGTAGTTGCGGGCCGAGGCCAGCGAACTGTGGTTATCCGACACGGGGTCGGACATGACCGAGGCCAGCGTCGACTGCTGGTCTCCGTTGAGGTTCGGGACCTGGTTGGTTCCGTCGCGCAGACCCTTGGTCAGGTTCTGCGACCCGCTCGCGAGGTCTCCCGAGCCACCCTGGAGCTGAGATGCCCCCTGATCGAGCTGGGAGGAACCCTGGACGGCCTGATCGGTGCCGTCGGCGAGCTGTTGCGCCCCGTCCCGGGCCTTGACCTGGTTGTCGTAGAGCTGCTGGGAGCCCTGGACCAGCTGTCCTGTTGAACCCGCCAGCGTGCCGGCGCCGTTCTTGAGGTCCTGGGCGCCGTCGTTGACCTTGGCGGCGCCCCCGGAGAGCTCGCCGGTCTTCTGGTCGATGGTTCCGGCCCCGCTCGCGACCTGCTGGGCGGCGTCGTTGGCGTTCTTGGCGCCATCGGCCACGCCGGCCGCACCCTGATCCAGCTGGGCAATTCCGCCCGTCAGCTGCGAGATTTGCGCGGCCACGGTCGAGGATCCGTCGGTGGCGCAGTTCGAGTCGCGCAGTTTCTGCAAAGACGCGGCGGGCCCGGAGCTCTCCGCGGCATTGAGCTTGTCGGTGGCGACGCTAGCCAGGCGATCCTTGGTGTCCTGGCCCGATACCGAGCGGGTGATGTTGTCGGCCTGATCCTGGGTGAGAACCCCCTGCTTCACGAGGGCATTGACCTGCTCCGATGTGGCGGTGGCGGCTTCGGAAGCGACGGCGTTGGAGACGTCGCTGCCGAGCCTTCCGCTCGGATCCGAGGTGTTCGCCGCGGAGAGATCCTGACACATCGCGGTCAGGTTCTGTCCGAGGTCATTGATCCCGGAGGCCTGGACCTGCTGATTCAGCGTGGAGGCGCCCTGGGCGACCTGGCCGGCGCCATCCGAGAGCTTCGCGGTCCCGTCCGCGAGCTGGGAAGAGCCGCCGGCGAGCGTCGAGGTGCCCTGCTTGAGCTGTGCGGAGCCGTCGGCTAGTTGCTGGGTCCCATCCGCGAGGGTCGAGGCGCCGCCGCTGAGCTGTTGGGCACCGCCGTCCAATTGCTGGGTGCCCGAAAGCGCCTGCGCGTTGCCGTCGACCAGCTGGTTCTCGCCGTCGACGAGCGCGTGGGAGCCCTGATTCAGTTGCTGCGCACCGCTGGCCAAGGACGAGGTTCCGTCCTTGAGCTGATCCACGGCGGACGAGAGGTTGACGGCGCCGTCGGAGACCTTCTGGGAACCGTCGGTCGCCTTGGACATCTGCTGATGAATGTCCGTGAAGCTCGCGAGCATCTGCTGGGAGGTCTGGTCGCCGACCTGCGCGGCCACCTCGTCACGGATCGTCGTTCCGGCCTTGGCCACGATGTTGGTGAGCAGGTAGTTGTTGGCGTCATTCGTGACGATTTCCAGGCCGGCCTTCTGGGGATCCACCGTGCCCGGCTTGCCGTTCTCGTCCGGCGCGAAACGGGACGTCGAGAGCAAGCGCTCGGAGAAGTCCTGGGGGATCACGATCGCGAAGTCGGTCTCGCCCTTGGTCACCTGGTCGACGGCCTCGTCGCGGGTCGAGACGTCGTGCCAGTCGAAGGTTCCGGAGTCGTGGAGTTTGTCCTTGACGCTCTGGCCGGTATTCATCTGTTTGCCGTCGGGACCCTTGGCGCCGGCGTCTTCCATGACGATGGCGCCACTGACGTGATCGACCTTGCCGTACGGATCCCAATTGGAATACAGGTAGACGCCCCCGTAGAGCAGGGGGACGCAGGCGAGCGCGACCATGACCAGTTTGGGGAAGACCCCGCCGGTCATGCGCTTGAGTTCACTGAGTGCGAGTCGGATGGCGGTCACGCGCTCTCCTCCTGAATGTGGTTCGATTCGAAAAGCTGGTCGAGGCCCAACCCCGCGGGGACATGGGGAGTTTGGGTCGGGTGCCCGACGACGGCCCTGAGCCCGTGCCAGGATTCGCTGATGTGGGGGACCACCGCGACGACGGTTCGGGGGTGATCCTCGTCGTGGGCGAGCTCGTGCAAGAGCGGAAGCCACGTCGCGGTGTGGTTAGCGTGACGTGAGGGGGTATCGAAGACGAGGAGGTCGGCCGACCGATCGTGGCGAGCCAGCGCGGCCATGAGTCGGATCCGCTGCGTTCCCGTGAGCTGTTCGTCCCAGAGGTTGTCGAGGTCCTCGAGCCCGTTCTGTTCGAGCCACGGCCCGGCTTGGGGGCGGCGCAGAAAGCGGTGGGGCATGTAGGACAGCATCTCGGCGACGTAGTCGCGCACCCGCATGTGGCTCTCCATCTGATTGACCTCGGGAGAATCGACGATCGCGGAGGCCTTGCGCAGGTCCTTGCTCCGGGTGTTGCCGTCCCACGAGACGACGCCGTCCCCGGGCTTCATGCGGCCCGTGAGGGTCAGCGACAGGGCCGAACGTTCGAGCTGCGAATTGGCCTGAACCAGAATGAGCTCACCGAGTTCGACGGTGAATGAGGTCGGATAAATCAGCGGGGCGTGACGCCCCTTCGATTGAAGATCCTCGACTTCGAGCACGGAATTACTCCTTGAAAACGAGTCATCAGGGGGAAAGGGGCCCGAGGCGGGGACTGAGCGAGCGGTGCGAGGACGCGCAGAGGGGGTCGCGGTGCGGGCGGAGCGATGACACGATCCACCTTAGTTGAACTGACCGGTCAGTTCTACCAATGCCTCCGCCACCGGGTGTGATTCTGTGCACCGCGGATGGTGGCGGGCGCCGCGATGGTTAAGAGCCGCGCTTCGCGGCGAAGAAATCTCGCAACATGGCGGCGCACTCTTCGCGCCGGACGTCGGGAAACACCTCGACCCAGTGATTGAGCCGGCGGTCTCGCAGGACGTCGAAGACCGAGCCCACGGCCCCGGCCTTGTCGTCCCAAGCGCCCATCACGAGCCGGGGAATGCGCGCCAAGAGCGTTGCCCCGGCGCACATCGTGCACGGTTCCAGGGTGACGACCAAGGTGCAGTCGTCCAGTCGCCAGCGTCCCAGGCGCTCCGCGGCCGACCGGATCGCGAGGACCTCGGCGTGTGCCACCGGATCCGCGTCGGCCTCTCGGCGGTTATATCCGCGGCCGACGACGTTTCCACCCGCGTCGATGACGACCGCACCGACCGGGACATCTCCGGAAGCCGATGTTCGGTGAGCCTCGGCCAGAGCGAGTCCCATCCACTCGTGATGGAGCTGTGGATTATGCGTCATGGTTCCATTCTCTGCGGTAGTTTGGGAGCCATGCGAGTCAAGATTCTGGACCATCCCCTGGTTACCCATAAGATCACCGTGCTGCGGGATCGTGAGACCACCTCACCACAATTCCGCCAGCTGGTCGACGAACTCGTGACCCTCCTGGCCTACGAGGCCACCCGGAAGATTCGGGTCGAGCCGAAGACGGTGCAGACTCCCGTGGCTCAGGCCGAAGGATCGGTCATCGCCAAGCCTCGGCCCCTGGTGGTGCCGATCTTGCGGGCGGGATTGGGAATGCTCGAGGGGATGACCCGTCTGATCCCCACCGCCGAGGTGGGATTCCTCGGTATGGCGCGCCAGGAAGAGACTTTGGACATCGTGACCTACGCGGAGCGTCTCCCCGACGACCTGACCGGCCGCCAGGTCTACGTCCTGGATCCGATGCTGGCCACCGGCGGCACCCTGATCGAGTCCATCAAGTTCCTGCGCAATCGCGGGGCCGACCACATCACGTGCCTGTGCATCCTGGGCGCCCCCGAGGGGCTTCAGGCCTTGGAACGTGGCGTCGAGGGCATGGAGAACGTGGACGTCTTTCTCGCCGCCCGGGACGAGCGGCTCGACGAGAACGCGTATATCGTTCCGGGTCTCGGTGACGCGGGGGACCGCTTGTACGGGGTTGTGGACTGACCAATACCGCGCGCCGTGTGATAAATACCACTGGTCATAAGTCCGCCGCGTGACGAGGAAGAGCTCCTGGGGCAACAGCCATTGTTCGCCCCGGGAGCTTTTTTGCGCCTTCGACGCGGCCCGGGGTGGGGAAATCGATCGGATGCGGTTCCGGACGAACGGGTCCTCGCGAGCCGAGCGGAATTGTACTCGCGAGTTATGTTCTAACAAACCGCGGTTTCCTGGGGGAATGCTGGGTACCGGGCGGGAGGGAGAAAATATGCGATCCCTCCCCCTTGACATGAACCAACAAATGTGATTTTTACATGCTCCCCGGATTCCCGGGCTCGATAGGGGGCCGCATGGTGGGGGAATCGCGGCGATCCACCGTTTTTCCATCAAGCATGGTTATGCATAATATTTTCGTCAGAATGCATATTTGAGACTGATTGTCCCACAATATGGACGCTTCGTCCGATTGTTACTTGCGGGAACCTGGGAACCGGGGGAGCATGGAGGGGCGGGTCTACGCCCCTCGGCGCGAACAAACGTCCCAGACGTTCCGGGTCGGTGGCGGTCCGCATGGTCGTGTCGCTCGTCGCGGCCCAGTCAATCCCACGGCCCCTGCCGTGGTGTCTACATTGTGGAGAAACGGGGATCTTATGACAGGCGCACCCGGATATGTGCACATCTCACAGCGGAATCGTGCGAACGGGACCAATCCCGCCATGCGTCACGCAACCGTCACGGGCCGCGGAGCCGTGGGAGAGCCAACCGACTACCGTTCCCTGCGCGCCATGAATCCCGCCGCCACGACCCATCAGGGAGAGAACGGCACATCGGTCCGTCCCGTCACCGCCGATAACGAGGCGCGAGGATTCGTGCTGTACGTGGGGCTCAACGAGGACGTGGCCGCCCAGAACGGCACGTCGCTGGTGCGCATGGTGCAGGATATCCGCGCCTATGCGCAGACCCTAGTCCCGCAGGCCGAGTCTTACGCCGCGGTCGCCATCGCCCCCGCCGGCGCGGAGGGCAGCGACCTGGAGGTCGTGCGCGACGCGCTCGGCGACCCGACGGCTCCCAAGAGCCAGGCCGAGGTTGCACCGCTGAGCCACATGCCGAGCTCGGAAACGAAGCCGAACCAGCCGGCCGGTGTCCTGATCGATCTCTCGCGCCGTGAGGTCTTCCTCGACGGCGAGGTGCTCAACCTGACCTACAAGGAATTCGAACTTCTGAATTACCTCGTGGAGAATTCCAGCCGCACCGCCGGGCGCGAGGAATTGCTCGAGTCGCTGTGGCGCGACGCCGATGAAACTCCCAATGAGCGCACCATCGACGTGCACATCCGGCGCTTGCGCTCCAAGCTGGGCCGCTTGTCCAACACGGTGAGGACCGTGCGCGGACAGGGCTACCGCTTTTACGAGCACCCCGAGGTCGTCGTGTGGGCGGCCCCCGAATACTCGATCTGAGCCGCCGCGCGGTTCTTCGCCGTCGAGCGGATGCGCTCAGGGCAACGCCGGCCACCTCCCATACTGGAGGGGGCCGGCGTTGTGTTGCTAGGGGGCGACCCGATCCGGCGCACTGCTCCTTTGTAGACTTGACCCATGAGCCCCCTGATCGATCCCCGTTCCCAAGGCAAAACCCTCATGATCATGCGGCACGCGGAGGCGGACCTGCCGTGGGGCACCAGCGATTTTGACCGGCCCCTCACGCGCAGGGGCCACGAGACCGCGCCGGCCGTGGGGCGGTGGATGCTTCGGGAGGGCGTCGTCCCCGAGATGATCGCCTCCTCGTCCGCGCTGCGGACCCGTCAGACCTGCACCTGGGTGTGCGACGCGCTCGGGGATAAAGCGCCCACCGCGAGCCTTGAGGATCGGCTCTACAACGCCCCCACGCGAAACCTCCTGTCGGTCATCGGCAGAACCCCCGAGACCGTCCACAGCCTGCTGGTGATCGCCCATTTCCCGGCCGTTCAGGAAGCCGTTCTTTCGCTCGCGTCGCGGGATTCGAACTACGAGGCCGTGATGGATGCCTCGTCCGGGTTCCCGCCGGCCGCCCTGGCGGTCATGACCCTGGATAAACCGTGGGCCGCCCTCGACGGCGCCGACGCCCTCTTGCGGGCCTTCGTGACAAGTTGATATCTTTCCGGTGAGGCCGGGCTCTCCGGCCTGCGGACGAGGGAGCAGTACCCGCACCACGACAAGACTGACTCGCGAGAGGCTGATGTCGTCATGGCGTGGATCATTCTGATACTTTCCGGGACCCTGGAGATGGTGTGGGCGGCAGCGCTGTCCGCCTCCCACGGCCTGCGCCGGTGGAAACCCACCGTGCTCTTCCTCGTTGCCCTGCTCGTCAGCCTGGCCGGCCTCGCGTGGTCGATGAGGACCTTGCCGGTGGGCACCGCCTACGCCGTGTGGGTCGGAATTGGCGCGACCCTCACCGTCATCTGGGGATTTGCCACCCGGCAGGAGCGTCCCACCGCGGCAAGGATCGCGTTGCTGGTCCTCCTCGTGGCATCGATCGTCGGCCTGAAGGTGGCGAGCTGACATGGCCTGGATTTTTCTTCTTATCAGCGCGGTTCTCGAAGCGGTGTGGGCCACCGCTCTCAGCGCATCGGACGGCTTCAGCCGCCTCGGGCCCACGGTGCTCTTCGTGGTGTCCTTCGTCTGTAGCATGGCCGGGCTCGCCCAGGCGACCCGGACGATCTCGATGGGGACCGCCTACGCGATGTGGACTGGCATCGGGGCGGCGCTGACGGTTGTCTACGGCATGGCGACGGGCGGGGAGCCCGTGTCGTGGCTCAAGGTGCTCTGCATCCTCGGAATCGTGGGGGCCACGGTGGGGCTCAAGCTCTTGCCGCAGGACGAGGCCGCGGCCCCCGTCCGCAACGACCCCGTCGCGCGGGAATAGCCCTTCGGTGGACCTGTTGGCGATAAGATCGAGGCGTTCCCCCTCGTGAGACTGCCACTTGGGCGATGCCCAGCAAGAGCGGCCAGGTTGTTCGCTTCCTGACCCTCGGTGAGGATAATTCGTGCCCCACAACGCCGCCGGAAGGCCCGAGACCTGGCCGGATGACTGCCGACGCGTCGTGTTCGTCTGCCACCGCATTCCCGAAATGAGCGGCGGCGCGACCTCGACCGAAACCTTGAGCCACGCGTTACGCGAGGCGGGGCTCGCGGTGGAACACGTCTCGATCAAGCCGGGAACCCGTGCTCCCACGGTGCCCACGACCACCATCTTTGACCGGGAGGACCTGCACTTCCGGTCCACGGTCCGCGCCGAGGGCCTGGGGGTTTTGCAACGCATCGCGGGTCTGGCCCGCTTGCCGTGGAAGCGCTGGGACCGGCGGCGCGTCGCCCGTCGGGCCGCCGCCTACTTCGATGATCTGGGACCGGAGACCGTCGTGGTCGTGACCCACGCCAGCGCCTCCTTGGCCTTGGAGGGGCTCGGGGTGCGCCTCCGAGATCGGTCCTTCCCTCTGATCGGTCAGCACCACGCGCAGTACGAGAGCCTCGATGTCGAGGAGAACCTCCGCGACATGGTCGAAGGCCAATTCGGCACGGGCCTGGATGCCTTCACGGCCTTGTCCGAGGGCGACGCCGAGCTCTTCTCCGGAATCATCGACGCGCCGGTCTCCTCGGTGGGCAACCCGATTCGGCCCACCGAGAGGTTCTTGGCGCTCGACCGTCCGGAGGCGGTTGGGCTCGGACGTTTCGTCGACGAAAAGCTCTTCGACCTCATGATTCGGGTCTTTGCCAAGGTCACGGCCGAGCCCGACCTCGCCGATTGGCGGTTGCGGCTCTACGGCGACGGTCCCGAGCGTCAGGTCCTGGAGCGGCAGATCCGCGAGGCCGGCCTGGGCGACCGCGTGGTGCTCGAGGGCTCCACCGACGACGTCGAGTCCGTCTACGAGACCGCGAGCGTCAACCTGGTGACCTGCCGCGCCGAGGGGTTCGGCATGACGATCATCGAGGCGGGCCGGGCGGGGGTCCCCTCGATCGCCTACGATTGCTCGCCGGGGGTCCGTGGGTTGCTGCCCGATGGCGCCGGCGTGCTGGTGACGCCGATGACCGAGGAGGCCTACGAGCGGGCCCTCGCGCGGACG
Organism: Curtobacterium sp. S6; assembly: GCF_000710345.2. Classification (GTDB taxonomy): domain Bacteria; phylum Actinomycetota; class Actinomycetes; order Actinomycetales; family Micrococcaceae; genus Rothia. The sequence goes on along the minus strand of NZ_JHEL01000015.1, from coordinate 1,275,825 downwards.
CTGCGGGAGCCCGATCGCCTCCAAGAGATGGGGCAACGGGCCCGGCAGATCGCGAGCCAATACTTTCCCGAGAATCTTGTGGCCCAGTGGGGCGGGATCGTCACCGAGGCTTACGACCGGTGGGCGCAACGCCGCACGCGGTGAGGAACTGGCGGTCGAACCGCTCGGCCGAGAAGTATTCCGCGGCCTGACGCGCTTGTCGCGAGAGCTCGGGGAGCCGGTCCGCCTCGAGGAGCGTGCGGGTCGCGTCCATGAGGCCGTCGGTGCTCTGCCAGGTCAGGCTTGGGTCGAGGCGAGAGACGATCTCGCTCGGCCCCGCGGAGCCGAAGACGAGCGGCACGACCCCGTGGCTCATCGCCTCGACCACGGAAATTCCGAAATGCTCTTGGGTCTCCGGGCGACGAATCGGGTCCCCGTCGACCCCCTGGGCATGCCAATACACGGAAGCGCGGCGAAGGGTCGATTCCAGGTCCTCGCGGGAGACGTTGGTGCGGAACTCGATCGGATGACCGTCCGCCAGCTCGGTGAGCACGCGGAAGAACGCGCGGCTGTGCTCGTCGTCGCCGAGCGCACCTACGAGGACGAACCGCCACCCCCGACGATGCAGGTCCGTCATCTCGCGGAAGGCGCGGACCATGGTGCCCTGGCTCTTCTGGGGGATATCGGGGGAGCCCGGCTGGAAGCGGCCGACCGTCACGATGATCTTCTCGCGCGGTTCCTCGGCGCTCGCGGGGGAGACGCCGCAGGGTGGATAGACCACGGTGGCCTCGCGTCCCCACCGGTCGGCGATGTTCCGGCGGGTGAATTCGGAATTCGCCAAGACGGTCTCGTACGTGTGGACCGCGTGGGGATGCCCGGGATGCAGCAGGATCCGGCGCGCCAGATCAACCAACCCCAGGTAGACCGCGTGGAGTCGGCGCCTCGGGGCGACGTGTAGCCGGTGCGGGAAATGGGTGTAATACACCGTGCGAGAACCGACGCCCGGGATATTGCTCTTAAAGGTCGCGTTGACGAAAAGCCCCAATCGGTGGGCGCGCAGGAATCGTGCTTGGCGCCGATCCAGTAGAAGGTTGCGGACGGCCACGGGGAGGCGCGACCATCGCCCCGATTCTTCGGGGAGCTTCACGAACCGGATGCCGCGGAGACTCATGCCGAAGTGGCTCTCGAGGGCCTGGACGTCCACCTCCGACGGCGAGAAGACCGACACCTCATGGCCCGCGGCGGACAGGGCCGTCGCGGCGCGCAGCACGGTGGCCTCGGCGCCGCCTCCCGCGCTCAGGCGAGGCGAATAGATTCCTGCGACGCGTGATACCACGGGTCCATACCTCCGGGTCCTGTGAAATGGATGGCGGAACAGGGGGTTCGACGCGAAAAGCGCGGCACCGGCGTTGCGGTGCCGCGCTTTTCGTACGTGGCGGAGACGGGGGGATTTGAACCCCCGGTCGAGTTTAACCCCGACCCTTCATTAGCAGTGAAGTCCATTCGGCCGCTCTGGCACGTCTCCATGGTGTTATACCGCCGAGTCCGATACAACGGACGCGCGCATAACAGCCTTATTAGCTTAGCGATAATCGGGGCCCTGGGTCAAAAGGGGATTTGCGCAACGGCACAGTACGCTGGAGTGCATGGGAAGAACTCATCGAATTGTCGTGATTGGAGCCGGTCCCCGCGGACTCTCGATTTTGGAGAGGATCGCGGCGCACGCGGCGTCCGCGCCGGAGAAAAGCCTTGATGTCCACCTCGTGGACCCGTTCCCTCCCGGCCCCGGACACGTGTGGCGAACCGATCAGTCCCGGCTGTTCCTCATGAATACCCCCTCCTTTTTCCCCACGGTTGTCCCGTCGAAAGCCACGGTGGACACGAGTGGTGGTGCCTACGTGGCGCCCATACCGGAGATCCAGGGCCTGACTTTTGAGGCGTGGCGCCGGAGCGTCGCGGAGGACTCGAGCTTTCCCTACATCGGACTCTCGGATGAAGACTTGGCCGAGGTGCGAGAGCTGACGCGCACCGGTTTCCCGTCCCGCAAGCTTTACGGAACGTATCTGGCGGACGTCTTTGCGCGTTTGCGGGCCGGTTTGCCGAAGAACCTGCGGCTGAGCTGCTATTCCCAGGAGGCCGTTCGTGTGGCGCCCGCCGAAACGGAGTCGGCCACGCCCTATCTCGTCGAACTCGGCGACGGGGTCTTGCTCGCGGCGCACTCCGTGGTGCTGGCCTTGGGCCACACCGACGCGAGGTTGCGTGAGGACCAGCGGGACCTCATGGAATTCGCCGAAAGTCGTGGATTGCACTACTGGCCACCGGCGGTCCCGGCCGACGTTCGGTGGGAAGGCCTGCCGGGCGGCACCAATGTTCTGGTGCGGGGCATGGGCCTGAATTTCCACGATGTCTTGGCGCAACTCACGGAGGGTCGTGGAGGTGTCTTCGAGCCGGACCCCGAGAATCCCGAGCGCCTGATCTACCGGGCCTGCGGGCGCGAACCGAAGGTGTGGGTCGGCTCCCGGAGGGGCACCCCGTACCGGGCCAAGGCCCTCCTGGACTCCTACTATCCGCGATCGACGGAGAATCGCTACTTCACCCGGGCCTATGTTGACCGAACCCAGAAGCTCGCGCGCGAGGAAGGCCGGCGGGTGGACTTCGAGGTCGACTACTGGCCGTTGATCAGGCGCGATGCCCAATGGAATTACTACCGGACCCTGGTCAGGGTCAATCCCGGGTCGATCTCCGGGGATCCCCGGGAGTTTCTCGACCGCGTGGACGAGATCTTGTCGGATGTCGAACACGGCAGTTGGTGGAACCGCATGGACCGGTTGGTCTCGGAGCGGATCCCCCGGAATCTGGTCTTCACCCCCGAGCGGTTGACCTGTCCCTTCGAGGGGCAGAGCTTCACGTCCCACGAGGAGTACGCCGCCGCGTTGGTGCACTTCCTCGACCGCGATGTCTCCGCGTCCATCGAGGGCGAAGACAGCCCCCTTAAGATGGCGATCGGTTCTCTTAACCAGGCGCGGGCGGTCGTGAAGTACGCGGTGCGGGATCACGGCATCTCGGACGAATCCTGGGTGCGAGGCCTCGAGCGGGAATTCGGCAGCCTCGTCGACGGGCTGGCCTCGGGGCCGCCCGCCCTGAGGATTCAGCAGATGGCCGCGCTGGCCCGCGCGGGAGTGCTGCGTTTCCTCGGGCCGGACCCCGTCTTCCGCGCCGACGAGGAGGAAGGGTGCTTCATCGCGTCGTCCCCCTGGGTCCGTGACGAGCCCGTGCACTCTGACTGGCTGATCGAGGCCCTCGCCCCGGCGAACGACGTCCGGGTCAGCACCTCGCCCCTCATCGGACGGCTCTTCGAGGACGGCCTGGCGCGCCCCTACCAGATGCACTTCGCGGATGCCGCGGCCCCCGTCCCGACCAAGGGCCTGGAGGTCACGAAGCCGCCCTACCGGCTCGTCTCCGCCTCCGGCGAAGCCGCGGACGGGATCTACGTGCTCGGCCTGCAACTCTCCTCCGTGCAGTGGGGCACCGCGATCGCGGCCGAGGCCGACGCCGCCCTGGAATTCGGGTCCGGGACCGTGGCGGACTCGAACGACATCGTCGCCGACATCCTGGGCTGAGGCCGACCGCTCGGGTCGAAGTCCGCTCACGCACGGGAATAACGGTGGCCCGAGGGGCCGGGGCGGCGGGGTCGTTGTGGAAAATTCAATTTTTGACAACAGGTTGCTACAATTCTGCAATCCATGGGGCGCCCGCGCGGCGCGGGGTGGTCCACCCCGGTGATCTCCCCGTGGTGAAGGCGGGCGACGACGCCGCGTCGCCCGTTGCGCCAAGGCGCACTGAGCATCAACTCGAGGGGACAACGCATGACTACTCTTGATCACATCGATTCCACCCACTTCGATACCGTCGTCATCGGCTTCGGCAAGGCGGGCAAGACGCTTGCTATGGGGCTCGCCGGAGCCGGCCGGAGCGTCGCGCTGATCGAAGAATCCTCGGACATGTACGGGGGCACCTGCATCAACATCGGGTGCGTCCCCACCAAGACGCTGTTGCACGATGCCGAGCTTCACGCCGCGACCGCCTCCGGTCCCCACGATGGGCCGGGAAACTACGCCTCGGCGATGGAGCGGAAGAAGGCGCTTCGGGCCGCGATGAACGCCGCCAACCTGGCCATGGTGGAGAAGCCGGGCGTCGTGGTCATCGACGGCCACGGTGAATTCGTCGGCGAGCGTCGCATCAAGGTCACCGCCGGCTCGGACGAGCTGGAGGTCACCGCCGATCACGTCATCATCAATACCGGCGCCACCCCGCGCGTTCCCAGCCTCAAGGGGTTGCCGGAGAACCCCCTGGACGATCCGAGGGTTCTGCTGAGCACGGGCCTCGTCGACCGGGAGAATCTGCCGGCTCGGTTGGCCGTCCTCGGCGGCGGATTCATCGGGCTGGAACTGGCCAACATGTACACCAAGTTCGGCGCCGAGGTGACGGTCGTGGACATCGCGGACCGCCTCGCCGTGCGCGAGGACCCCGAGGCCTCCGAGGCCCTGGAAGAGGTTCTGACGCAGAACGGCGTGACGTTCCGCTTCGGCACCTCCCTGACCTCCGTCGAGGCTCCCGCCGATCAGGCCGCCCCGTTGACCCTGAACCTGGACGCGAAGGGCGAGGCGCAGACCCTCGAGGCCGACGCGCTGCTCATCTGCACCGGGCGCGTTCCCAACGTCGAGGGCCTGGGCCTCGAGGCGGCGGGCGTCGAGACGACCGAGCGCGGGATCGTGGTCGATGACTTCCTCCGGACCAGCGCCGAGAACGTCTGGGCCGTCGGCGACGTCAACGGCGGGCCGCAGTTCACCTTCGTTTCCTACGACGATCACCGCATCGTCAAGGATCAGCTGCTCGCGGGTAAGGGCGAGTCCGGCCGGTCGCTGGCCGACCGCGGGCCGGTGCCGAACTGCACGTTCATCACCCCGCCGTTTGCCCGCGTCGGCCTCTCGGCCACCGATGCGCGGGAGAAGGCCGAGGCCGAAGGCTGGGACGTCGCCGTCGCCCGGGCCAAGGTGGCCGACATCGCCGTGATGCCCCGGCCCAAGTCCATGGGCGAGGCGCGCGGATTCATGCAGGTTGTCGTGGACCGCAAGAGCGAAAAGATCCTGGGTGCCACGCTGTTCTGCATCGATGCCCAAGAGCTGATCAACACGATCACCCTCGCGATGAAGCACGATCTGCCCTTCACGGCTCTTCGCGATGCGATCTACACGCATCCCTCGACCAGCGAGGGGCTCAACGGTTTGCTGCAGCAGATCTGACCCGTCGCGCCACGCGTCGGCGCGCGCGGTGAGCGGGTTTCGGGCAAATTCAGACCCGGCCCTCAGGGAGCGGCCGGCCGTTAACGGCCGATGGCCCCGGATCGCTGTGATGACAGCGATCCGGGGCCATTTCGGTGGCGGAAGCTATGGGATTTGAACCCATGGTACGGGGTTGCCGCACACCGGTTTTCAAGACCGGCTCCTTCGGCCGCTCGGACAAGCTTCCTCGTCTTCAGGGGATATCCCTACACTGGGGATGATCCCTGAGCACGCGATTGTTGATCTTACCGCTCAGTCCTATGCCTTGTCTAAGGCGTGGGTCCCCGTCACGAAAGGCAGGCACCGAATGAAGGCAGTCGTCGAAAACGAGCATGGCGGACCGGAAGTTCTGACGGTCTCGGAGATTCCCACCCCGGAGCTGGGGCCGGACGACGTCTTGATCGACGTCGCGGCCGCCGGGCTGAACCGGGCCGATGCCTTGCAGCGACAGGGCAAATACCCCGTGCCGGAAGGGGCGTCGAGCGTCTACGGCCTCGAGGTCTCCGGAACGGTCCGAGCGTTGGGTGACGACGCGGCCCGCACCTCGTTCCTCAAGGAAGGCCACAAGGTCGTCGCCCTCCTGGCCGGTGGCGGATACGCCGAGCAGGTCGTGGTGAACCACGCGCAGGTCCTCCCGGCCCCGGCGAATATCGATCTGGAAGAGGCCGCGGGCCTGCCCGAGGTCGCCGCGACGGTCTGGTCGAACCTCTTTGGGCCCGGAGGGCTCAACCCGGACGGTCCCCGAAAGAAGGACGGCGAGCAGTCGGTCCTCATTCATGGCGGGACCGGCGGGATCGGAACCCACGCCCTGCAGCTGTGCCGGGCGCTCGGCTACCACGTCTTCACGACCGTCGGCAGCGCGGAGAAGGTCGCCTGGGTCGAAGACCTCCTCGCGCGCCAGGACGAGGCCAACGCGGCCAAGAATGCGCCGCGGACGCTGGGACAGGCGACCGTCATCAACTATCGCGAGCAGGACTTCTCCGAGATCATCCGGGAACAGACCCAGGGCGTGGGCGTGCGGGCCATCCTGGACGTCGTCGGCGGGAAGTACCTGGAGTCCAACGTCGCCTCGCTCAGCGTGAACGGTCTGCTGACCGTGATCGCGGTGCAGGGCGGCCGGCACGGCTCGATGGATCTGGGCGCCCTCATGACCAAGCGGGCGACGGTCCGGGGAACGACCCTGCGCGCGCTGACCTCGGAGAAGAAAGGCGAAATTCTTCGGCTCATGGCGGGCACCGTGTGGCGCATGGTCTCGGACGGGCTGATCGATCCGCTGGTCGGACGACGGTTCGGGCTCGACGAGGTTCGGGCCGCTCACGAATTCTTCGATTCGGCCGATCAACGGGGAAAAACCGTGCTGGTGATGGGCTGACATAAAAGATTCGTGGTCTCCGCCATATGCCATGATGATTTCAGTCGCATCAATCACTGAAGTCATCGAGGCAATGGAGGCTCACGATGAGTAGCAGCGCATCCGCTGGTTCCGTCGATACACCACCGAAATCCGCCGGTCAGCGGCCGGCAAATCACGTCGATCCGGAGATCCTGGAGAAGGAACACTCCACCTGGACCTGGAAGAAAATCCTGGTGTGGGTCCTGATCGCGCTGGTCGGCGGGTTCAGCTGGGTCATGGTCGCGCTCGTGCGCGGCGAGACGGTCAACGGCATCTGGTTCGTCTTCGCGGCGGTGTGCAGCTATTTCATCGCTTACCGCTTTTACTCGAAGTACATCGAGCGGAAGCTCCTGAAGCCGGACGACCGCCGGGCCACACCGGCCGAGTACAACGAAGACGGCAAGGACTACATGCCGACGGACCGGAGGGTCCTCTACGGCCATCACTTCGCCGCCATCGCCGGGGCCGGGCCCTTGGTTGGGCCGGTCCTGGCCGCGCAGATGGGCTACCTGCCGGGGACCATCTGGATCATCGCGGGCGTCATCCTGGCGGGTGCCGTGCAGGACTACCTGGTTCTGTTCTTCTCGATGCGTCGGGGCGGGCGTTCCCTGGGGCAGATGGCCCGCGACGAGCTCGGCGTCGTCGGCGGATACGCGGCGATCGTCGCGACGCTGGCCATCATGATCATCATTACCGCGATCCTCGCGCTCGTCGTGGTCAATGCCCTGGGAGAGTCGCCGTGGGGGGTCTTCTCCGTCGGCATGACCATCCCGATCGCGCTGTTCATGGGGGTCTACCTTCGGTACATCCGGCCGGGCAAGGTCATGGAGATCTCGCTCATCGGATTCGTGCTGTTGATGGTGGCGATCATCGTCGGCGGCTGGGTCGGCCAGTCGGATCTGGGCGCCCAGATATTTACCCTTGACCGCGTGACGTTGGCGTGGTTCGTGATCATCTACGGCTTCATCGCCGCGGTTTTGCCCGTGTGGCTCCTACTCGCCCCGCGCGACTATCTGTCGACCTTCATGAAGGTCGGAACCATCATCCTCCTGGCCGTCGGCATCATCGTGGTGCGTCCGGAGATCTCCGTTCCCGCCTTCAGCGAGTTCGCCTCCCGGTCGGACGGCCCGGTGTTCAGCGGCTCGCTGTTCCCCTTCCTCTTCGTGACGATCGCCTGCGGGGCCCTCTCCGGGTTCCACGCGCTCATCGCCTCCGGCACGACCCCGAAGATGGTCGAAAAGGAACGCCAGGCGCGCTTCATCGGCTACGGCGGCATGTGCATGGAGTCCTTTGTGGCGATCATGGCGCTGGTCGCGGCCATCACCGTGGATCGCGGGATCTACTTCGCGATGAACTCGGGGCCGGGGTCCACGGGCGGCACGGTCGAGGGTGCTGCTGCCTTCGTGAATTCCCTGGGCCTGACCGGGGTGGACGTCACGCCGGACCAGTTGTCCGCCACGGCCCAGGGGGTCGGCGAGCACACGATCGTTTCCCGAACCGGCGGGGCCCCGACCCTGGCCGTCGGCATGGCCGGCATCATGCACTCGATGATTCCGTCGCTGAACCTCATGAGCTTCTGGTATCACTTCGCGATCATGTTCGAGGCGCTGTTCATCCTCACGGCCGTCGACGCCGGAACCCGCGTCTCGCGTTTCATGCTCTCGGATACCTTGGGCAATTTCATTCCGAAGTTCCGCGACCCTCACTGGCGCGTCGGCGCGTGGGTCACCACCGGGGTCATGGTGCTCGGGTGGGGGTCGATCCTGATCCTGGGAGTGACCGATCCCCTCGGCGGTATCAACACGTTCTATCCCCTCTTCGGCATCGCCAATCAGCTGCTGGCGGCCGTGGGCCTGGCGGTGTGCCTGGCGATCGCGGCCCAGAAGGGTCGTTTCAGGTACCTGTGGATCATCGCGCTTCCGCTGGCCTTCGACGTGGTGGTGACCGTGGTCGGCTCGTGGATGAAGATCTTCTCTTCCGATCCGAAGGTCGGGTACTGGGCGAATTACTTCGCGGCGAAGGACGCGCTCGACACGGGGGCGCAGAAATTCGGAACGGCCAAATCGCCCGCGGAAATCGAGGCGGTGGTCCGGAACACCCTGGTCCAGGGGTCGTTGTCGATCTTGTTCGTGGTGTTGACGCTGATCGTCGTCATCACGGCCGTGATCGTCACGGTCCGGGCCTTCGCGGGCAAGCGAGGAGCGGACCACGAGGATCCGTTCGTGGAGTCCCAGTTCTACGCGCCGTCAGGATTGATCCCCTCGCCGTCGGAACGGGCCCTGGAAAAGGAATGGGCCGAGTACTCGGCCACCCGAGGCGAGGAGCCGGTTGCGGCCTCGCCCGAGCGGTCGTAGCCGGGCCATCGAAAGGAGTGTTCACCATGAAGACGTCATACCTCGCCCGTATCCGGGGCTCGGCGCTCGCCCGTTTCGCCTCGGGGGTCTTGGGCGCCGATAAGTACCAGCGCTACCTCGACTATCACCGACGGTCCGGATGCTCCGAGCCGCCGATGAGCGAAAAGGAATATTGGAGGTCCCTGACGGATCACCAGGAAGCCAACCCCGGGGCGCGGTGCTGCTAGGGTCGCATCGCCGCCGCGTCCCCAGGGGCGAAGAGTGAAGAGAAACAGGGCATGTTCCCCGCACGAAGCGGCGGGGAACATGCCCTGTGGCATGGGGGCGTGCTCCGCCCCGAAAAGCGCCTAGACGGCGGTGAAGGTGCTCAGGTACCGACGGATGCGCTCGTTCTCGGAGGCAAAGAATTCCGCGGGAGCCCCGTCGTAGCCAATGTGCCCGTCGTCCAGGAAGATCACCCGGTCGGCGACCTTTTTCGCGAAGGCGATATTGTGCGTCACGACGACCAACGACCGGTTTTCGTGGGCCAGATCGACCAGGACTTTGATAACCTCGGCCTCGAGTTCGGGGTCCAGGGCCGAGGTCGGCTCGTCGAAAAGCAGGTAATCGGGGGCGACGGCCAAGACCCGAGCGATCGCGACCCGCTGCTGCTGTCCGCCGGACAGGTTATCCGGGTACTCCGAGAGCCGATTGCCCAGGCCGACCTTGTCGAGGAGCTGACGGGCACGCTCGTCGGCCTCCGAGGCCGAGATCCTGCCGTTGAGCACGGGCGGCAACGCGACGTTCTTCAGCACGGTCTGGTTGGGGAACAGGTTGTATCCCTGGAAGACCATGGCCGAATGGCGCCGGATCGCGCGAATCTGGGCGTCCGTCAGGCGCTCGCCGAAGGTCACGGCGTCGTCGTTGATCGTCAGGGACCCGGATTCCGGGACCTCGAGAAGGTCCATGATGCGAAGCAGGGTCGACTTTCCGGAACCGGACGGTCCGAGAATGACGGTGGTCTCTCCGTCGCGGATCGTCAGATCGATGCCGTCCAGGACGGTGTTCTCTCCGTAGCTCTTGGACACGGTGTTCAACTCAAGCATTGGTGCTCCTGACGTAACGCGAGGATGCCTTCTCGACGCGGCTCTGGATGAAGGAGAGGATCGTGAAGATCACCAGGTAGATCACGGCGACTTCCACGTACAACGAGAGCGGCTGGAAATTGGTCGCCGCGATCTGGCGGCCCACCTGGAACACGTCCGACAGCGTGATCACCATGACCAGGGAGGTCCCCTTGACGAGGTCGATGAGGTCGTTGCCCAACGGCGGGAGCGCGATGCGCATCGCTTGGGGCGCGATCACGTGCCGCAGGGTCTGCCAGCTCGTGAAGTTCAGGGTCTTGGCCGCCTCCAACTGGCCGCGCGGGATCGACTGCACGGAGGCACGCAACGTCTCCGCGGCATAGGCCCCGGTGTTCAGGGTGAAGGCGATGATCGCTGAGGTCCACGCGGAGAGCGTGATGCCCACGGCCGGGAGGCCGTAGAAGATGATGAACAGTTGCACGAGGATGGGTGTGCCGCGGAAGAGCCACACGTAGAAGCGAGAGATCCACTGCAGGACCTTCACGCGGCCCATGCGCATCGAGGTTGCCAGCACCGCGACGATCAGGGCAAGGATAAAGGCGATGATGCTCAGCGGGATGGTGACCGAGATGGTCGCCACCAACAGCTGGGGCAGAGACTGTGCCCAGAGATTCAGAATGTCGTTCATAGTTTCGCCTAGCTCACGAGGTGGCGGTCGGGGGAGTGAGGTCCGTCTTGACGTACCTCTCGTAGATCTTCTTCAGGTCGCCGTTGTCCATGTGCGTCCGCAACGACTGATCGATGGCGGTCTTCAGCTCGGTCTGCCCCTTGCCCATCAGCACGGCGGATTCCGAGGGGTCGCCGAGGTTTCCCTCGAGCAAACGCAACTTGTTGTCCGGACGCTGCTCGAAGAAGGCCTGGAAGGTCACGAAGTCGTTTCCGGTCATATCGACGCGCCCGAAGGACACGAGCATCGCGGCCTCGTCGAAGCCCGTGACGGGCACGAGGTTGGCGCCGGCCGCGGCCATCTCCTGGCCGAAGTTCGACGTCTCGGTCTGCGCGGCAGAATGCCCGGAAATCTCGCGGGTGTGCTTGAGGGGTGAGTCCTGCGCGACGCCGACCTTGCCCTGGGTCTCCGCGTAGGGGATCGAGAAGTCGAATTTGGCCTTGCGCTCGTCCGTCGCGGAGAGGTTGTTGATGATCAGGTCGTATCGTCCGGCGTTGACCCCGGCGATCAGCGAATCCCACTGGGTCTCGACGTACTCCGCCTTGACCCCGAGATCGCGGGCGATGAGGTCGCCGATCTCCTTCTCGAAACCGACGAGCTGGCCCGAGGAATCGTGGTAGCCGTAGGGCCGGAAGGTGCCCTCCATGCCGATCCGCACGGTCCCGTTCCGGCGAATCGTCGCCAGATCGGTCCCGGAGGTTGCTGACCCGGAGGCTGACTCGTCCGAGGAGCACGCCGCCAGAATCGACCCGAGCGCCCCGAGGCCGAGCAGGCCCAGCGCGCCGCGTCGGGTGGGTTGGGACATCATGGTTCTCCTCGACCTTCTATGCGGCATCGAGCGCGTGGTCCAGATCCGCGATGAGGTCCTCGACATCTTCGATGCCGACGGCGACGCGAATCAGGTTCTCCGCGATGTCGGAGCGTTCCAGATCCGACGCGGCGTAGGCCCCCTGGGTCATGCCGGCCGGCAGGCACAGCAGCGATTCGATCCCTCCGAGGCTGACGGCGAAGCCGAAGACCGACAGGCGGCCCAGGAAGGCCCGGACATCCCGTCCTTCCGCCAGCTCCATCGAGAACACGGCGCCCTTCCCGTCCGCCTGCCGCTGCTGGATCTCGGCTTCCTCGCTGCTGTGGGAACCGGGGGTGTGGATCGCCGCGACGGCGGGATGCTGTTCGAGGAACTCGATGATCTTCCGCGTGTTCTCCTGCTGCCGGTCCATGCGGAGGGCGAGGGTCTTGACGTTCTGCAAGAGCCGGTAGGAATCGATCGGGGAGAGGATTCCCCCGGAGATCAACTGGGCCTTGAAGAGCTCCTCGGCGAGGGCGTCGTCGTTGGTCGACGCGACGCCGCCCAAGAGGTCTCCGTGTCCGGCGAGGTACTTGGTGGCCGACTGAACCGTGATGTCCGCGCCCAGTTCGAGCGGGCGTTGCAGGTACGGGGTGAGGAACGTGTTGTCCACGATCACGATGGCGCCGTGGCGGTGCGCGAGCTCGGAGATCCGCTGGATATCGGAGACGCGCAGCGTCGGGTTGGCGGGGGTCTCGAGGAAAACGGCCTTGACCGAGTCGTCGAAGTCGGCGTCGGAGAGGGTATTCGGGTCCAAGAGGAAACGGTGATCGACTCCGCGCTTGGGCAATTCGATGGTCGCGAACCGGTAGTTGCCGCCGTAGACCGGCAGGTTCATCAGGACGGTGTCGCCCGCCCTGAGCGTGCCGAGGGCGGCGGCCGTCGCGGCCATGCCGGTGGCGTAGAGGAACGAGTGCTGCGCATTCTCGAGCGAGGCGAGGGTGCGCTGCGCCGAATCGCGCGTGGGATTGCCGCCGCGCTGGTACTCGTATTCCCCTTCCCCGCCCTCGGTGGGCTGGAGGAACGTTGAGGCCGTATAGATCGGGGGCGTGACGGCTCCCTTGTCGATCTCTTCGATCGCGTGGATCGTGCGAGTGGTAAATCCTGCCATGGTGGGCATCCCTTCAGAAGGTGGTGACGAGAAGTCTGTCAGTTCAAAGAACATCTCAGGCCGGAAAATTCCTGCCGTCACCTCTCGCGGCCCCGGTGTGACGCCAGGTTTCGGGGAGCTGAACGTCAGCAGTGAAACCCAGTATCCTCGCCGGCCATGTCCGGCGCGAGGGTTTGATGCCCTGTCGGGGAAGGTTCTGCGAGAATCTTTCAGTGACAGGGTGTCAATAAGATGGAGACCCTGTATCCTGGTGAGGTATACCTAACCCGCCGGTCGGGAGGACGGGAGGATCGTGGGACTCAAGGAATTCGTGCAGGGGCGTCGCGACGAGGCCGACATGGGACACGGTGTCTGGCGCCGTGCCCACGACAGGTTTCGACGTGGCCTGGACCGATTTCACCAGATCCTGGAACGCGTCACCGACGAACAGGCGCTCGAACAGTTGGTGCCCTCCGCCAATCGTCTCGCCGACCTCCTGCCCGAGGTGCGTGAGATCGCCATCGGTGCCCAACTGAGCGCCCCGAGCCAGTCCACGGATATCCCCGCGTCCCGCGAAGGCCACTACTCGGACCTTCACCGGGAATTGTCCAAGGCCGGCAACGCTTTGGCCCAGTGCGCGGAGGCCCTCGCGATGATGCGTTGCGACGGCGCCTGCACCGACGGGTGCGCCCGGGTGGATTCGGTCGAGCGGCGGGTCGTGACGGTCGAGGAGCACGTGGCGGAGGCGGCCAGGATCCTTCGGACCGTTCAGGTCGGCGCCAGCGGCGGCGCCGGAGGGCACTCCGCGGCGTAATCTCCGGGCGGGCCGGGGGCTCCTTTCCCACCTGATCGCCGGTCGCTCCTACAATGATGGGCGTCACGACCATCGCGCCGAGAAGGAGCCACCATGACTCGACTGCGGACGTTCTGCGGCACCATCCTCTTGATGGCGGCCCTTGTGATCCTCTCGGCCTGCGGGGGCCAAACCACCGATATTCCGGAAAGGCCAGCTCACGGGAGTATCTCCGACGGGGCCGACGTGCTCTCCGACGGGGAGGAAGAGCAGCTTAATCGCTTGATCGACGAGCGTAATGGCGACGGTGCGCGGATTGCGATCGTGACCGTCGATGGCGTCGACGGGGACTGGGAGGACTGGACCCGAGACACCGCCAGCCGCTGGGGCGTCGGCGAGAACGGCAAGGACAACGGGGCCCTCATCGCCGTGGACATGGATCAGCGCAAGACGCGCATCGAGGTGGCCGACGGGCTGAAGAAGACGTTCACCGACGACGATGCCTCCACCGTGGTCGACGAAACCCTCGACCCCGGCCTGAAGCAAGGGCACCCGGCCCAGGCCCTCACCGACACCGCTCGGGCCATTTACGATGACGCCGATGGCACGCATCCGGTCGCGGCCGACCACGGCTTCTGGGACCGGTACACGGCGGTTATCGCCCTGGGTGTGTGCCTGTTGGCCGCGGCCCTGGTGGTGTGGGGGTTCATGCGCCGGAGTCACAAGATTCGGGCGGGCGCGGATCGCGAGATCGCCGAGTATGAGCGTTCCCATCCGGGGGATAAGGTCACCAAGGAACAGCGGAAAGCCTTCCGAAGGTATCGCGAAATCCACCGGGAGGAGCCCGAAGGCTTCGAGGATCAGCAGCGACGTCGCGCCGAGGCCCGCCGCGACGGGCGCGAGCTGGACCCGGAGGACGATCCCGCGGTGACGACGCAGTACGCCCCGAGCTTTGCCGCGTGGCTTCCGCTATACGCCGCCAACCCGGCGATGTACAACGGCATATCGTCGTCGGGGGCCAACGGCTCGTCGTATTCCGGCTCGTCCTTCGGCGGGGGCGCGGGGTTCAGCGGCGGCGGGGCGAGCGGCAGCTTCTAGCCCACATCCGCGGCCGGAGGGGTCTGCGCCGCCGCGATGACCTTCATCATGCTGGCGTGCAGGGCCCGGACCTCGGCCTCGTCCATTCCGAGCCGTTCCATCATCTTGCCGGGCACCTTCTCGGCTTCGCGCCTGAGCGCCTTTCCCTCGGGCGTCAGCGAGATCTCGACGGTTCGCGCATCGTCGGCGCTGCGTTCCCGCACGATGTAGCCGTGCCCCTCGAGCCGCTTGAGTAAGGGGGAGAGAGTCCCCGAATCGATGCTCAGGTGGCCCCCGAGCTCTTTGATGGTCAGGGTGGAATGCTCCCACAGCGCGAGCATCACGAGGTATTGCGGGTGTGTCAGGTGCATCGGTTCGAGAACCGGCCGATAGGCCGCGATCACGCTGCGCGAGGCCAGCGTGAGCGCGAAGCAGACCTGGCTCTCGAGGGCCAGGGGATCTTCCTCCGGCTGATTCGACCCCTGCATGCTGCGCTCCCTCTTCCTCGAAATCCTCGTGACGGTCCATTGTAAAGTGGCATCGGCCGAGGTCCGAGCCGTTTGGTGGAATACTTTGTGTACAATACATTGTACGCAATAGATTTGCGCACAATGTATTGAAAGGATGTCATGGGCCCCCAGGACAAGAAGGACTCGTTTTCCCTCGGATTTCGCATTCAGAATCGTCTGGTGAGGACCATGCTCATCTTCGTCGGCCCTGCGCAGGGCTCGGCGCAGTCCGATCCACGGCAGCGGCTCAAGCGCGAATACGACCGCCGGAAGGCCCTGCACGAGCAGCGACTCGCCGACGGACAGAAGGACCAGCCGACCGGCTAGATCAGCTTGTTCTCCCGCGCCTTGGCGATCGCCGAGGTGCGGTTTTCGACGCCGAGCTTTCCATAGATATGGACCAGGTGCGTCTTGACGGTGGCTTCCGAGATGAAGAGTCGTTTGGCGAGTTCCCGGTTGCTCTTTCCGGTGGCCAGCAGGCGGAGGATCTCGAGTTCACGGTCGGAGAGGGACTGCGCCGGGCTGTGCATGCTGGCCATGAGCGCGGCGCTGACCTCGGGGGCCAGGGTCGACTTTCCCGCGGCCGTGTCGACGACGGCCTTCCGCAGGGTTTCCTCGGGGGCGTCTTTCAGGAGGTATCCCAGCGCCCCGGCCCGCACGGCCGCGACGATATCGGCCTGGGTGTCGTAGGTCGTGAGGATGAGCACGGGAGGTCCGGAGCGTTCCCGGAACTTCGCCGTCGCGGTGATCCCGTCCATGCCGGGCATCTGGATGTCCATGACGACCAGATCCACCGCATCCTCGGTGTCTCGAAGGCGCTCCTCTTCGCGCAACGCGGTCTCGCCGTCTCCGGCCTCGGCGACCACGGAAACGCCGTCGAAGCCGTTGAGGAGGGCGCGCAGACCCGCCCGGACCACCGGGTGATCGTCCACGAGCAGGACCTTCAGGGGTGTTCTCATTCTTCTCCTGGTGTTTCTGAGGGGGTCAGCGCCGAGGTGAGCGGGATGCGAATCCCGAGTGCCGTGCCTTCCCCCGGGGACGAGTCGATGCTGAGGCTTCCTCCCAGGGTCTCCAGGCGGCGCTGGAGGCCCTTGATGCCGTAGCCACGGGACGGGATGTCCTGAACGTCGCGATCGGGCGCGAATCCGCGACCGTCGTCGAAGATGTCCAGGGTGACTTCCGCATCCCACACGGCGAGGGTCACGACGGCGATGCTGGCCTCGGCGTGTTCGAGCACGTTGGCGAGGCTGCCCTGGGCGGCCCGCACCAGCGCAGAGCCCACGGGCTCCGGGAGGGTCGTGGCGTCGCCGCCCTCGACGCGCAATTCGCAACGAAGGCGGCTTCCGGATGCCGTCGCGCGATCCTGGGTGCGTTCGCAGATCGCCGTCAGAGCGGCGATCACGGAGTCGCTGAGTTCGGGCGAGGAAAGGTCTTTGACGAATCGCCGGGCCTCGTCCAGGCTCTCGGACGCGGTCTTGCCGATGGCTTTCACGCGAGCGGCGGCCTCTTCGGTGCGCATGTCCGCGAGCGAGGAAGAGGCCGCCCGAGACATCAAAACGATCGAGGAGAGTCCCTGAGCGACGGTGTCGTGAATTTCCCGGGCGAGCCGTTCTCGCTCCTCGAGCCGCCCGGACTGGTGTTCCTTTTCCGCGAGCTCGTCCTGGGTCAGGCGAAGAGCTTCGGCCACGTGGAGGTGGTGGAGGGCTTCCTCATGGAGCGCGCGGTAGGCGGTGGAGATCACGATCGCCAGAACGGCCCCGAGGAACGGGCCGACGAGGCCGCCGGCATTGACCTGTCCGGCCTGCCCCGACTGGGTCAGCTGGGCGACGGGAATCAGGGATGCGGCGATCCACAGGATGATGACCGCGATGATTCCCTGCCATAGCCGCAGAAGATGCAGAAAGAGGAACATCAGGGGGAAGACGACCCACACGAAGTTTCCCGAGATGAGTAGCAGGGCGAACCACAGAAGGGTGACGCACGCGAGCCACCACGGGGCGAATCGTCGGGGCGTGCCGCGGGACGGTCGTCGGCCGGCGCGCACGGCCCGTGCGTACCTGTTCTCCCAGACCGTGCCCACCATATAGACGGTCCCGAGGAGGACGGCGACGACGATCGCGCACACGGCGGGAGCCGTGCTGGGGGTATCGGAAGCGCCCCAGATGTAGCGCACCAGGCCGAAGAGCAGCAGAAAAGCGAACATCACGTGGAGCGCGATACGGAGGGACTGCAGAACCCGGTTCTGGCCCTCGCGGGGTGCCTCGGAGGTCGAAGTGCTCACGAGAGTACTGTATCCGCGTCCCGAAGCCGCGGCATCAACCGAACGGTTGATCGGAGGTTCACCCGTCCTCCCGATGTGTGCCGCGCGCCGGGCCGGAAGAGTGGATACCAACGGAATTCACTCGGAAGGAAACACGATGTTCGTCGGAATCAGAGACGTCTTTTACGCCAAGGGGAGGTTTGCGCTGATCGGCTCGGTCGTCGGCCTGATCACCCTGCTGCTGGTCATGCTCACCGGCCTGACCGGCGGCCTCGCATCTCAGAATACGTCGGCCCTCACGGCCCTGGGGCCGGACCGCTTTGCCTTCGGAGCCCCGTCGTCGAGCGTCGAGACGGATGGCTCCTCCAAGGACCCCAAGGTGGACTACTCCGCGTCGCAGGTGACCGAAAAGCAGGCCGATGAATGGGCCTCGACCGGTGGCGTCGACAAGGCCAGCCCGATCGGCTTCTCCCAGACGCAGTTGGCCGCCGACGGCAGCGCCGGAGTCGCGGTCTTGGGTGTTCCGGACGCGGACATCGTCAAGGACGCCGTGGGATCGGCCATCGACGGCAGCGTCAACCTCAAGGACGACGGCGTCGTGGTCTCCCAGTCGGTGGCCGACGAGCAGGGCGCGTCGGTCGGCAAGGAGGTCAGCATCTCCGGACAGAAGTTCACCGTCAACGGCGTCGTCCCGGACGAGTATTACAGCCACAGCCCGGTGGTCTGGATGGATACCGCGGGCTGGCAACAGGTCGCCCACGTTGCATCAACCGGCGATCAGGCCGTGGTCGGTACCGCCCTCGCCGTGACCGGAAACCTGGACAAGGACGCCTGGAACCAGGCCGCGGACAAGACCGGCACCGCGGTCTCCAAGGTCAAGGATTCCTTCTCCGGCCTGCCCGCCTACTCGTCGGAGCACAGCTCGCTGCTGACCATGCAGGCGTTCCTCTACGGAATCTCCGCCCTCGTCACGGTCTCGTTCCTGACGGTCTGGACCATTCAGCGAACCCGTGACATCGCGATCCTCCGGGCCCTCGGCGCGGGCGGAAAATACCTCATCAAGGACGCGGTGGGGCAGGCCGCGATCGTCCTCGCGGCGGGCGCCGTGATCGGCCTGGGTCTGGGTGCCGGCTTCGGCTGGCTGGCCCAGAACGGAGTCCCGTTCCAGCTCAACGCCGCAAACACCCTGCTACCGGCGGCCGGCATCTGGGTCCTCGGAATGCTCGGTTCCCTCCTGGCGGTCCGCAAGGTCGCCAGCATTGATCCCCTCATCGCCCTAGGAGGCAACTAAACATGTCGACGCATATTGCTGAACACGTGGCGGGTCAGACCGCCTCCACCACGAGCTCCCACGCTCTCGAGATGTCCGGGGTCACCCTGGAATACCCGGACGGGACGACCCCCGAAGGTAAGACCCGCACCGTCACCGCGCTGAACAGCGTGGACTTCCGGGCCGAACGAGGCACGATGACCGCCCTGGTCGGTGAGTCCGGATCGGGGAAGTCTTCCCTCCTGGCCGTCGCCGGAGCCTTGGTGTCACCCACGAGCGGATCCGTCCGCATCAATGGTCGAGAGGCCGTCGGGACCTCGGAAAAGGTCCGTGCCGGTCTGCGCCGGGACGAGATCGGCGTCGTCTTCCAGCAGCCGAACCTGATCCCCTCGCTGACGGCCCGGGAACAACTTCTGGTCGCCGACCACATCCGAGGCGTCCGCGGCAAGGAGCTGAAGCAGCGCCATCGGGCGGCCGACGAGCTGCTGGCTCGCGTGGGACTCGAGGGTCAGGGCGACCGCCGCCCGCACCAGCTCTCCGGCGGGCAGCGTCAGCGCGTGAACATCGCCAGGGCGCTGATGGGCAATCCTGTCCTTCTCCTCGCCGACGAGCCGACCTCCGCCCTGGATCACGAGCGGTCCCTGGAGATCGTGGAGCTGTTGCGTGAGGTCACCCGGGAGTTCGAGGTTGCAACGGTCATGGTCACGCACGAGACGGACCTGTTGGACCACATGGATGCCGTGGTGACGATGCGGGACGGAAAGCTCTCGTAAGTCCGCGACGGCCCCGGGCCGCCCGGAACCCGGGCCGTCGCCGAGGTATCGCACGAACGACAAGCGCGGGGCGGATCGGTATGACCGATCCGCCCCGCGCTTGTCTGCGTTCAGGTCGTCCTACGCCGCACCGGCGAGGACGAGCTGGGGCCTAGCGTCCCCACATCCCGTAGGTCTGAGCCAGCTCGGAGACCTTGCGCGCGCGGGCCAAGCGCGGCAGGTAGGAGCCATCCTTGGGGACGGCCCCGCCTTCTTCACGCTCGAGCATTTCGCGGGCCCACGAGATCTCTTCCTCGCTCGGTGCCAGCCCGCGGTTGATCGTGTCCGTCTGGGCGGGGTTCAGGGTCAGCTTGCCCGTCATGCCCATCGAGGCGGTCACGCGGCAGGCGTCCATCAGGCCCTTGTCGTCGACCCCGTTGGCCGGGCCGTCGATCGGGCCGGGAAGCTCACCGACGCGGGACGCGACGACCAGCGCGGAGCGCGCGTACGCCAGGGCCATCGGGTCGTCGCTGATGCCGGTGTCCTTGCGGTAATCGCCCATGCCGAAGGCGAGGCGGAAGGTCCCGGGGGCGCGAGCGATGTCGACCGCGTTGACGATGCCTACGGCCGATTCGATGAGGGCGATGATCGGCGTTCCGGCGCGGGACATCATCGCGGTGCGCGTGACGTCGTGAGGGTGCTCGGTCTTGGCCAGGACGATGCCGCGCAGGCCCTCGGCCTTGGACAGTGCCGCGAGGTCACCCTCCCAGAATTCGGTGGTGATGTCGTTGATGCGAACCCAGGCGCGCATGCCCTGGTTGAGGGCCTGGATGACGCGCTCGCGGGCCTCTTCTTTCCGGTCGGCGGGGACGGCGTCCTCCATGTCCAGAATGATGGAGTCGGCCTCGGACTCGTAGTTCGGCTCGAACGACTCTTCGTTGGATGCCGAGGTGAGCAGCCAGGAACGGGATAGGCGTGCCGGAAGGTTCGCGGCCCGTTCGTTGCGGTGATAGGTGTTGGTCACTGTCAGCCTCAGCTCTCCGTCGTTCTCATCTGCTGTCCCCGCCGCGCGGGGTTCACCCCTCATTGTGGCAAATCCACGGTGTTCGGAGGGAACGCACCGTTGCGTGCAAGACATAAGGCCCCGGAACGTCGAGGTTCCGGGGCCTTATGCCTTGTGAGAGCCCCCTGCCGGAATCGAACCGGCGACCTTTTCGTTACGAAGGAAACGCTCTACCGACTGAGCTAAGGAGGCCTGCGCGAGGAAGCGCGATCATGTGACCGCTCTCTTGCGCGAGTGCCACTGTAGCAGAAGGCGGGCCGCTCCCACCAACTCGTGTGACTCGAAGTGCACCGTGGGGGTTCCGGCATAAACGACCCGGTGCCATGGTTGTAGTGAACGACCACAAACCCCATGCAAAGGAGTCAGACATGGCACATATCGGCATCATCGGCGGACACGGCAAGATCGCGATGCTCGCGGCACCCCTCCTGGTGGAGGCGGGGCACGAGGTTACCTCGATCATTCGCTCGTCCGATCAGGTCGGCGAGGTCGAGGAGACCGGCGCCAACGCCCTGGTGAAGGACGTCATGGAGCTGTCGACCGAGCAGATGGGTGAGCTGTTCCGGGACCACAACTTCGATGTCCTGATCTGGTCGGCAGGCGCCGGCGGCGGCGATCCGGAGAGGACCTGGAAGGTCGACCGCGACGCGGCGATCCGTTCGATGGACGGGGCCGAGCGAGCCGGGGTCAAGCGTTACCTCATGGTTTCGTACCTCGGGGCTTCCTTTGACCACGGCGTCCCCGAAGACGACGACTTCTACGCCTACGCACAGTCCAAGGCCGAGGCGGACGAGCACCTGCGCGGAACCGACCTCGACTGGACCCTGGTCGGCCCGACGGCGCTTTCCCTCGACGAGCCGACGGGATCGATCTCGGTCACGACCGACCCGCAGGGGGCCAAGGCCTCGCGTGGAAACGTTGCTCGGGTGCTCGTCGCGGCGATCGCGGATGACGGCACGATCCGTAAGGCCTACCCCTTCGCGGATGGGGATACCCCCATCGCCCAGGCCCTTCGCGACGACACCGTGACGGATCAATTGGCGTAGGTGGATCCGCATGAGGTGGTTGAATACCCGACGCGGTCGCGGCTCCGAGAATGGTGCCGAGGCCGCGCCTGAGGCACGAATTGAGGCCATGGTCTCCGGACGCGTTCAAGGCGTGGGATTTCGGTGGTGGACCAGGGGCATCGCGCAGGAGAACGATCTCTTAGGCTTCGCCGAAAACCTTCCGGACGGTCGCGTGCGGATCATCGCCGAAGGTTCCCGGCGGGGGATTGAGGCGCTGTGGGGCGCGCTGAATTCCGGCGATACCGCGGGCAAGGTCAGCGACGTTGAGCGCTCCGATCCCGCGCCGACGGGAGAATTCGACCAGTTCGGTGTGAAATAGCCCGCACCGGGAGGCCTTCCCGAGGTGGTTCCGGCGAGATAACATATAAATAATTCCTTATATGTTAGGACGGTGCCTCATGGGACACGCGCACGATCACCATCACGGGCCCGAGACCGGGCGAAAGCGGCTGTCGATCGCCTTCGGGATCGCGCTGGCCTTGTTCGTCGTGCAACTCGTCGGGGCCATCTGGACCGGTTCGCTCGCCCTCCTGTTCGACACGGTGCACGTGCTGACCGACGCCGCCGGGTTGGGGATGGCGTTGTGGGCGGCGGTCCTCATGGGGCGCCCGGCCACGGAGCATCGCACGTGGGGCTGGAAGCGGGTCGAGGTCCTCGCGGCGGCCGTGCAGGCGACCGTCCTGATCGTCGTCGGGATCATCGTGATCGTGGAGGCCGTCCAGCGGTTCGCGAATCCCCAACCGATCGCGGATCGTGAGCTCATCGTCTTCGGCGCCTTGGGGCTGCTGGGGAATATCGCGGCCATCGTGGTGCTCTTTGGTGGTGAAAAGTCGCTGAACATGAAGGCGGCCTTCCTGGAGGTCGTCAACGACGCCCTCGGGTCGGTCGCGGTATTGGTCTCCGCGGTCGTCATCGGGCTGACCGGATGGGTTCAGGCCGACGCCGTCGTGGCCCTGTTGATCGGCGTCCTCATCATCCCGCGGGCGCTCGTGATTCTCCGCGAATCCGTCAGCGTGCTCCTCGAATCGGTGCCGCCGGGCTTGGACATCGCCGAGGTCAAGCGGCACATCGAACGCCACCCCCACGTGGTGACCGTCCACGATCTCCACGCGAGCCGCATCTCGACGGACCTTCCGGTGCTCACCGCCCACGTCGTGGTGCGGGACGATTGTTTCGAGGACGGCCACAGCGCCCAGTTGCTCTGCGAGATCCAAAACTGCATCTCGGAGCACTTTGAGGTCTCGATCGCCCACTCGACGATCCAACTCGACCCGCAGAGCCACTACCGTCACGAAGAGAACGAGTTTCCGGTATGACCGGGCAGGAGAGGCTGCGCAGCGTCAATCTCTCGTCCTCGGGCCTGAACGCCTTGATCCTCCCGGACGGGTTCAGCCCGCGCGGTTACGTCCTCGAGATCGGCGGTGCGGAACAGTCCCACGTGGACTTGGAGAACCCAGAACATATCTTCTACGAATATTTGCGGCGCATCGGCAACGTCGTCGATACGATCGCGCCCGAGGGGGAGCCCATCACCGCGGCCCACTTGGGAGCCGGCGGGATGACGCTTCCCCGATACATCCACGCGACCCGGCCGGGATCGCCGCAGGTCGCCGTCGACATCGAGCGGGAGCTGTCCAGCCTCGTGACCCGCGCGCTTCCCCTGCCGGAGGGCACCCGACTGGTATCGGTGACCGACGACGCCCGCGCGGCGATTCCCTACCTCGCCGAGGCGGCCGGTCTCCCACAGGATGCCGGCTTCGACGTGATCGTCGTCGATATCTTTTCGGGCCGCGACTCCCCGGAGCACCTGGCCTGCCGGGAGTTCTACGCCGAAGCGCTCCCGGTGCTTTCCGACCGGGGAGTCCTGCTCGTCAACGTGGGCGACGACCCCGGCTTGGGGTTCTTCGCCCGGCAGGCCGAGGCCTTGGCAGCAGCGACCCTGAGCGATCCGCGGCTCGGGCATCGATCCGGGGTGTGGACCCTGGCCGACACGTCCGTGACGTCGGGGCGGCGGGAGGGCAACCTGGTGATGGCGGCCGGCCCGGGGATGCTGGACGCCCCGCAGCGGGCCGATCGCTGGCTTGCGGCCGGCCCTCATCCGGCGACCGTGATGGATCCGGTGCAGACCCAGGAATTCGTCCGCGGGTTGTGAGAAAACGGCTCCAGGGGGCGTCCGAACCAGCCGAGAGCGGGGGAGAGGACGCGGGTGCGAGGTGCGCTGTCGGCTAAGAGGCTGATGAAGACGCGGTGCCCGTGGTTAGATGAGGGCATGGCACCGAAGTTTCCCTTTGAATCCGCAATGAAAAATGCCTTCGACGATCACGGGCAGCCCAAGCCCGCCTTGAATAAGGCGCTGGATTCGGTCCTTCGCGCCCAGCGTCCCCTGGTGGTCACGGCCATCAAGAAGCTCCGCAAGAAGCATCCGGATGACACCCCGGAGCAGATCGCCCAGCGCCTGGAGCGGTTGTACCTCCGCGATGTCACGGTCGGTGGCGGAGCCGTCGGCGCGTCGGCCTTCATCCCGGGCATCGGCACCGTCACCTCCGTCGGGCTCTCGTTCGTCGCCGTCGGCGGTTACCTGGAGCGCACCGCGATCTACGCGCAGTCCATGGCCGAGCTTTACGGCGTGCACGTGGACGATCCCGAGAAGGCGCGCACGATGGTCATGGCCCTGATGCTCGGCGAGGACGGCGCCGTGCTCATGAAGCAGATCCTGGGCCAGTCCGGTCGGACGGCCGGCATCAGCAACAAGTGGGGCTTGATGCTCGGCAAGGAGGACGGCAAGTCCTTCAGCGTGTCCCGGACGATTCGCAACATGTTCATCAAACGGTTCCTGACGCGGCAGTCCGGCGCCCTGCTCGGTCGCGCCCTGCCCTTCGGCATCGGGGCCGTGGTGGGTGGCGGCGCAAACCTCGCGCTGGGTCGCCAGGTGATCAAGTCGACCAAGGCCGCCTTCGGGAAGGTCCCCCAGGAGTTCCCGGACAGCCTCCAGCTGGACGGCCGGGCGCCGAAGTTCTCCGATCCCCACGAGGAAAAGAAGGCGCAGGCGCTCGCCGGCGACCTTCCGGCGGGCAAGGCCGCAGAGGCAGAACAGGAGAAGTCGGAGGACTCCTCGGACCAAGGCTCGAAGCGGTAGCACCCGAGCGCTGATCGTCCTCACCTCAAACGCAGGGCATCGACCACCACGGTGGCCGATGCCCTGCGTCGTCTCCCGGTGCGACTACTTCAGGTGGTCGACGAGCCGGGCGGCGATGCCGTGATAGGTCGCCGGGGTGAGGCTCGTGAGCCGAGACTCGGCCTCCGGCGAAAGGCCCAGGCCCGAGACGAACTCGATGAGTCGCTGCTGATCCACGCGGTGGCCGCGGGTCAGGTCCTTCAGGCGCTCATAGGGCTGATCCATGCCCTCGACGCCGGCGATGGATTCGGCGCGCATGACCATCTGGATCGCCTCGGCGAGGACCTCCCAGTTGTGGTCGAGGTCCTCCGCGAGGGTTTCCTCGGCGACGTCGAGCTTGGACAGGCCCTTGCGGACGTTGGAGATGGCCAGCAAGGAGTGCCCGAAGGCCACGCCGATATTGCGCTGCGACGAGGAATCCGTCAGGTCACGCTGCCACCGCGAGGTCACGAGGGTTTCGGCCAGGGTATTCAGCAAAGAGCAGGAAATCTCCAGGTTCGCTTCGGCATTTTCGAAACGGATCGGATTGATCTTGTGAGGCATGGTCGACGAGCCGGTGGCGCCTTCCACGGGGATCTGGCGGAAGTAGCCGATGGAGATATACGACCAGATATCCGTGCAGAGGTTGTGCAGGATCCGGTTGAAGTGGGACATCGTCGAGTAGAGCTCCGCCTGCCAGTCGTGCGACTCGATCTGCGTGGTCAGCGGGTTCCAGGTGAGTCCCAGGTATTCGACGAACCCGCGGGAGACCGATTCCCAGTCCACGGTGGGGGCCGAGGCGACGTGGGCCGCATAGGTGCCCGTGGCGCCGTTGATCTTGCCCAGGAATTCCTGGTTTTCGACGTGCTTGAGCTGACGCTGGAGGCGGTAGGCGAGGACGGCCATCTCTTTGCCGAGCGTCGTCGGCGTGGCCGGCTGGCCGTGGGTTCGGGACAGCATGGGAACATCACGGGTTGACTCCGCGAGGGACGCGACCATGTCCGTCAGCTCCCGGGCCGCGGGCAACCACGCGAAACGGACCGCGTCACGGATGCCGACCGCGTAGGAGAGGTTGTTGATGTCTTCGGAGGTGCACCCGAAGTGCACCAACGACGTCAGGTGCCCCAGTCCGAGGCCCTCGAGGCGGCGCCCGATGAAGTATTCGACGGCCTTGACGTCGTGAACCGTGACCGCCTCGATCTCGGCCAATTCCGCGATGGATTCCGCGTCGAACTCGGTGACCAGCGCGCGCAGTCCGGACTTCTGCGACTCCGTGAGGGGAGCGAGCCCCGGAAGGACCGAATTATTGCTCAAGTAAATAAACCACTCGACCTCGACGTGCACGCGATCTCGGTTGAGCGCCGATTCCGAGAGGTAGTCCACCAGGGGAGCGGTCTGGGGCTGGTAGCGCCCGTCAAGGGGGCCCAGGGCAATCGCCGGCGAGACCTCGGTGAGGCTGCGGCGACCGTTCGGCAAGGTCGATTCGGGCAGGGAGGTGTTCTCTGAGGAGTTGGCCATGGCTTTATTGTGGCACGGCCTCCCGGCCGACGCGGTGCCGTCCACAGGCATGACGTCATCTCCGGTGGGAAGGAACTTGTCCACGAATTCGTGGGGAACGGCCGCTCGTACCGGTCGCGGCGGGACGCGGCATCGGAAGCTGGTGGCGGACGGGGCGGAACGCTCGCAGTCTTCGGTCGCGAGAAAGGCAGGGGCACATGAATATCGTCGGCGCGTGGGGCATGGAGATGCCGGGGGTAGTGAGAGCGGTCGGAGAGGCCGCCGCGGAACGGGTCGAGAGCCTCGCCCGAGAAACTCTCGGGCTTTCGGAGGAGGTGCGCGCCGCGAGGGACCGGGTCGCCGAGACGGCGGCGTCCTCCTGGGAGTCCAAGGCCGCGCGGGCGTTCCGGGACGGTGTGCACCGCCACGTCGGGCGCGCCGACGCCGCGGCCGAGCACCTCCGGCGCGGCGTCGAGGAGCTTCTCCGCTCCGCGGATGAGATCCGACAGCGCATGAACGGCGTCGCGGTCGCCACGGAAGCCCTCGAGCGTCGACTCACGGAATTCACGGTCCGCCACGCGGCTCACCTGGGGCTGTCGGTGGGCTCGGTGATGGCGAACGTGGAGGAGTTCTTCGCGACCCTCGGCGCGCCCGCCGCTGAGGAACTCCGAACCATCAGGGAGGCCTTTCAGGGGCATGCGCACCCCGAGGAGATCGATGCTCTGCGCCGGGCCGTGTCCGGAAACGGAAGGAAGTGACGCGGTATGGGTGCGTTGACCGGATCGCTCCGTGAGTGGGCCGACTTCGCCACGGAGCCCGCGGGTGAGACCGGCGCCTTCGCTTCGGGATTTGGCCTGGTGCCCAGGGATGGGGCCGTCCTGCGGTCTTCCTCTGACCGCCTGCGGGTCGATACGGCCGAGGTCGGGAGAATCAGCGAGGTCTTGACGGAAGCGGCCGGAGAGACGGCGGCCGTCGAGGCTCGCTTGCTCGTCCTGGCCTCCGAGGTGGGCACGATATGGGCCGTGGTCTCGGAGCGGCTCCGGCAGGCATCGGAGTCGATGGCCCAGGCGAGGCGGGAGGTTCAGGCGTTCGTGGTGGGCGTCGGAGAATTCGCGGCCAAAACGCGCCTGGCGCAATTGTCCTATGAGCACGCGGAAGAGTTGGCCGAGACCTTGGTCAAGGGGTTCGACGCGGTTCATGCGGTGCCCTATCGGGTGCTCTACGGTTCGGCCTTCTCCGTGGGCATCCATCCGCTCGGACTGCTGACGGGCGCGGCGGGGTTTGCGGTCACGGAAGGAACCCTCCTGGCCGTGGATTCCGCGAGCCGGGGAACCGCGGCGGCGGTGCGGTCGTCGCTTGCCGGGAGCGGCCTTCCCCTGGAGACGCTGCGGGGTGACGTCTCCCGGGTCAAGGCCCAGAGGCGCAGCGTCGGGCTAGGTCTCGTGCGGTTGAGCGGTTTCCGGAAGGTCGGCGAGCACTCCGTGCCTCGAACATCCGCGGCCGGTTCGGCGACCGTGATCGCGGAGGGGCTTCGCGGCGCGGGGGCCCACGACGAGCAATTCGACGCCGCGACGGGGCCTCAAGAGAGGGTTTCCCTGGCGCACGTGGACGTCACCGAGGTGACGCGGCCGGACGGGACCCGCACGTTCGTCGTCGCGATACCGGGCACGGATTTCGATAACCTCCTCAGCCGGACGGATCCCAACAGCGCCTTCAGCATCGCCGATGTCGCGACGACCACCCCGGACACGCCGCTGGCGCAGTCACCGGCCCTCCTCCAACTCGTCGACCGCGCGTTGGCCGAGGCCGGGGCCGGCAGGGAAGACCCGGTTCTGCTGTCAGGCTTTTCCCAAGGGGGAATGGCGGCCATGGCGCTGGCCTCGAATCGGGAGTTCATGGGCAGGTACTCCGTCCGGGGCGTCGTCACCACGGGAACCCCGAGCACGATGTACCGCGCCGTTCCTCGGGATGTTCGGCTTCTGCATCTTCGTGACGTGAACGACCCGATTCCGGTCGTCACCGGCGGAGGGCCGGACCCGGGCAATGACCACGCCGTCGTGGTGGAAACGAACGTCGGGGTCGGTGGCCTGGTCGAGTTCACTCACGACGCCGAGGACTACGTTCGAGCCGGACGGGCGGCCGACCGCGTGTTGGCCACGACCTCCGAGGGCCGGGAACACGCCGAGTTGATGCGCCAGATGCTTCCCGCAGGGGCCGCCCTGCGCACCATGACCTTCGAGTCATCCGCGGAAAACTACGATCGAGCGTCATCGAATACCGCCGAAAGTGAGCGATGACACCTTTTGGGGGTGGCCCCGTTACAGTGGAATTCATGAGTGAGAATGAGCAAGCAGTTTCGCGCGGAATCACGCCGCGAGAAGTCTTCAGCGGTCTTCCCAAGTACGCAGCGGGCAAACCCCCGCGCGCGGTGGAAGGACTGACGCAATACAAGCTCTCGTCCAACGAGAACCCCTACGGTCCGGTGCCCGCCGTGCGCGAGGTAATTCGCGATTTCGCGACCGCGAACCGGTACCCGGACCCGTTGTGCACGCGTTTGCGCGGGGTCCTGGGTGAGCACCTGGGAGTGGACCCCGCGGACATCGTGACCGGCGCGGGCAGCCTGGGCGCGCTGAGCCAGATCCTTGCGGCCTTCGCGGGCGGCAATTCCGACGGGACCCAAGACGAGGTCATTTATCCGTGGCGTTCCTTTGAGGCCTACCCGATCGTGACCGGGCTGGCCGGCGCCCGCGAGGTTCGGGTGCCTAACTTGCCGAGCGGGGAACACGATCTCGAGGCCATGACCCGCGCGATCACGGACAGCACGAAGGTCATCATCCTGTGCACCCCGAATAACCCCACCGGGCCTGCCCTGACCAAGAAGAAGGTCCAGGACTTCATGGCGAGGGTGCCCTCGCACATCGTCGTCGTCCTGGACGAGGCCTATCTGGAATTCTGCCAAGAGTCCGAGCTCACCGAGGCCGAGATCGCCGAGGGCGGCCTGGCCGAAGGCATGGATCTGTACCCGGACTACGAGAACCTGGTGGTTCTCCGCACCTTCTCGAAGGCCGCCGGCCTGGCCGGGCTCCGGGTCGGCTACTCGATTTCCCATCCGGAGGTCACGCAGTACCTGCGGGTTTCGGCCACGACCTTCGCGGTGACCGCGGTGGCCGAAGAGGCCGCGATCACCTCGATCGAACACGACGCCGAGGTGCGGGACCAGGTGCGGCGTCTTGTCTCAGAGCGAACACGCGTCGTGGACGGATTGGCGAGCCAGGGGTGGACGTTCCCCGTGACCCGAGCGAATTTCGTGTGGCTGCCGCTGGGCGAGAGGACCCAAGAATTCGCCGAACTGGCAGACGAGAACGCACTGTCGGTCCGTGCCTTCGGGGCCGAGGGGGTGCGCGTGAGTATCGGGGAAGAGGAAGCGAACACCCGCTTCCTGCGCATCGCGGAAGAATTCTCCCAGCAGGGCGAACGGTAGGCTAAGGGTGTATTTTGTGACCGGAGGATCCGCCTGCTTGTCGGATCCGCCGGTCACGCCGGCCGCCGGACAACTTAGCCGCATGGAGGACTCATGGAAACCACGGAATCCCACCACCCTGGGGCTACCGAAGGTCAGCTGAGGAGAGTGACCATTCTCGACGAGAACGGTCGTCGGGGATCGGATCCCACCTTCGATCCGTATATCAAGGACCTCACCCTTGAGGACCTCCAACGCTCCTACACCGACATGCTGATGGTGCGTCGCTTCGACGATGAGGCGACCTCCCTGCAACGTCAGGGCAAACTGGCGCTCTGGGTCCCCTCCAAGGGGCAGGAGGCCGCCCAGGTGGGATCGGCCAACGCCATTCCGACGCAGGATTTCATCTTTCCCTCCTACCGAGAGCACGCCCTGGCGTACGCGCGAGGCGTCGACCTCGTGGACATCCTGAAGGTTTTCCGCGGATTCGCGCCCGGCGGCTGGGATCCGAAAAAGCACCGGTTCAACCTGTATTCCTTCGTTCTCGCCTCCCAGATTCCTCACGCCGTGGGCTACGCGATGGGGCAGAAGCTCGACCGCGAGATCCGCGGCAGGGAGGTCGACGAGGCGACGGTCGTCTATTTCGGCGACGGGGCCTCGACCGAGGGCGAAGCACACGAGTCCATGGTCTTCGCGGCCTCCTACGATGCACCCGTCCTGTTCTTCATCCAGAACAACCAGTGGGCGATTTCCGTCCCCTTCGCCACTCAATCCCGGTTGCCCCTCGCGGAGCGCGCGGCCGGCTACGGCTTCGAGGGAATACGCGTGGACGGCAACGATATCCTCGGCGTCCAGGCCGCGACCGCCTACGCGATGGACAAGATCCACCGGGGCGAAGGGCCCGTGCTGATCGAGGCGGAGACCTACCGCATCGGCGCGCACACGACGGCCGACGATCCCACCAAGTACCGCACGCGCGAGGAAGAGGACGAGTGGACGACCAAAGATCCCCTCGTTCGGCTCGAGCGTTACCTTCGCGACCAGGGCACGCCCGAGGAGTTCTTCGAGAGCGCCAACGCCGAGGCCAAGAAGTACGGGGCTTCCATCCGGGAGGCCGTGCTCGCCATGGAACCGCCGGAATTCGACGCGGCCTTCGAGCACGTCTACGCGGAGAAGAATTCTCTCGTCGAGCGGGAGCGCGCGTGGTTCCACGAGTATGAAGCAGGATTCGAAAAATCCGGCACCGCGGAAGGCGGGCGGTGAACGTGACCAGCAATGACAAGGTGGAGGCCTCCGTGGAAAACATGCCGATGGCGAAGGCCCTCAACGTGGCCATGTCCGATGCCCTGAGGGAGGACGAGACCGTCCTGCTGATGGGCGAGGACATCGGGACCCTCGGTGGCGTCTTCCGCGTGACCCAGGGGCTGAAACAGGAATTCGGCCCTCAGCGCGTCATGGACTCGCCGCTCGGCGAGGCCGGCATCGTCGGCTCGGCCATCGGGCTGGCCATGCGGGGGTACCGTCCCGTGTGCGAAATCCAATTCGACGGATTCGTCTTCCCGTCCTTCAACCAGATCACCACGCAGCTGGCGAAGATCCGGGCGAGGTCTCGGGGATCGGTGAGCCTACCGGTCGTCATTCGCATTCCTTACGGCGGAAATATCGGGTCTATCGAGCATCACTCGGAGTCCCCGGAGGCGCTGTTCGCCCACACCGCGGGCTTGCGGGTCATGACGCCGTCGAATTCGCAGGATGCCTACTCGATGATGCGCGAAGCGATCGCCTCGGAGGATCCGGTGATCTTCCTCGAACCGAAGCGGCGCTACTGGCTCAAGGGCGAGGTGGACCGCGCCACGGCCGCCCCCGGAAGCCAACGGGCGCAGATCGTCCGCGAAGGCAGGGACCTGACCCTGGCCGCTTACGGTCCGCTCGTGCCGGTCGCGCTGGCCGCGGCGGAGGCCGCGCGCGAGGACGGCCTCTCCATCGAGGTCATGGACCTGCGGTCGATCTCGCCGTTGGATTTCGACGCGGTCGAGGCTTCCGTCAAGAAGACCGGGCGGCTCATCGTGACCCACGAGGCCCCCACCTTCGGCGGCATGGGCGGGGAGCTTGCGGCCGAAATCGGGCAGCGATGCTTCTACAGCCTGGAGGCGCCCGTGCTCAGGGTCGGGGCCTTCCACATGCCCTATCCGGTCGCTGCCGTCGAAGAGGATTACCTTCCGAATATCGACCGCCTGCTGGAAGCCATCGACCGTTCGCTGAACTACTAGCCAGCCTCATCACCCAGGAGTTCTCATTGTCTTCGATATTTCATCTCCCGGACGTCGGGGAAGGCCTGACCGAGGCTGAGATTCTGTCATGGAAGGTCGGCCCCGGAAGCACCGTCGAGGTCAACCAGGTGGTCCTGGAGATCGAGACGGCCAAGTCGGTCGTCGAGCTGCCCTCCCCGTTCGCCGGTACGGTCGAATCGATCATCGCCGCAGAAGGTGAGACCGTCGAGGTCGGCGCGCCGCTGATCTCGGTCACGGTCTCCGGCGAGGCCCCGCAGCCTTCGGAGCCTGACGCGTCGGCGGAACAGGCCGAGACGGCCGCGGTCGAGACGCCGCGCGACGAGGTCGAGCCCGAGCAGGCCCCGGCCACGCGCGCCTCCGCGCCCAGCGGCAAGGCGTCGACCCCGTCGCCCGACGCGGCGGAGGAGACCGAGGCCCTGGTGGGTTCCGGGCCCAAGGCCGACCCGGTCAAGCGGCGTACCCGCAAGCGCGCCGTGGGCGCCGGGGTGACTCTCAACGCCGCCCCGTCGGAGCAGGCCTCCGCCGCCCCCGAAGGCGAGCACCCCGAGACGCTCCTGACGCAGCTCCTCAACCGGACGCAGCGCCAAGGGGGCATGGGCCTCGCCGAGCGCGCCAAGAGGCTCGCCGAGGAAGGCCGCGGCGCCCTCAAGCGGTTGCCCGGGCGCGCCGCCGAGGAGCCGATGGGCCAGGTTTCCGGTCACAAGACGGTGCTCAGCGAGCCGCCCCGGCGCCCCGCGCTCGCCAAGCCTCCCGTACGCAAGGCCGCCAAGGACCTCGGGATCGACTTGGCCGATGTCCCGGCGACCGGCCCGCAAGGCCAGGTCACCCAGCGCGATTTGGTCAACTTCGCCGCCCACGCGCAGGACGTCGAGAGCCACAAACCCGCAAACTTCTGGGTCGAGCGTGGCGGGACCGAGGACCGCATCGAGCGCGTACCGGTCAAGGGCGTCCGCAAGGCCACCGCGAAGGCCATGGTGAAGTCCGCCTTCGAGGCCCCGCACGTGTCGATCTTCGTCGACGTGGACGCCTCCCGGACCATGGAATTCGTCAAGAGGCTGAAAACCTCGCCCACCTTCGACGGCGTCAAGGTGACCCCACTGCTGATCCTGGCCAAGGCGGTCATCTGGGCCACGGCCAGGAACCCGCAGGTCAACTCGCAGTGGACCGACTCCGAGATCCTCATCAAGCGGTACGTGAATCTCGGGATCGCCGCGGCGACCCCGCGGGGTTTGATGGTGCCGAATATCAAAGACGCGCAGGACCTCTCCCTCCGGGAGCTCGCGGTGGCGCTGAACGCGCTGACCACCAAGGCCCGCGAGGGCAAGACTCAGCCGGGGGACATGGCCTCCGGGACCATGACGATCACCAACATTGGCGCCTTGGGGATCGATACCGGAACGCCCATCATCAACCCGGGCGAGGCCGCCATCGTCGCCTTCGGAACGATCAAGCAGAAGCCGTGGGTCGTGGACGGCGAGGTCATTCCCCGGTGGGTCACAACCCTGGGCGGATCCTTCGATCACCGCATCGTCGACGGTGACCTCTCGGCGCGTTTCATGGCCGACGTCGCCGCGGTGCTGGAGGAACCGGCGCTGCTGCTCGACATGTAGCCTCATCGTCATACACGGAACCCGCCCGGACGACCGTCCGGGCGGGTTCCGTGCATCGAGGCGACCGAACTTACCGGCCCTCGAAGCCCCAACGATCCACGGAACGGTGGAATCGGGTGCCCCAGAGGCCGCCGAGGATGGCCCCGATCAGGCCCACGATGAGGGCGCACACGGCCGCCGCGAGCCCCCAGAGGAAGTCGTCGCCGCCCAGAGACTGCACGGATCCCAGGGGGACGCTCGTGCCGACGCGATCCGCGAGGAAGAGCGACAGAACGGTCGTGACCGCCGCCCCCATGAGCTGCCACAGCCAGACGGCGACGCCCTGTTTGGCCCCGGCGAAGCGCCCGGAGCGTCCGGCGGCGAACCCTCCGACGACGTAAGAGACGAAATACACGGCCCCGAACACGAGCACCCAGGCGCTGCCGCCGGCCGAACCTTGCGTGAGCTCCTTGAGGGATGCGCCGACGTGGTCGGGCATGGTCGCGGAGCCGATGCTCGGCACGACCTGCCCCGCCAACCACAGCAGGAATCCGGCGACGGCGGTGGCCACGAGCCATCCGATCAGGCCCGGGAGTAGCTGAATCCGCCCGTACTCGGCCTTCTGCCGCCGAACGATCATGGAACGAAGCTCGGCTCCCGAGGGCCCGCGCGGCGGTTCCGGCGCGTAGCCACCCTGCTGGCCGCCCGCGGGGAAGCCCTGGGTCGGGGAGCCCGCGCCGCCCGGGGACATTCCGGCGCCGGCCGCGGGGGTGGAGGCGCGCGAGTCGACAGGCTCGGTGCGTCCGAGGACCTGCGTGGCGTCGTCGGCCCGGCCCCGGGCATCCCATTCGGCCGGGTCGTCGTATTCGAGGCCCGAATACTTGTGCGCTTCCGTGGTCCGGGATCCCTCCCCGTAGGCCGGGAGGGGCAGGGTCTCATTGGCCGACGCGTGGCTCGACCCCCAGGAGCCCCCGTCCAGGACCTGGGTTCGTTGGTCGTCCCCGGAGAGGTATTCGGTCCTGTCCTCGTCGAGAACCTCGGTGCGCTCCTCGTCGATCCGGCCCGCGGACGAGTGGGGGATCACCTCGGTCCGGTCGTCGTCCAGGGGGACGGTCCTGTTCGGGTCGTTCGAATCGGCGTCCGGGCGTTCATTCCACGGCCTATTTCCTGACGTGCTCACGCGTTCTGCTCCTGACTCGGATCGGTCCGATGCGATGGACGGTTAACCTGTTCCCGATACGACGGGGGAAAGTTCTCGAGGGCGTATTGGCCGGATCGTTCCTCGGGATCGATTGTGCGGATGACCCGCGCGGGGGAGCCGACCGCGATCGAGAACGGAGGAATGTCCTTGGTCACCACGGCCCCGGCCCCGACCACGGAGTCGTGTCCGACGGTCACGCCCGGCATGACGATGGCGCCACCGCCGAGCCACACGTTGTCCTCGATGGTGATCGGCAACCCGCCTTCCCACATGAGCCGCCGGTCGGTGGGGTTCAAGGGATGGGTGGGGCACAAGAGCTGCACGTGCGGGCCGATCTGGACGTCATCGCCGATGCGCACGTCGCAGACGTCGAGGATGGTCAGCCCGAAGTTCGCGAACAGCCGGTCCCCGACGTGGATGTTGTATCCGTAATCCACGTGGAACGGGGGACGGATGCGCACGTCCTCGCCCATGCTCCCGAGCAACTCACACAAGAGGGCCTGCGCGGAAGCCGGCTCGTCGAGATCGAGTCGCTGGTAGCGGTCCGTCATGCGGGCCGCCTCCGCGGAGGTCCGGGCCGAGAGCGATGCGTCATGATTCGTCTCGTTCGCCGTTCCCTCCCCTCGGTAGGGTAGGCCGGCGTGCATGCGTTCCCGCATGGTCATCGAATCCGGATCGGGTCCAGGTGCGCTCATTCGAGGAGGCCTTTCGTCGGAGTGGTTGGTCGGTCGTGGTCGGCTCGGTTAACGGAGGTGTCGCGGCCTCGGGCCTAGGTGAGCAGGGCCGCCAAGCCGATCACGACGAGGCCGATCAGGATGGCGATGCCGGTTCCGATCAGCATGCGGCGATTGATCTGTCGCATCACGGTGCGAAATTCGTCCTCGGTCCAGGGGCTCTTGCGGCGTGCGGTCATGCTGGACAGTATTCCAGGTGACGCGGCCACATGGCAGAATCTCGACCATGGATGCACTTCCGTACGACGGATCCGAACGAAGCACGCAACGCCGACCCTGGCTTAAGAACTACAATTCGACGACCTCGGAGACCCTCGACCTTCCGGAGACCTCTCTGGTCCACGTCATGGAGCGTTCCGTGAAGGCCGCGGGGCCGAAACCGGCCCTCGAATTCTTCGGGGCCACGACCAGCTATTCCCAATTGGGAGACCAGATCTCCCGGGTGGCCGAGGGGCTACGCCTGATGGGGGTGCAGCCGGGGGACCGCGTCGCGGTGATCCTCCCCAACTGCCCGCAACACATCGTCGCTTTCTACGCCATCCTGAGGCTCGGCGGCGTCGTGGTCGAGCACAATCCCCTCTACACCGACGGCGAGTTGCGGCACCAATTTGAGGATCACGGCGCGAAGGTCGCTTTCGTCTGGGACAAGATCGCCGCCAAGGTCACGGACCAGCCGGCCGACATCCGTCCCCGCGAGGTCATCGCGGTCAACCTCATCGAGGCCATGCCGCGCCACCTTCGGCTCGGGCTCAAGCTCCCGCTGCCTCGCGCCAAGGAATCCCGGGCCAAACTCGAGGGTCCGGCCCCGAGGACGACACCGTGGCGAAAGCTGCTCAAGGCCGCACCGATCGCGGCCGACCATCACCGCCCGACGGCCCACGACACTGCGTTGCTGCTCTACACCTCGGGCACCTCGGGGACGCCCAAGGGGGTCATGCTCACGCATCGTAACCTCGAATCCAACGCGCTCATGGGCGAGGAATGGATCGGTGTGGGAACCGACGAGGTGATCTACGCGTTGCTGCCGCTTTTTCACGCCTACGGGATGACCCTGGGGTTGGGCATCGCGATGGCCGTGCGCGCCAAACTGGTGTTATTTCCCACGGTGGACCTGGATTTGGTGTTCTCCGCGATGAAGAAGACCACCCCGACGATCCTTCCGGCCGTTCCGCCGATATATCAACGGCTGATGGATATGGCCCGGGAACGCGGCGCCGACCTGTCCGGTATCCGAACCTCCGTGTCCGGGGCCATGAACCTTCCGTCGCAGCTCGTCAGCCAGTGGGAGGCCAAGACCGGGGGATTCCTCGTCGAAGGGTACGGGCTGACGGAATGCGCGCCGCTGGTGTGTTGCAATCCGCTGAACGCCTCGCGCCGCACCGGATCCATCGGGGTGCCGTTCCCCTCGACGGATATCCGGATCGTCGACCCCGAGAGCCTGGAGGACGCCCCCGATGGCGAGGCCGGAGAGCTCTGGGTCAAGGGACCACAGGTTTTCCGCGGGTACTGGAAGAACGAGGAAGCGACCCACGCGGCGTTGACCGAGGACGGGTGGCTGCGCACGGGAGACATCGTCACGATGGACGAGGACGGCTACCTCTTCGTGGTCGATCGACTCAAGGAAGTCATCATCACAGGGGGATTCAACGTCTCGCCGTCGGAGGTCGAGACCGCGCTGAAGTCGAATGACCTCGTGAAGGACGCGGCCGTGATCGGCATCGACGCGGACGGGGGCGGGGAAGACGTCGTGGCGGCCGTGATCATGGAGCCGGGGCACGCCCTCGACGTCGAGGCGCTGCGGCAACACTGCTACTCCAAGATCACCCGCTACAAGGTGCCCCGCCGCATCGTCGAGCTCGAGGACTTTCCCCGGTCGATGCTGGGCAAGACCCTGCGGCGCGAGGTCAAGAAGCTCGTCGAGGAGAAGCTCGGCTAGCCCACGCGCAGGGCCGTACGACGATGCCCGCCGCGCCTCCCAGCGGGGGCGCGACGGGCATCGTCGTGTCGAGGGGCGGGCCTGACTAGCGGCGCATGATCTTGCGCGCGAGCCAGTTGCCGAAGAGCTGGACGAACTGGACCATGACGATGATGACCAGCACCGCGGCCATCGTGATGTCCCAGTTGAAACGCTGGTAGCCCTTGGACAAGGCGTAGTCGCCCAGGCCGCCGGCGCCGATGTAGCCGGCCATGGCGGACATGTCGACCACGCCGATCAGCAGGAACGTGTAACCGAGGATCAGGGGCCCGAGAGCTTCCGGCAGGATGACGGAGAACATGATCCGGGAGCGCGTCGCGCCCATTGCTCGCGCCGCCTCGATCACGCCCGGGTCGATCGAGACGAGGTTCTGCTCGACGATGCGGGCCACCGCGAAGACCGCGGCGACGACCATGCCGAAGACGGCCGCCTTCATCTCGATCGTCGTGCCGATGGTCGCGAGCATGACCGGCCCGAGGGCCACGAGCAGGATGATGAACGGGATTGGGCGGACGAAGTTCACCACGAGGTTCAGGACCCAGTTCAGGGCGCGATTCTGCAGGATGTTGCCGCGCCGCGTGGTGTACAGCAGGAGACCCACGATGAATCCGAGGATGCCGGCGATCACCATGGTGATCGCGACCATCTCGATGGTTTCCCAGGTCGCCTGCAACAGGTCGGGGCGGACCTCCGACCAATCGGTCTTGGGCTTGGCCTCGAGGGAGGCGGACAACAGGGTGTGTGCTGACAGCGTCATCAGGCGCGCACCTCCTGGACGAGAGTGACGGATTTGAGTTGTTCGATGACGGCCTCGATGGCCGTGACCTCACCCAGCAGTTCGAGGGTGAGTTTGCCGTAGGTACGGCCCTGGAGGGTCTCCAGGCCGCCGTCGACGATGTTGAAACGAACGTTGCGCTCGCCCAGGCGGGAGAGGACGTCGCCCAATTTGGTCTCGTCGGTCACCTCGACGCTGATGAGGAAGCCGCGGTGGCGTTCCTTGAGCTCACTGGCCCGAGCCCCGGAAGGCGTGGGCTTGACCGTCGTCGCGACGAAGCGCTGGGCCGGGGCCGTTTGCGGGTTCGAGAAGACGTCGTACACGTTGCCCTCCTCGACCACCTTGCCGCTTTCCATGACGGCCACCCGGTCGGCGATGGAGGCCACAACATCCATCTCGTGGGTGATGACGACGACCGTGATCCCGAGCTCCCGGTTGACCTTCTTGAGCAGGCCGAGGACCTCCTCGGTGGTCTCGGGGTCGAGGGCAGAGGTCGACTCGTCGGCCAGCAGAAGGCTCGGCTCGGTCGCCAGCGAGCGGGCGATGCCGACGCGCTGCTTCTGACCGCCCGAGAGCTGATCCGGATAATTTTTGGCCTTGTCTCGGAGGCCCACGAAGTCCAGCAACTCCTGAACCCGCTCGCGGCGTCGTGCCGTGGACCATCCCGCAACCTTGAGCGGGAATTCCACGTTGGCCGCGACCGTCTTGGAGTTCATCAGGTTGAACTGCTGGAAGATCATCCCGATGCTGGTCCGCGCCTTGCGCAACTGAGCATCGTTGGCGCCGGAGATCCGCGTTCCGTCAACCGTCAGGGTCCCCGAGGTCGTGGACTCGAGCCCGTTGATCAATCGGACCAGGGTGGACTTGCCCGCGCCGGAGTACCCGATGATCGCGAAGATGTGGCCGCGCTGGATGGACAGCGAGACATCGTCGACGGCCGTCACGGTGGTTTTCCCGACGGTGAAAACCTTCGAGACGCGATCGAGGACCACCATGTCCGAGGGATCTTCCCCGGTTGTGGAGCTCGTGTGCTCGGTCATGTGTTTCCCTTACTGCTTGTCGATGGGTTGCCGGAGCCGTCAGGCCCCCACAGCACACGAGACGCCGGCAGGCGGTGGCCGGCCGGCGTCTGACGAACGGCGGGTCAGCGACCCGCACGCGCGCCGTGCTACTACTTCTTGTCTTCGTTCTTCTTGTCTTCGTCCTCGAGCTTCTTCTGCGTGTCACGGAGCTTCTGGACGTCCGTGTTCACCACCACGGCGGTGTTCTTGGAGGACTTCTGCTGGGCGTCCTGAACCGGCTTGCTGCGGTAGATATCGAGGATCTTCTTGTAGGTGTCGTTGTCCTCCTGGCCCTTCTGGGACACGAAGACGTTGACGTACGGCAAGGCCGAGTCCTGGTTGGGGTCGTCCTGGAAGAGCGCGTTCTTCGGATCCAGGCCGGCGTCATCGAGGAAGTCGTTGTTCACGACCGAACCGTCCACGGAGGACATCGAGGTCACGGTCTGATTGGCCTCGACGGCGGTGACCTCGACCTTGGACTTGTCCTTGTCGATGTCCTTCTCGGAGGGCTGCGCGGCGTCGTTCTTGAGCTTCAGGAGCCCGGCCGACTTCAGCAGGCTGATGGCTCGGGCCTCATTGACGGCGTCGTTCGGGATGGCGATCTTGCCGCCCTGGGGGATGTCATCCACCGACTGGTGATTCTTCGAGTAGAGGCCCATCGGGAAGATCGCGGTGGGGCCGACGATCTGGAGATCGTCGTCGTTATCCACGTTGTAGTTCGCGAGGTAAGAGATGTGCTGGAACCAGTTCAGGTCCACCTGGCCCTGGGTCAGCTGCGGATTGGCCTCGGTGTAGTTATCGAGTTCTTTGTACTCGATATCGATGTCCTGTTTGGCCGCCTCTTCCTTCAGGACGGTATTGACGTCCATTTCTTTGGCGATAGCGATTTTGACGATCGTCTTACCGTCTTTGGTCTCGGGTCCGCTGGGTGTCCCGCCGTCGCCGCAGGCGGCGAGGGCCACGGTGATCGGAATGAGGGCCAAAAGGGCGCCAAGTTTTTTCTTCACGGCTATGAATCTCTCTACTCGGTGCGGTGAGTGCGATGCGACGGTCCGTGGCGGACCCATCGCCTGCCCAATTACACCACGGACCTTTTAGTCGGAAAGAAGTCGCGAATTTATGTATGTGAACTCTTCACGGAGCTTCATAATTCGACACAATTCACGAGAGGCTCGGCGAGCCCGCTCTCCGGCCGGTCGTCGAAGAGCATCCTGCGCCCCGCGGCGGCCGACATGGGGTTATCGCGTGAACTTATGTTCAGAACGGTTGTGCGAATGAGATCGTTGCGCTTATGCTGACCGCAAGCCTGTGGGGCGTCTCACGTAGTGGCCGGCGTATGTCGGCCCGTCGCCGCCGGGCACGTTCATCAATGGGGACCGACGTCGCGCCCCACAGAAGGAGCACCTTATGTCTTCCACCGCCGGCACTTCGGCTCCTCAAGTCGAGGGGCATTTTCTCGATCGCATCGGAATTCCCCAGGTCCTCAAATGGGGATTCCTCGGGGTTCTGCTCTTCATGACCGGCCTGGGTGTCGAGTCCAATATCCTGACTCCGCACCTCGTCGAGGTTCTGCACAGCAAGGAGAGCGCGGTGGCTGCGATCATCGCGTCGTACTCGCTCGCCGTCGCCGTCGGCAGCTACCTTTCCGGGGCCCTCTCCGACCTCATCGGCCCTAAGAAGGTCATGATGATCGGCTTCCTGGTCTGGGCCGTTTTCCAGGTCGGCTTCATCCTGGCCATGGCCAGCGGAGTCTTCTGGCTCGTGGCCGTCACGTACTTCTTCCGCGGCTTCGGCATGCCGCTGTTTACCTTCTCCTTCTTGGTGTGGGTCAACATCACGGCCCTGAAGTCCAAGGCGGGAACCGCCATCGGGTGGTTCTACGTGATGTTCACCGGCGGCCTTCCGACGCTCGGATCGCTGGTCGCGATCGGCGCGATCCCGACCTTTGGCGGCGGGGTCGGCGGCGAGACCGGCGCGATCATCTTCTCGTGCGTTCTCAACGTCGCCGGTTTCCTCCTGGTGTGGCTTGGTTGCCACGACGAAAAGGGCAAGCGGAGGATCGCCCCCGAGGGCGAGACCGCATCGCAGGTAATCTTCTCCGGACTGCGCCTGACGTTCACCAACACCAAGGTCCTTCAGGGATTCCTGGTTCGCCTGATCAACACCGCACCCGAGTTCGGCATGTTCATCGTGATGCCGGCCGTCATCAGCACGAGCCTCGGGTGGGGCCAGTCGCGCTGGTTGGCGATGACGGTGGCGGTCTACGCAGGCAACATCTTGTTCAATGCGTTCTTCGGCAACCTGGGCGACCGCCTGGGCTGGGTCACGACGGTCCGCTGGTTCGGTGTCTTCGCCTCGGCGGTTTCGCTGCTCGCGTGGTGGTACGTGCCCCACATGGTTCCGGCCGGATCCGGCTGGGGATACATCGTCTCGGTGGTCGCGGGTGTCTGCTACGGCATCTTCCTCGCGGGCTTCGTCCCGATGGGAGCGATCATGCCGGCGAATGCGCCGCAGCACCGTGGTGCCGCGATGGCCATGTACACGACCGCGGCCGGGGGCGCGACCTTCCTGGGCACCGCGGTGGTCACCATCGTCCTGAACATCACCGGGGCGTTCGGCATGAGCACCTTTGCCCAGAACTCCGCCGTGATCTGGACCTTCGTCGCGCTCTACGCGTGCGCGTTCATCATGGTCGGCAACCTGCGCACCGAGCAGGATGACCCGGAGCACCGCCGCAAGATCAAGGAAGCGGACACCCAGGCCCTTGCGATTCAGGAGGCCAACGAGAATCGCGTGACGATTCAGGACCCGGCCGGCCGCGACTGATCGACGGGGTCGTGCCCTGCCGGGCTCTGTAACGCTGTCCCACGACGACGCCCCCGCAACAACCTCATCGGTTGTTGCGGGGGCGTCGTCGTTGGCTTAACGGTCGGTTCGCTCCTCGAGTATCAGGCCCTCCCATGGCAGGGATCGGATATTTCCGAAGAACATGGCGGCCGATGGGTATGCCTCCAGTGAGGCGATGGGGGGTTGAGGCGTTGAGGTCGAGTACATGGATCCTCCTGGGTCGTGTCAGACGTCGCGTTGGTGGGGCTGAGGGTCAGTGGGGGCGGTTTACGGGAACGAAGATGGGCATGGTTGAGGTGTCGAGGTTCTCGTCACGGTCCTGGCCTCGCACCAGCGCCTCGGCCTCTTGGATGGACTCGACCACGGGCACGGATCCCACGAGCGGGCGCCGGGCCGACTCCTTCAGGAAAAACAGGGCCACCAGCGCGAGCAAAGCGAAGAACATCGCGTAGAAGGCCGGTGAATAGGCGCTGCCCGTCAACTGCATGAGTCCTTGGCTGAAGAACGGAGCGGTCCCGCCGAAGGCCGAGAGTGCGACGTTGTGGGTCAGGCCCATCCCGCCATAGCGTGAGGCGGTCGGAAACAGTGCCGGCAATACGGATGCGGTGAGGGAGAGGTATCCGGTTACTGGGATGGCGATCAGGAACATTGCGACGTATACCGACCACTCCGTGCCGCGGTGAACGATGGCGAAGGCAGGTATCAGCAGAATCAGGGTCGAGGCGATCGAGATGAGGTAGACCGGCTTTCTGCCTACCCTGTCCGAGAATCTTGCGGCGAACGGGATGCCTGTGGCGACCAAGATCAGGATCGGGATCGTGGCGACCGCCGCACCCACCGAAGTGACTCCTACCTCCGTCTCGAGGTAGGTGGGCATGTAGCTGGTCAGGATGTAGGACAACGAGCTGTCCGCGGCGGTCAGGGCGCAGCCGATCAGAATGGCCGGCCAGTAGTTCTTCAGGATGCCGAGGACGCCGTAGCGACGGAAGATCGACCCGGGCGGGATGGTCACGGACTTGTTGTACTCCTCCTCGAACGCCGGAGTTTCGGGGGTCCGGGTACGGAACCAGATGACCACGGCACCCAGGGGGATGGCGACGAGGAAGGGGATGCGCCAACCGCCGTCGAGCATCGCGCCCTCGCCCCAGATGCGGGTGGTCACCACCGAGGTGATGGCGACGACGCCGGCGCCGGCCGCGAATCCCAGCATGGATTGGCTGTTGAGCCACGACGTCGCGATGCCGCGCTTCTTGTCCGCAGAAAACTCCGAGACGTAGGTCGCCACACCCGAGAACTCCCCGCCCGTGGAGAAGCCTTGGATCATTTTCAGCAGGTACAAGGGGATGAGTGCCCACAACCCGATGGTGTGAGAGGTGGGGAGGAGCCCGATGAAGGCCGTCGAACACGCCATGAGGGTAATCGTCAGATAGAGGATCTTCTGACGGCCGATTTTGTCTCCTAGCGGACCGAGGATCATGCCTCCCAAGGGTCTCGTCAGGAAGGAAACTGCGAAGCCGGCCAGGGTGACCAGGAGGCCGATTCCCTCGTTCATTCCGTGGGTGAAGACCGACGTGATGGTTACCGCCAGGTACCCGTAGATGCCGAAGTCGTACCACTCCATGAAGTTTCCGACGCCGGCCCCTATCTGCGCGCGTCTCATCTTTCGTTGGTCGACGATGATCACGTCGCGAACTTCGAGGTCCCGCCCCATGAGGGGTGGGGCCGATAGTGACTCGGTGTGCTCCTGTTGTGCCATCCCGTGTCTCCTTCGGATGCGGTGGGGGCGGGTTGAGGCCCGCATGGCTCACATAACGACCAAGATGTTCATTAGATGGACGTTATTCGTGCTTGATGCATCATCGTAGGGTGCTCTGAATCACAGGTCAAGGGCCTCGGTCAACTAGGCGCTAGGATCGCAAATTTTCCGGCAAATAGATCCACATTGCCTGTAATCCGGGATTTTCCTGTCGTCTTGTGTGTGGCTTACTTTGTGGTCCTGTCAAAATCTCCAGCAGAAAACCACTTGACGCTGTGATTTGCACTACCGTAGGTTGTAGTCATTCAGTAAACGAGACGTTCATTAGATGAACACAAAGGAGTGTGGGATGAACACGCCGATGCGGCTCTTCGCCTTCGATTTCACGGGCCCAGCTCACCTGTCTGCCGGTCTCTGGCGCCACCCGAAGGACCGGGGTGACGAGTACACCTCGGTGCGCTACTGGACCGAGTACGCGACCATGCTCGAGAACGCCGGGTTCGACGGGATCTTTTTCGCCGACAACGTCGGGTACCACGATGTTTACAGGGGGTCCGTGGCGGATTCCCTCCGAGACGGCGCGCAACTTCCGGCCAACGATCCGACATACGTCATACCCGCCATGG
The DNA here is from genome assembly GCF_000710345.2 of Curtobacterium sp. S6. Lineage (GTDB taxonomy): Bacteria > Actinomycetota > Actinomycetes > Actinomycetales > Micrococcaceae > Rothia. The sequence goes on along the minus strand of NZ_JHEL01000015.1, from coordinate 1,231,272 downwards.
CCGCCGTCACCAAGCGTCTGGGGTTCGGCGTCACGGCGAGCACTACGTACGAGAATCCCTACTCCCTGGCCAGGAAGTTCACGACCCTCGACCACCTGACCGACGGCCGCATCGGGTGGAACGTCGTGACCTCGTACTCAGACAGCGCGGCCAGGAACCACGGAATGGGTGACCACCACCTTGGTCACGAGGAACGCTATGCCAGGGCCGAAGAGTTCATCGATGTGGCCCTCAAACTCTGGGAAGGGTCGTGGGAGGAGGATGCCGCTCCGGTTGACCGCGCCGCCGGCATTTACGCGGACCCCGACAAAATCCACCCGGTGCAACACCGGGGAGAACATTTTTCGGTCCCCGGAATCCACCTCTGCGAACCGTCCCGACAGCGCACGCCGGTTATCTTCCAGGCCGGCGGATCGAGCCGAGGCACCGAGCTGGCGGCCCAAACGGCCGAGGCGGTGTTCATGAATGCCACGTCGAAGGCCGGGCTCAAGAAGCAGGTGGACAACCTGCGGCACCGCGCCGCCGAGAACGGGCGGGATCCGAAGAACATCGCAGTCTTGCAGATGATCACCGTCATTAGCGCGGCAACCGACGAGGAAGCCGAGCGCAAAGCGCAGGAATATCTTTCCTACGTTTCCTACGACGGTGCCATGGCTCGGTATAGCGGCTGGTCCGGTCTGGATATGGACACTTTTGATCCGGATGTTCCCCTCGCGAACGTCAACACGAACGCGGGCCAGACCATGGTGGATCTGTTCTCCAAGATGGACCCCACCAAGGAATGGACGCCGCGCGATATCGCCGAGTACATCGGGTTGGGAGGCACCTCTCCCGTCATCGTTGGGGGTCCGTCCACCGTGGCCGACGAACTTCAGTCGTGGATCGACGAGACGGGAATCGACGGTTTCAACCTGGCCCATGCCGTGGCCTATCAGGACGTCAGCGACTTCGCCGAATACGTGGTTCCCGAACTCGTCGATCGCGGTCTGCTGCTCACACCCGATAACGGCACGTCGCTCAGGGCGGCCCTGTTCGGTGGGGCTTCTGACCATCTCAGGGCCGATCATCCCGGCGCCAAGTATCGGCGTGGGTCGGTTCCCACGCCGGGACCGGAGATGTCCACGGACGCGCCGTCGGAGGCAACCGCGGGCCAGGCCCTGTCCACGGCCGGATCCTGAACACGCAGCACAACATATGAGAAGGAGGAGGACAGCATGAGCGCTACGCCCTCAACCGCCCCCGCGGCGGGAAACGTCATTACCAAAGAGGACTATCGCACGGTCTTCGGGCAATTGCCCACGGGAGTCACGGCGATTACCGGCCGTACCGACGAGGGCCATCCCATGGGCTTGGTCGTCGGAACGTTCGCGTCCCTCTCGCTCGATCCGCCGCTGGTCACGTTCTGCGTCGACAAGTCGTCGAGCACGTGGCCCAGCATCCGGCACATGGAGCGCTTCACCGCAAATATCTTGACGAAAGACCAATTGCCGACCTGCCGGGCACTGTCGCGTAAAGGCGCCGACAAATTCAGGGACGTTGCCTATTCCGAGAGCCCGCTTGGCACGCCGCGACTTGAGAACTGCCTGGCTTGGATCGATTGCCACGTTCTCTCCGAGGTCGTGGCGGGAGACCACTACGTCATCGTCGGTTCCGTGGAGGTCATGGAGGCCGGCGTCGGCGACGCACTGCTCTTCAAGGGCGGGAAATTTGGACGGTACGAAGGGATCGATATCGATCCCGGGAACACGGGAGGGGTCGCACGATGACTGACATGTTAAATAAGGTCACCGACGCATGGACGCGAGCCTGGGGCGAAGGAGATACCCAGGCCTTCGAGGATCTGGCCGCTCCCGAGTACCGGCGTCATTCCAAAACCGGTGAGGAAGGCATCGAGGAGGTTACCCAGCAGATCCGACAGTCCTCTGCTGCCTTCAGCGATTTCACGGTCGAGGTTGTCAACGCGATCGAAGACGACGGCGTCATCGCGATCCTGTGGCGAAGCACCGGCAAACACACGGGTGAGTTCATGGGCGTCCCACCCACGGGGCGAACCGTGACGGTCATGGGCTCTTCGTTTATCGAGCATCGGGACGGGAAACTTATCGACGAATCTTCGGTGTGGGACCCGCGAGAGCTGCTCTCCTCGATGCGGATCTGGCACCTCGGCGACTTCCTGCGACAGAGCAGTTAGGAGAGTAACCCATGGATATCGAGACAATCGCCCGTTCCATCATCGATGCGACGGATCGTCGCGAACCGATGGAACGCATTTTTCCGGACGAGACCGGCATGACGGCCGATCGCGCCTTCCGTGTTCAACAGGAAATCGTCCGGTTGAAGACCGAGCGCGGAGACACAGTGGCGGGGTTCAAGCTAGGAAACATCGCTAAGGCGATGCAGAATCGGTTCGGAATTGATCAACCCGATTTCGGATACATTATGGCCGAGCAGTTCCACCCCGAGAACATCACCCTCCCGTCGGAGAACTACATACAGCCCTTCGTCGAGGTGGAGCCGGCCTTCGTCCTGAAACGCTCCTTGGGCGGAAGACACACCACCTCCGCGGACGTGATCCGGGCGACTGACTTTGTGGTTCCGGCCTTGGAGATCATCGACTCACGGGTTCGGGGGTGGGACATCGGCATCTTCGATACGCTGGCCGATTCCGGCTCCACCGGGGCAATCATCCTCGGATCGCAACCGCGTTCCCTGAACGAGGTCAACCTTGCGGATACGCCGGGGCGAATCGACATCGACGGTCGCACAGTCATGACCGGCAATACCTCCGAAATTTACGGAAGTCCCATCTCCGCGATCGCGTGGTTGTGCAGGCGGCTGTCGAATTACGGCATCACGTTTTCGGAAGGCGACGTGGTCCTTCCCGGCAGTTGCCTCGAGGCCATCGAAATGCAGCCCGGGACCGACCTGGAAGGTGTCTTCGAAGGTTGGGGTGGTGTCCGCGTGAGATACGGAAGCTAGGCCATAGGCTGGTGGTAATCGATAGGAAGGCCACCACAGAATGACCGAGAAAGACCTCGAAGCAACCTCCGGCACGACGGGCGGCAACCGGTCCGTGGCCCGAGCGGTACAGATTATCAGGGCCGTGGCCGGTAGCGCGGACCCCGTGACGGCCAGCGAAGTCGCGAGAATCGTCGACTTGCCCCGGCCCACGGTCTTCCGGATCCTCCTCACCCTGGAGGAAGAAGGGTTCGTCGATCGTTCGAGCAACCACTACAAGCTGGGCTGGGACCTTGCTCGCATTGCGCGCAGCGTGGATCCCAAGGTCGGGATCGCTGCCCGGGCGGAACCCATCGTTCAAAGCATCGCCGAGGACCTCGAGGAAACCGTGACCCTGAGCGTGATGCAGGGGCCGGGCGATCTCGATCTGGTCATGCAGAAGTCTCCCAGAACAATGGCCGTGCGGCTCAATGACATGAGCGGGATGAAATGGCCCTTGCACGCTTCGGCCACCGGGAAATTGGTGCTGGCGGACCTGAGCGAACAAGAGCTCAGATCGGTGGCGGCTTCGGGACTGACGAAGATCGCGTCCAAGACGATCACGGATTTCGACGAGCTGGTCAAGGAACTCGCGTCCGTGCGAGGCAACGGCTGGGCAGAGATCGAGGACGAGCTCGAGGACGGGGTTTACTCGCTGGCCGTCCCGATCCAGGACAGCCACGGGGTCATGGTCGCGGCCGTCGCCCTCGTGGCCCAGAGCTACAAATTCGACTCCGTGAGCTTCCGCAACGAAAAATTGCGGATCTTGCTCAACGGGGCCCACGACATCAAGAAATTGCTGTATTCCGCGACGTCGAACGACGACAGGGAATCTCCCGAGGGGTCGATTCAAGCGACCCCATAATCGGATTCTGATTCTTCCGTCTTCGCCGTCGTGGGATCGGCGAAGGAGGAAGAATCATGACGACGACAACCACTCAGGGTTCGCTCATCGGTGGCCGTTCGGTGACCGGCACCGCGGGAACCGTCCGGGGCGTGGATCCCCGAACCAACCAGGCCATCGGAGACGAGTTCTCGCTTCTGGGCCCGGCGCAAGTCGAGGAAGCGACGGAGCTGGCCCACGAGGCCTTCGCGACCTATCGGTCCACGGACCCCGAAACGCGCGGCGCATTCCTGGAATCGATCGCCGAGCGCCTGGAATCCGTCGGCGCACAGGTCGTCGAAACCGCCCAACGCGAAACTGGGCTCCCCGAGGGGCGGCTGTCCGGGGAACTGGCCCGCACAGCCAACCAGCTACGTCTCTTCGCGACCGTGGCCCGCGCCGGGGACTATCTGGGGGCCAGGATCGAACCGGCCCTTCCGGACAGGAAGCCGTTGCCCCGACCGGACCTTCGCCAGGTCAAGCTCCCCCTCGGCCCGGTGGCCGTTTTTGGGGCCTCGAACTTCCCCCTCGCCTTCTCGGTCGCCGGAGGCGACACGGCATCGGCACTCGCGGCCGGTTGCCCCGTCGTCTTCAAGGCCCACAACGCGCATCCCGCCACGAGCCGCATCGTCGGGCAGGTCATCGCGGACGCGGTGGCATCGGCAGGACTCCCGCCCGGAACGTTCTCGTTGATCTACGGGTCGGGAAGCACCGTCGGTCAACGGCTGGCGGCCGATCCGCGCATCAAGGCCGTGGGCTTCACCGGCTCGCGATCCGCGGGTGTTTCGCTCATGGAGACGGCCGCGGCTCGTCCGGTGCCGATCCCTGTGTATGCGGAAATGAGCTCGATCAACCCGGTCTACGTCCTTCCGTCCGCGATCCGCGAGAATGCCGGGGCACTCGCGCAGGGGTTCGTCGGTTCCCTCAATGGATCGGCGGGGCAACTGTGCACGGCTCCCGGGCTTCTGTGGGTTCCGGAGGGTCCCGAGGGGGACCGCTTGATCGACCTCGTCATCGAGGAACTCACCCGGACGTGTGGGCTTCCCATGTTGACCGAGGGTATCTGCCGATCCCGCATCAACGGCGAACATCACATCGTCGACGTGGAAGGGGTCGAGCTGATCGCCCGAGGCCAGGAAGGCGACACGGAGAACGCCCCGGCCCCGGCCGTATACCGGACCACGGCCGAGAATTTTCGCCATCGTCCCGAGCTCTCGGCCGAAGTCTTCGGGGCCTTCTGCCTGATCATCAGGTATGCATCCGAGGACGATCTGCTCCAGGCGGTTGGGGCGACGGAGGGGCAGCTCACCGCGACGTTGCACGTGGACCCAGAAGACGTTCAGGACATTCGTTTTGCGCAAGACCTCGTCACGGCGGTCCAGTTCACGGCCGGTCGGGTTCTATTCAACGCGTGGCCGACGGGCGTTGACGTGGGTGACGCCATGGTTCACGGAGGACCGTTCCCCGCGACATCGGACGGCCGCTCGACGTCGGTCGGAACCCTGGCCATCGACCGTTTCCTTCGGCCCGTGGTCTTTCAATCCACGCCCGAGACGCTCCTGCCCCAGAGCCTGTTGGACTCGAATCCCTGGCACCTGGTCCGTCGCGTCAACGGCGAGTACGTCCTGCCTGCGACCCAGTAGCACCGCGACCGGACAGCAACAGAGAAGGAGAATGTGATGCAGACATACGACGTAGTCGTCATCGGCGCCGGATTCGCGGGCTTGGTCGCGGCACGGGAGCTTGGACGCAAGAACAAAAAGGTGTTGGTCCTCGAGGCAAGAGACCGCATCGGCGGACGCACCTGGACGGACCATCGTTTGGGGCGCGACCTCGAACTCGGCGGAACCTGGGTTCACTGGACACAGCCCCACGTCTGGTCCGAAATCAGCCGGTATGGCCTCGAGGTCACGCGCGGCCCGCGCGCCGAGCGAACCTATTGGCACGCCGGAGGCCGCGTGGAGACGGGAGACCTCGAGGAATTCATGGACCTCATCGATCCCGGGATGACTCGGCTCCTGGAAGAAACGACGGACTGGATCCCGCGCCCGGATCGGCCGCTCTCGAACGAGAAGCTCGCCGAGGCCGACGCCGTGACTCTCCAGGAGAGGCTCGACGACCTCAACCTTCCTCCCGAGGAACGGGACGCAAATGCCGCCGCGTGGGTCGGGCACTTTAATGGGCCCCCGGACCATAGCAGTTTCGTCAACGGTTTGCGGTGGACCGCCGCCGCGGCGGGCCACTGGAAACTGATGCACGAATCCACGGCGATCTTCCGTCTCACGGAAGGAACCAAGACGCTCGCGGCTCACATCGCGGAAGAGTCCGGGGCCGAAATCCGGCTCGGTAGCCCCGCGGTGGCCATCCGCCAGGACGACGACTCCGCGACCGTCGTGTTCGGGGAAGGCGAGGAAGTCCGGGCGCGCGACGTCGTGGTGACCCTGCCCCAGAACGTCCTGGACCGCATCGAGTATTCGCCGGAGCTGTCCGCCGCGAAGAAAGCGTCCTCCGAGGAGAAAACCGCCTCGCAGGGCCTCAAGGTCTGGATCCGGGTCAAGGGGCCGATCGAACCGTTCTTCGCCTATTCGACACCGAGACACCCGCTGTCGGTGATTCGTACCGAGTACGTGGGGGAGGACGACGCCGTGCTCGTGGCATTTGGTGCCGACTCGACCCGTCTTGACATCGAGGACATCGACCAGGTGCGCGAGGCCGTGGGGGCCTGGCGAGACGACCTCGAGATCCTTGAGGTCACCGGTCATGACTGGATGGCTGACGAATGGGCCGGAGAGACGTGGATGATCAGCCGCCCGGGGCAGTTCACGAATTATCACGAGCAGATGAGTACGGCTGAAGGTCGGGTCCACTTTGCCAGCGGGGACTTCGCCAATATCTGGGCCGGCTTCATCGACGGCGCGATCGAGAGCGGCTTCCGGGTGGCGCGAGAGATCGAGGACACCGAGCGCGGGACCGGCTCCGGACGCGCCGGAGCAGTCCACAGGGCGAATAGTTAAGGAGGCGGCGAGATGACCACGATTACCGGACGAGTGGTTCCGGGGGATCAACGGGGCCGACTCCTGGGATTCCCCACGGCCAATATTGCGCTCGAGGGCGGAGAAGATATCGACGGCGTCTGGGCCGGAACGGTGTGGCTACCCAGCGGGGTCCGCTACCCGGCCGCCGTGTCCATCGGACGGAGGAGCACGTTCTACGCGGAATCGACGGAGCGCTTGTTGGAGGCGCACGTCATCGGGTACACCGGCGATCTCTACGGCACCGAATTGCGCGTGGACCTGAAGGCTTTCCTCAGAGAACAGATTCCCTTCCGCACCGCCCAAGAGCTGATCGACCAGATGCACGGCGACGTGGCCCACGTCCTGGTGGCGCGGGAATCGTGGGAGACCACCGTGGGTGTTGGCCGCCTCGGTCCACAGCGATGGGACGAAGAACGCGTGGCAGTGGCGACGGGTCTCACCTCATGAGGCCTGCTGAAAACATCACGGAAGCACGGCCGCTGATTCGAGCGGGAACCTTCGAGGCCCGACCGCGAGTTCCTCGCTGGGCCGTTCAGCGCGTGGCCTCGGCGGTTGAGGCGGAACCATCCATCGGTGGGGCAGGCACCGTGCGCGGGCCCGCGACCGCAGCGCGACGCGTAGCGATCGCTGCGATCGCGCAAAAGGCCGGTATGAGCCGGAGCCTCACCCGAAGGTGCCTGGACCAACTGGCGACATTCGATGAACAAGGAGAAAGATAGACGATGCGTTACGAAAACAAGGTCGCCTTGGTGACCGGTGCGGCCGGCGGCGTCGGCCAGGCCCTGGTACGGAAGCTCGTGGACGAGGGCGCCGCGGTGGTGCTGAGCGATCTCGCCGAAGAACGGACCGGGGAACTTGTCCGGGAAATCCGCGCCCGGAATGGCAAGGCCGCTTATTTAGCGGGCGACATCCGCGATCCCGAGCACTGCCGAGAGCTCGTGAATCTGGCGGAGCAGGAATTCGGTCGACTCGATATTGTCGCGAATAATGCCGGAATTATCCCTCGGGGCACGATCCTCGAAACAACCGACGACATGTGGCATATGGCGCTCGACGTCAACCTCACCGCGATGTTCTACATCTGTCGCGCGGCCATCCCGTTGATGAAGGCCAACGGCGGTGCGATTGTCAACACCTCTTCCGTATGGGGTGTTTATCCTGGCCCTGGCCACATCGCCTATTGCACGAGCAAAGGCGCCGTTGCTTCTTTCACCAAGAGCCTCGGCCGGGACCACGCGCCGGATGGAATCCGCGTCAACGCCGTGTGCCCACATGAGATCAATACGCCGATGCTGCGGTCGGGTTTCGAGCGGCGGGGTCTCGACCCGCAAAGTGCCATCGATGACCTGGGGCAAACCGTCCCGTTGGGACGTGTCGCGGAGCCGGAAGACATCGCTGACGTCATCTTGTTCCTGGCCTCCGATGAATCGCGGTACATCGCGGGTGAAACCATCGAAGTGACCGGTGCGAAGCCGGTAGGAAGCTGAGGGATCATGCAACTGACAGAAAAGGTTGCCCTCGTCACCGGCGGAGGCCAGGGGATTGGGCGTGGGATCGTGGAAAGATTCCTCGAGGAGGGCGCCCAGGTGGTCATCGCCCAGCGCTCACCCCTGGACGCCGACCTGCAAGCCCGTCCCGACGTCGCACATGTGGTCGTAGACCTGTCCGATTCGGAGGCGCTGGCGGACGTGGCGGAGCAGGCCGCCCAGGCCTTCGGCGCGCTCGACATCCTGGTCAATAACGCGGGATTCATGGCGGAGCACCACATCTCGGAGTTGCCACTGAAGGACTGGCAGCGCATGGATGCGGTCAACGTGACCGCCCCTCTCTTCTTGTCCCAGGCCGTCGTGGCGCACCTCCGGGAGAGGGGCGGGGGAAGCATTATCAATATCGGATCGGTCGAGGGCATACTCACGAACCCCGCGCATGCCGCCTATGCGGCGTCGAAGGCCGCGGTGCACGGCATGACGCGAGCCATGGCGATCGATCTGGGCCCGCTGGGCATCCGGTGTAACGCGATTGCTCCGGGGTGGATCACCTCGGAACTCAGCGAAACGTACCTGGATTCCAAGAAGGATCCCGCCGCGGCTCGGACGGCCCTTTTCAACCTCCATCCCATCGGACGGCTTGGCCAACCGGCTGATGTCGGGGACCTCGCGGTCTTTTTGGGTGGGGATCGCTCGGCGTTTCTGAGCGGCGAGGTCATCGTGCTCGACGGTGGGCGGACGATTCGGTTGCCGACACCGGAATAACCGGTGTTTCCACGGCCCCCCCCGTGGGAAGGCCATCGGCGCGAAGGGGCCGCTCGAACTTGTCGTTCGGCCGGCCCCTTCGCACGCCGCGGTGCTTAGCCCTGGAGCGCGCGCAGAATTCGGGTCGCGGTGGCTTCGTCCGTGACCAGTCGGCGGAAGTGGCGCATCGAGGCGGCCACGATGATCGACCAGCTCTTCTCCTCGCCCACGGCGACCGCCGTCGAGTACGGAATCGCGGAGAGGTCCTTGGTGGGAATGCGCACGGTCCTCTCGGACCCGGGAAAGGACAGTTCGCGCCCGTCGCGGTTGTAGAAGTGCAGGCAGACGTCGCCGATCGAATCGGTGAGGCTGTCCTTCGGGATGGAGGAGGCCAGCGAGGTCCGCCCGGTGGTCGGGGAGCCGACGCCCACGAGCGCGCCCTTGGCCGAGCTCCAGAGGCGGCGAACCTCGGCGAAGGACTCGTCCCTCTGCAACGCCTGGTAGATGCTCTTGGACGGCACGGCGCTGGCGAACAGTGGGGAGTATTGGCTTCCCGTGGTCTGGGCGAGCATGCGCACGATTTCGTTCGTTTGGTGCCACGCCTCGGGCTCGGAGACCCCACCCACGGAAGGGACCAATTTAACCCCGTCCATCCGGGACAGGTGCATCTGGGCGATCCCGTACAGGGCCATGCCGGAGGAGACCACCAGGGCGTCGCCGTTGCCGAGGTGCATGTCGTCCAGGGCGCGTTGGACCGGCGGAAGCATTCCCTGTCCCATGGTGGCCGGTTGCATGCCCTTGGCGAGGTAGACCTCGTCCAGCTGGAGCGCGGCGCGAAGGTGATCGGCCAGGTCGGAGCGGCCCTCGGCGTCGGGATGAATCACCCGGATCTGGACCATGCCCATGGACCTGGCCTGCGAGAGCATGCGGCTGACCGTGGGTCGAGACACCTTAAAGGCCTCCGCGATGGCGGATTGACCCTTGCCGTCCTCGTAATACATGCGCGCCACCGCGTAGAGGCGGTCGACGTCGTAGAGGTCGGGGAGGGTTTGGCGTTGGTCCATCGTGTGCTCGTTCATAGGCGGACAGGGCGCCTTTATCGTAACTCGGATTCGTCGTGATGAACATATGTGCTTGACATATGTGCTGGAGGCTCGAAGAATGTGTGGTACGTGACATACGCGCGCGACACAAAGGAGTGACCATGAGCACCACGGATCTACCCACCCAGATGCGAGCAGTCGTCTGCAATAAGCCGGAGGACTATACGCTCGAAACGCGCCCGGTTCCCGAACTCGGACCGGACGACCTGATGATTCAAGTAGAAGCCGTGGGCGTGTGCGCGTCCGACCTGAAGTGTTATCACGGCGCGGCCAAATTCTGGGGCGACGAGAACCGTCCCCAGTGGGCGCTCGAAGATACTATCCCGGGCCACGAAATCACCGGAACGGTGGTCGCGGGCACCGATCTGGCCTTCAACTACCACGGTGTGCACGAGGGAGACCGCATCGTGGTCGAGCAGATCGTGCCCTGCGGCGAATGCCGCTTCTGCCGCCGCGGCGAATACTGGATGTGCGGCCCTCACGACATGTTCGGTTTCCGCAACTTCGACGGTGGCATGGCCGAGTACATGCTCGTTCCCCTGCGTGCGCGGGTCCACCGCATTTCCAAGGACGTCAAGCCGCAGCACGCGGCCTTCGCGGAGCCGCTGGCCTGTTCGCTGCATGCCGTGGAGCGCGGGAACATCAAGTTCGAGGACGTCGTCGTCATCGCGGGCGCGGGTCCGATCGGTCTCGGCGCGATCATGGGCGTGCGCGAGAAGAACCCGCTGAAGATCGTCGCCCTGGACATGGACGACAACAAGCTTGCGCTCGCCAAAAAATGCGGCGCGGACGTGACCATCAACATCAAGAACGAGGACGCGATCGCCCAGGTCAAGGAGATGACCGACGGCTACGGGGCCGACGTCTACATCGAGTGCACGGGGCATCCCTCGGCGGTCGGTCAGGGGCTCAACATCCTCCGCAAGCTGGGCACATACGTCGAGTATTCGGTCTTCGGTCAGGACGTCACCGTGGACTGGTCCATCATCTCGGACGACAAGGAGCTCAGCGTTCTGGGCGCCCACCTGGGCCCCTACACCTGGCCCAAGGCCATCAGCCTGATCGAGTCCGGGAAGCTCCCGCTCGACGAGGTCTGCACCGATCAGTTCCCGCTCGAGAAGTTCCAAGAGGCCCTCGACAGCGTCGCCGATTCCGCCGGCGCGTCCATCAAGGTCTCCATCATGCCGCAGTCCTGACCTGCCCCGCGCGGGCCGGGGGACCCTCCGGCCCGCGCCCCGATTCACCGCACGCCGCCGGCCGACCAGCGGCCATCCCGGGAGCCGTGGTTGCTCCCGGGCGACCCCCCAGAGGAGACAGCTCGATGACGAAGCTCTACAACGATCCCGCCGAATTCTCCGACGATCAGTTGGAGGGATTCGTCGACCTGTATTCGGACCGGCTCGCCCAGGTGCCCGGCGGCGTGATCTCGCTGCCGCCCAAGACCCCGCAGGTCGCGGTCATCGTTGGCGGCGGATCGGGCCACTATCCGGCGTTCGCGGGACTCGTGGGCCCCGGATTCGCCTCGGGCGCCGTGGTCGGAAACATCTTCACCTCGCCCTCGGCGGCGCACGTCTACTCCGTCGCGAAGGCGGCCGATCAGGGCAAAGGCGTCGTGCTGACCTTCGGCAACTACGCCGGGGACAACATGAACTTCGGCATCGCGGCCAAGATGCTGAAGGCCGAAGGCATCGACACCCGCATCGTGGTCGTCACGGACGACATCGCCTCCGACCCGGATTTCCAGAAGCGCCGCGGCATCGCCGGTGACTTCACCGTGTTCAAAGCGATGGGCGCGGCTGCCGCGGCCGGCAAGAGCCTGGACGAGGTCGAACGCCTGGGGAACCTGACCAATCTCCGGACGCGTACCTTGGGCGTGGCCTTTTCGGGATGCACCATGCCGGGAGCCACGACGCCGCTGTTCGACGTCGCCGAGGGCCAGATGGGCGTCGGGCTCGGAATCCACGGCGAGCCGGGCATCCGCGATGACGCGCGCCCGGAGGCCGAAGAGCTCGGAAAGCTTCTCGTGCGCACCGTGTTGAAGGATGCCCCGGACAGCCCCGGCGGACGCATCGGCGTGATCGTCAACGGGCTCGGGACCACCAAGTACGAAGAGCTATTCCTGCTCTACCGCACGATCGCGCCCCTGCTGCGGGAAGCCGGCTACGAGATCGTGGATCCCGAGGTCGGAGAGCTCGTGACGAGCCTCGATATGGGTGGTGTCTCGTTGACCGTTCTCTGGCTCGACGACGAGCTCGAACCCTTGTGGACGGCGGACGCCTACGCCGCGGCTTACCGCAAACAGTCCGCGCCCCTGGGGACCATCGAGGAAACCTACGAGGCCACGGCGACCTCGGTCGACGAGGAATCGCTGGTCGAGGCGAGCCCTGCCGCGCTCGACGTCGCGGGCTCGATCCGTGAGGTCGCGCGCCAGGTCGCCGAGCTCATGCGGGACCAGGAGGACTACCTGGGAGAGATCGACTCCTTCGCGGGCGACGGCGACCACGGGCGGGGAATGGTCCGCGGCAGCGAAGCCGCTCTCACGACCATCGACGAAGCGCCGCAGAAGGCCGGCCCCTCGGCGTTGCTCCGGGCGGGTGGCCGGTCCTGGGCCATGCAGGCCGGCGGCACCTCCGGCGTTCTCTGGGGCGCATCCCTCGAGGCCGCCGCCAACCGGATCGACGACGCCGCGGACCGGCTCGAGCCTACGGACCTCGTCCAGGCGGTGCGCGCTTTCGCCGACTCGATGGTGACGCTCGGGGGCGCGAAGGTCGGGGATAAGACCCTCCTCGACGCCTTGTTGCCGTTCGCGGACGCCTTGGAGGAATCCGAGGCCCCGCTCGCCGAGGCCTGGTCGGAGGCCACCCGCGTCGCGAAAGACAGCGCCGAGAAGACCTCGGAGCTTCGGCCGCAAAAAGGCCGGGCCCGGCCCCTCGCCGAGAAATCCGTCGGGCACCCGGACCCGGGCGCCGTGTCCATGGCGATGATCCTCGAGCTCATCGGACAGAGCCTGTAGCCAGGCTGAATTCACCGCCATCGGGGCGGCTCGCGACACGCAGATTGCGGGCCCGGTGGCAGACCACGAAAGGGCGGCCGTCATGGTCACACTCAAGAACTCAACCCTCCCAGAGATCGAACGAGCCGCGGCACACAAGGTGCCCGAGGGCAGCACTTTCCGGGTGCCCAACTACAACCGTGACGAACTGACCGTCGGCATCGTGCATTTTGGCGTCGGCGGATTCCACCGGGCCCATCAGGCGCGATACCTGGATGACCTGCTCAGCCAGGGAGAGGCCAGGGACTTCGCGATCTGTGGGATGGGCGTGCTGCCCCACGACCGGAACATGCGCGACACCCTGGCCGAGCAGGACTACCTCTACACGCTCGTGGCCCGCTTCCCGGACGGCCACGAGGACACCCGGGTCATCGGCTCGATCGTCGACTACGTGTGGACCCCGGAGGATCCCGCGGGCGCGGTGGAGTACCTGGCTCAGGAGAACATCAAGATCGTCTCGCTGACGGTGACCGAGGGCGGTTATAACTTCAACCAGGTCACGCACGAGTACGCCCTGGATAACCCGCAGGTCGCGGCGGACATCGCCGATCCGGCCCGGCCGAGCACCGTGTTCGGACTGGTCACCCAGGCCTTGAAGGTGCGTCGGGAGCGCGGCATCCCACCGTTCACCGTGCGCAGCTGCGACAACATCCAGGGCAACGGGCACATGGCCCGACGCGTCTTCACGGCGCACGCGCGCGCCGTCGACGCCGAGCTGGCCGAGTGGATCGAGCAGAACGTCAGCTTCCCGAATTCCATGGTGGACCGCATCACCCCGGCGACGACCGACGCGGACCGCGAGTACGTCCGCGATGCCTACGGGATCGATGACGGCTGGCCCGTGGTGACCGAAGACTTCATCCAGTGGGTCATGGAGGACGACTTCGTCAACGGGAGGCCGTCGTACGAGGACGTCGGGGTTCAGATGGTCGACGACGTCGAACCCTATGAGAAGCTCAAACTCCGCATGCTCAACTCCTCGCACCAGGGCCTCTGCTACTTCGCGCATCTCGCGGGGTATCACAAGGTCGACGAGGCCGTCTCGAACCCGCTCATCGCGGATTTCCTGCGCGCCTACATGAAGAACGAGGCCGAGCCGACCCTCGACCCGGTCGAGGGCATCGACGTCGACGAGTACGCCGAGACGCTGATCCGACGCTTCACCAACGCGTACGTCAAGGACACCGTTCCGCGGTTGTGCGCCGAGTCGTCCGACCGGATCCCCAAGTGGCTGGTCCCGGTCGTGCGGGACAACCTGGACCGCGGAGGTCAGGTGAAAATGTCGGCGGCGATCATCGCGAGCTGGGCCCGCTACGCGGAAGGCGTGGACGAGCAGGGCGAACCGATAACGATCGTCGATAACGCCGAGGATAAGGTCCGCGCGGCCGCCCAGGCGCAGGCCGAGGACGAGCTGGCCTTTCTCCGGGACCGCGACTTCTTCGGCGACCTGGCCGATCAGGAGCGGTTCACGAGCGAATACCTGGCCGCGCTGCGGTCCCTGCACGAGGTCGGCAGCCTGAAGACCTTGGAGAAGCTCCTCGCCGAGTAGCATGGGCACGACATTCCCCCGAGCCGACGAGGAAGTTTCCGTGAGCACATTCGTTCTGGGGGTGGACTCGTCCACCCAGTCCTGCAAGGCACTTTTGGTCAACGCCGAGACCGGGGAGGTCATCGACTCCCGGCGCGCCTCGCATCCGGACGGTAGCGAGGTGGATCCTCGGGAGTGGGCCCGGGCGTTGCGCGAGGCCACCCAGGAGCTGTTGCCGCGGGCCGACGCCGTCTCGATCGCGGCCCAGCAACACGGCATGGTGCTCCTGGACGCGGAGGGCGACGTCGTCAGGCCGGCATTGCTGTGGAACGACACCCGCTCCGCGGAAGCCGCCGAGCGCCTCACGGAAAGCCTCGGGGGCCCCGCGGAGGCCGCTCGCCGGGTCGGGAGCGTGCCCGTCGCCTCGTACACCGCGACCAAGCTTGCCTGGGTCCGGGAGAACGAGCCGGAGAACGCCGCGAAGACCGCTTCCGTCGCGTTGCCTCACGACTACCTGACCTCGGTGCTCAACGACTCCGGGCAGCTGTGGACCGATCACGGCGACGCCTCGGGCACGGCCTATTACTCTCCCGCTCGCCGCAGCTGGGTTCCCGAGATCGCGGAGCAGGCGCTGGGGCGCCCGGTGGACCTGCCCCGTCTGGCCGAGCCCGGCCAAGCCGTGGGGAAAACCTCCGGCGGCGCCCTGATAGGGGCCGGAACCGGAGACAATATGGGCGCCGCGCTCGGGCTGGGGCTGGAGCCCGGCGACGTCGCCGTCTCGATGGGGACCAGCGCGGTGGCCATGATGGTCAGCGAGACCCCGACCCACGATGCCTCGGGGTGCGTCTCGGGTTTTTGCGACGCGACCGGCCGTTACCTGCCGCTGGCGTGCACGCTCAACGGGGCGCCGGTGATCGATCTGGGGTGCCGGCTCCTCGGGGTGGACCACGAGGAGTTCTCGCGACTCGCCCTGGAGGCCGAGCCCGGGTCCGGGGGCGCGGTCTTCCTGCCCTATCTCCACGGGGAGCGCACCCCGAATTTGCCGAATGCCCGGGCCCGATTCGGGGGCCTGACCGGGGACTTCACGCGGCCTCAGATGGCGCGAGCCATGGTCGAGGGGCTGGCGAGCTCCGTCGTCGAGGCGATGGGTTACGTGACCGGTCAGGTCGGGCGTGAACCCCGTCGAGTCATCTTGATTGGCGGCGGGGCCAAGTCGGAGGCCTTCCGGCAGATCTTTGCCGACCTCGTCGGGCGGCCCGTGCAGGTTCCGGAGGCCCAGGAGTTCGTGGCCCTCGGCGCCGCGCGCCAGGCCGCGTGGGCCCTCAGTGGTCGGGCCGAGCCCCCGACGTGGAGTGTGGCCGCGGCCCCCGAGGTCGATCCCCAGGGATCGCCGGAGGCCTACCGCGCTTACCTCGATTTCCGCCGCGAGACGTATCCCGACGCCACCCGCGACGCTTGACGGCTCCCGGCCCCTCCGAGGAAAAGCCGGCGGCCGGGAGCCGCCCGCTCGATCACACGGTGGTGTATCCGCCGTCGATGACCATGTTCGATCCGGTGACCATGGCGGCCTCCTCGGAGACCAGATAACCCACCATCGCGGCGACCTCCTCCGGGAGCGCGAACCTGCCGGTGGGAATCTGTTCCTTGGCCCGTTCGCCCTTCTCACCGGCCCACGCCTTCTTGCCGAGGGGCGTCTCCACGATGGTCGGCGAGACCGCGTTGACCGTGACCCCGGCGGCGGCCCACTCCATGGACATGACCCGGGTCATGCCGAGGATTCCCGCCTTGGAAGCCGAGTAGGCGACGTGTTCCTGAAGGCCCACGATGGCCCCCTGCGAAGCCAGGTTGACGATCCGGCCGTAGCCCGCCTGGGTCATGACGCGACCGGCGGCCTGGGCCATGTAGAAGGATCCGCTGAGGTTGATGTCGATGGTTCGCTTCCAATCCGCCGCCGACAGCTCGGCCGCGGGGCCTAAGAACACCACGCCGGCCGAGTTGACCAGGATCTGCGGTGTGCCCAGGGTTCGCACGACGTCTTCGACCACGGTTCCCGCGGCCTCGGGATCCGTCAGATCGGCCCGAAAACCCCGGTGGCCCGCGCCGGGCAGGGCCTCGAGGAGCTCGTCGAGCCCGTCCGCGATGTCGACCCCGGCGATGCGGGCGCCGCGTTCGGCCAGGTGATGCGCGATGGCCGCGCCAATACCGCTCGCCGCGCCCGTGACGATCGCGATGTTTCCCTCGTACTTCTGGTCCATGGTTACTCCTTCTTCTCGCCGCGGTTTGGTTCGGCCGGAATCCCCGCGGTGTCGATCCCGGCAAGATGATGGGCGATGCTCGCGGTGGACTCGTAGAGACTGCGGTAGTCCTCGTACAGCGCGTCGTAGACCGGCGTCGGTTGCGGCTCGATGATCTTTTCCACCGGATTCCACTCCTCCAGATCGGTGACGAATCCCAGCGCCTGCGCGACCATGAAAGCGTCTCCGTAGGAAGCGCCCACCGAGTGCCGATGAATGCTCTGGGGGCGTCCGGTCACGTGGGAGACGATCTGCGGCCAGAGATCCGAACCGACGCCGCCTCCCGCGCACGTGATGCTCTCGATGCGGGCGCCGGCTTGTTCCATCACGTCGATGTTGTGCCGGACCGCGAAAGCCGTGGCCTCGAGCAGCGAACGATAGATGTGCCCCCGGGTGTGCCGGAGGGTGAGGCCGGCCATGACCCCTCGGGCGTCCGGGTCCTGGATCGGGGTTCGTTCCCCGGCAAAATAGGGCAGCGTCAGCAGCCCGTCCGATCCGGGCGGCACCCGTTCGGCCTCCGCGATCAGCTGCGCGAACTCATGACCGCCGGTCAGGTCCCGGAACCACTGGGTCAGGGCCCCGGAAGTCGCCAGTCCGCCCGCGAGGTTTCGCGTTCCCTCGCGGGTGCCCGTGGTTCCCCACATCGAGGCGTGGCGCAGCCGTTCGGAGGAGTTGGCAATGAGGAAGAGGGTGGTTCCGTACATCAGGAACAGCTCGTTCTCCGAGGTCGCTCCGACGGACTCTTGCTCACTCCAGGCGTCGATGCTGCCGTAGATGACCGGGATGCCGCCGTCCAGCTCCGGTAGCTCGGGGTTCGGGCGGGTCCGGCCGCAGACGTCGTTGCTCCAGCCGAGCCTCGGAAGCTCCGTGCCTTCGGCGAAGCGATCGACCATCTCGCGGTCCCATTCCTGGGACTCCGGGTCGTAGAGCGGGGTGCATTGGCTTGCGGAATGCCGATCGAGCACGTACTCGCCCGTCAGATGCCGGATGATCCAGCTCGATGGCATGTACAGGCGCACCCCGGCGGCGAACGCCTCGGGATGCCGCTTGGCGAACCATCGTACTTTGGGACCCGCGGCCTGAGAGGTCAAGGTGGAGTCGCACCGGCGGAGGAGACTGCTCTGGTCGAGGACGGAGGTCATCTCCTCGATTTCTTCCCGCGCCCGGTAGTCCACCCCGTAGAGCGCGGCGGGGGCGAGCGGAACGTCGTCGAGATCCGTCATGCCCACGCAGGGCCCCATTCCGGAGACGCCGATGCCCGCGACGCGCACGCCCGCGCCGCCGACGATCTGCGCGTACAGCTCCTTGAATTCCCGCCACCAGGCGCCCATGTCCATCTGGACCACGCCCTGGGGGAGCCGCTCGACCTGGTGCGCGGCGGTCCTCTGATCGAGCACGGTCCCATCGGGGGCGACCAGCACCGCCTTGGTGCTGGAAGTTCCCACGTCAAGACCGAAAAATGCGCTGTCTGTCATGTGCTCCATAGTGGTACACAATGTGGGCCACGGCCACGCCTCGACGTTAATGGGCCGGTCCGTTACCCCGCATCCAGTCCGAGTCGTAGAGGTCGGGGTCTCCTCCGCGGTCCTTCTGGCGCTTGCGCTCGGCAAAGTCGGTCTGGCGGAGGATCGAGTCGTCCTCGTCCGGGGGCGTCCACATGCGCAACGCGACGAGTCCGGCGGAGAGGCTGGCCATCAGGAGGCACAGGAACCCGAGCTCGGACCACATGAGGACGTGCGTGCGGATACGTACCGGATCCGGGTCGGTAAGCCAGCCCGGGATCAGGTAACTGACCACGAAAAAGACGGCGCTGAGGACCAACATGCCGATGGGGACCCAGAACCACCGGGCACCGGTGCGCCGCGGACGTCGTCCACCCGCGTCCCGGAAGGCGGGGAGCAGGCGCCACCAGACCGAGACGAGGCCCGCGACGCCGACCAGCAGAGGCGCGATGCCTGTGAGCGCCCAGCGAGAATGACCGGACGCCGCGAGCCCGAAGACCGCCAAGACGCCCAACATGCAGACGGCCAGCGACAATCCGGCGGCCATCCGGCGATAGGCCGAGGCCCTGGTGCCGCCGCCCCGGGCGAAGCCCTGCGCGGTAGGGGCGGTCGGTTCCGCACCGGGGCGACCGGAGGCGGCCCCGTGCGGCGTTGCGCGGATACCGTAAGCCGGGGTCGGTTCCTCGGAACGATGCCCGGCATCGTGAGCGTGAGCCATGCCGAACCTCCCTGAGTGTGTCCCGTGGTGGGCGGCGGCCACGGTGTGTGATCAGCCCGTGCCTCCATGGTAAGCCGCGGGTTCGTCGCGGGTCATCCGGTATGGGCGCGACAAGGACCGATTCTCACAGTCAGATCTCAGTCCCGGCGCATGGAACATCCAGAAAAACTAGATAACGTGGCTATGCAATGCCCGGGGGATCTGAGGAAGTGCGAGCCTCAGATTCCCCGGGCATTCGTTCGCCTGGGCCCGCTGGTCGCCCCGGCGTTCGCGCGGTTATCCGATCCAGGCGTCCATCTGGCGAAGAAAAGCGGCCTCCGTGAAGCTCGACGTCGCAAAGTGCGCCGGCGGCGCCGAGTCCGCGGGATCGCTCAGCGCGACCACGCGCGTCCCCGCGGCGACCGCGGCCGCCGCGCCGGGGCCGGAGTCTTCGAAGGTCAGCGCGCGATCCGGCGTGCCATTCAGCGCGCTGATCGCGGACAAATACATGTCGGGGGCCGGCTTCCCGTGGGCGACGTCGTCCGAAGAGACCCACGCGCCCAAAAACGGCTTGTAACCGGCGACCTCCAACTTGGCGTCCAGGATTTCCCGCGACGAGTTGGAGGCCACCCCCACGGGCAGGACGTCGGCGAATTTCCGGAGCAGGTCCATGGCGCCGGGTATGAGGTCGACGCCGCCGGCGATCCGCTGCCTATCCAGTTCGCTCAGGCGGTCCAAGATGTCCCGACCCCGACCTTCGACCTCATCGTCGGGGGCCCCGCTCGGGAGTTCCTCCCGGGCCAGGCCCTCCGCAATGGTCTTCGCGGGAAGCGCCGTCATCTTATCGGCGATCGCGTGGGGGTCGCCCAGGCCCAATTCCCGGCTCACCCGCGCAACTGTTTCTCCCCATGACCTTTCGGTGTCCATGAGGACTCCGTCACAGTCGAAGACCACCGTGGTGGGGGTCCACTCCGGGTCGAACGGGGTGGGGCTGAGGGGTGCTGACCAGGGGAGAAACGTCATGTCCCCATCTTTGCAGGCGAGTGCCCGCTCGAGCGACGTGGTGCAACTCACGGTGTGGCGGTCCTGGCCTGGCCTCCTCCCGTTTTCGCGTCCGGAGGTGACATATTTCGGTCATTTTTTAGTGCGCTAATTCGATCCGTTGGATAGTATGATGAGGCTTGCCTAAGAAGACCTCGACCTGAGGTGATTACGGCAGTCATCAATCATGCGAGTCGCGGTGGCTTGCATCGTGCGGGCCAGCCCCCGAACCCAGAGGAGTCACAAAACACATGGTTTCCATCTCACGCGGTACCTTCCTGAAGGCCGCTGCGGCCTCGGCGGCAGCGCTCGCGCTCGCCGGTTGCTCGACCGGATCGAAGGATGACTCTTCTTCCTCTGGCGACAAGGGATCCTCCGCCGAAGCCGATGCCTTCCCCGTAACCCTTCAGTCGCAGTTCGGCGAGACCAAGATCGAATCCGAGCCCAAGAAGGTCGTCGGCGTCGGCTGGATCAACGCCGAAATCGTTCTCTCCCTCGGCGTGGTGCCGATCGGGTCGGGTTACGTGAACTGGGGAGAGAATAAGAACCACTCGACCGACTGGTTCGACGACAAGGTCAAGGAGCTCGGCGGGGAACTGCCCACGCGCTTCTCGGAGACCGACGGCATTAACTTCCAAGAGATCGCCAAGCTCTCCCCGGACCTGATCGTCTCCGCGGTCGGCACCATGGATCAGGAGACCTTCGACAAGCTCAAGGACATCGCGCCGGTCGTGGTTTACAGCAAGGACTACCACGACGGCTGGACCGTCCCGTGGCAGGATTCCACGCGGACCATCGGCAAGGCCCTGGGCCGTTCCAAGGCGGCGGAGGATCTCGTCAAGAAGGTCGAGGGCAAGCTCAGCGACGCCGCGTCCAAGTACAGCCAGCTCAAGGACGCCACGTTCGTGGCCTCCAGCCTGTCCGTCGCGGACGCGCAGCCGAGCATTAGCGTCTACACCCAGGGTGACGGCCGCGTGAACTTCCTCCAGACCCTCGGAATGAAGCTGTCCGACGCCGCGAAGTCGCTCAAGACCGATACGTTCTACGGCACCTGGTCCAACGAGCGCGCCTCCGAGCTGTCCTCGGACATGATTTACTCCTGGGTCGACTCGCAGGAGAGCATCGACAAGATCAAGTCCAATGCCGTCTTGAAGCAGATTCCGGCCATCGCCAAGGACGCCGCCGTTCTCGACGCGGACAAGAAGCAGGCGTTGGGCATGGGCAATACGCCCCTCGGCATCGAGTGGCTCCTCGACAACACCGACTTCGTGAAGCAGATCGCCGACGCCGTGAGCAACGGCAAGAAGTAGTCTCGGGTTCTTGATGTCAACTGCCGTCGAGACCGTTCGACACAGCACGCCGGCCAGGGCCGGTTCCCGCAGGGGGACCGTCTTGGCCGGCGTGTCGGCGCTTCTGGTCGTGACCGCCCTGGCCTCGCTGTTGATCGGGTCCAACATGATCTCTCCCGCGGCCGCCCTGCGCGGCCTGACACACCCCGGGTCGGGGTCGGCCGAGTCGGTCATCATGTCCGGCCGGTTGGTCCGCACCGTCATGGGCGTGGTGATCGGGGCGAGCCTCGCGACCGCGGGTGCCGCGATGCAAGGGGTCACGCGAAACCCCCTGGGCGACCCCGCGATTCTCGGAATCAACGCCGGCTGCTCGTGCTTCGTGGTCATCGGTATCGCCCTCGTGGGTGCCTCGGGGGCGCCGGCCTTCGCGGCCTGGGCGATCCTCGGTGCCGCGGTTGCCGCCGTGGCCGTGTACTCGATCGCGAGCATGGGCCGGGACGGGGCGACGCCGATCAAGCTTGCCCTGGTGGGTGCGGCCTTCAGCGCCGGCGCCATGTCCATCACCAACGCCTTCATCCTGCAGGGTCAGGAAACCCTGGACGAGTTCCGCAGGTGGCAGATCGGGTCGCTGACCAGGTCTTCCTTCGGAGATCTGCTGAGCCTCGCGCCGCTGATCATCGTGGGTCTGGCGCTGACGGTCGGATTCGCCTCGTCGATCAATAACTTCGCCCTCGGCGACGACATGGCCGCGTCCCTCGGCGAAAAGGTCGCGGTCAAGCGGTTCGTGATTTTCGTGGGCATCGCGGCCCTGTGCGCCGCGAGCGTGGCGATCGCGGGGCCGATCGCGTTTCTGGGGCTCATGATTCCCCACGCCGTGCGAGCCCTGGTCGGCCCGGACTACCGATGGATCATGCCCCTCAGCGTCCTGGGCGGTCCCTCGATCCTCTTGGTCGCCGACGTCGTCGGTCGAGTCCTGCTTCCCCCGACCGAAGTCGAAGTGGGCGTCACGATGGCCATCGTCGGGGTTCCGACCTTCATTTACCTCATTCGTTCCAGGAAGGCGGTCGATCTATGAGCACCGCGACCACGGAGCGGCCCGCCTCGATCGAGCGTCAGGACGTCCCATCGTGCGACGTCCGCTCGTTGAGAAAGCGCCGCAATCTGCGACCTCGCCTGGTGATCCCCGCCCTGGCGGTGGCCCTGCTCCTCGCGGTGGCGGTCCGGGTTCTCCTCGGCAGCTACACCGTGACCATCCCGGATTTCTTCTCGATTCTGACGGGACATTCCATCCCCGGCGCCGGGGGCGCCAGGTTTATCGTCCTCCAGGATAAGTTGCCGCACGCCGTCCTCGGCGCGCTGGCCGGTCTGGCCTTTGGCTGCTCGGGCGCGATTTTTCAGTTGCTCCTCCGCAACCCGCTGGCCAGCCCGGACATCATCGGCATCAATGCGTCCTCGAGCCTTGGCGCGATCGCGGCCGTGGCCTTCTTCGGGGCCTCGGGCACCGGGATGGCCCTCGGCGGACTGCTGGGCGCCATCGCGTGTGTCCTGGTGATCTTTGGCCTCTCGGCGGGGCGCGACGGGCTCGTCGGCAACCGATTCGTCCTGATCGGTCTGGGAGTGGCCGTCCTGGCGGTCGCCCTGGCGAATTACCTGCTCTCGCGGGTCAACATCTACAAGGCCGCCGACGCCGCGATCTGGCTGACGGGCTCGCTCAGCTCCGCCAATTGGTCGCGGATCACGATGCTCGCCGTCGTGCTGGCCATCGTCTTCCCCCTGATCGCCCTCTTCACCCGGAATCTTCACGCGATGGAGGTCGGCGACGAGCTGGCCTCGGGCCTGGGTGTCCCCGTGGCCGCGACGCGCTGGGTCTACATCGTTCTCGCGGTGCTCCTCGTGGCCTTCGCGGTGGCCATGACGGGACCGATCACGTTCGTCGCGTTCGTCTCTGGTCCCATCGCCCGCAAACTCGTCGGAGGTCGACACTCCCTGGTGGCTTCCGCCCTCACGGGGGCGATCATCGTTGTTCTGGCCGACTTCGTCGCCGCGAACATGATCCCGGGCGGCCGCCTGCCCGTGGGTGTCATCACCGGAATCGTCGGTGCACCCCTCCTGCTGTGGCTCGTCGCCTCGGCCAATAAGGAAAGGTCCTGATCCCCATGGTCCAATCCACCCGGACCCCATCACACGCTCTCCGCCTGTGCGCGGAATCCCTGACCCTCGGCTACGGGGGACGCAATATCGTCGAGAACCTCGATTTCGAGGTTCCGCAGGGACACGTCACGGCGATCATCGGCCCCAACGGGTGCGGAAAATCGACGATGCTTCGGGGATTCTCCCGGTTGCTCAAGCCCGTCGCCGGGCGCGTGCATCTCGACGACAAAGACCTCGCCCGCTACGGCTCGCGGGAATTCGCGCGGCGCGTGGGGCTGCTTCCGCAGCATCCTGTGGCGCCGGAAGGCATCACCGTGGCCGACCTGGTCTCGCGAGGCCGGTACCCATATCAGGGCATGTTCTCGAAGGCCTCCGCGGAGGACGACGCCGCCGTCGCGTGGGCCCTGGAAGCCACGCACACGGATCAGCTCGCCGACGCCCAGGTCTCCGAGCTCTCGGGCGGCCAGCGGCAACGGGTGTGGATCGCGATGGCCCTCGCCCAGGAGACCGATGTTTTGCTCCTCGACGAGCCGACCACGTACCTGGACCTGGCCCATCAGGTGGAGCTCCTGGACCTCGTCGTCGAGCTGAACCGGACGCGGGGAACCACCATCGTCCTGGTGTTGCACGAGCTGAATTTGGCGGCCCGCTGCGCCGACCACCTGGTGGCGATGAAGGACGGCGCGATCGCCATGGCCGGGGCACCCTCCGAGGTGCTCACGAGCGAAAATCTCACCGATGTGTTCGGCCTGGACGCATCGGTCACCACGGATCCCGGGGGAACTCCCGTGGTCATCCCGGCACCCCGAAAGGAGTTCGCGTGAGTTCGGTTCCCATGGAGCTCTTCGAAGCACAAGTCACCGGCACGGAGAGGCTCAGCCGTGACTTCGTCCGCGTGCAATTGGCCTCCGAGCAACTGACCCGTCTGGCGGCTCCGGCCGGCGACGGCGTCGGGGAGCGCGTCGACGACGCCTACCTCAAGCTCTTCATTCCCCACCCCGACCTCGAGGGGCCGGTGCGCCTGGACCTTAACGACACCTGGCGCAAGGAATGGTTCGCCGCGGACCCTCGCGAGCGAGGGGGGTGGATCCGCACCTATACGATGCGCGACGCCCGCCCGTGGACCTCTCCCAAGGGCACCGACGGCGTCGAAATCGATATCGACTTCGTCCTGCACGCCCCGGAGGAGGGCGAAGAGTCGGCCATGGGGCCGGGTGCCGCGTGGGCCGCAAACGCCCAGGCTGGTGACTCCCTGACCTTTATCGGGCCCTCCCGGGACGGGCAGCTGTGGACCATGTGGCGGCCGGAAGAAGCCGGTAAGGTCCTCGTGTGTGCCGATGAGACGGCGGTGCCCGCAGCCCTGTCGGTCCTGAGGTCCCTCCCCGCGGGGGCCCAGGCCACGTTCCTGTTGGAGGTGGCCGAGGGCAACCAAGATCTTGCCGAGCTGGCGGCCCCCCTGGTCGAGGCCGCCCGGGAGCGCACCGAGATCGACCTGCACTGGCTCGAAAGGGCCCCGCGCCTCCAGCGGGGTCAGCTCACCCTCCGTGCGCTGCGCGACGTGCTCGGCGTGGAGTCGGCCGATGATGAGTCGGACAGCTCCCTGGGGGTGCGGATCCCGGCCGATGAATTCGTCTGGGGTGCCAGCGAACACCCCGGGCAGACGTACGTCTACCTCGCGGGGGAGGCCAGCGTCGTCAGAGCGTCTCGGCGCGTGTGCGTCAACGAGGCCGGGATCGACAAAGCGAGCATCTCGTTCATGGGGTACTGGAAGGCGGGACACGCCGAGTCGTGACCCGCCGGGGCGGGAGTCTCCCGGCCGTGTTGCGGTCCCGCGAGGACCGATATTAACCTCGAAGGAAAGCCTCCGCCGATTCGCGGGGTGCTATTCCCCAGAGCCCACGGATGCGGTGAATGATGTCGGCAGAGACGGTACGCGACGCACAGGAAAACCCAGAGCGCGATCCCATCAGGTTCGTCGCCCTGGGAGATTCCTTCACCGAAGGCGTCGGGGATCCCGATCCTTCACGCCCCAACGGGGTCCGCGGTTGGGCCGATCGCGTCGCGGAGCAGTTGACCCTGCGCTTCCCGCGCACGACGTATGCCAATTTGGCCATACGCGGCCGAACCATGGGCCCGATCCTCGACGAGCAGATCGAACCGGCCCTCGCCCTCGAACCCACCCTGGTCAGCATCTACGCGGGCGGCAATGACATCCTGAGGCCCAGCATCGATATCGACGACATGATGCTCCAGTACGAGGACGCGATCTCACGGTTGCGTTCGAGTGGGGCCCACGTCATGGCCTTCACGGGCTTCGACGCCAAGAACTTTTACGGCGTCTTCAAGGGCACCCGGGGGCGCGCGGCCATCTACAACGAACTCTTGCGGGAGATCGCCGACCGGCACGGCGTGATCTTGGTGGATTACTGGCGGATGAGTAAGGAATTCTCCGATCCGCGCCTCTGGGCGCCCGACAGGCTGCACATGAACTCCCTGGGGCATCAGAAGCTCGCGGGCAAGGTCCTGGAAGCCCTCGACGTGACTCCGGTGGTCGACCTCGGCCTGGAGGCCCTGCCGCAGCTGCGCAAGGTCTCCAGGGTTCAGACCACGCGCGCTAACGTGGAATGGATGAGGGAATTTGCCCTTCCCTGGGTCGGCCGGCGCTTACGCGGGACCTCGTCGGGCGACGGCATGAAAGCCAAATATCCGGAATTGCAGTCCCTGCACGTGACGGAATCGACCGAATCGAAGACCGGTAATTCCGGTGATTAAGGCCATGTTCCCGGACCGACAGGTTGCGGATGGCCCGGTAATTCCATAGTATTTAACGCTGTCGTAGTGGTGAGTCCACCTCTCGGCACCGAAGAAAGCTTCACCGTTATCCCGCGGCGGGGGCGACACCTGAAAATCTCACGCAGGCGTCTGCTCCACACTCATGGCCCGGCGAATAACCCGGTGCTCTAAGTAGGTGACGGAGCGCTCGGAATGCCCGCCCTCGAGCGGGCAACAACTGCGCACCGTCATTTCGTCAACATTGGAGGAGAAACTATGGCAGCCGTCTGCCAGGTGACCGGAGCTGTTCCCGGCTTTGGACACAGCATTTCGCACTCGCACCGCCGCACCAAGCGCCGGTTCGATCCGAACATTCAGAAGAAGCGCTACTGGGTCCCGTCCCTTCGCCGCAACGTCACCTTGAACGTGTCCGCTAAGGGCATCAAGGTCATCGACGCTCGTGGCATCGACGCGGTCGTAGCCGACATCCTTGCACGCGGGGAGAAGATTTAAGCATGGCATCGAATACCAAGGACGTTCGTCCGATCATCAAGCTCAAGTCAACTGCCGGCACCGGTTACACCTACGTGACCCGCAAGAACCGCCGCAATAACCCGGATCGCCTGGTCATGAAGAAGTACGACCCGGTCGTCCGCAAGCACGTCGATTTCCGAGAGGAGCGCTAAGAGCAATGGCCAAGAAGTCCAAGATCGCTCGTAACGAGCAGCGCAAGGTCATCGTTGAGCGCTACGCGGAAAAGCGTGCCGCCCTCAAGAAGACCCTTGTTGATGAGAACGCGAGCCCGGAGGAGCGCGAAGAGGCCCGCTTGGGTCTCCAGAAGCTTCCCCGCAACGCGTCGCCCATCCGCGTCCGTAGCCGCGACCAGATCGATGGTCGTCCCCGCGGTACTTTCCAGAAGTTCGGTATTTCCCGCGTCCGCTTCCGCCAGATGGCGCACCGCGGCGAATTGCCGGGAATTACCAAGTCCAGCTGGTAATTTTTCGGGTGTAGGCCGGTATAGTCGGCTTGAGCCAAGAAAATTCAAGTCTCAGGAGGGACACAGATATGGCTAAGAACCGTAGCGAACTCGTTGCAGAGGTTGCCGAGAAGTCGGGCATGAGCCAGGCCGCCGTGAATGGCGTTCTGGATGCCGTCTTCCAGGTTTTTGAATCCTCGGTTTCCAAGGGCGAGAAGATCACCATCCCCGGCTGGTTGTCGGTTGAGCGTACCGATCGTGCGGCTCGCACCGGACGCAACCCGCAGACTGGCGAGGCCATCAAGATTCCCGCCGGTCACGGCGTGAAGCTGAGCGCTGGTTCCAAGCTGAAGGCAGCTGTCGCCAAGAAGTAGTCGTCTGAGACTGCTGAACACCGAAGGCCCCGCATCCCACTATGGGATGCGGGGCCTTCGTCGTGCCGGGGATGAATCCGTGGCCCTGAACCGTCCCCGGCGCGCCCGTGAGGAATGACGGCAACGCCACACGGCCCCCGGATCCATCGGCGCACGGCCATTGGTAGACTGGCGCGGGAGTGGCGGCGAGCACGCCACTGCCGATTTCTCTCGTCATCACGCCGAACCGCAGGGGGTGAACCATCGTGACACGACGTCGTGCCCCGAGGTCTCGCCTCTCCCTGCTCGCACGCGGCTGGTCGGTAGCGACCATCGCGACGTTCACGGGCGTGGCCTCTCACATCGCCGCGATGGGGCATGCCCCGGGGGTTCTGCTGATCCTCGTGTGCTGGGCGCTCTCGGGCTTATTGTCGGTCCTCGCGGCCGGGCTGAAAGGCTCCGCGGTCTCGACCGCGGTGGGCGTCCTGCTCACCCAGGGCGTCCTGCACACGTTGTTCGCCCAAGCGGGCCACGGAGTCGTCATGCAGCCCGCCGACGGGTCCGGGTCGATGGCCATGGGGCACGCGGCTCATATGGACCACGGGTCGGGAACGCTGAGCGCGACCGGGATGTCGCACGGCGCGGAGCTAACGCCCGCGATGATCGCGACGCACGTGGCCGCCGCCGTCCTGACGTACCTGGCGATCCGCCGTGGGGACGAGGCCATCGCGATCCTGCGCCGCGCCATACGCATCGGCATGCGATGGCTTGCCCCGATGCTGCCGCGCCCCATCCTGCTGGGTTCGTCCCGCCGGGCCCTGCCGTGCAGCGCTCCGTTGCGGGTCCGCGTGCGCACTTTTCTTCCCGGTCCCATATCTCCTCGGGGCCCGCCGGCCTTCGTCGCTTCTGTCTAGAACACACATCACTCCGGGAACCGACCCTGGGCACCGAGCCCACGGCCCGGAGAGTCCAGCGACGAAAGAGAGAGCCGACCATGGCTTCGACCGAGCACAGCACCTTGACGACCACGACCCCGAACCGATCCCGCCGAATCTCCGCGATCCTCGCGGCCGTGATGATGGCCTGCGCCGTGCTGTTCACGGGTGGAACGGCCGCTCAGGCCCACGACCAGTTGGTCAGCACCGATCCGGCGCAAGACGCCACGATCGACAAGGCGCCGGATCACGTGACGCTCACGTATTCCGGCGAGATCACCGACGTGCAGAACGGCAACAAGGTCATCGTGACCGATTCGACCGGCAAGACCGTCAGCTCGGGGGACAGCACCGTCAACGGACGTGAGGTCACCCAGAAGATGAGCTCCGACGCGAAGGACGAGACCTACAAGGTCGCGTGGCGCGTCGTGTCTCAGGACGGGCACCCGATCGAAGGGTCCTTCACGTTCACCGTGGGCAAGGGTGGCTCGGGCAACGCGTCGTCCGCTAGTGCCAACGCATCGACCGGAGCCAGCTCCGGTTCCTCTTCCGCCGACTCGGACTCCTCGGATCATTCACAGAAGTCTGGCCTGCCGGTATGGGTGAGCGCCGTGATCGGCGCGATCATCGCCCTCGGCGTCTTGGCCGTCGTCGCCCTTCTCGTGGCGCGTGTGCGCGCCCGCAAGAGCGACGAAGAGAACGAACGGAAATAATCCTCATGAAGAATAAACGACACATTCTGGGCCCTGCCGTGCTCGTGCTGACGGCATCCCTCGCCCTGACCGCGTGCGGCGGATCCCAGGAGGCCTCGGGCGGCTCTTCGAGTTCGGCGTCGGCCTCGTCCTCCGCAAGCTCCTCGGACGCGGGCCTCAAGGTCAAGGACCCGTGGGTCAAGGCGGCGGACAAGGGCATGACGGCCGTGTTCGGAACCCTGACCAACACCACCGACAAGGACATGGTGATCTCCTCGGCCACGACCAACGCGTCGGACGAGGTCCAGCTGCACGAGACCGTGATCGATCCGAAGACCGGCGGCTCCTCGATGCAGGAGAAGAAGGGCGGGTTCCCCCTCAAGCCGGGTGAGTCCAAGGAGCTGAAGCCCGGCGGCGACCACATCATGCTGATGAACCTCAAGTGCTCGTTGCTGGCCGGCGACAGCCTGAAGGTCACGCTCAAGGTCTCCGACGGCAAGTCCGTCGTCGTCGATGCCCCCATCCGCGACTACACCGCGGCCAAGGAGAGCTACGCGCCCTCCGAGGGAGCGGACTCCTCGGAGCACGCTTCCCACGGTGGTGGCCACGACATGTCCTCGATGGACAACATGAGCTCCGGATCGAGCCAGTTGCCCAGCTGCTCGTCCTAGGGCCGAGGCATATGACCGACGATCAGAAGCAATCGGCACCACGGCGATCGCTGTGGAGCCGCAGAAATCTGCTGATCGGGGGCGCCACCGCGTCTGCGGGTGCCGTCGCGGGGGTGGGCGTTGAGCTCGCCGGCCGCGGCGGCACCCGTGAGGGCGGGTCCGGCGGCGACGGCAACGAGGGAAATCCTCAAGCCGTCGCCTCCGGGGGCGCACCCTTGGCATCCTCCCGCGTGGAGTTCCACGGCAAGAGACAGGCCGGCGTCGCAACCCCGGCGCCTGCCTACGGGAATTTCATCGGCCTGCGTCTTCGGGACTCGATCGGCCGCGACGACATCAAGAGGCTGTTGCGCATCCTGAGCGAGGACGCGCGGGCCCTGATGTCAGGGAAGGCCCCGCTCAACGACCAGGAACCGGAGCTCGCCGAAATCAGCGCGAACCTCACGGTCACCTTTGGTTTCGGCGAACGCATCTTCGACGTCGTGAACCCGCAGGGAAAACCCACCTGGCTCAAGCCGTTGCCGGCTTTTGACAAGATCGACCGGCTCTCTGACGATTGGGGCCCGGCCGATCTCCTCCTGCAACTGTGTTGCGACGACAAGGTGACGTTGGCGCATGCGCAACGCATGTTGCTCAAAGACACTCGCAGTTTCGGCAGCGTCCACTGGGTTCAGGACGGTTTCCGGAACGCGGCCGGGTCCCTGAAGAAGGGCACGACCATGCGGAACCTCTTCGGTCAGATCGATGGCACGATCAATCCGACCACGGAGGACTCCAGCATGGACGAGGTCGTCTACGGAAATATGGACGGCCTGAAGCCCTGGGTCGACGGAGGAACTTCCTTGGTGATCCGCCGAATTCACATGAATTTGGACACGTGGGACGAAGTGGACGGACCGGGTCGCGAGGACGCGGTGGGCCGGAAGATTTCCAACGGCGCTCCGCTGACCGGGAGCAAGGAGACGGACCCAGTGGATCTTTCGGCGAAGACCCCGATCGGGTTTCCCGTCATCGCCGAATACGCCCATATCCGGCGGGCTACGGCCAAGGCCCCGCACGAGCGAATCCTGAGACGACCGTACAATTATGACGTGCCGGTCTCTCACGCGTCGGGACTCGCGGAGGCCGGCTCGACCACCGGTGGCGTGAGCCAAACCGGCCTGATCTTTGCCTCCTATCAAACCGATCCCGTCAAACAGTTCGTACCGATACAGCAGCGATTGGCCGATCTGGACATGCTCAACACCTGGACCGTTCCTATCGGCTCCGCCGTGTTCGCGATCCCTCCGGGGTGTCACGAGGACGGATTCATCGGGGATTTCCTCTTCGAGGCTTGATCCTGAACGGCCCTCTCGCCCGACCCGTGTCCTCGGGGCGGGCGAGAGGGCGCCCCTTTCCATGACCGTCGATCCGAGGAACTGATGACGAGCAGCAAGTCGAACACGCCCCGCAAGGCCAACGCGATTGAGCGTGAGGTCCCGCAGGGCTTGGCGCGAGGGTTCTATCGACCCTGGCTACTGGTCATCCCGGCGGCCACGCTGCTCTTCCTGGTGATCTCGCTGGTCGCGACCGGCACGTCCAGCGCCACCGATCTCAACGATCCTGGGCCGTTCGTGCGGTGGGCGTTGCCCGTGGCCACCGCGATCCACAACCTGTCGATGGCCGCGACCATGGGTTCCTTGATCTTCGTGGTCTTCCTGATTCCCCGGTACGCCTCCGATGCGACCGGACGGAAAAAACGGAGACGGCGTAGCGCGCGGACGGTCGACGCGGACGTCATCAGCGTCGAGGACATGGCCGCGGCCTCCGCGGACGAGGCCAAGGAACTGCTCGACGCGGAGGACACCGGCAAGGCGGAGTATCCGCCATTCACCGCCGCCCTGAACTTCGGTGCGGTTGCGTCCCTGACATGGACGATCTCCGCCGTCGCGGTCCTTATCCTGGCCTATGCCGATGTCTCGGGCACCAGCGTCGGTACGGACAAAGCCTTCACCTCCCAGCTGATCAGCTACATGCAGTCCATCGCGGGAGGACAGGAACAGGTGACCATCGTCGTGGTCGCGGCCGTCGTGACGACGCTGATCTTCGCCGTGCGTCAACTACTCGGTCTGCTGATCACCCTGGGCGTCTCCATGATCGCTTTGGTCGCCCTCGCCCTGAGCGGCCACTCCTCGGGCGGCGACGACCACATGGGGGCGGTCAACTCGCTGGGTCTTCACCTGTTGGGCGTGAGCCTCTGGTTCGGCGGCCTCATCGTCCTCACGTACCTTTCACGCCAGCTCACCGGTAAGGATGCCGGAACCGGGACCTTGCCGGAACGCCAGCGGGGGAGCAAGAGCACCATGGCCCGGCGCGCCCCGATGGCCGTCGTGGTGTTGCATCGCTACTCGATCCTGGCCCTGGCCGGTTTCCTCCTGGTGTTCCTCTCCGGGGTCATCAACTCGGAGATCCGGATCTACGGCTGGTCCGATCTGGGCACCAGCTACGGATCCATGATCGTCGCGAAGGCCGCGCTGACCCTGTTGCTCGGGATCGCGGGGGCCGCTCACCGTCTCTACCTGATCCCGCGCATCGAATCCGGTGCCGTCCGGGCCTTCCGGGGTATTTGGCAGGTCATCCTGGCGGAACTGATCCTGATGGGCGCGGCCTCCGGTATCGCGGTCACCTTGTCTCGCTCGGCCCCGCCGGTCCCGGAACAGCTGAAGCCGGACGCCTCCCCGGCCAGGATCATCACCTGGTACGAAATGCCGCCCGAGCCGAACACCGCCTCGTGGTTCACGACGTGGCGCTGGGACTGGATGTGGGTCGCGATCGCCGTGTTGGCGCTCTTCGCCTACCTCTGGGCCTTCTTCAAGGTCAGGTCGCGGGGGATTTCGTGGAATCCGTTGCGACTGGTCTCGTGGATCATCGGGCTCCTCTTTCTGACCTTCGCGACCTCGGGCTCCCTTACCGTGTATTCCCGCGTCTTATTCTCGGCCCACATGGTCGAGCACATGTTGCTGACGATGATCATCCCGATCTTCCTCGTCCTGGGCGCCCCGGTGACGTTGCTGCTGCGCGGCCTGCAACCCCGTTCCGACGGAACGCGAGGCGCGCGTGAATGGATCCTGCGCTTTACCCACTCGACCTGGGCGAAGGTGGTGACCAACCCGATCTTCGCCGCGGTGAACTTCGCCGGGTCGATCGTGCTGTTCTACTTCACCCCGATCTTCGGGCTGGCGCTGAAGTATCACGTCGGCCACGAATTCATGATGGTTCACTTCCTCATGACCGGGTACATCTTCCTGCTGGTGCTCATCGGCATCGACCCGATCCCGCGACGTCCTCAGTTCGCGATCCGGCTCATCCTGCTGATTGCGACCCTGGGTTATCACGCCTTCGTCGGCATCGCCCTCATGAGCTCGAACGCGCTGTTGGAGGCCTCCTGGTTCGGGAACGTCGGGCGCCCCTGGGGGCTGTCGGCGATCGCGGATCAAAAACTGGGCGGCTCGATCATGTGGGGCATGGGGGAGATCCCGACCATGCTGATCGCGGTGGTCGTCGGCGTCCAATGGTCTATCGCGGACGGCCGCCTCGCCAAGAGGATCGACCGGCAGGCCGACCGCGACGGCGACGCCGAGCTGGAAGCGTACAACGACATGTTCGCGACGCTGAACGAAGGCGAGCCCACGGACCCCAGGTCGAGGCGCTGAGTTTTCCCCATGCTCAGGCCCGGTCGAAGAAATATGACGTTTTTCCACCGTGCGTGACGCACGGCCGCAACAGGGAACATCCCCGCGATGCGCCTTGTTACCCTGACGCAAGCCACTCGCGTGGATGAGACCCACCGCAAGAGAATTCAGAAGGAAAGAGGATCCGATGGTTGACCGCGCTCCACGAGTACGCGCCTCCGAGCTCACCGGCCGGAATTGGCTGAACACCGGCGGAAAGAACCTGACCTGGTCCGACCTGCGCGGAAAGATCGTGATCCTGGACTTTTGGTCCTTCTGCTGCATCAACTGCCTCCATGTCTTGGACGAGCTGCGTCCCTTGGAAGAGGAGTTTTCGGACGTCCTGGTGACCGTGGGCGTCCACTCGCCCAAATTTGAGCACGAGGCCGACCCCGATGCTCTGGCCGCCGCGGTAGACCGGTACGACATCGCGCACCCCGTTCTGGACGATCCCGAGCTGAACACGTGGCAGGCCTATACGGCACGCGCGTGGCCGACCCTCGTGGTCGTCGACCCCGAAGGCTACATCGTGGCCCACCTATCGGGTGAGGGCCACGTTCAGGGGCTGGTGTCGCTCGTTCGCGAGCTGGCGGAGGAGCACGAGGCCAAGGGAACCCTGCACCGTGGGTCCGGGCCGTACGTTCCCAGGCCCAAGCAGGAGGGCGTCCTCTCCTTTCCCGGAAAAATCATCGCGGTTCCGGAGGAGCTCCGCGCGGCCGGTGCCGAGGGCCAGACCTACTTGGTCACCGACACCGGACGGCACCGCATCGTCGAGCTGGACTCGACGCTCGAACGGGTTCTGCGGTCCTGGGGAGGAAACAGCAAGGGGTACGAGGACGGTGATGCGGACGCCGCCCGCTTCAACGAACCCCAAGGCTTGGCGGTGCTGCCGGAAAAGCTCCGCGCACGGCTGGGATACGATCTCGTCGTCGCGGACTCGGTCAACCACCGCCTGCGAGGCATTTCGCTCGAGGACGGAACCGTGACCACCCTCGCGGGCAACGGCGTACAGCGCTTGCTCGACGCCGAGGGGACCCGCACGGGCGATCCGAACGTGATCGATCCCCAGGCAGACCCCCTGAGCGTCTCCCTGTCCTCGCCGTGGGATCTCGTGTGGTCGGATCGTGTGGAGGCCTTCGTCGTCGCGATGGCCGGAACGCACCAGCTCTTCACCTTCGAACCGGTCGCGGGGACCTTGCAGGTCTTCGCCGGAACCGGCGCGGAAGGCCTCTTGGACGGGTCCGCGGCCGACTCCTGGTTCGCCCAGTCCTCGGGGCTCGCTCAAGCCCCCGACGGCACCGTTTGGGTCGCGGACTCCGAAACCTCCGCCTTGCGCCGGGTGAGCTTTGACAACGGTTCGGTCACCGTGAGCACCGCGGTCGGCCAGGGCCTGTTCGACTTCGGATTCCGCGACGGCGATCGGGAGGAGGCCCGCCTGCAACACTGTCTCGGCGTTGCCGTGCTCCCGGACGGGTCAGTGGCCCTCGCGGATACTTACAACGGCGCGGTGCGACGCTGGGATCCGGCATCGGGCGAGCTGACCACGCTGGCCCGGGACCTCGCGGAGCCTTCGGACGTTCTGCTCGAGGACAGGGGCCCGGAGGCCGAGCCGTTGTTGCTCGTGGTCGAGGCCAACGCCCACCAGGTGGTCCGGTTGCCGATTCCTCGGCAGGCCCAGCGCGTCGACGAAGGAGCCTCCCAGACGCAACGTCCGCCGTCCCTCCTGGCCGGCGAAACCCTGGAGATCGTCTCTCGCTTCGCCGCCCCCACCGGGCAGAAGCTCGACGATCGATGGGGCGATCCGACGCAGCTCAAGATCTCCTCGACGCCGCCGGAATTCATTACCGACGGCGCCGGCGCCGCTCAGGGGCTGACCCGGACGCTGACGCTGAATCCGGACATCACGGATGCCGTCCTGCATATCACGGCTCGTGCGGCCGCATGCGACGGCGAACCAGGGGGCGAGATCCCCGATCACGCGGCCTGCCATCTGTATCAGCAGGACTGGGGCATACCCGTTCGGGTGACGGGAAATTCCTCGGACGAGCGCAGCATGACCCTGGACCTTCGCGGCGTGAACTGACTATTTCCGGGCCAGCTCGACCGAGTCGCCGTTGACGCGCAGCTCGGCATTGAGCTGGAACGGCACGGTCTCATCCACCGAGGTGACCTTTCCGGTGTAGAGGTCCAGCGCCTGGAACCTGATGCGGGCCTTGCCCTGGGGATTGGTTAGTTTCCAGCGTCCCTGCGCGTCGATGGTCGCCGACGAATCGGGTTTCTCGACGATCGACCACGTGACGTCCCCTTGGACGCGACCGTCGAAGTCGTATTCGAAGGGGCAACCCGGGGGATAGAGGGAGTCCTGGGCGGCGCAACGCTTGAGGACGTCGTCGACCTGGGACCTGATCGAGTCCTTGGCCTGCGCACTGGGCGCGAGGTCCAGGGTCAACGACGGGTTCCGGTCCACGGTCTTGGTGGGATCCGCGCTGGTCACCGTGGTGGTCGACTCCCGGGCGCTCAGCAGCGAGGAACTGTACTGAGCCGTGTAGACCCCGGGGAAGAACACGGCGAACTTTTCGGAGCCCTGGGGGACGCCGACCTTCTCCCTGTTTAGCGTCGCGGTTTCGATCCCGGGGGCCGTGACGTTGAGCGTGGGAAGGGTCGTCGAGTCGATCTCCCAGTCGTCCAGGACGCCGGCGTGCACTCCGGTGCGGTGGACCGGGATCTCCGTCGAGGAGTCCTTGTCATTGAGCCGATAGCGCACCGTGACGACGGCTCGGTCCTCGGAGACGGTTTGGACTTCGTAGCGGAGATGTCCCAGGGTCTTCGTCGACTCGGAGAGGGCATGACCGTCGAGCATGGCGGCGTTCGAGTCGGGCACCTTCGCGTCCAGCAGCGCCATCGCTTTGCCACCGTCGCCATTGCGGATCGCCTGAATGTAATCCCGCACCGGCGCGGTCGGCCCGAACGCGTAGGCCGCGATCAAGGCCATGACCGCGACGCCCAGGGCTCCGGCGATCAGTACCCCGGCGCAAAACGTTGCCAGGGCGCGGGTGACCGGAGACTGGGAAGACATGTGGCAAGCATATCGGCCGCCGGTCCCCGCGGGCGTCATCGCATAGGGTTGAAGGCATGGCAGAAAACCTCCGCGATGTTCCGGCAAAGTATGGCCACACCCAGCAGGGATTTTATCCCCGCATCAATTCGTACGGCCGCCGGATCCTCGCGGTCCTGCCCACGATCCTGCTGGCCCTGGCCCTGTTGGCGATCCTGTACTTCAAACGACCCGCCGCGGCCTTCGTGGTGGTCGTTCTGGCGATGGAACTCGTCGCGGCGCTGACGGTGTATTCCCTGTTGAAGCCGGCCGTCGCGGTCCTGACCGATACGCACGTGCTGCGGGGCCGACTGATCGGGTGGAAGGCCGTTCGTCGCGACAAGATCCAGCACACGATTTTCGTCGAGAGGCTCCAGCCCAAGGCCGCGCTCACCGCGGGGGACGGGACCCTCGCCAAAATTCGGTATCGCGGTGTGCCGGGGCTCTGGTTCACGGGGGAGCGAGGAAAACGCCTCCTGCGTTTCGACGGCAGGATCTGGGACGCCAAGACGTTGCGGGAGCTCTCGACCAAAGTCACCCCCGAGACCACGAGGTACTCGGCGATCAACGTGACCGAGCTGGCCCGTGAGCACCAGGGGCTGGTCAGCTGGATCGAGCTCCATCCGGCCTTTCGGTCGACCGTGGTCGTCCTCCTCGGCCTCGCCTTTCTCGCGCTCATCGTCGTGCTCGGGGTCTGGCCCGAGGTGTTTGGCGCCCGCGACGGCATCGCCCATGTCGGGGAATAGGATGTGACCATGCGAGAGCCATCATTATGGGAAGTTCAGAAACAGCGAAATCCGGGACATTCGCGGTGGTACATCGAACGGTTCGAGACCATGCGCGCTCAGGGCGCGGATCTGAACGGGGAAGCACGATTCGTTGACGCCATGGTCCCCCGCGGGGCCGCGATCCTGGACGCGGGCGCGGGCCCGGGAAGGGTCGGCGGCGAGCTGACCCGGCGGGGCCACCGCGTGGTCGGGGTCGACATCGACCCGGATCTCGTGGACCAGGCACGGATCGATCACCCGGAGGCCACCTGGGCCGTGGGCGATCTGGCGGATCTGGATTCGGCCCTTGCCCCCGGATACCAGGGGAGCTTCGACGCCGTGGTTTGCGCCGGCAACGTGATGACCTTTCTGGCGCCGTCGACCCGTCGCGCCGTGCTGGCCGGCTTCGCCAGCGCGCTGGTTCCCCAGGGCCGCGCGGCCATCGGATTTGGGGCCGGCCGCGGGTACGACTTCACCGATTTCTTCGACGACGCCGCGGCGGCGGGCCTGTCCCGTAGCCTGACCCTCGGTACGTGGGACCTGAAACCCTTCTCGGACGACTCGACATTCCTCGTCGCGATCCTTGAAAAGCCGGCCGACCCGGCCCAGAGCAAGGGGGCCAGAACCAGCCTTCTCGGCTGAGGCTGTGGACAGTCCGACGCCGTCCCGCCGAGGGCGGAAAAGAAACACGGCGGATCGGCGAGAGGGTACTCGCCGATCCGCCGTGTGGTGGAGCGGCTGACGGGAATCGAACCCGCGTATCAGGCTTGGGAAGCGTGCGCTCTACCATTGAGCTACAGCCGCGCGGTGCCATGAGGCACGAGCTCTATTCTAACCCATCCTCGGGATGGGAGCGAACCGGGCGGCTCGCTTCTCGGCGGATGACCTATTCTTAGAGACGTGCTGATATCAGATCACGACATTCGCGAAGAGATTGACCGCGGCCGCATTCGCCTGGACCCGTACGACCCGGAGATGTTGCAGCCGGCGAGCATCGACGTCCGCTTGGACCGGTACTTTCGGCTGTTCGACAACCACAAGTACCCGCATATCGATCCGTCGAAGGATCAGCCCGAGCTGACACGGCTCATCGAGACCAAGCCCGGAGAGCCCTTCATCCTGCACCCGGGGGAGTTCGTGTTGGGCTCGACCTACGAGCGCGTCACCCTGCCCAACGACGTCGCGGCTCGCCTCGAGGGCAAATCCTCGCTCGGGCGGCTGGGATTGCTCACGCATTCGACCGCGGGGTTCATCGATCCGGGATTCTCCGGTCACGTGACCCTGGAACTGTCGAATATGGCGACGCTGCCGATGATGCTGTGGCCCGGCTCCAAGGTGGGGCAACTGTGCTTTTTCCGTCTCAGCTCGCCCACGGATCATCCCTATGGTTCGGGCGCATACGGCAATCGATACCAGGGGCAACGTGGGCCCACCGCTTCGCGAAGCTACCAAAATTTTCACATCACTGATACTTCGGAAAGTTAGATCACTCAATGACCGAGACCCTTGTGTTTTCCATGAGGGCTATGGGGGCGGTCGTGGACGTCGTTGCTCGACCCGGGATTCCTCCTCAGCTCATCGACTCTTTGCGGGCCTCCTGGATCGATTGTGAGCCCTTCCTGCCAGGGGATACCGGGCGCCAGGAGCCCCACGGCGACGTGCGAATAGTCCTCGCTCCGACGGAGGCACCAGCCACCGAGGGGCGCGTCGACGCCGCAATCCTGCGCGTCACCGCCGACGATCCATCATTGGCCGCGCGGGACTTCACCTCGATGGTGACGCTGGAGCTCATCAAGCATCAGATCGTGAAATTACATCTTTTCCACGCGGCGGCCCTGATGCAGGGGGAGACCGGGGAAGTGACGGCGTTGATCGGCCCGTCCGGGCGGGGGAAAACCACCGCCTCGCGGACCCTCGCCGGGAGCGGCTGGACCTACCTGAGCGATGAAACCTGCGCCATCGACCCGGCGACGCTGAGCGTGCTTCCCTACCCCAAACCGCTGTCAGTGATCGAGCATCCCGGGGCGCCCAAGGCCCAATGGGCGGCGTCCGGGATCGGCCTGAACACGTGGCGACGCGGCAAAGGCGCGGAGCCCCGGTTGTCGCGACTCGTGATCTTGGACCGGGTCGACGAGGCGCCCTCCGACCAGGAAGACGGGCTGTATCCGATGCCGCTCCTTCGTGGCGTCCAAATACTCGCGGAGCAGTCCTCCGGTCTGGCCCAAACACCGCACGCCCTGCGTGGGCTCGCCGAGCTCGCCGAACGCGTCGGCGGCATATGGCGCGTGCAGTACCGAGACGCCTCCCAGCTGCCCGGCCTTTTGGCGGCGGCCGGCGATCGGGACCACCAAGAGTGGGAATACGTCGAAGCCATGGGAGCCACCGGAGAGGCCGCGATCGCACCGGCCGACGATGAACGTCCGGCGGCCTCCATCGTCTCGCGAAATCCGGCGACGAGAGGGCTGCTGACCGAGGAGGGGATTCTGCTGATGCACGCGGACCGGACCGTGCTGTACACCCCCGTGGGCGCCGACCTGTGGCTCGAAGCGGGCGGCGGCATCACCCGTGAGGACCTCCGGCAACACCTGGAAGACATATACGGGCCCGCGCCCGAAGGTGCCTTCGAGGCGGCGCTTGCGGCCGCGGTCGACGACGGTGGCGTCCTCGAGTCGGTCCGGGGGCCGCGCGATGGCACGGAAGACACGCCTCCGCGGGACGAGCCCCACCCCGCTTCCGGGGCGGAGGAAGCCGCGTCGTGACGGCGAACCTGGTCCCGGCCGTGGTCCTCGCGGTCGTGCTCATCTGGTCCGGCGTCGCCAAGCTCCGGGCTCCGGGATCGGTGGTCTCCGCCATGGAGAACCTGGGGGTTCCGGCGGCCGTGCGCCGCAGGGTCGTCGTCAGGGCCTTTCCGTGGGGAGAGATCCTTCTCGGTGTCCTGCTGGTGGCGGCCCCGGGAGCCCTCGCCCCGGCGGTCGCCCTCGTGTGTCTGGCGCTTTTCGCGACGTACTGGGCCTTGATCTACCGGGTTTTGGGCTTTGACGAGCCCGTCGCGTGCCACTGTTTCGGGGCGAGCTCGGCCTCCGAGGTGACGCACCGGACGCTGTGGCGCAATACGATGTTCGTTCTCCTCGCCCTCTGGTGGACGGCGGCCTCGGTGGCCGCGTCCGGGCCCGCTCGGTGGCGCGACGTGACGGGTGCGGACGCGCTGTGGGGCCTTGGCCTGTTGTGCGTGGCCGCGACCGTCTGGCTGGTCACGGTGCCGCCCGCCGGCGCGCCCAAGCCGCGGCGGGAAGAGGATCCCGGAAATTCGGCCACCTCGGCGCGCTCGGGCGCGGGGACCACGGTCGCACCGGCCCAGGAACCCGTGGGCGACGAACTCGACTACCTGAGGACCCCCATCCCCGGCGTCGTCGTGCAGACCGCGGACGGGGAGTTGGTCTCCCTCAGGTCTCTGGCATCGAGTCAGGCACGGCTTCTCCTGTGGGTCTCGGCGGGGTGCGGCTCATGCGCCGCCGTGATGAGGGAGGCCGCCGGCTGGCGCACGGAATTCTCGCCGACGGTCGGGGTGCACCTCGTGACGCCGTCGAGCCGCGAGGCCCTGGAGACCGTTGCGCACCGCTCCCTCTGGGACTCGGCCCTCTACGACGTCGGCGGCGTGGTTTCCGAGGTCATGGAGCTCCCCGGGACCCCCGCCGCCATCTTGTTGGGCGCCGACGGGCTCTTGGCGGGCGGGCCCGTGCTGGGGCATGAGGTCATCGGGTTTGTGCGGGACGTTCGGGTCGAGCTGGCAGCCGCGCGGCCAGGGCAAGGCCTGCCGCAAGAACGATCATGATGCCCACGACGCCCCAAATCTGCGCGCCGAGCAGCCCGACGAACAGCGAGAAGAGCGCCGGGGCGAGGAAGCTCATCGCTCGCCCGGTGGTGGAGTAAAGACCGAAGTACTCTCCTTCGTCTCCCGGAGAGGTCAGCCGCGAGAGATAGCTCCGGGCCGCGGACTGCGCGGGTCCCACGAAGGTGCACAGCGCCAGGCCGCACACCCAGAACACCCACTGATCGTGGAAGAACAGCAGGGGAGCGGCGACGACGAGGAGCCCGGACAGCGAGACCACGATGACCCGGCGCGGGCCCCAGGCATCGTCGAGCCGTCCCCCGAGGACCGCGCCCAGGCCGGCGACCACGTTGCCGGCGATCGCGAAGACGATCACCTGGCTCGAGGAGAACCCGAAGGTTCCGGCCGCCAGGACGCCGCCGTAGGTGAAGATCCCGGCCAGGCCGTCACGGAATACCGCCGAAGCGATCAGGAAGCGGAGCGTGGTCGGTTCCTCGCGGTACATCCGCCGTAACGTCCGGCCGAGCCGCCGGTAGGAGCCGATGATCGAATCGCGGCGACCGGGGTTTCCCCCGCCCTCGGCCAAGCCGTAGCCGCTCGACGTCGCGGTGACACCCGGGAACCGGATGAGCAGCGGAAGGGAGAGCGCGAGGAGCCACACCGCCGAGAACAGCGCGATGGCCCGCAGATTCAGCGAATCCTCCTCGGGTATCCCCAACACCCCGGGGGAGACGAACCCCACCAGCACGATGGCCAGCGCCACGATGCCGCCAAAGTATCCGAAGGACCATCCCAGCCCCGAAACGCGTCCCACGGTCTCCGGGGTGGAAATGGACGGGAGCAAGGAGTTGTAGTGCACCGTGGCGATCTCGCTGAAGACGTTTGCCGCCGCGATCAGACCGACCCCGAGATAGAGAAATGAGGGTTCGGGGCGCGCCAGAAAGCACAGGGCGACGAACAGGCCGACGGCTCCCGTGGTCCAGGCGAGGGAGAGGCGGCGGGACCCGCTGCGATCCGCCCGCTGCCCGGTGATGGGGGCGGTCACGGCGACGACCACACCCGCGGCCGTCAAACCGGCCGAGAGGACTTGCGTGGTGTGTTCGGTGGACCCGAAGGCCTCGCTCGTGAGGTAGACGGTGAACACGA
The DNA here is from genome assembly GCF_000710345.2 of Curtobacterium sp. S6. GTDB lineage: Bacteria > Actinomycetota > Actinomycetes > Actinomycetales > Micrococcaceae > Rothia. Next base: position 1,188,527 of record NZ_JHEL01000015.1, on the reverse strand, counting down.
AGGTGGTCATCACGGCGTTGAAGCTCGAGGATCCGGCGTCCCACAGGGCCCAGGGGATCACCGGCTTTTTGCGGGAAGCGGCGGAGTGCATGATCCCCAGGATACAAGTGCCGTGCGCCACTGCGTGCCGCGGGCGAGGGCCGAAACGGTCTGGTCGAGGCATGCGCGCCGCGGAATTTATATTGCGCTGCAAAGCAATCAGCTCAGAGCTTGGCCGTCGGCGACCAAATTTCCCCGCTGATAAGCTTGACCGGGACTGGAACCGTGATCAGGCAGAGGGGGCGCCACGTGAGCATCGTGATTCTGGTCCACGCTTTGGCGGCGCTCGTCGCCCCGGCGTGCTTTCGCCGTTGGGGTAGAACGTGCTTCTACGCGCTCTCGATCGTCCCCGCCGTCAGCTTCGTCTGGCTCTGCACCACGGCCCCCGCCGTCTTCAGCGGTCACGTTCTCACCGAGAGCTACCCCTGGATCTCCCAGCTCGGGATCTCGCTGACGTTCCGCCTTGATCCGCTCTCATGGATTCTTTCGGCCATGATCCTGGGGATCGGCGCACCGATCATCTTCTACTGCGCGGCCTATTTTCGACACACGAACCAATACTCCGGGTCCTTTGCCGCCCAACTGGTTCTCTTCGCCGGCGTCATGTTCGGGCTGGTCACCGCCGACGACATGATCGTCATGTTCATCTTTTGGGAACTGACCAGCATCCTGTCCTATCTGCTCATCGGCTACGCGCACGTCAGATTCTTCGCCCGACGCGCGGCGCTCCAGGCGTTGATCGTGACGACCGCCGGTGGGCTCGCGATGTTCATCGGCATCATCATGCTGGCGGCCGCGAGCCACTCCTACCTTCTCTCCGAGGTCGTTGCCCGCGCCCCCGAGACCATTGCCTCGCCGGCGGGCGGGGTCGTGGTCGGCGCGGCCCTGGTGCTCATCCTGGTGGGCGCGATGTCCAAATCCGCGCTCTTCCCCCTGCACTTCTGGTTGCCCGGGGCCATGGCCGCGCCCACCCCGGTCTCCGCATTTCTCCATGCGGCCGCGATGGTCAAGGCGGGCATCTATCTCGTCGCGCGACTCGCCCCCGGATTCGCCGAGGTGGCCCCGTGGACCGGCGTCGTCGTGATCATCGGGCTCTTCACGATGCTCTTCGGCGGGTACGTGGCGCTGAAGCAATACGACCTCAAGCTGATCCTGGCCTACGGGACGGTCAGCCAGCTCGGCTTCATCCTGACGATCGTGGGCATCGGAAGCCCCGACGCGATTTACGCCGGATTGGCCATGATGATCGCCCATTCGCTCTTCAAATCCGTCCTGTTCCTGTCCACCGGAATCATCGACCACCAGGCCGGCACGCGTGAGATCACCCGTTTGTCCGGGATCTGGAGGAAAGCGCCGGTCCTGTTCGTGATGGCCGTGATCTCCGCGGCGTCGATGGCCGGCATTCCGCCGCTGGCGGGCTTCGTCTCCAAGGAGTCGATCCTCGAGCTCGGCGTGGAAGGTGCGGCGCAGGGCATGGGCGCGCTGGGACCGGGGCAGTCCGCCGTCGTGTTGCTGTGCGTCGCGCTGGGGTCCGTGCTGACCTTCGCCTACAGCGCCCGGTTCATCTGGGGCGCCTTCGCGACCAAGAAGCCCGACGACGCACACCCCGACCTGATCCAGGGCGGTTCCGTCCACGCGACGGATTTCCACGCGATCCCCTTCACCTTCGCCCTGGCCCCCGGGCTGATCACGGTCCTGACGATCGTCTTGGGGATCTATCCCGAGCCGGTTCACCTGATGGTCGGCGAATTCGCCGCGAAGTCCGGGGAGATCCACCAGCACCTGGCCCTGTGGCACGGGTTGACGCCGCCGCTGGGCATCTCCGCGATCATCATCGTTGCGGGCCTGGCGTTGTATCTGGCGCGGGTGCCGGTGCAGCGCGCGCAGATGTCTCTGCCGTCCGTGACCTCGGCCGATACGTCGTATCGCGGGGTCGTCGGGTTCATCGACTGGATGGCCGTCCGCGTCACGGGATTCACCCAACGAGGTTCCCTGAGCTTCTACCTCGCGGTGATCCTCGTGACGGCCGTCGTGGTGCCGACGATCGGGCTGTTCATCGTCGAGACTCCTCCGCTGAATCCCGTCAACTGGTCGGATTCCCCCGCCCAATGGGCCATTGCGGCCGTCATGATCGGCGCCTCGCTGATTGCCGTTCGCGCGAATAAGAGGTTCTTGGCGATCCTCATGGTGTCGGTGACCGGTTACGGGCTCGCGCTGATCTTTGCACTGCGAGGTGCGCCGGATCTCGCCCTGACCCAGATGCTGGTCGAGACGATCTCGCTGATCGCGTTCGTTCTCGCGCTGCGCATGTTGCCGTCGGGGATCGGTAAACGCCAGACCACGCGGCGGCCGGCCCGGGTGATCATCGCCGTCGGTTTTGGCCTGTTCATGATGGCGCTGGCGGCCTTCTCCATTTCCTCGCGCACGGCGACTCCGATCTCCCTGGAAATGCCCAAGCTGGCCTACGAGATCGGGCACGGAAAAAACGTGGTCAACGTGACCCTGGTCGATATGCGCGCGTGGGATACGTACGGGGAGATTTCGGTGCTGGCCCTCGCCGCGACCGGCGTCGCGAGCCTCATCTTCATCGCCGGACGTCAGGACGCGGGCCGCAACGGCCCTGCGCTGGATACAGGACGCATCCGGGCCGTCAACAAGAAATTCGCGGGGCGCACCGGCCTGAGCGCCGGAACCCGCGTCGTCGGTCGGTTCATGAACGTCAAGAGGGACCCGTTCCTGGTCGCGGGACGGACCTTGGCCCCCGAGAACCGTTCCCTGATGCTCGAGGTCATCACGAGATTGCTGTTCCACACCGTGGTCCTGGCCTCGGTGTATCTGCTTCTGGCCGGGCATAATCTGCCCGGCGGCGGGTTCGCGGGCGGGCTCCTGGCGGGTCTGGCCCTGGGGTTGCGCTACCTCGCGGGGGGACGCTACGAGCTCGAGGAGGCCACGCCCCTGAACGCGGGCGTGCTCCTGGGTTCGGGCATGATCCTGTCCGCCCTCTACGCGCTCCTGCCGCTGGCCTGGGGAGGATCGGTCTTCACGTCGTACGCGATCGAGCTGCACTGGCCCGTCTTCGGCGAGATCCACTTCGTGACCGCCACGATCTTCGATATCGGCGTCTACCTGATCGTCGTGGGGCTGGTCCTGGACGTGCTGAGAAGCCTCGGCGGCAAGATCGACGCGGTCCTGGAAGAGGAGCGCCGCCAGGAGCGCGAACGTTCCCGGGGAACCGGGCGCAAACGTCGTCGCATCAAGGTGCGCCGCGCCGGCGGGCCGCAGACGGTCGCCATTCCGTCGGGACCGGTCACGGCGACCAGCGAGGAAGAAGACCTGGACGGCTCCCACGCCGCCTCACGAGGGCCTCGAACGCGAGGCAACGACCAAACGAAGGGAGCCGACTCATGATCGATGCGTCATTGCTCCTGGTGATGGGCGTTCTCTACGCGGTGGGGGTTTACCTCGTGCTGGAGAAGTCGCTGACCAAGGTCCTCCTGGGCCTCATGCTCATCACGAACGCCACCAACATCCTGATCCTTCACACCGGTGGTCTGAAGGGGATCCCGGCGTTCTTCGATCTCAGCCGCGAGGCCGACGAGTACTTCGATCCGCTACCGCAGGCCCTCGTCCTGACGGCGATCGTGATCTCGTTCTCGGTGACCGCCCTGATGCTGGGCATGATCTACCGCAGCTGGGTGCTCTCACGCCGTGACGACATCATGGACGACGCCGAGGACCGCCGCGTGGCCGCGCAGCCGGATTACGATCCGGAGGATGACGACGCCGCACCGATCGAGCCGTCCGAGTTCGAGGGATCCGAGGAACAACGAGAGGAAGCTTATCGCCAGCGGAAACAAAGGGAGCAGTCGCGACGCGAGAGCGCACGCGGCGTTGCCGCCGACGAGTCGCCCGGCCTCGCGAGCGAGCACCACTCGCATCTCGGCCGCGGCGACCATGACCGGGGGGAGTGGCGTCCATGAACGTCGTTGAATTGGCCCCGGCCGCCGTCGTTCTTCCCCTCCTCGCGGCGGGCCTGAACTTTACGCTGTACAAATTCCCGAATGCTCAGCGCCTGCTCTCGATCATCGCGATGATCGTGATCTTGGCGCTCGAGATTACCCTGCTGATCTCGACCTGGGGGACCGGCCCCCAGGCCGTGACGCTGGGCGGCTGGGCCGCGCCCTTCGGCATCGTGATGGTGGTCGACCAGCTTTCGTCGCTGATGCTCGTGGTCTCCACCGTGGTGTCCTTCGCGGTGCTCATCTACGCGACCGGGCAGGGCCTGGCCGACGGCGACGGCGACGCGCCGATCTCCGTTTTCTACCCCACGTTCTTGGTGCTTCTGGCGGGCGTGTCCAACGCGTTCCTGGCCGGCGACCTCTTCAACCTCTACGTCGGTTTCGAGATCCTGCTGACGGCCAGCTACGTGCTCCTGACCATGTCGGGGACCGCCCCGAGGATTCGGGCGGGTGTCACCTACACCGTGGTCTCGGTGATCTCATCGATGCTGTTCCTGATCTCGATCGGCATGATCTACGCCGCCCTGGGGACCGTGAACATGGCGGATATCGCCGCCAAGGCGCCCGACCTTCCCGTGGGAACCCAGCTACAGCTTCACCTGATGCTCTTGGTGGCCTTCGGCATCAAGGCCGCGGTCTTCCCACTCTCGCTCTGGCTGCCCGACTCCTACCCGACGGCCCCTGCCCCGGTGACCGCGGTGTTCGCCGGATTGCTGACCAAGGTGGGCGTCTACGCGATCATCCGCACCGAGACCCTCTTGTTCCCCGGGGGCACCGTGGACAACCTCTTGGCCTTCGTGGCCGCCGCGACCCTGATCGTCGGGATCCTGGGCGCGCTGACCCAGAGCGATATCAAGAGAACCCTGTCCTTCATCCTGATCAGCCACATCGGCTACATGATCTGGGGGATTTCCCTGTCGACCCCCGAGGGCCTGATGGCCGTCGTGTTCTACGTCGCCCACCACATCGTGATTCAGACGAGCCTGTTCATGGTCGTGGGCCTGATCGAGCGCCGTGGCGGTTCCGCCAACACGGACAGGCTCGCGGGACTGGCCAAGATCGCGCCGATCCTGGGCATCCTGTACTTCATCCCCGCCATGAACCTGGGCGGCATCCCGCCGTTCTCCGGATTCCTCGGCAAGGTCGGACTCATCGACGCGAGCGTGCGCGCGGGCACGTGGCAGGGGTACGCGTTGGCCGGGGTAGGGGTCTTCGTCTCGCTGCTGACCCTGCTGACCCTGGCCCGAATCTGGAACCGCGTCTTCTGGCGCAAGCCGGAAGACGCCGAGTTCCCCGACCCGATCCTGCTGGCCAAAGACCAGGACGGTAACTACGGCGTCCGGACCTCCGGGGAGCTGAGCGTCGAGTCCCGTCGCTACAAGGGACGCGACGTCACTCTGCTTCCGCGGCCGATGATCGGGTCGACGATCGGCCTGGTCGCCGTGGGCGTGGCGATCACGCTGCTCGCCGGACCGCTGTTCGACCTGTCGGATCAGGCCGCGAACAACCTGAGCAACCCGCAGACGTATATCGAGGCGGTCCTCGGTCACGACCGCGCGGCAGCCGCGGAAGGAGGCCACTGACATGAGCCCCTCGGCGCATAGGGCCCCACGCATTCGACCCAAGAACACCCTCCGCACGGAGCTGCCTCTGCTGATCTGGCTCGTGTTGGTCTGGGGCGCCATGTGGCGCGACTTTTCCATCGGAAACCTGCTGTTCGGGCTGATCCTGGCCTTCGTTCTGGTGAGGGTGTTCTATCTGCCTCCCGTCCAGTTATCGGGACGGTTCAATCCCTTCTGGGCGGCGGTTCTGGCGGCCAAGTTCATCTGGTGGATCGGCGTCGCGAGCTTCGAGATCCTCTGGTTCGCGGTGCGGCCCCAGGGGGCGCCGCAGTCCGCGGTGGTTTCGGTCCGGCTGGACATCAAGAGCGACCTCCTCATCACGGTCGTCGGACACATCGTGTCGCTGATCCCCGGGTCCCTCGTGGTCGAGGTGGACCGACGCAACGCCGCGATCTATTTCCACGTGATCAATATCGAGTCCGACGAGGACGTGCGCCGTTTCCAACGGAGCGTTCGAATGATTGAGGCCTATGTGATCCGCGTGATGGGAACCAAGGAGAGCCATCAGGCGCTCAAGGCCGGTCGATTGAGCGAGGTGGAACGATGATCATCGTGATCGCGATCTGCGGCATCATCCTGGTGCTGGCGGCCATCGGCACCATCTACCGGCTCGCGCGGGGGCCGTCGCTACTGGACCGGGTGATTGCTTCCGACGTCCTCCTGGCGATCGTCGGGGCCGGCCTGGTCCTGGACATGGTCTATCGCGACAGCTACGAAAACGTCACCCTGCTCATCGTGATCTCCCTGGTGGGATTCCTGGGCTCGGTGACCGTCGCACGATTCGCCAATAATCAACGCGAGAAGGACGACGCCCGCGGTTCGTCGGCCGCCAGCACCACGCCCGCTTCGCGTGGGCCAGGCGGCAACGGCCGCGCCTCGGGAGGTGGAGGCTAGATGCTGGATACCATCCTGGACGTCGTGACCGGGGCGTGCCTGATCGTGGGGTGCCTCATGTCCTTGGGGGCCGCCGTGGGCATCATCAGGTTCCCGGACGTTCTCTCCCGATTGCACCCCGGCGCCAAGCCTCAGGTCTTCGGGCTCTTTCTGTTGCTGCTCGGTTTGGCTCTTGCGTCGCGGACCTGGAATCTCGTGCCGGCGTTGATCCTGGCCTGGACCCTGCAGATGCTGGCCACACCGGTGTCCTCGCACATGGTCGGCCGCTCCGGATTCCGAAACCGGCACTTTGCCGCGTCCTCGCTGACCGTCAACGAGCTGGCCGACCTCGTCGAGAAGATGGAACGCGAGGAAGAGCAGGAAGAAGCCCCGGAAGGGGCCGCGGATGCTCCCCGGGACGTCGGCCCGACCGACGCGGGCCTGGACCAGGAGGGGCAGGGCACCGGCTCGCAGTCATCCGACGGACCGGCGCGGTCCGAGGGTTAAAGACGACGACGGGCGCGTGATCTCATCACGCGCCCGTCGCCGTTTGAACGAGATGCCTCGGCTTAGACCTCTGCCTGGCCGCCGGTCTCGACCTCTTCCTTTTTCTCCATCTTGGCCGCGAGCCGGGTGACCCCGACCTTGATCAGCGTGGCAACGACGCCGCTGATCGCGGTCCAGATGATGACGTCACGAAGGCTCTCCTCCGGGTCCGGGTTGTTGGCGGGCGGTTCGTTGCCGGTGACCTTCTTCCAGCCAAGGGTCATGATCTTGTTGGCGGCGAAGACACCGCCCAGCGATGCAACGGTGGAACCGATCTTGATCACGGGATTGCTCATGCATTTCTCCTCTGTCTTCGGCCTGTGGTTCGGCCGGTCACGTTCAGCTCTCTCTAGCCTAATCGCACGGGTTCCGCTTTGTCCCACAGTGGACGGCGATTCTGCCGGAAGAAACAATCGGTTAGGATGGTCCGAGTTCACCACACGACAGGGGAGCCTCGTAGGAGGCTGAGAGTGCGAAAGCAGACCCTCGACCTGATCCGGTTCATACCGGCGTAGGGAGTCGAGATCTCGGGTGTACCCGGAACCACCGGGTATGGCCTCCCCTCCTGACGACCAACCCAGGAGGATACATCGTGAACGCATCACCGAACACCGTCCCATCCAAGGCCGCGCCCCGAGCCGCGTGGCGGGTCATCGATATCGTCATTGCCTCGGTCTTGGCCGTGGTCTGCGGCGTGATCTTCTGGATCTGGTCCAACGCCGTCTCACCGGTCGTGGGAACGGCCACGGCCGGCTTCCCGCCCCTGTCCGGCCTGATCGGCGGCGGGTGGCTGATCGCCGGTGTCCTGGGTGGCTTGGTCATCCGCAAACCCGGGGCCGCGCTCTACTGCGAGCTCGTCGGGGCCCTCGTCGAAGCCCTGCTCGGGACCCACTACAGCTTTGCCGTCTTGATCTCCGGCCTGGTTCAGGGCTTGGGCGCCGAGGTCGTCTTTGCCGCCCTCCGTTACCGGCGCTTCGGCTGGCCGGTCGCGCTCGCGTCGGGCGCGGTGTCGGGCCTGTTCATGTCGATCAGCGAAATCGCCATGTATTACGCCTTCTGGCAGACGCAGTACAAGATCATGTACGTGATCTTTGCGGTGATCTCGGGCCTGGTCATCGCCGGATTCCTGGCCTGGGTGCTGACGCGGGCGCTGGTCTCCACGGGTGTTCTGTCCTCGGTCGCGGCGGGCCGCGACGCCCGGTCGCGACGGGCGCGGGCGTGAGCCGGCGCGGAGCCCGGGTCGACGCACGCGATTTCTCGTGGCACCACGCGGATCGTGAAGCCCCCGCGTTCTCCGGCGTGAACCTGGAGATCCCCGAAGGCCAGAAGGTCTTGCTGCTGGGCCCGTCGGGCGCGGGAAAGTCGACCCTCCTCCACGCGATGGCCGGGGTCCTCGAGGATGAAGAGGGCGAGGCCGCCGGCGGAACGCTGAGCATCGACGGCCGGCCGGCCCGCGAGGCCCGCGGCAGGGTGGGGCTCATGCAGCAGGACCCCGAGTCCTCGATCGTGCTGTCCCGGATCGGCGACGACCTCGCCTTCGGCCCCGAGAACCTGGGGGTAGCCCCCGAGGACATCGTGCCGCGCTGCCGGAAGGCCCTGTCTTCCGTCGGCCTCGACCTCGACTGGGAGCACCCCACGTCGGCTCTCTCGGGCGGCCAGAAGCAACGGTTGGGGCTCGCCGGGATCCTCGCGATGGAACCGGGGCTGCTCCTGTTGGACGAGCCCACGGCCAACCTGGACCCGGACGGCGTGATCGAGGTCCGCGACGCCGTCTTGGACGCCGTGGGCTCCTACGGGGCCACGATGATCGTGGTCGAACACCGGGTCGCGGTGTGGGCGGACCACGTCGATCGCGTCATCGTGCTGGCCGCCGGGGGAGGAATACGCCACGACGGGCCTCCCGAGCGGGTCTTGAAGGATGCGCGCCGGGAACTCATCGACGCCGGGGTGTGGGTCCCCGGACACACGCCACGCGCCGCCGCCGGGGAGGCAAGCGCCCCCGGGGAAACCCTCGTGGAGGCGCGCGAACTGGCCGTATCCCGTCGTCCCGCCGACCGGCGGTGGGTCCGCGCGCGCCGCCGAGAGGTCTTGGCCTCACCGGATGCCCCGGTCACGGCGCGACGCCCGGGACCCGCGGCGGCCAGCGGCATCGATCTGGCGATCCGCCGCGGTGAGCACCTGGCGATCACGGGGGCGAACGGTGCCGGAAAATCGACGCTCGCCCTGACCCTCGCGGGTCTCGCCGAGCCGACACACGGATGGGTCTGCGCCTCCGACGCGCTGAGGGACCAGGCAACGGCCCCGAGGCCGAGACGGCGTCGCGCCTCGTGGGATCCGGTCCGCTGGTCCTCCACCCAGCTGATCGCGCGCATCGGCACGGTGTTCCAAGAGCCGGAACACCAGTTCGTGAAGTCGACGGTCCGCGACGAGCTTCTTCTCGGGGCCACCCTGACGTCTCGGGAAGCCGAGGCCAACGGTGGCACCCGCAAGAGTCCCGAAGAGACCGCGGCCGAACTCCTCGAACGGCTTGGCCTGGACCACGTGGCCGAGGCCAACCCGTTCACGCTCTCGGGCGGGGAAAAACGCCGGCTGTCGGTCGGCACGGCGTTGTCCGCGCGGCCCCGCGTTCTGGTGCTCGACGAACCCACGTTCGGACAGGACGCGAGGACCTGGGCCGCTCTCGTGGACCTCTTGCGCGAGGTGCTTCAAGACGGCGTCGCCGTGGTCTCGGTGACGCACGATGCCGATTTCGTCGCCGCCCTGGGAGGCCGGGAATATCGGCTCAGCGGTGCGCCCCCGGAGCCGCGACCGGGCACCGCTCGCGAGGACTCGGTGGAAAGGACCGTCGCATGGTCGACCTGATGAATAGCGCGCCGGCCGCGGATTCGGGCCTGGGCCGGGTCAACCCGGCCGTCAAGATCCTTCTGGGCGCGTTGCTGACCCTGGCGTTTCTGCTCAGCGCCGATTGGCTCACGGCGACCATCGGCCTGGCCGGGCTCTTGACGGTCATGACGACCAACAGAATCAACCCGTGGGAGATCGCCGTCCGGTTGTGGCCGGTCTTCCTGGCCGCGCTGTTCAGCGGGTGGGCCACGGCGATTCTGGCGGCCAAGACCGGACAGTCCCTGCTCCACGTCGGCCCGTTACTGATCACCTCGGATTCTCTGAGCCTCGGCGTGGCCATCGCCCTGCGCGGCGGGGCGCTCGCGATGATCTCGGTTCTCCTGTTGTTGACCACGGACGCCCGGGAGATCGGGGACTCGCTGGCGCAGACCTTCAGGCTCCCGGCGCGCTTTGTCCTCTCCGCGGTCGCGGCGTTCCGCCTCGTGGGGATCGTCATCGCGGAGTGGGAGACCCTCGCCGCGGCCCGCCGGGCCCGGGGGTTGGGTACCGATCGGTCCGTTCTGAGCCGAGTTACCGGTTTCGGTTCCCAATCCTTCGCGCTGATCGTGCAGGCCTTGCGGCGCGCGAGCCGGCTGGCCATCACGATGGAGGCGCGCGGATTCGGCGCGGGACCGCGGACCTGGGTCCACCGGCCCTCATATTCGTGGCGTGACGGGGTCGCGCTCTGCCTGGGCCTGGCCATACCGATCCTCGCCATCGGCGCCTCGCTGCTCCTGGGCACCTATCGGTTCTTCCACTGATGCCGGCCGCGCCGGTCCTCGACGGGTCCGGCGTGGCGCAGCGGCGTCGCAAGAGTAGAACTGTCTCTACCCCATGATCTTCTCTGCTCCACTGTGCCCGGCCCCGTGACCGGGAAAAGTGGAGGGTGTCAGCACAAGCCACCACCTTTGGAGACGACATGACCCAGCACACCGACGCGATCCCCCACCGGGCCGGGAACGCCCCCGGCGGTCTGCCGATCGCCTGCGCGGAATCCGTCAGCAAGGTCTACGGCGGCGGCGACCAGGCCGTCGCCGCGGTCCGAAATGTGAACCTTCAGGTCCAACCCGGCGAATTCGTCGCGGTCATGGGTCCGTCCGGATCCGGAAAATCCACGTTGATGCACCTCATGGCCGGGCTCGAAAGCCCGACCGAGGGCCGCGTGTGGATCGGAGATCAGGAAATCACCCACCTGGACGACGCCGCTTTGACGGAGGTCCGCAGGCGCCGGGTGGGGTTCGTCTTCCAGGCCTTCAACCTGATGCCGGCGATGGACGTCCGGGAGAATATTCTGCTGCCCTTCGAACTCGACGGCCGATCCCCCGATGCCGCGGAGAAGCGCTGGATCGACGAACTGTTGCAACGTCTCGGCCTGTCCGAACGCCAGGGGCATCGCCCGAGCCAGTTATCTGGCGGCCAGCAGCAACGCGCCGCGATCGCCAGGGCGCTCGCCACCCGTCCGGCGCTGATCCTCGCGGATGAGCCGACCGGAAACCTCGACTCACGCTCGGCGCTGGAAGTCTTGCAGCTGCTCCGCATGGCGTCCCAGGAACTCGGTCAGTCGATCGTCATGGTCACCCACGATCCCAAGGCCGCGGCTCACGCTCACCGCGTCGTCTACCTCGCCGACGGGCGCCTGGTCGATCAGAGCGACGGCGCCTCCCGCGCCGAAGATATCGCTCAGCGGATGCTTTCCCTGGAGGTGAACTGACATGAAAGACGCACTGCGCGAACTCACCCACCGTCCCCAGCAGCACCTGACGACCTTTTTGGTGGTCGTCGTCGGCTCGATGTTCGGCTCCGGGCTCATCGGTTCGGTGGGCCTGCTCCAGAAGATGACGGATCCGACCGGCGAGGCCGGTGGGACGTTGCTCGTCATGCTCGTGTTGACCTCGATGACGTTCTTCGCCGTCGCCCTCTTCGTTTCGTCCATGGTGGTGGTCAACACCTTCTCGATCGTCGTCGCCGGCCGCATTCAGCAGCTGGCCCTGATGCGGCTCATCGGTGCCAAGGCCGCGACGTTGCGCCGAGCCATTGCCGGTGAGGGGCTGATCATCGGCCTGGTGGGCTCCGCGGTCGGGCTGGTTCTGGGCGCCGCCGTGACCTGGGTGCTGTCCCTGTGGGGCGAGGCCAAGAACGCGGGGTTGGACTTGCAATCCACCGCCCTCAACCCCTGGATGATTGCTCCGGCCGTCATCGTCGTCGTGACCAGCTGGATGGCCGCGTGGAACGGAGCTCGGCCGGTCCTGTCCGTCTCTCCGTTGGAAGGAACCCGGCGCACGGTGGAACCCACCGGGCGCAGCCTGCGCCGCCGGTCAGGCGCGCTCGGCGCTTCGATCGCCCTCGTCGGCATGGGCGCTCTGCTCATCGCCGGCGGGATGCTGCTCGCGGCCGGAAACCCGGTCGGGATTCTCCCGGCCGTCTTCGGCGGGCTGCTCTCCTTCGCGGGCATCGCGGTGGGCGCCGCCTGGGTCATGCCGGTCTTCTTCCGCCTCTCCGCGCTGGTGATCGGCCACGGGACCCCGGGGCGGATGGCCGTGGGCAACGCGAAGAGGTATCCCCTCCGGTCGGCCCGCACCTCCATGAGCTTGGTCATCGGCATCACGCTGGTCGTCATGTTCGGAACCGTGGGATCCACCGTGAAGTCGGTCGTGGACATAATGGCCTCGAGCGAGGCCTACGACCCCGGCCAGATCGCGGTGGTCCACCAGATGATCGACAACGCCCTGCTGTTCGTTTACGGAATGATCGCCTTCGCCGTGGTCATCGCGGTCATCGGCGTCGCCAACAATATGCGTTCGGCCATCATGCAACGCCGCCGTGAACTGGGCATGCTCCGGACGATCGGGCTCTCGACCGGACAGATGTGGCGCATGATCTTCGGGGAGTCGGGCCAGCTGACCCTCTCCGCCGCATGCCTCGGAATTCCGCTGGGGGTTCTCTACGGCTGGGTCGGAACCTACTGCATGTTCGCGTCGGTCAAGGGCGTCGGCTTCTTCGGCCCCGCCCTGCCCTGGGGCATCCTGGCGATCGTGGTGCTCGGTTGCGCCGTGATCACGGCGGTCGCCACCGCGATCCCCGCCCGTTCGGTCGCACGGGATTCGCCGGTCCGCGCGCTCGCCACGGTCTGACCGGTTCGGCTCGGAGCACCCGACGGACGAGGCCCCTCACCCACGGTGAGGGGCCTCGTCCGTGCTCGGTCCGCCGTGGGCGGCGTCGTGCGAGATCGTCAGGAAGGATTGGCCGAGCGAGGCGCTCCCATTCCGGGGTCGATCTTCGTGGGGCCGGAGGCCGACGGACGGATGTCGATGTCGAAGATTTCCGTCGGCAGATAGACCGTGGCGCAGGAGTTCGGGACGTCCACCACCCCGGAGAATCGGCCCTCGATCGGTGCGGCCCCCAATAGCAGGTAGGCCTGTTCGGGGGAGTACCCAAAGGTCGTGAGGTAGTCGATCGCGTGGAGGATGGCCCGCTGATAGGCCAGCTGGGAATCGAGGTATCTCTGTTCCCCGTCCAGGGTCACGGACGTGCCCGAGAATGCGAGCCATTCCGAGTACTGCGGCGCGGTCCGTCCCGGCATGAAGATGGCGTTCTCGGTGACCCCGTAGGTTTCCATGCCGTTCTTGAGCACGTCGACCCGCAGGTCGATGAATCCGCCCATTTCGATCGCGCCGCAGAACGTGATCTCTCCGTCTCCCTGGGAGAAGTGCAGGTCTCCCACGGAGAGATTGCCGCCGTCGACGAATACCGGATAGAAGACCCGGGACCCCCGGGTGAAGTTCTTGATGTCCTGGTTGCCGCCGTTTTCCCGCGGGGGAGCGGTGCGGGCGCCCTCGGATGCAACGCGGGAGTACTCGTCGCCCTCCAAAGTTCCGAGGATCGCGCCGCTCGGTTCGGGAGGCAACGCGAGCGGCGGGAGGCGATGCGGATCCGTCGCGATGAGCTCGCCTTCGCGCCGGTTCCACTCGGAGAGCAATCGGTGCGATGGCGCGGTCCCCATCAGCCCGGGGTGGGTGATCCCGGTGAAACTGACGCCGGGGATGTGCCGCGAGGTCGCGACGTCGCCGGTGAAATCCCAGACCGCCTTGTAGGCGTCCGGAAACTGGTCCACGAGGAAACTTCCGCCGTTATTTTTGGCAAAAATGCCGGTGTAGCCCCACCCCTGGCCCGCGAGCGGCCCGGTCTCCTGGGGAATGGGCCCAATGTCGAGGATATCGACGATCAGCAGGTCGCCCGGCTGGGCGCCTTCGACGGCGAAGGGACCCGACAAGGCGTGCACCACGTCCATCGGAGCATCGCGGATGTCATCGGCCGAGTCGTCGTTCTTGATGGCGCCGTCGAACCACTCCCGGCAGTCCACGCGGATGGTCTGACCGCGTTTCAGGGTTTCGACCGGAGGAATATCGGGGTGCCAGCGGTTGTGACCGATCTTCTGCTGATCTGCGAAGGACCTTGCTGAGTCGAGGGGGAATACGACGTCGGGCATGGTGTGCCTTTCTTCGGAGTGGTCTATGGGCGGGGAAGCTTGAGATGACGCGGATCGTGCGTGATCCGCGCGGCCGAAGAAGACCCGGGGGTGGGGCCGGAGACGACCTCCGGTTCGGAGGCCGATCGCTCCCCGTCGGCGATCGCGTTCGCGCGGGCGGTGCCCAATCGGGACAACCCGACGGGCGAATAGACGCGGGTCGCCGTCTCGGAGCAGGTCCGGCACCCCCGATCACCGGGAACGGAGTCCATGGGGTACAGGGCTTCGAAGACCCCGCAGGAAGGGCAACGGAAATCGTAGAGCGGCATGGCTACCCCCTAATGGCTCTTCAGGAACTCCATGAGCTCCTCGGTGAGGTCGCCGTCGGTGATCAGTCCTTGGCGATTCAGGTGCGTGACGGGCGCCAGGAGGCGTACGGACGACGCCAGCCACAGACCGTCGGCCTCCATCAGATCCGTGGGGTACAGGGGACCGAATCCGACATCCCAACCGGCGTCGCGCGCTCCGGCGAAGATCGCGCCCTGAGTGGTCCCGGGGAGGATCCCGTGGTTCGGCTCCGGGGTGTAGATCTTGACGCCGGACCTGGTGCGGCGCGCCATGATGACCGAACTGGTCGCGCCCTCCAGGATGCGCCGGTCGGCCGCGGTGAAGATGGCCTCCTGCGCCCCCAGGGACTTGACGTAGCGCAGGACGGCCATGTTCACCGCGTAGGACAGCGTCTTGGCCCCCGACAGCAACCACGGCAGATCCGAGTCCTCCGCCGGATCGTGGCCGCGGGGGAGCAGCATCGCCTTGACCCCGGTGGTGCGTTGCTCGATGGTCGTGGCGGGCACGGGCGTCACGATCACCAGGCCGTACGCCCCTTCCTCGGGGGTGCCCCGGCTCAGCAGGGTCTTGACCGTGTGCTCGCGGCCGAGGGTAGTGTCCGTTCCCTCCGGCGCGGATCCCAGGGCGAGGTCCACGGCGGCCCGCCATGCGTCCTGGCCCGGGTTCCACAGCTGCAGCAAGCGCGCGGAGTGATCGAGCCGGGACAGGTGGCGCGGAAATTTGCGGACCGATCCGTCGACCGCGAGCATGGTCTCGAAGACGCCGTCGCCTCGGGTATAGCCCTCGTCCTCGATGTCGATGATGGGTCGCGACGCGTCCAACAGACGGCCGTTCGGTGATGCTTGGTCGATGCGTACAACGGTGGGTGCCATACGTCTCATTAAACGCGCTTTTCGCGCCGACGTGGGGGAACGGGGAAAAAATTCTCCCGCGGATGCCCCGTGGTCACCCGCGACGGTCGAAGAGTTCCGCCTCCTGCGCGGCCCACATCTCCCAGTACGGCCGGTACAGGTCGCCGTCCCGTCGCAGCGCTCGATGCCGGCGAACGGCGGAGTCCAAGCTCAGCCACACTCCAAAATGCCCTTCCACGCCGGGATGGCCGGGAGCGGAAGCCCCGACTCCCTCGAGGATCAGGAACGGGGTTCGCGCCGAGACAACCCGTTCGTCCTCTTCGGGCGCGTTGCGTTGCCAGTCCCATGCGCGCCACGGTGCGTCGCGACCGTCGAGCAACCGGGCCACCATGGCGGCGTAGGCCTCGATCCCGGAGGCCAGCCCGTCCCATCCCGGGTACAGATCCTCGAGGTGGAAAATTTCGACGTCGTGGCCCGTCTCCTGCCGGGCACGCCGGAGAAGCCGTTCCGCCAGGCGGGACTTGCCGGAGCCGGAGCGCCCATCGATCGTCAGAAGGAATGGGCCGGGCCCGTCATGGGCGTCGTATTCACGCCGTATGCGTTTCCACAGCGAGAGTTCCTCCGCGATACCGATGCTGTGGGAGGAGAGCACCCACCGACGACCGACCCCCGAGCCGCCGTCCGGAGGGTTCACCTGGGGTCGACCTCGCCGCCGTCGGCGCGGGCTTCCGCGTGGCGGGCGGCCTCTTCGACGACGCCGTTGACGGCGTCGTCGATCATCGTGAACGTCGCCTCAAAGTCCGAAGCATCGCCGTACCAGGGATCGTAGATTCCGAGGTCTTCCAGGGCGCGATCGCCGACCTGCGGATCGAATTCCCGGAGCAGGCGGATCTTCTGTTCTTGGCTCTCGTCCGAGGCCATGCGGCGCAACGCCCGATAGTGCGGCACGTCGAGGGCCAGGACCAGATCGCTGTCGGCCAGGTCCTTCCGCGTGACCTGCCGGGCCGCGTGGTCGCTCGTGTCGATGCCGAGGCGGGAGAGCACGTCCCGGGCCCTGGGGTCGATGGGGTTTCCCCGTTCTTCGTCACTGACGCCCGCCGAATCGACGACGACCCCGGGGAGGTCGGCTTGGTCGGCCGCTCGGCGGAGGAGGTACTCGGCCATGGGGGAGCGACAGATATTTCCCGTGCAGACGGTCACGATGCGATACATGCCCACCACCCTACCCGTGGAGCCCCGACGGGAGCAGGCGCCACCGGGCCCGGGGTGTCCGTCAATAAAGTTGAGTCGAGTTCGCTCAAGTCTCTTGACACCATCTCGATGTGTGGCAGACTTGAGTCAGGACAACTCAAGAAGTGAGACCTCCGGGTGCTCAAGAACGGTCACGGCCGCGAGAAACCTTCGCGACCACCCCCGAGCTCCCGGCATCGGATCGAGTAAAGGAGAAAACCATATGTCACGTGCAGTAGGCATTGACCTCGGAACGACCAACTCCTGCGTCGCGGCCCTCGAGGGCGGCGAGCCGGTCGTCATCGCGAACGCCGAGGGCGCCCGCACCACCCCGTCCGTCGTCGCGTTCGGCAAGGATGGCGAGACCCTCGTGGGCGACATCGCCAAGCGCCAGGCGGTCACCAACGTTGACCGTACGATCGCGTCCGTCAAGCGCCACATGGGCACCACCTGGACCGAGAACATCGACGACAAGAAGTATTCCGCCCAGGAGATCTCGGCCCGTATCCTCCAGAAGCTGAAGGCGGACGCCGAGGCCTTCTTGAACGACACCGTCTCGGACGCGGTCATCACCGTTCCGGCCTACTTCAACGACGCCGAGCGTCAGGCCACCAAGGAAGCCGGCGAGATCGCCGGGCTGAACGTCCTGCGCATCGTCAACGAGCCCACCGCCGCGGCCCTCGCCTACGGACTGGACAAGGGCAACGAGGACGAACTGATCCTCGTGTACGACCTCGGTGGCGGTACCTTCGACGTCTCCCTGCTGGAAGTCGGCAAGGATGACGACGGCTTCTCCACGATTCAGGTTCGCGCGACCGCCGGCGATAACCGCCTCGGCGGCGACGACTGGGATCAGCGGGTCGTCGACTGGCTGCTGGAGCAGGTCAAGTCGAAGAGCGGCGCGGATCTTTCCAACGACAAGATCGCCCTGCAGCGCCTGAAGGAAGCGGCCGAGCAGGCCAAGAAGGAACTCTCCTCCGCCAGCTCGACCAACATCTCGCTGCAGTACCTGTCGGTCACCGCGGACGGTCCGATCCACCTGGACGAGAAGCTCTCCCGCGCGAAGTTCCAGGACATGACCCAGGACCTGCTGGACCGGACCAAGAAGCCGTTCCACGACGTCATCGACGAGGCCAACGTCAAGATCTCCGACATCGCCCACGTGGTGCTCGTCGGCGGTTCGACCCGTATGCCGGCCGTCGTGGACCTGGTCAAGGACCTCGCCGGCAAGGAGCCCAACAAGGGTGTCAATCCTGACGAGGTCGTCGCCGACGGCGCCGCGCTGCAGGCCGGCGTGCTCAAGGGCGACCGCAAGGACGTTCTGCTCATCGACGTCACCCCGCTGTCCCTCGGCATCGAGACCAAGGGCGGCGTGATGACCAAGCTCATCGAGCGGAACACCGCGATCCCGACCCGTCGCTCCGAGACCTTCACGACTGCGGAGGACAACCAGCCTTCCGTGTCGATCCAGGTCTTCCAGGGCGAGCGCGAGTTCACCCGCGACAATAAGTCGCTCGGAACCTTCGAGCTGACCGGTATCGCCCCGGCGCCCCGCGGCATGCCGCAGGTCGAGGTCACCTTCGACATCGACGCCAACGGCATCGTCCACGTCTCCGCCAAGGACAAGGGCACGGGCACCGAGCAGTCGATGACGATCACCGGCGGCACCTCGCTGTCCAAGGAAGACATCGATCGCATGGTCAAGGACGCCGAGGCCAACGCCGAGGCGGATAAGAAGCGCCGCGAGGCCCAGGACACCCGCAACAACGCGGAGACCCAGGCCTACCAGATCGAGAAGCTGCTCAAGGACAACGAGGATAAGCTCCCCGAGGACGTCAAGTCCGAGGTTCAGAGCGACATTGACGAGGTCAAGAAGGCCCTGGAGGGCGAGGACGACGACGCCGTCAAGGCCGCGTTCGACAAGCTCCAGGCTTCGCAGACCAAGCTCGGTGAGGCGATCTACTCGCAGGCTCAGGAAGGCGCCGCGTCGGAGGGAACCTCCGAGGGCGACTCTGCGTCGGACGAGGAAGATGTCGTCGACGCCGAGGTTATCGACGATGAGGATGAGAAGAAGAAGTAATGACTGAGCCGAATGACACCACTAACCCTGAGGGAAACGACCCGCTCGAGGATGCCTTCAACGCGCCCGACGCGGAAGGTGCTCCCGCGGCGGAGGACGCCGAGGGTGTAGGTGCCGAGGCCGGCGAACAGGATGGGTCCGCGGCGGATTCGGCCGCGGACCCCGCCGAGGCGGAGCCCATCGCGGACCCCGCCACCGACGCCGAACAGCTCGCCAACGAACGCCTCGAGGATCTGCGCCGCCTGCAGGCCGAGTTTATGAACTTCAAAAACCGGTCGCAGAAGGAACGGGAGCAACTGCGTGAGTTCGTGGTCGCCGACGTCGTGGGCGCACTGTTGCCCGTCATCGACGATATCGACGCCGCGCGGAACGCCGGTGACCTGGACGAAGGCCCCTTCGCCTCGATCGCGAGCAAGTTCGAGGAAGCCCTGAATAAGCAGGGCCTCGAACGGTACGGCCAGGTGGGCGAGGAATTCGATCCCAAGGTCCACGAGGCCGTACTGCAGCAGCCCACGAGCGAGGTCCAGCCGGATCACATCGCGATGGTTTTGCGCAGCGGATATAAGGTCAAGGACCGCGTCCTGCGGGCCGCGCAGGTCGCGGTGGCCGCCGCGGAGGGCTGACGCCCGTGGTCCTCGGGGAATCATTCCCCGAGCGGCTTTCCGACTCGACGACGCCGGGGCCTCGGCCCTTCGCCCTCACGGCGGAGGGCTCGGCCTCGGCGTCGCTCGTATCCACGGTCAGCACGAGACAAAGGAATATCACGACGAAACGCTTTGAAAGGAGGCGTCAATGGCCAGCGAGAATTGGCTAGACAAAGACTTCTACAAGGTTCTGGGCGTCTCCAAAGACGCTAGCGACGCCGACATCAAGAAGGCTTATCGCAAACTCGCCCGGAAGTATCACCCCGATCAGAACCCGGGTGACGAGGCCGCGGAGAAGAAGTTCAAGGAGATCTCCGAGGCCAATACGGTGCTTTCGGACCCCGAGGACCGCAAACAGTACGACGCGATTCGCGCGATGGGCACCGGGGCGCGGTTCAGCGCCGGCGCCGGTGGGCCCGGCGCGGCAGGCCAGCCCGGCGCGGGAGGCTTCGAGGACATGTTTGGAGACATGTTCGGCGGAGGTCGCACGCGCGCCTCGTACGGGGGAAGCCCGTTCGGGGGAGCCGGCGGGCCCCGCGTGCAATTCGGCGGCGGTGGAGATCCCTTCGCGGACCTCTTCGGGGGCGGCGGCTTCGGCTCTGGCGGGAATAGTCCTTTCGGGGCGCAGCAAGCGCCGCGGAATCCCGACGTCGAGGCCAGCGTCACGGTCGACTTCCACCAATCCCTCGAGGGGGCCAAGGTTAAGGTCAACCGTCCGGACGGGCGGGGCACGACCATCCGTCTGCCCGAGGGCGTCAGGGACGGCCAAAAGGTTCGCTTGCGCGGCAAGGGGACCGTGGGTCCCGGCGGAAAATCGGATCTGATCGTGACGGTCCATGTGCGCCCGCACGAGCTCTTCGAGCGCGACGGCGACAACCTCACGATCCGGGTACCGGTAACCTTCGAGGAAGCGGCCTTGGGGACCATTATTTCGGTCCCGACGACCGATGGGTCGACCGTGCGATTGCGGCTGAAGGCCGGACAGGAGCCGGGGACCCGCATGCGCGTCAAGGGCCGCGGCGTGAAGACCAAGAAGCATACGGGTGATCTCTACGTGATCCCGGAGATCCAGGTCCCGGAGAACCTTTCTCCGGAGGCCGAGGAAGCCCTGAAGAAGTTCACGGAGCTTTCCGGCCAGAGCGATCCCCGCGCCGGCCTCGCGGAGCAGGCAAAGGTGGGATAGCCCGTGCAGTTCAGTGACGTGAATCAGCCGCTCTTCGTGATTTCGGTGGCCGCAGAGTTGGCGGATATGCATCCGCAGACCCTGCGGCAGTACGACCGCCTCGGACTGGTCACACCGTCACGACTGCCGGGCCGCGCGCGTCGATACTCCCAGCGGGATGTCGAACGATTGCGCCAAATCCAGGACCTCTCCCACCAAGGGGTATCCCTCGAGGGGATCAAGAGGATCCTTCAGCTGGAGAACCAAGTGGACGCGCTGCAATCGCGCGTTCGCGAACTGACCCAGGAATTGCAGGACAGCAAGGACAAACTGGACGAGTCCAGCAGGGTCTTCGCGGCGACGATCGGCGGCGACGTCATTCGTCTCGGGCGCGGGCAGCGCCCCGTGTCCCGCCCCAAGACCAAGGCCCTCGTGATGAGGAAGCCACCCTGGCCCCTGCCCTAGCGGACCGGCTCAGGCCTCCCGGGAGGGGCCTGAAAGCCGACGATAGGCGAGGTCGTGCGCGCGGCGCCCGGCCTCGCCTGCTTTGCGTTCAAAGCTGGTGAGGATTCGTCCGTCCCAGCGAGGGGCCCAACCGCCCTGGGGGTCTTCCGCGGTGGCGCCTTCACCGGGGTGGAGGTTCTCGAAGTCCGGGGCGGACTCCATGACCTCGCGCATGACCAGCGCGTATTCCTCCCAGTCGGTCGCGAGGCGCCAGACGCCGCCCGGCTTGAGAACCCGGGCCACCTTCTCCGCGAAGGCGGGGGAGACCAGTCGGCGCTTGTGATGGCGGGACTTGTGCCACGGGTCCGGGAAGAAGACCCAGATCTCGTCGACGGACGCGGCGTCGAGCAGGTGGTCCAGGACCTCGGGGGCGTTGGCCTGCACGCAACGAACGTTGGTGACCTCCGCCTGGCCCATCTTGAGCAGCAGATCCGCCAGGCCCGGCTTGTAAACCTCGACCGCGAGATAGTCGAATTCGGGGTGCTCGGAGGCGGCGTGGACGATCGCCTCGCCCAGACCCGAGCCGATCTCGACGACGAGGGGAGCCTCCCGCCCAAAGACCTCGCGATGATCGAAGTGCGCGCCCTCGGCGACCGACGTATCCGTGACCTCCCGGGGCACCTCGATCACGTGGGTCGGGGCGTAGGTGTCCCAGGCCTTCTGACGCCGGGCCGTCAGCCGGTCACCGCGGCGGACAAAGGAATAGGGCTGGCGATGAAATGGTGCGGGGACGTCGCTCACAGAACTGGCACTCCGATGGTGTGATGAAAACGGTTGGGCGGCAGGGATCGCCAGAACGCCGCCCGCGCGCCGAGCGTGACGGGCACGAAGGGAGCGCGGACGGCGTCGATCAGGCGGTGAAGACTACTTCTTCTTGGACTTCTTCTTGCCCTTGGACTGCACGATCAGGGCGATGGCGATCGCCGCGAGCCAAGAATCCTTGGAGACCGCGGTGCCTTCCTGGGACGGGCGGATGCCGTCTTCGAGGGTGAATTCTTCGGTCTTGAAGTACATGGCGAGCATGCCGCCGGCGAAAGCGCCGAGCGCGAGGCCCGCGACGCGGGTCGGGATGAAGGGAGCCACGAGGGTTCCGCCCACGGCCAGTTCGGAGTAGGCCAGGGCCTTGCCGAAGGTCGCCGCGTCAAGGTCCTTGACGGCGGGGAAAGCCTTGGCCGCCATGGACTGCATGTAGCCCGCGGACTGCTCGTCGAGGTTCAGCTTGCCGAGCCCGGAGTTGATGATGAAAGCGCCGGGAATGGCGCGGAGGGCTGCGTTGGAGAGTGAAAAGGCCATGATCGTTTCCTTTCGTGAGGGTTTTCGGTCGGGGCCACCGCACGCTATGCGACGGTCACCCACCCGGTGACAACCTTATACCGTGCCGCCCATCCGTCGTTAGGCGTACGACGCCGTCGGACGGCAGCACGGCTAGGCCGGATGCGGGGCGAATAGCTCGCGAAGAACGGCCAGGGTCAGCTCTTCGTGATCGAGGTGCAGGGTTCCCTCGCGGGGGCCGACCGGCTGCATCCCGGGCACCACGATCGTCTTCATGCCCGCGGCCATGGCGCTCGTGACGCCCGAGGGCGAGTCTTCGACGGCCACGCAATCGGTCGGTTCCACGCCGAGGGCCTCGGCCGCCATGAGATACGGCTGCGGATCCGGCTTGGGGGTGGAGACGTTTTCGTTGCCGATCACGGTCCGGAACAGCCCGGCGGGTCCTCGGGCGGCGGTCATGCTCGCGATCTCGGCCGTCGCGTTCGTGACGATCGCCGCGGGAATCTCGGCGTTGCTGAGCTCCTCCAGGAGCGCCGCCATGCCGGGGAGGAAAGGCACCTCGGTGCGGGCCACGATCTCGCGGGCGTCCGTCGTGAGGCGTTCCATGAGTTGATCCGAGGGAAGGTCGATGCCGATCGCGTGGAGCCGGTCGACCGTCTCGGACATGGGCCGGCCGAGACACACGAGCGTATCTTCCTCGGTCCAGGTCTTGCCGAATTCTTCGGCCAATTCCGTCTTGGCCCGGGCCCACAAGGGCTCGGTATCGACGAGGGTGCCGTCGTGGTCGAAGAAAACTGCGGCGGGAAAATTTGAAGTCATGGGGTCCAGACTACTGGTTTCACGGGCTCGACCGGTTCGGCCGCGGGACGCCGGGCGAGTTCTTTAGACTGGAATGGTGAATGCGAATCTCGATCGTCAGGCTTCATCCTCCGACCCCGCTCCCACCCCGAGTGGCCTCTTGCCGGGGCGCCACGCGGGCGCCTGGTTGAAGATCTCGACGTGGTTGGGTTTTCCGATGAGCCTGGTCGGTGCCGTGTGGATCACGGTGGGGCGTTCGTTCTTTGGGGCCGGAGGCTCGCTCGTGGTGACGTTTCTGGTCAGCGTCGGGCCGTTATTCCTGATCGTGATGCTGTTGGCCGCGTGGCGCACGTACCTGGACGCGTCCAGGTACGCGGCCCGGGCGACGTCGGCCCCGATCGCGGTCCTTCAGGTCACGACGTGGGTCTTGGCGTTCGTCTTCGGGTTTCTCATTCCGGACCGGGTGGACGGAAAGACCGTCTCGGCCCTGTCGCAGGTCTTCGGCGATGACCTCGTGGGCCTCTCGGCCGGATTCGGCAATACGTTTGGGATCCTGACGTTCGTGGCGGCCTTCGCGACCCTGATCGTGGCCTTCGGGCAGGACCGCTTCAGCAGAAATAAGGTCAGCGGGCGGCCCGCGACGGAAGATGAATTGCTGGACTCCCTCAACTACAACGACGGCGAGTACTGACGGACCCGTTCGGCGCCGCGGCCCGATGAGCGCGACGCCCGGGAAATCGGCCCAAAACCTGTGGAAAACTTTCGCGGAACCCCTATGCGTTAAGACTTGAGCGTAGTAGACTCAAGTTAGCTGAATGAAGATGAAGCAATCAGACCCTATTCCCGTTCACGAAGGAGCTCATCTTGGATACTCAATTCACCACCAAGAGCCAAGAGGCTCTGAACGCCGCCACCATGAACGCTCAGACCGCGGGCAATCCGCAGATCGAGCCGGCCCACATCCTCAAGGCCCTTCTGGACCAGCGAGAGGGTGTGGCCGTTGCGGTGCTCAAAGCCCTCGGCGTGTCCGTCGATGACCTGTCCGCCGAGGTCAGCGATGTCATCCATCGCTTGCCGGCGTCCTCCGGATCCTCCGTGGCGCAGGCGCAATTTTCCCGTCAGTCGCTGCGCGTCATCCAGAATGCGCAACAGGCAGGCACGGCCCTGGGCGACGACTACATTTCGACCGAGGTTCTTCTCCTCGGGCTGTCTCAGGTGTCCGAGGACGGCGCGGCGGCCGCGTTGGCGGGGGCTGGCGCCACGCCGGAGGCCATCGAGAAGACGATCCCGTCGGTCCGGGGCGATCAGACGGTGAGTTCCCCCGATCCCGAGGGAACGTTCAAGTCCCTCGAGAAATACGGTACGGATCTGACCGCCGTCGCGCGGTCCGGCAAGCTCGACCCGGTGATCGGCCGCGATTCCGAGATCCGTCGGGTGGTTCAGGTGCTGTCTCGGCGGACCAAGAACAATCCGGTGCTCATCGGCGAGCCCGGCGTCGGCAAGACCTCCGTCGTGGAGGGGCTCGCGCAACGCATGGTCTCCGGGGACGTGCCGGAATCGCTGCGCGGCAAGACGCTGATCTCCTTGGACCTGGGGTCCATGATCGCGGGCGCCAAGTACCGCGGGGAATTCGAGGAGCGGCTCAAGGCCGTCCTCGACGAGATCAAGAAGTCCGAAGGACAGATCGTCACCTTCATCGACGAGCTGCACACCCTGGTGGGGGCGGGCGCCTCCGAAGGGTCGATGGATGCCGGAAATATGCTCAAGCCGATGCTGGCCCGCGGGGAACTCCGCCTGATCGGGGCGACCACCTTGGACGAGTATCGGGAGAATATCGAGAAGGACGCGGCCCTCGAGCGGCGGTTCCAGCAGGTTTACGTGGGGGAGCCCAGCGTCGAGGATACCGTCGGGATCCTCCGCGGCCTGAAGGAACGCTACGAGGCTCACCACAAGGTCCAGATCGCCGACTCCGCGCTCGTCGCGGCCGCGACGCTGTCGAACCGATACATCACCGGTCGTCAGCTCCCGGATAAGGCGATCGACCTCGTCGACGAGGCGGCATCGCGTCTACGCATGGAGATCGATTCGGCCCCGGAGGAGATCGATCAGCTGCGTCGCCAGGTGGACCGCATGACCATGGAGGAGCTTGCCCTCTCCAACGAATCCGACCCCGCCTCGATCGAGCGCCTCGAGAACCTGCGGGCCGACCTCGCCGACAAGCGGGAGGAACTCACCGCGCTGAACGCCCGGTGGGAGGCGGAAAAGGCCGGCCTCAACCGCGTCGGCGACATCAAGACCCAGATCGACGAGATGCGTTCCAAGGCCGAGGTCGCCCAGCGCGAAGGGAACCTGGCCGAGGCCTCGCGGTTGCTCTACGGGGAGATCCCCGCGAAGCAGAAGGAACTCGATGCCGCGCAGGCCGAGGAAGACCAGCAGGCCAACCAGCACAAGGAGACCATGGTCTCCGAGGAGGTCACCGCGGACGATATCGCCGAGGTGATTTCCAACTGGACCGGAATCCCGGCGGGGCGGATGCTTCAGGGAGAGTCGGAGAAGCTACTCTCCATGGAATCCGAGCTCGGCAAGCGGCTCATCGGACAGTCCACGGCGGTGGGCGCGGTGGCCGACGCCGTGCGGCGCTCCCGGGCCGGCGTCGCCGACCCGGATCGACCCATCGGTTCCTTCCTGTTCCTGGGGCCGACCGGCGTGGGCAAGACCGAGCTGGCCAAGTCCCTCGCGGAATTCCAGTTCGACGACGAGCACGCCCTGGTCCGCATCGACATGAGCGAGTACTCCGAGAAGCACTCGGTATCTCGCCTGGTCGGGGCGCCTCCCGGATATGTGGGATACGAAGAGGGCGGGCAGCTCACCGAAGCCGTGCGGCGGCGCCCGTACTCCGTGGTCCTGCTGGACGAGGTCGAGAAAGCCCACCCGGAGGTCTTCGACATCCTGTTGCAGGTCTTGGATGATGGCCGCCTGACCGACGGACAGGGACGGACCGTCGATTTCCGCAACGTGATCCTGATCCTGACCTCGAACCTGGGAAGCCAATTCCTGGTCGATCAGACCCTGGAGGGTGCGGCAAAGAATGAGGCCGTGATGAACGTGGTCAACGCGTCCTTCAAGCCGGAATTCCTCAACCGGCTGGACGAGATCATCATGTTCGATCCGCTCTCGAGCGAGGATCTGGCCCAGATCGTCCGGCTTCAGGTTGAGGCCCTCGGGCGCCGGCTGGGGGACAAGAGGCTCACCCTGGACGTTAGCCCGGCCGCGACCGAGTGGCTCGGCACGACCGGTTACGATCCCGCCTACGGGGCGCGCCCGCTGCGCCGCCTCGTGCAGCGGCAAATCGGCGATCGGCTCGCGAAGGGCATTCTCTCCGGGGAGGTTCACGACGGCGACATCGTGCACGTGGACATCAATCCGGACGTGGCCGAGGAAGGCCTGTCTGTCACGGCCGAACGTCCCGGACAGACCGACCGGGCCTGAGCGATGCGCCGCCGCCCACGGGGCGGTGAACCGGGCAGGAGGCCGACGCCTCGACGTCGGTCCTCCTGCCCTCGGCGCTACGTCAGGCGGCGGCCCAGGAGTATGGTGATGGCGTGAACCCGCGACCCCTGGACGACGACCCCACCCTGAGCAATGCCCACCGCGCCGCGCTTCGATCCATCGCCCGCGTCGTCGAGGAGACCGCGCCGTCGACACCACCGGATGAGGCCCTCGAACGCATCGTTTCCATGATGCGGGAGGGCCCCGCGCTGGTCCTGACGGGGGCCGGGGTCTCCACGGATTCCGGGATCCCGGACTATCGCGGACCTCACGGTTCGCTCACGAGACATCGACCGATGACGTATCAGGAGTTTCGCCACGACCCGGCGGCGTCGCACCGATACTGGGCGAGGTCCTTCGTGGGCTGGCGCCTCATGCATCGCGCGGCCCCCAACAGGGTGCACTTCGCGATCGCGGAACTCGAGCACGCGGGGTACGTCAGCGGCGTCGTGACGCAGAACGTCGACGGCCTGCACCACACGGCCGGTTCGCGCCGGCTGGTGGCCCTCCACGGCGACCTGAGCACGGTGGTCTGCCTAAACTGCGGGGCGCTCGAAGACAGGCCCGGGTTGGATGCCCGGCTCGAGGCGGCGAATCCCGGTTACCTGGACTCGGTCGAACTCGACCCGAACCTGGTCAACCCGGACGGCGACGTCGAACTCACGAGCACCTGGGTGGACCGGTTCCGGATGGTGGGGTGTCTTGCCTGCGGGTCGCACATGCTCAAACCGGACGTGGTCTATTTCGGCGAGCCGGTGCCGGGAGCGAGGAAACGCGCGGCTCGCGAGCTTCTCCGCGAGAGCTCGGGGCTGGTGGTCGCCGGCTCGTCCCTGGCGGTCATGAGCGGATTGCGCCTGGCTCTGGACGCTTTGCGTGCCGGTCAGCCGCTGGCTGTGGTCAACGGAGGGCCGGGGCGGGCCGACTCCCGGGCCGGAGTCGTCTGGAGAACTTCGGTGGCTCCGGCCTTCGACGCGCTCTTGGACGAACTGAGCCCGTGAGCGCTTTCTTCACGGGCTGAATTCTGCCCCCGTGTCACGTACGTTCCTCGGTGGGCATACTACCGATAAACCATGTACCCTTAACACACGGAAGATTAACGGACATTCCGGTGTTGCGTCGTGTGCTGATTGCGGCGCCGCCGGTGCGAGCGATAAAAGGGGGTCACGCCATGGGGCGCGGCCGTCAAAAGGCTAAGGCGACGAGGCAGGCGCGGGAGATCAAGTACTTCAGCCCGCAAACTGATTACTCGGCACTCGAACGTGAACTCAGTTCGGCCAAGGAGCGCCGCGCTCAGCGCGGTGATTCCCAGCCGAGCGAAGATCGCCGTTCGGAGCACATCGACGAGTACGATTTGGATCCCGGCGAGGACCGGTAGCCTTGAGGGCGCTCGTCCTCCACAAAACGCCGCCGCACGCAGGAAACCGGCCCTCGGGCCGATAACTGCGAGCGGCGGCGTTTTGGTGTCCGCCGTCGGTCGGGGAAGTGGGCTTAAGCGTAGGAGCCGATCATGCGGACGGCACCGCCGTCGACGCCCTTGGCGCCCTGGACGTAGTCCACATCCGACTCCGCCGGGGGATTGGCCGTCGCCACGACGCCGAGGGCCCATGAGCTGACCCCGCGCTCGTTGAGGTGGGCAATCGCCGCATCGGCGACCGAAGGATCCACGATGGCGACCATTCCGACCCCGAGGTTCAGGGTCCGCTCGAGGTCCGCCTGGGGAACCTTGCCCAGCTCGCCGATCACGCGGAAGATTGCGGGGATCTCCCAGGACGAGCGGTCGATCCGGGCTTCGAGCCCCTGCGGCAGGACCCGGGCAAGATTCGCGGCCAACCCGCCGCCCGTCACGTGGGAGAATCCGCGGACCCCGTGTCCCAGCGACCCGTCCTCGCCGTTGACGGGGAAGGCGCGCGCCAGATCCAAGACATCGGCCGCGTAGACCTTGGTCGGCTCCAGGAGCTCTTCGCCGAGGGTCCTGCCGAACTCCGAAACCTCGCGGTCGAGCGACCACCCGGCCACGTTGATGACCTTGCGCACCAGCGAATAGCCGTTGGAGTGGATCCCCGAGGAGGCCATGCCGATCACGACGTCGCCTTCCCGCACGCGGTCGGGGCCCAGAAGCTCATCGGCCTCGACGATGCCGGTCGCGGCGCCGGCCACATCGTATTCGTTTTCGCCCAACAAGCCCGGGTGTTCGGCGGTCTCGCCGCCCACCAGGGCCGTGTCCGCGGTGGAGCAGGCCGAAGCGATCCCGCGCACGATGTCCGCGATGCGTTCCGGCACGACCCGCCCGCAGGCGATGTAGTCGGTCATGTAGAGAGGTTTGGCGCCGACCACCACGATGTCGTCGACGACCATGCCGACCAGGTCGAAGCCGATCGTGTCGTGGATATCGAGGGCCTGGGCGATCGCGACCTTGGTGCCGACGCCATCCGTAGACGTCGCCAGATATGGCTTGCGGAACTGGGCCAGGGCGGAAACGTCGAAGAGCCCGGCGAAACCGCCGACCCCTCCGACGACCCCCTGCCGATGCGTGGCCTTGACGGCGTCCTTCATGAGTTCGACTGCCCGGTCGCCGGCGTCGACGTCGACACCGGCGCTCGCGTAGGTCAGTCCGGAGGTCGTCGGTTGAGATTCAGCCATCGGTGGTCCTTCAGGGTCGGTGATCGTGGATCGTTCGAGGGGTTATTGCTCGTGGGGTGTGCGGTCCTCGGGCAGGACCAGGGACTCCAGCTCCGAGTCCGGGCCGGGCTCGCAGGTCGATCCCTGGGCCATGCGGCTCTCCGCGGTCGGGGCCAGGCCGGCGGGACGCGCCGGGCCGGACCGCGGCGCACGATGGGAGCCCGGATTCTTCGTCGCGGCGGACGAGCGATGCGCGTCGAAGAGGTTTTTGCCCAGTCGATCGGCGTCGGGCAGCTCGATCGGGTAGTTTCCGGTGAAGCACGCGGTGCAGAGCTTCTCCCGCGGCTGCTCCGTCGCCTCGATCATGCCGTCCTCGGAGATGTACCCCAGCGAATCGGCGCCCATGGACGCCCCGATCTCGTCGACGGACATGCCGTTGGCGATCAGCTCGGCGCGCGAGGCGAAGTCGATGCCGTAGAAGCACGGCCACTTGACCGGGGGAGAGGAGATGCGCACGTGGACTTCCGCCGCCCCGGCCTCGCGCAACATGCGCACCAGGGCCCGCTGCGTATTTCCGCGGACGATGGAGTCGTCCACCACGACCAGGCGTTTGCCGGCAACGACGGTTCGAAGCGGGTTCAGTTTGAGCTTGATGCCCATCTGACGCATGGTCTGCGTGGGCTGGATGAAGGTTCGGCCGACGTAAGCGTTCTTGACCAGGCCGTTGCCGTAGGGGATTCCCGATTCTTCGGCGTATCCGATGGCCGCCGGAACCCCCGACTCCGGCGTAGGCATGACGAGGTCCGCCTCGACGCGATGTTCGCGGGCGAGCTGACGGCCCATCTCCACGCGAGATTCGTAGACGGCCCGACCATTAATCACGGCGTCGGGGCGGGAGAGGTAGACGTGCTCGAAGACGCAACCGGCGGGCGTCGCCTCGGCGAACCGTCGGCTCCGGAGGCCGTCCTCGTCGATCGCGATGAATTCCCCGGGCTCGACGTCGCGCACGTAGCTCGCGCCGACGATGTCCAGCGCGGCGGACTCGGAAGCGACGACCCAGCCGCGCTCCAACCGGCCGAGGACCAGGGGCCGGACCCCGTAGGCGTCGCGGGCCGCGTAGAGCGTGGTCTCGTCCATGAAGGTCAGGCAGAAGGCGCCCTTGAGCGTCGGCAACAGGTCGATCGCGGCTTCCTCGAGCGAGTCATGCGGGTGCTCGGCCAAGAGGGAGGTCACCAACGCGGTGTCGGTGGTGTTTCCCTGCGCGACCTCACCGGCCGAGGGGAATCCCGATTTATCGATGAGTCGGTCGTAGAGGTCGGCCGAATTGGTCAGATTGCCGTTGTGGGCGAGGGATACCGTGCCGTGCGGGGTGGAACCGAGGGTCGGTTGTGCGTTGGCCCAGGTCGTCGCGCCCGTGGTGGCGTAGCGGCAGTGGCCGATGGCCATGTGCCCGCCGAGGGTTCCCAAAATGGTCTCGTCGAATACCTGGGAAACCAGCCCGAGGTCCTTGTAGACCGAGATGCGATCGCCGTTGCTCGTGGCGATGCCCGCCGACTCTTGGCCGCGGTGTTGCAGGGCATAGAGACCGAAATAGGTCAGGGTCGCGACGTCTTCCCCAGGGGCCCAGACGCCGAACACCCCGCATTCATCCTGGGGTGCCTTTTCCCCGGGGTGGAGATCGTGCGACAGTCTTCCGTCGGGTCGAATCACGGAGAGCTTCTTCCTAAAATGGGCCGTGTGATCGTCAGTGCCGCTTCGGGGTAACGCGAACAACCTTTAGTGTATCGGGACTTCCCGACAGCGCCGAAGAATTACTCCCGACTGTCATCGTCGATGCGGATGGCGCGGAAGCGCCGGGCCTTTTTGCGTGACCTCCGGTCGGCGATGAGCCCCACGACGGCGCCCACGACGGCGCCGATCGTGCCGAAGATGACGGCCATCATGCCGAAAATCGCGCCCGCCGTGTACTTCTGATCCGGCGGGCCGAGGATCGTGGACACCCCGGCGACGATGAGACCCAAGATCAGGCCCGTCACGAGGAAAGCGATGACCGAGGGCGCCCGGCGAACCACAATCTCGCGCTCGTCAGGGCCGCGGTCGGGCGAAAGGTCCTCGGGGTCGTCGGAAGCTGACGATGCGGTGGAACCGTTGGTGGCAGACGGGGAATCGGTCATTTTTTCAGGGTACCTTTTTCCGCCGAGCGCTTCATCGAGACGCGGGTCGCAAACAGCGGGAGCAAGGCGGAGATGTCGCTGCGATTCCCCGAGGCGTCCACGGACCCTCCGGTGCGCGCTTCCTCCCAGCTCAAGCGGCCGGTGACGAGCCCGAGCCAGGTCTCGGCCGAGGTCTCGACCACGTTTGCCGGGGTCCCGCGCGTGTGGCGTGGCCCCTCGATGGCCTGCGTCACGCCGAAGGGAGGGACCCTCACCTCGACCGAGTTTCCCGGCGCTCGGTGCGCCAACTCTTCCAGGGCGTAGCGGACCGCGGTGGCCCGCGTCTTACGGTCGATGGCCTCCGGATCCCGTTCCCAGGAGCGGATGGCCGCGAGCCCGGCGTCGTCGGAGATTTTGCGTCCGGCCATGGTTCAGCCCTCGGTCCTCGGCGCCGGGTCCCGATCGAAGGCGGAGCCGAGGCGAATCTCGCCTACCGTCCGATCCGCCCCCGTGATGGGAGGGGTGGTGCGTTGGATGAGCTCTTCGGCCGTCTCGGGATCCACGTATCCTTGCTCGGACAGGAGGCTCAACGCGACCTTGGTGACGGCGCGCGGGGAGCCGTCCAAGGCCTTGACCGCCACGCCCGCGCCCTCGCGGGTCCCGATGGCCAGGATTCCTTCGGCGCCGAACTTCGCCACGGCGTCGAGCTCCTCCATGACGAGGGTGTTTGGTCTGCCGTGGTTCTGGACCATCTCCGGGTAGTCGTTCATGGCCGTGGCCATGGTCGCGATCCGGGCGTCCGCGGACATGTTGCGGATCCCGGCGCCGAGCGTGGCGTAGGCCTGGGCGAGCCCGTTGAGGCTGAAGGCCGTGACGGGCGCACCGCAGCCATCGATGCCGACGTGTTGGACGGCCTCGCCGGTCACTTCCTCCACGGTCTCGATCACGAGGCGCTGCAGGGGGTGATCCGGGTCGAGATAGGTCTCGGTGTCCCATCCGTTGTGGACGCACGCCGCAAGGAATGCGGCGTGTTTACCGGAGCAGTTGAACGCGATGCGTCGCTTGCCAGTCTCGTGCGTCACGAGGTAGGCGCGGGCGGCGTCGTCCTTGGGGTACGCCGCGGGACACCGCAGGTCCTCCGGCGAGAGACCCGCGGAGGCCAGGATCTCGGCGACGACCCGCATCTGTTCGAAGGATCCCTCGTGCGAGCCCGCGGCGATCGCGATCTGGGCGCCTCGCAGGGCGGCACCAGCCTTGAGGGACGCGATGGCCTGGAACGGCTTCAGGGCGGAGCGCGGATAGATGGCGGCGTGCGAGTCGCCCAGGCTGCGGACCAGTTCGCCCTCCGGCGATATCACCGCCGCGGCGCCGAGGTGGCGCGACTCCACGAAACCGCTTCGTTCGACGACGGCCAGCTCGGCCGCCCTGTCTGCGCTGAAAGTCTCCATGCGAGCATTCTTCCACGTGGCCTCGGAGGTCACCGGGCCCCGACGCGACGGGATGCCGAATCCGGGGGATCCGGATGATTCCCCTCACTTCCGGTGGGATATGTCGGTTCGCGAAACGGTCGGTGGCTCGTGTTCGTGACCTTTTCGTTATTGTTGCTCTATGAAGGTTTTAGTCCTTGGCCCCGGTGGGCGAGAGCACGCGATCATTACTGCGCTCCTGCGCGATCCCGCCGTATCGGAGGTGCATTCGGCTCCGGGTAACGCGGGGATCTCGGAGATCGTTCCGACCCATTCCATCGACGCGAACAGTCCCGAGGAATCCACGGCGCTCGCGGAGCGGATCGAGGCCGACCTCGTGGTCATCGGACCCGAGGCTCCTTTGGTGGCCGGCGTCGCCGACGCCCTCCGGGAGGCGGGATTCCCCGTGTTCGGGCCCGACGCCGCCGCGGCCCGGCTGGAGGGGTCCAAGGCATTCGCCAAGGAGATCATGGCCGAGGCAAACGTTCCCACGGCCATGTCCCGCGTCGCCCACGATGCCGCGACGGTCGAAGAATGCCTCGACGCCTTCGGCCCGCCCTACGTCGTCAAGGACGACGGTCTCGCCGCCGGCAAGGGGGTCGTCGTCACCGAGGATCGTCACGAGGCGATGGCTCACGCCCAAGCCTGTTTCTCGGCGGGATCCACGGTGGTGATCGAGGAATACCTGGACGGTCCCGAGGTCTCGCTGTTCGTGATCTGCGATGGCCGACGCACCGTTCCGCTCACGCCCGCTCAGGACTTCAAGCGGATCTTTGACCGTGACGAGGGCCCGAATACCGGGGGGATGGGCGCGTATACGCCTCTGCCGTGGCTTCCGGAGGACTTCACCGACGACGTCGTCCGCCGCGTGGCGCAACCCACCGTGGATGTCATGGCCCAGCGGGGAACGCCGTTCGTCGGGGTGCTGTATTGCGGGCTCGCGATCACCAGCAGGGGACTGCGGGTCATCGAATTCAACGCCCGCTTTGGCGACCCCGAGACGCAGGCAGTTCTTGCCCGGTTGAAGACGCCCCTGGGCCAGCTTCTTCTCGCGGCGGCCAACGGCGAGCTCGACGGCCGCGAGTCCCTCCGCTGGGACCTGCGCACGGCCGTCGGCGTCGTGATGGCGGCCGCCGATTATCCCGATGCGCCGCGCAAGGGCGACGCGATCCGGGGGCTCGAGGAAGCCAAGGGGCTGGAGGACGTCACGGTGCTCCACGCCGGGACCCGACGCGCCGTCGACGCGGCTGGCGAAGAGACCGTGGTCACTCATGGCGGCCGGGTGCTGGCGGTCGTGGCGCTCGGAGAAGACCTCGCCGATGCCCGAGCCAAGGCCTATCAGGGCGTCGCCACGATCTCGTGGGACGGTGCGCAATACCGCACCGATATCGCCCAGCGAGCCGCCGCCGGCGAGATCGCGATTCCCACCACGTAAAGCTCATCACACATCGGGCCGCGCGTGTGCGGCCCGGGCCGCACATCACTCACACACCCCAGGAGCGCACCGCATGTCCCCAGAGCCCACCGAGATTCCCGGCTGGAAACACATCTATTCCGGTAAGGTCCGAGACCTGTATGTACCGGCCGAGGGCAACGACGTGGTTGGCTGTTCGATCTCGAATAATGCGCAGGCGCGAGCCGGGTCGGTCATGGTCGTCGCAACGGACAGGATCAGCGCCTTCGATCATGTCCTGCCGACGATCATCCCGGACAAGGGAAAGATCTTGACCCAACTGAGCCTGTGGTGGTTCGACCAGCTGGATCAGGTCCCCAACCATGTTTTGTCGACCAATGTTCCCGATGAGGTCGCCGGCCGGGCGATGATCTGCAAGTCCCTGTCGATGTTCCCGGTCGAATGCATCGCGCGCGGCTACCTGACCGGCACCGGGCTGAAGGAGTACCAGCGCTCCGGGACCGTGTGCGGCCTCGGGCTGCCGGACGGGCTCGTCGACGGTTCGCGCCTCGAGGAGCCGATCTTCACCCCGACCGGCAAGGCCGAGGTGGGGGAGCACGACGAAGCGATCACCTATGAGGAGATGACGGACGCCGTCGGCCGCGCGATGGGCGAGCGAGTCCGAGAGCTCACGCTGTACATCTACTCGACCGCCGAGAGGATCGCGCGCGAGCGGGGAATCATCCTGGCCGACACCAAGGTCGAGTTCGGTCTCGACTCCTACTTCGGCGAGGTCACTTTGGGAGACGAGGTGCTGACCCCGGACTCCTCGAGGTTCTGGGACGGTCAACAGTGGGAGCCGGGCCGGCCCCAAGCGAGCTTCGACAAACAATTCGTCCGCGACTGGCTGACCTCGGATGCCTCGGGATGGGACGGCACGACGCCGCCGCCGGAGCTGCCGCAAGAGATCGTGGACAAGACCCGCGCTCGTTACGTGGAAGCCTACGAAAAGCTCACCGGGCTGGAATTCTCGGCGTAGGCCACCCCGTAGAACCACCGGATGTGGGCCCGAACCCGCTCGGCGGCGAGTTCGGGCGCCCGATCCGTCACCGCGGCGAGGATTCCCCGGTGCTGATCCTGCAGATGCGCCTTGACCTTGGACCAATCGTCGAGCCTGGGCACGGCCTCCTGGACGTAGCCCACCGTGGCCTGGCGGAGCGAGTCGAGAATCGTCGTGACCACCACGTTGCCGCTCAGGCTGGAGATGAGCAGGTGAAACTGCGCGTCGAGCTCGTGGAATTGTGCGTCCGGGATCGAAGGATCGTCCAACTCTTCCAGGCACCGGGTGGCGCGGGTGATGACCACCTTGTCCGAGGTCCCGGACCACCTCGCGGCGGCGTCCGCGGCGGCCTGAGATTCGAGCTGTTCGCGGGTCGTGACGACGTCGTGCACCGGGAGGAAGCGCGAGGCCAGGTGCATGCGAAGGCCCCAGCCAAGGGCGGCCGAGGGCTCTGAGACCACGACCGCCCCCGCGCCGGGGCCGGAACCTACGCCGGATCGCACCAGACCCATGGCGTCGAGGACGCGAATGCCTTCGCGAACCGACGCCCGGGAAATTCCGAACTGCTCCGCGAGCGCCCTTTCGGAGGGAAGACGATCTCCGACGGTGAGCTCGCCGGTGCGGAGCTTCTCCTCGAGGGTCTGGACGATAATGCTGTAGGTCTTATTTTCCACATGCTCACCTTAGACGGTGAGAACACCCATCTGACTAGGGAAGCATCCAGGACAGCACGTTCGACTGGAGGAATACCAGCAGGCAGATGACGACCAACATGGCGACGGACCACGGGACGACCTTCTTGAAGATGTCCGACTCCCGGCCTTCCATCCCCACGGCGGTCGCCGCGATCGCGAGAGACTGCGGGGAGACCATCTTGCCCACCACGCCGCCGCTCGAGTTGGCGGCGAGCATGAGATTCGGGTCGAGCCCGGCATTCTGCGCCGCCGTGTGTTGCAGATTGGAGAACAGCGCATTGGCCGAGGTGTCCGAGCCGGTCACCGCGGTTCCGAGCCAGCCAAGGGTCGGCGAAAGGAACGCGAAGATCCCACCCAACGAGGCGAGGAAGGTTCCGATGGCCACCGTCTGGCCCGAGAAATTCATGACGTATGCCAGCGCCAAGACCGACACGATGGTCAGCGCGGACCACCGCATCTTGTAGAAACAGGTCCACAGCTGCGCGACGGCGTGCCCGAAGCCCAAACGATAGCGGCCCTTCTCGTTGAAGATTCCGTACAGGATGGTCACGAGCAGACCGGCGATCAGGAGCATGGTGCCGGGGTTGGACAACCACTGGAACTTGTAGACGGCCCCCGAGATGGGGGTCCCGTTCGAACCGAGGATATGGTCCGAGATGACCGGCCACGGAACCTTGAGGTCGGTTTTGGCCAGGAGCGCCGGGAGATCCACTCCGGCTTTCCAGAGCTTGCCGATCGCGAAGACCGCGACGACCACCACGTAGGGAAGCAGGGCCATCCAGACGCGGCCGGGCTGGAGCCCCGAGGAACGAGGCGGCGTCGGGATGTCGTTGCGCTCGCGGAAACCTTCGGCCCCACGGGGCTTCCAGAACTTGAGGAAGACCACCGCGACGCCCATGGAGACCAGGCAAGCGACGATGTCGGTCAACTCGTAGGAGAAGTACGTCGACGACCACCACTGCGCGATCGCGAAGGAGCCGCCAATGACGATCGCGGCCGGCCAGGCGTCCTTGATGCCGCGGAACCCATCCAGGAGCCACAACAGGATCATCGGGACGATGAGGGCCACGAAGGGGGCCTGGTGCCCCACGATGGCGCCGATATGGGCCGGGTCCTCTTTGGTCAGCGTTCCCGCGGTCGTGATCGGGATCGCCAGCGCCCCGAAGGCTACGGGGGCCGTGTTGGCCACCAAGACCACCACGGCCGCCCGGAGGGGAAGGATCCCCAGGGCGAGGATCATGGTGGCGGTAATGGCCACGGGTGCGCCGAAACCGGCGAGGGCCTCCAAAAGCCCTCCGAAACAGAAGGCGATGAGGATGGCCTGGATGCGGACGTCGCCGCCGCCGATTCGGTCAAAGGTGAGCCGAAGGTCCTCAAACCGGCCCGATTCCACCGTGATCTGGTAGAACCACAGCGCCGTGACGATGATCCAGACGATGGGAAAAGCGCCATAGGCGAGGCCCTGCGTGCCGGATAGCAGCGCCAGCCCTATCGGCATGTGAAAGCCGATCCAGGCGACCAGGAGCGAGACCAGCAGGGCGCTGAGCGCGGAAACATGCGCCCGGGCTTTCACCCCGAGCAGCATGATGAAGAACGTGAGCAGTGGCAATGTTGCGACGAGCGCCGTGAGGCCTACCGAACCGGCGACGGCCGTCGTGGTGGCTGTGAAAGAGTCCACGGGGTCTCCTTGTGTCGTGGTGAGGACTCCGCGTTCGGCACGCGTTCCTTACCCTGATGCGATGTGTGACGTCAAACCGTGCGACCGAATCCACGTCGATGTGTCTTCAGTTACACTGTGGTCAGACCAGACCAGACCATACCTAGATCGATGACCGATTCCAAACCGCGCTTCCCCCGGTATCGCGGTGCAGCCGCCAGGTGCGCGAGGTCCCGCGGTCGCGGGGGCGTCGGGGTGATGGGTGGCCAGCCGTGTTGCCCGACGTGACACGCCGCGATGCACGTGGGGCCGCCGGTCCGGAGGACTTAGGGCGGCCTTATTGGAGCTGTTTAACAATTTGTCACTAAAGTGAAATCAACTTCGGCGGCCGGTTTGTGCGCAGCAGGCCGGTTTCCGCCAGCATCCACCGGATTGGAGACGCCATGAGGATCGCACTCTTTTCAACCTGCATCGTGGACGCGATGTACCCCAGGGTCGCGAGGGCGACCGTGGACATCCTGGAGCGTCTCGGTCATGAGGTGATCTTCCCTCCGGGGCAAACCTGTTGTTCCCAGATGCACGTGAATAGCGGATACTTCGATGATGCGTACCCTGTGGTCAAGAACCACGTGAAGGCCTTTTCCGAGTGGGACTACGACGTCGCCGTCGCGCCGTCCGCCTCGTGCGTGGTCTCCCTGGACCACCAGCAACCGATGATTGCCCGCCATGCCGGCGACGAAGCCACCGCCAAGGCCGCGGAGGAGGTCGCCGGACGGACCTTCGAGCTGTCCAAGCTCCTCATCGACGTCCTCGGCGTGACCAATGCCGCCGAGCAGTTGGGCTCCTACTTCCCGCACAAGGTCACGTTCCACTCGAGCTGCCACGGGATGAGGATCATGCACCTCGGCACTCGCCAATCCGACCTCGTCCGGACGGTCGAGGACGTGGAGTTCGTCGACCTCCCGGACCTGGATCAGTGCTGCGGATTCGGCGGAACGTTCTCCTTCAAGAACGCCGATACCTCGGGCGCGATGGCCGCGGACAAGGTCAAGAACATCGAATCGACCGGCGCCGAGTTGTGCACCGGCGGCGATGTGTCCTGCCTGATGAACATCGGTGGTGCGCTCTCCCGCAAGGGTTCCGACGTCACCACGGTGCACTTTGCCGAGATCCTCGCGAGCACCCGGGAAAACCCGCTGGAGGTTTCCGGGCCGGTCGCGTTGTCCACCACCGCGGGAGGTAAGTAGAGATGACTGTCACATCATTGGGAATGCCCAAGGTGCACCACGGCACCGGCAATATCGTCGCGGAAGAATCCTTTACGTCCTTCGCGAGCCGTGAGCTCAAGAACGAGCAGCTCAGGGAAAACCTGGGTTTCGCGACGCACACCATTCGTGAAAAGCGCGCCAAAGTGGTCAGCGAACTGCCGGACTGGGAGCTGTTGCGCACCGCCGGCTCCGAGATCAAGCAGGACGTCATGGCTCGCCTGCCGGAGCTGTTGGAGGAATTCGAAAGAAACTTCACCGAACGTGGCGGGCACGTGCATTGGGCGCGCGACGCGGACGAGGCCAATCAGATCGCGCTCGACATCATCCGCGAACAGGGTGTCGAGGAAATCATCAAGATCAAGTCCATGGCCACCCAGGAGACCGGGCTGAACGAGTTCCTTGCCGAGCAAGGGGTCAACGCGATCGAGACCGATCTGGCCGAGGAAATCGTTCAGATGGGCGAGGACAAGCCCTCGCATATTCTGGTGCCCGCGATTCACCGGAACCGGTCCGAGATTCGCGACATCTTTTTGAAGAAAATGCCGGGGATCGATCCCAACATCTCGGACAATCCGCCGGAACTGGCCGAGGCCTCGCGTCATCACCTGCGGGAGAAGTTCTTCCGGAACACGGTGGCCGTCTCCGGTGCCAATTTCGGGGTGGCCGATTCCGGGATGCTCACCATCGTGGAGTCGGAGGGTAACGGCCGCATGTGTCTGACCCTTCCCGACACCCTGATCTCCTTCATGGGGATCGAGAAGCTCATCCCGACGTTCCGGGACCTGGAGGTCTTCCTTCAGCTTCTTCCCCGCTCCTCGACCGGCGAGCGGATGAACCCTTACACGTCGATGTGGTCCGGGGTCACCCCGGGGGATGGGCCGCAGAATCTCCACGTCATCCTCATGGACAACGGGCGCACCGCCGCCCTGGCCGACGAGGTGGGGCGGCAGGCTTTGCACTGCATCCGCTGCTCCGCCTGCATGAACGTGTGCCCCGTTTACGAACGCGCCGGCGGGCACGCCTACGGTTCCGTGTACCCGGGCCCCATCGGGGCGATCCTGTCCCCGTTGCTGACGGGCGTCGAGGAACAGGCGAATAACTCGTTGCCGTACGCCTCGTCCCTGTGCGGCGCCTGCTACGAAGCGTGCCCGGTCAAAATCAATATCCCGGATGTCCTGGTCCACCTGCGCGGCAAGGACATCGACGCCAAGCACGGCAAGGCGGAGGGCGAGAAGCGGCACGTCCCCGACCAGATGGATCTGATGATGGCCGGCGCCAAAGAGATGTTTTCTCGGCCGATGCTGTTGTCCGCGGCGGAACGAGGGCTCCCGGTGGGGCGCGTCGCGGCGGGCCCCAAGCACAAGATCAGCTGGCTGCCCGGGCTGGTGGGTGGATGGACCAAGTACCGTGACATCCCCGAGCCGCCCAAGCAGGCCTTCCGCCACTGGTGGAAGAAAAACCGCAAGAATGGCGCCAAGAAACCCGCGGATCGTTCCCCGGTGGACCTTCAGGCGTTGCTCGCCCAGAATGAGGGCCTTGCCCAACGGCTCCACGAGGAACAGGCCCTCAAAGCCAGGGACGCCGCACCCGCCGCGGAAGGCCGGGACTCGTCCTCGGAGGGCTCCACGAGCCAGAAAGGTCGTAACTGACGATGTCCGATGCTAAAGCTGACATCCTGGGTCGTATCCGCGCTTCGCTCGCGGATCATCCCCAGGCTCCGACCCCTACCCGCGAATATCGCACGGAGTCCACCAAGTCGAGCGAGGCCATCAGGGACATGCTCAAGGACCGGCTCTTGGACTACAAGGCGAACGTCTACGAAGAGACATCCTCGAGCATCGCCGGCCGCATCCAAGAGCTCCTCGGCAAGTCGTCGATGTACGTGATCCCCAACGGGCTCAATCTCGCCTGGATCCCCGAGGACAGCGCGGCCCGCCGGCATATCGTTGATTCCGGGTTCGCGCCGCGTGCCGGGTCTCTCACGCACAGGGAGCTCGATGCGGTCAACGCGGTCGTGACATCGTCGACCGTTTCCTGCTCGGAGACCGGCACGATATTCCTCAACGGGACGTCGGAAGAGGGGCGTCGTGCCATCACCCTGGTTCCGGATCATCACATCTGCGTCGTGCCCTCCGATTCGATTGTGGAGTTGATCCCCGAGGCCCTGCGCCGGATCAATCCGGAGCGTCCCATCACCATGATCTCCGGCCCGTCGGCGACGTCGGACATCGAGCTGCAACGCGTAGAAGGGGTTCACGGACCCCGGACCTTGGACGTCATCATCCTGGACGCGTGAGGTTCGCTGACGCTTCTTCCACCATTGACCCGAGCTACCTCAAGAAGCGGCGCCCGTCCACAATCGGTGAGCGACCGCTAGGAGCCATTCCCGGGGTCCGGTGACCCGGTGCCAATCTGGCGCCATGAAGAGGCACGAGAGGGTTGGCCCCGTCACCGCGGGGATCGGGACATGGGTCCTGTGGGCGATCGTCGTCATCGCCGCGGGCGTGATCGCGGCCTGGGCCGTTCCGTGGGGTGGCGTCAAGGCGCCGGCCTGGGCGCCGGCCGGCGGGCAGATCGTGATCCCGGAAGCGGCCGCCCGGCAGATTGCGGCACTTCGGATCGGTGAGAAGCAGGGTCGTGAATCGTACCGCCGGGATCGTTTCGGCGCGCCATGGTTCGACGAGGACCACAACGGTTGTGACACCCGCAATGATGTCTTGCGCCGGGACCTGGACCATCCCGTGATGAAGGGGCACGAGGGTTGCGTGGTCGCGAGGGGCACCCTGCACGATCCCTACACCGGCCGGGACATCGAATTCATCGCGGGCAAGGATTCCCGCCGGGTTCAGATCGACCACGTGGTGGCCCTGGCGGACGCGTGGTCCTCCGGCGCCCGGGACTGGCCGAACGAACGGCGTCGTGCCTTCGCCAACGACCCTGAGAATCTTTTGGCCGTCGACGGCCCCGCCAACGAGGAGAAGGGCGCCGACGACGCGGCGGCCTGGTTGCCGCCGAATATCCCGTTCCGCTGCCCGTACGTTCTTCGTCAGGCGAGGGTCAAAGCCCGGTACGGGCTCAGCGTGACCGAAGCGGAACGAAGCGCCATGCTGGCCACGCTCGGGGACTGCCAGGGGACAGGATGAGCCGAGGGTCAGGTGGTGGGGTCGAGTT
The DNA here is from genome assembly GCF_000710345.2 of Curtobacterium sp. S6. Lineage (GTDB taxonomy): Bacteria > Actinomycetota > Actinomycetes > Actinomycetales > Micrococcaceae > Rothia. The sequence continues at coordinate 1,146,160 of NZ_JHEL01000015.1, read as the reverse complement.
GGCGATTGATCCGGTGGACGAGCATGTCCAGGGCGACGAGGTTGCCGCCTCCCTCCGGAATGATGAGGTCCGCGCGGCGCTTGGAAGGCTCGACGTACAGCTCGTGCATGGGCTTGACCGTGGACAGGTACTGATGTTCCACGGATTCGACGGACCGCCCCCGCTCGAGAACATCGCGCTTGATGCGTCGTAGGATGCGCACGTCGGCGTCCGTGTCGACGAACAATTTGATGTCGCACCGCTGGCAGATCTCTTCTTCGGCGAAGATCAGGATTCCTTCCATGATGACGATGGGTTGCGAGTCGATCATCACGGTCTCCTCGGACCGGTTGTGATCCGCGTAGTCGTAGATCGGGCACTCGATGGTTCCGCCGGCGATCAATTGATCCAGGTGCTTGACCAGCAACTCGTTGTCGAAAGCCTCGGGGGCGTCGTAGTTGAGCCGGCACCGCTCCTCGTAGCTCAGAGAATCCCTACGCTTGTAATAGTTGTCGTGGTAAACCACGGCCACGTGCTCGTCGAAGCGGGCAATCAGCTCTCGGGTCAGGGTGGTCTTTCCGGAGCCGGTGCCCCCGGCGATGCCGATGACCAGTGGTTTCATGGCTTAGCTGCTCTCTACGACGACGACGTGCCTCTCTATTCTGCCGCAATCGTCGAGCGCGGGGACTCACGAGCGCCGTGCCTCACACCCGCCCGATGCGCAAGACCCGGCCGCGGATGCCCGCCGATCACATCGGCAGGCCCACGACCGGGTCTTGCACGGACGCCGAGGTCGGCGTCTGGACTCGGAAAGCGCGCCGCTAGGCGGTGGCCTCCGCGTCGTCGAAGGTCGAGGTGTCGATCACGCAACGGAACTTCACGTCGCCGGCGACCACGCGGTCGTAGGCCTCATCCACCTCATGAACCGAAACCTTCTCGATCTTCGCGCCGAATCCGTGCTCGGCGCAGAAATCGAGCATTTCCTGAGTCTCGGGAATGCCACCGATATTCGAGCCGGCGATCGCCTTGCGTCCGCCGATCACGGAGGCGAAGCTGAACTCCTGCTTCTCCGGGGGGAGACCAACCACGGCCATGACCCCGCGGGGCTTGAGCAGGCTCATGTACTGATCGACCGGGATCGACGCGGAGATCGTGTTGAGGATCAGGTCGAATTCGCCACGGTGTTCGGAGAAGAAGTCCTCGTCGGAGGTCGCCAGGGTGCGGGTCGCACCGAGTTCCAGCGCCTCCTGCTCCTTCTTCAGGGAACGGGAGAGCACGGTGACCTCGGCTCCCTTGGCGGCGGCGATCTGGACGCCCATGTGGCCGAGGCCTCCGAGGCCGAGCACGGCAACCTTCTTGCCCGGGGCGGCATCCCAGGTGGCCAGCGGGGAGTACGTGGTGATTCCCGCGCAGAGCAGGGGTGCGGCGACGTCGAAGTCCAGCGCATCCGGAATGCGCAGGACGAAGTTCTGGTTCACGACCACCTTTTCGGCGTAACCGCCCTGGGTGATGGAACCGTCGACGTCCTCCGAATTGTAGGTGCCGACCATGCCGCCGTTGGTGCAGTTCTGTTCCTGGCCATCGCGGCACTCGTCGCAGGTGCCGCAGGAGTTGACCATGCAACCGACGCCCACGCGGTCGCCAACCTTGTACTTGGTGACCTCGGGGCCCACGGCCTCGACGACGCCCGCGATCTCATGCCCCACGGTCAGGGGGAAGTGGGCCTCGCCCCATTCGTTGCGGATCGTGTGGATGTCGCTGTGGCAGATGCCGGCGGCCTTGATGTCGATGACGACGTCGTCCGCGCGGGGATCGCGCAGGTTGATCTTGGCGACACGGTACGGCTGGTCCGGACCGGTCTTCTGAAGGGCTTTGACGGAAATGGGCATAGGGATGCCTCCTGCAATAGTCGTCGTTGGATCCACATATCAATGTACGACTATGTATCCGTGCTGTCGCCCACCGTTCGCCCTGCGCATGAACGGGGTGAGGGGAATCATCACTTCCGTGCGTACCGGTGAGACACGTAATGGACGGAATCGCCAGGTCAGAGTAGGACTGGACACCATGGCCACTCCTCAATCCTCAGAATCCTTCGCCGGCGAGCAGAAGAAAATCCTTGCCCTGACCCTGGTTCCGCTGTTCATGTCCCTGCTCAGCGTGTCGATCGTCAACGTCGTGCTGCCCTCCGTCCAGGACTCCCTCGGGGCGGGAAGCTCCGCGTTGCAGTGGGTCCTTTCCGGGTATGCCCTGGCCTTCGGGGTGCTTCTCGTGGCCGCGGGTCGAGCCGGGGATGTTTACGGCCGGGGCCCGCTGTTCATGGCCGGCGTCGGTCTCTTTGGGCTCGGTGCCCTGGTCTCCGGGCTGGCGCCCTCCGTGTTGGTGCTGAATATCGCCCGTGTGGCCATGGGCCTCGGCTCCGGCCTGCTGAACCCGCAGACCATCGGCCTCATCCAGCAGTACTTCAAGGGCGCCGCGCGCGGAAAGGCCTTCGGTATGTTCGGCGGCGTCGTCGGGGTCTCGGTGGCCATCGGGCCGGTGCTCGGCGGCGTCCTGGTCGCGCTCTTCGGCGAAAGCATCGGTTGGCGTGCATCCTTCCTGGTCAACGTGCCCATCTGCGTGATCGCGTTGCTCTTGGCCAAGGCCTGGTTGCCGGAGTCAGCCTGGAAGCCGGTGCCCGCGGAGCACTCGACGTCTTCGATGCCGGTGATCGATCCGGCGCATCCCCAGCGCCGGCCGAAAGCCGACTTGGACCCGGTCGGGCTCGTGAGCTTTGGCCTCGCCGTGCTCCTCGTGATGCTTCCTTTCGTGGAGTCGTCCGTGGGCCCGTGGATCTGGGGATCCATCGTGGTCGGCGCCGGGCTGATGGCCTTCTGGGTCTGGTGGGAACGGAGATACCGACGCCGCGGTGGGGAGCCCATGATCGACATGGACCTGTTCGCCACGCGGTCCTTCGCTAACGGAACCATGCTGATCGGCCTGTACTTCGTGGGGGTCACGAGCATTTGGGTCCTGGTCGCCCTCTACATGCAATCCGGCCTTCACCACACCGCATTGGCCTCGGGAATGATGGGACTTCCGGCCGCCGCGGCCAGCGCCATCAGCGCGCCCATCGCGGGCCGGTACATCGTGAGGATCGGCCGGCCGCTGGTGCTCATCGGGATGTCCTCGGTTCTCTTCGGCCTGCTGACGACGGCGCTACTCGTCTACCTCCACGGGGCGATGGGGCTCAGCGAATGGTGGATGCTCCTGAGCCTGACCTTCGTCGGCGGTGGCCAGGGGCTCGTGGTGAGCCCGAACCAGACCCTGACGCTTGCGGACGTTCCCATGCGATACGCCGGATCGGCCGGCGGAGTGCTCCAAACCGGACAGCGCGTCGGCACCTCGATCGGCATCGCCGCGATCACCGGAATCGTCTTTGCCATGGTCGCGCGCTCGGACTGGCCGACCGCGATGATGACCGGCCTGCTCGTGATCGCCGTCGTGGTGATCATGGCAGGGTGCATCGGCGTGCGCGACATGATGCAGGGCCGAGGAGAGGCGAAGGCGGCCCGGGCCTCCTCCTGAGGCTCCGGTGGCCGGGGCGCCCGAACCCGGGAACGACAAAACCCCGGAGCATCCATGATGCTCCGGGGTTCATTGGTCGGGATGACAGGATTTGAACCTGCGACCTCGTCGTCCCGAACGACGCGCGCTACCAAGCTGCGCCACATCCCGATGTTGACGTGTCCGCACGAAAATTCGTTATCGCGTCACGCAACTTCTCTAGAATAGCGGATCGGCCATAAGCCGGCAAACCGGAACCGTGTGGTCTGGGCCATTCGGGAGCAATGCGTCAGCGGCTCGCCCACTCCACGAGCTGCACGATGTTCTGATACGGCCGGCCGGTGGCCTCGGTCATGCCTTGTTCGCAGGTGCGGTTGGTCGAGGCGTAGGCATCGAAGGATCGGCGATTGACCTCCTCCGCCTCGGCGCGGGTGGCCGCAGCCGTCAGCTCGGGGTGGAGCATCCCTCGGTCGCCCGCGTAACCACAGCACGCCCAGCTCAGCGGCACCTCGCACTCCTCGGCCACGGCGCGACCCAGGGCTTCGAGCTGGGGCTGGAGGCCCATGTGGGTCAGGGAACACGTGGGGTGGAGCACGAGGGTATCCAGTTTTCTCGCGATGGTCAGGCGCGGGAGCACCCGGTCCGCGACGAATTCCACCGCGTCGACGAAGTGGATCTTCGAGAAGTCCCGGACCTGGCCGTCCTCCGCCGTGACGGGCCCGACGGTTGCGGCGTCGCGCACCTTCTCCTTCATGGTCTCCAGACCTTCGGTGCACGAGGAGGCGTCGCAGACGACGGGCAATTCCCCGCCGCGGGTCGCATCCCAGAGCGCATCGAGGACCCGGTCCGACATGACCTGGTAACCCGAGGTGAACCCCTTCGACTTCCACGGGGTCCCGCAACACATCGATCCGATGCCTTCGGGCGTGGCCCAGCGAAGCCCGGCACGGTGGGCCACCGTCATGAGCGAGGACGTCGCGCCGTCCATCGTCGCGTTGCCCTCTGAATCCACGGCCCCGAACATGGCGTTGACGCAGGCCGGGAAGAAGACGAAAGACGCCTCGGGGTCGCGACGCGGGGCCCGGCGTTGACCGCCCGAGGGGAGGTCCGGGTTGTACCGGGGGACGACGTCGTCGCCGGCCAGGCCTCGAGCGGCATCGGTGACCGCGGTGGGCACGGGCCACGGCAACCTCTTGGCCGCTCGTAGACCGTAGCCCGCGGCGGTGTTGGCCGCGCCCCATCCGTGCGCTGCGACCTTCCAGCCCGTGGCGGCCGCCGGATTCTGGTCCTCCGATCGGAGGCGACGAATCAGGTCACCGGTGTTGATGTCGACTGGGCAGCGAGTCGCGCACATCCCGTCCACGGCACACGTCTGCTCGCCGGCATAGTCCCAATCCCGTCGCAGCTTCTCGGTCAGCTCGTGATCGCCCCGAGTCTCCGCGGCCTTGATCTCCCGGCGTATCACGATGCGTTCGCGCGGCGTCAGGGTCAGGTCCCGGGACGGGCACACCGGCTCGCAGTAGCCGCATTCCACGCAACGATCCACTTCTTCCTCGACCGTCTCGGCAACCTTGAGGTTCTGCACGTACGAGTCGGGGTCGTCGTTGAGCAGAACACCGGGGTTGAGCACCGTGGCCGGGTCGACGAGGCGCTTGATCTCTTGCATGACCTCGTAGAGTTCGTCGCCGTATTGCCTGCGGACGTAGGGGGCCATGATCCGGCCGGTCCCGTGCTCGGCCTTGAGGGAGCCGTCGTTGCCCAGGATGAGCGAGACCATGTCGTCCGTGAAGGACTGGTACCGATCCACCTGGGAAGGCTCCGCGAATTGCTCGTTGAGCATGAAGTGGATATTGCCGTCCTTCGCGTGCCCGAAGATGACGGAGTCCGAGTAGCCGTGCTGGGTGAACAGTTTCCCCAGGGAACGGCACGTCTCTCCCAGAATATCCACGGGCACCACGACATCTTCCAGCAGGGCATTCGTCCCGGTCGGGCGGTTTCCGGCGACGGCCGCGTAGAGATTATTGCGGGCGGCCCAGAGGAGGTTCCGCTGGCCCCGGTCCTTCGTCATGGAAAACGGTGCTGCCAACGGGAGGTTGTCGAGCAGGCTTCGGGCCTGCCCCTGCCTCTCGGCGATCTCGTCCTCGCTATTGCCCTCGAACTCGACGAGCAGCGCCGCCTGCTGGTCGACATCGATGCTCGAGAGGGCATCGGCGACCCGTCCGCTTCGCTGGGCGACCGCGATCGAGGTGGCGTCCAGCAGCTCCACCGTCGCCATGCCCGCGTCGACCAAAGCGGGAACCGTCGAGGTCGCCGACAGGAGATCCGGGAAAACCATCAGGCCGGTGGACGCGGCCGAGCGTATCTCCAGGGTCCGGAAGGTCGCGGAGGCCACGAACCCCAGGGTGCCCTCGGAACCGATCAGCAGGTGTTCGAGGATCTCGACGGGGCTGTCGAAGTCCACGAGGGCGTTGACGCCGTAGCCCATGGTGTTCTTCATCGAGAATTGGTGCTTGATGATGCGTTGCGACGCCGGGTTGTCCATCACGCGCCGGCGCAGGCGGAGGAGTCCCTCGTGCAGCTCGGGTTCGAGCTCGCGCAATCGCCGGTCGGCATCGGGCTCGGAGGTGTCGATCATGGTTCCGGAGGGCAGGACGAAAACCATCGATTCCAGCGTCCGGTACGTATTGAATTCGGTGCCACAAGACATCCCCGAGGAATTATTGGCCACGACCCCGCCGATCGTGCAGGCCGAGGACGACGCCGGATCGGGGCCGAGCTTGCGGCCGTGCCCGCGCAGGGCGGCGTTGACGGAGGCGACCGTGGCCCCGGGCTGCACCCGCACGCGCGCACCGCCGTCGAGGACCTCGATGCTCCGGAAGGCGCGGCGCGTGTCCACCATGACGCCGCCCGCGACGGACTGGCCGGAGAGGCTCGTGCCGCCGGACCGGAAGGTGACCGGCAGGCCGGCCTTGCTTGCCGACGACATGACCGCGGCGACGTCTTCGGGCGTGGTGGGATGAACGATTCCCTGAGGAACCAGGAGGTAATGGGAGGCATCGTGGGCCATGGCCAGTCGGTCAATCTCGCGATGACTCGTGGCGATGTTGTCCTCCCCGAGGATCCGCTCCAGCGCGGTGAATTCGGGAGACTCGGGAACGGAGGAATCGGCGAGGGGGGAACGGCTCTGCGCGGTGGACGTTGCGGTGTGGCTCATATCGTCATCCTAGGTAACCCCTTGCCCCGGTTCTAGGGAGGTTTGCCCTACCTAAAAACGGCATCACCACGACGGGATCGCCACCGCTCATCCCGGCACGGGATCGCGAAAAATTAGAGCGCGTCCCGCACCGTGAGCCTGACGAGCACGGCCTCCGGCGGGCAGAAGAGCCGCACGGGGGCGAAACGGGAGGTTCCCAGCCCTGCCGAGACCTCGAGGGGGACGCTGTCCTCATAGCTGACGCCCTTGGCCCGCGACGGGTCCAGATCGCAATTGGACACCAGCGCGCGACCGCCGGGAAGGCAGATCTGCCCACCGTGGGTGTGGCCCGCGAACATCACCTGGGCACCGTCGGCGACGAAGCGGCGGATGGTCCGAACATAGGGCGCATGCATGACCCCGATCCGGACGGCGGGAACCTCGGGGTCGACGCCGTGGGGGAGGGGCGCGAAACCCGGGTGACGATCGTAGCCCAGGTGGGGGTCGTCCACGCCCGAGAAGTCCAACCGCACGCCTCCGATGGTCAGGGAGTCCGTTCGGTTGATGAGTCCTCGCCAACCGCGGGCCTCGAACGCCGCGTGCATGGCTTCGAAGGGCAGGGCGTCAAAGTCCGCGCCCCTGGACTCGTTGCCGGTGTGGCGCCACAGGTAGCGCGCCGGATTCTTGAGTTTGGGCGCGAAATAGCAATTGGATCCCGGGACGTAGACGCCGGGGAAGTCCATCAGGGGCCCCAACGCGTTCAGAAGCGGGGCAAGCCCCTCGAGATGGCTGAGGTTGTCTCCGGTATTGATGACCAGGTCCGGCTGGAGATCGGCGAGGCCGTGCATGAACCGGGTCTTGCGTCGCTGCCCCGGGATCATGTGCATATCCGAGATGTGAAGAATTCGCAGCTCGGGAGATCCGGGAGGAAGGACGGCGAGCGTCTCCTCGCGCACGTGGAATCGGTTCAGCTCGACGAAATGCCCGTAGGCGACGACGGAAGCGGCCCCCGCCGCGGCCAGCAACCCGGCCCCACCGATCATGGCGGGGACGGATACGGTCGCGGCGGGGGCCGCCGGGCGATGGCTATCGCTCATCGGGAACTACTTGGCCTTTTCGGACTTGATGTTGTCGTTGATGACCTTGTCCGAGGGGTTCGTGAACGCATCCGTGTTGTAATCCCGAGACACGGCCTTCATGTAGTTCTGCCACTGCTGGCCGGCGTAGGTCGAGCCGTCCACGTAGTCCTTGGTCTGGCCGTTGATGCGCAGACCGTTCAAGGAACGCGAGCCGAGGTCGACGTTGCCCACCCACGAGGCCGTCGAGACGCCGCGGGTGTAACCGACCGTCCACGTCTGGGTGGAATTATCCGTGGTACCGGTCTTGGCGGCCGAGGCGTTCTCCAAGCCGATGCCTCGGTTATACGCGGAACCCTTGGTGAGGACGTTCTTCAGCACGTAGTTCACGCCGCGAGCGACGTCCGGGTCGACGGCCTGGTGGCAGTCGCTCGGAGCGACGTCCAGCTTTTTGCCGCTACGGTCCGTGATCTCTTGGATCGAACGCGGTGCGCAGTATTTGCCCTCGGCGGCGTAGGTCGCGAACGCATTGGCCATCGCCATGGGGGCAACGTTTTCGGTACCGATCAGCGACGCGAGGGAATCCTCGGTGTTGATGCGGCCGCGGGACTGATCGCCCTTGACGACGCCGAGGTCGGCGGCGGTCTGCCCGACCCCACAGAGATCGAGGTAGTTATCCATCGCGTACAGAGCCGAGTTGATGGAGTTGTAGATTCCCTCGTTGACCGTCATGGGGTGGTTATAGCCCTTTTCGGCGTTCTGGAAGGACCAGGCGCCATTGGCTCCCGGGTTCTCCACGGATCCGCCTGGCTTACAGCTGGCCCGCCACTTGGTGCCCGCCGGATAGCTCAGCGGCGTTGCGTCGATCGTGGCGTCCACGCCGTTGCCTTCCTTGATCCACTGGGTCAGGGAGAAGGCCTTGAAGGTCGAGCCGGGCTGGAATCCGGGCGTTCCGCCCATGGGTGTGTCGACGTTGTAGTTATAGACGGTGTTGCCGACGCCCTTGCCGTTGTTGTAATTCGAGTTCTGGGCCATCGACAGGATGTTGCCCGTGCCGGGCTGGACCGACACCAACGACGTGCTGACCGCGTCGGGGTTGTCATCCGTCGGCTGGGTCTGATTGACCTGGTCCTGAGCGGTCTGCTGGTCCTTGCTCTTGAGCGTGGTCTTGATCGTCAGCCCACCGCGGGTCAGCCTGGCCAGACGCTCCTTGTAGTTCGCGCCGTAGCGCTCGTCCTGCGTGAACTCGTTACGCACGTAGTCGCAGAAGTACGGCGCGTCGACCGCGGCCGAACATCCGGAATTCGTGCGGTGGATGTCCAGATCGAGGGGAGCGGCCTTCGCCTGCTCGTACTGATCCTCGGTGATCTTGTTGTGGATCAGCATCGAGTGGAGCACGGTGTTTCGTCGGTCGGTCGCCGCCTTGGGATTGGCTTCGGGATCGAAATAGGTCGGCGACTGGACCATGCCGGCGAGAAGAGCGGATTGCTGGATGTTGAGGTCCTTGGCGTCCTTGCCCCAGTAATACTGGGACGCGGCTTGGACGCCGTAGTTGCTTCCGCCGTAGTTCACGATGTTCAGGTAGCCGTTGAGGATCTCGTCCTTCGACTTATTCTGTTCCATCGAGATGGCAAGCTTCATCTCTTTGATCTTGTCCAGCATGCCCTTATTGGCGCCCATGGTGGACGTGGCGTCCGAACCCTTCTGGGTCGCCTGATCGATCAGCAGGTTGTTGACGTACTGCTGGGTGATCGTCGATGCGCCCTGGCGGGTTCCGGGGTGCACGATGTTGTTCAACACGGCTCGCCCGATGCCAAACGCATCGACGCCGCCGTGCTCGTAAAAGCTGTCATCCTCGATGGCCAGCTGCGCGTTGACCATATTGGGCGAAATCTGGTCCAGGGAAACCTCTTCGCGGTTCTCCGAGTAGAAGGTCGCGAGGGTCTTACCGTCACTGGTCAGAAACGTCGACGGCCCGGAGAGGGGGCCGTCGGAGAGGTCGCTGGGGAGCCCCTTGAACCAATTGATCGAGGCGCTGGCGGTCAGACCGGCCGTGGCGGCCGGAGGGATCAGCAAACCAGCCGTCACGAAGCCCGCGACGATACTCAGAGCAATGAACTGGATGAAGTCGCTCGGCGTGCGCCGTTCGCGCCGTCGAGCGGATTTCTTGGGTGAAGCCATTCCAACAGCATACAAGTCGATCGGCGAAAACGTGTGGCGAACGGGACCTCTGTGGACAAATCACAGCGTGTCCGGAGATCGGCTGAAAAGCCCCTGTAAGCATCGTGCGGATTTCGTCCATCGTGGCCCGGGATGCCGGGCCCGCGGGGCGGCCGCGAATAGCGCCGGGCTTGTTGTCCTGGATAGGCTGGGGGCATGACTCAATGGGAATACGCCACAGTGCCGCTGATGATCCACGCGACCAAGCAGATCCTCGACAACTGGGGGCAGGACGGGTGGGAGCTCGTGACTGTTCTGCCCGGTTCCGCCCCGGCGGGGGACGCCCCCTCAGGAAACATGGTTGCACCCACGCAGACCAACCCCATCGCGTACTTCAAACGCCCGAAGGAGAGCTAGATCATGTCGTTGTCTCAGGTGGAATCTCGACTGCAGGACATGGGGCTGACGGTCCCCGAGGTTGCGACGCCCGTGGCCTCGTACGTTCCCGCGGTCATCTCGGGGAATTACGTGTACACCTCGGGGCAGATCCCCGTTCAGAACGGGGAATTCGCTGTTAAGGGCAAGGTGTCGGAAAACCCGGGCGAAGGTTTGGTGAGCGTCGCGGACGCGACGGACCAGGCCAGGATCTGCGCCTTGAATACCCTGGCCGCGGTCAAGTCCGTGATCGGCGATCTCGACCGCGTCAAGCGCGTGGTGAAGGTCACGGGGTTTGTGAGCTCTGACCCCAATTTCACTGGTCAGGCTCAGGTTCTCAACGGTGCGTCGGAGCTGTATGGTAAGGCCTTCGGGGAAGCCGGGATTCACGCCCGGTCGGCCGTCGGAGTGGCCGTCCTTCCCCTCGACGTCCCTGTTGAAGTGGAACTCATCGTTGAATTTTCCTAAACCTCTGGCCTACCCGGGGCACCGGGTGACCGCCAAGTCCGGTCAGGCCGCCTGCGCCGCGCCGCCGAGCCCGCATTACTTTCCGCTGTCTGCACGGCAGGCGACGGCGGCGCGCGCGTGGTTGGAGGAGGATGACCCGTCGGCCTGTTGCCAGATGAAGACGGCAGCCTCGGTCATTTACATCAGAGAAGGCCACGGCGGGCTCGAGACCTTCCTGACCTATCGCACCACCTCGGGGTCGCCCCTGGGGAGGGTGAGTTTTCCCGGCGGCGTGGTGGAGCCTGATGACCACGAACCGGTGGGCTGGTACGGTCCCACCCCCACGCAGTGGGCCACCAAGCTGGGCCACGACGACGTCGTCGCGGCGAGAAGCGCCGTCGTGGCGGCCATCCGGGAGAGCTTCGAAGAGGTCGGGGTGCTTCTGGCGGGGCCGACCGAGCAGGACACCGTCGAATACACCGAGGCCAGCGAGACGATGGCGTCACGCGAAGCCATCGCGGGCCACGAACTCGGTTTCATCGACTATCTCAAGCGGGCCGGTCTCAAGGTGCGCACCGATCTGTTGAAGCCGATCGGTCGCTGGCAGACCCCCGATTTTTCACACCGCCGATACGACACGCATTTCTTCGCGTCGGTGGTTCCGGTCGGGCAACGGCCCAAGCTCCTGACGTCTAAGGGCGTCTGGGGGCGGTGGGTCTCGCCGGAAGACCTGGTCGCGAATCCCAGCTCGACGGAACTCGGCGACGAGATCGGCCTGGAGGACACCGTGGGAAAGACGATTCCCGAACTCGTCACCCCGGGCACGCTGTTCCTTCTCAAAGCCATCGCCGCGTGCCCCACGACCATCGCGTTCCTCACGAAGAAGCGTCGGGTGCATGTGAAGAAGCCGGAACTCGTCGAGAAGGACGGGCAGCTGATGCTCGCCTTCGATCCGCCCCGGGACGCGGTGAAGACCCGAGACAAGGGCGCCTGAGCGCGGCTCGCGGCCGTCGCGGGGGACATAAAAAAGGCCGGGTGCGGTAAAGCACCCGGCCTTTTCCGTTCGCCGTCAGGGGCGAGCGGGGGTATTCATTACCGGCTTCGCTGGCGGAGACGCTGGAGGTCGAGGATCACCACGGCCCGGGCTTCGAGCCTGATCCAGCCGCGCTGAACGAATTCCGCGAGGGCCTTGTTGACGGTTTCGCGCGACGCGCCGACCAGCTGGGCCAGCTCTTCCTGCGTGAGCTCGTGAGCCACGAGGATGCCGTCCGTAGCCGGGCGGCCAAAACGGTCCGCGAGGTCGAGCAGGGCCTTGGACACGCGGCCGGGAACGTCGGAGAAGACCAGATCCGCGAGGTTCTCGTTGGTGCGGCGGAGGCGACGGGCCAACGCCTGGAGGACCTGACCCGAAATCGACGGGCTCTTATCCATGGCCTTCTTGAGGCTGGAGTGCTTGACGCCGGCGAGGCGGGTTTCCGAGACGGCGGTAGCGGAGGTCGAGCGGGGGCCCGGGTCGAAGAGCGCCATCTCGCCGAAGATCTCTCCCGGACCCATGATGGCCACCAGGTTCTCGCGGCCATCGGAAGCGGTGCGTCCCAGCTTGATCTTGCCGGAGACGACAAAGTACAGCTGATCCCCGGGATCGCCCTCGTAGAACAGGGTTGCCCCGCGGGAGAGGTCCACCTCGGTCAGGTCGTCGGTCAGGGCGGCAAAAGCCTCATCGTCAAGAGTTGCGAAAAGCGGCGCCCTGCGCAGAACCTCGATATCCATAATTCTCCTCAGTGGTCAGGGTCTTATCTGAGGCCGGATGCATATCCTGCATCTCAACAATCCTGCCGATAAGCGGGACTGTGGCCTCATGTGACAAATTCAACGGATCTGGAAGCCACTCTATAAGCTACATGTCGAATCCGCCACAGAGGGGACCATCTCTTCACGCTGAGCGTGTAGACCGAGAAATGTTTGAGCACTCTGTCAGGTGAGGCGGGTAACGTCAAAGGCTCCACCGACCACGGCTTTTTTGCGATCCGTTCGCGATGATTGGTGTTCTACACATGACTGACCTGACTGTTCTCGACTGGATACTCATCCTGGTCCTGCTGGCCTACCTCCTGGGCGGATACGCCCGGGGCTTCTTCCTGACCCTGGGGGCGGTGGTCGGATTCATCGCGGGAGCCGTGGCGGCTTTCTACGTCACTCCGTTCCTCGTCGAACGGGTCGACGGTGGGTGGAAGATCGCGGTCGCCGTGGCCAGCATCGTCGTGCTCATCCTCGTGGGCCAGGCCCTCGGCATCGCCTTGGGGCGTCCGTTGCGCAGGATCACCGAGCGCACGGGGCTCGGAGTGCTCGACCGCATCGGCGGTGCGCTGCTGAACTTGGTGACCTGCGCGCTCGTCATCGTGGTCTTGAGCTTCTCCGTCACGCAATTCGGGGTTCCCGCGATTTCGACGACCGTCGGTAACTCCAAGGTCATCACGGCGCTCGAAGGCATCACTCCCGAACCGGTCCAGCGCGGTATCGCCCAGGCGCGGGCGGCGGCGCTCCAACAGTCCGGCATTCCTCGGCTGAGCGAGCAGCTCTTCCCCGAGCAGGCCGCCCCCACCATTGATGCGCCGCAGACGGATGGGCTGGACGCGGCCATGGCGTCCGTCGTCAAGATTAACGGCGCCGCGGATGCCTGCGCGCAGAACCAGTCGGGTTCGGGTTTCGTCGCGGCGAATGACCACATCGTCACCAATGCGCACGTGGTCGCCGGTGTCACGAATCCCATCGTGCAGACGCGCGGCGGGCAGACGGTGCAGGCCAAGGTCGTGGCCTTCAACCCGGAAAAGGATCTGGCGGTGCTCGATGCCCCGGACCTTTCGGCACAACCTCTCGACTTGGGAGAGAACGGAAAGGCCGGCGATACTGCGACCATCATGGGTTACGACCTCGGCGGGCCGTTCATGTCACGTCCGGCGTCGATCCAGGGTCTGCAATATACGACCACCAAGACCCAGAATGGTGTCACTAATAGTCCGCGCGAAATGTATCAGTTGGCGGCTAACGTCCAGGAGGGTAATTCGGGCGGCCCATTGCTCAACGGGCAGGGCCAGGTGATCGGAGTGATCTTTGCCAAGGCCACCCAGGGCGAGACCGGTTACGCGCTGTCCATGACGGAGTTGCATCCGACTCTGGACGCCGCGACCACGAGCACCGAACCCGTCGGAACGGGGCAGTGCACGGCGGGCTAACGCTGAGCCAGGTATTCCAGGCCCAGGATGTAGCCGTAGGCGCCGGCGCCCGCGATCACGGTCTCCGCCTGGAGCGAGACGTACGACAGGTGACGAAAGTCTTCCCGGCGATGAACATTCGACAGATGAACCTCGACGACGGGTAGTTCGGCGGCCTCCAGCGCATCATGGATCGCGATGGAATAGTGCGTGAAGGCCGCGGGATTGATGATGATGGCGCAGGCCTCGTCCCTGGCCCGTTGGATCTCGTCCACGAGGTCACCCTCGTGATTCGACTGCATGAATTCGATCCCAAATCCGAGCTCTTCGCCGCGGTCGCGGACCTTCTCCTCGATATCGGCCAGGGTCGTGGTCCCGTAGATCTCCGGCTTGCGCCTGCCGAGCATGTTGAGGTTGGGGCCATTGAGGACGAAGATCGGTTTGCTCATGGGCACATTCTGGCATGTCGAATCTCAACGCAACGACGGGCGCCCCGAAGATTTCTTCGGGGCGCCCGTCGTTGGGGAGCGATCCGGGCCCTACTTACCGAGAGTCTCCGTGATCTGATCCATGACGGTCTGATCCGCGAGCGTGGAGACGTCGCCCACGGGCCTGTCTTCGGCGACATCCTTCAACAGGCGTCGCATGATCTTGCCCGAGCGCGTCTTCGGAAGTTCGGGAACGATCAGCACCTTCTTCGGCTTCGCGATCGGGGAAATCTCCTCGCCCACGTGGTTTCTGATCTCCGCGGCGAGCTCGTCGGTGTCGCGCCCTTCGGCCACGGCCTCGTCCGAGAGGATCACGAAGGAGATCACGGCCTGACCGGTGGTTTCATCGGAGGCGCCGACGACCGCGGCCTCGGCGACCGAGTGGTGCGAGACCAGCGCGGACTCGATCTCGGGCGTCGACAGACGGTGTCCCGAGACGTTCATGACGTCGTCGACGCGGCCGAGGACCCAGATGTCGCCGTCCTCGTCGCGCTTGGCGCCGTCACCGGCAAAGTAGGTGGTCTCGTTGAAGCGGGACCAGTAGGTGTCCACGAAACGTTGGTCGTCTCCCCAAATGGTCCGCAACATGGAGGGCCACGGCTTGGTCAGCACGAGCAGTCCGGACTCTCCATTGCCGAGGGTCTCGCCCATGTCGTCGACGACCTCAACGCCGATACCCGGGAGGGGGCGCTGCGCGGAGCCCGGCTTGGCCGCGGTGACCCCGGGCAACTGCGAAATCATGATGCCGCCGGTCTCGGTCTGCCACCAGGTGTCGACGATCGGGCACTTTTCCTTGCCGATGACGCGATAGAACCACTGCCAGGCCTCCGGGTTGATGGCCTCGCCCACGGTTCCCAGCAGGCGCAAGGATTCGAGGGAGTACTGGTTCGGAATGTCCTCGCCCCACTTCATCATGGTGCGGATGGCCGTGGGGGAGGAGTACATGATCGTCACGCCGTACTTGTCCACGATCTCCCAGAACCGTCCGCGGTGCGGCGAATTGGGGGTGCCCTCGTAGATGACCTGGGTGGAACCGTTGAGCAGGGGACCGTAGGCCACGTAGGTATGGCCGGTGACCCACCCGATATCGGCGGTGCACCAGAAGACGTCGGACTCCGGCTTGATGTCAAAGACGTTGTGATGGGTGTATGCGGCGTGCGTCAGATATCCGCCCGTCGTGTGGAGGATCCCCTTGGGCTTACCCGTGGTGCCCGAGGTGTACAGGATGAACAGGGGGTCTTCGGCGTTATTCGGGACCGGTGTGTGATCGGCCGAGGCGGTCTCGACGGTCTCGTGCCACCAGACGTCGCGGCCTTCGGTCCAGGCGACGTCTTCGCCGTTGCGCTTGACCACGACGACGTGCTCGACGCTCGCGCCACCCTTGGAAAGCGCATTGTCGACGGCCGGCTTCAACGTGGTCGGCTGGCCGCGGCGGAACGAGCCATCCGCGGTGACCACGAGCTTGGCCTGGCCGTCCTCGACCCGTGACCGGATGGCATCCGCGGAGAAGCCCCCGAAGATCACGGAGTGGATCGCGCCGATCCGCGCGCACGCCAACATCGTGATCACGGCCTCCGGGATCATGGGCAGATAGACCGCGACGCGATCGCCCTTGCCGACTCCCAGGTCAGAGAAGGCGTTGGCGGCGCGGGAGACCTCGTCCTTGAGGTCCTGGTAGGTGTAGGTACGGCTGTCGCCGGGCTCTCCCTCGAAGTAGATGGCGACGCGGTCGCCGTGGCCGTTCTCGACGTGCCGGTCGACGGCGTTATAGGCGGCGTTGAGCTCTCCGTCCTCGAACCACTTGGCGAAGGGAGGATTGCTCCAGTCAAGGGTCTTCGTGAATTCCTTGTCCCAGGTCAGATACTTCTTGGCCTGGTCCGCCCAAAACTCGGTGCCCTGCTGCTCGGCCTGCTCGTACAGGTCCGCCGTGGCATTGGCCTGCGCCGCGAAGGCTTCGGACGGCGGGAAGGTCTGGGAATTCTCGCTCACTGTTCTTCCTCTCGTGTGATCGATCGCGGACGATATCGTCCGCGTGTGCGTCTTTTTCCCACTGTAATGGACATCTCGTGATGGGAATCACTGGTGCCCTGTCGTTTCGCACCGAGGGAAATCTGGGGACCGGCGTGGGCCACGAGGATCGGCGTCGCCCGCACCCGCGGCGATGGGTAAGGTTGGGCCGTATGACCGTCGAAGACCATAACCAGCGGCCCAGTCTCGAGATCCGGCAGGTCCCGGACGCGAAGGCGCGCGCCGGAGCCGCCAAGAGACGGCGGACCGGCGTGGAGGAAACACACCGAGGGCTCGTGAGGCGCGCTCGGAAGATCAACCGGATCTTGGGCGAGACCTATCCCTACGCCGTGGCGGAACTCGACTTCGGCAATCCCTTCGAGCTGCTCGTGGCCACGGTCCTCTCGGCGCAGACCACGGACGTGAAGGTCAACTCGGTCACTCCGCGGCTCTTCGAGGCCTACCCGACGCCCGAGGCCCTGTCCTGCGCCTCCGCCGAAGACGTCGAGGACATCGTCCACCCCCTGGGGTTCTACCGGGCCAAGACCCGGTCCATCATGTCCCTTTCGCGCCAGGTCGTGGACGAATTCGATGGTCAGGTGCCCCGTACCCTTTCGGAGCTGACCAGTTTGGCAGGGGTGGGACGGAAGACCGCCTTCGTCGTTCTCGGCAATGCGTTTGACGAACCGGGGCTGACGGTGGATACGCATTTTGGGCGCCTGGCCAGGAGGCTTGAGTTCACCCGACACGAAGACCCCGTCAAGGTGGAACGAGATGTCTCCGATCTCTTCGAACGATCGGATTGGACGATGCTCTCCCACCGCCTGATCTATCACGGCCGTCGCATCTGCCACGCGAAGACCCCGGCCTGCGGGGTGTGCCCGATCGCGGATCTTTGTCCGTCCTACGGCCTCGGCGAAACGGACGAGGAGGCCGCGGAGAAACTCCTGCGCTACGAATTCACGCCGGGCCGCGAAGAGCTCCACCGACGGTTCTTGGAAGGGGCCACGCGGCGTGAGCTTCGACGGGAGGGTTACAGCCTTGGCGCCTGACGAGACGGATCGCCGTGCCCTGGACGACCTGCGCGAACTCGCCGCGCGGGGGTCGGAGATCGTGATGGACGACCGAGAGCCCTGGCGTATCGGCGGAATCGACCCGGAGACGGTACGCGACGCGGCGGTCTTGATCCTCTTCGGCGTTCTCGACGACGCGCCGGCGACCTCCCGGCCCGGCGCAGCCGGGGCGGTGGGGGATGACCTCGACGTGCTGATCGTGGTCCGCTCCGATTCGCTCCGACAACACGCCGGACAGCCGGCCTTCCCAGGAGGAAAAGTCGACCCGGAGGATCGGGAGTCCGAGGATCCTTTCGTGGAGGCCGCGCTGCGTGAGGCCGTGGAGGAGACCGGGCTGGACCGCTCGGGGGTGACCGTTCTGGGGAGGCTGGCGCCGGTGCCCTTGCCCGTCAGCAATTTCATGGTCACGCCCGTGCTGGGGTGGTGGGTCTCGCCGTCGCCGGTCGAGGTCGTCGACGCCGCGGAATCCGCTCAGGTGTTCCGCGTGCCCGTGCGAGACCTGACGAACGCCGAGCACCGGTACTACGCGACCATCACGCGGGGTCCTTCGACCTACAAATCGCCGGCCTTCGAGGTGCATTCCGCGGACGGCCCCGTGACCATCTGGGGATTCACCGGGGTGGTCCTGGACCGGGTGCTCCACGAGCTGGGCTGGGACGAGCCGTGGGACCGGCAACGGAAGAAGCCCGCGCCGATCTGATCCCGCGTCCGCCCCGCGCGGGTCACTTGGCGTCGGCGTACGACTCGACGGTCGCGATCGTCAAGGGAAAGTCCACGGGAGCCTCGCCAAAGAGCAAGCGCCCCGCGGCGGCAGCCGACTCCTCGACGATCCCGGAGACGGTCTCGGCTTCCTCGGCAGGTCCGTGGAGGACGACCTCGTCATGAACGAAGAACACGAGGGTGGTCTTCAGCGCCGGGCCTCCGGAGCCCTCGTTGCGGAGTCGCCGGCGGATCTCGCCCATCCAACACAGCGCCCATTCGGCGGCCGTTCCCTGGACGACGAAATTCCGGGTGAACCGCCCCTGGGAACGCGACATGGTTCGGGATCGTGATTCCGCGGCCGAGGTGCTGACATCGCGCACCGCGTCGACCCAGGATTGGTCCGGAGCCGGGGAGGTTCTGCCGAGCCACGTCGTGACCTGACCGCCTTGCTCGCCCGTGGCCGCGGCACGTTCGACCAAGCCAATAGCGTCGGGGAAGAGCCGTTTGAGATGCGGGGCCAGCGAGCCCGCCTCGCCGGAGGTCGCGCCGTACATGGCGCCCAACAGGGCAACCTTCGCCGCCGGGCGGTCTTTAAGGGGCGAACCGGTTCTTTGCCCCAGTTCCGCGATGCCCCGGTACAGATCCTTGCCCCGGCCGGCGACGGCCAGGGCCGCGTCTGCCGACATGGCGGCCAAAATTCGGGGCTCGACCTGCGAGGCATCGGCCACGGTCAGCAGATGCTCCGGGTCGGCGCGCACCGCGTCGCGCACGATCTGGGGAATCTGCATGGCGCCCCCGCCGTGGGCCGCCCAACGGCCGGTCACTACCCCGCCGACGACGTAGGCGGGATGGAAACGCTCATCTCTGACCCAGTCCCTGACCCAATGCCACCCATTGGCGGTCCATAACCGGTACAGCTGTTTGTACTCGAGGATCGGGGCGATGAGGTCGAAGCGTTGCCGACGATGGTTGCCCCCGTGGTCCGCCCACTCGGTGAGCTCCCACTTCCGGGTCGAGGCGACCTCAACCCCGGCGGCCCTGAGCGCGCGGAGCAAATCCTGCGGTGAGTCGGGGTTGAGGTGATCGGAGCCGAGCCTGGCCGCGATGGCCTCGGCCAGGGCCTGCATGCGTGCGGGGCGGTGCCCTTCGCGAGGCTCCGGGCCGAGCCGGTCATCAAGGATCCCTCGGTGGCGTTCGGAGCTCCACGGTAGGCCTTCGTGATACATCTCGGCGGCAACCAGGCTTCCCTGGGATTCGGCGGCCAGCAAGAGTTGGAGGCGACGCCGCCCGGGCGCCTCCGCGACCGCTTGCTGCTGGGCTTCCAGCTCGGTCACGAGGGCATCGATCGTGAGGATCGCGGGCTCCGACGGGCGCGCGGGGGCTTCGAAGAGCGACGTTTGCTGCGGATCGACGCGAGCTGCCGGGAGCCCACCGGCAGGCCCGTGCGGCGATTCGTTGAGCTCGACGGTGGGAGAGTAGCCGAGTCCATTGTCGGTCAGCGTGGCCGCGTGGGACAGGATCGTCTGGCAGAGCGTGAGGTCCCAGCACCGGGAGACCGTCACGCCGGCGGCCACGAGACGTGGATAGACCGCCCTGGTCGACGACCACACCCACCGGATGCGATGCGGTTCGGGGGCGTGATCGAGCACCGACCGAACGAATGCGGGAAGGTGGCCGAGAGCGAAGCGCTTGCGGCTCCCCTCGGCCCCGCGTTGGAGAGAGACCGCGCACCAGGGCGCCGCCTCCGGGTCCGAGGGGCGGTCCGAGGTTTCGGGACCGATCACGATGAGCATGGGTCCATTATCCCGCCCTGTCGAGGAGGTACGTTGAGGCTTGTGGATAATTCCGAGAAATGCCCCCAGGCCACCGGCCGGCCCGACGTCTACGGTCAGGTCATCGACGACCAGACGCGGTGCGTTCACTACGGGACTGCCCAGGACATCGTGGCCATCAAGTTCAAGTGTTGCGGGCGGTACTTTCCCTGCCACCGGTGCCACGATGCGGAAGCGAATCACCCGGCGCGGACCTGGGCCCGGGACGAACGCGACGTCCCCGCGATCCTCTGCGGCGTGTGCCGGAGAGAGATCACGATAGCTCAATACATGTCCGTTTCAACCTGTCCGATGTGCGGGGCGGAGTTCAACGAACGGTGTGCGTTGCACTACGACCTGTATTTCGACGTGGACTGAGCCGGCTCGTACACAACCGGTAGGTTTCGGGGGAAGGGTCCGGAACCGTCCCCATCGCGTGGAATTACATGTCCTTGGTTCGCCCCGCGGGTCGCACCTTGCGGCAACCTGCCGTCATGAAAACCCTTTCGCACGTCTCACAGGTCCCCACCCCGTTGGGCCCCGAGTCATTTGTGGACGAAATATCCCGAAGGCACTCCCACCAAGCGCGCTCGGCGATCTCCGCGCGAGGCGTGGTCGCCTATGGAGAGCGGCGCAGTTTTCTGCGCGTCATAGAAGACATCGCACAGGCCGCTGACCTGCCCTTTCGACGCTCTAGCGTCGCGGATGGGCCGCGGTGGACCAGGCGCGACATCGTGGTTGTCGAGGCCGACGTGGCGCGTTCCCTGCTCCGATCCGCGCCCGTCGCGACGCGACCCGAGATGTGCGTGGTGGTCGGAGTCCCAGGGGGAGCCGATCCCTGGTCCGTCGCCCGGTGCATGCCCGAAAACTGGGGGATACCCGAAGTCGTCATGTTTCCGCAGGGCCGGCTGTGGCTGGCCGACCGGCTGACGGTCTCGGGGCGGGAGCGTGATACCTGGCCGAAGATCGCGGTCATGGGATCCTGCGGAGGAATCGGGGCCACGTCCCTCGTTCTGTGGACGGCCTTGCGGATGAAGGACGATGGGCAAGCGCCGGTCGTGATCGACGCGGTTCCGGGCAGCGTCGCGCTCGACGCCTGCATGTCGGCCGACCTCGTCGGAGGCGCACGATGGCTGGATATCGAGGCCCTTCCGACCCTCCCGGACGGTGCTCGACTCCTCTCCTCGTTACCCGCCCCGCACGGAATTCCGGTGATCACCAACGGCACGGGGGACGAACCGGGGAGGGCGACCGATGCCACGCGTCGCCGTGACGCGATCGTGGCGTTATCGGGGCAGGGACCGGTGATCGTGGACGTCGGCGCGGATTTCGAACCCTCCGAGGAATCCGGAGACTTCGCGAGCCCGGCCGACTACTCCTGTCTGGTCCTGGTTGTTCCCTTCACCGTGCGAGGGCTCGCGAACGCGCAGTCCATCTATCGCCGGTGGCAGGGGACGGTGCCCGTGCTCGTGGTGGGGACGGGCCTGCGGTGGTGCGACGTCTCCGATCGTGAGGCGGCCGAGATCGTCGGTACGGACTCGTTGGCCGCGGTCATCCCGCATCTGCGGGCCGCTCCCGAAGCCTATGAGGCCGGGCGAATCATGGAATTGGCTTACCGGAAGCCCCTGCGACGTCCGCTCGCGGAACTCGTCGACGGAATCGGTCACCTGGCGGAGGAGAGAATCTCCCGGGAACCCGCCGTCTCGTCCACCGAGACCTCTCGATCCGGTCGGAGGATTACCTTCGGCGGGGACCGTCACGGCGTCTCGACGGAGGGGTCATGACGCAGTCGGCCAGTGCGAAGCTCGCGTCCTGGGAGTCGGAAAGGGCGCATTACCAAGGACTCGGCCCCCTCGAAGTCCTCCTGTGGCGGACCGATGTGACCGATATTTACGTTAACGGTCCCGACGAGGTGTGGGTGGACGGGCCCCGGGGCCTCGAACGGACGGAAATCCGGTTTTCCTCGGATGACGAGGTCAGGGAACTCGCCGTCAGGATCCTGGCTGGGGAGGGCCGACGTCTCGACGCGAGTCAGCCGTGCGGCGGGGTACACACGACGTCGGGGTATCGATTGCACGCGGTGCTACCGCCGATAGCATCCGGACACACTCACCTGTCCATCAGGATCCAGCCCGAGGACCGTCCCGATCTGCGAGACCTGGGCGCTGCCGGCATGTTCGGATCGGCGGTGGAATCGCTGTTACGGAAGATCGTCTCCGCGAAGAAGACCTTCCTCATCAGCGGCTCCACGGGGAGCGGCAAAACCACGCTGCTCAATGCGATGCTCGGCACGTGCCACCCGGCGGAGAGACTGCTGCTGATCGAAGACTCCTCCGAGCTGGCCCCGCGTCATCCGCACGCCGTCTCGTTGCGGACGCGGACGTCCAACGCCGAAGGCGCGGGCGCGGTGACGCTCACGGATCTCATCCGGGAATCGCTACGTATGGGGCCGGACCGGATCATCGTCGGGGAATGCCGGGGCCCGGAAGTGACCGACCTGTTCCTGGCCATGAACACCGGGCACGAAGGCGGCGGAACGACGATTCACGCCAATTCCGCGAACGCGGTGCCCGCACGCCTCATGGCGCTCGGAGCGCTCGCCGCCATGAGCCCGGAAGAGGTGGCCCGGCAGGCGACGACCGCGATTCAGGTGGTGATCCACCTCGAACGAGGCGCCACCGGGCGCCGCGTTGAGCAGGTCGGCATGTTGGAGCCGACAGAAGCGGGCATGGCCGTGCTGCCGGCGGTGACCGTAGACGCCTCGGGGGACGTGACCACGACGCCTCGGTGGCCAGCCCTACGCCGGCTTCTCGACTCGGCCGCTGGATCGCCCTCTCGGCGGGGAGATATTCCGCCCCGCGAGGCGAATGCCGGCGTGTTTGTCGGGGAGGGCTCATGAGCGGGTGGGTCGTGATCGTGTGTGGTGCCCTGCTGGGGTGGTGGTCCTCGCGGCGATCGACCCTGCGAAGGGTGAGAGCGCTGTCGATGGCCGAGCCGGTGTCGTCGACGCGATCGCGGGTTCGTGTGTTTCTTGCACTCGCGAGGGGCCGTCGCCGTGACGGCTCCGGCGAATGGCCGGAATTGATCCGGCGGCTGGGGACCCTACTGCAGTCCGGTGAAACCGCCCACTCCGTGTGGGCGGTCCTGGCCAGCGCGGGCAGGGTGCCGGAATGGGAACCATCCATGCCCCAGACCCGGGAAAGGGAAGATGTCGTGGCATTCCTCGACCACATGGTTCGGGTGACGTCCGCCGGGTTGGACCCGCTGACCGGCCTGAGGACGGCCGCGGTTCGGCTCCCACGGTCGCGGAGGGTCGTCTCCACGCTGCGAGCCAGTTGGCAACTCGCGCAAAGAACCGGGGCGCCCCTCGGGGACGTGCTTGCCCGGATGTCGGAAGCCTTGGAAGACGAGATCCACGCCTCGGACGCACGGGAGTCGGCGGTGGCCGGGCCGCGCGCCACCGCACGGATCCTGGCCTCGTTGCCCGTCATCGGGTTGGGGCTGGGGGCCCTTTTGGGCACGGATCCGTGGGGAACTCTCATCGGAACTGCCTGGGGACGGGCCTCGTTCTTGTGCGGGGGTCTCCTGGCCTTGGGCGGGGCCGTCTGGAGCCGCCGGTTGGTGCATGAGGCGGTGTCGGGGACCCTGAGCGGCTCCTGGGTCGTGCGCGATCCACGCCGCGTGGCACGTTCTCGACGGCGTGGACCGGCCGTGATCGGCAGGTCGCGGCCGGACCATCACGGGAAACGAGATCCGACATGACGTGGGTGGCGTGGCTCGTCGGTCTCCTCATGGTGTGGTGGCCGCATCGTGTGGGGCGGAGGGTGCGGGACCAGGAACGACGTTCCCGGAGGGATCCGTCGCTGAGCCTCGGGGCGAGGCTCGGCCTCGTGGCCGCTGCCCTCGACGCGGGTTTGCCACTTCCCCAAGCCGTCATCGAGCTTGCCCGGGCCGAAGACGATCCCGAGCTGGGGGCCGTCGCCGACCGGCTTGAATGGGGGCTTTCCTGGCCGGTCGCGTGGGAGATCGCGAACGAGGAGGCTCCGAAGCCAGGCCGATTCGGTCGAGAACCCCGAACCGGACGACGGAATGGCCTCGCGGACCTCTATCAGGCCTTGGAGTTCTCGGCCGCCACGGGAAGTCCGGCCGCGGCAATCTTGCGCGCGCGCATCGGGCACGTGAGGCAACGGCAGATTCACGAAGCGGAAAGGCTCGCGACGGTCTTGGGTGTGAAGCTCGTTCTTCCGCTGGGGCTGTGTTCATTGCCCGCGCTCGTGTGCTGGGGAGTGCTTCCGGTCCTGATTGGTCTGGTCTCCGAGGGCACCGTGGCCCACGCCGTGGACTCAACGAATTGAATCATCGAGAGAAAGGAAAAATGATCATGCACCGTGACCCGGAGGACGTTCAGGTGGTGGAGCGCGAGACCGGCAGCGGAGGCCCCGCTCGGACGACGGGACGCGCAAGGCCGGTTGGCGGCGGAAACGAACCGGTGACGGACCCGGAGCACCCGGAACTGGGGGCCAGCACCGCCGAATACGGCATCGTGATGTTGGCCGCGGTCGGGTTCGCCGGGCTCCTGGTCGCCATCTTGAAGAGCGGCGAGGTTAAGGACCTTCTTTTGGGGGTCATCCGTACGGCCTTGTCGACCGGATGATGCGGGCCAACGCTAACGGGAGCCCGAAGACGGCCCCTGCCTCGCACGATGGTGTGGGGCAGGGCGACCGCGGTGCGGGCCGGGCCGTAGGGGCAGGGGACCGTGAGCGCGGGTCCGTGACCGCCGAGTTCGCGGTGATTCTCCCCAGCGTCGTGGCCTTGGTCGCCGTGGTGGTTTCCGTGGGGGTCTATGGGGCGCGAACCGTCGCGGCCCAGGAAGCCGCTCGGGCCACCGCCCGGTCCATCGCCCGCGGTGACCCGTGGGAGGCGGCCCGGGCGAACGGGCAGGACATTATCGGGCGTGACGCGACGATCACCATCGAAAAAGCCGGTGCCGGCGCGGAGATCACCGTGGCCTCGCCGGCGCCGGGAATCCTCGGCGACTGGGGAGGGCTGGAGATCCACGCCCGCGCCTATGCCGACGTTGCCGAGGAGGCCGTCCCGTGATCGCGCCTCGGCGACGCGACGTCGTACCCCGAGGACTCCGGGATGGGCCTGACCGGGGATCGGGGTCGGTGCTAGCGGTCGCGCTCCTCGGCGCGATCATGGTGATGGTGGTTTTCGTGATCGCCGCGGGGCAGGCCGCGTGGGCTCATCATCGCGCGCGCACGGCGGCTGATCTCGCCGCCTTGGCCGCGGCCGACGCCGCCCGGGGACTGACCTCGGGGGAACCCTGCGCGGTGGCGCGGAGGGTCGCCGAGGCCAACGGGGCGCGACTGGTGGGGTGCTGCCCGCCGTCGGACCGCGGCGAGGTGCGAGACGTCCGCGTCGAGGCGGACGTGCCGGCGTGGCTGGGCCGGTTGGGTCCGGTGACCGGGCTCGCGAGGGCCGGGCCACCGCGAGACGACCTGGTCCAGCGCGAATACGGCACGCCCGCCTTCTGCGCCTGAGGGCACGCCTTAGGCGGCGTCCTCATCGGCCGTATCGAGCAGGCCTCGCAAGAGCGAGATGGCCCCCGCCTTGCTGAGGGGGTTGTTCTTATTGCCGCACTTCGGCGACTGTACGCAGGACGGGCACCCGGTCTCGCACTCACAGGCGAGGATGGCTTCCAGCGTGGCTCGCAACCACCGGGTCGCGACCCTGAAACCGTGTTCCGCGAACCCCGCGCCGCCCGGGTATCCGTCGTAGACGAAGATCGTCGGCATCTCGGTGTCGACGTGCAACGCGGTGGACAAGCCGCCGATATCCCATCGGTCACAGGTAGCTACGAGGGGCAACAAACCGATGGCGGCGTGCTCTGCCGCGTGGAGGGAACCCGGGATGTCGGGTTCGGTCACCCCGGCGCCGGCCAGCACCGTGGTCGGGATCGTCCACCACACGGCGCGAGTCACGAGCTCCTGGGCCTCGAGCTCGAGGGGTTCTTCATCGATGACGTCGTTCGTGGCGACCGCCTTGCGCTGGAACGAGACGACCTGGGTTCGCACCCGGACAAGCCCCCGGTGAAGCGTTACCGGGCCCCAGTCGCGGGTGTCCTCGGTCTCGAGGACGCTTACTTCGGTGATATCTCGGGCCTGGGTGTAGTAATTGGGGTGCACGCGGCTGACCAGCACGGTACGGTCCTGCTCGTCGAGACGTTCCACGTGCCACGTCTTGCCTTGGTGAACGTAGATGGCTCCCGGATGGGCCTGATAGTGCGACTGCCCGGACTCCATGGTCCCGATGATCCCGCCGGTCTCGGCCTCGATGATCTGCAACCGGTGCCCTCCGTCCCCGCGGATATCGACCAGGTCGGCCGCCGATTCCGGGTGCGTCCAGAACCATCCGGTGGGCCGCCGCCGGAGGTGTCCGGCCTGCACCAGCGACTCCAGGACCTCGGGTGTGGCCGGGCCGAAAAGGCTCAGCTCCTCGGGGCGAAGCGGCTTTTCGGCCGCCGCCGAGCAGAGATGCGGTGCCAGGACATACGGATTATTGGGGTCGAAGACTGTCGCCTCGACCGTCACGTCGAAGATGTCCCTCGGATGGTGCGCCAGGTAGGTATCCAACGGGTCGTCGCTGGCCACGAACACGGCCAAGGAATCTTGACCGGCTCGGCCCGCGCGCCCAATCTGTTGGAAGAACGACGCCCGGGTGCCGGGCCAGCCGGCGACGAGCACGGCGTCGAGCCCGGCGACGTCGATGCCCAGTTCCAGCGCAGGTGTCGACGCGACCCCCAGCATTTCCCCGGACCGTACCTGGCGCTCGAGTTCGCGTCGTTCCTCGGGGTGGTACCCCGAGCGGTATGCACAAACGCGGTGCGCGACGGCCGGATCGATCTCTTGAAGATAATCCTGGGCCTGGGCCGCCATGGTCTCGGCGCCCCGGCGGGATTTGATGAAGGCGATGGTCCTGATGCGCTCGGCGACCAGGTCGGTCAGCATCTCGGCCGTCTCCGAAAGCGCGGAGCGTCGACGCGGTGCCCCGTTCTCCCCGGAGCCCGCCGGGCCCGCCCCGTTGAAGCCCGAGCCGGGCACGGGAACATCGGCCGACGCCGGAACACCCGGCGCCAGGCCATCCTGGGCGACGCGATCCTCCAGCAGGGGCTCCCACAGGAGAACCTGCACCGAGCCGTGCGGGGAGTCGTCGCGTTCGACGGCGCGGACCTGAGTCGCCTCGACGCCCAAGAGCCGGGAGAAGGACTCGGCGGGAGAGGCCGAGGTCGCCGACGCGCCGATGAAGGTCGGGGCCGATCCGTGCACGGCACACACCCGCCGCAAACGTCGCAGGATCATGGAGACGTGCGCCCCGAAGACGCCCCGATAGCCGTGCGCCTCGTCGACGATCACGTAGCGCAGGCGCCGCAGGAAACGGGCCCAGCGCTCGTGGTTGGGCAACACACCGGCGTGCAGCATGTCCGGATTGCACAGCACGAAATTCGAATGGTCCCGAATCCAGGACCGTTCCCCGAATTCGGTGTCCCCGTCGTAGGTGTCGGCACGAAGCCCGGGAACGCCCAGGGACCGGATGGAGGCCAGCTGATCCGCCGCCAAAGCCTTGGTCGGGGACAGGTACAACACCGTTGCTTCCTGGGACCGCAGGCCCGTGCCCGGCTCCAACGCGCCGCGGACGATCGCGTCCAAGGCCGGTAGCTGGTAGGCGAGTGACTTGCCGGACGCCGTGCCCGTGGAAATGATGACGTGATCGCCGCTCTTCGGCGAGACGGGACGACCCCGGGCGTGACGCTCGGCCGTGTATTCGGCCGCCGTGGCCGCGGCGGAATGCGCCGCATCGGCGGCTTGCGCTTGATGGCGATACGGCTGCGGAACGCCCAAGGAAACGAAGGCGTCCTTGACCGAGGGGTGGAGCCACTCCGGCCACGCCGCGGTGACCGCCGCGCGCTCGGGAAGAACCCGGGTGTGGACGACCTCGGGAGGGTCGTCGCCCCGGTTTAACGCTCGGAGGAGAAGGTCAGTTTGCGGCACGAAACCATTGTGACACCCCCCGCCCGCCCGACGGACGAGCCCCGTCGCCGGGGTGAATCGTGACACAATAACACCATGAATTTGCCCATGAATATCGCCGGATCCGACGCGTCCCGGGACCCGGAGCCTCGGGTCCGAGTTTTGAGCGACGATGAATGCTGGGATTTCCTCGCGACGACCCGTTTCGCGCGGCTCGCGACCGTGGACCACGGCGAGGCGGACATCACCCCGCTGAACATCGCGGTCTCTGGCCGGCGCATCTATTTCAGGACGGCCGCCGGAAATAAGCTGACCAGGCTGTTGCTGAACCCTGCCGTGGCGGTGGAATCCGACCGGGTCGAGGGCGGTACCGCCGTCAGCGTGGTCGTGCGCGGCTCGGCCAAGCTCCTGGCGGATTCGGATGAGATCGCGGCGGCGGAGTCGCTAGACATCTCCCCGTGGCTTCACACCGAAAAAATCGAGTACGTGGAGATCACCCCGGCCCAGGTCAGCGGGCGGAAATTTCGCTTGGGCGAGTAGCCGGCGGCGTGAGGAACGGATCATGCGGATCCGCGCGGGGGTCGCCTAAAATGACCCCGTGGCACTTTCCCGAATCGTCCTGTATTACCATTTCGCGCCCATCGCCGATCCCGAGGCCGTGGTGCTCTGGCAGCGCGCCCTCTGCGAAAAACTCGGCCTGCGCGGACGCATTCTCGTGTCCCCACACGGCATCAACGGAACCGTCGGCGGGGAAATCGCCGCTGTCAAGCAATACGCCCGGACCACGCGGCAGTTCTCCGCGTTCCGCGGGATGGAATTCAAGTGGTCCGACGGCGGGGCCGAGGACTTTCCGCGCCTGTCCGTCAAGGCCCGGGAGGAAATCGTGGCCTTCGGCGCGGCCGATGAACTCGTGGTCGACGAGGGTGGCGTCGTCGGCGGGGGCACGCATCTGAGCCCCCAGCAGGTCAACGAGCTCGTCGAGAAGGAGGGAGACGACGTCGTCTTCTTCGACGGCCGCAATGCCTTCGAGTCCCGCATCGGCCGGTTCAAGGGGGCCGTGGTGCCGGACACCAGGACCACGCACGATTTCCTCAAGGAGCTCGAGTCCGGAAAATACGACGACCTCAAGGGCAAAAAGGTCATCACGTACTGCACCGGTGGGATCCGTTGCGAGATCCTCTCCGTGCTGATGAAGAACCGGGGATTCGAGGACGTCTACCAGATCGACGGCGGCATCGTCCGCTACGGCGAAGCCTTTGGCGACTCGGGCCTCTGGGAAGGTTCGCTGTACGTCTTCGATCAGCGCATGCACATGGAGTTCACCCCCGACGCGGTCACGATCGGGCGGTGCGAACGGTGCCAGGCGCCGTCGAACAAGTTCGTCAACTGCGCGAATTCGCGGTGCCGAGAGCTCATCCTGCTGTGCCCCGACTGCTCCGCGGCGGAGGCGACCTGCCCCAATGGATGTCAAACCTCCGCCCAAGGCCAGCGCGCCGCCTAGGCGCCTCGCGCGGCTGACCGGCATCGATAGAATGTCCGAGTGACTTCCGCACCCGAATTCTCCCGCGTCCCCGACGCTCCTCGCAGCGACGACCTTGAGGCCCTTCGAAGCCTCTCGGAAGCGCTCGCCGCGGCCGACTATTCCTACGACGCGATTCTGGACCTGTTGGGCCGCGGCCCCTTCGAGGCCATGGTCCGCGAACAGGTCGTCCCCGCGCGCCATCGCATCCACGAGATCCTGAGCGGGAAGGTTGCGGTCAAGGCCGGGCAGCGCCGCCTGGCCGGGGTCGTCGACTTCCTGATGCTCGGCGGCGAGGCCAGCCCCGAGTCCCTCGACGCGACTCTTGGGGAAGGCGCCTACTCGGTGCTCGAATCGCTCCGATTCCTTGCCCCGGGGCGCACGGGCCTCGAGCACGCGCGGGTGCGGGCCGCCTACGATCTCCGGCCGCATTCGGCCGACGACGGAACCGACCTGTGGGTGGTCTCCGACCTCGGCGCCCACCAGACCGACGGAGCCCTGCCGACCGATTACGTCCTCGGTGTCGGCCAGGCCTCCCTGACCCTCGCGCAATTCACCGAGCGGTCCCCGGTGCGGAGAGCGCTGGACCTCGGGACCGGTTGCGGGATCCAGGTCTTCCACTTGCTCTCGCACGCGGAGCACGTGACCGCGACCGACATCTCGGCCCGGGCCCTCGCGATGACCCGGTTCAACCTCGTCCTGAACGCCTCGGCCTGGGGACTGGACCCGGAGCACCTCGACGACCGAGTCGTCCTGCGGCACGGTAGCTTGCTCGATCCGGTCGCCGGCGAGGGCTTCGACCTGGTCGTGACGAACCCTCCTTTTGTGATCACTCCGCGTCGGGCCGGCGAGACCGAGGCCGAACGCTACACCTACCGAGACGGCGGACTCCCCGGAGACGAGCTGGTCGCGCAACTGGTGCGCGATATCCCCTCGGTGCTGCGGCCCGGCGGGCGGGCGCACCTGCTGGGCAACTGGGAAATCCACGCCGACGCGGACGCCGAGGACGGGCAGGCGCCGTGGGATCGCCGGCCCCGCACCTGGCTCGCCGACGGTTGCGATGCCTGGTTTATCCAGCGGGAGGAGACCTCCCCCGAGGCCTACGCCGAAACGTGGCTCCGGGACGCCAGCCAGAATCGCGACGCGGGCTCGTTCGAATCGGCGTATCTGGACTACATCCGGGACTTCCACGACCGTGACGTCGCGGCCGTGGGGTTCGGCATGATCTGGCTGAGACGGCGCGAGAACCGCGAGCCCTTCCTGCGCTTCGAATCGATCGAGCACCCCATTCAACAGCCGATCGCACCGTTCTTCGCGGCGGCGGTCGCGGCCCACGACCTCGTGGCGGGCCTCAGCGACGAGGACCTGCGGGCGAGACACCTGGTCGTCGCCGACGACGTGACGGAGGAACGGCACCAGCGTCCGGGGGCCGAACACCCGGGAGTGATCCTGCTCCGGGAGGGCGCCGGCCTGCGGCGCACCGAGTTGCTGTCCACCCCAGCGGCGGGCTTCGTGTCGGCCTGCGACGGCGACCTCGCGGTGGGGCAAATCATCGATGCCCTGGGAGCCCTCTTGGGGTGGGAGGACGACGCCCCGGCCGCCGAGCTCCTGGGCCACGTGCGTTCGCTCGTGGACGGCGGATTCCTGGTGGGCGCGGGGGAGGGCTAACCGCTGGTGGCGCGGTGGTCCGGGGCGAAAGTTCCGGCCGGGCCGGTGCTTCGACCGCGGGTTGCCAGGTCGAGTAGCGTGTAACGGTACCTCACCCGAAACTGGGGAGGCATACCTCACCGTGCCTGTGGAAGCGTGACCGGCTAGTCCTTTCCTCGGCTATTGTGGGGGCGTATCCACCGGACCGGACTCAAGGAGCGACGTGCCAACACAGGCCAAGGGCAAGACGACGGGTAAGAGTCTCCTCATCGTGGAGTCTCCTTCCAAGGTCAAAACCATCGGCGGTTACCTTGGGGACGCCTATATCGTCGAGTCCTCGATGGGGCACATTCGCGACCTGCCGCAGCCCTCGGAACTTCCGGCCGAGCTGAAGAAGACCCCGGTGGGAAAGTTTGCCGTGGACATCGACGACGGCTTCGAGCCGTACTACGTGGTGAACCCGGATAAGAAGAAAAAAGTCTCCGAGCTCAAGCGGCTCCTGAAAGACTGCGACGCGCTGTACCTCGCGACGGATGCCGATCGCGAGGGCGAAGCCATCGCGTGGCACCTCCTGGAGGTGCTCAAACCCAAGGTCCCGGTGCACCGCGTGACCTTCCCCGAAATCACCAAGGAAGCAGTCGAGCGCGGCTTCGAGAACGTTCGGACGATCGACGACTCGCTCGTCGATGCCCAGGAAACCCGCCGCGTCCTGGACCGCATTTACGGCTACGAAATCTCACCGGTGCTGTGGCGCAAGGTTTCGCAGGGGCTTTCCGCCGGGCGCGTGCAGTCCGTGGCCACGAGGCTGGTCGTCGAGCGCGAGCGTGAGCGCATGAAGTTCCGCTCGGCGCAGTACTGGGATCTGGCCGGAACCTTCGAGACGGCATCCTCGGAGAGCTTCGGCGCCAAGCTGTCCTCGCTGGACGGCAAGCGCGTGGCCTCGGGCAAGGACTTCGCGGACTCCGGCGAATTGAAGGCGTCGTCGGCCTCCAAGGTGGCCCACCTCGACGAAAAGGACGCGCGCGGCCTGGTGGCGTCCCTGGAAGGCTCCGAATTCTCGGTGTCGTCGGTCGAGACGAAGCCGTATACCCGCCGGCCCGCCGCGCCGTTCACGACCTCGACCCTTCAGCAGGAGTCGGCGCGCAAGCTGCGCTTCTCCTCGCGGTCGACCATGCAAGTGGCCCAGCGCCTGTACGAAAACGGTTACATCACCTATATGCGTACCGACTCCGTGGCGCTGTCCGATCAGGCGATCAACGCCGCGCGGAAGCAGGCCACCGAGCTGTACGGCAAGGAATACGTTCCGTCCTCGCCCAGGTTGTACGCGTCCAAGTCCAAGAACGCGCAGGAAGCCCACGAGGCGATTCGTCCCGCGGGTGACTCCTTCCGGACCCCCGCGGCCGTCAAGTCGCGCTTGTCTCAGGACGAATTCCGGCTCTACGAACTCATCTGGAAGCGCACGGTCGCCTCCCAGATGGCCGACGCGAAGGGCCAGACGGCGTCCCTCAAGTTGGAGGCCCAAACCAGCGACGGTCGCACCGCGGAATTCTCGGCATCCGGAACGGTCATCACGTTCCGCGGTTTCCTCGCGGCCTATGAAGAAGGCAAGGACGCCGCCCGAGACGCCGAGGACGCCAAGTCCGACGGGTCCGACAAGCGTCTTCCGCGGTTGACGGAAGGCGACAGCCTGACCGGCCGCGATATCGAGGCCAACGGCCACGAGACGTCTCCGCCCCCGCGCTACACCGAAGCGTCGCTGGTCAAGGCCATGGACGAGCTCGGGATCGGTCGCCCCTCCACGTACGCCGCGGTGATCTCGACGATCATGGACCGCGGTTACGTCAATAACCGCTCGGGTTCGCTCGTGCCGTCCTGGACGGCTTTCTCCGTGGTGAGGCTGCTCGAGGAGCACTTCTCCAAGTACGTCGACTACGAGTTCACCGCGGCCATGGAAGACGATCTCGACCGCATCGCCCGCGGCGAGGCGCAACGGGTCGACTGGTTGACCGGCTTCTATTTCGGCAACGACGCCAAGAGCGGTCTCAAGCCGATCGTCGAGAATCTCGGCGAGATCGACGCCCGTGCCGTGAACTCGATCGAGATCGCCGACGGCGTCACGCTCAGGGTCGGCCGCTATGGGCCGTACCTGGAAACCGGCGGCGGTCTCGACGAAGAAACCGGCGAGATCAAGGATCCGATTAGGGCAAATGTCCCCACGGATCTCGCACCCGACGAGCTGACCGCGGACAAGGCGGCGGAACTGATCGAACGCGGCAAGGCGGACGGTCGGGAGCTGGGGCAGAACCCGGAGAACGGACGCACGATTCTGGCCAAGGACGGCCGGTTCGGACCGTACGTGACCGAGGTGGTCCCCGAGATCACCGACGAAGAGCTGGCGAACCAGCCGGTCGAGTACTACAAGAACGGCAAGCCCAAGCCCCCGAAGAAGCCGAAGAAGGAAAAGCCGCGGACGGCCTCGCTCTTCGCGTCGATGTCCTTGCAGGAGGTCACCCTGGAGGAGGCTCTTCGCCTGCTGTCGCTGCCCCGCGTCGTGGGACAGGACGACGAGGGCGTCGACATCACCGCGCAGAATGGTCGGTATGGCCCGTACCTGAAGAAGGGCACGGACTCCCGCTCGCTGACCTCGGAGGATCAGATCTTCTCGATCACGCGGGACGAGGCCATGGCCATCTACGCGCAGCCCAAGCAACGGGGTCGCGCCGCCGCGAAACCGCCGCTGGCGGAGCTCGGCAACGATCCCAGCAACGATAAGCCGATCGTGATCAAGGACGGCCGGTTCGGGCCGTACATCACCGATGGCGAGACGAACGTGACCGTGCCTCGCTCCGAGACGCTGGAATCGATGACGTTCACGCGAGCCGTCGAGCTGCTGGCGGATAAGCGCGCCAAGGGCCCGGCCAAGAAGAAGACCACGGCCAAGAAGCCCGCCGCCAAGAAGACCACGGCCGCCAAGACCACCGGCACGCGCAAGACCACGGCCAAGTCGACCGCCAAGAAGACGACCGCGACCAAGAAACCGGCGGCCAAGAAACCGGCCGCGAAGAAGACGACGTCCACGACCTCGTCACGCCGGTCCACGGCGTCGGGCACCACCAGCAAGGAGAACTAACGTGCGCCTCTCGGTCCTCGACGTCGGCTCGAACACCGTCCACCTGTTGCTCCTGGACGTTCAGCCCGGCTCGAGGCCCGAGCCGTACGCGTCGCACAAGATGGCCCTCCAGCTCGTCCGGTACCTGGACGATCACGGGGACATCACCGACGAAGGACGCAACGCCCTGACGAATTTTGTCGCCGAGGCCCGTGACTTCGCCGCGGATCACGACGCCGAGGATCTTTTGGCCTTCGCGACCTCGGCGATCCGCGAGGCCGGAAACGGCGGCGAGGTTCTGGATCACGTGAAATCGGCCACCGGCGTCAACCTCACCGAGATTTCCGGCGACCAGGAGGCCGCGATCACGTACTTCGCGGTGCGACGCTGGCAGGGCTGGGGCGCCGGCACCATCCTTGACCTGGACATCGGCGGCGGCTCCTTCGAGATGGCCCTCGGGGACGACGCCTTGCCGAGCGTCGCCGTCTCGACGCCCCTGGGCGCCGGCCGCCTGACCCGGCAATTCATCCACCACGATCTCGCCAAGCCCAAAGAGATCAAGGCCCTGCGCAAATACGTGAAGTCGGAGCTGACCCCGGCCGTGGAGACCGTCTTGAAGGCGGGGAAACCCAACATGGTGGTCGGCACCTCCAAAACGTTCCGCTCGCTCGCCCGGATTTGCGGTGCCGCGCCGTACGCGGCCGGCCCGTACGTCAAGCGGGAATTCCACCTCGAGGACCTCCGCCTGTGGACCCGGCGCATGGAAGCGATGACCCCGGAGGAACGGGCAGACCTCCCCGGTGTCTCCTCGAAGCGCGCCGCGCAGATCCTGGCCGGCGGCATCGTCGCCGAAACCGCGATGGATCTGTACGGCATCACCACGATGCGGTCCGTTCCCTGGGCATTACGTGAAGGTTTGATCCTGAGACGGATGGATCGGATCAACTCCCAAGATTCGGCGGCTATGGTGGACCCGAAGTCACTGAAGTCGAGCGCAAAGGAGTAACCGCCGTGGAGGAGTCTGCCTCACAGGGATCCGGGACCGAATCGGATCCGAGGTCGCGGCCTCTCATCGCGCTGTCCACGTCCTCGGTGTTCCCGATGGGCGTCAAAGATACCTTTGCCGTCGCGAAAGACCTCGGATATGACTCGGTCGAGGTCATGATCACGGGAAACCCCTTGTCGCGGGACCCGGACGAGCTCCTGGACTACGTCCAAGAATTTCAGATGCCGATTTCGGCGATCCACGCGCCCACGCTGTTGCTCACGCAGCACGTCTGGGGCGATGCCTGGAACAAGATCAGGCTGGCCGCCAAGATGGTCAAGCGGGTCGGGGCCGACGTGATGGTCGCCCACCCGCCCTTCGTGTGGCAGCGGCGCTATGCCCAGGGGTTCCCCGACGGCGTGCGCGAGATCTCGGATTCCGAGGGCGTGAAGATCGCCGTCGAAAACATGTATCCCTGGCGCTTCGGCCGTCGGGAAGTGCTGATGTATGCCCCGCATTGGTCCCCCATCGGACAGAACTACGAGTGGGTCACCTGGGACTTTTCCCATGCAGCGGCGTCCGGCACGGACTCGCTCGAGGCGGTCCAGGAGCTGGGGAGCCGGCTCGGACACGTTCACCTGACCGACGGCTCCGGCAATTCCCTGATGGACGAACACGCCCGGCCCGGGCACGGGACCCAACCCGTGGCCGAGACTCTGCGCTATCTCGCCGAGACCCGCTGGGACGGGGTGGTCGGCGTCGAGGTGTCGACCCGAAAGGCCAAGAACGCCGGTGAAAGGGACGAGTGGCTCCACGAGTCCCTCGAATTCGCGCACCGGCATCTCGGCGGGTAGCCGGCGGGACCGAGCGTCCCCGGGCGCCGTTGGCCGCGGTCCTCGCCGTCCCCTCGCGACGGGGGGGCAACCCAACGCCCACGAATGTCGGCGCCTGGCCTCCTTCGATACCGTGGACCATGACGAAACCATCACGACGACTCAGGAGGACCCATGTCCGAACCCATCATTGCTTTTCTGGGAACAGGTTCGATGAACGGATCGATCATGTCCGGTCTGCTCGCCGGCGGGACCGACCCCGGCACGGTGCGGGCGACCACGCGTTCGGCCGCATCCGCCAGCCGTTTGGTCGACTCCCTTCCCGAGGAGCATCGCGGCGTCACCGTCACGTCGAGCGAAGATGACCCGTCGGCCAACGCGCACGCGGTCGACGGCGCCGATGTGGTCCTGCTGGGCGTCAAGCCCAAGGGGATCCTGGACTTGGCGGCGGAGATCAAGGACGCGCTGGCCCCGGATGCTTTGGTCCTGTCCGTGGCCGCGGGCATCGACCTCGAAATGCTCGAGGGGGAGCTCCGCGAGGGACAGCCGGTGATCCGGTCGATGCCGAACACCCCGTCCCGCGTCGGCCGCGGCGTGATTGCCCTGGCACCGGGCGCCCACTGCTCCGACGAGCAGCTCCGGCTCGCTCACACCGTGCTGCAGAACTCCGGAACCGTGATCGACGTTGAGGAGAAGCAGCTCGACGCCGTGACCGGCGTGTCGGGGTCGGGGCCGGCGTATGCGTTCTTCCTCGCGGAGGCCATGCAGAAGGCGGGGGAGTCCATGGGGCTCGACGCCGAGACCGCGCGCCTGCTCGCGAAGGAGACCGTCGCGGGCGCGGGCGAGTTGTTGCACGCCGACGACGCCGACCCGGAAGCCCTGCGGAAGGCCGTGTGCAGCCCGAACGGCACGACCGAACGGGCGATCAACGTCTTCGCGGAGGGCGGGCTCATCGAGCTTACCGAGAAGGCCGCGAAGGCCTCGGCGCACCGCAACGCGGAGATGGTCGAGGAATTCCGCCGCTGAGCATGTGACCGCGTCCCCGGGCTAGGGCCGCGCCGCGAACCTTTCGATCAGGTCCACCTGCCCCGAGACGATCAAGACGTCTCGCGAGGTGACCTTGGTCTTGGCCGTGGCGTAGGTGAACTCCTCGCCCGGGGACTTCACGCCCACGATGGTCACGCCGTAACGGTTCCTGACATCGGACTCTTCGAGCGTGAAACCGTGAGTCTCCTTGGGCGGATACATCTTGACGATCGCGAAGTCGTCGTCGAATTCGATGTAGTCCAGCAACCGTCCCGAGACCAGGTGGGCGGTGCGTCGTCCGGCGTCGGCCTCGGGGAAGATCACGTAGTGCGCCCCGATGCGGGAGAGAATCTTGCCGTGGGCGGGGGTGATGGCCTTGGCCCAGATGCGGTCGATGCCCAAGTCCACGAGGTTGGCCGTGATCAGCACGCTGGACTCGATCGAGGTTCCGACGCCGACCACCGCGGAGGTGAAGTCCCCGGCACCGACCTGGCGCAGGGCATCGATGTCGGAGGCATCGGCCTGCACCACGTGGGTCAGCAGTCCCGACCAGCGCTGGACCATGTCGGAGTCGCGCTCGATCGCCAGGACTTCCTTATTTTGCCGCCTCAGTTGCTGCGCCGTCGCCGCGCCGAAGCGACCCAGCCCGATGACCAGCACGGGGGCGTTGTGGGGTGACCGATCAGCCAATGATGGGCCTCTCTTCCGGGTACTTGTACAGGCGACTGCGGGTCCGCAGGGCCAAGCCTGTTGCCACGGTGATGGTACCGAGTCGGCCGATAAACATCAGGACCGATAGCACGTACAGGCCCGAGGCCGGCAGCTCCGCAGACAATCCTACGGACAACCCGCACGTGGCGTAGGCGGAGATCACCTCGAAAAGGATCTCGTCCAAGGATGCTCGCGAGATCAGCATCAACATCGCGGTGCCCAGGACCACGATGGTTGCGCTCATCATGACCACCGAGATGGCGATGCGGAGCACGGTGTCCGGGATCGTGCGGTGAAACGCGATCACGTGCTGGTCGCCGCGTGCCTCGGCGATGATGGCGATGAAGATGACCGCCATGGTGGTGATCTTGACGCCGCCGGCCGTCGAGGCCGAACCGCCGCCCACAAACATCAGCAGGTCGGTCAACAGCTTCGAGATCGGGTGCAGCTGATCCATATCGACCAGGTTGAACCCGCCCGACCGGGTCATGATCGACGCGAAGAACGAGTGAAGGATCCGTTGCACCGGGTGTTCGCCGCCGATCGTGGCGTCGTTGTTCCACTCCGCCAGGCCCCACAGGATCGTTCCCGCGATCACGAGGGCGATCGATCCGAACACGGTGATGCGCGCGTTGAGGTTCCAGTGCCGCACCCTGAGGCCGAACATCCGGATGACCAGGATGACGGGAAATCCGAGGGAGCCGGTCCACACGCCGGCGCACAGGGGGAGAAGGATCCACCAGTCGTTGCCGTAGGGAACCAGGCCGTCCGAGTGCGGCGTGAATCCGGCGTTATTGAAGGAGGAGATCCCATAGAACACCCCGTGCCAGAGGGCTTCGGGGAGGGACTCTCCCAGGGTCATGAGTCGGAGCATCACGATCGCCGCGATGGTCGCCTCGATGGTGGCCGAGGTCAGCACCACGACGCGCAGCAAGGAGCCGATCTCGCCCAGCTTGCCTTGCTTGCTCGTGATGCTCAGCCCTTCCTGGGCGAAAAGCTTGGTCTTCAGCCCGAGCTTCCGGCCGAGGGCTATGGACAGGAGGGAGGTCATGGTCAGCGTGCCGAGACCGCCGATCTGCACGCCGAAGAGGATCACGACCTGACCGAAAAAGGTCCACTGGGTCGCCGTGGTCAGGGTCGTGAGCCCCGTGACGGTCACGGCCGACGTCGCCGTGAAGGACGCCTGCGAGAGGGCCGGCGGATGCCCCGACTGGCTCGCCATCGGCAGCATCAGCAGAAGCGAGCACAGGACGATGACCAGGAAGAAGAGCGTGATCGAGATGCGGGACGGCGTCGAACCGAAGACACGGTTCACCAGCGCCCTGAGGCGTTCCGTGGCCCGGAGGGGCTCCACGGCCAGGGTCGAGTCCTTGCTCCGCACGCGTGCTCCTGCCGAGATGCCGATGGATGAATGACCCTCCCTAGCGTAATGGCCCGGGCGCCCCGGGGGCCCCAAATGGGCCGCAGCCGTCGACCCGTGACACAATTACCCTGTGACCTCAATTACAAACTTTCGCGGAAGTGAGCGAGGCGCCGCCCCCACCACGATGGTGACCTGGGATGCGGCCATGACCTCCTACTTCTTCGGTGATTACCACCCCATGAACCCGTGTCGCCTCGACGCGACGGCTCGTCTCGCCCAGGACTTGGGCCTTTTTGAGCTGGGCCACGTGCGCGTCGAGAAACCTCACGTGGCAGACGACGCCGCCCTGCGCACGGCCCACTCGCGCGAGTACATCGACAGCGTCAAGGCCGTCAGCGCCGATCCCAGCCTGAAAATCCCGGGCAGCGGCCTGGACGGCGAGGACACCCCCGGTGTGGCGGGCCTGCACGAGGCCGCGGCCCGGCTCGCGGGCGGCAGCGAGCTGGCCGCCGAGTCCATGGTCGACGGGTCCACGGTTCGCGCCGTGAACTTCGGCGGCGGGATGCACCACGCACACCGCGACCACGCGAGCGGCTTTTGCGTCTACAACGATTGCGCGGTCGCGATCCAACGACTGCTCGACCGCGGAGTCCAACGCGTGCTGTACATCGACATCGATGCGCACCACGGGGACGGAACCCAGAGCATCTTCTGGGACGAGCCCCGTGTGTTTACGATTTCCCTTCACGAGACCGGGATGTCGCTGTTTCCCGGCACGGGATTCTCTAACGAGATGGGCGCCGACGGGGACGCGTTGGGAAGCGTCGTCAACGTCGCCCTCCCGACGACGGTCTCGGACGGCGCCTGGCTGCGGGCCTTCCATGCGATCGTCCCGCAACTGGCGCGGGCCTTCGATCCGGAGGTGATCGTCTCCCAGCACGGCTGCGATTCGCACTACAAGGACGACATGACCCACATGAGGCTCAGCGTCGACGCCCAGCGGGAAGCCACGATGACCATCGCCGACCTGGCCGATGAGCTGACCGAGGACCGGTGGTTGGCGCTCGGCGGGGGCGGATACAACTGCCTCGACGCCGTTCCACGCTCGTGGGCACACCTCGTGGGAATCGTGGCGGGACGGCCGGTCGAA
The DNA here is from genome assembly GCF_000710345.2 of Curtobacterium sp. S6. Classification (GTDB taxonomy): domain Bacteria; phylum Actinomycetota; class Actinomycetes; order Actinomycetales; family Micrococcaceae; genus Rothia. Next base: position 1,105,658 of record NZ_JHEL01000015.1, on the reverse strand, counting down.
CCCACGCTGCCGACCCCGGAGTCGTGGCGAACGTACATCGCCGACAAGTACGGAACCCGCGCGCCTCGCCTGATGGGTGACGAGGCCGACGTGTGGTGGAGGTCCTGGGAGATCGGCTTCGATCCCAGTGATGCGCTGGATCGGACCGTGATGGCGACCCGGAAGGCCGTCTTCCCCCTGTGGGGCCTGGACCCGTGGTTTGACTGACTCGAGCCGGGGAAAGACCCGAGCGGGACCACCGGTCGCAATTCGACGGGCGTGTATGCATACGCCTGCCGGAATACACCGTTATGGTGGAGGCATGAGCACTGACGTATTTGCCGTGGTTGCTGACGCTACCCGACGGCGCATTCTCGCCGTCGTCCAGACAGGACCGCGTCCTGTCAACGACGTCGTCACCGAGCTGGGCGTGAGCCAGCCGACCGTGTCGAAACACCTGAAGGTCCTGCGCGAGGCCGGACTGGTCACCATGAAGGCCCAGGGCCAGCGGAGGCTGTATTCGCTGAATACGGCGCCCCTGGCGGAGATCAGCTCGTGGGTCGAGGAGCTCTCGGCGCCCGCGGCCGACGCCGAGGCCCCGGCAACCCCGGCAACCCCGGAAGCCCCGGAGTCGACCGAGCCCGACGCGACGGCGACCGCGCCCGAGGACGCCCCCGCCGCCCCCTCGGAGCCCGAGGCCTCCGCACCCGCCGCCGAGGTCGCGCCCGAAGCCCAGGATGATTCCGCCCCGGAGGATTCACGCGAGGCCCCCGCGCGCCCGCATCTGTCCCCGTTGACTGAGTCCGAGGAGTATTACGCGGCCGACCCGGAGCCCGAGCACGTCGACGCCGAGGAAGCCCGACCGGTCGCTCCCGCCGTCGCGGAGGCGACCGGCACCGACGGTCCCGCCCCGATCGCCCGGTCCCGGCACGACGGGGTGACTTTCACCCCCTTGACGCCGTTGAATATCGGCCCGTCCACGACCGGGGATGCCGCCACCTCCGCGCTGAGGGCCCCGGCCGCATCGAGCGCCTCCTCGGCGCGTGCAGCGAGCGTTCCCGGCGCCGCACCGGCCGGCGGCGACCCCGAGTCCCGTCGGGCGCCGCAACACCGGCGTTCCGCCGAATCGTCGGGCGAGCGGGCCTCGTGGGAGCCGCTGGATCCCCAGGTTCGGCGCGCGGAGAGCCCCTCGGATGGCGAGGTGGCCTCGGGAGAGCACAAACCTTCAGGCTTTTTGGCTAATCTGTTTGGCAGGAAGCGTGGACGATAGGAGGAGGGCTTCCCCTTCGACCTGGAACCGCATCGTTGACCACAGCATGAAAGATTCATCACCGCATGGCTACCGACCGTAAGATCCTTCAATGGCTGGAGAACGAGCTGTTCGACGGCAACCTCGTCCTGGGACAGGAGCTGCCGAGCGAGCGTCGAATCTCCGATGCCGTGGGGACGTCCCGCAGCGCGACGCACGAGGCGCTCAAGGACCTCGAATCCAGGGGGATCCTCCGGCTCTACGAGGGCAAACGACACCAGATGATCGCCCAGCTCGTGCGGGAGCCAGCGGCCAGCGCCGGGCCGGCGCTCAAGCTGCACATGGCGACGGCGGAATATCCGCTCCGCGATATCGTGCACACCCGGGTCCTGCTGGAAACTTGGGCGCTGCGTCGTGCCAACCCCGAGCACCCGTCCATGCGGGAACTCGCCAAGATTATCGACGAGATGTCCCGAGACGACCTGTCCCTCAAGGATTTCCACCACCTGGAGGTCTCCTTCCACGTCGCCCTCACGCGCTTGGCGGGCAACAGCCTGGTCACGGGGCTATTGACGTCCTTGCGGGACTCGATCTACGAGTACACGCTCTCGCTCGTCGGGTACGTCCCACTGTGGTCCACCACGGCAACGCGGTTGTGCGCCGAACACCGCGCGATTTACGCCGCGATCGAATCGGGGGATAACGAATTGGCCGCTCGCATGGTGGCCGAACACATCGAGGGCCACTATCTCGAGGCCGGCGTGGACCCGGAGCGCAAACAGCGTTCCTCGGCCTCCGTCTTCGTTCAGCCCGAGCTAGGGGAGGACGGAGAGGTCCATCCGCTGGCCCCGACGTCGAAGCTTGCCGATCACGTGGCGGACAACAAGTCCCGGGACGCGGACCTTCCGGACGCGGCCCCGCGAGCCAACGAGACCCTCAACCCCATGGAAGCGGCCTCGAACGGCGGATCCTCCGCATCGGCGGGTGAGTCGGCCGGGTAAAAGCGGCCGATTCGAAGATATTTGACTCCACCTTGTAGGGTATGTGAGGAACGTTTTCGCTGTATTGGGCTTTTCTTTGCCTGCAGTAAACCTCATGAGCGAACGTTTTGACCGCAAGCCTCCGCCGTCCTCGGCACGGGGGACAAGGACGCCACCCGGTGGCTTTGCCGCGCATGAGCGTGCTTGCCACCGACGTACGACTATCAAGGTAGGGATCCTATGGGTTCAGTTATTAAGAAGCGCCGCAAGCGCATGGCGAAGAAGAAGCACCGTAAGCTGCTTCGCAAGACCCGCCACCAGCGTCGCAACAAGAAGTAGACTCTTCTTGTCTTGAGCATTCTCGGCCGTCACCTCGCATCGCGAGGGGCGGCCGAATGCGTACCCAATCCCGGCACGGCCAACGAACGGAAGATGTCCATGGAAGACCGCGAATCGGCCCCCGCTCCGGGGCACACGCCCACGGTCGAGCTGCTGACCTCCCCGGGCTGTCACCTGTGTGACCAGGCGCGGATCGACCTGAAGTCCGTGACGGATCCGCTCGGGATCGAGGTCACCGAGATTAACGTCGAGGAACGGTTGGACCTGCTGAAACGGCATGCCGAGGAGATTCCCGTGGTTCGCGTCGACGGGGTCCCGCGTGACTTCTGGCGGGTGGATCAAGGCCGAATCGAGCGCATTCTCCGCGGCATCCTCGCGGGGCGTGACCCGGAGGAACCGTGAGCCGACGTCCGGGGTCCGGACGAATGGCCGCCAGAGGGACTATCTGAGAGACTAGGCCCATGTCTCACAGCGCTACCGTTCACCTCATGCGCCACGGCGAGGTCCACAATCCGGATCGCATCGTTTACGGCCGGCTCCCGGAATTTCATCTCTCCGCGGCCGGGCACCAGATGGCCGAACTCGCCGCGCGGGAATTCGAACGACGTGCCGCGCGAGGAGCGCGATTCGTGTACCTGGCGGCGTCGCCCCTGACGCGCACCCAAGAGACTGCGGCGCCGATCTCTCAGGCCCTGAACCTTCCGGTGACCCTCGACGAGCGCGTGATCGAGGCCGGCAATTATTTTGAGGGCCTCCACGTGAGCCGCGATGAGCTCGTGCGGCACCCTCGCCACTGGCGCTTCATGACCAACCCCCTGCGTCCGTCGTGGGGCGAGCCGTATCGTGAGCAAGTCCGGCGCATGGCCGCGGCCATCAAAGATGCCGCGGTGGAAGCGGTGGCGCGCGGTGGGGATGGGGCCCAGGCGATCATCGTCTCCCACCAGCTTCCGATCTGGATGGCGCGATCGAGCGTCGAAGGGCGGATGCTCCCGCACGATCCTCGTACCAGGCAGTGCAACCTGGCCTCGGTGACCTCGCTGACATTTGAGGACATTTCGGCCCCGCGGGCCCCGAAAGTGACGTATTCCGAACCGGCCGCCGAGCTATATCCAGGGGTCATTCAGCTTCCGGGATCATAATCGAACGATGGGTTTGACCTACGGGCCGGCCCCCTTGCCGGCTGGACGCGACCGCGTCCGGAGGCCGGCCCCGACATCTTGACATCATTTCCAGAGAGACACCATGCCCAGTTCTTCACCCCGCCCCATGACCCGCCGCGGACTGTTTTCGGTTGCCACGGTCGCGGGTCTGGCGGTCGTGACCGGATGCTCGAATAAGGACAATTCGGACCTCTCGGATCAGGCGAACTCCGCGGATGGCAAGGGATACATCTCGGGTGACGGTTCCGTGACCGAATTCAGCAAGGCCAAGCGCGGAGAGCCCGTGTCCTTCGAGGGCAAGCTTTTCGGCGGCGAGTCGCTGACCGGAGACCAGCTTCGCGGTAAACCCAGCGTTTTGAACTTCTGGTACGCGGGGTGCGCACCCTGCCGTGCGGAGGCGCCACACCTGCAGAAGCTGTCGCAGGAATTTGGCGACAAGGTCAACTTCTACGGCATCAACCTCCGGGACGAGCAGGGTACGGCCGAGGCCTTCGAGCGGAACTTTGGCATCGCCTATCCGTCGGTCGAGGATCGCGCCGGAGGCGTCCTCATGGCGCTTTCGCAGTACGTGCCCGCGCAGGCGGTCCCCACGACCCTCGTGCTCGACTCGCAGGGGCGCGTCGCGGCGCGCGTGCTCGGCCAGATCGACGAATCGACCGTCCGGAGCCTCGTCCAAGACCAGATCGACGGCAAGGACGCATCTCACCCGTCGAAGGGTTCGTAGGTTCATCGTGCTCCTGGCCGCCGAATCGTCCTTTGGCTCCGTGGTGTTGGAAGGCTCCCTGTGGGCCTCCATCCCCCTGGCAGCCTTTGCCGGGCTGATCTCTTTCGCGTCGCCCTGCGTTCTTCCGCTCGTTCCCGGGTACCTCGCCTACGTGACGGGCCTGACCGGTAGCGACCTGCAACGACGCCGCCGCGGTCGCATGTTCGCCGGAACGGGCCTGTTCATCCTCGGGTTTTCCCTCGTCTTCGTGCTGTTGTCCGTGGTCCTGGCGCAATTCGGTGCGGCACCGTGGGTCAGGAGTCAAACCTGGCTGCAGATGGTCCTGGGGATTCTGGTGATCGCCCTCGGCATCGTGTTCATGGGTGGATTTTCCTGGTTCCAGCGCGATCGCAAGATCCACGCCAAGCCGCCGGCCGGCCTGTGGGGCGCGCCGCTGCTCGGCATCACCTTCGGGCTGGGGTGGGCGCCCTGCATCGGGCCGACGTTCGCCGCGGTCCAAGCGCTCGTCTTCCTGGAAGGCCCCAACAGCCTCAAGGCCATTGTCCTGACCGTGGCCTATTGTCTGGGGTTGGGGATACCGTTTCTACTGATCGCCCTGGGTTTCCGGAAGTCGGCAGAGATGTTTGCCTTCCTGAAGAAGCACCGCCGGACCCTGCAGATCGTCGGGGGCGTCGCCCTCGTGATCGTGGGGCTCCTGATGGCCACCGGGCTATGGGGCGCGATGATGTCCTGGCTCCAGGGGATCACCCCGGGTTACGAGCTTCCGGTGTGATCGGCCCGCGGGACGAACCCCCACGTCACACGGCAGAAATCCGCTACCGAAAATGGATGGCATGAGTAAACAGAAGACAGCAGCCAAGAAGGTCGCCCCGGCTCTGGGGCCCATCGGCATGCTCCGGTGGGCGTGGACCCAGCTGACCAAGATGAACACCGCGCTGTTCCTGCTCCTTCTGCTCGCGGTCGCCGCGGTTCCGGGGTCGATGTTCCCCCAGAACATTCAGGACCCGCAGAAGGTCCAGGAATACATGGACTCCCACAAAACGTGGGGGCCGATCGCCGAGAAACTTCAGCTGTTCGACGTCTTTTCCTCGGCCTGGTTTTCGGCCATTTACCTCCTGCTGTTCATCTCCTTGATCGGTTGCGTGATCCCGCGGGCCATCAAGCACGCCAAAGCTTACGGGGCCAAGCCGCCGCGCACCCCGCGCAACCTGAGCAGGCTCCCGCAGCACCGGACCCTGACCATTCCCGTGGATTCGGTGGACGGCGGGCTGACGGCAGGCGGGGCCGCGGCGACGGCGCAGCGCATCCTGAAGAAGCGGCACTACCGCACCGAGCTGCGCGAGGACTCCTCGAGCCCGAGCGTCGGCGCGGAGCGCGGATATTTCCGCGAGATCGGCAATCTGGTGTTCCACGCGGCCATGATCGGCGTCCTGATCGGCGTGGCCGTGGGCGGGCAATTTGGCTACAGCGGTCAGAAGATCGTGGTCGAGGGCGAGTCCCACGTCAATACGCTCGTCAGCTACGACCAGTTCAAGCCGGGCACCAACTACAACCCCGATTGGCTGCGCAACTTCTCCGTCACGCTCGACAAGCTCAACGTGACCTACGACCGGGATAAAACCTCGTCGACCTACGGGCAGGACCTCGGCTACGACGCGCAGATGACGGTCAAGGATTCCCCGAACGCGGAGCCGAAGAAGGAATCCCTGAAGGTCAACGAGCCGCTCAACATCGACGGCAATAACGTGTACCTTTCCGGCAACGGATACGCGCCGATCGTCAAGGTCACCGACGGCGACGGAAAGGTGGCCTATGAGGGCCCGGTGGTGAGCCTGCCGACCGATAAGGTCTTCACCTCCTCGATGGTGCTCAAGGTTCCCGACGCGTCACCCGACCAGCTCGGATTCGTCGGCATGTTCTTGCCGACCGCCGTGATCCAATCCGGTCAGATGCCGCACTCCGTGGACGCGGCTCCGGCCAATCCGGCCCTCGTGCTCTCCTCGTACTACGGGGATCTCGGCCTCGATAAGGGCGATCCGCAGAACGTGTACGTGTTGGATACCAATAAGCTTCACGAGCTGAACTCCATGAAATCCGATCACGGCGGCATCGTGCTGACCGAGCAGAACAACACTTACCAACTCCCCGAGGGGAAGGGTAGCGTCCAGTTCGAGGGCGTCAAACGGTACGCGGGCCTGGATATCCACTACGATCCGGGCAAGCCGGTCGTCCTGGTTTCCTTCCTGCTGGCCTTCAGCGGTCTCATCGTCTCCCTCTTCGTGGCCCGGCGTCGCGTCTGGGTCAAGGCCCACGAGACCGTGCTCGACGGGGGAGCCCGCGCCGTGGTCGTCGAATACGGCCTGCTGGCTCGCGGCGAAGACCCGCGCATTGCCATGGAGGCCGACAAACTGACCGATCTCTTTGCCCAGGAATGGGGATTAGAATTCAACGAGGCGTAATTTTCTCGCATCGGGACTGGTCACCGCGTCAGGGGTGGCTTCCGACGAGCGGCCCAGAAAGGGAAGCATGACTATCAACGAGAACCTGGGTCAGTGGAGCGAGGCATTTATGCTCCTGGCCGCGGTGATCTATCTAGTGTCCTTCGTGTCCTTCACGTGGGACCTCGCGACCAATTCGCGGGCGACCCGCAAGGCTGAGGCCGCCGCGCTCGAGGGCGATCGGGAGCCGGCCTTGGCCGGTGCCACGGCCTCGGCGGGCTCGTCGTCGAGCTCCTCGGCGATCCACGTCGAAGGCGGTGGCGGGGGAAGCCGCGGGCGGGCGTACACCGCCAGCACGCGCGCCAAGCTGACCGAACACGTCGCGGACGATTCCATGGCCTATTCCGGCCAGCGTCGTCCGGCCGCCAAGGTGGCCGTGGCCGTCATGATCATCGCGTGCGTGGTGCACGCGATCGGCGTCGTCACGCGCGGGCTGGCCGCGGGCCGCGTCCCGTGGGGCAATATGTACGAGTTCTGCACGACCGGCGCCCTCGTGGTATCCGTCGTGTTCCTGATCGCCCTGATCTTCCGGGACCTCCGGTTCGTGGGCGCCTTGGTCACGGGCCTCTCCCTGATCATGATGGTGGCCGCGACCATCGGCTTCCCGACGCCGGTCGGGCACCTGAAGCCCGCGCTTCAGTCGTACTGGCTCGTGATTCACGTGTCCGTGGCCGTGATGGCCTCCGGGGTCTTCACGCTGACCTTCGCGATGGCCGTCTTGCAGTTGATTCAGTCGCGTCGCGAGAAGAAGCTGATCGAGGGCGAGAAAGCCGGCCTCGGCTTCATGCGCCTCGTGCCGTCCTCGCAGGCCCTGGAGAACTTCGCCTTCCGCCTCAACACCGTCGGCTTCGTGATGTGGACCTTTACCCTGGCCATGGGCGCGATCTGGGCGAATAAGGCCTGGGGCCGCTACTGGGGCTGGGACACCAAGGAGGTCTGGACCTTCGTCATCTGGGTCGTCTACGCGGCGTACCTGCACGCGAGGGCGACCCGTGGCTGGACCGGCCCGCGTTCGGCGTGGTTGTCGATCATCGGCTACGGATGCATCATCTTCAACTTCACCGCCGTGAACGTCGTCTTCAACGGACTGCACTCCTACTCGGGGCTGTAAATCCATCGGGGGCTTAGTCGATGCCCCGGAACCATGAGACCCCCGGAATCCTTAGGGATTCCGGGGGTCTCGTGGTTTTCGCGCGATGCCGCGGGGTCAGCGGTCGTTCTCGCCCGATTCGCGGCGACGGCGTTCCTCGTCGCGGCGTCGGCGTTCGGCCTGTTGCTGGAGGAACCGGAGGTATTTTTCGTCGTCGTCCGGCGCAGATCCGGGGGTAGGGTGAGCGTCGGCCCGGCGGCCGCCCGAGGGCCGCCGGCGATAGCCGAAGGCGAGCCACAGCCCGGGCCCGATCACCGGAACGATCAGGGCGATGATGAACCACGCCCATTTGGGCAGGGCAACGATCCGGTGCCTCTCCGTCCGTCCGATGTCCAACAGGGCGTAGATGGTCATGCCGACGACGACCGCGGCCGCGACGATGATCAGGACTGCTCTCATAGCACTCCATCTTACCGGTGGGCGCTGATTCCGGTGTCGAGCGGATTACCAGGTCAGGCGGGTACACTCGAGCATCGTGAAGTTTCTGTACTATTCGCTCATCCGGCTCGCCCTCATGGTGATCGTCTTCGTCGTGTGCGCCCTGTTGCACACGGGACTCGTCCTCGCGGCGGTCTTCGCGATCCTCATTGGATTCGCCGTCGGCTACTTGGCGTTCCCCAAGCTCCACGCAGACGCCAGCCGCGATTTCATGCGGTTCTGGGGCAAGCTGCGCGGCAAGAAGAAGTCGACCGTGGTTGACGAGACCGCCGAGGACGAAGACCAGTACGTCGACGAGCAATTGCGTCGCGAAGGCAGGGACATCTAGCCCTCCGGAGAAGATGGCCGCCATCACGATGCGTGGTCGGCGAGGAACTCCTCTCCCGTTTTGAGTAGCAGTTCATAGAATTCCATGACGGCCTCGGACGTCTCCGGTCGTCGAAGGATGACCACGCGCCGTCCTGGAGGCGGAAGATCGGGGCGAACGGCCTCGAGTCGAAGGCACCGCACATCGTCGTGGGGGCGGGCCAAAGCAAACTGAGGTAGAACGGCTCGTCCCAATCCGGCTGCCACGAGATCTTGTGTGGTCTCGAAGGTGTCCGTGGACAATTCGTAGGGTGGTGTGAAGCCGAGGGCTCTGCATTGGTCGGCGACTGATCGCGAGCATGAACCATTGGCGGCGTCGTGGTTGATCCACGGGCGGTCCCGTAACTCGGCCAGGGTTACGTGTCCGCGGCCGGCTAGCGGGTCGTCGACGGGCACGACCGCGACGAATGGTTCATGGAGAGCACGGGAAGCGACCAGGCCATGAGGCACCTCTGAGGCGAAGCTGAACGCCAGATCGATCTCCCCACGAGCCATTTTGAGGGCCGTTTCGTCCGCTTGGCTTTGCAAGGAGAATTTCAAACAGATATCGGGGCGTCGTCGGGACAGTGCTGTGGCCGCGGGGCTGAGGACCGAGCTGCCCACGCTCGCGACGAATTCGACGGTAACCTCGGAGGACTTCTTCGAGGCATAGTTACTCAGATCCTTGTTGGCCCGTTCGAACTGGACTAGGAGGTTTCTGGCGTGCGGTTCCAGGATGCCTGCGGCAGAGGTGGGAAAAATCCGATTGCCGTGACGTTGGAACAGGGCGTGGCCCGCCTCCCGGGCCAGCGTCCGTAGTTGTTCGCTGACCGTGGAGGGGGCATACCCGAGTTCGGCGGCGGCCTCCGTGACGGACCCGGCATCAAAGACGGCCAAGAAGATCCGCAAGCGGTGCAGATCGGGCGATAAGGACACAAGATCTCCCGTGGAAGTCGATGATGAGGCGGTCCAACTCTACGAGACGAGCCGCTGGGGTGGGCCCGCGATTCGGTGGCTCCGAAGAAGGATTCGGCAGATGACGATTCACGGAGCAACCTTCGCCGTCGGAGGATGAGGCAACTAGACCCATCTTCCCTTAGGAGTTGCCATGCACGTCATCTACGCTATCGCCGCCTTAATAGCATTGCCGCTCGGCGGTGGAACCATAGCCATTGTTACCACCGCATTCCTGTGCGGCCACATCCTGATCCCGGCGCGGGAACGGATCTCGCCGCGGAGTTTGGGATGGCTCGGTTTCTGGACCACGGTGTGGCGCGGTCTATGCGTGTTGCCGCGCGGGTGGGCCCCCATCGGACGGGAGACCGAACCTGCTGGCGGGCCGGCCTCGGCCGAGGATGCCTCGGGTTGCCCCTAGGAGCCGACGCCGATCTTGCGGTCCCGCCCGGCCAGCGCCCCCGCCACGAAGTGCACGAGGGTCAGCGCCAGAAGCACGAAGAGAACCGCCGACCAGCCGCCGGCGAGGTTGGCAAAACCGCCTGCCAGGAGGGGCCCAAGTGCCGCCATGAGGTAACCCAGGCACTGGGCCATGCCCGAGAGCTTCATGGTCTGCGCATAGTTGTTGGTGCGGTAGCCGATCATCGTCATGGCCAAGGCGAAGCTTCCGCCGCACCCGATGCCGACGAAACACGCCCACAACGGCGCCGCGGGCGGGAAGATCAGACCGCCGGCCACCGCGACGACCAGGAAGCCTGCCAGGATCATCGCGAGCCAACTCTGCGACGAGCGGATCCCGGCAAAGAAGCTCACGCTCAGGTTGCCCAGGATGCCGACGATCTGCATCAGGAACAGGTGGAACCCCGACTGCGCCGGGCTGAAGCCGATGGTCGCCTCGATCGTGGGCAGCCAGTTGGCGGTGGTATAGAACAACAGCGACTGCAACCCCATGAATAACGTGATCTGCCACGCGATCGGATGCCTCCACAGGGAGATCTGGCGCGAGCCGCTGGGTTCGACGGGCGAGGGAACGACCTGCAGGGACCCCGTCGCGGCCTGCAGCACCGATCCCGAGCGTTCGTATTCTTGCCGGCGTGCGCGTCGGGTGAGGAGCGCCCACCAGATGCCCGCGACGATGGGGACGGCCGCCCAGAGCGCCAGGGCGGTCCTCCAGCCCCCGGGAAGGGAATGGGATAGCGGGGCCGTGAGCCCCGAGGCCGTCGCCGCACCAACGGACAGAACCGCGGTGTAGAGCCCGGTCATGAGGGCCACGTGACGGGAAAAGTCCCTCTTGACGATCACGGGGACCAGCACGTTGCCGATGGCCAGCCCCACGCCGATGAGCAGCGTGCCCAGCCAGAGCAGGAAGATTCCCGGTGTCGACCGCAACAGGATCCCCAGGCTCAGAACGATCAGCGCGATCAGCACCACGCGTTCGATACCGATGCGTTGGGCGGGCATGGCCACCAACGGGGAGAGCACCGCAAAGGCCAACAGCGGCAGCGCGCCGATCAGTCCCAGACCGCCAGCCCCGAGCCCCGTGTCGTCGCCGATCTGATGCAGCACCGGACCGACCGTGGTCAGCGCGGGCCGCAGGCACGAAGCGATCAGCAGAACGACGATGCACCACGCGGCGGTAGCCTTGCGGGGCGACGGGGCGGAGGTCGTGGGCAAGGGCAATCAGGCTCCTAGGATCGAGGCGACGAGCAGCAACAGGGCAAAGATCACGCTGAGGATGCCCGTCTGCTTCAGGACGGGAATGAGTCTGCGCATATCCTGCGCGGTGAGAACCGTGCGAATCGCCGGGATCGCGAACGGCAGGGCCAAGAACACCAGCAGATTCCACGGATTCTCGGCAACCGTGAAGAGCATCAGCGCGAAGGCGAGAACAATCTCCACCGCGTAGGCCAGGCGGGCCCGCGGGGCGCCCAATCGCACGGCAAGGGTCTTCTTCCCGGCCTCCGTATCGGTCGGGACGTCTCGCAGGTTATTGGCCATCAGCAGGCCGCAGGCGATCAGCCCGAGGGCGATCGACGCGAAGACCGAGGTCGCCGACAAGCGGGAGGCCTGCGAAAAGGTCGTGCCCATGGTCGCGACCAGACCGAAGTAGAGGAAGACGAAAACATCGCCGAGCCCGATGTACCCGTACGGGTGTTTGCCGCCCGTGTATCCCCAGGCCGCGAAGACCGCGGAGAGCCCCACGACGAGGAACCACCACTGGAGCGTCGCGAGGACGAGCACCAGCCCCGCGACCATGGCCGCGCCGAAACACGCGAAGGCCGCCAACTTGACGTGGCGGGCGGGGGCGGCGCCCGATCCCGTCAACCGCATGGGTCCGACGCGCGAGTCGTCGGTGCCCTTGATGCCGTCGGAATAGTCGTTCGCGTAGTTGACGCCCACCTGCAGAAAGAACGCGACCAGCAGGGCCAGGACGGCCGGCAGCGGACGGAAATCCCTCAGCTGAACCGCGGCGGCCGTTCCGGCGATCACGGGAGCGACTGCCAAGGGGAGAGTGCGTAGCCGAGCACCCTCGATCCACTGTCCGACGGTTGCCACGCAGTCTCCTCTCGAGGTGCCGGGCGTGGTTTCGCCCGGTCAAAGGGTGGGAATGTTCCATCTAGTGTCTCACGCGAGGCACCGAGGTCCATCCGGGGTCATGGGCGCGACGAGGGCTCCTGCGGCCCCAGCGCGCGGCGCGCCGCCGCGGCATCCGGTTTCCCCGTGCTCGTCAGCGGCAACCGGTCCACCACCAGGATCCGCTTTGGCACCGCGGGCGCACCGAGTTCCTCGCGCACGCGCTCGCGGAGGGCCTCGACCGCGGGCTCGCGACCCGGCCTGCGCGAGAGTATCGCGCGAAGCTCCTGGCCCCAGCGGTCGCTGTCCACGCCGACGACCAGGGCCTCGCGGACCGCGGGATCGCGTTCCAGGGCGGCGGCCACGGCACGGGCGGAAACCTTGATGCCGCCGGTGATCACGACGTCGTCGGCACGCCCGGCGACCTGCAGCCGGCCATCATCGGTCAGGGTCCCGAGGTCGTCCGTGCGGTACCAGGTCAGGCCGGCGGGATCGCGTCGGAATGCGCTCGCGGTCCGGTCGGCGTCGTCGAGGTATCCCGAAGCCAGCGTCGGGCCGCCGAGCCAAATCCGCCCCGGGGCCGTGGGGCCCGGCCCGGGCGGCTGCTCGATCGTGATGCGCGTGCCGGGCAGAGCACGGGAGTCGTAGACGCAGCCGCCGGCGGTCTCCGCGCTGCCGTAGGTGAGGACCAAGGGTATGTGCAGATCGCGGCATCGTTCCAGGAGGTCTTCGGAGGCGGGCGCCCCGCCGAGCAGGATCGCGTCGAATCCGCGCAGGGCGCCGAGCAACTCGTCCGACGGGACCTCTCCCGCCTCGGCCTCCTCGAGCAGCGTGTGGACCTGCGTTGGGACCAGCGAGGTCATGAGATGGTGACCGGTCAGTGTCTCGGCGGTCCGCAGGAAATCCCGGGCGCCGAACCGTGCGCCCCCGGCCAGGGAGGCCGTCCGAACCGGCGTGGTTCCGGCGATGATGGAGCGTGCGATCACTTGCGCCCCGGCCACGTAGTGCACGGGAAGCGCGAGGAGCCACTCGGCCCCGCCGTCGGTCCCCGTCGCGGACTCGGTCGCCAGCCCCGAGGCCCGGAGGGCGCGCGCCGAGAGCACGGTGCGTTTGGGCCGGCCCGTGGACCCCGAGGTCGAGACGACCAGCGCAGGGGTCTCTTCCCCGATCCTGGTCTCCCGGGTGATCATCCCGGAGAGCTTCCGGTACACCTCGTCGGGGGACACCGAACCGGGGCCGTCGAGCACCACGGCGGCATCGGGGACGGAGGTCGGGCAAGGCACGGGGGAGAAGGTAGTGAAATCCATGACCTTCTCAGACTAGACCCGTGCCCGCCCGGCCGGAGATCAGAAGTAGTACGGGAAGCTCGACCAGTCCGGGTCCCGCTTGCCGAGGAAAGCATCGCGACCCTCGACCGCCTCGTCGGTCATGTACCCCATGCGCGTGGCTTCACCCGCGAAGACCTGCTGACCGACCATGCCGTCGTCGGGCAGGTTGAACGCGAACTTGAGCATGCGAATGGCCTGCGGGGATTGGCGAGCGATGTCCGCGGCGTACCCGAGGGCGGTCTCTTCGAGGGAAGCGTGGTCCACGACCTCGTTGACGGCCCCCATCTGATGCATGCGTTCGGCATCGTATTCGCGGGCGAGGAAGAAGATCTCGCGCGCGGCCTTCTGCCCGACCTGCCGGGCCAGCAGGGCCGAACCGTAGCCCGCGTCGAAGGAGCCAACGGTCGCGTCGGTCTGCTTGAACTTGCCGAACTTCCGGGAGGCAATGGTCAGATCGCAGACGACGTGCAGGGAATGCCCGCCGCCGGCGGCCCAACCCGAGACGACCGCGATGACGACCTTCGGCATCGTGCGGATCAGGCGCTGGACCTCCAGAATGTGCAGGCGGCCGGCCCGGGCCGGGTCGATCGTGTCGGCGCTCTCCCCGTCCGCGTAGTGGTATCCGTCGCGTCCGCGGATCCTCTGGTCGCCGCCCGAGCAGAAGGCCCAGCCGCCGTCCTTGGCGGAGGGCCCGTTGCCGGTCAGCAACACGGTTCCGACGTCGCTGGTCATGCGCGCGTGATCGAGGGCCCGGTAGAGTTCGTCGACGGTTCCCGGGCGAAAGGCGTTGCGCACCTCGGGCCGGTCGAAGGCCACGCGCACGCACGGCAGGTCGCGAACGATCCGGCCGGCCTCGTCCCGCTCGACCTGGCGGTGATACGTGATGTCCTGGAAATCCTCGAAACCTTCGACGATCCGCCACCGGCGGGGGTCGAAAATATCGGAGACGGACGGGGGTAACTGCGATTCTTCGGAAGTGCTCATCGCCTCGATCCTAGTCCGGATGTCACCTCCGCGCCGCGAGCGCCTTGGCTTCATCGAATTCGCGCGTGATGCGCTCGTCGGGCCGGCGGGTCGCCCACGACGTCGCAACGCCCGCCACGAGCGAGGCGAGGAAGCCCGGAACCATCTCGTACAGGGACAGGATTCCGGCGGAATCGGGATCCTTGACGACCGTGCCCCACACGATCGTCACGACCGCCCCCGTGACGAGGGCGCCGAGCCCGCCGAGAGCCGTGAGGCGTTTCCAGTACAGCGACAGCAGCGTCAGCGGCCCGAAGGATGCACCAAATCCGGCCCACGCGAAGGAGACCAGGGTCAGCACCGCGGAATCCGAATCGACGGCGATCAACGCCGCGACGATCGCCACGAGGCTCACGGCGCCCCGCGACATCCAGAGTTTGGCCCCCGGGGACGGGGCACGCCGCAACAGCAACATCGCCAGGTCCTCGACGGCCGCGGAGGAGGAGACGATCAGCTGTGACGAGATCGTCGACATGATCGCGGCCAGGACCGCGGCGAAGACGAATCCCGCGACCAGCGGGTGGAACAGGATTTGGGAGAGGTCCAGGAAGACGGTTTCGGCCGAGGCGGCATCGGTCAGGCGCGCCTCGGGGTGCGTCGAGAAATAGGCGATGCCGGTCAGCGCGGTCGCGATGGCCCCGGCCACCGAGAGCACCATCCAAGAAATGCCGATGCGGCGCGCGGTCGGGGCGTCCTGGGGAGACCTGAGCGCCATGAAGCGAATCACAATGTGGGGCTGGCCGAAATAGCCCAGGCCCCACGCGAGGGCCGAGATCACACCGACCGCGGTGGCGCCCTTGGCCAGGGAGAGGGCGTTCGGGCTCGCGGTGACCACGGCGTCGAGAACCGCGGGAAGGCCGCCGAACTCCATCACCGCGACGATCGGCACCATGATCAGCGCGGCGAGCATCAGCAGCCCCTGGGCGACGTCGGTGAACGTGGCCCCGAGGAAACCGCCGAAGAACGTGTAGAGCACCGTGATGCCCGCGATCACGAGCATGCCCAGCAGGTAGTCGCCGCCGAAAATGGTCTGATAGAACTTTCCTCCCGCGACCATCCCGGAGGATACGTAGAAGATGAAAAATACCAGGATGACGATTCCGCAGGTCACCCGGAGAACCCGGCTTGCTTTGCCGGTTTCGGCGAGACGGTGGTCGAAGAAGGACGGAATCGTGATGGCGTTGCCCGAGATCTTCGAGTAGGCCCTGAGGCGAGGCGCGACCACCTTCCAGTTGACCCACGCGCCGACGGTCAGCCCGATGGCTATCCACGCATTGACCATTCCGGTCAGGTAGACCGCCCCGGGCAGGCCCATGAGAAGCCAGCCGGACATGTCCGAGGCGCCGGCGGAGAGCGCCGCGACGCTGGGGCGTAGGGAGCGGCCGCCGAGCATGTAATCCTCGGTGTCCTTATTCTTGGTGCCGGCCCACAAGCCGATGCCGATCATTCCCAGGAAATAGATCCCCAGTGCGAGGTACTGAAACGACTGATCTGCCAACGGTTTCCTCCGGTGCGATGCTCCAATGGGCGCGGGGGATCGGGCCGCAGGGACGTCCTACGGCCGGGGTGGTAGCAGTATCCCAGATCGTCTCGAGGTAGTAAAGATTTGAATCACGAGCGGTGGTCGCGCCGATTGACCCGGGGGATCCCCGAGGTTCGGATCAGCTGGAGGGCCTCCGTGTGGGTGGTGATGGCCGCCGCCGACCGGTTGGCGCGCCAGGTCACGGCGGCTCCCGAAACGACGATCAGGGCGATGCCGACGTACGCCGAGACCGACAGGACCTGCCCCAGGAGGGCGAGCCCGACGAGGGACGAGACGACGGGATCGAGCGAGAAGAACACGCCGACGACCGCGGGGTTGGTCAGGTTGGCGGCCAGGGCGTCGCACGAGAACGCCAGGGCGAGGCCGACCGCGCCGATGAAGATCGCTATGCCCCAGTCGCCCAGGGTCATATGCGGCACCGCCATGGCGGTGGCCGGGGACCACAAGATCGCGCCGATGCCGATCGACACCGCCAGCCCCCGGATCCCCGAGGTCGCTTCCGTGCCGCCGCTGATCTTGCCCGAGAGGATCGTGTACCCGGCCATGGAGGTCGCGGCGAGCGCGGCGAAGAGGTATCCGAGCAGGTCGGTGTGGCCAAAGGTCGGGCCGGCGATGAGCACGACCCCCGCCAGCGCGCCCATCGCGAAGAGGCCGTCCTTGACCTTGCGCACGCCGAGCATCGCGACCGTGAACGCCCCCAGGTACTCGACGGTGACCGCCACCCCGAGCGGAATCCTCTCCACCGCGAGGTAGAAGAAGACGTTCATGAGGGAGGAGACCACGCCGTAGGAGGCCACGGAAAACCAGTCGGCCTTCGAGAAGCGCCAGAACCGGGGCCGGGCGATGATCAGGAGCACGACCGCCGCGGTCGTCATGCGCAGCCCGGAGACCGAGACGGGGTGGAATTTCTCGAACAGGGTCGACGCGACCGCCGTGGTCGTCTGGATTCCGGTGGATCCGATGAGCACCGCGAGCAGGGCGGCCGAGCCGCGCCGGGACGGTGGAATGCGGCTAACGAGGGACACAGGCAGACTCCATCAACGGGTCGAGAACGGTCCAGGGGTCGAGGGATATCGACCGGGGGTCGAAGACCTCAAGCATCTGCGCGGCCGTTTCCGGCAGGTGCGGGCCGTTCTGACCGCGCACCGGGGGCAACGGCATCGACCGGGCGATCATGCGCACCACCTCGGCGACGGCGAGGCCACCCGCCGTGAGCTGCGAGAGCGTGACGGCGCCGTCGCGCTTGGCCAGCCGATCCCCGTGGCGGTTGAGGGCCAGGGGAACGTGGGCGTATTCGGGAGGGGTGAGGCCGAGCAGATGGGCCAAATAGGCCTGGCGGGGTGCGGAGGGGAGCAGATCGTCGCCGCGCACGACCTGATCGACGCCCTGGTGGGCGTCGTCGACGACCACCGCCAGGTTGTAGGCGGCCCGGCCGTCGTTGCGCACGAGCACGACGTCGTCCACGGCCCCGGAGTATGTCCCGGCGTAGAGATCCCGCACGCTCCATCGACTCTCCTCGGCCCGGAGCCTGAGGGCCGCCGGGCGGGACTCGGCCCGGCGCGCCCGCTCGGCGTCGGACAGCTCGCGACAGGTCCCCGGGTAGGCGCCGGGGGCACCGTGAGGCGCGGACGAGGCTTCCTGGATTTCGCGCCGGGTGCAGAAGCACTCGTAGACCAAGCCGCGCTCCCGGAGGTCCGCGACGGCCTCGCGGTAGGCGGCCGTGCGGTGCGATTGGACGAGCGGCTCGCCGTCCCAGTCGATGCCGACGGATCGGAGGTCGTCGAGTTGGCGCTCGGCCGAGCCTTGTTGCACCCGGTCGAGATCCTCGATGCGCATCAGGAAACGGCGCCCCGTGTGCCGGGCGAACAGCCACGCGAAGAGGGCCGTGCGCACGTTGCCCAGGTGAAGATCGCCCGACGGGGAAGGGGCGTAGCGGCCCGCTCCGGTGCGGGTGCGTGGGGGTTCGACTGGCGTGAGCATGAATCCATCGTAGCGAGGCGGGCAACCGTGTGATCGCGGCCAGCGGACGGGTCGGCGCGCGAGGGTGACGCACGCATCAGCGCTGATCAAGTACCGTAGGCATATGGCTCGTACACAAGAAATTGCCGACGGTATCTACGTCATCACCACGGATGACTACCGTTTGAACACCGGTCTAATCGTGGGCGGCGAGAAGGCCATGGTCATCGACACCGGCGCCGGCCCACGTCAGGGCGCCGAAATTTTCCGCGCCGCGCGCCGGCTGACCGACCTGCCTTTCGTGGTCGTCAATACCCATGCTCACTACGACCACATCTTCGGCAACGCGGTCTTCGCGGCCGACGGCGTCACGGACTTTTGGGCCCACCCGAATGCCGAGAGGGCCATGGAACGGTACGCGGATCGGCAGCGGGGATTCGTCGAGACCCTGGAACCGGAGATGGCCCACCACCAGGGCCCGAACACCGACATCATCCTTCCCACCCGGTTGCTCCCGGGCGACGGCGGCCGCGCCTCCTTCACCCGCGTGGACCTGGGGGACCGTGCGGTCACCCTGTTCTATTTGGGGTTGGGCCATACGGATAACGACGT
The DNA here is from genome assembly GCF_000710345.2 of Curtobacterium sp. S6. Lineage (GTDB taxonomy): Bacteria > Actinomycetota > Actinomycetes > Actinomycetales > Micrococcaceae > Rothia. The sequence continues at coordinate 1,086,803 of NZ_JHEL01000015.1, read as the reverse complement.
GCTCGCCGGCGTCGACGAGGTGCTCTTCACCGGGGACATCGTCGAGCAGGGCTCGGACCCGGCGTTCGACGATTCCTTCCCCGAGGTGTGGGTGCAGACCCTCGCGACGGTCGCCGGCCTGGACCGTTACCACGTCTTCGTTCCCGGTCACGGGACCCCCGTGGAGCGGACCTTCGTGCAGCGTCAATCCGAGACCATGAGGGTGGCGATCGACCGGATCGCCGCCTCGACGGCCAATCCCGACGCCGGCCCCACGACCGCGGCGATGTACAAGCTTCCGTACGACGCCGGGGTGACCCGCATACTCCTGGATCGCCTCGCGTGGCTCGAGGAAAAGGGCATCACCGGTCAGGACTACACGGCCGACGAGGCACCCTCCGGCGTTACCGGGCCCATCACCACGGGCGAGCACGCGTAGGCGAGGAGCCCGGGCACGAGGGTTTTCGGCCCTAACGGCGCGGCGGGCCCTGAGGCCAACGCGCCCGCCCGGGTCGGGAGGTTAGTAGGTCCACACTTTGGTATAGGGCCGCTCGGCGAGGGGCTGCTTGCGTCGCAACAGCCACACGAGCAGCGCGGTATTGAGCATCCCGACCGCCAGGATGAGGCACAGGCTTCCGAGCAGGGCCGCCCCCGTGAAGTGCTGAGTAGCGGAGATCATGTAGGTCGCGACCGCGCAAAATCCGAGGAAGAGCCCCGTGATGACCATCAGAGGGATGATGAGCATCCCGGTGTGGCGGGTGCTCGAGGTGTCGTGATCCTCGGCCGGAACGAAGCGGAGAATCAGCAGGCCGAGGGCGGTCCAGCCGCCGACCACGAACAGCGCGGCGACGACGTCGGCCGGGCGGTGCCACTCGTTGATGACGGTCGCGACCCCGGTCATGACGCTGAAGAGGAACATCACGAGGGACAGGAACGGGCGCCATTTCTTGGGGGCCGCCAGGAACAGCGCGGCGCCCGCCGCCGCGGCGAACGTGGTGTGGCCGGAGGGCAACGAATTGATGGTCGCCTCTTGGACGCCCAGGTTGGGCTTGTTCAAGATCGCCGACTTGAGAATCTGCGTGGTGCCGTTGGCCCCGGCGGCGACGAGCAACCCGATCAACGCCGGCGCGAAACGATGGCGCCGGACCAGCACGAACACGATGCCGACGAGCGCCAGAACGCCGGAAATGGCCGGCAGGGCGTTGAGCAAGCTCACCGAGGGCTGGCTGTAGCGCCGAAGATTGTTACTGACCTCGGATAAGGCGGTCTGGTCGATCCACTGACCGGAGTAGCTGTCCAGAAAGGCCCATATGGTGGCCCACAGGCCCGCGACCATCAGAGCGATCACGATGAGGTGTTTGACGACGACTTTGGTGGTGGGCAACTGGTAGGCGCCTCTCCGCGACGAGGACCAGTCGCGGTGGGGATCCTGCCCGACCTCGCGGGTCGGTTCTGTGGTCATGCGCCTCGGGCCCCCCTTAAAATCCTCGTCGGTACGCTTCTCACGTCCGAGCATGCCAGCGTGACCTGCCCGTTTCTCGGAATTTTCCTGAATATTCCCTGGTGGCGAATCGTGAGATTCGTTTCCTCCGTTCGATCGGTGCACAGTGAGTACATGAGCTCAATCGTGACCCCCACGCTGGAACAGTTGCTGGATACGGCCGTCGTGGTTTCCGTTCCCTTGAATGTCCGATTCCGCGGGGTGACCCACCGCGAAGCCCTGCTGTTCCGCGGGCCCGAGGGATGGGGCGAATTTTGCCCCTTCCTGGAGTACGAGCCCCTCGAGGCCGCCCGCTGGCTGGCCTGCGCCATCGAGTCGGCCTGGCAACCGTATCCCCCCGCGGTGCGGGAGCGCATCCCGGTCAACGCGACGGTGCCCGCGGTGGGCCCCGACCGCGTGCCGGAGGTGCTCGCGCGCTCGCGCGGCGAGGTACGCGAGGTGAAGATCAAGGTCGCCGAGCCCGGGCAGAGCCTCGAGGAGGATCTCGCCCGGATTGCGGCGGTCCGGCGGGCCGCCCCGGGGGCTGTGGTCAAGATGGACGCCAACGGCGGCTGGGGGCACGAGGCCGCCCTCGACGCGCTGCGCGCCTTCGCGGAATTCTCTCCCGCCTACGTGGAACAGCCGGTTCCCACGATCGCCGGCCTGGCGCGCCTGCGTGAGGCCGTAGAACGGGAAGGACTCGGCGTGCCGATCGCCGCCGACGAATCGGTGCGCAAGGAGTCGGACCCCCTGCGGGTCGCGGCCGAGGGCGCGGCGGACCTCATCGTGGTGAAGGCGGCCCCGCTCGGCGGCCCCCACCATGCCTTGAGCATCATCCGGGAATCGGGGTTGCCGGCGGTGGTCAGCTCGGCCCTGGAGACCTCGGTGGGCATGAGCGCCGGGCTCGCGCTCGCCGCCGCCCTACCGGCGCTCGATCACGGATGCGGGCTGGGCACCGCGTCGTTGTTGGCCGGAGACCTCGTGGCCGAGCCCTTGATCCCCGAGGACGGGTTCCTGTCGGCCGGGCGGGTCGATCCCGATCCAGGCCGCCTCGAGGAATGGGCGGTCGGCGGTTCCCGGCGCGACGCGTGGCTGGAGCGGCTGCGGGCCTGCCACGCGGAACTCGACGGGACTCCGACGAACGCCTAAGCCACGATCCCGGCCCTCGAGGCCGCGGTGGGGTGGCCGACCGAGCCGGTCGGCAAGGCCCGGTCGACCCCGGGGGGGTCACCCTGGACCCGGGCTTGCGCCGTGCGAGGGCTCTTGGGGGATTCGCCCGCCCCACCGCACCGAGGACCACGGCAGACGGGGCGTCTGACCGCGCTCGTCGAGCCGGTGCGGCGCGAAGACCGAGACGTGCGGGACCGATTCCGTCGCGGTAAAGACCGGGTCGAGATAGCGGTGGCCGGTATCGGGACAGAGCATCAGGACGGCCCCCGGGGCGGGGCGGCATCCGGCCGGTTCCTCGGGCCCGCGGCTCAGGGCGTCCCGCGCGACCGCGTAGGCCGCACCCGAGCTGAGGCCGGCGAAGAGCGCGTGGTCGCGGCAGAGGGACACGGCACCGGCGCGGCCCACGCGGTAGGAGACCCAATGGATCTCCTCGTAGAGGTCGTGGTGCACGTTCTCGAACGTGATGGAGCTGCCGATACCGGCGATGAGCATGTCCGGGTCGTCGACCCGTTCGGAGCCGAAGGTCACCGACCCGAAGGGCTGGACCCCCGTGAGCGCGGCCGACAGGCCCGCCTCGGTCAGTCCCGTCGCGATGGCGGCGCTCGAAACCCCCGAACCGACCGGGGCCACGAGGTTGACGTGCCGGGAGCCCGCCCGCGCCAAGAGGCGGCCCACGCTCCGGGCCAGGGGGCGGTATCCGAGGCGGTGAACCGCGTCGTGGTACTGGCGCATCCAGTGCCACTCGGGATGGCGTGACAGGAGCTGGTGCACGCGGGCAACGCGGCGGTCCTGATCGGCCCGGAGGGAGTCCGAAGGCGGCATCTGCTCCAGCTCGGCGCCCATCATGGCCAGTTGGGCGCGCAATACCGGGTCGATCGTCGTGGACCCGATGATGTAACACTTCAGGCCGAACTCGTGGCAGGCCATCGCCAAGGCGCACGCGTAGATGCCGCTCGAGGAGTCGATTACGGTCCCTCCGGGGGCGATGCGGCCCTCGGCCAGGAGGCGTTCGAGGGCCGCGCGCGCCGATCTGGCCTTCATGACCTCGAAACGCAGGGCGTAGAGGCCCGGTTCGAGTCGGATCAGGTCCGGGGCGCCGAGGGCCTGGCCCGCGTGCGTCGCGATGGCAGCGGGGAGGTCGGTCTGGGAGGTCACGGATTCAGAGGGGGACACGGTGTGATTCCGATCTTTTCTCGAGGGTGGGGGTGAATCCCGCGCGGCTCAGGGCCGCTCGAGTCCGGGAGATCTTTCGGGCGACGTCGGGCTCCCGCTCGTCGAGCAGGACGCCACAGACGGTGCCGCTGTGCGCGATCTGCACCCCGACGCCGCCGACCGCCCGGCAGATCTCGACGACGTGATCGAGACCGGGGCGGTGGACGCGGCGCTGGTGGATCTCGGCCGAGCGCGTGGCGACGCGTCCGAGCAGCCGCGGGTCGGCCCGCACGACGGCGGCATTCAGGAGCCCGCCCAGGCGGGCGAACTCGCGTTGCTCCGACGGCGTGTAGGGCTCCAGCTCGATGGCCAGGGTGTCGACCGGCTCTCCCGGGAGCCGGCATCCCACCAGGGCGACGGGCGGAAACGGGCGGCTCCAGCGCCGGAGCAGGCGCGCGTGGCGCTGGGCGAACAGCACGGGGGTCTCGTCGTAGGCCAGGGGATCCGAGGCGGCTTCGGCGCGGACCGCCACGTCGCTGATCTCCCACCGCGAGAGGGTCACGCCGCAGCCGGCGCAGACGGCCCGGACCGTCGCGATCACGTCGGAGGTCGAGGAGCCCATGCCCCAGCCGCGGTCGTCGTGACCCGAGATCTCGACGACGCCGCCGGCCGGGTGGTTGCCGCCGCGGTCTCGGCAGGCCTCCAGCGCCAGAGCCGCGGCCCGGGCCGACTTCGGCCGGTCACCGGGGACGTGAATCCCGTCCCCGTCGGCCGGGCGAAAGATCGCGTGGGTCCGCAGCTCGGGGACCGGCACCGTGACCAGGCCGGGCACGTGGGTGCCGCTCGCCGCATCCCAGAAGCAACCCTGCAGGAATTCGCCGTGGTGCCGGATGCAGCTGCCGTGTCCGACGCGGAAGCCGCCGACCGCGGCGCCGGTCCTGGCGCTCACGACGAGCCCTCGCCCGAGGAGTGAGGATCCGCCGCGTCCGCCCCTGGGGAGCTGCCGGCTTCCGCCGATCGATCCGCGCGGCGCAGGCCCACGGCGGCGACGAAGGCGGCACCACCGGCCACCGCCGTGACGGCGGCCAGCAGAAGGCCCACCCCCGCCCATCCGCCCACGGCGAGCCCCAGACCGGCGACGGAGGCCCCGATGCAGACGCCCAGGCTCTGACCCGCGCCGTTGAGCCCCAGGACCGTGCCGCGCCGACCGGCCGACTGGCCGACCAACAGTACGGTCACGCTGGCGGCCAGGACGGCGTGCGACGCGCCGAGGACCGCCGTCGCGGCCAAGGCCCACGGCGCGGTGGGTGCCAGGAAGAGGCCGCCCACGGCGAGCGTTCCCACGAGGGCCGCGGCGCACCCCACGAGGGCCGTCCGCCACGGCGCGTTCACCCGGCGGAGCGCCCTGCCCCCGAACCAGTTCCCCAGGAAAAAGGCGCTCCCGGACAAGGTCCAGACCAGGGAAAATACCCCCGGTCCCAGGGCAAACCGATCGTGATAGAACACGGCCAGGTACGCCAGCTGGCCCATGAACGCCGAGGTCCTGGCCGTCGAGGCGATCAGCATCGGGACGACTCCCCGCAGCGCGGCCGCCGCTTTCCAGGAGGCCGCGTAGCCCCGAGGGACGGACGGGGCCCCGGTACCCGAGGCCGAGCCGGGCGGGGGCGTCGTCGTGATCAACGGGCTCGTCATGAGCGCCGCGAGCGCGAGGCACAGGACGGCGGTGGCCACGAAGTCCCCCTGCCACCCCCAATAGATCGCCGGACCCGCCAGAAGAGGGGCCGAGAGCACGGCCGTGAGCGTCATGACGGAGGAGACCTGCGTTGCGGCCCGGCCCGAGGCGGCGTCGTCCTCGAACAGGTCCGCGGCCAGGGCCGCGGCGGCGGGATTCAACACCGCGGTCGCGCCCCCGACCACGAGGCAGAACAGGACCCACGCCCACGCCGTCGCGATCAGCCCCACGAGGCAGGCGAGCGCCAGGACCGCGAGCGCCGCCGCCACCGCGGCGCGCCGGGAGATGCGGTCCAGGAGCGGGGCGCAGGCGAAGCCGACGATGAGCGCCGCGACGCCGCCGGCCCCGCGCAGGGCCCCCATCAGCGCCGCGGACGCCCCGGAGACCTCGGTGATCTCCACCAGAAAGTTCGAGTAGATCGTGAAGGGGACCAGCCCCAACGCGCAGGCCGTCCACAGGGGCCACACGGTCGCCGCGATCCGGCGGTCCGAGGGGGCCTGCGGATCGGCGCACGCCGACGCCGTCGTGGCACCGGAGGCGCTAGACATGCCCGACCACCTCGTCTCCGGGGTGCCGATACACGTACAGGGGCGATGCGTCGGCGCTGAACTGGGAGAACGGGAAATGTTCGGCGCTCACGGCGGAGACGCCGCGCCCCAGATACTCCCGGGCCACGGCGGCACCGGATTGGGCGTAGATCGCGAGCGGGATGCGACGGTCGAGGCAGCGCCGGCGCAGGGGGTCGAACGTCCCGTTGCCGAGGGTCATTCCGGTGGCGATCACGGCGTCGGCCCGGTCGATCACGCGCGTCATGTCCCGTTCCACGGGGTCGCCCCACTGGGTTTCGGTCATCGACAGATCGCACGGCAGCGGCGTGGCCCCGCGCGCCCGGATGGCCTCGACCAGGGGGTTGACCACGCCGATCAGGCCCACACGCATCCCGGGTCGCAGATCCAGCAGGCCGGCGATCTCCCGATCGCGGGCCACCGCGCGCTCGCGGGGCGTGCCCGCGGGAAGGGTCACGACCCGCGCGCGGGGATCCGCCCGGTGCGGCGAGGTGGCGCCCAGCCAGGCGTCCAGGGCGGCGGTCCGCAGCGGCATCGACCGGTGGGCCAGCAGTTCGCGGACCGGACGTCCCGACATCTCCGCGATCTCCGGGCCGAGCTCGCCGTCGTCGAACGAGCAGGCGCCGAAGGCCGTGCCCACCCGGACGAGCACGTAGCGGTTCCGGTAGAGCGCGCTCTCCGGGGTCAGCCGCGTTCCGTGCTGGACCCAGAAGACGCTGTTGGCCACGGTGGGCGCCCGACCGTCGTCCTCGGCGGAGCGTTCGTGCCGCAACACCGATGCGAGCAGGTCGTCGATGGTCGAGTCGTCATGAAGGGGCATCACGCTCATCGCAGCCCCCTGGCCTTGAGGTATTCCCCGAGCTTCTCGGCGGCCTCGATGTTGCGCGGGCTGGAGATGGCCTCGCCGTAATCCATGACGTAGATGTTCCCGTCCCGGACCGCCGGGGAATCCTTGAGCGGGGACTGCGTCGTGAGGTAGTCGATCTTCTCTTCGACGGGCTGCTTGTTGTAATCCACGACGACGATCGCCCGCGGCTCGGACTTCACGACCGGCTCCCAGCCGACGGTGTCCCAGCGGGCGTCGACGTCGCCGGTCACCGAGGTGGCGCCGGCGAGGTCGACGATCGACGTCATCGCGGTGCGTCGACCGGCGGTGTAGGGCTCGGTGGTTCCCGAGTCGTACACGAACACATTGCTCGGCGTGTGGGGACGTGGGGCCTCCCGCAGGGCCTTCTGTCGTTCACGCAGATCACCCACGAGATGCTCGGCTCGGTCCTCGACCCCGAAGATCTGCCCCAGGTCCGTCAGGTCGTGGTAGGTGGCCTCCAGGGGGTCCGTGTCCGCGGAACCTTCCCCGTAGTTGAAGCAGGTCTCGTTCTGCATGTACGAATTGATGCCGACCTTCTGCAGCGAATCCGGGGTCACGCCGCGCTCTTCGCTGAAGCCGGCCTGCCACCCGGCGAAGACCCAGTCCGCCTTGGCGGCCACCACGGCCTCCTGACCCAGGACGGTATCCGATATGGTCTCCGTCTTGGCGTAGTCGTCACGGTACGGGGACTTGTCGATCACCGACGAGACGGTCTTGGGCAACACGATCCCGCGCATCGAATCGGCCAGGCCGAGGGAGAACATCTTTTCGATGGCCGAGACGTCGTAGGCGACCGGCCGCTGAGGGGTGGGGTACGAGGTCGTCCGCCCGCAGTTCGTGATCGACGTCCGGTGCTGGTGCGAGTCCTCCGAGGCGACGTTCGCCCCGCAGCCGCTGACCAGCAGCAGGCCGACGACGCTCACGGCGGTCAGGGATGCCGTCCGGGACAACCGACGTCTCGGGGTGGCGGGGGAAATGGTGCGATTCATGAATCCTCCTGGGTTTGGGTGAGGGGAAAGAAAAGGTGTGGGGCGCCGGTGTCCGGCCGGCGCGCGAGGGTCGGACGGACGCCGTAGACGGTCTCGACGATCCCGGGGTCGAGGGATTCCTCGGGGGCCCCGTCGGCGACGACGGCTCCCTCGGACATCACCACGACGCGATCGCAGAGCCCGGCGGCGAGGTTGAGATCGTGCAGAGCCAGCACGGCGGCCGGGGGATCGGGCGAAGGGCTTTCGTGGACGTACCGCCGCACCTCGGCGGACAGATCGAGTTGATGGCGCAAGTCGAGGTGGTTCGTCGGCTCGTCCAGCAGCAAATAGCGGGCCCGCTGCGCGAAGGCCCGGGCCACGAGGGTGCGCTGGCGCTCGCCGCCCGAGAGGCCGAGGACGCTGCGATCCGCGTGCCCGCTCATGCCGGTGCGCTCCAGGGCCCGTCGGACCGCCCGCTCGATCTGATCGGGTGCGGCGTCGGTGCCCGCCGTGGCGCCCAGGGCCACGACCTCGGCGACCGTGAAGTCCAGTTCCGTCCTCTCTTCCTGAGGCAGCGCGGCGACCAGTTTCGCCGAATCGCCGAAGCTCAGCTCCGCGAGGCTCCGGCCGTCGATCACGATGGTCCCGGATCGCGGGCGCGCGGCCCGGTACAGGGATCGCAGCAGCGTGGACTTACCGCATCCATTAGGCCCGACGAGGCCGACCACGGTTCCGGGGCGAATCGACAGCGTCAGTCCGTCGATCACCTCGCGGCCCGCCACGGGAACGGACAATCGGTTCAGGTGTACTCCGGGCATCGCGGTCATCGGGAACCCCCGAAGACGTATCCGCGGCGCCGCAAGAGCACGATGAAGACCGGGACCCCGAAGAGGGCGGTCACGACGCCCAGGGGCAGTTCCCTCGGCGGCGTCGCGACGCGGCTGATCAGATCCACCCAGACCATGAAGATCGCGCCGAGCAGGGGTGCGATGACGGTCGCGGCGCGGTGGGCGGGACCAAACGCGATGCGGGTCAGGTGGGGGATCACCAGGCCCACGAACCCGATGGTTCCCGCGACGGAGACGAGCGTCGAGGTGCCGATGACCGTCACCAGGAACAGGCGTCGGCGCAGGGCCTGAGGGTCCACTCCGAGCGACGCCGCGGAACCGTCGCCCATCGACGCGATGTCCAGGTCACGGGCGCGCATCCGCAGGTACAGCACGCAACCGATCGTGACCACGGCGGCCAGGGGGAGCTGCTGCCACGAGGCGCCGCCGAGAGATCCCAGCATCCAGAACATCACCGACCGGGCGGCGTCGCCCCGGGACGCGAAGAAGACGATGGCGGACATCAGCGCCTGGAACCCGAAGGACAGCACGACGCCGGTCAGGATCAGCCGGACGGGGGCCACGCCGCTGGGCGTCCGGGACAGCGCGTACACCACGACCGATGCGAGGAGTGCGCCGGCGAAAGCGGCCGTCGAGAGGGCGTATACCCCCAGGGACGCGAATAGGCCCCAGGAGACGACCGCGCTGGCCCCGACCGAGGCGCCCGAGGAGATGCCCAGGATGAAGGGGTCGGCCAGGGGGTTGCGCACCATGGCCTGCGCCGCGATCCCGAGCGCGCTGAGCCCGGCGCCCACGAGCCCGGCCAGCAGGACGCGGGGCGTGCGGATGTCGACGACCACGGTGTAGTCGGTCATCTCATCGGCGGCGATGGTTCCGCCGGTCAGCCCGGCCCAGAGATGGGAAAAGGTCTGGGTTAGGGGGAAGGGGGCGGCGCCCCAGGAGATCGCGGCCAGGATCGAGGCGGCGAGGAGCACCGTCAGGAGCGTCGCGAGGGCCGCGAGGCGGCCGGGTGTGAATCGTGCGAGAGTCGAGGTCATGATTGGTTAATGATAATGATTCTCAATAAAAAATAAAGTCGAAACGCCGACGTCGGGTTTGCCCATCCCGGGCGTAAAATGGCCCGGGTGACCTCAGCAGATGCTTCCCCCGACGCTTTCCTCACCGCGGTGTCCGTTCTGGACTCGCTCATCCGTTCCGGCATGCGTCACGTGGTGGTGGCCCCCGGCTCCCGCTCCGCTCCGCTGACGTACGCGCTCGCCGCGGCGGACGAGGCGGGCGTCCTCGACGTCCACGTGCGGATCGACGAGCGGTCGGCGGCCTTCACCGCTCTCGGGATGGCCGCCTCGAGCGGAAGCCCGGTCGGCGTGGTGACCACCTCCGGCACGGCCGTGGGGGAGCTGATGCCCGCCGTGATGGAGGCGAATCACTCCGAAGTGCCGTTGGCGGTGATCTCGGCGGATCGCCCGCCCCGGCTCCGCGGCACCGGGGCCAACCAGACCACGTGGCAGGCGGATCTCTACGGCGTGCACGTGCGAGCCGCCGCGGACCTCACCGCCTACCCGGAGGACGTGGCCGGTCAGCAGACCGCGGCCTTCACCGAATGCCTGGCGGCCCTGACCGGCCGGGACCCCCGGGATTGGGGATCCGCGGCGGCGCGCCCGATCGGACCCGTGCAGATCAATGTCTCCTTCGACGACCCGCTGACCCCGGACCCGCGGATGCGCCAAACCCTCCGCGCGTGGGCGGATACGTTACGCGATCTCGAGGTTGCCCCGGCCCCGAAGATCGTCGACCGTAGCGCGGCCGTGGCCCTCGAACCCGCGGGGGCGGGCGCGCCGGCCACGCGGGCCGTCGTCGTGGCGGGGGACGGCGCGGGCCTCATCGCGCGTCGGTTTGCCGAAGCCACCGGAGCGCCCTTGCTGGCCGAACCCTCCTCGGGGGCCCGCGCCGGCTCCCACGCGATCGGGGCCTATCAACTGATACTCGGCGGAGGGCTGGCCCGCGAGATCGAGACGGTCATTCTTTTCGGACGGCCCACGCTCTCGCGACCCGTGCAGCAATTATTGGCCCGTCCGGACGTCGCGTCGGTCCTGTACCTTCCGCGCCCGATCGCCTGGGCGAATCCCGACCGGCGTTCAGAGCGCGTCGTGACGAGCCTGCGCGAGGCGCGCGACGTCGTCGGTCGGTGCGAGCCCTCCTGGCTGCAACGGTGGCGCGAGGCCGACGCCGCCGTGAGCGCCGGGCTGGGCCGCGTGATCGCAGGGGACGAGGAGACTCACGGGGTCCCGAGCGGACCCGGGGTCGCCCGAACCGTCGCGGAAGCCTCCGGCCAGGACGGCGTGACCCTGGTCGCGGGGTCCTCGAACCTGATTCGTGATCTGGACATCGCCCCCGCGCCGAAACCCGGGGACGGAGAGTACGAGGTGCTCGCCAACCGCGGCCTGGCCGGGATCGACGGCACGATCGCGACCGCCTCCGGGGTCAGCCTGGCCCGCGGGAAGCCCGTGCGCGCGCTCGTCGGGGATCTCACGTTCCTGCACGACGCCGGATCGTTGCTCATCGGCCCGACCGAACGGATGCCGAACCTGCAGATCGTGGTGTTCAACGACACCGGCGGCGGAATCTTCTCGACGCTGGAGCACGGTCACGTCGCCCGCGACGACGACTGGGCGGACCCCGTGGAACGATTCTTCGGCACGCCCCACGCCGTGACGATCGAAAGCCTGGTCACCGCCCACGGCCACGATTTCCGCCGGGTGCGAGACCTCGGCGAACTGCGCGAGGCCCTCGGTGAACCCATCCGGGGGATCGGGGTGATCGAGGTCCTCGGTACCCGCGACGGCCTCTCCGAGGATCGGGAGCGGTGGAAGGACCTGGCGCGCGAGGCCGGCGCGTAGCCGGGCCGGCCTCGGTCGGGGGCTCTCCGACCGCGGCGGACCGCCCCGGATGCGCAGGAGCCCCCTGAGGCGAACATCGTCCCAGGGGGCTCCTGTGGTCTCGGCCTCACGGCCCACGAATTACCGGTCCTGCCCCCGCGACCTGCGGGAGGCAACGAACAGCCCGAAGCCGATCACCAGCAGGATCAGGCCCAGACCGATCGGGATGCCGATCTTGGCTCCGGTCGAGGCGAGCCCGTCGTCGTTCTGCTGGCCCCCGGCCTGATCGCCCGAGGCCGAGGCGGAGGGGTCCTCCCCGGAGATCTCGCCGGAGCCCGGGTTATTCCCGGTGCCCGTTCCGTTGCCCGAGTCGCGATCGTCCGGGGTTACCCCGGTGCCGGCGCCGTTCGACGCCTCATCGCCCGGTGTCGCGGAATCGCTCGGGGAAGGGCTCTGGCTCGCCGGCGGATCCTTGGACACGACCGTGCCGTTGGATTCGTCCAGGGCCAGCGGCGTCGTATTCGGCGCCCTCTGGAAGTCGAACATCGAGGTCAGGGGGTTAGCCTTCTCATCCAGCGAGTGGTCGCCCACCCGGCCGAGGCCCCAGTTGTCTTCGATGAAGCGCAACACCGAGGTCTGGTCCGTCTGCGTGTGATCCACGTAGTTGGTTTTCGAGTAGGGGGAGATCACGAGCAGCGGCTGCCGGGTTCCCGGGCCGCAGCGATCCTTGTAGCCGCCGGAGATGTCGACGCCCTTCTCGGCCGCGTCCGTGCAGATGGCCTGGTCCCCCTTGGGGGAGGTGTCGTTGGACGCGTTGGTGATCTGCGCTGCGACGTGGTCGTACCAGCCGTCCGAGTCGTCATAGGCCACCACGACGGCGGTGTTCTTCCAGTTCTTGGACTGCTGGATCTGGTTGATCTGGTGCGTCAGGAAGTGCTGTTCGTCCACGGGGTCCGAGTAGGAGGCGTGACCGTCCTGGTACTCGCCGGCCTTGAGGAACGAGACGGCGGGCATGTTGTCCGAGTTCACGACCTTGTCGAAGTCGGTCAGGTCGTAGTTGTGATTGGCCTGCCCGTTGTGGCCGATCTCGGCGTCGTTCGCCGGGGCGGTGTGGTGCTCGTTGGCCGTGGACTTGTAGTAGGCGAACGGATTGTGGTGGGGCGAGTAGTCGATGGACTCCTGGCCCGCGACGTTGGCGTGCTTCGCCTGGCACTGCGCGGCGGTATCCCCGCTGGCCTCGGTGGTGGGGCGGAAGCCGCCCTGGAACCAGCCCCAGCTCTGACCGGCGCCGTTGAGCATGTCCCCGACGTTGCGGCCGGACAGCGAGGCCAGGTTATTGGAGGCTTTCCCGGAGTTATTCGAGCAGTCGTCGTACAGCGGATCCGGGTCGTTAATCACGGTGCCGACGCCGTTCTCGTCCGGGCTCTGGATCGCGTAGGGATCCGGCGTGGCCGTCTTGTCGCCGGTCTTCGGGTCGTGCGACGTGACGCCGTGCGTGTTGCCCGAGATCAGGTTCAAGGCGCCGGGCGTCGAGGGGCCGAAATTGGCCGAGTAGGAGTTATCGCTCATCGAGTAGTTCTGGGCGTAATTCCACAGGGCGGTGACGGTGTTGCCGTCGTAGTAGCCCATGGTCTCGCCGTTGGCCTCGTACATCGAGGATCCCGCCGAGGCGCACTTATCTTTGGACACCGACTGGACGAATTGGTCCATCGCGCCGCCATTGTAGGCCTGTTGCTCCGCGCCATAGTTATGGTTCTGGTCGCACGTGACGGCCTGCTCCGGGGTGAAGCGGAAGGGCTTGACGGAATTGGGGTTCTGCTCGCCGTCCAGGTGGTCCTGGGAGAGGGTCTTGACGTCCGTGGGCGTGTCTTTGGCGGCCGTGAACTGTCCCGCGGCGCCCCCACCCTGGAGCTGCTCGTCCGGGGTGTTGGCCGCATTCGGGTAGGTGCCGAAGTAATGGTCGAAGGAGATGTTCTCGTCGAAGATCACGACGACGTGTTGGATGGGAGTCGCGGTCTGATCGTCGGCCGATGCCGGTGTCAGGCCGGCGATCGATGTGCCGGCCGCCAAGGTCAAGGCCGCGGACAGCCCCAGTGCTGAGCGCAGAGATCGTGTGCGCATGGTGTTCCCCTCGTGGGTTCTGTGGTGAGTGATGGTTGGTGTGTGAAGGGCAGCGTGTGGAGGTGGCGGTCAGGCCAGGAGCGGCCTGGCGAGGAAGTCGCGGGAATCCCGGACCCCGGGCAGGGCCAGAAAATATCCGCCACCGATGTGGGAGATGTAGTCGTTCAGGGGGTCCTCGGCCAGCCTTTTCTGGATCGTCGCGAACTGCTCCGCGATGTCCGACTGATAGCACACGAAGACCTGCCCGAGGTCGAGGTCTCCGTTGGAATTCATGCCGTTCTCGTAGTTGAAGGCGCGTCGCAGGATTCTTTGGTGCGCGGTCTCGTCCGTTCGCGGATTGGCCAGGCGCATGTGGGAGGTCAGCGGCACGACGGAGCCGCGGGGATCGTAGACGTACTGCGGCTCGTCGGATTCCTTGGTCCCATCCAGCGGCGCGCCGGTCGCGCGGTCGCGTCCGAAGATGTTGTTCTGCTCGGTCAGGCTGATGCGGTCCCAGAACTCGGTGAACATCTGGATCAGGCGGATGACCTGGTACGAGCCGCCGGCCGTCCACGGTTGGTCCTCGTCGCGGGCCCACACCAGGTTTTGCATGCCCTGTTGATCCGAGGTGTCCGGGTTCGAGATGCCGTCCTTGTAGCCGAAGTGGTTGCGCGGAACGCCAGCCGGCCGCGGCGTCGAGGTGAACCCGTCTTGCTTCCAGCGCAGGGTCGCGGCGCCCCTGGTGTGGCGCAGGATATCGCGCACGGCGTGGAGCACGGCGTCGCGGCCGTCGGCGGAGACGACGAGCGAGAGGTCACCGTCGCGGAGATCCTCGTGCAGCCGGTCGCCGTCGAAGGTTTCCATGGAGGTGAGGCGTTTCGGCTTCTTGGCGGCCAACCCAAAGCGGTCGTCGAAGAGCGACGAGCCGACACCGACCGTGATCGCGAGGCCGTCCCGGGGCATGGAGTCCCCGAGCGTTCCGGAGTCGGCCGGCGCGGAGGTCACGGAGTTGGCCGCGTCGTCGAAGATCCCGGTGGTCGTGAGCCGCCGGGCCCGGTCCGTGAGGGCCTTGAAGAAATCGGTCAGCTCGGCGCGGTCCTTGCAGGTCACGTCGAGGGAGACGGCCGTCGAGGCGGCGCGAGGGCTCTCGACGATGCCCGCCTGGTTGGTCCCGTGGAACGCGGGGTTCGGCGTGCTGTCCTTGGCGGTCTGCTGCGGCGTGCTGGTTTCGGACGCGGCCGCGTGGGCGGCGTAGCCGACCCCCGCGGATCCGAGGCCGATGCCTCCGGCGAGGAGGAACGAACGGCGTGTGCTCACGTGGCTCTCCTGATGTCCGTGACGGCCGCGACCTCCGCGAGCTGCTCGGAGAGCTGCCCGACCTGCGAGCGCACCCGGCCACGCGCGTCGGCGGGAAGATCGGCCGGTGCGGTGTCGGGGTGGGACGAGGCGGCCTCGTCGATGGTGTCGAGGGCCCGGTCGAGCCGCTCGTAGATGGCGTCGAGGTGGCCTGCGGGGAGGCGGTCGGCGAGCAGCGGGCGTTGCAGGTCCACGAGCTCGCGGGTGCCTTCGAGTTGCGCTCGGGCCGAGTCGAGGCCGGAGTGGGATCCGAAGTCGTCCTTGCCGCTGAGGGTCAGCGTCGCCGTGTCTTCGGAGATTTCGTGCGTCCGGAGGCCGAGCTCCAGGGCGCCGACCTGCAAATCATCGTCCCCGAGCGCCGAGATGTCGCTGCTCAACCCTTGTGCCAAGGGGAGCAGATCGTCGGGGGATTCGTCGGACCAGAGGCCCTTTTCGATCCGGTGGAATCCGGTGAATTCCTCATCGTCGGCGCCGTGTTCCAGGCCGGCCGCGGTGCCGTCGATGGCGTCGCCTCGGTCGCCGAAGGCACCGTAAGCGGCACCGAGTTTCATGTAGTCGTGGTGGGCGGAGAGCCAGATGTGTTGGGCGTCCTGCCGCCAGGTGGGGCCGCGGCGTTGGATGACCTCGGCGAGCTGGTCGGTCTGCGTACGGATCCCCGGCAGCTGGTCCTTGACCCACCGCTCGTATTTCTGGGTGTACGGGATGATTTCCTGCTCGGTCGCGGCTTCCGCGTGCTCGACGGGCGCGGGCAGCGAGGCGGCGAGGTCGGGATCCGGCTCGGGGACATCGGTGTCGTCGCCGGTGACGGCCGGGCCATCCTCCGGCATGCAGGTGAAGTGGTAGGTCCCCGCCCCGATGCTCGTGGTCAGATCGCGGGTGACGCCGGGCCCGAGGGCCTCGAGCTCCGCGAAGATCTGCGCGTGCTGAGCATCCTGGTGAGCGCCGGTGGAGCCCTTCGTGTCGGTCCCCATCAGCTGGACCTCCATCGGGCGGTCCGAGGTGTTCTTGACCTCGAAGACCTGGGCCCCCGCGCCGGCGTCGGTCCAGTCGTGGGTGCACCCGTCCAGCCCAACCTCCAGGCGGGTCCGACGCGGGTGGGCGGAGGTGCCGTCGCCGGTGGGGCTCTTCTCGGCGGTGCCCTGCACCGCGTGCTGTCCCGCGGGGCCGAGCGTGTGGGCCAGGCCGTATCCGATCAGGGCCAGGGCCAGCACGATGCAGGTGAGGACCACCCAGCGAGACGCGAGACGATGGCGCACTGCGGGTCCTTCCTCGAGGCGGAGCGAGCGAAACGGTGGGTCGGGCCCTCGAATCGGGTCCGACCTAGTCACGGTATGTCCCGCCGGTGCCCTTCCCGGGCGGCTTAACCGTTTTCGAGGTGTCTGTTCACGTGAAGTTTCTTTAGCGACGTCACGGTCGCGTCATCGGCAGAGACAACAACGCACCGGCCACGAGTCGTGACCGGTGCGTTGCGGGACGCGGAGAGGAGGTGCTCCTACTTCTCCTCGAGCGAGGAGCCTTCCACGTCGACGTTCGGAAGGATCTTGTCGACCCATCGCGGGAGCCACCAGGCCTTGTCACCCAGCAGGTACATGACCGCCGGGATCAAGGTAAGCCGCACCACGAAGGCGTCGAAGATGACGCCGGCCGTCAGCCCGAAGCCGATCGAAGCGATCATGGCCTGGCCGCTGAAGACGAAGCCGAGGAACACGCCGGCCATGATCAGCGCGGCGGCCACCACGACCTTCGAGCTGTGGTTGTACCCCACCAGGACGGACTTCTTGCCGCCCCGCCCCTTGCTGAAGGCCTCGCGCATCGCCGAGACCAGGAACACCTGATAATCCATCGCGAGTCCGAACAGGATTCCGACGGCGAGGATCGGCAGGAAGCTCAAGATCGGTCCGGGTTCGGTCACCCCGAACAACTTGCCGAGCCATCCCCACTGGAACACCGCGACCGTCGCCCCGAAGGCCGCCAGGAGCGAGAACAGGAAGCCGATGGTTGCGGTCAGGGGCACCAGGATCGAGCGGAACACCAGGATCAGCACCAGGAGGGACAGGCCCAGGACCACGGCCAGATACTCGGGCAACGCCTTGAAGAGGTTCTCCGAGATGTCGATGTTCATCGCGGTCTGGCCGGCGACGCCGAAGGTCACCTTGCCCTGGTCGGTGTCGACCGTGTGGTCGCGCAGCGAGGTCACGAGGTTGGTCGTGGACTCGTCGTTCGGTCCGCCGTTCGGCACGATCTGGTACATCAGCATGCTGTTGTCTTTGGAGATCGCGGCGGGGACCACGGTCTTAACGTCGTCCTGCTTCTGGAGGTCCTGGCCGACGTCGATCTGCAGCTGTTTTGCCTGTTCCGCGGTGGTCCCCTCGGGCAGGTTAGCGGCCGTGATCATCGTGCTGTTTCGGCCGGCGCCGAATTCGTCCTCGATGATCTTGTAGCTCTTGTAGGCGCCGCTGTCCGGGCTGGAGCTGGTCGCGTCGGGCAGTCCGAGGCGCATTTGCGTCATCGGGATGGCGACGATGGCCAGCACCACCACGGAGATCACCGTGGTCAGCACGGGGTGGCCGGTGACGACCTTGAGCCAGCCCCGAGCGCTGGACTCGTGTTCGGCATTGGCCTTCGCGGCGCGGTCCTGGACCTCGTGGCCGGCCACGAGGTTCTCGCGTGCGGATTCTTCCCGCAGGCGCGCCCGTCGCTGAATGACCTTCCAGCGCTTCTTGGCGATGACGTGACGTCCCGCCAAGCCGAGCATGGCCGGGGTGAGCGTGACGGCCACGAGCACGGCCAAGAGGACGGACATCGCGGCGACGTTACCCATCACGGACAGGAAGGGGATGCCGACGATGTTGAGGGCCAGCAGGGCGATGATCACGGTCGTGCCCGCGAAGACCACCGCGTTGCCGCTCGTGCCCGTGGCGAGGGCGATCGAGGACTTGATATCCATGCCGCGCACGAGGTTATTTCGGTGCCGGTTGATGATGAACAGCGAGTAGTCGATGCCGACGGCGAGCCCGAGCATCATGCCGAGGGTCGGGGTCGAGGAATTCATCTCGACGGTGCCCGAGAGCGCGAAGGTCGCGAGCATGGCCGAGCCGACGCCCACGAGCGCCATGAGGATCGGCAGGCCGGCCGCGATGAAGGTGCCCATCATGATCATCAGGATCACGAAGGCGACCACGACACCCGCGGCCTCGCCCACGCCGCCGATTTCGGGCTGTCCCTCGAGGTTTTGGTCGAATTCGACGTCCAGCCCCTTGAGGTCGGCGTCGGACAGGTCGGAGCGCACCGAGGCGAGCGTGTCCGGGGAGACCGAGTTGATCTCATCCTTGAAGCTGATGCTGGCGATCGCGGCCGAGCCGTTGTCGGAGACCGAGGAGTACCCGCTGGACATGTCCAGCTTGGCCTTGTTCTGGTCGTATTCGGTCTTCTTGGCCTGGAACTCTTGCTTCTTCTGGTTGAGCTCGTCCTGCTTGGTGTCGATCTCCCGGGAGGCCTGTGGGGGAGCGTCCGAGGGGATCTTCGAGCGTGCCTCGTCGATCTGCTTCTGGGCGTCCTCGAGCTGCTTCTGACCGCCCTCGATCTGCGGTTTCGCCTGATCGAGCTTGGCCTTGCCCTCGTCGGTCTGTTTCTGCTGTGCGAAGGGATCGGTGGTCGATTCGACCCCGTCTTCCTTGCCGACCTTCTGCAACGCCGAGGCCAGGGCCTGCTGCTGCGCGGAGGTGATCCGGCTGCCATCGTCGTTCTTGACGACGGCCTGGCCGGTTCCGGCGTTGGCGTTGAGATCGAATTTGTCGCTGAGGTCGTCCTGGAGCTGCTGGGACTTGGTTCCGGGGATGGTGATGTTGGAGCTCAGCTCGCCCTTGAACGCGGCGAAAGCGCCACCCAAGGCAAGGATGATCACGATCCAGAGGCTGATGATCACCCAGGCCTTGCGAGCCGCGAAGCCGCCGATGCGGTACAAAATTGTTGCCATGATCTCTCTCGTTGTTTGGCGGTGCGGTTCTAGATGCGAGGTCGGCCGATGGCCACTTGATCGAAGGCCCACAGGAGGTCTTCTCTCAAGGTATCCAGGGTGAACCGGTGAAGGTTCGGGTTGTCCTGAAGGTTAAGGCACGGGGTCATTCCGTCTTCGGGGGTCTGCCCCGGGCCGGATTCGAAGAGGTTCAGCCGGTAGACCCCGTGAAGCAGGCCGAAGGCGATGCTGGTCGTGAGGTTGAAGACGTACATCTGCAACGGCACGCCCTGCGCGGAATCGAGGGCGGGATACTTCTGTTTGAGATCCGCCGTGAAGCTCTTAGCCACGTCGGCCAGGGTCCGCAGGATGTGGTCACCCAGCAGATCCAGCATTTCGGCGGTGAGGCAGATGCTCAGCCTCAAGAACCCCGCGAAGAGTTCGTCGGCTTCGGGGCGGGAAAAGCTCGCGCGGAATTTGTGGTCGATGGCCTGGGGCAACTCCGCCGGCTCGATGCCGACGGGGACCTCGGGCGCGTCGAGGATCCGGGTGAGGTAGGAGCTGACCCGCGCGAGGATCACGTCGTCCAGGTTGGAAAAGTGGTTGAAGACCGTCCGTTCCGAGGTGCCCGCGCGTTCCGCGAGGCGGCGGGACGTGAGCGAGCCGAGACCCGCGGTGACCACAATCTCCTCTGCCGCATCCAGGATCGCCTGACGGGTCGCCTGGCGGCGCGCGTGTCGGAGGTCTCCCGTGGGGCAGTGCGACAAACTCATGAATTTACAGTAACTGTAAATTCTTTCCCCGGGCAATGATTCTTGGTGTGCGCTTTGACACGTCGGGTCTCAGGGGAGGCCCCGACCGTCCGGGGGTTTCTCCCACGTGGGCCGATGCCTCTTCGCCACGGTACGGGTGTGCCGCTCGGTCTGACAGAATAGACAGCGTGAACCGAGCTGATCTTGATAAGAAGTCCGAAGAAGTCTCCGCGATGTTCGACGGGGTCGCGCCGAAGTACGACCTCATGAATACCCTCCTGTCTCTCGGGCAGGACCGCGGGTGGCGTCGAGCCACCGTCGCGGCGGTCGAACCCCGCAAGGGGCAGCGCATTCTGGACGTCGCGGCCGGCACGGGCGCCTCGTCCGTTCCTTATCAGAAGGCCGGTCTCGACGTCGTCGCCGCGGACCTTTCCGAGGGGATGCTCGCCGAGGGGCGTCGCCGTCACCCCGGGATCAACTTTGTCCGTGCCGACGTGACGGACCTGCCCTTCGCCGATGAGGAATTCGACGTCGTCACGATCTCCTTCGGGATCCGCAACGTCGCGGAATACGCCACCGCCCTGCGCGAATTGCACCGGGTCACCAAGCCCGGCGGCCGGATCGTCGTCTGCGAATTCTCGACTCCGGTCTGGGCGCCGTTCCGCATGGTCTACCAGGAGTACCTGGTGAAGGCCCTTCCGTTTGCCGGGCGGCTGTTCTCCTCCAACCCGGAGTCGTACTCCTACCTGGCGGAGACCATTCAGTCCTGGCCCGACCAGGAAGCCTTCTCCGCCGCGATCTCTGGCGCCGGTTGGCGCAACGTTCAGTACCGGAACCTGACCGGCGGAATCGTCGCGTTGCATCGAGGCTTCAAGGCGTAGCGCATGAGAGTACTCGTCGTCGGTGCCGGGCCCGCGGGGGCCACGGCCGCATTCTGGCTGGCCCAGGCCGGGCACGAGGTCACCGTCCTGGAGAAGACGCGGTTTCCTCGGGAAAAGGTCTGTGGCGACGGGCTGACCCCGTTGGCCGTTCGCGAGATGAACCTCATGGGCATGGCCCACGGGCCCGACCAGGGCTATCACGTCCAGAAGGGCCTCCGCCTGCGGGCGGCGGGGACGAGCCTGGAGGTTCCCTTCGAGTCCGACGGCGACATCCCCGGTTACGGCCTGGTGCGGACCCGTCTCGGATTTGACCAGGAGCTCGCCGAGCACGCGAGGTCACGAGGCGCTGTTGTCCTGGAGGGACACGCGGCGCACGAGGTCATCCGTGCCTCGGAGACCGGCCCGGCCGCCAGCGGGCTCCCGGAGGCGTTGCTCGGTGACCCGGACCGCGTCGTGGGAATCCGTGCTCGCGTGCACGACGAGCGCGGCCGACGCACGGAGGAGACCAAAGACTTCTTCGCCGAGGTCGTCCTCGCGGCGGACGGCAACTCGACCCGCGCCGCGGTCACGGCCGGGCTCGGCAAGCGCGACGACCGCCCCATGGGCGTTGCGGTCCGCGCCTACTACGACTCGCCCCTGGGCGATTTGGACTGGATGGAAGGCTGGCTCGAACTGGAGGGATCCCGGAGCCGGCCCGAGGACAAGGGCGAGCTGCTGCCCGGCTACGGGTGGATCTTCGGCGTCGGGGACGGCACCGCGAACGTCGGGCTCGGAATTCTCAATACCTCGGAATACTTCGGCAAGCTGGACTACCGCCAGGTCCTGGCGGACTGGACCGCGGGCATGCCGGAGGAGTGGTCCCTTGACGCGGATCATCGCACGGGTCGGGTGCTCGGAGCCGCCCTGCCGATGGCATTCAACCGCACGCCCCACTACATTCCCGGACTCATGCTCCTGGGCGACGCCGCGGGGCTCGTCTCGCCGTTCAACGGCGAGGGCATCGCCAACGCGATGACCTCGGCGCGCATCGCGGCCGAGGTGGTCGATCACGCCGCGTCCGCCAACGGCCCCTTGCGCCGCGAGCTGGCCCTGGACCGATACCCCGAGATCATCAGAGACACGTGGGGATCCCACTTCACCCTCGGGCGCCTGTGCGCCGAACTGATCGGGCACCCTGCCCTGATGCGCGCCTCGGTCACCGCCGGCATGAGGTTCCCGGCCTTGATGACGAAGGTGGTGGGGCTGATGGCGGACATGAACCCGCGCGAGCCGCGCACCATCGTCGACCGCGCGATTGACCTTGTGGAGCGTTTGACCCCCGCGACGCCCACGCGGTAAACCACGCCAGTCACCACGGCCTTTGGCCCCGAGAGAAACGGTTAGTGTTAACCCGTGACCGATACACAGCCCGGACAGCCCGATGAGCGTACACAGCAGAGCCCGGCGGACCCGTCCGCCGCGGCCGATGGTCTGCGCCTGCCGAGCGGATTCGACCTCATCGCCGAGGACACCGTGCTCGGCCCCAAGATCCTTCAGGGGCTCTCGGACGTCGAAGACCGCCTGAGCGAGGCGCTCAGGTACACCGACGCCTTGGCCGACGTCGCCGCCCGGCATCTGATGGAAGCCGGCGGCAAACGCGTCCGCCCGTTACTGACCCTCCTCGCGGCGGAGATCTCCGGTGGGATTAACGGCTCGGTGATCGAGGCCGCCGTCGTCACGGAGCTGACCCACCTGGCGACGCTCTATCACGACGACGTCATGGACGACGCCTCCAAGCGCCGCGGCGCCGACGCCGCGCACACCATTTGGGGCAATTCCGTCGCGATCCTGACCGGTGACCTGATTTTTGCCCGGGCGTCCCTCATGGTCTCGGAGCTGGGCGCCCGAGCGCTGATGACCCAGGCCAAGACCTTCGAGCGCCTGGTTCTCGGCCAGCTCTACGAAACCGCGGGTGCCTCGGCGGACGAGGACCAGCTCGCGCACTACATCCGGGTCATCGAAGGCAAGACCGGCTCGCTCATCTCCGCGGCCTGTGACTACGGCTCCCATCTCGCGGGCGCCGGAGATGCCACGGTGCAGACGCTGGTCCGCTACGGGGAACTCGTGGGCGTGGCCTTCCAACTGGCCGACGACGTCATTGACGTCACGGCGAGTCATCAGGTTTCGGGCAAGACGCCGGGAACCGACCTTCGGGAAGGCGTGCCCACGTTGCCGTCCATCCTCGTCCGCCAGTCGGCACGGGACGGGGACGACCAGGCCCGTCGCGTGGTCGAGCTGATGGACCGGGACCTCAGCACGGACGAGGCGCTGGGTGAGGCCGTGGACGCGCTGGCCGCGCACCGGGTGACCAACATGGCCTGGGACATCGCCTATCGCTGGGCCGATGACGCGATCCAGACGCTCGCGCCCCTGCCCGATTCCACGGCCAAGCGCGCGTTGGAGTCCTTCGCACAGGCTGTGGTGCATCGGGAGTCCTGACCCGCCGCCGGGCCGGGGGACCGCTTTGCTCGCTCCGGCCGCCCACACACACCGAGGGCCACGATTCGTACGAATCGTGGCCCTCGGTGTGTGCCGGTCGGGGCGTGTCTACAGCCCGAAGAATCGGCTGAAGAAGCCCTTCTTCTTGGTGCCGTCCTCGGCCTGAGCAGCCTGGCGCTCGGCGGCCTCTTCCTGTTCGGAGACCGGTTCCGCGTACCGCTGGGCATCGCGGTCGTCCGACCGCTGGCCGGTCGCCGAGGAGCCCGCGCTCGCGGCGGGACGCTCCTGACGCTGCGGTCGCCCGCCCGCCTCGGCCTGCTCGGCGCGCAGTCGATCCAGCGCGGATTCCGTGGCGTCCGCGTCCTCGGAGTCGGCGGGGGCGCCGTCGGCGAGGGGAACCGTCTGCTCTTCGACGATCGGGTGCTGATCCGTGACCGCCTCCTGCTCGGGGGCGAGATCCGCGTCGGAGACCGGTGCGGAGGAGGGAACATCCGCGGCGGGAACGGCATCCCGGCGGGTCTGGCCGACCGACTCTTCGCCCTCGTCCGGGACCACGTGCGTCGAGACGATGCCGGGCTCGGCATCCTCGCGGGGCTCCTGGTCGAAGGGGGCGCCGACGCCGTCGGCGCGGGCGGGCTCCACGCCCTCGGTCTGCTCGATGGGGGTGGCCGTGGGTGCCTCGGTCGTGTCGCTCAGGGCGGCCTCGGTCGCCGCGACGCGCTGCGCCTCGGCCTCTTCCCGGGCCCGACGCTGCTGTTCGGATTCGCGGTGCGCGATCGACAGGGCGCGGCGGGCGTCCGCCCGGAGCGACTGCCGGTTTTCCTCGGCCTGCTTGGCCGCGCGCGCCAGATCACGCTGATCGACGACGGGTTCGGCCGGCTCGATCCCGGAGATCCGGTGCTCGTCGAACCACAGGCGCAAGGCCCCGTCGGAGGCCGTGATGACGGCGCAGGCTTCGGTATCCCACGAGATGTGGGCCCCGCGGAGTCGGGCGTAGGAGTCCACGGCGCGCTGGTGATGCACCGCGGTATTGGTCTGAAGTGCCTGCGCCATGACCCGGCCCATGCGGTGGACGGTGGGCTCCGGGAGCTCGAGCTGCGGCCCGTCGACCAGGAGCCACGCGCGGACGCCACCCCCGGCCGCGGCCGGGTAGTGAGCGAAGAGTCCGGTCACGGCCTTGGCCGCCAGGGTCAACCGGCGGGCCAGGCCTTCGGAGAGCACGAGCTCGTCCGTCGTGAGCTCCTGAACGCCGAGGTTCTCGCCGGCCTCACGGGCCTGGACCGCGGCCGCAACGACCTCGTCCGGGAAATGTCCCAGTTCCTGCCACGACCAGATCCACGAACCGCGCTGTTCGGACTCGGTTCCCAGCAGGCTAGGGGTCAGGGAGACGGACGGGTCCGACTTCAGGGTGAATGACGGTGCCGAGAAGTCCACGGACCAGTCGGATTCACCGGTCAGCTCGGCCAACCGGGCCTGGTATTCGGTGGAGATAAAGATCGCTTCGTCAATCAAGTCCTGCAGTGTTTTCGTCATGAAAACAGGCTAGCAAGTAAACGCCGGCGCCGCGGCCTCGACCCGTTCGGTGACTGTGTAGGCTCGGAAAGAAAAGGACGCCATAGGAACGGCCAGACCGGCCCCACCGACCAGCGGAGGAACACCCATGTCGAGCACACCCCACAGCAATCCCGTGGAAGAACTGCCCGAGGCTGAACGGCAACAGCGCACCGGGGACGCGGTCAATCGCCTGGGTCACTGGTTGCTGTCCTCGACCACCACGGAGCCCGGGTGGGACCAGCTCATCGGGGACTTCAAGCCGGTGCCGAGCCGGCCGGGCTCGTACCTGGCCCGCATCACCGAACTTCGCGGTCAGCGAGAGCTGACCGGCGCCACGGGGTTGGTTTCGGAAGAGTCGTCGGTGGTTCCGGTCCTTCAGGAATTGCGTCAGGCCACCTACACTCGCGAGTCGGGCGCGTGGCTGTCGGCGAGCCTCATCATTCAGGCCGAGGACTGGCCCGAACCGCGATATCAGGTCGGTTCGGATCTCAACTTCGACCAGGAGCCGGAGCAGTGGACCAACGAAGCGCCGCTCTCCGGCGAGGACATGATGACCGATTGGGAGACCTACCCGAGGAATCAGCGGGGCATGCCGGCCTGGATGCTCGAGCGCACCGAAGGGCTCCGCGCGGTCGTGGATCACACCGAACGCCCCGAGGCTGCCGGACCCACCCTGAGCACCGCGGCGGCAGCCTCCGCCGCGGCGCAGACTGCCTCCAACCCGATCCTCAACGCCCCCGAGGCCGAGGACGAGATCGTCAACGTCGAGGCTTTCCGGGCGCTGTCCCATTTTGGGCGGAAGCCCACCGAACAGACCATCGCGAATGTCCTGCGTACCCTCATGGCCGGCGAGGTCCTGCTGGACATCTCCGGCTCCCACTTCGTTCCCGGGCCGGACGGCGCGGCCATCGGCCCGGACTCCCAGATCCGGGTGCAGGCGGTGCTGAATAAGGACGGCAAGCGCTCCCTGGCCGTGTATTTGCGTGAAGAGACCGCGCGGCAGGTGATCATCGGCTCCGGTCGGTCCGCGGACGACCTGGTGCTCAGCCGTGAATCGGCGGTCTCGGTGCTCCAGAATTTCGTCCACGACGACACCCTGGCGGAGATCGTCGTGGAACCGAACGCGAGCCCGTCTTGCCGCATCGAGGGGCCCCAGGCGGCGTGGGCCATCAATACGCCCCGCAACGACGCCGCCAAGAACGCGCTGCTCCACGGAAGCATGCAGCAGCTCGTCGGGTCCTTCATGGGGCCGGCGGCCGTGCTGCTGATGGGAATGCGCCACGGCGATAACGACATGCGTCCCGTCTACGCCCAGCCGGACGGCGACGGCGACCCGGACACGTTCCTCCTGTTCACCTCCGCCCCGGAGGTCGCGGCCCTCGACCCGCGGTTGGAGGTGCGCTCCGTGCCGGCCATGGACGCGTTGCGGTTCGCGGTGGACGCCGGCGCCCGTTACGTCATGATCAACGCGTTGGGCCCCAGCGCACGACTGCCGATCGAGCAGGTCAAGGAGCTGCTGGACATCGCCGCCGCGCAGGAGCGGCTCGTCCGCCAGTAGGGCAGTGCGGCCGTCCGGCGCACGCGTCGGCGCGGAGGCGGCGCAGGGGCCGGGCACAAGAAACGGGGGCTCCCCACCGAATCGGTGGGGAGCCCCCGTTGGTCTACCCGGGCCTCGGGTTCACCCGAAGGACCGGATGCGGGACCGTGATTAGGCGCCGGGAACGTCGTCGCCGGCGTTCTCCTTGACGGCCTTCTCGATGCGCTCGCCGACTTCCTGGTCGATGTTCTTCCAGTACTGGAAGACGTTCGACAGGACCGGCTCCTCGCAGTCGCCGAGCATGCCCGAGACCGTCTTGATCAGGCGCTCGCGGGCGCCCTCGTCGTAGACCTCGCGGACCAGGGTGTGTGCCTGGCCGAAGTCGTCGTCCTCGGAGTGCAGGGTGTACGCAGCGCGCACGAGCTCGCCGTCGGACTCCCAGCCGTTGTCCACGGGGCCCTGGGCGTCCTGGTAGGAGCGTCCGTACGAGTTCGGGGCGTAGACCGGAGCGTTTCCACTGTGGTGGAACTGCATCTGGCCTTCCTTGTCGTAGGAGTTCGTGGAGACGACCGGCGCGTTGACCGGCAACTGGTTGAAGTTGGTGCCGATGCGGTTGCGCTGAGCATCCGGGTAGGAGAACACGCGTCCCAGGAGCATCTTGTCCGGGGATACGCCGGTTCCGGGAACCGTGTTCGAGGGGCTGAAGGCCGCCTGCTCGATCTCCGCGAAGTGGTTGGTCGGGTTGTGGTTGAGCGTGAACTTGCCGACGGGGATGCGCGGGTAGTCCTTCTGCGACCAGGTCTTCGTGAGGTCGAACGGGTTGAAGCGGTACGTCTTCGCGTCCTCGTACGGCATGACCTGGACCTCCAAGCGCCACGACGGGTAGTCGCCGCGCTTGATGGCCTCGAAGAGGTCGCGACGGTGGTAGTCACCGTCGGAGCCGGCCAGCTGGTCGGCCTCGTCGTTGGTCATGTTCTCGACGCCCTGCTCGGAGAGGAAGTGGTACTTGACCCAGAACTTCTCTCCGGCCTCGTTGACCCACATGTAGGTGTGGGAGGAGTAGCCGTTCATGTGGCGCCAGCTGCGGGGCAGACCGCGGTCACCCATGAGGTAAGCGACCTGGTGGGCGGACTCGGGGGACAGGCTCCAGAAATCCCACTGCATGTTGGGATCGCGCAGGCCGGAATCCGGGGTGCGCTTCTGGGAGTGAATGAAGTCGGGGAATTTCATGGGATCGCGGACGAAGAACACGGGGGTGTTGTTGCCCACCATGTCGAAGTTTCCGTCTTCGGTGTAGAACTTCAGGGCGAAGCCGCGGACGTCGCGCCAGGTGTCGGGCGAGCCGAGCTCACCGGCGACGGTGGAGAAGCGGGCCAGCATCGGGGTCGTGGTGCCCTTCTGGAGGAACTTCGCCTTGGTGTACTGACTGACGTCCTCGGTGATCTCCAGCTCGCCGAAGGCGCCGGAGCCCTTCGCGTGGGGGCTACGCTCCGGAACGCGCTCGCGGTCAAAACGCGCGAGCTTCTCGACCAAAGCGACATCGTGCAACATCAGGGGGCCGTTGGGGCCCACGGACAGCGAGTTGGCGTCCGATTCCCGACGCGCGCCCGACTCGGTGGTCGAGGGCTTCGTGGGATCCGTGGTGCTCTGGCTCGAAACGAACTCAGTCATCGTCGATCTCCTTCTTCTGTATCTTGTGTGTGGCTGTGTTGTGATGACGCCGGACTCAGCGGGAGCCGAGCCCGGACACTTGTGATGAGGCGGCCGGCGCCGCCCGCGAGACGGACTCGTGCGAGTCCGGAGATTCCGCCTGGGCCGCGCACTGCGCGCAGATGCCGCGGAAGACGACGTCCGCGGCGAAGACCGTCATGCCGTGAGTATCGCTGGGGGACAGGCAGGGAGCCTGCCCCACCGCGCAATCGACGTCCTCGATGCGACCGCACCCCACGCACAGAATGTGGTGGTGGTTGTCGGCCGTGCGCGTCTCGTAGAGAGCCGGGGTGCTCGGAGGCTGGAATTTGCGTAACAGCTCGATCTCGGTGAGATCGGCCAAGACGACGTACACGGACTGCACGGTGATGCTCGGCAATTCCTCGCGAACGTACCTCACGATGTCTTCCGCGGGGGCGTGCTGATTCCGGTGTACGGCGGTCAGGACGGCCAGGCGCTGGCGGGTGACCCGCCGACCGTGGGCCCGGAGCTCGCCCGACCACTGCGCACGCAGAGCATCGAGGGCGGTGCCCTCGGATGCGTGGCTGGTGTCTGGCTGAACCGATGTCATGAACACCATCTTACCGTTATTTTGAGTCGCTCACAATAAGGGCAACCTTGTGGAAAATTGGTTGAACCGTGTCTTCCCTGGTCAGATGGAACTTGGGGCGCTTGTACAGGCGGATCTCGGGAAACCGCAATCGTTTCGTGACGCCCAGTGCTTTACAGTTGAACCATCTCGACTAGTCGGTGGGCTCACCGCCCGCAAAATACGCGCGCCGAAACCAAAGGCCTCGCAAGGAGATGCACCGTTTATGCACACACACTTCAACGGGATCAAGACCGCCCTGCTCATGGGCGGAATGTTCGCGGTCTTGTTGGCCGTCGGCGGCGTGCTCGCGGCGGGCAGCCGCAGCAGCATCTTCATCTGGGTCTTCGCCATCGGGGGCCTCATCGCCACGGGCGTGAGCTACTGGAATAGCGACAAGATCGCGATCGCTTCGATGCAGGCCCGGTCGGTAAGCCGGCAGGAGGCGCCCGGAATGTACCGGATCGTCGAGGAGCTCTCGGCCAAGGCGGGGCAGCCGATGCCCAGGCTCTTCATTGCGCCGACCATGTCTCCCAACGCGTTCGCGACCGGTCGCAATCCACAGCACGCCGCGGTGTGCTGCACGGAGGGCATCCTGCAGCTGTTGAACGAGCGGGAACTGCGTGGGGTGCTGGGGCACGAGCTGATGCATGTTTACAACCGAGACATCCTCACGTCGTCGATATCGGCCGCGATCGCCGGCGTCATCACCTCGGTGGCGCAGTTCATGATGTTCTTCGGCGGGGCATTCGGCGGTCGCGACGAACGCGGCGGCAACCCGATCGCGGCGATCCTGATGGCTCTGCTCGCGCCGTTGGCCGCGACCGTGATTCAGCTTGCCGTCAGCCGTACTCGGGAATACGACGCTGACGAAGACGGCGCCAAACTCACGGACGACCCCTTGGCACTGGCGTCGGCGTTGCGGAAACTCCAGCAGGGCACGCAACAGGTCCCCATGGACCCGGAGAACCAGAAGACCGTGAACACCGCGCACATGATGATCGCGAATCCCTTCCGCGGCGCCCAGGTCAAGAACCTGTTGTCGACGCACCCTCCCATGGAGAAGCGCATCGCACGGCTCGAAAGCATGGCCGGTTACGGAGGAAACGTTCCCCGCCGCTAAGGCCCCGGGGAGCCGGTTGCCCGGAGCCCCTGACGCCGAAGGCCCCGCGGCCGGACCATGAAAGGTCCGGCCGCGGGGCCTTCGTCGTGGGGAGCCCTTAGCGGTAGTTGACGAATTGGAGGTCCACGTCGAGGTCGGCGGACTTCAGCATGGACATGACCGCTTGAAGGTCGTCGCGGGACTTCGAGGAGACGCGCAGTTCGTCGCCCTGAATCGTCGCCTTGACTCCCTTCGGGCCCTCATCGCGGATCATCTTGGAGATCTTTTTGGCTTGGTCCTGGGCGATCCCTTCCTTGATGGAGGACTCGATCCGGTATTCCTTGCCCGAGGCGTACGGCTCGCCCGCGTCGAGGGACTTGAGGGAAATGCCGCGCTTGACGAGCTTGGACTCGAAGACGTCCAGGACGGCTTTCGCCCGCTCTTCGGAATTGGCCTTGATGAGGATCTTCTCGCCTGAGAACTCGATCGAGGCCCCGACGCCGCGGAAATCGTAGCGTTGCGAGACCTCCTTGGACGCCTGGTTGAGCGCGTTGGAGACTTCCTGGGTGTCGACCTTGCTGACGATGTCGAAGGAGGATTCGCTGGCCATGGTGGGCTCCTAATCTCGTGGGAAACGGTGGTCTCGGATGTCGCTGTCTAGCTTAAAGCACGGGCGCGATACACCGACCGCACCCTGTATCCCGCCCCCCGTCGGCCGCTATGTGAGACAACACCCGTGGAATCGTTATCGAATCGTCACCTCATTCCGTACCTCCTCACAGGTGGGGCCCGCAGACTGGGAATCATGAAAATCACCACTACGAGTACGAGCCGTCGGGGCTCGCTGGTCGGGCCGAGGCAGAGAAGCGGGGCCGCGACGTCGGGCTACCGATCCGCGTCGCCCCGCTCGGTGATCTCGGGACATGCATCGCGCTCCGTGATCAGCGACGGGCCGGCCCACGGACGGCTCGTGGATCCCGCGCTCATCCGCCGCCTCGAAGGAGTCCGCGAAGACCTGGAAGCCTCGCGCGAGCGGGGCGAGGTCACCGACGAGCAGCTCGAAAAATTCCTGGCGCGGTTGGAGGAGCGACTCCTGTCCGAGCAGGGCGGGGCGCCCACGAGCTGATCCGCCTCCGGGATCACCGTGGTGGCCCTATCCAGTGCGGTTGGTCACAATGAACCGCGCGCGGCCGTTCCGGTTTGTGCATCCAGAAGTTCTTTGGGTACTGTTGTATCCGCTCCCGTTGACCGGGGGCGCGGTTCTGTTCGGGCCTGAAGGTCCGCGGAACGCTCGGCAGATTACCCGAGCGGCCAAAGGGGGCTGACTGTAAATCAGCTGGCACTGCCTACGGGGGTTCGAATCCCTCATCTGCCACCGCCGCCAACGCGCCGCAGATTCTTCGGAATCTGCGGCGCGTTGCTTTTAACGCCCTGTCGGGCCCCCGCATCCACAACAGATGCTTCGCAAGCGCAACGCCGTGGCTGAGCTGTCGGTGAAAGTCGTTGGGCCGCCCCGGCCACCCTCTGTAGTCTCGGGGCCATGTCGACTATTGAACTTACGCAAGAGAACTTGAACGACACCATCGGTCAGAACGACATCGTCCTGGTCGATTTCTGGGCCGAATGGTGCGGCCCGTGCAAGCAGTTCGCGCCGGTCTTCGAGTCCGCGTCCGAGAAGTACGAGGACGTCGTCTTCGGCAAGGTGGATACCGAGGATCAGCAGCAGCTCGCCGCGGCGGCCGGAATCACCTCGATCCCGACCCTCATGGCGTTCCGTGAGCAGACCCTCGTGTTCGCACAGCCCGGCGCCCTGAACGGCGCGCAGCTCGACCAGGTCATCGAGGCCGTTCAGGGCCTGGACATGGACGACGTCCGCAAGCAGATCGCCGAGGCGGAAAAGGAAGCCGAGCAGGAGGGCCAGTCCGCCACGGAGCCCGGCCAGGCATAAGGCCGTCCGCCCCATCGAGAAGGGGCGGGCCATCGACTACTTTCTATCCGGCGAGTGACTGAGGGGCAACCCTCGGTCCTCGCCGGGGCTCGTTAAGCCCGGAGGCCCCGATCATGCGCACGACGCGTTGCCGGTGCCCGGCCCAGGGCTTCAGGAGTTCCAGCATCCGGGTGTCGTCGCCCCGGCGTCCGTCCAGGGCGAAACACACCCCGTGGGCCAGGTGATAGTCGCCCACGCTGATCGCGTCGGGCAGCCCGTGGGAGCGTTGCATCGTCTCCGCGATGGTCCAGGGGCCGATCCCCGGCAGGGCGGCGAGGGCGCGGGCTACGGCCCCGGCGGGTTCGTGGTCGGCAAGTCGTATCAACGAGGGCGCGGTCTCGGCGAGGGCCCGCACGGCGTCGCGACGGTGACCGTCCACTCCCGACCGCCGCCATTCCCACGAGGGAATGTCGAGCCAGGCCCGCGGCGTGGGGAAGACCCTCATGTCCACGGGGAAAGGGACCGCACCGTGAGGTGATGGGGGCGGAGCGTCCCCGTAGCGGGCCGCGAGCCGCTGCCACGCGCCAATGGCTTCGCTGCCGGTCACGCGCTGCTCGAAGATCGCGGACACGCCGTGCTTGAAGATCCACCCGGTCGCGCAGAGACGAAGCCCGGGGTGGAGGCGATGCGAGGACCGCACGGCCGCCGGCAACAGGGGATACGTCGGGGCGTCGAGGAGCCCCGACCAGTCGTCGTCGAAGCCGAGAAGCGACGGGATCTCGTCGAGGAAGGCCTCGACCTCCAAGGGCTCCGCACCCCAGGCGGCCACCGTGATCGGGGCGAGGTGTCGCGGCAGCCGGCCGGCACGTTGTTCGAGGACCGCCGCGACACCCCGGCCGAGGTGCTCGCTGAGTCGCGCGGTGAGATAGACGCGGCAATGCCGCTGGTCTGCGATCACCCGTAGAGTGGGGTCGTGCTGACCGCGCCGGAGGACCGCAATGGTCCGTTCGAGATCGACCGGCGTGTTCGGCACGAATCGGCGTTCTGAGGCGTGCGCGGGGGACATTCCACCATGGTCTCACGGGCGCCGGACCGATTCTGATGCCCACCCCTGGGACGAATAACCGCCGGCAGGTCAGACGATGAATGATTCCAGCACTCCCACGGTCGAGGTCGGCCGCGTCCGGAGTCTCCTCGGTGGGTCCGATTCCCGCCGAGCTCGGGTCGCCGTCCGTACCCGTCGGTGGGTCGGTCGGCGGATCCCGATCACGGTGGCCGTGACCGCGGCGCTGATCGCCATGGCGGTGTACTCGACGACCTCCGCGTTCCAGTGGCACCGCATGGATACACCCTCGTGGGATCTGGCGATCTTTACGCAACTGGCCAAGGCCTACGCCGCCGGCCAGCCGCCCATCGTGGACATCAAGGGCCACGGCTTCAATCTTCTGGGCGATCATTTTCACCCCATCCTGGTTTTGCTCGCCCCCGTCTACCTCGCGTGGCCCTCGGGCCTGAGCATCATGCTCGTCCAGGATGCGCTTCTCGCCGCGTCGGTCGGGATTTTCGGGTGGTTTGGCGCCAGGAAACTCGGCGCCTTCCGTGGCTCGTGCTTGGCCCTCGGCTTTGGCCTGAGCTTCGGCGTGTTGGAGGCCGTCAGGGTCCAATTCCACGAGGTGGCTTTCGCCATACCCCTGATGAGCCTGTCCCTGTGCCTGCTGGCGTGCGGGAGATTGCGGGCGGCGACCCTGTGGGCGGTCCCGCTCGTCTTCGTCAAGGAGGATATGGGTGTGACCGCCGCGATGATCGGCGCGCTGATCGCCTGTCGTGACGTGCGCGCCGCGGGGCTCCATCTGGGCGACGCCGGTCGCGTCGGGAGGTTCCTCACGATCGGTGAGGGCCGCCGGGGCCCGTTCCTGATCGTGTGGGGGTTGGCCTGGAGCGCGCTGGCGGTCTTCGTCATCGTTCCGTGGTTCAACCCCGGCGGCAACTTTGCCTATGGGGGAACGATCGACGTCCTCGGCGCGATCGCCGATCCGCTCCAGTCGTTGGGGCTCATGTTCTACCCCTGGGCCAAATCCCAGACCCTGGGTCTTGTGCTCGTCGCGGGCACGCTGGTGTGTCTGCGCTCGCCGATAGTGCTCGTGGCAGTTCCCACGCTGGTGTGGCGGTTTCTCTCCGATAACCCGGGGTATTGGGAGGCGTCCTGGCATTACAATCTCGTGGTCATGCCGGTCTTGTTCGCTGCGATCCTCGACGCGTCGATGAAGGCCCGTCCTACCCGCGCCGGGGCCTTCGCCCGCGGTATCGAGAGGATGTCTGCCCTCGCCCCGACGCTGGCGGCGGGCGTGGCCCTGGTTTTGCTGCCGACCTCCGGGCTGATTTCCGTGCTGCTCGGGGCAGGGGCGCCGCCGGAAACCTCGGTCGCCGCGGAGGCCAGGGCCATCGATCGGATTCCGGCGGGATCCAGCGTCGCGAGCGACCTCACCGGTTTGGTGTACCTCGTGCCGGATCACGATGTTCAGTGGATCGGCACCGACGGGGACCCCGCGCCGGATTATGTTCTGATTAACGCCCGAAGCAATACGTGGAACACCGGGAACCTGGGCGATCCCCGGGGGCTGGCGGAGAAGCGGTACGGGGTCGCGTATCGACCCGCCTTCGACTCCGACGGCGTGGTGCTCCTGGCCAAGTCGACGTGAGCGATGCGTCACCCCGAGCGGTGAAACGGCAAACCATGCGGTAAAGTAGAGGCATTACCGGGATTCCCCGTTTTGTGCCGAGTCAGTCCTCATCATCGAAGGACCCGGCCGTTGCATGACGTGTAATAGCTCGCCGTAGCGCTCACCTCACCCACTGCCCCACACCATCGAATTCGATCGGTTGGCCGTGAACGATCCATAGACAAGGTTCATGAGGTGCGCCCATAGGAGGAACACGAGACTCTGAAGAATTTCAGAGGGTGTTCGCGGGCAGATTCAAAGGGGATAATCCGGCCGCCGTTCACAACGAACGGTGCGAGAACCCCAACATTAATAAGGACTCATTGGTGACTGAAACCAACCAGACCCTGCCCGAAAACTCCTCGACCGCCGCTGCGGAGCCCGAGGACAACTCCATCAAATTCACCGATCTGGGCCTGGACGCTCGCGTCCTCGCCTCGCTCGAAAAGGTCGGCTACGAGAAGCCGTCGCCGATTCAGGCGGAAACCATCCCGCTGCTCCTGCAAGGACGCGACGTCGTCGGCTTGGCCCAGACCGGCACGGGTAAGACCGCGGCCTTCGCGGTCCCGGCCCTCTCGCACCTGGCCGAGCTCTCGGACGTGCACGGCCCCAGCAAGAACACCCAGGTCCTCGTCCTCGCCCCCACCCGCGAGCTCGCGCTCCAGGTCGGCGAGGCGTTCTCCTCCTACGCGAGCGAGATGCCCAGCTTCACGGTTCTGCCGGTCTACGGCGGTTCGCCCTACGGTCCGCAGCTGGCCGGTCTGCGCCGCGGCGCCCAGGTCGTCGTCGGCACCCCCGGTCGCGTGATCGACCACCTCAAGCGCGGCTCGCTGGACCTGTCGAACCTGCAGCACCTCGTCTTGGACGAGGCCGACGAAATGCTCCGCATGGGCTTTGCCGATGACGTCGAGCAGATCCTCGCGAAGACCCCCGGCGACAAACAGGTCGCCTTGTTCTCGGCGACCATGCCGAAGTCCATCCGGAAGCTCGCGGAGCAGTACCTCAACGATCCGGTCGAGGTGAAGGTCGAGTCCAAGACCACGACCGCCTCCAACATTCGCCAGCGCTACATGCAGGTCATGCACTCCCACAAGCTGGACGCGATGACCCGTGTGCTCGAGGTCGAGGACTACGACGGCGTGATCGCCTTCGTCCGGACCAAGAAGGAGACCGAAGAGGTCGCCGACAAGCTCAAGGCCCGTGGCTTCCAGGCCGCCGCGATCAACGGTGACATCCCGCAGAATCAGCGCGAGCGGACCGTTCAGGCCCTTCGCGACGGCACCGTGGACATCCTCGTGGCCACCGACGTTGCGGCCCGCGGCCTCGACGTCGAGCGCATCAGCCTCGTGGTCAACTTCGACATTCCCCACGACACCGAGTCCTACGTGCACCGCATCGGCCGTACGGGCCGCGCGGGTCGTGCCGGCGAAGCCATCCTGTTCATGACGCCTCGTGAAAAGCACATGCTGCGTCAGATCGAGAAGGCCACCCGCCAGAAGGTCGAGCAGATGAACATGCCGACCGCCGACGACGTCAACGCGAACCGCTTGGAGCGTTTCGCCGAGCAGATCACCACCACGATCGAGTCCGAGGACATTTCGGTCTTCAAGGAACTCGTCGAGAAGTACGAGGCCGAGCACGACGTTCCGGCCGAGGACATCGCCGCGGCGATCGCCCTGATCGCCCAGAACGGCCGTCCGTTCCTCGTCGAAGAGCTCCCGGCCAAGGGCCCGGCTCGTGGACGTGAGCGTGACGAGCGCGGCCCGAAGGGCGAACGCGGCGGACGCAAGCGCAGCGACGAAGGCCTGACGACCTACAAGATCCAGGTGGGACACGACCAGCGTGTTTCTCCCGGTTCGATCGTCGGTGCCCTGACCAACGAAGGCGGCCTGGACGGGTCGCAGGTCGGCAACATCGACATTCGCGGTGGATTCTCCCTGGTGGACCTTCCGGAGAACATCAACATCAACGAATTCCGCAACATTCAGATCAACGGCAACACGATCGATATCGAACCGGATCGCGGCGGCAATTCCTCGCGCGGCGGCAGCCGTGGCGGAGGGTTCCGCAGCGGTGGTAACCGTGGCGGCGGCTACCGCGGCGGCGGAGACCGCGGTGGATACCGTGGCGGCCGCGAGGATCGCGGCGGTCGGGACGATCGCGGTGGGTACCGCGGCGGACGTGGCGGCGGCCGGAACGAGCGTGGCGGCTACCGCGAGGACCGCGGTGGCGGCCGCGGGGGATTCCGCAAGGGCGGTTACCGCGACTAGTCGTTGCCTGCCAAACGGCAAGAAACGACCGTAGGGGGCCACGAGACCGCTCGCGGCACCCCGATTGGGGCGCGAGGCGGGTCGGTGCTCTGACGGAGCACTGAGGCCGAAGGCGGCGTGGGCTGAGTAGCCCACGCCGCCTTTCGCGATCCATCGACCCGTTCACGAAGGGGAGAACATCATTGTGGCGGGAAACACTCACCCGTGAATTTGTTTATGCCCGGGGGTGGCTGTAAAGTTATATGTCGTTGCCCCGATAGCTCAGTGGTAGAGCGCCATCTTGGTAAGATGGAGGTCCCGGGATCGATTCCCGGTCGGGGCTCTCATGATGAGGGCCTGCGTGAAGCACATGCTCCGCGCAGGCGCTTCCATGTTTTGGCGGTGTAGCTCAGCTGGTTAGAGCGCACGACTCATAATCGTGAGGTCGACGGATCGAGCCCGTCCACCGCTACAGAAACCCCCGTTTGACTAGGGAATACCGGTCAAGCGGGGGTATTTTTGTGTCCGCCTCCCGGTATGAAAAGGCTTGTCAACGGTCTGAGTAAACCTGGCTCTACTGTGCTTGACCGCCAGCCGCTCGACCCGCCACGGTGCCCGGGGCCTTTCCCTGGACGAGATTCTTTAGGCGCGTCGTGCAGGGTTGATTCCGCAACGGTCTCACCTTCACCGTGAGAAACGTTGACGCCCGAGAGCCACGCAATGGGGGCGAGCCCCGTCGCAGCGGGATTCCGTGACGCCGTCGCCTCACACGCGACCGTCGCGCCTCTCACGACGACGCCGCCGCCGGCCGGAGTCGTCGTCTCGGCCGAAGACGCCCACCGCGATCCAGGAGAGGGCCACGACGGCCCCTCCGATCGCCGCGTACCCCTGCGGTGTTTCGTCGAAGGCCGCGAAGCCCACCCCGTAGAAGATCGTGATGGCCAATGCGATGAAGGACAGGTATCTGCGTTTCATAGCTCGATTCTCACACAGTATTTGTGATCTGGATCATAAATCTGTGGAAAACCCGGATCGGGGCCGACCGGGACCGGTAGCCGCCCGGTAAGGTGGGCGCCAGTAAGAGGCGTCCACGGCCGGCCCACCGGATTGGCTCGGCCGACCCAGAGCATGAGGAGCTGTATGTCTGAAAACAAGGGCATCGCCGAAGACCTTCAGGGGCGTGAGTACACGGGCGCCCCCGTCTACTCGGTGTCCCGGGAAAAGATCAGAGAGTTCGCGCGCGCGGTCAAGGCCCAGTCGCCGGCCCACGTCGACGTCGAGGCCGCCATGGCGCTCGGGCACGCGGATCTCGTGGCGCCGCCGACCTTCGCGATCATCGTGAGCCAGGCCGCGGACGCTGAACTCATCCAGGACCCGACCGCCGGCATCGACTTCTCCCGCGTGGTCCACGCGGACCAACGATTCACCCACCACCGGCCCATCGTCGCCGGAGACGAGCTGACGACCACGGTTCACGTGGACTCCGTGCGCCTCATGGGCTCCGGCGCCATGGTGACCACCCGGGAGGAAATCGTGGACCACCAGGGTCAGCCCGTCGTCACCGCCGTGTCATCCCTCCTGGTGAGGGGCGAGGAGTAATCATGCAGCAACCCACCATCGAGTCCCTGGAAAAGGGGCAGGTCATCGGAACCCGCGAGATCGAGGTCACCAGGGCTGACCTGGTGCGCTACGCGGGGGCGAGCGGAGACTTCAACCCGATTCATTGGAACGAGCGCTTCGCGTCCTCCGTCGGGCTTCCCGGGGTCATCGCGCACGGAATGTTTACGATGGGCGCCGTCGTCGAGCTTGTCAGCGATTGGATCGGCGATCCGGGACGGATCCTCGACTACCAGACGCGATTCACCAAGCCGGTGCCGGTTCCGGACGCCGACGACGACCAGAGCCCGGATCAGGGTGGCACCGTGATCACGGTCGAGGGAAAGATCGGCGCGCTCGACGAAGAGAACGGCACGGCCCGCGTGGACCTGGCCGTCTCGGCCCCCGACACGGACGGAAAGCCCCAGAAAGTCCTGGTCAAAGCGCAGGCCCTCGTCCGCCTCTAGCGGCTATTTGGTGGCCGGTGCTCGCACCGGCGAGGCATCCTGAGGAAGGGGAACGCCCGTGACGGCTCCGCGCGTATCCGACCGGTCCTGGCTGATAGCCGTGCTGGGCGTGTACCTGGCCAGCGGCCTGTCCATCTCGGCGTGGCTCGTCCGGGTCCCGTCGATCGCGCACGAGCTTCACCTGAGCGCGGGACCCCTGGGGATCCTGCTTCTGGCCCAGACCTTCGGGGCGTTCCTGTCCGTTTCGGCCTCCGGGATGGTCGTCATGAAGCTGGGCGCCCAAAAGACGCTATGGCTGACCTTTGCCCTGATGATGATCGGCGGGCTGGGCCTCGCGGCCGGGGTGTCCTTCGTCCACTCGATCCCGATGGCGGGCCTCGGGCTCGGGCTTTTCGGCCTCGGCCAGGCGACGTTTTCGGTCGCGGCCAACGTCCAGGGCGCAGCGGTCGAACGGGCCGTCAAGAAGCAGCGAATGCCCCTCATGCACGGGTGTTTCTCGATCGGCACGGTCATCGGCTCCGTCGTGGGCACGGCGATGACCGCGTTGAACGTGTCGGTGTTCTGGCACATGTTCAGCGTGTACCTCGTGGTCATCGCCCTGGTGATCGTGGCCATGCGGTACACGCGTCACGAAGGCGGAGACATCCATCCGGGAACCACGGGCCTGATGGCCATCGTCGATTCCGGAGGTGGCGCCTTCTCGGTCCGCGATGCCTGGGCGGAAAAGAGAACCATCCTGTTGGGTCTCTTCGTGTTGGGAATGGCGTTGGCCGAGGGGTCCGCCAACGACTGGGTAGCCCTGGCGCTCACGGCCGGGTACGGCGCCACCGCGGCCGTTGGGGCCGTGGGGTACGGCCTGTTCGTGACGGCCATGACGACCGGCCGTCTCCTGGGCACCGGGCTCCTGAACGTTTACGGCCGCGTCGCCGTCATGAGGATCGCCTGCGTTCTCGCGGTCCTCGGCCTGGGAACCTTCGTGGTGTCCCCGTGGATCGGGCTGGGCATGGTCGCGATCTTCGTCTGGGGGATAGGGGCCGCGCTGGGCTTTCCCGTCGGGATGTCTGCGGCCGCCGACGATCCGGTGCGCGCCTCGGCCCGAGTCTCCGTGGTCTCGACCATCGGGTACGGGGCATTTTTGGGCGGTCCGCCGATCCTCGGGGTCCTGGGTGAGGCCCTCGGCGTCCGCAACGGCCTGGCCGTGGTCTTGGTCATGGTGATCGTCTCGCTTCTTCTGGTCCCGCAATTGAGAAACCCCGCCTCTCGCGGGGAGGAGCGGTCGAAAATCGGACACGAGGACCCCGAGGCGCGCTGGGTCAACGAGCAGGAGTACACG
Organism: Curtobacterium sp. S6; assembly: GCF_000710345.2. GTDB lineage: Bacteria > Actinomycetota > Actinomycetes > Actinomycetales > Micrococcaceae > Rothia. The sequence goes on along the minus strand of NZ_JHEL01000015.1, from coordinate 1,046,858 downwards.
GGCGCGCCGGACCGAACCCCGCCCGACGAGGCGACCCCGATGGATGAGGCCCTCCGCCGCCGACGCCGCGAGCACCCGGGCCACCACGATCCCTCCTAGCCGGGCTCTGAACGCTCGACGTGGCCGGAGGCTGTCACGGTTAGACTGGAGGGCGTGACTGAGACCCTTTTGAGCGAATTGACGACCATCGGCGTCGGCGGCCCGGCCCGCCGCTATGTGCGGGCCACCGCCGAGGACCAGATCGTCCAGGCCGTCCGCGAGGCCGACGAGCGGCAGGAACCCGTCCTGATCCTCGGGGGAGGTTCCAACCTCGTGGTGTCGGATGAAGGGTTCCGCGGAACCGTGATTCACGTGGCATCCCGTGGCATCGCGGTGGAGGAACACGCAGAGAGCACGCTCCTGACCGTCGCCGCCGGCGAAGCCTGGGACGACGTCGTGCGGTACACCGTTGATCAGGGCTTCACGGGCCTGGAAACCCTTTCCGGAATCCCCGGGACGGCGGGGGCGACCCCGGTGCAGAACGTCGGGGCGTACGGAACCGAAATCTCACAGCATTTTGCCTCGGCCCTGGTCTACGACCGAAAGGCGGGTCAGACGCGTCGATTCCGCGGCGAGGACCTCGAATTTTCCTACCGCAACTCGTTGTTGAAGCGAGAAATTCACGACGGATCCCCCCGCTACGTGGTCCTATCCGTGCAGTTCGACGTGCGACGCAGCAACCTGTCTCAGCCGATCCGATACGCGGAGCTGGCCCGCCGTCTGGGCGTCGAGGTGGGGGAGCGCGCGGAAGCGGCCACGGTGCGCGAGACCGTGATCGAACTCCGCTCCGGCAAAGGCATGGTCCTCGACCCCTCCGACCGGGATAGCTACAGCACCGGTTCCTTTTTCACCAACCCCATCATTGCCGCGGAGCAGCAGGCGACCATCCCCGAGGACGCCCCGCGGTATCCCATGCTGGACCCGCACGGGGCGGTGGACGAGTCCAAGATCAAGCTGTCCGCCGCGTGGCTGATCCAAAACGCCGGCTTCGACAAGGGCTTCGGGTTGCAGAGCGAGCACCAACCGATCGCGGGCGGCCGGGCGAGCTTGTCCACCAAGCACACCCTCGCGATCACCAATCGCGGGGGAGCCACGGCCCGGGACATCCTGGCGATCGCCCGGACGGTGCGCGACGGCGTTCGCGAGGAGTTTGGCGTGACCCTCGAGGCCGAGCCCGTGATCATCGGTTTCACCCTCTAAACCGGAGTCTCCCTGCTGATCACCAGGGGACGGTGCGAGACTCGAACCAACCGAGTTGCATTGGTCGCACCGCACTGCGGAGGCAGAGCCCACACGGCTAGACTGAACGGAACGGCCGGGTTTCGCCACCGCACCGTGGGGCGCCGGTGACGGAACCCATCTCGGAGAGAAGGAGTGCCGCGTGGGAATCGAAAAGGAAATCGAGCAAGGCCAGCAGGAAGGCCGGTTGCACCATGCCCTGAACCGGGTGCGGCGGTTCACCCAGCGGCATCCCGCCCTGGCGCTCTGCCAAAAGATCATCGTCACGATCATCGGCGGGGCCATCGTGCTCGCCGGAATCGTCATGCTCGTGACGCCGGGCCCCGGGTGGCTGGCCATTTTCCTCGGTCTCGGCCTTCTCGCCACGGAGTACCCGATCATTCACCGATTCAATCAGTGGGCCAAGGCCAAGGTCGTCAACACCTGGCATCGATTGGGTCAGTGGCGGATGGAACGCAAGGCCCGCAGGCAGGCCGCGCGTGAGCGGCGGGCCCAGGCCCGGGTCGCCAGGATGCAACACCGCCAGTATCTCGACGCTCAATTCCGACGCAGCCACAATTGCGCGCCGCATCGGTCTCCCAAGAACCCGCGGCTGGTCATGCCGCGCCCTCGAGGCGCGGGCTCCGGCCTGCACCGGGTCCCCAAGGTTTAGAGGGACTCCTCGTCCAGCACGCGGCGGAGGAAAGCCTCGGCCTCATCCCCGTAGATGCCGATTTCGGCCAGCGACGTCAGGTACTTTCGCGTCAGCCTCAAGGCCTTGTTCTCCACGGTGGACTTCGGGCGGATATAGCTTCCGGCTCGGCCTTTGGTCTCGACGACGCCCGAGGCTTCCAGCTCCTTATATGCCTTGGCGACGGTATTGCTCGCCAGGCCCAGGGCGGCCGCAAGTTTTCGCACCGGTGGGATGCGCGTTCCGGATTCGAGCTCGCCGGTATGGCGGGCCTCGACGAGACGCCTCCTCAACTGGGCATACGGAGGCACACGGTTGGTCGTGCTCAAGGCGAAGAATTCCCGCGTGGCCTGCACGTCCTCCCAGTCGATCGAGCGGGGCCGGACCGGGGAAGCTGAAGATGCGGTTCGGGCCACGGCGATCAGACCTCGGAGGCGCCGGTGGCGATCTTGAGCATGCGGCGGACGGGCTCGGCCGCACCCCACAAGAGCTGATCTCCGACGGTGAAGGCCGAGACGTACTGCGGCCCCATGGCGAGCTTGCGAATGCGCCCCACCGGGATCGACAAGGTTCCCGAGACGGCCACGGGGGTCAACTCGCGCACCGTCTCGTCCTTCGAGTTGGGGATCACGCGAGACCATTCGTTGTCCTCGTCGATGATCCGCTCGATCTCCTCCACGGGGATGTCCTCGGTCAGCTTGAGCGTCAGGGCCTGCGAATGGGACCGCATGGCCGCGATGCGAACGCACAGCCCGTCCATGATGACGCGATCTTCGCCGTCGAGGCCCAGAATCTTGTTGGTCTCCGCGTCGGCCTTCCACTCTTCCTTGGACTGGCCATTGCCGAGGTCGGCGTCGATCCACGGAATGAGCGAGCCCGCCAGCGGAGCGCCGAACTGGGCGACGTCGAGACCTTCCGAACGCTGAAGATCCAGAACCTTCCGGTCGATGTCGAGGATCGCCGAGGCGGGGTCTTCGAGCTCGGTCGCGACGCTACCGGAGATATCCCGAAAGCCCTTGAGAACCTCGCGCATGTGCCGGGCCCCTCCTCCGGAGGCGGCCTGATAGGTCATGGCCGTGGTCCACTCGACCAGGCCGCGGCGGAAGAGCCCGCCCAGGCCCATGAGCAGGCAGGAGACCGTGCAATTGCCGCCGACGAAGTCCTTCACCCCGCTGGCCAGGCCGCGGTCGATCACGTGACGGTTGACCGGGTCGAGAACGATCACGGCGTCGTCGTTCATGCGTAGCGTGGAAGCGGCGTCGATCCAGATGCCGTCCCAGCCGCGGGCCCGCAAGGCGGGGTGGACCTTCTGCGTGTAGTCGCCGCCCTGCGTGGTGACGATGATGGGCAGACGGGCCAACTCGTCGAGATCGTAGGCGTCGCGCAACACGCCGGAATCCTCGACGCCGCGAAAACTCGGGGAGGGGCCGCCGGGGCTAGACGTCGAAAAGAACACGGGTGACATGGCGGCGAAATCGCCTTCTTCTTCCATGCGATTCATGAGGACGGACCCCACCATGCCGCGCCAACCGACAAAACCTACAGTATCTCCGGGCCGAAAAGTCATGGCCCCTACTCTACCGATGTGGGAGCCCCGGCGTCTGCCCCGGCGGAATGGGGCGTCGCCTGGAACGTCATAAAGGGAGGGCCAGGTATCAGCGGGTGTACTCCACGAAGCGATAGGGCACGGGCAGGGACGTGAGACTCCCGGACGCATCGGCTACCGCGCCTCGCTCGTCGGTTCCGGCGTCGAGCACGCGCCGGGACCACTCCGGGCCCAGGGGAGGGGCGGCGCGATCTCCCACCACCGAAAGGCCCAATTCGGTCACCAGAACGCGGGTCACCTTCCCGCGGTGCACCCCGGGGATATCGGAACGAGACAAGGCGTTGGCATAGACCCCGGCGCCACCGATGATCCACAGCTCCGCGGCGTCGGGGGAGGCCAGGACCGCCGCCCGGACGGATTCGTCGAGGCCCGAGGTCCAGAGCGCACCGTCGCGCTCGACGGGCTCGGGCCGGGCCGGAAGAGAACGCGTCATCACGATGTTGGTCCGCCCCGGGAGCGGACGGAATCGCGGCGGAAAGGACTCCCACGTGGAACGCCCCATGATGACCGGGGACCCCGCGGTGCTCCGCTTGAAGAAGGCCAGATCGTCCGGGACCGACCACGGCATGCCGCCGCCCGACCCGATGACCCGCTCGGCGGCTTGCGCCCAGATCGCCGAAAGCCGCGGTGACTCGCCGGCGGGGGCCGATTCGCGCGGACTCATACCGCTTTGGGGGCCCTGATGACGGGGTGCGGGTCGTAGCCGACGATCGTGAGGTCCTCGAATTCGTACCGATCGATGGAATCCCGGGCGGCGATCTCCAGGCGGGGGTATTCGCGCGGCTCGCGGGAAAGTTGTAATTCCACTTGATCGCGATGGTTGTCGTAGATATGGCAGTCGCCGCCGGTCCAGACGAATTCGGCGGGGACCATGCCCACCTGCGCTGCGACCAGGCTCGTCAACAGGGCGTAGGAGGCAATGTTGAAGGGAACCCCGAGGAACATATCCGCCGACCGCTGGTAGAGCTGGCAGGAGAGCCGATCCGGCCCGTCGGCCACGGGCTCGACGTAGAACTGGAAGAGGGCGTGGCACGGGGGCAGCGCCATCTCGTCGACCTCCGCCGGATTCCACGCGCTCACGATGTGGCGCCGCGAATACGGGTTGTCCCGAAGGGAGTTGATGACCTTGTCGATCTGGTCGATGGATTCGCCGTTCGGCGCGGGCCACGAGCGCCACTGCGCCCCGTAGACCGGGCCCAGGTCGCCGTTCTCGTCGGCCCATTCGTCCCAGATATGGACGTTGCGTTCCTGGAGCCACCGGATGTTGGTCGAGCCCCGGAGGAACCAGAGCAGTTCCATCGCGATCGCCTTGAAGCGGACGGTCTTGGTCGTCAGGAGCGGAAAGGACGAGGACAGGTCGAATCGCATCTGGCGACCGAAGACCGACGTGGTGCCGGTTCCGGTCCGGTCGGAACGGTGATTGCCGTGGGCCAGGATGTCCCGGAGGAGATCTTCGTACGGCGTGGGAATAGCTGTGTCAGTCATCGAAGGGCTCAATCTTTTCCACGGCAATGACCCGGTCGCGATGCTTGATGCTCAGATCCAGCACCAGCATCTGACCGGGTGTGAGGTAGGGGTCTTCGGCCGGAAGGTATTGGCGGAGTTCCTTGGGCAGGTGGCGGTCGATGACCTTGAGGATCGTGGGCAAGACCGGCCGGTGCGTGCAGAGCACCGTGGAGTGATTGGCGTCGAAGAGGGATTCCATCAGCTTGGCTGCCTTGGCGGGCTTCCTCTTGTGCTCGGCCTCCGTCAGGCGATTCTTCTCCTTGATCGCCAGCCCATTGGCCTTGGCGTAGCCCGCGACGGTCTGCATGCACCGCGACCACGGGCTGGAGATGATCCGGGTTGGCTTCCACGCATCGAGGAGGCGCCACACGGCGTGGGCCTGTCTCTTGCCGGTCGCGGCGAGGGGCCTATCGCTCTCGGCCCGAGACCACGAAGAGCGCGGCTTGGCCTTGGCGTGGCGCACGATGATCAGCTGCCTCGTCCGCAGGTCGCCCGCCTCGTGGAGCTCGACGAGGCGGTCCAGGGGATAACGGTCGGAGGAGTTGGTCAGCAGCTTGCGGGCCTTGGTCGGGGAAACCCAGTCGAGCCGGTCGACCTCGCGGTCGTCCACCTGAGGCTTTTTATTCGACGGGATCTCGGAGGCCCAGTAGTAGACGTTCTTCAGGCCCGACGAGACGCGATAGCTCGTGGTCGTCAGGGGCACCCCGAGGGTGATCTTGAGGCCCACCTCTTCGCGTACCTCGCGAACGGCTGTTTCGGGGATGGACTCGCCGTCGTCCTGTTTCCCCTTGGGCCAGGACCAGTCGTCGTATTTCGGGCGATGGATGATCAAGAGCTCCAGGCCCTTGGGTCCCTCGCGCCAGCAGAGGGCGCCGGCGGCGATGACCGCCGGTTTGGCTGTGGAAGAGTCTGACATCGGGGGAATGTTCCTTCGGTGGTGCGTGATGCTGACGGCTGGAACCGGGCTACTGGCCGGGGTAGGTGCCCCGGTGGGATCGCGATTCCAGCAGGTAAGACTGGATATCCCTCAGCGGCTTGCCGTTCTCGTCACGAGAGTGACGGGTCCAGGTTCCCTCGGAGTCGAGGTGCCACGTGGAGGTCTTCTCCGATAGGTACAGGGACATCATGTCCAGGAGGTACTTGACGTGCACCGGATCCTTGATGCGCACCAGGGCCTCGACGCGACGATCGAGGTTGCGGTGCATCATATCGGCCGACCCAATATACGCCACCGGCTTGCCGCCGTTCTCGAAGGTGAAGACCCGAGAGTGTTCCAGGAACCGGCCCAGGACCGAGCGGACCGTGATGTTGTCCGAGAGGCCGGGGACGCCCGGTCGCAACGCACAGATGCCGCGGACCACGACGTTGACCTCGACGCCGGCCTGCGACGCGCGGTAGAGGGAATCGATGATCGCTTCGTCCACCATCGAATTGCACTTGACCTGGATCTTGGCGTTCAACCCCGCGCGCTTGTGGGCAATCTCCCGATTGATGCGGTCGATCAGGCCGGAGCGCAACGATCGGGGCGCGACGAGCAGTGACTTGTAGGAGGTCTTGGGCGCGTACCCCGAGAGCTGGTTGAAGAGCCGGGAGATGTCCTCGGCGACCTGCGTGTCGGCCGTCAACAGGCCCAGGTCTTCGTAGAAGCGAGCGGTCGAGGGGTGGTAGTTGCCCGTGCCGATGTGGCAGTAGCGACGCAGCCCGTCCGGTTCCCGGCGCACCACGAGCGACAGCTTGCAGTGGGTCTTGAGCCCCACGATCCCGTAGACCACGTGAACCCCGGCCTCTTCGAGCTTGCGGGCCCACGAGATGTTGGCCTGCTCGTCGAACCGGGCCTTGATCTCGACGACCGCGAGGACCTGCTTGCCGGCCTCGGCGGCCTCGATCAGCGCATCGACGATGGGCGAATCTCCGGACGTGCGGTACAGGGTCTGCTTGATGGCCATGACCTGGGGGTCCGCGGCCGCCTGCTCCAGGAAGGCCTGGACGCTCGTGGCGAAGGAATCGTAGGGGTGCTGCAACAGGACATCGTGCTCGCGGGTCGCGGAGAAGACGTCCGCGGCCTTCGAGGTCTCCGCGGCGTTCAAGTAGCGGCTCGTGTGAGCGATGTGCTTCGGATAGTGCAGTGCCGGGCGGTTGACCTTGGCGACATCCGCCATGCCCCGCAGGTCCAGCGGCGCCGGAAGCCGGTAGACCTCGGAGTCTTCGACGCGGAGCTCGGAGACGAGCAGGTCCAGGATGGCCGGGTTGATCGAGTCCTCGACCTCGAGGCGCACGGGAGGGCCGAAACGCCGCCGCAAGAGCTCCTTCTCGAGGGCCTGGAGGAGGTTTTCGGCGTCGTCCTCCTCGACCTCCAGGTCCTCATTGCGGGTCACGCGGAAGACGTGGTGTTCGACGACCTCCATGCCCGGGAAGAGCTGGTCCAGGTGCTGGGCGATGATCGACTCCAGCGGGATGAAGCGCGCCGTCCGGGAGGGGGAATTCGCGTGGCGCGAGCCATCGACCGAGATCATGCGGTCCAGCTGATCCGGGACCTTAATGCGGGCGAAGAGTTCCTTGCCCGTCTGCGGGTTCCTGACGATCACCGCCAGGTTGAGGGAGAGCCCGGAAATGTACGGGAACGGGTGTGCCGGGTCCACGGCCAGCGGGGTCAGAATCGGGAAGACCCGCTCTTGGAACTGGGCCGAGAGGCGTTCCCGGGCGGCGGGCTCCAGATCATCCCACTCGACGATGTGGAGTTTCGCCTTCTCGAGCTCCGGGAGCACCTGGTTCTGGAAGACGTCGGCGTGGCGCAGCTGGAGCCGGTGCGCAGACTCGCTGATGAGTTCCATCTGCTCATCCGGCGTCAGGCCCGCCGGCGTGGGCACCGCGATGCCGGTGGCGATGCGGCGCTTCAGGCCCGCGACGCGGACCATAAAGAATTCGTCCAGGTTGGACGCGACGATCGAGAGGAAATTCAGCCGCTCCAACAGGAAAAGGGAGGGGTCTTCGGCCAACTCGAGGACGCGGGTGTTGAAGTCGATCCAGGAGGATTCCCGATCGGCGAAGCGTTCGGGGCCGAAGTCGCCCTGGAGCAACGGGATCGAGTAGTGCTCGGGGGCGTCGATGCGGTCGCCGCGCGTTTCGGCCCGCTCGATCTTGGCGATGGTCGACGCGCCGCCGGGGTGGGTCAGGTTGCGCTGGTCGTTCTCCGTCGCGTCCCGGGGGCTTTCCTCGGTGGACGGGAGATCGACGGCGCCGGGCGCATACATCGTGTCGATGTCCCAGGGGCGGAAACCGAGGGATCGGTAGAGGCCCACGGCGGCCTGATTGTCGGCGTCCACGTACAGCACGATGGCCTCTAGCGGGCTCTCCGCGCCGTCGTCGCCGATCTTCGCGAGGTAGTCCATGCCGATCAGGGTCAGCGCGCGGCCCAGGCCCGTTCCCTGGGCATCGGGGGAGACGCCGACCGCGTAGACCTCGCCCTCGCGGGGACCGTCCTGCTGATCTTCGATCTTGGTCCAGTGGAATCCCAACAGGGCCGGGCTGCCCGTCGAATCCTGGATGGATTCCGCGAGGAAGAAGCCCTCGGGACGGAACCACGACTCCTGCTGACGGTCGCGGAGGTCGTCGATGCCCAATTGGCCCTGCTCCGGGTGGTCGGCGAACGCGCGGGCGTTGAGCCGGACCCATTCCTCGGCGTCGGAGTCTTGGAACGTGCGGACCCGGACCGGGTCGCTCGGCCGGTACTCCTGGGCCTTCGCCGCGATGTTGGCGCGGGCCTTGGGCGTCAGGTCCAGGCGCATCTTCCAGAGTTCGCGCACCGGGGTGTAGCCGAAGACGCGCGCCAGCTGGGCCGCCGCCAGCGGAGCCGAGTAGTCCTGCGACGGGGAGGCCTCTCCCGAACCGTGAACCCACACGCGGTACTGTCCGGCCGCCTGGCCTAAGCCCTCGTCCCCCAGGAGGAACTCGGCGATGCTCCGACCCAGACCGTTCGCGCGATGCTCCGGCTCGACGGCGCCTTCGACCGTGCCCGTCGAATCCTGGCCCTCGGGGGCCGTAGCGATCGCCGCGCCGACGAGGTCCTCACCGTGATAGGCGGCCGCCACCACGAGGCCGGTTGCCTGGTCCGGGTGCTGGGCCGCGCGTCGCAATTCGACGAGGGTCTGCTCCGAGAATGGATGCGCCGAATCGTGGGTATGAACCGAGCGCGTCAGGTTGCCGATGCTCTCGACGAGGTCACTCGACGGCCGCGCACGGCGGACGGAGTATCCAGAAGATGGTCCATTGAGCGCAGAATTCACCGCGTACCTACCCATTCTGAGTCGATTCCAGGCCGGCCGGGTTGTCCCCGACGCGTCACCCTCTACTCTACCTACTCGGTTCCAGGCCTTGGGCCAGGCGAAACGTTCAACGAGGAGTCTCGACGGCGCCGGGTTAACGCCCGGAGGACGGGCCGTGGCCGGACCGTGAACGTCACGAATCCGTGAGGCTCTGACGCACCTGGGTGAAGCTGTAGCCGACGTTGCGCACCGTCGTGATGAGCTGGTCGTGGTCGGGTCCGAGCTTGGCGCGGAGGCGGCGGACGTGCACGTCGACGGTTCGGGTGCCGCCGTAGTAGTCGTACCCCCACACCTCGGAGAGCAGTTGGGCGCGGGTAAAAACCCGTCCGGCGTTGAGAATCATGAACTTTAACAGCTCGAATTCCTTATACGTCAGGTTCAGGGTGTTCGAGCCTGCCTTCGCCGAATAGGCCGCTTCATCCACGACGACGTCACCGCATCGCAGAACGTCGCCCCCGTCGGCCTCTTCCTCGGTGCGCACGCCGGCCAGGCGGATCCGGGCCTCGACTTCGGCCGGTCCAGCGGTCGAGAGGACGACGTCGTCGACCGACCAGGACGGAGAGACCGCGGCCATTCCGCCTTCCGTGAGGACCATGACCAGAGGCACGCTCAGCCCGCCGCCCCTGAGCAACTGGGCCGTGTTGCGGGCGGCGATCAGCCCCGTGCGCCCATCGATCAAGACGACGTCGGCCTGGGAACCCTCGATGTCCTGCGCGGTCGCCGAGATGGGCCGGGCCGTGACCGAGTGGTCCAGGAGCTCGAGGGACGGAAGGGCTTCGGCGCCGGGAGCCGCGGCGTCGCTGAGAACCAGGATCTTGGCCATGGATCTGTACCTTCCGGGTCGGGCGGTTGGCCCGACGGCGTGGGCGCCGGCCGGGCTATGGGCTCGGGCCCGCCGAGAACGCGTGTTTCTCGGGCCCGAGGCGGCGCCGTTGCCTCTTGACGGCCAGTATAGGTTGCGAGGTGCCGTGAGCCCGATTGATACGCTGCGTTGCTTGGCCATCGGACCTGGATAGACTAAAAAATACGAACCGTGCCGCTCGGCACGTGATTCGTCGACAGCATCCCCGCAAATCAACGGAGGAATCGTGGCGCACAGCGAGATGACGACGGGTACGTACTCGTTGCGCACCGTCGGCACCGAAGGCAAACAGCGTTATTGGCTCGTCGCCGTGTCGAGCGTCGTGGCACTCATCGTGTCCCTGGCCGCGGGCGTGATCTCCCCGGGAATCTCCGTGATCGCTACCGCATTGATGGTCGCCATTATCGCGTGGGGTTGGCCCGCGGCCTCGGGTCTCACGGTCCTGCGAGGCACCAAGTGGATCCCCGCCCACAGCGCGCTCTTCGCGGCCTGCGGGTGGATCAGTTGCGCGGTGGTGTATTTTGCTCCGGTCGGCCGGTTGCTGGCCCTCTTGCCCGCGGTCGTCGCCGTGGGCGTCGTCGTGGCCTTCCTGATCGAGCTCCTCCGCGGGGAGGGGGCGGCGGCCCGACTCGAGTCGATCATCACGGCCGCCGTGGGTGTTCTGGCCTCCGTGAGCGCCGCGGGGTGGGTCGGAATGTCCCTGATCCACAGCACCAGCCAGGCCTCGGTGATCGTCTGGGGGAGCGGGGTCGTGATCGCCGTGTGCATCGCGATTGTGGGCGTCCGCATGATCGCGGCCGGGCCGCGCGGTGGTCCTCGCCGAGGGGCCATGACACTCGGCGTCACTCCGGTGGCCTTCTTGGGGATTCTCGGATACGCCGGCGCCCTCGTGATCGATCGCGTGATAGTTTGAGTGCATGATCATTGCACTGGAAATCCTCTTTTTGACCCTTCTGGGGCTCGCTTCTCTGTCGATTCTCGGGTGCGCCGTCATGGTGATCGGCGGCCTCTTCCGGGGGCAGAAGTAGCTCCATCCCGACGAAGCTCAATGGCCCAAGCATGGATGCTTGGGCCATTGATGTTTAAGATGGTCATATGCCTATTGAGATCCCGTCAGATTTGACCCCCGAACTCGTTCCCTTCGCGTGGCTCTTGGGCCACTGGGAAGGCGTCGGAGTGCTGGGATATAACGACGCCGAAGAACGCCAGTTCGGACAGATCGTCGACTTCACCCACAACGGCCAGCCGTACCTGGAATACCGTGCCGAGTCCTACCTCCTCGACGACGAGGGCAACCGCACCCGCCTGATCACGGTCGAGAACGGCTTCTGGCAGATCGATCGCAAGCTGGGCGAACAGGACCTCGGTCCGGGGCTGCTCCCGGGCGCCGAAGAACCCGCGCTCAAGACCGCGGCCGACGTCGAGAAGCTGCGCAACGGCGACGAGGGCTTTGACATCCTCGCGACCATCAACCACCCCGGTGGCGTCAGCGAGCTATACGTGGGCGTGATCGACGGCCCCCGCATCCAGATGGCGACCGACGCCGTGATGCGCGGCGCCCACGCCAAGGAGTACACCGCCGCGTCCCGCATGTTCGGGCTCGTCAACGGGGAACTCATGTGGGCCTGGGACATGGCCGCCCAGGGTCAGCAACTCTCCTCGCACGCCTCGGCCAGGCTGCGGAAGGTGGACGACGCCGCATGACCTATTCCTCTCCACTTCTCTCGGTGCACGGGGCGGTTCCGGCCTCCGAGCCGGACGCCGGGGTCGCCGCTCACTACGGCGACCCCATCCCGGAGCAGCGGCGACTCGACCGACCGTCGGCGGAGGCGATCGCGGGCGTGGACCTGTCCCACCGCGGCGTCGTCAGCGTCTCGGGCGAGGACCGAGCGAGCTGGTTGACCACCCTCTCCTCGCAGGTCATCGACGGACTCCCCGCGGGATCCAGCACCGAGATGACCCTGCTTTCGGCCCAGGGGCGCATCGAATTCCAGCCGCACGTGATCGTCGGCGCGGACAAGATCTGGTTGATCGTCGAGGCCGGCCAGCAGGCCGGACTCGCCGCATTCCTCGATTCCATGCGATTCATGCTCCGGGTCGAGGTTGCCGATGAGACCGAGGCCTACGCGGTGATCGGATCGACGTCCCCCCTGCGGGGCCGCGGTGGGGTCTCCGAGACGGCCGACGCGTGGCGGGATCCGTGGCCGAATATCGGCCCGGGCGGCACCTCCTACGCCGGGACGGAGCATCACCCCGGGGAAGACTGGAGCTATTGGGAGACCCTGGTTCCGCGATCGGACCTGCCTCGGCTCGAGGTCGAGTGGGTCGGAATCTGGGCCATCGAGGCCCTGCGCATCGCGGCCTGGCGCCCGCGGTTCGCCACCGAGGTGGACGAGAAGACGATTCCCCATGAACTCGACCTCATGCGCACGGCCGTTCACCTGTCCAAGGGATGCTACAAGGGGCAGGAGACCATTGCCCGAGTTCACAATCTGGGGCATCCGCCGCGCCGATTGGTGTTCCTCGACCTGGACGGCTCCGAGCACACCCTGCCGGAGACCGGATCCGAGGTCTTCGTGGTCGACGGCAAGCGTTCGTCGGGGAAGATCACGAGCGTGGCCCTGCACCATGAGGCCGGGCCCATAGCGCTCGCGGTCATCAAGCGCGGGGTCGATCCCGAGGCGCCCCTCGTGGTTCGGGATGCGACCTCTCACGTCGATCCGGGCGCCGACGAGGGCCGGGGCGCCCCCGCGACCGTCGAGTACGCCGCGGCCCAGACCGTGGTCGTCAGCCCCGAGGCGGGACAGGCCGTAGGGCGACGCAACCGCGGAGATTTCCTGAGATAACAGCCACACACGACGAGGCGCCGCCCACCCGGAAGGGGAGCGGCGCCTCGTCGTGTATGAGCGCTGGTGGCCGGTGCCCCGGCCGCGGCCTTTAGCGCCCGAAGAGGATCTTTGCTTCGTCCCAGCGGCGCTGGGGCACGGACTTGAGCCCCTTGAGGGCTTCGGCGAAGCCCACGCGGTCGATGTCCGTGCCGTGTAGCGCGACCATCTTGCCCCACTCTTGGTCGTGGACCAGGTCGACCACGGCCATGCCGAGACGGGTGGCCAACACGCGGTCGAATCCGGTGGGGGCCCCGCCGCGCTGGATATGCCCGAGGGTGGTGTTGCGCGTTTCGATGCCGGTCATGTTCTCGATCTCCCGGGTCACGAACTCCCCGATGCCTCCCAGGCGCGGGCGGCCGTCCTGTTCGAGGCCTTTGTCGTGGAGGACGTCGTCGAGCCCCTCGGGAATGAATCCTTCCGCGACGACCACGAGCGGGGAGCGCCCCCGTTCATGGACCTCGCGGACCCACTCCGCGACCTGGCTCATGGGGACCTTCTGTTCCGGGATGAGCACCGCGTGGGCGCCCGCGGACATGCCCGAGTGGAGGGCAATCCAACCGACGTGACGACCCATGACCTCCGCGACCATGCACCGGTGGTGCGATTCACCGGTGGTGCGGAGCCGGTCCATGGCGTCGGTCGCGATGGAGACCGCGGTGTCGAAGCCGAAGGTGAAGTCGGTCGCGTTGAGGTCGTTGTCGATGGTCTTGGGGACGCCGACGACGGGCAGTCCAGCATCCGAGAGGCGTTTGGCGCCCGCGAGGGTGCCCTCGCCGCCGATGGCAACGATCGCGTCGATGCCCTGCTCGGCGAGGACCCGGGAAATGTTCTCCGGGCCGCCGAGTGGCCCGTCAAAAGGATTGGTGCGCGAGGTGCCCAGGATGGTGCCGCCGGTTCGGGCCAGGCCGCGGACGCGAGTTCTCGGGAGGTCCATGATGTCGGCCTCGAGGACTCCTCGCCAGCCGTCACGGAATCCGACGAATTCGTCCTCGTACATCTTGACTCCGTTGAGGACCGCGCCCCGGATCACGGCGTTGAGCCCGGGGCAGTCGCCACCGCTGGTCAGAAGTCCGATTTTCATGGGGGGTCTCCTCGCCTCGATCCAGACAAAACGCTGGTTTCAGTTTAGCGAATTGTTGGGAATTTGTGGATGCCAACATTCCCGGACTATGGACGAGCCCCCGGCAGGTCATGCTGCCGGGGGCTCGTCCCTCAAAGATGTTGCTTTATGTTGGTTTTCGGTATCGAGGCGCGAATCAGCGCTCGGCGGTGGCCAGGAATTCCTGAAGGCGGGCGAGGCCCTCGGCGAGGTCATCGTCGGCCAGAGCGTACGACAAGCGAAGGTATCCGCTCGGCCCGAAGGCTTCGCCCGGCACGACGGCGACCTCGGCCTTTTCCAGGATGACGTCGGCCAAATCCGCCGAGGTCTCCACGGTGCGCCCGCCGAGCTTTGCGCCCAGCAACTGCGTGACGTCCGCGTAGGCGTAGAAAGCGCCCTGGGGGACGGGGCAGGTGACGCCCTCGATCGCGTTGAGCCCCTCGACGATCGTGCGGCGGCGACGGTCGAAGGCGACGCGCATCTGCTCGACGGCATCCTGGGGGAGCGTGATGGCCGCAAGCGCCGCCCTCTGCGCGATGTTGTTGACGTTGGAGGTCAGGTGGGACTGCATGTTGGAGGCGGCCTTGATGACGTCGGCCGGCCCGATCATCCAACCGACCCGCCACCCGGTCATGGCGTAGGTCTTGGCGACACCGTTGAGCACCACCACGTTGTCCCCGAGTTCGGGTGCGGCCGCGGCGATCGAGGTAAAGGGCGTTCCGTCGTAGGTCAGGTGCTCGTAGATCTCGTCGGTCAGGACGAAGATGCCCTTGTCCGCGGCCCATCGGCCGATCGCCGTGGTCTCTTCCGGGGTGTACACGGCGCCGGTCGGGTTGGAGGGAGAGACGAAGATCAGCGCCTTGGTCGCCGGGGTGTAGGCCTCCTCGAGCTGCTCCACGGTGACCTTGTATCCCTGCTCGGAGCCGGCGAAGACCTCGAGGGGGTTGCCGCCCGCCAGGCGAATGGCCTCCGGGTAGGTGGTCCAGTAGGGGGCGGGGAGGAGGACGTCGTCGCCCTCGTCGATGACGGTGGCGAACGCCTGGTAGACCGCCTGCTTGCCGCCGTTGGTCACGATCACCTGGGACGGGTCGACCGAGTAGCCGGAATCGCGAAGGGTCTTCTCCGCGATGGCCTTCTTCAGCTCGGGCAGGCCCGTGGCCGGGGTGTACCGAAAATTGGCGGGATCGTTCAAGGCTTCGCGGGCGGCGTCCACGATCGGGGCCGGCGTCGGAAAGTCCGGCTCGCCGGCGCCAAATCCGATGACCGGTCGGCCCTGGGCCTTCAGCGCCTTGGCCTTGGAATCCACGGCGAGGGTTGCGGACGGGGCGATGGCCGCGATGCGCGCGGAGATGCGCTGTTGAGAGGACATGAAAATCACTTTCGTCGACGACGGAACGAACTCCCACCATCCTATGGGGGAGGGGCGCGGCGGGCCTACCGATTCCCGGACTGTGGACGGCGGGTCGCGCCGCCGAGTCGGCCCGTGTGGGACCTCAAATTGCGATGGTCGGCCAAACTCGCTAGAGTAAACGACCGGTGCTCGCCACCGCGGATCGCGCATGCCTGGAATGGATGCGGCGGCCGAAAGGGCGGAACGACGGTTCGCCGTCGAAGGGCAGTGGCGCAATTGGTAGCGCAGCGGTCTCCAAAACCGCAGGTTGCAGGTTCGAGTCCTGTCTGCCCTGCATTTCCATCCCCTCACGAAGACCTCATTCGTGGCATATAGTCGAGAACGTTGCACAACGTCCAAGCCATAACGTCAGAAAGGGGCGGTACCGAATGGCTAGAGCTGCCGCTACGGGAGCCGCCGAGGAAGATGCCAGCACGGCCAAGCGTGGCTTCTTCGGGCGTATTTTTCTATTCTTCAAGCAGGTCATCGGCGAACTGAAAAAGGTCGTCAGCCCCACGCGACGCGAACTGGTGAACTACGTCATCATCGTGTTGATCTTCGTGGCCTTCATGATGATGCTGATCTTCGGCCTGGACTACCTCTTCGGCCAGGGATCGTTCTGGCTCTTCGGTGACGGCACCTTCGGGCAGAAGCCCGCGGGCGGCCAAGGCTAAAGTCCAGAACATTCAGACGAGCTCGTCTGGCGACCAGGTGCTTGGTTGCGCGGGCGTGAGAACCCCCTAAGAAAGCAGGAAACGCAGTGTCCGAGCAGGAACTCGAGAACTCCGCCGAACAGCCGGTCGAGGAGGTCTCTCCCGAACAGGCCGAGCAGGCCGCTGCCGCGGAGCAGTCCAGCCAGTCCGGATTCGAGCAGACTGAATCGGCGCTGGTGACGTCCGCGCAGGAGGACTCCGAAGCGTCCGAAGATGCCTCCGAGGGCTTTGACGACACCGTTCAGGACGCCGCGGAATCGGCCGAGGCCGAGGACGACGTCGACCCGATGCAGGAATTCCGGTCCAAGCTCCGCCGTCAGGAAGGCGATTGGTTCGTCATCCACACCTACGCGGGCTACGAGAACAGGGTCAAGACCAACCTGACGACTCGCGCGCAGTCGATGAACATGGAGGACGATCTCTTCGAGATCCAGGTCCCCATGGAAGAGGTCGTCGAGATCAAGAACGGCCAGCGCAAGACCGTGCGTCGCGTGCGCATTCCCGGATACGTGCTGGTCCGCATGAACCTCACCGACGAGTCGTGGGGCGTTGTGCGCCACACGCCCGGCGTGACCGGCTTCGTGGGGCAGGATGCCTACAACCCGGTGCCGTTGCGTCTCGACGAGGTCGTCGACATGCTGGCGCCCGTCTTCGAAGCGGAGCAGGCCGAGGAAGCCAAGGCCGCCGGCGAACCCATTCCGGAGGCCGTGGCGCCTCAGGTCAACGTCGGCTTCGAGGTCGGGGAATCGGTCATCGTCAAGGAGGGACCGTTCGAGACCCTTCCGGCGACCATCTCCGAGATCAAGCCCGAAGCTCAGCAGCTCGTGGTGCTGGTCTCGCTGTTCGAACGCGAGACGCCCGTGACCCTGAGCTTCAACCAGGTCACCAAGATCTAAGGATCGGACCACACGCGACGACGCGGCTCGCCCTCGAGGGGATGGGTCGCGTCGTCGCTTTAACGCGTGAGATTCCTCCCTTCAGGTGGAGAATCCCCGCGGCTCAGGTCTAAGATGGTGATCGCGTGTGCTCGTTAAGCTTTGGCGAGCCTCCACGCAGGGACGCCGCGCCACGGCGACCCATCGCCGCCGTACACTCCTGTGCGACGGTCAGCCCCGTTTACGAAAAGGACCTCCATTGGCTCCCAAGAAAAAGGTCTCAGGCCTTATCAAGCTGCAGATCCAGGCAGGCGCCGCTAACCCGGCACCTCCGGTCGGCCCCGCGCTCGGTCAGCACGGCGTCAACATCATGGAATTCTGCAAGGCGTACAACGCCGCCACGGAATCCATGCGCGGAAACGTTATCCCCGTGGAAATCACGGTCTACGAGGACCGTTCCTTCACCTTCATCACCAAGACCCCTCCGGCCGCGGACCTGATCAAAAAGGCCGCCGGCGTCGCCAAGGGCTCGGGCGTTCCCCACACCAACAAGGTCGGCAAGATCTCGATGGACCAGGTTCGCGAAATCGCCGAGACCAAGATGCCCGACCTCAACGCCAACGATCTCGACGCAGCGTCCAAGATCGTCGCAGGCACCGCCCGTTCGATGGGCATCACCGTCGAGTAATCCCCCGGGGATTCTCGATACTTCAGACAATGTAATGAGCCCGCGCTCGTCGCGGGAGGCCCACACCAGTGGGTCGGTGGCAGGGCCCGCGCGGTCCGACAGACCACAACTGCACAAGGAGAAATAGCAGATGGCACAGCGCAGCAAAGCGTACAAGGCAGCCGCAGCCAAGATCGAGCAGGACAAGCTCTACGGCGTCGGCGAAGCAATCGCCAAGGCCCAGGAGGTCAACACCTCCAAGGCCGACGCGACCGTCGAGGTTGCCCTCCGTCTTTCGGTTGACCCCCGCAAGGCGGACCAGATGGTTCGCGGCACCGTGAACCTCCCCAACGGCACCGGCAAGACCGCCCGCGTGGTCGTCTTCGCCCAGGGTGACAAGGCCGCCGCGGCCGAAGAGGCCGGCGCGGACTTCGTGGGTTCCGACGAACTCATCGCCAAGGTCGCCGACGGTTGGGTCGATTTCGACGCCGCCGTCGCGACCCCCGACATGATGGGCAAGGTCGGTCGCCTCGGTAAGGTTCTCGGTCCCCGTAACCTCATGCCGAACCCCAAGACCGGCACCGTGACCATGGACGTCGTCAAGGCCGTCGGTGACATCAAGGGCGGCAAGATCGACTTCCGCGTCGACCGCAACGCCAACCTTCACTTCATCATCGGCAAGGCATCCTTCGACGCCGCCCAGCTCGAAGAGAACTTCCGTGCCGCCATGGAAGAGATCGTTCGTTTGAAGCCGTCCTCCTCGAAGGGTCGCTACATCTCGAAGATCACCGTGGCGACCACGTTCGGCCCCGGCGTCCCCGTGGATCCCTCGATCGCGGAGAAGTAAGAGGCACTGACCCGGATCGCTTCACGGCGACCGTTTCGGTGCGAGAGCCCCGGATCCATCATCACGATGGGTCCGGGGCTTTTTCGTCGTCGCCCCGTCGGACGGGGAGGATGTGAATAGACTGGAGGGGTTGTACCAAGGTGAGGAGCCGTGTCCGTGAGTCTGAGTTTTCGGGGCATCGAGAAGCGCTTCGGCGCGGAGCGGGTGTTGAGCGGGGTCGATCTCGACGTTGAAGACGGCCGGATGCTGACCGTGGTGGGGCCCTCAGGAGGAGGAAAGACCACTCTCCTGCGTCTCGCCGCGGGCCTGGAGCGACCAGACGCCGGTCGGGTGACCATAGATGGTCGCCCCGCGCGCCTGGGGGACTCGTCCGTGGCCTTTCAGGACACGCCGCTCTACCCGCATCTGACCGTGGCAGAGAATGTTCTCTTTCCGTTGCGCCTCGCCCGATCCCGAACGACCGGAGGGCAGGGGAGGGCGGCCCAACGGAAGCGGGCCGAGGATGCCCTCGAGATGATGCGGATCGGCGGACTCGGGTCCCGGCGCATTCACCAATTATCGGGCGGCCAGCGCCAGCGGGTCGGCATCGCCCGGGCACTGGTCCGGGACGTGGCCCTCTACCTGTTCGACGAGCCGCTCGCGCACCTCGATCCCGCGTTGGCCCGCCTCATCCGTGACGATCTGCGGTCGGTGCAGCGTGATACCGGGCTGACGATGATGTACGTGACCCACCACCTCGACGAGGCCTTTGCCTTGGGGGACACCGTTGCCGTGCTCAACGGCGGGAAACTCGAACAGGTCGGCACGCCGTGGGATCTATGGAACCGCCCGGCGGGACGCTTCGTCGGGGAATTCCTCGGCGGCGTCCCGATGAACTTCGTGGACGGCAGGCAGGGGGAGACCCTGGGATTCCGGCCGGAACACTGCGTCGTCGAGCCGGCGGATTCCCCCGACGCACCCGCGCCCTGGTCGGGGCGGGACGGCCTGCGGATCGCCGCACGGGTTGTCACCGCGACCTTCCTCGGCGAAGAGACCCTGTTGCACCTGGACGTCACCGAGGGCGGACAGCGGTTGCGGGCCATGGTGCCGTCCTCCGAGTGGTCGTCGAGCCGCGGGGGCGCGGTGGACTCGCCGGCCCGGGTCGAGGTTTCCGTCCCGCCGCAACGGATTCACCGTTTCGACGGGGCCACCGGCCGGCGCATCGACGGCTGATCCCTGCAGGGGCCGATCGTGAGCTGCGCCGCATCTGGGGTATCGGGGTGGCCCTTGGCCCTTCCGTGTGGTTTACTGGGAACACCAAAGACCGCCGGTCGTAGGTTTCTCATGCCCGTGAGGGTGTGTTTATCCGCCATAAGAGTTCCCACAAGGAACGGCCAGCGCAGGTGAACGTGACACTTTAACCTCCGTGCATTCTCATGCGCGTTGAGGATTATCGTGCCCCGCCATCTGCGCGGGGCATTTTTTTGTGGGCTCATGGGCGTCCGGCAATCAGACCGGAAGGAGTACCATGGCGACACCGGAAAAGGCAGCCGCTGTATCGGAGTTGAAGGAGCTTTTCTCCAACTCAGATGCCGCTGTTTTGACTGAGTATCGTGGGCTCACCGTGGCGAAGCTCAAGGAGCTGCGTCGTTCACTCGGTGAGAACGCTGAATATGCCGTGGTGAAGAACACGCTGACCGCCATTGCGGCCAAGGAAGCCGGCATCGAAGGCCTGAACTTCGATGATCTCAACGGCCCCACCGCTATCGCCTTCATCACCGGGGAACCGGTTGAGGCGACCAAGAGCCTGCGTGACTTCGCCAAGGACAACCCCCAGCTGGTCCTCAAGAGCGGTTACTTCGAAGGTAAGACGCTCAACGAGGACGACATCAAGAAGCTTGCGGATCTTGAATCTCGCGAGGTGCTTCTGGCCAAGGTTGCAGGTGCCGCAAAGGGCACGCTGTCCAAGGCCGCTGCGCTGTTCCAGGCACCGCTGTCCAAGACCGTTCGCACCGCAGAGGCCCTGCGCGCGAAGGTCGAGGAGCAGGGTGGAGAATCCGCTGCCTAAGACGTCCCCGGACGTCATCAACGGGACACCGTTGGCCCTGCGCCTCAGCCTGGGGAGCAGGAGAATGCAAGATCCGTTGCGGATATCCACCGCAACAAGACATGAGAAGGAGCCAAACACATGGCTAAGCTGACCACCGAAGAACTCATTGAAGCTTTCAAGGAACTCTCCCTGATCGAGCTGTCCGACTTCGTCAAGGCCTTCGAGGAGACCTTCGACGTCACCGCTGCCGCTCCGGCCGCAGTTGCCGCCGCCCCGGCCGCCGGTGGCGACGCCGGTGCTGACGCCGAAGAGCAGACCGAGTTCGACGTCGTCCTCGAGTCCGCTGGCGACAAGAAGATCGCAGTGATCAAGGAAGTTCGCGCCTTGACCTCCCTCGGCCTCAAGGAAGCCAAGGACCTCGTTGACAGCGCCCCCAAGGCCGTCCTCGAAGGTGCTTCCAAGGAAGACGCCGACAAGGCCAAGGAGCAGCTCGAGGGCGCTGGCGCGACCATCACCCTCAAGTAATTCCTTCCGGAATTCTTTGGTCGAAGGCTCTCCCACCTCGCGGTGGGGGAGCCTTCTCCCTTTTAACGGGCGGCGGGGCCGTTCGGCCCTTCGGGTGCCGGAACCCGGGAGCCCGGGCCGGCCGGAGGTCTGATCATCAGGTTGAGAAGCCGAGGGGGAGGGACCTGACCACATCGCCGGCTTCGACCCCTTCCCGGGGAATCAGGGCGAGCTCCTCGGCCGCGGCCAAACCGGAGAGCATGTGGGACTGCACCTTGGGCAGGGGCACGAGGTAATCCTCGTGGTGGGTGCACGGAATGAGCCTCAGGGTCCGTTGACGCAGGGGCCCGAGCGCCTCGGAGATCCGTGCCCGTCGAACGGGTGGGAGCGGTCGTCCGTACAATCCCGCCAGGGCCACGGGGGCGAAGGAATACAGGGCCGTGTAGGCCGCCAGGGGGTTTCCCGGCAGGCCGAGCACGATGCGACCGTCGGCGAGTTCGGCGATGAGCGTCGGATGGCCCGGGCGGATCTCCACGGACGACGCGATCACGTTCGCCGCGGCGTCTTCGATGACGCGCCGAGCGAAGTCTTGTCCCGAACCTCCCGAACCTCCGGTCACGAGGACGAGCCGCCCCGGGGCGCGGGAGACCCAGTCGCGGACCGCCGGTTCGTCGTCGTGAAGGCGAGAGCACGCGCTCACGGTGCCACCCCAGGCGGCAAGGATCGTGGGCAGCGACATCGCAAAGGCGTCACGAACTTCCCCAGGCCCCGGAACCCCGCGCTCGATGACCTCGTTGCCGGTCAACGCGACGCTGACGGGCACGGTCTCCTTGACGGTCACGTCGTCGACGCCGCAGGCCGCCAGATGGGCCGCTTGGCGGGGGCCCATCTGTTGGCCCGCCGGAA
Organism: Curtobacterium sp. S6; assembly: GCF_000710345.2. Classification (GTDB taxonomy): domain Bacteria; phylum Actinomycetota; class Actinomycetes; order Actinomycetales; family Micrococcaceae; genus Rothia. The sequence continues at coordinate 1,024,696 of NZ_JHEL01000015.1, read as the reverse complement.
GCAGGACGCTCCCGCGGGGCAATTCCTCGCCGGTTCGCCGCATGTCCCGACCCGGAACCACCTCGTGTCCCGGCAGCGGAGTGAGGGAATCATGCTCCAGCCGGGCATGCTCCGATCGGAGGATGCCCTCGGTGCCTTCGGGAAGCACGGAGCCGGTCAGCACGGGACAGGCCGTCCGGGGGCTCAGGACCGCCGTGCGTCGATGCAGGTTCTCGGTGCCGGATCCCCGGTGCTCCGCGAATAGCAGCCGCCAGGGCGGGGGCCCGGCCACCGCATAGCCGTCCATGGCCGACGAGTCGAAGTGCGGCACGGGCATGGGGGAGTAAACGGGCTCGGCGAGCGTCATCCCCATCGCATCATGCAACCCGACGGAACGGGTGCCGAGGGCCTCTCCGAGGCGCGTGGCGGTCGCATAGAGGCCTTCCCGCGCCTCATCCCACGTGCGCCTCACGGTGCGCTCCTCCCGTGCGATGAGGAGAAGCCTAGGGCCACGGCATCGTCCCAGGTATCGACGTCGGCGCCGGACCCGCGCGGTATCGGGACATCGAGGCAGCGCAGCCGCCCGAGGCGCGATCGGATCGAGGCACTCGCCGAATCGGCGTCGAAGGCCTCGACCGCGGGCCCCCACCGCATGACGCTAAGCAACGGCTGGCGCCGCCCGTCCTCGTCGCCGATGATCGCGTGGATCTCCGCGTCGGCTTGCTCCGCGGCCTCGCGCAGGACCCGGAACCCGGGCCCGGCCTGCGGCATGTCGGCGGCGGTCACGAAGACCCACGGACCGGCGTCGCTTCGCGTTCCGGTCTCGCCCAGGAGCCCGCCGATGGCGATCAGGCCGGCGCGAATCGCGGACGCGGGGCCGGAGAAGGGCGGGTCTTCGCGAGTGACGGTAGCACCGCGAGGAACCGGCAGGTCCTGCGGTCCGACGACCACGCAACGATGCATCGACACGTCCACGGCCTGGCTCACTTCGCGGAGGCTGCGTTCCAGCAAGGTTCCGGACGGCCCCGCCAGGAGGGGCTTATCGCAGGTGGGAGCCGGTGCGCTGTCGTGCAGGCGCGACGACCGGCCACCCGCGAGCACGATGACGAAATACTCGCGAGATTCCACGCCGGTCTCACCCACCGGCGAAGGGAGGCATGATGTCCAGCTGGCGGGCCGAGGCCACGGGGGCATCCCGCCGAGAGGACGTGCCGTCCAGCAGGAAGGTGCATCGACCAAAGACCTGCGCCAAGGTATTCCCGGCGGCCCGGCCTTGCGTGTGGACGGCCCCCAGGTGATCCAGGACGTCGCCCACCGTGGGCTCCCGATCGGTACCGAGCCCCGAGGCGTCCAGCTCGTCGGTCTCGGCGCCGCGGGCCGCCTTGGCGGCGGCGAAATAGTTGACGGTCAACACCGCTTCTTATCCTCCGATTGCGCTCATGCTTCGTTCCGGCTGCACGAATTCGGGGGTGTCGAGCCCCACCGCGTCGTGGCCGTGCGCCTTGGGCTTGATCCACATGGCATCCTGCCAAATCTCGGCGATCTGTTGGTCCGTGGCATCGGACCGCAACGCCGTCAGCAGGTCGGTCTCTTGGTGGGAGAACAGGCAACTGCGAATCTTGCCGTCGGCCGTGATCCGGGTCCGGCTGCACGCCTGGCAGAACGGCTCGGTCACGGAAGCGATGATACCGACCTGGCCGAGCGGCGTCGTCGCCGCGTGGTCGGAGCCGGCTGGAAAGACGTCCCACAACTGCGCCGGCGCGGAGCCCCGAGGCTCATCGTGGGGTGCCAGGTCGTATTTCACCGAGAGCAGCTCGCGCATTTCTTCGGCGGTGATCATTCCTTCACGGGTCCACCCGTGATCGGCGTCGAGGGGCATCTGCTCGATGAATCGGAGCTGGAAGTCCTGCTCCAGGCACCACTCCAAGAGCTCGGCGGCCTGGTCGTCGTTGATCCCTCGCATGAGCACCGCGTTGATTTTGACCAGGTGCAGACCGGCCGCCTTGGCGCCCTCGAGCCCCTGGAGGACCTGGGGGAGCCTGCGACGCCGCGTGATCTCGGCGAAGGTCTCCGGACAGATGGTGTCCAGGGAGACGTTAATGCGTTGCAGGCCGGCGGCGACGAGACCATCGATGCGCTTCTCGAGCCCGATGCCGTTGGTCGTGATGGACATCGGCAGATCGGGGTGGGCTTCGTGCAGGGAGCCGATGATGTGTTCGAGGTCGCGCCGGACCAGCGGCTCGCCACCGGTGAAGCGGACCTCCCTGATGCCCAGGAGCCGGACTCCGATATCGGCGATGCGCACGGCCTCGTCGGCGGTGAGCGTCTGATTCTTGGTGAGCCAGTCAAGCCCTTCCGCGGGCATGCAGTAGGTGCAGCGGAGATTGCACTTGTCGATCAGGGAAAGGCGCAGGTCGTTGGCGACGCGTCCGTGGCGGTCTTCGAGCAGTCCCACGAGTCCTCCTCACGGCCAATTCTTGAGGGTATTGGCCTCTCTTCAGGCTACGCTACCCCTCCGCGCCTCGAGAGGAAGCCCCCGGACGGTTCGGGGAGGGCAGGGACCGACCGGCCGAACGCGATGGGAGAACCTGCACGTGAGACCGACGATTCGGATGTGAGATTCACCTCTATTACACTGGGATTATCAATCGTTCTTGTGCCGAGCTTTGTCTTGGCCTTCGCCGGAGGTGCTTTCATGAATCGTCCCCAATCGAATGACGCAACCAGCCGTTCCGCCCGGAAACCTGCGCCGCGTTGGGGTCTTCTCAGCGCCTCGACCCTAGCCATCGGAGTGCTGGCGCTCTCGGGTTGCGGCAGCTCCGGGCCCGGCCAGTCGGCTTCGAGCGAGGGCGCTTCCGCCTCGGACACGACCCAGCAGAAAACGGTTACGGTCTTCGCCGCGGCCTCGATGAACAAGGCCGGCGAGGAGCTCGGAAAGAAATACGAGGAAGACCATCCCGGGACCAAGATCTCCTGGAACTTCGCGGGTTCTTCCAAACTGGTGCAGCAGATGCGCGAGGGAGCCTCCGCGGATCTCTTCATCTCGGCCGATCAGGCCAACATGGATAAAGCCACCAAGATCGACGCGTTCAAGGGCTCTCCCGACGCCGAGATCATCGCCAGCAATACGCTTCAGCTGGTCACCGCCCCGGGCAACCCGGGGCACGTCTCCAGCATCCAGGATGCGGCCGACCATCCCGTCGCGGTGTGCGCCCCCGAGGTGCCCTGCGGGACCCTGGCTCAGAACGCCGTGGACGCGGCCGGTGTCCACCTGAACCAGGCCAGCCAGGAAGCCAACGTCTCCGCGGTATCCACCAAGGTCAGCCAAGGTGAGGTCGACGCCGGATTCATTTACTCGACCGACGCCCTGAACCTGAAGAACAGCGGCAAGGACGTCACCGCGATCGAGCTCAAGGGCATCCCGAAGAATAAGTATCCGGCGGCCATGACGAGCTCCGGAAAGGATCGCTCGGAGGTCAAGGACTTTTACAAGTGGCTCACCTCGGATGACGCCCAGCAGATCCTCAAGAAGTACGGTTTTGGCTCGGGTCAGTAATCGCAACTACGCGTTCCCGCCGTGGATGTTCGTCCCGGCGGGAATAGCTCTTCTCCTGGTGGTGGGGCCGCTCGTCGGCCTGATCGTCAAGATTCCGTGGGACCGGGCCCAGGAGTTGTTGACGGCTCCGTCGGCGGTTTCTTCGCTCAAGCTGTCCCTGAGCACGGCGATCGTCGCCACGATCGTGTGCGTGGTCGTGGGCCTTCCCCTCTCCTTGCTCCTGTCCCAATGGGCGCGCCGACACAGCGAACGACGCGGCGCCCGCGGATCGTCGCTCGTGCCCGTTCTGGGTGGCGGAATCGCCTTCATCGTCTATGCCCCGCTCGTCCTCTCGCCGGTCGTCTCCGGTCTGGCGCTCATGTTTTTCTGGGGCCGCAACGGGCTCCTGGGGAAGATCATGGCCTCGGGCGGGCTGAGTGTGTCCTTCACCTCGTGGGCCGTGGTCCTCGCCCAGGTCTTCGTCTCGTTGCCTTTTTTCGTCTCCACGGCGGTGACCGCGCTGTCATCGATTCCGGGTCGATTCGAAGAGATCGCCGCGACCGAGGGCGCTCGCCGCGGGGAGATCGTGCGTAAGGTGCTGTTGCCGCTCGCGGCGCCCGGGCTGGTTACCGCGGCCGTGCTGAGTTTTGCGCGGGCGCTCGGTGAATTCGGCGCCACCATCACCTTCGCGGGCAATATCGATGGCATCACCCGCACCATTCCGCTCAACATCGAGCTGGGCCTCTCCTCCGACGACGTCGACGCCGCGCTGGGAAGCTGCATCATGCTCTTGGCCTTGTACATCGTGGTCGTGGCCCTGCTGGTGCTCGCCCGATGGCTCGGTAATCTCCGCCAACGTTAGGGAATTCGATGTCCGAACCGCACAACGACGAGGGCGCCGGCCCCCGAACGCCGAAGCAGCACCGTGAATCCGTGATCGATCACTGGCGGTCCTTCGGCGCGTCCGTGGGCCGTGAGGCCGTGGCCGTGGACCCCGGGGCGCTCGGGCGGATCCTCTCCGACGACGTCGCAGCCCCCGCCGACTCGCCCCGATTCGACAACTCACAGATGGACGGATTCGCGCTGACGTCGCCCGACGCGTCCCGGGCGGACCGGCGGTTCCGCATCGGCCCGACCGTCGCGGCCGGGGCAGACCCCGGTGAGCTGTACCCCGGCGGATTGCCGGAGGGCACCGCCTGCCCCATCATGACGGGGGCCAAGATCCCCGAGGGAACCGGGGCCGTGGTTCCGGTTGAGCGCTGCGAACCCCCGGAATTCGGCAGGCCCGGGGCCGACGTGATTGTTCCGCCGGCCCCGGCGGGCCAATTTCTGCGGTTGGCCGGATCCGATATCCGCGGCGGCGACACGGTTCTTCGGGCGGGGCAGGTCGTCTCCCCGCATCTGCTGGCCGTGTTGGCCGGCCTCGGGCACCGCGAGGTCATGGTGCGAGGTCGTCCGCGCGTCGTGGTGTGCACGGGCGGAGAAGAAATCGTGGGATCCGGAGACGGCACCGAAACCGGTGGCGACGTGCTCGGTTCATCGCGCATCTACGACGCCAACGGCCCCATGCTCGAGGCGCTGTGCCGCGACTACGGGCTCGAGCCGGTCGGGCGAGTCCTGACGGGCGACCGGCCTGCCGAGGCCGAGGACAGAATGCGGCAGGCCGTGCGGGATCATCGCCCCGATCTTGTCGTCACGTCGGGTGGAATCAGCCACGGAGCCTTCGAGGTGATCCGGCAGGTCATCGGGAACAGCGCCTCGGCGTGGTTCGGTCACGTCAGCCAGCAACCGGGAGGGCCCCAGGGATACGGGGACCTCGAGGGTGTCCCCGTGGTGTGCCTGCCGGGTAATCCAGTGAGCACGATGGTCTCGTTCCGGATGGTCCTCGCGCCGGCCGCCGCTCGCGTGTGGGGCAGCCGGGAGCCGGAGACCGGGATGGCCATCCTGCACGGTCCCGCCTCCGGCCTGGAGGAGAAAACGCAGTATCGGCGCGGCAGGCTTGGCTGGGACGGGCCCCAACGCACGGCGAGTTTTGTGGGAGGCCCGGGGTCCCACCTGCTGGCGCAGACCGCAGGGGCGGACTGCCTGATCGAGATCGCGCCCGGAGCCCGGCTGGCCGGCGGAGAGGCCGTGACCGTTCATGCCCTTCGTCCCGCCGCGATGCCGATCGAATCCACACCTCAGCATCAGGAGATACACCATGACCGATGAACCCACAGAATTGACGCACGTGCGGGCCGATGGCTCCGCGCATATGGTCGATGTCACCGGCAAGGCCGTGACGACCAGGCAGGCCACCGCGGTGGGGACGCTGCGGACCCGGCCGGACGTCGTCGAACTGGTCTACGCGGCCGACCTCCCGAAGGGCGACGCGCTGCCGGTCGCGCGGGTGGCCGGAATCATGGGGGCAAAGCGCACCTCGGAGATCATCCCCCTGTGCCATCCCTTGCCGCTGGGAAAAATCACCCTGGATTTTCACCGACTGGAGGCGGGCATTCGGGTCGAGGCGACCGTGAAGACCACGGGCGTGACCGGCGTCGAGATGGAGGCCCTGACCGCGGTCAACACCGCGCTGTTGGCCCTCTACGACATGATCAAGGCCGTGGATCAGCACGCGATCATGGAGGAAATCCATGTGGTCGCGAAATCCGGAGGAAAATCCGGAGATTGGCGTTTGGACGATCGGTCATGAGCACCGCCCGAGGGAAGACCGGCCTGGTGATCGTCGCGTCGACCCGGGCGGCCCGGGGAGTATACGAGGATCGTTCGGGGCCGATAGCGGTTGAGTGGTTGCGCGGGGTGGGGTTCGAGACCCCCGACGCCCTCGTGGTGGAGGACCGAGCCATCGAGGAAACTTTTGCGCGAGTGATCGAGCATCCCGGGACGCGCCCCGACTTCATCATCACGAGTGGGGGCACCGGTCTGAACAGCGACGATCGCACGGTTGAGGCGGTCGCGCCGCACCTCGATCGGCAAATCCCCGGGATCATGCACGCCCTCTGGACGCGGGGGATGGCCTCGACTCCCGCGGCCGTCTTGTCGCGGGGTGTTGCCGGGGTGATCGGGAAGACCTTCGTCGTGACCCTCCCGGGCTCGCGGGGCGGGGTCAAAGACGGCCTGGAGGTACTCGACGGAATCTACGAGCACATTCTGCGCCAACTGGAGGATTACCATGACCACTAGCCATTCCCCGGGTGACCCGGAACGTGTCCAGCGGGAGACGGGCCGCGTGGTGCGTGTCGACGTGGTCTCCGACCCGCTGGAGCCCCTCCTCGCGGAGGCCCGCTCGGCCACGATGACCCCCGCGATGGGTGCCCTGGTGGTCTTCGATGGCATCGTAAGGGACCACGACGGCGGCCGGGACGTCACGGGCCTCACCTACACGGCGCACCCCCGCGTGGCCGACTTCATGCGCCGCACCGCGGACGCCGTGGCCTCGCGCCACCCCGACGCCCGCGTGTGGGCTGTTCATCGGATCGGTCCCCTGGAGATCGGCGAATCGGCCCTCACCGTGGTGGCCGCGGCCGCCCACCGCGGGGCGGCTTTCTCCGCGTGCGAGGACCTCGCGGACTCGATCAAGGCCGAGGTGCCGATCTGGAAAGAGCAGTACCTGGCGGATGGCTCCGTGGATTGGGTGGGCCTGGGTTCCTAGGCCGTGACTACCGCATATGTTCGTGTGAGTCACGTATCGTGAGAAAGGGTCAGGATTACCCTTTCGGCGAATTACATACGAACACTTAGTTATTCCGTGACCCTATCTCTTCTCGCCAGTGTTACTCATCACAGTCGGGTCGTCAGGTGGTTACCCGGGGCCGCGAATATCCCCGCTGTGACTGGTAATAACGGGGAAAATCGGTGTTCCCGGAAATATGGAAACAATTATCTGTCGTATTTATTGAATGTGCCTCGATCTACTATTGGGGCATGACCAGAGGGAATGATCTGCCCGGGCTCGACGGGCCGCTTTCGGAAAAGTTAGTAAAACTAGGTAAACACTTTACGCGGATCGATCAAACCGATGACGCACGAGCCCAGTTTCGTCAGGGCGGACGCCGAGGGGACGTCTTTTATCGCGATCGTTGGAGCCACGACAAAGTGGTTCGTTCGACGCACGGTGTCAACTGCACGGGGTCGTGCTCCTGGAAGGTCTATGTCAAGGACGGCATCATCACCTGGGAGGCCCAGGAGACCGACTACCCCTCCGTCGGACCGGATCGACCCGAATATGAGCCTCGTGGTTGCCCTCGGGGCGCCGCATTCTCTTGGTATACGTATTCGCCAACCCGGGTGAAGTACCCGTACGTTCGCGGTGTCCTGCTGGAGATGTACCGGGAGCAGCGGGCCCTGGGTAAGGATCCGGTCGAGGCCTTTGAAGCCGTGACGAGCGACCCCGAGAAGCGCCGTCGTTATCAACGCGCGCGCGGTAAAGGCGGTCTGTCCCGCTCGACGTGGGAAGAGGCCCTGGAGATCGTTGCCGCGGCCCAAATTAACACCATTCGGAAGTACGGCCCGGACCGGAACATCGGGTTTACCCCGTTGCCGGCGATGTCCATGGTCTCCTTCGCCTCGGGCTCCCGCTACATGGAGCTCATCGGTGGCTTGATGACCTCTTTCTACGACTGGTACGCGGACCTCCCGGTGGCCTCTCCCCAGGTCTTCGGCGACCAGACGGACGTCCCCGAGTCGGGCGACTGGTGGGACGCGAGCTATCTCATGATGTGGGGTTCGAATATTCCCGTCACGCGCACGCCGGACGCGCACTGGGTTGCGGAGGTCCGGTACCGGGGAACCAAGGTCGTCTCCGTCAGCCCGGATTACGCGGATAACACCAAGTTCGCCGACGAGTGGCTGCCCGCCCAACCGGGGACCGACTCGGCGCTCGCGATGGCCATGGGTCACGTGATCCTCAAGGAAAACTTCGTGGACCGTCGCGTCGAGTTCTTCGAGGACTACGTCACGACCTTCACGGATCTGCCCTTCCTGATCCGTCTCGACCGCGCCGAGGACGGCACCCGAACCATCGGGAAATTCCTCACCGCCGCGGACCTGCCGGACGAGGCGGGGCAGGCCGACGCTGCGTTCAAGACGGTCCTTCTCAACCGCGAGACCGGCGAGCCGGTGGTTCCCAACGGCTCCGTGGGGCACCGCTATAACGCCGAAGACGAGGGTCGGTGGAATCTGGACTTGGGCGGGGTCAAACCGGCATTGTCCATCCGGGACGCGGCGGGCCTGGAGACCGCCGCCGTGCCGTTGACCCTCGCCGCGTTCGACACCCCCACGGGGGAGGGGAGGACCGTACGACGCGGCGTACCGGTGACCCGCATCGCCGGCCACGAGGTCACCACCGTTTTTGACCTGATGCTGGCTCAGTACGGCGTCGGTCGTCCTGGCCTGCCGGGGGATTGGGCGCGGGACTACCAGGACGCCTCGATCCAGTACACGCCGGCGTGGCAAGAGGAGATCACCTCGGTTCCGGCCGAAGCGGTGATTCGGATCGGGCGCGAGTTCGCCAAGAACTCCGAAGAATCCCACGGACGATCCATGATCATCCTCGGCGCCGGTATCTGTCAGTGGTACCACGGGGATACCACCTACCGGGCGATCCTGGCTTTGCTCATGCTCACGGGCTGCCAGGGGCGCAACGGCGGGGGATGGGCCCACTATGTCGGCCAGGAGAAGGTTCGCCCGTTCACTGGCTGGGCGACGTTGGCCAACGCCGTGGACTGGAGCCGTCCGCCCCGGACCGTGATCGGCACCGGATTCTGGTACATGCACACGGATCAATGGCGCTCCGACGGCTACTCGACCAATTACCTCCAGTCCCCGCTCGCCCGAGGCGACCTGCGGGGCACCCACACCGCCGACGTCTTGGCCCAATCGGTCCGGATGGGCTGGATGCCGTTCTACCCCCAGTTCACCGAGAATCCGCTCGAGGTCGCGGACCGAGCGGCACGGGCCGTGGCGGAAGGTCGGGCCGAGGACGCGGCGTCGTACGTGGCCGATCGCCTCAACGAAGGCGATCTGCAGATGGCCGTCGAGGATCCGGACGCCGAGGAGAACTGGCCGCGCACCCTCATGATGTGGCGGGCCAACCTCTTCGGTTCCTCGGCGAAGGGCGAAGAATACTTCCTCAAGCATCTGCTCGGAACGCACAACAACGTCATGGGACGCGACCACGAGGAGTCGCGTCCGAAGGACGTGACCTGGCGCGAGGAGGCTCCGCAGGGAAAGCTCGATCTGTTGGTCACCGCGGATTTCCGGATGACCTCCTCCACGTTGCTTTCCGACGTGGTGTTTCCGGCGGCCACGTGGTACGAGAAACACGATCTGTCCTCGACCGACCTGCATCCCTACGTACACGCGTTCTCCCCGGCCATCGACCCGCCCTGGGAAGCGAGGACCGACCATCGGCTGTTCCAGGGCCTCGCGGAGGAATTCTCGCGACAGGCCGCAAAGCACCTGGGCGTGCGACAGGACCTGGTGGCCGTGCCGCTTCAGCACGACACCCCCGGGGAGGTTGCCCAGCCCGGAGGTCATGCCCGCGATTGGAAAAACACCGGGGTGCGAGGGGTTCCCGGCAAGAACATGCCGGTCTTCACCGTCGTCGAGCGCGATTACCCGGCGATCGCCGACATGCTCAACACGATCGGTCCGCTCGCGGAGACCCTGGGCCTGGTCACCAAGAACGTGAAGTTCGACGTGGGGCATCAGCTGCGCCAGCTGGCCGCGGAACACGGCGTCATGAGCTCGGGCAAGGGCGCGGGCCGACCCGCCGTGGACTCCGACGTCAAGATCGCCGAGGCGATCCTCGCCCTGTCGGGAAGCACCAACGGCGAATTGGCGCTCCAGGGCTACGAGACGCTCGAGAAACGCACCGGCGTCCGGCTGGGCGACTACGCCGCCGGCAGCGAGGAGCGGCGCGTCACCTTCGCGCAGACGCAGGCCGCTCCCGTGCCGGTGATCTCCTCGCCCGAGTGGTCCGGAACGGAGACCGGCGGCCGCCGGTACGCGCCATTCACCGTCAACATCGAACGGCTCAAGCCCTTCCACACGCTCACCGGGCGGATGCACTTCTTCCTGGACCACGACTGGATCACGGAGATGGGAGAGAACCTGCCGATTTTCCGCCCCCCGCTGGATATGAATCAGCTCTTCGGGGAGGCCAAGATCGGCGAGCGGGGAGAACTGTCGGTGGCGGTCCGCTACCTCACGCCCCACAACAAGTGGTCGATTCACTCCGAGTACCAGGACAACCTATTCATGCTCTCGCTCTCCCGCGGCGGGACGACGGCCTGGATGAGCCCGCAGGACGCCCAAAAGATCCAGGTCAAGGACAACGACTGGATCGAATGCGTCAACAACAACGGTGTCTTCGTCGGCCGGGCGGTCGTCTCGCACCGCATGCCCGAGGGCGTGGTCTACGTGCACCACGCGCAGGAGCGAACCGTGGATGTCCCGAAGTCGGAAGCGACCGGCCGCCGGGGCGGGATCCACAACTCGGTCACCCGCATCCTGATGAAGCCGACGCACCTCATCGGCGGGTATGCGCAGCTTTCCTATTCCTTCAACTATCTCGGCCCGACGGGGAACCAGCGAGACATCGTCTCGATCATTCGCCGGCGCCGTCAGGAGGTGACGTACTGATGAGAGTCATGGCTCAAGTCGCCATGGTGATGACCCTGGATAAATGCATCGGGTGCCACACCTGCTCCGTGACCTGCAAACAGGCCTGGACCAACCGGGCGGGAACCGAATACGTCTGGTTCAACAACGTGGAGACCCGGCCCGGTCAGGGATATCCGCGGCGCCACGAGGATCAAGAGAAGTGGCGTGGCGGGTGGACCCTGAATCGAAGGGGCCGGCTCCAGCTCAAGTCCGGCAATCGTCTCCAGAAGCTGTTCGGGATCTTTGCGAGCCCCGTTCAGCCGGAGCTCAAGGACTACTACGAGCCCTGGACCTACGACTACGCTTCCTTGGTCAACGCCCCGCTCGGCGACGACTTTCCGGTGGCCCGCCCCAAGTCGCTGATCACCGGAGAGGACACCAAGGTCGAGTGGTCCGCCAACTGGGACGATGACCTGGGCGGAACCACCGAGATGGGCCACCTGGACCCCATCGTCGAGAAGGTGCGGAGGGAATCCGAAGAAAAGATCGCCTTCGAGTACGAGAAGACCTTCATGTTCTACCTCCCTCGAATCTGCGAACACTGCCTCAACCCCTCGTGCATGGCCTCGTGCCCATCTGGGGCGATCTACAAGCGCAGCGAAGACGGCGTGGTGCTCGTGGACCAAGATCGCTGCCGCGGGTGGCGTCAGTGCATCACCGGGTGCCCGTACAAGAAGATCTACTTCAACCACAAGACCGGAAAAGCCGAGAAGTGCACGTTCTGTTACCCGCGCATCGAGGCCGGCATCCCCACGGTGTGCGCCGAGACCTGCGTCGGCAGGATGCGGTACATCGGCGTCTTCCTCTACGACGCGGACGCCGTCACCGCAGCGGCCTCGGCGCCGGAGGAAGAGCTCTACCAGGCACAGCTCGATCTCATGCTCGATCCCCGCGACCCCGAGGTGATTCGCCAGGCCAAGGCCGCGGGCATCGAGGGCTCCTGGCTCGACGCCGCCCGTCGTTCCCCGGTCTATAAGCTGGCGAAGGAATGGAAGGTCGCCCTCCCGCTGCATCCGGAGTACCGGACGATGCCGATGGTCTGGTACGTGCCGCCGTTGTCGCCGATCGTGGACCTCCTCAAAGAGCAGGGACACGATGCCGAAGACGCGGGCAACCTCTTCGGTGCCATCGATGCCCTGCGCATCCCGGTCGAATACCTGGCCGAGCTGTTTACCGCGGGGGACACCGGCATCATCACCGACGTCTTGAATAAGCTCGCCGCGATGCGCTCATACATGCGTGATATCACCCTGGGCCGCGACCCTCGGGAAGAGATCGCCCAGGCCGTCGGCATGAACGGGGCCGAGATGTACGAGATGTACCGCATGATGGCCATCGCGAAGTACAACGATCGATACGTCATCCCCAAGGCCCACGTCGAGGACGCCCACCGCCTCGAGGAAATGGGGTGCTCCCTCGACTTCGAGGGCGGCCCCGGAATGTACGAAGGGGCCTTCGGCGAGACCAGCGGCCGGCCGATGCCCGTGGCCGTCGAGACCTTCCAGAACCTCAAGGACCGTCAGCGGAGCGAGGCCGTCGCCGGCTCGGGCGGCAGGGTGAGCCTGCTGACCTGGGACAGAGACGAACGCCCCGACGCGTTGTTTCCGCCCGAGACCACCGGTGGCCCCGGTGGGTCTCCCCGGAATACGGCGGGAGGAGCGCGCTGATGGCAGGATTCTTTTCCGCGAAAAACCGGACCGCGGAAGAGCCCACGAGCTGCCCTCCGCCAGAGGACCCCTTCGAGGCCAATCTCGGTCTCGGCACGCCCGCGGACCGAGTGGTCTATCAGGTCACCGCGACCCTGCTGGGATACCCGAGCGACGAGTTGCTCCGTCAGGCCCGGGGACTGATCGACCTTGCCCGGGCCACCGAGGACCAGAGATTCATCGAGGCGTGCGGTGCGACGGTCGAGTGGCTCGTGGGGCGGGACGCGGGGTCGGTACGCGGCGACTACGTCCAGGAATTCGACTTATCGAGACGCCACAGCTTCCACCTGTCCTATTGGACCGATGGCGACACCCGGCGCCGTGGCGTCGCGCTCGCGCGCTTCAAGCGGATGTACCGCGAATCGGGGGTGCTCACTGACCTGCACGGGGAGCTGCCCGACCACCTCGGCGTGGTCCTGGAGTTTGCGGCACAGGTGGACGCGGTCAAGGGGCGCGCGGCATTACAGGCCTACCGGTCCAGCCTCGAACTTTTGCGATTCGCCTTGGACGACGCGCACCTGCCTCATGCGGGACTCCTCGCGGCCGTGTGTCGGACCTTGCCCGGCGCCTCCCCGGCAACGCGTGAGGAGATCCACCGCATAGCCGCCTCCGGGCCCCCGCAGGAAACGGTCGGACTCGACGGCTACGGCGGTGTGGACGCCGGTTTGTCCGCCAACGACCCACGATTACTACCCATCCTTCAGAATGCCTCGACAGGAGAGCAGCCATGAACGTGTGGATCATCCTTCTCTGGGGGGTCCTTCCCTACGTGACCCTCGTCGTGTTGATCGGCGGGACGATTTGGCGCTACCGCTACGACCAGTTCGGTTGGACCACCAGGTCCTCGCAGGTTTACGAATCCCGCTTGATGAAGATCGCCTCGCCGCTCTTCCACCTCGGAATCCTCGTGGTCCTGGTGGGGCACATCGTGGGGCTGGTGATCCCGAAAACCTGGACCGACGCGCTCGGGGTGAGCGAGCATCTGTACCACATCATGGCCCTGGGTTTCGGCTCGATCGCGGGCATCGCGACCCTTGCCGGGCTGATCATGCTGATCTATCGGCGCCGTCGGGTCGGAACCGTGTTCATGGCGACGACCGCCAACGACAAGGTGATGTACGTCTTCCTGCTGGGGACCATCGTGATCGGCGTTTCGGCGACGCTGATCGCGCTGTCCCGCGGGGAAGAGGCGCACAACTACCGGTTGTCGATCTCGCCGTGGTTCCGTTCGATTTTCATGCTGCACCCGGAGGTCGAGGCCATGGCCACGGCCCCGCTGTCCTTTCACATCCACGTGGTGATGGCGATGAGCCTCTTCATGCTGTGGCCGTTCACCCGATTGGTGCACGCGTTTACCGCACCCGTGCACTACCTCTTCCGCCCGTACATCGTCTACCGGTCTCGCGACACCACGCCGGGCCGCGCTCGCGCCCCGATCGCCGCCCGATGGGATCCGGTGAATTCCACCGACACCACGGCACGCCAGGCCCACGCGCTGAAAGGCCGGCGACACTCGGGGGCGTCGCACTGACGCGCCACGGGCAGTGCGCCCCGCCCGGGCGGCCCAAGCATCGTCGATGACCGCCGCGGCACACCACCCATTCACCATCACTCGTTCGTGAGGAGAACCATGTCTGAAACATTGAGCGATACCAGCGCGGCGCGCCTGAAGAACGGGCAGCTGCGTCACCTGATCCTGGCGACCATCGCATCGGTCTTCGGGTTTTGGGGGTGGACCATGATCGGCCCCCTCAGCAAGTACTACGCGGGGCACCTGAACCTGAGCACCGGGCACATCGCCACGCTCGTGGCGATGCCGGTGATCGGGGGATCCGTGGCTCGCATCCCCGCGGGCGCCCTGACGGATAAATACGGCGGGCGGGTGATGTTCACCGTGGTGCTGGGCCTGACCGCACCGCTCGTGCTCCTCACCGGGCTCGCCGGAATCCTCGGTAGCTATCCGTTGCTGCTCGTCGTGGCCTTTTTCCTCGGGGTGGCCGGGACCGTTTTTTCCGTGGGCATCCCGTTTTCCTCGGACTGGTATGAATCCCACCGCAAGGGATTCGCGACGGGCGTTTTCGGCGCGGGAATGGCCGGCACGGCGGTCTCGGCGTTCGTCACACCTCGGTTGAACGCCGCGTTTGGTTACCTGCCCACGCACATCATCGTGGCCATCCTGATAGGTCTGATGGCCGTGGCATCGTGGATTTTTCTGCGGGATTCCCCCGCGTGGCGGGACCGGGAACCGGCGCCGATGCTGCCCAAGGTCAAGCACGCCTTCAGCCTCGCGGTGACGTATCAGATGTGCTTCCTGTACGCGATCATCTTCGGTGCCTTCGTCGCATTCTCGAACTACCTGCCGACGTACCTGGGTAACGTCTACGACTTCGACGCGACCGCCGCCGGGACGAGGACCGCGGGCTTCGCGCTCGCGGCGGTCGTCGCTCGCCCCATCGGGGGAAGCATCGCGGACAAGATCGGTCCGCGCCTGGTGACCCTCGCGTCTTTCCTCGGGGTCATTCTCTTCGCCGCGATTCTGGCATTCCAGCCCACTGACGAACGGCACTTCGGCCCGGCATGGGTTCTGATGGCCCTGTGCGTGGGGCTGGGCACCGGAGGGGTCTTCGCGTGGGTCAGCCGGGCGGCACCCGCGTCCGCGGCCGGCACGATCTCCGGCGTGATCGCCGCGGCCGGCGGTCTCGGCGGATACTTTCCGCAGCTATACATGGGGGCCACCTACAACGCCCAGGAGGCGAGTTATTTTGTGGGTCTGATGACCTTGGCGGTGTTCACCCTTCTGGGCGTGGTCCTGACGTTGGTGATGCGTCGCGGTGGATCGGAAAGGGCGTCGACGGACTGAACCCGGGGCGTTTCCACACGTCGGACGGGGGACCGGTCCTCGCTTGGAGGAGACCCCCGGAGGTCCGCCTCGATCGGCCCCGTGGTGGGTCCGGGGCGGGTCCGCCACGGGGAGCGCGATGGCGGCGACCGACCGGTGTTGGACGCTCCCGTGTGGTGTGGCAGACTTGAGAAAAATTGCCGCGGACGCACTTCCGGGAGAGATCCGGTCGAACCGGACGCCGAAGGAGCAAACCCTCCCCGGGAAACTCTCAGGCCCATGAACCGAAAGTGCCAGGCAACTCTGGAAAGGAACCCCACGGTTCCGCCGAAGGGGCAAGGCATCGCGACGTCGCGATGCCGAAAACTCTCAGGTCAAGACACAGAGCGGGGAGGGCAGGTCCGACCCCGGAGAAATCATGTCCTTCATCGATCGCCACCTTGGCCCCCGAACCTCCGACATCTCGTCCATGCTTCGCGAGCTGGGGTATGACACCCTGGCCTCGCTGTCCGATGCGGCCGTTCCGTCGTCGATTCGGCGGTCGGAATCGCTGGTCCTCCCGGGGCTTGACGAGCCGTTGAGCGAGCACGAGGCCACGCGGCGGTTGCGCGGGCTCGCGGATCGCAACCAGGTCAAGGTCCAGATGATCGGGCAGGGTTATTCCGAGACCATCACCCCCGCGGTGCTGCGCCGCAATATTCTCGAAAACCCGGGGTGGTACACCTCCTACACCCCGTATCAGCCCGAGATTTCGCAGGGCCGTCTCGAGGCCCTTCTCAACTTCCAGAACGCGATCATGGACCTGACCGGAATGGACATCGCCAACGCGTCCATGCTCGACGAGGCGACCTCGGCCGCGGAGGCCGTCGTGATGATGCGCCGCGCGAATCGCAAGGTCAAGGGCGGGGCCGTGGCGATCGACTCCCGCTTGCTGCCGCAGACCCTCCGCATCATCGAGGGACGCGTGACCGCCCTCGGCATCGACCACCGGATCGTCGATCTCTCGTCGGGCCTGCCGGAGGAAGAATTATTCGGCGTCATCGCCGCGCAGATCGGGGCCGAAGGGCAGATCATCGACAACACCGAGCTCGCGTCGGCCGCGCACGAGCGCAACGCCTTGGTCACGATCGCGACCGATCCGCT
The DNA here is from genome assembly GCF_000710345.2 of Curtobacterium sp. S6. Taxonomy (GTDB): domain Bacteria; phylum Actinomycetota; class Actinomycetes; order Actinomycetales; family Micrococcaceae; genus Rothia. The sequence continues at coordinate 1,007,829 of NZ_JHEL01000015.1, read as the reverse complement.
GGCCCTGGCGCTCATCGCGTCGCCCGGATCGCAGGGGGCCGACATCACGATCGGCAGCTCGCAACGGTTCGGGGTGCCGCTCTTCTTCGGCGGCCCTCACGCCGCGTTCATCGCGATCCGGCGGGGGTTGGAGAGGTCCCTGCCGGGACGACTCGTCGGCGTCAGTACCGATGCGTCGGGCCGGCCCGCGTATCGCCTGTCCCTCCAGACCCGCGAGCAGCACATCCGCCGCGAGAAGGCGACCTCCAATATTTGTACGGCCCAGGCGCTCCTGGCGATTGTCGCGGGTGCCTACGCCGTTTATCACGGCCCGGAGGGGCTCCGCCGGATCGCCGAAGAGATCCACGACAAGGCGGCCTACCTCGCCGCCGGCCTGGAGGCCGCCGGTATCGAGGTGGCGCACGAGTCCTTCTTCGACACCGTGACCGCGCTCGTGCCGGGCCGCGCGGACGAGGTGATGGCCGAGGCCCTGAAACGAGGCATCAACCTTCGTCGGGTCGACGCCGATCGCGTGGGCGTAAGCATCGGCGAACCCCACACGTTCGAAGAGATCGACGCGGTTCTTTCGGCCTTCGGCGCCGCGCCCTCGGACCAACCCGGGTCCTACGACCTTCCGGCGGAGCTGCTGCGTCAGGACGATTACCTGGGGCACCCCGTCTTCCACTCCCACCGGAGCGAGACCCAGATGATGCGGTACCTCCGGGAACTCACCGACAAGGATCTTGCCCTCGACCGCACCATGATCCCGCTGGGCTCGTGCACCATGAAGCTCAATGCGGCCGCCGAGATGGAACCCATCTCGTGGCCCGAGTTCGCCTCGATCCACCCGCTCGCCCCGCGGGACCAGGTCGAGGGCTGGACCGAGCTCATTCGCAACCTGGAGGATTGGCTGACGGCCGTGACCGGGTATTCCGCGGTGTCCCTCCAGCCCAACGCCGGTTCCCAAGGCGAATACGCCGGTCTTCAGGCGATTCGCGATTACCACCGTGACCGCGGGGAGTCCGAGCGCGACGTCGTGCTGATCCCGGCCTCGGCTCACGGGACCAACGCCGCTTCCGCCGTGATGGCCGGGCTGCGCGTCGTCTCGGTCGCCACCGCGCCGGACGGTTCGATTCAGCTCGAGGATCTCGCGACCAAGATCGAGAAATACGGTCGGCAGCTCGCGGGCATCATGATCACGTATCCCTCGACGCACGGGGTGTACGAGGAAACCGTCACCGAGGTCTGCCGCCGGGTCCACGACGCCGGGGGACAGGTCTACGTGGACGGGGCCAACCTCAACGCGCTCATGGGGCTCGCGGCACCCGGAGAATTCGGTGGCGACGTCTCGCACCTGAACCTTCACAAGACCTTCTGCATCCCGCACGGCGGAGGCGGCCCGGGTGTGGGGCCGGTGGCCGTGGCACCCCAGCTCGCACCCTACCTGCCCGGAGACGCCGCGGAGCTCGAGACCGACTCAGGAGCCGACTCCCGGCGCGTCGAGGCGGTCTCCCAGGCCTTCTTCGGGTCGGCCGGGGTCTTGCCCATCTCGTGGATGTACATCGCCATGACCGGGGCGGAAGGGCTGCGGGCTTCCTCGGAGGTCGCGATCCTCAACGCCAATTTCCTCGCCAAGCGCCTCTCCGAGTACTACCCGGTGCTCTACACGGGACCCTCCGGACTGGTGGCCCACGAGTGCATCCTGGACCTGCGGGAGCTGACGCAGGCCTCCGGCATCACCGCCGAGGACGTGTGCAAGCGCCTGATCGACTACGGTTTCCACGCCCCGACCCTCGCGTTCCCCGTGGCAGGGACCCTGATGGTCGAGCCCACGGAGTCCGAATCCCTCGAGGAGCTCGAGCGGTTCATCGAGGCCATGGTGCAGATCCACGCCGAGATGACCGAGGTCGCGGACGGCAGGGTCGAGGTCGATCGGTCGGTCTTGCGTTTGGCGCCCCACACCGCCGAGGTGCTGACCGCCGACGAGTGGGATCGTCCGTATTCGCGAGCCGAAGCGGCCTATCCGGTGCCGAGCCTGCGGCGGTCGAAGTATTGGGTTCCGGTTGGGCGCATCGACGGGACCGCCGGCGACCGCCACTTCGTGTGTGAATGCCCACCCATCGAGGCCTTCGACCTGGAAGGCCCTCTCGCCGCCGCCGGCGAGGACGCATAACCGCACCCTGACGCAGAGAGGCACAGACATGACGACCCAGAATCACGACTTCACCCCCAACACCGAGGGCCCGCGCAGGACCATGCTCCACGCGGTGCACGAGCAGCTCGGAGCCAGCTTCACCGATTTTGGTGGTTGGGAGATGCCGCTGAAATACGCCAATGACGTCGCCGAGCACCAGGCGGTGCGCGAGGCGGCAGGCCTTTTCGACCTCTCCCACATGGGCGAGATCAGGATCGTTGGCCCCGAAGCGTGCGCGCTGCTGGACCACGCCCTCGTCTCCTCGTTCGCCAAGCTGGCGGTCGGGCGGGCCAAGTATTCGGTCATGGCCAACCGGGACGGCGGCCTCGTCGATGACCTCATCACCTACCGCCTCGGCGAGCAGGAGTATCTCGTGGTGCCCAACGCCTCGAACGCCGACGCCGTGCTGCGTGAGTTCACGGTGCGCGGCGCCGACTTTGACGCGTCGATCCACGAGGAGACGAGCGCTACCTCCCTCGTCGCCCTCCAAGGGCCGGTCGCGGCCGAGGTCCTCGGGGGCGTGCTCGAGGAATTGAACCTGGCCGACGGCGGTGAGGATCTCGCAGAGCTGAAGTACTACGCCGCGGCCCCGGCCGTCGTCGGCGGGCTGGAGGTTCTCTTGGCCCGCACCGGCTACACCGGGGAAGACGGCTTCGAACTCTACGTCCCCAATGAATCCGCGGTAGAGCTCTGGAACACGTTGCTCGACGCGGGCCGGGACCGGGGCGTGGTCCCCGCGGGGCTCGCCGCACGCGACTCGCTCCGCCTCGAAGCGGGCATGCCCCTGTACGGTCACGAACTCGCCGCCGACGTGTCACCGTATGCCTGCGGACTGGGTAAGATGATCGACATTGCCCTGAAGAACAAGCCGGACTTCGTCGGGAAGGAAGCCCTCCAAGAGGCCCAGAGACGCGCGGACGAACCACGGCAGCGCGTCCTGATCGGCCTTCGCGGGTTGTCCAAACGACCCGCGCGCGCCGAGGCGAAACTGGTGGTCGGCGAGGGCGCCGACCGCCGTGAAGCAGGCGTCGTCACCTCGGGGATCCCCTCGCCGACGCTCGGATATCCCATCGCCATGGCCCGGGCCGAACGCGAGCTGTCCGAGATCGGAACCACGATCACGGTCGAGATCCGGGGCAAGTCCAACGACTTTGAGGTCGTCGGACTGCCGTTCTACCAGCGGTCCAACTAATCACTCGGCTCCGGCCTGCCGGAACCCCAACCCCTGACGGAGGTGTGGAAGGCCATGAAGAGCACCACTGACATCAGCGTCTTCGACCTGTTCAGCATCGGCGTGGGCCCCTCAAGCTCACACACGGTCGGTCCCATGCGAGCGGCGAACCGTTTTGTCTCCGAGGTGATCGGCGCGAACCGGCTCGACGACGTCGCCGAGCTTCGGGTGGACCTCTACGGCTCGCTCGCGGCCACGGGCGCCGGTCACGGGACGATGTCCGCGACCGTCAAAGGTCTAGCCGGATGGATCCCGGAGACCATCGACATCGAGGCGTCCGAACGCATGATCGCGGAGAACCAGGCGACCGGCAAGGTCGTGCTTGCGGGTTTCGCCCCCGAGATCGAACGCTCGACCGCTGGCCGGGAGCACCTCGTGACCGGCCCGGAGGTCGAGGTCAGCGAGGCATCGATGGTGCTTCGCCCGCTGACCGTCCTGGAGAGGCACACCAACGGCATTCGCTTCACGGCGAAGGATTCCGAGGGCCTGCTGATCGACGAGCGGACCTATTTTTCGGTCGGCGGCGGATTCGTCATCGCCGAGGGTGAGGAGGCCGCGGGCGGGGACAGCCTCACCGACGTTCCGTATCCCTACGACTCGGCCGAGGAGCTCGTCGCCCTGGCCAACCAGAACCGCCTGTCCATCGCCGAGCTCAAGATGGCCAACGAGACCACGGTGCGCTCCCGGGAGGAGGTCGAGGCGGGGATCCTGCACATTTATCACGTGATGCGCGAGTGCATCGGTTCTTCGCTCGCGCGCATCGGATACCTCCCCGGGGCGCTCAAGGTGCGGTGTCGCGCGCAACGATGGCACCGCGAATTGCTGAGCGAGGACCCCAATAAGGATCCGCAGTACTCGATCGACTGGGTCAATCTCATCGCGCTCGCGGTCAACGAGGAGAACGCGTTCGGCGGTCGCGTCGTGACGGCGCCGACCAACGGCGCGGCGGGGATCATTCCGGCGGTCTTGCACTACGCCGTCAATTACGTTCCGGAGGTTCGCCACGGCGGGCGCAAGAAGCGCGAACGCGCCGTGATCGATTTCTTCCTGGCCGCCGCCGCGGTGGGGACCCTGTACAAGAAGCGGGCCTCGATCTCCGGGGCCGAGGTCGGCTGCCAGGGGGAGGTCGGTTCCGCCTCGTCGCTCGCGGCCGCGGGCCTCAGCCAGGTGCTCGGCGGCAACGTCGAACAGGTCGAGAACGCGGCGGAGATCGCGATGGAGCACAACCTCGGCCTAACCTGCGACCCCGTGGGAGGGCTCGTGCAGATCCCGTGCATCGAGCGCAACGCGATGGCCGCGGCGAAGGCCGTGAACGCCGCCAAGATGGCGATGCGCGGGGATGGCGAGCACCGGGTTTCCCTGGATCAGGTCATCGAAACCATGCGCCAGACCGGCGTCGATATGTCGAATCGATACAAGGAGACCTCGCAGGGCGGTTTGGCCGTCAACGTCGTGGAGTGCTGACCGCGCGCGACGACGGCGCCCCGCGGGGCCGTCTGGACAAACTTGCGGGGCGCGTGTAGAGTAAAAATTTGCGCTTTCCCTAAATTTTTGTGCCTTCATATAGCGGTGGGTACAACTGATGGATCCAGCTCACGCTTCCAGGCAACCACGACCACCGACTCACTGAGGACGCTCTGACTAGAGGGCGGTCCTCGTGCGCCTTCGATCGCCCGCCGGAATGTGCGAGACCGTGGATCCGGGCAAGCCTTCGTGTACCGACAGGTCTGTGGAAGGATCCAATCTTGGTCGCCTCGAGCACCTCTAATTATGACGCCGCTCTCGCGGAGGGAAACCCGCACGACGGTTCCGCCTCACGCATTTCTTTTGCAAAGATTCACGAACCACTCAGCGTTCCTAACCTGCTTGCCCTGCAGACAGACAGCTTCGACCGCCTCGTCGGCAACGACCGCTGGAGCCAGCGGGTCGTCGAAGCCGAGAAGACCGGCGACGATTCCGTCGAGCGCGTGTCCGGCCTGACCGAGATCTTCGAGGAGATCTCTCCGATCGAGGACTTCCAGGGCACCATGTCCCTGTCCTTCTCGGAGCCCGAATTCGCGGACCCGAAGTACTCCATGGAGGAGTGCAAGGACCGCGACGCGACCTACTCGGCGCCGCTGTACGTCAAGGCCGAGTTCATGAACAACGAAACCGGCGAGATCAAGCAGCAGACCGTGTTCATGGGCGATTTCCCGCTCATGACCGAGTCCGGAACCTTCGTGATCAACGGTTCCGAGCGCGTCGTCGTCTCGCAGCTCGTTCGTTCGCCGGGCGCCTACTTCGAAAAGGCCGCCGACCGCACGTCGGATAAGGACATCTACTCCGCCCGCATCATCCCGTCCCGCGGTGCATGGTTCGAGCTCGAGATCGACAAGCGCGATCAGGTCGGCGTCCGCCTCGACCGCAAGCGCAAGCAGTCGGTCACCGTTCTGCTCAAGGCCCTGGGCTGGACCGACTCGAAGATCCTCGAGGAGTTCGGCGAGTTCGACTCGATCCGCGCAACCCTCGAGAAGGATGCCGTGGAGACCCGCGATGAGGCCCTCATCGACATCTACAAGAAGCTCCGCCCGGGTGAGCCCCCGACGGTCGACGCCGCGCAGTCGCTGCTCGACAACATGTACTTCACCCCGAAGCGCTACGACCTGGCCAAGGTCGGCCGGTACAAGATCAACCGGAAGCTGGGCCTGGACAAGGCCCTCACCGACAACGATTCCTCGGTCCTGACCCAGGACGACATCGTGGCGATGATTCGCTACCTCGTGACCTTGCACGCCGGCGGCCAGTCCATCAAGGGCAAGCGCGACGGCGTCGAGACCGACATCCTGGTCAGCACCGACGACATCGACCACTTCGGCAACCGCCGCATCCGCGCGGTCGGCGAGCTGATCGAGAACCAGATCCGCACGGGTCTTTCCCGCATGGAGCGCGTGGTCCGCGAACGGATGACGACCCAGGACGTCGAGGCCATCACGCCGCAGACCCTGATCAACATCCGCCCGGTCGTCGCCTCCATCAAGGAGTTCTTCGGCACCTCGCAGCTTTCGCAGTTCATGGATCAGAACAACCCGCTCGCCGGGCTGACCCACAAGCGTCGTTTGTCCGCGCTGGGCCCGGGAGGTCTCTCCCGAGACCGCGCCGGCATGGAGGTCCGCGACGTGCACCCGTCCCACTACGGACGTATGTGCCCGATCGAATCCCCTGAAGGCCCGAACATCGGCCTGATCGGTTCGCTCGCGACCTTCGCGCGCATTAACCCCTTCGGCTTCATCGAGACCCCGTACCGCGCGGTCGTCGATGGCAAGGTCTCCGAGAAGGTCATGTACCTCACCGCGGACGACGAGAAGGGCAAGATCATCGCCCAGGCGAACGCCCCCCTCACCGAGGACCAGCGCTTCGCCGAGGAGTACGTGCTGTGCCGCGCCGCCGATGGCTCGGGTGAGGCCGAGGCCAAGCCCGCCGGGGACGTCGAGTTCATGGACGTCTCTCCGCGCCAGATGGTCTCCGTGGCCACCTCGCTGATTCCTTACCTCGAGCACGACGACGCCAACCGCGCGCTCATGGGCGCCAACATGCAGCGTCAGGCGGTGCCGCTGCTCGAGTCCGAGTCGCCGGTCGTCGGTACGGGCATGGAAGGCTACGCCGCGATGGACTCGGGCGATTCCGTGCTGGCCAAGAAGGCCGGCGTGGTCCGAGAGGTTTCGGCCGATCTCGTGGTCGTCGGCAACGACGACGGAACCACGACCTCGTACCCGATCGCCAAGTTCCAGCGCTCCAACCCCGGTAACTGCTACAACCACCGCGTTGTGGTCTCCGAGGGCGACCGCGTCGAGTTCCGCAGCCTGATCGCCGACGGTCCCTCCACGGACCAGGGCGAGCTCGCGCTCGGCAAGAACCTCCTGGTGGCTTACATGTCCTGGGAGGGCCTCAACTACGAGGACGCGATCATCCTGTCCCAGCGCATGGTTTCGGACGACGTCTTGACCTCGATTCACATCGAGGAACACGAGATCGACGCCCGCGACACCAAGCTCGGTGCCGAGGAGATCACTCGCGACATCCCGAACGTCTCCGAAGAGGTGCTGTCGGCGCTCGACGAGCGCGGCATCATCCACATCGGTGCCGAGGTCGAGGCCGGCGACATCCTGGTCGGTAAGGTCACCCCGAAGGGCGAGACCGAGCTGACCCCCGAGGAGCGTCTGCTCCGCGCGATCTTCGGCGAGAAGTCTCGCGAGGTCCGCGACACGTCCCTGAAGGTCCCGCACGGCGAGTCCGGAACCGTCATCGGTGTCCGCGTGTTCGACCGCGACGAGGACGACGAGGACATGCCTCCCGGAGTCAACCAGCTGGTTCGCGTTTACGTGGCCCACAAGCGCAAGATCACCGACGGCGACAAGCTCGCCGGCCGTCACGGCAATAAGGGCGTCATCTCCAAGATCCTTCCGGTCGAGGACATGCCCTTCATGGCCGACGGCACCCCGGTGGACGTCATCCTGAACCCGCTGGGCGTTCCGGGCCGTATGAACATCGGCCAGGTGCTCGAGGTTCACACGGGCTGGCTGGCCAAGCAGGGCTGGAAGATCGAGGGCAACCCCGAGTGGCTCGACAACCTGCCGAACTTCCCCAAGGAATCCGGCCCGACCAAGGTCGCGACCCCGGTGTTCGACGGCGCGGAGGAGCAGGAGATCTTCGACCTCCTGGACCACACGACCCTCAACCGTGACGGCGAACGCCTGATCGACCGCTCCGGCAAGACCATGCTGTTCGACGGACGCACCGGCGAGCCGTTCCCGGAGCCGATCTCGGTCGGTTACCAGTACATCCTCAAGCTGCACCACTTGGTGGACGACAAGATCCACGCCCGTTCGACCGGACCCTACTCGATGATTACCCAGCAGCCGCTGGGCGGTAAGGCCCAGTTCGGCGGACAGCGCTTCGGCGAGATGGAGGTGTGGGCGCTCGAGGCGTACGGCGCCGCCTACACCCTGCAGGAGATCCTGACCATCAAGTCCGACGATGTTCACGGTCGCGTGAAGGTCTACGAGGCCATCGTGAAGGGCGACAACATCCCCGAACCGGGTGTTCCCGAGTCCTTCAAGGTGCTCATCAAGGAAATGCAGTCTCTGTGCCTGAACGTCGAGGTCCTCTCGACCGAAGGCAATGCGATCGAAATGCGCGACTCGGAGGACGAAGGATTCCGGGCTGCCGATGAGTTGGGTATTGACCTCTCCCACAACGAGCCGAGCTCGGTCGAGGAAGTCTAAACACCCCTCATCCACACCAGATCCTTCTAGAGTTTTTTGAGAGAAAAGGACCCCATGTCCAACGAATCTTCACTTGGTTTGATGCGGATTGGCCTGGCCACCGCGGAAGATATCCGAAACTGGTCGTACGGTGAGGTCAAGAAGCCGGAGACCATCAATTACCGCACCCTGAAGCCGGAGAAGGAAGGCCTGTTCGACGAACGGATCTTCGGTCCGACGCGCGACTGGGAATGCTACTGCGGCAAGTACAAGCGCGTGCGCTTCAAGGGCATCATCTGTGAGCGCTGCGGCGTCGAGGTGACCCGCGCCAAGGTGCGCCGCGAGCGGATGGGCCACATCGAGCTGGCCGCACCGGTCACGCACATCTGGTACTTCAAGGGCGTTCCCTCGCGTTTGGGTTACCTGCTGGATCTCGCGCCGAAGGATCTCGAGAAGATCATTTACTTCGCCGCGTACATGATCACCTGGGTTGACGAGGAAGGTCGCCACGACGATCTGCCGAACCTTCAGGCGGCTCACGATAAGGACAAGAAGGCCCTCGAATCCGAGCGCGACTCCGACATCGCGGCGATCGCCAAGGAGACCGAGGAAGAGCTCGCCCGCATCGAGGCCGAAGGTGGCAAAGCCGCCGAAAAGCGCAAGCTGCGTGACTCCTCCGAGCGTCAGATGGCCCAGGTCCGCAAGCGCGTGGACGCCGAGATCGCCCACCTGGATCAGGTCTTTGACCGCTTCAAGAACCTCAAGGTCAGCGACCTCGAAGGTGACGAGGCGCTCTACCGCTCGATGGTCGACAAGTACGGCATGTACTTCGAGGGCTCGATGGGCGCAGAGTCCATCAAGCGCCGTCTCGAGAACTTCGACATGGAAGCCGAGGCGGGTGCCCTCAAGGAGATCATCCAGAACGGTAAGGGACAGCGGAAGACCCGTGCGCTCAAGCGACTCAAGGTCATCAACGCCTTCCTGACCACGGACAACTCGCCGCTCGGCATGGTCCTGGACGCGGTTCCGGTCATCCCGCCGGAGCTTCGCCCGATGGTTCAGCTGGACGGCGGCCGCTTCGCGACCTCCGACCTCAACGACCTGTACCGTCGCGTGATCAACCGCAACAACCGCCTGAAGCGTCTGCTGGATCTCGGCGCCCCCGAGATCATCGTGAACAACGAGAAGCGCATGCTCCAGGAGGCCGTGGACTCGCTGTTCGACAACGGCCGCCGCGGCCGCCCCGTGACGGGACCTGGCAACCGCCCGCTCAAGTCGCTCTCCGACATGCTCAAGGGCAAGCAGGGACGCTTCCGCCAGAACCTGCTTGGTAAGCGCGTCGACTACTCGGGTCGTTCCGTGATTGTCGTCGGCCCCCAGCTGAAGATGCACCAGTGTGGTCTGCCCAAGCAGATGGCCCTGGAGCTGTTCAAGCCGTTCGTGATGAAGCGCCTGGTCGAGTTGAACCACGCGCAGAACATCAAGTCGGCAAAGCGCATGGTCGAGCGTTTCCGCCCGCAGGTCTGGGACGTCTTGGAAGAGATCATCACCGAGCACCCCGTGCTGCTGAACCGTGCGCCAACCCTGCACCGCCTGGGCATTCAGGCCTTCGAACCGCAGCTCGTCGAGGGCAAGGCCATCCAGCTTCACCCGCTCGTTTGCTCGGCCTTCAACGCCGACTTCGACGGTGACCAGATGGCCGTGCACCTTCCGCTGAGCCCCGAGGCGCAGGCCGAGGCGCGCGTTCTCATGCTCTCCTCCAACAACATCCTCAAGCCCTCCGACGGCCGGCCCGTGGCCGTTCCGTCGCAGGATATGATCATCGGTCTGTACCACCTGACCACGGTCCGCGAGGGTGAAAAGGGAGAGGGGCACGCGTTCTCGTCCCTCGCCGAGGCCCTGATGGCCATGGAGCGTCACCAGATCCACCTGAATTCGCGCGTGAAGATCATCCTCGATGACTTCGTGCCCTACGAGGGATGGGAAGCCCCCGAAGGATGGGAGCAGGGCCAGCCGGTTCTGGTCGAGTGCACCGTGGGCCAGGTCCTGTTCAACGAGACCCTGCCGGCCGATTACCCGTGGTTCCGCGGCATCGCCGACAAGAAGGGCCTCGGCCAGCTCGTCAACGATCTCGCCGAGAACTACCCGATGGTCGACGTCGCGCGGACCTTGGATAACCTCAAGGACACCGGCTTCTACTGGGCCTCGCGTTCCGGCGTGACGGTCGCCGTCTCGGATATCGCGACCCCTCCGAGCAAGCCCACGATCATGGCAGGCTACGAGCAGCAGGCCGACGAGATCCAGGGCCAGTACGAGATGGGTCTGATCGACGACGACGAGCGTCGTTCCGAGCTGATCGACATCTGGACCAAGGCGACCGACGAGGTGGCCGAGGCGATGCGCGACAACCTCACCGACCTCAACACGATCAACCGCATGGTGTCCTCGGGCGCCCGTGGTAACTGGATGCAGGTCCGTCAGATCGCGGGTATCCGTGGCCTGGTGGCCAACACCCGTGGCGAGATCATGCCCCGCCCGATCAAGTCGTCCTACCGTGAGGGCCTGTCGGTTCTGGAGTACTTCATCGCGACCCACGGTGCCCGTAAGGGCCTCGCGGATACCGCGTTGCGTACCGCGAACTCCGGTTACCTGACGCGTCGTCTCGTCGACGTGTCGCAGGACGTCATCGTGCGCGAGCTGGACTGCCAGACCCGCCGCGGCCTGGTCTTGCCGCTCGTGCAGATCGACGCGGACACCGGAAGCATCTCGCTCCACGAGGACGTCGAGAACTCGATTCACGGTCGTATCCTCGCGGTCGACGTCAAGGACTCGGACGGAAACGTTCTGGTTGCGGCCGGTGAAGATGTCTCCGACGCCGTCATCCAGAAGCTGTACCAGGCGGGTATCCAGGAGGTGCGCGTCCGTTCGGTCCTGACCTGCGAGTCGGCCGTGGGCGTGTGCGCCAAGTGCTACGGACGGTCCATGGCCTCCGGCAACCTGGTGGACATCGGCGAGGCCGTCGGCATCATCGCGGCTCAGTCCATCGGTGAGCCGGGCACCCAGCTGACCATGCGTACGTTCCACACCGGTGGTGTGGCTTCCGCGGAGGACATCACCCAGGGTCTGCCCCGTATTCAGGAGCTCTTCGAGGCCCGTACCCCGAAGGGCGTGGCCCCGATCTCCGAGATCGCCGGTCGCGTGACCATCGAGGACACCGAGAAGGCCCTGAAGATCGTCGTGACCCCGGACAGCAAGGACGACGAGGCCATCGCCTACCCGATCCTGCGTCGCGCGCGCCTGCTCGTGGAAGACGGCGAACGCGTCGAGGTCGGCCAGCAGCTGGTCTCGGGTGCCGTGGACCCCAAGGAAGTTCTGCGTATCCGCGGTCCCCGCGAGGCGCAGAAGCACCTGGTGGACGAGGTCCAGGGCGTGTACCGCTCGCAGGGTGTGGGCATCCACGACAAGCACGTGGAGGTCATCGTGCGACAGATGACCCGTCGCATCACCGTGATCGAATCCGGCGAGACCGATCTGCTTCCGGGCGAATTGGTCGAGACCGTGCAGTTCCAGCAGGCGAATAAGAAGGCCGTCACGACGCAGCAGCGTCCCGCGGCCGGGCGTCCGGAACTCATGGGCATCACCAAGGCCTCGCTGGCCACGGATTCCTGGCTCTCCGCGGCCTCCTTCCAGGAGACCACTCGCGTCCTCACGCAGGCCGCGATGGAGGGCAAGTCCGACCCGCTGGTCGGGCTCAAGGAGAACGTCATCATCGGTAAGCTCATCCCGGCGGGTACCGGTCTCGACCGTTACAACGACGTCGAGATCGAGCCCACCGAGGAAGCCCGCGAGAAGATGTACGCCAACTCCACCGGGTTCGGCGACTTCAGCTACGCGGCCGAGAACGACGCCTCCGTGGCCGCCGAGTTCCAGGCCATCCCGCTGGATGACTACGATTTCGGCAGCAACTAACCACCCCGTCGCGGACCTGCCCTAGGGCAGGTCCGCACGGCACGACGGCCGGTTTCCCTCCTTCCCGGAGGGGGACCGGCCGTCGTCGTTGGCGGGGGAGTTCCGAGCCCGCCACGGGCCCCTCCCGCCGCGCTATGGTGAGAGTCGAGCACCCGGGAGGAGCGAACGGATGGCCAATTCGACATCGGGAGACTCGCTGATCGAGCGCGCGGATCGGATCCTCGGGGGCTTCGACGCGGCGCATCGGGAACGCTCGCTCGCGCAGATCGGTGAGGATGCCGAGCTCCCGCGCTCGACCGTGCACCGGATGGTCCGTCAGCTCGCGGAGCTCGGCTGGCTGACCCGGACGGCTCCCGGCCGGTACGCCGTGGGCACGCGGCTGTGGGTCCTCGGTTCCTCCGCCCCGCTGAACCGTCAGCTCTCCGCCGTGGCCAAGCCCTACCTCTCCGATGCCCACGCGGTGTTACGCCAGCACATCCAGCTCGGGATCATCGAGGGGCAGGAGGTACTGGTCGTCGAGCGGATCGCGGCCAATTCGTCGGTTCGGCTGCGTTCCGAGGTGGCCGGCCGGTTGCCGCTGCACCAGTCGGCGACCGGCCTGATGCTTTTGGCCGGTATGCCGCGTGCCTTCGTGGCCGACTACCTCGAGATCCTGCGCCGGGCCTCGCTAGATCCGTCCGTGGCCGCCGGCATGGTCACGGAGCTCCGCCGTTTCCGCGCGAAGGGTTACGCGATCCAGCGCGGATTGATCGACGAGGAAACCTGCGGGGTGGCCGTCCCCGTGGCCGTCGAGAACTCGGCGGTTCCCGTGGCATTGGGGACCGTGATGAACCGCTCCGACCTACCGCCCGAGGCCGTCCATGGCGTGGTGAATACCCTTCGCGTGGCGGCTCACGGGATCGAGCGCGCGGCGCGGGGATCCGCCTGACCTGCCGACGGGGCGCGCCGGCTACCGTCCCATTGAACGGAACGGATGTGGTCCGTCTAACGGTCTGGGCTTAGCGTGAGGTGAATCGCGCGGGAGGAGACCACAGGATGCCACAGATTCCACGGGACGAGCGGAAGACGGTCGACGCCGATGTCGGGATCATCGGTGCCGGGCCCGCGGGGCTGATGCTCGCGCACCTTCTCCGTCGATCCGGACTCCGCGTGGTCGCGATTGATCACCGCGGGGCCGAGGAGATCCACCGGACGCATCGCGCCGGAATTTTGGAGCACGAGTCGGTGCGGATGCTCGCCGAGCCGGACCTGGGCAGCCGGGTCCTGACCGACGGCCATCTGCACGACGGGATCGACCTCCGGTTCGGTCGCCGCTCGCACCGGATCGACTTTCAGGAGCTCGTGGGGGAGTCGGTCTGGCTCTACCCTCAGAACGAGGTCTTCTGGGATCTCGCGCGGGCGGCCGAGCATCACCGTATGGACGTCAGATACGGGGTGGCCGATGCCTCGGCGTTCGACGTCGCCACGGACCATCCCGGGATTCGATTCACGGACTCGGACGGCTCGGCACGCGAGATCAGGTGCCGCTACGTCGTGGGGGCGGACGGTTCGAAGAGCGCGACCCGCGGGCTCATACCGCGCGAGATCCGCCGGGACTACTTCGCCGAATACCCTTTTGCGTGGTTCGGCATCCTGGCGGAGACGCCACCGAGCGCCCCGGAATTGATCTATGCCCAGTCTCCCCGCGGGTTTGCGCTGATCTCGCAGCGCAGCGACACCGTCCAACGCTTGTACTTCCAGTGCGACCCAGCCACGGACCCGGCCGATTGGTCTCAGGACCAGATCTGGGAGGAACTCCAGGCGCGGATCGACGGTCCGGACGGGATGACGTTGCGCCGAGGGCCCATCATCGAGTCCACGGTCCTGAAGTTTCGGTCATTTGTGTGTGATCCGATGCGGTACCACCGTCTGTACCTCGCCGGGGACGCGGCGCACACCGTGCCCCCGACGGGAGCCAAAGGATTGAATCTCGCGCTGGCCGACGTCAGGGTCTTGGCCCCCGCCCTGATTCGGGCCGTCCGAGACGGCGACGAAACCCTCTTGGGCGAATATTCCGAGACCGCCCTCTCGAGGGTCTGGAAGGCCCAAAACTTCTCGTACTGGATGACCACGATGTTGCACACCGCGCCGGGGGAGACGGAGTTCGCGACGGCGCGGCGCCTCGGGGAGTTGCGGGCGGTCACGGAATCCCCGCACGGGCGCGCCTACCTCGCGGAGCAGTACACGGGGTGGCCGTTTCACCCAACCGTTTCGTGACGCGACCCGCGGGCCCGTGACGGGCACTCCGGGGGTTCGCATTGCGCACAGAAATTCTGACAGCGAACTTTTCGTCGATACATTGACCATGGCGCGGATCACGAGCGGATTCGGGCACAGGAAGGGAGGACGGCATGACACAGGAGTCACACGCCGAAAAGAATCTGGATGAGGAGAACTTCACCCAGCCGGTGGTGGTGGATTCCGACGCCGCCGCGGATAGCCAAGAAACGATCAATCGCGACATCGATCGGGTGCACCGGGCGGCTCGAAGCGGCGGATCGGTCGAAACGCAACCCCGCCTGGACTTTCCCCCGTACCGGAGTTCGGTATTGCGGCACCCGACCAAGGACCTCCACCACACGGATCCGGAGCTCATCGAGCTCACGTCTCCGGCCTTCGGGCACCGCGACGTCCACGAGCTCGAATCCGACCTGACGATCCAGGGCGGGGGAGAACCCGTGGGCGAAAGGATCAAGATCACCGGTCGGGTCATGGACGCCGCCGGCCGCCCGGTCCGTCACCAGCTCGTCGAAATTTGGCAGGCCAACGCCGCGGGACGCTACATCCATAAGAGGGACCAGCATCCGGCCCCGATCGACCCGAACTTCACGGGCGTGGGCCGGTGCCTGACCGACGATGCCGGAAATTACGAATTCACCACGATCAAGCCGGGGCCCTACCCGTGGAAGAATCACCGCAATGCCTGGCGCCCGGCGCACGTGCATTTTTCGCTGTTCGGCACGGACTTCACGCAGCGCATGATCACCCAGATGTACTTTCCCGGTGATCCGCTGTTCAGCTTGGATCCGATCTACCAGTCGATCACGGATCAGAAGGCGCGTGACCGTTTGGTCGCGACCTACGATCACGGGGTCTCGGAGCACGAATGGCTCCTGGGCTACCGCTGGGACATCGTCCTCGGTGGCAGCCAACGGACCTGGATGGAACCCGAGGAGGAGCAGCAATGAGCCGCGACACGACGACGCGTCCGACCAGCACGGGGCGGCCCCTGGCGGACCGCCCGCACGATCTCACGCCCACCCCGGGGCAGACGATCGGCCCCTTTTTCGGTTACGCGACCGCGGCCGAGGCCGTCGGGCTGCCGTATCGCGGCGGCAACGAGCTCGTGGACCGTTCGCGACCGGGCGCGGTGCGCCTGACCGGGCAGGTCTACGACGGCAACGGAGACGTCGTCCCCGATGCCCTGATCGAGATCTGGCAGGCCGCCGAGGACGGCTCGATCCCCGAGGAAACCGGGTCCCTGAATCGCGACGGCTACACCTTCACCGGCTGGGGAAGGGACGCCGTCGATCGGCTCGGGACCTATTCGTTCACGACCGTCAACCCCGGTCCCACGGACCGCGGGCATGCGCCGTATTTCCTCATGGTCGTCTTCGCCCGAGGCCTCCTCAACCGCTTGTTCACCCGCGTGTACCTGCCGGACGATGCCGAGGCGCTGGATGAGGATCCGCTCTTGGCCTCCCTGCCGGCCGACCGTCGGGCCACGCTGATCGCGGATCGCGAGCCGGACGGTACGTTGCGGCACGACATTCACCTGCAGGGCGAGGCAGAGACCGTGTTCCTCTCGTACCCCGGAATCGACGGCTGACATGTCCTTCAGTGATCTCCTGATCCCCGGTGGGCAGCGCGCCGAGCCCGTGGTCGGGGACGACGCGGTGCTCCGGGCGCTGGTGTCCACGGAAGCCGAGTGGGTTCGTGCCCAGGCCGACGCCGGGGTGCTGGATCCGCCTTTGGCCGCCCGCATCGCCTCCGCGATCGAGCAGGCAGAGATCGACCAGGAGGCCCTCGCGAGCGGTGCCGAAGGCGGGGGAAACCCCGTGATCGGGCTCGTCGCGATGTTGCGTCGCGCGGTCGGGCAGCGGGTCTCGGAAGAGGCCGCCGTGGCCGTTCATCGGGCATTGACCAGCCAAGACGTGATGGATACGGCGCTCATGAGCGTCATCGCCTCGGCGTTGGCGGGATGCCACGATGCGCTGGGTCGCACCGGGGATTCCTTGGCCCGGCTATGCGCCGAACACGCCGAAACGCAGATGATCGCCCGGACGCTGGGCCAGCACGCCCTGCCGACGACCTTTGGCGCCCGGGCCGGTCGATGGCTC
The DNA here is from genome assembly GCF_000710345.2 of Curtobacterium sp. S6. Lineage (GTDB taxonomy): Bacteria > Actinomycetota > Actinomycetes > Actinomycetales > Micrococcaceae > Rothia. Next base: position 990,837 of record NZ_JHEL01000015.1, on the reverse strand, counting down.
GACGGCGTCGCGGCCGCCTACCGGCAGACGGATCCCGAGCACACGTGGTTGCCCGTTTCCGGCGGCGGCGCCGCCGGAACCCACCGCGCGGCGCTGGGCCTGGAATCCACGGCCGCCGACTTGGCCCTGGACATGTCGTTGGGGGATCGGCTCGGGCTCTTCTGGGCGCGCCGATTGGGTCTCAACGGGCCCGCCGCCGATCAGGTCTGGCACACGCGGCGCCGCCCCATGATCGATGCGGTCGAGCCCATGGCCCGAGCCGCCGCCGCCTGCGCCAAAATGGCCGGCGACGTCGTGATCTCCTCGCGCAACGAGATCTCCGAGCTCGCCGAACCGGCCGCCGAGGGCCGTGGCGGTTCCTCGGCGATGGCGCACAAGCGGAATCCCACCCTGTCGATTCTGATCCGCCGGTCCGGGGTCGCGGCCTCGCGCGCGGTCGGCGCCCTGATCGAGTCGGAGGCCCTCGCGGTCGAGGAACGGTCGGAGCTCGCGTGGCACCTGGAATGGGAGCCGATACGCACGATCGCACGCCACGGGCTGATCGCGACGTCCCTGACGGCGGAACTGGCGGACGGACTCATCGTCGATCCCGAGGCGATGACCCGAAATCTCAACCTCGACGGGGCCTCGGCCGCGGGCCGGGACACGGGAAACAGCGCGGACCAGGCCCGCGCGGCCGCCCGCCGATGGACCACAGCAAAGGAGCAATCATGACGGTACCGGACCTGACCTCGGTGGCCCTCGGAAGCAATCTCGACGGCGAGGAATCATCCTCGCGGCGGGCGAAACCCCTGCTGATCGTCGGTCCGTCCCTCGGGACGTCCGTGACGCCGCTGTGGGCCCCGGCCGCGGAGCACCTGCGGGAGGACTACGACGTCGTCGGCTGGGAACTGCCCGGGCACGGGCGGGGCACGCCCGTGAGCGAGCCTTTCACGGTCGAGGAGCTTGCCGAAGGCGTGCACCGGCTGGCCGATCGGATCCGTGCCGAACGAGGCAGCCCCCAGGAGAGTTACCTGTATGCGGGGGTCTCGGTCGGCGGAGCGGTCGGTCTCGCCCTGGCCCTGGCCCACGGCGAGGAGCTCAAGGGCCTGGCGGCGATCTGCACGGGCGCCAGAATCGGCCAGGCGGAGAGCTGGATCGGCCGCGCCGAACTCGTGGAGGGTTCGGGCACGCCGACGCAGGTGATCAATTCCGCGAAGACCTGGTTCGCCCCCGGGTTCCTCGACCAACAGCCCGTGGTGGGCACCGAACTTCTGCACAGCCTGCAGGAGGCCGACCGGGCCAATTACGGCCTGGTGTGTCGTGCCCTGGCGGTCTATGACGTCCGCGAGAGGTTGTCCGAGATCGACGTCCCGGTGCTGACCATCGCGGGCGGTCACGACCCCGCGACGCCGCCCGAATCCCTCCAGGAAATCGCCGAGGGGGTCCAGGCGGGACGCTCCGCGGTCTACCTCGACGCGTCGCATCTCGCGGTCGCCGAGGTTCCGGACCAAGCCGCGGCGGACCTGACCGAATTCTTCCGCGACCTGCCCGAAAGCTCCGCGACCGCGGGGCCGGGGGCAGGCGCGCTGCCGGATCCTTCGAGGACCCGCGACGAGGTCAAGGCGGACGGTATGGCGGTTCGCCGCCAGGTCCTCTCCGATGAGCACGTGGATCGCGCGGAATCCGCGACCACGTCCTTCACGGAGCCCTTCCAGGACCTCATCTCCCGGTACGCCTGGGGAGAGATCTGGACCCGGCCAGGGCTGGATCGCAAAACGCGCAGCGCCGTCACGTTGACCGCGATGATCGCCCTGGGCCACTGGTCCGAATTCGAGATGCACGTCAAGGCGGCCCGCCGCAACGACGTGAGCATCGCGCAGATTCAGGAGATCATCCTGCAATCGGCGATCTACTGCGGCGTCCCCGCAGCCAATACCGCATTCGCCCGCGCGCAGGCCGTCCTGCGCGATCTTGGCGAGATCAGCTGAACCTGCGCCTACCAGGAGGAACCTCATGACCGACCCCACCGCAACTTTTATCTACGACGCGGTCCGGACGCCCTTTGGCAAATACGGAGGCGCCCTGTCCGGCACGCGCCCCGATGATCTGGCGGCCTTCGTGGTGCGCCGTGCGGTCGAGCGCTCCGAGGCCCTCGACGCCGCGGAGGTTTCCGAGGTCATGCTCGGCAATGCCAACGGGGCGGGGGAGGAGAACCGCAACGTGGCCCGAATGGCGGCGCTCTTGGCCGGATTCCCGGTATCGACGCCGGGAACCACGATCAACCGTCTCTGCGGCTCCTCGCTGGACGCCGCCATGCAGGCGAGCCGGTCCATCGCGGTCGGTGACGCCGAGATCGTCGTCGCCGGCGGCGTCGAGTCGATGTCTCGGGCGCCCTGGGTCCTGCCCAAGACGAGCAAGCCGTTCCCCGCGGGGGACCTCAACCTGGCCTCGACCACGCTCGGGTGGCGGCTCGTGAACCCGCGGATGGAAGAGGACTGGACCGTGTCCCTGGGAGAGGCCACGGAACGGCTGGCCGATCGCTACGGCGTCGAACGCGAGGACATGGACGAGTTCGCCGCGACCTCGCACCAGCGCACGGCCTCGGCCTGGGACGAAGGATTCTACGACGACTTGGTCGAGCAGATGCCCGGGACCGACCTCGAACGCGACGAGTCGTTGCGGCCGGGGAGCACCCCGGAGACCCTGGCCGGGCTCAAGACGGTCTTCCGCCGCGACGGCGGGCGGGTCACCGCGGGGAACGCCTCGCCCCTCAACGACGGCGCCTCGGCCGTGCTGCTCGGCAACGAGAAGGCCGCCGACCGCATTGGGCGTGCGCCGATTGCCCGCATCGCCGGACGCGGGACCGCGGCCAACGAACCGCAATTCTTTGGATACGCGCCGGTCGAAGCGGCCCACCGCGCGCTCGAACAGGCGGGGATCGACTGGAGCCAGGTCGGGGCCGTCGAACTCAACGAGGCCTTCGCCGCCCAGTCCCTCGCGTGCATTCGCGCGTGGGACATCGATCCGATGATCGTGAACCGCCACGGCGGGGCCATCGCGATCGGGCATCCCCTGGGTGCCTCAGGAACCCGCATTCTGGGCACGCTCGCGCGTTCACTCCAGGCGTCGGGCCGGCGCTGGGGCGTCGCGGCGATCTGCATCGGCGTCGGCCAGGGATTGGCCGTCGTCCTCGAAAACGTTGAAGGGAAGAACTGAACCATGACGGAATTCGCGCAGACCGCGACCGAGGCCGTCCGACACATCACCGATGGATCGACCGTGATGATCGGCGGATTCGGGGTGGCCGGGCAACCCGTGGAACTCATCGATGCGTTGATCGACCAGGGCGCGAGGCACCTGACGGTGGTCAACAATAACGCTGGCAACGGGGACGTGGGCCTGGCCCGCCTGATCCAGCTCGGACGCGTCAGCAAGGTCATCTGTTCCTTCCCCCGCCAAAAGGACTCCTGGCATTTTGATGAAAAATATCGGGCCGGGGAGATCGAGCTGGAGCTGGTGCCTCAGGGCAATCTCGCCGAGAGGATCCGCGCCGCCGGGGCGGGGATCGGGGGATTCTTCACGCCGACCGGCTACGGCACCCAACTCGCGGAAGGAAAAGAAACCCGGGAGATCGACGGCGTTCACTACGTCCTGGAGCGGCCCCTGCGGGCGGATTTCTCGCTGACCAAGGCGCAGACGAGCGATGGCGTCGGCAACCTGACGTATCGCAAGACCGCCCGGAACTTTGGGCCGATCATGGCCTCCGCCGCGCGGCACTCCATCGTTCAGGTGGCCGAAAGGGTCGAGACCGGCCGATTGGACCCGGAAGCGGTCGTGACCCCCGGGATCTATGTGGATACCGTCGTCGCGATCGACCCCCAGACGCAGAAAGGTGACCAGGCATGAGCACGGTGACAGAGACCCCTCAGACGCGCGAGTCGGCCCTGACCCGCGAAGACATGGCCCAGACGGTGGCCCGCGACATCCCCACGGGGGCCTTCGTGAACCTGGGGATCGGCCAGCCGACTAAGGTCGCCGACTACCTCGACGTCGACCAAGGCGTGACCCTGCACACCGAAAACGGCATGTTGGGCATGGGGCCCGAGGCCCACGGGGAGGATATCGACCCCGACCTGATCAACGCGGGCAAGATCCCGGTCCTGGAGACCCCGGGGACCTCGTATTTCCATCACGCGGATTCGTTCGCCATGATGCGCGGCGGTCACTTGGATATCTGCGTCCTGGGTGCCTTCCAGGTCGCGGCCAACGGCGACCTCGCCAACTGGTCCACCGGGGAACCCGGGGCGATTCCCGCGGTCGGAGGGGCCATGGACCTGGCGATCGGCGCCAAGCAGACGTTCGTCATGATGAACCTTCGATCCAAGGACGGTTCGGCCAAATTCGTCCCGGAGTGCACCTTTCCCCGGACCGGCGTGGGGTGCGTCTCACGGGTCTACACGGAAGCGGCCGTTTTCGACATCGCCGCCGACGGCGTGCACGTGCGCGAGACCTTCGGCGTGACCGCGGCGGAACTCGCCGAAGAGCTCGACGTCGAACTGCTGGGCCCGCTCGGTGGGGCCTCGGAAGAGGCCTCGACCCGATGAGCGACGCCTTCGTGCAGTCGCTGGCCCGTGGGATCTCGGTCCTGCGGGCCTTCGACGCCGACCACGCGAGCATGTCGCTGTCCGAGGTGGCCCAACGGACGGACCTCACGCGGGCCACCGCCCGGAGGTTCCTGCACACCCTGGTCGACCTCGGCTATGTTCACCAGGTCGACAAGGAATTCCGATTGAGCCCGACCGTGTTGGGCATCGGCTACTCCTACCTGTCGAGCCTCTCCCTGCCCGACCTGGCGTACCCGCATCTCCGGGAGCTCTCGGGCAGGATCGGGGAGTCGACCTCGATGTCGGTCCTGGAGGGCGACGACATCATCTACGTGGCCCGTGTCCACGCGCGTCGCATCATGCACGTGGCGATCAGCGTCGGGACGAGCTTTCCGGCCCACGCGACGTCCATGGGTCGCGTCCTGCTGAGCGGACTATCCGAGGACCGCCTCGAGGAATACCTGGCTCGGCAGCGGCCGGAGAGCATCACGGATCGGACCATCACCGACGTGCAGGATCTGCGCACCCGCATCCGACGCGCGCGGGAGCGGGGCTGGGAGATGGTCGATCAGGAGCTCGAGATGGGGCTTCGATCCGTCGCCGCGCCGGTCAAGGACGCCCGCGGCGCCCACATCGCGGCGATCAACGTGTCCATGCGCGTCGGCACGGAGAACGCCCGCGCGGACACGATGGTCGAGCACATCGTTCCGCGCCTGGAGGAAACCGCTCGGCGGATCGGACACGCGTATCGATCAGGCGTTGGCCTCAGCGTTCAGCCCTGAACCACCGGCGTTGTGTGCGCCACATGCGTTCGCCAAGTCGGGGGATCTGGGGTAGTGTTGATGCCGAAGTACTCAGTCTCAGTGCGAGTGTGCTGTGCGAGGTAGCTCCGACCAGGACGTTGACGGTATTCTCTCCGAACAGCGTGGTCGGCGGAATCACCGCGGTACGCGACCGGGATGGGCTTCAGAATCAATGGCAGGTATGGATACGGTCCTCTGGCACTCTTTTTTATTTTTGTGCCAAAATGCCATCAGTTAACTATGCCCATTTACCGATAACGCTAGACCGGTTATCAGTGCCCTCAGCGCGGCTCACACCGCACGAGGCATACATTTCAAGGCGACCCGCGAGGGCCGCCAAGATCAAACGGAGAACTCGAAATTGCCTACAATTCAGCAGCTGGTCCGCAAGGGCCGGACTCCCAAGGTCGTCAAGACCAAGGCGCCCGCGCTTAAGGGCAGCCCCATGAAGCGCGGCGTTTGCACCCGCGTGTACACCACCACCCCCAAGAAGCCGAACTCCGCTCTGCGTAAGGTCGCTCGCGTCAAGCTCAACGGCGGCATCGAGGTCACGGCATACATCCCGGGCGAGGGTCACAACCTCCAGGAGCACTCGATCGTGCTCGTTCGCGGCGGTCGTGTGAAGGACCTCCCCGGTGTTCGCTACCGCATCGTCCGTGGCGCGCTGGACACCCAGGGTGTCAAGAACCGCGGCCAGGCTCGTTCGCGCTACGGCGTCAAGAAGGAGAAGAAGTAATGCCTCGTAAGGGTCCCGCCCCCAAGCGTCCGCTCGTCGTCGATCCCGTCTACGGATCCCCGCTCGTGACGCAGCTGATCAACAAGGTCCTGCAGGACGGCAAGAAGTCCACCGCCGAGCGCATCGTCTACGGTGCCCTCGAAGGCGTGGCTCAGAAGACCGGTTCCGACGCAGTCACCACCCTCAAGAAGGCGATGGACAACATCAAGCCTTCCCTCGAGGTCCGTTCCCGCCGCGTCGGCGGCGCAACCTACCAGGTTCCGGTCGAGGTCCGTTCGGGCCGTTCGACCGCCCTGGCCCTGCGTTGGCTCGTGGGCTTCTCCAAGCTTCGCCGCGAGAAGACCATGACCGAGCGCCTGATGAACGAGATCATGGATGCCTCCAATGGTCTCGGTGCCGCTGTGAAGCGTCGCGAAGATACCCACAAGATGGCCGAGTCCAACAAGGCCTTCGCACACTATCGCTGGTAATTTCATCCTGTTGGCCCGCTCGATTCGGGCGGGCCTTCCGGCTGATCCACCTGAAAGGGACACATCGTGGCACTTGACGTGCTTACCGACCTGAACAAGGTCCGCAATATCGGCATCATGGCCCACATCGATGCCGGCAAGACCACCACTACCGAACGCATCCTGTACTACACCGGTATCAACCACAAGATCGGTGAGACCCACGACGGTGCATCCACGATGGACTGGATGGCCCAGGAACAGGAACGCGGCATCACCATCACGTCCGCGGCGACCACGTGCTTCTGGAAGAACAACCAGATCAACATCATCGACACCCCGGGTCACGTCGACTTCACCGTCGAGGTGGAGCGTTCGCTCCGCGTGCTCGACGGCGCCGTTGCCGTCTTCGACGGTAAGGAAGGCGTTGAGCCGCAGTCCGAAACCGTGTGGCGTCAGGCGGACAAGTACGAGGTCCCCCGCATCTGCTTCGTCAACAAGATGGACAAGCTCGGCGCGGATTTCTACTTCACCGTGGACACGATCATCAAGCGCCTCGGTGCTACCCCGCTCGTGATGCAGCTGCCCATCGGTGCAGAGAACGACTTCGTCGGCGTGGTGGATCTGCTCGAGATGAAGGCCTACGTCTGGCACGGCGACGCCAAGGGTGACGTCACGCTCGGACAGTCCTACGAGACCCAGGAAATCCCCGCGGACCTTCAGGAGCGTGCCGAGGAGTACCGCAACAAGCTCGTCGAGCAGGTTGCCGAGTCCTCCGAGGAGCTCATGGAGAAGTACCTCGAGGGTGAAGAGCTGACGATCGACGAGCTCAAGGATGGCATCCGCCAGCTGACCGTCGACAACGCCGCGTACCCCGTGTTCTGTGGCTCGGCCTTCAAGAACCGCGGTGTGCAGCCCATGCTCGACGCCGTGATCGATTACCTGCCCTCGCCGCTGAACGTGCCGCCGATGATCGGCCACGATCCCAAGGACGAAGAGGTCGAGCTGACCCGTCGTCCGGCCAAGGACGAGCCGTTCTCCGCTCTCGCGTTCAAGGTTGCGGCCCACCCGTTCTACGGTCAGCTGACCTACATCCGCGTTTACTCGGGTGTGGCCAGCTCCGGCCAGCAGGTGCTCAACTCGACCAAGCAGCGTCGTGAGCGCATCGGCAAGCTCTTCCAGATGCACTCCAACAAGGAGAATCCGGTCGAGGAGATCCAGGCGGGTCACATCTACGCCGCGATCGGCCTCAAGGAGACCACGACCGGCGACACCCTGTGCGATCAGGCCAACCCGATCGTTCTCGAGTCGATGACCTTCCCCAAGCCCGTGATCTTCGTGGCCATCGAGCCGAAGACCAAGAGCGACCAGGAAAAGCTCTCGACGGCTATCCAGAAGCTCTCCGCTGAGGACCCGACCTTCACGGTCAACCTCAACGACGAGACCGGCCAGACCGAGATCGGCGGCATGGGCGAGCTTCACCTGGACGTCCTCGTGGACCGCATGAAGCGCGAATTCCGCGTGGAGGCGAACGTGGGCAAGCCGCAGGTTGCTTACCGCGAGACGATCAAGAAGGCCGTCGAGAAGGTCGACTACACCCACAAGAAGCAGACCGGTGGTTCCGGTCAGTTCGCTAAGGTGCAGATGAACTTCGAGCCGATCGCGCTCGACTCCGAAGAGCTCTACGAGTTCGAGGATAAGATCACCGGTGGCCGCGTGCCCCGTGAATACATTCCGTCGGTGGATGCCGGCATCCAGGATGCGATGCAGCTCGGCATTCTCGCGGGATACCCCGTGGTTGGTGTGAAGGCCACCCTGGTGGACGGCGCCTACCACGACGTCGACTCCTCCGAGATGGCCTTCAAGATCGCCGGTTCGATGGTATTCAAGGAAGGCGCTCGTCGCGCCAACCCGGTACTGCTCGAGCCGCTGATGGCCGTCGAGGTCCGTACTCCGGAGGAGTACATGGGTGACGTCATCGGCGACCTGAATTCGCGCCGTGGCCACATCCAGTCCATGGAAGATGTCGCCGGCGTCAAGCTGGTCTCGGCTCTGGTTCCGCTGTCCGAAATGTTCGGCTACATCGGCGACCTGCGTTCCAAGACGCAGGGCCGCGCGGTGTACTCGATGACCTTCGATAGCTACTCAGAGGTTCCGAAGGCCGTCGCCGAGGAAATCATCCAGAAGAGCCGCGGAGAATAATTCTGCAGCACGGCGGCTCTTCTGGGCCGCTGACCTAATCCATCAAATACAGCCTCGGAAGCTTGCGCTGGTTTTCATACGGGAAGTCTTTTCCGTTATTGTTGATCAGGAATCCGTCTTCAACCACGGACTGCGCAGAAAGCCAGCGCAAGCTTCCATCAAACGTTCTAGGAGGAACATAGTGGCTAAGGCAAAGTTCGAGCGCTCCAAGCCGCACGTCAACATCGGTACCATCGGTCACGTTGACCACGGTAAGACCACGCTGACGGCGGCCATCTCTCAGGTTCTGGCGACCAAGTTCCCGGACCTGAACGAGAAGCAGGACTTCGGTATGATCGACTCCGCTCCCGAGGAGCGGCAGCGCGGCATTACCATCAACATCGCTCACATCGAGTACCAGACCGACAAGCGTCACTACGCACACGTTGACGCCCCCGGTCACGCTGACTACGTCAAGAACATGATCACCGGTGCTGCCCAGATGGACGGCGCAATCCTCGTGGTCGCCGCTACCGACGGCCCCATGGCCCAGACTCGCGAGCACGTTCTGCTCGCCCGTCAGGTCGGCGTCCCCTCCCTCCTCGTCGCCTTGAACAAGTCCGACATGGTTGAGGACGAGGAGCTCCTGGATCTCGTCGAGATGGAGGTCCGCGAACTGCTGTCCTCGCAGGAGTTCGACGGCGACAACGCTCCCGTCATCCGCGTGTCCGCTCTCAAGGCCCTCGAGGGCGACGAGAAGTGGGTCAAGTCGGTTGAGGACCTCATGGAGGCCGTGGACGAGTTCATTCCGGACCCGGTCCGCGACAAGGACAAGCCCTTCCTCATGCCGATCGAGGACGTCTTCACGATTACCGGCCGCGGCACCGTCGTGACCGGCCGTGCAGAGCGCGGTACCCTGAAGCTCAACTCGGATGTCGAGATCATCGGTATCCGCGACCTTCAGAAGACCACCGTGACCGGTATCGAGATGTTCCACAAGCAGCTCGACGAGGCATGGGCCGGCGAGAACTGTGGTCTGCTCCTTCGTGGCCTCAAGCGCGACGATGTCGAGCGTGGCCAGGTTGTCGCAGCCCCCGGCTCGATCACCCCGCACACCAACTTCGAGGCGAACGTCTACATCCTCTCGAAGGACGAGGGTGGCCGTCACAACCCGTTCTACTCGAACTACCGTCCGCAGTTCTACTTCCGCACCACGGACGTCACCGGTGTCATCACGCTGCCCGAGGGCACCGAGATGGTTATGCCCGGCGACAACACCGAGATGAGCGTTGAGCTGATCCAGCCCATCGCTATGGAAGAGGGCCTCGGCTTCGCTATCCGCGAGGGTGGCCGCACCGTTGGTTCGGGTCGCGTTACCAAGATCACCAAGTAGTCTTCGGTGATGATGCCGAACCGGGAATGACTAGTCGTTCCTGAAATTCGGACCTCAAGGGCCCCGGCTATGCCGGGGCCCTTTTGCGTGCCCTCGACGCCGGATTGGTGGCGGTGCGATGCGGTCGGGAGTATCTTGGTGTCCATCTGATTAAAAGTTGAATAACCCATTCTTCCGTGAAAGCTCGGCTCTCTCGGAGCCGTGGCCGAACAATTCATGAGGAAAGCAGTCGAATTGTCTCCGTCACTTTCTCGTCGAACATTCGTCACCACCACCGTGGCCGCCGGCGCCGGAGTTGCGCTCGGGGCCGCGGCGGAGCCCGCACTGGCCACCCCGGCCGAGGTGCGCACCGGCCCCCGAATCGCCATCATCGGCTCTGGATACGGGGGAGCCGTGGCGGCCCGGAGCCTCGCCCAGGCGGGGCGTCGGGTCGATCTCATCGAAATGGGGGCGGACTGGGAGGCCATGGCGTCCGGCAAGGGCGCTGTCTTCACTTCCATGCGGTCGCCCAACGAACGCTCGATGTGGTTTAAACGCCGAACCGACATGCCGTTCAGCTACCTGGGTGGCATGGATATCGTGAACCGCCCCATCAAGCCCGGCGCCGGCGTGCTGGACGTCGAAACCTTCGCCGAGATGAAGGTGTACGTGGGGCGCGGCGTCGGCGGCGGGTCCCTGGTCAACGGCGGCATGGCCGTGACGCCAGTGCGCTCTTTCTTCGAGAAGGTCCTTCCGCAGGTCGACGCCGAAGAAATGTACTCGACGTACTTCCCGAGGGCGCGGCGGAACCTGATCGTGACCGACCCGCCCGCGGATATCGTGCTGAATTCCCCGTGGTACCAGTTCGCGCGAGTCAGCGCGCAGCAGGCCAAGCGGGCCGGCTACGGGCACCGCATGGTTCCGAACGTGTACGACTTCGACTATCTGCGCCGGGAAACCTTCGGGCAGGTGCCTCGGTCGGCCCTGGCGGCGGAGGTGATGTTCGGCAACAACTATGGCAAGAATTCCCTGCCCAAATCGATCCTTCGGGAGGCGTTGGCGACCGGGCGCGTCAACCTCATGCCGATGACCGAGGTGACGCGGCTGACTCAGCGGCCCGACGGTGCCTTTGACCTCAGCCTGCGGAGGATCGACTTCTGGGGAAGCCTCCTCGAGGAGCGCACCGCGACCTATGACCGCGTGGTCCTCGCGGCCGGATCGATCGGCACGGCGCGGCTCCTCGCGAAGGCCCAGCACCAGGGGACGATCAAACATCTGCCGCCTGGCCTCGGCGGCGGGTGGGGCCCCAACGGGAACGTGATGGTCGCGCGGCGCCTCTGGGGCACGCCGACCGGCGCGCATCAATCGACGATCCCGGTCATGGGCGTGACCAACTGGGACGACTCCCCGCAGTCGGTCTTCGCCGAGATCGCGCCGTTCCCCACTGGCATCGAGCTGTATACCGGGGTCTACCTGGCCATCACGAATAATCCGAACCACGGAGAATTCAGCTGGGACGCCCAGACCAACACCCTGCGCTTGAACTGGGATAGGGGCAAGGCCAAGCCGGGGGTCGACGCCGCACGAGCATTCTTCGACCGCATCAACCGGGCCAGCAGGAACACCAGCTATCGGTCCGACGTCTTCGAGAGGCACCAGGAATTTGCGGACTACTTCTCCTATCATCCGCTCGGTGGTGCCGTTCTCGGCGAGGTGACGGACCTCTCGGGCGAGGTCAAGGGCGTTCCGGGCCTGTTCGTGATGGACGGCTCGCTGATCCCCGGAAAGATCGGCGTCAACCCGTTCGTGACCATCACGGCCCTCGCCGAGAGAAATATGGACAGGCTCCTCGCGGGCCGTCGATTCTAGGAGCATTCGTCAATGACTGATTCAGATACCCTTGCCACGCCGCGTCGGCGATTCGTCGGAGCCATCATGTGGAGCGCCCCGGCGATCGCCGCGACGAGCCTCGTCCCGGCCCATGCCGCAAGTTCGACCGGGGCGGGCCTCCGGATGCTGCTGTCGGATCCGCCCGTGAATTTTGGCACCTTCGACCCGGAACGGACGGTTCCGGTCTACCGATTCGCGACGGGCAACAACGTCCGGACCCTTGCTTCCCTGCCACCTTCGGTCGTGCTGAGGAACGAAGGAACGGCACCCGTGACGGACCCGTCCGGCCGCATGACCGTGACCATGCGAGACTATGGATCGGACTATGCCCCGGTGGGCGCCAACCAGTTCAAGGTGACCTCGCCGATGGCCCAGGTGAGTGTCCAGGAGGAACGCACGCGGATCGGTTCCAGGGAAGGGGCGCGTTTCGGGGTGACCTATCGCGGCACCATTTCGCCGGGCCAGGCGATCAATGTGCCTCTGCGATACTTCGTGAACCCACCCTTCCGCAACGTCACGTTCAACGTCCTGGTGACCGTCGAGACCGCGGGGGAGGGCGGCGCGACCGCCTCCCGCGACGACAAGATGGGATACGTTCCCGGATTTGGTGGTTGGATCTAGGCGGCATCGGTGTCGGGGAGCCCTCGGCCTGGGAAGCTGGGGCCGCCCCGCCCGGAATCGCACGCCTTCCGCGTGTGTCGCTAACCACTTCGTGAATTATGGGTTGCCAAGGCATGACAAGCTCTGGCAAGATGGAGGACGTTGTTCAAGCGCTTGTCCGCGTTGAATTGCCCCATCCGACCTTCTTGGTCGCACGGGTGATCCGCGCAAGCCCAAAATGACCCGGTCCGGAAGCTAGGGATTATCGCGCGAGCATTGCGCGACACGCCCGAGTACGGGGGTCGGTGCTTCAACGAATTGAGGAACCCGGGAATGCCGGATTCAGTTCGTGTGAGGCGGCGCCGGAAATTCACATCACTTCGCGTAAGCCTTGAGATGTGAAGGACTGCCTGAAGACGCCATACAGAGGAACCCACGAGGTTCCGACACAGGGAAGTACTTGAAGAAAGAGAGTCCGACAGATGGCGGGACAGAAAATCCGCATCCGGCTGAAGTCGTATGACCACGAGGTCATCGACTCTTCGGCCCGGAAGATTGTTGAGACGGTGACGCGCGCAGGTGCGACGGTTGTCGGCCCCGTGCCGCTGCCCACCGAGAAGAACGTGTACTGCGTAATCCGCTCGCCGCACAAGTACAAGGACAGCCGCGAGCACTTTGAGATGCGTACGCACAAGCGGCTGATCGACATCGTCGACCCCACGCCCAAGGCAGTTGACTCGCTCATGCGCCTGGACCTGCCGGCAGACGTGAACATCGAAATCAAGCTGTAAAGAGGATCTCATCCCAATGACTACCAAATTCGAGCGCCAGGTGAAGGGCCTGCTGGGCACCAAGCTTGGCATGACCCAGGTCTGGGACGAGAACGGCAAATTTGTGCCGGTCACCGTCGTCAAGGCCGATTCCAACGTCGTCACCCAGCTGCGCGGCCAAGAGTCCGACGGCTACAACGCTGTCCAGATCGGCTACGGTGCGATCGACCCCCGCAAGGTCACCAAGCCGTTGGCCGGACACTTCGAGAAGGCCGGGACCACCCCGCGTCGTCACCTCGTCGAGATCCGCACTGCCGACTCCGCTGAGTACTCCCTCGGACAGGAACTGTCCGTCGATATCTTCGAGGTTGGCCAGCGCGTCGACGTCGTGGGTAAGACCAAGGGCAAGGGCTTTGCCGGTGTGATGAAGCGTCACGGCTTCAAGGGCGTGAGCGCCTCGCACGGTGCGCACAAAAACCACCGCAAGCCGGGTTCCATCGGCGGCGCCTCTTACCCCGCCCGCGTGTTCAAGGGAATGCGCATGGCGGGACGTATGGGCAACAACCGTCACACCACCCAGAACCTCACGATTCAGGGTGTCGACACCGAGAACAACGTTCTGCTGATCAAGGGTGCCATTCCCGGCCCCAAGAACGGCGTGGTTCTGGTTCGCACCGCTGTGAAGGGAGCCTAACTCCAATGGCTACTGAAACCGTCAAGGTCGACCTGCCGGCCGATGTCTTCGGTGTCGAGCCCAACGAAGCGTTGATGCACCAGGTCGTCATCGCTCAGTTGGCCGCTGCCCGCCAGGGCACGCACAAGGCCAAGAACCGCGGCGAGGTCGCCGGTTCGGGTCGCAAGCCGTTCAAGCAGAAGGGCACCGGCCGCGCCCGTCAGGGTTCGGTCCGCATGCCGCAGCACACCGGCGGTGGCGTCGTTCACGGGCCCGTGCCGCGTGACTACTCGCAGCGCACCCCGAAGAAGATGAAGGCCGCGGCTCTCCGCGGTGCTCTCTCCGACCGCGCGAATCACGGCCGCATCCATGTGGTCAGCTCGCTCGTCGAGGAGATCTCCACCAAGGCCGCCAAGGCAGCCCTGAGGGGCATCACCTCTCGCAATAAGGTGCTGGTGGTTATCGACCGCAAGGAAGATAACGTCGCCCTGTCCGTCCGCAACCTCGAGTTCGCCCACGTTCTGTACGCGGATCAGCTCAACACCTACGACGTGTTGCGCGCCGACGACGTGGTCTTCACCAAGGATGCGTTCGACGTATTTGTGGCATTCGCCAGCAAGGCTGGAAAGAACCAGGAGGACGCCAAGTGAGCGCCACCATCAAGGATCCCCGCGACGTCATCATTGCGCCTGTCGTCTCGGAGAAGAGCTACGGGCTGATCGACGAAGGTAAGTACACCTTCGAGGTCGACACCCGTTCGAATAAGTCGGAAATCAAGGATGCCGTGGAGCGTATCTTCGGCGTCAAGGTTTCGACCGTCAACACCATCAACCGTGCTGGAAAGCGGAAGCGTACTCGCTTCGGCTGGGGCGCCCGCAAGAGCACCAAGCGTGCGATTGTGACCCTGCGCGAAGGCACCATCGATATCTTCGGCGGTCCGCAGGCCTAGCGCCGCGGAGACCACTTTAACGAGGAACTAAACTATGGCTATCCGTAAATACAAGCCGACAACCCCGGGCCGTCGCGGCTCGAGCGTTGCCGACTTCGCAGAAATCACGCGTGCGACTCCCGAAAAGTCGTTGATCCGTCCGCTCAGCAAGACCGGCGGACGCAACAACAGCGGTCGCATCACCACCCGTCACAAGGGCGGCGGACACAAGCGCGCATACCGCTTGATCGACTTCCGTCGTCACGACAAGGACGGCATCGATGCCCGCGTCGCACACATCGAATACGATCCCAACCGCACGGCGCGCATCGCGCTGCTGCACTATGTCGATGGCGCCAAGCGCTACATCGTTGCCCCGAATCGCATGAAGCAGGGCGACGTCGTCGAGTCCGGCCCCAACGCGGATATCAAGCCCGGCAATAACCTGCCGCTGCGCAACATCCCCGTCGGTACCGTGATTCACGCGGTCGAGCTGCGTCCCGGTGGCGGTGCCAAGCTGGCACGTTCCGCCGGTGCGTCGGTTCAGCTGGTCGCCAAGGAAGGAAAGTACGGACAGCTCCGTCTTCCCTCCGGCGAGATCCGCAACGTTGACGTTCGTTGCCGCGCGACGATTGGCGAGGTCGGCAACGCCGAGCAGACCAACATCAGCTGGGGCAAGGCCGGTCGTAACCGCTGGAAGGGCATCCGCCCGACCGTCCGCGGTGTCGTCATGAACCCCGTCGACCACCCCCACGGTGGTGGCGAGGGCAAGACGTCCGGTGGTCGTCACCCCGTCAACCCGAACGGCAAGCCCGAGGGACGCACCCGTCGCCCCAATAAGGAAAGCGACAAGCTCATCGTGCGTCGTCGTCGTACTGGCAAGAACAAGCGCTAAGGAGCCTGAAACATGCCTCGTAGTTTGAAGAAGGGCCCTTTCGTCGACCAGCACCTCTTCCTGAAGGTTGCCGCTCAGAACGATAAGGGCAGCAAGAACGTCATCAAGACGTGGTCCCGTCGCTCGATGATCGTCCCCGACATGCTCGGCCACACGATCGCAGTGCACGACGGACGCAAGCACGTACCCGTGTTCATCACGGAGTCGATGGTCGGGCACAAGCTCGGCGAATTCGCTCCCACGCGGACTTTCCGCGGCCATGTGAAGGACGACCGCAAGGGTAAGCGTCGCTAAATCGGGCAACCGATTAGCAACGTTCACTCTTCGGCATAAGACGAAAGAGAGATAGGCAATGGAAGCCAAGGCATCTGCGCGCTACGTTCGCGTGACGCCTATGAAGGCCCGGCGCGTCGTCAACCTGATTCGTGGCAAGCAGGCGAATGAGGCTCTGGCGATTCTGAAGTTTGCCCCGCAGGGCGCTTCTGAACCGGTCTTCAAGATCGTCGAGTCGGCAGTGGCTAACGCCCGCCAGCTCGCGGACCGCGACAGCGTAGCTTACAAAGAAGAAGAACTCTTCATCAGCGAAGCCTACGTCGACGAAGGCCCGACCATGAAGCGGTTCCAGCCGCGTGCTCAGGGTCGTGCATACCGCATCAACAAGCGAACCAGCCACATCACCGTGGTGCTCGCTACCCCGGAGAACGAGGAGGACCGCTAAGTGGGACAGAAAATCAACCCGCACGGATTCCGACTGGGGATCACCACGGACCACAAGTCGCATTGGTTCGCTGACTCCAACAAGGAAGGCCAGCGCTACAGGGACTTCATCCGCGAGGATGTGAAGATCCGTGAGCTCATGTCGAACGGCATGGAGCGCGCCGGCATCGCCAACGTCGAGATCGAGCGCACCCGTGATCGTGTGCGTGTGGATATCCACACGGCACGCCCCGGCATCGTGATCGGCCGTCGTGGCGCCGAAGCAGACCGCATCCGCGGCGAGCTCGAAAAGCTCACCGGCAAGCAGATCCAGCTGAACATCCTCGAGGTCTCGAACCCCGAGGTCAACGCCCAGCTCGTTGCTCAGGGCGTTGCGGAGCAGCTCGCTTCCCGCGTGGCATTCCGCCGCGCGATGAAGAAGGCCATCCAGTCCGCTGAGCGGGCCGGGGCCAAGGGCATCCGTATTCAGTGCTCGGGTCGCCTCGGCGGCGCCGAAATGTCCCGCTCGGAGTTCTACCGAGAAGGACGCGTGCCGCTGCACACCCTCCGCGCCAACATCGATTACGGCTTCTTCGAGGCCAAGACCACCTTCGGTCGCATCGGTGTCAAGGTGTGGATCTACAAGGGTGACATGACCGATAAGGAACTTGCTGCTCAGCAGGCCGCGCAGGGCAACCGCCGCGGTAACGATCGTCGCGGAGGCGGCGAGCGTCGTCGTCGCAACACCGGTGGAGCCGGTCGTCGCGGAGGACGCAACGAGCAGCAGAATGGCGCTTCGGAAGCCCCGGCGGCCGAAGCCAAGACTGCAGAAAACGGTGAGGCATAAATGCTGATTCCCCGTCGCGTAAAGTACCGCAAGCAGCACCACCCGAAGCGCAGCGGCGTCGCCAAGGGCGGCACCACCGTGACATTCGGTGACTGGGGCGTTCAGGCACTGGCACCCGCGTATGTGACCAACCGTCAGATCGAGGCTGCCCGTATCGCCATGACCCGCTACATCAAGCGTGGCGGTAAGGTCTGGATTAACATCTTCCCGGACCGCCCGCTGACCAAGAAGCCCGCCGAAACCCGTATGGGTTCCGGTAAGGGTTCCCCCGAGTGGTGGGTCGCCAACGTCAAGCCCGGTCGCGTTGTCTTCGAGCTGGGTGGCGTCAGCGACGAAGTCGCGAAAGAGGCACTTCGCCTGGCAATCCACAAGCTCCCCATGAAGGCACGCATCGTGCGTCGCGAAGGTGGTGAATAGAAATGGCAGTAGGATCCAAGGATCTCTCGATCGATCAGCTCGCAGAGCTGGACAACGCGGCTCTCACCGAGAAGCTGCGTTCGGCCAAGGAAGAGTTGTTCAACCTCCGTTTCCAGAAGGCCACGGGGCAGCTCCAGAACGCGGGCCGCTTCAAGGCTGTCAAGCGCGATATCGCGCGCATCTACACGGTGATGCGTGAGCGCGAATTGGGCATTCGCCCCGAGGCAGAGCCCGCCGGTGACGCCTCTGACAAGAAGGCCGACAAGAAGGCTGCTAAGGCAGCGAAAAAGGCCGACAAGGCTAGCGCTACCGAAGGTGATGCCAAGTGAGTGAACAGAAGACGGAAGAGCGTAATCTCCGCAAGACCCGTCGCGGCTTCGTCGTGTCCGACAAAATGGACAAGACCGTCGTCGTCGAGGTGGAGGACCACGTCAAGCACGGCCTCTACGGCAAGGTCCTGCGCCGCAGCAGCAAGGTGAAGGCGCACGACGAGCAGAATACTGCTGGCGTCGGCGACTTCGTGCGCATCATGGAGACCCGGCCGCTGTCGGCCTCCAAGCGTTGGCGCATCGTCGAGATCCTGGAGAAGGCCAAGTAAATTGGCTCTCCCGGCTCGATAGCCCAAGGAAAGGCCCCCTCCCGAGAGATCGGGAGGGGGCCTTTTTGCGTGCATTGCGCCGTGCCGCGTGTCCGAATTCGCCCGCCGGGGCCGGGAAGCGCGCTCGGTGCGGCCCCGGACACGGTGACGTGGTGCGGAATCTTCGCTAAACTGAGGGGACACTTAGTGCCAGGAGTGGGGGGACTTAATGCACGGTGTGCTAAGCCTTGTTATGTATCGCGTGGGGAGCGCTCAGCGCCGGGTCGGAAAGGCGCTGGTCGCGGGTCTCGTGCTTCTCTTGGCGCTGACGGCCTGCGGTGTCGCGGCGACCACCGAAGACGCCGGTAGCCAGGGGCTAACCAGGGTCGTCAAGGACATCGACGACGCCGAGGTGACGGTTCCGGAGCACCCGCAGCGCGTGGTGACCCTGTCGGAACCGACCCTCGACGCCGCGTTGGCGCTGGGCGTCAAGCCCGTCGGCACCGTCGCGGGCCGCGGTCAGGCCCGGGCCCCGCACTACCTGGGGGATCTGGCCGAGGGTATCCCGTTGGTCGGAACCATTGGCAACCTCGACTACGAAAAGATCTCGTCGCTGGACCCCGATCTCATCGTGGTGGACGGGACGAGCGTCAACAACCGGCCGGACATCCTGGACATCCTCAAGAAGATTGCTCCGCTGGTCTTCACGGGATACGCGGGAGGCCGGTGGGAGCTGAACTTTGACCATGTTGCCGATGCCCTGAACCTGGCGGACCAGGGGGTCGAATTCAAGCGACGATTTGAGGAGAAGGTCTCCGACAAGCGCCAGGCCTTGGAGGGCAAATACTCCGAGAAGACCTTTTCGATCGTCCGCTGGCAGGGGAGCGGCCCGTCACTGATCCTCAAGGAGCTTCCGGCGGGAGAAGCCCTGGACGCCCTAGGGCTGCGCCGGCCGGAACCGCAGAACCGTGAAGGCCGCGGGCACTCCGAACCCGTGTCATTGGAAAGCCTGTCAACGATCGATGCCGACTACATGTTCTTCGGGACCTTGGGCGGCGCGAGCCAAGCGAATCCTCACTCGGAGGACGACCCCGGCCTGGACTCGGCCCGCAAAGCCTTGGAGACGGCGGAAGGGGTCTCGGGCTTCAAAGACCTGCGAGCCTATCGCTCCGGCAACATCGTTCTGGTCGACGGCTCCCTGTGGACCTCGACCGGCGGGCCGCTCCTGATGGACGGCATCGTCGACGACGTCGCCAAGGCCCTCTTGGCTTCCTAGGCCTCACGGGGCCCGCCTTCCGGGCCCTCGACCCGAACATCACGAAGTACCTGACATGAAACAACGAACTCCTTCCCGACCGAATGTCCGTGAGCTATCCGTGTGGTGCGCCGGATTGACCACAATTCTCGTCGGTGTGGCCACACCGTTACCCGCGTGGTCGGCCGATATCCCGCAGACCCCGCAGGCATCCGCCGTCGATACCTCCGATTGGGTCGCCACCACGATTCCCTCTGACGGCGGCAGGCCGCCGGCCGAGTTCCGCGTGGAGCCCATTACCACCGGGGAGGCAGCCACGCTGAGGATCACCGGAACCGGGTGGTTGTCCGCGGCCGGAGATTCCGGATCGACCCTTGCCCTGAAAATCAACGATCTCGACGGGAACGGAAAGCCTCGTCAGCTCCGGCGCCCGGACGGCGCCATCGGCGCCTATCTGTCATCCCTCGGACAGGCCGAGGACCCCACGATCTGGGCCTTGGTGCGGCCCGAAGGCGCCGGCCCGGAGGATCCGGACCACGGGATCTTCTCGGTTCGCCGGGATGGTTCCTTCGACATCACGGTCAAGGCCCCCGAGGAGCTGGCGCACGCGCGGCCGGGGCATTACGTCACGGTCACGGCGCAGTCGGGGCACATCATGAGGCACGACGTGCAGCGGCGCGGCGTGTCCCGCCCGATCCCGGTGGACGGCCTCGCGGCTCCCGAACTCGCGCACGAGTCCGCCGGGACGTGCCGTTCGGATGTGGAGAAGCCCGTCGCGACCATTGAAAACCGCTCCGTTGCCCCCGGCGGCAAGCTGCACCTGGTGGGCGACGGTTGGTGCAATCCCGTCGAGAGCGGCGGGGCTCCCCGCGTCGCCATCAAAATCGACGAGGGGAAGATCGCCCGGACCGACGACGCCGTCTTTTCGAACAGAACCGTGTGGGCGATCGTGGATCCCGACGCGAAGACCGGGCGCCTGGACGTGTGGATCGATCTACCGGATGGGTCCGACGCCGCTTCCTCTCCCGCGCTGGGCCCTGGGCTGCACTCTCTCCGGCTGCTCTCGGGGTCTCTCCGCGAAGGGGACTTGCATACCAGTTACGGAGGCCCCGCCACGCTGAACTTCACCGTGGGTGACTATCGGCCCAACGGGTTGCCCGACACCGTGGGATTGGCCGATCTCGGCCCTGAGCCCGGTCGTCACATCAGCGTGTCTCGATCCGAGCGCCGGGTGACCGTGCGTCTGAATGATGCATCGGGCGGTGAGTGGGTCATCGCGACGCCCTACATCGCCGGTTCCGCTCGGCCGCAGTGGGGCAGCGGATGGATGCGGCTGTCGGAGGACGGGACCTTTGCCTACGACCTCCCCTCCGCGATGGCGGGCGGAAAATACCGGCTCGTGGTTCAGCGAGGAGACCTGGGCCTTCTCGGCGAGGTCGCCGGCTGGGACTGGCTCGACGTCGAGGAGACCTCGCGCGCACCCGCGGGCGGTGGAGAAGCCGGGGCCCCAGATCCGGCGCGAGCAACGGCCTCGGCCGTGGAGGCCCACGATCATGCGTCCGTGCCCTCGCCTGGCCTCCACGACGACGCGGAGCGTGCCTCCGGGGGAGCGCGGGATCGGCCGGAGGCGATGCCGGCGCACCACGCGGATGCCGGTGGGCGCGGTCCGCGCGTCGAGAGCGCGTTGGAACGCTTCGCGGGATCGGCACGCCCCGCGCGCCAGGTGTTTCGCCTGAGGCCGAGGCCGGTCGCGCAGCAGGCTGCTGTGGAAGATGTCGCGTCGCCGCGTCCGCACGTCACGGAGGTTCCCCACACCCCCGGTTCAACGCTCGTCGAGGGGCCTAACGTAGCGCGCCCTCGGCCGGCCGATGCCGTCTCCTCGCGTTCCGGGGCCCGGATCTTCTCGGCCGACAACGTTCTCCTGGCGCTGGCGGGCGTCGTCGTGCTCGTGGCGACCGTGGCCACGACGCGCCGCCGGCCGGCGTCACCGATGCAGACCACGGAAGAAAGGGAATAGGTCATGTCCGTCGTTCAACGTCGACTCGGGGGTCTCTCGCTCGGTGCACTCGTCTCGGCCCTGTGGTTGGGGGTGTGGGGAGCCCCCGCCGGCGAGGCGCTTCCCCCGACGGGCGCCGGGGTCAACACCCCGGGGACGAGCTCGACCGTAGCCCCCCAGGTCCTCAAAGCGGGGGACACCATCGGGTTTGATCTCACCGGTTTTCCCCGCAATGAGCAGGTATATATCAAGATTGATAACGGTCAGGCCTGCCCGGCGGACTCGCCGCAGGGGGCGTGCGTCGTTCATCAGCAGAAGTCCGACGGCACCGGTCGCGTCGAAGGCTCCCTGGTGCTTCCGCGGGATCTCTCCGAGGGAACGCACACGTTGCGTTTCCTGGCCACGGCACTGCTGCCCGATGGGAAGGGCACCAAGGGGTATACCAACGAGAGCCCCGGATTCACGGTCCAGGGGGTCAACGAGTCGTCGGTCGGCGGGCGGGTATATTCCGTGGATGCCAAGGACATCGCCGCCGGGGCGGGCGGTTCCTCCGGGGCGGGCACCCCCGCGAATCGCACGGATCGAGAAGGTTCGGGACGTCTCGGGGAGTCCTCGGGCAACGGGTCCCCGGCCGACGCGCAGGGGGCTTCCGGGCGGGACGGAGCGCAGGGCGATTCGCGGGGCCAGGACCAGGCCGTCGAGTATCTCGACGAGGCCGGCCGGCCCATCTCGGCGGAGGAATATGCGCGGCGTCAAGCCGAAGGCTCCGGATCGTCTTCGGTCACCGTGAGCCCGTCGGCCTCGGCGACGGCCGCGAGCCCGTCGGGAACACGCGGGGCGGAGAAATCGACCGCAGCCGAGGTCTCGGCGCCCACGGCGCAGGCCGCCTCCACCGAGCACCGGGACCGCGAGGCCGGGGCCTTCCCGTGGGCCGGGACGATCGTCCTGGTCCTGGCCGTTGCGGTCGCGGCGGCCATGTGGATGCGCCGTCGGTCCCCATCCACGGCGGACCCGTCGGCTCCGGTCGATGGAGGGGAGTGAGTGTACCGCAGGCCGATGTGGCTCCTGGGCATGGGAGCCCTGAGCCTTGTCACCGTGCTGGCCTCGCTCTACTGGGGATCACATGCCTTGCCCGTCGGCGAGGTGACGCGGGCCCTCTCGGGGTCGGCCAGCTCTCTGGCACGGACCATCCTGTGGGAACAGCGCATACCGCGGACCATCCTGGGGGTAGCCTGCGGGATGGCCCTGGGCCTGGCAGGGTCCCTGATGCAAACGTTGACGCGCAATCCGCTCGCGGAACCCGGGATCCTCGGGCTCAACGCGGGTGCGGCGGCCGCCGTGGTGCTCCTGGTGGTGGTGACGGGCTCGGCCTCCCTTCCGGCTTACATGCTGGCCGCCTGGGTGGGGGCGAGCGTGACCGCGGCGCTGGCCTTTTCCCTGGGAGGCGGTGCCCAACGGAACGTCGTGCGACTCATCCTGGCGGGAATCGGCCTTTCCGCGGCGCTCATGTCCCTGACCGAGGCCATGATTCTGGCGAATCACGATGCCTTTGATGAATTCCGGGTATGGATCGCCGGCTCGTTGGAAGGGCGCGGGCTGTCGGTCGTGGCGCACGTCGTGCCCGTCCAGCTCGTGGGGGTACTTCTGGCGCTGTCGGTGACCAGGTCCCTTCATGCGTTGGCGCTGGGCGATGAGGTGGCCATCTCCCTGGGGGTCTCGGTTCAACGGACCCGGACCGTGGCCCTCGTGGCGGTGGCCCTGCTCTCGGCAACCACGACCGCCGCGATCGGGCCGATCGCGTTCGTGGGCCTGGCGGTTCCGTACGTCGTCCGGTCGGTTCTCGGCAACGACGTCCGGTGGGTCAACGTGGGGTCGATCATCCTCGGTCCGGCGTGGGTTCTCGGGGCGGACGTCGTGGCCCGCGTGATCCTCGCGCCCCAGGAAGCGCCGGTGGGGGTCCTGGCCACCCTGCTGGGGGCTCCACTCTTCGTGGCGCTGATGATGCGACGGCGGGTCCTCGCGCTATGAGGGGGTCGGTGGGAAAGACCGCGCTATCCTGCGGGCCCGATCTGGGGACCAGGCCCTCCCTCACCCTGCGGGGGGTCGTCAACGCCCGGGTATCGGTCAGGGCGGTGGTGATTCAGGTGATCCTGCTGTCGGGCATCCTCGGGCTGGTCGCGTGGTCCCTCGCCTTGGGGGAGCGCGATCTCCGCGGCGGCGAGGTCTGGGCCGCCCTGTGGGGCCAGGGAAACCGGCTGGATATCTATTTTGTGAACCAGGTCCGCTTGCCGCGGGCGATTGCGGCCACCGCCGTGGGCGCGGCATTCGGGGTCTCCGGCGCGATCTTCCAAATCATCACGGGAAATTCGCTGGGCAGCCCCGACATTATCGGCGTCAGCCGGGGCGCGGCCACGGGTGCGGTGGTGATGATCATTCTGGTTCAGGCGGATCCTTCCGGGATTGCGCTGGGAGCCGTCCTCGGCGGGATCGTCACCGCCGGAGTCATCTATCTCGCCACCCGCAGCAACGGCGTCCGAGGGCACCGGCTCGTGATCGTCGGGGTAGGGATCGGGGCGACCCTCGGGGCCGTCAACACGCTCCTGGTCTCTCGCGCGGAATCCGCCCTGGCCCAGGCCGCCCAGATGTGGCTGGTCGGTTCGTTCAACACGATGACCTGGTCGAAGACCCTGGTCGTGGTGATCGGCGTGGCGGTTCTAGGCCCGGTGATCGTCGCCGGCGCTCGCCCATTGGGGACCCTGCGTTTCGGAGACGCGACCGCGGTCGGCCTCGGCGTCCCGCCGGGATGGCGCGCGGTCATGCTGATCGTCGGCATCATGCTGGTCAGCGTCGCGACCGCAACCTCCGGGCCGCTGGCCTTCGTCGCGATGGCGGCCCCTCATCTGGCCAGGGCGTTGACGAGGACTTCCGGGGCGGGGCTTGCCACCTCGGCGCTGACGGGGGCCGCCCTGGTGCTCGCCGCGGATCTCTTCGGTGCCCACGCCTTTGGTCTGCACCTGCCCGCGGGGGTGATCACCGGCGCGGTCGGAGGACTGTATCTGGTCTACGTGATCTTGGTGGAACGGAGAAAATTGTGAATCACCCCGTGAGCGTTCCCACCGGGGCGGCCGATCATCGCCTCGCGGCCCACCACATCAGTTGCGGCTACGGTTCCCGGACCGTGCTGCGTTCGCTGGACCTCGCCGTCCTCGACGGGGAGCTGACCGTGATCCTCGGCCCCAATGCGTGCGGCAAGTCGACGCTTCTGAAAGCGCTCGCGCGGGTCGTCGAGCCGCATGAGGGGTTCGTGACGCTCGACGGCAGGCCGCTCAAGGGCATTCGTAGCAGGGCGCTCGCTCGCGAGCTTGCGATGCTACCCCAAACCCCGGAGGCCCCTCTCGGGGTGACCGTCGCCGACGTCGTCGCCCGCGGGCGATATCCGCACCAATCCCTGGTGAACTCGTGGACCTCGCGGGACGAGGAAGCCTGTCGGCGCGCTATGGCCGCGACGAACGTCTGGGACCTGCGCGACCGGCCGGTGGAATCCCTGTCCGGTGGGCAACGGCAGCGCGCGTGGATCGCCATGACCCTGGCCCAAAGCACCCCGGTGATCCTTCTGGACGAGCCGACCACGTACCTCGACATCACGCATCAAATCGAGGTCTTGGACGTCACTCGCCGCCTCCACGAGGAGGGGCGGACCGTGGTCGTGGTGTTGCACGACCTCAACCTTGCCCTGCGCTATGCGACCCACCTGGTGATGATGAAGGAGGGGATCGTCATCGCGCAGGGGAGGCCGGCTCAGTTGGTGACCTCTTCCCTGGTGGAGCGGGTTTTCGACCTGCCGAACGTGGTGATCGAGGATCCCGCGACGGGCGGCCCCTTGGTGGTGCCGCTCGACACGAAACGCGGTCGGCCGGAGGCCACTCCCGCCGACACATGAGGGGTCGCGATCAGGTAGTGGGGGAGCCGTCCGATCGGAGGGTGACCGCAGTGTGGTGATCAAGATCACTCTGGGGGCTCGACCTCCCGGGTCATGGGCCTGACGTGCGCGAACGAATTCGTGCCCGTGCGGGGGCGCCTGAGGAAGCGTCTCGGTCAGAAAATAAGGGTTGCTTTAATACGGGGTTAGGTAAACTTATACGCGCGTGGAAGGTGCCGTTGCTTTTCTCGTCGCTGGTGATGAATAGAGCCGACGGCGCAGTGGCTCCGTCACGGCCCGAGACGCAATTCACCGCATACTAGAGAACGAGGAAACATGATTTTCTCCTGCAATAAACCCTCTTCGACGGCTTTCCGCCGGATGGCCCTTGCCTCGAGCTCCATGGCACTACTCGTTGGCGGCACCTTCGCCCCGTCGGCGCTGGCGGCTCAGGCACCCGCTGCTGGACAGACTCCCACGCAGTACCGCTCCTTCCAGGTGCAGGCCCAGCAGACTCAGGGTCTGCCGGGCCAGTACCAGGCCGGATACTCGGCGAAGAACGATGCGCTATGGGTTACCTCCTCGGCGTGGGGAGCCGTGACCGGCACCTTGGCCAAGGTCAACCCGAAGACCATGAAGATTGAGAACACCGTGTCGATGGACGTCGTGGACTCGATTCCGCGCGGTGGTACGACGCCGACGGGTCATCGCCTGGCGACTCCCTACGGGGTGGGCGTCGATGACGCGCATAACACCGTCTGGGTGACGAACACCCTGGACGACTCGATCACCGTCTACGACCAGACCACCATGAAGAAGGTCTTCACGACGCGGGATCTGCCCCAGGGGGAGCGAGAAGCCCTCGGGATGATCCACCCCCGCGAGGTGCACGTCGCCCGGGGCATGGCGTTCGTGGGCGTGAGGGGGCAGGTGATCGTCTTCGACGCCGGTACGTACAAGCACCTCAAGACCTTGAAGCTCGCCGATGTCCAAGACCGGCAGTTCGCCGTCATGAACAGCTACTTCGATGAGAAGGACGGAAAGGCCTACTTCCCGCTGCGGATCACCCGTCAGGTCAAGGTCGTCAACCTCAACAACCTGGACGAGGCTCCGCAAACGTTGACCCTGGAGGGCGGCGAGGATAGCTCGGCGACGTTCATGCCCTCGGATATCGCCGTAGACCACTCGCTGAACGAGATGTACGTGACCTCTCAGGGCAAGGACGGCAAGAACTCCGGGGTGGGGATCTACGACCTGTCGACGGGTGCCTTGAAGAAGTGGATCGAGCTCGGCGGCACGACGTTGGCCGTGGATAACGATGAGGAGCACGACCTCGTCTACGTGACGAACTTCGATCGCGCCAAGAACAGCCGGGACCGCGGTCTCTACGTCCTCGACGGGAAGACCCAGAATATCGCCGCGGTCGTGTCGCAGAACCCCATGGGGACGGCCTTCGGAGTGAACGACGTCGTCGCGACGCCTTACGGAGCGATTACCCTCGACAAGAGCGAGGCCTACCTTGCGGGAGAGGTTCCGTTCACCATCGATTACACCACCGGGCAAAACCGCCCCTCGGCGACCGAAATTTCCGGGGTGACCAATACGGCGGCCAAGGGCGAAGACCCGGTGTGGAAACTCAAGGACGCTACCCCGATCAAGGCCGACACTATCACCAAGGTAGAGGTCACGGAGAACGGTATGGTTCCGGGGCACACGGAGACCGCCCAGGTTGAGGCCACCGAGGTCAAGACGATCGCCACCCGGCAGGACGCCAACGCGACCGTGACAGGGGCGACCGTTCTGCCGCAGGGTCAGGGCATCAAGTTCACCGGTGAGGGTTGGAAGGTCGAGGATGGATCGGCCGGCTCCACGGTGGTCGCCAAATACGACAAGAACCGGGTGTCGGTCAATGGATCGACCGAGATCGCCACGATCCAGGCGGACGCGAACGGAAAGTGGGAGGCGACCCTGCCCTTCCCCACCGCGGAGAACTCCAACGCGGCGGCGGGAACCTGGGATCCAGGCACCAAGCACACGATCTCCTTCCTCTCGGGTTCGTCGAAGGATGGAGATAAATCCCGCGGGGTCAACGTCGAGGTCACCATCGCGGCGGGCGGCAAGACCGAGGTGACCGCCCCGGAGGCCCAGGCCGTGCGGCCGATGGAGGTTGCCTTCCAGGGGTACGGAACCTACGTGGACTCCACGAAGGGGCTGGAGATGAAGTCGGAGCCTCGGCCCGATGACAAGGCCAAGCCTGAGGTGAAGCCTGATGAGAAGGCCAAGCCGGAGGAAAAGGCCGACGCAAAGAACGACGCGAAGCCCGAGAAGGACTCCACTGCCGCTCCGGAGGTGAAGAACGAGGCGACCCCCACGTCGGACGAGCAGAAGATCTCCGCCCCCGCGGGGGACCGGAAGGACTCCGCCGAGAGCGCCCCCGCGGCTGACGCTCCGCGGATGGACGGCGGTCAGGGTGGCCCGGGTGTCGCCTCGAACGGAAATTCCTCGGCTCAGCCCCAGGCTCAGGCTCCGGCCGTCAACTCCACCCGCGCCAAGTCCGACTCCCCGTCGGGTCAGCTGGCCTACACGGGTGCCGGTGGCATCGGCTGGATGATCGGCGCCGGCGCAATTGCGCTCGCGGCGGGTGCGACCTTGGTCGTGCTGCGCCGCCGTCGGACGGCCTAACCTGACGCGGGGAGGCCCGGCCCGGCGGGCGGCCGATAGCCACAACCAGGGCCTCTCGCGTGGAAGCTAGAGGGGGTGTGCCCGGTCAAGGCCGGGCGCACCCCCTCGTTTATCCCTTCTGGGGCGTTCTTCGTGACGAGAATCATCACGGTCGCCGCGGCGACCGCCCCTTTAACTCGTCGAGAGGAACTGGTAGAGTATTGACCTTGTGTGGACTTTCCGTGCCCTCACTTCGGCGGCGTATGCCTTCGGCGGTGTGGCGCGGTGCCACACATGTTCCACGGAATTTTTCCGTGCCAGTGCATAATGACGCGGGCACCAGCCACGTTCGGTCGGTGAGCCAGCGGTTCACGATGTTCCTGGCATGAAGAATTCCCAGGCGTACCGCTGACCCTTTCCTACGAGGGCAGAATATTCTGCTCGACGTCGGTCAGCAGGGGAAACGGTGCGTCATCAACCCCGACCAGCTGTTCCACAAGGCCCACGGCGATCGAGCAGGCAAAGCCTGCCTCGGCGTGAGAACCGGTGAGACGACAGGAGTAACCAGTGATTCAGCAGGAGTCACGGCTCAAGGTCGCCGACAACACGGGTGCCAAGGAAATCCTTGCCATTCGTATTCTCGGTGGATCTGGCCGTCGCTACGCAGGTATCGGCGACATCATCGTCGCCACCGTCAAGGACGCAATTCCTGGCGGCAACGTCAAGAAGGGTGACGTCGTCAAGGCCGTCATCGTTCGTACCAAGAAGGAGACCCGTCGTTCGGACGGCTCCTACATCAAGTTCAATGAGAACTCAGCAGTGATCCTCAAGAACACCGACGGCGAGCCCCGCGGTACCCGTATCTTCGGGCCGGTCGGTCGCGAGCTGCGCGATAAGCGGTTCATGAAGATCATTTCGCTTGCTCCGGAGGTGCTCTAACTTATGGCTAAGATCAAGAGCGGTGACCTGGTACAGGTCATTTCAGGTTCCGACAAGGGCAAGCAGGGCAAGGTCCTGAAGGTCTTCCCGGAGACCAACCGCGTTCTCGTCGAGGGCGTCAAGGTTGTCACCAAGCACACCAAGGCCAACCCGAACACCGGCGAAGGTGGCGGCATCCAGAAGGTTGAGGCCTCGATCCACGTCTCGAACGTCGCGATCGTGGACCCCGAGACCAAGAAGGCCAGCCGCGTTGGCTACCGCGAAGAGACCGTTGAGCGTGATGGACGCGACCGCACCGTTCGCGTGCGCGTGTCCAAGAGCTCGGGTAAGGACCTCTAATGACCGAAACCAAGATCACCCCCCGCCTCAAGACCAAGTTCAAGGACGAGGTTGTTCCGGCGCTGCAGAGCGAGTTCTCCTACGGAAACCCGATGCAGTCCCCGAAGCTCGTCAAGGTCGTCGTCAACATGGGTGTGGGAGACGCAGCACGCGACTCCAAGCTCATCGATTCGGCCGTCAAGGATCTGACCCTCATCACGGGTCAGAAGCCGCAGGTCACCCGCGCCAAGAAGTCGATCGCGCAGTTCAAGCTGCGTGAGGGACAGCCGATCGGCTGCCACACGACGCTGCGTGGAGACCGCATGTGGGAATTCCTCGATCGCCTGATCTCCCTGGCGCTGCCCCGTATTCGCGACTTCCGCGGACTCTCGGATCGCCAGTTCGATGGCAATGGTAACTACACGTTCGGTCTGACCGAGCAGTCGATGTTCCACGAAATCGACCAGGACGCGATCGATCGCGTGCGCGGTATGGACATCACCGTGGTCACCACCGCCAAGACCGACGACGAAGGCCGCGCGCTGCTCCGCCAGCTCGGCTTCCCGTTCAAGACCAACTAACTGCTACGTTTCAGGTCCGCTCCCGGCCTCCGGGGTGACGGAAACCGTAACGAGGAAGGGCAAGTGCCCACATGACCATGACAGATCCTGTCGCAGATATGCTGACGCGTCTGCGCAACGCAAATTCGGCACACCACGAATCCGTGTCCATGCCGTACTCCAAGCTCAAGGCCCGGATCGCTGACATCCTCAAGGCCGAGGGCTACATCAAGGATTGGCACGAGGAAGAGGCCCGGGTCGGCAAGACCCTCGCCCTCGACCTCAAGTTCGGTCCGAACCGCGAGACCTCGATCGCCGGGGTTCGTCGCATTTCCAAGCCGGGCCTGCGCGTTTACGCGAAGTCCACCAACCTTCCTCAGGTTCTCGGTGGACTCGGCATCGCCATCCTGTCCACCTCTTCGGGGTTGCTTACCGACAAGCAGGCCTCCAAGAAGGGCGTGGGCGGCGAAGTCCTCGCCTACGTCTGGTAGTCGGTCACAAGAGAAAGGAAGAGAAGAATGTCACGTATTGGACGTCTCCCCATCTCGGTGCCGGCTGGTGTTGAGGTAAAGATCGACGGCTCCCTCGTGAGCGTGAAGGGGCCCAAGGGAGAACTCTCCCAGGAGATCGCCTCGCCGATCACCGTCTCCCTCGATGGAGATACCCTCACTGTCAACCGTCCCGACGATGAGCGCGAGTCCCGCTCGCTCCACGGCCTCAGCCGCACCCTGATCAACAACATGATCGTCGGTGTGTCCCAGGGCTACAACAAGAAGCTCGAGATCGTCGGCACCGGTTACCGTGTGCTGGCCAAGGGCACGGACCTGGAATTCGCGCTGGGCTACAGCCATCCCGTCTCTGTGAAGGCTCCGGAAGGAATCACCTTCACGGTCGAGGGCAACAACAAGCTCACCGTCTCCGGTATCCACAAGCAGCAGGTCGGCCAGGTGGCCGCCAACATTCGTAGCCTCCGCGCTCCCGACCCCTACAAGGGCAAGGGTGTTCGCTACGAGGGCGAGCAGATCCGCCGCAAGGTCGGAAAGGCTGGTAAGTAAACATGGCTAACAAGACGAAGTTCGCTGCTCGCAAGCGCCGTCACACGCGCGTTCGCAAGCACGTCTCCGGTACCGCCGCGCGTCCCCGTCTCTCGGTGTTCCGTTCGACCAAGCACATGTTCGTGCAGGTCATCGACGACGCCCAGGGCAACACGCTGGCCTCGGCCTCCACGCTGGAAGCCGAGTTGCGTTCCGCAACCGATATGGACAAGACCGCTAAGGCCAAGCGCGTCGGCGAGCTCATCGCCGAGCGTGCCAAGGCCGCGGGCGTCGAGTCCGTTGTATTCGATCGTGGCGGCAACAAGTACCACGGCCGTGTGGCCGCTGTTGCTGAAGGCGCCCGGGAAGGTGGGCTGGCACTGTGAGCGAGCAGACTGCAAACGAAAAGGAAAATCAGGTGGCAGAGAACAACGCTGCAACCGAGAACTCCGAGACCGAGAACTCCTCCAAGCGCGACGACCGTCGCGGCGGCAACCGCGGTGAACGCGGCGGCCGTGGTCGCAATGACCGCAACGATCGTGGTGGCCGCGGTGGACGCGGTGGCCGCGACGAGGAGAAGGACAAGTACATCGAGAAGGTTGTCACCATCAACCGCGTCTCGAAGGTCGTCAAGGGCGGCCGTCGCTTCAGCTTCACCGCTCTCGTCGTCGTTGGCGACGGCAACGGTTTGGTCGGCGTCGGCTACGGAAAGGCCAAGGAAGTTCCCTCGGCCATCTCCAAGGGCGTCGAAGAAGCCAAGAAGAACTTCTTCCGCGTGCCCCGCGTCGAGGACCGCACCATCCCGCACCGCGTGCAGGGTGAAGCGGCCGCAGGTGTCGTGATGCTCCGTCCCGCAACCGCTGGTACCGGTGTTATCGCCGGTGGTCCGGTGCGCGCGGTGCTCGAGTGCGCCGGCATCCACGACGTGCTGTCCAAGTCCCTCGGTTCCTCGAACCAGATCAATATCGTGCACGCGGCCATTGAGGCCCTGCGTATGCTCGAAGAGCCCGTCGCCGTTGCGGCCCGCCGTGGTCTGCCGAACGACGAGGTCATCCCGAGCTACCTGCTGCGCGATGAAAAGGCAGGTGCGTAATGATCGGAAAGCGTATTCAGCCCAGCGATGCGAAGCTGGAGATCACGCAGTTGAAGTCCTATGTTGGCCAGAAGCAGAACATGCGCGATACTCTGCGCTCATTGGGACTCAAGCGTCCGGGCAACAAGGTTGTTCGCACCGCCGATCCGGTGACCTGCGGTATGGTCAACACCGTCGCTCACCTCGTGAAGGTTGAGGAGGTCAAGTAAAAATGGCAGATACGAACGAAGAACGCCAGGCCATCAAGCTCCACGACCTGCGTCCCGCCCAGGGATCCCACAAGGCCAAGACCCGTGTGGGTCGCGGCGAGGGATCAAAGGGTAAGACCGCTGGTCGAGGAACCAAGGGCACCAAGGCTCGTTACCAGGTCAAGGCCGGCTTCGAGGGTGGGCAGCTTCCGCTGCACATGCGCCTTCCGAAGCTCCGTGGCTTCAAGAACCCGTTCCGCGTCGAGTACCAGGTTGTTAACCTGGAGCGCATCTCGGAACTGTTCCCCGAAGGTGGCGACGTCACCGTCGAGAACCTCGTGGCCAAGGGTGCGGTTCGCAAGAACCAGCCGGTCAAGGTCCTCGGCCAGGGTGAGCTGACCGTTAAGGTCAACGTCACCGCGGACAAGTTCTCCGCCACCGCGGCGGAGAAGATCGAAGCCGCAGGCGGCACCGCGACCGTCACCGGCAAGTAGTTCTGCGGTTGAGCTGATGCTCGACTCCAGTTCTTAGGAACAAGGTCCCTTCCCGGATACCGGGGAGGGACCTTGTTGCGTCCCGAGAACTTTCGGTTGATTCAGCGGGCTGTCTCACAGAATCGGGCTCCCGCGGGGCATTGCCGTTAGACTAACCAAGGACTAATGGGATCGGCCTGCCTCCAGGAGGGGCGGCGACGCGATCCCGTGCGAACATACTCTTACAGGAGGCCAAGTGCTCGGCGCTTTCGGACGGGCGTTCAAAACCCCCGATCTACGACGCAAGCTGCTGTTCACGCTCGCGGTCATCGTGATCTACCGCGCCGGTACTTTCGTGCCGGCGCCGGGGGTCGACTACGGGAACGTGCAGCAGTGCATCGCCATGGGCGGTACCACGGGTGGTATCTACGACATGGTCAACCTCTTCAGCGGCGGCGCGCTCCTCCAGCTGTCGATCTTTGCGCTGGGCGTGATGCCTTACATCACGGCATCGATCATCGTTCAGCTGCTCCGCGTGGTGATTCCCCGATTCCAGGAGTTGCACGAGGAAGGCGGCCAGGGCCAGCAGAAGCTGACGCAGTACACGCGTTACCTGACCATCGGTCTGGCCCTGCTCAACGCGACCACCATCATCTCCCTGGCCCGCTCCGGCGCGCTGTTGGGCAATTGCCCCTTGCCGGTCATCCCGGACGATTCGATCCTGATGGTCCTGATCATCATCATCACGCTGACCGCCGGCACGGGAATCATCATGTGGCTCGGCGAGCAGATCACCGAGCGCGGCGTGGGCAACGGCATGTCCCTGCTGATCTTCACCTCGATCGCCGCCTCCTTCCCGACCGCGCTCGGCCAGATCTTCAAGACTCAGGGCTGGGGCATCTTCGCCGCGATCCTGGGCATCGGGCTCGTCGTCATCATCGCGGTCGTCTACGTGGAGCAGTCCCAGCGACGAATCCCCGTGCAGTATGCCAAGCGCATGGTGGGACGCCGAACCATCGGCGGAACGACCACGTATATCCCGCTGAAGGTCAATATGGCCGGCGTGATCCCCGTGATCTTCTCGTCGTCGTTGCTCATGCTTCCCGGCCTTCTGGCGCAGTTCTCGACGCCCAAGGACGGCACCCCGCCGCCCGAATGGGTCAACTGGATCAACGCCAACCTGGTCAAGGGCGACCACCCGATCTACATGATCCTGTACTTCCTGCTGATCGTCGGCTTCGCGTACTTCTACGTGTCGATCACGTTCAATCCGCAGGAAGTCTCGGACAACATGAAGAAGTACGGCGGCTTCATCCCCGGCATTCGTGCGGGCCGGCCGACCGAGCGATACCTTGGCTACGTGCTCAACCGCATCACCCTGCCCGGTTCGCTGTACCTCGGCATCGTTGCCCTGATTCCGTTGATCGCTCTGGTGATGTTCAACGCGAACCAGAACTTCCCGTTCGGTGGTACGTCGTTGCTGATCGTCGTCGGCGTCGGGTTGGACACGATTAAGCAGATCGATGCACAGCTACAACAACGACACTACGAAGGACTATTGCGATGAACCGTTTGCTCATCATCGGCCCTCCCGGCGCCGGAAAAGGCACCCAGGCGACCAAGATCTCCGAGGAGCTGTCCATTCCGGCCATCTCCACGGGGGACATCTTCCGTGCCAACATCAAGAACCAGACCGAGCTGGGCCGCGAGGCGAAAGAGTACATCGACGCCGGGAACCTGGTCCCGGACTCGGTGACCAACCGCATGGTTCGGGATCGTCTGGCTCAAGACGACGCCGCCCGCGGATTCCTCCTCGACGGCTACCCGCGAAACACCGCACAGGTCGAAGAGCTGGATTCGATCCTGACCGACCTGGATCAGAAAATCGACGCCGTCCTGTTGTTGACCGCCGATAACGAGGAGCTCGTGCAGCGCCTCCTGGGTCGTGCAGCCGATCAGGGTCGCAGCGACGACACCGAAGAGGTCATCCGTCATCGTCTCGACGTCTACGCCGAGGAGACCGAGCCGATCGTGGACCTTTACGAGGCCCGCGGCATCGTGACCCGCGTCGACGGACTCGGCACGATTGACGAGGTCACCGAGCGGCTTTTGTCGGCCGTCCGCTGACCACGGCGTAACCCTCGCGTGAGGGCATCGCGACGGGCCCCCGACCGCCATGGCGTCGGGGGCCCGCTTCGCATCGGGGATCATCCCCTCCATCATCTGAGAACCGGCAACGAGGAAGTGCGGCATGTTCGGTCGACGCAAAATCGAGTACAAGAGCAATGATCAACTCCGAAAAATGGTGCGCGCGGGAGTCGTGACCTCGCGTGCTCTGGACGCGGCGGTCGAGGCGACCGCGGTCGGCGTGAGCACGCTGGACATCGACCGGGCGTTCCGGGAGGTGTTGAGCGAGTACGGGGCAACCTCGAACTTCCTGGGATACTACGGGTACCCCGCGACCGTTTGCGCTTCTCCCAACGACGTTGTGGTTCACGGAATCCCGAACGACGAGCCGCTCGCGGACGGGGACATCATCTCGATCGATGGGGGAGCGATCGTCGACGGATGGCACGGAGACTCCGCGCGCACGGTGCTCGTCGGGCAGGCGAGCACCGCCGATGCGGACCTCTCCGAGATGACGCGTGCGGCGATGTGGCGGGGGATCGCGGCGGCGGCCTCGGCCGACCGCGTGGGCGAGATCGGCAACGCGATCGAGGCCTACATCCGTCAGGAGTCCGGCGGAACCTACGGAATCATCGAAGACTTTGTGGGTCACGGGATCGGCACCGAGATGCATATGGCGCCGGACGTTCCGAATTACCGGACCCGT
This sequence comes from Curtobacterium sp. S6, assembly GCF_000710345.2. GTDB lineage: Bacteria > Actinomycetota > Actinomycetes > Actinomycetales > Micrococcaceae > Rothia. The sequence continues at coordinate 955,148 of NZ_JHEL01000015.1, read as the reverse complement.
GATTCAGGTCCCAGGATCAAGGCGGGGATGGCCCTGGCCATCGAGCCGATGCTTGTGACAGGATCGACGGAGACCGTGACCCTCGACGATGACTGGACCATCAAGACCGTCGATGGATCTCACGCGAGCCAATGGGAACACTCGGTCGCATTCCACCGGGATGGCATCTGGGTCCTGACCGCCGAAGACGGCGGCGCCGAAGAACTGGCCAAACTCGGGGTCACCGTAGCCCCCATCCCTGACTGAACACCATCACACCGCACCGAGGAAGAAGGGGCACCATCATGTCATCTGAGACGTCGACGCCCGTCGAAATCACCACCCGCCCCGAGCCGGGCAAAATTCTGCTCCAGGCGCCCCGCCGCGGCAAGCCTCCCCGCCACATCGCGGACTTCGATCTCAAGGGTCGTAAGGAGTTCCTCAAGGAACTTGGCTACGAGCCCTTCCGCGCCTCCCAGCTGTCCAAGCACTACTTCGAACGGCTCGTGACCGACCCGGCGGATATGACGGACCTGCCCGCCGCGACGCGCGAGCAGATGGTCTCCGATGCGATGCCCACGCTGCTGACGACCGTCAATACGCTGGAGGCCGACGGGGGAGACACCCTGAAGTTGGTTCACCGCCTCTTCGACGGGGCCCTCGTGGAGTCCGTGATCATGCGGTATTCGAATCGCGTGACCATGTGCATCTCCTCGCAGGCGGGTTGCGGGATGAACTGCCCGTTCTGCGCGACCGGCCAGGCCGGGCTGACCCGCAACCTCTCGACGGCCGAGATCGTCGAGCAGGTCGTGGCCGGCGCCCGGATGGTCAAGGAGATGGAGGGCCTCGAAGGCGCCGAGAACGGCCCCGAAGAGACCAAGCCCCTGCGTATCTCCAATATTGTCTTCATGGGCATGGGAGAGGCGTTGGCCAACTATAAGTCCTCGCTCGGGGCCGTACACCGTCTCATCGATCCGTCGCCCGAGGGCCTGGGAATCTCCGCTCGTGGCATCACGATGTCCACGGTCGGCCTGGTTCCCGGCATGTACAAGTTCACGCAGGAGAACCTGCCGGTGACCTTGGCGCTGTCCCTGCACGCCCCGGACGATGAGCTGCGCGACGAGTTGATCCCGATCAACAACCGGTGGAAGGTCGATGAGGCGCTCGACTCGGCCTACGACTACTACCGCCAGACCGGACGCCGGGTCTCGATCGAATACGCGCTCATCCGCGATATCAACGATCAGGGCTGGCGCGCGGATCTCTTGGGCAAGAAGCTGGCCCAGCGCGGACGAGGCTGGGTTCACGTGAACCCGATCCCGCTGAACCCGACCCCCGGATCCAAGTGGACCGCCTCGCGACCCGGTGTCGAGCAGAACTTCGTGGAGCGCTTGCGCGCGCACGGCATCCCGACGACCGTGCGCGATACCCGAGGATCGGACATCGACGGGGCCTGCGGGCAGCTCGCCGCCGCGAGCTAGGAGACGACGCCGCGACGACCCGCCGTCGCGACGCCCGGCCCGCCGGGGCGCGGCGTCGTGGCGACCAACGTCACAGATGCCTCTGCCCCAACTCCGGGTTAACATACAGCAAGGTATGGCGTACACTTGACTGTTGGTTGTGTCTGCCATCCGTGTATTTTCCTGCTCGGACAGGCGGAAAGAATCAAAAGCATGCCCCGCGCACTCAGCGTGGGTCACCGACGTTAGCGGAGGATATGGCCAAGAAAGACGGCGTAATCGAGATTGAAGGCGCAGTGGTGGAAGCCCTGCCCAACGCGATGTTCCGCGTGGAGCTGGACAACGGCCACAAGGTTCTTGCACACATCTCCGGAAAGATGCGTCAACACTACATTCGGATCCTCCCCGAGGACCGCGTGGTTGTTGAGCTCTCTCCGTACGATCTCTCGCGTGGTCGCATCGTCTACCGCTACAAGTAGATCTCATACCGTCGCCCCGTGCGGCGGATGAAGGGCGCTACCCCTATGGGTGGTGCCTGTCTGCGTGAAAGGGGACCGGATGCTCTCCGGGCCCCGGAACAACTACAAGTTGCAACAACGCAAAGGAATGCGATGAAGGTTCAGCCGAGCGTGAAGCCGATCTGCGATAGCTGCAAAGTGATCCGCCGCCACGGCGTGGTCATGGTTATCTGCAGTAACCCGCGCCACAAGCAGCGTCAGGGCTAATAGCCCGTTCGACGCACGCCGACCCAGGTCGGCACATCTACAAGGTACCGCTCCCCATCAGTGGGACACCTCCGGATACAGAGGCCGGAGACCGAGGAAACTCGGGAAGCGATGCCACAAACCTCTGGATCAACTACAAGGAGAACCGCCACTATGGCTCGTCTCGCAGGAGTAGATCTTCCCCGCGAAAAGCGCGTGGAAATTGCTCTCACGTACATCTATGGCGTGGGTAAGACCCGTGCCGATGAGGCCTTGGCCGCGACCGGCGTTAGCCCGGAAATCCGCGTCAAGGATCTCTCCGACGCTCAGCTGGTTCAGCTGCGCGACTACATCGAAGGCAACTTCAAGGTTGAGGGTGACCTCCGCCGCGAGGTGGCGGCCGATATCCGCCGCAAGGTTGAGATCGGCAGCTACCAGGGACTTCGCCACCGCCGCGGTCTTCCCGTTCACGGCCAGCGCACCAAGACCAACGCTCGCACCCGCAAGGGTCCGAAGCGCACGGTCGCCGGCAAGAAGAAGTAATCACCCTTTTCGCGTAGGAGAAGTTTTTAATGCCCCCAAAGACTCGTGCTGCGGCCGCTCGTAAGCCCCGCCGCAAGGATAAGAAGAACATTGCCGCCGGTCAGGCGCATATCAAGTCGACGTTCAACAACACCATCGTTTCGATCACCGACCCCTCGGGTGCCGTGATTTCCTGGTCCTCCGCCGGTGAGATGGGCTTCAAGGGTTCGCGTAAGTCGACCCCTTACGCCGCTCAGATGGCCGCGGAGACCGCCGCGAAGCGTGCTCAGGAGCACGGCATGCGCAAGGTGGACGTGTTCGTGAAGGGCCCGGGTTCGGGCCGCGAAACCGCTATTCGTTCGCTTCAGGCCACCGGCCTCGAGGTTGGCTCCATCTCGGACGTCACCCCGAGCGCGCACAACGGTTGCCGCCCCCCGAAGCGCCGCCGCGTCTAATAGAGGCGTTGCCGTCCACCAGGCTGGTGTCTCCCTCATGTGGGAATCGCAAGCCTGGGGGTTCGCGGTCGTCGCCGCGAACTATCCGGGTGCCGCGCCCGCGGTGCCTTATCCCTTGTTTTCCCCAACCTGTGTTGCGTCATATAGCGGATGCTCGCTGAAAGGAAACATCAGTGCTCATTGCACAGCGCCCTACCCTGAGTGAAGAAGTCGTCGAGGAAAACCGCTCGCGCTTCACGATCTCGCCTCTCGAACCCGGATTCGGCTACACGCTGGGTAACTCCCTGCGTCGCACGCTTTTGTCCTCCATCCCCGGTGCCGCCGTGACCAGCATCCGCATTGACGGTGTGCTGCACGAGTTCTCCACCGTGGACGGTGTGAAGGAAGATGTCACCGAGATCATCCTGAACATCAAGCAGCTCTCGGTCTCCTCGGAGAACGACGAGCCGGTCGTCGCCTACCTGCGCAAGCAGGGACCGGGCGAATTGACCGCGGCGGACATCGAGGTGCCCGCCGGTGTGGAGATCCACAACCCGGATCTGCACATCGCGACCCTCAACGCCAAGGGAACCTTCAACGCCGAGCTGACCATCGAGCGTGGACGCGGTTACGTGTCCGCCTCGCAGAACAAGGTCGGCACGGGAGAATCCGAGATTGGCCGCATCCCGGTCGACTCGATCTACTCTCCGGTCCTCAAGGTGACCTTCCGCGTCGCAGCTACCCGTGTGGAACAGCGCACCGACTTCGACAGCCTCGTGCTCGACGTCGAAACCAAGGCAGCCATCGCTCCCCGCGATGCCGTGGCCTCCGCCGGCAGCACGCTGGTTGAGCTCTTCGGCCTGGCCCGTGAGCTGAACACCGAAGCCGAAGGCATCGAGGTTGGACCGTCGCCGGCCGACGAGTCCATGGCCGCCGACATGGCGCTGCCCATCGAGGATCTCGACATGTCCGTGCGTTCGTACAACTGCCTGAAGCGCGAGGGCATCCACACCGTGGGTGAGCTCGTGACTCGGTCCGAGGCCGATCTGATGGATATCCGTAACTTCGGTGCGAAGTCCATCGACGAGGTCAAGGACAAGCTGGCTGAGTTGGGGATGTCCCTCAAGGATTCGCCCGCCGGCTTCGACCTGGCGGCGCGAGTTGCCGAGGACGAAGAGGGCGACGAAGAAGAGTCCTTCTAGCTTCGGAACGGCAACGAGCCGACCACAGTTCACACCACAATCTTTGGTCCCCGCGAGCTGAATACGCGGGAACCGTGACCAATGGAGAAACAGTCATATGCCTACTCCCACTAAGGGGCCGCGCCTCGGCGGTAGCCCCTCGCACCAGCGCCTGATTCTGGCGAACATGTCCCAGCAGCTCTTCGAGCACAAGCGCATCACCACCACGGTGACCAAGGCCAAGCGCCTTCGTCCGGTGGCGGAGCGCCTCATCACGTTCGCGAAGCGCGGCGATCTCGCCTCGCGTCGCCGCGTGATGCGTAGCCTCACGGACAAGTCCGTGGTGCACGAGCTGTTCACCACCATCGCCCCGGCCATGGCCGAGCGTCCCGGTGGATACACCCGCATCACCAAGATCGGTTACCGGTCGGGCGACAACGCCCCCATGGCCGTCATCGAGCTCGTCATGGAGCCCGTTGCGTCCAAGTCGGTAGTCGACGAGGCCACCCAGGCCGCGAACGCCGCTGCGGCGTCGAACCAGGCCGCTGCCCCGGCAGCCGAGGCACCGGCCGAGCCGGTCGTCGAGGAATCCGCTGCGGCCGAGGCGACCGCTTCGGACTTGCCCGCGGGTTCGCACGCGCCGCTGGAGTCCGGGGACGCCCCCGAAGGCTTCCAGATCAAGGGCAACCGCGACTCGATGAAGTACCACGTCCCCGGTTCGCGCTGGTATGAAAACACCCGCGCCGAGATCTGGTTCGATACCGCGGATTCCGCTATCGCAGCCGGATACGCACCGGCCGGCGGCGCCGCTGCCCAGAAGGTTTCCGAGTAGGAAATACCTCGCGAGCAACGCCGTGACTCAAGCCCCGTTCACCCCCGTGGTGGGCGGGGCTTGAGTATTCTGTAGGGGCCTGCGCAGAGCCGACGACGAGGAGATGCCATGAACGAGCGTGACGATGAGCCCGTGCACGCGTCGGGGGAAGCCTGGGAGCACCCGTTGGGAGCCGTCTCGGTGGCCGATCCCGTCAGCGGTCAGGCCTTGGTACGCGTGCGACTCGACCTCGGATACGACGGCGGATATTTTTCCGGTTGGGCCAAGCAACCGGGGTTGATCACCGTGGAGGGCTGCCTCGAAGAGGCGGCCCACCTCGTCCTGAGGGACTCGATCAAACTGACCGTCGCGGGGAGGACCGACGCGGGAGTGCACGCGGCCCATCAGGTGGTGCACTTCGACCTGTCCGCGGACGTCTGGGAGCGGCTTCCCGGGCGGCGCGGAGCCGACGGGGTGGGCACCGACGAATCCGGCGCATCCCTGGTTCGTAAGTTCAACGGGGCGCTCTCGCGGATTCTCTCCGCTCGCTTCCCGCCGGATCGGCCGGGGGCGCCATCCCGAGGCGTCGGCGCCATCGTGGTTCACGGAGCCCGGCGTGTGGACCCGGGTTTTGACGCCAGGTTTTCCGCGCTTTCCAGGTCGTACACGTATCGCATCGCCGACGGTCTGGCCCGTCAGTCGCCGCTGAACCGGGCCACGTCGTACTGGACCAAGACGGCACTGGACGTGAGCGTGCTGAACGCCGCGGGGGATCGGTTGGTCGGCCTCCACGACTTCTTGTCCTTTTGTAAACCGCGGGCGGGTGCGACGACGATCAGGAACGTTCAATCGGTGGAATTCCGGCGGGCGGCAACCGGGTTGATCGAGGCGCGCATCAGCGCCGACGCCTTCTGCCACAACATGGTGCGCGCCATCGTGGGGTCCTGCGTGTTGGTTGCCGAAGGTAAACGGGACCTGGCGTGGCTCGACTCGCGCCTGGCCGAGCCGGTCCGAGACTCCTCGGTGAGGCTCGCACCCCCGGAAGGCCTGATCCTCGAGCGGGTCGACTACCCGGAAGACCCGGGCCTGTGGGCGTGGCGAGCCGAGCAGACACGGGCCAAAAGAACAGCCTCGGGGTCCTGACGGAGGACGTGTGCCACCGCGATGTGGGCGAGATCGCCACTTCGTTCCGCACAGCTGTGGATTAAGGCAGGCTACTTAGGTATAGTTACTAGCTGTTGTGCGTGTCCCACCTCGGTTCATGCGCCCAAGACATTCGCCCAGTTGCAGGGCCCACGAATGGCTCGGGCGGCGAGACATCGGGACGGAACGGATGTTGTCTGGCCCTCACCCAGACCCCTTCGAGCGCACCTGACCTGGCGCGATACCCAACTAGCGCCAATGAAGTAATTCCGACACGAAGGCAAATTAACGTGCGTACGTACACTCCGAAGCCCGGCGACATCAATCGCCAGTGGCATGTCATCGACGCCACCGACGTTGTCCTGGGTCGTCTTGCCAGCCAGACCGCAACACTGCTGCGCGGCAAGCACAAGCCGACCTTTGCTCCTAACGTGGACACCGGTGACTTCGTCATCATCATCAACGCCGACAAGGTCGCCCTGACCGGTGCCAAGCTCGAGAAGAAGCGGGCCTACCGCCACACCGGTTACCCGGGTGGCCTCCGTTCGGTTTCCTACATGGAACTGCTCGACAAGAACCCGACCAAGGCTGTCGAGAAGGCCGTCAAGGGCATGCTGCCCAAGAACAAGCTGGCCGCCGAGCAGATCAAGAAGCTCAAGGTCTACGCGGGCGCCGAGCACCCGCACGCTGCCCAGCAGCCGAAGACCTACGAATTTGACCAGATCGCCCAGTAATCGGGCCTACGAAGAAACTGTCAGGAGAAATCGTGGCTCAGAATACTGAAGACCAGATCAACCCCGAGGGCGAGGAGATGACCTCGTACACCTCCGAGTCCACCGAAACCGTCGCCGAGACCGCTCCCGCCGAGCGCCCCGCGTTGACCGTTTCGGGTGCGGCCGTTGGCCGTCGCAAGCAGGCCATCGCCCGCGTTAGGGTCATCCCCGGCTCGGGTCAGTGGAGCGTCAACGGTCGCCCGTTGGATGTCTACTTCCCGAATAAGCTGCACCAGCAGGAAGTCAACGATCCGTTCAAGCTCCTCGAGCTCGAGGGATCGTACGACGTCATCGCCCGCGTGCACGGTGGTGGCCCCTCCGGCCAGGCCGGTGCGATGCGCCTCGGCGTGGCTCGTGCACTGAACGAGATCGACCTCGAAAACAATCGTCCGGCCCTCAAGAAGGCAGGATTCCTGACTCGTGACGCCCGCGTCATCGAGCGCAAGAAGGCCGGCCTCAAGAAGGCCCGCAAGGCCTCGCAGTTCTCCAAGCGTTAATTCGCCCGGAACCGCGCAAACCCCTCTTCGCCCTCGGGCGGGGAGGGGTTTGTCGTTTAAGGGCCGCCCGCCTCGGGATAAAATGACCTGACTGGAGCCGAGGAGAAGGAGAATCCTGATGGCGAAGAAGACTCATCGGAACGATCCGCGGGGGCCCGGGGCCTCCGGGAAGCCCGCCTCGACGGCGAAGCGGGCCGAGGACCCACGCGGGGACACCGAGACGACCCGGCCCTCGGAGCGGAGCCGGCAGGCCGCTCGGGTCATGGCCGGAGGCCAAGCCCCGACCAAACCCGGACAGGAGGAGACCCCGGCGGTGGACGAGGCCTTGAAGAAACAGGCCCGACGGCGCTCGGTCACCGAGGACTACGCTGCGGAACTCGACGAGATCGCCTCCCTGACGCATCGGTTGCACAAGAACCATTCCGCATCCGACGTGTGGAGCATTGATTATCCCTACGACGAAAAGCTCAAACGCAAAGAGTACGAGAGAACCAAACGCTCCCTGCAGATCGAGCTGCTGAAGCTTCAGCTGTGGGTCAAGGAGTCCGGGCAGAAGATTCTGCTGATCTTTGAGGGCCGAGATGCCGCCGGTAAGGGCGGGTCGATCAAGAGATTCATGGAGCACATGAATCCTCGCGGCTCGCGGGTGGTCGCCCTGGAGAAGCCCACCGAGATCGAACAGACGCAGTGGTATTTCCAGCGGTATATTCAGCATCTCCCCTCGGGAGGCGAGATCGTGCTGATGGACCGGTCCTGGTACAACCGGGCCGGCGTCGAGCGCGTCATGGGCTACTGCACGCCGCACCAATACTACGAATTCATGCGGCAGGCCCCTGAGCTCGAGCGGATGCTCGTCAACTCGGGGATCCACCTCATCAAGTTTTGGTTCTCGGTGACCCGCGCCGAGCAATTGGCCCGTTTCGAGGCCCGCCGAACGGATCCGGTGCGGCAGTGGAAGCTCTCACCGACCGACTTGGCCTCCCTGGACAAGTGGGACGATTACACCGAGGCCAAGGAAGCGATGTTCTTCTACACGAACACCGGCGACGCCCCGTGGACCATCGTGAAGTCGAACGACAAAAAGCGCGCCCGGCTCGAAGCGATGAAGTACGTGCTGTCCCAGTTCGATTACCCCAATAAAGACCACGACGTCGTCGGGACGCCGGACGGCCTCATCGTGGGGCCCGCTACCGAGGTCTTCGAAGAAGAAGAACGCAACCGTGAGGGGTTTCCCGTAGTCAAGTCCGAAGTTGAGCGGGGACATGCGTAGAATGACCAACGATGTCTAGATTATTTGGTACCGACGGTGTACGAGCCCGCGCGAACAGCGACAAAATGTGCGCCCTGTCCTCTTTGGAATTGGCACAGGCGGCAGCACTGGTCCTTGGATTCGACCAAGTCGCCGAGGGGTCTCGACCCAAGGCAGTGATCGCTCACGATTCGCGCGTGAGCGGTGAATTCATCGGCGCCGCCATCATGGCGGGCCTCGCGTCCTCGGGCGTCGATGTGTATGACGCCGGGATGCTCCCGACCCCGGCCGCGGCGTATCTTGTCGCGGACCTGGACGCCGATTTTGGCGTCATGATCTCCGCTTCGCATAATCCGTTCTACGACAACGGCATTAAGTTCCTGGCCCGCGGCGGCAAGAAGCTGCCCGACGAGATCGAGGACCGCATCGAGGCGGTCTACCGGTCCAAGGAATTCAGGTACCCGGATGGGGGAGAGGTCGGAAAGATCTCGCGCTTCGCGGATGCTGAGGATCGCTACGTGACGCACCTGCTCTCGACGCTCCCCGGACGGCTGGCCCTCGAAGGCCTGACGATCGTTCTGGACTGCGCCAACGGCGCGGCCTCGGGGTGTTCGCCGGACGCCTTCCACATCGCGGGGGCCAAGGTCCACGTCGTGGCGGCCGAACCGAGCGGAACCAACATCAACGACGGGGTGGGCTCGACTCACCTGGCCGGCCTGCAGGCGAAGGTTCGCGAGCTCGGAGCGGACCTCGGGATCGCCCACGACGGCGATGCCGACCGCTGCCTGGCCGTGGACGAACGCGGTGAGATCGTCGACGGCGACATCATCATGTCCATTCTGGCCATTGCGCGTCGCGATGCGGGGAAGCTCAAAGACAACACGTTGGTCGCGACCGTGATGACCAACCTGGGGATGGAGCAATACCTCGCGTCCGAGGGGATCTCGCTGATCCGCACGAAGGTCGGTGACCGGTACGTGCTCGAGGCCATGAAGGAAAACGGATACAACCTCGGCGGCGAGCAGTCCGGTCACGTGATCATGAGCGACTACGCGACCACGGGCGACGGTATCCTCACGGGCCTGCACCTGGCGGCGGAGATTAACCGCACGGGTCTGTCCCTGTCGACCCTCGCGCACCGCTTCGAACGCGCCCCGCAGACCATGATCAACGTGCCCGGCGTGGACAAGGCCTCGGCGGATTCGAATGAGGCGGTTCAGGCGGCCGTCCAGGCCGTCGAGACCGAACTCGGGGCGGACGGACGCGTTCTCTTGCGCCCCTCCGGGACCGAGCCGCTCGTGCGCGTCATGGTTGAGGGGCCGGATCAGCCCACGGTGGACCGCCACGCGACCCGCTTGGCCGACGTCGTGGCGAAGGAGCTTGCCCTGTAGCGCCACCCGAAAGAAAACGGGCCCCGCACCATGTGGTGCGGGGCCCGTTGCGTTAGCGGGGGACTAGTTCTTGTGGTCGGGATCGATGTAGGAATCGGCCCCCGTGACGTTCTTATTGGCCAGCAGGGCGTCGCGAATCTCGGTGAGCAGCGCGACCTCGGGCTCGGTCTCGTCTTCGTCTTCCAGACCCAGCTTCTTGGCGCGGCGCGCATTCATCGCATTGATCGGCATGACGATGCAGAAGTAGAGGGCCGCGGCGACCAGAAGGAAGTTGACGACGGCGGTCAGGAAGACGCCGACCTTGATGTCCCCGAAGGCCAGGAACGAATCGAAATTGGGGGAGCCGACGAGCATCGAGATCGCGGGCATGATGACCGACTGGACGAGGGCCGTCACGACGGTGCTGAACGCGCCACCGATGATGACACCGACCGCGAGGTCGATGACGTTGCCCCGCATAATGAATTCTTTGAAACCTTTAAGCATGTCGTTATCGTACACATGCATTTCGGTTCAAGGAATGCATTTCGACCTGTGGAGCGCTACATCACCCCGATACCGGTGATTGCTAAAAAATGAAATAGATCCACCGGGGTTTCACAACATCGCTAATTCTTGCGAAGAAGAACCCGCCGAGTCGAGTGATCGGCATCCTTGGAGAGGATCAACTTGGCGCGGCCACGGGTCGGTCGCACGTTGTGGACCAGGTTGGGCTCGTTGATCCGGCGCCAGATATCGCGGGCCGTGCTGCGCGCCTCGTCGTCGGAGAGATCCGCATATTTACGGAAATAGGATTCCGGATCCGTAAATGCCGAGCTCCGGAGCTTGAGGAATCGTTCGACATACCAGTGCTCGATATCGCTCGTCCGCGCGTCGACGTAGATCGAGAAATCGAAGAAGTCGCTCAGGGCGAGGGCGGCCGTGTCGTCGGGACGCAATTGCGCGGGGGCAAGCACGTTAAGGCCCTCGACGATCAGCACGTCCGGGCGGGTGACCACGGTTTCGTCGTCCTCGAGGATGTCGTAGGTCATGTGCGAGTACTTGGGCGCCGTGACCACGGGAGAGCCGGACTTGATCTCCGAGACGAAGCGCAACAGGGCCCGCCTGTCGTAGGACTCCGGGAATCCCTTGCGTTGCATCAGGCCGCGGGCCTCGAGCTCGGCGTTGGGATAGAGGAATCCGTCGGTCGTGACCAGCTGGACGTTGGGGGTCGTGGGCCAGCGGCTCATCAGGGCCCGGAGGAGGCGCGCGGTCGTGGACTTGCCGGCCGCCACCGAACCCGCGACGCCGATCACGAAGGGTGTGCGCTGGTGATCCTCGTGAAGAAATCGGTTGGTTTGCTGATTGAGTTCCCCGACCGAATTCGCGTAGAGGTTCAACAGGCGCGATATCGGCAGGTAAACCTGGCGGACCTCCTCGACATCGAGGGTCTCGCCGAGGCCACGGAGCCTCTCGATTTCATCGCCGGAGAGGGGAACTTCGATCTCGTCCGAAAGGCGCGACCACGTTTCCCGGTCGAGCGACACGAACGGAGAGGTGCGAGAGATCGCCGTCAAGTGGGTCATTTCACGCAGTTTACGACCCGCGTCCGGGGAATTCGAATTCGATGCGTGTCCCGTGATCCCGCAAGCCCGGTTCGAGATCGCCGGAAATGGATATGATAGTGCCAGATTGGGGGCCGCCGAGAATTACTCGTGGATCCTCGCCATGACGCATTCACTGATTCGATGCGTCGGCGTCAACGGTGGCGCCGGCGGTCCGGGCCCGGTTCCCGGTTCGGAGAAAGTGAACCCTCTGAACCTGGAGATACCTTGTCTACCACCGCTACAACCTCCCCGAAGAAGAAGGTCGGCACGCGCGTGCGCGTGCAAAAATTCGGCACCTTCCTCTCGTCCATGATCATGCCCAATATTGGCGCCTTCATCGCCTGGGGCCTGCTCACGGCGCTCTTCCTCTGGTCCGATGATCCGCAGGGCGGGCACGGGCCGTTTGCCAACGAATACATCAACTCCGCCATCAGCCCGATGGTGACCTACTTGCTGCCGATCCTCATCGCATACACCGGTGGCAAGCTGATCCACGACGTGCGAGGCGGCGTCGTCGGCGCCGTCGCCACCATGGGCGTCATCCTGGCCACCTCCTCGCCGGTCTTCATCGGCGATAAGCCCGGATCGCCCATGTTCCTGGGCGCGATGATCATGGGTCCCTTGGGCGCCTGGGTGGTCAAGAAATTCGACCAGTTCATGGAAGGCCGGATCAAGCCCGGCTTCGAAATGCTGATCAACAACTTCTCCTCGGGCATCATCGGGGCGGCGCTGGCGATCGCCTCGATGTTCTGGCTCGCGCCGATCATGCACTGGCTCATGGAGATCGCGGGCGGCGCGGTCGGTTGGCTCATCGACATGAAGCTTCTGCCCTTGGCCTCGATCCTGATCGAACCGGCCAAGGTGTTGTTCCTCAACAACGCGATCAACCACGGCATCCTGACGCCCCTTGGCACGGACCAGGCGCTCCAACAGGGTAAGTCCATCCTGTTCCTGCTCGAGGCGAATCCCGGGCCGGGCCTGGGAATTCTGCTGGCCTACACGTTCTTCGGTCGCGGCGCCGCACGGGCCAGCGCTCCCGCCGCCGCACTGATTCACGCCCTCGGCGGTATTCACGAAATCTACTTCCCCTACGTTCTGATGAAGCCGCAGTTGCTGGCGGCCACGATTCTGGGCGGCATGTCCGGCGTCTTCGTCGAGCTGATCTTCCACGCCGGCCTCCGCTCGCCAGCGGCGCCGGGGTCCCTGATTTTCCTCTACGTGAACGCCCCGCCGAACGCGATCCTCGGCGTCACCCTCGGGTGGCTCACGGCCACGATCGTCTCGCTCCTGGTCGCCTCGATCATCCTCAAGGTCTCCAAGAAGGACGACGGTGACCTCGCGAAGGCGACCGCCGACATGGAGTCCATGAAGGGCAAGAAGTCATCGGTCTCCGGCGCCCTAGTGGGAGACGGCTCCAAGAACACGGTGATCCGCTCGATCGTCTTCGCCTGCGATGCCGGCATGGGATCTTCCGCGATGGGTGCCTCGGTGCTCCGCAACAAAATCAAGGATGCCGGGTACGGTCAGGACGTCACGGTCGTCAACAAGGCCATCAACTCGCTGCAGGACGACTACGACCTGTTGGTCTCCCACGAGGACCTGGCCGACCGCGCCGCGGCGCCGACACCCTCGGCGCAGCACGTCGCGGTGGACAACTTCATGAGCTCGCCGCGCTACGACGAGATCGTGGAGCTGATTCGCGAGCAGCACGAGGGCGCCTCGAAGGGTGCTGCAGAGGCCTCGGCCTCGGGCACCGCCGCAGAGGCGACCGCGACGGGTTCGGCGGCCGGCGCGACCGCCGCCACGGCGACGGCCTCCTCCGACGGCGAGGCCTCGGATGCCGCCGGTGATCGGGTCATTCTGGACCGCTCCTCGATCGTTCTGGGCGGGCGGGCCACCGACCGCGACGCCGCCATCGACGAGGCCGGGAAGTTGCTGATCGAGACCGGAAAGGTCGACCCGTCGTACCTGGAGTCCATGCATGAGCGTGAGGCCTCGGTGTCCACGTTCATGGGCAACGGCCTGGCGATTCCCCACGGAACCAACGAGGCCAAGTCGGCGATCCATTCCTCCGCGATGTCCTTCGTCCGCTACGACGACGGCGTCGAGTGGAACGGTAAAGAAGCCCGCTTCGTGATCGGCATTGCCGGCGCGGGCGGCGAGCACCTGAGCCTCCTGCAGAAGATCGCCAAGACCTTCTCGAGCAAGGAGGCCGTGGCGCAGCTGGAGGCGGCTCAGTCGCCCGAGGAGATCCTCGACATCTTCGGAAAGGTGAATTCATGAAAGCCCTGCATTTTGGCGCCGGAAACATCGGCCGCGGTTTCGTGGGGGTCCTGCTCCACGAGGCCGGATACGACCTCGTCTTCGCCGACGTGGCGCAGCCCCTGATCGATTCGCTGAACTCGGAAAGCACGTACACCGTGCACGAGGTCGGCGCCGAGCCTCGGGACATCCCGGTCACGAACTTCAGCGGGGTCAATTCCGCGACCGACCCTGAGGCCCTGACCGAGCAGATCCGCACGGCGGACATCGTCACGACCGCCGTGGGGCCCACGGTCCTGAAGCTCATCGCCCCCGCCATCGCCCAGGGCCTGAAGGCCCGCGCGGAGTCGGGTGCGGGCAAGGTGGCCGTGATGGCCTGCGAAAACGCGATCAATGCGACGGACGGGCTCGCCGCGGCGATCCGCGAGGTGTACCCGGAGGCCGACGACGTCGCGATCTTCGCGAACACCGCGGTCGACCGGATCGTCCCGAACCAGGAGCCGGGGCAGGGCCTGGACGTCACGGTGGAGACCTACCACGAGTGGGCGGTTCACGCGGAACCCTTCGCCGGGCAGACCCCCGAGGTTCCCGGCATCACGTGGGTCGACGACCTCGCGCCGTACATCACGCGCAAGCTGTTCACGGTCAACACCGGCCACGCGTCGACGGCCTATTTCGGTTACCGGGCGGGTATCGAGAAGATTTCCGATGCCCTCGCCGCGCCGGAGGTCCGCAGCCAGGTAGAAGCGGTGCTGGCCGAGACCAAGACCTTGCTGGTCGCGAAGTTTGGGTTCGCCCCCGAGGTGCAGCAAGCCTATGTGGACAAGATCCTGACTCGCTTCACGAATCCGCACCTGCCGGATACGGTCGACCGCGTGGGCCGCGCTCCCTTGCGGAAGATCTCGCGGAACGAGCGGTTCATCGGGCCGGCCGCGGAACTCGCCGAGCGCGGGGAGCAGGCCACCGCGCTGCTCTCGGCCGTCGGCGCCGCGCTGGCCTTTGATGTCCCGGAAGACGCGGAGTCCGTCGAGCTTCAGGGGAAGCTCGCGCAAGCCCGCGGGGATCGTTCCGCCACGGACGCCTTGGCCACGGAGTTGACGGGAATCGACTCAGGGCATCCGCTCTTCGGCGAGCTCTCGGAGGTCTTCGCGCAGGCGTAGGACTCCCGATCGCAACCACGCGGCCCCTCTCCTCGACGGGAGAGGGGCCGCGTTGTTCATCACGGGTTTCTTGGCCAAATGCGGGCTCCACGTGGGATAAGCTGACCGTATGTGTGGAATCGTTGGATACGTAGGCCAGCCCGACTCGGCCGCTCGTCAGTACTATGCACTTGATGTCGTCCTAGAGGGCCTTCGCCGTCTCGAATACCGAGGCTACGACTCGGCCGGCGTCGCCGTCGTCGCCGACGGAAGCGTCGAGTACCGCAAGAAGGCCGGAAAGGTCGCTGCCCTGGACGCCGAGCTGGAGGCCCGACCCCTCCCGAACTCGACCCTGGGCATCGGACATACCCGGTGGGCCACCCACGGCGGCCCCACCGACCTGAACGCCCACCCGCACGTGGTGGACCAGGGCCGTCTTTCCCTGGTGCACAACGGCATCATCGAAAACTTCTCCGAGCTGCGCAAAGAGCTCGGCGCCAAAGGGTATGAATTCGTCTCCGAGACGGACACCGAGGTCGCCGCGACTCTGCTCGCCGACATCTACAACGGGCAGGCGCAGCACGACCTCACCCTGGCGATGCGACTGACCTCGCAGCGACTCGAGGGCGCGTTCACCCTGCTGGCGGTCCACGCGGATCAGGAAGACCGCATCGTGGCCGCCCGCCGTAATTCACCGTTGGTGATCGGTGTCGGCGACGGGGAGAACTTCCTCGGATCCGACGTCTCCGGCTTCATCGACTACACCAAGCAGGCCGTCGAGATGGGTAACGATCAGGTCGTGACCGTCACCGCGACCGACTACCAGATCACCGATTTCGAGGGGAACCCGGCCGAGGGCAAGCCCTTCGAGGTCAAGTGGGACGCCACCCAGGCCGAAAAGGGCGGCTTCTCCTCGTTCATGGACAAGGAGATCCACGACCAGCCCGCCGCCGTCAGGGACACCCTGCTGGGCCGGTTGGACGAGAAGGGTCGCTTGACCCTCGACGAGATCCATATCGACGAGTCGGTGCTTCGCTCGGTGGACAAGATCGTCGTGATCGCTTGCGGCACGGCCGCCTACGCCGGACAGGTCGCGCGCTACGCGATCGAGCACTGGTGCAGGATCCCCACCGAGGTGGAGCTTGCCCACGAGTTCCGTTACCGGGACCCCATCGTCAACGAGAAGACGCTGGTCGTCGCCCTGTCGCAGTCCGGCGAAACCATGGACACCCTGATGGCGATCCGTCACGCCCGGGAACAGGGCGCCAAGGTCATCGCGATCTGCAACACCAACGGCTCCTCGATCCCGCGTGAGTCCGATGCGTCGCTGTACACCCACGCGGGTCCCGAGATTGCGGTCGCCTCGACCAAGGCGTTCCTCGCGCAGATCACCGCGGCCTATCTCTTGGGCCTGTACCTCGCGCAACTGCGCGGAAACATGTATTCGGACGAGATCGTCGAGATCCTCGACGAGCTCCAGAAGATGCCGGAGAAGGTCCAGGAGGTCATCGACGCCGAACAGCAGGTCAAGGATCTCGGCGTTCAGATGCACGACGCCTCCTCGGTGTTGTTCCTCGGTCGCCACGTGGGCTTCCCCGTGGCACTGGAGGGCGCGCTCAAGCTCAAGGAGATCGCGTACATCCACGCGGAGGGCTTCGCCGCCGGTGAGCTCAAGCACGGTCCGATCGCCTTGATCGAGGAAGGCCAGCCGGTCTTCGTGATCGTTCCCTCGCCCCGCGGGCGGGATTCGCTGCACGCCAAGGTCGTCTCCAACATTCAGGAGATCCGGGCGCGTGGGGCGATCACCATCGTCATCGCGGAGGAGGGCGACGAGGACGTCCAGCAATACGCGAATCACATCATTTACGTGCCGCAGGCGCCGTCTCTCATGCAGCCGCTCCTGGCCACGGTCCCGTTGCAGATTTTCGCGTGCGCTCTCGCCGGAGCCAAGGGCTACGACGTCGATCAGCCGCGTAACCTGGCCAAGTCGGTCACGGTCGAATAAGACCACGTGAAAACGCCCGCTACATCTCGGTGTGGCGGGCGTTTCGCGTATCGGCTCCGGTCGGCCCCGATGAGGAGGTGCCGGGCCGCATCACACAACACCACGACATGCTGGAGGCGCTCAGTGATCATGGGAACCGGGGTGGACGTGGTCGACATCGATCGTTTCGCCCAGATACTCGCCCGCACCCCGCGGTTACGCGACCGACTCTTCACCCGGGAAGAGCACGACCTGCCGGACCGTTCCCTGGCCGGGCGCTTCGCGGTGCGTGAGGCCACGGCCAAGGCACTGCACGCGCCCCCGGGAATGATTTGGCGGCACTGCTGGATCGAGAAGAATAGGTATGGCGCCCCGCGCCTGGTGGTCACCGGGACCATCCAGGAGACGGCTGCCCGACTGGGCATTAATCGATGGCACGTGAGCATCACTCACGACGGCGGAGTGGCCGTCGCGAGCGTTATCGCGGAGCGGCTCACCGATGAGGAATTGGCCGCAGCACAGGTACTGGAGGACATGACATGGGGTTGAAGACCTACTCGGCACGGCAGATTCAGGAGGCCGAAGCACCGGCGATCGAGGCGGGTGTGCCGCTCATGGAGCGGGCATCGCGGAGACTCGGCGAGTCCGTCGTCCGGATGCTTGCCAACCGCACCCGGACCGCGTTCGGCAAGCATGCCGTCCTGCTCGTCGGTAAGGGCAATAACGGGGGAGATACGCTGTTCGCCGGCGCGTACATGCGTTCCCAGGGCGTGTCCGTGACCGCGGTTCTCATGGAAGATCGTTGCCACGAGGAAGGCCGCCGCGCCCTCGAGGCCGCTGGCGGGACCGTGCTCCGGGTCGACGGCTCGGAGAGCGACGCAGCCAAGGAGCGGGCCGTCGACCTTGCCGTCGGTGCCGACGTGATCATCGACGGAATCCTGGGAACCGGCGGACGCGGGGCCCTCCGCGGCGCGGCGCGGGACATCGTCGAGGGCATCGTGTCGAGGCTGGGATGGACGCGCCGGTCGAACGGCGAGGGGTGCAACCCGCTCGTGATGGCCTGTGACGCGCCGTCAGGAATGGACGCGACCACGGGCGAGGTCTTCGGGCCGGTGCTCCCCGCGGACGTGACGGTATCCTTCATCGGCGCCAAGTCGGGCCTGGTGGCGACGCCGCACCGCGGGCTCGTGGGCCGCGTCGTGGACGTCCCCCTCGGTCTGGACGAGGACCTGCCGGAATCGACGGTCCGTGCGTTGTACGACAACGACTTCTCCTCGGTGTGGCCCCTCCCATACGAGGGCGATCACAAATACACCCGTGGCGTGCTGGGCACCGTCGTAGGCTCGGACGAATTCCCTGGCGCGGGCCTGATGTGCATCCGTGCGGCCTTGAACTCCGGCACCGGCATGGTTCGCTACACGGGTGGCGACTCCTTCGCGGGGCTCGTCGGAATCTCTTGCCCGGAGGCCGTGCGGACCCCGTCGGTCGGCGCGCATCGCGTGCAGGCCTGGGCCGTGGGATCGGGCGCAACCGGCAGGGACCGGGAGCCGGATATTCGCGAAGCGATCGACTCCGGTCTTCCACTCGTGGCCGACGCCGCCGCCCTCGATGTTCTGGCACGGGACGCGGCCGAGGGGCGACCCGCCGATCCTCGGGTCGTGATGACACCTCATGCCGGCGAGCTGGCGCAGTGCCTGGAGTGGTTCGTCAGGCTGAATCAGCGGGGCGCGCGGGTGTTGCAGGAGGCCGCGAACGCCTCGGATCTGCAAGACGGTCGCTTCCCCGACCAGGGTTTCCCGACGCGAGAAGAGATCGAAGAGGCCCCGCTCGTCTGGGCGAGGGCGGCCCAAAAGGTTCTGGGCGGAACGGTGTTGCTCAAGGGGCCGACCACCATCGTGGCCGGCCCGACCCTGAGCTGGGCACATTCGGGCAACAGCCCGTGGCTGTCCACGGCGGGATCCGGCGATACCCTCACCGGGATCCTCGGCGCGGGAATCGCGGCGTGGGCGGCCCGCGTGGAACGGGGAGACATCGAGCATGACGACGATTCCTGGGGCAGGGTCGCCGCCGGCGCCCTCCTCGTCCAGCGTCGCGTCAGCACGCTGCACGCGGGGCCGATTCCCCCGAGCATCGCCGCCGCTCGGATCCCCGAGGCCATTGCCCTGCTGATGAACTAGTACGCGCCGCTGCTACGGATCACCGCGCGCACGGTCTTGAGGAGCACCAGAACGTCGCCGAGGATCGACCAGTTCTCGACGTAGTACAGGTCGAGCCGGGTCGACTCCTCCCAGGAGAGGTCCGACCGGCCGGAGATCTGCCACAGCCCGGTGATCCCGGGCTTGACGAGCAGACGGCGGTGGATATCGGCCTCGTATCGGGAAACCTCGTCCTTCAGCGGCGGACGAGGCCCGACGAGGGACATATTTCCCACGAGAACGTTCCACAGCTGGGGAAGCTCGTCGAGCGAATAGCGGCGCATCATGCGCCCCACGCGGGTGACGCGGGGGTCATTGGTCATCTTGAACAGGACGCCGTTTCCCTCATTCTGGGAAAGCAGCTGATTCTTGAGCTCCTCGGCGTTGGGGACCATCGAGCGAAATTTGTACATCGAGAAGGCCCGGCCGCAGTACCCCACGCGCTTTTGTGTGAAAAAGACGGGGCCTCGCGGCGAATCGATCTTGATGGCGGCGGCCAATACCAGGAACACGGGGGACAGCACCAACAGCGCGAATCCGCTGAGCAGGATGTCCAACACCCGTTTGGCGAAGGCCGCCGGTCCCCTCATCCGCGGGGTCGAGACGTGGATCAAGGGCAGGCCGTTAAGCGGCTGGGTGTGAAACCGCGGACCCGCAATATCGGTCAGGGCCGGGGCCATGATGAGGCCGACGTGCTCGTCCGCCAGCAGCCAGCCGAGCCGGCGAAGATTACGAGGCCAGATCATGTGTCCGGTCGAGATGGCCACGACGTCTATCGCGTGCTCTCGGACGGTCTGCATGATGTCTTCGGGCTTGATGCTCCGGCCGAGGAGAGGGACGCCGCCGTATTCGCTATCCGTGCCGGTATCCACCCCGGCGAAGTACACGCCGACGGGGGTGTATCCGTAGTTCCGGGCGCCCTTCATGGTTTCGACCAGATGCGTGGTCGACTTGGGGTCGCCGATGACGAGTGCCCGGATGAGGGCTCGGCCATCGCGGCGACGCCGGACGATCCAGGCGCGAAAAAGCCACCGCTGGGCCGTCAAAACCGCGATGCCCAAGGGCGCGGCGATGAGGACGTAGCCTCGTGCCAGTTCGAGGCTCGTGATGTAGGCGGCGATCGCCAGCGCGGCGAAGACCCAGAGCGAGGACGAGATGACTTTTCGATATTCGTCGTTGCCGGCCCCGAGGATGCGGGCGTCACGGGAGCCACCGAGCCAGAGAGCGATCCACCACGCGAGGCACAGCGCCGCCGAAACGATGGAATACCCGACGGAATCCTTATTCTCGATGGGCAGGGCCGCGGCATCCGATGAGCCGAACCGCAGGAACTGGGCCGCGAAGACGGCCACCACGATGGCCACGGCGTCGGTCGCCGATAGAACCTTAACCGCCTTGACGTTCCACGTCATGCGGTGCGGTGATGCTTTGGCGGGCTCGGCATCGCCCCGGAATGAAAACATAGCTCGGTGGTCCCCCTACCCCCAGAAGCCTGCGACGCACCTCGCTACCAGTCGGTAGGCGAGGAAACCTTGTACCGTTAGGTACAAATCATCAGTATATGGCGCCTAGGAAGCCGGCGACCGGCCCTCGAGTATGTGATTGGTTACTTCCGAGTAATACCCGGGCAGCACGTTGTCGTCCATCGGAACGCACACCTCGAGGTCGCGCTGCGCCTCGGAGACGAAGAGCCCCGGGTCGTTGCAATCCGCGATGCCGATGGTGGGGATGCCCGCCGACGCGGCGGCGCCGGCCCAGCCGTGGTCGGCCACGACGAAGCTCGGGGGTGTCCCCGCCTCGGAGAGCTGCGCCAACACCAGGCGCATGGGTTCCGGGTAGTGCGTGTGGGCGAGGGAGCCGTACTGCTGGAACATCACGACGTCGTTGATCTGCCGCAGATCGCCGCCGTTGAAGCCGATGCCTTCGCGAATCTGGAGCACCCGCGCGCCGTGCTCGCGGGCGGCCGCCGCGAGATGCTGGTAGATCGGAAAGAGCCCAGCGGGGTGCCCCGTGGCGAAGAGGATGTCCGCGCCCTGATCGACGGCCGACCAGAAGCGGCGCCGGTATCGTTCGAGCGCGTCCAGACACTGTCGCGTGCCGATCGTGTCCTGCCCCTCGCGGTGATCGCGATCCGGGTCGATGCCGCACCGCTCGACCATCAGGTCGAAGACCTCGTCCCACGTCCAGAATCGACGCATATCCACCCCGAATTCGAGGTGCTCGTTGCCGTCGAGGAAACCCGTGATGTGAGCCAGGTTGATCTCGCGGGCGGTCGCGACCTGGCCGGTGATCTTGGTCTGCTCGAGATGGCGGCCGAGGGCTTCTCGATCCAGGTGTGGCACGGGTGTCTCCTTAACTCTGGGTGGTGTGATGTCCGTATCGAAAGGCGTCAGGCGCCGGGGGCTCCGACGCGGCGATGAGGTGGTCGTACAGCGCCGCCGTGGCGTGTGCGGCGTGGTCCCAATCGAGGGTCCGCGCGTGGGCGATGCCGGCCCGGGACAGCCGCTCGCGAGCCTCGGGGTCTCCGGCGAGCTCGGCGAGGGCGCGCGACCACGCCTCGGGGGTCCGCTGCGGGACCAGGAGACCCGCCGCGCCGTCGTCGAGGGCGGCGCGCAGCCCGCTGACGTCCGAGGCCAACACCGGCACGCCGCAGGCCTGGGCCTCCAGTGCGACCAGACCGAAAGTCTCCGAGGACGACGGACAGGCGACGGCGTCGGCCGCGCGGAACGCCTCGGCCAGCTCGCTGCGCCCGCTCGCGGGAAGGAAGCGGCAGCGATCCGAGATCCCACGCTCGCGGGTGCGCGCCTTGAGGCCGTCGAGATACTCGGGGGCGGCCGTTCCACGGATATCCAGCCGAATGTCGGGGACGTCCGCTGCGGCCAGGGCCACGGCGTCGATGAGGATTTCGGGGCCCTTGAGCGGCTGAGGACGGCCGGCGAAGACGACCCGGAATTCGTCGTTCCCCTCCGCACGCGGGGCCGTGGCCGGGTGGAAGGTCGAGATGTCGACCCCGGGAGGGATGATGTGCAGGTTTTGTTCCGGGGCGCCGTAGAGGCTTCGCATCTGATCGCGCTCGTCAGAGGTGTTCACGACCGTCGCTTCGGCCGTCGACAGGAGCGCGCGCTCCGCATCGATTCGCCGCTGCGGTTCCGGCGTCTCGCCGTCACCGGACTGGAGGTTTTTGGCCTCGCCCGTGGTATGGAGCGTCAGGACCAGCGGCGCCCCGGAGCCGAGGGCCCGCCGGTAGGATCGTGCCGCCTCGCCGGAGAGCCAGTAATGCGCGTGGAGCACATCGGGGGAGAGCCCCTGGTCCGCGGCGTATCGGGCACATGCGCGCCCGAATCGATCGGGCAGATCCGCCAGGTCCTCTTTGGTCGCGTCGCGGGCTTCCGGCACGTAGATCGTGTGAACCGTGTACCCGGGGACGACCGGGGTTCTGCCGGCATCGGCTCGGTCGGGGTCTCCGTGGTGGCGCGGGACGTCCCGGATGTCGGTGGCCAGGGTAAAAGCGTGCACCGAATAGCCGCTCCGCGCGAGGGCCTGGGAGAGGTGTGAAACATAGACGTTCAGCCCACCGGCGTTGCCCTCCCCGGGACGGGCGAGGGGAGAGGTGTGCATGCTGAACAGATGCACCGACCCTCGCTGACGTTCCCCGGAATCCAACACTCTCCCCACCTTACGTGAAGGAGCCGGGTGTTACGGCCCCTGCCGGGACACACGGTTCGGAGGCTCCGCGGGCGGGTGAGAGAATGTCGACATGCAGTCCCCTCATTCCCCCATGGCTCCGGAGGAGCCCGAAAACTACCGTCACGAGTTCCTGCTCGACCAAGCGCCGCCGGAACGCGCGGCGCTCGTGGATCTGGACGCGATCGCCTCGAATGTTCGGCGGATTCAAGAGCTCATCGGCGATGCGGGACTGATCGCGGTCGTCAAGGCGGATGCCTACGGGCACGGCGCGGAGCCGGTGGCCAGGACGGTTCTTGAGGCCGGCGCCCAGGCGCTCGGCCTGGCCCATATCCGGGAAGCCCTTGAACTGCGGGCCGCCGGCGTCGACGGGAGGATGCTCGCCTGGTTGCACACGGGCACGACCGATTTCGACGCCGCGCTCGAGGCCGACATCGAGATCGGCGTCTCCGGCTGGGACCTCGAGGCGGCGGCGGAGGCCGCGGCCCGGACCGGCATCCCGGCCAAGGTGCACCTCAAGATCGACACGGGACTCGGACGCAACGGGTGCACCGTCGCCCAATGGCCGACGATGGTCGGTCGCGCCGTCGAGCTGGAGGCCCAGGGGCTGATCCGCGTCGTCGGCATCTTCTCTCACCTGGCGGTCGCGGACGAGCCCGAACGACCGCAGACCCTCGAACAGCTGGACCACTTGGACGCCGCCGAGCGGATTGCCCGCGACGCTGGCCTGCGCCCCGAGACGGTGCACATCGCCAATACCCCCGGAATGCTCACCGCGTCCCGATACGCGGACAGCCACGGAAACCGAATCACTCGCGACGCCGTTCGCGTGGGTTTGGGCCTCTACGGGCTCTCGCCGCTTGAAGACACGACGCCGGAGGACTGGGGGCTGCGACCGGCCATGACCGTCCAGACCTTCGTCAGCTCCGTCAAGGAGGTCCCGGCCGGTCAGGGGGTTTCCTACGGCCTCCGCTACCGCACCGAGCGCGCGACCACTTTGGCGCTCGTCCCCGTCGGGTACGCCGACGGCGTTCCCCGCGTCGCGACCGGCGGCCCTGTTCGCATCTATCCCACGGGGGACGCCTCCGCGACCTACGCCGAGGTCGGCCGGATCGCGATGGACCAGATGGTCGTCGACCTGGGACGTCCGGGGCTCTCGGACCCCGAGCTGGGATATCTCCACGCACCGGTTGTCCTCTTCGGTTCCGGCGAGAACCCGTCGGTCAACGAGTGGGCGCACGCCGCCGGGACCATCAACTACGAGATCGTCACGCGGATGTCGCCTCGGCTCGACCGCGTCTACCTCAAGGAGTCGCGATCATGACCCAGCCCTTGTCGGAGACCGACGGCGCGATCCCGCGCTCGCTCGAGCTGATCCTGGATAGCCGGGAGGCCACCGCGCGCGTGGCGCACGCGCTCGCAGGGAATCTGCGCGCCGGAGATCTGGTCATCCTCACGGGGGAGCTCGGCGCGGGAAAGACGACCATGACCAGGGCGCTCGGGGACGGCCTCGGGGTGCGGGGTGGCGTGATCTCCCCGACGTTCGTGCTCTCCCGCATCCATCCGAACGATCCGGACGGATCCCGGCCCGGCGGCCCGGACCTGGTGCACGTGGACGCGTACCGGCTGAACAGCCCGGAAGAGGTCGACGACCTCGACCTCGAATATTCGATGGACCGATCCGTGACCGTGGTCGAGTGGGGCGCCGGGCTCGTGGAGCATCTTCACGAATCTCGGGTCGAGATCGATCTGGAACGATCCCTCGGCCAGGAAGCGGTTCCCGTGAGCGGCGAGGAGGAAGACACCGAGCCGCGCCGTCTGACCATGAGGTTCGTGGGCCCGAGGTGGGGCGAGCGCGAGGTGGCCGACCTGCACGGCAAAGTGCGCAACGCGGCCATGGGCTGAGTCGGCTGACGGTAGACTGTGGGCCGTGTTCATTCTCGGTTGCGATACATCGTCCATTGCCAGCGGCGCCTTGATGCGCGTCGACGACGCCGCGGCGGAAGGCGGCGGCTATGCCGGTCCGGTCGAGGTCCTGGGAAGTTTTCACACCGAGGACACGCGATCCCACGCCGAAGCGATGGCCCCCGGCATTCGACGAATCCTCGACGAGGCGGGCATCGCGGGCCGTGACCTCGGGATGATCCTCACGGGAGTCGGCCCCGGACCGTTCACCGGCCTCCGCGCCGGAATCGCCACGGCGCGCACCATGGCGTGGGCCTGGGGCGTGCCTCTCCGGGGCGTCATGAGCCTCGACGCGGTCGCCGAGGACTCCTGGATGGATGCCCACCGGGAGGGGCATCGAACGTTCCGGGTCGCCACGGACGCCCGCCGACGCGAGGTCTATTCCGCCCTCTACGAAGTATTCGACCGGAGCTCCGAGGCCGAGGCCGGTTACCGGCGCCTCGGCCAGCCCCAGGTCGGGCCGGCCACGAGCCTCGATCCCGAGATCCCGACCGCCGGCCGCGGGGCACGGCTGTATTCCGATGCCCTGTCGCCCCTGCCGGACCACCAGGACGACGAGCCCTGGGCGGAATGGCTGATTCGTTCCGCCCTGCGTCAGGGACTCGGCGCGACCGCCGCGTCGACGAGCCCGCTCTACCTGCGCGAATCCGACGCCCGCGTGCCCTCGGAGCGGAAGCGTGCCACCCGATGACGCAACCGAGCATTGGCCCCCGTCCCACGCGGCCGCAAGAACTCGAGACCGGCGAGGAACCGATCGACGCCTCGACCCTGCCCGAGGGATATCAGGCCCGCGCGATGACCCTCGCCGACGTCGAGGCGGTCCACGAGCTGGAAATTCGGCTCTTCCCGGAGGACGCCTGGCCGGTCGACATGTTCCTGGCCGAGATCTGCCATCCAACTCGCCGCTACACGGTCGTCGAGTGCGACGGCGCCGTCGTGGCCTACGCGGGCATGATGGCCGTCGCGGAGACCGGTGACGTCCAGACGATCGCGGTCGCGCCCCGCCACGAAGGCCGGGGGATCGGTCGCTGGCTCATGAACCGTCTGCAGCGACAGGCCATGCGGGCGGGTGCCGAGACCATGATGCTGGAGGTGCGGGCGGACAATATGAGGGCCCACGGTCTGTACGCCTCCATGGGATACGCCTCGATCCATCGACGCCGCGGCTACTACGCCGGGGGCCATGACGCCATCATCATGAGTCTCGAATTGCACGGCCCCCACGAAAGCATCACGAAGGAGACCACCGATGACCACCGCTGAATCCACGTCTCAGGGGCCGCTCGTGCTGGGAATCGAGTCATCCTGCGACGAGACCGGCATCGGCATCGTCGCCGGCGACACCCTGTTGACCAATACGGTCTCTTCCTCCATGGACGAACACGTTCGATTCGGCGGCGTGATCCCCGAAATCGCCTCGCGGGCCCACCTCGAGGCGATGATCCCCGCCCTCACCGCCGCGCTCGCGGAAGCCGGCGTGACGCTGGAGGACATCGACGCGATCGCCGTGACGAGCGGTCCCGGCCTCGCGGGCGCCCTGATGGTCGGCGTGAGCGCGGCCAAGGCCCTCGCCGTGGCCACCGGCAAGCCGCTGTACGCCGTCAATCACCTCGTCTCGCACGTGGGCGTCGGTCTCCTGGACGGGGTCGAGGTGTCCGCGGAGGCCGAACCCGATGCCCTTCCCTCGGGACTCGGGGCCCTGCTGGTCTCGGGCGGTCATACCGAAATACTCAAGGTCAACGACATCACCTCGGACGTGGTTCTGCTCGGGGCGACCCTCGACGACGCGGCGGGGGAGGCCTACGACAAAGTCGCTCGCATCCTGGGCCTGGACTATCCGGGCGGCCCCGCGATCGATCGGGCCGCGGCCTCGGGAGACCCCACCGCATTCCGTCTGCCTCGCGGGCTGACGGCGCGCAAATACATGGGGACCGCCGAGGAGCCGGGCCCGCATCGCTACGATTTCTCGTTCTCGGGCCTCAAGACCGCGGTCGCACGGGTCGTCGAAGGTATCGAGGCCGACGGCGGCGAAGTCCCCGTCGCCGACGTCGCGGCTTCCTTCCAGGAAGCGGTCGCCGAGGTCATCACGGCCAAGGCGATGCTGGCGTGCGACGAACACGGCATCGAGACGTTGCTGCTGGGCGGTGGCGTGGCGGCCAACTCTCGGCTTCGCGCCCTGACGGCCCAACGCTGCGCGGAGCACGGGATACGGCTGGTGGTTCCGAAATTCTCGCTGTGCACCGATAACGGTGCCATGGTCGCGGCGCTGGGCGCGCGCCTGGTGATGAGCGGTGTCGAGCCGACCGGGCTCGGCTTCGCCGTGGACCCGTCGCTGCCCGTCACGACCGTCTCCGTTCAGGGCGCACCGGCTTAGGCCGACCTCCGGCGATCAGCGAGCCGCCGCGGACTCCCCGGGTGTGGAAAGCCCTTCTCGGGTCGCGCCGACGATCGTTCGAACGACCTCGCGGAGGCTTCCGTCGGATTCCTCGAACGTGCGGCGCTGCCGAATGTAGCCGGGCCCGCCGCGGATGATCTGGCGTACGTGGGCGAGTTCGGCCTCGCAGTCGAGGTCGCGGGAAATCGGTTCCAACCGGTCGACGAGCTCCTCGAGCTCCTGGGCCACCGGCCGAACCGAACCGTCGGCGGCGACGATTACCCGGGCGTCCAAGCCGTACCTGGCGGCGCGCCATTTATTTTCCTCGGCGTACCAACGGGGCAGGCCGTCGACGGTGCCGCCATTGTTGATCGTGCGGGAGGCCTCTTCGACGATGCACTGCGTCAGGGCCGCGATCGCGCCGATCTCCTGGACGGTGGCCAATCCATCGCACACCCGCATCTCGACGGTCCCGTATCGGGCCACAGGCCGGATATCCCAGCGGTTCTCGGACTCTTCCTCGATCGTCTCGGAAGCGATAAGCCCCTCGATGTAGTCGGAGTATTCGGCCCACTGCGTGAACTGGTAGGGAATGCCGCTGGCGGGTAGTTGCTGGAAGATCATGGCCCGTTGGGAGGCGTATCCGGTGTCCACGCCCTCCCAATACGGGGAACTCGCGGAGAGCGCGAGAAGATGCGGGTAGTACCTCACGAGCCGACGCACCACGGGGAGGGCCTTATCCCGCGAGTCGAGCCCCACGTGGACGTGGACACCGTAGACGAGCATTTGTCGTCCCCAGTACTGGGTCCTCTCCAGGACCTTTTCGTACCGATCCTTCGCCGTGACGGGCTGCTCGGTCCACCTCGCGTAGGGGTGGGTCCCGGCAGAGTAGAGATCGACGCCCAGGGGATCGGCGCAGCGCTGGAGCACCTCGGCGATTCTCGTGAGTTGGTCGGTGGCCTCGGAGACGGTCGCGCAGACGCCGGTCACGGCCTCCACGGTGTTCGCCAGAAATTCGCCGGTCACCTGCGGCGAAAATCCCTCGGGTTCAAGGAACTCTCCGTGCGAGGCCTCGACGGCGGCCATGAGCTCGGCCGCGGCGGAGACGAGGTCGCCCGATTCGCGGTCGGCGAGGGCAATCTCCCACTCGATGCCGAGGCTCGACTGTGGGGAAGAGGAAAAGGGGATCATGGGAGTCCTTGCGGCTAGAGTCAATTCATCTTAGCGGTGCAAACCTGCTGGTACGAGACCTGAAGCGGGGGACGACACGCGGGGCTCTTTCCCGCGGCCATGAGCTCGGCCGCGGCGGCACGGTCACGCGATTCGTCGCACCGAAAAGGCCGCGCGTTGCTCTCCGTCGGGGGTTTCCCACCGGGTCAGGATAAGGGTCGCTTCCGGGCCCTTGGCGGACCTCTTGGTGCCGGCGAGCAGTTGCGCCCGGAGGGCCTCGGGGACGACGTCGACCCCGCGCTTCTTGATGGTCAGTCGCGTGATTCCTCGCTGGCGCACCCATTTCTTGAGCTGTTTGACGCCCATCGGAAGCCTCTCCTCGATCTCCCAACCGGTGGCCCAGAGCAGGTCCACGCGGTGATCCGAGGTGACGTAGGCGATTCGTGGATCCAACATATGGCCTCCGGAGGCCGTGACCAGGCGGTTCACGAGCTCGGCGCGAATCACCGCGCCATCGGGCTCGTAGAGGTAGCGCAACGGCGGGCCGGCGGGCTCGGGCGGTTCGGTGTCGAAGTCCGTTTCCGCGTCCAGGGCGGCGACCGGTTCCGGGTCCAGGGGGTCGGCGGACAGCAACGTCGCCGCCCGGCGAACGGTGGGCCGAGCCAAGGCGTTGAACCACAGCACGAGCTCCACGACGTCGCCCCCGCAGCTGACCCACTCGGCCTCCGCGCCGTCGGGAATCGCGGACCGATCCATCCCGGGACCCATCTTGACGCCGATGGGCATGCCGGTTGCCGCCCACCGGGTGATGGCGGAGAACGGGGGCGCAAAAGCCTCGGGGTCGAAGAGCCGTGACGTGGTGCCGCCGGTGGTCTCTCTGCGGGCCGGGTCGAGCCACAGCGCCTCGACGGGATGCCCCGCCTGCGTTCTGAGGGTACGAGGATCCAGCTCCATCACGTCGCCCTGTCGGATCTCGGAGCCGGGAAAACGGGAGAGGTTGTGGCGGGCGGCCGCGGCGGTCTCCGGGTCGATCTCGACGGAGAGCACCGTCATGCCCGCCCGTAGTAAGGCCGCGGAGTCGGCCCCGAGGCCGCAGCCCAGGTCGGCGACGGTGCGTATTCCGGCATCGGCAAAACGGTGCGCGTGCCGGTCGGCCACGCCGCGGCGGGTGGACTGTTCCAGCCCGGCCCGGGTCAAGAGCGAGCGGCCGGCGTCGGGTCCCCACTTCGCGATCGCCTCGTGGCGTAGTTTCGCTTGGGTCAGGATCGCGGAGACCCGTTCGGGGGCCAGACCGCGGCGCCTCAGATCGGTGGAGATCTTGAGGACCTCGGATTCGCGGTAATCGATGCTCTCGAGGACCTCGAGTTCTGCGGGGGAGAAGAATTCGGACACGGGCCCACTGTATCGGGGTCGTCGCAGGCCAGCGGGAGACGTCGCATTACAGCTGTCCGCGAAACCTGGCACTCGCCTTGACCCTCTGCTAAACCCGGGAATAGAGTCGTGTCTAGCACTCTGGGACTTAGGGTGCTAACTGGGCCTGGCGCTCAATCGGCACCGCGACGACGGTTGGCACGCCCCACACGGCTCACGCCATTGTATTGATCCATCCAAGGAAGAAGGTCACTATGTCCGTCTCCATCAAGCCCCTCGAAGACCGCATCGTCGTTCAGCCCGTCGAGGCAGAGCAGACTACCGCATCCGGCCTCGTGATCCCGGATACCGCCAAGGAGAAGCCCCAGGAGGGCAAGGTCGTAGCTGTCGGTCCCGGCCGCGTCGACGACAAGGGCAACCGCGTTCCCGTGGACGTCCAGGAAGGCGACGTCGTCATCTACTCGAAGTACGGCGGAACCGAGGTCAAGTACTCGGGCCAGGAATTCCTCGTGCTGTCCGCGCGCGACGTGCTGGCCGTCGTCGAGAAGTAAGTCTCGACGCGTCCGCATCGTCAAGTAGATCCGTAAGGAGTCATGTAGTTCATGGCAAAGCAGTTGGAATTCAACGATGCCGCCCGCAAGGCCCTCATGGCCGGCGTGGACAAGCTCGCTAATACCGTCAAGGTCACGTTGGGCCCGCGTGGCCGCAACGTGGTCCTCGACAAGCAGTGGGGCGCTCCCACGATCACCAACGACGGCGTGACCATTGCGCGCGAGGTCGAGCTCGACGATCCGTACGAGAACCTCGGTGCTCAGCTCGCCAAGGAGGTCGCCACCAAGACCAACGACGTGGCCGGAGACGGCACCACCACGGCAACGGTCCTGGCCCAGGCCTTCGTCAACGAAGGATTGCGCAACGTCGCGGCCGGCGCCGCGCCGAGCGAAATCCGCGTCGGTATCGAGGCGGCCGTCAAGGCCGTCTCGGAGCGGTTGCGTGAAAACGCCCGCGAGGTCGAGGGTGCAGAGGTCGCGCACGTCGCTGCCATCTCCGCTCAGTCTCCGCAGGTCGGCGAGTTGCTGGCCGAGGCCTTCGAGAAGGTCGGCAAGGACGGCGTCATCACGATCGAGGACGGCTCCTCGACCGAGATTGAACTGTCCGTGACCGAGGGCATGCAGTTCGACAAGGGCTACCTGTCCCCGTCGTTCGTCACGGATGTCGAGCGCCAGGAAGCGGTCCTCGAGGACTCCGCGATCCTCATCTACCAGGGCAAAATCTCGGCGATCGCCGACCTCATGCCGCTGCTGGAAAAGGTCGTGCAGGCCAAGAAGCCGCTGACGATCATCGCCGAAGACGTCGAGGGTGAGGCCCTGTCGACCCTCGTCGTCAACAAGTTGCGCGGCAACCTGAACGTCGTGGCCCTCAAGGCCCCCGGCTTCGGGGATCGCCGCAAGGCAATCATGCAGGATCTCGCGATCCTGACCGGCGGCGAGGTCATCACCAGCGAGCTCGGCATTTCGCTGGACTCGGTGACCCTCGAGCAGCTCGGCACGGCCCGTCGCGTCACGGTGACCAAGGACAACACCACGGTCGTCGACGGAGCCGGTTCCGCCGAAGCGGTCGCCGATCGCGTGGCTCAGCTCCGTTCCGAGATCGAGCGCGTGGATTCCGAATGGGATCGCGAAAAGCTCAAGGAGCGCCTGGCCAAGCTGGCCGGGGGAGTTTCCGTGATCAAGGTCGGCGCCGCGACCGAGGTCGAGGCCAAGGAACGCAAGCATCGCATCGAAGACGCCGTGTCCTCGACGCGTGCCGCGCTCGAAGAAGGCATCGTCTCCGGCGGTGGTTCGGCTCTCGTCCACGCCGGTAAGGCGTTGGAGGGTGACCTCGGCCTTGCGAGCGAGGACGCCCGGACCGCAGTGGACATCGTCCGCCGTTCCCTGGTTCAGCCCCTGCGCTGGATCGCGGAGAACGCGGGCGAGGACGGCTACGTCGTCGCGTCCCGAGTCCAGGAGCTCGAGCCGGGGCACGGCTTCAACGCCGTGACCGGTGAATACGAGAACCTGCTGAAGGCCGGCGTGATCGACCCGGTCAAGGTCACCCGTTCGGCACTGGAAAACGCGGCGTCCA
The DNA here is from genome assembly GCF_000710345.2 of Curtobacterium sp. S6. Classification (GTDB taxonomy): domain Bacteria; phylum Actinomycetota; class Actinomycetes; order Actinomycetales; family Micrococcaceae; genus Rothia. The sequence goes on along the minus strand of NZ_JHEL01000015.1, from coordinate 923,150 downwards.
TCGCCGCGATGGTGCTGACCACGGAGACCCTGGTGGTCGACAAGCCCGAAGAGGACGACGAATAGTCGATCCGATTCCCCGTATCACCACGTCCCCGTCACCGTTTGGTGGCGGGGACGTTGTGCTGTGTGCACGTGACGTTTACCCGCGAAAGGATGCCTGAGAGCCGCGGGTGACGTACCTTAGATGGTCAAGAAGAGCGAAGCCGGGCCCAGGCCCCGACCATCGGAGACGAAAGCGCGCCACACCGCGCGGTGAGAATTTCATGAACACATCGGCGACACGACGCGGGTCGCGCCACGCCGTCCCCGGGGCGGCACGACGATTCCGGCCCGATATCCAGGGGCTTCGCGCCGTCGCGGTCCTCTTGGTCGCGAGTTACCACTTTTGGTTCGGCCGGGTCTCCGGGGGAGTCGACGTCTTCTTGATGGTTTCCGCCTTTCTCATGGCGGGCAGCTTCGCGCGCCGGATCGAGTCGGGCGAAGCTTTGACCCTCCGCGTGCTGATCGGCCACTGGGTCCGGGTCTTTCAGCGGATCGTTCCGCTCTGCGTCCTGACCGTTCTTGGCGTGCTGCTCGCGACGCGCCTGTGGTATCCGCCGTCCCGCTGGCACGAGATGATGTCCGAGGCCGTTTCGGTCGTCCTGTACTGGAACAACTGGTTCTCCGCCGCGACGGATGTGGACTACTACGCGACGGACACGTCGCTGGCCTCGCCGCTGCGGCACTTCTGGTCCCTGTCGGTTCAGGGGCAGATCTTCATCCTGTGGCCTATCCTCTTCGCGGTCGCCGGGTGGGTGATCGGCCGTCGTCGTCTGCCGGTTCGGTCGACGCTGAGCGCGTGGTTCGGGATCATTGGTGGCGCCTCGTTCGTCTTTTCCGTGCTGTACACGGCGGCCGACCAGGAGGGCGCCTATTTCAACACGTGGGCGCGCGCCTGGGAATTCGCCCTGGGGACGTTGGTGGCCTTTGCCGCACCGGCACTGAGATTGCCCGAGTGGCTTCGCACGGTCATGGGCTGGCTCGGGCTGGGTGCCATCGTGGCCTGCGGCTTCGTTCTGGACGTCGAGGGCGCTTTCCCCGGGTGGGGAGCGCTGTGGCCGACGGTCGCCGCGAGCTGCGTGATCGTGTCCGGCCAACGACCGACGCGATGGGGCGTCGAGCGGTTACTCTCGCTGAGGCCGCTGGTCTGGCTGGGCGGACGTTCCTACGCGCTGTATCTGGTGCACTGGCCGCTGCTGGTGTTCTACCTGGTCTTTCGTGGAGGGGAAAAGGCCACGCCGTGGGCCGGGCTCGGGCTGCTGGGCGTGTCCATCCTGGCCGCCGCGGTGTTGACGGCCGCGGTGGAGACCCCGCTGAGAAGGTGGGCCTGGCCCAACGCCACCCGACGACGCGGCCTGGCCTGGTGCGCGGCCATGATCGCGGTGGTTCCGGCCACCGTCGTCGGCTGGAATCAGTACATCTCGTACATGACCGGGCCTTACGTGGTCCAGAACGCCGCCCAGAAGAATCCAGGAGCCCAGGCGGTCGCCGCGGGTGCCGCCGCCTCGCCACCGGGCCAGGGCCCGAGCGCCAAAGAGCTGCCGTACCCGACGCAACGCGTCGAGGACCTGTATTCGGGCGAGGCCTCGTGCGAGTCGGAAGGCATCGAGACGGACGGTCTGGAGGACGGCACCTGTTTCCACCCGGTGCGCAACGATCAACCATCGGCCACGGTCATGGCGGTAGGCAACAGCCACACCGAGCAGTGGCTGACGGCCCTGTCGACGACCGCCGAACGGCGTGGTTGGGACCTGATCATCGTCATCAAGCACGGGTGCTTCCTGACCACGCCGGAAGATAATTCCTTCGATGAAACCTGTCAGGAGTGGGCCCCGCAGGCCCAGCAGCTCGTTCTCGATCGACGGCCGGATCTGCTCTTCACGCAGGGGACGGCCTCGACCTACACGCGTGATCGTGCCGAGGGGGAGTACATCAGGCCCGGCACCGAAGATTTCCTGGCCAGGGTGGCCCAGGAGGGGACCGACGTCGTGGCGTTCCGGGATAACCCGCGTTTCGAGGAGTCTCACGAGAAGTGTGAACGGCTCGGGTCCGCCTGCGATTTCCCGAATCCGATCCGTGCCGGGACCAATCCCCTGGAAGAGTGGGTCGGGCCGAGCCATCCGGGATTCGGGACGATGGACATGAATGATCTCATCTGCCCGCACGGTGTGTGCAGCCCGTCGGTCGGCAACGTCTACACCTACGTGGACGACAACCACCTCACGGCTACCTTCGTGGCGACCACCCAGCACGTCTTCGAAGAACGGCTGGACCGGGCCATCGACCAGGCCCGGGCCGCCAGGGCATGAATCGCCGCGCGAGGCCCGAGACGAAGGTAATTATTGTCACGGAGGATTCGACCGCGGGGAAGCCTATGCCCCCTTGTCGCCCGGCATGCCGCCCGAGGAGCCGTCAGATGCCGGGAGGGCAGAATGGGCGTCGTCAACCGCGGGGTAGGATTCCTCCGAACCTTGGATGCCGAGGTTCTGAAAATCGTGGCCGAGGCGCATAGCATGTAGCGAAGTCCTTGCCGCGCGCCATGGAGCGCGTGGCCACCCGTGCAGAGGCCGGCCCCCGACGACCCGTGGATTGCGGGGCGGGCGCCGACCGAACTGGTTGCCCAGGACGACCGCCGGCGCTGTGAGGCTGCTCGGCAGAGGCAAACACAGGAAGTTGCATGACACAATCTCAAGGCGACGGCACAACCCCCGCACCGTCGAATGGCGCCTCCGCACCCGAGGCGCAACCCCGTCGAAAGCGCGCGTTCCGACCGGAAATTCAAGGACTTCGCGCCTTTGCCGTGCTCCTCGTCGCGATCTATCACATCTGGTTCGGCCGGGTCTCCGGCGGCGTCGATGTGTTCCTGATGATCTCGGCGTTCCTCATGACGCTGTCCTTTACGGGAAAGATCGAGCGCGGGGTCAGCATCGGGTGGACGCAGCTGAGCACCTATTGGGTCCACGTGTTCAAGCGCATCATGCCCCTGGTCGCCATCATCGTCGCGGCCAGCTTGGTGACCACGAGGTTCATGCTCTCGCCGGCCCAGTGGTCCTCGATCATGCACGAGGCCTACTCGGTCATCTTCTACTACGAGAACTGGTTCTCGATCTTCAACGCGGTCGACTACTACGCGGCCGACTCCGGGGCGGCGTCCCCGTTCCGGCACTTCTGGTCCCTGTCGATTCAGGGACAGATATTCCTCATGTGGCCGCTGCTCTTTGCGCTCGGCAGCTTCTTGGTCATCAAGTTCCGGTCGAAGGCCCGGGTCACCCTGGCCGTGATCTTCGCGATCGTCTTCGTCGGCTCCTTTGCGTTTTCGGTGTACTACACCGAGTCCAACCAGACCGCCGCGTACTTCAACACCTTCGCGCGCCTGTGGGAATTCGCCCTCGGCTCCCTGATCGCGATCGTTCTGCCCTGGATCAAGGTTCCCAAGGGGATCAGCGCCGTCTTGACCTGGGTGGGCCTGCTCGCCATCTTGCTCTGCGGCGCACTGCTCGACGTTCAGGGGCAGTTCCCGGGGTACATCGCCCTGTGGCCGACCCTCGCCGCGGCGTTCATCATCATCTGCGGTGAGTCCACCACATGGTGGGGCGCCGACCGCATCCTGAAATGGAAGCCGCTCGTGTGGCTGGGGTCGAACTCCTACGGCCTGTATCTCGTGCACTGGCCGTTGCTGGTCTTTTACCTCTCCTACACCGAGCGCGAGAAGGCCGGTCTCTTCTCGGGCCTGGTGATCCTGGCCGTCTCGATCGTGGCCGCATATCTGCTGACGAGGCTCGTGGATACGCCGGTGCGCACCTGGAAGTGGTCCGAGGCCAAACGCTGGCGAGCCCTCGTGGTGATCGCCGCCTGCATCGTGCTGGGAGCCGGAACCGTGATCGCGTGGCAGGGCCGCATCGCCCTGGTCACCCACAACATTGAGGCCAAGGCGGATAAGAACAACCCCGGCGCCGAGATCCTGGATCCCGAGTACACGTATCGCGGAGAGGAACACCCCGGTCTGCTCCCCACGGCGCTCAAGCGCAGCGAGGACTTCGCGCAGTTCAACGGCATGGGCGAAGAGTGCTCGAAAGAGGACGACTTCGGCAAGGACCTGCACGGGCTGGACGGCGAGGCGTGTTACCACGTCGTCGAGAACGATCATCCGTCCAAGCACGTGGTCGCCGTCGGCAACAGCCACACCGAACAGTGGATGACCGCGATGGAGGCTCAGGCCAAGGACCGCAACTGGGATCTGGTGTTCATCCGGGAGCCCGGATGCTTCTTCACGAGCGTCGAGGATAACCATGACGTCCCGTATTGCCAGGAGTGGATCCCCAAGGCCGAGGCCGCGATTCAGGACTGGCATCCCGATAACCTGATCATCCAGTCCACCTTCACGGCCTATGACGGGTCGGGCGAGGACATCCGAGCCGGCTCCGAGGATCAGGTCCGAAAGTGGACGAGCGAGGGGATCGGCGTGATCGGCATTCGCGATAACGCGCGCTTCTCCGAGTCGCAGGCCGACTGCGAGGAGGACAAGAGCTTCGAGGAGTGCACCTTCCCCCACGTCACGGGGAATACGCCGGACCCGACGCTCCCGTGGGAGCAGGAGATCCCCGGATACGGGGCCGTGGACATGGACGATCTCATCTGCCCCGACGGAATGTGTCCCCCCGCCATCGGCAACATTTACACGTACGTGGACAGCGGCCACCTGACGGCCACGTACATCCGGTCGATGAAGAAGTTCATGGACCAGCGCCTCGGCGACGCGCTGAGCACCTCCGACAAGGGGTTGTCGGCACCGAAGTAGGTGGGCGTCATATCCCGCACCCGGTGAGAGTTCCCTCTCACCGGGTGCGGGATCGGTCGTTTACGGGATTGCCAATCGTCCTATGATGGAGGGCAAAGCTCGACGCACGTCTTCCGTGCCGATGCCGAGACGCGAGATGCGAAAGGTTCACCACCCTTGAATCAGCCCACCGCCCTTTCCGACGATCCGTTCGGCCTGACAGGTCTGACGTACGACGACGTCCTCCTGCTCCCGGGAAACACCAACGTCAATCCGTCCGAAGCGGATACGACCACGCGCTTGTCGAAGCGTATTACGCTCAACACGCCGATTATCTCGGCGGCCATGGACACCGTCACGGATTCCCGCATGGCCATCGCCATGGCGCGGTTGGGCGGCATGGGGGTCATCCACCGTAACCTGTCGATCCAGGATCAGGCCGAGCACGTCGACCGCGTCAAGCGCAGCGAGTCCGGCATGATCACGAATCCCGTGACCATTTCCCCGGAGGCGACCCTTCGGGAACTGGACGATCTGTGCGGCCGATACAAGGTTTCGGGCCTGCCGGTCGTCGACGGCGAGGGCGTCCTCCTGGGCATCATCACCAACCGCGACACCCGGTATCTTCCCGAGCAGGAATTCGACGAGCGCCGCGTCAGCGACGTCATGACCAAAATGCCCCTGGTCACCGGGCACGAGGGAATGACCAAGGACGAGGCCTTCGGCCTGCTCGCGGCGCACAAGATCGAGAAGCTTCCGCTGGTTGACGACGCCGGGCTGCTCACCGGCCTCATCACCGTCAAGGACTTCACCAAGACCGAGCAATACCCGCACGCGACCAAGGACGAGGAGGATCGCCTGCGGGTCGGCGCCGCGGTCGGGTTCTTCGGCGACGGCTACGAGCGGGCCATGGCCCTCATCGAGGCGGGCGTCGACGCCCTCTTCATCGACACGGCCAATGGCCATTCCCAGGGCGTGCTGGACATGATCGCGCGTTTGAAGAAGGACCCCGCGGCCGATCACGTGGATATCGTCGGAGGTCAGGCCGCGACCCGGGAAGGCGCCCAGGCGATCGTCGACGCGGGCGCGGACGCCGTCAAGGTCGGGGTTGGCCCGGGATCCATCTGCACCACGCGCATCATCGCCGGCGTGGGCGTTCCCCAAATCACCGCGATCAACGAATCCGCCAAGGCCACGATCCCGGCGGGCGTCCCGCTGATCGCCGACGGTGGCCTCCAGCATTCGGGAGAGATCGGCAAGGCCATGGTCGCCGGCGCCGATTCCGTGATGTTGGGGTCCATGCTGGCCGGTTGCGACGAGTCTCCCGGAGATCTCATCTTCATCGACGGCAACCAGTTCAAGGCATACCGCGGCATGGGCTCGCTGGGGGCCATGCAGACGCGCGGCAAGAAGGCATCCTTCTCCAAGGATCGCTATTTCCAGGCGGACGTCAACAGCGAAGATAAGCTCATCCCGGAAGGCATCGAAGGTCAGGTCGCGTACCGAGGCCCGCTGTCGGCCGTCCTGCATCAGCTCGAGGGAGGCCTGCGCCAGACGATGTTCTATGCCGGGTCGATGACCATCGACGAACTCAAGCACAAGGGAAAGTTCGTGCGCATCACTCCCGCCGGTCTGAAGGAATCGCATCCTCACGACATCATGATGACCGTCGAAGCGCCCAACTACCGCCGCTAGATCCGCCGCGTCGGGAAGCCGATGCGCAGAAGGAAAACCGTGTCCAACGACATCCAGATCGGGCGCTCCAAGAACGCCCGCAGATCCTATTCGCTCGACGACATCGCCCTGGTTCCCGCGCGGCGCACGCGCGATCCCCGGGATGTTTCCACCCAGTGGCAGATCGACGCGTTCACCTTCGAGACCCCGATTCTCGCGGCACCCATGGACTCCGTGATGTCACCGCAGACCGCGATCGCTCTGGGCAAGCTGGGCGGTCTTGGCGTGCTCAATCTTGAAGGACTCTGGACGCGCTACGAAGATCCGCAGCCCTACTTCGAGGAAATCTCGCTCCTGCCCCGGGACGACATGTCATACGTGACGCGTCGCATGCAGGAGATCTACGCCGAGCCGATCAAGGCCGAACTGATCACCGAGCGTCTCGCGGAGATCCGCGAGGCCGGCGTCGTGGTCGCGGGCGCGCTGACCCCGCAGCGGACCCAAGAGTTCTACAAGACCGTGGTCAACGCCGGAACCGATCTGTTCATCATCCGCGGGTCCACGGTCTCCGCCGAGCACGTCTCGCAGAATCAGGAGCCCCTGGACCTGAAGAAGTTCATCTACGAGCTCGATGTTCCCGTGATCGTCGGTGGGGCGGCCGGATACACCCCCGCCCTGCACCTGATGCGGACCGGCGCCGCCGGCGTGCTCGTGGGCTTCGGGGGAGGAGCGACCACCACGACGCGTCGTGCCCTGGGGATCCACGCGGCGATGGCGTCGGCGATCTCCGACGTCGCGGCGGCGCGCGGCGACTACCTCGACGAGTCCGGCGGGCGCTACGTTCACGTGATCGCCGACGGCGGCCTGGGCCTCTCCGGCGACATGGTCAAGGCCATGGCCATGGGCGCCGACGCCGTCATGGTGGGAGCGCCGTTGGCCCGTGCGACCGAGGCCCCCGGGCGCGGTTATCACTGGGGTCCCGAGGCCCATCACCACGAGTTCCCGCGCGGAACCCGGACGCCCATGAACCAGGTCGGTTCGCTGGAAGAGGTCTTGTACGGACCGTCGCACCACGTGGACGGAACCTCGAATCTCATGGGAGCGTTGCGGCGGGCCATGGCCACGACCGGTTACTCGACCCTCAAGGAGTTCCAACGCTCCGACGTTCTGCTGGCCGGCCGCCCGCAATTCTGATGACCGCGAGGACCGGCCCGCGGCACCCGCGGGCCGGTCCCTTGACGACTTGGGGAAGCCCCAGGTTCAACCGATAGACTGGACGACGTGCTCAAATTAGCCTTCACCCCCCGGTGGCTGGGGGCACTGGTGCTCGCGCTGGCCCTGGCCACGGGCTTCATGCTTCTGAGCCAGTGGCAACTGGGGTCGGCCGATTCGCACCAGATCAATGCGGATCCCGCCAAGGAGACCGTTCAGCCCCTCGACAAGGTCGCCAAGCCGCTGTCGCCCGTGCTCGCGAGCCAGGCGGATTCCATGGTTTCCGTCACGGGGCATTACGTCGAGCACTCGAGTCGCTTGGTCGAGAACCGCGTCAACGACGGGACCAAGGGCTACTGGGTCGTGAGCCAGTTGCAGACCGACCAGACCGCCGGCCAGGGCTCGGAGAAGTATTCGGTCGCCGTCGCCCGCGGCTTCACGACCAACTCGGATCCCACGAGCTTGGGCGCGGAGCCGACCTGGACGGTCACCGTGACCGGGCGCCTGGTGGCCAACGAAGGCCCGGTGACCACGCGGAAGGCCGGCTCGCAACAGATTCTCGGTTCGGCGGCGACGGCGCAGCTGACGAATATCTGGGACGCGCCGCTCTACGCCGGAACGATCACCGCGACCTCGGAGACCCCCGAGGGGCAGCCGACGCCCCTCACCCAGGACGGGCGCGTCCGGCCGGACGCGAGCCTCACGGATCCCCAAGCCGGCATGCACAAGATCCACACCGAACAGGTCGTCGATCACTCCGTGAACTGGCTCAATATCTTCTACGCCATCGAGTGGGTGGTCTTCGCGATCTTCGCGGTCTTCCTCTGGTGGCGGCTCCTGAGCGATGAACACGAGCGCATGACGCACCCCGAGAAGTACTACGAATTCGCCCCCGAAGGCAGCCAGAACGTGTTCTTGGAAGAGGACACGGGCCGCCACTATTACTACGATTCCGAGCACGAGCAGTACTACTACTTCGACGAATCCGATGCGACGGAGACGACGGAACCGACGCCGGAATCGGCCCACAACCAGCAACGAGGTAACCACGGTGACCGATAAACCCACACCCGAGAACAGCCCCCGACCCGTCGAGAGAACCGACGGCAAAAAGGTGACGTTGCCGAGCGATGCGAGCCCGGCAGCATCCGGGAAGCCCCGGGTCACGCGGCGCAAATTCGGCGGCACGCAGGCCCAGATCCGGGGCGCCCTGTCGCTCTACAAGTACTGCGCCTGGATCTCGGGTACGTTCCTGCTGTTGCTCGTGATCGAGATGATCACCCGATACGCGTTCGGCTACGACCTGATGGCCGGCGCGACCAACGCCGCGACGGGTGAGAACGTGGCGCTCGGCTGGCTCAATCGACACACCGGCAACCTCACCGGCGGGTTGAACATCTCGACCGGCGTGCTGATCGTCCACGGTTGGTTCTACGTGATTTACCTGCTCGCGTGCTTCCGCCTGTGGCTGCTCATGCGGTGGCCATTGCCGCAGCTGATCGTGATGGCACTGGGCGGCGTCGTGCCGTTCCTGTCATTCATCGTCGAGCGCAAGATCCATCGCGAGACCGTGGCGCAGGTCGCCGCGAACCCCAAATCCACCAAGAGGTACTAGCTCGGGCCCGGAGACTCCCGGTGTCCTAGACTGAGGTCCGAGGAGCACGGGAGAGCCCGAGGCTTCGTGCACGCATCCACCCCAACCCCGAAGGTAAGGCAGTGACCCCATCCGAAAACTCGGCGTCGACCGAGCTGGAAGACCGCCCCGTCCTGGTCGTTGACTACGGCGCGCAATACGCCCAGCTGATCGCGCGACGCGTTCGTGACGCGAACATCTACTCGGAGATCGTGCCGCACACGATGTCCGCCCGGGACATTCTCGCCAAGAATCCGGCCGCGATCGTTCTCTCCGGGGGCCCCTCGAGCGTTTACGCCGACGGTGCCCCGGCGGGGCACCCTGACCTGTACGACTCCGGAGTCCCCGTGTTCGGGATCTGCTACGGATTCCAGGTGATGGCGCAGACCCTCGGGGGTAAGGTCGCCAAGACCGGCCTGCGCGAATACGGCGCCACGGACGCCACGTTGACCGGCGGCGGGGTGTCCTTCCTCGGCGGCACCCCGGTGGCGCAGAACGTGTGGATGAGCCACGGCGATTCCGTCACGGAGGCCCCGAACGGGTTCGAGGTCCTGGCAAGCACGGAAGGCGCGCCGGTGGCGGCCTTCGTCAACGAGTCCCGCAAGCTCGGCGGGGTGCAATGGCATCCCGAGGTCAAGCACTCCGACTACGGCCAGCAGATTCTCGAGAACTTCCTGTTCAACGTGGCCGGGTTGACCCCCACCTGGACCACGGGCAACGTCATCGAGGAACAGGTCCAGAAGATCCGCCAGCAGGTGGGTGACGCGAAGGTCATCTGCGCGCTGTCGGGCGGCGTCGACAGCTCGGTGGCCGCGGCGCTGGTCCACCGCGCCGTGGGCGACCAGCTGACCTGTTTCTTCATCGACCACGGGCTCCTCCGCGAAGGGGAGCGGCAACAGGTTGAAGAAGACTACGCCGAGACCATGGGCATCAAGGTCGTCACGATCGATGAATCCGATCGCTTCCTGAGCGCCCTGGAAGGGGTCAGCGACCCCGAGACCAAGCGCAAGGCGATCGGTCGCGAATTCATTCGTTCCTTCGAGGCCGCGCAGCGCAAGCTCGTTGCTGAGGCCGGCGGAAGCGGAGAAGACATCAAGTTCTTGGTTCAGGGAACCCTGTACCCGGACGTCGTGGAGTCCGGCGGGGGCGAAGGCGCGGCGAATATTAAGTCACACCACAACGTCGGGGGATTGCCCGAGGACCTGGCCTTCGATCTCGTGGAGCCACTGCGGACCCTGTTCAAGGACGAGGTGCGCGCGATCGGTCGTCAGCTCGGGGTCCCCGAGAAGATCGTCGCGAGGCAGCCCTTCCCGGGACCGGGCCTGGGCATTCGCGTGATCGGCGAGGTGACGAGGGAGAACCTGACGGTTCTGCGCGCCGCCGACGCCATCGCACGCGCGGAGCTGACGCGCGCCGGACTCGACGAGGAAGTCTGGCAGATGCCGGTCGTCCTGCTCTCGCAGGTACGTTCCGTGGGCGTCCAGGGCGATGGGCGCACCTACGGCCACCCGATCGTGTTGCGTCCGGTCTCCTCCGAGGACGCCATGACGGCCGATTGGTCGCGGCTTCCCTACGACCTGCTCGCGCGAATCTCGAATCGCATCACCAACGAGGTTGAGGAGGTCAACCGAGTGGTCCTCGACGTGACCTCGAAGCCCCCGGGAACCATCGAATGGGAGTAGTCCCCTCGGTCGTCCGCCCCGGCGGCGTCCGGAAGTGAATCGTGGCCCGACACGTTGACAGCGCGTCGGGCCACGATTCCGTTTAACGGTGGAAAAGCCCGCAGGTGCGACATCGACGGAAGAGACCTCTTACTATAGATGTGGTGCGCCGGATAACCGTCGCCCAGACGATGCGCGAACACCCTCCGACCACACGGAAGCAGAGACAACGTGACGAAGCCAGATTCCGCCGATCAGCACGAGAAGGACCCGTCGAGGAATTCGGCGTCGAGTTCCTCGAAGGCCTCGGCACCTTGGGCCGCCCAACCGGCGCCCGAGGCGACGTCGGGCGGTTCCCCGGTCGAGCCCCGACCCCAGGGCACACCCTCCGATGCGAGCGGGGATGCCGATGAGGCGGTCTCCACGGGGTCGGAACGCTCGACCGACCACGACGTTCGGATCGCCGCGGTCGGCCAGGCGGATGTCGAATCCGCGCGACCCGAATCGTTGGCATCGGTCTCGGCACTGAGCGTCGTACCCGACCCCGAAACGGAGGACCCCTCTCCGGCCGAGGCCCAGGAGTCTGCGTCCAAACCCGAGCCAGAGCCCGCCGAGACCGGAGCCGAGGAACCCCACGAAGGGTCTCGCGCGGCCGCCCGGCCCTCCGGGGACACCGCCTCGGACGAGGCCGAAGACGAACAGGCCGCCACCGCGGACGCCGACGACGAGCTTCTCCTGGAACGTTGGCTTCACCAGGTCGACGTGTACACCGGGCCCGACGCTCTGCTCGATTTCAATATGGTCGACAACGTCCACATTGACCTCACCTCCTCGAATCCCTCCGGCTACGCCCAGTTGCTGGCCGGTCGCAAGACCCGCCTCTCGACGATCCTGCGGGACCGGGGCGCCTTCACCAACGGCGTCCGTGCCGCGCGAGCCATCCGGGCCAAAATCTTTGAACTCGACGCGGACCATGGCCTCGACGCAGGCTTCCTCGCCGCCGGAACGGCCTCGTGGTTCGCGTCGCGTCACCCGTCGCGCGTGCCCGACGGGGCCCGGGGGGAACGCCGGCATATCGCGCCGGTCCTGCTCGCTCCGGTTGTCATCAATCCCCATCCGGACGGGGACGACTTCGAACTGCGCATCAACGGACCGGCACGGTTGAACCCGGCCATGGTTCGTCAGCTTCGTCGTGACTTCGGAATTGACCTCTACGCCGAGGGCGTTCATCGAAAGGCGACCTCCGGTTCGAGGCTCACCCCGGAAGCCGTCCTCGAAGCGATGCGTTCGACCTGCATGGACGTGCCCGGGATGCACATCGAGTCCCGCACCGTGATCTCGACCTTTGCGGACCTGTCGGACACCGTCGGCGATCTTCCGACCAGGGCGGAGTCGGGTCTGCTGCGGGAGGCATCGAATCTTAATCGGGCGCAGGTTCACCGCCCGCGGACCCGGCGCGAGTTCACCTCCACGCCGAAACACCCGAACGACGTGGATCCCGCCGACGAAGTCCTCGTGTACGACGCCGACGAGCGCGTTTCCGACATCGTGCAACGCGCTCGCGCGGGAGAGTCGATGACCGTGACGGCGCCGGCGGGCACCCAGCACCTCCGCGCGGCGCTGAACGTGGTGGCCGGGCTGTTGGCCGACGGAAAATCGGTCATGGTCCTCGCCGAACGCCGGGAGACGCTCGCCAACGTGCGTCGTCGGCTCGCGGAACTCGGTCTCGAGGACCTGACCCTGGAGGTCGGCGAGGAACATTCCGCCGACGGCCTGACGAGGGACTTCATCGATGCCATCGTGCGCTACGAACGTGCCGTGGAGCCTCGCTTGGGCGGGCTTCACGAGGACCTCGTCGACAGCCGCCGCAAACTCATCCAGCACGTCGATTCCCTGCGGTGGCGCGACGAGCGCTGGGGCGTCTCGCCCCTTCAGGCCATGCAGACGCTCGCGGAACTGACCTCGCGGGACCACGCGCCCTCGACCCGGGTCCGCTTCAAGCGCGCCGTGATGGACGCGACGGTGGACCGGGACGAAACCGTGGCCCAGTTGGAGAGGGTCTCGGAACTCAGGGCCTTCAACCCCACGACGCGCACCGCTCCCTGGTACGGCGCGCGCTTGGTCAATACGGAAGAGACCAAACAGGCGCGGGCCCTCGTGCGGGACCTGCTACAACAGACGCGGTCCTTGCGCTCCGAGATCAGCGAAACTTTCGAATCCATCGGTCTGAGGCCAGAGAACAGCCTGGGCGGGTGGAAGAAGCAACTGAATCTGCTCGATGGGATCCGCGGTTCGTTGCGGCGCTTTAATCGAGACATCTTCGAACGCCCCGTGACCGATCTGATCGCGGCGACGGCCTCGGCGACGTGGCGCCGGGAGCGAGGCATCGAGATGTCCGCTTTGCAGCGGTCCCGGTTACGTCGGGCCGCCAAGGAGTACATTGCGCCGCAAGTGCACATCGACGATCTCCACCAGGCGCTCATCACCGTTCAGGCGCAGCGTGAACAGTGGCAGGAGTGGGCCCACGAGGGCCGCACGGTCCAGCTACCCGGGCAACTGGCGGAGATGACAAGCGCTTATGGGCGGTTGGCCGACGGCGTCGCGGACCTCGCCATCGTCATGGAGGAGAGCCCGTCCCGCAAGGACTACTTCACCATTTCGATCTCCGAGCTGTTGGAGACCTTCGAGGCGATGGCCAATGATCGCTTCCTGCTGGACACCCTGCCGGAACGGGAACAGCTTCTTCACATCCTGCGGAGCAAAGGCCTCGAAGAGCTCTTGGCCGACCTCGAGGAACGTCACGTCCCCACGCGCCAGGTCGGCGCGGAGCTCGACCTCGCGTGGTGGCAGTCGGCCTTCGAGATCATGCTCGATCGGCCGGAGGTCAACCTGGTGAGCGGGAAGTCGCTGGCGCAGTGGGAGTCCACCTTCCGGCGCTCGGACGCCGCCCACATCGCCTCGGGCCCGGCTCGAGTCCGATACGCCGCGGCGCGCGGCTGGAATCGACGGGTTCAGCTGAAGCCCGTCCAGGCGAGGGAACTTCGCCAGATCCTCAAGGGCGCACCGATCGGCCTGTGGGGTTACTTCGATCGCGCACCCGATATGGTCGCGGGGCTTCGGCCGTTGTGGTTGTCGAGCCCGTTCGGTGTGGGACGAGCCCTGCCGGCTTCGGCCCGGGTCGATGCCGTGGTCATCCTGGACTCGGAATCCACGCCGTTCGGTACGTGTCTGTCCGCGTTGGCCCGAACCGATCAGGTCATCGCCTTCGGCGACCAGCACGCCGGATACCCGCAACCGTTCATCGTCTCGCCCACGACCGGTGGCGATCACGCCCCGTCCGACGATGCGGTGGAGTCGGTCCTCGATGTGCTCTCCCAGATGATTCCGGGAACCTCTCTCGGCAGAATCCACGAAGCCCGGGACCAAACCTTGGTTTCCTACCTGAATAAGGCCTTCTACGGCGGCGAATTGGAGACCATGCCGTTCGGGGAGGAGGCGGTCACCTCGCAGCGGTCCGTCGTCGTGGATTATCTGCGTGACCCGCAACCGGACGATCACGTCGGAGCGCCTATAGTCGAGTCTCCCAAGGCGGAGGTCAAGGCCGTCGTCGAGATGGTCTTCGATCACGCGGCCCGCAACCCGCGGCAGTCCCTCGCGGTCCTCACCGCGGGCTCACGGCACGCGGCCCGGATCGCCGAGGGGGTTCGCCTCGGCCTGGAAAGCCATCCGGAGCTCCGTGAGTTCTTTGACCCCGGCCTGGAGCCCTTCCGCATCTTGGACGTGGCCCGCGCACAGGGGCTCACCCGGGATCGCGTGATCTTCAGCCTGGGTGTCGCCCCGGCGGCCGGGGCCCAGGCGTCTCACTTCGGCCAGCTGGCCGAGCCCCACGGGCGTCAGCGGTTCGTCAAGGCCATGTCGACCGCACGGTTCCAGACCAGGATCGTGAGCTCGCTGAGCCTCGAGAGCCTGAAGGAATCCGCCTTGGCTGAAGGCATGAAGGATTTCGTGGCCTTCCTCGAGGAATACGACGCGGCGCACCAGGCCACCGAGGGTGACGAGCGTGTCTCGGCGATCCTGGCTCCGGAGCACGCCGGCAGCGAGTTCCTCTCCGTGCGTGACGTGCAAGAAGACGAATACAAGGCCGATTGGCTCTTGGCCGACCTCGCCCATCGCCTGCGTCGCTCCGGTGCGGACGTCACCCTGACACCGGGGCAGGAGGTCGACGGCATCGCCACGGCGAAGACGGAGTCCCTCTCGGCCGGTGCCGTGCCGAGCCCCCGGGCGCGGACCGCGGGTCCCAAGGAAGGGCCGGCGATCGGCGGGCTGAGGCTTCCCGTGGGGATCTCGACCGACGGGACCGCGCGGTACGCCGCCTCGTCGGTGCGGGAGCGCTCGCGACTTCGCCCGGAGCGTTTGGAGCGCACCGGGTGGAATCAGGCCTCGCTGTGGACGGTCGACGTCTTCACCGATCCGCAGGCCGTCGCCAACCGGATCCTCGGCTATTTGGGTCTGGACATCCCGTCGGAGGATGAGCGGCCGTCGTGAAGGACACCGAGCTCGTGAACGCTCCGGACGGGCCCCTGGACGCCGGTCGGACCTCGACCCCGGCGGGGGAGCCGACCGGGCGGGGCGGCGCGGCCGACCGGGAGCCGACCGGGCGGCCGGAGACCGACGACGCCGGACGTCGTCGCTACCGGCATCGGGGTCCTCGTCGGGCTAGCGGCGGAACCAGCACGAGCCAGGGTGAACCGGAACGCCTTGCCGGGTTCGGGCCTGTCCCCGGCCCGGCAGGTTCGAGCGACGCCGCGGGGAAGACCTCACCCGGGGCAAGCCGTGACGAGATGGGCCGGTGGCTCTTGGAGCAACGCCCGCCTCACTGGGGGTAATCTGCGCCGGGCCCGCCGCACCCCGGAGCCCGCCGAGCCGTCACCGGGATGCGGCGTGAGACGCGATCCGGTGGATCGCGCGCCGGGACCGAGACCTACCGGGGCGCCGCGGAGCGCGCCAGGACTATCGCTTCCTCCGCGACACTGCCCAGCGCCGCCGCCGTTTCGGTGTCGGTCCCCACGAAAATCACGTTCTTGCCGCTCTCCGTAGGGGACCGTGAGGCGCCGGTATCCGAGAATCGTGGGGCCCAGAGCAAGACCGCATCCATGCTCCGAGCATTTCCCTGACCATCGTGCGTCACGAGCCGTACGGGGGCGCCCGGGCCGAGCAGAACCAGGGAATCCGGGTCGTGGATCCGAACGGCCACCGCGACGAGCCCATCCGGAAGGTGCTCGGTCAACGCGGGGGACACGAGCAATGAACGAAAGATCGGTTGGTCTCGGTTCACGGGGACGGCGAGCGTCTCCCCATCCAGGTCATCTGGCCCGGGAGGATCGCGCGGAAGGTACTCGGCCACAGGCCCGGTCGCCTCGACCACCCGAAGGTCCGAGGCCGCCAGGCGATGCCCGAGGGGTAAATCACGCGCGGCCAACACCACGTGGGCGGAGCCGGCGGTGCCCGAGTCGGACCACAGCATATTGCTCAACGAAGCACCGATGATCAGCAAGAGCCCCACGGTGCGCAATCGTCGGCTGACGTGGTGCCGCCACCTCACGGCTAGGGGGATGGCCGTGCTTCGTTGTATTCGCCGGCGAGAAGTCTGAGTCCGCATGCACCGAGCTTGGCACCGGGTGCTCGCTCGCGGTGGCAAGCCCCGGCGCTCCGGCCGCCGTGTGGGGACGGTCCCTGCGTCAGCTCACGAAAAGAAGGGCACTGTGGATGAAGCGTCTACTCCGAGGTGGACGTCGTGGATGTCGATTCCGTGGAAGAGCCGCTGCTTGAGGCCCCGCTCGACTTCGAATCGGTGCTGTAGAAGCCGGACCCCTTGAAGCTTACGCCCACGGTGTTGAACTTCTTCCGCAGGGAGCCTTGGTGGCACTCGGGGCATTCGGTCAGCGCGTCATCCTGAAAGGTCTGGCGAATATCGAACGCGTGCTGGCAGTTCTTGCACACATACGCGTAGACCGGCATGAAGAATCTCCTCGGGTGTGGACGGGTGGGGTGTGTAGCCCCCTTATAGTACGACCCCTCACCGAAGGGTCGTTAACCCGTGCTCGGTGCAGACTCGCGGGAGACGAGCGTCGTGCGGCTCCGCGGGGACGGCGCCGGCCGGGAGGACCTCGTCCGAGAAGCACACCGCGACGTCGGCACCCGCCGCGGGCCCTCGTCCGGCCGCGGCGAGGGCGGCGTCGTAATATCCGCCCCCGTAGCCCAGGCGCGTGCCGTGCTCGTCCACCGCGAGGGCGGGGACCAACCGGAGCGCGGACTCCGAGAAGGCCTGAGCGCCGAGTCGGTCTCCGGTGGGTTCTTCGATCCCGAACGAACTCGTCTCGGTGGCCGCCTCGGGCGTCCACTCGGCCCATTCCAAGACCCGGAAGGGGAGGGAGACCGGGACGATGACCGAACGCCCGGACTCGTGGATGGCCCGCAATGCCTCGCGCAGGGGCGGCTCGGCTTCCGTGGGGAGGAAAGCCGCGACGGTTTCGCCGACGGGAACATGAGTTTCGGTCGCGCGCAATAGCGCATCACGCCATGCGGCGGCCAGGAACCGGCGCTTCCTGCCGGTCGGGTCGGCGCGTAGGCGGGCGGCGCGACGCTCGAGCATCTCGCGCCGGAGTCGAGCTTTAGCTGCGAGGGTCTGGTCAGAGTCCACGGCAAGCCTTTCCTGAGCGGATCGACGGCTCGGGGCCGTCGGGTTGGGCCCCGCCTCGCGACCTCTCGCAAAAAATGCTGGTGGCCAAGGGCGGGCTATGTCTGAACGGTGTATTGACCCCAAAAAGGGGGAAAACACCACGATTTTCTGGGGGTCTCCGCTATTCTGAATTGTATGACCGCAAATGATTCACAAAAACCCGTCACCAAGGCCGTCATTCCGGCCGCAGGCTTGGGTACTCGGTTCCTTCCCGCGACCAAGGCGAGCCCCAAGGAAATGTTGCCGGTGGTTGACCGCCCGGCCATTCAGTACGTGGTTCAGGAAGCCGTGTCCGCTGGTCTTGATGACATTCTCATGATTACGGGCCGTTCAAAGCGAGCCCTCGAGGACCATTTCGACCGTATCCCCGATCTTGAGGCATCGCTCAAGGAACAGGGCAAGGATGCCCTGCTCGAGTCGGTGCAACAAGCCACGGCTCTCGGCGAATTGCATTACCTTCGCCAGGGCGATCCCAAGGGGCTCGGTCACGCGGTATTGCGAGCCAAGACCCATGTGGGCGACAACCCGTTTGCCGTGCTCCTCGGCGATGACCTCATCGACGAAAAGGAAGACCTCCTCGAGCGGATGATCACCGCGCAGGAGGCGACGGGCGGCAGCGTCGTGGCCCTGATGGAGGTTCCCCAAGAACAGATCAGCGCCTACGGTTGCGCTGCCGTCGAGGCCGTCGAAGGGGAAGAGTACGTCAAGGTCACCGGCATGGTCGAGAAGCCGAAGCCGGAAGAGGCCCCCTCGAATTTGGCCATCATCGGCCGCTACGTCTTGCATCCGCACGTCTTCGACGTCCTGGAGAACACCCCTCCCGGACGCGGTGACGAGATCCAGCTGACCGACGCCTTGGAGACCCTGGGCCAGGGAAGCGGTGAAGGCGAAGGCGTGTACGGCGTCGTCTTCAACGGCCGACGTTTCGACACGGGCGACAAACTGTCCTATCTCAAGGCCAACGTGATCTTGGCGGCCGAGCGCGACGATCTCGGCCCCGGTCTGCGGAGCTGGCTCAAGGAATTCGTCCAGACCCTTCCCGAGGGCTGATTCGGTTCGGACCACACCATCCCCGCGAGGCGGGACGTTCGTGAGGACGTCCCGCCTCGCGCGTCTGCGGGACGTAACGTCCGCGGGCAAATAATGAGGGGCGTGACACACCCTCCGGGAACCGCGAACCACCGCTCGGCCCGGCTAAACTACAATCGTGTCTTTTTCATGGGTTTCAGCCTCCAGCCTCCTGCTGGTCGTTGTTTTCGTAGTCGTCTTTTGGTCGGTGCGCGTCATCGATCGACGTCGTCGTCCCTTCGTCGTCGCGCAAGTCAGCGCCACCGATATCATGGAAAAAACCGACCCCGCCTTCCCCCGGGACCACGTGCTACTGCGTCAAAGGAATGACATGTACAGTAACCAGTCCCCGAGCCCCCATAGCGCAGGCTCAGACGGTGCCGAATCCCGGCGCGACGCCATGGCGAGAGAATCCGTGGTTGCCGCTGACGAGACAATGCAGGAGGGCGTTCGCGTGCCGCGACCGTCCCAGCGCCGTGACGCGGCCATCGCGCCCGCCGGGCGCAATGCCGCCCCCCGCATTCGTTGGGGGCGTACGTGCACGGCCCTCATCGGCGTCGCGGCCATTCTGTGCGGTCTCGTGACCGTGGTCCTGGCCCCACTGACGGCCATTTCGTGGACGCTTCCGGTGTTCCTCCTGGTGGTGGGCGTCGGCGCCTTCGCGGGTCTTCGGTATTTGGCGCTCGCCGATCGCCAACAGGCTCGCCGCCCAGCAGCGAGGCGTGTGGAGGAGGATCGCGCCTCCGAGTGGGCCGAGGAATCCGAAGAACGGGATCTCCCCGTAGCAACCGAGTCCTCGGAAGGACTCGTCATCAAGGGCCGCCGGGACGTCTTCGATGCCCAAGCGGGCGCAGCGTCTCACGAGGAAATCAAGGCCTTCCAGGCTCCCGCCGGCCAGGCATCGTTCGATGCCGCTCCCTCGGCCCAGGCCGCGGGGACCAGCCTTGAGGCGGAAGAATACGACCATTCCCAAGACGTACCCTTCGTCCAGGAACCCGGTCTGGATATCGAGACCCTCCGCGAACAGGCTCGCCGCGTCGCCGCGGGTAAGCCGGTGGCCTTCACCCCGGCCACGAGCGAGTGGTCTCCGGTCGAGGTGCCCCGTCCCACCTACATCGACGCACCGGAGGTCCATCGCTCCGCGCCCGAACCCGTCGAGGTTCCCCAGGCGCCGAAGTCCACGTCCTCCACGCTGACCGAGGCGGCCTCCAAGGGCACCAACGATTCGCGGCTCAACCTCGACGACGTCCTGTCGCGCCGTCGGGCCTAGGCAGACCCCAATCCTCAGAGCGATCCCATGCAACCCGTCGGAGACATCCGGCGGGTTGCATTATGTATAGGGTTGTTGACGGACCCGAACCACGGCGTCACCGATGACACGGTGGCGGAAAGAGGCGTAACCACCATGAGCAACACCCATCAAGAAATCGAACGCAAATATGAGGCTCCTGCCGAGGACGAGGTGAATATCGACCTCGGCGCGCTGAAAAACCTGTTCCCGGACGACCAGCCTCAGGATCAGCACCTGGACGCGACCTACTTCGACACCGCCGGCCGTGACCTGGCCCGGCACCGCGTGGTGCTCCGGCGTCGTCGTGGGGGCCACGACGAGGGCTGGCACGTGAAATTCGTCCTCGGCGAGGCTCGCCACGAGGTGCACGCGGATCTGCTGAAGTCCTCGGACGCGATGCCCGCCTCGATGAAGAACCTTCTTGCGGGCATCACCCTCGGTGAGGAGCTGCAGCCCGTCGCCCACCTGGCCACTCACCGCATCCGCACGATCATCCGTGATGAGGACGGAACCGAAGTCGCAGAGCTCTGCGATGACACTGTCCATTCGACCGATCACGCGACGGGGACCGAACGGACCTGGCGCGAGTGGGAGGTCGAGATCCTCGATGAATCGCTGGGGGAGAAGGCCCAGAACAAGATCTTCACCAAGCTCGAAAAGGTCCTTCACCGAGCCGGCGCCCACCCCTCGACGTCGTTCGCCAAAATCGGCCGCGCCCTGGGCCAGGATCGTGACTTCGACGAGGCCGCCGAAATACAGCGGCCTGAGGCGCCCGAAGCGAAGAAGGATTCACCGAAGCTGACGGGGGCTCAGAAGGTGATCTCCGCGGCCCTGCACGAGTACCTCGACGACATCCCCGCGTTGGACCTCGGGGTCCACGCGGGCGTCGACGACTCGATCCATCAGCTCCGGATCCGCATCCGTGGGTTGCGTAGCGTATTGCGCGGGCTACGCGGCGTGATCGACCCGGAGATCGAGAAGCGGCTGAACGAGGAGCTCAAGGCCTCCGGCGCGGTCCTGGGGGAGGCCCGGGACCTGGAAGTGGTCCGTGAGGTCCTGACCGAAGGTCACGGATGGGAACGCCTGACCCAGGTGGCTCAGGGGCACGTCTCGGATCTCCTGGCGGAGGACGAACAGGCCGCCGTCCGGGCATCGATCACGCGCCTCCGCACGACAGAGCACCTGGAATTGCTCGGCGAGCTCCGCGCTTTCGCCCGGCAACCCGTGATGGCCGAGAAAGCCGCGGAGTGGTCCGGCAAGAAGGTTGCGAAAGCGATTCTCAGCACCCTCGCCAAACGCCTGTCGCATCGCGAGGGCAAAGCGGAGGGCCTGGAGGATCCGCTCGTGGAGGAAGCCCTCGAGGGAATCCACGACGTTCGCAAGGCCGCGAAGTCGCTGCGGTACGCGATCGACACCCTGGATGCCGAGTCGGCCGTGCCGAAGAAGCGGCGTCACGACGTCAAGGCGGACCGGCGCGAGGCCAAGACCTTGCAGTCGCACCTGGGCCGCACGATGGATCTGGAGGCCGCCGGCCGGTGGCTCGACCACGCCGCCCGGGTCTTCCAGCGGCGGGATCTGGACCGTTACGGCATCGGGCTGCTCGCGGGAGAGCTCAGCGTAAGCCTGGAGGCGTCGCTGGCCGATAGCTTGAATCTTGTCCACGAGATGGACGAGAACTGACAGCGGGCGTTCGCGACCGGTGTTAAAGGCGGATGGCCCCGGGGTAAACCCCGGGGCCATCCTTTGCATCACACACAGGAAGAAGGTCTTCACTCTTCGGAGGCGCCGACCGCACTGAGCCCATTCACATGGACCGTCCCAGGCCTGCCTCCCGGCTATTTGGTAATAAAAACCTTACCTAATGTTGATGAGCCTGGCTAGTCTCAACTTAGGTTTGCCTTGTGTCACTTGATGACACTATGTCAGAAACGGGAAAATGCGCTGATATTCCGGGGTTTTTGGGAGTCTCGGTCGTCAATTGCCGACGATATTTGTGATGGAGATCATGTGGCTGTCTGCCCTAGATAAGGTTCTGCTGGCCTCATTGGGTAAGGTCGAGATATGCGCGAGTGGATCGAAAACCTGGATCTGGGGATGGCGATCCTCTTCTTTTGGGCCGTCGGAATCATCAGGACCTCCGTGGTGTACGGCCTCGGCCGTGCCGCGGCGGCGGGTGGGCGACGGGCCTCGAAACTGAACGCGGCCTTCGACTCTGCGATCTACCGGCACGCACAATCATTCGTGAACCGTTGGGGCGTCCTGGCGGTCCCGGCATGCTTTGTGACCGTCGGCTTTCAGACGGCGGTCATCGTGGTCACCGGCTTTACCCGAATGCCCCTCGCCCGGTGGGTTCCGGCGATGCTCGTGGGGACGCTGATCTGGGGGAGCATCTACGGAACCGTGGGAATGGCCGTGCTGTGGGCGTGGCTCCAGCGGCCGTGGCTCGCAGCGATCGCGATCTGCGTCGTGGCCTTGGCCGTCGTCACCGTGAAATTCTGGCCGTGGCGGGCTCGCGAGGCCAAGACCACCCCTACCCAAAGCGTCCCGCCGGAACAGCTCTGATACGAAAAAAGGGACCCGGTCTTGCGACCGGGTCCCTCACACGTGGAGCTAAGGGGAATCGAACCCCTGACCTTTTCATTGCGAACGAAACGCTCTACCAACTGAGCTATAGCCCCGTGCAACCCCTCTAGCGTACTCCCGACGCCCCGAGTCGACAAATCGACGGGACGACCGGGCGGTGGCGCGCTGATAAGTTGTGAGCATGACTCCGACACCAGAAACCGGCACCCCAGCCGGAGAGCCCGACGGCACGGCCCCCAACGATCCCGAGCCCGTGGGGCGTCCGGTAGAAGGGCTGACGGTGGGATTCGTTCCCGGTGTCATGCCGGGGAAGTGGTTTGACCGTTGGGACGAACGTTTCTCCCGGACCACTCCCTTATCTCGCTTTCCGCTCGAATCGGATGCCGGACTCGAGGCTTTGGCGCAAGAACGAGCGCATATGGTCTTGGCGCGGCCCGACCACGAGCCCGATCTCTTGGATCGCGACCGGTTTCATTCGGTGAGCCTGTACGAGGAGCACATGGTCGTCATCCTGCCGATCGATCACGTGTTGACGCTCTTCGACGAGGTGCCGTTAGAGGAATTGGCCGGCGAATTCATGCTGCAGGAGCCCGAGTCGATTCCGGAATGGGCAACGGTCAGTCACGCCACGCGCGCGGAGTCGTCGAGGCCGTTGCCGCAGATGCGGGACACCGCGGATGCCGTGGAGCTCGTGGCGGCCGGCCTCGGCCTGCTAATCGTCCCGATGTCGATCGCGCGCCATCACCATCGTAAAGATCTCACGTATCGCCCAGTTCAGGGATTCGCGGCGCGGACCGTGGCTCTGGTTTGGCCCCGAGAACCGGATCGCGCGGAGGAAGACGAAGCCATTCTCCAGGAATTCGTGGGCGTCGCCCGGGGGCGTAAATCGTCGAGCTCTCGGAGCGCCACGGCGCATCGGGAACCGACGGAAAAGGCTTCGAACGCACGACGCCCGGCGCCGGTTCGCGGTCAACCGGGCCGGGCGTCGTCGGCGTCGAACAGGGGTAAGGCTACGTCGCCGAAGAACCGTGCGACGAAGAGCCGCCGTGCCCCGACTCGGGGGAAGAAGCGGTAGTTTTTGCCGACACGATCGGCATGCTCTGCGTCCCGTGGATCACGGACTGGTTCATCAGCGGAATGCGCAGGCCGTCGTGGTCGAGGGCTTCCTTGACGTAGATGCGCAGGATTCGGGCAACGTCCCATTGCTGTAGCGGCGCGGTGCGCACGGCGATCCGCAGGGTGAGATACTCGCCGGTCATCTCCTCGATGCCCCACACCTCGGGCTTTCCGCGGATCGAGCGCCCGATCTCCGTTTCCTTCTTGACGCGTCGGGCCGCGTGGAGGAGGAGGTCCGTGACCTCTTCGATATTCGAGTTGTAGGGCACCGGGACGTCCACGATCGTTCGGGCCCAACCCTGCGACTTATTGCCGACGCGCAGGATTTCTCCGTTGCGAACATGCCAGAGGGTGCCCTCGACGTCGCGAACCTGCGTCACGCGCAGGCCCACGGACTCCACGGTCCCGCTGGCTTCGCCCAGGTCCACGACGTCGCCGATCCCGAGCTGATCCTCGGCGACGATCGAGATGCCCGCCAGGTAGTCCTTGACCAAGGACTGCGCGCCGAAGGACAGCGCGACACCGGCGATCCCGGCGCTGGCGATCACGGGGGCGATATTGAAGCCCAGCTCCGAAATGATCATGAGGATCGCGATGGTCCAGATGACGATCGTGACGACCGACCGGAGCACCGACCCCACGGTTTGGGCTCGTTGGGCTTGTCGTTTGCGTGCGGTGGCGGCGTCTTCGACCCACTCATCGTGGTCATTGGGGGAGTTCTTCTTGCTCACGACCCTGGCCCGTGTGCCCCGGGCGATGCCCGCGGTGACCTTGTTGATCAGGGATTTGGCCAGGATGTTGAGGCCGATCGCGATGATGAAGATCAGCACAATGCGCAATGGGTGGGAGAGCCAGAAGTCCAGACTGGAGACGTCCGTCAAGAGACTGCCTGAGTTCTCGGCGGTGATATTCATGAGTTCAACTTTAAGACGATGGGTTGGGTCGTGACTAATAGTGGGCTTACCGCTCGCTGAACGCGGAAGGTCGGGCACGCCACTAGGATTGACCCTATGGCTCTCCAGATGGACACACGACCCGCCGCCTACGCGGTGATCATCGAACAAGGCAAGATTCTGCTGACGCACTGGACCGGTGAGCGTCACCCCGAACGCGCGGGGTGGACCCTCCCCGGCGGCGGGCTGGAAATCGGCGAGACGGCCGAAGAAGCCGTCGTCCGCGAGGCCTACGAGGAGAGCGGTTACCGGGTGAGGGTCGACGGCATTATCGCCGTAGACAGCAAGTACTACGACGACGGCCGCGACAAGCCCTTCCACAGCCTGCGTCTGCTGTACCGGGCGTTTATTACGTCCGGGCGTGCCGAGGTGACCGACGTCGGCGGATCCACGGACGACGTCGCCTGGATTCCACTCGAAGACCTGCCGAAGATCCGCAAGGTCTCACTCGTGGAGGTCGCCGCGAAATACTATGGATTGCCGTATTAGGTTTCGGGCGACGCCAGACCCGTCCTGCCGTGAACACCCGAGGAGTGTTTTTGTGAAGCGTTGGTTCGTTGCGGTCGTCGCCGTCCTGGCGGCCCTGACGGTCGTGTTGACCGGCTGTTCGGGTGGCGAGGGCAGCACCTCGGATCCTTCGGCCTCGGAACATCGCCCGATCCGGATTGGTAAGGGGCTCACGCACGAGAGCGAGACCCTCGCCTATCTCTATGCCGGCGCACTCCGCGACGCGGGCTACAAGACCGAGGTCATCGACTCGGCGACGAGCCGCGAACAGTACGTAGAGGACATGAAGGTCGGCGGAGACTCTTCGCCGGATGTTGTGCCGGACTATTCCGGCAATCTGCTCCTCGGGTTGACGCACGGGGGCAAGGACAACCCGCAGGCGTCCGCGACGCCGTCTCCCACCGAGAGCAGCGGCATCGACCCGCGGGCGAGCGCTTCCGTGACCCCGTCGCCGACCCCCACCGCGGACTTCAACGTTCATGGAATGTCCAGCAGCGATATTACGGCGACGCTTCCCAAGGTCCTTCCCGATGGGGTCGGAACCCTCAACGCTTCGTCGGCGGAGAATAAGGATGCCCTCGTGGTCAACCGCATCACGGCCGCTAAATTCAAGCTGTCGACGATTTCCGATGTGGCCGAGAAATGTCAGGAGCTGACCTTTGGTGTGCCCAAGGACTTCCCCTCGAAGACCTACGGGGAGAAGGGCCTGAGAGATCTGTACGGTTGCTCGCCGAAGAAGTTCGTCGAGGTGGATAACCAGGAAGACCTGGCCAACCAGCTGGCCAGCGGCCAGGTCGACGTCGCCGATATTTTCTCGGCCTCGGCGGCGATTCCCGACAACAACTACCTGGTGCTCGAGGATCCCAAGGCGAACTTCGTGGCCCAGCAGGTGATTCCCGTGGTTCGAAAGGATGAGTTGCCGGACTCGGCCCGGGATGCCATTAACTCGCTGTCGGGAAAACTCGCGACCGCCGACCTGATTTTCCTGGACAGGTTGACCACGGGAGATCAGCCGATATCCGCCGAGGATGCCGCGAATTTCTGGCTCAAGGAAAACGACGGCTGACGAGGGACGTCGCGTCGCGACATGATTCCGGTGGACGGATGACACAGATCGGCACACTCGCCGACGGAGAGTAATCTGGCCGTCATGGCACAATTCCGGCAGTCGCAAAAGCTGAACAACGTCCTCTACGACATCCGTGGTCCGGTACTCGAAGAGGCCGAAAAGATGGAGGCGCAGGGGCATCGAATTCTCCGCCTCAATATCGGAAATCCCGCGCCCTTTGGCTTCGAGGCCCCGGATGCGGTCATGATGGATATGATCCGTCACCTCCCGGAGGCGCAGGGATATTCGGATTCTCGCGGAATCTATTCGGCGAGGACCGCGGTGGTCCAGTATTACCAGACGCGCGGCATCCGGAATCTTGCAACGGACGACGTCTATATCGGCAACGGCGTCTCGGAAATGATCACGCTCTCGTTGCAGGCCCTGTGCAATCCTGGCGACGAAATTCTGGTCCCGTCCCCGGATTACCCGCTGTGGACCGCCTCGGTGGCGCTCTCGGGCGGAACGCCCGTTCACTATCGCTGCGCGGAGGAAGACGGGTGGAACCCGGACGTCGAGGACATTGCCTCGAAGATCACCCCGAATACCAAGGGCATCGTGATCATCAACCCGAATAACCCGACGGGCGCGGTGTATTCGCAGGAAACCCTTCAGCAGATCGTGGATCTCGCGCGGGAGCACGAGCTGATCCTGTTTTCGGACGAGATCTACGAGAAGATCACCTACGACGACACCACCATGATCAACACGGCGACCCTGGCCGGGGAAGACGTCCTGTGCCTGACCTATTCGGGCCTGTCCAAGGCATACCGGGTGGCGGGGTATCGCGCCGGTTGGTTGGCCATCACGGGGCCGATGTGGAAGGCCAGCGACTATGTCGAGGGGATCAAACTCTTGGCGAATATGCGTATGTGCGCGAACGTTCCCGCGCAGCACGCGATCCAGACCGCCCTGGGCGGATATCAGTCCATCAACGACCTCATCCTGCCCGGGGGACGTCTCAAGGAGCAGCGCGACCTCGCGCATCGCAAGCTCAATAGCATCGACGGCGTGACGTGTCAGCAGGCACAGGGGGCGCTGTATCTCTTCCCGAAGCTAGATGCCGAGAAGTTCGGGATCGTGGACGACGAAAAGTTCGCCCTGGATCTGCTCAAGGAACAAAAGATTTTGGTCAGCCACGGAACCGCATTCAATTGGGAGGCTCCGGATCACTTCCGTCTGGTGACGTTGCCGGATGTGCAGACGCTCGATACGGCGATCGACCGCATCGGCGAATTCCTCAGCGGGTACCGCCAGAGCTGATCCCGGATCGGCCCGAGCCGGATCTTTCCCGGCTCGGGCTACGAGGCCGGACCTGATCCCGAATCCGCCTGTGCGCGGCGTTCCTTCGCCGCGTCCAGGCGGTTTTTTGCACCGTCCAGCCATTCTTCGCAGCGCTGGGCCAGGGCCTCGCCCCGCTCCCAGAGTGAGAGGGAATCTTCCAGGCTTGAGGTGCCCGATTCGAGCCTCGAGACGATGCTCATGAGTTCTTCACGGGCCTGTTCGTAGCTCAGGTCCTCGACGGGCGTCGGGGTGTTTTCGGTGTCGTTCATGGGTCGAAATGCCTTTCGTGGTGTGTCAGGAATCGGGGCGCGGTTTACTGATCGCGCGGGTCGTCGGTGTGGAGGGAGTCCACCGTGGCGTCGAATCCGCCCGACGCCACCCGGATTCGGATCGGGCCGCCGGGGGAGAGGGCGTCGGCATCGCGAACCACGGTCCCGGCGTTTGCGTCTTGGACCACGGCATAGCCTCGATCCAAGGTTTTCTGGGGAGATAGGGAACGCACGCGGGAACGGAGGTGCGCCACGGATTCACGATGTCGATCGAGGGATACGGTGACGGCACGGAAGGCCCGTTGCCGGGCTGAGTCGGTTTCTTCTTCCCTGGCCATGAGTATGGTTTCGGGGTGGGCCAGTACGGGACGGGACCGGAATTGAGCCAAAGCTTGCGCCTCGCGGTCGAGGTACGTGCGGATGGTTCTCTCGGTCGCGGCACGGGCCTGGGCGATCCTCAGGCGTTCTTCTTCGACGTCGGGGACGACGGTCTTGCCGGCATCGGTTGGGGTAGAGGCCCGCCAGTCAGCCACGTAGTCGAGGAGAGGCTGGTCGGCCTCGTGGCCGATGGCCGAGACCACGGGGGTCTGCGCCTGGTAGACGGCTCGGATCATCGCTTCCTCGCTGAAGGGCAGGAGGTCCTCCAGCGCCCCGCCGCCGCGCGCGATGACGATGACGTCCACGGCCGGATCCTCGTCCAGTTCGTGCAGCGCCGCGGTGACCTGACTGAGCGCGTGAACCCCTTGCACCGCGACCTCGCGGACCTCGAAGTTGGCCCCGGGCCAGCGGAGCCGGGCGTTACGAATGACGTCTTTCTCGGCGTCGGAATCGCGGCCGGTGATCAGGCCGATGCGCTGGGGCAGCACCGGTAGCGGGGCCTTATGCGCCGGGTCGAAGAGCCCCTCGGCCTGGAGGCTTCGACGCAAACGCTCGATCCGCTCCAGCATGTCTCCCAATCCGACCTGCCGTATGCCGCTGCCGAGCATGGACAAGCGCCCGGTTTTGGTCCAGAAGTCGGGCTTGAGCCGGACGACCACCCGCATGCCGTGTGCGAGTTCGCCGTCGATCATGGCCGTCTCCCGGGGGAAGAGGCTCACAGGGACCGAGATCTCCTCTTCGAGATCTCTCAGGGTGATATAGGTGACGCGGGCACGCTTCTTGAGCTCGATGATCTGTCCCTCGACCCACATCGGATCGCATCGGGCGATGTACTGATGCAGCTTCTGGGAGAGCAGGTGGAGGGGCCACGGGTTATCCGCAGTGGTGTCCCTGGCCAAGGTTGCCAGGGGCCGCTCGTCGGAGGAGGCGACGTCGCCGTCCGTGAGCCTCGGCGAGGTGGACCGTTGTGGGTCCGGGGCTGATGAGTTGGTCATGTCTTATGCCTACCGTGTCCGCCTGAGATGGGATGGCGCGTCGTCGTGTGGTGCCGGTCAGTTGTGTACACCCGGGCCCGAAGGGTCGCCGTGGGGGTTGTTTCCCACAGCCACCATCGAACATACGTTCGACCTGAGGTGATTGCAACCATCTCATCGTATCCAGGCGCAGGTTCCTCCGGCGAGCGCGGAGGCTCCGCACAAATTGCGCGGTTCCCGGGGATGATGGGAAGGCGGGGCTGGACCAATTATGGTTGCGGTATGCCGACTTCCGCTCGCCCTCATCCCCTTCGCTGGGTTCTCTCGGGGATTCTTGCTCTCGCCGCCGTCCTTCTGGCGGCGTTGACCGTCGCGCTGGCATGGTTCGGCGCGACCGTCGTGGACTCGAACAATTTTGTCGACAAGGCCGGCGCGGTGGCCCAGGAGGAAAATTTCCGGGACCAACTGACCGATCACGTCACGGACGACATCATGGCCTCTGAGGCCGTCACTCACTATCTGGGGGACGGCTCGCAGGGCGGAATTCTCTCCGGGGCGAAAAATGCGCTTCGGGACACCGCCAAGCGCGTCATTCGTTCGGCCGTGGACGCGACCGTGAATTCCTCCGATTTCCAGTCGGTGTGGAAGGACACGGCCTCAGCGACCCACGATGCGAACTTCGGCCCTTCGCCCTCGTCGACCTTGGTCCTGGACGCGAGCCCGTTCTACTCGGAGATCAACGACCGAGTCCACGGGCTCGTGCACGTCAATCTGGGCCTCGACCAGGGCGACCACCGCATTGCCTTGGAGTCCGCTCCGGCGGGTCAGACCGAGGGCCCCACGGCGGAGGTCTTGCACCGTGGCCAGACGCTGTCCGCGATGACGCCGGTCCTCGGCACGGCGACCGCAATCGCGGCGCTCGCGGCGGCCGTGATCGCTCCCCGCGGGAAGTTGCTGATGGTGGCACTGATCTCGGCGGCGGCCGCGTTGGTGACCTGGGTCGGGATGAGCGTTCTCGGTAGCCGGTTCAATGCGGCCATGGGCTCCGTGGGGGACACCGGAGGGCTGATCGCCCAACACCTCGGGAAGGCCCTGACCTCGAATATCCAGGCGTGGACGCTCACCTCCCTCGGAGTGGGCCTAGGCCTCGCGGTGATTTTGGTGATCGTCCACGTTCTTGGGGGGTCTCGTGGGGAGAACCGTCACGTCTTCTGAGCCTCCGGCGGTGAGGGGCGGTTCCTCGTCGTAAAATTCGGGCGCCGTCAGCGGCTTGGCGGCCGCATCGACAGGTCGCACGGATAGCCGCTCGTCCATGGGCTGCGTGGCGTCCATGTCGTTGAGGCGGCGTGCCGTGACCAGAACCCGCGACTCCAAAGAACCCAACATCGAGTTGTATGCCTCGACGCTCTTGGTCAGCGACCGGCCCATCGCCCCGAGGTGGCCGCCGACGGTGGCGAGCCGCTCGTACAGCTGACGGGACAGTTGGAGGAGATCCCGCGCGTTCTGAGATACGGCCTCTTGGCGCCACGAGAGCGCGACGGCTTTGAGGGATGCCAAGAGCGAGATGGGAGAGACAAGGGCGACGCCCTTGCCGGAGGCGTAATCCAACAGGCCGGCGTCTGCCCGGAGCGCGGCGGAAAGGGCCGACTCCATCGGGAGGAAACACAGCACGATCTCGGGGGAAACCTCGCGGGAATCCCAGTACCTCTTGGCCGCCAGAGCGTCGACGTGGGCCCGCACTGACTTGGCATGTTTGGCTTCCCACGCCGCTTTCTCCGGTTCCTCGACGGCCTCCTGGGACTCGAGGTAAGCATCCAGCGGAGCCTTGGAATCCAGCACGATCTCTTTGCCGGCCGGCAGGGATACCACCATGTCGGGGCGGACGCGGCGGATATTTCCCGAGGCGTCGGGTGCCTCCGAACTGACCTGCTCCGAGTACGTGACGTGCGGCGTCATGCCCGCGGCCTCGACGACGCGCCGAAGCTGGGTCTCGCCCCACGAGCCCCGTGCGGACGTGGCGCGCAGGGCGCTGGAGAGATGGTGCGTGGACTCACGAAGGTCGTCCTGGCCGCGCTGAGCAACCTCGAGCGCTTCCCGAACCGAACCGAACTGATCGGCACGCTCTCTTTCCATGACCCGGACCTGTTGCTCGACGGTCGCGAGTTGGGACTTGACCGGGGCCAGGGCCCGCAGGACGTCCTGGTCGGTTCGGGCACGGGATTCGAGCGCTTCGACGCGCTCGGCGAGGAGCTGCTTGCCTTCCTGGGCGGCGGCAAGTTCGGCTAATAGCCGGGAATTCTCCTGTTCGAGATCCGGTGACGCCTGACGCCGGTGCTGGCCCACCAAATAGCCGGCGAGGGCGCCAACCACCAAGGCCAGGAGCGCGATCAACACGAGGGGAAGAGTAGTCATGGCCTCTACTGTGCCAGCAGCGACTGACAATTTAAGCACGCACCCGGTGCGTGGCTCAGAGCCACCCGTTGTCCTGGGCGCGCCGGACCGCCTCGTACCTGTTGCCGGCGTCCGTCTTTCGAATCACCGAGGATAAATGATTGCGCACGGTTCCCGAGGAGAGATGCAGATGCGCGGCGATGGCCTTGACGCTCGGCCCCTCGATCGAGGCGCGGCACACGTCGATCTCTCGCTCCGTCAGGGGATTGTCCTGGCTGAAGAGGGATTCCTCGGCCAACGACGGGTCGATGACCTTGAGCCCCGACCGCACGCGTCGAACGGCCTCCGCCAGCTGACCGGGCGGGGTGTCCTTCACGACGAATCCTTGCACCCCGGCGGCCAGCGCGCGTTTGAGATATCCGGGGCGGCCGAAGGTCGTGACGATGATCGTCGCGCACCCCATGCCGCGGTCGCGGAGCGTCTCGGCGGCCTCAATGCCCGTCATCCCCGGCATCTCGATATCCAAGAGAGCGACGTCCACGGCGTGGGAACGCACCGCGTCGAGCACGTCGTCCCCGCGCCCGACCTCGGCGACGACGTCGATGTCCGGCTCGGCGCTGAGCAATGCGCTCAGGGCGCCCCGGATCAGGTGCTGGTCGTCGGCGATCAAAACTCGGATGGTACTCATGATGTCTCCAGGGGCTGGTGGTCTCCGCTCATGGTCACCAAGAGCCGAGTCCCGGGGGAGCGTTGGTCCTCCGAGGTGTGCTGTGAAAAGAGAGGGCCGATGTCCAACGACCCGCCGGATTCTTCGACCCGCTCGCGAAGACCGGATAAACCATTGCCGGCCGTGCCACGAAAACCCGCGCCGTCGTCGTCGACCTGCAATTTTTCGGGGGTGACCAGGACCCGGCACATCGAGGCCCCGGAATGGCGAACCACATTGGTCACCGCCTCTCGCAACGCCCAGGAAAAGAGCGGGGCGTTCACGCCGGGCAGCTGGCGCGCGGTGTGAGGGTCGGGGAGGTCCGCGGCGATGCCGGCGGTGTCCAAGGCTCGCTGGGCGGCCTCGACCTCGCCGCCGAAATCGGGGCGGCGCAGACGCGTCACGGTGGATCGGACATCGGCCAGGGCCACGCGCGATAACCGCGAAATCTCCAGGATCTCATCCCGTGCCCGTGCGGGATCCGAATCCAACAGTTTCGCGGCGACCTCGGCCTTGAGATTGATGACGGTCAGCGAATGCCCGAGCAGGTCGTGGACGTCTCGGGCCACGTGCTCGCGCTCGCCGGACACCGCCAGCCGGTTTTCGAGGTCGCGCTTGGACTCTTCGCGTCGCGCCAAGATGGCGATCACGATGATGATCGCCGCGCCCACCAACGTTCCGGAGGTCGAGTAGAGCATGGACACGGCGTTCTCCGAGAAATGGATCAAGGAGATACAGGTCAGGATCATGATGACGGCCGAGACCGAGAGCCCGACGGCCAGGGGGAGGGTGAACATCGTCGCCGCCACGAAATACGGCATGAGGTTGAAGACCCAGTGGCCGACGAACAGCGATATCCACACCGCGATCGCCACCAAGCTCACGAACCAGTAGAGCAACCAGGGGCGCCACCGACGGTGTGGCACCGCCTCCGTGTATCCGAATCCGATCACGTAGACCACGGCGAAGAGGAGGATGACGCCCAACCCTTCGAGCACCCACAGCGTGGAGCTTTCCTGGCTCACCAGATACCCGATCGGGAAGGCGAGGAACACGAGCCACACGCCGGCCTGGATCGCGTGGCCGGCGTGGAACCTGGGCGGCCGAGTCATTGACGTCCCTTGTGGCGCTTGCCGAGGAGGGCGCAGAGCCCGGCGAAGACGAGGGTCCACGCGATGATGTTGACGACCGCGTACCAGAGGGGATCGGTCACCGTACCACTCCCGTCGCTGATCGACTGGATGCCTTCACTGAGAGGATATCGTGCGAGGGCCGACGGGCCGTACATCGGGGTGAAGCGTGCCAGTCCCATGAGGAACCCCGGCAAGGGAGAAAAGGCGTTGCCGATGAAGGCCAGAATCACCAGGCCGGTGCTCGAGATCGAGACCGCCGAATCCGACCGGAAGATCAGGCCGAAGAGCATTCCGTAAAACCCGAACGGCAAGGAGACCAACACGGACAGCAGCGCCGCGGTTATCCACTGGCCCGCGGGCATGTCAGCGTTGGTGAACAGGCCCGCGATGTTGACGGCGGCCACCGGCAAGGCGGCACGAACCAAGATGATGATCGCTTTCGAACCCAGCATGGTCGCGGACGACAACGGGGTCAGGGCCAGTTGTCGCCCCCAACCGGTGGTTTGTTCGACCACCACGTTGCCCACCGTGTTGCACGCGGCGACGATGCCGCCGTAGACCGCCATTCCGATCATGACGTAGCCGGCCACGTTGCCGTCGTTGAGCGGCATATCGGAATACTGCTGCATCGCTCCGAAGAGCAGGTAGAAGATGACGGGTAAACCGATCGAGAAAAAGAGTCCGGCGCGATCGGAGAGGACCCGGCGCAGGTCGATGACTGTGTAGAGGGCGAAGTTCATGATGGATCCTTTGGTCGTGCCGTGCGGCTAAGCCGCCTGGCCGGCGTCGTCGTTATCTGAGGTCAGGGCGATGAAGGCGTCTTCCAGGGACGCATTGGCGATCAGGACGTCCGAGGCTTCCGTCTGCGTGAGCAGCAATCGGGCGAGCGCGTCCGAGTCGGTGGTGGTCATGGAGGTTCGATCGCCGCTGGTCTTCGCGGAGATCACGCCGGGCAGGGACCGCGGGTCGAGGCTCGGCGGCAACACCGCGCTGACCGTCTGGGAGGAGGCCTGGGCGCGCACCTCTTCGGTCGGCCCGTCGGCCACGATGCGGCCCTTGCCGACCATCACGATGCGTTCGGCGAAGTTTTGGGCTTCCTCGATGTAGTGGGTCGCGAAGACGATCGTTCGACCCTCGTGGGCCTGTGCGCGCATCGACTCCCAGAAACGGTGGCGGGCGTTGGCGTCCATTCCCGTGGTGGGCTCGTCCAGGATCAGCAGTTCGGGCGAGGCCATGATCGCCAGGGCGAATCGGACTCGTTGCTGTTCACCGCCGGAGCACTTGACCACCTTGCGATCCGCGAGTTCCGTCAGGTCGGCCTGCTCGAGGACTTCGCTGATCGGCATCGCGTTGCGGTGGGTTGCCGCGATCATGCGGAGGGTGTCTCGGACCGTGAGCTGGGGGAGCAGGCCGCCGGTTTGCAGGACCGCCCCGATGCCGCCGCGGGCGATGGCCGCGCGTGGGGCCCCGCCGAGGACCCGGATCGAGCCTCCATCTGGAGAGGTAAGCCCGAGGACCATGTCGATGAGCGTGGATTTTCCGGCGCCGTTGGGGCCCAGCAGGCCGATGATTTCTCCGCGCCTGATGGTTGTCTCGATCCCGTCCACGGCGTTGAAGCGCGTCCCGGATCCGGTCTTGAAGGACTTTGTGAGGCCTTGCGCCTCGATGACTGGCTCGTTCATGCTTCGAGCATCTCGGGAAACCGCCGTGTTGGCGCATAGCGGATGTCACGAATGGGCCATGACGTTTGTCAGGGGTGGGGCATGGGGCAGGATGAAGACATGAGCGAGAACATGAACGAGTCAACCTCCCGTCAGGACGATCCCGGATATCGCCACGTCGAGCTGCAACGCCTCGGCCAGAAGAGGTACCAGGCCACGAACGCCGAAGGCGTGACCCTGGAATTCGGCCAGGGTGAGGGGCTCATGACGCCCGTTGAGCTTCTTCTGGCGGCGATCGCGGGGTGCTCGGCGGTCGACGTCGACGTCGTGACCTCCCGTCGCGTCGAGCCGGAGGAATTCCGGGTCAGCTCGAGCGGCGTCAAGTACACGGATGAGGAAGGCGGAAGCCGTCTGGGCGACGTCGAGCTCTCCTTCCGGGTGAAGTTCCCCGAGGGCAAGGCGGGGGAGAAGGCCGCGTCGTTGGTGCCCCGCCTGGTCGAGTTGTCCAAGACCAAGGACTGCACGGTGTCACGAACTGTCGAACACGAAACGCAGGTCAGCATGCGGGTCGAGGACTAGGCCGGTAAGGTTAGTCAACGTGGCTTTAACTATCGGAATCGTGGGGCTGCCCAATGTGGGCAAGTCGACCCTCTTCAACGCACTGACCCGTAACACCGTTCTCGCGGCGAACTACCCGTTCGCGACGATCGAGCCGAACGTTGGCGTGGTGAACCTGCCCGACCCGCGTCTCAGCCGACTCGCCGAGATCTACTCGTCGGAGCGGATCCTCCCCGCGACGGTCTCGTTCGTGGACATCGCCGGCATCGTCAAGGGCGCCTCGGAAGGTGAGGGACTGGGCAACCAGTTCCTCGCCAACATCCGCGAGGCCCACGCGATCGCCCAGGTGGTTCGCGCCTTTGACGACCCCGACGTGATCCACGTGGACGGCAAGATCGACCCGGCCTCCGACATGGAGACCATCAACACCGAGTTGATCCTCGCGGACCTCCAGACGCTGGAGAACGCGATCCCGAGGCTCGAGAAGCAGGTCAAGATCAAGAAGGGCGATCCCGCCCAGCTCGCCGCCTACCAGGAGGCTCAGAAGATCCTCGAGGCCGGCGACACGATTTTCCGCGGCGCCCCGGGCGCCAAGCTCGAGACCGAATACCTGCGCGAACTCAACCTGTTGACCGCCAAGCCATTCATCTACGTCTTCAACTGCGACGACGGCGTGCTCCAGTCGGAGGAACGCCAGCAGGAACTGCGTGACCTCGTGGCACCGGCCGAGGCCGTGTTCCTGGACGCCAAGCTCGAGGCCGACATGGTCGAGCTGGATGAGGACGAGGCTCGCGAGATGCTCGAGATGTCCGGCCAGGACGAATCCGGCCTGGACAAGCTCGCCCGGACCGGCTTCCAGACGCTGGGGCTGCAGACGTATCTGACGGCAGGACCGAAGGAATCGCGCGCGTGGACCATCAGCAAGGGCGATACCGCGCCTCAGGCCGCCGGGGTGATTCACACCGATTTTGAGCGTGGGTTCATTAAGGCGGAGATCGTTTCCTTCGAGGACCTCGATGCGCTGGGGTCAATGGCCGAGGCCAAGTCCGCGGGGAAGGTGCGGATGGAAGGCAAGGAGTATGTGATGAAGGACGGGGACGTGGTGGAGTTTAGATTCAATGTATAGGAATGTTCGATTTATTTTGTTCCGAGGGGCTGGAACCTGTTCATAATAGGCACGGTCGTTCACTAGCCTGTGGTTGCACAGGTGACATTGCAGATGGAGCCCCCTGGTGAGCGTCGACGCCGTCTAGCATGAAAGTCCTGTCATCCCTGAAGTTGGTTGATCCACGTGTAGGGCCATCCGCCCGCGAATAGAATTGTCAGCACTGTAAGAGCCATGCCCGACACAGCCCAGCCCCACCCAAGAGGGAGGCTGAGGCGACAAGCGGCGAAATGCCAGAACCGCGCTGGGCGAACGTCCTCAGCGGCGTAAATGGCGGCCACTGCCGCCATCTGCCAGCGGACTGTGCTGAGGGCCAAGATTACATAGAGTGCACCACCAAAGATGGTGTAGACCAGATACTGGAGTCCATTCGTCCCATTGCCGCTAGCGTTAAAATCGCATACTGCCAATGCGTGCCGGACCCCATCTGGTGCGAATGGGGTCCTCCAGAGGAGTGCCGCGACTACGATACCCGCTGCGCCATAGATAAATGGCAATATCAAGCAGGTGGCAATGGCGTGCGTTCCCGCGATTACGCGACGCAGCCACGCTATGACAACAACAACTGTGGCGGTCAATCCAATTGAGATGCCAATTCCGGCGAGTATGACGAGTACCCACGGTCGCCATCTGACGTATAGGAAGATTATAATCACGGCGCCAACGAGCCAGGCAAATAAATCGTCGTTGGTTGCGGAGTTCCTTGAAACGGCTTGGCGCGCCCTCCGTAAGTATGTCCCAGACTTTGCTGCGAAGCTGATCTCTTGAAGGCTCCGTCCCTTGCCTGCACCCTCGGTAAACCAGGAAAGGGCTGGGCCTACTATTCCACCAAGCAGGATGCCGGCTAGTGCAAAACAAAGAGTAATCAGATTATCGAGGGGCATGCTTGGTTCTCCATTTTTGCATCGCTGCGGAGATGAGTGCAGTGGCGATTGAGCCTATAAACAACGTGACCAAGTCGATCGTGTGGCTGTCGATGAATTGGATCAAATCGCTGGCGACAGAGGAACAATTGTTCATGACATTCCCTGGGTGTGTGGGGTGGGAGCTGACGATGCGGTTCCCAATATACTACGGTCACGCGGTTTACCAGTTCTGACGACCGGTGGTTCTAGGCATGTTGCTCCGCTGGGAGCCTTGTGTTCACTCGACTAGCATGGCCTTGGTGGTGCCGAATCCTTGGAACGTAGAGCGCCCACACGGTAGTAATGTCATGAGGTCGGTGGAGTTCCGGTTTAACGCCTAGCGTTAATAACGGTCCCCGTTATACGCTGGTTGCATGGTCAGATCGTTCGGCGCCAAAGAAACCGAACGGCTATGGCGCCGTGAGCGCGTGCGGGCGATCGATCCGAGGATCCATCGGGTTGCGTTGCGCAAGCTACGTCAGGTGGGGCCCGCGCAGTCTCTTGAGGGCCTCCGCATCCCGCCCGGCAATCGGCTCGAAGCGCTCAAGGGCGATCGGGTCGGTCGGTACAGCATCGGGATCAACGACCAATGCCGCATCTGCTTCGTGTGGACCGACGCCGGACCGGAGGAGGTGCAGATCGTTGACTAACACTGACAGGATTGAGCCGATCCACCCGGGTGAGGTTCTCATGGAGGACTTTATTGAGGGCTTCGGCCTCACGCAGAACAAGCTCGCGGTCTCGATCGGGGTTCCGCCCCGACGGATCAACGAGATCGTGCACGGCAAGCGAGGCATCACGGCGGACACCGCGCTCCGGCTTGCGAAATTCTTCGGGACCTCGGCGGAGTTCTGGATCAACCTGCAAAGCCACTACGAGCTGGACCGTGCGGAGGACCTGGTGGGAGAGCAGATCGCCTCGATTACGCCGCTGGCGGTCGCCTGAGCGGCCGTCTCGCCGTGCTCTCGGGGCCTCCCGGTGCCGGAAACACGAGCGTTGCCGAGGTAATCGCTGCACGTACGGGGTCGGTCCACCTGACCATATACTCACGGCGTAGCAACTTTGACAGACCTTGACTTTGATGCCTCTAAGACCGAGATTTTCAAGAGGCGAATAGCGGCGAAAATGTGATCCACGGGTCACAGCAGAGGAGAAGTTCATGGTGAAAGCATGGGTGGTGCGCGCAGGCAGTGTCGGCGAGCAGGAACAAGCCAACCTTGAATCTGGCACTGCCGCCATCGGGTGGGAGGTGGGAGACCTTTCTGCGTGTACGTCCCGCGAGGACGTGCGAACCATGATCGATGCGGTGTATCCGAATGACTCGTCAGGTCGCCGAGCAAACGCCACTGGTCAGGTCTGGGCGTTTAGCAACGCGATTGCACGTGGCGACATCATCGTCATGCCCTCCAAACGCCGACCCGGTTACGTGTACCTCGGCCGGTGCGCGGGCAATTATCGGTACGCGGCCGATGAGGCCGATCGGGGGCGGCGGCATCAACTTCCCGTGAAATGGCTCCCGGAGCCGGTGTCCAAGTCCGTCATCAAGGACGACCTGCTTTACTCGCTCAACGGCATCATGACCGTCTTCAATCCGAGTAGGAACAACGCGGCAGAACGAATTCTGGCCCTATACGAGAAGGGCGCAGACCCGGGCAACAACACACCCGCCGGTAGCCAGCCGGAAACTTCTAGCCACACGGTCGGCACGGAAATGGCCGAGGTAACCGATCCCGACCCCGTGCCTACCCTTGAGGCCATCCGCGACCGGATCCGTACACATTTGGTCGAGAATTTCGCCGGTCACAAACTCACCCACCTCGTAGCAGACATTCTGGAGGCTCTCGGCTTTCATTGTGAGGTTTCCCCGCCAGGTCCCGACGGTGGGGTCGACATACTCGCGGGGCGAGGGCCACTAGGACTGGACTCGCCGACGCTGATCGTCGAAGTGAAGAGTGAACCATCTGCTGTCGACGTCAAGGTCGTCCGGGGCCTGCATTCTGCGATGACGCAACACCGCGCGGATCAGGGGCTTCTTGTTGCGTGGGGTGGAGTAACCAGGGCGGCAGATCGGGAGTTCTTGCGAGATCGCACGAGCTTCCGGATCTGGGACTCTGAGGAACTGCTTTCTCGCCTGTTCGAGACCTACGACCAGCTTCCCGCTTCCACTCGTGCGCGCATCCCGTTGAAGCAGGCCTGGGTGCTGGACGAGAACGGCTAAGTTCCTCTGAACGTGACCTCTTGGCTTGGCTCGTGCGTTGCAACTCCGTGATGACCAGCCGGTGAGCCTCGATGATCGTGCCAACACCCAGCGTCCCCACGAATCGACCCGCCCTGGCCAGCCCCGCCGCCTTGCGAGAGACTAGGACCGACAATGTCCTCACCCGCGCAAACTCAGGAGCCACACCATGAGCGTCAAGATCGTCCAGCAGGCCTTCGGGGGGCCCGAGGTGCTCGAGCCGATGAACGCCGACACACCGACCGTCGCCGACCTGGCGCCCGACGAGGTGCTCGTCGCGGTCGCGGCGGCGGGAGTGAACCCGATCGATGTGATGACCCGAGAAGGTGGCGGCATGGCCGCGGCCGGTGTCATCACCCTGCCCTTCACGCCCGGTTGGGACGTCGCTGGCACGGTCGAGGCGATCGGTTCCTCGGTCACCGGTCTGACGGTCGGGCAGCGTGTGCTCGGTCTGGCCTGCTTTCCGAAAGAAGGTCGCGCCTACGCCGAATACGTGATCGTCCCCGCCGAGGACGTGACCGCCACCCCGGACAACCTGACGAATGAGCAAGCGGGTGGGTTGCCCATGGCGGCCATGACCGCGTGGCAGGCCTTCACCGACACGACCCGGGTTGGTCCCGATCAACGAGTGCTCATCACCGGTGCCGGGGGAGGCGTCGGGCACCTCGCCGTGCAGATCGCCCACCACCTCGGCGCGCATGTCACCGCGATCGCTAGTACGGGCAAGCACGAGTGGCTGCGAGGGCTCGGTGCGGACGAGACCATCGATTACCGGGATAACGAGGCCGTCGCGGCGCTGACGGACACGGTCGATGTGGCGCTCAACCTGGCCGCGGGTTCACGCGAGAGCGCACTCCAGTCGGTCCGGGCAGGCGGAACGCTCATCGCTCTCGGCGGTGGATCCGAGGACCTTGCCGCTCAAGCGGAACAAGCGGGTATCCGCTTCGCCGCGACCCACGTTCACACGCAGCGCGACTGGCTCGAAAGCGTCGTGGAGCTCGCCGCACAGGGCATCATCGAACCAACCGTCTCCGAGGTCTTCGACCTTGCCGAAGCCGCCGCGGCGCATCGGTCCGTTGAGTCCGGTCACAGCACGGGCAAAATCGTCCTGAGCACCACGCGCCAGAGCTAATACCGCAATACGAACGGCATCCGTGAACCGTGCAAGTCAAAACGTCAGGCCGAAAGCGTAGCCCAAAGGATCCTCATTTCGAGGCATCCGGTTTGGAATCCCTCGCGAAATCCCGGGCCTTGATTCGTTCCGGCGTCAATTTATTGCGCAAGGCGGCCCAACGCGTGTTTCGGTCGCCACCGACGACATGGTCACGACCCGCGAACAGGGCGTCGACGCCAAGTTTAGCGACGAGCTCGGGGTCGTTTTTCCAGGAATTGTCGCCGAATTTGGTCTCTTGCATTCCGGCGGTGTCGTGGAATTCGGTAGCTGTTGCGCCGGGGAGCAGGGCCGTGACCGAGACACCGTATTCCCGCATTTCTTCGCGAAGGCCCTGGGCGAAGCTGTACATGAAGGCGCGGGTCGGCCCGTAGATCGATTCGTACGGGGTCGGCGTCGTGGCCGAGAGTGACGTGGTGATCAAGATTCGCCCTTGCTTCTGCTGCGACATCCGCCGGACCACGCGCTTGGCGAGGATCACCTGGCTCGTCACGTTGAGGTCGAGCATGTGCAGCTCCTCGTCGAGGTCAGTGTCGACGAAGCCGCCGCCGAGGCTCTTGCCGGCGTTGAGCACGGCGGCGTCGAGGCTTGTTCCGAGCTTCTCGAATGCCTCCCACGCGGCATCGAGCTGGGCACGGTCGGTGAGGTCGGCGCGGACCGGAGTCACCGTTGCCTGCGGTAGTTTCGCGGGCAGCTCGAGGATCCGTTCGCTCGCGCCGACGCCGACAATGTCGTACCCGCGGTGGGCGAGCTGTTGGGCGATACGGAAGCCGATCCCGGAGGACGCTCCGGTGACGAGTGCGGTGCGAGTCATGATGTGGTCCTATCTTGAGGTTCTTGGGGTGTCTTCGGTTCGGCAGCTTTCACATCGCCGGTATGGAGATGAATTGCGTCCCTCTACTCATAATCCACATTGTTTCAACGCGATCCCGGCAATGGGAAGGAGGGTGCATTCTAGGTTCGTCTAGCTCCCCATTGGGCTGGCTACGAGAAAATTTAGATAGAAGAGTTATGGTACCATAATCTTGTACCACTCATTTCGACCAGGAAGCTCGCGATATGTCCATCAGTGCAAGCGAAGCCCGTAGGACTCTGTTCCCACTCATAGAACGAGTCAACGATGACCGTGAGGCAGTCGAGATTGTCTCCCGGAACGGTAACGCCGTTCTTATGCCAGCCGATGAGTACGCCGCGTGGAAGGAAACAGCGTACCTATTCCGGTCTCCGGCCAATGCTCGGCGGTTGCTTGACGCCTACGACCGCGCCCGAGCGGGGGATACGCAGGTTCACGAACTCGATCGAGTTGACGAGGATGTTTGAGTGCGGCTGGTTTGG
Organism: Curtobacterium sp. S6; assembly: GCF_000710345.2. Taxonomy (GTDB): domain Bacteria; phylum Actinomycetota; class Actinomycetes; order Actinomycetales; family Micrococcaceae; genus Rothia. The sequence goes on along the minus strand of NZ_JHEL01000015.1, from coordinate 880,621 downwards.
GACGAGGCGGCTTGGGAAGACTATAAACATTGGCAAGTTGCCGACCGGAAGATCTTGAAGCGAATCAACACCCTCATCGACGCTTGCCTCCGCGAGACATTCGCGGGAATCGGTAAGCCCGAACCACTGAAGTACGGAGCGCTAGGTGCTTGGTCCAGGCGCATCACCGACGAGCATCGACTTGTCTATGTGGTGATAGGGAATGATCTTGTGGTCTTGCAAGTTCGCTACCATTACTGACGAGTTAAACCTGTGCAAGGGGAAGTGCCGTGGCTGTCGATCGTCGATACCAACGCTGACCTAGCCGAGCAGTTCTGGAGAAAGCTCGGCTACGAGCCGACCGGTGAAGCGTCGCCGTACAAGACCGGCGGCGTCGAGTCGACGGCCCGAGCCTGGAGCCGCCCGGTCATCGATGAGAATTCTGCGATGTCACGGTGAGCTTCTTCGGGGCCGATCCCTCAACAGGGGGGGGCAGAGCTCCGCGGGCGAGGGCGCGACAAGCCGCCACGGTGCTCAGACCCTCGCGTCCTCAAGCTCCTCCCGAACAATCCGTGCACCAGCGCTCAACGCACTCAGCTTTTCAAAGGCAATATCCCTCGGGAACGGCGCCATGCCGCAGTTGGTGCTCGGGATGAGCTTGTCCGCGTCGACAAAGCGAAGCGCCTTCCGGAGAGTATCGGCGACTTCCCCCGGCGTCTCGATATTTTTGGTGGCCACGTCGATGGCACCCAGCATGACCTTTTTACCGCGAATCAGCTCGATGAGTTCCATCGGAACACGGGAATTCTGACATTCCAGCGAGACGATATCGATCGCCGAGGCTTGTAGGAGCGGAAGGGACTCCTCGTACTGCCGCCATTCAGAACCGAGGGTCGCTTTCCACTCGTTATTGGCCGTGATCCCGTAGCCGTAGCAAATGTGCACGGCGGTTTCGGCGCGAAGCCCCTCGGCGGCCCGTTCGAGGGTGGCAATTCCCCAGTCCTTCATGTCGTCAAAAAAGACGTTGAATGCGGGCTCGTCGAATTGGATGATGTCCACGCCCGCGGCCTCGAGATCCTTGGCTTCCTGGTTGAGAACCTTCGCGAATTCCCAGGCCAATTTCTCGCGGCTCTTGTAGTGGCCGTCGTAGAGGGTGTCGATCATGGTCATCGGCCCGGGCAACGCCCACTTGATCGGCCGGTCGGTCTGCCTACGGAGGAACCTCGCGTCGTCGACGAAGACCGGATGATCGCGGCTGACCTCGCCGACCACGGTCGGCACGCTGGCGTCGTAGCGGTCGCGGATGCGAACCGTCTGACGCTTGTCGAAATCGACCCCTTCGAGATGCTCGATGAAGGTCGTGACGAAGTGCTGTCGGGTCTGCTCGCCATCGCTGACGATGTCGATGCCGCGGCTCGCCTGCTCGTGGACCGCGATCCGCAGGCCATCCCGCTGGCCCTCGGCCAGGGCATCGCCCTCCAGCGCCCAGGGGGACCAGAGGGTTTCCGGACGGGCGAGCCAGGACGGCTTGGGCAGGCTACCGACGGTGGTCGTGGGCAAAAGCGTCTGAGTCAAGAATTCTTCTCCGATGGTCATGCAGCGGGTACGGGGTATTTGGCGGCCCATCGCTCGAGAACGTCTCGGTGTGGGGTGACGAAGAATTCGTCGGTGAACTTGCCTTGTTTCGTGGCGAGCTGGCTACGTTCGACGCGATCGTACGTAATCGGCGTCTCGGAAAAATCGTCTTGTTCCAGCGAGGGCCGGTAGATTTCTCCGGCGCTCACGTTCGCGTTGTAGATCTCCGGGCGGTAAATCCTTTGGAAGGTTTCCATCGTGCTGATGGTGCCGATCAGCTGCAGGTTGGAGTAATCGTTGAGCAGATCGCCGCGGAAATAAAAAGCCAGCGGGGCGACGGCGCCGGGAGGCATGAAGTAGCGAACCCGCAGCCCCATTTTTCCGAAGTATTCGTCGGTCAGGGAATACTCGTCCTGTCGGTATTCGACGCCGAGCACCGGGTGATGATTGCCGGTGCGGTGATAGGTCTTGCTCGTCGACACGCTAATACAGATCACGGGGGAGGCCTGAAAGCGCTCGCGGTAGGCCGGGGAATTCAGAAAGTGCTGAAACAGCTTGCCGTGCAGGTCGCCGAAATCCTCGGGTACGGTGAACTCGGTCGCGGTGCGATTTGCCGCCGGGAGGCGCACGCTGAAATCGAAATCTCGAACGTACGACGAGAAATTATTTCCGACGATCCCGGGGTGCCGCTCACCCGTTACGCGGTCAAGGATCCGGATATCCAGGACTTCGAGCAGCGGGAATTCGCGCTCCTTGCCGCCCGAGGTGAATTCCAATTCCCCGGAAACGATCTCGAGATCCACGACGTAGCGGTCCCCGGCGGGATTATCCCAGTGGGCCAGCTCGTTGAAGCGCCGATTAATCATCGACAACGTCTCGCGGAGATTCTGCTGACGGCGCTCGCCCCGAGCGAGGTTGGCGAAATTTGTGGTGGCCCGCGAACTGTCCGACGGCGAGTAATCCTCGTCGAATCGCGTGGTGGTGATGGTGAACGTGAACTCGGTTGTCATAAGCGCCCAATTCGGTGACTGATCGGCCGGGTTCGGCCTTGCGGAGGTCTGTGAATCCATCCTGAAGGCACCTGGCGGTCATTGGGTAACTTGGGTCAGCTATGGATTCCTATAGCCTGGGGCTATGTCTCCCGGTTCGAAGAACATCACGCTGTCGCAGCTGAACTATTTCATCGAGGTCGCGGCGGAAGGGTCCATCACCGCCGCCGCCGACCTGCTGTATGTCTCGCAACCAACGTTGTCCGCGGCGATGAAGGACCTCGAGTCCAGGACCGGGCGCGCGCTTCTTGTCAGGTCGCCCCGCGGGGTTTCCCTCACGGTCGACGGCGTGGAGTTCCTCGGGTACGCCCGGCAAGTCGTCGAGCAGATGGAGCTCCTCGAGCAGAATTACCTCGGCCGGCCGCCATCGCGGCGCCTCCTCGGAATTTCGGCGCAACACTACTCATTCGTCGTGGATGCCTTCGTGCGGATGGTTAAGGCCAGCGACGCGGCCGAATACGAGTTTTCTCTCCGCGAGACCCGAACGTGGGACATCATCGAAGACGTCCGGACGCTGCGCAGCGAACTCGGAATTTTGTATCGAAGCGATTTCAACCGGAAAGTCATCGATAAACTGTTGCGGGATTCGGGGCTGGTCTTCCATCCCCTCTTTCACGCGGCGCCGCATATCTTCATTTCGCGCAAAAATCCGTTGGCTTCCCGGGAACGCGTATGCCTCACCGACCTGGCCGGCCTTCCGCGGCTGACCTTTGACCAAGGGTCGAATAATTCGTTCTATTTCGCCGAGGAGATTCTCTCCACGTTGTCGAGCACGCAGGAGATTCAGGTCTCGGACCGGGCGACCATTTTCAATCTCATGATCGGACTCGACGGATACACCATTTCCACGGGCATCATCAGCGACGACCTTGACCCAGAAATCATCGCGATACCGCTCGACGTCGACGAGCGCATCGAAATCGGCTGGATCGACCATTCCGGGATGCCGCTCACCGATCAGGCGCAACGCTATCTCGACGAGGTGCGGTCCGTGGTCGACGGTTTCGGCATCGCGTTGCTCGACGAGGCATGACCAACGAACAGCCTCGTGTTCTCGACGGCGCAGGCGGACGCGCCGCCTCACCGTCGCCGCTTCGCGACGGTGGGGCGGCGGTGCGGTTTTACTCGCCGAATTCCTGCAACAACGCGGCGACCGAATCCTTGCCCAGCTGATGGGCCGCCAGTGGGCTATCGCCGGTCAGCAGGTTTCCGTCACGCGTCGTGGTCCCGCTCATCTGCGAGTTGGTGATCACGAATCCATCCCGGGTGAGGGCCTCGCCCAGCGCCCACGGCATGGTACCGGGCAGGTAGCCGATCTCGACGTTCGCGCCGGCATCGATGGTGTCGGGGAAGGCCACGATCTCCCGCCCGGCCAGGGGATTGGTCTCGCGGTCGAGGCTCAGCGTCAGGAGCGCGGCCGGACCGTGGCAGAGGGTAATGATGAGCCGGTTCTCCGCGATGAAGAAATCCAGGGCATCGCGGACGTCACGGCTTTCAGGGATGCCATTCATCGCGCCGTGTCCACCGGGGATGAAGATCGCCGCGTAGTCGTCCAGGCCCTCGGAGATGACGTCGGCCAGCTTGTGGGGTGCCTTGAATTTCTCGCGCGTGGCCTCCCACGTCTCGCCCACGGCCCGATCCTCGCCGGGGTAGGCCCACCATTCAAATTTGCCGACGCCGCCGCCGATCGTCGCGACGTCGATCCCGTAACCGGCCTTCGCCATGTGGTGAAGCGGAAGCAAGGTTTCCACGGGGTGGTTGCCGGTCGAGAAGAACGTCCCGTTCTGCATGGGCATGTATCGTTCCTCGGTCGCGATGACCAGAATTTTCCAGCGATCACCCGGATAGGTTGCATCGGTGCTCAGGCCATCAAAATCCGTGGTCGGCGCCGTGTATTGGCCCAAAGAATACGGGGACGGGAAATAGGCGTTATCCTCGGCCGGATCCCTGGTCGGTTGCCGATCCTCGGTTGATGAATTCGATGCCGTCTCGGACATGATGACCTCCGTAAATTCGTGGCCGGAGAACCGTCTTCTCCGGTGGTTTTGCCATTCCTTACCCTATGCACCGAGCCGATCCGCCAACAGCTCGAAAACCCATTTCCCGGGATATTGTTCTCAGCGCGAACGGCCCCTGAGCGACGATCCGTGACACGATTTAAACAAAGATTTTTGGGAATGTGGTTCGGCGGCGGATCGGTGGAAGAATCTCGTTGCGACCGGACCATAGAATTCATTTTCCCCACGGAAGGCCGACAAGACTCCTCATGGCACGTCACCTCAGCTACGTCACCACCTTGCACATGCCTCCCCAGGACGTCTGGAACCGAGTGGGTCCGGCACTGGACCGCCTAGGTGGACGCGCCAGCACGTTCATCGCCCAGGATGTTCTGAAAAATGACACAGGGTGGAGCGCGGCCTCCTGGGGAGAGGTGATCACGATATCGCTCGAACCAGGCCCGGCGTTCACGACCATGACCATTCGCAGTGAGAACTCCATGGCCACGCAACTTTCGGGTATGGGCCGTCACCGCAAAAACATAGATAAGATCCTCGAGGCCGCGGGGCTGAATCATGACCCCGGAGGTCGGTACGCCAAGGGGTTCTGAGGGCCCTCGCCGTCAGCGGCGGGCCGGCCACCGAATCACTCGGCGGGCGGCGTGCGACGTTGCCGCTTCACATCCGACCGGCGCTTCTTGGCCTGGAGCCGGCGCCGCCGGGAACCGCGGGTGGGCTTGGTGGCACGCCGTGGCGCCTCCGGTTGGATCGCGCGACGCAGAAGGTCGGCGAGGCGCTCGCGTGCGGCGGCCCGGTTGCGCCACTGGGAGCGATGTTCCGCCGCGGCGATGATCAGCAGGCCGCCGGCCAGGCGTGACGACAGGTTGGCCATGACCCGGCGGCGTTGCGTCTCATCCAGCGCGCTGGTCGAGGCGAGGTCAAGGCTCAGTTGGACGCGGGAGTCGGCGGTATTGACGCCCTGACCGCCCGGCCCGGAAGCATGAGAGAACTGCTCGACCAGCTCGTGGGCGGGGATGAGCAATCCCCGCGGGGCGCCGGGGCCGGGCGAAACGTGCAGATCATCCATACCTCGAGTATGCCCGCCCCGGACCCCGGATCGTCACCGCGGGGCCGCCACGGCCCGGGTTACTCCGGCCAATCGTTGCCGCGGATGATCTCGACGAAGTCGTCGCGCTCGAACCCGGGGACAAAATGCTCCAGCACGTCGGCCTTGACGTTTCCGAAGGTGGTCTCCGGCCGGTGCTTGATCCCGTCGGTGAAGGCCTGAAGGATCTGCTCCTTGAAATTGGGACGCGGGTGGACCGCGACGACGGCCTCGCGTTCTTCCGGGCTCACGGCGTCGTACCCGATCCCCAGGACGTCCAGCTCCACTCCACGGGTGACCAAGGCGACGACGGAGCTCATGTGCAACGGAATCTCCGGGGTGGTGTGCAACGCGATGGACTGCCAGACGGTCTCCGCGTCCGCCGCGGAGATGCCGTGGCCGTTCAGGAAGCGGCGGGCCTCGTCGGCGCCGTCGATCTCAAAGCGCTGATCGTCACGGCGGTAGCGTTGCGTCAGCCCGAGGTCGTGGAACATGGCGCCCACGTAAAGCAGCTCCGGATCGGCCTCCAGGCCCTGTTTCTGGCCTCGGAGGGACCCGAAGAGGAAGACCCGGCGGCAGTGGTCGTAGATGAGATCCGAGGCGGCGTCCCGCACCAACTCGGTGGCCTCTCGGGCCAGGTGACTATCCGGAATGGTGATTCCCGCGATGGTTTCGGTCATGTTGTGGTTCCTTTCGTGCGCTGATCTCCGAGGCCCTCGGGGATCGGGTACTGACCACTCTGCCGAATTTCGGCCCTCAAGGCCACGGATTCTTCCGCGCGAGAACGGGAGGTCACGACGCCGCTGGACCGACCTCCGCGACGCCTATCCTCGGGACCGCGCTCCCGCGACACGTTCCTGCGCGAAGGAACGGAACAGCTGCTGTGAGGTCGGGGGAGGTGGTAGCTCCTCCGCATCCGTCTGGAGGGAGGCGAAGGACAGCGCGGCCACCCGCCGCCACGCCTCCGGTGCGCTGCGCCGGGTCGCCTGAACGACCCCGGAGATCGACCAGAGTAAGAGGGCCACGTCCTGGTGGGTGACGTCCGCCCGCAACCGTCCGGTGGCCCTGGCCCGCTCGACCAGGTCGGGCAGGAGCCTGCTGGCCCGCCGCTGTTTTTCGGTGAATTCCGGGACTCCGGGAACGCTCATGGTCAACACATCGGTGAAGGCGCAGTCGCGAGCCTGCATCTCGAAGGCCAACTCGAGAAAGGTCCGGAAGCCGCGCCACCCGTCGGCGTCCTCGAGCCCGGACTCCAACGCCGAGACGTAGGCCTCGAGCTTTTCCTCGAAGACCGCGGCCAGCAACTGCCCGCGCGTCGGGAAGCGCCGCAGGAGGGTCGCGATGCCGACGTTGGCCCTGCGGGCGATCTGGTTCATCGAGGCGGAGGTTCCCGATTCGGCAAACTCCGTGCGGGCGGCGGAGAGGATGGCCTCCCGATTGCGCGCGGCGTCGGCCCTGAGTGGGCGTGAGCCGCCGGTCGTCGAGGTCGTCATGTGTCCACCCTAACAAAGTGAAGCGGGTGCTCCATTTCGGTGCTATGGTCTCTATGTGGAGCGGTTGCTCCACATCGTGCGTGCGCCGCGTCGGCGACAGAAAGGGACCACCATGTTTCACCAGACTCCCCACCCGGATTCCCTACGGCCGCGTTCACAGGACCAGTTGTTGGCGCCCGAGACCCGCATGGGCGCCGTCGAATTGCTCGTCGGCGACCTCGACGCGATGATCCGCTTTTACCACGAGGCGGTTCTCCTCGACGTCCTCGATCACACCGGAAACACCGCCGTCCTGGGGCTCCACGGACGAACCCTCATGATCCTTCGACAGACCAGGGATCTTCCGGCGCCCGCCCGCAACCAGGCCGGTCTCTTCCACACGGCCATCCTGTTCGACACCCCCGCGGAATTGTCCGCCTCGGTCATGTCCATCGCCCAGCGGTTCCCCGGGTCGTTCACGGGCAGTGCCGACCACCTCTATAGCGAGGCCTTCTACTTCGATGACCCCGAGGGAAACGGCGTCGAGCTCTACACGGATCGACCCCGCGAGTCGTGGATTCGCGAGGAGAACGGTCTCTACGCGCTCGCCACGGATCCCCTGGACCCCAACGCGTATCTTCGAGGTCATTTCGACGAATCCGTCACGGCTCCGGCGGGAACCCTGGGCCACGTTCACCTTCAGGTCGGAGATATCCCGACCGCGCGGCGCTTCTACTCCGAGATCCTGGGGTTCGAGGTGACCGGCGAGATTCGCTCGGCCCTGTTCGTCTCCGCCGGGGGATACCACCACCACATGGCCCTCAATACGTTCAACAGCCTGGGTGCGCCGGCTCGGGCGGCCTCGTTGGGCCTGGGCCTGGTCGACATCGATGTGCCCCACGACGACGCGGTGGCCGCCGTCCGGGAACGACTCGCGGATCACCGCATCTCGTCACGCCACGACGGTCGGACGCTCTCCTTCGAGGATCCGTGGAATACCACGATCCGGCTGAAGGTCGCCGAAGACTGAAAAGGGGACGACCAGGCCGATTTTCCCCGCCCGCATCTTCCGGTGAGATGGATCACGTGCCATATTGGGCATACGAATCACGACCACTCAAGGAGAATCCCGTGGCCCCCTCACTGGCAACTTACATTTCCCTCCCCGGCCAGACCGCCGAAGCGATGACTCACTGGCACGAGGTCCTGGGCGGAGAGCTCTCGATTCTTCGCTACGGCGACGTCGACCTGGACGGAATGCCCTTCACGCCCGATCCCGAATCCGTCGCCCACTCCACCCTGACCCTGCCCCACGGCAGCATCGCGGCGGGCGACTCCATGGACGCCCAGAATGAGTACCCGATTCGCGGCACCGCGTATTCGTTGCTCTACACCACGGACACGCCCGAAGAATCGCGGAAATATATCGATGCCTTCGTTGAGGCCGGCGGAACCGTCAATATGCCGTTCGGCAAGGCTCCCTGGGGCGATTGGTACGGCCAGGTCTTCGACCGATACGGCGTCATGTGGTCCTTCTCCTCGGATGGAGAATGACCCGTGCCCATCGCTCTGGAGAATGTGGGCATCGCCGTCGAGAACCTCGACGCGACGGTGGCCTTTTTCACGGACCTCGGTCTGAGCGTCGCGGGAACGGACGAGATCAGCGGCGAATGGGCAGATACGGCGGTGGGCCTGGATGGCAATCACGCCAAGATCGCGCTACTGACCACGCCCGACGGCCAGGGCCGGCTGGAACTCTTCGAATACATCCACCCCGAGGCCGTGCCGACCACTCCGACGTTGCCGCACGAGATTGGGATGCACCGCGTCGCCTTTTCCGTGGACGATATCGACGAGTCGCTGCGGATCGCGGCGCGCCACGGTTGCCATCCCTTGCGTGGAGTCGCTAACTACCAGGACGTCTACAAGCTCGCGTACCTGCGCGGGCCGAGCGGGATCATCGTGATGTTGGCACAAGCCCTATCTGACGATTAACCGCGTCGACTCGACGGTTTCACCACCGGCCCTTGGTGATGGGCGCCTTGTAGATCGCCTTGACGCGCTCGCCATCGAGCCATTCCTCCAAACGGCGAGCCTGCCGGTCGAGGTGGCGCCGAGCGGTGCTTCCGGGATCGCGGCCCAGGACGAGCTCGACCGTGCCCTTCTCGTTCTGGACGTAGGACCCCACGATCCGGCCGTCCCACCAGGCGGTCGTGCCGGGGTTTCCGGCCCAGTCGTAGATGGAGGACGCGAAATCCGCGTCGAGGTAGAACGCGCGGTCCTTCCAACCCAGCGCCGCCGGATCCAGCGCGGGCAGGAGCGCGGCCCACGGGTCGACCGGTTCGGGAGGCTCGAGGTCATCGGGAAGCACCCATCCGGTGCCCTCGCGTTCCAGCCGGACCTCCACCGCGTCGACGTCGGACAGGGCCTTTCGCATCGCCGATTTGGTGGACCCGAACCACCACGCGAGGTCCTGTTCGGTGGCGGGTCCGTGGCCGCGCAGGTATGCGGCCACCAGCTCACGGTAGGACTCCCGTTCCGAGGGGCGGGCGGGCTCGTGTCCCACCCATTCGTCCATGCGGGCCCAACCGAACCGATTGATGCGCCAATGCGAGGCGCCGTGCCCACGCACGATGTCGCCCGCGGCCCCCATCCACGTCACGAGCCGCGGGGCGATGTGGCTCTCGGCTTCGTATTTGGTTCCGGCATTGACCGTCATGGTACCGACGACCTCGGGAACCAACTCGCGTAGCTCGGACTGTTGGTGCTCGCGACCGCCGGCCAGGAAACGCAAGATGGCCTGGCGGGCGGTTTCCAGCCACCCTTCCGGATCCTCGCTGACCCCGGACGCCGAAATCTCGCGGAGCAATCGCTTGTACTGCGTGACGGCAACGCGTGCGGATGGCGCGCCCAGGACGGCCGGGAGGTGCTCGCGAGGGAACGCGAAGAGCGTGCGACGCATCGCGAGCTGCCGGATGAGGGATCGATCCTCGTAGAGGGCCGCGTCGACCTCGTGGCGGTTGATCCCGTCGACGCGCGCGTGGAGCGACAGGTGCGGCGTCGCCGGTTCCGTCGCGTGCAGGGCAAGCACCGCCCGGGCCGCGTCCAGGACCGTGGGAAGGCGATGGTCGGGGGAGATGCCATGCCGGCGAGCGAGCCGGGCCCGACGCTCGGCGTCGTCGATTAACCTCATGGCGCATCCTTCGGTGAGGGCCCACGGGCTGGGCCGAATGGCCCCAGCATAGCCGCGCTTCTCGCGACGGGGGAGGCCCGCGCAGCCGCGCGTTGCCCGGGCCGTCGCGGTCTCGGGCCTTTATGTGCTCACCGAGCTGGACGACGGGGTATCGCCGCGGGATACGCTCATGGGCATGATGACCCGGAGATTTCACACCAAATGGCTCATATGGGGCGTCGGAATTGCGGCGTACCTGCTGGCCCTCATCAACCGAAGTTCTTTCTCTGCGCTCGGCCCGACCGCGCAGGAGCACTTCGGTGCGGAGGCGACCGTTCTCTCCTCCTTCCTGGTCCTCCAACTGGTGGTCTATGCGCTGTGCCAGATTCCCGTCGGCGTGAGCCTGGACCGCTTCGGAACCTCCTGGGTCATCGCGACCGGTCTGCTGCTCATGTCGGTCGCGCAATTCGCCCTATCCACGACCGACCTGATCCCGGTGGCCATCGGCGCGCGCATTCTTCTGGGGGCCGGCGACGCCTGCATCTTCACCTCGGTCGTGCGCCTGGCCGCGGAGTGGTTCACCCGGAAGCAATCCCCGGTCGTCAACCAGATCACCGGCCTGGCGGGTCAGGTCGGTCAGCTCGTGGCCGTGGCACCGCTGGCCGCGGTCATCGGGGCCTTCGGGTGGTTGACGGGATTTGCGAGCCTCGCGGCGATCGGCGTCGTGATCCTGATTCTCGTCGCGCTCATCATGCGTGATGGGCCGGGCGCCGGGACGATCGCGGAGCGGATCACCGGCAAGAACCAGGAGATCGCGACGACCCCGGCACCCGTGGTCGCCGACACGGGACCGATCATCCTCACCGAGGTCCTGCCGGTGGTCGGGCCGGGGTCCAGCGGGGTCATGCCGGCCATCGCGTCTCTGGTCAAGAGGCCCGGCGTGCGCCTGGCGTTCTGGGTGCACTTCTCGACGATGTTTGCGCCCGACAGCTTTTTGCTGCTGTGGGGCACCCCGTTCTTGACGGGCGGTCTCGGGTACACCGACGGTCAGGCGCACCTCGTGCTCGACGCGGCGATCGTCGCCTCGATGGTCGGCGCGCTCGTCTTCGGGCCGATCATCTCGAAGTACTCGGACCACCGCGTGACCCTCGCCCTCGGCGGCGTCCTCACGATGTTCGCTTCGTGGATCGTCCTCATCGCGTGGCCCGGGGCCGCGCCTCTGTGGGTGACGATGATCGTGGGCGTCATCATGGGCGCCGGCATTCCGCTGTCCATGATCGCGTTCGACGTCGTCAGAACCCACGCTCCCAGGCGACAGCGCGGCGTCGCGACCGGTCTCGCCAACATGGGAGGGTTCACCGCGGCCCTCGTCACGGTCCTGATGGTCGGCGTGGTGCTGGACCTCATGGGAGCAGGCACCCCGGATACGTATTCGCTGGGCGGGTTCAAGGCCGCGATGGCGGTTCAGTTCCCGCTGTGGATCATCGGGGTCATCATGATTCTCATCGAGGCTCCCCACGCGCGTCGGTACCTCAGGGACAGGGCCCGTCCGGAAGGATAGGACGCATTCCACGAGGCTTCCGGCCGCCGATCTGGCGAGATCGACGGCCGGAGGCCTTCGCGTTAAAGCTCCGCCTGAGCACCCATGACGGTCGTGCGCGCCGGCGGAAGATGCAGGGCGTGGGTCCTGTTGGCCGAGAACTTCTCGAGGAAACGGAAGAGCCCCTTGCGCCACCGCGGCATGCACCGGTCATCGCCCTTTTCGATGCGGAACACCGAGAGCATGTAGGTGGCCTCCTCGGGATCGAAGCTCAGCTCGTCGCAGCTGCCGGCGGCGAGGCGGAGCGCCTGGGGAACGTCCTGGGAGTCGTTGAAGCCCACGCGGCACAGGATGTGCACGATGCCGTCGCGCGGATCTCCGAGGTCCGAGACCCGGATCCGGTCCTCGGTATCCACGTGCGGGACGCCGACGTTCTTCATGGTGATGATCACGGCGTGCTCGTGCAGCACATGGTTGAACTCCATGTTGTTGCGTAGCGCCAAAGGGGCCGTGGTCGGGTTGCCGTGCGGGTACACCGCCACGCCGGGCACCCGGCGAATGTGGGAAAGGCGGACCCGGTCCACAAAATCTCTGATCGGCCCTTCCATATCGGCCCGTCGTCCCCACATGATCCGCGAGCCCTTGCGCCAGGTGAGCATGATGGTGATCGAGGCGGCTGCGATGATCAGCGGCAACCAGCCTCCCGAGAAGACCTTGACCACGTTGGCGCCGAATAACAACAATTCCAGCCCGCCGACAAAGAACGCGAGGGCCCCGACGCGGACGATCGACCAACCCCAGACGGCGTGCGCCAAGAGCAGGAACAGAGAGAGCTCGAGAAGCAGCGTTCCCGTGACCGACAGGCCGTACGCGGCCGCGAGGCTGCCCGAGGACTGAAAGACCAGGACGAGCGTGAGCACGCCGAGGAACAACAGGATATTGACCGTGGGCATGTAGATCTGACCGCCCTGGTCCTTGGAGGTCTGGACCACGCGCAGGCGCGGCAGAAGGGACAGCCGGGTTGCCTGGCGCGATACCGAGAACGCGCCGGAAATCACCGCTTGGGACGCGATGACGGTCGCGCACGCGGCGAGAACCACGAGCGGAATCTCCGCCCAGGCGGGCGCCAAGTGGAAGAAGGGGTTGTCGATGGTCTGCGGCTCGCGCAGGATCATCGCCCCCTGCCCCAGATAGTTGATGGCCAATGCCGGGAGCACCAGCATGCACCAGGCCAGCATGATCGGTTTCCGGCCGAAGTGGCCCATGTCCGCGTAGAGGGCCTCGACGCCGGTCACGGCGAGGACCACGGCACCCATGGCCACGAACGCGATGAACGGCCGGTCGAGGGCGAAGGCCACCGCGTAGGTTGGGGAGAATGCGCGGAAAATCGAAGGATTCTGCACGATCTGGGGAACGCCGAGCAGGATCAGCACGACGAACCAGGTGACCATGATCGGCCCGAAGGCCTTGCCGATCGAGCCCGTGCCCCAGCGCTGGGCCAGGAACAGCACGGCCAGAATCACCACCGAAATCGGGACGATGTACTCCGCAAAGCCCGGGTCGGCGACCTCGATGCCCTCGATCGCGCTCATGACCGAGATCGCCGGGGTGATGAGTGAGTCCCCGTAGAACAGGGAGGCGCCGATCACGGCCAAAATGATGGCTGCCCCCGCGCGGTTCGATTTCCTGCCGAGGTTATGCCAGATCAGGGACGCGAGCGAGAGGATTCCGCCTTCGCCCTGGTTGTGGGCCTTCATGATGAAACCGATATAGGCCACGGTGACGATCAGGATCAAGCACCACAGGACCATCGAGATCACGCCCAAAACGTCCTGCTCCGTGGGGGCGATCGCCCCGTCGTGGATGCTGAAGACCGTGTGCATCGAGTACAGAGGGCTGGTTCCGATATCGCCGAAGACGACGCCGAGGGCCGCTATCACCATGACCGTCAGGCCCCGAGAACGAGGTCGCGGGGCATCGAGGGGAATGGACATGGTCTCGGATGCGGCTACCGGGGCCGACGAAGAATTCGCCGGCTCGGAGGCGGGCTCCGTGGCCCGATTGTGATTCGAAGAAGAATCATCCGTGGTATTCACGAACGATGATTGTGCCACCACCCCCGGGGCGCGGCAATAGGCAAGATATCGGTTTCGATGTGATGTCTCTGACCACCATTTTTCCTGATCAACGTGGAAAATCCGGGGGACATCAACCCCGGTGCGACCGACGGCGATTCCCCGATACGCTGTGGGAGCCGTCCGTTGCCAGCAGCCAACCCGAGGATGAATCATGCACCAGGACCAGACCGTCCCCCGATCCCGCCTGTTGCCCATGGTCCCTCGACGGCCGGAAGAGCCCGGACGCGTCGCGAGTTCCTTGGAATTATTCTTCGACCTGGTGTTCGTGGTTGCCGTGAGCACGGCCTCGCAAAACCTCCACCATCTGATGGCCGAAGGACATGTTGCCGACGGGCTGTTGCACTACGGGATGGCATTCTTCGGCATCTGGTGGGCGTGGATGAATTTCTCGTGGTTCGCCACCTCTTTCGACACGGACGATTGGCTCTACCGGGTCTTCACGATCGTGCAGATGGCCGGCGTCCTGGTCCTGGCCGCGGGCCTAGAACCGGCCTTCCTCGACAACAACTACGCCGTGTTGGTGATCGGGTACGTCATCATGCGCGTCGCCATGGTGTGCCAGTGGCTGAGGGCCTCGCGCTGCGGTGGACCGGCCGGAAGGTCGGCCAGGATCTACGGGTTAAGCATTCTTCTCGTGCAGATTCTCTGGATCGCCTGGCTACTGATCCCGGTCGGCGGCACGCAACTGGTCGGCTTCGTGATCCTCATGCTCGCGGAGATCTCGGTGCCGGTGATCGCCGAGAAGGCGGGTGGAACGCCGTGGCATCCGCACCACATCACCGAGAGATACAGCTTGTTCACCCTGATCGTCTTGGGCGAATCGTTGACCGCATCGACCAACGCGATCATCGAGTCCCTGCACGGGGACCAGGACTTTGCCGATCTGATCTCCATCGCGGTGCTGGCCCTCGTCGTCACGGCGGGTCTCTGGTGGATCTACTTCTGGCCGGAGCATCACAAGGCCATCACCACCTTTTCCTCCTCGCTGAGGTATGGGTACGGGCACTATTTCGTCTTCGCCGCGGCGGCAGCGTTCTCGGTGGGAATCGAGTTGGAGATCGACCAGCTCGGCGAGGCCCCCGCGCTCCCGGCGGTGGCCGCCTCATACGCCGTGGCGATTCCGGTGGCCGTTTTCCTCCTGGGGGTCTGGGGGACCGCCTACGTCAAACAATCCGACCCCGTGGTCAATACCGCGGTGCCGGTGGCGGCCTGCCTCGTCCTTCTGGATCCGGTGCTTCCCCTGGCGGTTGCCGTGACCGCAGGAGTGATCGTGGCGTTGGTCGTCGTCCTCGTGATCCGACGTCCCGTCGCCGGCTCCCCGGCGCAGGACGAGTCCAACTGAACCACCTGGCGGCCGACGGCCGTCGCCCCTCCCGAGGCGTGACCCACCGGCCGGGGTCGATTCGTCTCGTCCCGCAACACGATCCGCCACATCGGGGAGCTCGAGCGGGTAGATTCGGGAATAACGGAGGCGCCCGAGAAGTTCCTCCACCAAAATGTCCATGACCCTCTGGAGGTAATGTGTCAGTCCCAGCCGAAAGCAACACCAAATTTGCCCAGTACGCCCACCCGGAGCGTCTGGTCAGCACGCAGTGGGTGGACGATCACGCCAAGGACCCCGGCGTCGTCGTGGTCGAGAGCGACGAAGACGTTCTGCTCTACGAAACCGGCCATATTCCCGGAGCGGTCAAGGTGGACTGGCACACCGAACTCAACGACCCCGTGACCCGCGACTACGTGGACGGCGAGGCCTTCGCAGACCTCATGGCCCGAAAGGGCATCAGCCGCGATTCCACGATCGTGGTCTACGGGGATAAGTCCAATTGGTGGGCCGCCTACGCGATGTGGGTCTTCACGCTGTTCGGCCACGAGGACGTCCGCCTCATGGACGGCGGGCGCGCCAAGTGGGTCGAGGAGGAGCGCCCCCTCACGACCGACGTGCCTTCACCCGCCAGGGGAGACTACCCCGTGGTCGAGCGCAACGACGCCCCGATTCGGGCGTACCTGCCCGAGGTCCGCGAGGCCATCGGCCAGGTTCCCCTGATCGATGTCCGGAGCGCCGATGAATACACCGGACGTCGGACCCACATGCCCAATTATCCCGAGGAAGGCGCTCTTCGCGGGGGACACATCCCCACCGCGCATTCCGTCCCGTGGGCACGGGCCGCCAACGAGGACGGCACCTTCAAATCCGCCGACGCCTTGCGCGCCATTTACCAGGACGAACTTGGCCTGAGCCCAGATCAAGACATCATCGCCTACTGCCGCATCGGGGAACGGTCCAGCCACACGTGGTTCGTGCTCGACTACCTGCTCGGCTTTAGCAATGTCCGTAACTACGACGGATCCTGGACCGAGTGGGGCAACGCGGTCCGCGTCCCGATCGTTCAGGGCGAGCAGCCCGGAGAGGTTCCCGCAGCATCATGACCGAAACCACCACGGACCTGCCGGATACCCTGCAGGAGATCGTCGACGACTTCGCCGAGTTGCAGCCCCAAGACCGGCTGCAGCTTCTGCTCGAGTTCAGCAACGGGCTGCCCGAGCTCCCGGCGCGCTTCAAGGACCATCCCGAACTTCTGGAACCGGTTCCGGAGTGCCAGTCGCCGATCTTCCTCGTGACCGAAGTCGAGGAGGACCGCACCGTGCGACTCTTCTTCTCGGCTCCGCCGGAAGCGCCGACGACTCGAGGCTTCGCGGGGATCCTCCAGGAAGGTTTGGACGGGGCCTCGGCCGACGTCGTCGCCGCGGTGCCGGCGGACCTTCCGTTGCGGCTATCCCTCACGCAAGCGGTCAGCCCCCTGAGGCTGAACGGCATGAGTGGCATGCTGGCACGGATCCAGCGCCAGGTCGCCGAGAAAACACAGTAGATTTCACCCACCCACACCCATCATCGCGACTCGAGGAGTACCCCCATGGCTGAAGTGACATTCCAAGGAAACCCGACCCAGACCTCCGGATCCCTGCCCGAACCGGGCACGACGCCCCCGGCCTTCACCCTCGCCGGAACCGACCTCGGCGAGGTCACGGAGAACGATTTCCGCGGCAAGACCGTGATCCTCAATATCTTCCCGTCCGTGGACACCGGCGTGTGCGCGGCGAGCGTCCGGAAGTTCAACCAGGAGGCAGCCCAGCTCGATAACGCCGCGGTGGTGTGCGTGTCCAACGATCTCCCGTTCGCGCTGGGCCGTTTCTGCGGGGCCGAGGGCATCGACAACGTCGTGACAGCATCCGGCTTCCGCTCGACCTTCGGCGACGACTACGGCGTCCGGATCACCGACGGCCCCATGGAAGGCCTGCTCGCTCGCTCCGTCGTCGTGATCAGCCCCAAGGGCGAAGTCGCTTACAAGGAGCTCGTCCCCGAGATCGGCCAGGAGCCCAATTACGACGCCGCGCTCTCGGCCGCCACGGCCTAATCCAGGCAGACCACCGAGAAGGAACCCGTCGGGGGAGAGCACACGGCTCGCCCCGGCGGGTTTCTTTGTGTCCGCGGCCCGTCGGACGGCGGGAAATCAACGGTCGCGGGCCCGTGCTGCCGGTCGCGCCGGACCGTGACATTCCCGCTGATCAACGGCCGATGAGGCGGGCCTCGGTGGTAGCCTGAACTGAATTTAGGCGCTCAACCCAACGGGAGAACCGTGTCCACACGAACCAAGCCGCAGGCCTTGACCGACGAAGGGCTTAAGCGGGGCCTCCGCAACCGGCATATGCAGATGATCGCCATCGGGGGTGCGATCGGCACCGGATTATTCGTCGCCTCGGGCGGCACGATCGCCAACGCCGGACCGGGCGGGGCGCTCGCGGCGTACGTCGTCATCGGGATCATGGTGCTGTTGCTGATGCAGTCCCTGGGCGAGATGGCCGCGCACCTGCCGGTCGCCGGTTCGTTCCAGACCTATGCAACGCGATTCGTCAGCCCCTCGTTCGGATTCGCGATGGGCTGGAACTACTGGTTCAACTGGGCCATCACCGTGGCCGCGGAATTGGTGGCCGCCGGCTTGATCATGTCCTTCTGGCTGCCCGACGTGCCGGGGTGGATCTGGGCGGCCGTCTTCCTCATCCTTCTGACGGGGCTCAACGCCCTATCGGCGCGAGCCTACGGGGAGGGGGAATTCTGGCTCGCCGCGATCAAGGTCGCGGCGGTCATCCTGTTCCTGGTCGCGGGCATCCTGATGATCGTAGGCGTTTTCGGTGGCCACTCGCCGGGAACGTCCAATTGGACGACCGGCGATGCCCCCTTCAACGGGGGTTTTCTGTCCATCATCTCGGTGTTCATGATTGCCGGCTTTTCGTTCCAGGGGACCGAGATGATCGGTGTCGCCGCGGGTGAGGCCGAGAACCCCCGCCGCGACGTGCCCAAGGCGCTTCGCTCCGTCTTCTGGCGGATCATGCTGTTCTACATCGGGGCCATCGCCGTGATCGGGTTCCTCATCCCGTATACGGATCCCAATCTCCTGCGAAATAACGAATCGGACATCGCGTTCTCTCCCTTCACGCTCGTCTTCGAGCGCGCGGGCATCGCTTTCGCGGCCTCGCTCATGAACGCCGTGATCCTCACGGCGATCCTTTCGGCGGGAAACTCCGGCCTGTACGCCTCGACGCGCATGTTGCTTTCCCTGGCGCTCGAGGGCAAGGCCCCCAGGATCTTCGCCAGGGTCAACAAGCGGGGTATCCCGATGCCGGCGCTGCTGGCGACGGCCTGCGTCGGTTTGGCCGGCTTCATCACGGCCATCGTGGGGCAGGGCGCCGGGTACACCTGGCTGGTGAATATTTCGGGGCTCTCGGGGTTCATCGTGTGGGTCGGCATCGCGGTGTGCCACTACAGATTCCGGCGCGCTTACGTGGCACAGGGATACGATCTCAAGGACCTGCCGTATCGGGCCCCGCTGTTCCCTCTGGGGCCGATCATCGCGTTTGTTTTGTGCATCATCGTGATTCTGGGACAAAACTACGAGGCGGTGTTTAAGGGGCAACTCGTCGAGGTGCTGACCTCCTACATCGGTCTGCCGGTCTTCCTGCTCGTCTGGCTCGGACACAAGGTCATCACGCGCTCCAGGACGGTCCCCCTGATGGAGGCCGACGTGCAGTCCCTGAGCCCTTCTCAGGCCCCTGAGACCGCGACGCGGGACTGACCGCGACGCCTCCCGCACGATCCCGCCCGTCGGCCCCCCCGACGGGCGGGATTTTTTATTAAATGTATACGCGCAGGGGCAGCGCCCTCAGCGAGGATGCGCAGCCGAGCGACTCATTGAGCTATGCGTCGCGTGTGACTCGCATGAAAACGGCGAGAGAAATGGCTGAAAATTGCAAGAAACTTCTGATCCAGGGCCAGGGTTCGTGAGCGGCGCTCACCGGAATGGCCGCGCGATGGCTGGGATCTGAACGAGTCGTGACGATGGATCAAAATTAATACATTTGTGGTTACGCCGACAGGATAAACTCGTACCGTTGACCGATGGTTCCCGGGGCGATAAGTTGGCTATATAAATCGAAACCGTTTGGTTTCGTAATTAGATTGTGAACTAATGTGGATCGACAATCAGGAAGTAGGACCATGACTAATAATCAGAACATTGAGTCCCTGCGTAACAGCACCGTCTACGGCAACAACGGCGACAAGATCGGTAAGGTTGGCGAGATCTATCTCGACGATCAGACCAATGAACCCACCTTCGCGACCGTCAACACCGGATTGTTCGGATCCAAGGAAACCTTCGTCCCGCTGAATAAGGCCAAGGCGACCGACGATGGCATCACGGTTCCTTTCGACAAGGATTTCGTCAAGGACGCGCCGAACATCGACGACGATGGTTCGTTGAGCCCCGAAGAAGAACAGCGCATCTACGAGTACTACTCGCTGGACCGCGGTAACTCTGCTCAGGGCGGCAACGCGGACCAGGGCCGTCACGACGGCGCCGCGGGTACGGCTGCCGCCGGGACCGCCGCCGCGGGCACCGCTGCCGGATCCCCCGGTCGGAGCGACGAGAACGCTCAGGCCGGAAATGGGCGTCACGCCGCTCAGGGTGAGACCGTCGGCACGCAGGCCAGCCCCGGTCAGACCGCGGGAACGAACGCCGACGACCGCCAGGCCGCCGGTGTGCAGGCCAACGGGGGACAGAACGCCGCCGACAACGACGTCGTCGCCCACGAGGAGCGCCTGCGCGCCACGGGTCAGACCGAACGCCGCGAGGCGGGCCAGGTCCGTCTGCGCAAGCACGTGACCACCGACACCGAAACCGTCGAGGTTCCGGTTCGCCACGAGGAAGTCCAGGTCGAGCGCACCAAGCTTGATCCGGATTCGCCCGAGGCCCGTCAGGCCGGTCAGAACGTCGAGTTCGGCAACGATGAGGACGTCACCGTCACCGCTTACGAAGAGCGCCCGGTGGTTTCGACCGAGACCGTGGCGACCGAGCGCGTGTCCCTGAACAAGGAAGCTCGTCAGGAGACCGAGAAGGTCACCGGCGAGGTCCGCAAGGAAGAGATCGAGATCGACGAAGACGGCAACCGCCGCTAAGTCGATGTCGGCCTCGTGAAGGCCGAACGCCCCGGTCGCCGCGTACGCGGCGACCGGGGCGTTTTTCGTGGGCGGCGCGGCCTCGGAGGCATGAATGGCGCCCGGGCCAGAGCGAGCGAAGGGCCCCCGACGCTATGGTCGGGGGCCCTTCGTGGCCTGCGTGGCGCGGTGCCGTCGTCAGCCGGTCGCGACGGATCGGTTGACGACGGACCGGCTTACTGGGTCAGCTTGGCCAGGATGCCGTTGAGAGTGCTCGACGGCCGCATGACCGGCTCGGCCTTCTCGTCACGGGGGCGGTAGTAGCCACCCAGTTCGACCGGCGATCCCTGAACGGACAGGAGTTCCTCGGCGATCTTGTCCTCGTTGGTCGCGAGGTCTTCCGCGATGCCAGCGAACAGCTGGGCAAGGTCGGCGTCCCGCGACTGATCCGCGAGCTGCTCCGCCCAATAGGTTGCCAGGTAGAAGTGGCTTCCACGGTTGTCGATCTCGCCGACCTTGCGGGAGGGTGACTTATTCTCTTCCAAGAACTTGCCGGTCGCCGCGTCGAGAGTATCCGCGAGGATCTGCGCGCGATCGTTGCCCGTGGTGGTGGCCAGGTGCTCGAAGGATGCCGCCAGCGCCAGGAACTCGCCGAGGGAATCCCACCGCAGGTGGTTTTCCTCGATGAGCTGCTGAACGTGCTTCGGGGCGGATCCACCCGCGCCCGTTTCGAACAGCCCGCCGCCGTTGATCAGCGGGACGATCGAGAGCATCTTGGCCGACGTGCCGAGCTCCAGGATCGGGAACAGGTCGGTCAGGTAGTCACGCAGAACGTTGCCGGTCACGGAAATCGTGTCCAGGCCCTGACGGATCCGGTCCAGGGAGAACTTGGTCGCGGCGATGGGGTCGAGGATTCGAAGGTCGAGACCCTCGGTGTCCTCGTCCTGGAGGTACTCGTTGACCTTGGCGATCAAATTGGCATCGTGAGCGCGCTCGGGATCGAGCCAGAACACGGCCGGCGTGCCCGACTCGCGGGAGCGCCGGACGGCCAGCTTGACCCAATCGCGCACCGGAACGTCCTTCGTTTGGCACGCGCGCCAGATGTCGCCCTGTTCGACCTCGTGGGACATGAGGACCTCGCCGGCGGAGTTGAGGACGTCGACGACGCCCTGGCCCTCGATCTCGAAGGTCTTATCGTGTGAGCCGTATTCCTCTGCCTTTTGCGCCATGAGCCCCACGTTGGGGACCGAACCGATGGTGGTCGGGTCGAGGGCGCCGTTGGCGCGGCAGTCCTCGATCACCGCCTGGTAGACGCCGGCGTACGAGGAGTCGGGGAGGACAGCGAGGGTGTCGTGCTCGTCGTCGTCCGCTCCCCACATGTGGCCCGAGGTGCGGATCATCGCGGGCATCGAAGCGTCGACGATGACGTCCGAGGGGACGTGCAGGTTGGTGATTCCCTTCCGGGAATCGACCATCGCGAGCGAGGGGCCTTCTTCCAAGCCGCGCTCGATGCCTTCCTTGACGCCGCGGGCGGTGTCCTCGTCGAGGAGGTCCAGCCCGTTGAGGATCGAGGCCAAGCCGTTGTTGGGGGAGAGCCCCGCCGCCGCGAGCTGCTCGCCATAGGTTTCGAAGACGCCCGGGAAATAGGCCTTGACCGCGTGCCCGAACAGGATCGGGTCGGAGACCTTCATCATGGTCGCCTTGAGATGGACCGAGAACAGGATGTCCTCCTGCGCGGCCCGCTTGACCTGCGCGGCGAGGAACTCGTCCAGGGCCGAAGCGCGCATGACCGTGGCATCCACGATCTCATCCTTGAGGACCGCGAGCCCTTCCTTGAGAACCTTCTCCGTGCCGTCCGCGGCGGTAAAACGGATGGTCAACGTGTCGTCCGACGGCAGAATGACGGACTTCTCGTTGGACTTGAAGTCGTTCTCACCCATCGTCGCGACGTTGGTCTTCGAGTCGGGGGACCACGCTCCCATGGTGTGCGGGTTCTTGCGGGCGTAATTCTTGACCGAGAGGGGAGCCCGGCGATCGGAGTTGCCCTCGCGCAGCACCGGGTTCACGGCGGAACCCTTGACTCGGTCGTAGCGTTCGCGGACATCGGCGTCCTGCTCCGACTTCACCTCGTCCGGGTAGTCCGGCAGGTCATAGCCGGCGGCCTGAAGCTCCTTGATCGCGGCCTTGAGCTGCGGAACCGAGGCGGAGATGTTCGGCAACTTAATGATGTTGGCCTCGGGGGTCTTGGCCAGCTCGCCGAGCTCCTTGAGCGCGTCGGCGACCCGCTGATCCTCGGGCAGAACATCGTTGAACTGCGAGATGATTCGTCCCGCCAGCGAGATATCACGCGTTTCGACGTCGACACCGGCGCTCTTGGCGTAGGCCTCCACGATCGGCTTGAAGGAATAGGTGGCCAGCAACGGTGCTTCGTCGGTCTGGGTGTAAATAATCTTGGACATACGCTTTGGCGTGCTCCCTGCTTCATCTCGAGGGTAATTTCCACGTTTCAATATACCGGACCGGCCGAATCACGTGACGGGTTCGGTCGCTGTGTGGACTCACCGACCGGGTGCGGACGAGATAGCGTGAGATTTATGACGACATATCGGATCAAGCGCGTTTACGAGGCGCCCGAATCGACCGACGGGGCACGGGTTTTGGTCGACCGCATGTGGCCGCGCGGTGTGGCCAAGGCCGACGCTGAGCTCGACCAGTGGGCGAAGACCATCGCACCCTCGCCGGAGCTTCGACGCTGGTTCGGTCACGATCCCGAGAAATTTGCCGAGTTTCGGAATAAATACCGGCACGAGCTGGCCCATCGGGAGGAGAACCGAGAAGCCGTGGCGAACCTTCCGCAGGAGGACACGGTGACGCTGGTTTACGCCGCCAAGGACGAGGAACACAACCACGCCGTGGTCCTCAGAGATTTCCTCTCCTCGCGATGACAGAATCCGGCCGGAGCGCTTATACAGTGGATTCATGCCTCATCTCACCGTCTCCGCCGTGGTCGTCTCCGATGCCGAAGGTCGGGTCCTGACCGTCCGCAAACGTGACACGGGCGCCTTCATGTTCCCCGGCGGCAAGCCCGAGCCCGGAGAAGAGCCGGGGGCCGCGGCGATCCGCGAGGCCCGGGAAGAGCTGGGCGTCGGAATCGACCCGGGCGACTTGGAGTATCTGGGCACCTGGGAGACCGACGCCGCCAACGAAGCCGGCTACGGCCTCACGGGCCACGTCTACCGGTGGGTCGGTTCGGAGAAGGCTCTGGAGGGTCGGGTCCTCGAGCCCCGCGCCGAAATCGACGAGTTGCGGTGGGTCTTCCCGGAAGACGGAGAGCCCATGGCGGACCTCGCGCCCCTGACCAGAGACTGCGTCTTTCCCGCGCTGGCTTCCCGCGCGCCGGCCAGCGGGAAGAACTGAGAAACCCACAGGCCGAAATCGACGGGAACACAGGCCCGGCAAAGGCGGGAGCGGCATCCTCAGAAACATGAAAACACAGGGTGCGAATCACGAGACCAACAGCCCGACCGGCGTTCCCGCCCGACCGGGGTCGCAGCCCCGCCGATCCTGGGCACGGCGAGTCCTGTCCGGAGCGGGGGCCACCGCGATGCTGGCGCTCGCGGGCTTCGGGGTGATGTCCGCCGCGGAGACCCAGGCCGCCGGGGTCAAGGCGCAGAATTACGTGGCGATGCAGCAACCCGCGGTGATGAACGGCGAGGCGGCCTATCGCGACCGACCGAACCTCTAAAATCTCGGGTGATGACCTGAGGACGCACCGCCTTCACGAGGAGGTCTTACCATGACCCGAATCCTGATGACCGGATTCGATGCCTTCGGCGGATTATCCGCCAACCCTTCCTGGGCGGCCGCCCGTCACGTCGCGGATCGAGGCTCCACCTCGGGCGTCGACGTCGTGGCCGAGCGGTTGCCCGTGAGCTTCGAGGAAGCACCTCGTCGGCTTGCCGAGTTGATCAGGCGCTATCGCCCGAGCGCCGTCATCAACCTGGGGGTGGCCATCGGTCGACAGAGCCTGTGCGTGGAACGAGTCGCGATCAATTGCCTGGACGCCGGAATTCCGGACAACAGCGGTCGCCAACCCATCGACGAAGAAGCGGTTCCGGGAGGCCCTACCGCGTATTTCAGCACCCTGCCGCTGCGAGAGATCGTGAGTGCGTGGGATGCAGAGGGGTTGCCGGGGCGGATCTCCAACACCGCCGGAACCTACGTGTGCAACCGCACCATGTACGAAACTTTGCACACCGCGGCGGAGAACGGCGTCGTTCGCGGCGGTTTCATCCACGTTCCCTTGACCCGCGAATCATCGGGGGCCGAAGACCTCCCGGTGCTGGACCAGCGGCACATCGATCGCGGGGTTCACCTGGCTCTGAACGAAGTGGTGCGTTCCCTCGACCGGGCCACCGGTTGAGGGAACGCACCCCGAGTGAGGGCTGTTACTTCCTGCGCTTGTCGAGGTAGTAGGAAATCAACGAGCGAGTCGAGGAATCCTCGCGCGCGACGGCATCGGCGTCGCCGCCGACGGCCGGCGCGAGCTCCTTGGCGAGCTGTTTGCCGAGTTCGACGCCCCACTGGTCAAAGGAGTCGATGCCCCAGATGGTTCCTTCGACGAACGTGATGTGCTCGTAGAGGGCGATGAGCTGTCCCAGCACCGACGGGGTCAAGGCCGGGGCCATGATGGACGTCGTGGGACGGTTCCCGGAGAACACCCGGGCCGGGACGACGGACTCTTCGGTTCCCTCCGCGCGGACCTCCTCGGCCGTCTTGCCGAAGGCCAAGGCCTTTGTCTGGGCAAAGAAATTCGCCAGGAAGAGTTCGTGCACATCGTTATCCCCGTCTCGGGTCGGGTGCACGGGATTCGCGAAGGCGATGAAGTCGGCCGGGATGGTCCGGGTGCCCTGGTGAATCAGCTGGTAGAAGGCGTGCTGCCCATTGGTTCCAGGTTCACCCCAGAAGATCTCGCCGGTTTGGGTGGTAACCGGCGACCCGTCCCAGCGCACCGACTTGCCGTTGGACTCCATGGTCAGCTGTTGCAGGTATGCGGGGAATCGATGCAGGTACTGGTCGTAGGGAAGGACAGCGTGGGATGCCGCATCGAAGAAGTTGACGTACCAGACGTTGAGCAGCCCCATGAGAAGGGGCAGGTTGCTCTCGGCCGGAGCGGTACGGAAGTGCTCGTCCATCGCGTGGAAGCCCGCGAGGAATTCCTCGAAGGCGTCCGGCCCGAAGACGACGGCCAGCGAGGTTCCGATCGCGGAATCCACCGAGTAGCGACCGCCCACCCAGTTCCAAAATCCGAAGGCGTTCTGCGGGTCGATGCCGAAGGCCTCGACCTTGTCTAAGGCCGTGGAAACCGCCACGAAGTGGCGGGCGACGGCGTCCGCCTCGGACGCGTCCTGTAGCGCGCCGGATTCGCGCAGCGTGTCCAACAACCACGCGCGGCAGACGCGGGCGTTCGTGAGCGTCTCGAGGGTGCCAAAGGTCTTGGACGCCACGATGAACAGCGTGGTCTCCGGATCCAGGTCCGCGACGGTTTCGGCGGCGTCGGTCGGGTCGATGTTCGAGATGAAACGCGCCGACAGCCCATCCTGAGCGTAGGGCTTGAGCGCCTCGTAGGCCATCACGGGACCGAGGTCTGAGCCCCCGATGCCGATGTTGACCACGGTCTCGATCGGGCGATTCGTTACGCCGGTCCATTCGCCGGAACGGACCCGATCCGCGAAGTCGTAGATCTTGGCGAGGACCTCGTGGACGTCTTCGTCGATATTCTGTCCGTCGACCACGAGCTCCGGTTCGGCACCGCGCGGGCGTCGCAACGCGGTGTGGAGGACGGCGCGGTCTTCGGTGACGTTGATGTGCTCACCGGCGAACATGGCATCGCGGCGTTTTTCGACCCCGGCCTCCTCGGCCAGCTTCAGGAGGAGATCCCTGGTCTCGCGGGTCATCAAGTTCTTGGATAGGTCGGCGACCAGATCGCCGGCCGTCACGGTGAAATTCTCTGCTCGGTCGGGGTCCTGTTCGAACCATCCCCGCAGATCGGGGGAGAGCTCGGAATGGTGACGCGTCAGCGCCTTCCAGGACTCGAAGGACGTGACGTCAGACAGCTCTGTAACACTCATGCCTTCATTCTGCTCCGTGCGGCCCGGATATTCCACACACGAATACTGCCCGTCGCGCCCCCGCGGTGGTGCCGGGCTCCGAGGGAATCACGGGGCGGACGAGTTGGCCCCGGCGCGGCATTTTTGTTTAGGCTTTAAAAAGGTGCCAAATTACTGTGAATTTCTGCAGTGGCCACCGTGAGCAATCCTGTGGACCAGGAAATAGATAGTAAAGCAATCTTGTTTGTCGAGACCCGTGGACGTGAGTGAAGAAGTGAGTGGTGTATGGCGAATATTCTGACGAAGAAGCCGGATCTGAGGGTCGGAGACGTACCTGACAGGCTTCAACGAAAAATGAAGCGGGGTGCCATCGATCCCCGTGTGTTTGTTCCTGCCGCCATCATTATGGCGATTTTCATTAGCATCACTATGATTTTCCCGGAACAGGCCAACGACGTGTTCACGGCGCTTCAGGAAGACGTCATTGGATATTTCGGGTGGTACTACACGGCGATTGTTGCCATTTTCGTCATCTTCGCCCTGTACCTCGGCTTTAGCCGCCTGGGTGACATCAAATTGGGGCCGGATGACTCCACGCCCGACTACTCGTTCCAGACGTGGCTGGCGTTCCTGTTCGCTGCGGGCATGGGGATCGGGCTGGTTTTTTACGGTGCGTCCGAGCCGATCTCTCACTTTGTTTCCCCGCCGCCGGAGGTCTCCGGCACGCGAGAGCAGGTGGCACAGCAGGCGATGTCGCGTTCCTTCCTTCACTGGGGCCTGCACCCGTGGGCCATCTACGTGATCGTCGGAATGGCCATCGCCTACGCGACGCACCGGAAGAAGCTCCCGCTGTCCATCCGCTTCTCTCTGAAGCCGCTCCTGGGAAACAAGATCAGCGGCGTGTGGGGCGACGTGATCGACGTCGTCGCTCTGGTCGGGGTGCTCTTCGGTGTCGCGACGTCCATGGGCCTGGGTGTCATGCAGATTGCCTCGGGTCTGGGATTCCTGGACATCGATGCCTCGAATAACGTCGGCTACACGCTGATCATCATCCTGCTGTCGGCCGTCACGCTCTTCTCGGTGGTGACCGGCCTGGAAAAGGGGATGAAGTGGTTGTCCAACGGCAACCTGATCCTGGCGGCCATCATCGTGCTCTTCGTGCTGATCATGGGACCCACCATTTTCCTGTTGCGGGAGTTCATTCAGTCGATCGGCAACTACCTGCAGAACGTCATCCAGATGACCTTTTCGACGTTCGCCTTCAACGGCTCCGAAGGCCAGGAGTTCGCGGGAACGTGGACGACCTTCTACTGGGGTTGGTGGATTTCCTGGTCGGCCTTCGTCGGCATGTTCATCGCCCGTGTTTCCCGCGGCCGCACGGTTCGTGAATTCGTGCTCGCGGTCCTGCTGGTCCCGGCCGCGATGTCCTTCTTCTGGTTCGCCGTGATGGGCGGTACGGCCCTCAATCGGGAACTCTTCGGCGAGGGAGGCCTGGGGCAGCTGTCCTCGGACGGAGTCCTCTTCACGGTGCTTCAGGACCTGCCCGCCTCGGGCGCCTTGATCGTGGGCTCGGTCATCCTGATCATCGTGTTCTTCGTGACCTCCGCCGACTCGGGGGCTCTCGTGCTCGGCATGATCTCTTCCTCGGGGTCCCCAGATCCGAAGACCTGGGTCAGGGTCTTCTGGGTCCTGGTGGCCGGGGGCACGGCACTGTCCCTCCTCTGGGCCGGCGGTGAGAACTCGCTCAATGCGATCCAGACGATTTCCATTCTGACCGCGTTGCCGTTCTCCGTGGTGATCGTCTTGATGTGCATTTCGCTCTTCAAGTCGCTCCAGGCGGAGCACGAGCTGCTGATTCGCGCGCAGCGTCGTCAGGCGCGCCACGAATTGGCCGACGAGATCACCGAGAGCGTGAACAACCAGGTCGAGGCCAACTTCAGCGAGTTCGAGGAGCAGTGGAATGAGCGCCTGGAAACCGAGGCGACGGCATCCGCTACCTCGGGCGGGACGTCTTCGACGGAATCCGGCGGCGGACGGGGTAAGTCGTCCTCGCGTCGGATGCGGCGAGGGCGTCATCGTTCGGAGTAGGTGCGTTCGTGCCCTAGTCCACGTGGACTGACATGAAGTGGCCCACCGTCCGATCGGACGGTGGGCCACCGCCGTTAACGCTGTTAAAAATTCGTAATATTCGTCATGAAGCACGAAGTGGAGAAGTGGGAAAGCTTCCGACTTGGGGCTTTGCTGACGGAGGTGCCCCGGGGTGAATTCCCGGGCTCGGGTTCCATGAAATCTGAACTATCCTTTCTCGTGACGTGTAGCCCGTCACATGCATGTGGTGGCAACCGCCGGCCGAGACCCTCGGATCCGGAAGGTTCAACGCGTACACCTTTTAGTTCGAACCCAGACCAAGGAGGCGTCATGCGCTTCTCTCGATTCACTTCCGTACTCGGCGTCGCCGCCGCCTCTGCGCTCGTGCTGTCGGCATGCGCGTCGACCGGTGATAGCAACGCCGCAAGCAAGGACCAGACCA
The DNA here is from genome assembly GCF_000710345.2 of Curtobacterium sp. S6. Taxonomy (GTDB): domain Bacteria; phylum Actinomycetota; class Actinomycetes; order Actinomycetales; family Micrococcaceae; genus Rothia. The sequence goes on along the minus strand of NZ_JHEL01000015.1, from coordinate 851,464 downwards.
AGTCCATCTCCATCGCCGAGACCAACTCCTTTACCTCCCTGAACCCCGAAAGCGCGGACGGCAACAGCGACATCAACAGCAAAATCGCGTCCTTGACGCACGGTGGGTTCCTCACCATCAGCGATCAGCTTGAGGTCCTGAAGAATGACAAGAGCTTCGGAACCGTCGAGGTGCTCTCGAAAAGCCCGCTCAAGGTGAAGTACACGCTCAACGAGGGCGTGGAGTGGGATGACGGCAATAAGGTCGACGCCGGCGACTTCCTGCTCTCGTGGGCCGCGATGTCCGGACACTTCGACGGGAAGGAAAAGGACGGAGTCACCTACTTTAACTTTGCGGGTGACTCCGAAGGCCTGGGCATGACCGACATGCCGGAGCTGAGCGACGACGGCCGGTCCATGACCCTGACCTACTCGGAGCCGTTCATCGACTACGAGACAGCCTTCGACATGGGGGTTCCGGCTCACGTGGTCGCCAAGCGTGCCGGGATGAGCGAAGAGGACCTGGTCAATCTCATCAAGACCGCGAAGCCGGGCGAGGAGAACGAGCAGCTCCGCAAGGTTGCCGATGTCTGGAATAAGGGCTTCTCGACCACGGTCAAGCCGGACGACGCCTCGTTGCTCGCCTCGAGCGGACCCTACAAGATCAAGGACATCGTCGAGAACCAGTCGGTCACTCTGGTCAAGAACGACAAGTACAAGGGGCCGGCGCCGAAGATCGACGAGATCACCATCAGGACCCTCGGCGACGCCAACGCCCAGATTCAAGCCCTGAACAACGGCGAGGTGGACATCATCTCGCCGGCGGCCTCCGTGGACACGATTCAGCAGCTCGAGAAGGCTCAGGGGGTTAAGACCCTCGTCGGGGACCAGCTCTCCTACGACCACCTCGATCTGAATTTCGGCAGCGATGTCTTCGCGGACGAGGATGTCCGAAAGGCGTTCCTCCTCACGATTCCCCGGCAAGAGATCGTGGACAAATTGATCAAGCCGATGTCGGATAAGGCCGATGTGCTGGATTCCCAGGTATTTGTTTCCAGCCAGAAGCAGTACAGCGATGCCAAGGCCAAGAACGGATCCTCCGAATACGACCCCGCGAAGGTCGAGGAAAACATCGCGAAGGCCAAGGATTTGCTCAAGGGTAAAACCCCCGAGGTCCGGATCTTGTACAACAATAACAATCCGGTGCGGAGCAATACCTTCCAAATGATCCAGGCGTCCGCGGAGAAGGCCGGCTTTAAGGTCATCGATAAGGGCTCGGCCGACTGGTCAAAGCAACTTCCGAAGGGCGACTACGATGCATCGCTCTTCGGCTGGGTGTCGACCGGTGTCGGCCATAGCAGCTTCGGCCAGATCTTCGACTCCAAGGGCGGAAGCAACTTCACCAAGTACGACAATAAGATCGTCGACGAGAAGACCGCCGAGATGCGGACCACCGTTGGCGACGAGGATAAGGCCGATCAGCTCGCCGTGGATATCGATCGCGAGCTCTTCAAGGACGGCTATGGTCTCCCGCTGTTCCAGACCACGGGGGTTCTCGGTATTAAGGACCGCGTCAAGGGCATCGAACGCTATAACCCCGGATCCGCGGGCATTTATTGGAATGTCCAGGATTGGGACGTGACGTCCTAATCAGGAAACGCTCGCTGCGGCCCGTGGGTCGAATGTCATGGTCGAGTCAAGAGCATGACATCCAGCGCGTGTCCCCGGTCAACCCAGGGGACACGCGCGATGCGACCCGCGGGCCCCGTGACGATATCCATCGACGGGTGAATTCATGCTGGTTTATATACTCAGGCGGCTCGCGGCTGCGTTGCTGATCCTCTTTGCTGCCACGTTCCTCGTATTTGTCTTGGTCACCTACGCGGGGGATCCTCTTAAAGAATTTCGAGAAAGCGCCGATCCCAGCGCCAAGGCGCTCATGGCGGCCCGGGAAAAGGCGCTCCATCTGGACATTCCACTCATTCCGCGATATTTCATGTGGCTGCGGGGAGCGGTGGGATGCCTCAACCCGCTCGGTAACACGTGCGATTTGGGCCACACCTTTTCCGGTCAATTAGTCACCGAGGCCCTGGGGAATGCGATTGTCCAGACCCTCATCTTGATTACCGCGGCAACGATCCTTTCCATCTTGATTGGTATCGCCTTGGGCGTGGTTGCCGCGCTGCGTCAAAATTCCACGGTGGACTATGGAATCACGTTCATCGCGTTCCTCAGCTTCTCTCTGCCCTCCTTCTGGATCGCGGTGTTGCTGAAAGAATTCGGCGCCATCGGATTCAACAATTTTCTCCAGGATCCGACCCTGTCCGTCGCGACCATCGTGGTCGTCGGCGTCGTGGCCGGGGTGATCTGGTACCTGGCCTCGTACGGACGCCGAGGGACGCGTCTCCTGTTCGGGGGCATCGGCTTCGTGCTGACCGTCCTCGTTCTCTTCGGGGTCTCGGCGACCCGCTGGTTGGCCCGCCCCTCCTTGGGCATTCCGCTGATCCTCGTGCTGGGCGTGGCCACGGCGCTTCTCTTGACGAGCCTGGTCTCGGGGCTGCGGAACCGGAGGGCGCTCTGGTCCGGCCTCGTGGTGGTGGCCATCGGGCTCGGGGTGTATTTCCCGATTCAGACGGTCCTGGGGCAGGCGACGTGGTGGCTCATCATCGGGTTGGGAATCCTGGCCCTGGTCATCGGGGCGGTCGTGGGGTGGCTCTTCGGAGGTTACGATCGCGGTCAGAACATCAAGGTCTCCATGATGACCGCCCTGGTCATTAGCCTTTTGGTCTTCGCGGACCGGATGATGCAGTCCTGGCCGGCCTACGTAGCCAACGGGCGCATCTCCGGCCGGCCGATCGCGACCGCGAACTCCGCGACGCCGGGGCTGAGCGGAGACCTGTGGATCACCGGGATCGACCGATTCACCCACCTGGTTCTGCCGACGATTGCCCTGACCCTGTTGGCGCTGGCCTCGTACTCCCGGTATTCGCGGGCCTCCATGCTGGAAATCATGTCGCAGGACTACATCAGGACCGCGCGCGCCAAGGGTGTTTCGGAGCGTTCCGTGGTGGTCAAGCACGCGTTCCGCAACGCATTGATACCCCTCGCAACGCTGATCGCCTTCGACATCGGAGGCATCATCGGCGGCGCGGTGGTCACGGAATCGGTCTTCGGCTTTTCCGGCATGGGCAACCTGTTCGTTAAATCATTGGGCGGCCTCGACATCTACCCGATCATGGGATTCTTCCTGGTGACCGGGCTGACGGCCATGGTCTTCAACCTCGTGGCCGACCTGGTGTATTCCGTCCTCGATCCGAGAGTGAGGGTCAAAGCATGACACGGTCTCGTTTTACGCCTGGACACCGCGAGCCCGAGGAAGAGCCGCTGACCCAGACTCAGGCCTTGAAATTGGAGGCGGCGCTGGAGGAAGCCCAAGGGGCCGTCCCCGTCGGAAAGAGCCTCACGCAGGGCCAGATGGTGTTCAAACGGTTCCGGGGCAATAGCGGGGCGATCGTAGCCCTCGTGTTTCTTCTGGGCATCGTGGTCCTGGCCGTGACGTCCATCGGGATCGGTCCCGTGCCGGGCTGGTGGAAATACGGATATACGGACATGAGCCCGCTGGTCGACGGCGGCGCCCCGACCATCGGGCTCGGGGGCCTGGGCGAGCACCCCTTTGGGCAAGATACGACGGGCCGGGATCTGTTCGCGATGACCATGCGGGGAACGCAAACCTCGCTGTTCGTCATGGTCATCGTGGGGATCATCGCGGCGATATCCGGGGTGGTCGTCGGCGGGGTCTCGGGTTACTTCCGGGGCTGGACCGAGGCGATCCTGATGAGGTTGACGGATATCGTGATCATCGTTCCGATGTTGGTGCTGACCGCGGTTCTCGGTCAGATGGTGATCAGCCGCATTCCCGCGGGTCCCGGTCGAATCGTGGCCCTGTCGGTGCTGATCGGTCTGGTGGCGTGGACGGGGCTCGCACGGTTGGTGAGGGGCGAGTTTCTCACGCTCCGCGAGCGTGAGTTCGTCGACGCGGCGCGTTTGGCGGGGGCGTCGTCGCGACGCATCATCTTCAAGCACATCCTCCCGAACTCGGTCGGCGTCATCATCGTCAACGTGACGCTGCTGATGTCGGCGGCGATCCTGATCGAAACCTCCCTGTCCTACCTCGGGTATGGGATTCAGGCGCCGGACTGGTCCTTGGGCTCCGTGATCAATGCCAACCAATCGGCGTTCTCGACCCGTCCGTGGCTTTTCTGGTGGCCGGGACTCTTTATCGTCGCCATTTGCCTGTGCATCAATTTCATCGGTGATGGCCTTCGAGACGCCTTCGACCCGCGGCAGAAGAAGTTCAACCCGCGGCGTGCGAAGGCAACCTCCGCACATGCCTCCGAATAGGACGCCGGGCCTACCGCGGCACCCGGTGTCACCACAGCGCGATCATCGAGGCGAACAGCACCACGGCGATGCTCATGGGAAGGACGTTCCACCGTGACGTTGGAGGGGTGCTGGCCTCCCGGGTCTGACCCGTTTCGACCTGTTCCGTCCAGTGCCCCACGATCACGTGGGCGGCCTGACCGGAGACGGTGGTCTTGAGGTCGCCGAGGGAAATTCCCTCGTGGGCCCCGGATCCCCGGAGGACGGCGTGGTGCCGCACGTGGTCCGGGAGCGCCCGCTTCACGGATGCGACGCCACCCGACGGGGCCCCCACCACGTGGATCCTGCGCGTGGCGGTGACCAGGTGCAAGCCGAACCTCGTGGACACGTCCACGAGGTGCGCGAAGCGGATCTCGTGGGTCTTGAGGGGGTTGACCACCGTGATGCGGTGCTCCTCCACGACCAGCCGCGGATAGGCCAGTAGCCACCAGGCCAGGTATCCGGCGAGGGCGAGGTGCGTGGCCACGGGGGCCGCCCGGTGAGGCTCGTGCGCACCGACCGCGATCAGGACCACGAGGAGCAGCGTGTCCGCGAGGATCACGAGGATCCGCATGGGCCAGGACCGAAAAACTATCCGTTGCTGAGTGAAGAATCGCGTCGACATACATCAAATTTAAAACACCGTTCGGAGGAAGCAACCCGAGCGCTCACGAGACAAGGACATATCGATGAAGAAGCAGGCCGGAGGATTCGGCAGGGGAGTGCTGTCCGGGCGAAGGGGACGGCACGCGGCGGGTCGCGGGGGTGCGCAAGAGGCGGCGTCGACGGCGGGACCGTTGCTGCAGGTCCAGTCGCTGCAGGTGGAATTCGGGGTGGACCGTTCCTGGATTCCGGCCGCCATGGACGTGAGCTATCACGTCAACGCGGGAGAGGTCTTGGCCCTCGTGGGGGAGTCGGGGTCCGGGAAATCCGTCTCGACGATGGGCATGCTGGGCCTTCTGCCGAGCAACGCGCGCGTCACCGGGTCGGTCAAGCTCCGTGGCCAAGAACTCGTGGGGCTGTCGAATCGCGAGCTGCGCCAGGTGCGCGGGGACGACGTCGCGGTGATCTTCCAGGAGCCCATGACCGCCCTGAACCCCGTGTACTCCGTGGGCGACCAGATCGTCGAGACCCTGCGTCTGCACCGGGACATCTCTCCGGCCGAGGCCAAAGAGCGGGCCCTGGCCATGTTGGAACTCGTGGAACTGCCCGACCCGCAGAAGGCCTTTGCATCCTTCCCGCACCAGCTCTCGGGTGGTCAACGTCAACGGGCCATGATCGCGCAGTCCCTGTCCACGGATCCGCAACTGCTGATCGCGGACGAACCCACCACGGCCCTGGACGTCACGGTCCAGGCGGAGATCTTGGACCTGTTGCGGAATCTGCAACAGAAGCTGCACTCGGCGATCATCCTGATTACCCACGACATGGGCGTGGTCGCCGATCTCGCCAACCGGGTCGCCGTCATGAGGCGCGGGCGGATCGTCGAAATGGGTGACGTGCACGATGTCTTCGAAAACCCCCAGCATGACTATACGAAGGCGTTGCTGTCCTCCGTCTTGCACTTGGGCCACGGGGAGCAGGACCACACCCTCGACGTCAACGCCGCGATCGAGGACGTCGCTCGCGGCGAGCGGCCCGTGACGGAGGCCTTGGAGAAGTTGGCGCCCCGCCGGGAGGGCGAGGTGGTGTTGAACCTGACCGACGTCGTCCTCGAGTACCCGAGGCAGGGGCGCGTGCCGGCGTTCAGGGCCGTGGAAAACGTGACCATGTCGATCTACGAAGGTGAGGTGGTCGGCCTGGTCGGGGAGTCGGGGTCGGGGAAATCGACCATTGGCCGGGCCTCGGTCGGATTGCTGGACATCGCCGCGGGGTCGCTGACCGTCGGCGGCACGGAACTCCGGGGAGCGAAACCCTCGACCATACGCAAGGTCCGGCGGGACGTCGGCATGGTGTTCCAGGATCCCTCCTCGTCGTTGAATCCTCGGTTGCCCATTGGAGAATCCATCGGGGAGCCGCTGTACCTGGCGGGGGTCGCCAAGGGGGCCGAGCTTCAGCGGAGGATCGCCGATCTTCTGGATCGGGTGCAGTTGCCGCACTCGTACCGGAACCGCTTCCCTCACGAACTCTCCGGCGGCCAGAAACAACGGGTCGGGATTGCTCGGGCCCTCTCGCTGAGCCCCCGCCTGTTGGTCGCCGACGAGCCGACGTCGGCCCTGGACGTATCGGTCCAGGCCAAGGTCCTGGAGCTTTTCAAGGATCTGCAGAAAGAACTGGGGTTCGCGTGCCTCTTCGTGACCCATGACCTCGCCGTGATTGACGCACTGGCCGACCACATTTGCGTGATGCAGCGCGGCAAGTTCGTCGAGCAGGGGCCTCGCGAGCAGGTGTTGCGCTATCCGCGCGAGGCCTATACCCAGCGGTTGCTCGCGGCGGTCCCTTTGCCGGATCCTCAGCAACAGAACGAGCGCCGGAAATTGAGGGCGCAATTGGCCAACACCTCGGCCTGAGAGGTGCTCCTGTAGATCGGGGCACGCGACCCGCGCCAACATGACGCTCGGTTGCGTGCCCCGATCCGCGCGTGTGTCGATATCTCCGCGAGATTTTTTTCGGGGACCGCGGATCGGCCGTCCGGGCCGGAATTCCGCGGCGGAGGCCTTGCCGACCTGGTCCGATGATGGTCCTGGGTGAACGGATGGGGGTATCCGCGTCCAAGATGTGGTCTACACTACACAGCAAGCGTGTTGTGTCTCACAATGTCCGTTCCTCGACGATGAGGACCGAGGCCGAAGTACGAGGACCGCTCGCCGATCACATCGATATTTCACCTAGGAGGCGAAATGCGCTTCTCCCGCATTTCAACGTACGCGAGCGTCGCGGTCATTTCTGCGTTGGCTCTTTCAGGCTGTGGCGGAGGCTCCGGTTCCTCCGGCGGCCAAGCCGATGCATCCGCGGTCATCACCGCGGATAGCGTCGAGCCGCAGCACCCGCTGGTCCCCACCGACACCAATGAAAACGGCGGGGGAGTGGTCGTTGAGAATCTTTTCAACGGCCTGATTTCCTATGACGAGAACGGCAAGGTCGAGAACGATCTCGCCGAATCCATCGACTCTCAGGACCAGCAAAACTGGACCATCAAGATCAAGAAAGACAAAAAATTCACCAATGGCGAGCCCGTAACGGCCCAGTCCTTCGTGGATTCGTGGAACTTCGGCGCGGCCGCCAAGAACGCCCAGGCATCGTCCTCGTTCTTCAGCCCGATCGAGGGTTATGACGCCGTCGCCGCCGAGGGGGCAACCGAGGACAAGATGTCCGGCCTGAAGGTCGTCGACGACACCACCTTCACCGTCAAGCTCTCCTCGCCGGAATCCGACTTCAGCCAGCGTTTGGGCTACACGGCCTACGCGCCGATGCCGGAGTCGGCCTTCAAGGACATCAAGGCCTTCGGTGAAAACCCGGTGGGCTACGGGCCCTACAAGATGGCCAAGGAGGGCGCCTGGCAGCACAACACCCAGGTCGACCTGGTGAAGAACGACGATTACGAAGGCCCCGAAAAGGCCAAGAACGGCGGCATCACCTTCAAGCTCTACCAGAACCCGGATACCGCGTACCAGGATCTTCTGGCCAACAACCTGGACGTGTTGCAGCAGATCCCCACCTCCGCGTTGAGCAACTACAAGGACGATCTCCCGGACCGCAACCTGGATAAGCCGTACGCCGGCAACCAGACCATCGCGATCCCGGAGTACCTGAAGAACTGGAGCGGCGAGGCGGGCAAGCTGCGTCGCCAGGCCATCTCCAAGGCCATCGACCGCGACGAGATCACCAAGGTGATCTTGAACAACACGCGCAAGCCGGCCACGGACATGACGGCTCCGGTCCTCGAGGGCTACAAGGACGATCTGAAGAACTCGGATAACACCAAGTTCGACAAGGACGAGGCCAAGAAGCTCTGGGACGAGGCCGAGAAGATTCAGCCGTACGACAAGTCCGAGAAGTTCACGATCGGCTACAACGCCGATGCCGGCGGACACAAGAAGTGGGTCGACGCCGTCGCGAACCAGATCAAGAACAACCTCGGGGTCGAGGCCGAAGGCAAGTCCTACGCGACCTTCAAGGAGCTCCGGACGGACGCGACCAGCGGCAAGCTGACCGGTGCGGTGCGTTCCGGATGGCTGGCCGACTACCCCTCGCTGTACAACTTCATGGGCCCGATCTTCACCAAGGGCGCCGACTCGAACGACTCCCGGTATGACAACCCCGAGTTCGAGGCCAAGCTGAAGGAAGGCCTCGAGGCCAAGGACCAGTCCACCGCGCAGGAGAAGTTCCAGGAGGCCGACTCGATGTTGCTCGGCGACCTCCCGGCGATTCCGCTGTGGTACCAGCAGGCCAACGTCGGCTGGTCGGAGAACGTTTCGGGCGTCAAGGCGTCCTGGAACGGAACCCCCATGTACTACGCCGTGGAGAAGACCTCTTAAGAGTGTCCTCGTCGACACACTAGTCACGCGATGGAGGGTCGTTGATCGGCCCTCCATCGCCGCTTGCCTCAAAGGTTGATCATGATGACTTTTTGCAGTTCCCCATTGCGCCCTCACGCGGGCGTCGCGACATCGAGGAGGGGATAGGGCATGTTGTGGTATCTCGTCAAAAGACTCCTCCAGCTGATCCCCGTTTTCCTGGGTGCGACACTTCTGGTCTATTTCTTGGTTTTCATGCTGCCGGGCGACCCGCTCGCGGCACTGTGCGGTGACAAGGGCTGTAGCCCCGGCGTCGCAGCGGCGCTGACCGAGAAGTACCACCTCAACGACCCCTTCTTTGTTCAGTACTTCCACTATCTCGGGGGATTGTTCACCGGTGACCTAGGGGTTAACTTCTCCGGCCGCGAGGTCAGCTCGATCGTGGCCAATGCCTTCCCGGTCACGGCCCGACTGGCCATCGAGGCGTTGCTTTTTGAGGCGTTCTTCGGTGTGCTCTTCGGCCTCTACGCGGGGCTGAAGAAGGGTAAACTCTTCGACTCGACGGTTCTGGTCGTCTCCCTGATCGTCATCTCGATCCCGATCTTCGTCTTGGCCTTCGTCCTGCAGTTCGTGGTCGGCGTCAAGTGGGGACTGGTCAAGCCGACCGTCTCGGGCACTGCCGGATGGGGTGAGCTGATCCTGCCGGCGATCGTGCTCGGCCTGGTCTCCTTCGCTTACGTCCTGCGGCTCACCCGCACGGCCGTGGCCGAAAACGCGAGTGCCGATTACGTCCGCACCGCGACCGCCAAGGGGCTCAGCCGCCGCCGCGTGGTTGGCGTGCACATTCTGCGCAACTCGATGATTCCCGTCGTGACCTTTCTCGGCGCCGACCTCGGTGCGCTCATGGGTGGCGCCGTGGTGACCGAGGGAATCTTCAACGTTCCCGGCATCGGCTCACAGCTGTACAAGGCCCTCACCCTGGGCGACGCTCCCAGCGTGGTTTCCATCGTCTCGATCATGGTTTTGGTCTTCTGCGTGGCGAACCTCCTGGTGGATCTGCTGTACGCCTGGCTCGACCCGAGGATTCGCTATGCATAAATTTGAACCCACAGATTCCGAATCGGTCGCCACGGACACCGCGGCGGCCTCCGGGCGGCACCGCGCCACCCCGGAAATGGCCGAACACGCCGTGGCCGGAAACCAGAAAGATTTCGGTGCCTCCGCGATCGCGACCGAACGGTTCGTCGCCGATATCGACGAGACACCGGTGGTCGCGACGGACTCCGCGACCACGGACGAAGCGCCGCTGAGCCTCTGGCGCGACGCGTGGCGGCAGCTCAGGAAGAAGCCGACGTTCATCGTCTCGATGGTCTTGATTGTTCTGGCGGTCCTGATCGCGTTCTTCCCGCAGATCTTCTGGACGGAGAACCCCGCCAACGCTCAGTGCCTGCTGGAACACTCCAACGGCAAGGCGACCGGCGGGCACTTCATGGGATTCACCGCGCAGGGCTGTGACGTGTATTCCCGCGTGATCGCGGGCACCCGTGCGTCGCTGACCGTCGGCCTGTTCTCGACCCTGGGGGTCGTGGTCATCGGCGGCATCATCGGCGCGATCGCCGGCTACTTCGGCGGTTGGGTCGACGCCGTCCTGGCGCGACTGGGCGATATCTTCTTCGCCCTGCCCCTGATCCTCGGTGCCCTGGTCGTCATGCAGCTTCCCGTCTTTCGCGAGCATCGCGGTGTCTGGACCCTGGTCGCGATCCTCGTGCTCCTGGGCTGGCCGCAGGTGGCGCGCATCATGCGCGGCGCCGTCGTCGAGGTGCGCAACGCGGACTACGTCACGAGCGCCCGATCTCTCGGGGTCTCGCCCTTCGGAATCCTGTTGAAGCACATCATCCCGAACGCCATGGCCCCGGTGATCGTGATCGCGACGATCTCGTTGGGCACGTTCATCGTCGCGGAATCGACCCTGTCCTACCTGGGCATCGGCCTTCCTCCCGAGTCGATGAGTTGGGGAAATGATATTTCGGACGGTAAGGACGCGTTCCGCTCCAACCCGATGCCCGTGTTCTGGCCCGGTTTGGCCCTGTCCCTGACGGTCTTGAGCTTCATCATGTTGGGCGACGCCCTGCGCGATGCGCTCGACCCCAAATCACGGAAGAAGTAGACGATGACGGAAGAAACAGTGCAACCACTCCTCGAGATCAAGGACCTGGGAATCACGTTCCAGACCAGCACGGGCGAGGTCGAGGCCGTCAAGAACTCGAATTTCACCGTGATGCCCGGGGAGACCGTGGCGATCGTGGGCGAGTCGGGGTCGGGCAAATCGACCTCGGCGCTCGCCGCGATCGGTCTGCTCCCGAGCAACGGCCGGGTCTCCAGCGGGCAGATCATCTTCGACGGCAAAGACATCACGCACGTCTCCGAACCGGAGATGGTCAAGTTGCGCGGCAATCAGATCGGCATGGTCCCGCAGGATCCGATGTCCAACCTGAACCCCGTGTGGCGGATCGGCTTTCAGGTCAAGGAAACCCTCAAGGCCAACGGTCTGCCGAGCGGTGACAAGGACGTCAGCAAGGTCCTGGAGCAAGCGGGGTTGCCCGACGCCGAGAAGCGCGCCCGGCAGTACCCGCACGAATTCTCGGGTGGCATGCGACAGCGTGCGCTGATCGCGATCGGGCTCTCGTGCCAGCCGCGCCTGTTGATCGCCGACGAGCCCACATCGGCGCTCGACGTCACGGTCCAACGCACGATCCTGGACCACCTCGATACGATGACCTCGGATCTGGGCACGGCCGTGTTGCTCATTACCCACGACCTGGGGTTGGCCGCCGAGCGCGCCCGGAAGGTCGTGGTGATGTACAAGGGTCGAGTGGTCGAGGCCGGCTCGGCCTTGGACCTGCTGCGCAACCCCCAGCATCCTTACACCAAGAAGCTCGTGGAGTCGGCCCCGTCGCTGGCCTCGCGTCGCATCCAGGTGGCCAAGGAAACGGGGCAAGAAGCCGAGGATCTCCTGGCGGAGCACCCCAAGACCGAGATCCAGCGTTCGCTGCAACAGGACTTCGTGGAGGTCAAGGACCTGACCAAGGTGTTCAAGCTGCGGGGCGCGTGGGGGAGGTCCGAGGATTTCACGGCGGTCGACGGCGTGTCTTTCTCGATCCCGCGGGGTACGACCACCGCGGTCGTGGGGGAGTCCGGTTCGGGCAAGTCCACGGTCGCGCGCATGCTTTTGGGCCTCGAGACGATCACCCGGGGGAGCATCTCGTTCGACGGCAAGAACGTCGCCAGCCTCAAGGGGCGTGCGATGTTCGACTTCCGGCGGCGCGTCCAGCCGATCTTCCAGGATCCGTACGGCTCGCTCGACCCGATGTACAACATCTACCGCACGATCGAGGAACCTCTCCGGGTCCACAAGGTGGGCAGCAAGTCCGAACGGGAAAAGAAGGTCAAGGAGCTGCTGGATCAGGTCTCTCTTCCGCAATCCATGATGGCTCGGTACCCGAATGAGCTCTCCGGCGGGCAGCGCCAACGCGTCGCGATCGCGCGTGCGTTGGCGCTGAACCCGGACCTCGTGGTCTGCGATGAGGCCGTCTCGGCCTTGGACGTCCTGGTTCAGGCGCAGATCCTGAACCTCCTGGCGGAGCTCCAGTCTGAGCTGGGCCTGACCTACCTGTTCATCACGCACGACCTGGCCGTGGTTCGGCAGATCGCGGACAACGTGTGCGTCATGGAGAAGGGGAAGATGGTCGAGACGGGATCGACCGATTCGGTCTTCGAATCTCCCGAGACCGATTACACGCAAAAGTTGCTGGCCGCGATCCCCGGTGCCGGCCTCATGATCCCGCCCGAGGCCGCCTAAACCTCAGGGACTCGGCTCCGCGCCCACCCCGTTCATCGGCACCGATGAACGGGGTGGGCGCGCGCCGTTTGACGAGGTGGCTATGATTGAACACGGCCCTATGCGGTCGCGCCCGAACGCGCCTGAAAGGCGTGGTGGTGTGGCCCATCATCACGTCACACCAGCTATCCACCAGCAAAGTGAGCCTTATCGTATGACTGAATCGTCCAGCACCGCCACTCGTACCGACATCCGCAACGTCGCCATCGTCGCGCACGTTGACCATGGCAAGACCACCATCGTGGACGCCATGTTGAAGCAGACCCACTCGTTCTCCGAGCACGGGGACGTGGAAGATCGCGTGATGGACTCCGGTGACCTGGAACGAGAAAAAGGCATCACCATTCTCGCGAAGAACACCACCGTCGAGTACGCCGGTCCGGCCGCCAACGGGGAATCGATCACCATTAACGTCATCGACACCCCGGGCCACGCCGACTTCGGCGGAGAGGTCGAGCGCGGCCTGTCCATGGTCGACGGCGTCGTTCTCCTCGTCGACGCCTCGGAAGGCCCGCTGCCGCAGACCCGCTTCGTGCTCCGCAAGGCCCTCGCCGCCAAGTTGCCCGTGATCCTCGTGGTCAACAAGGTGGACCGCCCCGACGCGCGCATCGAGGAAGTCGTTTCCGAGTCGATGGATTTGCTTCTCGGCCTGGCCTCCGACCTCGCGGAAGAGGTCCCGGACCTCGACCTCGACTCCGTTCTGGATGTTCCGGTGGTGTACGCCTCCGGCAAGGCCGGCCGCGCGTCCACGGAGCAGCCCGTCGACGGTGAGCTGCCCGAGAACGAAGACCTCGAGCCCCTGTTCAAGACCATTGTCGACCACGTTCCGGCCCCCACGTATGACCCGAACGGTGTCCTGCAGGCTCACGTGACCAACCTCGACTCCTCGCCGTTCCTCGGTCGCCTGGCCCTGTTGCGCGTGTTCAACGGAACCCTCAAGAAGGGGCAGACCGTTGCCTGGGCGCGTCAGGATGGACAGCTCAAGAACGTTCGGATCTCCGAGCTGCTCAAGACCAAGGCCCTCGACCGCGTTCCCGCCGATGAGGCTCGTCCCGGCGACATCGTGGCCGTGGCCGGCATCGAAGACATCACCATCGGTGAGACGCTCACGGACGCCGAAAACCCGCAGCCGCTGCCGCTCATCACGGTCGACGAGCCCGCGATCTCGATGACGATCGGTATTAATACTTCCCCGATGGCCGGCCGCGTCAAGGGCGCCAAGGTCACCGCTCGCCAGGTCAAGGACCGTCTGGACAAGGAGCTGATCGGTAACGTTTCGATCCGCGTCCTGCCGACGCAACGCCCGGATGCCTGGGAGGTCCAGGGCCGTGGCGAGCTGGCCCTGGCGATCCTCGTCGAGCAGATGCGCCGCGAAGGCTTCGAACTGACCGCGGGCAAGCCGCAGGTCGTCACCAAGATCATCGACGGCAAGGTCCACGAGCCGATCGAATACATGACGATCGACGTTCCCGACGAGTTCATGGGCGCCGTGACGCAGCTGATGGCCTCGCGCAAGGGCCGCATGGAGACCATGACCAACAACGGCACCGGCTGGGTCCGCATGGAATTCCGCATCCCGGCCCGTGGCCTGATCGGCTTCCGCACCCAGTTCCTCACGGAAACCCGTGGCGCGGGCATCTCGAACTCCTACGCCGACGGTTTCGAGCCGTGGGCCGGCGACATCGAGTACCGCACCAACGGTTCGTTGATCGCCGACCGCGCCGGCGTCGTGACCCCGTACGCGATGATCAACCTCCAGGAACGCGGAACCTTCTTCGTGGAGCCGACCTCCGAGGTCTATGAGGGCATGATCGTCGGCGAGAACTCTCGCGCCGACGACATGGAGGTCAACATCACGAAGGAGAAGAAGCTGACCAACATGCGTTCGGCTTCCGCCGACTCCTTCGAGAACCTGACGCCTCCGCGGAAGATGACCCTCGAGGAGTGCCTCGAATTCGCCCGCGAGGACGAGTGCGTGGAGATTACCCCGGAGGCGTTCCGCATCCGCAAGGTCGTCTTGGACTCCAACGAGCGCGTCAAGGCCTTCCGCGCCCGCAACCGCGCCAACTAAGTCCCAGAAAGCGAGCGCGCTTCCTCACCGATGGCCACACCCACGACGCACGGCTCTCATCCGGAGCCGTTCTACCCAGAACAGGGCGAATACATCGCGCCCGATGCCGTCCGTTCCCTCCTCCCGGAGGGGGCGGACCCGGGCGAGGTGACGATCCTGTTCATCCACGCCCATCCGGACGACGAGTCGACGTCTACCGGTGCGAGCATGAGTCACTACGCGCGGGCCGGCGCCCGCGTGGAATTGCTGACCATGTCGCGGGGCGAGATGGGGGAGGTCATCGGGGAGGAGCACGCGCATCTGGATGTGCGTGCCCGGCCCGCTCAGGATTCGGGGGATGCCCTCGGTCGGGTCCGTGAGGCCGAGCTGGACGACGCCTGCCGCGCGCTCGGCGTCGCCGGGCATCGATTTGCACGACGCCGTTCGGGCACGGGGTTCTTCCGCGATTCGGGCATGTCGTGGGGGAAGAACGGCCGCGCGACCTCCGCGACCAACGCGACCGAGGATTGCCTCTCGCGGGCACGGCTCAGAGAGCCGGCCGCGGCCATCGCCGAGGTGATGGAAGAGATCCGTCCGGATGTCGTGGTGACCTATGACGTCGACGGCGGCTACGGCCACCCGGATCACCGCAGCACCCACGAAGCGACGCTCAAGGCGCTCACGATGATCCCCATTCATGCTCAACCGAGTTTGGTCTGGGGTGTGGAGGGCGAGGCCGACCCCGCCGACGAGCGCCAACAGGCCGTCGTCGACGGAGATGCCGAGGCCAAGAAGCGAGCGATGGCGGCCCACCGGACCCAGGTCACGGTCTCCGACGGCATGACTTTCCACTATTCCAACAACGTCGAGCAGAAGATCTCCGGCAGGGAATCCTTCCGCTTGCTCGCGCGCACCGTGGACGACGCCGTGGATCAGGCCGAGCAGGTCCCGGCGGGGACGATCAATTCCGCGGTGACGGGCGTCGGCCTCGGCTTGATCGTCGGTTTCATCGGCACGATGTTCCACGCGTCGATCAGCTACTTTCCGGGTTGGTATCTTCCCTGGGGCCTGATCGTGGCCTTGATTCTGGTGCTCTCCGCGACGCTGTGGACCGCGCACGTGACGCGGCGGGCTTGGGCGACCGTGCTGCCCGGCGTGACGGCCTTCGTGCTCCTCGGGTTTTTCGTCTATGCGAGATCCGACTCCCTCCTGGTCATCCCCAATCCCACGGTGGCCATCGGTCAGGTGGGCATCGCCTGGGTTCTCGGGACCATCGTCATGACGGTGCTGGGGCAGTGGATCGCCGGCCGAAAGATCCTTGGAACGCGACGGTCATAACGTCGTCCAAAGTCACCTGGCTTAACGGCCTCGGGGACTGGGGTTCCGAGAGCCTATGGTTGTGGGATTGATCGCGGGAGACTGTTCCCGCGGATGACTAGACTGGTGACCTAACGGATCCACCGGGACCCTTCGAAATACACCGTGACGAGAGCGCACCCGGTGCCGATGAGAGGTTTGAATGACTTACGTAATTGCCCAGCCCTGCGTCGATGTGAAGGATCGCGCATGCGTTGAGGAATGCCCGGTCGACTGCATCTATGAGGGCGAACGTACGCTCTACATTCATCCCGACGAATGCGTGGACTGCGGGGCCTGCGAGCCGGTATGCCCCGTCGAGGCCATCTACTACGAAGACGACGTTCCCGAGGAATGGGACGAGTACACCACGGCCAACGCCGACTTCTTCGACGATCTGGGCTCGCCCGGCGGAGCCGCCCGGACCGGAGCGATCGATCACGATCACCCCTTCATCGCGGCGCTCGCCCCGCAAAACCAGGACTGAAAGGCATCCCCGCATGACTTCCTTCGGCCTCACCCTGCCGGATTACCCCTGGAATTCCTTGGCCCCGTACCGGGAGAGGGCGGCGGAGCATCCGGACGGAACGGTCGACCTGTCCATCGGGACCCCCGTGGACCCGACCCCCGAGGTCGTGCGGCAGGCCCTCGCTCTGGCCGCGGATGCCCCCGGGTACCCCACGACCCAGGGAACCTCCGAGGTGCGTTCGGCGGTCGCCGAATGGTACCGGAGGCGTCGCGGCGTCGGAGGTCTCGACGAGTCCTGTGTCATGCCCACGGTCGGTTCCAAGGAGCTGGTCGCTTGGCTGCCGTTCTTGTTGGGCCTGGGGGAGGGCGACGTCGTCGTGCGCCCCCGGGTCGCTTACCCGACCTACGATATCGGGGCGACGTTCGCCGGGGCGCGCGCGGTCGCGGCCGACGAACTGAGCGACCTGGACGAGGCCACCCGTTCCCGGGTGCGTCTGGTCTGGGTGAATTCCCCCGGAAACCCCACCGGCGAGGTTCGTGACGAGGAATCCCTCGCCCGCCTCGTGCGCGAAGCCCGTGAGCTGGGCGCGGTCGTGGCCTCGGACGAGTGCTACGCCGAGCTTGGTTGGGGAGCCTGGGACGAGGCCCGGGGCGGTCGCCGCGTGCCATCGATCTTGGATCCCACCGTCTCGGCGGGATCCCTCGACGGTCTGCTGTCCGTCTACTCCCTGTCCAAGCAGTCGAACCTGGCCGGATACCGCGCGGCTTTCGTCGCGGGAGATCCCTCGCTCGTGGCCAATCTCATCAACTCGCGGAAGCACGCCGGAATGATCGTCCCGCGACCGATTCAGGACGCCATGACGGCGGCGCTACGAGACGAGACTCACGTGGTGGCCCAGAAGGATGCGTATCGGCGTCGGCGTGAGGCCCTGAAGCCCGCGGTCGAGCGGTACGGCCTCGAACTGTCCGGCTCCGAGGCGGGGCTCTACCTCTGGGGAACCGCGGGGGAGGACACCTGGAGCACGGTGGGCCGTTTCGCGGATCTGGGCATCGTGGTCGGCCCCGGAGTCTTCTACGGGGATCAGGGCCAGGGATACATCCGGATCTCCCTGACGGCCTCGGACGAACGCATCGCCGCGGCGGTCCAGCGACTCTCGTGACCGGTGGTGGCCTCGCGCCGTGAGGCCCCGCAAGAGCGTTCCATGGCCCTCAGATGAGGCCCAGGTCAAGCCGGCATGAAATCTGTCTCCATATCCCCGGCTGATTCGTGACGGTGTGTCGACAAAGGGTAGGGTTGTCCCAGAGATACTGTGTCCCCGCCCACGACACGGCCCATGGCCGCGCTCGGAGGGCGGCGATTTTATGGCTGGGATCGGGCAACCCCCGACGTCCCCCGGATGGATCGGCGGACACGTTCACACGGGAGGAAATATGACCGATAAAGCGACCTTCACCTTCGCTGGAACGAGTGTCGATTGCCCGGCCGTCGAACCCACTGACGGAACCGGCGCCTTCGACATCGCCAAATTGCGTTCGGAGACCGGCGGGTACGTCACGTACGACCCGGGGTTCATGAACACGGCGAACACCAAGTCGGACATCACCTATATCGACGGCGACGCCGGGATCCTGCGGTACCGCGGATACCCGATCGAAGACCTCGCCTCGAAGTCGAGCTTCGTCGAGGTCGCGTACCTGCTGATCTACGGCGAGTTGCCGACCGACGATCAGCTGGCCGAATTCGACGAGATGATCCGCACCCACACGATGGTCCACGAGGACCTGAAGATCTTCTTCTCCGGTTTCCCGAGGACCGCGCACCCCATGCCCGTCCTCGCCTCGGCCGTCTCGGCGCTCTCGACGTTCTACAACGACTCCTTGGACCCGCACGACGAGCGCGAGGTCGAAATCTCGACGATCCGCCTGCTCTCCAAGGTCCCGACCTTGGCGGCCTACGCGTACAAGAAGTCCAAGGGCGAGCCGATGCTCTACCCGCAGAACAGCCTGAATTACACCGAGAACTTCCTGCGACTCTGCTTTGGGGTTCCCGCGGACCAGTACGAGATCGACCCGGAGATTTCCAAGGCCCTCGACCTGCTGCTGATCCTGCACGCCGACCACGAGCAGAACTGCTCGACCTCGACGGTGCGCCTGGTCGGCTCCTCGGACGCCAACATGTTCGCCTCGGTCTCCGCCGGTATCAACGCGCTGTACGGCCCCAAGCACGGAGGCGCCAACGAGGCGGTTCTGAACATGCTGCGCCGCATCCAGGCCGAAGGGATTTCCCCCGAGGACTACATGGAGAAGGTCAAGAATAAGGAGGAAGGCGTCCGCTTGATGGGCTTCGGGCACCGCGTGTACAAGAACTACGACCCGCGCGCCCGCATCGTCAAGTCCACGGCCGACTCCATCCTCACGAAGCTCGGCGGGGACGACGAGCTGCTCGACATCGCCAAGCGCCTCGAGGAAAAGGCCCTGGCGGACGACTACTTCGTCGAGCGCAAGCTGTACCCGAACGTCGACTTCTACACGGGCCTCATCTACAAGGCCATGGGCTTCCCGGAGCAGATGTTCACGGTCCTGTTCGCGATCGGGCGTCTTCCCGGTTGGATCGCCCAGTGGCGAGAGATGATGCAGGATCCGTCGACCAAGATCGGGCGCCCTCGCCAGGTCTACACCGGTAAGACCGAACGCCGGTACCCCGGAATCGACTCCTAAGAAAAAGGTCTCCCGCCGGTCCTCGACCGGAAAGACCAACGCCGCCGCGATCGTGCCGCCCTCGTGAAGAGGGGGACACGATCGCGGCGGCGTTTTTCGTATCGAGTCAAGCCCCGGGGAGACGGTGCTCGTGCTCCCCGAGCGGTCCGGGCCTAGCCTTCGTATCCGTTGGGGTTTTCGTGCTGCCAGCGCCAGTGGTCTCGGCACATCGTGTCGATGTCTCGCGTGGCCGACCACCCGAGATCTGCGAGGGCCGACGAGGGGTCCGCGTAGGAGACCGCGACGTCGCCCGGGCGACGATCGACGATCTCGTACGGGATCTCACGCCCGGAGGCCTTCTCGAAGGCCTCCCGGACCTCGAGGACCGAGTAGCCGTTGCCGGTGCCGAGGTTCCACGTGCGCAGACCCCCGCCGTCGGAGATGACGTCCAGGGCCTTGAGGTGACCGTCGGCCAGGTCGACCACGTGAATGTAGTCGCGAACGCCGGTCCCGTCGGGGGTCGGGTAGTCCGCACCGAAGACCTTGAGCTTCTCGCGGCGTCCGACCGCTACCTGGGCGATGAACGGCAGGAGGTTGTTGGGAATGCCCGTGGGGTCCTCGCCGATTCGGCCCGATTCGTGCGCCCCGACGGGATTGAAGTACCGCAGCAGGGCCACGTTCCAGGAGGAGTCGGAGGCGGCCAGATCGATGAGCATGTCCTCGATGTGTTCCTTGGTACGCCCGTAGCAGGACTGGGCATCCATCGGCAGCTTCTCGGTCAACGGCATCTCGTCGGGTGCGCCGTACACGGTGGCCGAGGAAGAGAACACGATGGTCCGGCAATCCGCCGCATCCATGGCGTACAAGAGGTTGATGGTGCCGGCGACGTTGGTGTTGTAGTACCACAGGGGCTTTTCCGCGGATTCCCCGACGGCCTTGAGCCCAGCGAAGTGGATGACGGCATCCGGGCGGGTCTCGTCGAATAGCCGGTTGAGGGCCGGAGCGTCCAGGAGGTCGACGAGGTGGAATTCGGGCGTCCGGCCATGGGCCAACTCGCTCACGCGATCCAGGGAAGCGCGCGAGGAATTGGACAGGTTGTCCATGACGACGACGTCGTGTCCGGCCTCGAGCAGGGCCAGGACCGTGTGGCTACCGATATAACCGGCTCCGCCGGTCACCATGATTTTCATGTATTCGTCCTTGGGTTTCGGTGACTAATTGGCGTGCAGAATGGAGTTCAACTCGACGGACCCGGTGGACCTGGGGATGGCCTCGACTGTTCCGGACTGCGAATTGCGGCGGAACAGCAGGTTGGAAGCGCCGGACAATTCGGACGCCTTGACGACCTTCGAGGTGCCGTCCGCGGCCACGGTCACGCGGGTTCCCGAGGTCAGGTAGAGACCCGCCTCGACCACGCAGTCATCCCCGAGGGAGATGCCCACGCCTGCTTCGGCGCCGAGGAGCACCCGCTCGCCGAGGCTCACGCGTTCCTTGCCGCCGCCCGACAGGGTGCCCATGATCGAGGCGCCACCGCCGATGTCGGTGTGGTCTCCGACGACGACCCCCTGGCTGATGCGGCCCTCGACCATGGCGTGGCCCAAGGTTCCGGCGTTGTAGTTGACGAAGCCTTCGTGCATCACGGTGGTGCCTTCGGCCAGGTACGCACCGAGGCGCACGCGATCGGCGTCGCCGATCCGAACCCCGCTCGGCACCACGTAGTCGACCATGCGGGGGAACTTGTCCACCTGGTAGACCGTCACGTGGCCTCGGGCGCGCAGGGCAAGCCGTGCCTGCTCGAACTCGGCGGCGAGCACCGGGCCGAAGTTGGTCCAGGCGACGTTGGTCAGCGCGCCGAAGATTCCGTCGAGGCTGATCGAGTTGGGGGTCACGAGTCGGTGGGACAGGATGTGCAGCCGGAGGTAAGCGTCCGCGGCGTCCGCGGGGGCCTCGGCGAGCCGCGTCGACTTCTCGATGACCGTGAGCCTCACGTTGCGGGCCTCGTCGTTGCCGCGAGCGTCCTCGAGGGCCGAGCGCACGGAGTCATCCGGCGCCTGGGTCAGGGTGGGGGCGGGGTACCAGACGTCGAGAATGGCGCCCTCGTAGGGGCCCGAGGCGACCACGGTCGCCAGGCCGATGCCGGATGCGTATTCAGGGGTCGTGCTTTGAGTCATGGTTGCCATTCTACGAAGCGCACCCCACATTCCGCACGGAATCGACCCGTCATGACACATCGTGGGACGCGATGGGTTTCGGGGCTTATGGTGATCACATGACTCAAGCCCCCGCCACAGCCTCAACCGCCCGACCGAATCTGGATCTCGACCAGGATGTCGCGGATCTCACGGCCGATCTGTTGGATATTCATTCCGTCTCGGACGCTGAGAAGCCGCTTGCCGACGCCGTCGAGAGCGCGCTGCGGAGCCTGGACCACCTGACCGTCCACCGCCACGGTGACACGGTCGTCGCCCGCACCTCCCTCGGGCGTGCCGAACGCGTGGTCCTCGCCGGACACCTGGACACGGTCCCGTTGCCGACGACCCCGGGGTCACGAGGGACCGTGCCCTCGGAGTGGGACGAGCAAGACGGCCGGCCGGTCCTTTACGGCCGGGGCGCGACCGATATGAAGGGCGGGGTCGCGGTTCAGCTCAAGCTCGCCGCGTCCGTGGTCGCCCCCAACCGGGACATCACCTACGTGTTCTATGACCACGAAGAGGTCTCGAGCGAGGCCTCCGGGCTCGGTGCCCTGGTCGAGGCCGCTCCCGAGCTGGTCACCGACGCGGATTTTGCCGTCCTGCTGGAACCGACCGACGGGCACATCGAGGGCGGATGCAACGGAACCATGCGCTTTTGGATCACGACCAGCGGCGTCGCGGCCCACTCGGGGCGCGCCTGGATGGGGCGCAACGCGATCCACGGGATGGGGGACATCCTGAGGATCCTGGACGGCTACGAGCCGAAGACCGTGACCGTCGAGGGCCTGGAATACCGCGAGGGACTCAACGCGGTGCAGATTTCCGGCGGGGTCGCGGGAAACGTCATACCGGACACCTGTGCGGTTCACATCAACTATCGGTTCGCCCCGGATAAGAGCCTCGAGGAGGCCACCGCCCACGTCAGGGAGGTATTCGCCGGGTATGAGCTGGACATCGTGGATGCCTCGGCGGCGGCGCGCCCGGGACTCGACGCCCCGCTGGCCCAAGAGCTCGTGCGGTCGGTTGGCTCGGAGCCCAAACCGAAATACGGGTGGACCGACGTCGCCCGCTTTTCCGCGCTGGGCATCCCGGCGGTGAACTTCGGCCCGGGGGACGCCCTGTTGGCTCATTCCGACAACGAGCACGTCTTCGCGTCCGAAATTCGGTCCTGCCTTCAGGCCCTGACGGCCTGGCTAGTTTCCGCCTGAGCCACCAGGGCGGCGGGTGCCCGAAAGGTCATCCGAAGACGCCTGCCCCGGCCCATGGTCCACAATAGAGATATGAACTTTATCCTGGTGGGACTGACCTTCGTGATCCTGGCGGCCGTTCTCATATCGTGCGCGGTGTTGGGGGCGGACCGGCTGGCCGGTGCCGAATACGTCTCCCGAGACGGGATCGAGACCCCGGGACCGGAGCGCGGTCCCCTGGAGGCCTCCGATGAGCGATCCACCCCGGCCTCCGCCGAGGCCACCAGCTAACGGTGAATCCCGCGCAATTATTGGCCCGCCACGCGGCCTCGAGTTTTCGACGGTGGCTCACGGACCTGCCGATCTGGACCTGGCTTCTGGGCGTCTACGTCGCCTCGCGCATCTGGGGATGGATCGTCTTCACCATCGTGGGGCGGCAGCAACAGGCGAGCCCCTGGAGCGATGGCCCGATGTCGTATCTGCAGTACATCGGAATCTGGGACAGCGACTGGTATCGACACATCGCCGAGATCGGCTATCCGAGCACCCTGCCGATCAGCGCCGGCGGCACCGTCGATCAGAATCCGTGGGCTTTCTACCCGCTCTTTCCGATGACCGCCTCGGGTCTGATGAAGGTCACGGGATGGTCGTGGCCCATGGCCGGGGGAGTGGTATCCCTCCTCTGCGGTGCCGTGACGGCGATCCTGCTCTACGGCATCTTCGCCTCCTCCTGGACGCTTGCCACCGGTTCCGAGGACGCGGGTGGCGAGCAGTACGTGAGTCCACGCCGAATTCTGCACGGTCTGGGCCTGCGCCAACCGGCGCGGGGAGTGGACCGGTTCGCGCTGTGGAGCACCGCACTGGTGCTGGTCAACCCGGTGGCGCCGATTCTGCAGACGCCCTACGCGGAGTCGATGAACCTCATGTTCTTGGCCGGCTTCGCCCTCGCGTTGGTGCGCGGCAATCTTCTCCTATGCTCCCTGCTCCTGGTGCCCACGTGCCTCAGCCGACCGGTGGGGGTGCCCCTTGCCGCCGCGTTGGGCCTGTGGTGGGTGACGAGGTTTCTCCTGGACTACCGGGGCACGACCGGTCGGCCCTTCGTGGATCGGGTGAGGCAGTCGATGAGGTCTACGTGGCGATTCCTCGCCGTCGCGCTGTTCGCCTGCGCCTGCGCGCTGACCTGGCCGGCCATCGCTTGGGCGGCGACCGGACGCGTTGACGCCTACACCGCCACGGAGACGGCGTGGCGCGGCGAACACCTGCTGCCCTTCCAACCGTGGATCCAGCAGTCGGTCACCTATTTCGGCGCTCCCGGGCCGCTGATTCTCCTGCTGTTGGTCGTGGGATTCCTGTGGGTCATGAGCACACGGACCGTGCTGACCACGATTCCTCGTCACCTTCGGTATTGGTGTTACGCGTACACGGCCTATCTCCTGGTGTTTCTCTTTCCGCAATCCTCGACTTTCCGGCTCTTGCTTCCCCTGTTTCCCCTCGCGGGGCCGCTGATGGCACTGTCGAATTCGCGGGCCTATCGCGCCACGGTGGTGCTGGGAGCGCTGCTCGGGCAGCTGATTTGGGTCGGGTGGCTCTGGCATTGGAAGGAACTGCCCAGCGGCGGGGACTACCCGCCGTGATCGCCTCGCGACGCCCGTGACCAGTCGGTTAATGTGATCGCGCTATCATTGGGATATCGGGGGACCGCCGTTCCTCACCAAGATCGTCGATCCGACAAGGAGCATCAATGGCTGCGATGAAGCCGAGAACCGGTGAAGGTCCCATGGAGGTAGCCAAGGAAGGCCGTTCTCTCATCATGCGCATCCCTCTCGAAGGAGGGGGCCGGCTGGTCCTGGAGATCTCCAAAGACGAGGCGCATGACCTGAAGGCCTGCCTGGATCCCATCACCGAGTCCTAGAGGGCGGGGAGGGTCCTGATCTGACACGCCGGCCAGCGGGGATGCGGTGTAGCGCACGGTGGGTACACGGACAGAGCTGGTAATGTGCTGGTGTGTTTGGAATCAACGGTGCCGAGTTCATTGTCTTGGCCGTTATCGTCTTCGTGGTGATCGGGCCGGAGCGCATGCCCGAGTACGCCCGCCAGCTCAAGGACCTCATTAAGACCCTGCGACGCACGGCGATGGGCGCCAAAGATGACCTCAAAGACACGCTCGGTCCCGAACTGGATGACATCAACTGGCGGGCGTACGATCCCCGTCAGTACGACCCGCGCCGCATCGTGCGTGAGGCCCTGCTCGAGGACGACGAGGAGCTGGCCGCAGAGCAAACCCGCTCCACGACGCCGCCCGCAGCCGCCACCAGCCGGCTTTCGCCCGGAGAATTGGCTCCCTTCGACACCGAAGCCACCTGAGCCACACCGAGGGCAGCGACAGGCCGTGGCCGACGAATGAAGTCATTCGTCGGCCACGGCCTTTTTCGTTTCCGGGGTTGCCCGGCGGGTCGCGTCTAGATGAGGTTCAGTGGCAGGCTTTTGCCGGAGAGCCCGCGTCGATGCTCGCGTAGACTCTCGGCGATCGCGCGCAACGTCGTGCCCGAAGGGGAATCGGGGTCGGACCAGACGACCGGTGTCCCCTCGTCGCCACCGCGTCGCAGCGAGAGATCGAGGGGGACGGAACCCAGCAGGGGAACCTCGGCATCGAGGGCTTGCGTGAGGCGCTCGGATAGCTTTTTTCCGCCGCCTTCACCGAACATCTCGACGCGGCTCCCGTCGGGCATGACCATGGCCGACATGTTCTCGACCACGCCCAAGACCTTCTGCCCGGTCTGCAACGACATGGTTCCGGCACGCTCGGCGACGTCGACGGCCGCGGCCTGCGGGGTCGAGACGACCAGGAGGCTGGCCGTGGGGACCAGCTGCGACATGGAAATGGCCACGTCGCCGGTGCCTGGCGGAAGGTCCAGGAGCAACACATCGAGGTCCCCGAAGTGGACGTCGGTCAGGAATTGCTCCAGGGCCCGGTGGAGCATCGGACCCCGCCACGCGATGGGCTGGTTGCCCTCGACGAACATCCCGATCGAGATGACCCGGATCGATCCGGGCGGTCGACCCTCCGGTTGCCGACGCCGATGTTCGGGGACCTCGACGACGGGCGGAAGGATCATGTCTTCGAGTTTGGTCGGCGGTTGCGTCACGCCGAGCAGGCCCGGGATCGAGAAGCCGTGCACGTCGGCGTCGACGATGCCCACGGATAGACCGTCGGAGGCCAGGGCGGCCGCCAGATTGGCCGTGACCGTGGATTTACCCACGCCGCCCTTGCCGGAGGCCACCGCGTAGACCTGGGTGAGGTTGTCCGGAGACGCGAAAGGATTGGTCTTGGTATGACCGAGCCTGTCCCTCAGCGACCGCCTCTGCTCGGCGTTCATGTAGTCGAGATCTATGTGGACGTCCTCGACGCCGTCGAGGCGGATCACGGCGTCCCTGACGTCCTGCTGGATCGTATCCTTCAGCGGGCAGCCTTGGATCGTCAGCCGAATGCCCACGGTCGCGACTCCCGAGGTGATCTCGGCGTGGCTCACCATCCCCAGATCGGTGATGGGTCGGCGCAGCTCGGGGTCGATCACCGTGCCGAGGGCCGCGAGGAGAGTCTCATTCATTCTTGTCCTCGGCGGAGGCCCGGGAGCCGTGTGGCCGAGGAACGCGATCGGCTTCCACGAGCCCCGAATTCTCGAGGTCGAGAATCGAGGTCTTGGTGTCTGAGTCCGCGGATCCCCGATGCTGGTCCTTTTTCTTGCGCTTGGGGGTGTCGGAACGATCGTCTGACTCGTCCGGATCGTCGTTGCCTTTGCCGACGGTCTCCTCCACCAGGTCCCGGATCTCGGAACGCATGAAGTCGCGCGTGGCGACCTCGCGCAGGGCAATGCGCAGCGCGGCGATTTCCCGCGTCAGATACTCGGTGTCGGCGAGATTCTGCTGGGTCCGCTGACGGTCCTCCTCGGCGACGACGCGGTCGCGGTCGTCCTGGCGGTTCTGGGCGAGGAGCAACAGGGGAGCGGCGTAGGAGGCCTGCAGGGACAGCATGAGCGTCAGCAGCGTGAAGTTCAGGGTCTTGGGGTCGAACTGCATGCTCTCCGGCATGAGGGTGTTCCACAAGAGCCAGATGGTCACGAAGACGGTCATCCACACGAGGAACTGTGGCGTTCCCATCCAGCGCGCAAAGGATTCGGTCATGACCCCGAAGGATTCGGGGTTGGGCTGATAGCGCTGATACCACTTCGGCTTGCTGGCCAGCGGGGTATCGAGCCCCGCGCGGTGGGGATCGCGATTGCGGCGGTTGCGGTTCATATCACTCAAATTTGCGTCCCACCTTTCGGACGGGTGTTCCGTCGTCGTTTGTCCGCCAGTCTTCGGGCAACAGCGCATCCAGGACGTCGTCGATGGTCACGGCGCCGACGAGCCGGTCATGCTCGTTGATGACGGGGATGATGGTCAAGTCGTAGGTGGCCAGCACCCGCGAGAGATCCTCGAGGGAGGCCATATCGGAGATCGGTTCGACGCTGCGGTCGATGATGTTGCCGACGGACTCCGGGGGAGGGAAGCGCAGGAGCTGTTGCATATGGACCATGCCGATGTATCGACCGGTGGGTGCCTCGAGCGGAGGGCGGCAGACAAAGACCGCGGCGGCCACGGCCGGGCTGATCTCTTCCTGGCGGATGTGGGCAAGGGCCTCGGCCACCGTGGCCTCCGGAGGGAGGATGATCGGCACGGGCGTCATGAGGGAACCGGCGGTGCCCTCTTCGTATTCCAGGAGGCGTCGGACGTCTTCGGCGTCGTCGGGTTCCATGCGGCCGAGGAGCGTTTCCCGTTGCGAATCGGTGAACATGTTCAGCAGGTCGGCGGCGTCGTCGGGCTCCATCTCTTCCAAGATGTCCGCCGCGCGCTTGAGGTCCAGGTGCGAGAGGATCTGGACCTGGTCCTCGACCGGCAGTTCCTGCAGGACGTCGGCGAGCCGCTCGTCCTGCAATTCCTCGGCGACCTCGAGCATGCGCTTGTCGTTGAGGTCGTGGAGGGCATCGGCGAGGTCCGCGGGCTGGGTCTCCTCGTGCGTCGCGAGGAAGTGGGAAGCGCCCTGCGGGTCCATGGCCGTTCCATAGACCACGTCCTCCCAGTCCACGACGAGGGTCTCGTTCTTGCGGCGCATGAGCCTGCCGGTGGGCTCGGAGCGCCGGACGAACAGTTCGGTGATCTTCCAATCGCCGTTCTTGGTCTGTTCCATCGCGCAATCTTCGATCGTGGCCACCCCGGTGCCATCCGTGAAGTGCACCTTGCGGTCGAAGAGCTCGCCGATGACCAGGGCCTCGGCCCCTCGCTGTTCGAAGCGACGCAGGTTCACCAGGCCGGTGACGATGATTTGCGTGGCGTCCATGGTGTTGACGCGCGTCATGGGCACGAAAACGCGCTTCTTTCCCAGGACCTCGACGACGATGCCGACGACGAGCGGTTGCAGGTGTTTTCGCTGCGCGTCCCTATTGAGCACGACGACATCCCTCAACCGGCCCAGGCGGTCTCCGACGGGGTCGAAGACGTCCAGGCCCAAGAGGCGGGCGATAAAAATTCTGCTCGGTACGTTGCTCACTTGAACAGATTACTCATATGTACTGGTTAGGAACATCTTCGGGGTTCACCAGTGGCGATACCTTGACGTGTGGTTGGCGGTCTCGTCACGGGTCAGGGAAAATGACGGCATGGCAAATTCCGGAAAGTCCAGACTCGCGGCCCTACGGAGCGAGCACCTCCCCAGCTCGGTGACCGTCGGGAAATTCTCCAAGTACCAGGACGCGCAGGGCGCCGTGGACCTGTTGGCGGAGCGCGGATTCCCCGTGCAGAATCTCGCGATCGTGGGGACGGACCTGCGCCAGGTGGAGCACGTCGTCGGGACGCTGTCCTACGCGCGAGTCGCGGCCTCCGGGGCCCTGCAAGGCCTCTTCTACGGCGTATTCCTCGGGTTCTTGCTGATGCTCTTTGGCCACGAGAACCCGATGGCCGCATTCCTGACCTCGGTTCCGCTGGGCGTCGCGTTCTGGATGATCTTGTCGATCGTCAGCTTCTCCCGGCGCGGCGGTCACCGGAGCTTTACGGCGGTCGGCCAACTCGTCGCCGGCAGCTATGACCTCGTCTGCACCCCGCAGGAGGCCGGCGAGGCCCGGCGTCTGCTGGGCGGTTCCTCGCAGCGCCCACCGCTGCGCCCCGTCGCCCCGGAACAGCCGTATTTCCCGAACCACGGCGCCGACCTCCACGGCGCTCAGGGAAACCAGCATCCTCAGGCCCCGGCGCCGAGGCCGCCGCACTCCGATGGCTCGGCCAACGGCCCAGGGCAGGGCCAGCACGCCCCGGCGCCGACGGGGCGCGAACCGTGGGGGCAACCCGGTGCTCCGCAGGGTCCCCAGGGAGAGAATCCTCCCGCCGGACCGGACGGCGCGGAGCCCCAGCAGGCTCGCGATTTCAAGGACCTTCCGGACGGTCGTCCCCGTTTTGGCATTCGGGATGAGAACCCACGGGGGAGCCACAGCCCAGACGGGCAGACTCGGCCGGCCGAGGGCACCGACGAGCCCACCGCACGATAATCCGCCCACACACCACGAAGCCCCGGACGGGAACGTCCGGGGCTTCGTCGTGTGGACGAGTCCTCAGCGCGAGAGGTCCGCGATCCAGGCCTCGATCTCCTCCGTGGTCCGGGGGAATTCGGCGCTCATGTTCTCGGGCCCGTCGGCGGTGATCAGCACGTCGTCTTCGAGCCGGACGCCGATGCCGCGGTATTCTTCGGGAACCGCGAGATCGTCTTCCTTGAAGTAGAGGCCCGGCTCGATCGTGAAGACCATACCCGGCTGGATCTCCCCGTCGAGGTACAACTCGCGCTTGGCCTGCGCGCAGTCGTGCACGTCCAGCCCCAGGTGGTGGCTCGTGCCGTGGGGCATCCAGCGGCGATGCTGGCCGCCTTCATCGGAAACGGCTTCGGCGACCGAGCAGGGAAGGATTCCCCAGGCGTCGAGGGATTCCGCCAGGGATTTCATGGCGGCCGCGTGCACGTCGCGGAACCGGTTGCCGGGCACGGCCGCCCGGAACGCGGCCTCGGAGGCCTCGAGCACGGCGTCGTAGATCTTCTTCTGGGTCTCGGTGTACTTGCCGTTAACCGGCAGGGTGCGGGTGATGTCTGCCGTGTAGAGGGTATCGTCCTCGACTCCCGCGTCCACGAGGATCAATTTGCCGTCGTCCACCGTGCCGTTATTGCGAATCCAATGCAACACGGTCGCATTGTTGCCGCACGCGGCGATCGTCTCGTAGCCCACGTCGTTGCCTTCCGCACGCGCGGCCGCGAAGAAAGCGCCCTCGACGATCCGCTCGCCGCGGTGATGGTCCCGGGCCTGGGGCAGAGCGCGAACGATGTTTTCGAAGCCTTGCTTGGTGGAGGCGATCGAGCGACGCAGGTTGGCGATCTCTTGCTCGTCCTTGATGAGCCGCAGCTCGGAGAGGGCCTCGGTCAGCTGCCCGTCCAAAGCATCGGACTGTTCGAGGTCCACGCTGGTATTCATCCGGGAGGTGTCCACGAGCGCGTCAACGTTCAGGTCCACCTCGCGCAGGAGGCGGACGCGCACGCCGCCCAGCGCCTGAGGCCCGGCGTTCTTGGTGATGGCCACCTCGAGATCCGCCAGGTCCTTGCACTCGATGCCGTATTCGGACTCGATCTCGGCGAGGGTCGGCTGGGGGCCGACCCAGAACTCCCCGTAGCGGGGATCGGAGTAGAACTGGTCGGTGTCGCGGCCGGCCAGCGGCCGGAAGTACAGGGTGGCCCGGTGCTGCGAGCCGTCCTCGGCCGGCTCGTCCAACGGCTCGAAGATCAGAACGGCATCGGGTTCGTGGTCGACGCCCAGGCCCGTCAGGTGGGCGAAGCCGGAGTGCGGGCGGAACCGATAATCGGTGTCGTTCGAGCGGGTCTTGAGCGGCCCCGCGGGTACGACCAGGCGCTCGCCCGGGAACTGCGCGGACAGCGCGGCACGGCGCTTGGCGGCGAAATCCGCGACGGGCGCCCGCGCGGGAAGCGGCTTGGTCGAGGGGGCCCAGTTCGAGCCGATGAACTCCTTGAACGCGGAAGAGCGCGGCGGCTGTGACCGGTTCCCCACGCGCTCGGCGAGGGGCTGCGCTGCGGCGGGGTCCTGGGGTTCGGAAGAATTATTGTCAGTCATGACTCCACGATATATCCGCACCTCCCGCCGGGGCACACCGGGCCATCGATCCGACGGCGGGTAGATTGAGGAAGGTGAGCATCGACCTACATACCCACTCAACCGTCTCCGACGGCACGGAGTCCCCGGCTGTCGTCGCGGAGCAGGCCGCCAGGGCCGGCCTGGAGGCCTTCGCCCTGACCGACCACGATTCGACCTCGGGGTGGGCCGAGGCCGCGGCTCGCTCCGCGGAGGTCGGCGTCGACTTCGTCCCGGGGATGGAGGTCTCGTGTGCCACGGACCGCGGCATCTCGGTTCACCTGCTCTCGTATCTCCACGATCCCGAGGCGCCGGGCCTCTCCGAAGAGATCGAAAGATCGCGAACGGCCCGTCGGTCCCGGGCGCGGCGCATGGTGGAGAAGCTCTCCGAAGATTTCCCGATCACGTGGGAGGACGTCCGGGCCCAAACCGCGGAGGGAGCCACCGTCGGGCGGCCGCACATCGCCGATGCGTTGGTCGCGGCCGGCGTCTGCGGCGAGCGATCCGAGGCATTCGGGCGTATCCTCACGACGTCGTCGCGATACTACGTGCCCCACTATGCGCCTCATCCCGCCGTGGCCGTGTCCCTCGTGCGTCAGGCGGGTGGGGTCCCCGTGTTTGCCCACCCGATGGCCAGCTCTCGGGGGAGGGTGGTCGATCGAGGCGTCATGGAAGAGATGGTCGAGGCCGGGCTGGCGGGTCTCGAGGTGTTCCACCGCGACAACGCCCCCGCCGACCGTGACATGCTGTTGAGTTTTGCCCGCGAACGCGGCCTTCTGGTCACGGGGTCGAGCGATTACCACGGGGCCGGGAAACCCAACCGATTGGGCGAGAACACGACGGCCTCCGAAACCCTGGCGGCGATCAGGGACCAGGCCCGCGCCTAGTCGTTCTCCGGGCCGAGGAACCGGGCCTCGGGCAGGCGCGTGCGCATGACGTCAATGGCTTGGTCGTTGGCGTCGATACAGACGAATCGGCGGTCCAGTTCACGCGCCGCCGCGCCGAGGGTTCCGGACCCGGCGAAGAAGTCCAGGCACCAGTCCCCGGGCCGGGAGGAGGCCGCGACCATGCGTCGCAGCAGTCCGAGGGGCTTCTGCGTGGGGTAGCCGGTCTTCTCCTTGCCCGTGGGCGAGACGATCGTGTGCCACCACACATCCGTGGGTAACTTGCCCCGCGCGGCTTTCTCCGCCGTGACCAGGCCGGGAGCCATATAGGGCTCGCGGTCGACCTCCGTGGCGTCGAAGAGGTACCTCGACCGATCCTTGACGTACACGAGGATGTTGTCGTGCTTGGCGGGCCAGCGCTTCTTCGCCCGAGCCCCGTAGTCGTAGGCCCAGATGATTTCGTTCAGGAAACAGTCGCGCCCGAAGACCATGTCGCACATGACCTTGGCGTAGTGGACCTCGCGATAGTCCAGGTGCAGGTAGAGCGTGCCGTGATCCGCGAGGAGCTCTCGCGCCGCCTCCAGCCGGGGCAGGAGGAAACCCCAGTAGTCCTCGAAGGAATCGTCGTACCTCGAGAGGGTTTCCAAGACGCTGGCATACGTGCGTCCCTTGAAACCGCGCCGATCCGCTTCCTCCGGTTCGACGCGGCGGTTCCGCTGGTTCCGACGCACCTGGGCCCGCCCCGTGTTGAAGGGCGGGTCCACATAAATCATCGAGAAACGACCGGCGGGAAGCCGGGGAAGGACGTCTCGATTATCGCCGTGGACGATCAGATTCGCATCGTCGAGGCTGATTCCCGTCAAGGCGGTGCTTATTGCTGCGACGCGGACTGGCCGTTGCCACCGCTGCGGCGACGCCGGCGGCGGCGCGGGGTCTGAGAAGCCGACTCGTCCGCGGGCGCGTTATTGCCCTGCCCCGAGGCCTTCGAGTCCGAGGCATTGTCCCCGGAACGACGGCCCGAACGGGGACGGGAGTCGGAGGACCTCTCCCTGCCGCGTCCGCCGCCGGAGCGGCCCCGGCCATTCTGCGAGCCGCCGCGCCCCTCTCCCTTACCGGAACGGGATGAGCGGGAATCTCCGTCGATGTCTTCGACTTCCTCCGCGGCGAGACCGGCGTGCTTGCGCTGGTCCTTCGGAAGTTTGCCCTTGGTTCCCGCGGGGATATTGAGGTCCGCGTAGAGGTGGGGCGAGGACGAGTACGTCTCCACGGGCTCCGGGACGCCAAGGTCCAGTGCCTTGTTGATCAGGGACCAGCGGGGAACGTCTTCCCAGTCGACCAGGGTGATCGCGGTGCCCTTATTTCCGGCGCGGCCGGTACGGCCGATGCGGTGCAGGTAGATCTTTTCGTCTTCCGGGCACTGGAAGTTGACCACGTGGGTCACGTCGGTGACGTCGATTCCGCGGGCGGCCACGTCGGTCGCCACAAGGACGTCCACCTTGTCGTTGCGGAAAGCGCGAAGGGCCTGCTCGCGGGCGCCCTGGCCGAGGTCGCCGTGGATCGAGGCCGCCGCGAACCCGCGCTTGATGAGTTCGTCGGATAGGCGCGCCGCTGCCCTCTTGGTCTTGGTGAAGATGATCGTGCGTCCGCGGCCCTCGGCCTGGAGGGAGCGTGCGATCAGCTCGTCCTTGTCCATGGGGTGGGCGCGGTAGATGACCTGCCGGATGTCCTTTTTGGTTGCGCCCTCGTCGTCGGGGGCGTTGGCCCGGATATGCATGGGGTGGGACATGTAGCGGCGGGCCATCGCGATGACCGGGCCGGGCATGGTCGCCGAGAACAGCATCGTCTGGCGGACCTCGGGCACCGCCGAGAGCAGGCGCTCGACGTCCGGAAGGAACCCCAGGTCGAGCATTTCGTCGGCCTCGTCCAGGACCACGGCGCCCACCTGCGAGAGGTTCAGGATCTTCTGTCGGTGCAGGTCAATCAGGCGTCCCGGCGTTCCAACGACGACCTCGACGCCCTTTTCGAGCTCCGCGATCTGCGGCTCGTAGGCACGGCCGCCGTAAATCGTGGCGACTCGGGCGTTGCGCTGTTTCGCGGCCGCGGAGAGATCGCTGCCCACCTGGACGGCGAGCTCGCGCGTCGGGACCACGATGAGGGCCTGGGGGGCGCCGGGGGACTTGAGCTTGCCCCAGGCGTCGTCGTCCCGGCCCGCGACCCGCTGCAACACGGGCAGGCCGAAACCGAGCGTCTTGCCGGTGCCCGTCTTGGCCTGTCCGATGATGTCCTGTCCGGACAGCGCGACCGGGAGGGTGAGGGACTGGATGGGGAAGGGATGGGTGATGCCGTTGGCGGCCAGCGCGTCGCAAATGTCCTGACGCACGCCGAAATCGGCGAAGGTCTTATCTTCTTCGGGCTGGATCTCCTCGGCCACGGGGGCCTCGGCGTCGATCAGTTCCTGGACGGCTTCTGGGGTTTCTTCGAGCACGGTGGTCTCGGTCTTGCTGGTCTCGTTCACGTGCTGTCGCTCCGTTGGTCGATGGTATGACCGCGGCACGGCTATTCGCTGGCCCTGGCATCGCGAGATATTCACGCGGGCGGTGGGGCCGCCTGCCACTGCGGTCTGAGGATCGGTAGGAAGCCGATCGCGAGAATCATCGGGTGACGCGTTCCGCGAGCTCGGGCTCGTACGTCGCGTCAAATGCGAAAGGTCAATTCAACGGGTAACGACCGGGCATCCAGATAAGACAAGTCTAGACCCCTCAACGCGACGTGGGGAGGACCTGCGCCACGTCGGGCGGGTCCTCCCCACGGAATATGCGGGTTTGGTCGGGGTTTAGTTCTCGCTGAACGGACCAAAGCCGATGTGCCGACGGGTCTCGGCGCCGATCTCGACATAGCCGATGGCCGCTCCTGGAACCAGGGTCACGTTGCCCTTGGTGTCGGAGAGGTTGAGCAACGTGTTCTGCTCAATGGCCTCGGCGACCTGGCGGCGGATGTCCTCGGGGGTCTCCTCGGACTCGATGACGACCTCGCGGGCGACGTCCTTAACGCCGATCTTGATTTCCATGGGTGTGCCTCCTGAACATGCTGACGGATACTTGCGTTGTGTCTCAGCCTACTCAGCAGGGGTCCCTCACGAGGATGCCTTCGTGCCGATTTCGCTCAGCGCGGGAGAGCGCGTCACTCCTCGGCGATCTGTTCGACGCCGCCCCACACGAGCTTGACGAGCAGATGCTCGTAGCGTTTTTGCATCGAGGCATCGGGGTTGGCGGCGATGACCTCGGCCGCCCTGATGGCCAGGATGACGAGGGTGTGGGCCAAAAACTCGCAGTCCGCCCGGGGCATGCCGGAATTGTCCTGCAACGTGTGGCTCACGCGCTGGGAGACGCGTTCGACGAGGCCCTCGATCTTCTCATTGCATTGTTTCTGGGCGTGCATATCCGAGTGGAAAATCATGCGGTACGCCGTCGGGTCGTTGGTGACCACGGAGATGAAATTGGAGATCATCCGGCGTGTGCGTTCCTGATTGGTGAGGTCAAGGAGTAGCGCGGGGTGACCACCTGATGCTCGAAGAGTTCGATGCAAGAGTCGAGCACCGCCTCGTAGAGCTCGGATTTTCCGGCGAAGTGCTGGTAGAGCACCGGCTTGGTGACGTCGGCGGCCTTGGCGATATCATCCATCGTGCTCGTGTGAAAACCGTTGGCGGAAAATTGATCGCGGGCGACGGCGAGCAGCTGGCGGCGACGGGCCGGAGCGGGAAGGCGGCGGGGTCCCTCGGGGGATAATCCTGGTTCTGTCGATGCAGACAACGTCTCGTCCTTTGACGGTCTTGGCGAGATGGGAGACCGTCTTGGTCGTGCGCCCTCTCGTCAGGGGTTCAAGTTAGCGAACCAACTATAGAACGTTTTGCCTAGTCAGGAGGCTTTTGGCGCGCGTTCCTCGACGAAGGATGAGGCGGGTTTTTGGGCGGGCTCCTCTGCGGGGAGATCCTCGGGGGAATCCACCGAGATGTCGTACAGAGCCTCGATGGCGTCGACGAATTCCTGCTCGCGGCCTTCCGCCGCCAGGCGCCGGGCCTTGACCATGGGCGTGTGCAACAGGGAGTGCATCATGCGGCGCATGGCGAATTCGACCTGCTCCGCCTGGGCCCCGCACCCGTATTGGTGCCGGACCTTGTCCATCTCGGCGTCGAGGACGGACATGGTGTGCTTTCGTAGCGCCACGATCGCCGAGTCGACGTTCTGCTGGTGACGGCGCGAGCGGAAGTCCCGCGATGCGCGAGCGACGATGTCCCGGGCGGCGGAGACGGACTCGTCGGTCTCCTCGGGCGCCGCGAGGCGTACCGATTCCAACGTGATGAGCTCGACGCCCGCCAGGTCGGCGACCGACGGATCGAAGTCGCGGGACAGGGCGAGGTCCACGACCACCCGGGGCCCGGCGGGGAATGCCTCGGCGGGCATGGGGGCCGAACCGCCGCTGCACCCGATGATGACGTCGGCGGTGCGCAGCGCTTCGTCCAGGCCCTCGTCCGAGACAGGGGTGCCGCCGCGTTTGGCGGTGAATTCCGCGGAGCGGCCCGACGCCGAATAGACCCAGATGTTCCGGCAACCCCGCGCTTGAAGGGCGGCCATGGTCGCGCCCGCGTAGGCGCCCGTGCCGAAGACCAACGTCTTGGCCTGATCCAGGGGGAGGGGCGCGACCTCGCTCGCGAGGTCCAGGGCCACCGAGACGATGGACCGACCGCGCTCGCCGAGCGACGTCTGCGCGCCCACCGTGCGGGCGGTCCGGGCGGCGGTCTCGAATAGCCGAATCAACTCGCTGGAGGCCGTTCCCTCCTCGCGGGCGTTGACCAGCGCCCGGCGCACCTGCCCGGTAATCTCGCGTTCGCCGACGACGGCCGACTCGAGCCCCGAGACCACGGTGAACAGGTGGGAGGCGGCGTCGTCATCGAAATGGACGTCGAAGGCGCCGCGCACAAAGGTGGGGTCCAGGTCCGCGTCGGCGGCAACGCGCTGCACGATCTCCTCGATCGTGGCCTCGGTTCCGTCCTGCGTCGCGGACGCCTCTCCGTAGAGTTCGAGGCGATTGCACGTGGAGAGCGTCACGAGGCCCTTGAGCGGGCCATGGTGCACCAGAGTAGGGGCTATGGCCCCAACACCGGTCGACACTCGTGCGACGGTGTTCAGGTCGACATTTTTATGCGATGAAACCAGCGAAAACAAAACCACGACTCATTCATAATAACCACGCCTGAATGGTCCTGGGAAATGACCTTCGTCGCCGTCTGGGCGCGCCGCCGTGCTGACAACCTGTCCGCAAAAAGCGGGTCGTGAGTTGGCACAATGGAAGCACTATGACGACTTCATCCTCTTCGCGACGGGCATTGCTCACGGACGCGCAACTTTCCCGGCTGGCCCCGACGCACCCCCTCCGCGCGGGCGGGACCGCCGCTTCGCCGCTGATCCGGGCGATGGTGGGGGATCGTCCCGAGCATCCGCCGGTGTGGTTCATGAGGCAGGCCGGAAGGTCGTTGCCCGAGTACCGGCAGGCGCGCGAAGGCACCAACATGTTGGAGTCGTGCCTCACGCCCTCGCTGGCGGCGGAAATCACGTTGCAACCTGTCCGACGTCACGGCGTCGATGCGGCCATCTTCTTCTCGGACATCGTGGTCCCCCTCAAGATCGCCGGTCTCGACGTCGATATCGTCCCCGGGCGCGGCCCCGTCATGGGGTCGCCCTACCGGACCATGCGGGAGATCGAGACCCTGCCGGAGATTCCGGACGCCGCGTTCGATCCGATTCGGGAAGCGGTCTCGCTGACCGTGGAACAGCTGGGCAGCACCCCGCTCATTGGCTTCGCTGGGGCGCCTTTCACGGTGGCCGCCTATATGGCCGAGGGCGGATCCTCGAGGGATCATTTGGGCCCCCGCACGATGATGCACCGGGATCCCGAGGCATGGGAGGCGCTGGCGACCTGGGTCGCTCGCGTATCGGGCCAGTTCCTCGCGGCGCAGGTCGAGGCGGGTGCCAGTGCGGTGCAGCTCTTCGACTCGTGGGCGGGCTCGCTGCCGGAGCGCGATTATCGGGCCCACGTCCTGGCCCATTCCGCCGCCGCGCTCGGGGCCGTGGAGAAGTACGGGATTCCGCGGGTTCATTTCGGCACGGGAACCGGTGAGCTGCTGGGCGCGATGAAGGAAGCGGGCGGCGACGTCGTCGGCGTCGACTACCGCGTGGACCTGGACGAAGCGAGCCGCCGCGTCGGCCCCGAGACGCCGCTCCAGGGCAACATCGATCCGGCGATGCTCGACGCGGGGTGGGAAGTTCTCCAAAAGCACACGACCGACGTACTCTCGAAGGGCAGGGCCGCCGCGGCGCACATCGTCAATCTGGGTCACGGCGTTCCGCCGAGCACGGATCCGACCG
The DNA here is from genome assembly GCF_000710345.2 of Curtobacterium sp. S6. Lineage (GTDB taxonomy): Bacteria > Actinomycetota > Actinomycetes > Actinomycetales > Micrococcaceae > Rothia. The sequence goes on along the minus strand of NZ_JHEL01000015.1, from coordinate 813,246 downwards.
TGCTGACTCGGCTCGTCGAATTCATCCACGAAAGTTAGTGTCGATGGCAACCACACCAGAGAACAGCACCGAAACCGGCGCCCGGACCATCAGCTCCGGGACCCGCGCCTCCATGAGCAACACCTCGTCCCCCGAACCTGAGACGAAGCCTCCTCATCGACTGCGCAAGGCACGGACGGCCCTGGTGGTCGGCGGCGGAGTCTCGGGGCTCCTCGCCGCGCGCGAACTCGCGGACCGCGGTCTGCGCGTCGTCGTGACCGAGGCCAGGGACCATTTCGGTGGGGCCGTCGGCGCCCACCAGGTGGGCGGCATGGTGCTGGACTCCGGCGCCGAGTCTTACGCGACCCGCAATGGGTCCGTGGAAGAACTGATCGAGGACCTGGGGCTCAGCGAGCTTCGCACCACGCCGGACGCTCACGGGTCGTGGTTGTACCTGCCGACCGGCCCCACCAAGATGCCTTCCTCCGGCGTGCTCGGGATTCCGGCGAATCCGCAGGATCCCGATCTCCGGGGAACGTTGACCCCCATGGGGCGGCGTCGGGCCGCGATGGACCGGCATATGCCGACGTCGGTCGGCAGCCACCAAAGGACGCTCGGGGGCCTGGTGAGGGCGCGCATGGGCCAGCAGATCGTCGACCGCTTGGTCGCTCCGGTCACCATGGGCATCCACTCGACCCATCCCGACGACCTAGACGTCGATACCGTCGCCCCCGGGCTGCGCGAGGGGATCCGTACCTACGGCTCCCTCGGAGCGTCGGCGGCGGTGCTCCGGTCGAATGCGCCCGCCGGCACACAGGTGGGAAGCCTGGTCGGTGGCATGAATCAGTTGTCCGAGGCGCTGGTGAAGGATCTCACCCGTCGCGGCGTCAGGCTGTTTGCCGGGTGCGACGTGATCGCGATCGACCGCGACGAGGTCAGCCAGAGCTGGATCGCGATCCGGCGTCAGGAAGGCGCAGCCGGCAAGAGGGCCGGGCTCACCGCCGACGTCCTCGTTCTCGCGACCGACGGACCCACCGCGGTTCGGCTGTTGAGCCCCCATCTGGATGGCGATCTGCTCCCGGACGTGCGGCGGGGCCCCGAAATCGCGTTGGTCACGCTGGTCGTCAACGCGCCCGTCCTCAACACTCCTCCCCGCGGCACCGGCGTCCTCGTGAGCGACCAGGTGCGCAACGTGCGCGCCAAGGCTCTGACCCACGCGACGGCCAAGTGGCAATGGATCGCCGACCGAGCGGGGGCGGACCGTCACATTCTTCGGCTGTCCTATGGTCGGGGGAATACCTCGCAGGGGCAGTCGATCACGGAACTGACACTCTCCGACGAACAGCTCATGAGCCTCGCGCTGCACGATGCGTCGCGCATCATGGGGACGAGCCTGAGCCGCAAGCACCTGATCGACGCCGACGTCGTCCGCTGGAAATCCGCGATGCCCCGGGTCTCGGTCGGACACCAGGAGAAAATCAAGGCCTTCCGCAAGAATCTTTCGACGCTCAGCCGGGTCGCCTCCGTGGGGGCCTGGCTATCCGGTACGGGGCTCGCCTCCGTGGTGCCGGACACTCGCACAACCATTGCCCAGCTCGACCTCGGGCAGGGCGAGACCGGATCCACCGACCCTCGGGCCTGAATCATCCCCGAGGGCACGGGACCCCTTCGTTTCGACCCTCAGCGCGTCCTGCTTTCCAGGGCGCCGTCACCGAAAGGACAGAACAACCATGGCTGATCAGAATACGGAAAGCGCACCCCGCAACTCGCGCGCCGCGACCGGCGACGACCGTCTCTACTACGCGCTCTACACCGTGTTCGCCCGTCGGGGATCCGCCTCGACGGGATCCGATGCTCAGGCCGACGCCGCCGAACTGAGCGCCGCGCTAGGACGTCTCGAGGCGGATGGCGTGACCGTTCGTGGCCTCTACGACGTCTCGGGCATGCGAGCCAACGCCGATGTGATGGTGTGGACGCACGGCGAAAACCCGGAAGACCTTCAGGCGGCCGTGCGCGAGTTGCGGCGTACCAGCGCGCTGGCCGACACGGACATCGTGTGGTCCACGATGGGCGTTCACCGCGACGCGGAATTCACCCGCAACCATGCCCCGGCCTTCGCCAAGGGCGCCGAGCCCGAGGCCTGGGTCTGCGTCTACCCGTTCGTCCGTTCGTGGGATTGGTACTACATGGACGAGGGGCATCGTTCGGAGATGCTCAAGAACCACGGCATGAAGGGCCGGGATTACCCTCAGGTCCTGGCCAACACGATCGCGACCTTCGCGCTCAACGACTACGAATGGGTCCTCGCCCTCGAAGCGCCCGAACTGGTCGACCTCGTGGACATCATGCGTCACTTCAGGAACACCGAGGCACGGCTTCACGTGCGAGAAGAGACACCGTTCTACACGGGACGTCGCATCGACGCGACCGAAGCCGTCGAGGTTCTCCGATGAAGACGCGTGCACAAGAACCGATCCCCAACCGGACCGATCCGAGAAATACCGCCAGCAACGGTCCGCAGGTCATCGACGAATCCACGGACATGATCTCCGAGGAGAGCATCGTGCGCCCCCGAGCCCAAGCGCCGGAGCATTACGACGCCGTGATCCTCTCGTCCTTCGGCGGGCCCGAGGGACAGGAGGACGTCATCCCGTTCCTCCGCAACGTCACCGCGGGACGCGGAATCCCGGATGAGCGGCTCGAAGAGGTGGCCACGCATTACCGGGCCAACGGCGGCGTCAGCCCGATCAACGAGCAGAATCGCCATCTCCTCGAGGCCCTGCGCGCGGAATTGGACGAACACGGTCCGCACCTTCCGGTCCTGTGGGCCAACCGGAATTGGGAACCGTACGTCGCCGACGTCGTCAAGGAAGCTCACCGGCGCGGCTATCGCAAGCTGCTCGTCCTGGCCACGAGCGCCTACCCCGGCTACTCGAGCTGTCGCCAGTATCGGGAGGATTACGGGGTCGCCCTGGAAGAGCTGGGGTTGACGGGTCAGATGCAGATCGACAAGCTCCGTCAGCACTACGACGCCCCTGGGTTCATTGCCTCGTTCGTGGACGGGCTCACCGACGGGCTCCAGGAGGTCCGGCGCAAGATGTCCTCCGCCGACAAGCCGGCCGCCGGAAATGGCCGGATCCGGATCGTTTTCTGCACTCACTCGGTTCCCACCAGCGCGGCCAACGAGGCCGGTCCGCGGGGAGTCGACTACGAGGGCGGCTCGGCCTACGTCGAGAAGCACCTTGAGGCCGCGCGCGCGATCCTTCGCGGGGTGGAGTCCGAAGACCCGAACCTCCTGAGGGACTGCGACTGGGAGCTGGTGTACCAGTCGCGGTCGGGCTCTCCCTCCACACCGTGGCTCGAACCCGACGTCAACGACGCGCTCGAGACGTTGAAGGGAACCGTGGACGGCGTCGTCATGGTTCCGCTGGGATTCGTCTCCGATCACATGGAAGTCAAGTGGGACCTGGACACCGAGGCCATGGAGACGTGCGAGGACCTGGGCATCCAGGCCGTCCGCGTGCCGACGCCGGGGACCCACCCGGCCTACGTCCGCTCGCTGCGGGACCTCATCGCCGAGCGGCACTCGGAGACGGCGCCCTCGACCGACCCCGAGCGCCTGGAAGCCAACCGCACGACGGCCTGCGGCGGCCGGGGCTGGTTCGATCAGTGCGATCCCCAGTGTTGTCTGCCCGCGAGGGCCGTGACCCGCAAGCCCGTGATCGCCGAATATTCGGGCCCCGCCCGAGAGGAGAAGGCAACCGTATGAGTCCCGTCCTGGTCGGTACGCGTGCATCGTCGCTGGCGACGACCCAATCGCAGCACGTCGCGGACCTGCTGACCGCGGCCGGGGTCCCGGCCGAGTTGGCCACCGTCACGACCACCGGCGACGTCACCTCCGGGCCCCTCGCGCAGCTCGGGGGCACGGGGGTCTTCGCCGCGGCGCTCCGCCAAGAACTGTTGCAAGGCAAGGTTGACCTGGCGGTTCATTCCCTCAAGGACCTGCCGACCAAGGATCTCTTCGACGGAAAACTTGCCCTCGCATACCCACCGCGAGAGGATCCGCGGGATGCCTTGGTCGGTCGCGACGGAATGCGACTCGATGACCTGCCCGAGGGGGCAACCATCGGAACCGGGTCCCCGCGTCGCGCCGCGCAGATCCGGGCGATCCGCCCGGACTGCGTCGTGACGGATATCCGGGGAAACGTGGGAACCCGGCTCTCTCGCGTGCGGGGGCTGGAACATTTTGCGACCAAGGACACCGGCGTCGGGCGAGGCACCCACGGTGACCTCGACGCCGTGGTGCTGGCCGCCGCGGGGTTGCGCCGTCTCGGATTGGCCGAGGTCGCCACCGAGTACTTGGCCGCGGACAGGGTCCTGCCTGCCGCAGGCCAGGGTTGCCTCGCCATCGAGTATCGAGCCGGCGACACCGCCGAGGAGATCCGCAAGGCCCTGACGGTGATCGAGGACGTTCCGACCAAGATCGCCGTCCTCGCGGAGCGCTCGCTCCTGCTGCGGCTGGAAGCCGGATGCGCGGCCCCGATTGGGGCCCACGCCGACATCGCAGGCGAGGAGCTGAGCCTCGACGTCGTGGTGGCCCACCCCCGGGGCACGGAGAGGTTGAGGGAACGCGGAACCACGAGCGATCTGACCCCGGAGGGCGCGGAACGGCTCGGCCGTGAACTCGCGGACCGCCTCCTGGTTCGCGGCGCCGGGCGATTCACGGAGCTGACGCTCGATTGAGCCACGTCACGGCCGAACCATCGGGACGCCGGGACGCACCTCGTGTCCTGATCACGCGCGGAATGGATCGGGCGGGGGAGCTGGTGGATCTTCTGCGACGGCACGGTGTCGAGCCGGTCCTCACGCCCCTGAGCGAGGCCGCGTCGGTCTCGGATGAGGATGCCCGAGGCGCGCTCGCCGTGCTTCGGCGCAGGCCATTTGACGCCGTGACCTTCACGAGTGCCTACGGCGTCTGGGGGTTGCACGACGTCTGCGGCCGGGCCCCGGAGCCGTTTCCCATGGGGGAGATCGCGCCGATCGTATGGTGCGTGGGCGGGGCGACCCGCGCCGCGGCGGTCGAGGCCGGTCTGGACCCGGTCGAGGCCCCGGCGACCAGCAGCGGGCGGGGCATGGTCGAGGACCGCCGCCGCGTCCTGGGAAACGAAGGCCGCCGGCGAGTGCTGTGCGTCCGCGGACGTCCGGCGCGGACCGAACTCGTCGAGGGACTGCGGGCCGACGGACACGACGTCGTCGAGGCGGTCGTTTACGAGCGTCGGCCGTACCCCGTGGACCGACCGCTGATCGCCCGGACCGAGCAATCGCCGGATCCACCGATGGTTTTAGACCGAGGGGAAACCGCGGAATTCCTCGTCAGCGGCGGCGCCTCGGCGGTCATCGCGACGTCGCCGAAGCTCGTGCAGACCGTGCACTCGCTGGGTCCGGTATCCGTGCCGGTCGTGTGCATCGGGTCGACGACGGAAGCCGCGGCCCAAGCGCTCGGCCTCACGACGATTTCTTCCGAAGGCACCACGCCCCAGGACCTCGTGCGGGCGACCACAAACCTCCTGTCCGCGCAAGACAACGAACAGAGTCGATCAAGAAAGCAGTAAAGACCATGAAGGCAGACTCAACTCAGCACGCACTCGATCTGACCCGGCGGCCGCGACGCCTTCGGACCACGCCCGCGCTGCGCGACATCGTCGCCGAGACGCGGTTGCACGCCGAAGACATGATCCAGGTGTTGTTTGTGCGCGACGGCATCGATCGCCCCGCCGAAATCACCTCGATGCCGGGCCAGTATCAGCACACGGTGGACTCCCTTCTGGAGGCGGTTCGCGAGGCCGAAAGGGCCGGCGTGAAGTGCATCGACCTTTTCGGCGTCCCCCGGGATGAGGACAAGGATTCGGACGGTTCCGTGGCGTGGGCACGCGACGGGATCCTGAACCGCGCGATTCGGGCGGTGCGGGAAGAATTCGGCGATCGCATCGTGATCATGGCCGATACCTGTTTGGACGAATTCACTGATCACGGACACTGCGGCCCGGTCATCGAGGACGCCTCCGGCGCAGTGGTGGTCGACAACGACCGCAGCGTCGAACTCTACGAGCGCATGGCGGTATCCCAGGCCGAGGCGGGGGCCCACGTCGTGAGCCCGTCCGGGATGATGGACGGGCAGATCGCCGGGATTCGCGCAGCGCTGGATGCGAAGGGTTTCCAGGACGTGTCGATCATGGCGTATTCGGCCAAGTATGCGTCGGCGTTCTTCGGCCCGTTCCGTGACGCGGTCGGATCCTCGCTGACCGGGGACCGAAAGACCTACCAGCAGGATCCGGCGAACCGGCGAGAGGCCCTGCTGGAGACCCAGCTCGACCTCGAAGAGGGCGCGGACATGGTGATGGTCAAGCCGGCCATGTCCTATCTGGATGTGCTTCGTGAAGTTGCCGACTTTGCCCCGGTTCCGGTGGCCGCCTACCAAGTCTCCGGCGAGTACGCGATGATTGAGGCGGCCGCCGCCAACGGTTGGGTGGATCGCGAGCGGATGGTCCTGGAGGTCCTCACCGGGATTCGCCGCGCCGGCGCCGACCTGATCTTCACGTATTACGCGACCGAGGTTGCCGGATGGCTGGCGCAGGGGAAACGCTGAAGCGGTTCGGCCCCACACTTCACACACCGATCTCAGGAGGAAAATCGTGACCGTTTCTGAAGAACTCTTCGACCGTTCGCGCAAGGTCATTCCGGGCGGGGTCAATTCGCCCGTGCGCGCGTTCAATTCCGTCGGCGGGGTTCCGCCGTTCATCGTGGAGGCCGAGGGGCCGTACATCACGGATGCCGATGGGCGGGAGTACGTTGACCTGGTCGGCTCGTGGGGCCCGGCGCTGCTCGGCCACCGGTATGCCCCGGTCATCGAGGCGGTCCACGCGGCGGTCGATCACGGGCTCTCCTTTGGCGCGACCACGGTAGGGGAGGCCGAGCTGGCCGAGACGGTCGTGGACCGGATCAACCGCTCCGCCGTCAACGGCAACGCGATCGACCAGTTGCGGCTCGTCTCCACCGGTACCGAGGCCACGATGACGGCCATTCGCCTTGCCCGCGGGTACACGCAGCGCGATAAGGTCATCAAATTCGCCGGGTGCTATCACGGGCACGTGGACGCATTGTTGTCCGAAGCGGGTTCGGGGGTGGCGACGCTCTCCTTGCCGGGCTCCGCGGGCGTCACGGCCGCGACGACCGCCGAAACCATCGTATTGCCGTACAACGACCTGGACGCCGTGCGCACGGCCTTCGAGAAGTTTCCCGGCGAGATCGCCGCGGTCATCACCGAGGCGGCGCCGTGCAACATGGGCGTGGTGACCCCCAAGGACGGTTTCAACGCCGGCTTGAGGAGCATCACTCGTGAGAACGGGGCGCTCATGATCTTCGACGAGGTGCTCACGGGTTTCCGCGCCTCGTCGGCCGGGTACTGGGGTTTGACCTCGGAAAACGAAGGCGGATGGGCGCCGGACATCTTCACCTTCGGAAAGGTGATCGGAGGCGGCATGCCCATCGCGGCCCTGGGTGGTCGGCGGGAAGTCATGGAGTATCTGGCGCCCACCGGGCCGGTGTATCAGGCCGGGACGCTCTCGGGTAATCCGCTGTCGGTCGCGGCCGGGATCGCGACCCTGCGACACGCCACGGGACAGGTCTACGCCGCGGTCGATCGCGCATCTCACCAGCTTCGTGGCGAGCTGAGCTCGGCTTTGGAGGCTGAAGGCGTCGACCACTCGATCCAAACCGCGGGAAATATCTTCTCGCTGGCCTTCGGGACGGGAGCACGCGGCGTCCATAACTACGAGGACATCAAGGCCTCCGAGTCGTTCCGATACACGGCGTTCTTCCACTCGATGCTGGAATCCGGCGTGTATTTGGCGCCGTCCCCGTTCGAGGCGTGGTTCTTGTCATCGGCTCACGACGACGCCGCGATGGACCGCGTCATCTCGGCCCTTCCCGCCGCGGCACGGGCGGCGGCGCAGGCGACGCGCTAGAGGCATACCTCGGTTCGCGGTGGGGCCGAATGACAGACCGGTCCGGAATGCCGGGCCGGCCTGTCGGCGTTCCTCGACGACCTCACGGGGCTTCGGGTCAGGAGCGCTCGCGTTCCGGTTGCACGGGCCAATCGCCGTTGACCGTGGTCTTCTTGCCGATCTTGTCGAAGTACGCCTGGAGATCCGTGGCCTGTTCCTTGGCCCAGGAGATTTGGTATTCGTGGAGCTCGCCGGCGGGGACGTCGAGCTGCGGGTATTTCTGCGTCATCGCCGTCGCGAGGCGCTCCGTGGCCAGGCAATCGGCGGCCGAGGTGTGGGCGTTGTCCAGCTGGACCCCGTATTCCTCGGCCAAATTGGTCAGGGTGCGTTTTCCCTTGTGATATTTGTCGACCTTTTTATTGAAGATGAGTGGGTCCAGCACGGGGTACGGGGTCAATTCCGGAAGCTCACACCGGCGCAACTCGCGGTCGAGAACCGTGAAATCATAAACCGCGTTGAAGGCGAAGATCGGGACGCCATCGGAGAACAGCCCGCCGATGGCGGAGGCCAGCTCGTAGACCACCTGTTTCAGGGGCGCGCCGTGCTCTTGCGCGTGCTCGGTGGTGATTCCGTGAACCGCGGCGGCCTCTTCCGGGATGGGAACGCCCGGGTCGGCCAACCATTCACCGTGCCTGAGCACCTCCCCGTCGGGACCGACCAGGATCAGGGACGCGGTGACGATCCGTGCCGTCCGCGGGTTAGGTCCCGTGGTCTCCAGATCGAAAGTGGCGCGGGGGCCTTGGGTCCACGGGCGCTCTGCGGGGGAGTCGTCGATCGTCATGGATCCACCGTACCCGGAAGGGGCGGCCGGTCGCCTCGTGTCTCGTCGGTGAATTGCGGGATTCGTCGGGGGGCCCGATCCGCGGTGTCGACGTCCTTAACCTGTCAGTCGAGCGTGATGAGATGGACCCATGAGCCCACACAGACAGCAACCACCGGCTTCGGGGACGTCATCGGAAGCACCGCTGGGGAATCCTGCGGTGCTCGTGGTCGGGCCGCCAGGCAGTGGACGGACCGAATCTTTAATCAGCCGTGCCCGGGAGTACGTGGAGCACGAATCCGGGCGAGGCTCCGCCGAGGAGGTGTTGCTACTGGCTCCCACTCGGGCCTCGGCCGATCGGCTTCGCGACCGCTTCTCCCAGACCATCGGGGCGGCCGTGTCCACGCCCCCGGCGCGCGCGTGGCATTCCTATGCCTTTGACGTCCTCCGTCGCGCTCACACGCAAGGTCTTCTTCCGGGCGTCATGGCCGAGCCCCGTCTGCTCGCGGGGCCCGAACAGGACGTCCTCATCGGTGAGATGCTCGAGGCCCACGCCAGGGGGCTCGGCGCTCCTCCCGCCTGGCCCCACGATCTCCACGAGGCTATCGGCACCAGGGGGTTTCGTCGGGAGATCCGGGAATTCCTGGACCGTTGCGCGGAGTTCAATCTGTCATCCGAGCATGTTCGTGAGCTGGGGAAGCGTCTGGGCCACCCCGAGTGGGTGGCCGCGGCAGACTTCCGGGTCGAATACGACCAATTGCGTCGATTGCGCATGCCTCAGGCCTTCGACCCTTCGGCCCTCATCCACGAGGCGGCATCCTTCGTGGAGTCCCACCCCGAATTCGTCCGGCTCGAGCACGAGCGCCTGAAACTCATCCTGATCGACGACCTTCAGGAGACCACCCCCGCGATTCTGAGACTCCTCCAGGCCCTCACGGCCCCTTCGTCCGTTCGCCCGCCGGAACTCATGATGACGGCGTGCACGGACACCGTGGTTCAGGGGTTCCGCGGGGCGCGTCCCGAGATCCTGTCGAACCTCGGGGACGGTTTGGTCGCTTATCGGGGCATCGACGTGCGACAAGCGACGGGACAGCATCGCATGCCGCCGGTCATTGCGGATGCCGTGCGCCGCGTCGGGGAAAGAATTCCGGTCGTGGCGCACGCGAGGCACCACCGCTTGCTTCCGCCCGCACGGGCCGTCAGGGAGCGTGAGGCGCACGCGGAGGTCAATATCGTCCTGACCCCCAGCTCCCAGCACGAGTTGCGCCTGATCTCCCAGGGGATCCTGGAGGAGCACGTTCGCGGGGGCCGGCAGCTAGAGGACATGGCGGTGATCGTCCGGGACGGTGCCTCCTTGGCACGGATCAAGCGGCATCTGGAGGCCGATGGAATTCCGGTGACGGTTCCCGTCGCCGAAGTCCCCTTGAGGGAGGAACCCGCGGTGCGGCCGTTCCTCGACGCGCTGTGGCTCGCGAGCGGTGATCGCGGCGGAGCGGACATATCGCGTGCCCTTGCGCTGCTGACCTCGCGGTTGGGCGGGGCGAGCCCCAACCGGGTCCGCCGTATTCGCCAGACGCTTCGGGCCGAAGAACTTCGTCGTGGAGGCCACCGATCGAGCGATGAATTGATCGTCGAGGCGCTGAATGGGCACGCAGAACCCGTCGAGCCCGCCGGCCGCACGGGGTCCGGAGCCGGCGGGTCCGCGGCCTCCGGGGGAGACCCCCTGGACCGCGTTCGCCGAGTTCTGTCGGCCGGCCGGAGAGCGTTGGAAGAAACCGGATCCAGCGCCGAGTCCGTGCTGTGGGCCCTCTGGGAAGCGAGCGGTCTCGCCCAGGCCTGGCGCAGCACGGCCATGGGCTCGGGCCCGGCGGCACAGCGCGCCAATAGGGACCTGGACGCCATCATGGGGTTGTTCGAAGCAGCGGAGCGTTTCGTGGACCAGCAACCGGGTGCCGGAGCTCGCGAATTCCTGGAATATATCGACAGCCAGGACCTGCCCATGGATACCCTCGCTCCCCGGTCCAGCGGGCGATCGGCGGTTTCCTTGGCGACCCCTGCTTCAGCGGCGGGCCGAGAGTGGGACTGGGTCCACGTGGCGTCGGTGCAGCAGGGCTCCTGGCCCAACACGACCCTTCGCGGCGGCCTGCTCGGCACCACGGAGCTCGCCGATGTGGTGCTTCTCGGCGCTGAACAGGCTCAACGAATGAACCGGAGAACCCGCCTGAGAGAGACTCGATACGACGAGCTACGCATGTTCGCCACGGCCATCAGCCGGAGCCGCTCCCGGCTGGTCGTCAGCGCTGTGTCGAATGAAGAAGACGAGCCCAGCGAATTTCTCGACGTGTTGGATCCGGTCGGAATGTTAGATCGCCAACCTATCCACGTGCGTCGTCCCATGACCATGCGCAGCCTCATCGCGGAACTGCGCCGCTGGGCTCAGTCCACCGACCACCCCGCTCGAGCCTCGGAGGCCGCCCGGCAGCTGGCCCGCATCGCGGGGGAAACCACGGATTCGGGCGAGCCAGCCATCCCCGGAGCTCACCCGCGAGACTGGTGGGGGCTGTTGCCGTTATCCTCCGAGGAGACGCCCTGGAGCGACGACGCACCGATTACCCTGTCTCCTTCTCGCCTGCAGTCCATCGCTTCGTCTCCGTTGGATTGGTTCGTCAGCGCATCGGGAGCCGAGGCGGCCACCGATATGTCACGTTCCTTGGGAACCTTGATCCACGACATTGCCCAAGACCTTCCGGAGGCGCCGAGCCACGAACTGAAGGCCGAACTCGATCGGCGATTCTCGATGCTCGGCCTCCCCGCGACGTGGGAAACCGACATCCTCTACGACCGTGCGGTGCGCATGCTGGAAAAATTTGCGGCGTACGCGGTCGACGTCCGTCTCACCTTTGGTCGGAGCTTGGTCGGCGTCGAAGGAGCCTTCCAAGTGCTGGTTCCGGGTCCCGCGCGTGATGCCCTGCTGACCGGACGCGTCGACCGTCTCGAAATCGACGAACTCGGTCGGTACGTGGTCATCGATCTGAAAACCGGAAAGTCCGCGCCGCCGCGTAAAGACCTGGAGCGCCACCCTCAGCTGGCCGCCTACCAGGTCGCTCTCGACGCCGGGGTAGGCCCCAGGATGTTCGCGGATGAGGGGGAGCCGCAGACCTACGAGTTGGACGGTGCCGCGCTGACCCAATTGTCGGGCGGTGCCGCCTTGGTCCAGCTCGGCACATCGACCAAAAGCTACGGAGTCCAAGACCAGGAGCCGTTAGGCCCAGAGGATTCCTGGGCGGTCGAGCTGGTTCAGCGGTGCGCAGAGCTCATTGCGCACTCGCGCTTCCAGGCTCGCCACGATGACGCTTCCTCGGGAGCATTTTCCTTCGGGTGCAGGCTTCCCGAAATTTGCCCGTTGTGTTCTGCAGGAAGGCAGGTTACCCAACCGTGAACGATCAGAAGACCGCCGATACCTCGCGCTATAGCCCCGAGGATATCGCCCGAGCGCTCGGGAAACCGCTTCCCACCCAGGAGCAGTCGGAAATCATCAGCTCGGACCTGTCGCCGCGACTCATCATTGCCGGGGCAGGATCCGGCAAGACCGCGACCATGGTGGATCGAGTCGTGTGGCTCGTCGTCAACGGGATTGTTCGCCCCGACGAGGTCCTCGGCGTGACGTTTACCAAAAAGGCAGCGGCAGAACTCCGGCACCGCATGACCCAACGCTTGGCGGCATTGAGAGAAGCGGGGCTGTACGAGCCGGACTCGGATGCCGACGAACCGGTGCTGGACCCCGTGGTGAGCACCTATCACTCCTACGCCAAGTCCCTCGTGTCTGATTATGGGCTGCGCATCGGGGTGGAAAAGGACGCCACTCAACTCGGGCAGGCCCAGTGTTATCAGCTGGCCGCGCAAATCGTCGAGAATTGGGATGGCGAGCTTCCCGCTCAGGTCCCGGCGGCCTCTACCCTCGTCAAAGCCGTCATCCAAATGTCCGGTGAGTGCGCTGAACACCTGAAGACTCCATCAGAGGTCGAGGCATACTGCGAGGCCGAGCTCGTCAGGCTCCGACGGATGCCCAATACCCATCCGAAACAGCTGAAGAAGGAAGAAAAGCTCCGCTCGACCCTCGTCGAGAAGCTGGACCACAAATTGCTCGTGGCGCGCCTGACGGAGCGCTATCGACGCGTCAAGGAAGCCATGCAGGTCATGGACTTCGGTGACCTTCTCGCTTACGCGGCCACGATGGCCCGCCGCATCGATGCGTTAGGCGAGGAACAAAGGCAGCTGTACCGAGTCGTTCTGCTCGACGAATTTCAGGACACCTCGCACGCGCAGATGGTGCTCTTTTCCAGCATTTTTGGCGGGGGTCACAGCGTCATGGCCGTGGGCGATCCGAAGCAGTCCATCTACGGCTTCCGGGGCGCCTCCGAAGGTCAGCTCTACGATTTCTACCGGTACTTTCCCTCGGATCACCCCGAGGCTTCGTACCTGTCGGTCGCTTGGCGCAACGGTACGGGGATTCTCGACGCGGCCAACGAGATCGCCCGACCGCTGACGGTCAAGGGGGAATGGGTCAGATCCGAACCCACGATGTCGGTCCCTGACCTTCGCCCCCGGCCGGAAGCGCCAGACGGCAGGGTTGTGACGGGGATATGGGAGACCGACCAGGCGGAGGCGGAAGCCATCGTCGAAACCATCAAGTCCCATCGGGACGATGCGGACCGCCGCGGAGTTGATCTTCCGACCGCGGCCGTCTTGTGCCGGGCGCGCCGTCACATGGAGACCGTACGTACCGAGTGCGAGAGACAAGGGATTCCTTATCATCTCGTTGGTCTCGGCGGACTCGTCGAGACGCCCGAGGTCACCGACGTGTTGGCGACCCTACGCGTCCTGGCGGACCCGAGCCGTTCCGACGCGCTCATGAGACTCCTCGCCGGGGCCCGCTGGCGGATCGGTCCCAAGGACGCGATGGCGCTCCACGACTGGGCCCGGTTCCTGGCGCGTCGCCGCGAACGTGCGGTGCGCCAAGGCATCCAGGAGGACTTGTCTACCCCGGAAGGACAGGCGCCGGGAGAGGAAGGGCTCCAGGGGAGCGGGAGCTCCGAAGAGTCGTCCGTTGAGGCGAGCAAACGGTTGGAAGAGCTCCTGAAGGCGGGTGGAGACGCCAGCGATGGTTCGAGTTTGATCGAAGCCCTGGAGACGCTACCACCCGAGGGCTGGACCTCTGCCGCCGGGCGTGGCCTCTCCGAGACGGCCCGAGGCCGGCTCTCACGTCTGCAGGCCGAGCTGGAGGAATTGCGGGGCTATCTCGGCGAGGACCTCACGTCGCTGGTGCATCACATTGAGAGGGTCACCCTGGTGGACATCGAGCTGACCTCCAAGCCCGGTGCGGATTACCATCAGGCCCGCGCCAATCTGGACGCGTTCTACGAGGCCGTCGCCGATTATTGCGCCACGGCACCCCGCCTGGCCGCAAGCCTCGACGTCGGTGCCCAGGCAAGCTCTGCCGAGGGCGGAGAGGACCTTGTCCTTCCGGAAGCGATGGAGCACCGGTATACGGTGACGTCGTCGGCCACGGGCGTCACGGCATTCCTCGCCTGGCTCGAGGCTGCCGTCGCCGAAGAGTCGGGCCTGCCGCTACCCGTCGGGGTCGGAGACACCTCGGCGGTCCAGATCGTGACCGTCCACGGTTCGAAAGGCTTGGAATGGGATGAGGTCTACGTTCAAGGAATGGTGGAGGGCGGGTTCCCGTCGCACACGGCCGATACCTGGTTCTCCACGGCAGGCGCCCTACCCTGGAGCCTCAGGGGGGACGCCGGATATCTACCGGTCTTGGATCTGTCCGCCGAATCGACCCAAGAGCTCGAGGAAGCTGGTCGGCGTTTTGCGGAACACAACCTAGAGCGCACCGTGGCCGAGGAACGGCGTCTCGCTTACGTGGCGGTCACCAGGGCGAGGGATGTTGTCATGTTGAGCTCGAGCCGGTGGTCCGGAACCAAGGCCAAGCCGTCGGCGCCATCGCGGTTCCTTCTCGAAGTCACTGGCGGAGACTCCGCACAGGGCGTGCCGCACGAGTCCCTGGCCGAGGTCGATGAGCCGGATGCCTCGGACAAGAACCCTCAGAGCGGGCGCATCTATGCCGCTCTCTGGCCCTTTGATCCGTTATCTCGTCCTTATGTCAGCGAATGGGCCTCGGACGAGGAGCTCAACGCCTTGACGATGACCGAGGATCATGGCGAGGGGATCCTGGATCCGGGCCCCGTTGCCACGCGTCGGCGGGACGTCCAGCGGGCGGCGGATCAGGTCCTGTCGTGGCTGAGCGGTGGACCCGACGAAAACACCTCGTCGTCGACGCTGACGGAAGACGACCGGGCCGCCGCCGAGGACTGGGACGAAGAAACCAGCCTGTTGCTGGCGATGTATCGGGCCCGGGACAACGAACAATCCCCGGGGGCAGTGCCTCAGCACGTCAGCGCGTCCCTCTTGGTGGGGCTGGCCCAGGACCCGGATCGAGTCCTGGATCAATTGGAGCGCCCGATGCCGCGGCGCCCGGAAACCACGGCACGTTCAGGAACGCGATTCCACGAATGGATCGAGGAGCATTATGGTTCCTCGGGAATGCTCGACCTCGGGGAGTCTTCCGCGGAGGAAGACGACGAAACGAGCGAATCTGACCTGAGCGAACTCAAGGAACGGTTTCGGGCCAGCGGTTGGTATGACCGACAGCCGTGGGCCGTGGAGTATCCGATCGAGACGCCTGTTGGTGGGTTCACGGTTCGCGGCAGGATCGACGCCGTCTTCCGGCAGGAGGACGAGCACGGGGAAGCCCGTTGGGAACTTGTCGATTGGAAGACCGGCAAGGTGCCCTATGGTGCCGAGCTGCGGCATAAAGCCGTGCAGCTGGCCGTGTACCGGTTGGGTTTCTCCAAACTTCATGGAATAGACCCGGCTCGCGTATCCGCCTCGTTTTTCTACGTGGCCCACGGACGTACCGTGGTTCCGCCCGATATCGCGGGGGAGGACGAGCTGGTGCGGATTCTTGACCGGCTGAAGCGTGCCGAATCCTAATTACCGGCGGCCGTCCTGGCGGTAGTGCCCCGACATCGGGACCGGATGCGCGGTATCGTCGTCCGCCGAGCCGGACGCAGCTCGCGTCGAGCCTGCCCCGGAGGGCGATCCTCCGGCCGGGTGGCTGTCACCGCGGGGCGAAAGATCCGTGGTGACATCGGTATCGGCGTCGCCCCGTCCCTGGGGGGCCTGGGGTCCGGCCGAGCGATCCGCGAAACCGCGCGCGGTCGAGGCCCCGGGCCCGGCAACCGTCGACCCGCCGGGCGTGTCCGAGGTCCGCGTGGTCGTTGGCGTCGCGGCTGAGGGATCCTTGGTGGGGACCGAGTGCGTGCCAGGCGAGGCGATCGCACCGGCAGCACGCAAATCTTCTTCGAGGGTCTCCAACATGGCCACTGCCTCGCGGACGGTTTCGCGCTCTTGCCGCTCGTGGGCACGCACCAGCCACTGGGCAATCGCGAACTCCGCGTGGAGGTATGCCCGTCGCAGAAGATACCGGTCGGGGGCATGCGGAAGTTGCACCGAGTACACCTCGATGATCGCGTCCGCGAACTCCTGGTCGGGGCAACTCATGAGCCACGAGAAGTCGAGGGAAGGGTCTCCAACGTGAAGATCGTGCCAACCGCGCACCGCCGAAAGCCTGGTGCCGTCCAACACGAGGTTGTCTTCCGTCAGGTCTCCGTGCACGACGGTCGGCCGGAATTGCCACATGCTTTCGTCTTCGAGCCAGGCTTCCCAGCGGCGCAGGAGGGCCGACGGAACCTTCCCCGTGCTCGCCGCGCGGTCCAATTCGGAGAGCATGCGTTTGCGGCACTGTTCGTGGGAGTACATCGGAAGATCTGCATCCTGGACCAGCTCGGCGGGCAGCGTGTGGATCGTGGCGATGACCTTGCCCAGCTGAGTTGCCAGAGGATCTCGCTCCGGCGTGACCACGTGGGAGCGCCGTGCGAGCTCCTCGATGTCTAGTACTTCTCCCGGAACCTCGGGATAGACGAAACTCTGGAGCCCCTGGCTGGTCGCCGAACCGACCACGGTGGGAAGCTGGAACGGCAGACGGGCGCGCAGCCCAGGAGAGAAGGAATGAAGAATCACGTGCTCCGACTCGAGACGCACGCTCGCTTCATGGTTTTGCGGGGCCCGAACTATCCACCGCTGGCGCGCAGAATCGACAACCACGGCGGACGTATAGTCCGGGTTGTCGTCTTCGTACGGTGACGCGGCCACGGGGAAGAGGCCCGGCACTCCGGCCGAGGCCATAGCGGCTAACGTTAACGGTGTTAATTTCACCTGTTCAGAGTACAAGAGAGACATGGAAGCAAGCTGATCACGTGCCACCTCGTTTAGTAACACAGCCCACACCACCGCTCGGTGGACAGCTGCTGGGAACCTCCCCGATCCGCCGGATGAGCGACGATCAACCTCGGCGGGAGACCATGGATTCAGCCCTGAGCGATCCGGCGACGCGAGTCCTGGTGATCGAGGATAGAACCGCGCGTGTCGCGTGGGACCGGGCCGGTGGCGCGGGGTTGGTATGGGAAGCCCCGCAGGACGCGCACGACGTCGTCGGCTATCTCGGAATGAACGACGAGGGACGGCACCTGTTGCTCGCTCGTTCCGCTCGTCAACAACCGGAAGACCTTCAAGCGGGCGACCCGTGGCCGGAGGGGCTCGAGGGACAGGCCCGGAACGACCAGCCGGATACGCGGTGGCTCGGTCTTCGGGAGGCGGCCCCCGTGCTGGGTCGCGAGGAGGCGACCTGGCTGAGCATGGGCATCGCCCTGATGAACTGGCAGGATGCCAACGCTTTTTGCCCCGCCTGCGGATCGGCCACGACGACCAACGCCGGTGGCTGGTCGCAAACCTGCACCGCGGAAGGCCGAGAGATCTTTCCCCGAACCGACCCGGCCGTGATCTCTGCCGTGGTGCACACCGATGAGAACGGCGTCGACCGGTTGCTCCTGGGCAATTCCGCCGCGTGGCCACCGGATCGATACTCGACGTTTGCGGGATTCGTCGAGGCGGGGGAGTCGCTTGAGGCGGCGGTGGCCCGGGAGATCTACGAGGAGTCCCACGTCGAGGTCGATCGGGCCCAGTACCTGGGATCGCAACCGTGGCCCTTTCCGAGATCCCTGATGGTCGGGTTTATCGCTCAGGCGGTGGATAGACGCTCTGCCGAGGCGGATGGCTCCGAGATCAGAAGGGTTCGATGGTTCACCCGGACCGAACTTCGCGACGAGATTCTTGCCGGAACGGTGACGCTTCCCGACGACGTCTCGATCGCGCATCACCTGATCTCTCATTGGTACGGCGAGCCGTTGCCGTCCGGGCCCCAAGCGCACGACGCCCAAGAGCGAGACCGCGCGGCCCGGCCAGCGAAATCCACGAACGGACACGAGGAGGCGAACGAAAACTGAGCACCGAACCATCGCTCGTGACGACCGGCAACCCACCTGACCCGGATCAGATTCTGGAAGGGCTCGACCCCGAACAACGCGAAGTCGCCACAAGCCTCCAGGGGCCGGTCTGCGTGCTTGCCGGGGCGGGGACCGGTAAGACGCGGGCCATCACCCACCGCATCGCCTACGGCATCGCCTCGGGAGCGTACGTGGGGCAGCGTGTCTTGGCGTTGACGTTCACGGCGCGGGCCGCCAACGAGATGCGCAATCGTCTGCGGTCCTTGGGTGCCGTGGGCGTCCAAACGCGCACCTTTCACGCGGCGGCGTTGCGCCAGCTGCAGTATTTCTGGCCGCAGGCCGTCGGGGGAACACCGCCACAGCTACTGTCCGGCAAGGCACAATACATCTCCGAGGCGGCCACCAGGCTTCGCTTCACGACCGACCGAGCCGTGCTCCGCGACCTCGCCTCCCATATCGAGTGGGCGAAGGTCTCGATGCTGACCCCCGATACCGTGGAAGAACATTTCGCGGATCGCGAGCTCCCCACCGGATTCACGCCGACCGGCATGGCGCGCATCATGCGGGGCTACGAGGACCTCAAGACCGAGCGCAACGCCATCGATTTCGAGGACGTTCTCCTTGCCACGGTCGCCATCTTGGAGGAGGACGAGGCCGTGGCGGCCTCCGTGAGGCAACAATATCGGCACTTCGTCGTGGACGAATATCAAGACGTCTCACCCCTGCAACAGCGCCTATTGGACTGCTGGCTCGGGGGCCGTGACGAGCTGTGCGTGGTCGGCGATGCTTCGCAAACCATCTATTCCTTCACGGGGGCAACGTCCCGTCACCTGCTGGATTTTCCGCGTCGACACCCCGATGGCAAGGTCATCACCCTGGTGCGGGACTATCGTTCGACCCCACAGGTGGTGCATCTCGCCAACAGCTTGCTGACCTCCCGTCGGCCGGATCGAGGGGCGACGCCGGGCGCATGGGCGGCTCCGCTCGAATTACGCGCCCAGAGACCTTCCGGGCCGGAGCCGGAATGGTTCGAGTACGGCGACGACGAGCAGGAAGCGACGGGCATCGCCGAAGATATCGCGGACCTCATCTCACACGATGGCGTGGCTCCCGCCGATATTGCCGTGCTCTTCCGCACCAACGGACAGTCGCAAGCGATCGAGCAGGCGTTGACCGATGCGGGCATCGGATACCAACTCCGCGGAACCGAAAAGTTCTTCAATCGTCCCGAGGTGAAGCAGGCCATCTTGCAGATCCGCTCGGCGGCCAGGGCGGCCGGTGACGAGCCGGCTCCTCAAGTGGTCCGGGATTGCCTGGCCTCCCTGGGCTATAAGGATCAGCCCCCGGCATCGACGGGTTCGGTGCGTTCCAAATGGGAGTCTCTCTCCGCGCTCGTGTCGCTGGCCGATCGTCTCCAGGCGGCGCACACCGCGTCGAATGGTGCGGGGGAGGCCACGTTTACCCTGGAGATGCTGGTGGAAGACCTCACGCGGCGCATCGCCCACCAGGACGCGCCCGTGATGAACGGGGTTACCCTGGCGTCCCTCCACTCGGCGAAAGGCCTGGAATGGGACGCGGTGTTCCTGTGCGGGCTGAGCGAAGGGCTCATGCCGATCAGTTTTGCTCAGACGGGCGATGAGATCGACGAAGAGCGCAGGTTGTTGTACGTCGGTATTACCCGTGCACGGGAGCGGATTTTCTTCAGCTGGTCCCTGTCCCGGACCCCGGGCGGCAAGGCCCATCGGAAGCGCTCGCGCTTCCTGGACGACATCATTCCCCGGCAGCGCGCTTAGCCGCCCGCGTCAGGCGCCGCCCCACCAGCACGAACACTGCGTCCAGGCGGGGATCCGCTCGGACGGGGGCGGCGCGGACCAACCCGTAGCTATTCGGCTCACGATCTCCGCGACGGAATGGGGCCGGAGAGTCGATCGGTGCCTGTTGTAGTGCTCTTCGATGCAGTCTCCGCAACGTCGTTCGGCCCACGGCGAGACGTTGTGGCTCAGTGTGCGGCCGAGCTCGTCGTGGAACAGCTGCAGGCACGCAACATCCGGGGCGATCGGGAGATTCCACTCGACGCGCTGGCCGGCCCACGCGGTCACGACCACGAGGTCCGGGCGCAGGACGAGGTCACGCAAACATGCCTGCAGCGGGCCGGTCGGATCTCGGGCGGACAGCTCCGTCACATACGAATCCTCTGGCCGGGATCCGCCATGGGAGAGAACCTCCGGAATGTAAGCGACCAAGGTGCGCGCCAGGCTCGCCGCCCGGGGGCGGCCCCGTTGAAAGGGACGATAGCTCGCCGCCACGAGGTCCTTCTCCCGGACCGGGGCGCGGTCCAAGAGCCACGGCAAAGGCCCCGGGCTCATGGCGATGGAGGCCGCGACGTCGGCCATTCGACCCGGGAGACCCACAAAGAGCGTGCGCGGGACCGGGGTCCTGGCCACGGGAAGCTGATCGGGGGAGGGAACTCTCTCGCCCTCTTCGGGTACCCGTGGGGCGGGGAGGGGCCAACTATTCTTCATGGCCTCCACTGTGCCGATCTGTTGGGGGATCGACCGGCTCCGGCGGGAATGTGGCTGAAGGATCGAGGCTCGTCGCAACCGACGCGATGCGGGAGGCGAGCCGTGCCCGGTAGACTGCGAAGGATGCCGACCGAATCGCCGCGTGAGTGGCTCCCCGCAGACGCGTCGCGGCCCGACGTCGAAATTCGGCGTTCGGCCCGTCGACAGAAGACCATCGCGGCCCGGTGGGAGGGGGACCACATTGTGCTCCTCGCGCCCCGGTCCCTCTCGCGGAAGCTGGCGGCCGAATACGTCCACCGGCTCCTCCCCAGGCTCATGGCGGAGGCGCGAAACGCCGAGAAGGATCCCCGCCGTACCGACGCACATCTGGCCGATCGGGCCGCGGAGTTGTCCGCGCGGTATCTGAACCGCCGCGTGGGGCCCACGCGGATTCGCTGGGTCACGAATCAGAACACCCGGTGGGGCTCGACGACTCCTTCGACGGGGTCGATTCGCATCTCACATCATTTGTGGGGAGCCCCGGAATACGTTCTCGACTACGTGATTCATCACGAGCTGTGCCACCTGATCGAGCCGTCCCACGATGCTCGGTTTAAGCGGCTCGAAGCGTTGTACCCGCACGTCGATCGGGCCAAGACCTTCCTGGACGGCATGATCTTTGAGCGGTCGAGGACGGAACGGCCGGCCGGGCCTTCGGCGTAGGGCCCGGCCGGATCGTGGGAGGTCTTGGCCCGGGACGTCGCTCCGCGGCTTAGTCCTTGGGTTCCGAGGGGTCGGAGCCGGAATCCCCGGACGATTCGTCGGGGTCGTCGTAGCCGCCCGAGAGGAGCTTTTCGAGGGCCGCGTCCATCTCTTCGTCGGAGGCGTTCAACAGACCCCGTTCCGTGCCGAAGTTTTGGGGATTGTCGAGGTCCTCGTCGGTCGGCAGGTTCTCGGGCGCTTCCCAGAGGGCATCGCGCTTCTCGATGCCGTGGCCATCTTCGTAGCCTTTCCAGAATTGGGAGGCTTCCCGCAGACGGCGGGGCCGCAATTCGAGGCCGATGAGGGACCCGAAGGTCTTCTCCGCGGGCCCGCCACCCGCGCGACGGCGTCGCAAAGTCTCCGTCAACGCCGCCGCGCTCGGCAGGTTCTTGGTGGCTTCCGTGCTGACATGATCCACCCAGCCCTCGACCAGGGCCAGCAACGTTTCCAATCGACGCAGAGTGACCTTCTGGTCTTCCGTGAGCGTCGGCTTGAAGATGTCTCCGCTCAGGGCCTCCTGCAAGGACTCCGGATTAGTGGGATCCATCTCGCGGGTCGCGTCTTCGATGCGGTCCATGTCCACGTGAATACCGTGCGAATAACGCTGGATGAGGTCCAAGATATTCTCCCGCAACCACGGATTCGCCCGGAACAGACGGATGTGTGCGGCTTCTCGGACCGCCAGGAACAGCATGACCTCCTGTGCGGGAAGATCCAGGCCTTCGCCGAATTCCGCGATATTGGCCGGGAGCAAGGCGGAGCGCCCGGGGGAGAGGGGAAGCCCGATGTCGGTCGAGGCGACGACCTCCTTGGACAGTTCTCCCACGGCCTGGCCCAACTGCATGGCGAACATCATTCCGCTCATGCCGCCGATCATGGACGCGCCCTGACCCAGCATCGACTTCATCTCTTCCGGCATCTGCTGGGTGAGCGCCGTGCTCATCGCTTCCGTGATCGAATTCGCCACGGGCTCGGAGATCTCTCGAAAAGTATCGAAGCAGTTTTCGATCCATTCACTGCGTGACCACGCTTCATCGGCCATGGCCGCCCGATCGAAATCAATCACGGGATCGAGCCAAAGCTGGGCGAGTTGGGCGGCGTCCTTGACCGCCGACTTTTGCGTGCTGGTCACGGAGGGGTCTGCGTTGTCCGCCGTCGCGAGACGTCGCGCGTGATCCCGGGCTTGCTCCCAGTTGGCCGATCCATCGGCGTTCATGCCCGACATCATCGACTGAATCTGGGAAAACATGCCGGACATCATGGCCGGGTCCACGGGAACGCCCATGCCCTGAAGATCCTCCGGGTTGATGTTTTGTCCCGAGGAGAGTTTCCGGAACAACTCTTCGAACGGGTTGTCCTCGTTGTCGTCGTGGTTGCCGTTGTTGTAGGGGTCGTTGGGGCTCATGACACCTCGTGGTCGTTGGTTACCGCGAGACCACCTGCGCCTCACGGCATCTTTCTCTGTCTCCATTAAAGAGCACGACCCAGGGCGCCGTCAGGGCAACGCTTGAATTTCAGCTCATGGCACAGCCGTGCGGCGGTCGACTCCCTCGGCGAGCGTCAGCTGCGCGGTGGGTTAAGATGGCCAGGCAGTTCATCGTCCAGGCAAGAGAGCACGCTCATGTCCAAACCCCAGACCCGTCGCCTACGCACCCGGCGGTTCCGCCGCCCCCAGCTGGGCACGGTCGCGGGCTTGGTGACCCTGGTCCTGGTGGCGGCCGGCGCGCTCCTTCCTCCGAAATTCGTCACCGAGGGCGCCGGACCGACGTTCAATACGATCGGTGAACACGACGGTAAACAGCTGATTTCCATTACCGGTCACCCGACCTATCCGCCGAAGGGCGAGCTCGACATGACCACGGTCTATGTATCGGGGGGACCCAACGGGCCGACCGGTGCCCTCAACGTGTTGAGCGCGTGGCTGAATCCCGACCGGACGGCGCTGCCCTCGGATGCCCTGTATGACCCCTCCATGACCCGGCAACAGGTCAGCTCGCAGAACACGTCCGACATGACCGATTCCCAAACATCGGCCCAGGCCGCGGCCGCCACCTATCTCTCGATGGACTACTCGACCACCCTGACCGTGATGGGGGCGACCGACGACGCCGCCGCTCGTCTGAACCACGGAGACGTGCTGACCTCGGTCGACGGGCAACCGCTGAAGAACTACGACCAGCTGAAGAAGGCCTTGGCCGACGGCAAGGGCTCACCGATGAACCTCGGGTACACCACGAGCGGTGGTGAGAAGCGCACGATCACGGTCGAGCCCACCCGGGACCAGTCCTCGGGCCAGTATCGGCTCGGCCTCTACCTCAAGTCCGACTACTCCTTCCCATTTCAGGTCAACTACGGCCTCGAACAGGTCGGTGGTCCCAGCGCGGGGATGATGTTCACGCTGGGGATCATCGACGAGCTCACCGAGGGAGACATGACCGGTGGCCGTCACTTCGCCGGGACCGGAACCATTGACGCCGGCGGAAAGGTCGGCCCGATCGGTGGGATCCGCCAGAAGATGATCGGCGCGAAGTCCGATGGCGCCTCTGTGTTCTTGGCGCCCGCGGATAATTGCGACGAAGTTGTTGGTCACATTCCGGACGGATTGTCCGTCGTGAAGGTCGGCTCGATCGACGAGGCCGTGCATGCCGTCGAGGCCGTCGGCCAGGGCAAAGACCCCTCCACTCTGCCGCAATGTACCGGGTGATCCGGGGCGCGTGATCCTCTGGCAGGCTCCGTCATGAGTGGAGTTGCCCGTTTTAAACAGGCAAAATGGAATATCACGGCTTGTGATCGGTGAGAATCGGAAACGCCGTGATGTGAGATTGAGAATAATCTCGCCTCGTCTTTCCACCGCACTGCTAGTTGAGGAATCCCGTGGCCACAGGACCTTCGTCTCCCCGCTCATCCGCCGCATCGACGGGCAATCGCCCGAAAAAGCGTGGCCGCCCACTTCTGACGACGTTCATCATCGTCGTCGCGCTGGTGATCGCCTTCGTCTACGTTTCGCAGGTCTACACCGAGGTTCTCTGGTACAACCAGCTGGGCTACATCGGGATCTTCCTGCGCGAAAACTTCATCAAGATCGGCGTCTTCCTCGCGGGATTCCTCTTGATGGCCCTCGCGATGTGGGTCAGTCTCCGAGCGGCCTGGAAGCATCGCCCGGCGGAGCGCCCCCAGCGCCCCCGACCCGCAGCGGGTGGGGAACAGCAAAAGTCGGCCGGCGCCGATCCGATGAGGGATCTCCAAGCGGTCTTCAACCAGAACATGGAGCGGTATCAGCAAGCGCTGGAACCTATGCGCCGCATTCTGATGATCGCCATTCCGGTGGTCGTCGGCCTGTTCGGCGGGCTGACCCTGCTGGCTCAGTGGGACACGGTTGCCCTGTTCTTCGCGCGGGAGCCCTTCGGACAGACCGATCCGCAATTCGGCTTTGATCTCTCGTTCTTCATGTTCACGTTGCCATTCCTGCGACTCGTGGCCGGATACGTGATTACGGTTCTGGTTCTCGCCGGAATCGGTGCCCTGGTGACTCAGTATCTCTATGGCGGAATCGTGGTCCACGAGCGCGGGATCGGCACCAGCAAGGCCGTCAAAGTGCATTTGGGCATCATCGCCGCGCTCTTTCTGATCGTGCTTGCAGGGAATTTTTGGCTCGGGCGGTATTCGACGTTGCTTTCGAATAAGGGCTCATGGACGGGCGCCTTGTTCACGGACGTCAACGCCGTGATGCCTACCAACGCGATTCTTGCCATCGCGGCCGTGATCGTTGCTGCCCTCTTCGTGTACTCGGCCTTCGCCGGGAGGTGGCGGTTGCCGCTGATCGGAACGGCCATGTTGCTCGTGGTCTCGCTGGTCGCGGGCGGCCTGTATCCGTGGGCCGTTCAACGCTTCCAGGTCACGCCCACGGAGCAAGCGATGGAGAAAGACTTTATCCAGCGCAACATCGACATGACCCGCAACGCTTACGGCTTGAGCGACATTAAGTCTCAGAACTACGAGGCAACGGTGGAAACCGGGCAGGGCGCCCTCGACGGTGACACCTCGACCGTTTCGAATATTCGTCTCTTGGATCCGAACGTTGTGTCGAATTCGTTCGCGCAGCTCCAGCAGTTCCGCCCCTATTACCAATTTGGCAAGTCCCTTTCCGTGGACCGGTACAACGTCGACGGAAAGAATCAGGACACCGTGATCTCGGCGCGGGAGCTGAACCCGGAACAAAATCAGGGTTGGTATAACCAGCACGTCGTCTACACGCACGGATACGGCGTCGTGGCCGCGTACGGCAACCAGGTCGAGGCCGATGGCAAGCCGAAATTCATGCAGGAGGGCATCTCTGCCAAGGGCGTGATCTCGCAGGATTATCAGCCGCGCATCTACTTCGGCCAGTCATCGCCGGATTATTCGATCGTCGGCGGGTCCGACGGCGACGAGAACCTCGAGCTGGATCGGCCGCAGACCACCGACGACAAGGGTGCCGGGGACGCCAAGTACACCTATACCGGTCAGGGCGGCCCGAAGATCGGCAACTGGTTCAATCGGCTCGCGTATGCCATCAAATATCAGTCCTCCGATCTCTTGCTCTCGAACGCGGTCCGTCCCGATTCGCAGATTCTCTACAACCGGGACCCCGCGGATCGAGTGAGCAAGGTTGCCCCGTATCTCAAGGTGGACGGAAACCCGTACCCGGCGATCGTCGACAATAAAGTGGTGTGGATGGTTGATGCGTATACGACCTCGAGCAACTATCCGTATTCGACCCCGACCTCGCTCGGCGATGCGACCCAGGATTCGCAGACCAAGGCCGGTGGCTCCAAGGCGTTGCCCAATGAAAAGGTCAACTACATTCGAAACTCCGTGAAAGCGACCGTGAACGCTTACGACGGCTCGGTTGATCTCTACGCCTGGGACGACCAGGATCCCGTTCTGAAGGCCTGGCAGAAGGTCTTCCCGACCACGGTCAAGCCGTATTCCGAGATGAGCGCGGACCTGATGAACCACGTGCGGTACCCGGAGGACCTCTTCAAAGTTCAGCGCGAACTATTGAATCGTTATCACGTGACGGACGCCAATAGCTTCTACGCGAGCGACGACGTGTGGCAGACGCCCAAGGATCCGACGCAGGATCAAGCGACTGACCTCCCGCCGTACTACATGTCCCTCCAAATGCCGGGAGACAAGCGAACCCGCTTCTCCTTGACGAGCTCCTTCATTCCGCAGCAGTCGGATTCCAACACGCGCAACGTCATGTACGGATTCGTCTCGGCTAACGGTGACGCGGGTACGGGCAAGGACGGCGTCAAGGATCCGGATTACGGGACGATGAATCTGCTCGAGCTCCCGCGGAACTCCGTGGTCCCGGGCCCCGGACAGGCGCAGAACCTCTTCGACTCCGATACCAATGTCTCCACCGAGCTGAACCTGTTGCGCCAGGGTGCGTCCCGGGTGGTCAACGGTAACCTGCTGACGCTCCCGGTGGGTGGGGGAATCCTGTATGTCCAGCCGGTCTACGTGCAGTCCAGTGGCGACGCTTCCTACCCGACGCTGCGTCGTGTGCTGGTCGGCTTCGGGGAGAAGGTCGGCTTCGCACCGACGCTCGACGAGGCATTGAACGAGTTGTTCGACGGCAACTCGGGCGCTCAGACCAGCAAGGACGCGGGCGTCGACGCATCTCAGGCGGATTCCGGCAAGTCCGATCAGGGCGACAGCGGCTCCAGTGGCGAGTCGCCGGATCTGAAGAAGTCCCTGGAGGACGCCAATAAGGCGATGCAGGATTCTTCAAAGGCCATGAAGGACGGCGACTGGGCGGCATACGGTCAGGCGCAGGATCGGTTGAATAAGGCCTTGGACGAGGCGTTGAAAGCCGATGGCGCGAGTGCATCGCCGAGTCCTTCACCGTCTGCCAGCCCGTCGTCGACCAACGGGGGCTAGGGGATCCTCAGAGGCTCCCATCACGGAGTAGCGGAGCCGCTCGTGAGGCGCGACAAAGGTCGTGCTTCACGAGCCGGCGGTCCGCGTGGGTGATCTCAGGCACAAAAGCCCATTTGGGTTTGCACGCCCCCTCGGGGGTGCGTATAGTAAAACAAGTCGCCGCGGGGTGGAGCAGTTCGGTAGCTCGCCGGGCTCATAACCCGGAGGTCGCAAGTTCAAATCTTGCCCCCGCAACGAATAAGGGCCCCTAACTCACTGAATTGTGAGTTAGGGGCCTTTTGTTATGCCCGGGGACCAACCGAGGCGTGCTCGCGATGACAGAGGCCTAGGCTTTCCGTGCCGAAGGTCGCCTTTGGCCGTTTGCTCTCAGTCCACGTGAGCCGGTCTGATGTGCTCGTTCATAAGCCCAGGGGCCTGTTGATGTTTACCTGAGCGCACTCTGAGGCGCCTCGGAGGCCTCCTCGTGACGGCTGTGGCTCCAGGCATCGAGGAAGACGTGGGCCACGTGGTCGTCGGCGAGGCTGTAGTAAATAGATCGGCCGGCACGTCGGCTGTTGACCAGCCGTGAGTCGCGAAGAATCCTCAGGTGCTGTGACATGAGCGGTTGAGAGATATCTAAAGAATCGACGAGCTCCCCGACGGTTTTCTCTCCCTCGCTCAGCAAATGAATGGTCGCCGCGCGGGCGGGGGAGGACAGTGCCGAAAAGAGATGGCACACCCCCTGGTACGAGTCGAGGTCTACGGGGTCGTCGATCATCTGTGGTCTCCTGAAGCTCCGTGATGGCCCGCGCCGGCCCGAGGTTCCACCGGACTCGGTGGAACCTCGGGCGCGACGTCGGGCAGGGCGGGGCCGATTAGCTGGATTTTTTGTTCTTGAGCGCTGCGAGGCGGTTCTCAACCTCGGACTGCTGGCTGAGGTCTTCGAGAGATTCGAATTGGGCATCCAAGGACGACGCGGCGAGCTCTTCCTGCCCTCGAACCCTCGCCTCTTCCCGGCGCACCTTTTCCTCGAAACGGCTGACCTCGCTCGTGGAATCCATCAGGTCGAAGGCCTTTAGGGAATCGTTGACCTGGCTCTGTGCCTGTGCGGTCTTCTGGCGAGCGTTGAGCTCGTCACGCTTCCGCGACAGTTCGTCGAGCTTCGAGCGCATCTTGTTAAGGCCGTCTTTGAGCTTTTCGACGGTCTGCGTCTGCGTGGCAATCTGAGGCTCGGCGTCCTGGGCCTCCTTTTCGGAACTCATCTGACGTTGCAGCGCGACCTTCGCGAGGTTGTCGAATTTATCGGCATTCGCGGTGTCGCCGTCGGCGCGGTACCGATCGGCGGTATCTGAAGCGGCGATGGCCTTCTGGCCCCATTCCTCGGCGTCCCGAAGATCTTCCGCGTGGTCCTGTTCGAGCATGCGGAGGTTGCCAATCGTCTGGGCCACGGCCTGCTCGGCTTCGACGATGTTGTTCTTGTAGTCCCGCACCATCTGGTCGAGCATTTTCTGCGGGTCTTCCGCGGAATCAATCAGGGCGTTGATATTGGCCTTGGCCAGCTGCCCGATGCGTCCGAAAATCGATTGTTTTGCCATTGCTGTCCTCATTTCTCGGGTCCGGTATGGAACCGCGTTGTTTCTCCGATGTGTTCAGGAAAGGCGTCGAAAGTATGTGGCGTAGGGGAAGAGAGAAGAGGGAAGAGACCGGGTCAGAGCCCTCGTCCGGTAAACCCACCTCCAAAGCCTGGGGCGCCGCCCGCGCCAGGGCCTCCCTGGCCGATGGAGCTTCCCGGGAAGCCACGTGCTCCGCCCTGACCGAAGAAGATGCCACCCAGGGCCGCGGAACCGAATCCACCGGCCGGGCCGTAGCCCTGCTGGGAGAACTCGCTGACATCTCCCATAGCAATGCGTTGGGCGTCTTCGGCCAAGCGGATCGCTTGATTGGCGTGGTTGAGGGCTCCGCTGGGATCCGAGACACGTAGCTTTTCTGCCTCGTCCACGTGGCGTTCGGCCTCGCGGAGGCGGGTTCGGGCCTCAGACTGAATGCCGCCGCGCCGGGAACGGACGTAGTCCGCCGCCGAGGTCAGACGGGCCTGGGCCGAGAGCATCGTATGAGCCAAGGTTTCGCGCGCGGCGCGATCACGCTGGTTCTGATCGCGGATGCTTTCGAGCCCTTTATCCAGTTCTCGGCGCGACTCTGAGAGGCGACGAGACAAGGCCAGGGGGTCAATGGGCCCCCGCTGCCGGGCGGCTTCGATCTCTTGGACGACGGACTCAACGCTCGCGGTGCTACCGGCCAGGTCCGAGAACGCGCCGCGTTGCATCAACGAGGAGGTCTCCGCGAGGTCGGTTTTGGCCTGGGCCGTAGCCTCGCTGAGAGCCTTGTCGGCTCGGTCCAGCTCATCGCTCGCATGCCCGATGGCCTCCAGCAACCCGGTGGCCTGGCCCACCGCCTCTTCCCCCGATCGAATATTCACGACGGCTTCGGAAGAGTCGCCCGAATTCAGCGCTTGGCGAGCTTGACGGGCGACGTGCTCGGCGAAGGCCAGTCGGTCTTCGGCCTCGCCCAGGTTCTCGGAGACCGAGGACGTGGCCTCGCTCGCATAATGTTCTTTGAGGGCGGAATAGCGCTCGGTCCAGGAGGGGATCGAACCCCTTGCGGTGAGAATGTCGGCGTCGAGTTCGTCGAGGGCCTCAGGCGCCCGACGTTCCAATTGGCGGAGCGAGGAAAAATTCTCCTCGTGCTGTTTCAAGGACTCTTGAGCCGAAGTGCATCCGGCGATGATCTCGTTTAACCATGTCCGTTGGTCCTCTTCGGTATCGGGGATGTCGTCATCGAGCTGATTCTGCAGCTGAAAGCTGCGGCGCATGTGGGCTTTGGCCTGGTCGATGGCGATGTGAAAAGGACGGATTTGATCCTCGCCGAATTGGGCCTGCGCAAAGGCCACTTCTTGCTCCGCGTGGGCAATGGCATCATCGGTGCTGACGAGGAGACTCCCGGCGCGGGCCCGAAGGTCGGCCACCGATGCGGAGGGCGCCGTTCCGGGAGCCGAGTACTTGGCCGCGGCCTGCGAATAGCGATCGACCTGCCGCGATCTCCTGGACCGGGTCGTGATGTACCACCAGACCAAGGCCACCGCCAGGGAGATGACCACCAGAATCCCGATTCCCGTGAACAGCCCCGTGATCCCCGCGCCGAGGACCGGACTCGCCGCTGGAACGGGCGGTGCGGCCACCGCGGGTCTGCTGATGCAGATCATGACGCAGGCCATGGGCAGACCCCAGGCGGCGGCACGTGATCGGCGTCGAGAGGTAGGCATGCTCGGACCTCAATTGTTCCGGGAAAACTTGTGAATACCAGTCTAGGACCAGGGTTCCCGATTTTTGGCGGTCGTCCACAGGCTCTTCGCGCAGAGCGTGGCCGCGCACGACGCATGCTCGAAAAGCTCCAGTAAACTTCCAGAAACCGCACAAGACTCCCACAGTCCGATCGGACATAGTCGGGGAAGACCCATATCGCACAAAATGGATTTCCTCTGTGTACGGAGATCACGGCGAGACCGTGAGATGAAAGGCGAGACATGTCTCAGAACCCGGAAGACAACCGACACTCTTCTCTGAACGGCGGCTCGGACGAGGACCGCACGCCTGAGGCCCCCGGGGGCTATGAGTACATTCGTCCCGGTCAGGATTCCGAAAGGACCGAACCCTACCCGCAACAGCCTCCGCGGGACGGCGGCGACCGAACCCAGCCACTCCCGCAGTACGGCTCGTACGAGGGAGCCTCTGACGCCAACGGTGCCTACGCGGGGGAACGCGGCGAACAGGCGCCCCAGAACGGTTACGGCAATCAGTACGGAGGATACGCGTACGGAACGCCGGGCGTGGGGGCCCACGACTCGCAGTCCTACGGCTACGCGTCGCCCAATCCCTATGCCGCCGGTTCGCCGAAAGGCCGGCAACACCGCTTCGGTACCGGCACTCTGATCGGTGGAATGTTCTTGGCGGCCCTCTTGGGCGGGGGCGTGGCCGTCGGCGCCGGAGCACTCCTGAATCACGAGGGCAGCTCGACCTCCGCCGCGGGCCCGGAGACCACGATCGTCAACAACAAAGACTCCGTCAACGCGGTCACGGCCGCCGCCCAAAAAGCATCGCCTTCGGTGGCCACGATTTCGGTCAGCGGGGGGCAACAGAGCGGTTCGGGCTCCGGCGTGATCTTGGACGATCAGGGGCACATCCTGACCAACACGCACGTGGTGACCCTCGACGGCACGAGCAGCAATTCCACGATCCAGGTCAAGCTATCTAACGGGGCCGTCAAGGACGCCAAGGTGGTCGGCACGGACCCAACGTCCGACCTGGCCGTCATCAAGGTAGACCCGAGCGGCCTTAACCTGACGCCGGCTTCCATGGCCGATTCCAGCTCGCTGAACGTGGGCGACGTCGCCGTGGCTATCGGAGCCCCCCTCGGGCTGGACGGAACGGTCACGGACGGCATCGTGTCGAACCTGAACCGCACCATTTCGGTGGCTTCTTCGGCGGCGCCCGACGACGGGGGCTCATCGGACGGCGACCAGGGCAGCTCATCGCCGTTCCAGTTTGAGTACCCGGATAAGAACGGGGGAACTAAAAACAGCCAGTCCACCAAGTCGATCGCCCTGAACGTATTGCAGACCGATGCGGCGATCAACCCCGGCAACTCAGGCGGCGCCCTCGTCAATTCCAAGGGGGAAGTCATCGGCATTAACGTGGCCATTGCCTCGGCCGGTGGGCAGAGCGATTCGAGCTCAGGATCCTCGGGCAATATCGGCGTGGGATTCTCGATTCCGATCAATTACGCCAAGCGAGTGGGGCAAGAAATCATCGACAACGGCTCCGCCTCACACGGAATGCTCGGGGCCACCGTCTCGTCCAGTCCGGCTGGCGGGTCGAGTTCTTCGGACAGCTCCTTCACCAATGGCGCGCTGATCAAGGACGTCTCCTCGGGATCTCCCGCGGCAAAAGCCGGCTTGAAGAATGGAGACGTGGTGACCAAATTGAACGGACACTCGGTGTCGGATGCGGAATCGCTGACCGCTGCGGTCCGTGAAGCCTCCGCGGGTCAAGAGGTCGATATCAGCTACACCCGAGGCGGAAACACGACCGACACCAAGGTCACCTTGGGGGACGCCGCGAGTTCCTCCGGGAAATAGTCGCGAACACTGAGGGGCCCGAACCAAGGACGCATGGTTCGGGCCCCTCTCGTCGTAGGCGGCGGGAGTCTGCGGTGGCCTAGAGGACTCCTCCGTACCCGTTCTGTCGCCACGCTTCGTACACCGCGATCGATGCCGAGTTCGCGAGGTTCAAGGAGCGACGCCCCGCGATCATCGGGATGCGTACCAGCTCACTGATGCGGGCGTCGTGCTGGACCTCCTCGGGCAGGCCCACCGATTCCGGGCCGAAGACCAAGGTGTCGCCCGGGCGGTACGCCACTTCCGCGAAATTGGTGGTACCCACGGTGCTGAAGGCGATGAGTCTGGACCCCTCCAGCGCGCGGAGCGCATCCTCGAAGGTCTGATGAACGGTGACGACCGCGAGATCGTGGTAGTCCAGACCGGCGCGGCGCAGATGCGAGTCTTCGAAAGAGAATCCCAAAGGCTCGACCAGATGGAGGTGCGCACCGGTCACCGCGGCGAGGCGAATCGCGTTGCCGGTATTTCCGGGGATTTCGGGCGTATAGAACAGGATATTGAACACGTCGGGTCATTCTAGTCCGGCCACCCCGTCAGGTTCTCACCCATCTGCGGGGAGATTAGACTGATAACCGCCGAGACCGCTTTCACCGGTCCTCGAAAACGTTTGTGGACGATCCCATCAGGAGGGGTGCGCAGAGTGCACGGAGTCTATCTCGACAATGCGGCGACCGCGCCCGTCCTGGAGGCGGCGTTGGAGGCCATGGTCGAGCAGATGCGCGACGGCGGTAACCCCTCGTCCCTCCACGCTGCCGGGCGACGTGCCCGCATGGCCGTGGAAACCGCACGAGAAAGGATCGCCCGCGTGGTGGGCTCCGATCCGGCCGAGGTGATCTTCACCGCCGGTGGCACGGAAGCCGACAACCTGGCGGTCAAGGGGATGTACTGGAAGCGTCGGGAGCAGTCCCCTCAACGGCGCCGAATCATCGTGAGCCCGATCGAGCATCACGCGGTCAAGGACGCGGCCGTGTGGCTCGAAGACCACCAGGGGGCCGAACTTGACTGGCTGCCGGTGGATGAGCACGGCCGTGTGCGCCCCCAAGACCTCGAGGAGCGCCTCGCGTCGTCGGACGATGTGGCATTCGTGACCGTCATGATGGCCAATAACGAGGTCGGGACCATACAGCCGATAGCCCAGCTTGCCGAGGTGTGCCAACGGCACCACGTTCCGTTCCACACGGACGCCGTGCAGGCCTTCGGCGCGGTGGACGTGGATTTTCACGCCTTGGGATGCACCTCCATGGCGATTTCCGGCCACAAGATCGGGGCCCCGATGGGGATCGGCGCGCTGATCGCGACGCGGCAGGCGCCGCTGACGGCCGTGATCCACGGAGGCGGGCAAGAGCGCGATGTCCGGTCGGGGACCATCGATGCGCCCGCGATCGTAGGATTTGGGGTTGCCGCCGAGCACGCGTGCGGGCGGCTTTCGCAAGAGGCCCGGCGGATCGCGGCCCTGCGTGACGAGCTCGTCGAGGGCGTTCGAGCCTCTATCCCCGAGGCGGTTCTCCGAGGGCCTCAGGAGCTGTCGGTCGACCGGCGCCTTCCGGGAAATGCCCACTTCACCTTCCCCGGTTGCGAAGGAGATTCGCTGCTTTTCTTGCTCGACATGGCCGGCGTCCTTTCCTCGACCGGTTCAGCGTGCAACGCGGGCGTTCCGCGGCCGTCCGAAGTACTTTTGGCGATGGGCCTCAGTGAGGTCGAGGCCCGCGGTGCGCAGCGCTTTACCTTGGGCCACGGCACGACCAGCGCCGACGTCCAGAAGCTGGTCTCGACGTTGCCAGGCGCGTACGCGCAAGCGGTGGCGGCGGGGATGGCCGATCATGCGCCATCCGGTCCGTGGTCATGATTCCCCTCGTGGGAGGTGACTCGAGGAATAGCGAGGCCCGACGATTCGTTGTACCGTGG
Organism: Curtobacterium sp. S6; assembly: GCF_000710345.2. GTDB lineage: Bacteria > Actinomycetota > Actinomycetes > Actinomycetales > Micrococcaceae > Rothia. The sequence continues at coordinate 778,669 of NZ_JHEL01000015.1, read as the reverse complement.
CGAGGCTGATCGGCACACCACGCGAGGAAGAAGGCACATGAGGGTATTGGCAGCGATGAGCGGCGGCGTGGATTCCGCCGTGGCGGCCGCGCGCGCGGTGGACGCGGGCCACGACGTCGTGGGCGTTCACCTGGCATTATCCAGAATGCCCGGAACCCTGCGCACCGGATCGCGGGGATGTTGCACGATCGAGGACTCCATGGACGCTCGTCGGGTGTGCGATACGCTCGGCATTCCGTTTTACGTCTGGGATTTTTCGGAACGGTTCAAGGAAGACGTCGTCGACAACTTTATCGACGAATACGCACAAGGGCGGACCCCGAATCCGTGCATGCGGTGCAATGAAAAGATCAAATTCGCCGCGTTATTGGAAAAGGCAGTTGCCCTCGGCTTCGACGCCGTTTGCACGGGCCACTATGCCAAGGTCATCGAAGACCAGGACGGCAACAGGCAGCTTCATCGCGCCGCCGATTGGGCCAAGGACCAGTCGTACGTGCTCGGCGTCTTGACGCATGAACAGCTCAAGCATTCGATGTTTCCCCTTGCTGAGACCCCGACCAAGGCCGAGGTTCGTGCCGAGGCCGAGTCGAGGGGGTTCTCGGTCGCCAAGAAGCCCGACTCTCACGACATCTGTTTCATCCCAGACGGCGATACCCGTGGCTGGCTCGAAGAGCGGATCGACCTGGAAGAAGGGGAGATCAAGGATACCTCGGGAGAAGTTTTGGGAACCCATCGCGGGGCCCGGGCCTTCACCGTGGGGCAGCGCAAGGGCCTGTCGATCGGGCGTCCGGCCTCGGACGGCAAGCCCCGTTTCGTGCTGGAGATCCGGCCGAAAACCAATGAGGTCGTCGTGGGGTCCAAAGAGATGCTCGCGGTCGACGAGATTCGCGGCATCCGTGAGAGCTGGGCGGGACTGCCGGTCCCCGAGATCCAGGGCTTTGACGATTCGCGTCCTTCCTTCGGGGATACCTCGGCGACCTTCGAGGTCTTGGCTCAGGTCAGGGCCCACGCGGATCCCGTGCCCGCGACGGCTCACGTGACCATCGGCGAGGTGGACGGCGACGAGGCGCGCGAAATCGTGATTCGCCTCGAAGAACCCCTCCGCGGGGTGGCGCCCGGCCAGACGGTGGTCCTCTATCAAGGCACCCGAGTTCTCGGGCAGGCGACCATCAATCGGTCCTACTCCCTTTCACGCCCGGACATCGCCGGCTGAGTGACACTCATCGGTAGGCCGGGCGAGTCACCGTCCGCCACGTAATGCGTTGTGGCGGCAAGAAACCGTAGACTGGTGAGCCATGACGTCATCTCCCGAGCATCACGAAAACTTCGACGCTCGAGCCAGTTCGCTCGATGAGGCCGATCCGGCGGTTTTCGACGAGCTGCTCCGCATGCGGGGCACGATCGACAACATCGACGCCGCGCTGGTCCACATTCTCGCCGAGCGTTTCAAGGCCACGCAGCGCGTCGGGCACCTGAAGGCGCAATATCGATTGCCCGCCGGAGATCCGGGAAGAGAAGCCGCCCAGATCGAGCGCTTGCGGACCCTGGCCGAAGAGGCGCACCTGGACCCGGAATTCGCCGAAAAATTTCTCAACTTCATCATCAGCGAGGTCATCCGGCACCATGAGCGCATAGCCGATGACCACCGCCAGGCTCAGGGCGAGGACGACGCCCCCGCGGCCCCATGACCGAGATGTCTGGGCCTGACGATGCACGTCCGGTCGCCGCGTCGACCGGCATTCTTCCCGGAACCGATTTTCCCGAGGCGCTTCGTGGGTCGCGGGGAGAGCTGGGCGCGCCCCACCTGACCCCGTTCCCGGTTCTCGGCGACCGGGGATACGCCGCGACGAGCACGGCACGGTCGATCACCGTTTTGGCTGAGCTCTCGGCGGACGGCCAGCCTTTCGGATGGCGGTTACGTCACCATGAGAGCCGGGAATCCAAGGCCGCAGCCTCCATGCTGCGTAGCGATATCAACGTGTTGGCAGACGTCGTGGGCTCGGCCGGCGGAGGGCATCGCGGCCACACCGTGGTATCCCTGACCGGGCCGGTGACCTTGGCCGCGGAGCTGAAACTTGCCAACGGGGAATCCGCGATCAGCGACCACGGGGCCCGGCGAGATATCGCCGCGTCCCTCAACGAGGGGCTAAACGACCTCGTCGCGTCCCTGCGAACGGCCGTCGACGGGGAAGACGTCTCGATCCGGTGGTGCGAAACGCGGCTCGGCGACGCGATGGACGGGACCATCCCGACCTCGAGCGGGTACCGCACCCTGCGCTCCGTTCCGAGGGCCGAGGTCCGTGACGTTCTCGCGGAGTTATCCCACACCACCAGGTCACTGGGCGTGCGGAGCGTCTTGGACACGGGCGGCGCCCTGGCCGCTCCCGAGCTGGGACGGACCTTCGACGCCTTGGCGAGCCGTCCCGTGGGGCGTGGCGCGAAGGAATGGGAGGCGATTGCGGGCGCCGTCGACGCAGGCCAGGACGTCTGGTTGGGTGTCTCGCCCGTCGACGAGCGCGAGAGCACGGTCAACGTGATCCATTCCTTCTGGACGACCTGGCGAGATCTGGGTCTGGGCGGTGCCGAGGCCGGGCGCATCCGGGTCGAAGAGGATCGCGATGTGGGAGGCGTATCACCGGCCCATGCGTTGCGAGTTCTGAGTCGAAGCGCCGAAATCGCGGAAGGGCTCTGGGATATGGCCCGCGAGTAAGCGGCCAGCCGGACCGGCAGTCGACCCTGCCGGATGCCGCGGCGGGCTGGGCGGACAGGAGAAACCAACTCGCGTAATGTTGAACCGGACAGCATCCTCAAGACCGGATACGCGTGTGAGCATCCACGGCCGGAGTTTCGAAAGGAGCGCGAGTGAAGGCGCGAATTCTAGTAGTGGACGACGACGAAGCCCTCTCCGAAATGGTCGGCATCGTCTTGTCCAACGAGGGCTATGAGCCCACCTTCTGCGATGCGGGCGACCGCGCCGTGGGCGCCTTCGAAAGCTACGATCCGGATCTCATCCTTCTCGATCTGATGCTTCCGGGCATGAGCGGGATTGATGTGTGTGAACGCATCCGCGAAACCTCCGATGTCCCGGTCATCATGTTGACAGCCAAGTCGGACACCGAAGACGTCGTCCGGGGGCTCGAGGCCGGTGCCGATGACTACATCGCCAAGCCGTTTAAACCCGCCGAGCTCTTGGCCCGCATCCGTACGCGATTGCGCACCGGAGAGACGCGTTCCGCGGAACGCATCGAAATCGGCGATCTCAGCATCGATCTGGCCGGACGCGCCGTGACCCGGGGGGAGGAGACCGTGCGCCTGACCCCCCTCGAATACGATCTTTTGGTCAACCTTGCCCAAGAGCCGGGGCAGGTCCTCTCACGCGACCTTCTCCTGGACCGCATCTGGGGTTACGACTCGGACGCGGACCGTCGTCTTGTCAACGTTCACGTCCAGCGTCTTCGCGCGAAGATCGAGAAAGACCCGGAGAAGCCCGATCTCATCCAGACGGTGCGTGGCGTTGGCTACAAGGCCAACGCAAGCCAAGTGCGCCGCTGAGACCTTATGGCTAGGCACACACCCGAGGGCAGGGGACGCCGGATGATCGGCATCGCCCCGGCGGTATTCCGGGGCATTCGTCGTCGCTGGCGGGAATCGTTGCAATTCTCCGCCGTGATCGTCGCAACGTCATTGGCCTTGGTCGCGTTCATCTTTGCCGGAAACTTCCTGTCGAGCCAGATCGCCAACAGCCTGTTCAAAGAACGGCAAGAGCAAGCGCTGGAGGAGTCTTCGAGCGGCTTCTCCGATGTCCAAAAGATCTTTGATAATGCGGTGGCTTCGGACCAGACCGAGGTCCAGTCACTCATGCGCGAGACCCTGACCATCCTGGAAAATCACGGCGCGGATGCGAAGCGCCAGTGGGTTCTTATCCCGGTGGACTACAAGCACAGCCAGGGATACGTGGGCCCGCTCAGCCAGAACGACTGGATGACCTCGTCTTCGGTCCCCAAGCAACTTCAAGACCAGGTCGCGGCGGAAAACGGCGTGTTTTGGCAGTCTTCTCAGGTGCGAGCCAACGGCAACGGCCCGGAAACCCCCGTGATTTTTGTCGGGACCAAGGTGCACCTGAACCAGGGCAACGATTACGCCCTCTACCTGGTCTACGATCTCTCCTCGTCACAGGACACGCTGAATTACATTCAGTTGGTGATCGTCGCTGGTTTTGCGGTCCTGTTGATCTTCGTGGCGACCATCGTTTGGTGGGTCACTCGATCGGTCATCCGACCGATCTCTCAGACAGCCCGTTCCGCGGAGCGGCTGTCCCGCGGACATCTGGGGGAGCGCGTCGCGGTGCGGGGAGAGAACGAGGCGGCGGTCTTGGGCACCTCGTTCAACCACATGGCTGACAACATCCAGGAGCAGATCGTTCAGCTAGAGACCCTGTCCAAGATGCAACAGCGTTTCGTCTCGGATGTCTCGCACGAACTCCGGACACCCTTGACCACGGTCAAGATGGCCGCCGAACTGCTGTACAGCGGTCGGGACAACATGGATGCCTCCTTCCAGCGCTCCACCGAGTTGCTTTATCACCAGGTGGACAGGTTCGACTCCCTGCTGGCCGACCTTCTGGAAATCTCCCGGTTCGACGCGGGTTCCGCCACACTGGACGTCGGAACGGTGGACCTGGGGGACCTGGTCGAGGATACCGTCGAATCAGTCCGCCCCCACCTGGAGAAACAACGCCTCGAGGTGCGATTCCACGGCCTGGAAGGGCGTTGCCCGGTCCAAATGGATTCGCGCCGAATCGAGCGGGTGCTGCGAAACCTCATGGTCAACGCGATCGAGCACTCCGAGGGGCAGCCCATCGATATCTACCTCGCGGCGAACGACTTCGATGCCGCGGTTGCCGTCCGCGACCACGGAATTGGAATGACTTCCGAGCAGACCCGCGAGGTATTCAACCGTTTCTGGCGTGCCGATCCCTCCCGCAAACGCACCTTGGGAGGCACGGGCCTTGGACTGTCGATCGCCGCCGAGGACACGCGACTCCACCAAGGCCGGCTCGAAGCCTGGGGCGAGCCCGGACAGGGAGCCTGTTTCCGGCTGACTCTGCCGGTGGTCCAGGGACGCCCCTCGGGGGATTCGCCCTTGGGCCTCCCGCCCGACGGCGTTCCGGATACGCCGGCATCCATCCCCGAGGTGGGGCGAAGCGAAGCCACCGAGGTGCAGCCGCCTCTCGACGCAGACGCCGCCGAGGGCCGGCGCGTGGACGGCGCGGCAGAGCCGGACGGTAGCCTCGCCGACGAGCCTGACCACCAGAATCGATCAGACGAGCAACCGGATGGACCTCGGGACGACGGCTCGGAAAAGGATTCGTCATGACGAACGGACGTACTCATCTCTCCCGACCCGGCCGCGGACGGAGGCTCGTCCGGGCCGCCGCGTGGGTCGGCGTCGTCGGGCTGTTGGTCGCGGGTTGCGGCAGGATCCCCACCAGCGGCCCGGTCTACCACTACAACGAACCCACGGCGAAGGCGACCAAATCCTCGCCCGCGTACTCGCCGTCGGGCCCCAGCGACGGCGACTCGCCATCCGAGATCCTCAAAGGCTTCATTAACGCGGGGACGGGAGTCGAAAATGACTACGCCGTGGCCCGCCAATTCCTGACCACGGACCTGGCCGGTACGTGGAAGGCTGAGGACCGGACGCTGGTGTATCAGGACGACGTGGAGGTCGACTCCGGAAAGAACTCGGATGAGTACACCGCCGGGGTCAAGGTGACCACCTCCATCGACGACCGGGGGATCGCCACGTCGTTCCGGAAGGCCGACGCCCAAACCGTCACGGCCAAGTTTGAGCAGGTCAACGGCCAATGGAGGATTTCCGCGATCCCGAACGGAACGATCCTGTCCCGCTCGGAATTCGAGCAGCTCTTCCACTCCTTCACCCTGTACTTTTACGACCCGACATTTTCCTTCGCGGTCCCGGATATCCGGTGGTTTGCTAACCGATCCACGGTGGCCACGTCGATCGTCCGGGTCCTCTTGCAAGGCCCGGCGCCCTACCTTTCGGGCTCCGTGGCCAGCGCTATTCCCGGGGGCACCAGCCTCATGCGGCAATCCGTGCCGATCAGCAATTCTTCGGCCGAGGTCGGGCTCACCGGGTCGGGTGTCTCGGACGCGGATCAGCTCACCCTGGAACGCATCCACACGCAATTGGAACAAACCCTTCAGGCGGGGCATTCGGCCAATTCGGTGCGGCTATCCGTCGATGACAAATCGGTGGATACCGGCAAGCTACCTGACTACGAGGCCGCCTCCATCGATCCCCAGGTGCCGAATCCGCAGGTCGGAGTGTTGGACGGAAATCTGGTGACGTACTCTGACGGGCAGTCGCGCAAGATCGCCGGTCTCGTGCCGGACGAGGTGCATCCGGCCAACCCCACGATGGACACGCAACGGCAGACCTATGCCTATACCAATGAAGACGGAAGCCACCTGGCGATTCGAAGCACGGGGGGTGGGGCCAAGGACGTTGACCTGTCCGGAAACATCTCGTCCCCGAGCTTCGACCCTCGAGGCTGGGTCTGGGGAGGAGACAAGGACGGCAGCGTGATTGCGCTCAACTCCCAAGGCCCAGACCAGGAGCCCCAGACCCTGTCCGCCGACTGGCTCAAGGGACAGAACATCCACTCGTTGCAGGTGTCTCGCGATGGCACGCGAGCCCTCGTGGTCACCGGCGAAGGCGACGGATCCCGGGTGTGGATGGCAGGGATCAAGAGAGACAAAGATGGTACGCCGCGGGGCCTGGGAGAACCCCTGAGGGTCGGGGCAACGCGAAACGTCACTCAGGCAACCTGGATATCCGACAGTCAGATCGCCGTGGCCAACGCGCAGGACGGGAGCGTTCAAATCGTCTCGCTCACGGGTGACACGCAGGACGTCAACGGGCTGTCGGATATCCAGCACATTTCCGGTGGCAACGGCAAGGAATCCATCTACGCACAGACCAGCACGGACACCTACCAGCTGACCGGATCAAGCTGGACAAGGGTCGATACGAAGGTCAGAGACCTCTCCTACGCCGGCTAGAACCGTCATCCACATCTCGGCGGTGACGTCCCGCACGAAGCATTCTCACGGCACCCTTACGGTGAAGGGAATGGGGGAATGTTGGATGAGCCTGATGGAGAAGGGAACCGTGGACAGGTGGGCCATCGGTGTGGCCGGCGCCCTGGCGGACGTGACGGAGCTGGTGTTCCCCCAGCCGTGTGCGGTCTGCGGTCGCGGCAACCGGGCGCTGTGCCCCGTGTGTAGAGCGTTCTTCGTTCGGCTGACCGCGGCGCCTGGGAACGTTGCAGATTCCCTTCCCCGGTGGCCGTCCGAGGTCCCCTGTATTGCGGCCGGGGGCTACGGCCACGAGGTCGCCCGAGCGATTCTCGCCTTTAAGACCGGGTATCGAATGGACGTGTCCGCGGATCTCTCGCGTGCCCTGGGACGCTCCGTCGATTTCCTGGTGGAGCGTTACGTCCGTGAGCGTGAAAGCGGTCATCAGGCCACCACGGGCGAGGCGGCACGGCCGGTGCATCTGGTCCCGGCCCCGTCCCGCGCCGCGGCGTTTCGGAAGAGGGGCTTCGTGCCGGGAGAAGTCTTGGCCCGAAAGGTGGCCCGCCGGCGCCGCGCCGGTCCGTGGGGCAGAGACCTGCCGATGCTCAAAGTCGAGGCTTCCGTGCGGCTGCGCGAATCCCTGATGGACAGAGTCACCGGTTCACGGCGGCTTTCCTCCTCGGGCCAGAAGGGGCTGACGGCGGGTCGGCGCTTTGACCGGATCCACGGCGCCATGTACGTGGCACGCTCCTTGTCGGATTTCCGGAGAACCGGCGGTCCCTCGCTGGCGGGAAAGAGTTGCATCCTGATCGACGACGTCGCAACCACCGGGTCAACCCTGGGCGAAATGAAGAGGGCCATCGAGGATGCAGGGGGCCATGTCCTGGCCGCGGCCGTGGTGGCGAGCGTCCGTGCGCCCTCAGAGAAACTCCACGAAAATCTGCAGTAATCCCGCGGAGGTAGGTGACGAAAGGTTCGGCGTGAATTAACGTTGAGTCAAGGAGATGGTCAGATCCTCTCCCCGTGAGGCTCGAAGGTCCGGTAGCGGGCCACTAGCCAGCGAGACCTCACCCTCGCCAAGCCACGGGAGGCCATCGTGGAACTCAACGTATACGGTCGCAACGTCAAGGTCCCGGATCGTTTTCGGGAATATGCCGAGGAAAAGGTCGAGAAGTTCGAGAAGCTCAACGAGCGAGTGGACGAGATCGACGTCAAGGTCAGCAAGGTGGGCAACGGCCCGCAGTCGATGACCGTAGAAATCACCGTCAAAGGGAAAGGCCCGGTGCTCAGGGCGGAAGCTCAAGGCACGGACAAGTTCGCCGTCTTTGACGACGCATTCACTAAGCTCCTCGAGCGTCTGCGCAGGGCCAGGGACAGGCGCAAAATTCACCGCGGCAACCATCGTCCGGTTTCCGTGTCTGAGGCCACCGGATCGATCCCCGTGATTGATGGGGATTCGGGCGGTCAGGTGCCGATCGAGGAAATTGTCCTCTCGCAGGGCGAGGGAGAGGATCCGGCCTACGACGCCGACTACCCTCTCTCCGACGACGTGCCCCCGGTGGAGATCCGGCGGAAGACGTTCCCCACCGAAAAGATCACCGTGGATCAGGCCGTCGATCGTATGGAACTCGTGGGTCACGATTTCTACCTGTTCGTGGATGCCGAATTGGACCGCCCGGCCGCGGTGTACCGGCGCAAGGGCTGGACCTACGGCGTGATTGTTCTGGGCGACGACGCCCCCGAGGAAGGCATCGGAGAGACGCGACTGTATAAGACACATTCGGAGGCATAGTTCAGTGCTTGCCGAGGGACTCGCCCGGATCGAGACGATCCGGGCGAGTCCCGTCTCACTCCGGATTTTCCCCAACTACGGAGGCAAAACTCAGTTCCCTTGCCTAGACTCACGTAGGATAGGCCAGTGGAGAACGCCCCGGCGCTCGCCAAGTGGCCCGGAATGGGGTCATCGTCCCTGGAATCTCGTCAGCTACTAGGAGTAATCGCTCGTGGCATCCTTCTTGGAAAAGGTTCTTCGAACCGGAGACAAAAGACTGCTCAAGAAATTGAGGGTCTACGCAGATGCCATTAACTCCTTGGAAGATGACTTCAAGGAGTACTCGGATGCTGAGCTCCGGGCCGAAACCGACTCCTTCAAGGAGCGCATCGAAGAGGGCGAGTCCCTCGACGTTTTGCTTCCCGAGGCCTTCGCGGTCGTGCGTGAAGCCGCGGGTCGCACCCTGGGCCAGCGCCATTACGACGTCCAGCTCATGGGCGGTGCGGCATTGCACCTCGGCAATATCGCCGAGATGAAGACCGGTGAGGGCAAGACGCTCGTCGCGACCGCGCCGGCTTATCTCAATGCCCTGACGGGCAAGGGCGTTCACATCGTGACCGTCAACGACTACCTGGCCGAGTATCAGGCCAACCTCATGGGTCGCGTCTTCAGGTTCCTCGGCATGGAGACCGGCGTGATCGTCTCGCAGCAGACCCCGGAGGTGCGTCGCAAGCAGTACGAGGCGGACATCACCTACGGGACGAATAACGAGTTCGGCTTCGATTACTTGCGCGACAACATGGCGTGGAGCATCGACGAGCGGGTCCAGCGTGGGCATAATTTCGCCATTGTCGATGAGGTCGACTCGATCCTGATCGACGAGGCGCGAACCCCGCTGATCATTTCCGGCCCGGCGTCGGGAGAGGCAAACCGTTGGTATAACGAGTTCGCGCGCGTGGCCAAGAACCTGGTCCGCGACGAAGATTATGAGGTCGACGAGAAGAAGAAGACCGTCGGCGTCCTCGAGGGCGGTATCGAAAAAGTCGAAGACCATTTGGGCATCGACAACCTCTACGAGTCCGCCAATACGCCGTTGATCGGGTTCCTCAACAACGCCATCAAGGCCAAGGAACTCTTCACGAATAACAAGGATTACGTGGTCCTTAAGGGCGAGGTCCTCATCGTGGACGAGCACACCGGGCGTATCCTTCCCGGCCGTCGCTACAACGAGGGAGTCCACCAGTCGATCGAGGCTAAAGAGCAGGTCGAGGTCAAGGCGGAGAACCAAACGCTCGCGACCGTGACCTTGCAGAATTACTTCCGCCTCTACGACAAGCTGTCCGGCATGACGGGTACCGCAGAAACGGAAGCCGCTGAATTCGTGAACACGTACGAATTGGGCATCGCGGTCATCGACCCCAATAAGCCGATGGCCCGCAAGGACCAGCCGGACCTGGTGTACAAGAACGAGGTCGCGAAATTCGCGGCGGTGGTCCAAGACATCGCCAAGCGCCACGCCAAGGGGCAGCCGGTGCTGGTGGGCACCACCAGCGTCGAGAAATCGGAGTACCTGTCCAAGCTGTTGGCCAAGGAAGGCATCCCGCACGAGGTCCTCAACGCGAAGAATCACGCTCGTGAGGCATCGATCGTTGCCCAGGCGGGTCGTAAGGGAGCCGTGACCGTGGCGACGAACATGGCCGGGCGCGGTACGGACATCATGCTCGGCGGCAACGCGGAGTTCAACGCGGTTGACCGCATGCACGATCTGGGTCTGGACCCCAGCGAAAAGCCGGAGGAATACGAGGCCAAGTGGCCGGAGGTACTTGCCGAGTGCGAGGCGAATTCCAAAAAGGAACACGATGAGGTCAAGGAGCTCGGCGGACTGTACGTCTTGGGCACCGAGCGCCACGAATCTCGGCGCATCGACAACCAGCTGCGCGGCCGTTCGGGTCGTCAGGGCGACCCCGGAGAGTCTCGGTTCTACCTGTCTCTGGCCGACGACTTGATGCGCCTGTTCAACGGAGCGGCCGCGGCGCGGCTGATGGCCGGCGCGCCCGATGATACTGCTTTGGAACACCGGATCGTCTCGCGAGTTATCGCGTCGGCGCAGAATCAGGTGGAGTCGAGAAACGCCGAACAACGCAAGAACATCCTGAAGTACGACGACGTCCTGAACCGTCAACGTGAGGCCATCTACGCCGATCGGGCGAAGATCCTGGAGGGCGACGATATCGCCGATCAGGTTCAGAAATTCATCACCGAGGTGCTGACCTCGGCCATCGAGGATAAGACGAATCAAGGCCACGCCGAGGACTGGGATCTGGAGCGACTCTGGGAGTCGCTGGCGACCATTTACCCCATCAGCATCACGATTGAGGAGCTCGAAGAATCGGCCGGTGGTCGTTCGAAGATTACTCAGGAGAAGCTGATCGAAGAGGTCTTGTCCGACGCGCGGGTCATGTACGAGACCCGTGAGGAGGAGGTCGGCGCCGAGGCGATGCGCAATATCGAACGTCGCGTCGTCCTGTCGGTCATTGGCCGGCACTGGCCGGAGCACCTCTACGAGATGGATTACCTCAAGGAGGGCATCGGGCTGCGGGCCATGGCCCAGCGTGATCCTTTGGTCGAATACCAGCGTGAAGGCTACGCGATGTTCCAGGCGATGACGGACGCGATCCGTGAGGAAACCGTCTCATATCTGTTCAACCTGGACCTCACGAAGCAACGGACGCAGATGTCTTCCCAGGCGCTGACGATTCCGCAGCAACCGAAGTTCTTGCGCTTCTCCGCTCCGAACGAAGAGGGCGGTGAAGAGTCGCACATCGAGGCCACGAGTGACGCTGAGGGCGAATCGCACCAGGATTCCGCGGCCGAACCCGTGCCGACGAGTACCGGTTCCGTGAAGACTGCCTCGCGGTCTGGCTCCCAGCCGAAGGCCAAGAAGAGCCGCAAGAAGCGCAAGTAGAGCCCACCAAGGCGCACCGTCGCACAACGTGGTTAAGTGACGCAGGGGCCAGCACGGAGAATTCGAGTCCGTGCTGGCCCCTGGTGCGTCGTGACCGCGGTCAGCGGCCGGGCACCCTTGACGCACTATCCGATTTCGGCGTCCACGATCTGCCATTGGCCCTGGGATTTATGGATGCGAAGCGCTAAAGCCCGGCTTCGCACGCCGTTATCCACGACCACTCCGGCTTCGTATTCTCCTTGACCAACCGGTATCGCCCGTACTCGCCGCGGCTTGAGGCCTTTGGGATCGAATCGACCGGTCCCGTTAATGGGCTTCGAGAGCTCGTTGCCTTTGGCGGTCTCGATTCTTTGACGCAGCTCGATTTTGGCCATGACGTCGCGATGGACCCAACGAACCAGCTGACTCGACGAACGCGCCCCGGTGATGACTTCGATGATCGCAACCCCCATCGCTCCGGCGATGGCGTGCACGCGGCGAAGCTCCTCTTGAGGATTGATGGTTCGGTGGCGCCACCGGTACATGGGAGGAGGCCCCTCCGGATGGGCTCGTAGTGTGGCTTGAAGGCCTTCGGCCGAGAGTACGGTGCCAGGCCGGATGGTGCGCGGGCAACGTCTTCTATGGCGCGGCATGATTTCCCCCTTCGTGGATTAGTTGGTGACGAAATGCGGGTGGGCGCTCAGGACGCACCGTTGGAACCCGAAAGGTTGGGCTCTTCGGGAACGGCCAAGCGTGTCCCCGCGTAGATGAGGTCAGGATGGTCGGCGAGGACCGGGCGATTCAGCGCTTCGATGCGGACCATGGTCCGTTGGATGGTCGAGGGCGATGCATCGGGTCCGAGTAGCTTTTGGGAGATCGACCACAAGGACTCGTCGGGATTCACGACCCAGGCCTGCGTGCTGGGCGACGGCTTCGACTCGCGATCCGTGCGGGTCCGATGGCGTGTGTCGGCTTGAGAAGCGGTAGGCCCCGATGGGGTAGCCGCGCCGCCGAGAGGCTGGAAATAGGGAGTTAGTCGAGAGACCGCGCTGCTCGTCCCGCGCGCGGTCTCGAAGAGCGGCGATGGCCGGGCGGCGGCTATGCCCTGGACGTGCAGTTCGCTCGTCGTCGATTCGGCGGCGTGGACGGGTGGGGTTGCCTCCGCCGGAACAGGGCTGAAGGCGACGTTGATGCCCAGAACGGTCGCCACACACCGAACCAGGATGCGGGGTGCTAGCCACCGGAAGTGCCAAGGCAAGGCCCGTCCGCCGCCGTACACAAGACTCCAGGTGATGAGAGAACTCGAAAGACACCACCACATCGCGACGAGGCATATGGCTCCGCAGGTGAAGACCCAGGCGACCCCGAACGGTGAAGGCGATGGGATGGCTGCGGTGTGGCGGCCCACGAGGGACAGGGCGATCAAAGGCAGGAGAATAGCGGCGGGGCCGGGAAGAACGATGAGCATCACGGCGAGGCGTCGTGCGCGACGCGTCGAATAGTCGTGCCTTGGTACTGCATGATGCCCAGGGGCTTCGATGATCATGACCCGATCCTTTGGTGCCGTTTGATCAAACTTGATGATCCATATGATGACAGCGAATCGGAACCGGAGTAAAGACCCTGTGGGAAAGTTTGTTGGTGTCGTGGTGGGGTCAAACTTAGTACATGTCCTGGGACAAGGGGAAACGCTGGGTGGCGTTCATGTGTCCGCGAGATCGGCCTGTGGAAAACCGTAGGGGCTAGGTTGCCTGTCGGCGGGCTGGATGCGTCACGGCGCAGGAGGCGGGCCGAAGCTTGCCTTCTTGGCCGCCTCGTACCTCTTGGCGATGTACTCCTCGAGCACCGTGTTTTCGATCCGCCACTGGCCCCGGCCACCCACCTGGATCGCGGGCAGCTCCCCAGACCGAACCAACGCTCGTGCCTGACTGACCGAGACATTCAATATTTCCGCGACATCGGACAGTGTGATGAACCGTTGCTGGGGCACGGGGCACATCCCTTCGGGGCTGATTCTGGTGGTTGCTGGCCTTATCCCGTATATATCTCGGGTTTTCCACAGGCACAATCCGAGGGGGCGCTGGTGGGGCTATGATTCCTGACGTTGACGACGGGGACCGCGGAAGGGGAGTGGCGTTCTTGGCGCATGCGATGGTGACGAACGACGGGTCCGTGGGGGCTACCGGTCCGGCAGTCAGCCGCTCCATGCTCGTCCGGTTAGGGCCTTCACCGGCCGGGCCGCCCGACAGGTATGTCGGCGTGCGGCCGAAAATCCAGCGGGAGCCGTCTGGAAGAGTCCCGTGCCTTCGACCCCGGCGACTAGCTGCGGGGGAGGGCGGTCGGCCCCGGCCGATATCGCATCTAAACTGGTGGGGTGACAACGTTCCTACCGGCAAGGATGACATGACGCTCGCTGAACCTCTGTTGAAGACCGGTGAATTCGGGCCGGGCGATTCCGAATGGCTCCATCTCCTCGTGGGGGACTGGCAGCTGATTGCCGATCTTGCCCAAGGGGACTTGGTCCTGTGGTTTCCAGAGGATTTCCGTTCGGGTGACACCAGCGGACGCGCCCAGGGCGGCCCAGCAGCCAACACGGGTTTTCTGGGAATGGCGCACGTTCGACCCTCGACCGCACAAACGGTGTTTCATCGAGACATGGTGGGTCTTCGCCTGAGTTCTCAGGTCCAAACCGCCGCTCACCTGTGCTGGTACGAGCAGGCCACGCAATTTTTGGATCACGTCGATTGGAACGCCGAATCGGCCATGAGGGTGGTTCTCTATCCTCTCGTCCGAAACGGGCGGACCATCGCGGTCCTGTCCTTGCACCATGGCGAACAGTCCGGGCGAATGCAGGGTCGGCTGGATACCGTATTTCGCGAGACGGCCCGGGAAATACTGAGCATGGTGGCACGCGGCGCTTGGCCGGATTTCAGTGCCTCCAGCGAGACGTCCCGGGGCAACCCGCGTGTCAGCGACGGCGTGATCAGGCTCGATGCTGAGGGGCGCGTGACTTTTGCCAGCCCCAACGCGGTGTCGGTGTATCGACGTCTCGGTTTCGCCGACGCCCTGACCGGAAGGTCCCTGGCGGACCTCACCCGGGATCTGTTGCCCATCGCCGAGAAAGCTGACGAGACGTTGCCCCTTGTGCTGACGGGGCGGATGCCATGGCGCGGCGAGGTCGGAACCGATCGGGTCAGCGTCACCTTCCGCGCGGTGCCCCTACGACGTCAGACCAGGAGGGGGGAGGAACGATTCGGGGCATTGTTGCTTTGCCGCGACGTCACGGAACTCCGCCGTCGTGAACTTGAGCTCATGACCAAGGACGCGACGATTCGCGAGATCCACCACCGCGTGAAGAATAACCTCCAAACGGTCTCGGCCCTTCTACGGCTACAAGCTCGCAGAATGACTTCGCGCGAAGGAAAACAGGGTCTGGAGCAGGCCATGAGGCGTGTGGCCACGATCGCCATGGTGCATGAAGCACTATCGCAAGGACTCACGCAGAGTGTCGATTTCGACGACCTCATCAATCGGCAATTTCACCTGGCGGCGGAGGTCGCCTCGCCGGGGCAGGCCGTGTCGACCTCGATGACGGGGGGATTCGGAAAGCTGCCGAGCGAATTGGCCACGCCTCTGGCGCTGATCATCAACGAAATCGTTGCCAACGCCGTCGAGCACGGGCTGGATGGGAATTCCGGAACCGTGAGCCTCGACGGGCGTCGGGAAGACGCCGAGGCAGGGCCGGAGCTCGTCGTCACGATCGGCGACGACGGCATCGGGATGGGAGACAGCTACATCGAAGAATCCGGGGTCTCGGCGTACCGCCCGCCCTCGGATGGCGAGGGTTTGGGAATGCAGATTGTGCGAACTCTCGTGGCCAGCGAGCTGAAGGGCTCTATCGTCTGGAGGCCGCGTGCGGGAGGAGGGACCGAGGTCGTCATCACGGCAAAGATTCCTGACGGATCGGCCGAGCGTAACTGACGACGTCGTCGCCCCGACTCGTCGCGCGTGGAAGGTCGACCCGCCGCGGGGCCCACGAGACAGAAAAACCGCCGCCTTCAAGGGGATATGAAATCCACGGTGAAGGCGGCGGTACTGGTCCTCCAGGAACCTATGAGGCGCGGCGAGCGCGGGCTGCGCGTCGCTTGAGAGCGCGACGTTCGTCCTCGCTCATTCCGCCCCATACGCCTGAGTCCTGGCCGGTTTCCATGGCCCACTGCAAGCAGGTGTCCATGACGGTGCAACTGCGGCAGACGGCTTTCGCCTCTTCAATTTGAAGGAGTGCCGGACCGGTGTTCCCCACCGGGAAGAAAAGTTCTGGGTCCTTTTCGAGACAGGCTGCGCGACTGCGCCAATCCATCGATGCACGCTCCTTGTTTCACATGTGAAGCCCACGATGCTCGATCCGAGGGATCGAAATTGTGGGTAATACAAATAAAGAGCCCCCAAATGCGGGGGCTTCTTGAGAACTGTTAAAAGGTTCCCACGTAAACTTCTCGTGAACAAGGGGGATTGTAGCGCCAGTTGGCCTCCACGTCATGTTTTATGTCACATGCAGAGATGCTTGACAGCCTCCGCGGTGCCCGAGGGACCGCCTTTGAGGGAGGTCGCCGCCCGGAAGCCCCGAAGCCTTATATACACTGGCCACATGACTGATCAGCGAGCCGCCGAAGACCCCGTTTCCCCTCGCTCCCTTTCGCGTCCCTCGCGTTCCGTCAAGATCTTGGCCGGCCTCGTCGCTGTGGAGGGCCTGGCGCTCGCCGTGACAGGCGTATTCCAAACGGTGGCAGCATTCGTCGACGAGCACGCGATGCCCGTCGCGGCCATCATGATCATGTCCCTGCTCTACATCGCGTACGGCGTGTGGTTGCTGGGGGCGGCGCGTGGCCTGCTCAGGGGAAGTCTCTGGCCCAGGGCCCTGATCCTCCTGTCGCAAATATTTCTGGTGGTGATTTCGGTCCAGCTCGCCGGTGAATGGGGCTGGGGGCTGGCCCCGTGGCCGATCCTCTACGGCGCGCTGGTCGCGTTGTTGCTCTTTAGCAATCCTGTTCAACGTCATCTTCTGCGCGCCAACGACCTCCCGGCGCGAGACGCAGGCTGAGCGCCCGGCTCGGTGAGGGCCGTGGTCGGGACGAAGCGATCCCCGGGGCCGTCAATGGCGGGATTCGGTGCTCGTGACTTTGGGTAGCTTGAAGCGGTGACTCGCGCCATTGGCCAGAAGGACCCCCTCGTCGCGTCGGCGTCCCATGGGATCGCCGGGCGTTGTCTCGGGGCGGTCGAAAGGTAGGCGCAAAGGCCCCGGTCCGAGAACCACGGCGCAGGACGCCTCGTTCATTCTGGCCGTCCACCACTGCGGTAGGACCAAAGTCGATGAGGCTACCAGGACGATGGTGGCCTCATGGGCCGCCGCGATGGCCCTGAGGGGCTCCTGCAAAGCGACATCCCACTCGGCGAAATCCGTGATGACGGCTATCCGGACGCCCGCCATTCCGGACGGAGAGGCGCTCCGGTGCCTGCGCGGCGCACTGACACCTCGTACTGGGGAATAGATGTTCAGTTCGTCGGCGTCGTGAAAAGCGGTTATCACCTCGACGAACTGTCCTTGCGCGTCCGGTCCGTTGATCACGGCCCCGATGACGTCTCCTCGGCGCCATGGCAGTTCGCATTCTTTGCCCCACGGGGCGGCCACCCCGACGGTGATGGAGCCGCAGTTGGCGTCGCGGGTGCAGGTGCTCTTCAGATGTGCGGGCCGTACGCGTTCCGCGATTCGGGTGGCGGGTTCCCCGGGCCAGTGCAGTTCTTCGGGCAAGTCCTTGAAAACCGGCCATGAGCGGTCACCGAGCGCGTGGTGCCTACCTTCCGGGTCCTGGCCCAGGGGCAGGGCACGAGGAAACTCCGTGAGCGAGTCGGCGTGTGGAAGCGACAATCCGACCGGCGCCCGGCCGTTCGCGATGGGCCCGTCGACGCGGCACAATCCGCTCAGGCCCTCCATGGTGTCGATGGTCGGCGACGAGCGAATGCCGGTCGGCGCGGAGCCGGACATTTCCAGCTGATTGTGGATCATTCCGGCGAGGCGCTGCGGCAATGCGGTGGTGGAAAGCGCGGCCAGGAACCAGCTCTTCCCTAGCGCGGAGAAGAGCTCTTCCAAGGCGGGTATGAGGTCAACTCCTCGTCGCATCGACTCGTCGATCCACCGATCGAGCCCCTGGAACGCCACTATCGGACGCGGGCCCCTGCCCGTACCTGCTTGCAGGGGCAGGAGGCGGAGAATTTCCACGGCGAAAGTGAAGGACGATGGTGTCCCGAGGGCGCGGACGTCCAATCCTCGGGCCCTCCAGCTGGGCACGTGCTGGTAGATCGTGCGGTCGAAGATGCACAGATAAATCGGTATTTCTCGGGTCAGCGCGCCCGCAAAGAGCGCCGCGAGAAATCTTGATTGGGTGGGAGCAGGTGCGGTGAAGGCGAGCCCTCCCTGTGCCCTAGGTTCCCAAGAAAGCATCCCCTGCCAGGCCTGACAGGGGTTTTCCGCCGGGCCCAGGAGAAGCCTGCCCTCGTGCGGCCCTTCGGAGTACCGTTCGGCGCCGGCTTTCCACACACCGATGTCCGGGGTCGGCAACGGGGCAGGAATGACGGGAGCGCCGCGGCCGTCTCGGGGTCCCGCCCGGTGCGCCAGTTCCTTCGTCTCACGCGTCAGAAGTCTTTCGGCCTCTTCGCGTGAGCTCGGAAGCCCCGTTGGTGCCGGCGGTTCGGACGGGACCAGGGGAGGCGGGGTCGGAATACGGTCCACCAGCACGGACTGAAACTCGCGGGTGGTGCCGTCGAATCTCACGAATCCGCGGCCCGGCGTGGTGCTGGGAATTCGGGCGGCCTGTGACGTTCCCAAGAGGTCTATCGAATCTTGGTCGCGCGTGACCCGTAGGCAGATGTCGATGGACGTATTGGCCCGGATGTCCTGCGAAACCGCTCCCTGTGGTCTCTGTGTTGAGAGGATGAGATGCAGCCCCAGGGACCGTCCCGCGGCCGCGACACGGAGAAGTCGAAGGAGCGCGGTCGGGTGGGTATCGACCAAATGACGAAATTCGTCGACGACGATCACGATTTCCGGCATGTCAGGCCGCACTTCGGGCAACGATGGGGAAAAGAAATAGTCCTTCCACGAGGTGAACTCGGCCTGGTCCAAGAGCGCCTCGCGACGAGATATCTCGGCTTCCAGATAAGACAGGGCACGAACGATCGCCGAGCCATCGAGGTCCGTCACGCAGGAGTGGACGTGCGGCAGGTGAACCGCGGGACCGAAGCCGGCTCCGCCTTTGAAATCGATGAGGACCATCCCGAGACGCTCTGGCGGATATGAGAGGGCCAGCCGGTAGAGGATGCCCCGCAGAAGCTCCGACTTACCGGAACCGGTGGTCCCCGCGACGAGAGCGTGAGGGCCGTGAGCATTCATGTCGACGCGGATATCGTCATGGGCGGTCGGATGGGCTCCCACATCGACGAACAACCGGGGGTCCTTCGCATTCCTCGCCCATCGAGCGGGCATTTCCTCCGCGGTCAGCTCTTCACGGGCGGAAAGTCGTGGGCTCTCGCGTGGGGCTGAACCGGCCTGAGGATTCATCGAGGACAACGCCTCGAGGAGCTCTCGGTCCGGAATATCCGGCCGAGCGCAGAACTGCCGGTCATCGCCGGCGGCTCCCAGCAGGGCCCCTTCCGCGTCTCCCACAGCGGAAAGTTCGAGCCCCTGGCGGGCGGGTTTCACGAGAACGCCGCTCCACCCGGGCGACGGGTGACGAACTCGCTCTTCCCGGGTGACGATCACGTGGGGGCTCGCTTCCCTGTCTACGCTTCTTTCCGAGCACGCCAGCCGTAGGGGAGGCCCCTGCGTGAGACCGTGCGAAACGCCCGGGCCGATACGAGCGAGAACGATTCGGCATGTTGCGCAATCCTGCCCACAGGTAAGCCACGTGTAGGGGATCTTCGCCACCGCGAGGTGGCCACGGAGAATATCGAGCCCGTCAGCGCGGCCCGCCTTGGCCACCACAATGACGTGCGGATACTTGAGATGACTCAGGATGGGCAGGTTTTCCGTCTGGGGAACGGTGGCCTGTATCGACGTTTTGACGTGGAGGGGGCGGGAGCCTCGACCCCAACGAATCCATGGAAGGGCGGCTTCGGTGGCATCGGTGGGGAGCCCATGTTCTGTTCTGGCGACCTTCCCGGCGGCGGGTAGCGACGGATGGGCATGTGCCAAACGGGTTCCGAGTGACGGGCAGAACTGATCGATCATGACCAACTCGCGCTCTTTCGCGTCGCGTAGGAGACGACGGTTGTGGGCCGGGCCTCCGCCACGGGCCAACCAGAAGACCAGGCTCGTCGCGGCGCTCCCCACGCTGAAGACCGCCATCAGCCAGTAGTGCCACAGCCAGGCCATGAGAATTCCTAAGCCCAGGGGCAAGAGTGACGTCGCGAGGATCGCGGAGGCTCCCGCGAGGTGAGGTCGCAACTGGACCGGCGCCTGTGGAATGTCTCCTTGGGAAACCACCGACGGGCAATCGGGGTTATCCTGCGCGATAGTGAGCACCGAGCCCGCGATTTCCCAAGACGTCTCCGGCGATATCGACGCGGAGAGATTGCCGACGGGGTCGACGAAACGCATCCCCGTCGGCCCGGCGACCAGGTTCCCGGCGTGCGGGGGAAGACGCTCGTTGTCGAGCCTTACGATGTCGGCATCGCGCCCGACGTCGTGGATGCCGCGCGGTATTCGCCATGAACCTCCGGAGCCGCGACCTTCGACGCAGACGAGCCGGGGAACGTGATCGTCGTCGGTTGGAGTGCCGAAGCTTATGACGGCCCCGTCCGCGAGAGGGTCCAGACCCCAGCGGCAGTCGTCTAACGGCCGGACACCGACAAAGAATTCAACCTCGCGTCCCAGCGCCTTCCGCAGACTGGCGGTCAGGAGCCGTCCGGGAGTCCCGCGGCGGGCAGAAAGCGTCAACTCGTGACGAGTACGGGTTGCTTGATCGATCACGATAAGGCGAAGGTCCATGGCGCCATTGAAAGATGCGGGGTTGCGACGCCGAGAGCTTGCTCCGGGGTATCCCCGTGTCTTGTGGACTCATCGGCTGCCATCGAGAAACTTCGCCGAGACGTGGATGATGAATCGGGTTTTCCCTCGTGAGAGACTGTTCGACGGATTTCCGGAGGGGCTCGCCGCGCGCGTGAAGCTCCAGAGATCTCTAGAACGCGTCGTGTGGGGAGGAATCACCTCAAGAATCGGGACCGGTGGCCGTGTGCTGGCTGGTCCGCGCTCGCTTTCTACTAGGATCGAACTGAGATATTCGTGCCTGACATCGAGTTGGAGCACGGAAACCACAGCCGCGGACGCCCGGCGTCCCGGCGCGAGAGCAACAGGAGTTTTGCGTGAACGCAGATCTAGTGGTCGTAGGGTCCGGTCTCTTTGGCCTGACCATCGCGGAGCAGGCGGCCAAGGAATTGGGACTCAAAGTTGCCCTGATCGACCGCCGCTCGCACATCGGCGGTAACGCCTACAGCGAGAAGGAAGAGAAGACGGGCATCGAGGTGCACCGCTATGGTGCCCACCTGTTCCACACCTCCAACGAGCGCGTGTGGGAATACGTCAATCGATTCACCGAATTCACCAACTACGTTCACCGTGTCTACACGCGTCATCAGGACGAAGTCTTCCCGATGCCGATCAACCTGGGGACCATCAACCAATTCTTCCGCTCGGCATACAGCCCGCAGGAAGCCCGAGACCTGATCAAGGAACAGGCCGGAGAGCTTGCCGGGACCGACCCGCAGAACCTCAACGACAAAGGGATCCAGCTGATTGGCCGCCCGCTGTACGAGGCTTTCATCAAGCACTACACCGGCAAGCAGTGGCAGACCGATCCGAAGAACCTGCCCGCTTCGATCATCAACCGTCTCCCGGTCCGCTACACGTACGACAACCGTTACTTCAACGACACTCATGAGGGTCTTCCGGTCGACGGATACACCGCGTGGCTCGAGCGCATGGCCGATCACCCCAATATCGAAGTCCACCTGGACACGGACTTCTTCGATGATTCGCACGAGTTCGCCCGTTCCAAGGTGCGCGGCCAGGTACCGGTCATCTACACCGGCCCGGTTGATCGGTACTTCGACTTCACCGAGGGTGACTTGTCCTGGCGCACCATCGACCTTGAGGAAGAAGTCCTTCCGATTCAGGACTTCCAGGGTTGCTCGGTGATGAACTACCCGGACGAGGACGTTCCCTTCACCCGGATCCACGAGTTCCGTCACTTCCATCCGGAGCGTGAATACACCAAGGACGCGACCGTCATCATGCGCGAGTTCTCACGATTCGCAGAGAAGGGCGACGAACCCTATTACCCCGTTAACACGGACAGCGATCGCCAGATGCTGCTCAAGTACCGGGATCTCGCGCGCGGGGAAGACTCCGTGCTCTTCGGCGGCCGCCTGGGCACCTACAAGTACCTGGATATGCACATGGCCATCGGCTCCGCCCTGTCCATGTTCGACAACAAGATCCGCCCTCACTTCGAGGGCGGCGCGAAACTTGAAAGCGGGGGAGTCGACGCATGAGCGATCAGCCAACTACATCCAAGCCTCAGGGTCTGAAAACCCTGCAGAGGGTCATCTTCCCGCCGGCGGAACAGATGGATACCGTCGCGCTTTACGTTGACTCCGGTCAGGCCACGGGCGTCCAGCTGTCCACCATGAACGGATCCTTGGGTAGCCAAGGCGCCAATGCGGCCAAGAAGGCCTCGACCTCGGACCACGAGGCCTCGAACTCGAGTGCGGTCTCCGATACTCACGTCGAGGACTTCATCGATCGCCGTTCCACCCTCATCCGTGCCGGTTCCCGACTCTCCTTTGCGACGTACTTCAACGCGTTTGCGGCTTCCTACTGGAAGCGTTGGACGACCATCGAGGATGTGTGCCTGTCCATTCGCACGCGTGGCGAGGGCACCGTGATCGTGTATAAGTCCAACGCGCGCGGTTCCCTTCAGCGGGTTGCTTCCAAGCGCGTCACGGATAAGGCTCACACGACCTTTGATTTGCCGCTCAAGCCCTTTGGCGATGGCGGCTGGTATTGGTTCGACCTGGTCGCGGGCAATGAGTCGTTGGTTCTGGAGACCGCCGAGTGGATGGGGTATTCGGACTCTGAGAGCAAGCCCGGGCAAATCACCCTGGAAATCACCACTCTCAACAAGCCCGATTTCTGCCTGAATAACCTCCGGTCGTTGGGCGAATACCCGGAGGTCCTCGAGAACCTTCAGGAGATTCTGATCGTCGATCAGGGCAATAAGAAGGTCCAGGACCAAACCGAATTCGAAGAGGTCGCGGCCACCCTTCAGGGGAAGCTAAGAATCATCAACCAGGGAAACCTGGGCGGTTCCGGCGGATTCTCCCGCGGCATGTACGAGGCCGTGGAAAACGGCAGTGACTATGCTTTGCTTCTGGACGATGACGTCGTCGTCGAGCCGGAATCCATCTCGCGGTTGCTGACTTTTGCCGATCTGTGCCGCAAGCCGACCATCGTCGGCGGCCACATGTTCGATTTGTATAACCGGACGGTTCTTCACACCTTCGGCGAAATCGTCAACACGTACCGGTTCCAGCCGGATCAGCCTCACGAGGAGCAGACCCTCGGCCACGATTTCTTGTCCTCCAACCTGCGTTCCACCCCGTGGCTTCACCGCCGTGTCGACGTGGATTACAACGGCTGGTGGATGGACCTCATCCCCACCAAGGTCATCAAGGAGATCGGGCTATCCCTGCCGGTCTTCATCAAATGGGATGACGCCGAATACGGCCTGCGCGCCAAGCGCGCGGGATACCATACGGTTTCCCTCCCGGGTGCGGCGGTCTGGCACGTCTCCTGGATCGACAAGGATGACCTTGTCGGATGGCAGGCATACTTCCACATCCGGAACCGCATCATCGCGGCATTGTTGCATTCTCCGTACGACCGCGGCGGACGCCTCCTGAGGGAGTCCTCCTATGCTGACGTGAAGCACCTGATCTCGATGCAGTACTTCACCGAGCACGGCCGCATCATGGCGTTGCGCGATGTCTTGGCGGGCCCCGATCAGTTGCACGAGATCCAGCCGAAGAGGCTTCCGGAGATTCGGGCCCTGATGAAGGAATACCCGGACGCGCAGTTCAAGGAGGACATCGAGGCCTTCCCCGAACCACACATGGACAAGCCGCCCCGTAACGGCCGCGGATTCCATGCGCCGTCGTATAAGTCCCTGGTTCCTTGGGCCCTCAAGACCTTGACCAAACAGCTGGTCAAGCCCGTGGATGAGTCGTACCAGGAGCATCCCCAGGCGCACATCGCGCACCAGGACAATCGGTGGTGGCGTATGTCCCAATACGATTCGGCGCTGGTTTCCAACGCCGAAGGAACCGCGGTTTCGTGGTACCGTCGCCAGCCGGAGCAGTTGCGGAATAAGCTCGTCGAAGCGACGCGACTGCACGCCGATATTCTCCGCAACTGGCATACGCTGCGGAAGCAATACCGGGAAGCGGCGACTCGAATCACCTCATTCGAGGCCTGGAAAAAAACCTTCGATCAGCATACGGATTCCGAACTGACGCGATGACAGAAATTATTAATCGAGAGTTCCAGCGCCCCGGCCGTGGTCGGGGCCTGCTGGACGTTCCGAAACACACGTTCCTCTTGCGACTCCTGGTCGACAAGGAACTTCAGGTGCGTTACCGAGGTTCGGTCCTCGGGATCCTGTGGTCCTATGTCAAGCCGGGCGTGCAATTCATCGTCTTCTACTTGGCGTTGGGCGTCTTCCTTGAACTGAATAAGGGACTGCAGAACTATGCAGTTTATTTATTCTCAGGAATTATCTTGATCAACTTCTTTGGGGAGGCTTTCGGCAACGGGGCACGATGTTTTGTCGGCAACGGGGCTCTGATCAAGAAGATATATCTGCCACGAGAGTTGTTCTCAGTATCCACCATCTGGGTCGGACTCATTCATTTCGCGCCCCAGCTGCTCGTGTTGCTGATCGCTGACTTTGTGGTGGGCTGGCACCCAAATATCATTCAATTGGGCTGCGCGGTACTCGGCATGGCGATACTTACCGTCTTCGCCTATGGCCTGGGACTCATCTTCGGAGTGGCAAATGTGTTTTTCCGAGATTCAGAGAACCTGGTTGATCTTTTGGTCATGATGCTGACTTGGCTATCACCAATCATGTATCCGTGGGAACGTGTCGCAGATAAAGCGCCAGACTGGTTGGTCCAGATTTACTTCTTGAACCCGATTACGGTTGCTGTGGAGCTATTCCACTACGCTTTTTGGTACCCGACCATCGACGTGGAATGGCATGTGCCGCCCCATCTGATTACCCACATGGCCCCGATTGCCATTATTATTTCGCTGATCGTTGTCTTCATCGGTGACTTGCTGTTCCGCAAGTTCGAAGGCAACTTCGCACAGGAGCTCTGATTCATCGTGTCGTGGCTTGATAACGATCCCGAGCTCTCGAAGCCGATGCCGCCCTACGTTCCCTCGTCGGAACCGGTGGTCATCAAAATCGAAAACTTGGTGAAGCGATTCGTCCTGAGGCACACGCGCTCCATGAAGGAAGCGTTCGTTTGGCTCATCAAGGGGCGTAAGGGAGACCTGTCCCAGAAATTCAATGCGTTGGACGGAGTTTCCCTCGATATCCACGAGGGGGAGAGGGTCGCGCTCCTGGGCCTCAACGGTTCGGGCAAGTCGACCCTTTTGAAGCTCATCTCCGGCGTGATGCACGCGGACGCCGGCGAGCTGCTGGCCCGCGGCCGCATCGCCGGTCTCATCGAGGTCGGTGCGGGTTTCCACCCGGACCTGACCGGACGAGACAACGTGTATCTGAACGGGGCGATCCTCGGGATGACCAAACAGGAGATCGACGATAACTTCGACTCCATCGTCGAGTTCTCCGAGATCGAACAGTTCATCGATACCGAGGTGAAGTTCTATTCCTCCGGTATGTACCTGCGCCTCGCGTTCGCCGTCGCCGTGCATACCGACCCGGAGATCTTCCTGGTGGACGAAATTCTGGCCGTGGGCGACGAGCCCTTCCAGAAAAAATGCATCAAGAAGATTAAGGAACTGTCGCAGCGTGGCAAGACCCTGATCGTGGTGAGCCACGACCTGGACATGGTCAAGCGGCTTTGCGAACGCGGCGTCGTGCTGGAACACGGAAAAATCGTGGAGGACGGCGATATTCGTGACGCCGTCCGGTATCTCCGCCAAGACTAGCCTGACGCGGAGAGAAGTGGCCCACCGAAATTGATCGGTGGGCCACTTCTGATTTAAGCCTGGCTGGCGGTAACATTCTTTCAATGACAAGCATGACCGGCGCCTCCGAGATGGTGGTGCACGTGATCGCTGATCCCGGCCTTCCCAGCCGGAGATTGGCCGCAATCCAAGATTCCCTCCAGGGCAAACTCCAGGTCCTGTCCAAACGCACCGTTGTGGTCGAATCGCGGAGCGAATTATTGCGGATCCGGCCGGATCACACGCTCGAGGCCCGAGCCGTGGAAAACCTGTCCGAAGGCCGAGTGGACCTCGTCATCCTCCTGACCGAGATCCCTCGGTATCTCAAGAGGCGGCCGTTGATCGCCGAGGCCTACCCGGACGAACGTGTCGCCGTCGTGTCGTGCCCGACCGTCGGCGCTTGGGCGACGAAAGCCAAACTCCTGCGCATCATCACGGACTGCGCGTACCGTCTCATGACCATCGACGACGTCGCCGAAACGTATACGGACGACGGGTGGGGCCAGTGGGTTTCTCGCGATGAACGGCAGAGCCTGATCATGCTCGCGGACCCGAAGACCGGATTCGCGCGGACCGTCCTGGGCGTGATCATGGCCAACGAGCCGTGGCGTACCGCGCCCAAGCTCTCCAGGGCGTTGGCGACGGCCGCGGCGACTGGGGCCTTCGGTATCTTTTACAACTCCATCTGGCAGATGTCCGATGCCCTGAGCACCCAGCGGCTCCTGGTGATCTCCGTGTTGGCCGTCGCGTCGATGGTCGTGTGGTTGCTGTTGAGCAACAGGCTGTGGGACAGGCCCCGCTATGCCCGATTGTCCAAGGTCGTGCTCCTGTACAATCTGTCCACCGTGATGACGTTGCTGTTCTGCGTGGTGGCGCTTTACGCCGCACTGTGGGTCTTTATTTTTGTTTCAGGGCTGATCGTGATCGATCCATCGTTCATGGCATCCGTGCTCGGCAAGGACATTGGGGTCAGCAATTACACCGCAATCGCGTGGCTGAGCGCGTCGATGGGAGTCGTCGCCGGCGCCCTGGGGTCCGGATTCGACGATCAGGTGGACATGCGCCACATCACGATGGGAATGCGGGAACGGCAAAGGGCCTATACCCAGGTCGACGCCACCGACGAGGACGGCCTCGGCTCTTAACCGAGGTTCCGGTAGCGCATCGCGCGCTGCGCCTCGCGCTTGTCCTGGGCTTCCTTGAGCGCGTGGCGCTTGTCGTACTCGCGCTTGCCCTGCGCCAGCGCGATCTCGACCTTGGCCTTGCCATCACGGAAGTACAGCTGCAACGGAACGATCGTATAGCCGGTTTCCTTGGTCTTTTGCTCGAGCTTGCGCAACTCCATCCGATGGAGCAGCAGCTTGCGGCGACGCCGGGCCTCGTGATTGGTCCATGATCCATGGCCGTACTCGGCGATGTGGATATTTTCCAGCCACATCTCTCCCCGCGTCATCTGGCAGAACCCATCGATGATGGAGGCGCCGCCATCGCGCAGGGATTTAACCTCCGTACCGAGCAGGGCAATTCCCGCCTCATAGGTCGAGAGGATGTTGTAGTCGTGGCGGGCCTTGCGGTTGGTCGCGATGACCTTGCGCCCGTCCTCATTCTGCTTCTTCTTTTTCTGTGCCATGAGTGTGTCTATCGTGTTCTTTCGCCCGTGAGGGCCGTTGGTGAGCCTTAAGCTCGATCCGCTTGGCGTTGCCCGGCACGCCACCGGATACCTGCGTCTATGAATTCGTCGATGGCGCCGTCAAAGACCGCGCTGGGGTTTCCTTCTTCGTGATTGGTCCGCAGGTCCTTGACCATTTGGTATGGATTCAAAACGTAGGACCGCATCTGATCGCCCCACGACGCTTTGACGTCCCCGGCAAGTTCCTTCTTCTTCGCGTTTTCCTCTTCTTGGCGTTGAAGGAGCAATCGTGACTGAAGGACTCGCAACGCGGCGGCGCGATTTTGGATCTGGGACTTTTCATTCTGCATCGACACGACGATCCCCGTGGGGATGTGGGTCATGCGGACGGCCGAGTCGGTGGTATTCACCGATTGGCCTCCCGGGCCCGAGGACCGGAAGACGTCGACCTTGATCTCGTTCTCCGGAATCTCGATGCTATCGGTCTGCTCGATGAGCGGGATGACCTCGACGGCCGCGAAGGAGGTCTGGCGACGCCCCTGGTTGTCGAAGGGGGAGATTCGGACGAGCCGGTGAGTACCGGCTTCGACGGAGAGCCTGCCGAAGGAATAGGGGGCCTTGACCTCGAAGGTCGTGGACTTCAGCCCGGCTTCTTCGGCGTACGAGGTATCCAAGACCTTGGTCGAGTATCCGTTCTTTTCCGCCCAGCGGAGGTACATTCGCATCAGCATTTCGGCGAAATCGGCCGCATCCACGCCGCCCGCGCCGGACCTAATGGTGACGACCGCTTCGCGCGGATCGTACTCGCCGGACAGCAGGGTCACGATCTCCAGGTCGGCCAGGGCCCGCCGGACGGAGGCCACCTCTTGCTCGGCGTCCGTCAGAAGCGACGGATCGTCCTCCTCCTGGCCCAGTTCGACCATCGTCTCGACGTCGTCGATGCGGGCCTGGAGCCTTTCCAAGCGTTCCAGCTCGGACTGCCGGTGCGACAGCTTGGAGGTGACCTGTTGGGCCGCGTCCGGGTCGTCCCACAGGTCGGGGGCCGCTGCGGCCTCCGAAAGCTCCGCGATATCGGCGCGGATGCCCTCGACGTCGCTGACCTGCGCTATGGACGAGAAGGTCGCGCGGAGGTCTTTGATTTCTGCGGGAAAGTCGATGGAAGCCATATCTGCCGAGTCTAGTCGATGAACCTCGGGGAGGGCGCTGTGGGCCGGTCCCGGGCGCGGAATCCGACTTCCCAAGGCGCGCTTCGAGGGGTATAGTTAAGCAGTCCGGAGCACCTACGGCTCGATCGTAGGATCCGGGCGGTGATTGAAAATCGCATATGGGGATGATCGGTTTCGACGATGCCAGTTGCGGCAGGTGAAGCGGGCCGAGAATGTAGAGTCATCTCGTTAACGTTCTCTGCAAAACAATAAGTGCCAAATCTGAAAAGCGCACTGACTTCGCTCTCGCTGCGTAAGTAGCCAGAGCAGTCTGCTAGCCCGGGTTAGCTTTCGACCCGGATCCTAGTATCAGTTAAAGAAGGCCACTGCTCTAGTTCTTCTCCGTAGAGGACTAGGGGACTTTTATACGGATAGGTTCGGCGGCAATGTGTTTGTGGAAGTGCCGGAGCCGAAAACACCGATAGACAAACTGCGCCCGGAGAAACCCTGGCAATGCTGCATCGGACCGGGGTTCGATTCCCCGCATCTCCACGAAATCCTGTGCCCGAACGGGGCATGGTCAAGGCCCGGGTCTCAGCAATGAGTCCCGGGCCTTTGTCGTATCTGGGCCTCCGGGGCGTCGTCGTGCGCCGACGGTATGGCGATCCCGGACGGGTGCGGAAAATCTTGACGACGTTACTCGCGGTCGCTCGCGGCGGCGGCGACTCATGTGATGAAATAAGAAAACATGCGCTGCCTCGGCACGCGAACCACCTACACGAGCTAAAACGAGGAAGTGTCACCGATGACCAAGGAACCTTCACCCGAGAACGAGAACATGGAGTCCGGCAACGGCGGAGAGGGCTCGGTGCCTCGGTTTGGCGAGCAAGACCAGGGCTCGAAGCCCTGGGGAGAAGGCTCAACGGCTCAGCCCGATGGGCAATCCTCCGGTTACGGCCAGCAGTACGGCGACGGGTACGGTGCTCAGCAGCCCCGCTATGGGCAGAACGAGCCTCAGGGCCAGGGATACCCGGGCCAGTCTTATGGCGGTCAAAACTCTTCGGCCGGATACTACGGCCAGCAAGCAGACGGCCAGTATCAGCGACCCGGCGCTGACGGCTACGGTTACGGGTCGAACGGATACGGTGAGCAGGCCCCTTACGGTGGTTCCTCATCTCAGTACGAGGCGAACCCCGGCCAGCAACCGCAGTACCAGCCCCAGGGCTACGGACAGCCTCAGTACCAGCAGTATCCGACCAGCCAGGCGGAGCGACCGAACGGCTGGGGGATGGGGCTTGCCGCGCTCATCTGCGGCATCGGTAGCTTGGTGTTGTGCTGGCTGGTATTGCCGGGACTCGCCGGCATCGTGGCCATTATTCTGGGCATCGTCGCCATCAAGAAGTTGGGCAAGACTCCCGGCGCGGGCAAGGCAATGCCGATCATCGGCATCATCGTGGGCGCCGTCGGCGTGATCGTCTCGGTGATCTTCCTGATCTTCTACGCCTTCTCATTCTCGATCGCCAATGAAGCGGCCAAGGAATGCGGCGGTTTCTCCAACGCCACGTCCTCGTCCTACGACCAGTGCATCGACGACTACGTGAACAATCACTACGGTAACTAATCCGCATCTGGGCGAACGAAGAGGCCCCCGGAACCCGTAAGGGTGCCGGGGGCCTCTTTCCGTCGAAACCCGGTGTGCCTCCGCCTCAAGCGCGTTTGCGGGGCCTCCGAGGGGACCGGATCCAGTATCGCCGAGGGCCTACGAAGCGCCGATCGTGGTGTCCGTCTGGTCATGTTCTGGGGCCTCGCTGAGCGGCGCAAGCTTCTCCAAGACCTTGCGGTGGAGGGCGCCGTTGGTGGCCACGGCATTGCCGCCGTGCGGGCCGTCTTCACCCTCGAGCGACGTGAACCGCCCGCCTGCTTCGGTCACGATGGGCACCAGGGCGGCCATATCGTGCAACGCGAGTTCGGGTTCACACGCGATGTCCACGGCGCCTTCCGCGAGGAGGCAGTAGGACCAGAAATCGCCGAAAGCGCGAACCCGCCATACGTCGTCCGTCAGATCGAGGAAACGCTCCCGCAGACCGGCCGCTTTCCACCCCGACAGCGACGAGAAGGAGAGGGATGCGTCGTGCAGCGAGCTGACCCGCGAGACGTTGAGACGACTGGCCTTTGCCAGTGAGCGTCCGGTGAAGGCGCCGGTTCCTTCCGCGGCCCACCATCGCCGCTGGAGGGCGGGGGCCGAAACCAGGCCAACAACGGGTTTGCCCTGGTCGAGCAGGGCGATGAGGGTCGCCCAGACCGGTACACCACGGACAAAATTTTTGGTTCCGTCGATCGGATCCACGACCCACTGTCGAGGCGAGGAACCGGTTGCACCGAACTCTTCGCCGAGGACCGCGTCCCTGGTGCGGGCCCTGGAAAGATGCGATCGGATCAGCTGCTCGGCCTCTCGATCGGCGTCCGTGACCGGGGTCAGGTCTGGTTTGGTGTCCACCGTAAAGTCCTGAGCCTGAAACCTTCCGAGTGTGTAACGGTCCACGGCGTCGGCGATGACGTGGGCCAGGCGAAGGTCATCATTGTAGGGGCTCATCGAAGTCATGCCTTCCAGGCTAACCCATGAGCCCGGGGAGGGCCTCAGGCGCTCCCGAGCTCCTTCACATCGTCCAGACCGGTTTCCTCGGCCACGCCGAGGAGCCGCCTCAGGGAATCGAAGCGTTCGGCCCCGTGCGGACCGGCCTCCCCGGCCCGGACAAGGGCGGAAATCCCGCAACCGACGGCGTCGGCGGCGTGCGTGCACCCCTTGGGGCACCGGGCAGATCCTGGCGCGAGATCCTCGAAGGCGGCCACGATGTCTTCCGTGGCGACGTGCGCCAGCCCGAAGGACCGGATGCCGGGGGTGTCGATCACCCAGGTCCCGGCCCGGCCCCACTCCGGGGCCAACGCGAGGGCCGACGACGAGGTGTGGCGGCCGCGGCCGGTCACCAGGTTGACGCCACCCGTGGAACGGGAAGCCCCCGACAAGGCGTTGACCAACGTCGACTTGCCGACGCCGGAATGGCCCAAAAACACGCTGACGTTGTCGTCGAGTTCGGTGCGTAGTGCCTCGAGCAGGTTCGGATCGAGGCGGAGGCTCTCGTGGGTTCCCACACGTGTCACCTCCTCGGCTGAGCCTTCGGGGGAGCTGGTCAGTATCCTCAGCGTGGTTCGCGCGTAATAGTCACGCAACGCGGACGCGTCGCCGAGGTCCGTTTTCGTGATGCACAGGAGCGGCTCGATGCCGGCGTTCTTGGCGGCGACGATGGACCGATCGATGAAACCGGTGCGGGGCGTGGGATGGGCGGCGGCGACCACGATGATTAACTGGCTGGCATTCGCCACGACGACACGTTCGATCGGGTCGGAGTCGTCGGCGCTACGGCGCAGGATCGTGGATCGGTCCTCGACGCGGATGAGCCGCGCCAAGGTGCCCTCCTGACCAGAGACATCCCCGACCAGACCGACGAGGTCGCCGACGACGATCGGTGTGCGCCGCAGGTCCTTGGCCCGGACCGCCGTGATGAGCCGTCCGGGACCCTCCGGGCCGAGATCGACGGTGTAACGACCCCGATCCACGGTCACGATTCGCCCAATCACGGCGTCCTCGTGGGCGGGGCGTTCCTTGGTGCGGGGCCGCGAACCGCGCTTATTGGCGCGGATCCGAACATCCGATTCATCCCATGACCGAGCCGAACTGCGGGCCATCAGCGCTCCCGCCCGCCGAGCATCTCTGACCACATGTCGGTAAATCCCGGGAGCGTCTTGGCGGTGGTGTCCACGTTCCGGACCACCACGCCGGGGATCACCAGGCCGATGATGGCCGCCGCCGTGGCCATTCGGTGGTCCTCGTACGTTTCGACGAGACCGCCCTGGCGCACCGGGGCGTCGATGGTGATTCCGTCCTCGGTCTCCTTGGCGGATCCGCCCAATCGTCGTATTTCGGTCACGAGGGCCTTGAGCCGATCGGTTTCATGACCGCGGAGATGCGAGATTCCCCTGAGCCGCGACGGCCCTGTTGACAGGGCGGCGATGGCCGCCACGGTGGGGGCCAGCTCCCCGGCCCCGGACAGGTCAATATCGACTCCCGGCATCGTTCCCGACCAGGCTCCGCCTCGCGGACCGACCACGACGAGGTGATTCCCGTCGCGTTCCACCTCGGCTCCGAACCGAGGCAGGATCTTCCGCCACTCGTCCCCGCCCTGCGTGGTCGAGGCGGGCCAATCGGGGATCACGACTCGCTGGCCGGTCACGACGGCGGCCGCGAGAAAAGGCCCGGCATTGGACAGGTCGGGCTCGACGACGACGTCGTGGGCGCGCGGGACACCCGGCCGCACCCGCCACGAGGTGGGGCCGAGGACATCGACGCCGATGCCGAATTCTTCCAGCGTTGCGATGGTCATGTCGATGTGGGGCATCGACGGAATGCCGCTGCCCACGTGTTCGATCTCGAGCCCGTTGGGAATCAGCGATCCGACGAGCAGAATCGCCGAGAGGAACTGGCTCGAGCCGCTCGCATCGATCGAAATGCGACGGGGGCGGGGGTCATGCGTCTCGTCGGTGTTTTCAGGGCCGGGACCCGCCGGGGTGAGGGAAAACGGCAGTTGTCCGGTCCCGGAGTCGTTGACGGTGGCGCCCATCTGGCGGACCGCGTCGATGACCGGCGCCATCGGCCGAACGCGAGCCCCCGGGTCGCCGTCGAAATGTGCCTCGACACCGAGGGCCGCGGCCAACGGAGGAACGAAACGCATCACGGTGCCGGCCAACCCGGTGTCGATGGAGACCGGGGTGGCGCCGCGAGACTCGCCGCGGCTCGGTTTCCCGCGAAGAGGGGAGACCATGACGAGGCCGTCGCGATCTTCGAACCTCGCCCCGAGGGCTTCCAAGGCCTTCCGCATGAGCCGCGAGTCGCGCGAGTCGAGGGCTCCTCGAATCTCGCTCGGGCCGTCGGCAACGGCCGCCAGCAGGAGATACCTATTGGTGAGCGACTTGGAACCGGGAACGCGGACGGTGGCGTTCCACGGATCGGACTCCGAAAGGGTCGGGGCGGGCCAGTCACGAGCGGGGGAGTGATTCACACGAGTCCTCGGAAGTTCATCTGTGGGGCAGGCACATCGGACACAGGCCATTTTAAGCGACGCCGGGGGCCCGCCACGACAGCGGACCCCCGGCGTGTGGACGAGGATAGGCCTCGTCGGTGACCTGCATCAGTTGTTGAAGACGTCCTCGGACTTCTTCTTGAGGTCATCGCTGAGCTTGGAGGACTTCTTCTTGACGTCCGAACCCAGCTTGTTGGCGCGCCATGCGAGGGAGGGGTTGCCTTCGGTATCCACCGAGGTGAGGGCGACGGCGCCGACCAGTGAGGCGCTCTTGACGCCCTGGGCGATGCGGGCGTTCTTCTGCTCTTTGGTCTCGGACTCGGCGGTCACGTACTCGACGTAGGCGTCGATCGACCCCGTCACGAGAAGCAGGGTGGAGGACAACCGCGGGAAGCGGCCCAGCGCGAAGAGGGCGCCCGCGCCGACCTGCGTCGCGGAGATCGCCTGGCCGATCAGGCGTTCCTGACCGCGCAACGGCGCGAGCTGAGGAGAGGCCTTGGCCGCGGCATCGATCACCGGCTTGAGGTGCTTGGCGGATTCCGGGGTGCGCAGACGATTGACGCCGTTGTAGATGAACGAGGCCGCGAGAAGCGGGCGGGCGAGTTTACGAACGATGGTCATAGTTCCTCCTCAACGTGGGTTTTCGCGAAGGGTGCCGGACCGACACCGTGACAAAACCCGTGGGTTCATCCTTATCCTATGGGATCACCGCCGGAGTCGGACAAGAGGCAGGGCCGTTTCGTGCCCTGCGAACAGGCAAAGCCCCCGGTCGGAATATATCGCTCGACTATCTCGTTGAGATTCCCGAAAGATTTGATGGCGAGGAACTGAGGAGTGACGTCGAATGGCCGCAACCCTGACGGGCCCGGCTAGATCCACGGCAAGGACCTCGGACAACCCCTCACGGCGAAACCTTCTAGAATGGTCCGAAAGCACCAGTAATACCCGCCGGAAGGAATCCGTGGAGACAGTGGACGTATCCCGCGAATCGAACGACGAGCGCAAGGCTCGGTTCGAACGGGAAGCCATGCAATACATCGATCAGCTGTATGCGGCGGCACTGCGAATGGCCCGTAATCAGGCCGATGCACAAGACCTCGTGCAGGAGGCCTATACCAAAGCGTTCTCGGCGTTTCACCAGTACAAGCCGGGCACCAACCTCAAAGCGTGGTTGTACCGCATCCTGACCAACACGTACATCAACCTGTACAGGAAACGCCAACGCGAACCGCACCAGGCCAACACGGACTCGGTCGAAGATTGGCAGCTCGTCCAAGCGTCTGCTCATACGTCCTCCGGGCTGAAGTCGGCCGAGTCGGAGGCTCTGGATCACTTGCCGGATAGCGACGTCAAGAACGCCTTGCAGAGCCTTCCCGAGGATTTTCGCATGGCCGTTTATTACTCGGATGTCGAGGGATTCGCGTACAAGGAAATTGCGGAGATTCTGGACATTCCCATTGGGACGGTCATGTCCCGGTTGCATCGCGGACGCCGCATGTTGCGTGAGCAACTTGCCGAATACGCCTCCGAACTCGGTTTCTCGACCGAAAAGGCGAAATCCGCGCAACAGAAATCATCGACGAAGAAAAAGAATTCACACGGCGCCCAGGGCGCCGGTCAGCGGTAAGACCGCCCCTGAGGAGAGGAAGGAAAGGATCATGACGGACTGCCACGAAAACGGCGGATGCCGCGAAGACAAAATTCAGAGCATGTACGAATATCTGGACGGAGCGTTGTCCCCGGAAGATATCGAGGACATCTGCGCGCACCTCAACGAATGCGAGCTGTGCGCACGCGAGTACGACCTGGAATGCGTGATTCGTTCCGCGGTGAAGCGGTCCTGCTGCGAACCGGCGCCGGAAGAACTCAAGCAGTCGATTCTCGCCAAGATCGACGTCCTGCGTGACAGCTCGGAGACCTCCGCGCACGACCACACGGGACTCGGCGGACACGAGGGCTCACAGGACCGCCCAATGGCCTCCTGAGGCGCCCCCCCCGGGGCCTGGCGGGCACACGAAAAGGGCTGGGATGCCGATGCATCCCAGCCCTTTCGTTAACGCATTCGACTCAAGCCGGTGGCTGAGCCGAGATCACGGCGAGACCAACTCGTTAGGAGTTGGGGCGCTTGCCGTGGTTTGCTGCGTTCTTACGACGATCCTTGCGCTTACGTCCACGCTTGCTCATGTGAGCCTCCTTCCGCGCTTCCCGATGCTTGAGCACGGGAGCGGCCCTATATGGTCAACCCAGTCGTTGCGGAACCGCGCCATCAGGCGCAGTTCACCGGTAACCGGGCATTGTGATCTATTGTGCCAGACGGAACGAGGGGTGTGCACCTTGCCGTCACGCGGCACGAGGTGAGATTCGTTCCACCCGGGGGTATTAGTGCTGTTCCGGAAGCTGGAGCCAGGAGTACCAGCCACGGTGCAGGACCAGCCAGGCCATCAGGCCGTACCCGGCCTGTCCGGGACGACCGTCGTTGGCGGCGAGGTCCTGCCGCCACTGCTCGTGGTGCTGGAGCGGGTTAAAGGTGTCCACGTAGACGTGACGACGTCGCGTGGTCACGTCCGCGTAGGCGGCGGAGAGATCCGCGATCCGACGGTTGCGCTCGGCGTCGAGCGTGGGCGGGGGGCCGACGACCAGGACCTTCATATTGTTCTGGGACGCGAGGTCGACCATGTTGGCCAGATTAAGCCGGCTCCGCGCGTTCGTCAGGCCGGTGTCGATGTCGAAAGTCGACGGGGCGATCACGAGACGGTTATCGGCGCCCGTGGCGAACCGGCGGCTTGCCTCCTCGAACCAGCGGTCATTGAGGGTCTCGCTACCTTCGCCGGGAGCGGCAAGATTGTACGAGACGACGGGGGCCACGTTCTGCGGCGTGCGGGCCATGACTCGGCCGAACCAACCGAGGGCGCGGGGGTCACCAATGCCAGCAAGGAGGTCGTCTCCGACTGCCACGATCCGTATGTTGCGTTGCTCCACGAGATTCTTTCTGTTGTCTTCGGCGTCACATAGCCCCTGGCCTCGGCTGCCCGAGGAGGAATGCATCTAACGTAACGATAAACGTTCTTTGCCGTGCACGCATGTCCCTGGCCTGCCGCCACCGCTGTGACGCGGCGGCGGCAGAGAACCGGGATCCTACGCGGCCCAGATTACTCGAACGACTGCTGAACCAGGTGCTCAAGCTCCGCCTGGTGGCGCTTGCCCGTGCCGGTGGCCGGGGAAGCCGACGCCGGACGGGAGTTCAGGCGGACCTCACGATCCAACAGCGGCAGCAACGAGACGGCCAGGTACGGCCACTGGCCCTGGTTGGCCGGCTCATCCTGAGCCCACACGATATCGGCCTCCGGGTAGCGAGCGAGCTGTTCCTTGATCTCGTCGAGGGGCAGGGGATAGAGCTGCTCGACACGGATGATGGCCGTGTTGTTGAGCTTCTTCTTTTCCCGGCGCGCCGCGAGATCGTAGTACAAGCGACCCGAAACCATGATCACGTGCTTGACCTCGGAGTCGCTCAATCCGCCCTGGTCCGGAATGACCGGTTGGAAATCGCCGTGCGTGAAGTCCTCGACCTCGGAGGTCGCGGCCTTCAAGCGGAGCAACTGCTTCGGCGTCATGATGACCAGCGGGCGATGCGGCCTGCTGTAGACGTGGCGACGCAACAGGTGGAAGTGGTTGGCCGGCGTGGTCGGAACGGCAACGATCATGTTGTTCTCGGCGCAGAGCTGGAGGAAGCGCTCCATGCGTGCGGAGGAGTGATCCGGGCCCATTCCCTCGTAGCCGTGCGGGAGCATCAGGACCAGCGAGGAGCGCTGCGCCCACTTCTGCTCGGCGGAGGAAATGAACTCGTCGATGATCGTCTGGGCACCGTTGAAGAAGTCACCGAACTGGGCTTCCCAGATGACCAGGGAATCCGGGCGTTCGACCGAGTAGCCGTACTCGAAGCCCATGACCCCGTACTCCGACAAGAGGGAGTTGTAGATCATGAACTTCGCCTGGTCCTCGGAGAGGTGACGCAGCGGGACCCACTCGGCGTTGGTCTGGTTGTCGTGCAGAACCGAGTGACGCTGGACGAAGGTTCCGCGCTGAACGTCCTGACCGGACATCCGGACCTGGATGCCTTCCATGAGCAACGACCCAAACGCGATGAGCTCGCCGAAGCCCCAATCGATCTTGCCGTTCTGGGACATCTCGTAGCGCTTCTTGACGAGCTGGCCCAGCTTCTTGTGAATCGCGAAGCCTTCGGGCATCTCGTTGTGGACCTCGCCCACGCGGGCCACCACCTCTTGGGAGACGGCGGTGGTGTCCGGCGAGTAGACGGAATCTTCGATCTGCTGTGCGGCCGGGCGTTCGATATTGGACACCGCGGCGGCGTCGCCGGTCACCAGGGGCGCGGAGGAGGTCTGCGCCTCGTGCGTCTCGGTGAAGACTCGTTCGAGTCGTTCCTGGTAATCCTTGAGCGCCCGATCCGCCTCGTCCTGCGTGATGTCGCCGCGACCGATCAGGGACTCGGTGTACAGCTTGCGCGTCGACCGCTTGGCCTCGATCAGCTGGTACATCAGCGGCTGGGTCATCGACGGATCGTCGGCCTCGTTGTGACCGCGACGGCGGTAGCAGACCAGATCGACGACGACGTCCTTGTTGAACCGCTGGCGGTAGTCGTAGGCCAGCTGGCCAACGCGCACCACGGCCTCGGGGTCGTCGGCGTTCACGTGGAAGACGGGTGCCTGGATCATCCGGGCGACGTCGGTCGCGTACGTCGAGGAGCGGCCCTCGCCCGGGGTCGTGGTGAAGCCCACCTGGTTGTTGACCACGATGTGCACCGTGCCGCCGACCTTGAAGCCGCGCAGCTGAGACATCTGCATGACCTCCGCGACGATGCCCTGGCCGGCAAAGGCCGCATCGCCGTGAACCAGGATCGGCAGGACACCGTAGGAATTCTCCGAGTCGCCGCCTTCGTCGAGCAGGTCCTGCTTGGCGCGGACGATGCCCTCGAGGACGGGGTCCGCGGCTTCGAGGTGTGACGGGTTGGCAGCAAGGTAGACCTGAGTCTCGTTGCCGGCGTCCGAGGTGAAGACGCCTTCCGTGCCGAGGTGGTACTTGACGTCACCGGACCCGCCGACCAAGCGGGGGTCCTGCTCTCCCTCGAACTCGCGGAAGACCTGTGCGTAGGACTTTCCGGCGATGTTGGTCAGCACATTCAGGCGGCCGCGGTGGGCCATGCCGATGCCGACACCCGCAAGACCGTCATCGGCGGCACCCGAGATGATCGAGTCCAGCAACGGGATGAGAGATTCGCCGCCCTCGAGGGAGAAGCGCTTCTGCCCGATGTACTTGGTCTGCAGGAAGGTTTCGAAGGCCTCCGCCGCGTTGAGCTTCCCCAGGATGCGGAGCTGTTCCTCGCGTCCCGGCTTGGTGTAGCCGTGCTCGAGCTGCTGCTGGAACCACTGGCGTTCGCTCGGGGATTCGATGTGCATGTACTCGACGGCGAGCGTGCGGCAGTAGGCCTCTCGGAGGAGGTCCAGGATGGTCCGGAGCGTGAGCTTGGGGGCATCGCCGAAACCGCCGGTGGGCCATTCGCGATCCAGATCCCACAGGGTCAAACCGTAGGTCGCGATGTTCAGGTCCGGATGCTTGCGCATCACGTACTCGAGGGGGTTGACCTCGGCGATCAGGTGCCCGCGAACGCGGTAGGCGTGGATCAGCTGCTGGATCCGCGCGACCTTGTTGATCTCTTCTTCCGGATTGACCTGGTTGTCCACGGCCCAGCGAACAGGCTCGTAGGGGATGCGGAGGACCTCGAAGATCTCGTCGTAGAAACCGTGATCGCCGAGCAGGAACTGATCGATCAGCTTCAGGAATTCACCGGAACCGGCGCCCTGGATCACGCGGTGATCGTAGGTGGAGGTCAGGGTGAGGATCTTCGAGACGCCCTCGCGTGCGAGGGTCTTGGGGGAGGTGCCACGACGTTCGGCGGGGTAGTCGAGAGCGCCGACACCGATGATGCAGGCCTGGCCCTTGGACAAGCGCGGGACCGAGTGCACGGTTCCGATGCCGCCCGGGTTGGTCAGCGACGCGGTGGTGCCCTTGAAATCGTCGACGGTCAATTTGTTGTCGCGTGCGCGCTTGACCATGTCGTCGTAGGCGCCCCAGAACTCCGCGAAGTTCAGGGATTCGGCCTGCTTGATGTTGGGAACCACGAGATTGCGAGAACCGTCCGGCTTGGGCATGTCGATGGCCAGGCCGAAGTTGATGTGCGCGGGGTGGATCGCCGCCGGGCGGCCCTTCTCGTTTTCCCCGTAGACCACGTTTTGCGAGGGGAAAGCCTTGAGGGCCTTCACGACCGCGTAACCGATGATGTGGGTGAAGGAGACCTTACCGCCGCGCGTGCGCTTCAGGTAGTCGTTGATCTGGGTCCGGTTGTCGATCAGGACCTTGGCGGGAACGGCACGGACCGTGGTTGCCGTGGGAACGGTCAGCGACTCATCCATGTTCGCGGCGACCGCCTTGGCGGGGCCGCGCAGGGTCTCGACCTTGTCCTCTTCGGCCGCGACGTCGTTCTTGTCGGCGTTCGGCAGCTGCGCGGGAATGGGGCGCTTCGAGGCGGATACGTCCTTGGCGTCGCGCTGCTGTGGGGCGTCGGTTTCCTTCTTGGCGGGCGCCTTGCGCGAGGCCGGGGCCGACTGCGTCGGCTGGTCGGAGGAGCTCGGGGCCTTCTTCTCGGCCGTTTGCGCCGGGCGGTTTTGGCCTTCGGGCTTCTGGGGAGCCGGTGCGGACTGTACGGGTTTCGACGCGGCCGGGGCCGATCCCTTGCCCTCTTGTTCCTCCATGGACTCGAAGATGGGCCACCACTTCTTGTCCACCGAGTTCTTGTCCTGCTGGTACTGCTCGAAGAGCTCGTCAACGAGCCACTCGTTACCGGCGAATTCCTCGGGGATCTGGTGCTGTGGCTGATCTGGCACTAGCTTCACGCCTCTTCCATTAGCTGATTCTGTACTGACCGTTGAAAGCGTGTACGGCCCGTATCTTTGTACGGATGCTGCCGAAGCGCGGTGGACCTCACAGAGATCGTGGTTCTCCAACGAGCCGCCGTGTACCCCGCGACGATGCGGGGCGGCGCAACCTTCTACGGGCGAGTCTATTAGGGTTGACCAGACGTTATCCACCCGCCACGGGGCCAAGTCGCCGGATGATCTACGCATCACACCCCCGGGTGACCTAGTCACGGGACGTTCTGGGGCGAAAATGACGGCACTATATCGGTTTTCGTTGCATCTGGGTACCATGGGGCAAGTGCAATTCTTGAATAGCCCCACTACGGACCTGACCTACAACGACGTGTTCCTCGTGCCTTCGCGCTCCGAGGTCACCTCCCGCTTTGGCGTGGACCTTTCCACCTCCGACGGAACCGGCGCGACCACGCCGATCGTCGCGGCCAACATGACGGCCGTCACCGGCGCCCGCATGATGGAGACGTTGGCGCGGCGCGGCGGGTTGGCGATCCTTCCGCAGGATATTCCCTTGGACGCGGCCGAACGCATCATCGAGGCCGTCAAAGCCGCCGATCCGGTGGTCGAGTCCGCCGTGATCGTGTCACCGGATACCGCGATCGAACACGCCTTGAGGCGCCTCGGCGACCGTCGCTTCGAAGAAGCCGTGGTCGTGGACGAGGACGCCCGCCCGATCGGGTTGGTGCGCCGCGAGGAAGGTGAGGGGGAAGACCCCGCCGCCGCGGTGGAGACCATCATTCACCCCATGCCCTTGGTGATCGACGAGGCCGATCTGGCCCTGACCAGCCCGTGGGGCAGCCCCGAACGCGACGCCGCCCTGCGCGAGGTCTTCGATCGTTGCGAAGAGCTCGGCATCGAGATGGCCGTGATCGTCCGCGACGGTCAGTACCGTGGCGTGCTATCCCATTCGGGTGCCATCCGGGCCACCATCCACCGCCCCGCGCTCGATGCCTCCGGTCGCCTGATCACCGGCGCCGCCGTAGGGATCAACGGCGACGTCAAGGCCAAGGCGCAGGCGCTTCTCGCCGCGGGCGCCGATGTCCTCGTGGTCGACACGGCTCACGGGCACCAGAAGAAAATGCTCGACGCCCTGGCGGCGGTGCGTTCCTTGAATCCGGGGGTTCCGATCGTCGCCGGCAACGTCGTCAGCGCGGCCGGCACGCGAGATCTCATTGAGGCCGGTGCGGATATCGTCAAGGTCGGCGTGGGACCGGGAGCCATGTGCACGACCCGCATGATGACGGCCGTCGGGCGCCCGCAGTTCTCCGCCGTGGTCGAGTGCGCGGAAGCGGCGCGCGAGCTGGGCAAGCACGTGTGGGCCGATGGCGGGGTCAAGCACCCTCGCGACGTGGCGTTGGCGCTCGCCGCCGGCGCGAGCATGGTGATGGTCGGCTCGTGGCTGGCCGGTACCTATGAAGCCCCGGGGGAGCTGCACCTCGATGTCGACGGCCGCCCGTATAAGGAGAGCTTCGGCATGGCCTCCACGCGTGCCGTCAAGCATCGGACGCGGTCCGAGGACGCGTTCACCCGAGCGCGGAAGGCCATGTTCGAAGAGGGGATCTCGAACTCCACGATGTATCTCGACCCCGCAAGCCCGAGCGCCGAGGACATCACGGACAAGATCACCGCCGGCGTGCGTTCTTCGATGACCTACGCGGGCGCCACCGACCTGAACTCGTTCCACGAGCGGGCGATCGTCGGGGTGCAGGCGGCATCCGGATACGACGAGGGTCGGGCTCGGACTCAGTCCTGGTTCGCCTAGGAAATTCTCCTGGCAAAGGGCGCCGCGCCAAACGGGCGTGGCGCCCTTGTTCGCTGGGGTCGAAAACCTGGCACCAAAGGGTGCCAGCAGGTGTCCTTCGGGCGCGGGCGCGGTAGACTCAAAGCCTTATGGACGACCCTTTTAGTTGTATGTACACCTGCCCTGGGCCGCCTCGTGTGCGCCACCGATTCTTCGGGACGGTGAAGTAGCACTGTGGAATGGTTACTTGTTCTCGTCGGAATCCTTCTCATCTTTGGCACCGGATTTTTCGTTGCCGTGGAGTTTTCCCTCGTGGCCCTCGACCAACCAACTGTCATCCGCCACATCCACGACGGAGACCGCGGCGCCGAACCACTCTTGCGTTGCCTCAAATCCCTCTCGACCCAACTGTCGAGTTGCCAGCTCGGCATCACGATCACGACGCTACTGACCGGCTACACGCTGGACGTCGGGATTCAGGGCCTGCTGTCCGGGACGGTGGAGCTGCTGCCGGTTCCCAGTTCGGTGGGCTCAGCGATCAGCCTGATCGTGTCCATGCTCATCGCGACGTTGCTGTCCATGGCATTGGGCGAGCTGATCCCCAAGAACCTCTCGATCGCCGACTCTTTCCGCATCGGCAGAGCGCTCGCGCGCTATCAGCTGGCCTTCACCGCGATCATGAAGCCCTTCGTCGTGGTCATGAACGGCACGGCGAATAAGATCCTTCACCTGATGGGCCTGGAAGCGAAG
This sequence comes from Curtobacterium sp. S6, assembly GCF_000710345.2. Taxonomy (GTDB): domain Bacteria; phylum Actinomycetota; class Actinomycetes; order Actinomycetales; family Micrococcaceae; genus Rothia. The sequence continues at coordinate 735,141 of NZ_JHEL01000015.1, read as the reverse complement.
GAAGAACTCTCGGGCGCTCGCTCACCGGAGGAGCTCTCTTCCATGGTTCGGCGCTCCGCCGACCTGGGGACCCTCGACGTCGGCACCGCCAACTTCGTGGCCCGAACCCTCAACTTCGCCGAGCACACGGCCTCGGACGTCATGACGGCACGACGCCAAGTCGAGATGTTGCCGACCTCGGCGAACGTCACGGAAATCATCAGCGTGGCCAGGAAGACGGGGCATTCGCGCTTCCCCCTCTTTGACGAGGACCAAGACGACGTCAAGGGAGTCGTGCACATCAAGCGGGCCGTCGGTGTGCCTCCCGAGCGGCGGGAGACCGTTCAGGCCGGCGCCCTCATGGACGAGGTGCTGCGGGTTCCGGAGACCATCCACCTGGACGCGCTGTTGCGTGAATTGCGGGAATCGGCCCTACAGGTCGCGGTGGTGCTCGACGAATACGGCGGAACCGCCGGCATCGCAACCCTCGAGGATCTCGTCGAGGAGATCGTGGGCGAGGTCGCCGACGAACACGACCGCGCCGTCCCCGGCGTCTTGGAGACGGCCGATGGCCGCTGGCACTTCCCGGGCCTCATGAGGCCGGACGAGGTCACGGAGAAGGTCACGCCGCTGGACGTCGACGACGACCCGGCCTTCGAAACCATGGGCGGATTCATGATGGACCGACTGGGCCGCATCCCCGAGGTGGGGGACACCGTGCCCACCGAGACCGGAATCTTGGAGGTCGAGCGCATGGACCATCGGCGCGTGGACCGCATCCTGTTCACCCCGGCGGCCGAAAAGGCCGACGAGACCTTTTCCGAAGACCTCGGCCCCGTCCGGGCGGTCGATCCCGACGCCGGATCCGGCGCGACCGTGAAGGGAGGCGCACGATGAATGACTGGGTCTCCCTGATGCTTCTCGTCGTCCTCCTGGCGGGTAATGCGTTCTTTGTCGGCGGCGAATTCGCGATCATGTCCGCCCGACGCTCGCAGATCGAGCCCCTGGCGGAGGCCGGGGACAAGCGAGCGATCACCGCGTTGCGGGCGATGGAACACGTATCCCTCATGCTGGCCTGTTGCCAGCTCGGTATCACGGTCTGCTCGCTGTTGATCCTTAACGTGGCCGAGCCCGCGCTGCACCACCTGGTTGCGGAGCCTCTGACGCACCTGGGAATTCCCGCCTCGGCCGCCGACGTCGTCGGATTCCTGCTGGCCTTGCTGGTCGTGACCTTCCTCCACGTGATCTTCGGCGAAATGGTCCCGAAGAATATCTCCGTGTCCGTGGCGGACAAGGCCGCCCTGTGGCTCGCCCCGCCTCTGGTCGCGATCGCGCACGCGGTCAAGCCGGTGATCGTCTTCCTCAACTGGTTGGCAAATTCGGCGCTGAGGCTCATGAAGGTCGAGCCCAAGGACGAGGTGTCGTCGACCTTTACCCTCGAGGAACTCCAAACCATCGTCGAGGAGTCCACGGCTGAAGGCCTGGTCACAGACGAAGACGGAATGCTCTCCGGGGCGCTGGAGTTCTCGGAAAAATCGGTCGGCGATGTCATGGTCCCGGTCAGCAAGCTCATCACCCTGCCGTCGGATTGTTCTCCCTACGCCTTGGAGAAGGCCGTCGGGAGGACGGGATTCTCGCGGTTCGTCCTCGAATCAGACGACGGCAGCTATCTGGGCTATCTACACGTCAAGGACGTGTTGTCGATCCCCGAGGAGCGGTACCGTCAGCCGACACCCCTCACGAGGGTGCGTTCGTTGATCAACCTGCGCCCGGAGACAACGGTCGAGGACGCCTTGGCCACGATGCAACGCACCCACGGCCACGTGGCGCGCGTGGTATCCCCCGGAGGGGCGACCGAGGGCGTGCTGTTCCTCGAGGACGTTCTGGAGGAGCTCATCGGTGAGGTCAAGGACCCCACGCGTTCCGAGGGGCACCGCCGCCGGTTGGAGCCCTTCGACCGGGATCAGCTGAGCGGGGCCAATAAGCGGCCCTCCGGGCGAGGCTCAACGGCCGCCTCGAGGCCGGCCCCACCGATCGGCGGGTAGCGCCCGGCTCGCGGACGGGACGTATAACCGATCGCTAAATTGTGAATGATTCGCATCTGAGTAAGCTTTGCTCAGATGCGAATCATTCGTTTTAAGCGGACGGTCGCACTCGGTGTCTCGGCACCATCTCCATCACTCGTGTGAAAGAAGGGGGTTCTCGTGAAGGGAACGCGCTGGATGACCGCGGCCGCGGTCGGGATCATCGGTTCGCTGACGCTGGCCGGATGCTCGTCGGATGACCAGGCCTCGGCCAAGGACGACAAAATCACGGTGGTCGCCTCGACCAACGTCTACGGCGATATCGTGAAATCCATCGCCGGCGACCACGTCAAGGTCGAGTCGGTGATCGATTCCGCCGCCCAAGACCCCCATTCCTACGAGGCGACGGCCCAGGACCGCTTGAAGATTGATAAGGCCGACCTTCTCGTGGAGAACGGCGGCGGATACGACTCCTTCATGGACGATTTGTCGCAAGGATCTTCCGCGCAAAAGATCGACGCCGTGAGCCTGTCGGGGCTTCCGGGGGCGGAGGAAGCCTCGGGACACGATCACGACTCGTCGGAAGGCGAGGACGAGCACCACCACGACCACGGGTCCTTCAACGAGCATGTCTGGTACAGCCCGACCGTGATGAAAAAGGTGACGGAAAGCATCGCCGAGAAGCTGGGCTCGATCGACGCGGCGCACAAGGACGACTACTCCGCGAAGGCCAAGGAGCTATCCGGCCAGTTGGATGGCCTTCAGGATCGTGCGGCGGCCCTGAACGGGAAGGGCAAGGGCTTCCTCGCGACGGAGCCCGTCCCGGCCTACTTGCTGCAGGCCGCCGGGCTCGAGGACAAGACCCCCACCGAGTTCTATGAGGCCATCGAGGGGGACAGCGACGTTCCCGCGTCGGTCCTGCAGTCCATCCGGGACGAACTCTCCTCTGGTTCCATTGCATTGCTAGGATTCAACCAGCAGACCGAATCGCCGCAGACCGAAGAGCTCAAGAAGTACGCCGAGGAGCAGCACGTTCCGACCGCGACGTTCACGGAGACCCTGCCGGAGGGCAAGCACTACGTCGAGTGGATGAACTCCAACCTGGATTCCGTCGCCTCGGCCCTCAAGGACCGGGCCTGATCCGATTCGAGCGCTCGCAACCTGCGATTCGTCAGGGCCGCGCATCGCCGTCCCGTCACCCACCAGCCTCACAGGAGCCCCCTACGTGTCACCCTCGTCAACCGTCAGCGTCTCTCTGAGGTCAGCGGCGCTGTCCTTCGGCGACCGAGTGTTGTGGGATGACCTCTCCCTCGACATCCACCAGGGGGAGTACTTCGCGATTCTAGGCCCCAACGGTTCGGGAAAATCGACCTTTCTCAAGACCCTCTTGGGGCTACTGCCGCTGAGCGCCGGTGAGGTCTCCGTGCTGGGGGAAGGCGTCCGCCGGGGTAACCCTCACATCGGGTACGTCCCCCAGCAACGGGCCTTTTCTCCCGAGACGCCGCTGCGCGCCCGTGACCTCGTGGGCCTCGGATTGGACGGTCACCGGTGGGGTCCAGGGGTCTTTTCCCGCAAGCGCCGGGCGCGGGTCGACGAGCTTTTGGAAAGGGTCGGTGCCACCGAGTACGCCGCCGTCCCCGTGGGTCTGCTCTCGGGGGGCGAGCAACAACGGCTCCGGGTGGCGCAGGCCCTGGCATCACGGCCCGAGGTTCTCCTCTGCGACGAGGCCTTGCTCTCCCTGGATCTGCGCCACCAGAGCGCCGTGAGCCAATTGATCGAGGATTACCGCCGCGAATCCGGGGCCACGGTGATCTTCGTGACCCACGAGATCAACCCGATCATCGACGACGTCGATCGCGTTCTCTACTTGGCCAACGGTCGGTTCACGGTCGGGAGCGTCGACGAGGTGATGTCGACCGAGACACTCTCCCGGGTCTACGACGCCCCCGTGACCGTCATGAAGATTGACGGCAGATACGTCGTGGTCGGTGCCAACGCGATGTCGCACGCCTCGGGCGACGACTGCCACGCCCACGATGTCGAAGGGGAGGCCTGATGATGACCGCCGCACTGCTCCAGTTCCCGCTGGCCGCGGAGAGCCTGTGGAGCCGGATTTTCGTTTTCGACGGATACGGTGAACTGCTGTCATTGCTGAGCCAATCCGTCGTGGCGGGGGCGATTTTGGCGCTGATCGGTGGGTTCATCGGAACCTTCGTGGCGATGAGGGATGGAGCCTTCGCGGTTCACGGGATCGCCGAGCTGTCCTTCGCGGGGGCCGCCTTCTTCCTGCTCATCGGGTTCGACGTGATCACCGGTTCGCTGGTGGGATCGATCGTCGCGGCCGTGATCATCGGCGCCTTGGGCACCCGGGCCAAACACAATGGCTCGCTGATCGGCGTGCTCATGCCGTTCGGCCTGGGCCTCGGGATTCTGTTCCTATCCCTTTACCAAGGCCGCTCGGCCAATAAATTTTCCCTGCTGACCGGCCAGATCGTCTCGGTGGACGGCGCGCAGGTCACGGAGATGGCGATCGGGGCGATCGTCGTGGTCGGAGCCCTGCTGATCGTCTGGCGCCCGCTGTCCTTCGCGAGCCTGGATCCCGATGTGGCGGCGGCCAAGGGTGTTCCGATGCGCTCCTTGGCGATGATCTTCATGGTGCTGTTAGGGATCTCGGTCGCGCTGTCGGTTCAGGTCGTCGGCTCGTTGCTGGTCCTGGCCCTGCTGATCACGCCGGCGGCCGCGGCCGTTCAGGTCACCGCTTCTCCGGTCAAGGCGCTGGTCCTGTCGGTGGTCTTCGCCGAAATATCGACCGTCGGAGGCATCATGCTTGCCCTGGCCGGATCGTTGCCCATCAGCCCGTACGTCACCACCATTTCGTTCCTCATCTACCTGATCTGCAGGATCGTTGGTCGGGTGCGCCGCCGGACGACCGGTTCGGGACGAGTCTCCGCGGCCCCGCGTGAGGCATCAGCTGCCTAGGGGCCGGCGCCGGCGGTTCCGGCCGCGGTCAGCCGTTGTTTCGTGAACAGTCTGCGCAGATCCCGGTGAGTTCGATGGTGTGCTCGATGTCCGAGTAACCGAAGGAGGCGCCGATGGCCGAAGCCCACTTCTCGACGACGTCGGCCTCGATATTCTCGGCCCGTCCGCAGTGGCGGCAGAGCAGGTGATGGTGGTGCTCCTCGGCCTGGCACTTGCGGTAAAGCGCTTGGCCTTCATGGTCCTGAACGGTGTCGACGTCGCCGCCCTCGGCCATCGACTGCAGGACGCGGTAGACCGTGGCCAGGGAAACCTTCCCGCCGCGATCGGCGATGATCCGGTGCAGCTCCTGAGCCGAATGGAATTCCTCGAGGGTCCGGAGAACCTCGACCACGGTGCGCCGTTGCTTCGTGTTGCGAAATTCCGGCTGTTTGGACTCCCCGGAGGCGGGCTCCCGTGAGGTCGACGCTTGATGGGGTACCACGTCGGTTCTCCTTCCCAGACGACGCCCGACCTGGTGGAATGGTCCTCCACCGGTCGCACATGCGATTCATTCCAGTCTAAGCCACGTGATCCCTGATCGCTTCGGCGCAGGCTCGGGGATATCCTGGTGCCATGAGACTCACGAAATACACGCATTCTTGTATTCGCCTCGACAAGGACGGCTCGGTACTGGTCCTCGACCCCGGTAATTTCTCCTCCGCCGACGAGATCCGTGAGGCCCTCGACGACGCCTCGTTTCTGCTGATCACCCACGAGCACCCCGACCACTACGAGCGGGAGACCGTTCACGCGGTGCTCAACGAGCGTCGTGATCTGCAGGTTTATGCCACGCAGACGGCCGCCGACGAGCTCCGCGAAGCCGTGTCAAACCCCGAACGCATCCACGCGGTGCACGGCGAGGAAGAATTCGATGCCGGCCCGTACCACGTGCGGACCTTTGGCGGGCAGCACGCACTGATCCACCCGCTGATCCCGACGATCCAAAACGTGGGATTCCTGATCGACGACAACCTGTACCATCCGGGAGACAGCCTGATCGTGCCCCACCAGATCCGGGTGCAGAACCTCTTGATCCCGATCCACGCGCCCTGGAATAAATTGCACGAAGTGGTGGACTTCCTGGCCTCCGTCCGGCCGAAGCGCGCGTTCCCCATCCACGATGCGATGCTGGCCGAAAACGGACAGGGAATGCTGACCAAGCACGCGACCAATTTTGGGGCCAAGTACGGTAGCCAGTACGAGCGCCTGCTACCCGGCGAGACCGTAACCCTGGAGGAGACATCGTGAGTTCAGTATTTACCAAGATCATCGACGGGGAGCTACCCGGACGATTCGTGTGGCGGGACGAGCGAGCCGTGGCTTTCCTGTCGATCCAGCCCTTGTCCATGGGACACGTCCTGGTGGTCCCTCGCGAAGAGATCGATCACTGGGTGGATCTCCCGCAAGACCTCGCCTCGCACCTCATGGAGGTCTCCCGGCTGATCGGTCGGGCCATCGACGAGGTGTACCGGCCCGTGCGCGTCGGATTGATGATCCAGGGATTCGAGGTGCCGCACACGCACCTGCACGTGTGGCCGACGAATTCCATCGAGGAATTCAGCTTCGATCAGGTAGACAACGACCCGGACGACGCGCGCATGGACGAAGCCGCGTCATCGATCCGCGAGGCCCTGGTTCGCGCGGGGCACTCGGAAGCGGAGATCGGCTAATCGACATCGTCTGATGCCCATAGAGTGTTCCGTTGTCGGGCTAACCCGACAACGGGACGCCGGCCAGCAGGATGGTATGGCGTTGGGCGCGTCGAGACGATAGATGCATGAGCATTTACCCCGAGACCGAATCCGTGAAGACACCCCCGGACACCGCGGCCAAGCCCGAATCGAGAAGTCCCCAAAGCACTCGTCCGGCCCCGTCCGGGCGCAGGGGAGGCTGGGCCAGGTTTGGCCGGGAGAACGCCTACTTGGCCTCGAGTTTCCCGGTGGCATTGGTTTCCTTCGTCATCGTGGTCACCGTCTTCGGCCTGGTGGTGGGGCTCATCCCACTCTTCTTGCTTGGATTCCTGGTCCTGTGGGGTCTGGTGTATTACGGACGCGGGGCGAGCCGAGTCGAACGCGATTTGGTGGCGTGGACGAGATCCCGCGACGTGCCGCGGCCCGTTCCCCCTCGTGAAGCACGGGGATTTCCCGGTCGGCTCAAAGCCGACCTGAGCCACGGGCAGTCGTGGATGAACCTCGCGTGGATCCTCGTGGATTTCGTGCTCTCGACCGTGACCTTCTGGATCGCTTTTTTCTGGTGGACGATGGCGCTCGTCACGGTGGCCGGCCCGCTCATGGTGTGGATGCTCCACACGGGAATGATACGCAACGTCGGGGGGAAGACACTGTCTGACCTGCTATCGGCGTCCGATCGCGACATCCTGTGGGTTTCGGATCATCCGAACGCGACTGAGGCCTTGCTGTACCTGATTTTCGGGGCGATTTTTCTCGTGACGCTCCCGTGGTTAGCCCACGGGTTAACCCTGTTGCGGTCGACCGTGTCGCAATCGATGTTGTGCCGTCCGATATCTTCGAAGCGGCGGATCGAGAGTCTCGAGGGCTCGCGGGCGGCGTCGCGGCGCGCGGACATCGATTCGATGCGTCGCCTGGAACGGGACATTCACGACGGCCCGCAACAACGTTTGGTGCGCTTGGACATGGACCTGGCCAGGGCGGAGAGGGTCGCGGTCAATGATCCGCAGAAGGCATCGGAGATTCTCCGGGGCGCCCGGTCCCAGAGCCGAGACACGCTGCTCGAGCTTCGGCAACTGTCCCGCGGCATCGCGCCGGCAATCCTCGTCGACCGAGGGCTTCGGGCCGCCGTCACGGATGTCGCTTCTCGGTCCCAACTGTCCGTGCGGATCGCATGGAACGCCCCGCCCGATCTGCCGCCCCACGTGGAATCGACCGCATATTTCGTGATTTCGGAATGCCTCGTGAATGCCAATAAGCACGCCGCGGCCTCCGTCGTTGACGTCACGGTGAAGGAGGACGGCCAAGAGCTGGTCGTCGAGGTCTGCGACGACGGCGCCGGGGGTGCGTCTGCGGCCAAAGGCCATGGGCTCGCAGGGCTCAGCGATCGCGTCACCGGGGTTGAGGGGCGGTTCGTGATCGAGTCGCCGCGGGGTGGGCCCACGAGAGTCAGGAGTGAGATTCCATGCGAGCCCTCTTAGCCGACGATTCGGCTCTCATCCGAGAGGGGCTTCGCCTCATCCTGGAGGATGCTGACCACGAGGTGGTCGCGAGCGTCGCGGACGGCCCGGAGATGATTCGGGCCGCCCTCGAGGAACGGCCAGACCTCATCATCAGCGATATTCGCATGCCGCCGAGCCATACCGACGAGGGATTGACCGCGAGCATTGAACTTCGCCACACCTGGCCGGAGGCGCCGATCATGCTCCTTAGCCAGTACGTAGTTGTGGACTATGCCGAGGAGCTGGTCGCGTCCGGGCGAGGCGCCATCGGATATCTCCTCAAGGACCGAGTCTCGGACATCGACGCTTTCCTGGCTTCGGCGGATCGCGTCGCTCGCGGCGGGACGGTCCTCGATCCGGAGGTAGCTCACCAACTCATCGTCAGAGACCGTGGGCCCCTACGGGAGCTCACCTCGCGGGAAACCGAGGTCCTCGAGCTGATGGCTATGGGTCACACGAACGCCGGTATCGCGGAACGGTTGGTCATCACGCCGGGCGGCGTGGAGAAACATTCCCAACGGATCTTTGCGAAACTCGGCCTTTCCGCCGACGACGATGTCCACCGCCGCGTCACCGCCGTGTTGAAATACCTCAACCGGTGAGGTCCTCCAGCGCCTGCTTCTGCGCCTTCTTGATCCGTTGCGGGGAGACCGGCCGGGCCGTTCCGAGCTCTTGGGCGAAATAGCTGACGCGCAGCTCCTCGATCAGCCACCCGACATCGGCCAGTTGCGGTGGGACGCCCCCCTGAACGGAGTGTTTCTCGGCGACGGCGTCGTACTCGTCCTCCAGGGCCTGGACCTCCAACATCAGGGTGGTGTCCTTGCCGACGCGCTCACCCATCTTGTCGATGCGGCGTTCCATCGCGTCCAGGTACCGGGGGAGGTGGACCAGCCGGTCGTAGCCCGTGGCCGCGACGAATCCGGGATAGACCAGATTTTCCAGCTGCGCCTTGACGTCGTTGAGATTATTGATGACCGCCAGGGACGCCGATGACTTGAGCTTCTTGCGGACCGCGTTGGCCCGCTGAAGGATGTCCGCGACCAAGCTCGTGACCGTGAAGACCGTGTCGATCAGTTCGGCGCGGACGTCGTGGAAGAGTTTCTCGAAGTTTTCCCTGGTGGTGGGCGCCTCCGACGGGGTGAGCTTGTCCAACGCGGCGACCGTGCAGTCGGCGATCAAAGATTCGACCGAGCCGTGCGGGTTTTGGGTGAAGACGATCTTTTCGTGGTTCTTCAGGTGGTCGGAGACGTACTTCTGGGGAGACGGGACACGCAGGGACAGGAGCCGGATTACCGCCCGGCGTTGGGCGCGATCCCTTTCGGCCGGCGAGGCGAGGATGCGCAGGGCAACGCTTTCGCCTTCGTCGACCAGAGCGGGGTAGCCCTGTACCGAATGCCCCGAGATGGTGCGCGTGATCTTCGCGGGGATCGTCTCCTCGGGCCAGTCGGTCAGCCCGCTTCGCTCCGCGATGCCGCCGGACGAAGGACCGTCGCCGCGCGTGTGACCGGCCCCTGACGAGCTGCCGGCTCGTTCATCCGCCGTGGGCTTCCCCTTTTTCTGGGAACGAGACCCGCTCGCGGCCGAGGCGAGCTTGGCGATCGCATCCGGGGACGCGCCCAGGGACGCCGCCAGCGCCGACCGAATCTGCGGTCGAAGTTGCTCCTGCAACGCGGTGAGGTCCTTGCCTTCCCCGAGGAGCTTATTGCGGTGATCCCGCACCTGGAAGGTCACCCGAAGATGCTCCGGAACCGCGTCCCAATTCCACGAGTTCGGGGGGATCACGAATCCCTTGAGCCTCCGGAGGGTCAGCTCGAGGGCGGGGAGGAGCTCGTCGTGCGCCGGATCCGCCTCGGCGTGAAGGGCCTCCAACGCCTCCCGTGCCACGTCGGGTGCGGGCACGAAATTTTTCCGGGACGCCTTGGGCAGGGATTTGATGAGCGCCGTGATGAGCTCCCGACGCAGACCGGGGATGTGCCATTCGAAGGGTTCGGGAGAGATCTGGTTGAGGAAGACGATCGGCACCTGGACGAAGACGCCGTCGGCCTCCGGGGTGCTTCCGGGCGCCGCGGGGGCGAATTCGTAGGTCAGGTCGAGCCGCAACTCGCCGTCGGCGGTCTCCAGGACCCACGTTCGGGGGAATTGCGACTCGTCGTAGTCGCGGGCCTCGTCGTCGATCAGGTTCTCGCGGGTGAAGTCCAGCAGGTGTTCATTCTTCGCCCGCTCGCTCTTCCACCACCGGTCGAAGTGCCGCTCGGAGACCACGTCCCGAGGAATGCGGGCGTCGTAGAAGGCGAAGATGCTCTCATCGTCGACGCGCAGGTCGCGGCGGCGCAGACGCGCCTCGAGCTGATCGATGTCGGCCAGGCGTTGGCGGTTCCTCTGGAAAAATCGATGCCGTGTCCGCCAGTCTCCCTCGACCAAGGCGCGACGAATGAACAGCTCGCGGGACAGATCGGGATCGATGCGCCAATAATTGACGGGACGGTCGGTCACTACGGGAACACCGAAGAGCGTCGCCTTTTCATAGGCCATCACGGATCCGCGCTTGGCCGACCAGTGCGGCTCCGAATACGTGCGCTTGAGAAGGCTCCCGGCGGCGTCCTCGATCCACTGCGGATCCACGGCGGCATTGACTCGAGCCCACAACTTTGAGGTCTCCACGAGTTCCGCCGAGACGACCCAATCCGGATTCTTCTTGAAGAGACCGGAACCGGGGAAGATCGAGAATCTGCTGCCGCGGGCACCGTGATACTCATGTTTCCGTTCGTCCTTGAGGCCGATATGGCTTAGCAGGCCGGTCAGCAGGCTGCGATGAACCGCCTCCTCGGTGCCCCCGACCGTGATCTGGCGACCCCGAGACACCGAAATGCCGGCACGGGATCCCAGCCGCCTCAGCTGTTCGTAGAGGTCCTGCCACTCCCGGACGCGAAGATAATTGATGAACTCCCGGCGGCAGAGCTTACGGAACTGCGATGAGGAGAGCTCATCCTGTTTGTCCTGGAGGTACTGCCAGAGCAAGAGATAACTGGAGAAGTCCGAGGAGTCATCCGCGAACCGCGCGTGGAACTCGTCGGCTTGCGCCCGTTTCTCGGTCGGGCGCTCGCGGGGGTCCTGGATGGTCAGTCCCGCCGTCAGGACCATCAGCTCCTTGGCGACGTCGTGGTGCTTGGCCGCGACGATCATCCGGCCGAGCCGCGGATCGACCGGGAAGGCGGCGAGCTGGCGTCCGACCGACGTCAGTGGCGAGGCCGAGCGGTCGTCGCGGCCGTTCCGGGACGAGCCCCGCGACGTGCGAGACCGTTTTTTCCCTTCTGGGGTCTCCGCGCGTTCGGACGTCTCCCGCAGGGCTCCCAGCTCGCGGAGAACGTTGACCCCGTCCGTGATCGACCGGCGGGCCGGGGGCTGAACGAACGGGAACCGCTCCATGTCCGCCGGGGAGCTGACCACACCGATCGACATCGTGTGCAAAATGACCGAGGCGAGATTGGTGCGCAGGATCTCCGGGTCCGTGAACTCGGGCCGCGACAAGAAGTCTTCTTCGGAATACAGGCGGATCGCGATGCCGTCGGACACGCGCCCGCAACGGCCCGACCGCTGCCGGGCGCTCGCCTGAGAGATGCGTTCGATCGGCAGCCGCTGAACTTTGGTTCGGGCGGAATAGCGGGAAATGCGGGCCGTGCCGGGGTCGATGACGTACTTAATCCCGGGAACGGTCAGCGAAGTCTCCGCGACGTTGGTGGCCAAGACGATCCGGGGCTTGCCGGAGGGCCTGAAGACGCGGTGTTGCTCGGCCATCGACAGTCGCGCGAACAGCGGGAGGATCTCGGTTCCCGCCAGGGAACGCTCCCGCTTCGCCAGGTCCTCAAGGGCATCGGCGGCGTCGCGAATCTCGCGCTCGCCGGAGAAGAAGATGAGGATGTCACCGGGTGCCTCTCTGCGAAGCTCGAGCACCGCATCGCACACCGCGTCCAGGGGGTCGACGTCGTTGGCCTCCAAGCCGTCGGAGGATTCGTCCTCCGAAGCGGACGAGGAATCCGTGAGCGGGCGGTACCTGACTTCCACGGGAAAGGTTCGACCGGAGACCTCAATAATCGGCGCGGCGTCATCCGGCATCTGCTCATCGTCGAGATGCTCGGCAACCGGATCGAAGCTCGGGGCGAAGTGTCGAGAGAATCGCTCGGGATCGATGGTCGCCGAGGTGATGATGACCTTGAGATCCGGGCGTTCGGGAAGGATCCGCTTGAGGTAACCGAGGATGAAGTCGATGTTGAGCGAACGCTCGTGGGCCTCGTCGATGATGATGGTCGAGTACCGGCTCAGCAGGGGATCGTGGGGGATCTCGGCGAGAAGAATCCCGTCGGTCATGAGCTTGACCGCGGTGTCCGAGCCGACCTGCGAGGTGAAACGCACCTGGTAACCGACGGTCTGCCCGACTTCTTCGCCCATCTCTTCGGCGATGCGCTCGGCCACGGACCGAGCCGCAAGCCGGCGGGGCTGAGTGTGCCCAATCGTGCCGTTCTCGCCGAGGCCCAGCTCCAAGCACATCTTGGGGATCTGCGTGGTTTTACCGGATCCAGTCTCGCCGGCGATGACCACCACCTGGTGGCCTTGGATGGCCTCCATGATGTCCGCTCGGCGGGCCGATACGGGGAGGGCCTCGGGATAGGTGATCCGGCGGGTGGGCTGGGGGGATGATGGCTGCTCAGACATACTGCTAGCCATTCTACGTGGCCGGGGTTCGCCCCGGGGCGGGGCCGGCGTCACCGGCGAGAGAGGTTGGGCTCCTCCAGCCTGCTCCTGACCCAGTCCACCACGCGCGCCAGCCGCGGTTCGTCGTGGTAGATCGATGCGTCGGAATGATCGGCCTGGGGAATGATTTCCAGGGCCGTCTGGATTTCCCGGGAGCGCAGGGCCGTGTGGGCCGCGGCGGACTGGTTCCACGGGACACAACCGTCGGAATCACCGTGCAGGTAGAAGACCGGTCGGTGGCCGGGGGAGAGGCATGCCTCCCGTGCGTAGTCGACCGGGTGGGCCCGTGACCAGGCAATCTCGGCGGCGGTCCCGGGCGGCGGCGGGAAGGTTGAACCGAGCAAGCGCCACTCGGCCCCGTCGTCGTCCGGATGTTCCAGAGGCAGGCCACACGCAACGCGATCGTGGAAAATCGACCGGAGATCGCTAACGCCGTAGAAACTCACGGCGCAACCCACCGCCGAGGAGGCCACCCACGGGCGGGGCCCTTCCAGGTAGGTGTCCTCCGCGTCCCCGGTCGCGGCAGCGAGTTGGGCGAGGTGGCCTCCCGCCGATGCGCCCGAGACGGCGATTCGTTGGGGATCGATTCCATAGTGAGCGGCTTCCGCGCGGAAGTGCCTGATCGCCTGCTTGAGGTCGTGCAGCGGTTCGGGGAAGCGCGCGCGTGTGGTCAGCCGGTAGTTGATCGAGGCGACCGCAAAACCGGCGGCCTGGAAACGCTCCCGGACCCGATGCTGACCGTTCTCCGAGAACCTCAGGGAGGATTTGTCCCCGAATCGCCAGGCCCCGCCGTGGACATGAACGAGCAGTGGGGCCGGCGTCGTGACGGGCCGCGACGGAGGGTAGAGATCGAATGACCGGTCGGGATCCTCGACGCCCGCATAGAAGCCGTCGATCATCACATCATCCTCACACCGGTCTGTGGATACCAGAAGACCCCGCAGCCGACGGGCGAACGGGGTCAAAAAGTGCCCTCGATAGGATTCGAACCTACGACTTCTTGCTCCGGAGGCAAGCGCTCTATCCACTGAGCTACGAGGGCAACGCCTCATAGCGTAGCAGGAAAATCCGCTGGAAGACCAAACGGCGCGCGCCCGCGTTCATATACTTAGCAGTGCAATGCAATTCAGGTTTCTCGCAGACTTGCCGAGTAGTACATGTCATGGGTTCCAGCGAGCGGCCTGACCCCGGGCCGCCGCGGAATTCGGGTCCACCAGTGTAAGGAGAATTTGTAGTGCATCTTCAACCTCGTGAGCAGGAGAAACTCCTGACGGTCGTCGCGGCGGACCTGGCCCGGCGGCGTCAGGCACGCGGGCTCAAATTGAATTACCCCGAGGCGGTGGCGATCATCACGTACGAGCTTCTCGAAGGGGCCCGCGACGGACGCAGCGTGGCGGACCTCATGAGCTGGGGAACCACGATCCTCTCGGTCGACGACGTCCAAGACGGCGTCGCGGGCATGATTCCCGATGTCCAGGTCGAGGCGACGTTCCCGGACGGGACCAAGCTCGTCACCGTTCACCAGCCGATTCGATAGGAGCATCAACCATGCAACCAGGTGAATACGTCCTCGCAGACCGACCCGTCGTGTGCAACGAAGGTCGGGAAACCCTGGAACTCGAGGTCCTCAACCGCGGGGATCGCCCCGTTCAGGTCGGATCCCACTTCCACTTCGCGGAGTCCAACCGGGCCCTCCGCTTCGACCGGGACAAGGCCCGGGGATTTCGGCTCGACATTCCGGCGGGCACCGCCGTCCGCTTCGAGCCGGGGGACTCCACGAGCGTTCGGCTGGTGGCTTTCGGCGGAGACCGCACGGTCTTCGGATTCCGCGATCTCGTCGACGGTCCCCTCGACGCCGTCGAGCCGACAACGCTCAAGAGCGAAAGGCCCTATCAACGGCACGAGTCGGCCGCGGGCGACGCACCGGACCCGCTGCCGGCTCGGGAAGACGACGACTACTCGAACCAGTCGCACTAGCCGCGACGCACCGAAGAATCGAGAAATTCATGAGCTTTGAACTCAGCCGTGACCAATACGCCAATCTCTACGGGCCGACGACCGGCGACGCCGTCCGCCTCGGCGATACCGAACTTTTTGCGGAGATCGAGAAGGACCTGACGACCCCGGGCGAGGAGGCCGTCTTCGGAGGCGGCAAGGTCATTCGCGACGGAATGGGTCAGAACGGGCAACTTGTCCGCGACGTCGGGGTCCCCGACCTGGTCATCACCAACGTCGTCATCATCGACTGGACGGGCATCTACAAGGCAGATGTCGCGATTCGGGACGGCCACATCGCGAAGATCGGCAAGGCCGGCAACCCCCACACCATGGACGGCGTGGACATCGTGATCGGTGTGGCCACGGACGTCATCGCCGGGGAAGGAAAGATCCTCACGGCGGGCGGCATCGACACCCACATTCACTTCATCAGCCCGGATCAGATTGAAACGGCGCTGGTCTCCGGGATCACCACGATGATCGGCGGCGGCACCGGGCCGAGCGAATCGTCGAAGGCCACGACCATCACGCCCGGCGAATGGAATATCGGCAATATGCTGCAGTCCTTCGAGGAGTTCCCGATGAATTTCGGGCTCCTCGGCAAGGGCCACGGCTCCTCGGTCTCGCCCCTGGCCGAACAGATCCGAGCCGGAGCGATCGGCCTCAAGGTCCACGAGGACTGGGGCGCGACGCCGTCGTCGATCAACACCTCGTTGCAGGTCGCCGACGAATACGACGTCCAGGTCGCCATCCACACCGACACGCTCAACGAAGCGGGATTCGTGGAGGACACCAAGGCAGCCATCGACGGCCGCGTGATCCACACCTTCCACACCGAAGGCGCGGGCGGCGGGCATGCCCCCGACATCATCGAGCTGGCGGCGGAGAGCAACATCCTGCCGGCCTCGACCAACCCGACGTTGCCCTATACCCGGAACACCATCGAAGAACACCTCGACATGCTGATGGTGTGTCACCACCTGCGCGCCGACATCCCCGAGGACGTGGCCTTCGCCGACTCGCGCATCCGCAAGGAGACGATTGCCGCCGAAGATGTCCTGCACGACCTGGGCATCTTTTCCATGACCTCCTCGGATTCGCAGGCCATGGGACGCGTGGGCGAAGTGGTCCTGAGGACCTGGCAGGTCGCCCACTCGATGAAGGTTCAGCGGGGAAAGCTCGCGGAGGATCAAGGCACGGCCGGAGATAATTTCCGCATCAAGCGATTCATCTCCAAGTACACGATCAACCCGGCCATCGCCCACGGGATCTCCGATTCGGTGGGATCGATCGAAGAAGGAAAATTCGCCGATCTGGTGCTCTGGGAGCCGAAGTTTTTCGGCGCCAAGCCCGATCTCATCATCAAGGGCGGCCAGATGGTCCACGGGCCTATGGGCGACCCCAACGCCTCGATCCCGACCCCGCAGCCCCGCAATTACCGTCGGGCCTTTGGCGCTTACGGTGCGGCCACCGCGTCCTCGTCGATCACGTTCCTCTCCCACGCGGCGGTTAAGGGTCAGGTTCCCCGGAAGCTCGGGCTGCGCAAGGTCATCCGCGAATGCGGCGGGATCCGATCGCTGACCAAGGCCGATCTCCGGTTCAACGGCGAGACGCCGAAGCTGTCCGTGGACCCCGAGACCTACGAGGTCAGGGTCGACGGCGAGGTGGTTTCGTGCGAGCCCGCAGAGCACTTGCCGCTCACGCAGCGCTATTTCCTGTTCTAAGTTCGTTCCCTCAAGGAGGACATTCATGATCGTGACCCGAATCGCGGGCAACGCGAAAGACGACCCCGCAATCGTCGAGGGGACACACGTCGAAAAGGTGGTCCTGCCGAGCCAGGATTTGGTCAAGCGGATCCAACGACTGACCACGGACCACGGAACGGAGATCGGACTGCGGCTTCCGTCCGGGGCTCCCGACCTGCGCGACGGCGACATCTTGGCGCTTCCCGGGGGCGAGACCGCCTCGGCGATTCTCGTCGAGGTCCTGCCGAGCGACGTTCTGGTGATCCGTCCGTCGAGCATCCTGCAGATGGGGAAGGTCGCCCACAGCTTGGGCAATCGCCATCTTCAGGCCCAGTTCTTCGGCGCGGAGAGCGACTACGGTGCCGAGGTCATGGTCGTCCAGTACGACCACACCGTCGAGAAATTCCTGACGGACGAGCACGTCGCCTTCGACCGTCAGGACCGCGTGATGCCGGTGCCTTTCCGTCATGCCGAACACACCCACTGAGGCCGGTGCCACCGGCGCGTTGGCGCGCCTCATGGGCCTGATGCAGCTCACGGACTCGGCCCTGCCGACCGGGGCCTTCAGCCATTCGCTGGGGTTCGAGACCTACATCCATCGAGGCGACGTCGGTGACGAGGAAACCTTTACCGCGTGGCTGACCATGTTCATCGAACAACAGCTGACCTACACGGACGCGATCGCCATCCGGCTGGTGTACCGGGCCGAACGGCCCGACGACGTGGCCGACGTCGATGACCTCGTCACCGCCCAGGCCCTGCCCCAGCAGATCCGGGACGGCGGCATCACCATGGGCAAGAGGCTTCTGGCCATCGGTAGCTCCGCGTACCCGGACGGCCAGTGGACCGAAGTGTATTCGGCAGCCGTCACCCAGGGGCGGTGCCACGGCCACCAGGCCGTGGCGCTCGGCGTCCTCGCCCGCGACCTCGGGATAGGGGTCGACGAGGCCGTCACGGCGCATCTGTACGCCTCGGCGATCTCGCTCACGCAGAACGCCGTGCGCGGCATTCCCCTGGGACAGAACGCGGGACAACGGATCATCGCGGCGGTTCAGCCGGATGTGCTGCGGGCCGTCGAGGCCTCCCGCGGCCTCGGCGAGGCCGACCTCGGGGCGATTTCGCCGGGGCTGGAGATCGCTCAGATGGCCCATGAGCGTCAACGCGCTCGACTATTCATGAGCTGACAGACACAACGACAGGAGAGATTAATGGATCCGATCATCATCGGCATCGGCGGTCCCGTGGGGGCCGGCAAGACGCAACTCATCGAAAGGATCTCGAGGGCCGTCAGCCACGAGATCCCGATGGCGGCCATCACCAACGACATCTACACGATCGAGGACGCCAAGATCCTCGCCCGCAATTCCGTGCTCCCCGAGAGCCGGATTCTTGGCATCGAGACCGGAGGTTGCCCCCACACCGCCGTGCGCGAAGACACGTCGATGAACGAGGCGGCCATCGAAGAGATGAAGCGGCGCCACGACGACTTGCAGGTGATTTTCGTGGAATCCGGGGGCGATAACCTCTCCGCGACCTTCAGCCCCGAGCTCGTCGACTTCTCGATCTACGTGATCGACGTGGCGCAGGGGGAAAAGATCCCCCGCAAGGCCGGACAGGGAATGATCAAGGCGGATCTCTTCGTGATCAACAAGACCGACCTGGCACCGTACGTCGGCGCTGATCTGTCCGTCATGGAGGCCGACTCCAAGGTCTTCCGCAAGGACAAGCCGTTCGCGATGACGAACCTCGTGACCGACGAAGGCCTGGACGACGTTCTCGACTGGCTGCGGCGCGACGTCCTCATGACGGACCTGTCCTGAATGGTCAGCACACCGAACGCCGCATCGACCGGCGGGGTGGCTCGACGCGACGTCGTGGACGCGCCGATCGCCGGCAAGCTCAGGTTGGGCATCCGGGTCCGGAACGGCCGCTCCTACGCGGCCGATCAGTATCACGAGAACGCCCTGCGGGTTCTGAAGCCGTTATACCTGGATGATTCGGGCCAAGTGGTCTACACGATGGTGAACCCCGGAGGCGCGTACCTAGGCGCCGATGTCTACGAGATCGACGTGGACATCGGCGCGAACGCCTCGCTGTTACTGACCACGCAGTCGGCGACCAAGGTCTACAAGACACCCCAGGGGCCAGCGCGGCAACGTCAGCGAATCCGGCTCGCCCCGGGGAGCGTGCTCGAGTCCGTGCCGGATCAGGTGATCGTCTACCGGGAGGGCCGTTACCTCCAGGAGACCGTGGTGGACATGGACCCGACCGCCACATTGCTCATGGGCGAGATCGTGACTCCGGGCTGGTCCCCGACGGGCGTTTCCTTTGCCTACGAGGAGCTCCGGATGCGCACCGAGATCCGGGCCGAACTCGACGGACGCCCACGCCGTCTGGCGGTCGACAACCTGCGCATCAAGCCGGGGGAGGGCCCCGACGTCGCCGGGATCGGATTCATGGAGGGGTACAGCCACACCGGCCAGCTCCTGCTCGCTGACCGTCGCGTCCAGGACCTGATCCCGGAGCTTGCCGACCTCGTTGAGGCTTCGTCGACCCGGTCCAGCATCAGCAAGGCCGGCGCCGACCGGCCCGACGGGCTCGCGTGCTGCGCGATTCGTAGCCTGGCCGATCGGACCGGTGACATTAGGGACCTGCACCTCGGCATCGCGAACCTGGTGCGTGATCGTTGGCGCGGCCAACGAGCTATCGACCTCCGGAAATACTCTTAACCATTTTTCATCGCATCTTTGAAAGGGACGACGTTGACCAACATCACGACCTCGTCGCTCTACGACAGGTACATCACCCGTCGTGACGTTTTGCCTCTACGAGTCAGGGTGGGGTTCACCTTCGGGGCCGTGGGGCTCCTTCACCTCCTGGCGATCGGGTGCCTGCTCACGGCCCTGGCCCCCGGCGCCCAGGCACTGACCCTCGGCGTCGTGGCCACCGCGTACGTCGCGGGGATGAAACATTCCTACGATTGGGACCACATCGCGGCGATCGACAACTCGACGCGGAAATTCGTCGCGGAAGGACGGAATCCCGCGAGCGTGGGCTTCGCCTTCAGTCTGGGCCACTCCATGGTGGTCACCCTCGCGGGAATCA
The DNA here is from genome assembly GCF_000710345.2 of Curtobacterium sp. S6. GTDB lineage: Bacteria > Actinomycetota > Actinomycetes > Actinomycetales > Micrococcaceae > Rothia. The sequence continues at coordinate 715,333 of NZ_JHEL01000015.1, read as the reverse complement.
TGGTGATTGCGGGGGTCCAGTTTGTTCACGGCGCCTTCGAGGAGGGCAGCACCGTGAACCTCGTATTGGGCCTCATCGGGGCGGGCGTTTCCGGGTTCTACCTCTTGGTCCTGGGCATCTACAACAGCGGCATCGCCGTCCGTCTCATCCGTGCGGTCCGAGGCCGCACGGACATCGCCCAGGGTCATGTCCACGACCTCGACAACAGCGGCGGGCTGGTCGCGCGCCTGCTCAGGGGGCCGCTCTCACGGATCCGCAGGCCCCGGGACATCTTCGTCATCGGATTCCTCTTCGGGCTCGGATTCGACACCGCGACCACGATCGGTCTGCTTCTCCTGACCGCCTCGGCGTCGCTCGCCGGCGTGCCCGCGATCGCCCTGCTGGGCCTGCCGCTGGCCTTCACCGCGGCCATGACCTTGTGCGACAGCCTCAACGGCCTGGGCATGATGAAGCTCTACTCCTCGGCGCTCGTGAAGAAGTCGACGAGGCTGCGGTTCAACGCCACGGTCACGTCCCTTTCCTCCCTGGCGGCCCTCTTCATCTCGGTGATCACCCTGGGCGGGTTCTTCCACGAGCTCCTCGGCCTGGAGGATCCGATCACCTCCTGGCTTGCGGACCTGGACCTGGGTGACGCGGGGCTCGTGCTGATCGCAGCCTTCGTGCTCGTGTGGCTGACCTTCGCGTTCACTCACCGTCGGCGCGGGGCCGACCCCGCGACTCCGGGGGATGAGCGTTCATGAATCTGACGCGGGGCTCGCGCCCTCTTCGCGCCCTCTTGCGCGGCGTCTCGCAGATCTTCTTCGTGCGCAACGCGCTCGCGGGCGGGGTCATACTGGTCGCGCTGGCCTTGTCGGCCTGGTACATCGCCGCTCTCGTCGCGCTCGGGGTCGTCGTGCAGACGGCAGGGGCGGTACTCGTCCGGAGGGACACGAGCGAGATCGACGACGGCCTGATGGGTTACAACGGGGCCCTGGTCGGCGGGGTCCTCGCCCTCGACCTCGGACCGACCGGTGCGGCCGTGCTCCTGACCGTGCTGGGTGCCCTCGTGTGCATTCCGATCCACGAAATCGTCCGGCGCGTTTTTGCGGCCCCCGGGCTCCGACGGTTCGGCCTTCCGGTCGCGACGGCGCCCTTCTGCATCGTGGCATCGATACTCTACGGGGCGATCGTGCCGCTGATCGTAGCGGCCGGCCCGACCACCGCGGAGGATCCGCTCACGGCCACCGTGTCGGGTTTTTTCCAGGATTTCTCCGAGGTGGTGCTCGCCGATGGCCCCGTGCCCGGGCTACTGATTCTGGTGGCCCTGTTGATCGGCTCGTGGAGGATTGGACTGGCCGGCGCGATGGGGAGCGCGCTCGCGGTGGTCCTGGGGCTGGCGATACGCGAGCCGGCGGACGATGTCTCGGCGGGCCTGGTGGGCTATTCGGCGGTACTCGCCGCGATCGGCCTCGGCGTGGTGGTTCGCGCCGAGTCCACGGCCCTCGCCCGCTGGATCGCCGGCACGGTGGGGGTCGCGTTGACGATCCTCTTCCACCACCTCTTTGCGGTCTGGTCGGTGCCCGCCTATACCTGGCCGTTCCTCCTGGCGCTATGGCTCGTGTTGATCTTGTGGCATCTTCTCGGTCAACCGCGTCATGGGCGCACGTCATGGAAGGAGGCATCGGCCGACTCCTTGTAGACTGGACAAGTGACTCCCGAAGAACTCTCCGTAGCAATTTCCGAATGCCTGAACCAGGCCCTGACCGATGGTGAGCTCGCCGTCTCCGAGGGGCAGCCGATTCCCGAGGTCAAGGTCGAGCGACCCAAGAACCGGGATCATGGCGACTGGGCCACCAACATCGCCCTTCAGCTGGGCAAGAAGGTCGGCAAGAACCCCCGCGAGGTCGCCTCGTTGTTGGCGACCCGCATTCAAGGCATCGACGGGGTCTCCCGCGTCGACATCGCCGGGCCCGGGTTCCTCAACATCGTTCTCGACGCCGCGGCCGCCGGCATCTTGGCGCAGGCCATTCTCGAGGCCGGTCCGGCCTACGGCCGTTCCGAGAAACTGTCCGGAACTCACATCAACCTGGAATTCGTCTCGGCCAACCCGACCGGCCCCATCCACCTGGGCGGAACGCGGTGGGCGGCCGTCGGCGATTCGTTGGCGCGCATCTTGATCGCCAACGGTGCCCAGGTCACCCGGGAGTACTACTTCAACGACCACGGCACGCAGATCGACAGGTTCTCCAAGTCCCTCTTGGCCGACGCCCGCGGAGAGGGCACCCCCGAGGATGGATACGGCGGCGAATACATCGGCGAGATCGCCCGCCGCGTTCTGGAACAGGCCCCGGACGCCCTGGGGTCGGCGGACCCGCAGGAGGTCTTCCGTTCTCTCGGCGTGGACATGATGTTCGAGGAGATCAAGAAGTCCCTTCACGACTTCGGCGTGGACTTCGACGTCTATTTCCACGAAAACTCGCTGTTTGACTCGGGCGCCGTCGAGAAGGTCCTCGAAGAGCTGAAGACGAGCGATGCTCTCTACTTCGCCGATGGCGCGTGGTGGCTCCGCTCGACCGACTACGGCGACGACAAAGACCGCGTGGTCATCAAATCCGACGGCAACGCCGCCTACATTGCCGGAGACATCGCGTACATCGCGGACAAGCGCCGCCGCGGTGCCGATCTGGCGATCTACATGCTGGGCGCCGACCACCACGGATACATCGCCCGCCTCAAAGCCGCGGCGGCCGCGATCGGGGACAACCCCGACGCCGTCGAGGTCATGATCGGTCAGATGGTCAACCTGGTGCGTGACGGCGAGGCCCTGCGCATGTCCAAGCGGGCCGGGACAGTGGTGACTCTCGAGGACCTCGTGGACATCGTCGGCGTCGACGCCGCGCGGTATTCGCTCACACGGTTCTCCGTGGACTCCAACATCGACATCGATTTGGACCTGCTGACCAAGAGGTCCAACGAAAACCCGGTGTTCTACGTGCAGTACGCGCACGCCCGGACCTGCGCCGTGGCCCGCAACGCCGCCGACACCGGGGTCACGCGGTCCGAGGACACCTTTGAGGCTTCCCTGCTCGACTCTGCCGCCGACGAAGATCTCCTGGCGGCATTGGGGCAGTTCCCGGGCGTCGTCGCCGAATCCGCCGAATTGCGCGAGCCGCACCGGGTCGCCCGCTATCTGGAGCGCCTCGCGGGCGCGTACCACCGCTGGTACGACTCCTGCCGCGTCGCGCCCAAGGGCGAGGAGGAGATCACCACTACGCATCGCACGCGTCTGGCCCTCAACGACGCGACGACTCAGGTCCTCGCCAACGGGCTGGACCTGCTGGGCGTCAGCGCCCCGGAGAGGATGTAAATGAGTGGCTCCGACACGACGCTCGTTCCGGACTGGCTGAGCGTTCCGGCGGACCCCGCCGCTCTCGATCCCTCGATTTGGACCCCGTCCTTCCAGCGTGACGCCTCGGGCGAGATGACCGTCGACGGGCATCCCGTGACTGACCTGGTCCGAGACTTCGGAACCCCCGCCTACGTCTACTCGGAGGACACCTTTCGCTCCAGGGCGCGGGAGTATCGCGCGGCCTTCGAGGAAGCCTTCGCGCAGAAGGGCGCCGAGGTCTCCGTGTACTACGCGGGCAAGGCGTTTCTCTGTGCTTCCGTCGCTCGGTGGGCCCGTGACGAAGGCCTGAACCTGGACACGGCCTCGGGCGGCGAGCTGGCCCTCGGGCTGGCGGCCGGCATGCCTGCCGGACGCATCGCCCTGCACGGCAATAACAAGTCCGTGGACGAGATCCGCCGGGCCTTGTCGGCGGGGGTGGGCCGCATCGTCGCCGATTCCGTGCCCGAACTGTTTCTGATCGACCGCCAGGCACGTGAGCTTGGCGTGACCGCCCCGGTCATGATCCGCGTGACCCCGGGGGTCCACGCCGAGACCCACGACTTCATCGCGACGGCGCACGAGGACCAGAAATTTGGGGTTTCCCTCGCCGAGGGCACCGCGGCCTTGGTCCGCGAGGTCATCGGGGAAGGGCTCTGGAGCGCCCTGGGGCTGTCCCCATCGGACTCCGCGGCGCTGCTGGCGGGCCTCGTGGCCGACTCCCTAGACAACGTGGACCTGCGCGGATTCCACTCGCACATTGGATCGCAGATCTTCTCCGCCGACGGCTTCGGTCTCGCGGCCGAACGGGTGCTGGGTCTGATGGCCGAGGTGAGCCGACGGATCGAGCGCGATATCCCCGAACTCGACATCGGCGGCGGGTACGGCATCGGCTACATCGCCGGTGATCGGCCCCGGCGGCCGGCGGACATCGCCGGTGACCTGGCGGCCGTCGTGACATCGACCTGCACGTCCATGGGAATTTCGATCCCTCACGTGTCCATCGAACCCGGTCGCGCCCTCACGGGACCGGCCGGCGCGACGCTCTACACGGTCGGAACCCTCAAGGACGTGGCCGTTGACACCGAGCCGGGAGGCACCCAGGTTCGGCGGTACGTCTCCGTGGATGGCGGCATGTCGGACAACGCCCGGCCCGTTCTCTACGACGCGGACTACACCGTGACACTGGCCAACCGCACGCCGGAAGGAACCCAGGTGCTCTCCCGCGTGGTCGGCAAGCACTGCGAGTCCGGGGACATCGTCGTCAGATACTGCTACCTCCCGGCCGACCTGCGGAGCGGCGACGTCCTGGCGGTGGCCGCGACGGGAGCGTACTGCTGGGCCCTGTCGAGCAACTACAACTATCTGCCCCGCCCCGGCGTGGTGGCCACCTCTTCGGGGGTTGCTCCGCGCACCATCGTGCGGGGCGAAACCGAGGACGATCTTTTCGCCCGGGACGCCGGTCTATAGGACAGCGCCCGGAAACAGCTAGGAGAATTCATGACGGAATCGACCATCAAGGTGGCGCTTCTCGGCGCCGGAACCGTGGGATCGCAGGTAGCCCGGATCCTGACGGAGGACCGTGACGAACTCGCCCAGCGCATCGGGGGGACGCCCGAACTCATCGGCATCGCGGTCCGTTCCGTGGATACGCCGCGAGACTACAAGGCGGCCGACGCCCTCTACACGACGGATGCCGAGTCCCTGATCGATCGGGCCGACGTCGTGATCGAATTGACCGGAGGCCTGGAACCGGCGAAAACCCGTATTCTCCACGCGCTGGCGGCGGGTAAACACGTGGTGTCCGGAAATAAGGCCCTGATCGCGGCCCACGGTGCCGAACTCATGACCGCCGCCCGACAGTCGGGGGCCCAGTTCTCCTTCGAAGCCGCCGTCGCCGGAGCGATCCCGATTCTTCGCCCCCTGCGTGACTCCCTGGCCGGTGACCACATCACGCGGGTCCTCGGGATCATGAACGGGACCACCAATTTCATGCTCGACGCGATGGACGCACGGGGCGCGGACTTCGACGAGGTCCTGGCCGAGGCGCAGCGTCTCGGCTATGCCGAGGCGGATCCCACTGCCGACGTGGAGGGCCATGACGCCGCGGCCAAGGCAGCGATCGTCGCGTCGTTGGCTTTCCACTCGGAGTTCCACATCGACGACGTCCACTGCACCGGAATTTCGGATATCACGGCCGACGACGTCACCGCCGCGGCCAACGACGGATACGTCATCAAGTTGCTCTCGGTGTGCGAGCGTGACGGCGAGGGCGTGAACATCCGTGTCAACCCGGCCCTGATCCCGCGCTCCCACCCCCTCGCGAGCGTCCACGACGCCTACAACGCGGTCTTCGTGGAGTCTCGGGACGCGGGGGAGCTCATGTTCTACGGCCCCGGTGCGGGGGGAGCGCCCACGGCATCGGCGGTGATGGGCGATTTCGTATCCCTCGCCCGGCGTAGCGTCCTGGGCGGTCCCGGCGTGCCGGACTACTCCTACCTCGGTCTCGCGGCGACGTCGCTATCCAACGTCGTCTCGCGATACACGGTCGGGCTGGAGGTCAGGGACCAGCTGGGCGTCCTGGCCAAGATCGCCAACGTCTTCGCCGAGCACGGGGTCTCGATCGAGACCATGCACCAGGCCAAGCACCGTGAGCGGGAGGACACCGCGGGCGACCACGCCACGATCCGCATCGTGACGCATAAGACCAGCAACGAGGACCTTCGGTCGACGATCGCCGAATTGACCTCTCTGCCCACGGTGTACAACGTCACCTCGGTCATCCAGGTCGAAGGCTGAGCACCCCAACTACCCCCACGGCCGGGACGGTCCCGGCCCGTTAACACGTGAGGAAACCCATGGCACACGTCTGGCAAGGCGTCATCAACGAGTACATCGACCGGTTGCCGGTCTCGGATCCGAAGAACATCGTGACGTTGGGGGAGGGCGGAACCCCGCTGATCCGCGCGCCGAAACTGTCGGAACACACCGGCAACGACGTCTACATCAAGTTTGAGGGCATGAACCCCACCGGTTCCTTCAAGGACCGCGGTATGACCATGGCAATCACCGCGGCCAAGGAACAGGGCGCCGAGGCCGTGGTGTGCGCCTCGACCGGGAACACGTCCGCCTCCGCGGCGGCCTACGCGACGCAGGCCGGGCTCACGTGCGCGGTGCTGGTCCCCGAAGGCAAGATCGCGATGGGCAAGCTCTCGCAGGCCATCGCCCACGGCGCCGAACTGATCCAGGTGAACGGAAACTTCGACAACTGCCTCGAGGTCGCGCGCAAGCTCGCGGAGAGCTACCCCGTCTTCCTGGTCAACTCGGTCAACCCGGCACGCATCGAAGGACAGAAGACCGGTGCCTTCGAGGTCGTCGACGTCCTGGGCGACGCGCCCGACTACCACGTGCTGCCGGTGGGCAACGCGGGCAACATCACCGCGTACTGGAAGGGCTACCAAGAGTACTCCGAGCCGTACGTGAATTCGGCGGGCGAAACCCTCCCGGCCGTGTCGACCAAACGCCCCGCGATGTGGGGCTTCCAGGCGGCCGGTGCGGCTCCCATCGTTCAGGGTCACCCCATTTCGGAACCGGACACGATCGCCACGGCGATCCGCATCGGCAATCCCGCTTCGTGGGACAAGGCCATCGCGGCCCGCGATGAATCGGGCGGACTCATCGACGCCGTGACCGACGCCGAGATCCTCGAAGCCCACCGGTGGCTGTCGTCGAAGGAGGGCGTCTTCGTCGAGCCCGCTTCCGCAGCCGGCGTCGCGGGCCTGCTGAAGAAGCACCGTGCGGGGGAGGCCCCCGAGGGTAAAACCATTGTCATCACCGTCACGGGACACGGGCTCAAGGACCCGCAGTGGGCCCTGCGGGGGGCCGACGGCGCCGACGTCGAGCCGAAGACCGTGGACTTCGACGTGGTGTCGGTCGCCGACGCGCTCGGCCTGGCCTAGGGCGTCGAGCATGGAGACCTCACCCCTCGTCGACGGCGAGTCCGCCGCCTCATACGGCCCCGAGCTGATCCCCCTCGGAACCAGCGTCCGAGTGCGCGTCCCCGCGTCCACGGGCAACGTGGGACCGGGCTATGACAGTTTAGGGCTCGCCCTCGGCCGGTATGACGACATCACGGTCGAGCGGACAGAAGGCCCTCTGAGCTTCGAGTTGAGCGGGGAAGGAGCAGAGGAAGTTCCCCAGACCGAGGCGCACCTCATCGTCCGGGCCATGCGCACCGCGTGGAAGGCCATCGGGTTGCTTGAGTTGCCGGGACTGAGGATCACGGCTCACAACCGCATCCCGCATTCCCGCGGGATGGGTTCATCGGCCTCGGCGATCGTCGCCGGCGTGGTGGCGGCCAACGCCATGGTCCCGGAGCAGGCGCGGCTGTCCCAGAACGCGGTGCTCCAGATCTGTTCGCAGATGGAGGGGCACCCCGACAACGTGGCCCCCTCGCTGTTTGGCGGCCTCGTCATCTCCTATTCGACCGCCGACGGCTTCCACTCTGTTCCGGTGTCGGTCGCCTCGGAGATCGTGCCGGTCGTGGCGGTTCCCGACTACGAGGTGCCCACCCGGATCGCACGGGGGCTTATCCCCGAGAGCGTTCCTCACCGTGAGGCCTCGGTCAATAGCGGGCGTGCGGCGCTTCTGGTTCACGCGATGAAGGACGCCCCGAGCGAGCTCTTCGCGGGCACCGAAGACCTGCTGCACCAGCAATATCGGGCCAGCGCGATGCCCCCGAGCGCGGCCCTCGTCGCGCACCTGCGCGGTCGGGGCCTGCCGGCGATCATCTCGGGCGCCGGTCCCACGGTGCTGACGCTCGCTCCCAACGAGGCGGAAGCCGACCGTGCCGTGGACGCCATCGCGCAGTGTGCGGAGGATCCCGACCAGAACATGGGGGAGCGGCAAATCGCCTGGACCGTCGAAAAGCTGACCGTGGACCGGAACGGTGTTATAGTGGAACACAGCAAACCCGCCGGCCTTTTCTGAAGCGTCGGGGTTTGACGGTCGGACTCCCTACCTTGAGGTAGCTGAGTCCATGAGACCGGATTGTGAAGTCCCGCCGATCTGGCGGGTGGACGCGTTGGAAACACGTCCCTCAACACTGAGGTTTTCGGAATGAGGGCGACGCGGCCTGGCGCCGCGTGAACTCTATCCACAGGAAAACTTTTCGGTGGGCTGCCCCGAATATTTTTTCGGGGTGATGTGAGGGAATGAACCGCGTCATTGATCCGCGGGCTATCTGGCACGTGGATTGCGCGCATATCGCATCAATTCTGGCGATGTGCGCAGACCATCAATATTCGGCTTGCGTTTCAGAGGCCAAGCCACGTCGAGGGGGAAGGATCCTTCGTGACCGTATCGACCGACCTATCGGGTGCGGACCAGCCGGCCAACAGTGCGGCTGAACAGACTCGCCAGAATGCCGAGTCTCCTGAATCTCAGAACACCAGTCAAAATGCCGCGGCCACGTCGGCCGCGTCGAGCGAGGCCAAGGGCAACGGCGGCTTGAGCGCCCTCAAGCTGGCCCAGTTGCAGTCGCTCGCCTCCCAGCTGGGCATCGTCGGTGCCCGTCGCATGCGGAAGTCTGCCCTCGTGGAGACCATCGCCGCGCATCAGCGCGGTTCCGCGGTGGCGGATCGCGACAAGAAGGCAGAAGAGCAGAAGAGCCAGGGCAACGCGGCCAAGGAGACCGCTTCCGACGGTCAGGGCTCGGCCGAGGAGAAGTCCTCGGATCGTCCCGCGCGTTCGCGGTCCCGCCGCGCCTCGTCGGATGGTTCCTCCGCCAAGGAGGCCCCCAAGGGCAACGACGGTTCTCAGAACGCCGAGGACTCGGCTTCCACGCAGAACGGTCAGCCCGAGGCCGGGCAACAGGATCAAGAGCGTGGAAAGCGCAATGATCAGCGCGGCGGCAAGCAGGGCGGTCAGGACCAGGACTCGTCCAAGGGCGAGGATAAGAACCCGAACGACCGCAACCGTCGTGGCCGCAATAAGTCCAAGGATGGAAACTCCGAGGACGGTAACCGGCAGAACGATTCCCGTCACCACAATGAGGGTGGCCGGAACAATAATGACGGCAAGAACAATAATGACGGCCGGAATAACGGCGACGGCCGGAACAACAATGACGGCAAGAACAATAACGACGGCAAGAACAACGACCGTCGCAATAACCGCAACAAGGGCAATAACAACGGCCCCGAGGACGACGACAACCGCAAGGGTCGTAACCGCCGCAACCGCAATCGCAACGACCGTCGCGACCGTCGTCGCGGACGCAATAACGGTCCCGAGGTCGACGACACCGAGGTGACCGAGGACGACGTCCTGTTGCCCGTGGCCGGCATCTTGGATGTCCTGGACAATTACGCCTTCGTGCGGACCTCCGGTTACCTGCCGGGTCCGAACGACGTGTACGTCTCCCTCGCGCAGGTCAAGAAGAACCATCTGCGCAAGGGCGACGCCGTGGTGGGCGCCATCCGCGCGCCGCGTGACGGCGAGAACCAGAACAACTCTCGCCAGAAGTTCAACGCCTTGGTGCAGTTGACGAGCGTGAACGGCAAGAAGGTCGAGGAGCTCAGCGAACGCGTCGAGTTCAACAAGCTCACTCCCTTGTACCCCAACGAGCGCCTCCGTCTGGAGACCGAGCAAAAGAAGATCGGGCCGCGCGTGGTCGACCTCGTCGCCCCGATCGGCAAGGGACAACGCGGACTCATCGTCTCGCCGCCCAAGGCCGGCAAGACGCTGATGCTCCAGTCGATCGCCAATGCGATCACGACCAATAACCCCGAGGTTCACCTCATGATGGTCCTGGTCGACGAGCGTCCGGAAGAAGTCACCGACATGCAGCGGACGGTCAAGGGAGAGGTCATCGCCTCGACCTTCGATCGCCCCGCGGATGACCACACGACGGTCGCCGAGTTGGCGATCGAGCGTGCCAAGCGCCTCGTCGAGATGGGACACGACGTCGTCGTGCTGCTCGACTCGATGACCCGCCTCGGCCGCGCGTACAACCTGGCGGCCCCGGCCTCGGGTCGTATCTTGAGCGGTGGCGTGGATTCCGCGGCCCTGTACCCGCCCAAGCGCTTCTTCGGCGCCGCCCGCAACATCGAGGAGGGCGGATCCCTGACGATTCTGGCGACCGCTCTGGTCGAGACCGGCTCGAAGATGGACGAAGTCATCTTCGAAGAGTTCAAGGGCACCGGCAATATGGAGCTCCGCCTCTCCCGCCAGCTGGCGGACAAGCGCATCTTCCCGGCCGTGGACGTCAACGAGTCCGGCACGCGCCGCGAAGAGAACCTGCTGTCGCAGGACGAGATCAAGATCATGTGGCGCCTGCGTCGCGTGCTTGCTGGTCTCGATCAGCAGCAGGCCCTCGAGGTGCTCACGAGCAAGTTGCGCGACACGCCGACCAACGTGCAGTTCCTTCTGCAGGTTCAGAAGACCACCCTGGGATCCAAGTCCGACGACTAGCTTCCCTGAACCGGCGCCCGATCCACCGAGTGGACGGGCGTCGGTTTTTTGCCGTCCGAGCGCAGTGGTCGCGCCTGGAGATGAAATACTGAAGGCCACACCACCTTTCGTGACGATCACCGAGGACCTCAATGTTCGATTCCATCCAATCCCTGCTCGATGAGCACCAAGAGTTGCAGCAGCAGCTGGCCGACCCCGCGGTCCACGCCGACCAGGTGAAGGCCCGCAAGCTGGGTCGTCGCTACTCGGAGCTGAACGGCATCGTCGAGGCGTACCGCAAGGTGCGCGGGCTGGAAGGGGATCTTGAGGCCGCCCGAGAAATGGCCGAGGAGGACACCGAGTTCGCCGCGGAGATTCCCGGGCTCGAGGAATCCCTGAGCGAGTCCGAAGAGCGGCTTCGGCGGTTGCTGATCCCGCGGGACCCCGACGACGGGCGCAACGTGATCCTCGAGGTCAAGGCCGGTGAAGGCGGCGACGAATCTGCGTTGTTCGCGGGGGACCTGCTGAGGATGTACGCGCGCTATGCCGAACATAAGGGGTGGAAGACCGAGATCATCTCGTCGACCGAATCCGACCTGGGCGGATATAAAGACGTGCAGATGGCCGTCAAGGGTAACTCCAACGATCCGGCCGAAGGCGTGTGGGCCCACCTGAAGTACGAGGGTGGCGTGCATCGCGTTCAGCGCGTTCCCGTGACCGAATCTCAGGGCCGCATTCACACCTCCGCGGCCGGTGTCCTGGTGTTCCCCGAGGTCGACGAGCCGGAAGAAATCGAGATCAGCCAGAACGACCTGAAGATCGACGTGTATCGGTCCTCGGGGCCCGGGGGACAGTCGGTCAACACGACCGACTCCGCCGTCCGCATCACGCACCTGCCGACCGGGATCGTCGTGGCCATGCAGAACGAGAAGTCCCAGTTGCAGAATCGTGAGGCCGCGATGCGCGTGCTTCGCGCGCGCCTGCTCGCTCACCAGCAGGAACAGCTCGACGCCGAGGCCGCCGAACACCGCAAATCGCAGGTCAAGACGATGGACCGTTCGGAGCGAATCCGTACCTATAACTTCCCGGAGAACCGCATCGCGGACCATCGGACCGGTTACAAGGCCTACAATCTCGAGACCGTCATGGGCGGAGACCTCGAAGCCGTGGTTCAGTCGGCCATCCAGATGGATGAGGAACATCGACTGGCCGCGTTGGGCAACGACGCCGAGTAGATCGTGAGCACCGAGCCTTTATCCGATTCGCCGGGGCCGGGCGAGGAGCAGCCCCTCGACGGCCTGCCGCTCGACGGCGCGTTGCGTCTCGCGACGCGCCGTCTGGCCGCGGCGGGTATCGTTTCGGCCCGGGCCGAGGCGGAATTGCTGGCGGCCCACGCGTTTCGGGGCGCCGACGGCGCCGAGCCGAGCCGCGGGCAGATCGCCGCGCGTGCCCTGGTGGGTTCCGCGGTCGCGCCGGACGGGTACGAAGACTTGATCGCGGCCCGGGCCGAGCGGGTCCCTCTGCAACACCTGACCGGGCGGGCGCCGTTTCGACACCTGACCCTGTCGGTCGGGCCGGGGGTTTTTGTCCCGCGACCCGAGACCGAAATTCTTATCGACCACCTCAACGCCTACGTGGGCTCGCTCGAGACTCCCGATCGCGCGGTGATCGTCGATCTGGCGACCGGATCCGGGGCGTTGGCCTTGGCCGCGGCGCACGAGAACCCCGGCAGCCGGGTGATCGGGGTCGAACTGTCCGAGACCGCCGCCGCGTGGGCACGCCGCAACGCCTCGACGGCCTTCGCCTTGGCCGGTGGGCCGGCAATCGCCGACCGCGTCGAGATCCGCACCGAAGACGCGGCCCGCGCACTTCCCGGTTGGGAAGGCGCTGTCGACGCTGTGGTGACCAATCCGCCGTATATCCCGACGGCCGCGGTGCCCCGAGACCCCGAGGTGGCCCACCACGATCCCGAGATGGCCCTCTACGGAGGGTCCGCCGATGGGATGGCGATTCCCACCGCCTTCGTCCGTCGGGCCGCGCGCCTGCTGCGCCCCGGCGGCCTGCTGATCATGGAGCACGCCGAAGTTCAGGAGGAACCCGCCGCGGCGTTGTTCGCATCGGCAGGATTCACCGACGTGGTCACGGTGCCGGATCTCACCGGTCGTCCGCGGGCGACGAAGGGATACGCTGGGGGATGAGAAATCTCCGGCAAGCCACCGGGCCAACCATCACGCAACGAAAGACGCATCACCTGTGAACGCAACCGTCTACACCGCAGAGACCGCCGAGGATCGCGAGACCGCGCTGGCGGCCGTGGAGAAAGCCGTCCTCGACGGTCGCACCGCGGTCATCCCGACGGACACCGTGTACGGCATCGCCGCGGACGCCTTCTCCCGGGGAGGCGTCCAGCAGCTCCTGAACGCCAAAGGACGCTCCCGTCGCATGCCGCCGCCGGTTCTCATCGCGGATGCGAGTGTTCTTCCCGGCCTGGCCGACGATCTGAGCGCGGACGCAGAGGCCCTCGCCGAGGCTTTTTGGCCCGGGGCCCTGACCCTCATCGTGTACTCGCAACCCTCCTTGAACTGGGATTTGGGCGAGACCCACGGGACCGTCGCCCTGCGGGTCCCGAACGACGACTTGACCCGGGAGATCCTGCGTCGGACCGGGCCCTTGGCGGTCTCGTCGGCGAATCGGACCGGGCAAAACGCGGCGACCACCGCGCAGGAGGCCGCGGAACAGCTGGGAGACCGCGTCGAGCTGATCGTCGACGGCGGGATACGTCCGCTGGGCCGCGCCGCGGAAACACCCAGCGCCGAGGCGGCCCCTTCGACGATCATCGACGCGACCGGCGAACGGCCCGTCGTCGTGCGCGCTGGAGCCCTGGACCTCGATGAGCTGCGGAAAGTTGCCCCACGGCTGGTGACTCGGGAAGAGCTCGAGCGCGAGGAGCCGGCCTCGGACGAGGCGAGCCCGTCCGTCCGGGGCCCGGGCGAAGGACCGAAAGCCTCCGAGGCTCAGCCCGGATCCGTCGAAGAAAGCCTGGTCGGGGGCCCTCGCACCGGTGCCCCGGACCAAGCCCGGTCGGTGGATCAGCTCAGAACCCGTGAGACGGCCGAGGGTCAGAAGCGACGAGCGCGCAAGGCCCAGACCCGACCGCTAGGGGTGGAGGAAGCCCGCTCGCTACTGTTCCCCTCCCCGGGGGACGAACGGTCGTAGCCTTGTCCTGACCCGCCACGCGATGCAACGGGGCCCCTCCCTTGAGAGGGGCCCCGTTGCATTGGGCTGCTTGTCACGTCAAGGGCGGGCCGGCCGGGACACGGCTCAGCGCTTGGAACCGGCCGCCGTGTGCGCCTCGCGCAGCACGGCGCCGACGCGTCGCTCGGGCAGGAGGCCGTTTCCGGTGGCCCACGAGTCGTCTTGGTCCTGCCCGAACCACATGAGCTCGGCCCGCCGCACGGCGCCCTGCAAGCGTTCGTTCATGGCCGCCGATACGAGCAGACCGGCCTTGACGCCCATTTTCAGGACGAAGGCAGGCACGTGCCGCGGATTTCTGCGACCGGCATCCCGGATGACCGATCCGGTCGTGGCGCCCTCCCACGGCTGCAGAACGATTGAGGGCAATTCGCCCGCGAACGCTCCCACGGACACCACGTATTCTGCCAACGCGTGGACCGAGGTCACCGGGGTCGGGCGGTCCCCGTTGCCGGCCACCATGGCCAAGGGGGACCCGGACACCCGCGCCAGGTTGGAGGTGGTCTTGCGGCCGGAGCCTTGGACCGATGTGGCCCGGACGATGCAGAGCTCGGCCGCGTGGTGCGGGCCGACCTCCGCGGGCGCGTTCCTGGGCGCCGGGGGAAAATCCGAGCCGGCGGATCCCGGGGCGGCCCCCGCCTGTGCCGTCGCGTTGATGAAATCTCGCAACCGCAGGACGCAATCTTCGCCGAGCGCCTTGGAAAAGGAGTAAGCAGAGAACGGGGAGGTCGACTCGGTGGCGTCCAGCACGGGGCGCGATCCCTGGACCGCCGCCGAGCTGAGATGGACCACGCGTTTCACCCCGGTGCGCTGAGCGGCGACCACGACGACGGTCGGTAGCAAGGCGTTCGCACCGACCAGCGACGTGAGGTCTTGCTGGTCGGGCGCGGACAGACCGGCCGCATTGACCACGACGTCGGCACCCGCGAAAGAATCCGCGAGGTAGTCGATCACGGACTCCAGGCGCCGGGCCTCGGAGATGATCTGGCCGGCCGACTCCGACGACGTCGCGAGCCGCGGCGCCGCGACCGGGGAAGCATTGATGCCTTCCTGCTGGAGCCGCGTCATGATGGCCGAACCGGCAAAACCGGTGGCGCCGAGAACCCGCCATGTGCCCTGGCTCATGTTTCCTCGCTTTCATCCACTCGACAGGTCCGCGTCGGATGACCCGCTGATGAGGCATCCGGACCGGTAAACTGTCACGTGCCGTTCCTGAGTCACGGAGATCGTGTCTCTTCCGGTCCACTTTACCGACCAAAACTCACGAACCGGATCATTGCCGATTCGCGGAGCCGGCAGGTTACGGCTCATCAGCACCACCGCGCACCGTGCGCGAGGGAAAGGAATCAGTGCACCAGAACCTCACACGCGAGCAGGATACCGGGGCAACCCCGTCGGTGGTGGCCGTCGTCGTCACGTTCAATCGGCTGCATCTCTTGCCCAAGACGCTGGCCGGCATCGCCGGCGGTCGGCGGGTCCCGGACCGCGTCGTTGTCGTGGATAACGCGTCAACCGACCAGACGCTGACGTACCTGGACGATCTCGAGTATCCGTTGCCGTTAGACGTGGTGCGTCTTCCCCGGAATACCGGAGGCGCCGGCGGATTCACCGTGGGGATCGACCGAGCCCTGGCGGTCCACGACGCCGACCTGGTCTGGGTCATGGACGACGACACCGAACCCCTCGAGCAAACCCTGGAAGAGGCCCTCGACGCGTGGACGCGCTACGCGGAGGCGCCGGAGGATCGCCCGGCCTTCGTGGCGAGCAACGTCGTGTGGACCGATGGCCGCGAACATCCCATGAACTCGATGATTCAGCGCATCGGCGCTTCGCCGGCGCGACGCGCCCGGGCCGCGGCCGTGGGCGCCAAGACCATTCGGTCCGGTTCCTTCGTGTCTCTGCTCATGGACGGGGCGGCCATGCGTCGCGTCGGACTGCCGATCGTCGACTATTTCATTTGGAACGACGACTTCGAGTACTCGACGCGCCTGGCGCGTTTCCGGGACGCCATTTCCGTGCCGCGATCCGTGGTGGCCCACCACACCAAGACCTTCGGGACGACGGACGCGAACCCCGGTCCTCGCTTCTACAACGACGTGCGGAATAAGCTCTGGGTCTTTACGCGCAGCCAGTCGCTGGCCCCGTGGGAGAAGCTGCTCTACGCCGGGGCTACCGGCCGGCTGTGGCTTCGGACCTTTCAGCGGGCCACAAACCGCGCGGAGATCCTCTCGCTCCTGGCCCGCGGCGTCCGAGACGCCGTCACACCGCCGCGGCCGAATGCCGAGTCCCTGCGCGGCATCTACGACCTTGAGACCCACGCGGTCCCGGGGGAGCCCGCTGGGGTTCAACCTCAAGTAAAAGATGAGGATAGTTTTTCCGTGCTGATGCCGGTGTACGCGGGGGATACCCCCGAGGGGCTCGGGGAGGCCTTTGCCTCGGGCACCTGGCAACAGACGCTCCGTCCCCGGGAAATCGTCCTCGTGGTCGACGGCCCCGTGTCGGCCGACATGGACGCCCAGATTCGGGCCCTTGCCGAGAGGGCGGAGGCCGAGGGTATCTCCGTGACCATCCGTCGGCTCCGGGAGAACTCCGGCTTGGCGAATGCCCTGAACGTTGGCCTACAGGCCTGCTCGTACCGCGTCGTCGCCCGGGCGGATGCCGACGACGTGTCCCTGCCTCACCGCTTTGCCCGCCAGGTGCCTTTGGTCGCCTCGGGCGCCTACGACGTCGTGGGGTCCGCGATGCTGGAAATGAGCGGGGATCTGCGAGATGTTCAATCTCTACGCCAGGTTGAGGTTGATCCGGCCGCGATCAGGCGGGTCGCGGCCATCCGCAACCCGATCTGCCACCCGACCGTGGTCTTCGACGCCGCCCAGGTCCGCGCGGTGGGCGGCTACGAAACCATCCCCGGTGCCGAAGACTACGGGCTGTGGGCGCGGATGATGCGCGAGGGCCTTGCCGTGGGAAACGTGGGGGAGGCTCTTGTCCAGTATCGGGCCGGCGACGCGTCGTGGGACCGTCGCGGCGGGCTCGGTGCCGCGCAGCGGGAAATGCAACTGCAACGCCATCTCCGGGCATCCGGGTTCATCGGAACCGGTCAGTGGGCGCGTAATGTGGTGGTACGCGGCGGATATCGGCTCGTTCCGCGGAGCTGGCGGATCGGTGCCTACAGGGCTCTGATCTCTCGAGGAGGCTCGGGGAAATCCGCCGGGGAGTCTCCCGCGACGACGGGGAACACACAACGTCAGGAACACAGCGCAGGGTCAGAGGAAGGACTCCACCAGGCATGAGCGGTGCGGCAACGTCGGTCTCCAGGCCGAACGCGGGGTACGACCGACCTCGCACGTGGATCTGGACTCAAATTCTTCTCGATTCCGTCTCGTGGATCGTCGCGGTGCTCTTGAGCCTGTTCCTCCGCTACGAAATGGACTACAAGCTGGTCCATGTGCCGGGACTGCTCATCGTCTGCGTCGTCGCCGTGGTGGCCCAATTGCTGGTCGGTAGCGTTTTTGCGCTGTATCGCGGCAGATACAGCTTCGGCAGCTTCGACGAGGCCAAGGCCCTGATGCTGGTCACCGTGTTGGTCGCCGCGATCGTTCAGATCATGCTTCTGTTCCTGGGGGTTGCCCTGCACATGCCGCGATCGATTCCGATGATCGCCTTCCCCTTCGCCCTTCTGTTCATGGCCGCGGTCCGATACCTCAAGCGCATGTACGTCGAGTCCAAATCCAAGCCGAGCGCGCACGCCCCGCACGCGGTCGTCTACGGGGCGGGCTTCCTCGCCAACACGCTCATTACGCAGATGGTCCAGGACAAGGATTCGCCCTATTTGCCGATCGCTCTCATCGATGACGACCCGGCCAAGAAACATCTGCGCATCAACTCGGTGCCTGTTGCGGGCAACGTCACGCAACTTCGACAGGTCATGCGCCGCGCCAACGCGAGGGTTCTGATCATCGCGATGGCCAACGTCAAGTCGTCGCTCATGAACCAGATTCATGAGGAATTGGACGGCATGGACGTCCGGATCCTGACGGCTCCGCCCCTCAAAGACGTCTTCGGCAACGTCGCCGGAAATAGCCTCGATCTGCGCGACATCCGGCTCGAGGACATCATCGGGCAGCGGGCGGTGGACATCAACGTCGAGGGCATCGCCAAGTACCTGACCGACAAGCGGGTCCTCGTCACGGGCGCGGGCGGTTCGATCGGTTCGGAACTGTGCCGCCAAATCCAACACTTCGCTCCCAGCGAGCTGATCATGGTCGATCGTGACGAATCTGCCCTCCAGGCAACGCAGATTTCGATCACCGGCCGGGGGCTACTGGACGGGCAGGACACCGTGCTCGCCGACATCCGGGACCCAGAGGCCCTGAACAGCATCTTCGCGACGCGACGTCCGCAGGTGGTCTTCCACGCCGCCGCCCTCAAACACGTCTCGCTGTTGGAGCAATATCCCAACGAGGCGTGGCAGACCAACGTCCTGGGATCGCGGAACGTCCTCCGCGCGGCCGCTTCGGTCGGCGTCGAGGTCTTCGTCAACGTGTCGACCGATAAGGCCGCCAACCCCACGACCGTGCTGGGGCATTCCAAGCGCATGGCCGAGAAGATGACGGCGTGGATGGGGCATCACACCGACGGCCGCTACGCCTCGGTGCGTTTCGGCAATGTCTTCGGTTCCCGCGGGTCGATGCTGCCGCTGTTCACGGAGCAAATTCGCCGCGGCGGACCGATCACCGTGACGGATAAGGAAGCCACCCGCTACTTCATGACCATCCCCGAGGCCTGTCAGCTCGTGATTCAGGCGGGCGCTATCGGCGCGCCGGGGGAGGTGCTCATCTTGGACATGGGCCAGCCCGTGCGCATCTATGACATCGCCCGGCACCTAATCCAGATGAGCGGCCGCGAGGATATCGACATCGTGATCACCGGCCTGCGCCACGGTGAAAAACTGCACGAGGACCTCGTCGGCGAGGATGAGCTCGGAGTGCACAAGGGGCACCCGCAGATCTCCCACACGGAGTCGACCATGCTGGACCCTGACCACCTGGATCGTCACGAGTGGAAGGTTCGGGGCAACATGCCGACCACCCAAGAGATCCCGGTCATTTCGTCGCTCGACGCCGACCCCGAGGGTGATCGTTCCTCGGCCGGTTCGACGAGCATCACGGGCACTGAGCCGCGTCGGGACGAATCGGCATGATCGAATCCTCGGGCCCCGGGTGGCCCCAATTTCTCGTCCCGGCCGCCATCGCCTTGGTCCTCGGCCTCTTGCTTCCGCTGGTCGTGAGGCCGCTGTTGCGGCGCTGGGGGATCGTCGATGTCCCGGGACACCGCTCCTCCCATACCACTCCGACGATTCGTGGCATGGGTCTGGCCACCGCGATAGCTGCGCTCGTCGCCATCGCCCTGTGTAGCCTCTCGGGTCTGGTCGAGGTCGACCGTTCCGTCCTGCTGGTGGTGACCATCGGCATGGTGTTCTGTGCCGCTCTCGGGTGGGGTGAGGACTACCGAGGATTGCCGGTGCGTTGGCGCGCCGGATATCAGCTGCTCATCGGCCTATCCATTTCCGTGAGCCTGACGGTGGTGCTGGCGACCCCGGCGTGGTGGATCCCCGTCGGGACCCTCGCGATCGCCGGCTACATCAACGTCGCCAATTTCATGGACGGCCTCAACGGGATCTCGGGGCTTCATGGCTTCGTCGTCGGCGTGGCGTATTCCTACGCGGGGTGGGCCACCAATATTTCGTGGCTCACGGTGTGCGGTGCCGCGCTGGCGGGGGCCTTCCTGGCGTTTCTGCCCTGGAACCTTGCCGGGAAGCGGGTATTCCTGGGCGACACGGGCTCGTACTTTCTGGGCGGCGCGATAGCGTGCTGTGCGGTGGGGGCCTTTTTGTCCAACATTTACGTCGAATACATTCTCTCGCCGGTGATCATCTATCTGGCCGACTCGGGGTTCACCCTGTTGAAGCGGATCTATCAGGGCGAGGCCTGGTATCAGCCCCACCGACAGCACGTGTACCAGCGGCTGACGGATCTCGGCTTTAGTCACCTCGGATCGGCCCTGACCGTCACGGCCGCGACCCTGGCAGTCACGGTGGTCACGGTCACGGCGCTACCGTTCGAGGTCGACGGCACGCTATGGATGGGGCTGCTCGTCGTGTGCATCGTGGCGCTCTACCTCGCCCTGCCCACGATCCTGGCCAAGGTTAAGGGACGCACCGCATGAGAGCCCCGTGGTGGCTCCGGCACCCGCGACAAACGTCCAAGCCCGTCCTGGCCCTGAGCGACGCGACGCTGGGAAACCTCGTCGTGAGCACGGTGATTATTGTCATAATTGCCCTGCCGTGGGGGCCGTCCTCCGCCGCGCCGGGCGCGGCGTTCGGAGCGGGCCTCCTGACGGTCTCGGCCCTGGTGACCTGGTGCGTGACGCGAGGGGTGCATCGCCGGGGCTCCGATCCCGCGTTCTACCTCCTGGTGGCCTACGTCATGAAGGCACTGATCGGGGTTGTCGCCGTGTTCGTGGTTCCGTTTCCCCGCGGCTGGAGCGGCGGCTGGGCTTTGGGCGGGGCGGTGGTCTGCGTCGTCGTGGCCCTCGGCACGCAGCTATGGGTGATTCATCGGCTCCGGATACCGTATTTCACGAAATCTTCCGCAATATCGGAAGACGCGCCTCGTGCGAAAGGGAAAAGAATATGAGATCGGGCCGCAAGACCGGAGGATCCGGCCGGCCCCGTTCCGGGGAGCAACCCGATCGGGGAGACCTGCGCAGCGCGGGCGACCTAGTCAACCAGGGTGGGCTGTCAGGCTCGATCATGGTCCTGCTGTACGTCGTGATCGGAATCGTGTTCTGGAGTTTGGTAGGCTATGGGCTGGATCGCTTGCTGGGGACACAGTGGATTGTGTGGCTCGGCGCTGGCATAGGGGCCTTCGCCGGGTTTTACTTGGTGTATCTCCACATGCGGCCGCGGGATAACGGCACAAAGACCGATTAGACCTCCCTCAAGCACACTGACCATTACTTGATCGAGGCCGTGAACTCTCTTCTGGCTTCGAGGACGCAACCTTCCTGAGGAAAGGACACGCCTTGCGAGAAACCGGGCACGTCGTCGCGGCATATCAGGCCCCCACGATTGAGGACATGCATCTGCCTGATCTGTTCAACGTCGGCAGCTTCGGCTTCGGCAAGCAGATGCTCCTGATGCTTTTGGCCGTCGTGGTCGTCGCGGCATTTTTCATGATTGCCGGCCGCCGCCGCGCGATGGTCCCGGGGAAGCTGCAGTTCGTGGGCGAAATGGGTTACGGCTTCGTCCGTGACTCGATCGGCAAAGACATCATCGGTGTCCATCACTTCAAGCCTTTCGTGCCGATCCTTTTCGCATCCTTCTTCTTCGTCCTGGTCAACAACCTCTGGGGTTCGATCCCGTTCCTCCAGTTGCCGACCTTCTCCCACGCGGGCAGCGCCTACTTCATGGCGGCCTTCGCATACCTCTGCTGGGTCATCGTCGGGATCAAGAGCAAGGGCTTGGGTGGCTTCTTCAAGGCCATGACCATGCCCTCCGGCGTGCCCTGGCCCTTCTACATCATCCTGATTCCGATTGAGTTCCTCTCGAACCTCATCATCCGGCCCATCACCCACTCGTTGCGTCTCTTCGCCACGATGTTTGCCGGACACATGGCCATCATGGTGGCCGCCAGCCTGACCGCGTTCCTCGTGACGCAGGTCGGCGGGATCGGCATCGTGGCCTCGCTCTTCTCGGGCGTCTTCGGAATCTTCCTGTTCTTCCTGGAACTTCTGATCCAGGCCATTCAGGCATACGTTTTCACGCTTCTCTTCGCGGTGTACCTGCAGGGTGCCGTCGCGGAGGCCCACTAGAATTCCGGGGACACCTGGATCGGGGTTCGGCCGGTGACCATCCGGTTGAATCCACCGCAATAGACATGCCCTCGCGGCAGATACAGCCCACCTCGGGCATCACGAAAGGAAAATAGCCAAATGGATATTTCAGGTTCGCTCAGCGCCATCGGTTACGGTCTCGCAGCTATCGGCGGCGGCATCGGCGTCGGCCTCATCTTCGCTGCCTACATGACCTCGGTTGCTCGCCAGCCCGAATCCCAGCGTGTCCTGCAGCCCATGCTGTTCCTGGGCTTCGCTGTGGTTGAGGCTCTCGCGATTCTGGGTCTGGTTCTGGCGTTCATCAAGTAGCCACCGGCTACTCCATCCCTACACAGAACTAGAGAACAGGAATCTCCTTTATGTCACTCATGATGGCAGCGGAAGAGGGTGCAAGCCCTCTGGCCCCTGACTGGTGGGAAATCCTCATCACCGGCCTCGGGTTCCTGATCCTTCTGTACCTCGTCGTCAAGTTCATCGCCCCGACCTTCGAAAAGATCTACCAGGATCGCAAGGAGGCCATCGAGGGTGGTTTGGCCAAGGCCGAAAAGGCCCAGGCCGAGGCTGCTGCAGCTCGTGAGGAGTACAACCAGCAGCTCGAGTCGGCGCGACTCGAAGCGCAGAAGATCCGTGAGGACGCCCGTGCGGAAGGCGAGCAGATTGTCGCCGAGCACAAAGAGCGTGCCGCAGCCGAGGCTGCCCGGGTCACCGAGAACGCACAGAAGACCATCCAGGCCGAGCGGTCTGCTGCCTTGGTCTCCCTGCGCACCGAGGTGGGCACCCTGGCTACCCAGCTCGCCAGCAAGATCGTTGGCGAGTCCCTGAACGACGACGAGCGCTCTCACCGCGTGGTGGACCGCTTCCTGGCTGACCTTGAGGCGGACCAGCAGCGAAATGCAGGTGCGACCAAGTAATGGCAGGAGTATCGACTGAATCCCTCAGGAAGCTGAGCCAGCTGTTCGAACAGCGCTTCTCCACCGAGGCCAACTCCTCGATGAGTGATGAGCTGTTCGCCGTCGCTGACGTGCTCGATCACAACGGCGCCCTGCGTCGCGGTCTGACCGATCCCTCCCGGGAGGCGGAACAGCGCGGCAAGGTGGCGTCGTCCGTTCTGGAAGGCAAGGTCTACCCCGCGGTTCGGGAAATCGTGGCGCGCGCCGCGGAATCCCGGTGGTCGGCCGAACGCGACCTGGCCGACGCCGTCGAGCACCTCGGTGTTCTTGCGGCGGCATTCTCCGCAGAGAATTCCGCGGGCGAGGATGCGCTGTCGACCGTGGTCGACGATCTGCTGCGGTTCTCCAAGACGGTGCAGTCCGACCCGCAGTTGCAGACCGCGCTGACCGATCAGCGGGCAGACGTTGAGGCCAAGAAGACGCTTGCCTCTCGCGTCAGCCCCGCGGCATCGGACGAAGGCCGGCTGCTGATCGCCCAGGCCGTCGAGCACCCCCGCGGAATGTTGCCGGCCGACTTGGCGGAGAAATTCGCGAATGTCCTGGTGGGCATGTCACAGCGATTCATCGCCAAGGTGACGGTCGGAGCACCCCTGACGGACGAGCACAGGCAAAGGCTTCTCCGCGCGGTTTCCGGTATCTACGGTCGCGACATGACCCTTGACGTCACCGTTGCCCCCGAGGTCCTGGGCGGCATCAAGGTGCAGGTCGGTGACGAAGTCATCGACGGAACCGTCGCTTCCCGCGTGGCAGACCTCGATCGATCGGTGCATTCTTCCTAATCGCTCCTCGCGGCGATTCAGCCTGATACTCAGGTGGATCGCCCGTGGGAGCGAAAGAATTCACGGTGCGATCAACCCATACACGTACACTCGGTCCCAGAAGCAAACGGGACCACCAATTTAGGAGAGCAGGGACACAAGATGGCGGATTTGACCATCAATGCCGATGATGTCCGCAGCGCGCTGGATGACTTTGCGGCATCGTACGAACCCGGTGACGCGCAGCGCGTAGAGGTGGGCCGCGTGAGCAGCGCCGCCGACGGCATCGCTCGCATCGAGGGACTTCCCTCGGTCATGGCGAACGAACTTCTTCGCTTCGAGGACGGGACCCTCGGCCTCGCCCAGAGCCTGGACACCCGCGACATCGGCGCGATCGTCCTGGGTGACTTCGCCGGCATTGAAGAAGGCCAGGAAGTTCACCGCACCGGAGAGGTTCTCTCCGTGCCGGTGGGCGACGCCTTCTTGGGCCGCGTCGTCGACCCGCTGGGTCAGCCGATCGACGATCTCGGTCCGGTGGAATCCGAGGGCCGTCGCGCGCTGGAGCTCCAGGCTCCCGGCGTGACGCAGCGTCAGTCGGTGGGCGAGCCCCTCCAGACGGGCCTCAAGGCCATCGACGCGATGATCCCGATCGGCCGCGGTCAGCGTCAGCTGATCATCGGCGACCGTCAGACCGGTAAGACCGCGATCGGCGTCGACGCCATCCTGAACCAGAAGGACAACTGGGAGTCGGGAGACGTCAACAAGCAGGTGCGCTGCATTTACGTCGCCGTCGGGCAGAAGGCGTCGACCATCGCTTCGGTGCGCCAGACCCTCGAGGAGAACGGCGCCCTGGAGTACACCACGATCGTGGCCTCCCCGGCCTCGGACGCGGCGGGCTTCAAGTACCTGGCACCGTACGCCGGCTCGGCGATCGGTCAGCACTGGATGTACGGCGGCAAGCACGTCCTCATCGTGTTCGACGATCTCTCGAAGCAGGCCGAGGCCTACCGTGCGGTCTCCCTGTTGCTGCGCCGTCCGCCGGGACGCGAGGCATACCCGGGTGACGTGTTCTACCTGCACTCTCGCTTGCTCGAGCGTTGTGCCAAGCTGTCGGACGAGCTGGGCGCCGGATCGATGACGGGTCTGCCGATCATCGAGACGAAGGCCAACGACGTCTCGGCGTTCATTCCGACCAACGTCATCTCGATTACCGACGGACAGATCTTCCTGCAGTCGGACCTGTTCAACGCGAACCAGCGCCCGGCGGTCGACGTCGGCGTCTCGGTCTCCCGCGTGGGCGGCTCGGCTCAGATCAAGGCGATGAAGAAGGTCTCCGGTACGCTCAAGCTCGATCTGGCCCAGTACCGGTCGATGCAGGCCTTCGCGATGTTCGCTTCCGACCTGGACGAGACCTCGCGACGCCAGTTGGTGCGCGGTGCCCGCCTGATGGAGTTGCTCCGTCAGCCGCAGTACACCCCGTACCCGGTGGAGGAGCAGGTCGTGTCGATTTGGGCCGGCACGAAGGGCCACCTGGACGACCTCGAGGTCTCGCAGGTTCTGGACTTCGAGGAACAGTTCATCGATCACCTGCGTCGCAACACGGGCGTTCTGGCGGCCATCCGCAACAGCGGCAAGCTCGAGGACGACACCCTCGCCGAGCTCAAGACCGCCGTCGAGAACGTCAAGCGCGATTACTCGGCCGGTCACGGCTCCTCGGAAGGTTCCGTTCGGGCCGGCAACGAGGAGCACGCTCCCGCGGCGGAGTCGGACGTTGATCAGGAACAGATCGTCAAGCGATAAGACCTGAGGGTGTGCGGTCCGCGAGGGCCGCACACCGTCCGGGCTGAAAGGAAGCTCTATGGGAGCCCAAATTCGGGTTTACCGCCAAAAGATTGCTTCGACGTCGTCGATGAAGAAGATCTTCAAGGCGATGGAGATGATCGCGACCTCGCGCATCAACCGAGCCCGCAATCGCTCGAACGCGGCCGGTCCGTACGCGAACGCTCTGACCCGTGCGGTGAGCGCGGTGGCCACGCAGACCTCGGTCTCGCACCCGCTCATTCACGACGGTTCGGCTTCTCGCCGCGCGGCCGTGCTGGTCATGACGAGTGACCGCGGACTCGCCGGCTCGTACTCGGCCAACGTGCTGAAAAAGGCCGAAGGCCTGATCGAGAAGTTGCGTCGCGAGGGACGTGAGGTTCAGCTGTACCTGGTCGGACGCAAGGCGAAGCAGTACTTCGACTTCCGCGAACGTCCCTACGAGAAGGTGTGGTCCGGGAACACGGACAACCCCGACGTGGAGACCGCCGCGGATATTCGTGACGTCCTCGTCGAGCGTTTCTCGACTCCCTACGACCAGGGCGGCGTCGACGACCTGCACATCGTCTACACCCAGTTCGAGTCCATGGTCAGCCAGACTCCGCGGATTCTCCGCTTGTTGCCGCTGACCATCGTGGACGCCAAGGAATTGGGCGAAGACATCCTGCCGGGGGAGGAGCTGTCCGACGACGAGTTCGACACCTCAGCGTCCTTCGACTTCGAGCCGAGCGCCGAAGAGGTCCTGGACGAGTTGTTGCCGCGCTACGTGGCGACACGGATCTTCTCCTGCCTCCTCGAGGCTTCGGCGAGCGAGCTGGCATCGCGTCAGCGGGCGATGAAGTCCGCGGGCGACAACGCCGACGACCTCGTCAAGAAGTACACGCGACTCATGAACAACGCGCGCCAGGCGGAGATTACCCAGGAGCTCAGCGAAATTGTCGCGGGCGCCGATTCCCTCGCCGCCTCCTAAAACCATTCCCCCGTACGGACACTTTCTGCGAAGAGGTAAGTGAAAAATATGACAGCCACCATGAACGAATCGACGTCTACGTCGGTCCAGGGCGGCGTCGGTCGTGTGTCTCGAGTGATCGGCCCCGTGGTCGACGTCGAGTTCCCCGCCGGCCAGATCCCCGACATCTACAACGCGCTGACGACCGAACTGACGATCGGCGGACAGACCAAGAAGATCACCTTCGAGACCGCACAGCACCTCGGCGATAACCTGGTGCGCGCGATTTCCCTGCAGCAGACCGACGGTCTGGTTCGCGGAACCCCGGTGCAGGACACCGGCGACGCGATCGCCGTTCCGGTCGGCGACGGGGTCAAGGGCCACATCTTCAACGTGCTCGGCAACGCCCTGGACGTCGACGACGACCAGATCCAGGCCAGCGACTTCTGGCCGATCCACCGCAAGGCGCCGAACTTCGCGCAGCTTGAGGGCTCGACCGCGATGCTGGAAACCGGCATCAAGGTCCTCGACTTGCTGACCCCCTACATCTCGGGCGGCAAGATCGGCCTGTTCGGCGGCGCCGGCGTCGGCAAGACCGTTCTGATTCAGGAAATGATCACCCGTGTGGCGCGGAACTTCGGCGGTACGTCGGTGTTCGCGGGCGTGGGCGAGCGTACCCGTGAGGGTAACGACCTGTGGGTCGAGATGGAGGAATCCGGGGTTCTCAAGGACACCGCCCTTGTCTTCGGCCAGATGGATGAGCCCCCGGGAACCCGTCTTCGCGTGGCCCTGACCGGTCTGACCATGGCGGAGTACTTCCGCGATGTGCAGAACCAGGACGTGCTGTTGTTCATCGACAACATCTTCCGGTTCACCCAGGCCGGTTCCGAGGTGTCGACCCTTCTGGGCCGCATGCCCTCGGCCGTGGGCTACCAGCCCAACCTGGCGGACGAGATGGGTGTTCTCCAGGAACGCATCACCTCGACGCGCGGTCACTCGATTACGTCGATGCAGGCCATCTACGTGCCCGCCGACGACTACACCGACCCGGCCCCGGCCACGACCTTCGCGCACCTCGATGCGACCACGGAATTGTCCCGTGACATCGCCTCGCGCGGTCTGTACCCGGCCGTGGATCCGCTGTCCTCGACCTCGCGCATCTTGGATCCGCAGTACATCGGGCAGCAGCACTACGACACCGCGATCCGCGTCAAGTCCATCCTCCAGGAAAACAAGGAGCTTCAGGACATCATCGCGATCCTCGGTGTGGATGAGCTCTCGGAGGAACAGAAGGTCGTCGTGTCCCGCGCACGCCGCATCGAACAGTTCCTCTCGCAGAACACCTACACCGCGAAGCAGTTCACCGGTGTCGAGGGTTCGACCGTGAGCATCAAGGACACGATCGAGGGCTTCACCGCGATTTGCGACGGCGACCTCGACCACGTTCCGGAGCAGGCGTTCTACAACGTCGGCGGCCTGGACGACGTCGAGCGCCAGTGGGCCGAGCTCAAGGAACAGGGCGGCAACTGATCATGGCCTCCGTCCTCAACGTAGAAGTGGTATCTCGCGAGTCCGTCGTCTGGAAGGGCGAGGCCAAGTACGTGCGTGCCCGCACCGCCGCCGGTGATATCGGCGTGATGGCCGGACACCAGCCCACGTTGGCCCTCCTCTCCGAGGACGGTGAACTCGTGATCGATCCCGTCGACGGTGAGCGCAAGACGGCGAGGCTGCACGAAGGATTCCTGACGGTTTCCAACAACAGCGTCGTCATCGCCGCCCATCACGCAGACTTCTAAGAATCTCCTGCGTCCGTCGGCGTTAGCCCGATGACGAAGGCCCGGCACTGACCATCAGTGCCGGGCCTTCGTGCGTTCCCAGGGCGTTCACCGTCTCGAGGCTGTCCTGCCACGTGCCCTCGCGGCATGCCTCAGAAGAGTCGTCCTTCCGAATCGTCGACTCCCCGCATCGCGTCGTAGTCGAGGCTGACGCAGGATATCCCGCGGTCCTCGGCGAGGGTCTTGGCCTGGGGCTTGATGAGTTGCGCGGCCAGGACACCACGCACCGGCGCCAGGAGCGGATCGCGATTGAGTTGCTCGAGATACCTCGTGAGCTGTTCCACGCCGTCGATGTCCCCGCGGCGCTTGAGTTCCACGGCGACCGTGTGGCCCGTGGCATCCCGGGCGAGGATGTCCACGGGACCGATCGCGGTCGGGTACTCCCGCCGGACCAGCCGGTAGCCGGGTCCGAGGATCTCGATCTGCTCGGCGAGCAACCGTTGAAGGTCGGCCTCGACGCCGTCTTTGATGAGACCCGGATCCACCCCGAGCTGGTGAGCGGATTCGTGGTGCTTCGCGTAGATCCGGACCACCAGGCGGTCGTCGGATTTTGCGGCCTGGACGATCCAGCGCTCGACGGCCTCGTCGTCGAATTCCGCCTCCTCGGAGGTCTCCACGTGGACCGTCGCCGGGGGAGACATCCAGTTCAGCGGCTTGTACGAGCCGCCGTCGGAATGCACGAGCACCGAGCCGTCGGCCTTGACCATCAGCAGGCGCGTGGCCAGGGGAAGGTGGGCCTTGAGGCGGCCCTCGTAGTCTACGGAACAGTCTGCTATCACTAGTCGCACTCGCATCACTCTACAAGGGCGGGCGATCCTCTGCGCACGCGGCTGTGCCACAATAAGAGGCATGGCACGCTCTCGGAAACCGCCCCGCCGGGCCCAAACGGGTCACGGGAAGTCCGGACCGAGCAAATGGCAGAAATTGGCGGGGGCCGGTGGCGGGGACATCTCCCGAATCCTTGACCCCTCGCCGCGAATCGATTCCGACGTTTCCGGTCAGTGGTATGTCCAGTACATCGCGGCCCCGTCGGCCCGGAAGACCTACGTCTGCCCGGGGTGCGGCCGCACCGTCGCCGTCGGCGTGGCCCATTACGTCGTCTGGCGCCACGACCACCTCTTCGGCCAGGAACGGGCGATCGGCGAACGCCGCCACTGGCACGTGAAGTGTTGGGATATTCACTGACGCGGCCCTGTGGGGACCCGGTAGGGCCGCCCACGGTGGGGCGTCGCCGGTAGAATGGTGTGCATGGCTATCTCAACTCCCGCCCAGGTCGATCGCGTGACCGACGGCCCCGAAGAGATCGGGCCGACCACCGTCTTGCCGGCCGTCCGCGAGAACGTGGAATTCACCACCGAGGACGGCAAACGCCTCGTCGGTGAGCTTGCCACCCCGGAGGGCATGACCCCCGGGGCGACGCTGTTGTGCCTGCATCCCTTGCCGACCCACGGCGGGTTCATGGATTCTCACGTGTTCAAGAAAGCCTCGTACCGCCTGCCCGCCCTGGTGCACGCGGCGGTCTTCCGCTTTAACACGCGCGGCACGTCCTCGCCCAGAGGAACGAGCGAGGGCGAATTCGAAGAAGGCCTCGGGGAGCGATACGACGTCGAGGCCGCGCTGCGATTCCTCCAGGACCGGGGGATGCCCAATATCTGGCTGGTCGGCTGGTCTTTCGGGACGGAACTCGCGCTGAAATACGGATCACGGACGCCCGTCCTCGACGGCGTCAGCGGCGCGATCCTGCTGTCCCCGCCACTGCATCGAGCCGATGAGGCGGACCTGGCCCGCTGGGACGACTGTGGCCTGCCCCTGACCGTTCTGGTGCCGGAGAAGGACGACTACCTCCAGCCAGCCGCGGCGCGCCAAAGATTTTCCCGGATCCCTCGAGCGAAGGTCTTGGGCATCGACGGCGCCAAGCACCTGTGGGTCGGGGAAAAGTACGTGCGGCGGGTCCACGACGAAATCGTCTCGACCGTCGCGGGCCGACCCATGCGGCTCAAGACCAGCTGGGACGGCCCGGTGGGGACCGAGCCCCGCGGGTAGGGCCCGGAGGGGTCAGCGACGGTCCTGCCGGGTGATGAAGACTTCCCGAATGAGCAATAGCGCGGAGGCGGCCACGGGAATCGCGATGATGGCGCCCAACACTCCCCACAGGGCGCCGCCTCCGGCGACGGCGATGACCGCGACGGCGCCCGGGACCGCGACGGCCTTCTTCATGATGCGCGGTGAGATGAAATACGCCTCGATCTGGAGATAGCCAAAGTAGAAGATCGCGTAAATGACCGCCGGTTGCCATCCCTGGACGAGGGCGATGAAGGTTACCAACAGGCCCGCGACCACGCCGCCCACGAGGGGAATGAACGCCAGGAGCAGCACGACAAAGGCACACAGCAGGGGGAAGGGGACCCCGACGATGCTCATGAGAATCAGGGCGTAGATGGCATTGAGAACGGCGACGAGTGCCTGACCCATGACGTAGTTGCCGACCGAACTCGTGATCTTCTCGGTCAGTTCGGCCACCCGAGGGCGCTTGGATCGCGGCGCGAGCCGGACGCCCCACGCCTTGATGGACGGGAGGGACGTGACGAAATACAGGGCCAGGAACATCACGATGAGGATTCCGGTGACCACCTGCGCGATCGTTGACCCCGCATTGATCAGGCTGTTGAGGAAGTTGCCCACCAGACCGGAATCGCTGAACGCGTGATTCAGGAAATTTCCCGCCCCCGAATCGATCTTGTCCCGAATGCCGAATTGTTCGTTGACCTCAACCATGAAGTCGGAGTTGAGGAAGTCCTCGAAGGTGTCGGGAAAACCATTGATGAATCCCAACGCCTGGCGCGCGATCGTGGGTATGACCACGGTGGCCATCAAGACGATGAGCCCGGCGAAGCCCAGGAGAACCACGATCACGCCGGCGAGCCGGGGGAGACCACGGCGTTCGAACCATCGGACGATCGGGTCGAGACCCAGGGCGATAAACATGGCCCCGGTGATCCACCCGCCGAGCGCGCCGACGTTGACCGCCAAGTAGTAGCACATCAGGGCGAGTCCGACGCCCACGGTCACCAGGAACCCGAATTGCACGGGATGGCGCACCAGGGTGACAGGCTGGGCTTCGCCGACGCGTCGCGCCCCGGGATCCGCATCGTGCGGGGTATCGGCGGCTTCCGGCGGAACGGGGGCGGCTCCGAGGCGCCCGCCGTCGAGGTCTCGCGCCGCCGAAGGGACCGCGCCCTCCTCCGGGGCGGGCTCGACCTCCGGCAACTCGAATCGCGGGCGAGGCTTGGCCCAGGGGATGGACGGTGCATCGGGCCGTGCGGAGCGCAACGAACGGAGTAGGCCGGAGAGACGACCTAACCCGAACCGCGGGGGGCGGTCGGTTCCGTTCATGAGGGTCCTTTCGCCGATCCGAGTGTGTGCCTCACACGAGATTACCCGGAGGGCGGACGTGCTTGGGGCCGTCCCGGGCAATTTGAGAAGATAATTCCCAACGAGCCCACCCCCGAACACCACGTGATGAAAGGACGGTCGAGATGACCACGGGAGCCTTCGGAGCACCAGAACCTCAGGAACCGGCCGCGGAAGAGCACATTCCGGAGTCGGCGCGGTCCGCGCCCGATCTGTCGCAGCTGAACACCGGCAACGCCGGTGGGCCTCAGGCGAGCCAGACGAAGACCGGGGCGAGCTATCGGCGAGACATCACCGACACGCAGCAATTCCAAGAGGTCGCACAGCTCTCGGGACAGGGCCCGGTCATCTTCGCCCTGTACCGTGGCAGCGATCAACAGGCTTCGGACGGCGTCCGCGAGCTGGAAGGATTCATCGACCAGGCCGCGGGGCGCTTGCTCCTGGCGGCGGTGGACATCGAACGCTCCCCGGAGATCGCCCAGGCCTTCCAGGCCCAGGGATCGTTGACCGTCGTGGCCATGCTGGGCGGTCGCCCGGCGCCCATGTACGACTCGCCCCTGCCGGCCGATCAGGTTCAGGCCCTGTTGGGGCAGGTGCTCCAACTGGCGCAGCAGGCCCAGCTGACCGCGACCTTCGACCCGGTCGCGGGGAGCGGCGACGCGGAGCCCCAGCCCCTGCCGCCCCTGCACCAGAAGGCGCAGGACGCCCTGGCCGAGGGGGATTACGACACCGCCGCCGAGGCCTATCGACAGGCATTGAACGAGAACCCGGCAGATCGGGAGGCCAAGATCGGCGTGGCCCGCGTCGGCCTGCTGACTCGTGTCAAGGACGAGAACCTCGAGGCGGCACGCGCAGCGGCGGCCCAAAACCCCGACGACGTGGCAGCCCAGCTGACGGTCGCCGACCTGGATGTTTCTGGCGGCCACGTCGAGGACGCATTTCAACGCCTGATCCGTCTCGTCCAGCGCGGCGACCCGGACACCAAGAACACGGTCCGCGAACGGTTGATTGACCTCTTCGACGTCGTCGGGGCCGAGGACCCGCGAGTGATCTCGGCGCGCGCGGCCCTCATGCGTGCCTTGTTCTAGTCCCGGAGGCGGCCCGGGTCGAGACGCTTCGACGTCACGGCCCGGACCCCGCTCTCGCGATGCGCCCGGTCAGGAGCCTCGCGTTCTGGGCGCTGGACCGAGAATCCGACTCAGGGTGGATGTGTCGGAGGCCGCAGTGTGATGTGATCCTGATATGGACACACCAGAGAATCACACGCCCCCGCCCGACCCAGATTCGGGACCGTCCCATCAGCCCCCTCGCTTCGGTCAGGAAGCGCCGCCGACCCGGGACTCGACGGCTCCCTTCGAGGGAGGCCCCACCGACGAGCGGCCCACTTCGAGCGCGCCCCTCGGCGGCCCCACGCCGCCGACCGGGCAGGAAGCGATCTCGTGTCGAGGCCTGACGCGCGTCTTCGGTCAACGCGAGGTCGTCCACGGGATCAACCTGGACATCCCCTCGGGATCGATGTATGGCCTGGTCGGCCGCAACGGAGCGGGCAAGACCACGACCCTTTCCATGGCCACCGGGCTGTTGCGGCCCACCGCGGGCCAGGTCTTCATCCGCGGCATCGACGTCTGGGATAGGTCGCGTGAGGCGAAGAGCCTGGTCGGCGTCCTTCCGGACGGGGTGCACCTCTTCGACCGCCTCACCGGTCGCCAATTGATCACCTACGCCGGCCTCCTGCACGGCCTGGATAAGGACACGGTCGCCGAGCGCACCGAGGACCTCCTGGGCGCCATGGATCTCACCGAATCGGCCAACGTCACG
Organism: Curtobacterium sp. S6; assembly: GCF_000710345.2. Lineage (GTDB taxonomy): Bacteria > Actinomycetota > Actinomycetes > Actinomycetales > Micrococcaceae > Rothia. The sequence continues at coordinate 681,833 of NZ_JHEL01000015.1, read as the reverse complement.
GTCACGGACTATTCGGCCGGCATGAAGAAGAAGACGGCGCTCGCGGCCGCGATGGTGCACGCCCCCAAGGTCCTGGTCCTCGACGAGCCCTTCGAATCGGTGGATCCGGTCTCCGCGTCGAATATTCGAGATATTCTGGCCGGTTTCGTGCGGCACGGCGGCACGGTTGTGGTCTCGAGCCACGTCATGGACCTCGTGCAGCGCATGTGCGATCACGTCGCCATCATGAACGACGGCCAAATCCTGTCCGCCGGAACCGTGGACGAGGTCCGAGGCTCCTCGAGCCTCGAGGAAACGTTCGTGAAACTCGTCGGCGGTCGGGTCGAATCGGAAGGGATCTCATGGTTGGGAACCTCGTAGGCCTCAAATGGGCCCACTTCGTGGCCTCCCTGAAACGCAGCGGCTGGGCCGTGGCCGGGACCATCATCGGCGGGTTGTACGGCCTCGGCGCACTCGTCGCCGTCTTCGCCGGGATGACGGCCGTGCGTGGCGGAGACGCCGCCCTGGCGCAAGGTCTGGCCATCGTCGTCGGCACCTTGGCCGCGGCCCTGTGGTGCGTGGTGCCCCTCGTCCTGTCGGGCCAGGACGCGACCTTGGATCCCGATCTCTTGGCCCCGTACCCGCTGAAGCCGCAGCAGATCCTGGGCGGACAACTCGTCGGATCGGTGGTCAGCATCTTTGGGGCGATCACGGTCGTGGGTGCGTTCCTGCCCGTGGTCTCCTGGGCGTCCCCCGCTCCCGCCGTGGCCGCGGTGCCCGCGGGCCTGCTGGGGTTCGTCCTACTCATGGTGTGCTCGAGGCTCATGAGCAGCCTCGGGATGGCCATACGCCATCGGCGTTTTCTCGCCGAGATCCTCGGGGCGATCTTCTTCCTCGCGCTGCTGTCGGCGGGCCCGCTGGTTTCGACCCTCACCGCCAGCTTGCTCTCGGAGCAGTGGGTCATCGGCGTCGCGAGGGTCGCCGGGTGGACCCCGCTGGGCGTCGCGTGGGCGATTCCCGGTGACGTCGCGGCTGGCGCCTGGGGGATATTGGGGCTCCGCCTGGTGCTCACGCTGCTCTACCTCGCCGTCGGCCTGATCGCGTGGCGTCGCGTCATCGCCTATCAGACGAGTCACGTGGGAGCTTCGGGAGCGTCGAGCGGTGCGGCGACGCGGACCGGGGCCTGGATTGGCCTGTTCTCGCGCTTCCCGGCCACGCCGTCCGGCGCGATCGCCGCGCGGACGGCCACCTATTACCTGAAAGATCCGCGGATGAACCTGAATCTGCTGGTCGCCCCGGGATTCCTGATCCTGTTCTGGTTCATGAGCCAAACCAACGGCGGTGGAATCCAATTATTCCTCGTCGGACCGCTGGTCGCGTGGATGCTCGCCTGGCAAAGCGCGTACGTGGTCTCCTACGACAACACCGCGTTTTCACTGCACCTGACCTCGCCGGTCAGCGGTGCCGCGGATCGGTGGGGGCGCACACTGGGCATGTCCGTGATCTTCGTTCCGATCGTCGTCGTCACCTCGGTGGTGGCCCTCCTGATTCAGGGAGATCCGGGGAGCATTCCCGCCAACCTGGGCCTTTCGCTGAGCGTTCTGTTGTGTGGGCTCGGCGTGGGCGCGGCCGTGTCGGTCAGGTACGCGCTGCCCGTGGCGGCACCGGGGGAGAGCCCCTGGAAATCCCGCAAGAATAACGCGGGCATCGCCAACGTGTTCATCCAGGGCATCAGCAGCCTGCTGATGTGGGGCATCGTGTTGCCGATCCTCGTCCTGCTCGTCGCCGCGATGATCACCCACCTGGCGATCTTTGATTGGATCATCTTGGTAGCCGGGCCCGTCTACGGCGTCGTGATGTTGTGGTTGGGGGTGCGCATCGGCGGCTCGTGGTACGAACGCCGCGCTCCGGAGCTCTACCAAGATCTGGTGAGAATGCGCTAAAGCCACGGTCTGGGCAACGCCGAGCCTCGTCGCCCGAGAATCTTCCCGGAGGATTCTCGGGCGACGAGGCTCGGGCGTAGAATGGCCCCATGATGTTTGACCGAGCCGCTGACGCAATCAACTCCACCGGTCCGCTGGACGACACCGGGTACGGCACCACCCCGGGCGGGGCCGCGACCATCGAACGCGAAGAGACCCGCCAGCTCTCGGAACCGGGCGACCACGAACGCTTCGCACACTATGTGCGCAAGGAAAAGATCATGGAGTCCGCCCTCTCGGGTGAACCGGTCATCGCCCTCTGCGGCAAGGTCTGGACACCCGGGCGCGACCCTGAACGCTTCCCGGTCTGCCCCGAATGCAAGGAAATCTACGAGACGATGAAGGGCGGAGACGACGACCAGGACGGAAACCAGTAACCTTTACGGTTCCGAACCCCATCGCGCTCCACCGCCCGTAGCAACCGACGTCCCCGAGGCCTGACAGGCGTCGGGGACGCCGTCGCCATGGAGGCCGTCCACCCGACCACGCCTCGATGTCCTTCCCTTTCACAGGAGTGATCAGTCCCTCGTGTCCGAAGAACTCTCCCAGCCGTCCCTCTTCGGCGGGGCAGGAGCAGACCTGCCGCCCGCATACCCGGATCGAGCCGCATGGGGCACGGCACCGAAGCTTCGCGCCTGGCAGGCCGAGGCACTGGAAAAATACTTCGAAACCGAGCCGCGAGATTTCATGGCCGTGGCGACCCCCGGGGCCGGTAAGACCACCTTCGCCCTGCGGGTGGCCAAGGAGCTCATGGACCGCGGCAGCGTCTCGCGCCTGACCGTCGTCGCTCCCACGGATCACCTGAAGTCGCAGTGGGCCGACGCCGCCGCGCGCGTGGGCATCGCGATCGATCCCAATTTCAAGAATTCCGACGGACACCACGCGCAGGGGTATTCCGGCGTGGCCCTGACCTACGCACAGGTGGCCAATAAGCCGCTCTTGCACCGGGCCCGCACGGAAAACGCCCGGACCCTGGTGATCCTCGACGAGATTCACCACGCGGGCGACGCGTTGTCCTGGGGCGATGGACTCCAGGAAGCATTTGACCCCGCATACCGCCGACTGGCCCTGACCGGTACGCCGTTCCGGTCCGACTCCTCGCAGATCCCCTTCGTCCGGTACGAGCGCGATCAGGAGGGCCTGCTGCGCTCGCAATCGGACTACTCCTATGGCTACGGCCCGGCGCTCTCGGACCACGTGGTCCGTCCGGTGATCTTCATGGCCTATTCCGGACAGATGCGGTGGAGGACCAGCTCGGGCGAAGAGATGGCAGCGGACCTGGGCGAAGGCTTCACCAAGGACATCACCGCCCAGGCCTGGCGGACCGCGTTGGACCCGCGGGGCGAATGGATTCCGTCGGTTCTGGCGGCGGCCGACAGCCGGCTCAGCGAGGTCCGGCGGACCGTGCCGGACGCCGGTGGGCTCGTGATCGCGTCGAACCACGACGATGCCCGCGCCTATGCGGAGCGGCTCGAAAAAATTTCCGGAACCAAACCGACCCTCGTGCTGTCGGACGACAAGACCGCCTCCGCTCAAATCGATCGTTTTTCGGAATCCGAGGACCGGTGGATGGTCGCGGTCCGCATGGTCTCCGAAGGCGTCGACGTTCCCCGGTTGGCCGTGGGTGTGTACGCTACCTCGACCTCGACGCCACTGTTCTTTGCCCAGGCCATCGGGCGTTTTGTGCGTGCGCGGAAGAGGGGAGAGACGGCCTCGGTCTTTCTGCCGTCGGTTCCGATCCTCATGTACCTCGCCCAAGAGATGGAAGCCGAGCGGGACCACGCGTTGGACCTCAAGGAGCAGCCCGATGAGGTGGACATTATCGCCGCCGACGAGGGCCTGGACGACCATCTGATCGATGAAGCCAACGCCGAGGAGAAGGCCAGTTCCCGATTGGCGTCCGGGAAATTCGAGGCGATCGGATCCCAGGCGTCCTTCCACGGCGTGATGTTCGACGGGGAGGACTACCAGGGATACGAGGTCGGCTCCGACGACCAGGACTTCCTGGGTATCCCCGGGCTGCTCGACGCCGACCAGGTCGGCACGTTGCTCAAGCAACGCCACGAGCAATCCAGGGGCCAGGCCCACAAGCCCGCGGCCGCGCCCTCCGTGCCGGACCACCGGCAGCTCAAAGACCTCCGGCAGAAGCTCGCCAAGAACGTCTCCGCGTGGGCCGCTCGCACGGGCGAACCGCACGGTGCGGTGCACAACGCCCTCAGGCGGGAATGCGGTGGCCCGCCGGTCGCCCAGGCGACGGCCGAACAGATTCAGTCACGCATTGCCACCCTTCAGCGGTGGTTCATCGGCCGACGGTAGTCGATTCGGTGACCTCGATGCCCGCGTCTTCCATATCCTCCAGGGCCTCCTGCGTGGTCTCTTCGGCAACTCCCGAGGTCAGGTCGACGAGGACGCGGGTCTCGTATCCCGCGTCCGTTGCATCGATCGCGGTCGCCTTGACGCAGTAGTCGGTCGCGAGGCCGGCGACGTCGACGTCCGTGACGTCGTGTTCCTGCAGCCAATCGTCGAGGGACACCTTGAGGGTGTCCTCGGGCATGTGGCCGGGCTCGTGTTCGCCGGTCATCACGGAGTCCTCCGGGGCCAGGAGGCCTTCGAAGCCCGAATACGCGGCCTCGTATTCACCCTTGCGGAACATCGCGTCGACGAATTCGGTGTCGAAATCGGGATGGAACGCGGCCCCGGGAGAATTCGCGAGGCAGTGAACGGGCCAGGATTCACGAAAATCGGGGTTCTCGCTGAAATGAGTGCCCGGCTCGATATGCCAGTCCTGCGTGGTGACCACGACGTCGTAGGCGGCGTGATGGGTCTGGAGGAACGCCGAGATGTCCGCGGCGACCTCGGCACCCCTCGAGGTGGCCAGCGGGCCTCCGGGGCAAAAATCGTTCTGAACATCGACGATGAGCAGTGCTCGGGTCATGAGATCCCTTTCATCGGGTGGGGAAGAGGCACGAGGCGGGGGTTGCGCCTGATGACTTGCGGGTCAGTGGTCCAAAAATTCCGTCGGAATCGCGGGGTCTCCCTCGGACAGGCGCCGAATCGCGCGAGGCAATTCCGCGATCGTCGCCGCGCGCCGATCGGCCGCCGCGCGCACGCCCTCGGCGCCGGTGGCTCCGGGAAGAATCCTGCCGTCCGAGACCAGCGTGCGCATCAACGGCCGATAATTCCCCGCGGTCAACAGGGAGGGGTCCAGGGCGACGGATTCGGCGACGGCGACGCCGTGGTCGTCGCGGCGGCGGCCGGCGTGCTTTTCCCCGCCGATCGAGCCCTTGCCCTGGGACTTTTTGGCCACGGAGATCATCTCGCCGGAGGAATTCTCGCGGGCGACGAGCTTGTAGACCATCGACGAGGTCGGCGCGCCCGAGCCGGTGACCAGGCGAGTCCCAACGCCGTAGGAATCCACGGGGGCGGCCGCGAGGCCGGCGATGGCGTATTCGTCCAGGTCTGAGGTGACCGTGATCTTGGTATCCCGGTTTCCGAGGGAGTCGAGAAGCTCGCGCAGAGCCACCGCCTGCGTGCCGAGATCACCCGAGTCTAGCCGGACGGCCCCGAGCCGAGGGCCCGCGAGCCGAACGGCCGTACGGACGGCCCGCTCGACATCGTAGGTATCGACCAGCAAGGTGGTATCGATGCCCAAGGAATCCAATTGGGCCTGGAAGGCGTCCTCTTCGCCGTCGAACAGGAGGGTAAAGGCGTGCGCGGAGGTGCCGATGGTCTTCAGGCCGTAGCGGTACCCGGCCTCGAGGTTCGAGGTGCCCACGAAACCGGCGATGACCGCGGCCCGGGCGGCGGCCACGGCCGCCTCCTCGTGGGCCCGGCGGGACCCCATCTCCAGGCACGGGCGCGAACCGGCCGCGCCCGTCATGCGCGAGGCCGCGGAGGCGATGGCGGAGTCAAAGTTCAGGATCGACAGGATGAGTGTTTCCAGCACGCAGGCCTCGGCGAAGGGCGCCTCGACCTGGAGCACGGGCGAGTGGGGGAAGAAGGCCTCGCCCTCGCCGTAGCCGCGGATGGTTCCCGTGAAGCGAAAATCGGACAGGTACTCGAGCGTGGGCCCGTCGACGACCTTGGCCTCCTCCAAGAACGCGAGCTGCCGGCCGTCGAACGTGAAGTTCGCCAGCTGCTCCAAGAATCGGCCCGTTCCGGCGAGGATTCCGTACCGCCGGCCGTGCGGCAAGCGCCGGGTGAAAGTTTCGAACACGCACCGCCGTTGGTGCATCCCGGCGCGGATGGCCGCCTGGAGCATGGTGAGTTCGTAGTGGTCCGTCAGGAGCGCGGGGGAGTCATGAGTCACCCCTCAAGGGTACTCATCCGGCGGAAGCTGGCCAATGAGGCGGCGCAACGGCGGTAGACTCGAGGAACTATGGTCTGTCACTCTTCTCGGAACCCATCCGTACCCAACGAGTCGGAAGGGGAGCTCTCGCCGCAGGGCGGGCTCGGGCTGCTCGAACGCACCGAGGCGGATACCCCCTGGCGGGTGATCGTCTGGAACGACCCCGTGAACCTCATGAGCTACGTGACCTATGTGTTCCGGGCCCACTTTGGCTACTCCGAGTCCAAGGCCCGCACGCTGATGATGGCGGTTCACCAAGAAGGCAAGGCGACCGTCTTCACGGGCGGTCGCGAAGAAGCGGAACGTCACACGAGCGCGATGCACGGGTACGGTCTGTGGGCAACCTTCGAGAAGGACGGTGGAGAATAAGCATGGCCAAAGAATTCAAGAACGGGCGCAAAGGCATCGTCGGGGCCCTGGAAGGGCCCGAGCGGGAACTGCTGATCAAGTTGTTCCGTGACGTCATCACGACGTTGGAACCCGAGCCCGACGCGGAGGGCGGCGATCCGCTGGAAGCCCTGGTGGGGATCACCGAGGATCCGGAGATTCCCGAGGACCCGGCCCTGCGACGCCTCCTCCCTCAGGCGAGCGACGACGATGAACAGGCGACGGAATTTCGTCGCCTGACCGAACGTAACGTCCGGGAGAGCAAGATCGGTCACCTGCGCATGGCGGCCATGGACTGCGAGTCTCCCAAGCTGGTGCTCAACCCGGAACACGCCATGGCCTTCGCCGCGGCTCTCAACGACGTCCGGCTCGTCTTAGCCGCGCGGCTGGGCATCGACTCGGAAGAAGACGCCCAGCGCATCGCCTCGTACACGGACTGGTCCCAGGCTCACGACGTCGAGTCGTACATGGCACTGGTCTATCAATTCGTCTCCTGGCTACAGGACTCGCTCGTCGAAGCCATGCTCGCGGACCTCGACTAGCCCGAGGCCCTCACGCCATGCCGTGAGCAGGGTGAAGTTTGACGCAATGGCGAAGAAAAAACGTCATTGATGCCCCTGATCAGGGCACTTACCGTTACCCTCGAAAGCACTATGAATAGCCTGAACCCAATCGACGACTCACCGCAGATGACGGTGTGGGGCAGCGCCGCTCCGGCAATCCCGACTCCGGGCGCACCCATCGGCGTCTTCGACTCCGGCGTCGGAGGGCTCACGGTCGCCCGGGCCATCATGGATCAGTTGCCCCAGGAAAAGATCATCTACGTGGGCGATACCGCCAACGGGCCCTACGGCCCCTTGCCGATCGCCCAGGTGCGCGCCAACGCCCTTCGCGTCATGGACGACCTGGTCGACTCGGGGGTCAAGGCGTTGGTCATCGCCTGCAACACGGCCTCGGCGGCCGTCCTGCGGGATGCCCGAGAACGGTATACCCGCAACTACGGCATCCCCGTCATCGAGGTCATCCAACCGGCCGTCCGGAGGGCCGTCGCCGCGACGCGCAACGGTTACATCGGCGTCCTGGGCACCGCGGCGACCATCGCGTCCCGTGCCTACGAAGACACCTTCGCCGCCGCCCCCCACCTGTCGATCCGATCCGAGGCCTGCCCCGAGTTCGTGGAGTTCGTGGAACGAGGCATTACCTCGGGGCCGGAGCTCCTAGAGATCGTCGAGCGCCACCTGGCACCCATCCAGGAATCGGGGGCCGACACGGTAGTCCTGGGCTGCACCCACTATCCCTTGCTGACCGGAGCGATCTCCTACGTCATGGGAGAGTCCGTGACCCTGGTGACCTCGTCGGAAGAGACCGCGAAGGACCTCTTCCGGGCGTTGACCAACCAGAACCTTTTGCGCCACGAGCCCACGCCGCCGAGCCACGAATTCGTGGCCACGGGAGACCCGGAATCCTTCGAAAAGGTCGCCCGGCGATTCTTGGGGCCGGAAGTCTCCCACGTGCGACACGCCAAGAATTTCGCGGACTCCTTCCCGACGGCCTCCCTGGCCGTCGTGTCACACGACCGACGGGACCAGGCCCGAACGGTCGTGAGTCCGTCACACACCGCCCGAACCCGTGAGAACGAGTCGCCGGGACGCCACCTTCCGGGAGACGCCCGGTAACGACGAGATCCCCAGGGATCGAGAGGTACCACCATGGAACTGAAGGTCATCGGTTGCACCGGCTCCTTCGCCGGTCCCGATTCTCCCGCGTCCTGCTACCTGCTCACCTCCACGGATGGGGCGGGCCGCACGTGGCGCGTCCTCCTGGACATGGGCAGCGGATCGCTCGGGGAACTGCAAAAGCACCTCGACTTGAGCGAGATCGACGCCGTGTTGATCAGCCACCTTCACCCGGATCACTGCGTGGATCTGGCGGGGTTCTACATCGCGGCACGCTGGGATCCGCGAGGTTGGAAAGGCGGTCAGATCTCCGTGTGGGCGCCCGCCGGAATGGGCGACTACCTGGCGCGAACCCACAGCATGCCCTCGGCGGACATCCTCAAAGACCAGATCGACTTCCACGATTGGGCCGAGCACACCCCGGTGACCATCGGTCCCTTCACGATCGAGCCGTACCGGGTGCTACACCCGATCGAGGAGCCGTACGCCCTGAGGGTGACCGAAAAGACGGCCGACGGCGAGACGGTGCTCACCTACTCGGGAGACTCGGACGCCTGCGAGGGGCTGACCCGGTCCGCCCGGGAGGCCGATGTGTTCCTGTGCGAGGCCGCGTACATGGAAGGCCGCGACGACGCGATCCGCGGCATCCACCTGACCGGGGCCCGGGCCGGCCAGACGGCCCACGACGCCGGGGCTCGTCGCCTCCTACTGACCCACCTCCCCATCTGGAACGACCCGGAGACCGCGCTCGCCGAAGCACGGCAGTACTTCGCCGGCCCGATCGACGTCGTCACGCCCCTGGGGCACTACACCGTGTGACGATTCCGAGGTGGCCGAAACATGCCGGAGGAATCGTCGCTCAGGACAGGAACCTGCGGGCGGACGGCGGTAAGGTGACATCATGACTTCACAGACCCCCGCGACCAACGCACCCACGCGAGCGGACGGAAGGGCCGTCGACGAACTCCGGCCGATCTCCATCACCCGAGGATGGTCACAAAACGCCGAAGGCTCCGCCCTCATCGAATTCGGCAATACCCGAGTGCTCTGCACGGCCTCGCTCACCGAAGGCGTGCCCCGCTGGCTCAAGGGTGAAGGCAAAGGATGGGTGACCGCGGAATACGCGATGTTGCCGCGTGCCACCAGCACGCGATCCGCGAGGGAATCCGTGAAGGGAAAGATCGGCGGACGCACGCACGAAATCTCCCGACTCATCGGACGCTCCTTGCGCGCCGTCATCGATACTCGGGCGCTCGGGGAAAACACCGTGGTGCTGGACTGCGATGTCCTGCAAGCCGACGGCGGAACGCGCACCGCGGCGATCACCGGGGCCTACGTCGCGCTCGCCGAGGCCATCGCGTGGTCACAGCGCGAGGGCATCGTGGATCGGCGCCGGCAACCCCTGACGGATTCGGTCTCGGCGGTATCGGTCGGCATCATCGACGGCACCCCCATGCTCGACCTGCCCTACGTCGAGGACGTCCGTGCGGAGACCGACATGAACGTCGTCGTCACCGGATCCGGCTCGTTCGTCGAGGTGCAAGGCACCGCCGAGGGCACGCCGTTCGTCCGAGACGAGCTCAACGCGCTCTTGGACCTCGCGCTCACCGGAACCGAGCAGCTCGCCGCGATCCAGCGGCAGACCCTGGGCGATTCGCTGTGACCGCGACGTCCGAATCCGCGCCCCTGATCGTTCTGGCGAGCCACAACGCCGGGAAGCTGGTCGAGCTTCGGGAGCTTCTGCGCGGCCGCATCGACGGTCTCGACGTGGACACGCAAGTGGTCGACGCTGGGGCCGTCGGAGCCGATGACGTCGCCGAGACCGGCGTGACCTTCGCGGAGAATTCGTTGCTCAAGGCGCGCGCCGTCGCCCACCAGACGGGTCTGGTGGCGATCGCGGACGATTCCGGGCTGTGCGTCGATGTCCTGAACGGGGCTCCGGGGATCTTCTCGGCCCGGTGGTCGGGTCGTCACGGGGACGACGCGGCCAATATCGACCTGCTGCTGGCCCAGCTGTCCGATATCGGCGACGAACACCGCGGCGCCCACTTTCACTGTGCCGCGAGCGTGGCGTCGCCGGCGGGTTTTTCGGCCGTCGAGCACGGCGAGATGCCGGGCCGGCTGGCCCGGGAGATCGCCGGTCAGGGAGGCTTCGGCTACGATCCGATCTTCATCCCGACCGAGCTCACCGGCGAGGAGAAGGGCCTGACCGCGGCCCAGATCTCGGCGGCGAGGAAAAACTCCATCAGCCATCGGGCCAGGGCCTTCGCGGCCATCGTTCCACACGTCCACGCGGCGTTGTCTTCGGATCTTGCTCAAAGGTAGTCTCCGTGTCCCACATGTCCCGGTTCGCCCAGATGCGATACTTCCCCCTCATCAAGGCCGTTTTGGACCAGGCCGGCGTCAGCGTCGACCCTGAAGACTGGGACGTCCACTCCAACGGTTCCGCCCACATCGTGGTCAACGCCGGGCACCTGTTGTCGGTGCGGGTCGCCAAGGGCCACGACTCCGCCGTGGCGATGGACCGGCGGGTGCGCATACTCCGGGCGTTGCCCCGCGATCTGCCGTTCGAGTTGCCGCGTCCGTTGACCCGCGTGATCACCAGGGCAGGGTTCACGGCCGTTGGCCTGACCTGGATCCCCGGAGAGGCACGGGACATCGGCCCGGCGCCCGCCCGACAACTCGGGAGGGCTCTGCGAGCTATCGGGCGGATCGACACCGTCCAGCTGGCCCCTTACGTGGAGAAGACCCATCACCACTGGGGCGGCGACGATTGGGAGCAGACCCTGCGGGAGACCGTGATTCCCCGTCTGTTCACCGAAAACCAGCGCATGGCCCACCGGATCGTCGACGACGTCCTGGACCTGGACCCGGTCGAGCCTCGGGTCATCCACGGAGACTTCTCCGGACACAATATTCTGTGGACCAAGGACAAATTAACCGGCGTCATCGACTGGGACCACGCGGCCGTCGGGGATCCTGCCTGGGATATCGCCTCGGCCGCCAACTGGTACGGCTGGGATGTCCTGACCAAGTGCGTGGGCAAAGACTGGGCAGCCCGCGCGAAGGTCATTCACCGCCTCATGCCGTTGCAATCGGTCGGTTACGTGATCGTCAACGGCGGGGGCGGCGCGATCCTCCGCCAGTCGCTCGAGAGGACCGATGCGTGGTTCGCCGAGCACCGGTCCGAGTTGCCCTGGTAGGCGCGCCTGACGGGCGTCGGCAGTCGGGTTCCGAGGGGAAACCGGTCGTCAGGACGCCGCGGGCTCCCAGTCACGCACCAGACCCAGCCACTGATTCCAGACCAACGTCAACGAATCGATGGCCGAAGGATCCGACGCGGCGTCTTCCGCCCCGGCGGTCTCGTGGCCGAGGGCACCGCGCAGGACATGTCCGAGCCCGAACGCGGCATCGCGTCTCGGAGGCTCCCCCTCCTCGCCGAGAAGCGCGGTGAGGGCCCGCCGAAGAACCTCGACGCAGGCAGGCCCGCCGGTTGCCGCCGGGTCCTCGGCCAGCGGCTCGAGACCGACGACGTCGCGGAGCATCGCCACCGTGCGGGGCGCCGCGGCGTAGATCGCTCCTAACCCGGTCAGTGACCCTCCCATCGCGGCGTATTGGCTGCGCAATCCCTGAGGCCCGCCGGGGGACCCCGCGGGAGGCATCAGATCGAGGCATCGCGAACAACCGTCGAGAATCAGCTGCTCATCCGAGGCAGCGTCGTCCCGGGCGCCGAGCAACGAGCGCAGAAGTAAGGTCCAGGTCATGCCCGTGGCCAGGGCTTCGGGAGATCCGTGCGTGAGCGCCGTGATGTTAACCGCCAGCTGCCCGACGTGCGCGAGCGAATCGACCGGGAACAAGGCCACGGGAACGAGCCGGGGCAGGAAGGCCGCGGAATCCGCCCACGGAAGATCGTGACGCGCGGGGTATTGCATCTGGGCCTTGGGCAAGGCCTCGCGGGTCGCCGCATCGGCGTCGTCGATCCCGCAGCCCCGCGCCTGCGGAGCGGTTGGTTCCCACCGCGCGGTGGGAGGCACCGGAGCTCCTTCGTCGAGGCGCAGCCCCAAACAACGAGCCCACCGCAGGTTTTCGATCCACACCGAGGCCGTCTCGTCGGCACCCTGGCCGCGTAGCGCCCAGGAGAGGACCTCGGACAGGCCCGCGAGCGTCGCCGTGGGGCCGAGGGCCAACCGCGGCTCGACGGCCGTCGCCGGGATGAGCACGCGACGCAGGATGTCCGCGTAGCCGTGCTCGTGAGGATCGAGGTGGGGGAGATCGCCGCCGTGGACAGACATGGTTCCCATCCTATCCGGGTTCACCGAGGGGGCCGGGAGTCGCTAAGTTGTCAGTCCATCGGGTTAGGTTGAAGGCATGAGAATCCTTCACACCTCGGACCTCCACCTTGGCCGGTCTTTCCACGGGCGATCTCTCTTTCGGGATCACGAGGCGCTGTGCCGCGAGCTGATCGATGTGTGCGAGGCCGAAGGCGTCGGTGCCGTGCTCATCTCCGGCGACGTCTACGACCAGGCCTCACCGCGCACCGACGTGATCGATCAGTTTTCTCGGTTGCTTAAGGAGCTTCGGCGCCGCGGGATCGAGGTCGTCATCACCAGTGGCAACCACGACTCCCCGGCGAGGCTCGGTTTCGCCTCGGAGCTCCTGGAAGATGTCGGCGTTCACCTGAGGACCCACGTGCGGGACGTCGCCAGGCCCGTGACATTGGAGGACGGGACCCTCGTGTACGGAATTCCCTACCTTGACCCCCGGTCCTCCGCGGGAGTTCTCGGCACCGAGCCGACACACCATGCGGTCTTGACCGCGGCCGTCGAGCAGGCCTGGGAGGACCGCCAGTCGAGGGACGCGCCCCACGCGCTGATCATGGCGCACTGCTTTGCCCACGGGGCCGTGGGCAGCGAGTCGGAAAGGGTTCTCGATTCCGGAAACCTCGGGGTGGTCTCCGGCAAGATTTTCGAAAAGTTCGATTACGCGGCGCTCGGACACCTTCACGGACGCCAGACGGTGCTTCCCACCGTGAGATACAGCGGTTCCCCGCTGGCGTTCTCCTTCTCCGAGGCGCGGCACACCAAAGGGTACTGGCTGCTGGATACCGCCGGCCCCGAACTGCTCATCGAACCAGGTCAGTGGCGCCACACGGTGCGATTGGCCCGACTGTCCGGCAGGTTCGAGGAGCTGCTGACCTCCGAGGAGTACGCCTGGGCCGAATCTTGTCTCTGTCAGGTGACGCTCACGGATGCCCAGCGGCCCGCACATCCCATGGAACGCTTACGCACCAGATTCCCGGAGACCCTCGAGCTGTCCTTCTCGGGGCTTGAACGGGACCAAGCATCCAGCTATGCCGTCAAGCTTTCCGCAGCGCGTTCTCCCCTGGAAACCTGTGAGGCATTCTACGAGCAGGTGCGGGGGCGGAGCCTGGAGCCGGCCGAGCGGGAAGAGCTCGCGGCCAGCATCCGCGAGGCCGAGCGGAGCCTGGCCGCTTCCGAGGATCACCGACGCACCGACTCATCACAGGGGGAGAACTCGTGAGAATCCACCGTTTAGAACTCAGCGCGATCGGGCCCTTTCCCGGCACCGAGCGCATCGACTTCGAACGCCTCAACGAGGCCGGCCTCTTCCTGCTGAGCGGGCCCACAGGGGCAGGAAAATCCACGATCTTCGACGCGATCTGTTTTGCCCTCTACGGGTCGACGACGCGTTCGACCACGGGCAAGGCCAAGGGGCTGCACTCGGATTTTGCCCCACCGGGCAGCGCGCCGTACGTCGAATTGGAATTCAGCGTCGGTTCCTACCGGTACCTGATCCGTCGTTCCCCCGAATGGCAGAAGCCCTCGACGAGGGCCAAGTCGGGGTGGACCCAGCAAACCGCCCAGGTGCTCCTCTCCCGGCGCCCGGCGGGGTCTCCGGGCGCCACCAGCGAGGACGCATCCGAGTGGGAGGCCCTCTCGTATCGCAACGATGAAACGGGCAGCCTGATCCAGGCGATCTTCGGCCTGACGTTGCAACAGTTCTCTCAGGTCGTGATGCTGCCGCAGGGAGGATTCGCGCGATTCCTGACGGCCTCGTCGAACGATCGGGAAGAATTATTGGCCAAACTCTTTCCGGTGGAGGTCTACGCTTCCGTCCGCGAGGTGCTCAAGGAACGGGCGGCCCGGGCGGAAGAGGAGGCCAGGGGCCTGGCCGGTGAGGTAGCAACCGGTCACCGCGAAGTCGCCGAGCTTCTGCAGCGGCTGGAGGTGGAGATCGAGCCGGAGGATTCCGGTCAGACCGCCGGCGTCATCGACCTGGCCCGCGCCGAGCAGGTTCTCCACGACGCGACCCAACGGGCCGAGTCCCTGAGAACCGACTCCACCCGGGAGGTCTCCGCCGCGCGCCGCACGGTAGAGGCCATGGAGAAGAGCATGGAGGAATGGGCCGAACACGATCGACTCCTAGAGCGCAGCCGCGCGGTGCAGGAATCCGACCGTACGCTGAAGGATCGTCGCGCCGCGGCGGAGGCCGCGGAGGCGGCCGAGCCGGTCGCCGAGGCTCACGAGCGTGCGCTGCTCGCCGGCGAGGAAACCGGCCGTCGGAGGGAACGCTTGGACGAGGCCCTCGACGCGATGCGAGACCTGCTGACACTGTCCACCACGCTGGCCGGGGCCGAAGAACCGGAACAGCAGGCGGAGACCGACTACTGGAAGGATCCGTGGACCCCATCCGCTGAGGCGGACGAGGCCTATGGACGATTGCTGGATCAACGGGGAGAGGCCCTGCGCCGGGTCGAAAGGACATACGCCGAATCCGAGCAACTGACCCGCGAGCTCGCCGACCCCACGCGTCAGTGGCAGGATGCCGACCGGCGGGCCACGGCCAGCGCGGCGCGCGTGGACCAGCTGCATCGCGCCGCCGAGGCCATGGACCGGGAGTCCGCCTCGATCCAGGAGAAACTGGCCGCGCTGCCCGACGTCGCGGCCACGCGCAGGGAGGCGGAGAGAATTCTTCGGCTCACCCGGCGCGCGGAGGAAGCCCGTCGGGCCGTGGAGGGCGCCTCACGCGAGGCGGAAGCCGCCGAACGGCGGCGTCGCGAGACCGCAGAGCGGGTCAACGTGTTGACGGCGGACCGTTTCCGACAGGCCGTCAACGTTTTGGCAGCGGACCTAGAGGAGAACCAGCCCTGTCCCGTCTGCGGCGCCACGGACCACCCGCGACCGGCGATCGGGCCGGATTCCGCCGGGGAATCAGCGGTGGACCAACGGCAGATCGATCAGGCCGTTGAAGAACGCGACCAGGCCGAAGCCGCCGCCCGGACAACCTACACACGCCTCGTGGAGACCCGAGCCGGTCTGAAGGAGCTCGACGAGCAGGGGGCCCTGGCGACCGTCTCGGAGGCCGAGGAGTCCGACCGGCGGGCCCGCGAGGAGCACGAGAAGTTGGAGGCCCTTCAGCGCCGCGACGAAGAATTGAGGCAGGAACGCACGGCCCACGGCCAGGAGCTACACGCCGAGGAGGAACGCGCCCAGAGCCTTGCCGTCGAGAAAGCGGGCCTGGAGTCACGCCTCAACGAGCTTCGACAACGCCGTGACAAGGTCGCGGAGGATCTCGAGGGCTATCCCGACCGAGAGTCGATTCGGGCCATGTCGGCGCGCGTGGATCGATTGAAATCCCTGCGAGCGGAGACCGCGGTGCGTCGAGGCCAGGTTGAGACCGCGGCCGAGAGCGAGACCGAACAGAAGCACACGCTCCGGGAGCGATTGGCCGCCAGCAGATTCCGGGATCTCGATCACGTCCGAGAAGCCAGGATCCGGCCCGCGGAGCGTGCGGCCCTGGCAGAATCCATCCGGCGCGATGAACAAGAGGCCGCCCGGTGGGATGAGGCGTGGAAGGCCACGTGGCACCAACGGTTCCTCGAGCGCATTGCTTCCGAGGAGCAACGCCCCGACGCCGCGTCGGTCGCGGAAGCCCGACGCGCGGCCTCGGAGGCGTCCGCTCGTCACGAGGAATCGGTCAGCAGGGAGACCCTCTTCCGGAACGGCCTGGAGACCGTGCGCCGGGTCGCGTCTCGGGATCGTGATCTCCAGGACGCCGTGCGCCGGGCCTCGGAACAGGCCACCATGCTGAAAGATCTCTCGGATGTTGCCTCAGGCCTAGGGAGCGAAAATCTGCAGCGGATGCCGTTGACCACGTTCATCCTCGCCGCCCAGCTCGAGGAGATCGCTGCCGCCGCGACGGTGCGCCTCCTCGCCATGACGGACGGCCGATACAGCCTGCGACACACCGACGCCGCCGCCGGGCGGGGCCAGAAGTCGGGGCTCGGCCTGGAGGTCTTCGACGCCTGGACGTCCGAGGCGAGGCCCACCGGATCGCTCTCGGGCGGCGAAACCTTTATGGCGTCGCTGTGCCTGGCCCTGGGGCTGGCCGATGTCGTGCAGGCCCGCGCGGGCGGGATCGAAATAGATACACTCTTTGTGGACGAGGGATTCGGTTCCCTCGACGAGGACACCCTCGACGGCGTCATGGACGCCATCGACGGCCTTCGTGAGAACGGACGGGTCATCGGGCTCGTGAGTCACGTGGCCGACATGAAATCCAGAATTCCCGAGCACCTGAAGATCAAGAGGGCCCCGCAGGGTTCCTCGGTGGAGTCGACGACCGCATGAGCATTACCCCACGGAGCGATGAAGACATCGACGCATCGCCGTCTCGCGCTTCGGCGAGCCCCGCGGCCGAGGGCGCGCCCATACAACGGTCCCCGCGAGGGTCCGAAAGCACGATGGAACGATTGCGGCTCCTCACCGGGCTGGCGGGGCTCGGGTACCTCGCGATATCCGTGATCGCGCGCCTTCCGGTGGCCATGTTGCCGCTCGGGACCCTCATCATGATCGTTTCCTGGACGGACGAGATCATTCTGGGAGGCTTTGCCGCGGGCGTCGTGGCGATCAGCATCGCGATCGTCGTGCCGATCTACGGCATCGTGGCCGAGAAACTCGGTCAGCGACTCGTCCTGCTCTTCTGCGTCCTCAGCAACGTGGCCGCGATCTTCTGGCTCATCAGCGAGTCCGTTAAGCTCCAGGAGCCGGGAGGCGGGTCGGTGGCGAGCCTGTTGGCCGCCTGTCTGGTCACCGGCGCCACCTCCGCGCCGGTCGCTGCCCTGGCCCGTATCCGGTGGGCGGGGGAGTCCCACCGTCTGGCCGACCGATCGCTGTTGAGCTCGTCGCTGGCTTTCGAATCGGTCGCCGACGTCGTGGCCACCGCCCTCGGGGCCGCGGTGACCGGTGTGGCCTCGCTCTTGTGGCACGCCCACGCGACGCTGTTGCTCGTGACGGCGATCAACGTCCTGACCGTGACCGCCTTCGCGCTGACGCGGCTCCGGCACAGCGCGACGCCCCTGCCCAAGCCGCAGGAGGCGAGCGAGAGCGATATCGAGAGAAACCGGGTCCGGCGGAAGCTCATGTGGTTCCCGGTGCTCGGCATGGGAACCCTCGGGCTGCTCCTCGGATCCATGCAGTCCTCCCTGGTGAGCCTCAGCCAGAATTTTGATTCGGTCGAAGGCGTCGGCCTGCTCTACGCGGTCCTGGGGCTGAGCTCCCTGATAGCCGCGGTATCCATCAACCTCTTGCAGGTTCGCACCTCGAGCTGGGGCGCCTGGCTCTTCTGGGCATGCGCCTTGACCCTCGTCGCGCTGCCCGCGACCATGCCCGGATCGATTCCCACCATGGCGGTCGCGCTGGTGTTCTTGGGCGTCGTGGTGGGCATTGCCCTCATCGTGACCGATTCGGTGGCCACCAAGGTGACGCCGTCCGATTCCCTCGAACTTGTCATGACCTCGACCTTTGCGGCCCTCCTCGGTGGCACGGGCCTCGGGCTCGTGTGGGGGGCCGTGCTCGGGGATTCGCAGGGCTACAACACCGCCCTGTTGCTTCCGATGCTCAGCGCCGCGGTTTACCTGGTGCTGAGCCACACCTACGGCATGCTGTGGCGGAAGAACTTTGAACGTGGCATTTGGGGCGGCCGCCACGCCGAGCGAGACTAACTAGCGTCAGACGCGGGCGGGCCCCGAACCCCAGGAGGGTTCGGGGCCCGCAGCGGTGCCGGAAGGGGTTATTCTCCCCGGTCGATCCACTCTTGGCGGTGAGGGGCCTCGTCGCCGATGCGGGTGGCGTCGCCGTGTCCGGTCAACACCACCGTCTCCTTCGGCAGGCTCAGAAGTCGATCCGTGATCGACGCGATAATCGTGGGGAAATCGCTGTACGAGCGTCCCGTCGCCCCGGGGCCTCCCTGGAAAAGAGTGTCGCCCGAGAACAGCACGGGGCTCGCACCGTTCCAGGACAGCTCCTCGGAGAAGAAACATACCGAGCCCGGAGAATGCCCCGGGGTCAGCAGGACCGTCAGCTCGGCGTCGCCGACCGGGATGACCTGACCGTCCCGTAGCGGCTCGAACTCGGGCGCGGGCTCGCCGTGCGTGAGCTTCCAGAGCGGTTCTTCGTCCGAGTTCAGGTGCACGGGCGCGCCGAAGCGGCGCGAGGCGTCGATGGCGAGGGCGGCGTGATCGTCGTGGGCGTGGGTCAGGAGGATCATCGTGACGTCACGCTCCCCGACGAGCCGGGCCACCGTCTCGAGGTCGTGAGCGGGATCGATGACGACGCACCGCGATTCGTCACCGACGACCCACACGTTGTTATCGACCTCCCACGTACCGCCGTCGAGGCTGAAGGTTCCGCTGGTGACCGCGTGATCGATTCTCGAGTGTGTCATGTCTATGCCTCCGAGACGTTGACGACGGAACGCAGGACCTTGCCCCGCTGCATTTTGTCGAAGGCCGGCTCGATATCGTCCAGCCCGATGGTCTCCGACACGAAGGCGTCGAGGTCCAGACGACCCAGCCGATACTGGTCCACGAGCATCGGGAAGTCCCGGGAGGGCAGGGTGTCGCCGTACCAGGCCGACTTGATCGATCCACCGTGGGAGAAAACCTCGTCGAGGGGCAGCTCCAAGGTCGTGCCGGGATCCGGCACGCCCACGAGCACCACGCGGCCGGCGAGGTCGCGTGCGTCGAAAGCCTGCTTGAAGGTCGCGGCGATGCCCACCGCGTCGATCACGAGGTCGGCGCCGTTACCACCGGTCAGCTCGCGGATGGCCGCGACCGGCTCCTGGTTCTTCGAGTTGACGGTGTGGGTCGCACCGAGGTCCCGTGCCGTGGCGAGCTTGTCGTCGTCGATATCCACCGCGATGATGGTCGTCGCGCCCGCGAGGGCCGCCCCCGCGATGGCCGCGGTGCCGACGCCGCCACAACCGATGACGGCCACGGACTCGCCGCGGGCCACCTGACCGGTATTGATCGCCGCGCCGATACCGGCGGTGATTCCGCAGCCCAGGAGACCGACCGCGGCGTACTGCTCCTGGGTGAGCTCACCCTCGATCTTGGTGCACTGCCCCGCGGCGACCAGGGTCTTCTCGGCGAACGCGCCGATGCCCAGGGCGGCCTCGAGCTCGGTGCCGTCCTCGAGGGTCATCTTCTGCTCGGCGTTATGGGTGTCGAAGCAGTACTGGGGCTGCCCCTTGCGGCAGGCGCGGCACTGGCCACACACCGCGCGCCAGTTGAGGATCACGTGGTCCCCGGGCCGAACCGAGGTCACGTCCTCGCCCACGGCCTCCACGACGCCCGAGGCCTCATGCCCGAGAAGGTACGGGAAATTATCGCCCACGCCACCGCGCTTGTAGTGGAGGTCGGTCTGGCAGACGCCACACGTGAGGATCTTGACCAAGGCCTCGCCGGGCCCGGGATCCGGGACGTTGATGGTCGTGACCTCGACCGGCGCGTCCTTCTCTCGGCAGATGACGGCTTGAACTGTGTTCATGAGAGTCTCCTCAATGTTGCGATGGGGGATTCACACGGTGACGCTATCGCGACCGCATCCGAGCCAAGTCAATCACACCGGCCGAGGGCTCTCACGGCGGTTCGCGGATGGGGCTTAACGCTCGGTGAGAAATGACGTCACGGCCCGGACGAATTGACCCGAGGTGAGCGAGTCGACGTGATTCCTGCGCGGGAGGACGACGTGGCGCGCCGTGTCGGGCAGGTACGTCAGCAGGACCGCGTCGTCGGCCACGACGTCGGATTCCCCGGAGACGAGGAGGGCCTCCTGCGGGGGAGCGTCGTGTGGGCCGGGGGAAAAGGCGGGGTGGGATAGCCTATTCGCGCAGCGGGCCAGGGCCTCGCGCCGGAGGGTCGAGGACTCCACGAATCGGAGGACTTCCGAGACCGCGGGATCGGCCTCGTCCGTGGGGCCTTGGGTCGGCTCTCCGAGGGCGCGGGCGAGGTCGGCCAGCCGATCCGTGGCGGGGAGGCCGCCCAGGCACAGCCGCCGGACCCGTTGCGGCTCCTCGCCGGCGAGATCCCAGGCCAGGCGCGCGCCCAGGGAATACCCCAGGACGTCGACCTGGGGCCTTGCGGGGGAGCTCGTGATGGTATCGATGACCTCGGCGAGCCCGTCCAGCACGTCCTGCGCCCTGAGGGGGAATTCCTCGGAGTCCTCGAGCGGCAGGGCATGCTCGTCGACTCCTCGGTCGGGGAAAGCGGCCGCGAGGGTATCGGTCAGCGTCTCGTCGTCGTGCCACGGCAGTTGGACGAGGACGAGGTCGCGTTCGTCTCCGAGCCGCCGGATCCACCCGGTCGAAATCCAGCACTGGGTCACGGTCGTGGCGAAACCGTGGATGAGCATGAGAGGCGGAAAACCCGCGCCGCGACCCTTGCGGGGCGCGACGCGGGTCCAACGAAGATCGGGCACGAATCAGTCCTCGGAGTAGTCCAGGCGGTCGTTGTGCAATCGAAGCCGCCGGCCTTCGTCGACGAATTTCTGACGCGTCTCGACCTGCTTGTGGGCCTGCCGCGTGTCTCGGGGCGGAAGCTGCAGCTCGTCTTCGGCGCGCATGCCGGCCTCGAGCTCACGGGCCCTCTCCAACTCGGAGTCGAGGACGGCGCCGAAGAGTAGGACGTTGTTCATGATCCAGATGAACAGCAGCATCACGATGACGCCGCCGATGGTTCCGTAGGTGGCGTTATAGTTGCCGAAATTCGACACGTAGAAGCCGAAGCCCACACCCGCGATGCCCATGACTAGCAGGGCGACGATGGCGCCCGGACTCAGCCAGTGCAACTTGGGTTGCTTGACGTTGGGCGTCGCGTAGTAGAGCAGCGCGATCACGATGATCGTGAGAACCAGCAGGACAATCCACCGTGCCCAGCTCCAGACGGCGACGGCGGTGTCACCGAGGCCGATCCAGTCTCCCATGAGGTGCAGAACACTTCCCGAGAGAAGGATCATCAGCATCATGATCACCACGATCACGACCATCACGAAGGTCACCAGGAGGTTGATGGGGCGGAGCTTCCAGATGGGGCGGCCTTCGACGACGCCGTAGATCCGGTTGAGCGCACGCCCAAATCCGCCGACGTAGCCCGAGGCGGTCCAGAGGGCGCCCACGACACCGGTGATCAGGGCGATGATGCCGGCGCCGGTTGAGCTGGTCAACTGGGTGATGGGCTCCTTGATCAGGGCCATGAGCTCTTCCGGCGCATACGGCCGGATGAAGTCGAGGATCGCGTGGGTGGTCGTATCGCCCTGGCCAAAGACGCCCAAGAGGGACACGACGGCCAAGAGACCCGGGAACAGCGAGAGCACCGCAAAGTACGTCAACGACGCGGCCAGGTCGGTTCCGCCGTTGCCGGTGAAGGAATTCACGGAGCGTTTGAAGACATATCCCCAGCCCGGCTTGCTGATCTGGGACAGCTTGGTGGCCTTGTCCTCATGGCCCGCCCGTGACGCGTTGTCGGACTTTTGGATGGTTTGTTCGGAAAGATCCATCGATAACGTTCCCGTGGTTTCTTGGGGCGAGTAACTCGCGCGGTGCAGTGTGACGCTACGAAAGTAGCCTGATTATCAACCTACCCGAAAGGTTGTTGTCCCAGGCGAGGGACCGGCCGTGTATTGAGCAATCGTGTCTCGTGCGAGGCGACGATCCCGTCGCACGCGCGCAGGCCCGGCACCCCACGTGGGGTGCCGGGCCTGCGCGTCGGTGTGGCCGCCGAAGGGTTAGTTGTTGATTCCCAATACCTTGGCGGTGTGGGCCATGATTTCGTCGGCCAGCTCGGGCTCGTCGTTGAGGCGACGGCCGTAGGCGGGGACCAGGTCCTTGATGCGGGGCGCCCAGGTATCGAACTGGTCCGGGAAGCACTTCTTGACGAGGTTCAGCATGATCGGCACCGCGGTCGATGCTCCCGGCGAGGCGCCGAGGAGAGCAGCGATCGAGCCGTCGCCCTTGGTGATGAGCTCGGTGCCGAACTGGAGCACACCGCCCTTCTTGGCGTCCTTGCGCATGACCTGCACGCGCTGACCGGCCTCGATGAGCTCCCATTCGCTGCCGTCGGCCGTGGGGTAGTACTCCCGCAGGGCCTCGACCCGAGACTTCTCGCTCTTGGTGAGCTCGGTGAGCAGGTACTTGACCAAACCGAGGTTGTCCAAGCCCGCGCGCGTCATGGGATAGATGTTGTCCGGCTTGACCGACTTGAAGAGATCCAGCAGGGAGCCCTGCTTGAGGAAGTTCGTCTTAAAGCCCGCGTAGGGGCCGAACATGAGGGAACGCTTACCGTTGACCCACCGGGTGTCCAGGTGGGGGACCGACATGGGCGGCGCTCCCACGGACGCCTGACCGTAGACCTTGGCGTTGTGCTGGGAGGTGGTCTCCTCGTGGGAATTGCGCAGGAAGAGCCCCGATACCGGGAAACCGCCGAAGCCCTTGCCCTCGGGAATTCCCGACTTCTGCAGGAGTGGCAGCGCGCCGCCGCCCGCGCCGAGGAACACGAACTTGGCCCGGACCAAAAGATCGTCTTCCGAGTTGAGGCGATTCTTGACCTTGAGGCTCCAGGAACCGTCCGACTCTTGGCGGAGGTCCTCGACCTCGTAACCGAAGCGGACGTCGGCGCCCTGTTCCTCCAGGTGGTCGATGAGCTGATGGGTCAGGTTACCGAAATCGACGTCGGTGCCCTCGGCCGAGTAATTCGCGGCGATTTCTTCGCCGTCCTTGCGGCCCTTCATGGTCAGGGGCGCCCACTCGGCGATGGTCTCGGGATCGCGAGAGAACTGCATGCGCTCGAAGAGCTTCTGGGAGCTCAGCGACTCGTACCGCTTGGCCAGGTATTCGCTGTGGTCCTTACCGAATACCAGGGACATGTGCGGAACCGCATTGATGAACGAGGTGTCGTGGAGCTTATTCTGTTCGACCAGGGAGGTCCAGAACTGGCGGCTGGTCTGGAACTGCTCGTTGATGTTCAGGGCCTTCGCCGGGCTGACGGTGCCGTCGGACCCCATCGGCGCGTAGTTCAGCTCGCAGAGCGCGGAGTGGCCCGTTCCGGCGTTGTTCCAAGCGTTGGAACTCTCTGCACCGACGCGATCGAGACGCTCGAACAGGGAGATGTCCCAGTTCGGCTCGAGTTCCTTCAATAGGACGCCGAGGGTAGCGCTCATGATGCCGCCGCCGACGAGGACGACGTCGGTCGTGTGAGTTCGTGTCACTCTGGATCTCTCCTGTGCTGTGGTTTCCGCGTGATGACGCGGTCGTCGATCCCGCCGAGGTGATGCGGGGCGGGGGCGTTCCAATAGATGTCCGAAACGCAAGCTAATTTCAGGTTATCGCTCAGAAGAATGGCGGTCGAACGCCTCGGTCACGAACGGGTGTGACGCTGGGAACAAAACGGAGATTTCCTAGGCGTCTTTGCGCAGTTTGACGAGCGAAAAGTTTTCGATACCGGTCGCGGCCAGGGGATAGGACGTCACGCGGGGACTCAGTGCGACGGCGGAGATCGGATAGGCGAGGGGGATCGCCGGAACGATCTCGGCGATGTCCTCGTTGATGGTGCGGTACAGCTCCGACCTCTCATCGCCATCGGGCAAACTCGCGGCGCGGTGGACATGATCGAAAAGCGTCGGGTCCGAAAACCCGAACTGGGGGCTCTCCATGCGGAACAGCGGCGAGATGAAGTCATCCGGGTCGCGGTAGGCACCCATGTACCCGGTCAGGGCGAAGGCCCGGTCGGAATTCCTGGCGTTGATCTTGCTGAGGTAGTCGTCGTCCCAGCGGATGGGCATCGGCTTGATCGAGAATCCCACCGAGGTCAGGTCCCCGGCGATCTTCGCGAACACCGCCTCGGGCTGTTGGATATATGCCAGCGACACATCGGTGGGGTAGTAAAACTCCAGTTCCTCGCCGTTGTATTCGGATTCTTTGAGCAGCCGTTTGGCCAGGCCCTGATCCTGGCGATAGGCCGACGAGGTATCGTCACCGCCGACCTTGAAGAGCTCGGGCACGAAGTCATTGGCGACGTTGGTGCCGTTCGGATACTGCGAGGTGGCGATCTGCGAGCGTCCCAGGGCGTGGGCCGCGGCGCGGCGGACGTTGACATCCGACAAGGGCCCGGATTGTTGGTTCATGCTCACGAACGCCACCGAATAAGGGTCGCGCTGCTGAATCTGGTAGCCGCGGCGCGCGAGATTCACGAAGTCGTCGATCCCCACCTGGTCGTAGGCGTCAACGGAGGTGGTGAGCAACTCGTAGTAGCGTTTTTGGGTGCTCGGGACGGTGACGAATCTCAACCGGTCGATGTCCCCGGCCTTACCCCAATAATCGGGGTTTCGGGTCAGCTCCGCGGTGTGGCCGTCCCACGACGACAACCGGAAGGGCCCCGTACCGACCGGATGCGAGCCGTACTTGTCATGGTCCGCGAAGGCGTCGGGGGAGGCGATGCCGAAGGCGGGCTGGGTCAGGGCCTTCACGATCGAGGGATACGGGGTAGTGATCTTGAGCTCGACCGTTCGGGAATCGATGGCGGTGCACGAGTGATAGATCGTCGGCTGGGCCGTCCCATCCGAGCTGGTCGAGCGAAAGATCGCCTGATAAGCGGTCTGGTTGACCTGTTCTTTGTCGGTATTCTTCGACCACCGTTCAAAGTTCTTGCGGACGACGTCGGCGGTCAGGTCGGTACCGTCGTGGAACTTCACCTGTTTCCGCAACGTGAACGTGTAGGTCAGGCCGTCCTTGGAGGATTTCCACTCGGTGGCCAGGCCGGGAACCGGTTTGCCCGTATCGGGATCCGCCGAAACCAGCGGCTCCAAGATCTGCGCGGAGATCCTGGACGTCTCGAGGTTCGAGGTCACCGACGGATCGAGGGTCGGCGCCGCGGCCGCATTGCCGAAGGTGAAGCTGACCTCGGAACTTTTCGCGCTCGCGGAAGGCCCGGAGGCGGACGAGGACGGCGCGTTACTCGAGGAACATCCAGCCAGGGTCAGGCCCGCGATCCCCAACGATCCGGTCAGAAACCTGCGGCGGGTCGGGGCCAATCGGTCAACTCCTCGGTCCATCGGGCGGGGGCGATGCCTCGCCGATCGAAATGTGCTGTGTCTCAGCGGGGCGCCCGGACCGCCCGAGACGGTCCGGGAACCTGCTACTGGTGCGCGAGGCGGGACTTGAACCCGCACGCCTTCCGGCACAGGAACCTAAATCCTGCGTGTCTGCCAATTTCACCACTCGCGCTGGCCGGTCGATTCGGCGACACCACAGTCTACACGAGGCGACTCGTGCGGTGGTGGGCCCCGCCCCGGAGCCGGCCGGCACTGTCCGGAGGGGCGTCAGGAATCGATGCCGAGGTCGCGGCGCAACTTCGCGACGTGACCCTTGGCGCGGACGTTGTACTGGGCCTCCAGCACGGTGCCTTCCTCGTCGATGACCACGGTCGAGCGAATCAGACCGACGGAGACCTTACCGTAGTTCATCTTCTCCCCCCACGCGCCATAGGCCTCGGCGATCGCGTGATCCGGATCCGACAACAGCGGGAAGGTCAGGCTCTGCTCGTCCGTGAACTTCTTGAGGGCGGGCGTCTTATCGGGGGAGATCCCCACGACCTTGTACCCGTGCGAGGCGAGGGAGGCCAGGTGGTCCCGGAAGTCGCAGGCCTCCGTGGTGCAGCCCGGCGTCGAGGCCTTCGGGTAGAAATAAACGACGACGCGGGAACCGGCGAAGTCGTTGAGGGAAACCGTCGAGCCATCGGCCGCCTCGGCCGTGAACGACGGGGCGGGCTCCCCAGGGGTCAAACGCTGAGCATCGGTCATGTGATGTCCTTCCCGTAAGTCAGGATCGGTGATGGGTCCGAGGTCGAGTCTAATGATCCGGTCTCGTAATATCTGTTCTCGGCGACTCCATCGCCGCGGAGGACGCGCATATAATCGCCTCCATGCCTCACATCCAGGAATGGTCGATCAGCCGCTTGATGTCCACCGCCGCGCGCATGCTCGAGCACAATTGGAACCGCCAATTGCAGTCCTTGGGCCTGACCCACGCGGGCGTCATGGCGCTCGACGTCATCAGTCGCGAGGGGAGCCTGACCCAGGCGCAGGTGGCCCACAAGGTGGGCGTGCAGGCACAGACCATGGGCAAAACGCTCACCCGGTTGGAAGCCCACGGGCATATCGCCCGCCAGCGGAGCACCATCGATCGTCGCAGTTACCTCATGGTCATCACGGATAAGGGGCGAGAGTCCCTGAGCCAGGCGACGAATATCGAAGAGGAACTCGCGGGAACCGGCGTGCTGAACCACGGGGAACTGCGTGAGGCCCTCGAACAGGTGATTCGGGATCTCTCCGACACCGACACCATGCCCCTGACCGTCATCAAGGACACCATGGCGAGCCTGCCCTCCGAATCCCGGTGGGTCGCCGAGGGAGTGGCCAGCCAGCGCGTGGCCGCCGAAGATGCCGAGGCCGAGGGCCTGCCCGGGGTCGAGGCGAGCACTCCCCGGCCGTAGCGCAGCCGGCGCGCGGGATCGTTGCCTCACGCGAGACCCGGGAGGGCGCGACCCTTCCCGGGTCGCTCCGGGACGCACGGCCTCTCGGCAACGGAAGTCCGCCGGAAACGCAGAAGGCCCGATTCTTCGAAAAGAATCGGGCCTTCGGTGGTGCGCCCCCCGGGACTCGAACCCGGAACCCATTGATTAAGAGTCAATTGCTCTGCCAATTGAGCTAGAGGCGCGTGTTGCTCGTGAGCGAGAAGCACGAATGCTTCCGTGCGCCCCCCGGGACTCGAACCCGGAACCCATTGATTAAGAGTCAATTGCTCTGCCAATTGAGCTAGAGGCGCCTACCGTTCCACGCGGAGAAGAATCTCTCGCGCTTCGGCAACGAACTGAAACTATACGCAGACGCCGATGCCCGTGCAAGTTGAACCGCCGCATTGTGATGCAGTGAACGTCACGCGGCGGCAACCTGGCGGAGATAGCTGAGAAAGTCGTCCTGATCCGCTTCCTGTTCGAGGACTTCCCTGCCCCGGACGGTGTCGACCTCGGTCAGCGGCGAGACGTTCAGATCAAAGAGCGCCCCGGAGGTGGTCTCGAGGGAAAATGCGCCGCAGTCCGAGGTCTTCGCCTCGATCAGATTGGTGTTGTCGATGGACACCGGGACCCCGGTGGACTCCATCTCGCGCGGATTCATGGGGACTACGACGATCTCCGAGGGGACGCGCCGATACCCGACGATGAAATGCCCTGCCTCATCCGCTCGATGCCCGGATTCCGCTGCCCGTCCCGGACAGCTGATCCCGGTGGTGTAGACGAGGTTGTACGCGCCGTAGTTCAAGACGTGACGGTCAAAGACGCTACGCAGTCGCTCGGAGAGAAGAGTCGTGGATTCCGTTTCGCGGGACATGGGTCGATTCTATCGAGGACCGAATCGGTACGGGTGGGTTGCGACGGATCTGTGGATATCCGTCACGGTATTTCGCCCAAGGCCCAAATGCGTCGCGTCGTGTTGCGCTCCACCGCAACACCGTGACCTTCCGAACGGGTGCCGTGGGCCACGCCGGGGGTAATGTCGCGGGTTTCACATTTTGATACGATTTTGACCGGGTCACCCGGACCCGAAGAATATAAAGCCATGGCACAGCACAATTTCGTCATTCTGACCGGCGTACGCGTCTCGCTACTTATTGCGGGTCGCGCGGTACGACAGGCCTAGATTTCGACGAAATTCGAACCGCGCGCTACCCCTCACCGGCACCTAGGTCGAGGGGTTTTTTCGTGTCAGGTCCGATCACACTCGATCGGCTGGGCATGGGAAGGGCCTCATCCGGCCCCGACTCGAACCGAACACCAGAGCAGAAGGACCAACACATGAGCACCGAATCGACGGCCACGCCGGCCACGGTTGCTGCCTCGACTTCCGGGTTGCAGAGCGGCGCCCCACGAATCACCGGTTCTGAAGCGGTCATCCGCACGCTCGAGAAGCTCGGTGTCACCGACGTCTTCGGCCTCCCCGGTGGGGCCATCCTGCCGACCTACGACCCTCTGATGGATTCGAAGACGATCCGTCACATCCTCGTCCGCCACGAACAGGGCGCGGGACACGCCGCCGAAGGATACGCCCTCGTCACCGGCAAGGTCGGGGTGTGCATCGCGACCAGCGGTCCCGGTGCCACCAACCTGGTCACGGCGCTCGCCGATGCCCACATGGACTCGGTCCCCATGGTCGCGATCACCGGCCAAGTGGGCTCGAAGGTGTTGGGGACGGACGCCTTCCAGGAGGCGGACATCGTCGGCATGACCATGCCGATCACCAAACATTCGTTCATGGCCACGACCGCCGAGGAGATTCCGCGGCTGCTCGCGGAGGCCTTCCACATCGCGGCGACCGGGCGCCCGGGCCCCGTGCTCGTCGACATCACGAAGGACGCCCAGCAGGGCCTGATGGACTTCACCTGGCCGGTGGATATGCAATTGCGGGGCTACCACCCGGTGGTCCGCGGTCACAACAAGCAGGTGCGCGAGGCCGCGAAGCTCTTGGCCGCCGCCGAGCGTCCCGTTCTCTACGTTGGTGGCGGTACCGTCCGGGCCCACGCGTCGCGGGAGCTTGCGGACCTCGTCCGGCTCACGGATGCCCCGGTCGTGACCACGTTGACCGCCAGGGGCGCGTTCCCTGATTCGGATCCCCACCACCTGGGCATGCCGGGCATGCACGGATCGGTCCCGGCGGTCTCCTCGATGCAGGAGGCGGACCTCGTGGTCGCGCTCGGCGCGCGTTTC
The DNA here is from genome assembly GCF_000710345.2 of Curtobacterium sp. S6. Classification (GTDB taxonomy): domain Bacteria; phylum Actinomycetota; class Actinomycetes; order Actinomycetales; family Micrococcaceae; genus Rothia. The sequence continues at coordinate 652,349 of NZ_JHEL01000015.1, read as the reverse complement.
GACGACCGCGTCACCGGCGTCGTCGACTCCTTCGCGCAGAAGGCGAAGATCATTCATGTCGACGTCGATCCGGCGGAGATCTCCAAGATCCGCTTCGCCGATGTGCCGATCGTCGGCGACCTCAAGTCCGTGTTGCCGGAGCTCACGGAGGCCGTGGCGGAACTGCACCGCGAGAACGGCGCGCCGGATCTCGGCGGATGGTGGGCCGTGCTGAATCGGATCAAGGAAGAGTACCCGCTGGGCTACGTGCCGACCGACGACGGTCTCGGATCCCCGCAGTACGTCATCCAGCGCATCGGCCAGCTGACCGGGCCGGAGGCGGTCTACGTTTCCGGCGTGGGCCAGCACCAGATGTGGTCCGCGCAGTTCATCGAGTACGAACGTCCTCACCAGTGGCTGAACTCCGCGGGCCTGGGGACCATGGGGTATTCGGTTCCGGCCGCGATGGGCGCCAAGGTCGGCAATCCCGACCGCGTGGTGTGGGCCATCGACGGCGACGGCTGCTTCCAGATGACCAATCAGGAACTGGCCACGTGCGTGCTGAATCAGATCCCGATCAAGATCGCGGTGATCAACAATTCGTCCCTGGGGATGGTGCGGCAGTGGCAGACCCTGTTCTACGACGGGCGATACTCCAATACGCACCTGAACACCGGGCACGATACCGTCCGGATCCCCGACTTCGTGAAGCTCGCGGAGGCCTACGGTTGTGCGGCGTTCCGCTGCTCGGGGGACGAGGACGTCGACGAGACGATTCGCAAGGCGCTCGAGATCAACGACCGACCGGTGTTGATCGACTTCACCGTGAGCCCCGATGCCATGGTGTGGCCGATGGTGCCCGCGGGGGTCTCGAACGACGCGATTCAGGTCGCCAAAGACACCTCGCCCGACTGGAACACGGAGGAATAACCCAATGTCGCGTCATACGCTGTCCGTTTTGGTCGAAGACACCCCCGGTGTCCTGGCCCGGGTCTCGGGTCTCTTTGCCCGGCGCCAATTCAATATTGACTCCCTCGCCGTGGGCGGCACCGAGGTTCCGGGGATCTCCCGGATCACCGTCGTGGTCGACGCGGACGGGGTCCTGCTCGAGCAGGTCACCAAGCAACTCAACAAGTTGATCCACGTTCTGAAGATCGTGGAGCTGCCATCGGAAACCTCGGTGCAGCGCGATCACATCATGGTCAAGGTCCGTGCCGATGCGACATCCCGCATCCAGGTCACGCAGGCCGCCGACCTTTTCAGGGCCCAGATCGTTGACGTCTCCACCGAGTCGGTCATCATCGAGGCCACGGGAGCCCCGGATAAATTGCGGGCGTTCCTGGAAGTGCTGGAGCCTTTCGGCGTGCGCGAGATCGTGCGCGCCGGGACCCTCGGCATGGGCCGCGGAGCGCGATCCATGAGCGAAAAGGCCCTTCGACATTAAGACACCCGCGGGGCCATGCCCCGTGGACCGTTCATAAATTCGTCACGCGGCGGCATCGAACCGCCGCGTGGGGGTCCGGACAGCTAGGGTGAATCCTGGTGGCCCGGGCCGCTACGACCAGACACCGCGGGCACCGGCCCGCGGAGAAGATCAGAGGAGTTCTCATTCCCATGGCTGAAATCTTTTACGACGACGACGCAAACCTCGCCGCGATCCAGGATCGCTCCGTCGCCATCATCGGCTACGGCTCGCAGGGCCACGCACACGCCCTGAACCTGCGCGACTCGGGCGTCGACGTCCGCATCGGCCTCGCCGAGGGGTCGTCCTCGCGGGCCAAGGCGGAAGCCGAAGGCCTCCGGGTTCTGACGGTTGCCGAGGCCGTCGAAGAGGCCGACGTGATCATGATCCTCACCCCGGACCAGGTCCAGGCGAAGATCTACCAGGAGTCCATCGAGCCGAACCTCAAGCCCGGCGACGCGCTGTTCTTCGCCCACGGGTTCAACATCCGCTTCGGATACATCAAGCCCCTCGACGGCGTGGACGTCGCGATGGTCGCGCCCAAGGGACCGGGTCACACGGTCCGCCGCGAATTCGAGGCCGGACGCGCCGTGCCCGCCCTCGTGGCCGTCGAGGTCGACGCCTCGGGCAAGGCCTTCGAGCTGGCCCTGGCCTACGCCAAGGGCTTGGGTGCGACCCGCGCCGGCGTCATCAAGACCACCTTCACCGAGGAGACCGAGTCGGATCTCTTCGGCGAGCAGGCGGTACTGTGCGGCGGCGTGTCGCAGCTGATCCAGTACGGCTTCGAGACGCTCACCGAGGCCGGCTACCAGCCGGAGATCGCCTACTTCGAGGTGTGCCACGAGCTCAAGCTGATCGTGGACCTCATCAACGAGGGCGGCATCACCAAGCAGCGCTGGTCGTGCTCCGACACGGCCGAGTACGGCGACTACGTCTCCGGACCTCGCGTGGTGACCCCGGAGGTCAAGGAGCACATGAAGGCCGTGCTCTCCGACATTCAGGACGGCACCTTCGCCAAGCGCTTCATGGACGATCAGGCCAACGGCGCCAAGGAGTTCAAGGAGCTGCGCGAAAAGGGTGCCTCGCACCCGATCGAGAAGACCGGTCAGGAGCTGCGCAAGCTGTTCTCCTGGAAGGCGAGCGACGCCGACTACACCGACGGCTCGGCAGCCCGCTGATCACCGCTCGACGGTGACCCACACGACTCGGCCGGTCATCCTGAAGCTCGGATGACCGGCCGGCGTCGTTTTCACGCCCGCACAGACGCATCACAGATATTCGAAGGACAACAACCGTGACTCAGACCCCCGTGGTCCTCCTTGCCGAAGAACTTTCACCCGCGACCGTCGAGGCGCTCGGCGCCGGGTTCGAGATTCGCACGACCAACGGTGCGGATCGCGACGAGCTGTTGCGAGACATCGCAGACGTCGACGCCATCATGATTCGTTCGGCGACCCGGTTGGACGCCGAGGCATTCCAGGCGGCGAAGAATCTCAAGGTCGTCGCCCGTGCGGGCGTCGGTTTGGACAACGTCGACATCGCCGCGGCCACCGCGTCCGGCGTCATGGTCGTCAACGCCCCGACCTCCAACATCATTTCCGCGGCCGAACTGACCGTCGGCCACATCTTGGGGCTGTGCCGCAATATTTCGGCGGCGGACGCGTCGATGCGCGCGGGGGAGTGGAAACGTTCCAAGTACACGGGCGTGGAGCTGTTCGAGAAGAAGGTCGGGATCATCGGTCTGGGCCGCATCGGCGGACTCGTGGCCGAGCGGTTGCAGAGCTTCGGAACCGAAATCCTCGCCTACGATCCCTTTGTCAGCGGCTCGCGCGCGGCGGCGCTCGGGGCGCAGATGGTCGATTTGGAGACCTTGTTCCGCGAATCGGACATCATCACGATCCACATGCCCAAGACCCCCGAGACCATCGGCATGGTCGACGCCCACGCCTTCGAGCTGATGAAGCCGTCGGCCTTCGTCGTCAACGTCGCCCGCGGCGGCCTGATCGACGAGCAGGATCTCAGCGAGGCCCTCAAGAGTAAGACCATCGCCGGGGCCGCCATCGACGTCTACGTCAGCGAGCCCCCGGAGGGAGTCGGCTTCGTGGGCATGGACAACGTGGTCACGACGCCGCACCTCGGCGCCTCGACGGCCGAAGCCCAGGAGAAGGCCGGAATCTCGGTCGCCAAGTCCGTCAAGCTGGCCCTCGAGGGCGAGCTCGTCCCGGACGCCGTCAACGTCGCCGGAGGCCCGATCGACTCAGCCGTGCGGCCCGGAATTCCCCTGGCCGAGAAGCTGGGCCGGGTGCTCACCGCGCTGACCCACGATTCCCCTCTGACCAGCGTGGACGTCAAGGTCGCGGGCGAGATCGCGGATCGGGACGTCTCCTCCCTCAAGCTCGCCGCCCTCAAGGGTGTCTTCACGGATGTGATCTCGGAAAAGGTCTCCTACGTCAACGCTCCGTCGATTGCCGAGCAGCGCGGTGTGGAGGTCTCCTTGACCACGACCACCGAGGTCGAAGGTTTCCGCAACGAAACGACCCTCTCCGCGATCCTCGCCGACGGCACCCGGGTCAGCGTCTCCGGAACCGTGACGGGTCCGAAGCTCGTCGAGAAGCTCACCGGGATCAACGGATTCGACTTCGAGGTCGCGCTGACCAACAACATGCTGTTCCTCGATTACCGCGATCGTCCCGGCGTCATCGCGGCCATGGGCACGTTGTTGGGCACGGCCAGCATCAACATCGCCGGAATGCAGGTCTCCAGCGGTGAGGACCAGACCAAGGGCCACCGCGCCTTCTCGGTCCTGGCCCTGGATTCGCCGGCAACGCCCGAGATGCTCGCCTCGATCAAGGCGACGATCGACGCCGATCTCGCGGCCTTCGCCTCCCTGGCGGAATAGCCCGAGACCCCCGCGGACCGCCGGACGCCGTTCCGTTCCTCGCGCAGGAACGGGGCGGCGTCCGTCTGAGCCTCACCACCCATCGTTCGGATCACCGGGACAGACAAGCCCGGTGTCTGCCTTAGAGTAGGAGCCATGACTTCCACGCCTGCCGAGCCGTTCTACATCACCACAGCGATCGTTTACCCCAACGGCGATCCCCACATCGGTCACGCCTACGAGCACATCGCCACCGATGTCATGGCGCGCTTCAAGCGCCTCGACGGTTACGACGTCCGGTTCATGACCGGCACGGACGAACACGGCCAGAAGATGCAGACCTCGGCGCAGAAGCAGGGCATGGCTCCCAAGGAGCTCGCCGATCTCAACTCCGCGAAGATCAAGCGGATGGACGATCTGCTGGGCATCAGCTACGACCGGTTCATCCGCACCACGGACGAGGACCACGTCGCCGCCTGCCAAGAAATGTGGCGGCGCATGGAGGCCAACGGGGACATCTACCTCGATAAGTACGAGGGCTGGTACTCGGTGCGGGACGAGGCGTACTACGCCGAAGACGAGACCGAGGTCCGCGCGGATGGCGTGCGCTACGCGATCCCGACCGACACCGAGGTCGAGTGGACCGAAGAGGAATCGTACTTTTTCCGGTTGTCGAAGTACCAGGACCGCCTCCTCGAGCTGTACGCCGACGAGGGACTCGTCTTCCCCGAGTACCGCCGCAACGAGGTGGCCTCGTTCGTGCGCTCGGGCCTGCGGGACCTGTCGATTTCCCGGACCACCTTCGACTGGGGCATCCCCGTCCCCGGCAACGAGAAGCACATCATGTACGTGTGGGTCGACGCGTTGACCAACTACATCACCGGTTTGGGCTTCCCGGACACCACCGACGAGATGTTCCGCAAATTCTGGCCGGCCAATTATCACGTCATCGGCAAAGACATCACCCGGTTCCACACGATTTACTGGCCGGCCTTTCTGTGGTCCGCCGGGCTGGAGATCCCGCGCCGGGTTTTCGCACACGGGTTCCTCCTGGTCGACGGCGCCAAAATGTCCAAATCCGTGGGCAATGTGTTGGACCCCGCGCAGCTGGTCGACAGCTTCGGCGTGGATCCGCTCCGGTTCTTCCTCCTCCGTGAGGTCACCTTCGGGCAGGACGGGTCGTACAGCGCGGAGGCCATCATCTCCCGCATCAACTCAGACCTCGCGAACGACCTCGGAAACCTCGCTCAGCGGTCCCTCTCGATGGTCGCCAAGAACTGCGAAGGCCAGGTCCCGACCCCCGGGGAACTCACCGGCGACGACGAATCCATCCTCCGGACCGTCGACGATCTGTATGCCGCCGTGCGGGACGACTTCGAGAACCTCGATTACCACCGCGCCTTGGAGCGCATCTGGCGAGCAATCGCCGACGTCAATCGGTACTTCACCGCTCAGGAGCCGTGGAAGTTGCGCAAGAGCGACATCGAGCGCATGGGGACCGTCCTGTACGTGACCCTCGAGTGCCTCCGCGTCGTCGGCATCCTGGTGCAGCCCGTGATGCCGGAGTCGATGGGGAAGCTCCTGGATCAGCTGGGACAGCCCGAAGGGGACCGCCGCGTCTTTTCGGCGCTCGGTGAGCGCATCTCCGCGGGGACCTCGCTGCCGAAGCCCCAGGGGATCTTCCCGCGCTTTGAGGCCGCCGAATAGGCCGAGCCCGGTAGTCCAACACACAAGGTTTAAACCCGGTTATGCGAATAACTGGGTTTAAACCTTGTTTGAGCCGGCACCTCGTGGGAGGATCGTCGTATGTTCGTGCTCACCGTGGATCAGATCGGCTCTCGGGCCTCGCGCGATGCCGTGCCGAGCCTTCGGGAAGCGGACGGGGCGGAAGATGCCGTCCTGGCCTTCGAACGCACGGCCGGGGACGAGGCCCAAGCGCTTTTTGCCGAGGCGCGCCCGGCCCTGCTGTGTGCCCTGGGGCTCGTGGAGACGGGACGGTGGCACTGCGGTATCGGGCAGGGGATCGTCGAGGGGCCCTTGCCGTCCCACGCGAGGGAGGGCCGGGGAACGGCTTACGTGAATGCTCGGGCCGCGGTCGAGGCGGCGAAGAAGCCCGGCGCGCATCACGTGGGTTTCGTCGCCGACGCGCCCACCGGCGCGGGCATCCAGGCGGCGCTCCGCGTCATCGCCGCCCTGCGCGCCAAGCAGAGGGACACCACGCGCGAGGCCTACGACCTCGCCCTGCGTGGAGGGACCCAAGCCCGCATCGCCGAGCAACTCGGCATCAGCCAGCAAGCGGTCTCGGACCGGCTGGCCTCGGGAATGTACCGTGAGCTCGAAGACCTCAAGACCGAAGCGATCCGCTGGGCGGATGTGCTGGACCGGGCCCAGGCCCCCGAGGAAGAGGGGTAATCCCATGGACATCGCGATCCTGATCCTCATGACCGTCTCGGCACTCGCGGGGGCGGCGAGTTGTTTTCGCGTTCCCGCCGTGTCCGTGAGGTCTCGGCAATATTGGGCGGCGACTTTCGTCGCGCTCTTGGCGGCGGCAGGGGTCCTCGCGGCCGTCAACGACGCCGTGGGGAACGGCTCGGCCTCGCCGGTCGTTGCCGTGCTCGTGCCCGTGCTCGCCACCGCCGCCGCGGCGCTGACGGGTTCGCCCGTGACGGCCGCGATTCTGGAACTGTCCATGAGGAGCGACCAACGCTACCGCCAGGCGTCGGCCGATCGGTCGGATCACGCCGGTCGGCTCGGGGATATCGAGGATCCGGAGCGCACGTCGTCGCTGCACGGTGGGCTCTGGATCGGTGTGCTGGAACGCGTGGGCGTGGTGGTGACCATTCTGGTGGGCTGGCCCACCGGTCTCACCGTGCTCGCCGCGATCAAGGCCCTGGGGCGCTTCACGGAGTTGAAGAGGTCCGACGCCGTCGAGAGGTTCATCTTGGGAACCTTTGCCTCGTTCCTGTGGGCGGCCGCCTGGGCCGGCGTCTCGATCCTGCTGATCCGGGGCGGCTGAGGCGCCCGGGGGCCGAGACCACATGGTGAGAAGCCGTCCTACCATGTGGTCATCCGTCCCGGGGGAGCGCTACCTTGACTCTATGAGTGAGACCACCGACAGCAGAACCATCGACCTTGCCGTGATTCCCGGAGACGGGATCGGCCCCGAAGTGACCGAACAGGCCTTGAACGTCGTGACGGAGGCGGCGCGGGGACAGGGGATCGGCGTCGAGGCGACCCCCTATGAACTCGGCGCGGAGGCGTGGCTCAAGACGGGGGAGACCCTGACGGAGGAAACCCTCGATGCGTTGCGTCGGCACGAGGCGATCCTCTTCGGCGCCGTCGGGGCCGACCCGCGGTCGGCCGAGGTTCCCTCCGGTCTCATCGAGCGCGAAATCCTGCTGAAGCTCCGTTTCGCCTTCGACCACTTCATCAACCTGCGTCCCTCACGTCTCTACCCCGGCGCGGTCTCGCCGCTGTCGAATCCCGGGGATATCGATTTCGTCGTGGTCCGCGAGGGGACCGAGGGCCCGTACGTCGGCAACGGCGGAACGATCCGCCGCGATACCCCGCAGGAGATCGCCACGGAGGTTTCCCTCAACACGGCCCACGGTGTGGAGCGGTTGGTGCGGTATGCCTTCGAGCTCGCGGCCTCCCGGCGCCGGAAGCACCTGACCCTGGTCCACAAGCACAATGTCCTGGTGCACGCGGGTGGGCTTTATCGCCGGGTCTTCGACCGGGTCGCCCAGGAGTACCCCCAGGTCAGCACGGATTACATCCACGTCGACGCGGCCACGATCTACATGACCTGTGAACCGTCGCGTTTCGACGTGATCGTCACCGACAATCTCTTCGGCGATATTCTCACGGACCAAGCCGGCGCGATCTCCGGTGGCATCGGGTACGCCGCGTGCGGAAATATCAATGCGGCCCGCACGGCCCCGTCGATGTTCGAGCCGGTCCACGGATCTGCCCCCGACATCGCCGGACAGGGGATCGCCGACCCGCGGGCGGCCATCCTGGCCGGTGCGCTCTTGTTGCGTCATCTTGGCCACGAGGCCGCGGCGAGTACGATCGAGAGTGCGGTCGAGGCTGACATGGAAGCCAACGGATCGGCTCGTCGTTCCACGCGAGAGGTTGGCGCGGCGATTCTCGAGCGGCTGGCCTGAACCAGAAGAAACACCGCGGTGTCGACGCAGCGTCGCGACGGGACCGAACAGCCTCATCACCTCATCATCGCCGAAACGGAGCACCCCTCATGAGCACGCAATCCTTCACCTTTACCGAGAACTCCAGCCCGGCGAGCTCGGAGCGACTCTCTCAGGTCCTGGCCGCACCGGGATTCGGAGAGTACACCACCGACTACGTCGCCAAGATCGATTGGGCGGGGGAGGATCCCCAGCACGGGGAATGGTCCAACGCCCGCATCGAGCCTTATGGTCCCCTGGCCCTGGACCCCGCCACGGCGGTCTTCCACTACGGCCAGGAAGTATTCGAGGGGCTCAAGGCCTACCGTCACATGGACGGTTCGGTCTGGCTCTTCCGCCCCGACGCCAACGCTCGCCGTCTCCGGCGTTCGGCTCGTCGCTTGGCGTTGCCGGAGTTGCCCGAGGAGCTTTTCCTCGAGGCCGTGGAATCCCTGGTGCGGCAAGATTCGCGCTGGATCCCGGACGGGGAGGGCACCTCGCTGTATCTGCGCCCGTTCATCATCGCGACCGAGAAGTTCCTGGGGGTGCGCCCGTCCCGCGAGGCGCTGTTCGAGGTCATCGCTTCGCCGGCGGCCAACTACTTCGGAAGCCCGGAGCCGGTCGACATCTGGTGGTCGCGCGACTACGCCCGCGCCGGTGTCGGCGGAACCGGGGCGGCCAAGTGCGGCGGCAACTACGCCGCGAGCTTGGTGCCGCAGCTGGAAGGCGAGGCCCACGGGTGCAAGCAGGTCATGTTCACCGACGAGAACCGGGACCACGCGGTCGAGGAGCTCGGCGGCATGAACGTCTTCTTCGTCCTGAGCGACGGTTCCATCGTGACCCCCGCGCTGACGGGCACGATCCTCGAGGGCGTGACGCGCATGTCCATCATCGAATTGGCCAGGGACCGGGGCCACGCGGTCGAGGAGCGGACCATCACGGTGGGCGAGTGGCGCGACGGCGTCGCCTCCGGAGAGATCACCGAGGTCTTCGCGTGCGGCACCGCGGCCGTGGTCGCTCCCATGGGTCGCTTGGTCTATGAGGGCGGGGAAATCCCCGCCGCCTCGCAGACCAATGGCGAGGTCACGACGTGGTTGCGGACCCAGCTGACCGGAATCCAGACCGGTCGCGTCGAGGACCGCTTCGGGTGGATGACCCAGGTCATCTGAGCCTCGCGGTGGCCCGGCGCCCGTCCGTCCGGCGAGTAACCCTCGCGGCCGACGGGCGTCGATGGGCGCCCACGCGCTAACCTAGGGGCATGCGCATTGCTCGATTTACCGCAGAGGACCAGCTGTTTTACGGACGAGTGGACGGCGAGGAAGGGCAGGAGACCCTGACCGTGCTCGCCGGAGACCCGTTCTACGCCGGCATCAATCCCGTAGACAAGACCTATTCGATGGACGATGTCCGGCTCGTCGCCCCCATCATCCCGCGGTCCAAGGTGGTCGCCGTCGCCCGGAACTGGAACGACCACGCCGCCGAGCTGGGAAACGACGCCCCGACGTCGCCGCAGTTCTTTCTCAAGCCGAACACCTCCGTCGTGGGTCCCGGCGACCCCGTGACCCTTCCCGACGCGAGCGAAGAGGTCTCTTTCGAGGCCGAACTGGCGGTCGTGATCGGACGCATGTGTAAGTCGGTTCCGGTGGAACGCGTGCCCGAGGTCATCTTCGGATACACCTGCGGCAACGATCTCACCGCGCGCGATCTTCAGCGGACCGACCTGCAGTGGACCCGCGCCAAGGGTTTTGACGGGGCCTGCCCGTTGGGGCCCTGGATCGAGACCGATCTGGACACCGAGGACCTCTCGATCCGGTCGTGGGTCGACGGCGATCTCAAACAGGACGGCACGACCCGGGACATGACCTTTGGCGTGGCCGAGTTGATCTCGCAGATCTCCGACGCCTTCACCCTGTTGCCCGGCGACGTGATCCTCACCGGGACGCCCGCGGGGGTCGGGATCGTCGATGACGGCCAAGAGGTCGAGATCGAGATCCAAGGCATCGGGTCCCTCACCAACCGGATGCGCCGCGCCTAACCCTCCCGACTATCTGCCGGAGGCGACCCCTCCGCGCCCACCGACGACGAAAGAGATGTGTAGCCAACAATCATGACTACCGAAGCCATCCAGCCCACCGTGAGCGACGACCGTCCCGTCCGAGTACGTTTCTGCCCGTCACCGACCGGGACTCCCCACGTGGGCATGGTCCGCACGGCCCTGTTCAACTGGGCCTACGCCCGCCACACCGGCGGCAAGCTCATTTTCCGCATCGAGGACACCGACGCCCAGCGCGACTCGGAGGAATCCTTCCACCAGGTCATCGAGTCGTTGCACTGGCTCGGCATCGAGTGGGACGAAGGCGTCGGCGTGGGCGGGCCCCACGAGCCGTACCGCCAGTCCGAGCGCGGGGACATCTACCAGGACGTCATCACCCGACTCGTCGAGGGTGGTTACGTCTACGAGGACTTCTCGACGCCGGCCGAGGTCGAGGAACGGCACCGGGCCAAGGGCGAAGACCCCAAACTCGGGTACGACAATTACGATCGCGACCTGACGGACGAGCAAAAGGCCGCGTACCGGGCCGAGGGACGCGAACCGGTGTTGCGCCTGCGGATGCCCGACGAGGACATCACGTTTGAGGACGTGGTGCGCGGGGACATCACGTTCAAGGCCGGGTCGGTTCCCGACTTCGTCGTGGTCCGCGCCAACGGGAAGCCCCTGTACACGCTGGTCAATCCCGTGGACGACGCCCTGATGGGCATCACCCACGTGTTGCGCGGGGAGGATCTGCTCTCGTCGACGCCGCGCCAGATTGCCCTCTACCGGGCCCTCGTCGAGACCGGCGTCGCGGAGTTCATTCCGGAATTCGGGCATCTTCCGTACGTGATGGGCCAGGGCAATAAGAAGTTGTCCAAGCGAGACCCCGAATCGAACCTGTTCCTTCTCCGGGATTCCGGCTTTATCAAGGAGGGGTTGTTGAACTACCTCTCCCTGCTGGGTTGGTCGCTCTCCGCGGACGAGGACGTCTTCACGGTCGATCAGCTCGTGGAGAATTTCGACGTTCACGACGTCTTGGCGAACCCGGCCCGGTTCGACGTCAAGAAGGCCGAAGCGATCAACGGCCAGCACATTCGCATGCTGGACCCGAAGGACTTCGAACAGCGCCTCTTGCCGTACCTGCGGCAGGCGGGAATCGTGGACGATGAACTCAGCGAACGCGAGAAGGAGATCCTTCGCGAGGCGGCGCCGCTGGTTCAGGAGCGGATGCAGCTCTTGGGGGAGGCCCCGGGCCTTCTCGGATTCCTGTTCCGCGCCGACGCGGAGATCGAGATCGCCGACGACGCTCGCAAGCAACTCAAGGAATCGGCCCCAGAGGTCTTGGCGGCGGCCGCGAAGGCGCTGGCGGGGGTCCAGGCGTGGGACGCCGCGACCATCGAGCAGGCCCTTCGCGAGGCGATCGTGGAGGGGCTTGAGATCAAGCCGCGCCTGGCCTTCGGTCCGGTCCGCATCGCCGTCTCGGGGGCGCGCATCTCGCCGCCCCTGTTCGAGTCCCTGGAGATCCTGGGCCGAGAGTCCTCGCTGGCGCGCATCGAGGCGCTCCGTCAGGACCTGGCCGGCCCGAACGCCTAGCACGAGCCCTTGCCCCGCGGCCCGCCTGCTCGGTGGCCGCGGGGCGCGCCCCGCGGGCGTGGGTGAGCCGGAGGCGAATCGATGGTGAATTGTGAGTGTCCTATCCCACGTCGTCCCGGCTTGCACCGTACGGACTGGGGCGGTAGAGTCTTTATTCGTTGCGGCGATGAAAAAGCCTTCGGGCCTGAAATCAAAGCACAGTGGGATATGGTGTAATTGGCAACACAGCGGTTTCTGGTACCGTCGTTCTAGGTTCGAGTCCTGGTATCCCAGCGGTTACTGACCAGCACTTTTCTTAGTGATGTAAGTAACAATCCTCGATTTGGAAAGACGCACGAGAGTGTGTAAGATAAATCGAGTCTTCTTGAGAGAAAGAAATTTCTTCGGGAAATCTTCGGCCCCATCGTATAGCGGCCTAGTACTCCGCCCTCTCACGGCGGCAACACCGGTTCGAATCCGGTTGGGGTCACAGGCGAAAAAAGCCCGGCACACATGTGCCGGGCTTTTTTGTATATTCCGGGTCGATCGGTTCCGCATATGCCAAGATGGCACCGTGGACATTCCCGAGCAGCACACTCTTCTGACGGCCTGTGAAAGTTTAGAGCGCGCTCTTTCCCGGGTCGATCTCTCGCTGGAGACCAAGAGCTCCGGCTCCGGACGAAACCTATGCCTGCGGATGCAGGCCCAGATGCGCGACTACTTTTTGCCGCGCGCCAGACACCTCGAATCGCCGCTGACCATGGTGGTCGGCGGGTCGACCGGGGCGGGGAAGTCCACCCTGGTCAACTCCCTGATGCGCGAGACGGCCACGATTCCCGGGGTCGTCCGACCGACCACCAGGCGGCCCGTGCTGTTGTACCGGCCCGAGGACGCCCCGTGGATGGGTCCGGAACGCCTCTTGCCGAATCTGCCGCGTGTGACCCGTGGTGCGCCGCTTCCCGCGGACGGACCCCAGAGCCTCGAGGTCCGCGAGAGCTCCGCCGTTCCCCGCGGCCTGGCGCTCATCGACGCGCCGGATATCGACTCCGTCTCGGACGAGAACAGACGGCTGTCTCGACAGTTGCTCGAAGCCGCGGACGTGTGGCTGTTCGTCACGACCGCCAACCGGTACGCCGACGCGGTCCCCTGGGTGCTTCTCGAGCGCGCCGCGGAGCGCAGGGTCGCGCTGGCCGTCGTCTTGAACAGGGTTCCCGACGGGCATGGGCCCGAAATCATGACCGACCTGCGCCGGCTCATGAGCGATCAGGGCCTGTCGGCGCAGCTCACCGTGACGGTCCCCGAACAGCCACGCGACGAAGACGGCATGCTTCCCGCGGAGGCCGTAGGCCCGATCCGCGCCTGGCTGGATGATTTGAGCGCCGACGCCGAAGCGCGGGCCGAGATCGCCGCCTCCTCGCTCAGGGGCGCCGTCGACGCGCTGGACGTGGACCTCGCCGCTCTCATGGAGAGCCTGCGTGAGCAACGCGACGTCCGGGATGAGCTGAAGGGCGACGTCGAGACCGCCCGGTCGGCGGCCCGGGAGCGCGTGCTCGAATCCCTCAGCGATGGGGCGCTGCTTCGCGGCGAGGTCCTCACGCGCTGGCAGGAATTCGTCGGCACGGGCGAATGGTTCCGGAGGCTCGAACACGGCGTGGGCCGCGTCCGCGACAAGGTCGGGAATTATCTCAGGGGGAATCCCCGGCGTGCCCAGCGGATCGAATCCGAGCTCGAGTCGGGGCTCTACCGGGTCATCGTGGAAGAGACGGCCGCCGCCCTCGAACGCGCGCATCGTGCCTGGTACCGGGACCCCGCGGGGCGTCGGCTGGCGGCGGGCGAGGACCTCGGGCAGCTCCCGGCGGACTTCTCGGATCGGGTCCAGGCGGCGATCCGCGCCTGGCAACAGGGCATCATGTCCATGATGTCGAGCGAGGGTGCCGGGAAAAGGCAGCGCGCCAGATTCCTCTCGATGGGTCTGAACTCGGCCGCGGTCGTCCTGATGATCGTCGTCTTCTCGGCGACCGGGGGCCTGAGCGGAATCGAGATCGGTATCGCCAGCGGGTCCGGCGTGGTGGGCCTGAAATTGCTCGAGGCGGTCTTCGGGGAAGACGCCGTGCGGCGCATGGCCCAGCACGCACGCTCGGACCTCCTGGAGAGGGTCGATCGGCTTCTGGAGGAGGCGACCGCACCGTTCCTGGAACGTCTGCCGGACGGCGGAGACGGCCTCCGGGAGCTCGCCGACGCGCGGGCTCACATACTGTCGGCCGGCCGCGACCTGAAGGCGAGCCGTCGCGGGGCGACCGGGGAAGGGACGCAACGATGAGACGAGACCACGCGCCGAGCATCGACCGTCGCGCCGCCGAGCTGTCCGAGGCCGTCGAGGCCGGGCGGGGCGTACTGCCCGAGGACGTGCTGCGACGGGCCGACGCCGTGCTGGAGAGGGTCCTGGCACGCGCGGGAATTTCCGCGGAGCACACCGTCGTCGGGTTTTTCGGCGCCACCGGGTCGGGAAAATCGAGCCTTTTCAACGCGGTGACCGGCAAGAAGATCGCGCGGGTCGCCGCGACCCGACCCGCCACGACCGCGCCGGCGGCCGCCGTCTGGGGCGACGGCGACCACCAGGAGCTGACGGACTGGTTGGGCATCGAGTCGGTGCACCGTCTCTCAGGGCAGCCCGGCTCCCCGACGGAACGATCGATGTGGAAGCGGCTCCGCGAGCGCCTGGAGGGAAGTGCCCGAGGGGCTAGCGGGGGAGTCGTGCTGGTCGATCTGCCGGATTTCGACTCGATTCAGCACTCGCACCGCGACATCGTCGAAAGATTCGCCGAACGCGTGGACGTCATGGTGTGGGTCTTCGACCCTCAGAAGTATTCGGATCACGTGATCCACGCGGAGTTCATGACCCCGTTGGCCAAGCACGGCGGCCTCATGCTTGCGGTGTTGAACCAGGCGGATAGGCTCGACGACCGCGAGCGGTCTCAGGTGGTGGACCACTTGGCCGAGCGCCTGGCCATCGACGGCGCCTCGTCCCACTTGGCCAGGAAGCCTTTCGCGGTGTCGGCCCTGGACGGGACCGGCCTGGCCGAGCTCGACGAGGCCATCGGGGACGTGGTGCGCGGCAAGCACGCCGTGAACGCCCGTCTGGCCGGTGACCTCGATGCCGTCGCCGAGAGCTTGGCCGAGTACGACGGTGGGCCCTCCGCGTCGGTCCTCGGCGACCGGGCGGCGGACGATCTGGCCGCCGGGCTGTACGAGGCCGTCCGCGGGGAAAGCCTCGTCGAGGCCTCCCGCCGGGCCCAGATCCGCGAGTCGGCCCGGCACACGGGCTGGCCGCCGCTGCGCTGGGCGCGTCGCCTGGGTCGAGATCCGCTGCGTCGCGTCGGCATCACGAGGCCAACCGGTCGGGATGCCGGCATCAGCCGGCAGGCCCTGCCCGCTCTTGACGCCGCGGCCCGGGCGACGGTCTCTGCCTCGATCCGGCGCAGCGCCGACGAGGCCGCGGACGGCGTGGGGGAGCCGTGGCATCACGCGGTGCGTGACGCGGCCCGCTCGCGCTCCGGGGACCTCCCGGACGCTCTCGAGCGGGCCGTGACGGCATCGGACTTTGAGATGGGCGCCCGCCGATGGTGGTGCGCGCCGATCAACCTCGTGCAGTGGCTTTCCGTGTTCGT
Organism: Curtobacterium sp. S6; assembly: GCF_000710345.2. Taxonomy (GTDB): domain Bacteria; phylum Actinomycetota; class Actinomycetes; order Actinomycetales; family Micrococcaceae; genus Rothia. The sequence goes on along the minus strand of NZ_JHEL01000015.1, from coordinate 636,571 downwards.
GCTGGTCGCGGGCCTGGCCTGGCTGACCGGCCTGTTTGCGGCGGACTATCTCAGGGTGTCGCTTCCGGAGCCGCCGACGATCCGAGACACGGGCATTCCCTTCCCGACGGCCCTTCTCGGCCTGGGGATCGCGCTGGGTATTCTGCTCAGCCTGGTCTCGGGGTGGGCACGAGGCCTCGGCGCGCGCCGCCACGCCTCCCGCCTGCGCGGGCGTCTGCTCCTCCTGTGCCGTGAGGTCGCCGAGCGCGAGGTCCTGGGGCCGGTGCACGAGGTCTTGGAGCGACGAGAACGCATGGTCGCCGCGCTCGGACGGGCGCGCGAAGGCTGAGCCCGACCGCGTGGACCGGGCGGAGGAGGCTACTGGTGCGCCCGGAGCGCTTCCGTGAGCTGGCGCGCGGCCTGGCACACGACGTCGGCGTGGAGGCGGCCCGGTTGGCGGGTGAGGCGTTCGATGGGGCCGGAGATGGACACGGCCGCGATGACCTTGCCGGAAGGATTGCGAACCGGCGCGGAGACCGAGGCGATCCCTCGCTCCCGCTCGCCGACGGACTGGGCCCATCCCCGGCGTCGCACGGCCGAGAGCACCGTTGCCGAGAAGCGGGCCTGCCGGAGGCCTTCCAGGAGCCTGTTGTGGTCCTCCCAGGCGATGAGCACCTGAGCCGCGGATCCCGCCTTCATCGACAACTGGGTGCCCACGGGAATCGTGTCGCGCAGGCCGATGGGTCGCTCGGCCGAGGCGACGCAGATTCGCCATTCGCCTTGGCGGCGATAAACCTGTGAGGATTCGCCGGTGAGGTTGCGCAATTGGTTCAGGACCGGGCCGGCGGCCGCGATCATGCGGTCCTCGCCGGCCGCCGAGGCCAGCTCGCCGAGGCGCGGACCGAGCACGAAGCGGCCTTGAACATCCCTCGCGACGAGGCGATGGTGTGCCAGAGCGACCGCGAGCCGGTGGGCCGTGGGGCGGGCGAGCCCCGTGGCCTCGACCAGCTGCGAAAGGCTCGCCGGCCCGGCCTCGAGGCAGTCGAGAATGTGGGTCGCCTTGTCCAGGACGCCGACACCGCTGGGATGCACCGCGACGGACATCGGATTGGCCGATCCCTTGCCCCCGAGGATTCCTTCGCGGGCGTGTCCGGCGGGGACCCTCATGTCGTCGGTCCCGGGGTTGTCTGCGGTCTCTGGAGTTTGGCTCATGTCCATATCGTGAGGTCTCAAATGCTGGAATGCAAGTCCACGTTGTGGAAGACCCGGGGTCTCCTGGGCACAATAAGTCAGGCATACCCACAGGAAATCGGAGGACACCATGGTTGATTCAGCGGATCGCCCATTGACGCTGGCCGAAAAGGTCTGGTCGGACCACCGCGTCATCGCCGGCGAAGACGGTCGGCCCGACCTCATCTACATCGACCTCCACCTGGTTCACGAGGTCACCTCACCCCAGGCCTTCGAGGGGCTACGCCTGGCCGGGCGCGGGCTGCGTCGCCCGGACCTGACCATCGCGACCGAGGACCACAACACGCCCACGCAGGACATCTTCTCCCGCATCGCGGATCAGACCTCGCGTCAGCAGATCGAAACCCTTCGGGCCAACGCGGAAGAATTCGGGGTGAGAATCCACTCGCTGGGCGACGCCGAGCAGGGGATCGTGCACGTCGTGGGCCCGCAGCTCGGGCTCACCCAGCCGGGCATGACCGTGGTATGCGGAGACTCCCACACGTCGACCCACGGTGCTTTCGGCGCGCTGGCCTTCGGCATCGGAACCAGCGAGGTCGAGCACGTCATGGCCACGCAGACGCTCTCCCTGGCTCCCTTCAAGACCATGGCCATCACGGTCAATGGCCACCTCAAGCCTGGAGTCACCGCCAAGGACATCATCTTGGCCGTCATCGCCAAGATCGGCACGGGCGGCGGCCAGGGTTACGTCCTCGAGTACCGCGGCACCGCGATCGAGGAATTGTCGATGGAAGGTCGCATGACCATCTGCAATATGTCGATCGAAGCGGGCGCCCGCGCGGGCATGGTCGCGCCGGATCAGACGACCTTCGACTACGTCCGCGATCGCCCCCACGCACCGCAGGGCGAGGACTGGGACCGCGCCGTCGAGTACTGGTCGTCGCTGCGCAGCGACGACGGCGCGGCCTTCGACGCCGAGGTCGTCATCGATGCCGAGGATCTCGAGCCCTTCGTCACCTGGGGAACCAACCCCGGTCAGGGTGTTCCGCTGTCCCACCGCGTGCCCGACCCCGAGGATGCCGGCGACGAGAACGCGAAGGCCTCGGCGGCCAAGGCCCTGGAGTACATGGATCTTGCGGCCGGCACGCCCATGAAGGACATCCAGATCGACACCGTGTTCCTGGGATCGTGCACCAACTCGCGCATCGAGGACCTCCGCGCCGCGGCCGAGATCATCAAGGGCCGCACCAAGGCATCGACCGTGCGCATGATGGTGGTTCCGGGATCGGCTCGCGTGCGTTTGCAGGCCGAAGAAGAGGGGCTGGACCGGATCTTCCAGGACTTCGGCGCCGATTGGCGCTTCGCGGGCTGCTCGATGTGCCTCGGGATGAACCCCGATCAGCTGAAGCCGGGGGAGCGCTGCGCCTCGACGTCGAACCGAAACTTCGAGGGCCGCCAGGGCAAGGGTGGCCGAACCCACCTGGTATCGCCCTTGGTCGCCGCGGCAACGGCCGTGCGAGGAACGCTCAGCTCACCGTCCGATTTGCAGGATGACTAGGAGTAACCCATGGAACCGATCACCCAACACACCGGTATTGCCGCGCCCCTGCGCGCCTCCAACGTGGATACCGACCAGATCATCCCGGCCGTCTACCTCAAGAGGATCACGAAGACCGGTTTCGACGACGCTCTGTTCGCCGGCTGGCGGAAAGACCCGGACTTCGTCCTGAACCAGGAGCCCTTCCGTCACGCGAGCGTGCTGGTGGCCGGGCCCGACTTCGGCACAGGGTCCTCCCGCGAGCACGCGGTCTGGGCGCTCAAGGACTTCGGATTCAGGGTCGTGCTTTCGGCGCGATTCGCCGATATCTTCCGCGGGAACTCCGGAAAACAGGGCCTCGTCGCGGCGCAGCTCGAACAGCAGGACATCGAGCTGATCTGGAAGTCGATCGAGGAGAACCCCGGTATCCAGGTCAGCGTCGATCTCGAGACGCACACCGTGACCTGCGGCTCGCTGACCGTGCCCTTCCAGATCGATGAGTACACGCGGTGGCGTCTCATGAACGGACTGGACGACATCTCGCTGACCCTTCAGCACGAGGACGCGATCGAGGCCTTTGAGAAGACGCGGCCGAGCTTCGCGCCCCGTACGCTACCGGCGAAGTCTTAGTCGGGGCCGACGCGGGTCCTGCCGCTCCGGGCGCGGCGCGCCGACGGCGCGTCCGGGCCGGGGCGTGCGTCACGAAAATCGAGCCGGGCCCCTCCCCGCGGGTGCGGCTGAGTGTTGCGGCGGATTCGAACTGCTCATTGGTACCGTAAAATGATCGCAGAACGCGTGTCACTTGCGGACACGTTGAGAATCACACGGGTCGTCTGCGACCCGCACACACGAGGATTGGAACTCTATGATCGGCGCATTGCACATTCAGGGTGGGGAACCCCTCCGCGGGGAAGTCTCGGTCCGCGGCGCGAAGAATCTCGTGCCGAAGGCCATGGTCGCGGCCCTGCTCGGTGCAAGCCCTTCCGTCTTGCGGAGCGTCCCGGAGATCAAGGACGTCAACGTCGTGACGGACCTGCTGTCGTTGCACGGCGTGACCGTCAATAAGGACCCCGAAACGGGGGACCTCAAGTTGGATCCCACCAACGTGTCGGTCGCCCGCCACGCCGATATCGACGCGCACGCCGGCGACTCCCGCATCCCGATCCTCCTGTGCGGGCCGTTGCTGCACGCGATCGGCGAGGCCTTCATCCCCGATCTCGGCGGATGCAAAATCGGTGACCGCCCGATCGACTACCACTTAGAGGTCCTGCGCAACTTCGGCGCCGAGGTCGACAAGCTGCCGTCCGGCATCCGGATGACCGCGCCCAAGGGGATCCACGGCGCCAAGATCGATCTTCCGTACCCGTCGGTCGGTGCCACCGAACAGGTGTTGCTCACCGCGACGCGCGCCGACGGAAACACCGAGTTGCGTGGCGCGGCCACCGAGCCGGAGATCATGGACCTCATCGCGATCCTGCAGAAAATGGGCGCGATCATTACGGTCCAGACCGACCGCGTGATTCACATCGAGGGCGTGCCGCACCTGAACGGCTATAACCACAAGGCCCTTCCGGACCGCATCGAGGCGGCTTCCTGGGGGTCGGCCGCGCTGGCAACCGGCGGCGACATCTTCGTCCGCGGGGCTCACCAGGCCGACATGATGGCCTACCTCAACACCTTCCGGAAGATCGGCGGCGGCCTGGACATCACGGATGAGGGCATCCGCTTCTACCACCCCGGCGGAAAGCTCAACCCGCTGATCGTGGAGACCAATGTCCACCCCGGCTTCATGACCGACTGGCAGCAGCCCCTCGTGGTCGCGCTGACCCAGGCCGACGGCGTATCGATTGTCCACGAGACCGTGTACGAGAACCGCTTCGGTTTCACCGGGGCCCTCAACCGCATGGGCGCGAGCATTCAGCTCCACCGGGAATGCCTCGGGTCGGTTCCCTGCCGCTTCGGGCAACGCAACTTCCTGCATTCCGCCGTGATCTCCGGGCCGACGCCGTTGCACGGCTCGGACATTAACATCCCGGATCTGCGCGGCGGCTTCAGCCACCTCATCGCGGCGTTGGCCGCCGAGGGGAATTCGACCGTCACGGGCGTCGAACTCATCAACCGTGGCTACGAGCGTTTCGTGGCCAAGCTGGAGGGCCTCGGCGCGAAATTCGACATCGACGAGCACTCGGCCCAGTAACGATGTCGGGCGAGGGAAAGTAGGGACGTCCGGTGGCCTCACCATCCAAGAAGCAGCGACCGCTAGAGACCGTTGCGCCCAGTCGCGGCGGGGACCTGTTGTTCCGGGGCACGGCCGCCGTCGTGCGCCGTGTCCTCAACCTGGTCATCAAGCGTTCGTGGACGGGCATGGAGAAACTCCCGCGCGATCAGGGCTACATCGTGGTCGCCAACCACGTCACCGAGGTCGACCCGCTGACCGTCGCCAACGTGGTCTACATGTCGGGCACGATCCCGCGTTTCCTGGCCAAGGAGTCGCTGTTCCGCATTCCGCTGGTTGGGGCCGTCCTCCATCGCACCGCGCAGATCCCGGTCTTCCGCGGTTCGATGGAGGCTCATAAGTCACTCGAGAGCGCCCGCTCCGTGATCGACGGCGGCGGAGCCGTGCTGATCTACCCCGAAGGCACCTTGACCAAGGACCCCGACCTGTGGCCCATGACGGGCCGGTCGGGGGCCGCGCGATTGGCGATGGCCACGGGCGCCCCGGTGGTGCCGATCGCTCACTGGGGAGAACATGAGTTCCTGGCACCCAAGGCGACCAAGCCCCACGTCTTTCCCCGGAAAACCTCTCACGTGCTCGTCGGAGACCCGATCGACCTCTCCGACCTGCGCGGCGAGAACCGTACGGACCACGTGAGCCGTGATGCCTTGAACGAGGCCACGGAACGCATGATGGATTCCTTGACCCGTCTGGTCGAGGAACTCAGGGGCGAGAAGGCGCCGGAGGGCCGGTGGGATCCGCGTCGTCACCGACGAGTGAAACGTTCCACCGAAGAGAACCACTGATTGGCCAACCCCGAGCGAGCGCGCCACGCGACCACGCGGCACGCGACCGGAAGGAATACCGTGAACGTCAGGGATCAAGCACCAACCGTTCCGCCGACCGTCCCGAAGCCCCATCGCGTGGCGGTGCTGGGCGCCGGGAGTTGGGGCACCGCCTTCGCCAAGATCGCCGCCGACGCGGCGCGGGTCGAGTCCGCCGACGCTCCGAGCTGGGAGGTCGTCCTCTGGGGCCGGAACGCCGAGTCGATGGCCGCGATGCGCTCCACGGGCATCAACGACCGATATTTTCCGAACACCAAGCTCCCCGAGAATCTCGGATTCACCGCCGATCCGGCGGAGGCGTTGGCGGGGGCCGACGTCGTCGTGGTCGCTATCCCGGCCCAGGCCCTGCGCGGTCAGCTGGAGGCCATGGCCTCACTGATCGAGCCGGAGGCCGTGCTCGTCTCGCTGGCCAAGGGGCTCGAACGCGGGACCGGGCTTCGGATGTCCGAGGTCATGGAACAGGTGTTGCCGGGCCGTCGTGAGCAGATCGCCGTGCTCTCGGGCCCGAACCTGGCGAAAGAGATCGTCCAGGAACAACCGACCGCCTCGGTCGTGGCCTCCCGTGGCGAGCGCGCGGCGTCGCTGGTCAGCCGGGTCTGCGTGACCCCGTATTTCCGCCCGTACACCTCGGCCGACGTGGTCGGCGTGGAAATCGGCGGGCTGGTCAAGAACGTGATCGCGCTGTGCGTGGGAATCTGTGAAGGCCGCGACTATGGAGACAATTCCAAGTCCTCGATCATGACCCGGGGCCTCGCGGAGACCACGCGCCTGGCGGTCGCCCTCGGCGGGCGCGCCGAAACCTTGGCCGGGCTGGCGGGTATGGGCGACCTCGTGGCCACGTGTTCCTCGCCCCTGTCTCGCAATCACACGGCGGGGCGACTCCTGGCCGTGGGCCTCAGCGAGGAGGAAGTCGGGCAACGCATGACGCAAACCGCCGAGGGAATGAAGTCGGCGCCCGTCGTGCGCGATTTGGCGCGGCGGCACGGCGTCGAGATGCCCATCGTGGAAGCGGTCTCCGCGGTGTTGGACGGGCACGTCACGGTCGAACAACTCCAGCCCATGCTCCTGGGCCGCACACTCAAGGCGGAAACCCCACACGGCGGCCCCGACGGTTCGGACGCTCCCGCCCGTTGACCCGTGCCGCACGCCGGCCCCATGATCTTTGCAACGAACCCCGTCAGAAAGGGTCCCCATGACCACCCACGCACCAACCGGTCGCACCACCGTCGGCATCCTGTTCGGGGGAGTTTCCTCCGAGCACTCGATCTCGCTGATCACCGCCAAGGGCGTCCTGGGGGTCCTCGACCACGAGAAATACGAGCCGGTTCTGATCGGCATTACTCGCCGCGGAGCCTGGCACCTGAGCAGCGAGGATGAGTTGGCCAGGCTCACCGACGGCGTCCAGCTTCCCGAATTCGAGGCGGCGGGGCCCCAAGCATCGTTGCCCATGGGCGACACCGAGCACGGAATCTTCCTGCGCCACGCGGACGGCACCTTTGAGGAAGGGCCACGGCTCGACGTCGTCTTTCCGCTGTTGCACGGGCCCTTTGGCGAAGACGGAACCCTTCAGGGGCTCCTGGAGATGGCACGCCTCCGGTACGTCGGCGCCGGGGTGACGGCCTCGGCCGTGGGGATGGATAAGCACTTCATGAAGGTCGCCTTCGAAGCGGCGGGACTGGAAGTGGGACCGTACCGCGTGGTGACGGCCCGCGATTGGGCGACGGACCGCGACGCCGCGGAACGTCGGATTCGCGAGTTGTCCTTGCCGCTGTACGTCAAGCCCGCCAGGGCCGGCTCTTCCTGCGGTATCTCGCGCATCGACTCTTGGGATGAGCTGGATGCCGCCATCGCAACGGCCCAGGAGCTTGACCCGAAAATCGTCGTGGAAGAGGGCATCAACGGGCGCGAGATCGAGTGCGCGGTGTTGGACGGGGCGCATCACGAGCAACCCCGGGCCTCGCATCCGGGCGAGATCGAGATCGTCGGTGACGGCCACGCGTTCTATGATTTCGAGGCCAAATATTTGGAGGCGACCTCCTCCGAGCTGAGGTGCCCGGCCGACTTGCCGCCCGAGGTTCAGGACGAGATCCGTCGCAAGGCGGTTCAGGCCTTCCTGGCCCTGGACGGTGAAGGACTGTCGCGCTGCGACTTCTTCTACACCGACGACGGCCGCGTCGTGATCAACGAGGTCAACACGATGCCCGGGTTCACCCCGATCTCGATGTACGGGATGATGTGGACCGAATCAGGAATCGGTTACGGGGAACTCGTGGACCGATTGATCGGGCTGGCGCTGGAGAGGCCCGTGGGGCTCCGATGAGCTGAGGTAGCCCAGAGGCTCGGGTGAGACCGAGCGATACGCGAAAGGCCGGGGAACATTCCCCGGCCTTTCGCGCGCCCGTGGGTCAGCTGTTATCCGAGTAGTCCAGATTGTCCGAGACCGAAGAGCACTGCTTGGTCTGGTGGATGCGGTTCACGGAGGACTGCAAGTCCACGAGGATGGTCGAGGAATTGACCTTACCGGCGTCGAAGGTCACCTGGACGGCCGGGGAGCGGCCGAAAGACGTGGCGGTCCAGGTCCCGGTCCCGTCGAAGCTCTGCTCCGGGGGCTGGCCGGTCGTCGCCGAGGGGGCCGACGAGGCTCCCCGGGACTTCGAGGCGTCCTCGGCGTCGTCCTTGCGAATGGTCCAGTCGACGCCGTTCACCCGGACGCAGGGGTCCATGACGGGTTCCTTCACCCGGGCGCCGCATTTGACGATGATGGTCGCTGGGTCGCCGTAGGCCGTCGTGGCCTGGGCCGTGGTCTCGCGCTTGGACTGACCGGCCAGCGTGTCCGGCATGGCGACCATTGCCGTGGCGCAGTCCGGGTTGGCCGCATCGGGGGCGGGATCGAGGGTCACGGCCGGCGAGCAGCCGCTCAAGGCGAGCACGCCCACGGCGGCCAGAGGCACCCAGATTCGACGGGCGAGACCTCTGCCTTGTACGGTGCGGGCGCCGCGCCCTAAACTGAAGACTCTGCGGGGACCCTTGGCAACTGAAAACACGTCCTCGAGGATACCCCAGATGAACCCGGTGAAGGGTCGTCGGGCTCGGGTGGGGGAGAGTCTTCCGCCGCCAACGGGCCCTCGGGCCCGGCACAGGAAGGATCGATGATTACAAGCCGTCGCCAGCAAGGCCGAACGTCCACGAAGGGGCAACGCGCCGCCGTCCGCGGCGTGGCGTGCGCCGCCGTCGTGGGCGTGATCGGCGTAACTTCTTGGGGCGCGGCGGTTGCGGAGGGTGAGACGCAGCTTCCCGGTGCTCCGAGCGGGGGAACCACGCAGACCGTCACGCCGTCGCCGACGCAGCCGGCGACGGGCACCACCGCGAGCGATGAGACGACGGCCCAGCCGACCACCGCCCAGCCCACGGCCGATCCGAGCAGCCCCCAGCCGACGCCGGAGCCGTCGACCGCCACGCCAAGTCCGGCACCGACGCCGGAGCCGTCGACCGCGACGCCGACCCCGCAGCCCACGCCGACCCCCACGGACGACCCGAAGCCGCAACCGACGCAGAGCCCCGCGCCGGAACCCACACCCACCAAGAACGATTATCCGGAACCCACGCAGAACCCTGAGCCGGAACCGACACAGAACCCCGCTCCTGCGCCGACGCAGAACCCCGGCGGGCAGACGGCCCCCGAGCCGTCGACGCAGCAGCCCACGCCGGCTCCCGTTGCCCCGCAGCCGGAACCGACCTCGGGCGGCTCGGCCAGCCAACCGTCGGCCCAGTTGCCGGCCCCGGCGCCCTCGAGTAGTTCGCCCAGCTCGGGGGCCGACGGCTCATCGGCCGGCCGGCCGTCGTCCAAGCCGGACGCGTCTCTCGGAGAGGGACGCGGGATTTCGAGTTGGGTCAGTCACTACCTCGATTCCAAGAACTCCGAAGCGACGGACCCCGTGGACTCCGATACCAACGCCGGCGTCAGCAACGTGGACCAGCGCTCGAACGCGGGCGCGGAAGAGCAGAACGTGTCGAGCCAACGGAACCTGAGCTCACTGCGAGGCCCGTTGCCCATCATCATTTTCACGGTGTTGGCCCTGGGCGGCATCTGGACCGTGCTGTCCCGGACCTCGAAGTCGCAATCGGGACGCCAGGGCGATGACTGACTCGGTGGCCGCGGAAGCGCCGACCGTCGCGGACACCACCGAAGAAGAACTCTTGCGCCCGATCATCGCGATTTTCGATGAGCACAACCGGTGGGTCGCCGAGCGGAATCCCGACGGGGAATTGATCCTCGGGCCGGGCGACGACTGCGCCGTCTACGATCTTTCCTCCGGCCGCACCGTCGTGACCATCGATTCCCAGACCCAAGGTCAGGACTACCTCCTCGAGTGGCCCTGCGGTTACCAAACCTCCGGTTTCGACATGGGGTGGAAGTCCGCCGCGCAGAATCTGGCCGACGTCGCCGCGATGGGTGCGATTCCGACGGGCCTGGTCGTGAGCCTGGTCTTGCCGCCGACGACCGCCCTGACCATGACCGAGGACATCGCCCGCGGGTACTGCGCGGCCCTGCGAGCGCTCGGGGCATCGCGCTGCACGATCGGCGGCGGGGACGTCGGTTCGGGAACCGAGCTCGGAGCAACCGTGGCGGCCTTCGGGCTGGTCCCTCTCCCTCGGGAAGGGGCGAGGACGATGACCGCCGACGCCGCCGTGCGCCGCTCGGGCGCCCGCGCCGGGGACCTCGTCGTGATCGCCGGGACCGTGGGTCGCGCCGCGGCCGGACTCGATGTGCTGAGGTCCGGGGGCCACACGAGGCCGGTGGCCGCCACCAGCGACCCGGTCGCGTGGGCACATCCCTGCGGCGGGGCCGAGGCATTGGCCGCCTCGCAGTTGCGTCCCCTCCCGCCGATCGCGATGGGCCCCGTCCTCGCCGAGCGCGGGGCCACCGCGATGATCGACGTGTCCGACGGTCTCTTGAAGGATGCCGAGAGGCTGGCACGAGCCTCCGGCGTGAGCATCGATCTGGACGGTGGGCTGCTCGAACCCCTCCTGGAGCCCCTTCGGGATGAGGCGGCGAGGCTGGGGCGCGACCCCTGGGAATGGTTGTTGGCCGGCGGGGAAGACCATGGTCTTTTGGCCACCCTGCCGGCGTCGATGCCCGTCCCCGAGGGGGCTCGTGCGATAGGCTTTTGTGGAGAGTTGAGCGATCGGGAGTCCCTCGTCGTCGTGGACGGGAGAGCTCGTAGACATAGGGGATGGGACCATTTTGCAGCTGAAGACCGGGTCTAGCGCCGCCGTCATGCGACGGTGGCTCACGGTAGCCGCAGATGTTCTGGACCGTCACCAGGACGAGCTGAACGCCCTGAACGTCTTTCCCGTGGCCGACGCCGACACCGGCACCAACATGGCCATCACGGTCAGGGCCGGCGCCCAGGCCGCCGAGATGATCAACACGACCCTCGTGGGCGAGCTGTTCGAAATCTGCGGGCGGCACTGCCTGGAAGAGGCCAAAGGAAATTCGGGAACGCTCTTCGCCGTGATTTTGGCCGGATGCGCCGAGCCCTTGCGGGAAGAGACCCGGCTGACGGCCTTCGGCTTCGCGGGAGCCCTCGAGCACGCCCGAACCCGGGTGCTCGGCGCCCTCCACGACCCGGTCGAGGGGACCATCCTGTCCTTCGTCAACGACATCACCCGCGCCGCCGGAGCGTGGGCGGACCCGGACGACTCCAATAAGAACCTGAGCACCATGCTGGACCACCTGGTCGTCGTCGGCCATCGGTCGGTCGGTCGCACGAGCAGCCAGCTCGAGGTGCTCCGGGGGACCGGCCGGGTCGACGCGGGCGCGCTGGGAATGTTGATCATCTTCGACGTCCTCGCCCATACCGTTCGCGGGGAAGCCTACCCCGGGGCCGAAAAACGTCCCTACGCTTCGTGGCTCGCCGACGAATCGGACGGTGAGCACGCGGCACCCCAGGGGACCTCCACGCCCGGGCCCGGCCCCGAGGTCGGGGAGGACGGCGTCGAGCTGATGTGCGCGATCGAACTGGAGGCCCTGGCCGCCGCCCAACTGCGCCACGAACTGTCCCAGGTGGGGGATTCCGTCATCATGACGGCCGTCTCGCAGGAGCAGGACGAGAAGATCCGGTGGCGCGTTCACGTGCACGTTCCCGAGGCGGCAACGGCCATGTCGATCCTGGGCCAATTCGGTAAACCCCTGGACATCACCACCGAGTCCCTCTCGGCCGAGGACGCCTGATCCGTGGCCGACGAAGCCCTCGAGGCGCGGCCGCTCTCGTCCGTCCTGCATCCCAAGACGGCCGATGCCCTATCGCGTCACCTGTCCCTCGAGACTCTCGGCGATCTCCTGGAATATTTTCCGCGACGGTACCTGCCTCGCGGTGAACTGACGAACTTTTCCGACCTCGAATGGGGCAACGAGGTTTCCATCATCTCCCGGGTCCTGTCCGTGACGACGCGGCGGATGCACTCGCGGCGCGGATCCATCGCCGAGGTCACGGTCACGGACCAGCTGGCCCACGAGGACCGGCCCGCTCAGGCCCCTGACTTCGAAGGACGGCTGGACGCCCTCGCGGGGACAGCTCAGACCGCCGCGAGCCACCCGGCGGGCAACATCATGACGCTGTCTTTTTTCAATGCCTGGACCGCGTCCAAGGATCTCGCGGTCGGGGATCACGTCATGTTTTCGGGAAAGGTCTCCGAGTTCAAGGGGCAGCTGACCCTGACCAATCCGCACTACGCGGTGCTCAGCCAGCCGGGTGCCGCGGTGGGGGAAGAGCCGGACCCCGAGGCCCCTCTGCCGCCGTTGCCGGTCTATCCCGCCACGGCCAAATACCCCACCGATCGCATCGCCGCGGCGGTCGCGACTCTCCTGGACAAGGTCGATCTGGCCGACTGCGTGGATCCCGTGCCCCCCGAGCTTCACCAGCGCCACCGTTTACCGTCGCTCGCACGGGCATATCGCCTGGTGCATCGGCCGGAGGAGGAAGCCGATCCGCACCGGGCGATGAGATATTTCCGGTACCGCGAGGCCCTCGTGCTTCAGGTCATTTTGGCTCGTCGCGCCGCGGTCTTGGACTCGCAGCGCACCGAGGCCTACCCACCGGTCGGGGGAGGTCTCCTCGAAACCTTCGACGCGGGCCTGCCCTTCACCCTGACCGCGGGCCAGGAGCGGGTCGGGCGGGAAATCCGCGACGACGTCGGCTCGGTGCGCCCCATGAACCGCCTCTTGCAGGGCGACGTCGGCTCGGGCAAGACGCTGGTCGCCCTGCGGGCCATGTTGCAGGTCGCCGATAGCGGCGGCCAAGCGGTCATGTTGGCTCCCACGGAGGTCCTGGCCGGCCAGCACGAACGATCGATCCGATCCGTGCTCGGGAGCCTGGCCGATGAGGCCGGCGTGGTCGTGTTGACCTCGTCGATGTCGGCCGCCGCCAAGAGGGAAACGCTGGCTCGGATCGTCTCGGGTGAGGCGCGGATCGTCATCGGGACCCACGCCCTGTTGGGTAAACACGTGACGTTCGCCCGGTTGGGCCTGGTCGTCGTCGACGAGCAGCATCGCTTCGGGGTGCGGCAGCGGCACACCCTCATGGGCCCGGACGGCACGCCGGTGCATCGGCTCGTGATGACCGCGACCCCGATCCCGCGATCCGTCGCGATGACGGTTTTTGGTGATCTCTCGGTCTCCGTCTTGGACGAATTGCCCGCCGGCCGGCAGGAGGTCGCAACGCACGTGGTCTCGCTGGCCACGCATCCGTCGTGGGAGGCGCGGTTGTGGCAGCGCGCCCGGGAGGAGATCGACAAGGGGCACCAGGTGTTCGTGGTGGTCCCGACGATCAATGATGCGGCAGAGGACCCCTCGGAGCCTTCCGAGGCCGACCGCGGATTGGGCGGCTCGCGCAAGAGCTCGGCCGGGACGCTGCAGTCGGTCGAGGGGCTGAGCGGGCGGCTGACGTCACTGCCGGTGCTCGCGGGGTGCCGGATCGAGGCCCTGCACGGCAGGATGGAAGGCGCCGAAAAGTCGCGGATCATGAACGGGATGGCCCGCGGGGAAATCGACCTGCTCGTGGCGACCACCGTGATCGAGGTGGGCGTCGACGTGCCGAACGCGACCCTGATGATCATCATGGACGCCGACCGGCTCGGGATGTCCACGTTGCACCAGTTGCGCGGCCGGATCGGTCGTGGCGGACTCGCCGGAACGTGCCTGCTGGTGACCGAGCAGGATTCCGAGGGCGCCTCGATCCCGCGGCTCGACGCCGTCGCCTCGACGCGGGATGGCTTCGAATTGTCGAGCCTCGACCTCGAGCAACGCCGAGAAGGAGATATCCTGGGCGACAGCCAATCCGGAAACCGCTCGACGCTCCGCAATCTCTCGGTCCTGCGCCACGCCACGGTGATCGAGCAGGCCCGGACGGACGCGCAGGACCTCGTCGCGGAAGACCCCGACCTCTCGAACCACCCGCAATTGCGGCAGGCCGTGCTGGAGGCCGATCATCAGGAGAACACCGAATATCTCTATCGCGGCTGATCGAGCCGGAGGACACGGCGGGGCCGTGACAACGTCATGTGAAGGATGGATACGGGATGGGACGCATCATCGCAGGGGCCGCCGGTGGCGCCCGACTGGCCTCGGTCAAGGGGGAGAAGACCCGCCCGACGACGGACCGCGTCAAAGAGGCGCTGTTTTCCCGATTGGAAACCTACGGGGTCCTCGCCGGGGCCCGCGTGCTGGACCTCTTCGCCGGGTCCGGGGCCCTGGGCCTGGAAGCGGCGAGCCGCGGAGCGACGTCGGTGACCCTGGTGGACCGAGACCGATCCGCCCTCGAGGCGTGCCGCCGGAATCGTGAGGCCCTGCTCAACGCCGGGGTCGGTGCGGATATCTCGGTGGTCAACGCGCAGTCCTCGAGGTACCTCGGACGGGCGAACGAGACCTGGGACGTGGTCTTCATCGACCCTCCGTACGCGATGCCGGACGCCGAGCTCGCGGAGACTCTCCAGCAGGTGGCGTTGCGGCTCGCCGACGGCGCGATCATCGTGGTCGAACGATCGACGCGCAGCGCCGAGCCCACCTGGGGCGCAGCGCTGCGTCGCTTCGGCGAACGGGCTTACGGGGAGACCACGCTGTGGTTCGCCGAGCCCGAGCCGGGCGCCGAGCAGCCCGCCGACGCCTAGGACAGCCCTGCCTCGCCGAGGCGTTGGACCGCCCGGCGCAAGACGTCCGGGCGCTTGCAGAACGCGAAGCGGACCCACGGGGCGTAGAGCGAACGGTGCTCGGGCGTCGCGAAGGCCTGGAGAGGCACCACCGCGACCCCTGCCCGTTCGGCCAGGGCCACGGAGATCTCGGTTCCGTCGCTACCCCATGCCTCGGATAGCGACTCGGTCGAGGCGACCGTGAAGAAGGTGCCGTCGGGACGGTGAGCGGCGAAGGGGCTGGCCTGGAGGCCGTCGAGGAGGACGTCGCGCTGATGACGGTACTGGTCCGACAGCTCGGCGTAGAAGTCCGATCCGCGGGCCCACGCCATGGTCTCGGCCACCGCGTTCTGGAGCGGAGCCGCCGCGGAATGCGACAGATAGCCCTTGGTGACCCGGATTCCGCGGGTCAATTCCGGGGGCGCGATGGCCCAACCGACCCGCCACCCGGTAATGGAGAACGTCTTCGACGCGGAAGAGACGCGGACGGTTCGATCGCGCGAGGCCTCGAGAGAACCCAAATCCACCGGTTCGCGGTCGAAGGCGAGGTGCTCGTACACGGAATCCGTCACGATGATCGCGTCGTGTCGTTCGGACAGCTCGGCGATCAGCGTCATGATCTCGTGGTCGAACACGGTTCCCGTCGGGTTGTGGGGATCGTTGACCACGACCATTCGGGTCCGGTCGGAAAACGCCGCGCGCAGGCGCTCCGGATCGGGAGTGAAGGTCGGCGGAAGCAGTGGCACCGTGACGACCGTGGCACCGCTCAGCCCGGCGAGGGCCGGATACAGGTCGTAGAACGGTTCGAACAGGACGATTTCGTCCCCGGGTCGGAGGAACGCCAGCATGGTGGCGCTCAAGGCTTCGGTCGCACCCGCCGTCACGGTGACCTCGGTGTCCGGGTCGGGGCCGCGTCGTCCGGAGAGGATCTCGTGCTCGGAGATCTCACGGCGCAGAGCGGGCAGGCCTGCGATCGTCGCGTACTGATTCCGTCCGTCCGTGACCGCGCGCGCCAGAGATTCGGCGAGGACGCCCGGGCCGTCGGTGTCGGGGAAGCCCTGCCCGAGATTGATCGCGTCGTGCCGCTGCGCCAGGGAACTCATCTCTTCGAAGATGGTCGAGGAGAGCGATCCCTGCTCGTCCAGCAGGCCCGCGCTCAGCGCCAGCGACTTCCAGGGCGGCGCGGCGTCGTGAGGCCGAAGGGACGTGGAGGGGGAGCGCTGAGTGTCGTCGTGCATTCCCTCATGGTAAGGGGCGTCACAGGCGGAAACGAAAGTTCGACGCGTCGGCGGGCGGTCTTTGCGTCGCGGGGGATCGCGGGTGCGCGCCTGATAACTTGGAGTCATGAGTCTTGCCGTTTGCCCGGGTTCCTTCGACCCGATTCACAACGGACATGTCGAAGTCATCACCCGCGCCACCAAAATCTTTTCCAGTGGTGTCATCGTCGCCGTGTCCAATAATCCCGCCAAGAAATACCGCTTCGACCTGTCGGAGCGGCTCGACATGGTGACCGAGGTCTTCAGCTGGCTCGACGGAGTCACGGTCGAGCCCATGACGGACGACCTGCTCGCCGAGTACGCGCGATCGCGGGGAGCGACCGCGATCGTGAAGGGCCTCCGTGACGCGAAGGATTTCGTGTACGAGGCGCCGATGGCGACGATGAACCGCAATATCAGCGGGGTCGAGACCGTGTTCCTGGCCGGCGACCCGAAGAACGGGCACCTGTCCTCCTCGCTGATCAAAGAGGTGGCTTCCTTCGGCGGAGACATCCGAAGTTTCGTGCCCCGTTCCGTGGGACGCCGGTTCGGACACTAGCCCGAACCGGGGCGCTCATGGCCGCTGACCAGGGATGACGTTATGATGTTGGTCATACGTTGCGACTCTGTGGCCCTTGAGGGTTGTTTGCCCTGCGGCACCTGAGTAGGCTGGAGAGTCGGTCATCACGTCGTATCAGGAGTTCATCATTAACAATGACAGTTCATCGTCCTTGACGATATCCGTCAGGGATCTGGCCCATCGGCCGGGGACCATGGAGCACCTCGATCAGACCGTGGCCGTGCCTCAGGACTTCGGGAATCCCCAGATCGGGGCGCCAGAAGGTTCCGACATCACACTCGATCTCCGCCTGGAATCCGTGCATGATGGTATCTTTGTCAATGGTGTTGCCTCCGTGAGTGTTCACGGAGAGTGCAGCCGGTGTTTGGATCCCATCGACTTTCCAGTGACGGCTGACATTCAAGAGCTGTATGTTTTTGAACGTGAACCCGAAGGCCAGTCGCAAGACGAAGCAGACGAGCAGTACTGCGTTGAGAACGATTCCATCGATCTTGAGCCGGTGCTGCGGGATGCGGTCATAACGCAACTGCCGTTCCAGCCCGTGTGCCGGGAGGATTGCCAGGGACTGTGCTCCGAATGCGGAGCGCGCCTTGACGAGAATCCCGATCATCACCACGAGAACCTGGATCCTCGCTGGTCGGCCCTTTCCGGGCTGTTCGGTGCGGAGGCCGCAAACGAGACAACCGAGACGAGAGAAGAGAGATAGCCGTGGCTGTTCCCAAGCGGAAAATGTCCCGTGCCAATACGCGCGCACGTCGCTCCCAGTGGAAGGCCTCCGCGCCTCAGCTGGTCAAGACCGTTGAAAACGGCAAGGTGACCTACAGCCTTCCCCACCAGGCGAAGGTCGTCACCGATACCGCCGGCACCCCCCTGTACCTGGAGTACAAGGGTCGCAAGGTGGCCGACGCCTAGGAATTGGCGTCCATATGACTACCGTGCAATACGGAGAGCTGTTGAAGCGTCTCGGAGTCGATATCGACGCCGAGACGCTTCAGCTTGCACTCACTCACCGTTCCTACGCGTACGAGAACGGTTCGATTCCTCACAACGAGCGGCTCGAGTTTCTGGGCGATTCCGTCCTGGGGCTCGCCGTGACCACCGAGCTGTACCGCCGTTTCCCCGACCTGTCGGAAGGGGAATTGGCCAAGCGTCGTGCCGCGGTCGTCTCCGAGAGGTCTCTCGCCGCGATCGCGCGTTCCCTGGAGCTGGGTCAACACATCCGGCTCGGCCGCGGGGAATTGCTGACCCACGGTGACGACAAGGACTCGATCCTCGCCGACACCATGGAGGCGCTGTTCGGCGCCACCTATATCTCCTGCGGCGGGACGCCCGCCCGGGACCTCGTTCTTCGCCTGACCGGCCCGCTCCTCGACGACGACTTCGTCCTCGGCGCGGGAAGGGACTGGAAGACCGAAATTCAGGAACTCGCCGCGTCGATGGATCTGGGCGACATCCAGTACCACGTCACGGGCACCGGCCCGGATCACGCGCGCGTCTTCGAGGCCCGACTGGAAATCGGCGACCAGACGCAGGGCGTCGGCACCGGTTCCGCCAAGAAGCACGCCGAGCGTGCTGCCGCCGAGGCGGCGTACCGGCACCTGACCGAGCAAGAGTCGGCCGCCGTGACCAAACTCCGCGATACCAGCCAGGACAGTGCCTGAGCTACCCGAGGTCGAGGTGGTCCGTGCCGGACTTGCCCGACACATCATGGGTGCGCGGATCGACGCGATCGAGGTCTCCGACCCCCGGTCGCTGAGGCGGCACCCGGAGGCCCCCGAGGATTTCCGCTCCGCCCTTGCCGGTGCCGTGATTCGTGACGTGTGCCGGCGGGGAAAATACATGTGGTTGCGCGTGGCGACCGACGGAAACCCCGGTCTCGACCAGCGCGCCCTCGTGGTGCACCTCGGCATGAGCGGGCAAATGCTCTTAGCGACCTCGGACATGCCCGGGCACCGTCACACCCGCATCACCCTGCGCCTGGTTCACGACGACGGCCGAGCTGGGGAGTTGCGGTTCGTCGATCAGCGGATCTTTGGCGGTCTGTACCTGGACCCGGTGGTCCCCGTGGTCGACCGCCGGGGCAATCCTGTTCCCGCGGCCTCCACCAGCTTGCTGGATCTTCCCGAAATCCCGCACACGGTCGAGCACATTGGCCGAGACCCGCTGGACCCGCACTTCGACGCGCGGCAGTTCCGGCGCCGCGTCTTGGCGACCACCAGCGGGATCAAGAGGGTGCTCCTGGACCAGTCGGTGATCTCGGGCATCGGCAATATCTACGCCGACGAGGCCCTGTGGCGGGCCCGACTGCACTACGCCAAGCCGGCCCGGACCATCTCCGCCGCGCAGACGCGCGAGCTCATCTCCTCGGCCACCGAGGTCATGACCGAGGCCCTGGCACAGGGCGGAACGAGTTTCGATTCCCTCTACGTCAACGTGAACGGTGAATCCGGAAGAAGCTCATTGAATGTCTATGGACGGGAGGGTCGCCCGTGCAAGCGCTGCGGCACCCCGATCGTGCGCGAGCGCTTCATGAACCGGTCGAGTCATCTTTGCCCGGTCTGCCAGCGAAGACGCTAGCTGAACGTCGCAGTCGAGTAGCTCGACAGCGGCCCAGACGGGGAGCCTGCCGCCGTACTTCTGCCGGTGGTGCTCGACGAAGTCCTCGCTGGGCGTGCTGCAGCTCGAACTCGTAGCCGGCGAGCCAGTCGGCGTAGGAACCACCGCTGCGGGCCGTGGGACCGAGTAGATTCGGCTCCAGGTGCGCGCACGGGTCGACGCGGCCGAGCTCGTGACCCAGCAGTGCTCTGATGGCGAGCTCGATGCGGGACAGCTCGGCGAAGGCCGCGGTGCGCAGCCGGGCGTCGAACTCGTAGAGCGCGGCGACGTCGGCCAACCGGGTCCCGGAGTAGAAGTCGTCCTGGCGTTGGCTCCCGACGATCTGTCGGAACGGGTACCAGTACCCGCTGAGCCGGTAGTAGCTGACGCGCCGCAGCAGGGCGACGGCCTCGTCGCGGTCCCCGACGTCCATGCCGCGTTGGATGAGCAGGTCGACTTGCTCGTCGTAGGAGCGGTACTCCTTGACTGCTCCGTCCAACTGCACCGTCCAGAAAAGAATGAGGACCGGCCCTGGACCTACCGAGGTAGGCGGAACCGGTCTTGGTGAGTCCATAGTAGCCGAGACGAGATCGCCCGGCAATCGAACGCCGAAACCGAAGAGGAGCCCGTCGGCAGCCAATGCTGGTAAGAGTCAAGCCTCCGAGTGACGCCAGGGGGCGTCGGGATCGGCGAGGGTCTCGAGCATGAGCTGGCACCAGACCTGGGCCGCGCCAACGACGAGGCGAGCGTGCCGCGGGCGCACCCATCTGGGCACTTCCTCGGCTCCGTGGTCGATGCCGACGCTGTTCCTGAGCTCGGTGACGCTCTGGGTGAGGGTGATCAGCGACTGCAGGGCCTGGCGGAGCGCTCGGTCCTCGTCGCTGACCGACTTGGGGGCGAGGCCGAGCGATACCTGGGCGGCCTTGACCAGCGCGGGCACCTTGGCTGCTCGGGCATAGCTCTGCCCGCGGGCGGTGAGGACGCACTTGGCGGTCGATTCGATCAGCGCCTTGGCGGTGCTGACGGCGAGCCGTGGGTCGGTGTCGACGCTGTCGCCGAGCCTGCGCAGGTGGTCCTGGATGGACTGCGGGTCGGGGAGGGCGTTGAGCGCGTGCTCGGTCAGCTTCGCCCCGGCCCGGCCGATGCGCACGGTGCCGCTGGCCTCGTCGACGTCGAAGCCGTTCTCGCGCAGGATCCGGACCCACTTGTCCCGCAGGCCATCGGTGCTGACCCAGCCGATAGACGTGTCCTGGACGATCGGCCAGGACCCAGTCGGGGCTGCGGCCGGCGACCAGGGCGGGGGCCTTCGACGTCGCCGGCTTCGAAAGCATGGTCATCTGCTCAGCGGGCATCGAGGACCTCTTTGAGGACGGTGGCCGCGCTCATCCCCGCCGGCCACCCGGCGTAGAAGGCCAGGTGCGTCGCGACCTCGGCCAGTTCCTCCTGGGTCACTCCGTTGTCGAGCGCCAGGTTGAGATGAGACCGCAGCTGGTCGGTCCGCCCGAGCGCGGTCAGGGCCGCGACGGTCGCCAGGCTGCGGTCGCGCCGAGAGAGTTCAGCCCGTGCCCAGACGTCGCCGAACAGCACCTCGTCGGTCAGTTCGGCGAGCTTCGGGGCGACGTCGCCTACCAGCTGCTGTGCCCTGCTCTTCTCCTTGCCATGCGATCCTCCTGCGGGTCCACCGAGAACGAGACTCGTCCCGTTCGTGATCGACGTTAAACCTCCGGAAGCGGCGGAGGGAGGAACCGCCATTACACCCAACGGCCGTGCGCCGCGGGCGTCCCGTTGACATCTCACCGACGAGACGACGCTCAGCCGCCGGGCTCATACCGGTGGGCGAATCGCAGAGCGCCGCTTCGTCGGGGGATGAACTCCACGACACTGGACTATGCGGTCCAGACATAGAGCATCGTCTTGCCGACACCGGCATCGCTCGAACTCGCCAGCCCCATGATGCGCAGCTGACATCGAATGAACTTGTGATGATCGCACAGTTTTCACTAGTGGTGCGGGGATCGCAGGGTCTGGCATAACCGCCCCATAGGCACCGCACCGGACCCAATGACCTTAAGTGCATAGGTGGGTGCTGGCTCGCGTCAGCCGCAGCCGACACTCCGTGAACTACCCACCTATGCGCAGCAAAGATTCAATTCACCGATCACACGTATCGGCAGACCTGATCGACACTGCATGTATCGGGTTCCGGGTGCGAGGCGTTCTCCCGGAGCTCTGCGATCGTGTCGCGCAGCGCGCCGAGCTGAGCGATCTGCTGCTCGATGTCGTTCAGCCGCGCGTCGAGCAGGTCACGCACGTGCTCGCACGGCGCACGACCGGCATCACGGATCTCGACGATCTGGCGGATCTGGGCGAGGGTGAGGCCGGCTGCTCGGCCGCGGTGGATGAAGTCGATCCGCGCGACGGCCTCCGGCGTGTAGTCGCGGTACCCGGCCGGTGTCCGGTCGGTTGGCGAGAGCAGTCCCTGCTCTTCGTAGAACCTCAGTGTCTTCGTCGTGGTGCCTGTCTCCGCGGCGAGTTCTCCGATCCGCATCGCTGCCTCCCGTCGCGCGGCGCGCCGCTCTTGACCTTCCCCTGCACTGGAAGGTCCAGTATGGCTGAGAAAGACGAAGAGTCCAAGCGTCGACAGGAGCAAGGATGCCTACGAAGTACGACCTCGCCGTCATCGGGTCCGGCGGCGGCGCGTTCGCCGCCGCCATCCGCGCGAGCACGCTCGGCAAGTCGGTGGTGATGATCGAGCGCGGCACCTTCGGAGGGACGTGCGTGAACACCGGATGCGTGCCGTCGAAGGCGCTCATCGCCGCGGCGGAGGCGCGGCACGTCGCCGCGGATGCGACCGGCCGGTTCCCGGGCATCATGACGAGCGCGGCACCGGTCGACATGCCCGGCCTCGTCGGCGGAAAGCAGGCACTAGTCGAGTCGTTGCGGGGCGAGAAGTACGTCGACGTCGCCGACTCCTACGGCTGGCAGGTCCTGCGGGGTGACGCCTCGTTCGCAGGCACGCCCGATGTTCCTCTCCTCGAGGTCATGGCGTCTGACGGGACTGTTGAGACCGTCGAGACCGATCACTTTCTGGTCGCGACCGGCTCCCGGCCGTGGGCCCCGCCGATCGACGGCCTGGAGGAGGCCGGGTATCTGACGTCGACCACGTCGATGGAGCTAACCGGGGTCCCGGAGTCGCTGCTGGTGCTCGGCGGCGGCTACGTCGCCCTGGAGCAGGCCCAGCTGTTCGCCCGGCTCGGGTCGAAGGTCACCGTGCTGGTGCGCTCACGGCTGGCGTCGAAGGAGGAGCCGGAGGTCTCCAAGACGCTTGAGGAGGTCTTCGCCGAGGAGGGCATTCGGGTGGTCCGCCGTGCGGTTCCCCTCCGCGTCGTCCGCGACGCGAGCGGCGGCCAGGTGGTTGTCACCGCGGATGTGTCCGGCGGGTCGCAGGAGTTCCGCGCCGGACACGTCCTGGTCGCGCTCGGCCGCCGGCCAGTCACCGACGGGCTGAACCTCGGCGCGGTCGGAGTGAAGACCGGCGACGCCGGGGAGGTCGTGGTCACCGATCAGTTGCAGTCGTCCAACCCGCGGGTCTGGGGCGCGGGCGACGTGACCGGGCACCCCGAGTTCGTCTACGTCGCCGCGCACCACGGCACCCTCGTCGCGGAGAACGCCTTCACCGACGCCCATCGGTCGGTGGACTACGCGCGGCTGCCGCGGGTGACGTTCACCGGCCCGGCGATCGGCGCGGTCGGCATGACCGAGCAGCAGGCCCTCGACGCCGGGATCCGCTGCGACTGTCGAGTGCTGCCGCTGCACCACGTGTCGCGGGCACTGGTCAACCGCGACACCCGCGGCTTCATCAAGATGGTGGCGAATGCCGACACCGGGAAGATCCTCGGCCTGACCGCGGTAGCGAAGGACGCCGGTGAGCTGGCGGCTGCCGGAGTCCACGTGCTGGGCAAGACCATCGCTGAGGTCGCCGACGCCTGGGCCCCGTATCTGACCATGGCCGAGGGCATCCGCATCGCCGCCAAGGCCTTCACCACCGACGTCTCGAAACTGTCGTGCTGCGCGTAAGCGCGCGACGAGGCGAGGCGGAGAGAGAGGAACGAGATGGGATCCGACCACGATAGGAGGCATAGCAGCGGCGGCCTGCTGGTGGCGGGTGCAGGACTGCTGATGGTCCTCTGCTGCGCACTGCCCCTCCTCATCGCCGGCGGCGCGCTCGCGGGCGTTGGCGGCGTGCTAGGCAGTCCCTGGGTCATCAGTGCCGGACTCGTCGTCGTGGCGGTCGCGGTGATCGCCAGCTTGCGACGACGACGCCGCAACGACGTCCAAGGCTGCTGTCCACCCACCCCGCAGACAGGTGCCGACCAAGGAGACGAAACGAAGGAGGAGAAAGACAGATGACGTACCGTATCTCCCGCCGGACGGCGATCTCAATCGCAGGCGTCCTGGCTGTCGGGTCGTTGGGTCTCACCGGCTGCGGCAGCAGCGACGCGGCCGAGAGCGATGGACCGGTGACGGTGGCCGCTCTCGATGGCCAGCAGATCAGCCTGCCCGCCGCCGGGAAGCCCACCGCGGTGTTCTTCTTCTCCGTCGGCTGCGGCGAATGTGTCAATGGCGTCCGCTTCCTCGGCGAAGCGGTCACCATCGCAGACGAGAACGGCAACGAGGCCAGTTTCCTCGCCGTCGACATGGATCCGCGCGAGTCCGAGGAGACCATCGAGGGCTTCATGGAGTACGTCGGGGCCGAGCACGTCCCGGCCGCCATCGACGAGGGCGCGGCCGTGTCCCAGCGGTTCAAAGTCGCTGCTCTGTCCACCCTCATCGTCGTCGACGCCGACGGCCAGGTGACCTTCCGCGCCACGGACCCCGATGCCGAGACGATCACCGCCGAGCTCGCGAAGGCCGGGGCTTGAGCCATGGGCGGCCTGCTCGCCCTCGCCTTCGCCGCCGGCATGATCGCCCCGGTCAACCCCTGCGGCTTCGCGCTACTCCCGGCATGGATCGCCCATACGCTGGGTGACGCCGACGCCTCCCCGGTCTCGGTCCGCGTTCTGCGGGCCCTGCGGGCAGGGCTCGCGCTGTCGATCGGGTTCGCAGGCACGCTTGCGCTGGCCGGGGTCGTGGTGAGCGCCGGGGCACGGGGCTTGATTCAGGCGGCTCCAGCGCTCGGGCTCGCCGTCGGAGCCGTGCTGGTGCTGCTCGGCGCGGCGATGCTGGCCGGCCGATCGATTTCCCTTCGACTGCCCAGCATCCCCGGCCGAGCGACCGAGAGGCTGCCAAGCACTGTCCGAATGGTCGTCTTCGGTGTCGGCTACGCGGCGGCGTCATTGTCGTGCACCGTCGGGGTCCTCCTCGCGGTCATCGCTCAGGCCCAGGCCACCGCCAGCTTCTCCGGCCTGCTCCTCGTCTTCGGCGTCTACGCCGCCGGCTCGGCCACCGTCCTGCTGCTCGTCGCCATGACCACGGCCACCGCTGGCTCCCTGCTCACCCGACGCGTCGCGGCACTCGCTCGCTACGGCCCCAAAGTCACCGCCGCCGTCCTCGTGCTCACCGGGATCTACCTGACGTGGTACTGGTTTCCGGCCGCCACCAGCGACGCCCCGGCCTCCGGCCGCACCGACGGGATCGCCGCCGTCTCCGCGGCGGTGTCCGGCTGGCTCCAGGGACAGACCGTCCTCATTACTGGACTCTCCATCGCAGCGGTGCTGCTGGCCCTAGTGGTCGGGGCGCTCCAACGGCGACGTCGGACGTCGGCCCGGATGACGACCGAGGACTGCTGCGGCGCAGAGTCGCCGCGCTCGGCAGACGATGAGCCCGACGCATCGACCGCACAGGGCTGACCAGGCCCGTACGAGCGTGGTCGGCAAGGAGTGCGAGTCACGCCGTTCGTCATCAGAGCGGTCGGCGTGAGGTAGGACGCCGCGTGGGCGCTCAGGTCGACGTCGTGCACGCGGTTCGTCAAGCAGTAGCCGCGACGCCGTCTCGCAGACATCCCTTTGGCAGGACGAGACCCGACCTCCCCGATCGCGCGAGAGGTCCGGTCTCAGAACATTGTAGGGCGAGCGTCCAAGGCGGGTGACCGGCAGGTGTCGAAGATCTGGAGGAGCGCGCGCGATGAGGGATGGCTCGACGTCGCCGCCGCGGCCGAATGCCTCCGTCGAAGCATCCGGACCACCCGGCGACTCACACCTGTATCGTGCTCTTCAGTGCGTCCGGCGCTGCTGGAATGGGAGTGCGAGTCGAGTGCCTCTTCAATTGCGAGTCGATTGGCGAGTCGACTCGCAGTACATGAACGTCTCAATCGTGTGGAGTCGGGACGTTATGCGTTGAATGTCTATGGGCGGGAAGGTCACCCGTGCAACCGTTGCGGTACTCCAATCGTA
Source organism: Curtobacterium sp. S6 (assembly GCF_000710345.2). Lineage (GTDB taxonomy): Bacteria > Actinomycetota > Actinomycetes > Actinomycetales > Micrococcaceae > Rothia. The sequence continues at coordinate 610,795 of NZ_JHEL01000015.1, read as the reverse complement.
CGGGAGAAGTTCAGGAACCGCTCGAGCCATTTTTGCCCGCGCTGCCAACGGAAACGCTAGCTTCGGCGGTTGTGCCCGGCACGACTACGACTGGCCGGACGAGATCCTCGCACACTTTCCATAGCTACGAGAGATTCGTGCCGTCCTGGGTCCCACGGCTCCACGAGATTTGCCGAGACAATGGAGCCATGGAACGATTCATCAACTTCTGGCGCGATCGGCGCATGCTGTGTACCGGCTGCGGCCATTGTTTCGTCGTCGACCTGGACTGGATCGACCGCTGGGAGCAGAGCGGAGAGAAGTGCCCCGGTTGCGGCTTGACGTGCGAGCACGAGGACGCACCACGCGTGACGGTCGATGCTGGCGACCCGGCCCTGAACGACGACCAAGTCGCTCAGTTCTCCTGGTACCACACGAGCACGCAGCCGGACTGGCCGACAAGCGAGTTCGACCCGGCGGCGGACCTGACGCCTGGGATCCGAAGGATGATGGGCGGCGACGAGAGGGTCGCCGCGTGGGCCGCGAGGCAGCAGGCGAAGGCGCTCCATGTCGGCACGTACGAGGCCGCGGTCCACAACATGCTGCGGCGAATGCGCGACCAGGCTGACCACGGCAGCCAGTTCTACCTCTACCGAGTGCACCTGAAGCCATCTGTCACCGAGCGGGAGGGCTGGATCGTCGATCCCAGCAACTGGCTCGGCGACGTCGTCCTCGCCGAGGTCTGTCCTCCAGGAGTCGACGTCACCCGGTACCTCAACTACCACGAGGACCCCGGAGGGCTCTCCCTGGCGCTGGGACGAGATGCGATCGCCGGGGTCCAGCGGGTCGCCGTGCCGCTCTCGGATTCCTGGAAGGCCGACTGGGTGATTGACGCCGTCGCAGCCCTTGAGGGTGCATCGGACAAACCGGTCCCAGCGACCGGGAAGCTGGGCAGATTCTTGCGGCCTTCGTCTCCTCGAGCCGGCCTCGCTGGCGAGCTCGGTACGGAGCTGGCTGACCGATTACCGGTCAACCTCCATGACCAATTCGCCTCGGCTGCCGCGTTTGCTGAGGGTGACGACCCAGCGCGGTGGGCGCGCCGGGTAAGCAGCCTGTTCGACCTCATCAAGAATCCAAGCCGGGTGCTGGCGGAGCTCGATAAGGCTCAGCACCGACAGGTCTGAACTTGCAAACATGGGCAGAGAAAATCCCCCAAGTGCGCATCGTGGAGAGGCGTGGGGGATGTAGTGCTCTCAAGGTAGCACAGGCTGGTCCTGGTCGACGCGGTCGCTGCGACGTGGTTTCCGCAGGCTGTCGCCTTGGTTCAGGCGTTGCGATGCGATTTCTTTGCCTTGTCAGGGAAGAACTCAGCCAGACTTGGGGACACGTCTCTCGATGAGCACGGTGTCCCGCCACTGACCGGCAAGAGGTCCGCACGGCATCAGCCCGATGAGCTCGCGCCGTCCGACAACCCTGAAGCCAGCTCTCTGGTGGAGCCTGAGGCTGGTTGCGTTCTCGGGGAAGACCGAGGACTGGAGCGTCCAGACGCCTGATCGGTCGGCGACGCCGAGGAAGTCGGCGAGGAGCCGTGAACCGACGCCACATCCGGCCGCGTCGGGATCGACGTACACCGAGTGCTCGACGACACCTCGGTAGACGGCGCGGGTCGAGACGGGGCCGGCTGCGGCCCAGCCGAGGACGCAGTCGTCACCGCCGACGGCGACGAGCATGAGGTCCGGGCGCTTGCTCGACGCGAACGTGTACCAGTCAGGCGGCGGTTCGGTCTCGAAGGTGGCGTGCCCGGACGCGATGCCTGCTTGGTAGATGGCCTCGACGGCGGGCCAGTCGGTCGGCGTCATGGGCCTGGTCGACACGCCTTCCATCAGGTGATGAGCGCCTTGGCTGCGGCGGCGAGAGTGTCGATGGTGGGCCGGTAGTAGGCCCAGCGGCCGCGCTGCTCGCGCTCGACGAGGCCGGCCTCGACGAGCAGCTTCATGTGGTGGGAGACGGTCGGCTGTGATAGCCCGACGGGCTCGGTGAGATCGCAGACGCACATCTCGCCCGCGCTGCTTCCGGCAATGAGGGACATGAGCTTGACCCGGGTGGGGTCGCCGAGGGCCTTGAACACCCTGGCGAGATCCTGGGCGACCGTGTCGTCGATCGTCTCGCCGAGGACGCAGCAGGGCGCGACGTCGGCCGCGGATTCGATGGCTGGGGGAGTGCTCATGCCTCCATTCTGCCTCACGCATTGACATCTGTCGATACGTGAGGCAAGCTCGACCCATCGAAGAACATCAATACATGGAGGTTGAAGTGAATCCCGTCGTCATCATCGGAGCCGGTCCGCAGGGCCTGGCCGCCGCCGCTCATCTGCTCGAGCGAGGCCTGGAGTCCCTGGTTCTGGAGTCGGGCGACGGTCCAGCGTCGGCCGTGGCCGAGTGGGGCCACGTCCGCCTGTTCTCGCCATGGTCTGAACTCATTGACCCAGCGTCGCGCCGGCTGCTCGAGCCGACCGGTTGGAGCGCGCCCGAGACCGGCTACCCGACCGGGGCCCAGTGGGTCGAGGAGTACCTGACGCCGCTGGCCGAGACTCTGAGCGACCGTGTCCGGTACGGCTACCGCGTCGTCGGCGTGGGCCGTAAGGGCCGCGACCTTTCCGTCGACGCCGGCCGCGCGGAGCAGCCGTTCGTCGTCCACGTCCGCCGCGCTGACGGCGAAGAAGAGAGGCTCGAAGCCCAGGCCGTCGTCGACGCCTCCGGGACCTGGCGGGCCCCGAGCCCGGCGGGCGCGGAGGGACTGCCCGCCCTCGGCGAACACGCCGCCGTCGAAGCCGGCCTGCTTGATCACCGCACGCCGAGCCGCGACGAGGCCGCCGAACTGGCTGGCAAGCACGTCGTCGTGGTCGGCAGCGGCCACTCGGCCGCGACAGCAATCGGCGACCTCGCGGCAGTGGTCCGCCGCGAGCCAGGCACCCGGGTGACCTGGGCGCTGCGCCGCGGTACCGTCGGCAACGCCTTCGGTGGCGGGTCGGCTGACGAGTTGCCCGAGCGCGGTGACCTGGGCCAGCGGGCGAAGAAGGCCGTCGAGGACGGCTACGTCGACCTCGTCACCGGGTTCCGCGTCGAGCGGGTCCTCGTCGAGGATGGTCGGGCAGTCTTGGTGGGCGAAGACGGGCGGCGGCTCGAGCCCGCGGACCGAGTGGTCGTCGCGACGGGCTTCCGACCGGACCTGTCGTTCCTCTCCGAGGTCCGCCTCGACCTCGACGTCCGCCTGCAGGCTCCGACGAAGGTCGCCACTGAAGTCGACCCGAACCTTCACTCCTGCGGCTCAGTGCGCGCCACGGGAGCCGCTGACCTCGCCCACCCGGAGCCGGGCTTCTACATCGTCGGCGCGAAGTCCTACGGCCGCGCGCCGACGTTCCTGGCGATGACCGGATACGAGCAGGTCCGCAGCGTCGTCGCCGAGCTCGCCGGGGATCACGAGGCGGCTGACCGTGTCGAGCTGGAGCTGCCCGACACCGGCGTGTGCGGCGGGTCCGGCCTGTTCGACGCCCCGGAGCAGGCGACGTCGGGCGGGTGCTGCACACCCGCGCCCCAGCTGGTCCAGATCGGCACGAGGACCGACGGATGAGCCGCGGTCGCCTGCTGATCGTGGGCGGCGGGCAGTCCGGCCTCGCCGCGGCCCGTGCCGGGCGCGACCGAGGCTGGGAGCCGGTGGTGCTCGAGGCCGGTGACGAGCCAGTCGGGTCGTGGCCGCGCTACTACGACAGCCTGCGGCTGTTCTCTCCGCGCCGGTACAGCGCCTTCCCGGGTCACCCGTTCCCCGGCGACCCCGACGGGTACCCGGGACGCGACGAGGTCGCCGACTACTTGCGCAGCTACGCAGAGTGGCTGGGCGTCGAGGTCCGCACTGGTGCCCGCGTCACCGAGGTCGCCGCCGACGGCCCGGGCTTTGCCGTGGATCTGGCCGACGGGAGCCGCCTGGTTGGGGACGCGCTCATCGCTGCCTCGGGTTCGTTTGCCAGCCCCTACGTGCCGACGATCCCAGGCAGGGAGGCATTCCAGGGCCGGGTCCTGCACGTGGCCGACTACCGGTCGCCCGAGGAGTTCGCCGGTCAGCGGGTCGTGGTCGTCGGGGCGGGCAACTCCGCCGTCCAGATCGCCCACGAGCTCGCCGACCACGCCCAGGCCTCGCTGGCGGTGCGGGACCGGGTCCGGTACGCGCCGCAGGTCATCGCCGGGCGTGACCTGCACTGGTGGTTGCGACTCACCCGCGCCGACCTCCTGCCGCCGTCGGTCCTGAACAGGATTATCACAGGCACACCGGTCATCGACGCCGGAAAGTACAGGGCGGCGCTCGAGGCAGCGCATCCAGACGAGCGACCGATGTTCGCGGAGTACGTCCCGGACGGCGTCGTGTGGCCTGGCGGCTCGCGGGAGCGCGTGGACTCGGTGGTCTTCGCGACCGGCTATCGGCCGCACCTGCCGTACCTGCGATCCCTCGGCGTCCTCGACGAGTCCGGCGCGCCGAGGCACGATCGCGGCGTCTCGACCGTGCGGCCCGGCCTAGCCTTCCTGGGCCTGGAGTTCCAGCGCTCGTTCTCGTCGAACACCCTGCGTGGAGTCCACCGCGACGCGGGTTACGTCGTCGATGCCCTGGCCAGGCAACTGCGAGGCGTCGTCGTTGGCTGAGGCTGCTGTGCAGCCTGGGCGGGCAATGGTGCTGGCTGCGCTGTGCGTGACCGAGATCGTCTCGTGGGGCTTGCTCTACTACGCTTTCCCGGTCCTGGCTCCGCGGATCAGCGTGGATACCGGCTGGTCGCCGGTGGCCGTCACCTCGGCGTTCTCTGTGGCCCTGGCCGTGTCGGCGTTGGCCGGGGTGCCGGTCGGGCGCTTCATCGATCGGCACGGACCCCGTCTCGTCATGACCGCTGGCTCGGGTCTCGGCGTCGTGTCGCTGGTGGTGATCGCCGCGTCGACGAACCTGCTGGTGTTCATCGTCGGCTGGGCGCTGGCCGGAGTCGCCATGGCCGGAGTCCTCTATCCGCCGGCCTTCGCCGCGATCACCGGCTGGTTCGCTGCCGGCCGGCTCGGCGCGCTGACCACGCTGACGCTGGTGGCCGGACTGGCGAGCACGGTCTTCGCGCCGTTGACCGCAGTTGCGTATGAACAGCTGGGATGGCGAGGCACGTACTTCTGGGCGGCGGTCGTGCTGGCGGCCCTCACCGTCCCGATCCACTCGCTCGTGCTGCGACGCCCCTGGCCCCACCCGGTGCATGCCGACGCGGAGGAGCCAGAGGCCGAGAAGGCCTACGCTGCCGGCGTCGTCCGGGACTCACGGTTCCGGTGGCTTGCCGCTGGACTGACTTTGGTCGCCTTGGCCATGTACGCTGCGTTGCTGGCTCTGGTGCCTCTTATGCTCGAGCGCGGCCTGAGTCCTCAGGCCGCCGCCTGGGTGCTCGGCCTCGGCGGACTCGGTCAGGTCGCCGGTCGGCTCGTCTACACCGCTCTTGCCCGGCATGCCTCGCTGACCGTGCGCACCGCGACCGTGTTCGGCCTCGTCACCGTCAGCACCGCGGTGCTCGCTGTGGTCCCCGGGCCGGTCGGTCTGCTGGTCGCGGCGTCGATGACCGCCGGGGTCGGGCGCGGCATCGCGACGCTGCTTCAGGCGACCGCGGTCACCGACCGGTGGGGCGCGCGCGGATACGGCCGCCTCTCCGGCGTCCTCGGCCTCCCGGTCCTGCTGGCCACCGCCTTGGCTCCCGGGGCCGGTGCGGTCCTTGCCGAGGTCACCGGTAGCTACGCAACCGGGTTTGCGGTCCTGGCCGCGGTTGCCGCGGTGGGGACCGTGCTCATGGTCGCCAGCTCGTCCACGGGGACCCCGCGTTCGGCGGGCGTCGCGTCCTCGCGAGCGGCCTGACCCAGCTCAGGCCACGGGCCCTGCAGCGAGTTCGCCGACAAGTTGGCGCACCTTCTCGGCGAGCTCGTCGCGGACCAGGCGCATTCGTTCCTCGCCCTCGATCCCTCGCGCCGAGGGCTCGTCGATCGTCCATTTCTCGATAGTCCCGGCCATCCCCGGCACGGGCTCGACGACAGCCTCGTCGCCGATTACGACGACGCGGTCCGCAGTCTGCAACATAGTGGGATCGATCGGCTTCGGGTGCTCGTCGGCCATGCTCGCCCCGACCTCGGCGACAGAGGCAGCGGACAGGGCATTGAGCCCCGTCCCGGGGGAGGTGCCCGCCGAGTGCACCCGGACGGAGTTGCCGGCGACCTGGCGCATGAGTGCGGCGGCCATCTGCGACTTGCCTGCGTTCTTGACGCAGACGAATAGGATGGACGGCTTCTTCTCGATCACGATGTCTACCTTTGTTCAGTCGATGTTAAGAGCCACCAGGAGCTCGCGGGCACGGGCCGCGATGTCATCGCGGCCGAGCAGTCCCCGCATGCCAGCGGCTCGTCATTGTCGAGGGACCAGTGGATGGCGTTTATGCCCACCACTCATCAACAGAGGCGCGCCAGCCGCGTCAGCACGACGCGGTTGCGGACTCTGGCCCGGTGGTTGCCAGATCGCGCAGGCGTTGCTCCGCTCGGTGCACGGGGACGGACTCGACGAAAGCTTCGCGGCAGGTCGAGCAGCAGATCTTCCGGCCGTCAGGCAGCAGGCGCGTGGGCGATCCCATGCCGTTCTGGCGAACGCGTTCGTCCGTACAGACTGTCGCATGATCCCGGCACAGCGCCGCGCCGCAGTGCCGGCAGAATGCGACGGCGGGGACAGGACCCTGGCCGGCCGTTTCGTGTTCCCAGCAGTCCATCTGCCACTCCTTGATTCGATGATGATCTATATAGAATCTACGCGACGCATCGATAGACGTCAATATCATCTGCGCCATCGATACGTCCGACATCAGCGTTAAGCCCTAGCCATCCGAGCGCCGATCTCGGCGACGGCGGGCTTGGCGGTGCGAGCCGCGCCGATGATGGTGGCGGAGGCGAATCCGGTCCAGTCGCCATAGCCGAGCAAATGCAGCCCGCGGTGGTCAATGCTCCGAGTACTGTCGGTGGCGGGATGGCCGTGCTCGCGCGTCAGTCCGAGCCCGCTCAGGTGGCCTAGGTGAGGGCGGAAGCCGGTGCTCCAGATGATCGCATCGCACTCGTGCTCGCGGCCGTCGTTCCAGGAGACTCCCGTCGGGCTGAGGCGGTCGAACATGGGCGAACGGTCCAGGACGCCGCGATCTCGAGCGGCCTGCACGGGAGGCACCATGACGATGTCTCCAAGTCCGGACACACCGTCGTGGTCCCGGCCAGAGCGACGGGCTGCCTCGCGGGCGGTAGCGACGTCGAAGAGCACTCTGCCGTCGACATCGTCTGGCATGAATCGCGGTGGGTGCCGCGTGACCCACAGCGTTTCGGCGACCGTGGAGACCTCGGCGAGGATCTGTGCGGCGGAGTTCCCTCCTCCGACGACCACGACCCGTTGGCCGGCGAACATGTCGGGCGAGTCGTAGTCGACGGTGTGCAGCTGCCTGCCGGAGAACGTGTCCTGACCGGGGACGTACGGCAGGTAGGGGCTCTGCCACGTGCCGGTGGCACTGATCACCGCAGCGGCCTTCAGAGAGCCCGCGTCCGTGTCCACGGTCCAACGCTCGTGCTCCCGGTGGACGCTTGTGACGCCGACCGAACGGCGCACAGGCAACTCGTAGCGCTCCTCGTATCGTTCGAGGTAGTCTACGACGTGGCTCGCGGTGGGGAACACCTCGCCGGTCTGGGCAGGCATCGGCCATCCGGGTAGAGGACTGTACTGGGCTGGGGAGAACATCCTGAGCGATTGCCAGCCGTGCTGCCAGGCCCCGCCCGGTCGTTCCTGTTCGTCGAGGATGACGAAGTCCAGGCCGGCGCGGCGGAGGAAGTATCCTGCGGCGAGTCCGGCCTGGCCTCCTCCGATGACGACGACGTCACTCACGCCAGCGCCGGGTCCTGGCCGAGCAGCTCTGAAGTGAGCGTCTCGATCCGGGACCTGATTTCGTCGCGGATCGGGCGCACCGCCTCGATGCCCTGGCCAGCGGGATCGTCGAGCTTCCAATCCTCGTAGCGCTTGCCGGGGAAGAACGGGCAGGCGTCACCGCAGCCCATCGTGATGACGACGTCGGAGTCCTGCACGGCCTCGGTGGTGAGGACCTTGGGCTCCTCGGCGATGATATCGATCCCCTCTTCAGCCATGGCCTCTACAGCGACCGGGTTGATCTGCTCGGCGGGCATTGACCCTGCCGAGCGGACCTCGATGCGGTCCGCGGCGAGGTGGCGCAGCCAACCGGCGGCCATCTGGGAGCGGCCGGCGTTGTGGACGCAGACGAACAGGACGGAGGGTGTTTGATCGCTCATGTCTGTGCTTCTCTCGTTCATTCGGTGGTGAAGGTGGCGAGGAGCCGGCTGACGCGCGCAGCGATGTCGTCGCGTATAGCGGCGAGTCCCTCCGGCGATGCCAGTGCCGGGTCGCCGACAGCCCAGTCTTCGTACCGGACTCCGGGGACGATGGGGCAGGCGTCGCCGCAGCCCATGGTCACCACGACATCGGCAGCGCGAATGGCGTCGTCGGTGAGCGGCTTGGGGAACGCCTCGTCGGCGGCCTCGCGGTCGATGTCGGCGACGAGGTCGCGCACGTGCGGGTGGATGCCCGTCGCCGGGGTCGAGCCGGCGGACCGGGCGATGACCCTGCCCTCGGACAGGCTGCGGGTCAGCGCCGCGGCCAGCTGGGAACGACCTGCGTTGGCGACGCAGACAAACAGCACCTGAGGCGGTGCGGTTGCTCGGTTGCGGGTGAGGTCGGCCAGTCGCTGCCGGGCGAAGCGCTCGGTCAGGGGCACCAGGTAGCGTGTGATCTTCGCCGACCGGGCCAGCGCCGTGTACGATTCCCGGACGATGCTGGTGACGGTCTCCCGCGGCAGCTGTGACGTCGCGTCCGCGAGGTCGGCGGCCAGACGCCTGATGTGCTCGTCCATGCTCTCCAGCTCCGCGTCGGCCGTCGTCTCCGGTTCCACGCTGGGGGCAACGGCCGCGGGCGCGAACCCCTCGAGCAAGGCGGCGACGGCGGCACTCTTCCCTGGCGCGATGCTGTACCAGACCCAAGTCCCACGGCGCTCGGAATTGAGCAGCCCCACTGTCCGGAGGACCTTGAGGTGGTGGGAGACGGTCGGCTGTGAGACCTCGGCGAGGTCGGCGAGATCGCACACGCACGACTCTCCGCGAGGATCGGCAGCGATTGCCGAGAGCATCCGCAGACGCAATGGGTCGGCGAGGGCCTTGAGTGTGCCCGTGAGAGTCGCGGCAACCTCCTGGCCGAGGGCTGTTGAGATCGGCGGCACCTGGGGTGGGCAGTCTTCATCGGGGGCGGCTGGCGTCAGCGCGATGTCGGTCATGACGTTCGTACCTCCTGGTTATAGGGATCGGTGCGGAACCACGCCTTGGCGGCCCAGAGGGAGACGTAGACGAGGCCGACGAGGACGGGCACCTCGATGAGCGGTCCGACGACGCCGGCCAGAGCCTGGCCAGAGGCCGCACCGAAGGTGCCGATCGCGACGGCGATGGCGAGCTCGAAGTTGTTGCCCGCCGCGGTAAATGCAAGTGTGGTCGACCGTGCATAGCCGAGGCCGATGCCCTTGCCCAACAGCAGGCCCGCGAACCACATGACGGCGAAGTACACCAACAGCGGCAGGGCGATCCGGACGACGTCCAGCGGCCGGCTCGTGATCTGCTCACCCTGGAGGGCGAACAGCAGCACGATGGTGAACAGCAGCCCGTAGAGCGCCCACGGCCCGATCTTCGGGACGAACTTCTCCTCGTACCAGTCCCGGCCCTTGCGCTTCTCGCCGATCCAGCGCGAGGCGAATCCCGCGATCAGGGGTAATCCGAGGAAGACGAGGACGTTGAGGGCGATCTGGCCCATCGACACCTCGAGCCCTTGTGTGTCCAGGCCGAGCCAGCTCGGCAGGACGCTGAGGTAGAACCAGCCGAGGACGGAGAACATGACGACTTGGAAGACCGAGTTGATCGCCACCAGCACCGCGGTCGCCTCGCGGTCGCCGCAGGCCAGGTCGTTCCAGATCACGACCATGGCGATGCACCGGGCCAGACCGACGATGATGAGCCCGGTGCGGTATTCGGGAAGGTCGGGCAGGAGCAGCCAGGCCAGGGCGAACATGATCGCCGGCCCGGCGAGCCAATTGAGCACTAGAGAGGAGATGAGGAGCTTCTTGTCGCCGGTGACCGCGGCGACCTTGTCGTAGCGGACCTTGGCCAGGACCGGGTACATCATCACCAGCAGGCCGAGTGCGATCGGCACTGAGATGCCGGCGATCTCGAGCCGGGCGAGCACGTCGGAGACGCCGGGCACCAGGCGGCCGAGCAGGAGGCCTGCGACCATGGCGAGTCCGATCCAGGCCGGCAGCCACCTGTCGAGGGTTGAGAGCCGTCGGGTCACGGGAGGTGCGGCGAACGCCGCTTGATTCGACATGCTTCTATGTTGACAGGCTTCGATGCAGTGGGCAACTTCGGACCTCCAGAGGTGAGCAGCTACCTGCCACCGCAGGACATCGCCGCTGGATCGAGTTCCCTGCCGGGCGGCGTCGGCCTAGGGAAGCGCCGGTCCCGGCCGATTCAGGAATCAGGATCGCCAGGCGGGTTCGTCGCGGAATTCGAAGTCGATATATGCCTTCTCCAGGCCGGCCAGGGCTTCGGCGGTGGTCTCGAACAGCGCCTGGGCCCAAGAGTCGTCGATCTTGGTGACGTTCTGACACAGGTGTGCGGTCACCTCTGACAGCCGCTCGCGGACCTGGCTGGTGTGGCGGCGGGGGTCGTGCTCGGCCAACTGTGTCGGATCAGACATGACTGGCTTCCTCTCGTTGACTGGGCCTTCAATATCGGTCTACGATATCGGCATCCGATAGATCAGGGAAGGGGACTGCGATGCATGTATGGGGATCGCCGGAGACGCGAACCTTCGGCCGGTTGCGGGTGGATGTGGCCGTCGGGCCGATCGCCCGGATGTTCGACGCCGAGGACTGGCAGCAGCCGGCCAATGCGGGCGGCGGTGCCGTGTTCGCCGGCCGGGCGGACGAAGTGGTGGAGAACATCGCGGCCGAGCCCGGCCCGGCAGATCCACCGGCGGATCTGTTCAACCTCGACGCACACATCTACGACGTCGACACCGGGCATCCGGTGCCGTACCTCGACGTCGCCGTCGACGTCATCCGCCTCGACGGCGACGATGACGATAGACCGGAGTTCACGGGGCTGGGGCTGGTGCCGGTGGCCCGGCCCCGCAAGGGCACGGCCGGTCTGCACTACGGCAACAACGTCGCCCTCGACCCCGAAGGCAGCTATCGAGTGTGGGTCCACATCGGCGCGTCGGCGCTGACCGGCACCGACGAGCCCTCGAGCCTGGACTTCACCCTCGATCTCGGTGCCGCCGATGAGTGAGTTCATCCGGGGCGCGGTGCGGATGCACATCCTGCATCACGCCGCCGAGGGCGAGATCCACGGCGCATGGATGGCCGAGGAGCTCGGCCATCACGGATATCAGATCAGCCCCGGCACCCTGTACCCGACCCTGCATCGCTTGGAAGACCAGGGGCTGCTGACCTCGCGGCAGACCACGGTGGAGGGGCGCAACCGGCGGCTGTACCAGATCACCGACGCCGGCCGGGCCGTATTGGCCGACGAACGCCAGGCCCTGACCGAACTCGCGCGCGAAATCCTCCACACCGAAACCCCCGACGCTCCCGATGGGATGACACCTGATGAGTGAACCGACTCCGCAGTTGGATCGACGCCTGGGCACCGGCGACGCGGTGATCATCGGGCTCGGGTCGATGATCGGTGCCGGCATCTTCGCCGCCTTCGGGCCGGCGGCCCAGGCGGCCGGCACCGGCCTGCTGATCGGCTTGGGAATCGCGGCGGTGATCGCCTACTGCAACGCCACCGCCTCGGCCCAGCTCGCCGCGGTCTACCCGACCTCGGGAGGCACCTACATCTATGGCCGAGAGCGCATCGGTCACTGGTTCGGGTTCACCGCTGGCTGGGGCTTCGTGGTCGGCAAGACCGCCTCCTGCGCGGCGATGGCGCTGACCTTTGCCACCTACGCCGTGCCCGGCCCCTGGTGGGCCCAGCGGTTGGTGGCGGTGGCCGGCATCGTCGGACTGGCCGCGTTGAACTACCGCGGGGTGAGCAAGACCGCCGGCCTGACCCGGATCCTGGTCGCCATCACCCTGGTCGCGCTGGCGGTGCTGGTGGTCGGCATCTTCGCCGTCGGCCAACCCTCGCCGACGAACCTGGGCGGCTGGCCGGCGTTGACCGTCGGCGGGCCGTACGGGATCCTACAGTCGGCCGGGCTGTTGTTCTTCGCCTTCGCCGGCTACGCCCGGATCGCGACCATGGGCGAGGAGGTCCGCGACCCGCAGCGCACCATCCCGCGCGCCATCCCCATCGCCCTGATCATCGTGGTGATCATCTACCTGGTCGTCGGCGTGAGCGTCCTGCTCGCCGCCGGGCCGGACAAGATCGCCGCCGCGACAGCACCCCTGACCACAGCCGTGCAAGCAGCCGGGGTCGGCGGGCTGGGCCCGGTGGTCCGGATCGGCGGCGCGGTCGCCAGCCTCGGGGCGCTGCTGGCGCTGATCGCCGGCATCGGCCGCACCAGCCTGGCCATGGCCCGGCATCGCGATCTGCCGTTCTGGCTGTCGGCGGTCCACCCCCGTCACAAGGTGCCCCACCACGCCGAGATCGCCCTCGCCGTCGTCGTGTCCGTCCTGGTGCTGACCACCGACCTGCGCGGCGTGATCGGATTCTCCTCCTTCGGCGTGCTCATCTACTACGGCATCGCCAACACCGCCGCATTCACCCAGCCGCCGTCCGACCGCCGCTGGCCACGCTGGCTCAACGTCCTCGGCGTCCTCGGCTGCCTGGTCCTGATCGCGACCCTGCCCTGGCAGTCGATCATCGCTGGACTGGCCATGTTCGCCGTCGGCCTGCTCGGCCGCTGGATCGTCCTGCATCGACGTGAAAAGCCCGGCCCAGGGGCAGAGTCGGACTGACCTGCCGCGCCCCGGGGGAGTGAGGCGACTGGGCGGAAGTGCACGCTTACCCGACGTCGAGGGCCGCGAGCTGCTCCGCGCTGCCGGTGACGACGAGGCGCAGGTCGGCGTGGCTCTCGTCGATCGACCAGTCGACGAACGAACAGCAGGCGCTCTTGACCGCCACGAGGTCGTGAAGACGCTGGACGGAGTCGTCGGCTTTCGCGTAGTGGACGATGATCCGGGCGTCGCCGCGTTCGACGTCGAGGAGATATCCGTCGTCGAAGGCCCGCCATTTCTCGACCTGCTCCTTGCCGGCGTCCGGCGTGAGCGTGCAGGCGATGAGCACCGCGTTCGGCAGACCCTGCAGGGCGCTCTCGCGGACGTCCCGCGAGGCCCCACGGATGGCCGTGCGCAACTGCGCGACGGTCGGCGACCCGGCCCGCCCGTCGGGAGTCCGATACATGCGGCACGCGAGGCCGACCGGCGCACTGTCTTCGGCGAACGGGTCGACGCCGTCGATCAGTACGGTCGGGGAGCCGTGGAAGCCGAGGCGCGAGGCGTCCTCGGGTGTCTCGACCCGTTGGTGGACGACCTCCGCGCCAGATCGCCCGTCGAGGGCTTCGGCAATCTTGGAGTCGAGGATCTCCCAGTTCGGGCAGCCGTCGAAGTACTGGAGCGTGATCTTCATGGTCGTGGTCCTTTCCGTCGGCGTCGGGTCTCCTCGAGCGGCTCCCGGTTCGGGCGTCTCCCGAAGCGCTGGGCCTCGATGGTCATCGGTTCGCCTTCGTCCCGTGCGCCGGCTGGAGGTCCGAGGCTGCAGGCAGCCCTCGGCTCGCCGCGATGGGCCTGCGCGCGGCGCGTACGCCATTGAGGATGACGACGACCTCGGCAACCTCGTGGACGAGGACGACTCCGGCCAGGCCGAGCACCCCGAAGAGGGCGAGCGGGAACAGGACGACGATGATCGCCAGCGCGAGGACGATGTTGGCCGTCATGATGCGCCGGCCTCTGCGAGCATGCGCGAACGCGGCGGGGATCAGGCGCAGATCGTGGCCGGTGAAGGCGATGTCGGCGGATTCCACCGCGGCCGCGGAACCGGTGGCTCCCATCGCGATGCCCACGGTCGCGGTGGCCAGCGCGGGGGAGTCGTTGATGCCGTCGCCGACCATCGCCGTCGGCCGCGCTGCGGCCAGACCTGTGATCGCCTCCGCCTTGTCGGCTGGCAGCAGTTCGGCGCGGACGTCGTCGATGCAGGCCTGGGCGGCCAGGGCGCGGGCGGTGCGGGCGTCGTCGCCGGTGAGCATGACCGTGCCGATTCCCTGGTCGTGGAGCATGCGCACGGTCTCGGTGGCCTCGGGGCGGAGTTCGTCGCGCACGCCGATCAGGCCGGCGACCTCACCGTCGGCTTCCACCACGACGACCGTCATGCCCATTTCGGCCAGCTCGTCGGCGTCGGTCCGCAGGCCGGCCGGGGCGATCCAGCGTGGACTGCCGACCCTGACGAAACGGCCGGTGACCCGGCCGGCGATGCCGTGCCCGGCGTCCTCGGCCACCTCGCTCGCCGCCGGGGAGTCCGGCGCGGCCGCTGTGATCGCCGCCGCCAGGGGATGGGTGCTGGTCGCCTCGAGGGCCGCCGCCCACGCGAGGACGTCCTGTTGGCTGCCGCCCGGCGCGGTGCGGGTCTCGGTCACCTGCGGCTGGCCCTGGGTGAGGGTGCCGGTCTTGTCGAAGGCGACCGTGCGGATGGTGCCGAACTGCTCGAAGGCGGCCCCGGACTTGATGACGACGCCGAACCTTGAGGCGGACCCGATCGCGCTGATGACGGTGACCGGCACGGCGATCGCCATCGCGCACGGCGACGCCGCGACGAGGACGACGAGGGCCCGTTCGACCCAGGTCCACGGGTCGCCGACGACGAGCCCGAGCAGCGCGACCAGGGCCGCGGCGACGAGGACGGCAGGGACGAGGGGACGGGCGATCCGGTCGGCCAGCCGGGCGCGCTCTCCCTTGCGGGCGTGGGCCTGCTCGACCAGGGCGACGATCTGTGTCAGCGAGTTGTCCCGTCCGTCTGCGGTCGCCTCGACCAGCAGGGACCCGGACCCGTTCACCGCGCCTGCTGGCACGGGGTCGCCCGGTCCTACCTCCACGGGGATCGACTCCCCGGTCACGGCGGAGGCGTCGACGCTCGAGCGGCCCTCGGCGACCACGCCATCGGTCGGGACATGCTCACCGGCTCCGATCACGAGCAGGTCGAGTTCGCGGAGGTCGGCCACCGGCACGGTCGCGACTCCGCCCATGCGGGAGACGCGGGCGGTCTGCGGGACCAGCGAGAGCAGCGCGCGCAGTCCCTCCTTGGCGCGGTCCATCGCCCGATCCTCCAGGGTCTCGGCCAGGGAGAACAGGAAAGCCAGGGCGGCGGCTTCGGCGACGTGGCCGAGCAGCACCGCGCCGACCGCGGCGATCGTCATCAGCAGGCCGACGCCGAGCCGTCCACGGATCAGGCGGCGCACCGCGCCGGGCACGAACGTCCACGCGCCGGCCAGCAGCGCGATCCACTGGGTCACCAGCGCGGCGACGTCCAGGTCGGACCAGTCCAGCGCGTACCCGGCGACGAGGAACAGGCCGGCGACCGCTGAGGGGAGCAGGGCGAGGTCCCTCCACCACGGCGGGCGGGACTCCGGTTCCGCGCCAGGTTCCGATGGGCTCCGCGCCGGGTCTGGCCCGCAGCAGGCGTCGCCGTCGTCGTGTACCGCAGCCGGGACGGTCTCTGGCCCGCAGCAGGCATCGCCCGATGCCCTGGGTGCGTCCGTGCCGATCGGCTGCAGGGACGAGCGGCGGTTTTCCGCCCTCGGATGGCGCGGCTCGTCGACGCCGCAGCACTCATCGTTCATCGCACAGCCCCGTCGGCGTCGCAGCAGCCGGGCACCGAGCACTCCGGGTCCAAGCACGGTGCGCTCTCGTCCACCGCCAGCGTCACGTCCACGAGCGCGGTCAGGGCTGCGGCGATGTGCGGGTCGGCGATCTCGTAGCGGGTCTGCCGGCCCTCGGGCTCGGCGACGACGATCCCGCAGCCCCGCAGGCAGGACAGATGGTTCGACACATTCGTGCGCGTTAGCTCGAGCTCCCGGGCGAGTCTTGCCGGGTACCCAGGCTCATCGAGGAGGGACAGCAAGATCCGTGAGCGTGTCGGGTCGGACATGGCGCGGCCGAGGCGGTTCATGACGTCGACGCGTGAAGCAATGGTCAGCATGTACTGACCATACAGTGTTTGCTGACCGATTGGCCAGCCCGTGCGATCAGCCCTGCTGGGCAGCCGTTCCGGCGAAGGCCCTGAATGCGCACTCCGACCGGCAGGGCTCGTCACTGTCGGGGCAGCCGTCGACGTGGTCCCGCGCCTGCCGCAGCTGGTCCTGCAGCCGTGTCAGTGACCGAAGCTGTTGCTCAACGGCAGCGATCTGCTCGGCCAGCAGCGGCTGCAGCGTTGCCTTCACCCCCGTGCAGGTCCCGTCGTCGACGAGCTCGATGAGCCGGCGAATCTCGGGCAGCTCGAGGCCGAGCCGCTTCGCCGCGGTGATGAAGTCCAGCCGCTCGAGGTGGCCCTCGTCGAAGTCCCGGTACCCGTTCGGGCTCCGGTCCGCTGCGAGAATGCCGAGGCGCTCGTAGTAACGCAGCGTGCTCGCAGGCACCCCGGTGCGCTCGGAGACCTCGGAGATCTTCATGTTCCGACCATAGGGCGCTCCGGCTTGACCTTCAACCCGGGTTCAAGGTCTAGCGTTTAAAACGGCGCAGTGCATGCGCCCAGCCCGACAGAGAAGGAGATCCATGCGCGCGAGTATGGAATGGATGGTTAGGCACCAGGTCGCGCTCTACGTCGCGGGACTGGCCCTCGGGGCCGTCGTCGACTGTCCCGGCCCACGATCGCCCACCCGGCAGAGCACGCGATTCACCCGGTGCTGGCGCTTCTGCTCTACGCCACGTTCCTCAGCATCCCGTTCGGCAGGCTCGGCCGGGCATTCAAGGACTGGCGCTTCCTCACGACGGTCCTCGTCGTCAACTTCGTCCTGGTGCCGCTGGTCGTCTGGCCGCTGTCGCGGATCGTCGCCGGCGACCAGGCGCTGTTCGTCGGGGTGCTGTTCGTGCTGCTGACCCCGTGTATCGACTACGTCATCGTCTTTTCCGGCCTCGCGGGCGGCGACGAGGAGCGCCTCCTGGCGGCGGCCCCGCTGCTGATGATCGCCCAGATGCTCCTGCTGCCGCTGTACCTGTGGATCTTCATCGACGCGGAGTTCGTCGGCTCCGTCGAGTTCGGTCCCTTCGTCGAGGCCTTCGTCCTGATCATCGCCCTGCCGCTGGTCGCCGCCGCGCTCACGCAGCTCGCCGCCGCCCGATGGCGCATCGGGCGCAGGGTCGAAGAGATCGTCATGGGCGCGATGGTGCCGCTGATGGTCGCCACCCTGGCGGTCGTGGTCGCCTCGCAGGTCGCCGGGGTGAGCGCCCGGTCCGGCTCCCTGCTCCTGGCGGTGCCGGTCTTCGTCCTCTTCGCGGCCGTCATGGTGCCGGTGGGGATGCTGGTCAGCCGCGCGGCGGGCCTCGACGTGCCCGGCAGGCGCGCCGTCGTGTTCAGCGGCGCGACTCGGAACTCGCTCGTCGTGCTCCCGCTGGTGCTCGCGTTGCCCGCGGCGTTTGACCTGGCACCGCTGGTCGTGGTCACCCAGACGCTCGTCGAGCTCGTCGCCATGGTCGTGTTCGTCCGGTTCGTGCCGCTGCTGGTGCCGGAACTCGTGCCGGCTGCCGACGCGTCCGCGTAGGTTTCGTAGTCGAAGCTGCCCTCGCGCCTCAACGGGTCGGCAGGAGTCCTCGGAGGGCTGCCGCACTCCGACGGTCAAGCAATGAGCGCCTTGGCGGCGGCGAGGATGTCGATGGTCGGCCGGTACTAGGCACTGCTTGATTAGACATGCATCCATTTTGAAGGATGTCGATGCCGGCTACACGTCGACCGGATGGTGTTCGTGAAGGCGGGGCTCTCTGATCGTCGGTGATCCGCACTTCCTCGGCGTCTTCAGCATCCGGGCGTCACGTCAGTTGGAGAGTGGTTAAGCAGGTGGGGTCGTCGAGGCGGGTCGAGATGTCCTGTTTCGCGGTGCGGTCTTCGGTGCTGACCGTGAGCGTCGCATCAATACCGCGGGGCAGCCAGAGTCCGATGAATCCGTTGTCGTAAGTCGTGAGCGAATCTTCGAGGATGGTCTCGCCCGACGTCGTGTTGACCACTGTGACATCGACGTCAGTGTTGGCGAGCTCGCCGAGACAGGTAGTGAGGCTGTGGAAGTAGCACTCGTGGGTCTGCTCGAGATACGGGGCGATAGAGACGTAGAAGTCGTCCTCTGGCATCGGCAGAGTGGTTTGGTTGTTCTGATCGTCGGTGAGGACGAGTTGGTCGGGCTCGATCGAAGCCATGAGTTCGGTTGAGCGGTCTATGACCGGCATCGTGTCAAGACGCTTGATGATTTCCCGGGCGTCCAGGCCATCGAGGCCGTGGTGGGCTACCAGAGACTGATCGGATCCTGCGGAAGGGGATGGGTCAGCACCGGCGCAGCCGCTGAGCAGGAGGACGGCGCTGGCTGCCAGCGCGGTTATGGTCGCGCCGAGTCCCTGCCGGCTTCTGGAGGGTCGGATTGGTGCGGCAAGGGTAGGGGTCATATCGAGCTCTTCTCTCGGGTAGATGTTGGTCATGTCGTCAGGCCCGATCTCCGCCTCCGTCCCGCCCCGGGACCGAAGGCGGGACGATGCTCAGCTCACGCCTGCGCGGAGCGAAATCCCAAGGTGTTAGGAGCGGACGAGGCGGTTGATGGCGTCGCTGGCTTCCTGGATCTTGGCGATAGCCGCGTCCTCATCGCCTTGCTTGGCGGCGTCGAGGACGCAGTGCTTGAGGTGGTCATCGAGCAGGCCGGTCGCCACACCCTGCAGGGCCCGGGTGAGGGCGGAGACCTGGGTGAGGATATCGATGCAGTACTTCTCGTCGTCGATCATCTTCGTAATCCCCCGGGCCTGGCCTTCGATGCGCTTCATGTGGTTGCGGTAGCGGTCCTTGTCGCTGATGTAGCCGTGCTGGTGGGTCCCGGTGTCGGTCCTGATCTCGGTGCTGTCGGTGGCAGTGTCGTTGGCCATGGTTGTGTCCTTCACTTCTGGCGCTCCAGGACGGAGCGGGTGCTGGCTTCGGGGGTGAGGTCGATGCGCCGCAGCAGCTGGGCGTTGAGGGCGACAACGACGGTGGAGATCGACATCAGGATCGCGCCGACCGACATCGGCAGGACGAACCCGACGGGTGCGAGGACGCCGGCCGCGAGCGGGACGGAGATGAGGTTGTAGCCGGCGGCCCACCACAGGTTCTGCTTCATCTTCCGGTAGGCGGCCCTCGACAGCTGGATCACCGACAAGACGCTGCGCGGGTCGGAGCTGGCGAGAATGACCCCGGCCGAGGCGATGGCGACGTCGGTGCCGGCTCCGATGGCGATGCCGACATCGGCCTGGGCCAGCGCGGGGGCGTCGTTGACGCCGTCGCCGACCATGGCGACCTTCTTGCCCTCGTGCTGGAGCGCGGCGACTTTCGCGGACTTGTCCTCGGGACGAACGCCGGCGAAGACGCGGTCGATGCCGAGTTCCTGGCCGACCTCGTTCGCCACCGCTTCGGCGTCACCGGTGATCATGACGACCTCGACGCCGAGCTCATGGAGGGCGTCGACGGCATCGCGGGACTCTGGGCGAACCTCGTCGGCGAGCTTGAGGCCACCGATCACCTTGCCATCACGGAGGACGTGCAGGATGATCGCGCCCTCTGCCCGCCACGCGTCTGCCGTGTCGACCTCGTCCTGCCCGGTCTCTTCGAGCAGCCGGGGTCCGCCGACGCGGATCTCCTGGTCGGCCACCGTCGCAGTGACGCCGACCGCGGGGGAAGAGGTGAATCCGCTGGACGGCTCGAGGGTGAGGCTCTTCTCCTTGGCGGCGGTAACGATGGCCTGGGCGAGGGGGTGCTCGCTGTCGGCCTCGGCGGATGCGGCCAGGGCGAGCACCTGGTCGGCATCCATGCCTGCGGTCGGTTCGACGCCGGTGACGGTGGGCTCGCCCTTGGTCAGGGTGCCGGTCTTGTCGAAGAGGACCGCGTCGACTTGGCGCATGGACTCCAGGGCGAGGCGGTCCTTGACCAGGACGCCGCCGCGGGCGGCGCGCTCGGTGGCGATGGAGACGACCAGTGGGATCGCCAGGCCCAGAGCGTGGGGGCAGGCGATGACGAGGACGGTGATGGTGCGGATGACCGCGTCGTCGGGCAGTCCGAAGAGGGTCCAGACTGTTGCGGTGATCAGGGCGGCTACGAGGGCGAACCAGAACAGCAGGGCAGCGGCGCGGTCGGCGATGCGCTGTGCACGGGAGGAAGAGCCCTGCGCCTCAGCGACGAGCCGGTTGATGCCCGCCAGCGCCGTGTCGTCGCCCGTGGCGGTGATCTCCACCCGCAGGCCGGAGTCGGTGGCGACGGTGCCGGCGGTGACGTTCTCGCCCTCGCCGCGGGCGACGGGGCGTGACTCGCCGGTGATCATGGACTCGTCCATGTCGGCGCGGCCGTCGACGACGATGCCGTCGGCGGGGACGCTGCCACCGGGGCGGACGATCACGACATCGCCGACGCGCAGCTCGGCCGGGTCGACCTTGACGACGTCGTCGCCCTCGATCCGCTCGGCCTCATCGGGCAGCAGCGCGGCCAGGGAGTCCAGCGCCGAAGTGGTCTGGGCCAGGGAGCGCATCTCGATCCAGTGGCCCAGCAACATGATGACGATCAGCAACGCCAGCTCCCACCAGAACTCGAGCTCGTGATGGACGAGCCCGAGAGTGGCGGCCCAGGAGGCGAGGAACGCGACGGTGATCCCGAGCGCGATCAGCAGCATCATCCCGGGCTGGCGGCTCTTCAGCTCGCTGACGGCACCGGTGAGGAACGGGGTGCCGCCCCAGGCGTACATGACGGTGCCGAGCACTGCGGCGACCCAGCCCGCCCAGCCGGGCACCGAGTAGCCCAGCAGCATGGCGAACATGGGAGAGAACGCGACCACCGGGATGGCGATGACGAGGTTGATCCAGAACAGTCGACGGAACTGGCCGACGTGGTCGCCGTGGCCCGCATGACCACCATGGCCACTGCCGTGATCGCCGTGCCCGGCATGGTCGCCGTGTTCCATGGTGTGGCCTTCGTGCTCGGCATGCGAGTCGTCAACGTGGCCGGACTCGGTGGTCTCGTCGGCGACGTCGCCGTGGTGATGGTGATGCGTGGTCGGGTCCGTCATTGCTCTTCGCTTCCCCTCGTTCTTCCCCGGTCTTCCCTTCGATCGGGTCGTGTCTCGCCGCGGACCCTTCAGGGCCCGCGGCGGCCGGCTCAGGAGGCCGGCTTGATCTCGCTCTCGACGACCCACTTGTGGTTGGTCATCTTCATGCCGTCGGACTCATAGTCGACCATGTAGACGGTCTCGTCGGTGGAGGAGGCGATGGTCGCCTTCGCGCCCTTCATGCCCTCCATGTGCTCCGCTTCCAGCGTGACCTCGGTGCCGTCGGCCACTCGCTGGTCTCCGGCATCCTTGATCTCCTCCTGCACGACCCACTTGTGATCCTTGACCGGATCCCCGCCGGTGGTGGGCGTGAAGTTCACCGCGTAGGTATAGGTGTCGTAGGCCCCGGCGATCGTGGCCGGTGCGCCGTCCATGCCCTCCATGTGATCGGCGGTGAGCTTGACCTCGGTGCCGACCGGATACTTCGGCGACGCGGCCTTCTCGATGCCCTCGGGGGCGGGGCCGCCGTCCATCGGATGCTCCATCCCGCCGCTGTCAGAACTGCTGCCACTGCTTCCGTGGCCCTCGTGCTGGCTGGTCGACGAGGGGGTCGCTTGGTCCTGGTCTCCTCCGGTGCTGCAGCCGGAGAGCACGAGTGCTCCGCCGAGCACTCCTGCGGCGACGGTGGTCATGAGGCGCTTGCGCATAAAGTCTCCTATCCATTCATTGTAGTCCGATCAACATTATACCCCTATGGGGTATAGGTCAAATATCGATCGGTGGGCGTGGAATCGCTCAGCTTCGATCCAGTCGCCCCGGGCAGCAGTAGTAATACTGCAGCCCCGGGGCATCGAAGGATCAGGCCATGTTGGCGGCGTACTTGGCTGGATCGGA
Source organism: Curtobacterium sp. S6 (assembly GCF_000710345.2). Taxonomy (GTDB): domain Bacteria; phylum Actinomycetota; class Actinomycetes; order Actinomycetales; family Micrococcaceae; genus Rothia. The sequence goes on along the minus strand of NZ_JHEL01000015.1, from coordinate 588,547 downwards.
GTCGAAGGTCGGTCCGCAGCCTGGGCAGCAGAGCCAGTAGCGCTGCCCGTCGTAGTCACGGAAGAGGCCCTTTTCTTCGGCGTCCTGTTTGTTGACCGGATTGCCGACCATGACGGGGCAGGTGGTCATGTCGTCGCTTCCTTCGACGAGAAGGTTTTCGCGATGGCCGGAATTCGCGGCGTGGTTCTCTGCGCCGGTCGTGCCGCAGCAGCCGGATCCTGCGCTGACCGGTGCCTCGGCTGCGGATGTCTCGGTTGCGGGGGAGGTGCTGCAGCAGCTGGTGGGTGCCTGGTCTTCGATTCTCATTCTCGGTGGATGCCTTTCGTGTGTTCGGATGATGGTTGGTTCTGCGGCGTCACTGCTTGGCGACGCTGCGGAACCCGCGCAGGCGGAGGCTGTTGCCGACGACGAAGACGCTGGAGAACGCCATCGCCGCGCCTGCGAGCATGGGGTTGAGCATGCCCAGCGCCGCGACCGGAATGGCCGCGACGTTGTAGGCGAAGGCCCAGAACAGGTTCGACTTGATCGTGCCCAGGGTCCTGCGGGAGAGCCGGATCGCGTCGACCGCGGCCCGCAAGTCGCCCCGCACGAGGGTGATGTCGGAGGCCTCGATGGCGACGTCGGTGCCGGTGCCCATCGCCAGGCCAAGGTCGGCCTGGGCGAGGGCGGGGGCGTCGTTGACGCCGTCGCCGACCATCGCGATGACCTTGCCCGCGTCCTGGAGGCGGGTAACGACATCCACCTTGTCCTTGGGCAGGACCTCGGCGATGACCTTTTCGATGCCGACCTCGGCGGCGATCCGCTTGGCCACGGCCTCGTTGTCGCCGGTGAGCAGGACCGGGGTGAGGCCCAGGTCTTTCAGGCCCTGGATCGCCTCGGCGCTGGTGGGCTTGACGGCGTCGGCGACGACGAGGATTCCGCGGGCCTGTCCGTCCCAGCCGACGGCGACGACGGTCTTGCCCTCGTCCTCGGCTGCGGCCTTGGCGGCGGCGACGTCGGAGGAGAGGTGCTGCGACCAGTCGGCCAGCAGGGACTCCCGGCCGACGAGCACGCCGCGGCCGTCGACGACTCCCTGGACGCCCTTGCCCTCGATGTTCGCGAAGTCCTCGGGAGTGGGCAGCTGCCCGATCTCCTGGACCGCGCCCTTGGCGATGGCCTGGGCGATGGGGTGCTCGGAGGCGTCCTCCAGAGCGCCTGCCAGGCGGAGCAGCTCGGCGCGGTCGACGCCGGGCTCGGTGATCGCCTCGACCAGGGTCATCTTGCCGGTGGTGACGGTGCCGGTCTTGTCGAGGACGATAGTGTCGACCTTGCGGGTGGATTCGAGAACCTCGGGACCCTTGATCAGCACGCCCATCTGCGCGCCGCGACCGGTGCCGACCAGCAGGGCGGTGGGAGTGGCCAGGCCGAGGGCGCAGGGGCAGGCGATGACGAGGACCGCGACCGCTGCGGTGAAGGCGGCGGAGACGGGGAACCCGGCACCGAGCCACGCGCCGAGGGCGATGACCGAGATGGCGATGACGATCGGAACGAACACGCCAGAGATCCGGTCGGCCAGGCGCTGGACCGCGGCCTTGCCAGTCTGGGCGTCCTCGACGAGCTTGGCCATCTGTGCCAGTTGGGTGTCCGACCCGACGCGGGTCGCGCGGATGACCAGGCGGCCGCCGGCGTTGACGGTCGCGCCCGTGACCGGGTCGCCGGCGACGACCTCGACTGGCACGGACTCTCCGGTGAGCATGGACGCGTCCACGGCCGACGTTCCGGAGGCGACGGTGCCGTCGGTGGCGATCTTCTCACCTGGGCGGACGACGAACTCGTCGCCGACGGCCAGATCGGAGGTCGGGATCTTGACCTCGGCCCCATTGCGCAGAACCGAGACTTCCTTCGCGCCGAGCTCGAGCAGGGCGCGCAGCGCGGCACCGGCCTGGCGCTTGGAGCGCTTCTCGAAGTAGCGGCCGGCGAGGATGAACATCGTCACCCCGGCCGCGGCTTCGAGGTAGATGTTGCCCGCGCCGTCGGAGGGAGCGATGGTGAACTCGAAGGGATGCGTCATGCCTGGCGTCCCGGCGGTGCCGAGGAACAGGGCGTAGAGCGACCACAGGAACGCCGCGGTCGTGCCCATGGAGATGAGGGTGTCCATGGTCGCGGTGCCGTGGCGCAGGTTGGTCCACGCTGCCTTGTGGAACGGCCAGGCCGCCCAGACGATCACCGGTGCGGCCAGGGCCAGGGAGGCCCACTGCCAGTAGGTGAACTGGAGCGCAGGAACCATGGCCATGGCGATCACCGGGACGGTGAGCACGATTGCGCCGATGAGGCGGTGCTTGAGCGATGTCAGCTCGGAGTCGGGAGCCTCACCATCGTCCGTGGTCGGGCCCGACGGCGTCGCGTCCTTGGGCTTGGGCATGGCAGCGGTGTAGCCGGTCTTCTCGACCTCGGCGACCAGCAGGGCGGGGTCGTACCCGTCGGGCACGGTGACCTTGGCCTTCTCGGTGGCGTAGTTGACCGTGGCGGAGACACCGTCGAGCTTATTGAGCTTACGCTCGATCCGGTTCGCGCAGGAGGCGCAGGTCATCCCGCCAATCTCGAGCTCGATGCCGGCGTCCGCGACTAGCGGCGCTTGGGTGTTCGCTGCAGCTTGGGTGCTCACCGCGTGTCCTTTCCTGTTGCTTCTTCGTCGACGGACTGGCCCTTTGGGGATCAGTGGCCGCCCGAGTGTGATTCGTCGTCTGCCTGGGTGCCGTCGCCGTGCCCGGCGTCGACCACGAACTGTGCGGTGCGGACCTTGCCGTCGATCTGGAAGTCCAGGTACAGCAGGTATCGGCCGGCGGTGGGGACCTCGGCGGCGAAGCTGACGTCTGGTCCTCCGGTCGACCCCGCTTGGGGTTCGTCGCCGGCGGGGTGCACGTGCAGGTAGGCCAGGTCACCCTCGCGCAACGCGACCAGGTGGCCAAATGCGCCGAGGTACGGCTCGAGCGCGGTGACCGGCTTGCCGTTGCGCTCGACGGTGGCCGTCAGGTCGCTCGTGCTCCCGGCGTTTAATTCTCCGTCCAGGGTGACGGTGTACCCGTCGACCTCGTCGGTGCGCGAGACCGTCGCCTCGACCGGGGCGTAGTCGCCGGCGACCTCGACGGCACGGGTGAGCGTGACGCCCTCGGCGTCCTTCCCGGCGGGGGTGAAGTCGGCGTAGACGCGGTAGGTTCCTGCCTCGTCCCAGTTCCACGACGGCACCGACCAGGTGCCGGTGGCCTCGTCCAAGTCCGGGTGCACGTGGCGGAACTGCGTCCCGTCGGTGCGCACCACGATCAGGTGAAGATCCTTCTCATGAGTCCTCGTGTACTCCGTCACCGGCTTCCCGTCCTCATCGAGGATCCGGAAGCTCAGTTTGCCGGCATCATTGGTGCCTGATGGGGCCGTGACGGGAGAGAGGACGTAGCCGGCAGCGCTGGCCGAGACGCCGTTCATCGCGTGCTCCATGTTCTGCTCCTCCGTGTCCCCGTGACCCTCGCCGTGCGAGCCCGTGTCGCTGCTCTTGGCCCAGGCGGCCAAGACGCTGTCGGGGACGACGACGCCGGCGAGCCCGAAGGCCGCGCCGAACGCCACCACCAGCCCAGCGCCGTAGGCCGCGAGCCTGACCGGTGCCTTCATCAGACGCGAACCGCCGTATAGCCGGCTTCCTCGACCGCGGCCAGGACCTTCGCGTCGTCGACCTCGCCGGAGGCGGAGACGACGAGCTTGCCGGTCTGCGCGCTGACCTGGATATCGGTGACGCCAGAGATCTCGCTGACCTCCTCGCGGACCGACATCTCGCAGTGCCCGCAGGTCATGCCCGTCACCTGGTACTCGTTCGCAGTCATCGCATAACCTCCTCAATTTGGGTACCCCCGGTGGGTACCTGTGTGAGTGCAACCGTATACCCCTGACGGGTATTCCCGCAAGGGGATGCGGACTCGCCGCTGAATGATCCCCACGTGTCGAGGGGATACACCACCGGGGTATGCTGGGGCTGTGGAGACCGCGACCGATGAACCCTGCCGCAGCCGGCACTGGCTGCAGCTGATCATTCTTACGGCGCTGCTGATCACGGGTCTCCTCGGCATGCACGCGCTGGTCGGCGGACCGGCAGCGGCGACGACCCCCATGGCGTCGCCGGCTCACGCGTCCTCGCAGTCGCCCGGCATGACGGGCATGACGTCTATCGCCTCCATGTCGAGCGCGACCGGAGCACAGGGTCCGGTGCACGGCTCCGGAGGCTGCGCAGACGCCATGAACAGCGGCGACTCCACCTGTGTCTCCGCGCCTACGACCCAGAGCATTCCGGCCCTCCCCGTTCCGTCCGTCGCAGCTGTGCCCACACTCGTCTCTGCGCCCATGCCGTCGTCGCCGTCCGAGACGCCCCGCCGGTTCGCGCTGACGCATCTGGAGCTGTCGATCTACCGAACGTGAGCACTGAGGAGCGCCGATGCGGCGCTCCTCAGTCAGCCACCTCGGCGGGTCCACGACCCTGCCGTGCCTGCCACGACACCGTGTCCCAAAACGCTGGCCCATCTTCCGGGCCCAGGCGGCTCTGTGCCTCCGATCACCCGTGTTCGTCGAGCGCGCGGGCGCGATGTCGTGGTCCCGTTCACCATCGACACAGAAGGACATCACCCATGCATTCCACCCTGAATCGTCGACAGTTCCTGTCTGTCGGCGCATTGACGCTGACTGCCGCCGGCTTCGCCGGATGCAGCACCACTGCCACTAAGACAACCTCGTTCATTGGGTCCAGCAGCACCGCAGTCACTTCCGCGGAGGCGAAGCGCCGCCGCACCGGAACGATCGTGCGGCGTGCGCTGACCGCCGAGCCGGTCACCCTGGACCTCGGAGGGAAGACCGCCAAGACCTGGGCCTATCGGGGAGCGTCGGCGACCAAGCCGCTGCGCGGCAACGTCGGTGACTCCCTGAAGGTCGACTTCACCAACGACCTGCCCGATCCGACCAGCGTCCACTGGCACGGGCTGGCGCTGCGCAACGACATGGACGGAGTGCCGAGCCTCACCCAGGAGCCCATCGAGCCCGGTGGGTCGTTCGACTACGAGTTCACGCTGCCCGAGCCGGGCACGTTCTGGTTCCACCCGCATGTCGGCGTGCAGCTCGACCGCGGCCTGTATGCGCCGCTGATCATCGACGATCCGCACGAGAAGGGCGACTACGACCAGGAATGGGTGATCGTTCTTGATGACTGGCTGGACGGCGTCACCGCGACGCCCGACGAGGTCCTCGCCGAGCTCGAGAAGGGGATGATGGACCACGGCGGCATGGACATGGGGCCGATGCGGATGGGCAACACCCTGATGGGCGCGACCTCGCCGCTACTCGGCGGCGACGCCGGCGACGTCTACTACCCCCTCTACCTGATCAACGGCACGCCTGCGAACGACCCCCAGACCTTCACCGCCAAGCCCGGGGAGCGGATCAGGCTGAGGATCATCAACGCCGGCGGCGACACCGCCTTCCGCTTCGGGGTCGGCGAGCACCCGCTGACGATCACCCACACCGACGGATTCCCCGTCGAGGCCTTCGAGGCCGAGAGCGTCGTGCTCGGCATGGGGGAGCGCTACGACGCGATCATCACCGCCGGCGACGGCGCGTTCGCGGTCGTCGCCGAGGCCCTGGGGAAGCAGGACCAGGCCCTCGCCGTCCTGCGCACCGCATCGGGCAGCGCACCCGCGAAGGACACGACGCTGCCGCAGACGAAAAATCCCGCCACAGCGGCCGACCTCAGGGCAGCCGGCGAGGTCGCACTTCCCAAGCGCGGCGTCGACCGCACGCTCACCCTCGAGCTGACCGGAAGCATGGAAAAGTACGACTGGGCGATCAACGGCAAGCGCATGAACATGGACCAACCGATGCGCGACGCCCTCGGCATCGCCGACGGGGAGCGGGTCGCCCTCGAGTTCAAGAACTCGACGACGATGTGGCACCCGATGCACCTGCACGGGCACACCTACCAGCTTCCCGGCGGCGGGCCGCGCAAGGACACCTCGATCGTCCTGCCCGGCACGACGCTGCGCGTCGAGTTCGACGCCGACAACCCCGGGCGGTGGCTCACCCACTGCCACAACGTCTACCACGGGGAAGCCGGGATGATGACGACGATCGCCTACCAGGAGAACTGACGCATCAGGGCCGCGCACCTTACCGGGTGCGCGGCCCTGCGCCTCAATTGCGCGGACATGGCGTCTTCGTGACCCGGGGGAGACGGTCCGATGCCCCCGACGCGGCGCATCGGAACAGACAGTGCAGCACACGCCGCAACGTCGGTGAGTGTCGGACAGTGTCGATGGTGGTTCTGAGCGTGGTCATCGGGACTCCTTCGGCGTGTTTCGGCGGCCTCGTCGCGGGACGGGTCAGCCGCCGTCTCGGTGTACCTGCGGCGGGTGTCGGCGTTCGTGTCCGGCGGACTCATCCGTCCGCCGGACACGAACGGTCGAGGATGCGTCACGACTCCTGAGCGGGCTCCTTCTCGGCGTCGACGTGAGCCTGCCCGGTGGGGCGGATGTGCCGCAGACCGATCGCGGCGATGAGCGCGGCAAGGGCGGCGATGATCGCGGAGGTGATCCCAGCGGCGTTCAGTCCGCTGGTGAACGCCTGCTGGGCCGCGGTCGTCAGTGCCTCTCCGACGTCGCCCGGCAGCTGTCCGGCGGCGGCGATGGCCCCGTCGATCCCGGTCTCGGCCGCGGCCGCCGCCTCCGGTGGCAGCCCATCGGGCAAGGAGTCGCTGATCTGGCTGCGATAGGCGGCGATCCCGATGCTGCCGATGACCGCGACACCGAGTGAGATGCCCAGGTCGTTGACGGTCGTCGCGAGCCCGGAGGCACCGCCGGCCTTCTCCGGCGGGACCGAGCTCACCACCAGGTCCGTGGTCAGCGCCATGGAGGGCGCGACCCCGGGGTAGGTGACGACGAAGCTCGCGATCACCAGCGCGAGACCGGTGACGGCGTCGAGCTGGGTGAACAGGATGTAGCCGACGACCTGGGTGAGCAGGCCCACGGCGATCACGTTGCCCGGCCGGAACCTCCGGGCGAGCATCGGCGAGAGGGTCGAGACGACGATGAGAACTGCCGCGGCAGGCAAAATCGACAGTCCGGCCTGCATAGGCGAGAGCCCTTGCACCTGCTGCAGGTACTGGGTGAACAGCGAATACACCCCACCCAGCGCCGCGGCCGAAAGAAGGAACACCGCGAGTGCTCCGCTGACGGTGCGGTTGGCAAACAGCCGGACGTCGAGCAGGGGCTGGGTCGCGCGCAGCTGCCGGATCACGAACCACAGCCCGACCAGTACTCCGGCGATCAGCAGGCCGATCGACGGGCCGGCCGGCTCCTGGGTGGCGAAGCGCTTGACGCCGTAGATGATGGCCAGCAGCGAAGCGACCAGGAGCAATGCGCTGAGCAGATCGATCTTCGCGGTCGGATCCTTGTGCTCAGGCAGCAGCAGCGGCGCGCCGATGGCCACCAGCGCCATCACGGGCACCGCGACCAGGAACGTCGCCTGCCAGCCGAAGACCTCGAGCAGCAGGCCGGACAGCAGTGGTCCGAGGGCGACACCGGCGAAGATCCCGCCGGCCCAGACGCCGATCGCGACGCCTCGCGCCTTCGGGTCGGCGAAGAGCACGAAGATCAGCCCCAGCGTGGACGGGAGCATCATGGCTCCTCCCACGCCGAGGATGGCGCGCCAGGCGATCATCAGCTCGGGACTGGTCGTCAACGCCGCAGCGATGGACACGATTCCGAACAGGACCGCGCCGATCACCATAAGCAGACGCTTGCCGATCCGGTCGCCGAGGACGCCCATCGCGACGAGGAATCCGGCCATGACGAACCCGTAGATGTCGAGAATCCACAGCAGCTGTGCGCTAGTCGGGTTCAGATCAGCAGCCATGTTCGGGGCCGCCAGGAACAAGATCGTCAGCATCATGAACAGCAGGGTCGACGGGATCACGAGGACCGCGAGCCCCCACCACTGCTTCGCCCCGGTCCGGGGTGCAGGTGCATTCGTCTCAGACATGGCGCACCTCCTTGTTCTGCGTCGTCGTTCTCATGGCTCCATTGGTCCTTTCGTTCTCGACAGGGTTGTCACGGGCCGGGAGGCCCTCAGCCGAAGTCAAGCATCGGTGTACGACTTCTAACCGCTATACTAGCTCGTATATTCCCGTACGAGTTAGAGGTGGGTATGCCGAACGGAAAGGGCGCGGCCGGCGCTGGTGAACAGAAGCCGGTGCGGCGAGGAAAGACGGCCAACCAGAGGGCAGACGCCCAGCGCAATCGGGCGAAGATCCTCGCGGCGACGCCGGATGCGCTCAGGAAGGACCCTGATGCCTCCGTCGCCGGCATCGCCGCCGAGGCGGGGGTCGGTCGGATGACCCTCTATGGGCATTTCAAGACGCGTGCCGAGCTCATCGACGCGACCCTCGCCGACAGCCTGGAACGAGCCGAGGCTGTCCTGGCCGACGTGCCTCTCGACGGTGATCCGGGCCAGGCGTTCGAGGCCCTGATCGCCCCGAGCTGGATGCTCCTGGAGCACATTCGCGCCGTGCTCGTGGTGGCTCAGCGCGAGCTGCAGCCGGCCCGCATCCGCGAGATGCACGAGAAGGCCGAAGCCCGGATGCGGGGCCTTCTCGAGCGCGGCCAGCGCGAGGGCGTCTTCCGTGCGGATCTGCCTGTCGACTGGCTCCTCGCGGTCACTCACCTGACCATGAACGCCGCAGCCGAGGAAGTCACCGCCGGCCGGCTCGACAGAGATGACGCTGCCCGCGTCATCGTCGTCACCCTGCACTCTGCCTTCGCCGCCAACGATCACAACTGACCCGCCGAATCGCCGGCCAGGGCAATTCGTCGTCCTCGCGAGCCGAACGTGGGGCGGCCGGTGGCGTCTCGTGGGGCACTCATCGATGCGCACTTACGTTCGAGTATGCAATAATCTGCGTATGAACGCAGATAAGCAGATATGCGGGCTCGACCCCGACAGTCAGTACGTGGAACTTGCCGTCGAGGTGTTCGGGCTCCTCGCCGACGCGACCCGAGTCCGGATCGTCCTCGCGCTGCGTCGCAGCGACGAGCTGTCGGTGAACCACCTCGCCGAGAGCGTGGGCAAGTCGCCGGCCGCGGTGTCGCAGCACCTGGCGAAGCTGCGGATGGCCCGGATCGTGTCGACCCGGCAGGAGGGGCAGCGGGTGTTCTATCGGCTGGAGAACGAGCACGCCTCCCAGCTGGTGTCCGACGCGATCTTCCAGGCCGAGCACTCTGTCGCCAATGGGCAGGTCCCGGCACACCACCACGAGGAACGAGCAGAAGCATGACGGAGCACAGCCACGCCCATCCGCACGCTGACCACGAGCAGGAGAGCGGAGCGTCCGCGCACGATCACGCGGATCGTGATCACGGCCAGGACCACGGGCATACGCACGGTCATGGCCATTCCCATGACCACGGCGAGCACGGTCACTCCCACCCGACGGGGTTCAAGGGCTTCCTGTACGGGATCTTCGTCCCGCACTCCCACGACGCCGCCGACTCGATCGACGACGCGATGGAAGCCCACTCCGAGGGAATCCGCGCGCTGAAGATCAGCCTGGTGCTCATGCTGGCAACGACCGTGCTGCAGGCCGCCGTCGTCGCGTTCTCCGGATCGGTAGCGCTGCTGGCCGACACGATCCACAACCTCTCCGACGCCCTGACCGCGGTGCCGCTGTGGATCGCGTTCGTGCTGTCCCGTCGGGTCGCCACGCGGAAGTACACCTACGGCTTCAACCGGGCCGAGGACCTCGCCGGGCTGTTCATCGTCCTGATGATCGCCCTGTCGGCAGTCATCGCCGCTTGGGAGGCGATCGACCGCATGCTCAACCCCAGGCCCATGGAGAACATCGGCTGGGTGATCGCCGCCGGCATCATCGGCTTCCTCGGCAACGAGGCGGTCGCGGTCTACCGCATCCGCGTGGGCAGGAAGATCGGCTCGGCCGCCCTGGTCGCAGACGGCATCCACGCCCGCACCGACGGATTCACCTCTCTGGCCGTCGTGGCCGGCGGGATCGGCGTGCTGCTCGGCTTCCCGCTCGCCGACCCGATCGTAGGCCTGCTGATCTCGGCCATGATCGCGGTGCTGCTGGTCGGTACCGTGCGCTCGGTCGGCCGACGGCTGATGGATGGCGTCGAGCCGGAGCTCGTCGACCGCGCCGAGCACGCCCTGGAGCATCTGGCCGAGGTCGAGTCGGTGGAACGGGTGCGGATGCGCTGGGTCGGGCACAGGCTCCATGGCGACGCGCTCGTCCGCACCTCCGCGACGAGCCTCTCCGACGCCGACCGGCTGGCCGCGGAGGCGGAGAGTTCGGTGAAGCAGCACATGCCGAATGTGGATGAGATGTCTGTCCGAGTGGCCCCGGTCTGGCGGTGACTGGCTCCGTCATGCGGCTGGTCGTTTAGGAGCGGCTCGTATGCATCTCCTTCTCGAGACGAGACCGATGCCCCGCGATCATGCGAGGGCCGGTCTCAGAAAACTGTCCAGTTAGGGCGAGCGTCCAAGGCGGGCTACAGGAGGCGACGACCGGCAGGTGTTGAAGATCTGGAGGAGCGCCGACGCCCGAAGAGGAGTGGCTCGACGTCGCCGCCGCGGCCGAATGCCTCCATTGAAGCGCCCGGACCACCCCGGCGACTCACCTCAGTATCATGGTCTTCAACGCGTCCTGCCCTGCTGGATTGGGAGTGCGAGTCGAGTGCCGATTCATTCGCGAGTCGACTGGCGACTCGACTCGCTTGTGAGTGAACGTCACAAACTTGTCGAGTCGGGCTACTTCTCCCGCAGCCTCGAAATTTACGCCAAACATGGACAGCCGTGTAACCGCTGTGGCACCACCATCGTAAGGGAAAAGTTCATGAACCGCTCGAGCCACTTTTGCCCGTCCTGCCAGCGAAAACGCTAGTTGATCGGCCGCGCCGGACGGAGCTGCTCCCGTGTCCAAGATGCTCGTTGAAGAGACCGCTGTCGACCCGCTGTACGTCAACGTATAGAGCGTCGGCCATTCGTCGAATATGACCATCGAGATCCCCTGCTTGGCTTGAAGCCTGACGGGAACTGAGTCGCGCTTGGGGCGTATCGAGCTCGCTATCAGCGATCGCGCGCCACTGACCAGGACTGGTGACAACACCCAGGTCGTGTGATGACAGAGACGGGGCAGAGCTACGCGGGTCCGGCAATTTCCGCCACCAGGCATGCCGCCGTGTAGATCATAAATAGTTACGGGTGGGCGAAACGGGTCAAACCGGCCCTGACAGGATCGAGGAGCTTTTCCTAGGTATCAGCAGGGTTTGACCGGTGATAAGGTGCGATTGTGCGCACCACGCGCGCCCGATCCCAGGAGGTGCACCTACGTGGCCGAACCCTGGCTGTCTGCTAAGGAGATCGCCGCCCACCTGGGCATCACGAAGGACACCGTCTACGACTGGATCGCCGGCAAAGCGATGCCCGCACACCGCGTCGGTCGGCTCTGGAAGTTCCAGACCAGCGAGGTTGACGAGTGGGTCCGCAGTGGCGAGGCTGCGCCTGAGGGCGAGCAGAAGTGTGGTGACTCCTGAATGCGTATTATCGACAACCTCAATGAGATTCTCGGCGACGATCTCAAAGCGTCGATCAAGCCCGGATCGAGGCTGCGCATCGCTGCGTCGACGTTCTCGATCTTCGCGTTCGAGGCGCTGAAGGATGAGCTTCAGTCGATCAAGGAATTGGAGTTTGTCTTCACCGCGCCGTCGTTTACGACGACGAAGGCGACTGACAAGTCTGCGCCGGAGAAGCGGCAGTTCTTCATCCCGAAAGATTCGAGCCGGGATTCTGCACTGTATGGCACCGAGTTCGAAATTCGCCTGCGTAACAAGCTCACCCAGCGCGCCATTGCACGAGAGTGTGCGGAGTGGGTGCGGCAGAAGGTCACTTTCCGGTCGAACCACACGGGTGCGCCGATGCAGTCGTTTGCCGTGGTCGATGACACCGCCGCGTATGCGCCTCTCCAGGGCTTCACTACTGCCGATCTCGGCTATGAGCGGGGGCCGGCGGTGTCAAACATGGTGCACAAGATCGATGACGCGTCGTTCACGCAGCAGTACATCCAGCTCTTCGACCAGATCTGGCATAGCCCCGACCAGCTTGACGATGTAACCGACGTGGTGAGTGATCATATCGCCAGCGTGTATGCGGAAAACTCCCCACAGCGGGTGTACTTCCTGATCCTTTACAACCTGTTCAGCGAGTTCCTCGACGACATCAGCGAGGACGTCCTTCCCAACGACCTGACTGGCTACCAGGACACCGAGGTCTGGAAGGCGCTGTACAACTTCCAGAAGGACGCCGCGACTGGCGCGATCAACAAGCTGGAGACCTACAACGGCTGTATCCTCGCCGACAGCGTCGGCCTGGGTAAGACGTTCACTGCACTGGCGGTGATCAAGTACTACGAGCTGCGCAACAAGTCAGTGCTCGTGCTCGCGCCGAAGAAGCTCGCCGACAACTGGACGAACTACAACTCGAACTACACGACGAACATCTTCGCCAAGGACCGCTTCAACTACGACGTGCTCGCCCACACTGACCTATCGCGCGACCGCGGCGAGTCGCTGGGCAAGCGGCTGGACCTGATCAACTGGGGCAACTACGACCTGGTCATCATCGACGAGTCGCACAACTTCCGGAACGCCGGCTACGTCCAGGAGCGCGAGACCCGATACCAGCGCCTCATGCGCAAGGTCATTCGCGAGGGCGTGAAGACCAAGGTGCTAATGCTCTCGGCGACGCCGGTGAACAACCGCTTCAACGACCTGCGTAACCAGCTCGCCTTGGCTTATGAGGGCGACTCGGCACAGCTCGCCGCGAAGCTGAACATACAGACCTCAATCGAGGAGGTCTTCCGGCAGGCCCAGCGCGTCTTCAACGAGTGGAGTGACCTGCCTGCGGAGGACCGCACGACTGACGCGATCCTCACCCGGCTGGACTTTGACTTCTTCGAGTTGCTCGACGCGGTTACCATCGCCCGCTCGCGTAAGCATATTCAGGCGTTCTACGACACCACCGATATCGGTGCGTTCCCCGAGCGGCTGAAGCCCGAGTCGCTGAGCCCACCCCTGACCGATCTGGTGGATGCGCCGACATTTAACGAGATATTCGAGCAACTCCAGCTCCTCAGTCTCGCCGTGTACACGCCGCTGGCGTATGTGTTCCCTAGCCGCCGCGACAAGTACGAGCAGCTCTACGGCGCGGGCTCGGGCCAGAACTACATGGGCGGGGAGACGGCGAACCTAGGTGCTGGCAGCCGCGAGCAGGGCATCCGCAAGCTCATGACGGTGAACTTGCTCAAGCGCTTGGAGTCCAGCGTCGAGGCGTTCCGGCTCACCCTGAGCCGGTTGAAAGGCACGGTCACCGAGGCGATGGAGGCCGTCGACAACCACGCGGCAAACATCGCCGATGTCGTCTCCGCGATCACTGACATCGACGCTGACGATGACGACTTGGAGTTCCCCGCCAGCGGCACGGTCGGCCGCAAGGTGCAGATCGAATTGGCCGACATGGACGTCGAGTCATGGAGCCGCGCCCTCGTGAACGACGGCAAGGTTATACAGCAGCTCCTCGCCTCGATCGGCGGCATCACCCCCGAGCGCGATTCGAAACTCGGCGCGCTTCGCGACCTGATCGCGGGCAAGTTCGCCCAGCCGCTGAATCCCGGCAACCGCAAGGTGCTGATCTTCTCCGCTTTCGCTGACACCGCCGAGTACCTTTACAAGAACCTCGCCCCGGCCCTCAAGCAGCACGGTTACGACGCCGCCCTCGTCACCGGCCAAGGAAACCCGTCCACCACGGTCGGAAAGGGCTACGGGCTCCAGCAGATCCTGACCCTGTTCTCGCCGCGCTCGAAGCAGCGGCACATAGTCATGCCGAAAGAGAAATTCGAGATCGATGTACTGATCGGCACCGACTGTATAAGCGAGGGCCAGAACCTCCAAGACTGCGATTTCCTGGTCAACTACGACATCCACTGGAACCCAGTGCGGATCATCCAGCGGTTTGGTCGCATCGACCGCATCGGCTCGACCAACGAGCGCGTTCAGCTCGTGAACTTCTGGCCCGACATCTCACTCGACGAATACATCAACCTCAAGGAGCGCGTTGAGAACCGCATGGTCGCCGCCAACCTCGGCGGCACCGGCGACGACAACATCCTTGACCCTGATGCCAGTGACGCCGCGTTCCGCAAAGAACAGCTCCGCAAGCTCCAGGACGAGGTTATCGAACTCGAAGACGTCCGCACCGGCGTCTCGATCACCGACCTCGGCCTGAACGACTTCCGCATGGATCTGCTCGGCTACATCAAGGAGTACGGCGACCTGGCCGGCACCCCCAAGGGCCTGCACGCGGTCGTACCCGCTGACCGGGGCAGAGGCTTGAAGCCCGGCGCACTGTTCGTGCTGAGAAACATCAACTCCGACGAGCACATCAATCGCGGCAACCGGCTACATCCGCACTATCTCGTCTACCTCGATGACGAGGGCCGAGTGATCGGCGATCATACCGAGGTCAAGCAGCTGCTCGACTTGGTCCGTGCAGGTTGCCGCAACCGCGACGAACCCGCGTGGGACGTGTGCCGCGTATTCAACGACGCCACCCGTGACGGGGCAGACATGGGCCAGTACAGCCACCTGCTCACCGAGGCGATCCGCTCCATGATCGATGTCACCGAGGAACGTGACGTCGACAGCCTCTTCAGACCAGGCCACACCACCGCCCTCGTGCAGGTCATCGCCGGGCTCGACGACTTCGAGCTAATCGCGTTCCTCGCGGTCGTCGAGGAGCCTTCCAATGGGTGAGTCCGTCCTGTTCCGCTGGCCTCAGAACGCAGCGTTCGGACGTGCGGTGCCGAAGTCAAAGTTCTACGAGCGCGGCAAGGTACGCACCGCTCTGCGCGAGAAGTTCGTCGATGACATCCAGAGCATCACATGGGCCTACAAGCTTGCCGACGACACCATCCGACTGCGTGGTACGACGGCCGTGCCCGAGATCCAGGTCTTTGTGGTCGAGACCAAGGGGGCGGATGTCTCCGACGACGTGCTCACAGCCATCGACAAGACCGTGCACTTCCCGATGATCTTCGAGGTGGCGAGCCGCGACCGGGTACGCACCGTCGCTGCTCACAAGTCGCTTCACGGCAAGACTCCGACGATCGGCACGTACTTCACCACCGACTGGCAGCCCACCGGCTCGCCACGCCGTCAATTGCCCACGGCACTCGATCTGCCGAGCCTCTACGAGGCGATCCTCAGTGCCTTGTTGCCGTTGGAAACGTGGGCCGGGGAGACAGTTTCGGAGGCAGCCAACAGACTGGACCGCGCCCGAAAGATCCAGCGCGAGATCGACGCGCTGGAGAAGAAGCTGCGCACCGAACCACAGCTCAACCGCAAGTTTGAACTCCGCAGCCAGCTCAAGGAACGCGCCGCAGCGCTCACCGAGCTGACCAACTCAGTACCGAGCAAGAAGGAATGACCGTGGACAAGTTGAAGATGCACTCGACGGACCTCACCCAGCGCAATGTTGATGCGGTAGCGGAGTTGTTTCCTAGCGTCGTGACCGAGGCCTTCGACGCTAACGGCAAGCCCGTCCGTGCCGTTGATTTCGACATACTCCGCCAGGAACTCTCCGACCACATCGTCGAGGGGCCGCAAGAGCGCTACCAGCTCGACTGGCCCGGCAAGCGCGCTGCCGCGTTCGCTGCGAACACGCCGATCGCCAGGACCTTACGCCCGGTCCGCGATGAGTCGGTCGACTTCGACACGACAAGAAATCTATTCATTGAGGGAGACAACCTGGAGGCGCTCAAATTGCTCCAGGAGTCGTATCTCGGCAAGGTCAAGCTGATCTACATCGACCCGCCTTACAACACGGGCAACGACTTCGTCTACGAGGATGACTTTGCAGAGTCGACGGCTGACTACCTGGAACGATCCGGTCAGGCGACAGACTCCGGTTACCGCTTGACTGCGAATCCAGACTCAGCGGGCCGGTACCACTCCAACTGGCTCAGCATGATGTATCCGCGGCTGAAGCTGGCAAGGAACCTCCTAGCCGAGGACGGTCTGATCTTTATCAGCATTGACGCCCACGAGGTGCACAACGTGATCAAGATCTGCGACGAGATATTTGGCGCGGGCAGCCACAAGAACACGATTGCCGTTCGCCGCGGGATCAAGAACGTCCAGGCTCAGTTCGAAGACGTCAGCGCGCTATCGCAGGGGCACGAGTATGTGCTGCTTTATGCGCGCAGCGAAGCCGTCCGCCTGCCGAAGTTATCCCTCGCCCACGTGGAGTCCAAGCCAGGGAAGTGGGACACCTTCTGGCGTGGAACAGACCGTCCCACGATGCGGTACGAACTCTTTGGGTCTACTCCAGCTTCGGGGCAGTGGCGCTGGGAGGAAGGCCGTACGAAGCAGGCCGCCCAAAATTACGAGACCTATCTGGCGGAGCAATCCGACAGCACCAGCTTGGACGACTATTACCTCAACCACCTTGCCGCTACCAACGTGAAACTCAACTTCATCAGACTGAACACCGAGAACGTAGTTCAATACTACGTGCCGCCGAGCGGGGGAAAGCTGCTTAGTGACAACTGGATGGACCTCACGCTGAGTGGCAATGAGACCGACGAATTCGACACTGAAAAGAGTGTTGCGCTCCTCTCACGGATCATCGGCTGGGTCACTGGTGACGGAGACATCGTGATGGACTTCTTTGCCGGCTCCGGGACCACTGGGCAGGCGATCTTCTCCGTGAACGCTGCGGATGGTGGTAATCGCCGCTTCATCCTCGTCCAGTTGCCTGAGCGGATCGCAGGGAGAGAAGGCACATCGATCGCTGCGATCACACGCGACCGCCTGAAGAAGGCTGGAACCCGTTACGCGGCTGCCGACGCAGACACTGGACTCAGAGCGCTTCGCGTCGACTCAACAAATATGTTGGAGACTTTCGCCCCCGCGGATGCCCTCGCTCAGGGAGACCTCCTGGGAGGGATCGACAGCGTGAAGCCCGACCGCACTGACGAAGACCTTCTCTTCCAGGTACTCCTCGACTGGGGGCTCGATCTCGCCGAGCCAATCGCGGTCGAGGAGGCCGCAGGTCAGCGCATTGTTTCGGTCGCCGACGACGCTTTGATTGCATGCCTTTCGAATGAGGTCACCGGCGCAGTAGTGGCGGAGATCGCCAGACGCCACCCACTCCGTGCCGTGTTTCTCGACGCAGGGTTCGCAAGCGACGCCGCGCGTATCAACGCCGAGCAGATCTTCCGTGAGGTATCACCCGCGACACAAGTAAGGACGATCTGACCTGATGAAGCTTCAGTTCAAGGTTCAGCAGTATCAGACGAAAGCCGTCGATGCCGTGGTCGGTGCGTTTGCGGGACAGCCGTTTGCCGACGGAGTGAAGTACCGCATCGACCCTGGCAAGGACGCCGCGGCGTCCCTGCTCGAAGACGCGGGTCTGCGCAACGCCGAGATCGCGCTGACGCCGCCGCAGCTCCTGACGAACGTGCGCGGGGTGCAGCAGGCGCGAGGGCTGGAGCTGTCGAAGGACCTGAAGGATCCAGTTAAGAAGTCGGCGGCCCCGATCAATCTCGACATCGAGATGGAGACGGGAACAGGCAAGACGTACGTCTACATCAAGACGATCATGGAACTGCATAAACGGTACGGGTGGTCGAAGTACATCGTAGTTGTGCCATCGATCGCGATCCGCGAGGGCGTGAAGAAGTCGTTCGACATCACCGCCGACCACTTCCAGCAGCTCTACGGCACCAAACCCCGTACCTTCGTATACAACTCGTCACGGCTGCATGAGGTGGAGCGATTCTCGTCCGACGCCGGCGTCCAGGTTATGATCATCAACACCCAGGCGTTCAACGCTACAGGCAAGGATGCGCGCCGGATTTATGAGGAGCTTGACGACTTTCAGTCACGCCGACCGATCGACGTGATTGCTGCGAACCGTCCGATTCTGATCATCGACGAGCCACAGAAGATTGAAGGCGACGCGAAGAAGCCGTCGAAGTCGCTAGCGGCACTTGCCCGGTTCAACGCACTGTTCGCGTTGCGGTACTCAGCCACTCACAAGATCGAGCGCACTAAGGTGCATCGGCTCGACGCTGTGGATGCCTACAACCAGAAACTCGTGAAGAAGATTGCGGTGCGTGGCATCACCGTCAACCACCTAGCTGGCAGCACCGCTTACCTGTACGTTGACGGGCTGGAGGTCGGCAAGGGTGCAGACTTCCCGAAGGCGCGCGTCGAGTTGCAGGTGCAGACCGCGCAGGGGATCAAGCGGCAGGTGAAGCGGCTGAGCCAGGGCATGAACCTGCATGACATATCCGGCGGAATCGAGGCGTACAAGGGTCTGTTCATCCGTGATGTCGATGCGAACCGCGACATCATCGAGCTGAGCAATGGCCACATGATCGGTGCGGGTGAGGTGACCGAAGATGTGGCGGAGGATCAGAAGCGCCGCATCCAGATCCGCGAGGTCATCCGCGCACACCTGGACAAGGAACGCGAGCTGTTCGCACAGGGCATCAAAGCGCTCTCATTGTTCTTCATCGACGAGGTTGCCAAGTACCGTGACTACGACCGCGAGGACACCCTCGGCGAGTATGCGCTGGTGTTCGAACAGGAGTACGAGGCCGTCCTGGCTGACTACCTTGGGCAGCTCGACCTCGACGAGGCCGCCGCCCGGTACCGCAAGCACGTCGAGGCGATCCCGGTGCGCTCGACCCATGAGGGGTATTTCTCAGTCGACAAGAAGACCAGGCGGTTCGTCGATGGGAAGATCGCGGCGCGCGGAGACTTCGCGGGCCAGTCGGACGACGTCGATGCATACGACTTGATTCTCAAGGACAAGGAGAAGCTGTTGTCGTTCGAGGAACCAGTGCGGTTCATCTGGTCGCACTCGGCGCTGCGCGAAGGCTGGGATAATCCAAACGTGTTCGTGATGGGCATGCTCAAGAAGAGCGACAACACCACTACGAGGCGGCAGGAGATCGGGCGCGGCCTACGCCTGGCGGTCGACCAGCACGGCGCGCGGATGGATAACCCCGTCACCGTGCACGACATCAACGAGCTGACGGTCGTCACCGACGAGTCCTACACCGAATTCGTCACCGAGCTGCAGAAGGAGATTGTCGAGTCGTTGTCAGCCCGGCCACGCACTGCGAGCGTCGAGTACTTCGTCGGCAAGGATCTCACGTTCGGCGACGGATCGACGAGCGCCGTTGAAAAGGCGATCGCGCAGGCGCTATACAATCACCTGATCCGTCACGACTACATTGACGACGATGGCCTGGTCACCCAGGCATACAAGGACGCCCGTGCCGGCGGGACGCTCGCCCCGCCAACGTCAGAAGCGCTGAAGCCAATCATCGACTTCGTTTGGCCGCTTGTCGATGCGCTGTACCTCGACGTACCGAAGCCGACCGACGGCCGCAAGCCGAAGAAGATCCCCTTCAACGAGGCTAACTTCAAGAAGCGCGAGTTCCAGGAGCTGTGGAGACGCATCAACCATAAGGCCGTCTACCAGGTCGAGTTCGACTCGGCCGAGCTGATCACAAACTGCATCCGCGTGCTCGACATGTCGCTCAACGTCACCGTCATGCAGTACCTCGTCGAGGCCGGCAAACAGGTTGTCGGTCTCGAGGTCGAGCAACTCGAAGAGCGCACCGGCTTCAAAGTGTCCGAGACCAAGGTCGAGCACTCGGCCGTGTCCGCGGGCTCGATGGTGAAGTATGACTTGCTCGGGGAGGTTGCCGAGAAAACGCAACTCACACGCCGAACTTGTGCGGCGATCCTCACCGGCATCAACCCTGGCACGTTTGCGAAGTTCAAACAGAATCCCGAGCAGTTCATCACCGAGGCCGCCCGGCTCATCAACGAACAGAAGGCGACCGTCATCGTCGAGCACCTCAGTTACGATCCGCTCGACCATAGGTACGACTCCTCGATCTTTACCGAGAGCCAGGCCGCCCAGGATCTCTCGAAGGCGGGCGACAAGCTGAACAAGAGCGTCTACGAGTACGTTGTTACAGAGTCCAAGGTCGAGCGGTCGTTCGTCGAGAAGCTCGACATCAGCGACGAGGTCGTCGTCTACTCGAAACTGCCGCGCGGGTTCTTCATCCCTACCCCTGTTGGTGACTACAACCCGGATTGGGCTATCGCCTTCCGTGACGATGTGACGCAGATCAAGCATGTCTACTTCATCGCTGAGACCAAAGGATCGATGTCGACCCTCCAGCTTAAGGGCGTGGAGAACGCCAAGATCGAATGCGCCCGCAAATTCTTCGCCTCGGTCAGCGCGAAGGCCGAGAACGAGGCGGTGAAGTACGACGTTGTCGACTCGTACGACTCGTTGCTTCAGCTTGTGGGGGCGTGACGTCGGTTGACCGCTGCAACATCGCCTGCTCGTATAGAGCAGCCCGGGAACGTTCGAATCACGCGGCTCAAGATCGAGAAATTCCGGGCTATTAGCTCCGCCGACATAGAACTCGGCGATACGGTTGCTCTCGTCGGGCAGAACGGCTCGGGAAAGTCGTCGATTCTTCGGGCGCTCAACGCGTTCTTCAACTTCGACGATGAGAAGGCGGACTTCGAGAACGGAAACCACGCGTACAGCCGCACGGCGCAGTCCGTGATTGAGGTGACGATCGAAGGGCTGTCGAGCGACCCTGCCCTCCCGCGGTTGGAGTCAAGGAGCGACAAATTGCGTGCCCAGCTCAAGTTCCGAAAACAGCCTGTGTGGAACGTGTTCGAGGGTGGCAAGTGGCAGTCCGCAGTGCCGGGATTCCATGAAGCGCTTCGCAAGCAAGTTGCCTACGCATTGATCCCTACTCGTCGCGACCACGCCGTTGCACATGACCCCGCAACCGGGCTCCTGGAGCGTGCGGTCGATGAGTGGGTTACGTCGAATAGGCAGCGGGACCGTGTAAGCCCACAGGTGGCGAAGCTCGGCGGTCAACTGCAGAAGAATTCCCTGTCTGGTTTCGAGAAGCAACTCCGTAAGGTCGCGCCCGCCGATGGTCCGTTCAGCTTCGCACTGAGTTACTCGTCTCAGCCTGATTACAAGTTGCTCCTGACAAATCTTGCGCTAAGCGTCAACGAAGGTGGACAGTCAATCCCGTTGGCTGACAGCGGAAGTGGGACCCAGAGTATGGCGATCTTCGCGCTGTACGCATACCTCGCCGAGCTGCAAAGCAAGACGTTCGTTCTTGGTATGGAAGAACCCGAACAGAACCTGCATCCGCAGGCTCAGCGGGCACTCATTAACAGGATCATGGGCCTGGGGCTTCAGGTCTTGTTCACCACGCACTCGCCGACGGTCGTTGATTCCCTTGACCACGAGCAGGTTGTCCTGTGCCGTCGAATCAAGGGTAAGTCTCGTGGGCTGGAAGCGCAGATCCGGCAGATTCCGTCCAGCTTCTTCACGCAGCACAAGTTGGATCGCGACGCGTACTACAAGTTCCACCGGCGGCGGAACTCCGAGTTCATTTTTGCTGACTTCGTGACTGTGACAGAGAGCCCCGTCGATTCCGCGGTGATCCTGACTCTGTTGCAGGAGGCCGGGGCCGACCCAGTCGAGTTGGGAATGAGCGTGGTCGCGCTCGACGGCGTGGCTCAGATACCCCACATGTTCCACATCCTGCGCGAACTCGGCATCGCGAGCGCGTTTGTCGTCGATAAGGACTACTTCCTCCCGTACAAGAGCGGGGAGCGCAAGACTAGTCTCGACTCAAGGGGGTACCCGCAGTACAGAGCCGAAGCCAAGGCTGACTCGCTGCTGTCGGCCCTTTTCCCGGAAACCGCGGACCACAACAAGGTGGTCGGGCAGCTCGTAGGCAATCATCAGCAGGCGATGGCCAGCCTCCGTGAGGTTGGGTTCTTCTGCTTCCGTTACGCGATGGAGATTGATCTCGTTGTCGCGCAGGAGACGAGGAGGCGTCTATTTGAGCGGTTGAACCTCCCCGCCGCTGATCGAACGGAGCTGCATTTGCTCACTGCGAAGTCGAAGGTCATCAAGCGTCAGGAGACGTTGCTCCCCGTCTTGACTGGCCTGAAGTCGACGAGCCTGCCGTACTCGTACAAAGGACTCCGGAGTGAGCTTCCGAAGATGGCCAAGGATGCGCGCCAGCAACCCTGACTCGCTGCCACGCTTCTGGAAGATCGAGACTGGGCACCTCAGATCATTTCCTATACCCTAATTGCCAGGTCTGTGTCGGACTCTCCCCCTGATGCTGACGACGTGCCCATCTTCGCCGTCTTGGAGGGCTGTCTAGGGCTCCACGGCGGCGAGGCAGAGCGGCGATCGACGAATCTCACTCGACAGTCGCGAGCAGTTCGGCCGGCCTCACCGCAAGCCCGTGAGCGAGTTTCACGATGACGTCGAGGGTCGGGTTCCGACGCGATCGCTCGAGCCCACTGATGTATGTCCGGTCGAGGCCAACATGGTGCGCAAAGGCCTCTTGGGACGTCCATCCTCTAGCATGGCGCAGCTCCCGGAGGTGTTCTCCGAAAGCGATTCGGTGCGCCAGGTTATTCATATATCAAACGATTCCGCTACGCTGACAATGAGTCCACGGACTATGAGTCACATACGAATCTCCGAGTCGTAACAGCGATCGAATCCGTGTCCAGATGTTCCAAAGATGTAGGGGAGGCCCGATGCCCGAAGGCGAATGGATCGATGTCGCCGCTGCTGCCAAACGGCACCACTGCAGTACCCAGAGCATCTGGCGACGCATTCGGCAGGGGAGCCTTCCAGCACGCATTGACGAGGTGAGCGGCCGCGACGGTCGCCCGGTCATCGAGACCTTGATCCGGGTCTCTGCCTTAAACGATGCGTTCGGATGGACTGCTCACGAGGAGCATGTCCGAAGGATCCGTGCGTCGGCACCGCCGTTGACGGTCGAGCAGAAAGTCGCTATCCGCAACGTCTTCCTCGAACACCTCTTGGAACGTGAATCGAAGCGGAGGAATGGCAGGATTGCTGGCACAACGATCTAGAGGTGGCCACGACTGTCGTCTATGGGTGATTGTCTCAAGGACGGCCAGCGACGCTGATGCCCAGGATCGGTAGGGTGGTCTTCAACGTGTCCGGCATAGCACGACAGTAATGTCCGACCGCAAGGCTATGGTTGTGTTGGAGACCTAAGGACAGCAAACAATTTGCCTCAGTGACGGGCGTGGGGGAGACCAGGTTGCGGCTATGAGAATCCGTCAATTCAGCATCGAGAATTTTCGTGGCATCAAGAAGCTCGACTGGATACTGCCGGTCGGCCAACGCCTGATCACCCTTATCGGTCCGGGAGACAGCGGAAAGTCCTCGATCCTTGAGGCGATATATTTGTTGCTGGGCGACCGCTGGAGCGTCTCGTTCTCTGATGTCGATTTTTACGGAGTCGACCCCTCGGATCCGATTAGGATTCAAGCCGTGCTGACTGACGTCCCTGCGCCGCTACTCAAGGACAACACATTCGGTTTCTGGCAGAGCGGGCTGGCAGTGGACGGCCAGATTCATCAGGAGCCGGAGGATGGCCGTGAGCTGTGCCTCGTGGTTCGTCTGACCGTGGATGAGTCGCTCGAGCCATTGTGGGAGGTCGTCCGGGCGAACGGCGATGGGCGCAACATCACCTCCAGCCAGCGGCGCGAGTTCTCAACCTTTCGGGTCGATGACCGAACTGATGCACAGTTGCGCTGGACGCGTTCGTCCGCTCTCGGGCGTATGTCGGCCAAGGACGGCGCGGCGAGGGAAGCCCTGTCGGCCGCCGAGCGTGCCGCCCGTGAGGCGCTCAGCGGGCATGAAAGCTCTGCGTTGAACGATCTAGTCAAGGAGGTGCAGCACCACGCCAACGAGGTCGGGAGTAGCGACTTCAAGGCTGTTAGGGCTGGCCTTGACGCCTCACGTTCCGGTATGGGGGCCAACTTGGCGCTTTACGAAGGTGTCGTTCCGCTGACGGCCTACGGTCTGGGTAGTCGCCGCTTGGTGAGCCTGGCTGTACAGCAAATGGCGGCTGGTGAGCGGGCGATCGCTGTGATCGATGAGCTGGAGAGTGGGCTTGAACCACATCGGGCTGTTCGGTTGCTCAATTATCTGGACAGTGATCCGTACTCGCAAGTCTTCGTGACCACGCACTCGCCAGTGGTGGTCGAGCAGGCTCCGATCGAGAGCCTGTCGGCGGTCCAGACATCGAACGGCGCGGTGAAGATCACCTCGCTCGGCGATGCGGACGGAGTAATGAGGGCGCTCCGGCGAGCCGCTCCGTCGTCTCTGCTGGCTCGCAAGGTGGTTATCGGGGAGGGCAAGACTGAACATGGCGTCTTGGCCGCCTGCTTCGATGCTTGGGACCGGGAGCGCAACGCAACAGGGCATACAACCTCGGCTGGCGAAGGGTTGGCTATTCAGGATGGCAACGGTGGCGAGAAGGCCGCCAACCGAGCAGAGGCCATGGCTCCACTCGGGTGTTCAGTACTGGCCCTGATTGACAACGACGTCCGCACTGCCGACCCGCACGTGACCAAGGCCGAACGAGCGGGCGCTACGGTTATTCGTTGGGAAGAGAAGCGCTGCATCGAGTCTCAGATCTGCGCCCAGCTCGATACTGACGAACTCCAAGAATTTGTCTCTCTTGGCGTGAGCCATCGTGGTGCCGAGAGCACCGTGCTTGATGACATCAACAGTCGGGGTCGAGCGCAGGTCGGGGACCTGGTGGTGGCGGAATGGCTCGGGACCCAAAGCATCGAGGATGTTCGCGACGTTGTAGCGCTTGCGGCGAGCAAGCGCGGCTGGTTTAAGGACGTGGACTCCGGGCGTGCGCTCGGGGAATGGCTGTTGGAACGGCGCACCTCACCGAATCTTGCAGCCGTGTTCGCCCGACTCGACCAGATCAGGACGTTCGCGTACGGAGCATCGCCGATTTCTGAGGCCCCGGAGCCCACTGATACAGATGGGTAGCGACGAGCTGAGCAGGCTGGCTGCAGAGGTAGTAGCCGAAGCGCCATGCTCGCTGGAGATGCCCGCCGGGACAGGGAAGACGGAGCTCCTGGCGGCCTGCGTCGCCACGTCGGCTCAGCAAGGTGAGAGGTCGCTCGTCCTAACACACACAAACGCGGGTGTGGATGCGATCCGCAGACGCCTGAGCCGTTTTGACGTCCCATCAAGCATGGTGCGGGTCGAAACGATCACGAGTTGGGCGTTTACACTCTCACGGTCGTACCCGGGCATCGCTGGAATTAGCGTCCCTGGAATCCCCAACTGGGAAAACTCTCAGGAGTATGTCAAGGGCGCAGTTCTGGTGGCGAAGACCGCCGCGGTTCGCCAAGTACACGCCATAAGCTTCGGCTGCCTCTTTGTAGATGAGTACCAGGACTGCACGGTTGACCAGCACGAGCTTATAGTTGAGATTTCCGAAGCTATATCTCGAACGGTCATCCTGGGTGACCGTTTGCAGGCCATCTTCGGCTTCGACAAGAAGCGCCCGCTGATGGACTGGGACACCCATGTCGTGCGGCACTACCCGACCAAGATCGTCCCGCACGTGCCGCAGCGCTGGCGCGACCACAACGTCGGCCTTGGGCAGTGGCTGCTCGAAATTCGGCCATCCCTGGTCGATGGAGGCTCGTTTGACTTCTCGAAATACTCGGTCGCAGGGCTTGAGTGGAGGCAGTCTGACTTCAATACTGCTGTACAGGTCGTCAACAAGGCGGCGAACGGACTCTTGAGAACCGGGGAGTCAGTCCTCCTCCTCGACAAGTTGTCACCTCAAGTTGCCAAACACGCCAGCCGACTTGGCGGCTCCTACGCTGTGATGGAGGACGTGGCAGGCCGGTTCATGTCCAAGCAGCTCGCTGATCTCCCTGGCGAGGAGGACTTGCAACTGGCCTTATGGCTTGCTCTCATGGCCAAGAGCTGTTTCGTTGGCTTGGCTGGTCTGGACGGCACTGTACAAGGACGGCTTGAGAAGGGGCGGACCGTCTCCGACCTCAAGCGGAAGGGGTTGCTGCCGGTCCAGGCTGCCCTCGACGACCTCGTCACCCGGCCGACATATGGGCAGCTATGCATGTCGGCTGTCGCAATCCGGGCAACGCCCGGGCTAACGCTCTACAGGCAAGAGGCCTGGGACGACACGTTCCGGGCAGTTGCTAGGGGTGTCGAAGATGGGACGTCCCCGCAGGAGGCGTTGGCGGTCGTCCGTGACCGGCTACGACACGGTGGGCGAGGTGAGCGCAGGCGGATCGCCTCCAGGACCCTGCTAGTGAAAGGGCTGGAGTTCGACCACGTGATTATCGCGAACGTCCAGAACTTCACCGACCCAAGGCAGCTCTACGTTGCGCTGAGCAGGGCCCGGAAGTCGGTTACGGTGATTGGTAGAAGTCCTCGCCTCCAGCTCAGATACGAGTAGCAGCGGGTGGCGGAATCAACGCATCCGGCCCAGTCGGACTCCGAGTGCGAGTCGAGTCCCCATTGAGTCACCAGTCGACAGCGGACTCGAGTCGCTGTGCGTGAACGTATCAATAGTGTGTAGTTGGGGTACTTCGAGCGGGGGCTCAACGTCTACGGTCGGGCCGGGAAGCCGTGCAAGCGATGTGAGGCGGCGGGGCGTGACGGAGTGATCGTGCGGGAGCCTTTCATGAACCGGTCGTCCTACCGGTGCCCGCGGTGTCAACGCGCACCGAAGGGGTTTACGGCGGTCCGGTAGGTAGCCTCGACCAGCTACTTGGTCTCCTTGCGCTGAGCGGCGTGCGGGTGAGGAAGTCCCAAGTCTCCGCTCACCTGGTCGAAAGATACGAGGCACAAGACCCAGGATCATGTTCGCCAAAACCTACGACAACGGGGCAGTTATCGAAGGCCTATCCGTGCTCGTCACAGCGACTGTCTGCGGTTCCTTCGTCATTCTGGTCAGCCGTGGTACCTCCATCATCTGTGTGCATGACCCCGTTTCCCTCCGCGCGTGATGAACGTGGATTTTCCTGGCTATCGGATGCTCGAAGGATCTGAGCCACGGCCTCTGGCAGACGGGTTTGGCGAGTGAGGCGGCTTCCTAGGTCGGAAAAGGGCTTTTGAAGTGGCTCGGAGATATCTACGGAGGGATCACGATATTGACGCGTTGACTCGCTCACGGCGGTAGGCGCGAGAATATTCCTGAGATTCTGCGATATCAAGAAACTATCCAAATTGGCACGTACCGCGTCAGGAAGGCGCAGAGATTCTGAAATCCGAGCCTGAGCCTCGGCGGATAATGGGGGCCCAGAAAGCGCGTTCCGCATGACATCGGAGCGCGCAACCTCGGCCAATATGCCGTTTGTCTTGGTCCAACGTTCATGCGTCTGGCGCTGAATTTCGTCGATAACCTGGCGGTGGATCGTTTGCCAATCGGGGTCCGTGACAGTCTGAGACGCGATCCTGTGCCCGAGATCCTCAAGCTCATCGATGACAGCACCCGCGCACCAAATCTGCCGGCGTTTGCGGTCGGTCAAGGCCCTCAAAATTCCCGCCTCAGCCAGTTTCTCGATCGCACTATAGATCGACGATGTTGCACCACCCAGGACATCTTCGACGTCCTCTCTGGTAAAGAACGGCATCGTCCGAAGAACGTCGAGGATCTCGGAGGCCGCGCTACCGGCGCGCGGGGATTTGCCCGAAACACCGCGATACATGTCGATCCACAGCTGCGGTAGCTCGGCGAGGCGTTGCGCCGAAGCCACGGACTCACGCGCGGAGGTCCGAGCGGCTTGGGCGAATGCTCGGATGATGGGACCCGCATCGCCTTCCCGGTATGCGGAGAGGACGTCGAAATACGCTTCCTTCTTGGCTACAAGAGCTGAGGCAAGCGGTACCACGACCTTGGTCGTGACACCTCGGCGCCGGAGGATCGTGTTGATGAGTACTCTTCCGATGCGGCCGTTGCCGTCGGTGAAGGGATGGATAGATTCGAACTGGGCGTGTGCGACCGCGGCCTGAGCGAGGGCTGGCACATCATCGCGATTCGCAAATTCCAGAAGGTCGTCGAGATAGTCTTTCACCGTGACCGGCGGAGGCGGCACGTACATAGCGTTGCGCGGCGAATAATCCGAACCACCAATCCAATTCTGCATATCCCGTAGTCGCCCGGCGTAGCGCGCCTCCGATGTGTCATCGGCCATGAGGGTTCGGTGAGCGGTCAGGATGTTGGAAAGCGAGATCGGACAGCCATCATCAACCGAAGTAATGAGGCTGTTGAGTGCCTTGGCCGAAGCGACCATAGAAGTTGCGGAGGCGTTGGACTTTTCACCATGCGAGGCTTTTGCAAAGTCCTCCAGGGATGCCTCGATATGTTCTATCTTCGAAGAAGCCACCGATTCGGCCCGCAAAAGCAACGACGATAGAGACGCTAAATGGTGTCCATAAGACGAATCCAGCTGCGTGATCGCCGTGAGCGCTGCATCGGTCCTCATCGCTATGGACGAGGGAATCTTGGGTGAAAAGTCAGCAATCTTTGGTGGCAGGCTGACGGTCGTGTGACGCAACATCCGGTCTTCACGGCTTCCACCTCTTTGGGATTGCCGCCACTCCACGACCCGCTCGCCGTGAGCTTCGATCGGGACCGCGAGGGAGTTCTCGGCCCCGGCTGATGTCTCGTCCATGGTTGGATCCTCCGCTAACTCGGAATACGTCCTCCGCTATTCCGACTTAGCTAGTATAAGTCGGAATAACGGCGCCACCATTCCGAGTTAGCTCCTGCCTCGGTGCCTCCGTAGAGGCCGCCCGCCTCCGCTGCCGCCTCGTTGAGAGGATCGACCGGCTCCCGACGGGACTGCCCTCACACCAGCGGCTTCAGCGACGAGGTGTACTCGCCGGTGCGCGGCCGGTAATACCGCCGGAGCCGGCGCATGCCCTCGTCGATGCTGACCTCGGGCGTCCAGCCGAGAAGCTGGCGGGTCTCGCGCTGATCGAACCAATGAGACGTCGAGAGCTGTTCGGCCAGGAACCTCGTCATGGGAGGCTCATCCGAACCCGGGCGCTTCTCCCAGATCTTCTCCACGATGCTTCCGGCGACCTTGGCCAACGATGCCGGAACCCGCCGTTCGGGAGGCTGGACCCCGGCGGCGTCGCACATCATGGTCATGAGCTCGCCGACCGTTCGAGGTTCGCCATTGCTGATGACCAGCGGCTTGCCGTGGACGGTCTTGAGGCGCTTGAAGTCCCTGACGACGGCCTCGGCGGCGTTGTCCACGTAGGTCGAGTCGATGAGCGCGGCGCCGGCGTCGAGCAGCGGGATCCCGCCGCGGTGGGCCCGTTCGATGATGCGCTCGACCAGTTGGGTGTCTCCCGGGCCCCAGACCAGGTGCGGGCGGACCACCCCGACCAGGAAGTCCTCGGCATCGTAGTCGAGCGCCAGGCGCTCGGCGTAGGCCTTGGAGCGGGCGTAGTTTCCGCGCGCCGCGCTCGGGTCGGCCGGCTCATTCGCCTGCCCCATGAAGGAGGAACCCGCGTGCGAGACCGAGGGCGAGGAGACGTACACGAATCTGCGGATGCCCTCGGACCGTGCACCCTCCAGGAGCAGACGCGTGCCCGTCACGTTGGTCTCGACGTACTCTTCCCACGGCCCGGTCACGGACACCTTGGCCGCGAGGTGGATCACGGCGTCGGCGCCCTCCAGCGCCCGGGCCACGTGTCCCGGATTCGTGATGGACCCGCGGTGCTGCTCGAAGCGGCTGCTGCCTTCCTCTTGCAGCGACTCGCGCACGGCCACCGCATCACGGCGCTGGAAGCACCGGACGGTATAGCCGCGGGCGATGAGCCGCAGGGCAACCCGGGATCCGAGCAGGCCGCTAGCCCCCGTGACGACGACGGTCCGGTTCCTGGACTTGCTCAGCGAATGATCCGCCAGGATCTCGCGACGCGTACTCGGGTTGGGGGCCTTCCACGGGGTGGGCTTGCTCATGGCTTGGAGACCTTTCCACCGGACAGCACCGACGCGGCCCAAGTGGCCAGGCGCGGACGGTCGATCTTGGAATTGTGACGGATATCGGTCGGGTGTTCGCGCACCTGGAGGACCGCGGCCACACGGACACCGGTCTCGGACTCGACCGCGGAACGAACCGCCCGCACCAGGGCGGCAGGCGCCGGGCCATCCTTGATTCGCACGCGCCCGTTCGGATTCTCCGCGCTGTCCCGCTCGACGACGACCACCGGAACCTGGGCGCCCCACGGGCCGACGCCGACCACGGCGGCGCGGCGCACGCCCGTGATGCGTTCCGCCGCGGTTTCACCGGCGACCGGGGTCAGAATGCCCGTGGGCGTCGAGAGGAGATGCGACATCCGGCCTTCGACCCAGAGCCGACCGCTCGCGTCGAAGTGGCCGACGTCGCCCGTGCGGTGCCACCCGGGGATCGTGTCGGAGGCCCGTTCGGTCCACCACAGCCGGTCGTAGTGATCTTTTGAGTGGGGGGCCGCGGCGATGATCTCGCCGGTCACGTTCTGCGTATACGTCGGATTGCCGGTCGCGCGGCCATCCTCGTCGAGGGGCACCACCGCGACGCGCGCACCATAGACCGGGGTGCCCACGCAGACTCCGGTACCGGCACCGTCCACGCCGTTCTCGGGGTCGGAGTCGGCGGCCGCTTCACGGATCTGATCGAGGTTGATGTCCGTGACCGGCAAGCATTCGGTCATCCCGTAGGGGGTGTGGAGCTTCGCATTGGGGCAGATCGTGGCAACGTCCTCCAGGAGAGGGATCGTGATGGGCGCGCCCGCGGAAAGCAGACGGCCCACGCGCTTCATCGCCTCGCGCTCCCGCTCACCGAGGTCGTCCTTGGTGGCTACGACGTTCATCAACGCGGCGGGGCTCGCGAAGACCACGGTCGCCCGAATCGCCTCGACGGCCTGGGCGAGGGCACGGGCGGTCAGCGTTTTCGGCTTGGTCACGTCCATGTCGGGGGTGACCGATGTGGCGCCCAGGGCGGGGCCCAGAAGGGCGAACGGCGCGAAACCCGCCACGAGCCCGGCGCCGGCCGTCAGGTTATAGGTGTTTTGGATCGCGTCCCGCATGGCCGAGAGCTGGCGGTGGGTATAGGCCACGCCCTTGGCCGGGCCGGTCGATCCGGAGGTGTAGAGGATCGCCGCGACGTTATCCGGCTGGGGCGCGTTCCACGGCGTCGACGGCTGCGCGCGGCTGACCTGGTGGGACTCGATGCCGGCCTCGGCCCCCAGGAATTTCAGCGTGCTGGGATGCCCGGTTCCGGCCAGGACCCGTCGCCCGGGCCACCCGGCGGTCTTGGCGGCCAGCAGCGCCTGGGGGATGCCGATCAGGAATTCCGGGGAGGCGCCCTTGAGCGCCCGGGTGAGCCCACGGATGCCGAGACCGGTGTCGGCGATGACGATCACCGCGCCGATCTTAAGGCACGCGTAGATGAGCGTCGTGAGCCGTGACCCGGGCGGAACCAACAGGTTCACGCGGGTTCCGGCCTGGACGCCGAGGTCCCTGAGCACCTCGGCGGTGTGATCGACGCTTTCGGCCAGCTCCCGCCACGACAGTTGGCGACGGATCGTCGCGAGCGGTGCGGAGGCGTGCTTGCCGTTCGAGGTGGGCTTGGCCGATTTGTGGGCCGGGCCCATGTCGACGACCGCCAACGATTCGTCGTCGCGGCGCTCATCGAGTTCGGTGGTCATGGGGCGGTATTGAAGCGCCAAGGGGGAGGAGCGACGATCTTTTTCGCGGGTGATCCGATGATGGTCGATCACGGGCTTCTGCCCCAGGAGGGCCTCGTCGAGCCAGGTGAACATCACCGGGGCGATGTCCTGGTCCTCGGCCACGAGGTGGCCCGAATCGTCGAAGCGATGGAGCGTGGCCGAAGGGTTCCGCTCGAGGATGTCGTCCAGGTAGCGCTGCTGAAAGACCGGGTCCGCCGGGCCCCAGAGGACGAGGCAGGGGAGGTCGTCCTCCGCCACGGCGCGCGCGATGCGTTCCATGTGCGGGTGGGCGCGATGCGAGGGGTCCAGGGGGATGTCGGCGACGAAATTCGCGATGCCGTGGCGGTCGGCCGCCGTGCGGTAAGGCTCGCGGAAGGTCGCCTTGACCTGCGGATCCCACTCTCCCCGGTGGAGGGACAGCGTGACGTCCAAGAAGGTGGTCGTGGATTCGGTGCCGCGGCGATGGATCGCCGGATGCAGGGCCAGCCGCAGGGCGCCCGGGATCTTCTCCTCGGGCGGGTGGTGCAGGGCCGTGTTGGTGAAGATCCGTCCCCGATGCAGACCGGGATGTTCGGCTCCCCACCCCTGGGAAATGAGCCCTCCCCAGTCGTGGCTCAGCGTGACGACGCCTTCGGGGCCGGCGTTCTCGTCGAGCCCGAGCGCGCGGGTGAAATCGCCGAGGTCGTGGATGCGGTCTTCGAGGCTCCGGTCGGTCCCGGTGCGTTCGGAATATCCCATGTCGAGGTGGTCGATCGCGACCACCCGCCAGGGTCGGCTTCCGGCGGTCGCCCCCGCGGAGACCACGTCTCGCCACAGGTAAGACCAGGTCGGATTGCCGTGGACGCACAGGATGGTTCCCACGGGCTCGAGGCCGGAACGTTCCAGCTCGGCGAGGTTGTCGAGGAAGTGCCACGTCCGTTCGGTCCCGGCGTCGACGGGGGCCGTGGAAAGGACCGTGAGGCTGCGGCTTTGGTCACGGGCCACGCCGGGCCAGCGCTTGAGCGGAATCGGCCCGGGTTGCGGCGTGTGGCGTGCTGTCCGGTTCACGGCGACCAATGAATACCTCTTCTTTGCGCTAAGCGGTGGTTACCAGGCGATTTCCATGAGGGCGGTGTTCAGGCCGGAGCCGACGCCCATGCAGAGAACACGCTGGCCGGGTTTGAGGCGTTCCGCCTCGAGGGCAAGGGTCATCGGGAGGGCCGCCGCCGCGACATTGCCCCAGTAGGGGAAGGTCACGGGAATCCGGTCCCGGTCGATGCCGACCGCGTCGATGATTGCGTTGGTGTGCGACGTCGAGATCTGGTGGGTCACGTAGGCATCCATATCTGACCAGTCCCAGCCGTCCTCGTGGGCCCGGTTCCACGCGTCGGTCACCAGCTCCAGGCCGTACTTGAGCAGGCCCGTCGCGTCGGTGCTCATGCCCTGGCCGGCTTCGCCGCCGACGCAGAGATCTTTGTGCTCGGTCCCCGCGCGCGAGATCGAGCCGAGGATCCTGTGGCCTTCCGGATGGCGATCGGCGGGACCGACGACGGCCGCGGCCGCGCCGCAACCCAGGGTCAGCGTCGCGAATTGCGCCAGGACGTCGTCGCGGGTCGCCGCCGGATCGTTGAGCATCTTCAGGGCGGTCTCGTGCCAGGGCGTGGGATCCTCGCCGCAAACGATCAGCGCGTAGTCGATCGCGCCGGCGTCGATCATCGAGGACGCGACGGTGAGTCCATTGACGAAGCCCAGGCACGCGTTGGTCATATCGAAGTTCAGCGCGTGGCGGGGAAGCCCGATCTCGTGGTGGATGCCGACGGCGACGGCCGGCTCGAAATTGTCCCTGGTCACCGAGGTGTTGATGATCAGGCCGATCTGCTCGGCGCTGACGCCGGCTTCCTCCAAGGCCGCGCGCCCCGCCATGGCCGCGCCGTGTTCGAAGGAGCTCTCGGCCGACCACGCGCGGCGGGAGGAGATCCCGGCGAGGCGTTCCAGCAGTCCCTTGGGCATCTTGAGGCGCTTGTACGTGTCCGCGAGCTGCTCGTCGAAGTACGAGGAGGGCAACTCCTCTTCGGCCTCCACCTTGGTAACTGAAAGAAGCGCAGAGTTGCGGTGGTGGATAGACGAGTTAGGGATCAATGAATCGAGCCTTCATCCGGAATTGGGCGTTGTTGTGGCGAGTAACGACTTCGGCACTCGAATGCCCACTCTACAACCCGGGGCGCGCCCGACCGTCCATTTCACCAGCCACGAAACATGACACCGTGCCCGGCACGTTTCCCCGGGCGGGGCGCCGACGCGCGCGATAGAGTGGGCGGTCGGTTGCGCGTGGACGCGACCGAGACATCGCAGGGACACAGAAAACAGGGGAGAGGCATGCACCTGAAGACGCTGACCGTCAAGGGATTCAAGTCCTTCGCCTCGGCCACCTCGTTTGAGTTCGAACCCGGCGTGACCGCGGTCGTGGGGCCCAACGGCTCCGGAAAATCCAACGTGGTCGACGCCCTGTCCTGGGTCATGGGCGAGCAAGGCGCCAAGTCGTTGCGCGGCGGCAAGATGGAAGACGTGATCTTCGCCGGGACCTCCGGGCGCGCGGCCTTGGGGCGGGCCCACGTGTCCCTGACGATCGACAACACCGACGGCGCCCTGCCCATCGAATACTCCGAAGTCACGATCTCGAGGACGCTGTTCCGGACCGGCGGTTCCGAATACGCCATCAACGGCAATTCCTGCCGGTTGCTGGACATCCAGGAGCTGCTCTCGGATTCCGGCCTGGGCCGGGAGATGCACGTGATCGTCGGTCAGGGGCAGCTGGACCGTATCCTCCACGCGACCCCCGAAGAGCGGCGCGGATTCATCGAAGAGGCCTCGGGGGTGCTGAAGCACCGGCGGCGCAAAGAGAAGACTCTGCGGAAATTGGCCTCGATGGAAACCAACGTCTCTCGGTTGGAAGACCTGACCGGAGAGATCGGACGCCAGCTCACGCCGCTCGGGCGTCAGGCCAAGGTCGCGCGGCGGGCGCAACGCATTCAACACGACGTCCGCGACGCGAGGGCCCGCCTGTACGCGGACGACTGGGTTCAGGCCTCCACCGAATTGGACACCGACGCCGAAGAGCTCGAAAGGCTCGCCGAACGGCTCCGGACCCTCGAAGGCGAGCACGATCGCGCGACCGAGGCCATCGCCCGCCTCGAGGCCGACGCCGCGCGCCTGGCGCCGCGGGTCTCGCGAGCCAGAGACACCTGGTACGCGCTCTCGCAGCTGCGGGAACGCTACGAATCGTTGAGACAGCTCGCGCAAGAACGTCAGCGCACGCAGGCGACCCCCGTGGGCCGGGCGCACCTGCGGGACCCGGAACAGCTGGCGGCACACGCCGAGGGGATCTCTCGGGAGCTCGAGGAAGCGGTCGCGTCCTTGGCCGAGGCCGAAGAGGCTCACGAGAGGGCCGGTACCGTCCGCTCCGAGGCGGAAGAAGAGGCTCGGAGCGCGGAGGCGCACCACGCGCACCTGGTCGCCGCGTCCGCCGAACGTCGCGAAAACATCGCGTCCCTGCGCGGGGCCATGGCGACCGCCCGATCCCAACACGAATCCCTTCAGGCCCGCCGCCGCGAGCAGGAAGACGAGGTGGCCGCCATCCAGCGACGCCTGGACGACTACCGTGCCGACCTCGAACGGATGGCGGACAGCTCGGGGCCGACCGACGAGGACACCGCCGCGGCCTCCACGGCCTCGGAGGAGGCCCACGCCGCGACCGAGACGACCCAGGCGGCCCTCGACGAGTCCGCGGCCAAGCTCAACGAGTCCCGCCGGGACATGGACGCGGCCTCTGCCCGGGTCGCGGCCCTCAAGGAATCGCTCCCGGCGGCCGACGCGACCGAGGCCATCGCCACGGAATTCCGCGATCACACGCACCGGGTGCGTGATCGGCTCACCGTGGACCCCCGCTATGCCGCCGCCCTGTCCGCGGGCCTGGGGCCCGTGGCCGATGGGCTGTCGGTCGGGGACCCGGCTCACCTGCAACGGATCTTGACGCACGCCCAGGACAAAGAGCTCGGCGTCGTCAGCCTCCTCCTGGGCGACCACGGTTCCCAGTTCTCCTCGCTCACGGACCAAGGCGATTGGGAGGCCCTCCTCCGCGAACTCGACGAGACGGCGTATCGGGACGTGGTCTGGGCCCCGCGCGCGGTGACCGGGGGAGAGCTCGCCGACCACGTGCGGCATCTGGCGAGGCACTGCCTGATCGCCCCCACCCTGGAGATCGCGTGCGCGCTTCGGGACCGACTCGTCGAGGAGTCGGCCACGCGGCCCATCCCGCCGGACTGGGCGATCGTGCTCCAGGACGGGACGATCCTCCAGGGCCTGCAGGCCCGGGGCGGCAGCGCAGCGGGGGCCACCGGCCTGGAAATCAGTGCCAGGATCGACGCCGCGGAACAGGCCGTCGAGACGATGCGGGAACGGTACAGCCTCGCCGAGGCCGAGCACGAGAAGGCCGCCCAGGACCACCGCAGGACCCGCGACGCGGCCAGGACCGCCCGGGAAGAATTCACCCGGATCAGCCGGCTCTCCAGCGCGAACGCGGCCGCCCTGGCCAAGGCGCGAACCCTGGTGACCTCGACCGAGGAAGAGCTCGACGGGGCCCGCACCCGTCTCGAGGACCTGGTGGGGCGGGAACCCGAACTCGCCGAGAAGCTGGATCACGCGGTCGGCGCGGTCTCCGCGGCGCTCGAACTTCAGGACGAAGACGGCGGGGAGGCCCTCGAACGGGCCGACCAGGCGCGGACGAAAGCCGCCGAGGCCGCGGCGGCCGCCCGATCCCGGGAAACCGAGGCGTTGCTCACGGTGCGCGGAATCCAGGGGCAGATCGACCAATTCCGGCAGCGCAGGGACTCCGCCCGACGTGCCGTAGCCGCCGAGAAGGCCGCGCACGCCGAGGTCGAGCGGCAAGAAAAGCGACGTCGCGCCCAATACGCTGCCACCAGCCGGGTCCTGTCCATGATCGGCACCGTCTGCGAGCGCCTCGAAAACTCGCTCGCCGTCGCCGAGGCGGAACGGGAGCGGCTCCAGACCGGCCGCGCGGCGCTGGAGACCCGGCTCGCCGAGGCCCGAGAACACGAGAAAACCCAGCGGGATTCCTTGGACGCGCACCGGGCCAAGGCGCATTCGGGCGAGTTGGAGCGGGCCACGAGGGAGGCCAAGCTCGAATCCCTCCGGGAGGCCATCTTCGAGGAACTGAGCCTCACGACGGACCACCTCATCGCCGACTACGGCCCCCACCTGCCCATTCCGGTTTTGGACGAGGCCGGGGAGACCACGGGCGAGGAACATTTCGTCCGGGAGGTCCAGGAGCGCAGGCTTCAGCGGGCACGCAAAGACCTCAAAGCCTTGGGCAAGGTCAATCCGCTGGCCCTCGAGGAATTCGCCGCCCTGGAGGAACGGCACACCTACCTGGTGCAACAGCTCGAGGACCTCAAGGCCTCCCGGGAAGACCTCGAGGAGATCATCCGCGACGTCGACGAGCACGTCCGCCAGGTCTTCACCCAGGCCTTCCACGACACCCAGGAACAATTTGTGAGGGTCTTCGCGACGCTCTTTCCCGGCGGGGAAGGCAAGCTGGTCCTCACGGATCCCCACGACATGCTCACGACCGGCATCGAAGTCCACGCCAAACCGGCGGGCAAGAAGGTTAAACGTCTCTCGTTGCTCTCGGGCGGCGAACGATCGCTGACCGCCATTGCGATGCTGGTCGCGATCTTCAAGGCCCGCCCCTCGCCGTTCTACGTGATGGACGAGGTCGAAGCCGCGCTGGACGACCGAAACCTGGGTCGGCTCCTCAAGATCCTCAAGGAACTTCAGGAAAGCTCCCAGCTGATCATCATCACCCACCAAAAGCGGACCATGGAGATCTCCGACGCCCTCTACGGGGTCTCGATGCGCGGCGACGGCATCACGCAGGTCATTTCGCAGAAACTGGCCGACCTCCGCTGAGCCGATCCGGGGGTCGACCTCTCCGGGGCCTCACCGCGACGCGGGAACGAGGCCTCAGGCGCTCTGCCGGAACGCGGAGCGCGGGGTCAACCACATGACCAGGCCCGCGACGCCGAGCATGCCACCCGAGATGAGAAAAGCCGGGCCAAAGCCGAAGCCGTCGATCACGCTTCCCAAAACGATCGGGGCGATGATCTGCCCCACGTCGGCGAAGGCCTGATACGCCGACATCACGTTGCCGCCGGAACGCCGGGACCCGACGATATCCGTCAGCGTGGCCTGCATCGACGGCGTATACAAACCCGTGCTCAGGCCAGCGGCCAAACACAGTGCCCAGAAGGACCACGGATGCTGTGCCCCGCCGACCACGCCCGTGAGCACGGCCGCCAGAAGCAGGCCGACCACCAGGAAGGGTCGCCGCCCGAACCGGTCCGACAGCCCGCCCAAGACGATCTGGGCGAGCGCGGAACCGCCGGCGAAGATGCCCAAGGCGATGCCCGCGATGCTCGCGCCCGAACCGAAGCCCGAGCTCGGGGCACCGGCGGCCCCCGCGATCGACGCGGCGAACAGCGGAATGATCGCCACGCGCGCGCCCAGATTCGCCCAGCCGTGCGCGAAGCTCGCGACCAGCAACGAGCGGTAACTGCCCACGGACCAGGCCTGCCTGAACGTCATCGGCAACAAAACCGAGCCCGTGTCGGTGCGCGCCTCGACCGGCCGAAGCTTCCAGGCGGCCACACCGATCGCGAACATCAGGGCCAGCGCGTAGATCACGAAGGGCGCTCGCATCCCCCAGGCCGCGGTCAGGCTCCCGATCACCGGTCCCATGATGCTGCCCAGCATGAACGACGTCGCGTAGTACCCGGAGACCTTCGCCCGGATGGTCGGGGGAGCGAGCCTGGCGATCAGCCCCATCGCCGAGACGGTGAACATGACCGAACCGATGCCGCCCAATCCCCGCAGCACCACCAGCAGCGCGTAGGACGGTGCGAACGCCGTCGCGGCCGAGGACAGCGCGACCACCGCCAACCCGATCAGGTAGGTCCGACGTTCGCCCACGCGCGACATGATGGGGCCGGCGACCGGGGCCCAGGCCACGCGCATCAGCGCGAACGCGGACATCACCGCGCCGGCCGCCGTGGCCCCCACGCCGAAGGACGTGGCGAATTGCGGCAATACCGGGGCGACCACGCCGTACCCGGCCGCGATCACAAACGCGGCGACGACCAAAACCCGAAGATCGGTCGGCACGCGTACCCGTCCGTTCGACCGGCCGCTCGTCTCAGGGGGCTCCCGGCGACCCGCCGTCCCAGCCTTCGGGGGATTCTCAGAATTCACTCATCGAACCCTACCCGCGAGAGCCGATAGCGGCGATAGACCGCGCAGCGCGGATCGGTGTCGGGAGCACCCACCGTGTGGCAAGCTGGAAGCGTGAACGACACCCTCATCTTGATCCTGTACATCCTTGCCGGCGTCGTGGTCCTCGGAGGCCTCGCCTTCGTCTTCCTCAAGGGCCCGAAGGCGCCCAAGGGAGGCTACCCGGAAACCCGGGACGAAGACGACACAGAGGCAGCCACCTCGGCGCCGACCAAACCCGCCTACGATCGGCCAGCTCCTGTCGCTGGTCGCCTCCAACGCCTCCGCGCCCGCCTGGCCAAGTCCAATTCGATGCTCGGAAAGGGCCTGCTGGCCCTGCTCTCGAGCGAAAAGATCGACCAAGACGTGTGGGACCAGATCGAAGAGACGCTGCTCATGGCGGACCTCGGTTCCGAACCGTCCCAGCGCCTCGTCGAGGCTCTGCAAACCCGCGTCAAGGTCGAAGGCACCGACGACCCGGCCCGGGTCAAGACCATGCTCCGGGAAGAATTGCTCACGATCGTCGACCCCACGATGGATCGACAGCTTGGTCTCGAGGGCGAAGCCGACAACCCCGGGGTCGTCCTGGTCGTCGGCGTCAACGGCGTCGGCAAGACGACGACCGTCGGCAAACTGGCCCGAGTCATGGTCGCCGAAGACAAGAGCCTCCTCCTCGGTGCCGCCGACACGTTCCGCGCCGCGGCGGCCGACCAACTGCAAACCTGGGGCAACCGCGTGGGCGTCGAAACCGTCCGCTCCGAGAAAGAAGGGGCCGACCCCGCGTCGGTCGCCTACGAGGCCGCCGACAAGGCCAAGAAGGACGGCGTCGACACCCTCATGATCGACACCGCGGGCCGTTTGCAAAATAAGGCCGGCCTCATGGACCAGCTCGGCAAGGTCAAGCGCGTGGTCGAAAAGGTATCCCCGGTAACCGAGGTCCTGCTGGTCATCGACGCGACCACGGGCCAGAACGGCATGGTCCAGGCGAAGGTCTTTGCGGAGGTCGTCAACATCACCGGCATCGTCCTGACCAAACTCGACGGGACCGCCAAGGGCGGCATCGTGGTGGCCATCCAGAACGAGCTCGGCGTGCCCGTCAAACTGGTCGGACTCGGCGAGGGCCCCGATGACCTGGCCCCCTTCGACCCCGAAGGATTCGTCGACGCCATCATCGACTAGCCCCACGATCGGCAACCGGCGGCACCGCGAAGTTCCTTCGCCCGCCGCAAAGAAACAGGCCCGGTTCTCCGCAACGGCGGGGACCGGGCCTCTTTGCGCCCACGACGCAGCGGCGACACACGCCCGTAACGAAAGATCGGGCTCCGTTACACCCCCGAAACCTGGGCCGCTGCTCGCGGAAACACCCGAGGACAAGACTGAGCCCAACAGCTACTGTGGGCCGGCCAGGGCCGACCCCTCGGGAAAGGGAAACGATCGTGGATCAATTGACCGCCGGTGACGTCTGGACCATCGTCGCCGCATCACTCGTCCTGTTCATGACGCCCGGCCTGGCGTTCTTCTACGGGGGAATGACGAGGGTCCACGCGGCCCTGAACATGATCCTCATGAGCTTCGTGTCGATCGGCCTCGTCGGCGTGGTGTGGGTCTTGTGGGGCAGCTCCATGGCGACCACCCCGTCGGTGATCCCGGGCATCGTCGGCAACCCCGCCGGCGACTTCGGCCTCGTTTCCTCGCTGAAGACGGGCGACCTGCTGTCGGTCGGCTTCTCCGCAACCTTCGCGATCATCACGGTCTCGCTGATCTCCGGATCCATCGCCGACCGCACCAAATTCGGCACGTGGTGCGCCTTCGTGCCCCTCTGGATCACCCTCGTCTACGCGCCCCTGGCCTTCATGGTGTGGGCCGACGGCGGCGTCTTCACCGAACACGGGGTCATCGGCTCGGTGCTGGGGGAGGCCATCGACTTCGCCGGCGGACTCGTGGTCCACATCAACGCCGGCGTCGCCGGGCTCGTCCTGTGCCTGATGCTCGGCGTCCGTAAGGGATTCGGAACCGACCCGCAGCAACGCCCGCATAACCTCCCGTTCGTCATGCTCGGCGCAGCGATCCTCTGGTTCGGCTGGTTCGGATTCAACGCCGGTGC
The DNA here is from genome assembly GCF_000710345.2 of Curtobacterium sp. S6. GTDB lineage: Bacteria > Actinomycetota > Actinomycetes > Actinomycetales > Micrococcaceae > Rothia. The sequence continues at coordinate 547,365 of NZ_JHEL01000015.1, read as the reverse complement.
CGCGACCGACGCCGCACAAGCCGGTCGCATCTGGGTCAACACCCTCGTCTGCCCGGCGGCCGCGATGCTCGGATGGCTCCTGACCGAGCGCCTCCGTGACAAGCACCCGACCACCCTCGGCGCCGCCTCCGGAATCGTGGCGGGACTCGTGGCCATCACACCGGCCTGCGCCAACGTGGACCCGGGCTGGGCGATCGTCCTCGGCTTCGTCTCGGGAGCCGCGTGCGCGCTCGCGGTCGGCCTGAAATACCGGTGGGGCTACGACGATTCCCTCGACGTCGTCGGCGTGCACCTCGTCGCGGGCATCATCGGCACGGTCGCCCTGGGATTCATCGCGACGCCGGAGACCGGGCAGGCCGGCCTCTTCTACGGCGGAGGCTTTCACCAGCTGCTGGCCCAAACCGTCGCGACGGTGCTGACCATGGCCTACACGGCGATCATGACCTTCGTGCTGGCCTGGGTCCTCAAAAAGGTGATGGGCTTCCGCATCAGCGACCGCGAGGAGCTCATGGGCATCGACGTATCGGCTCACCAGGAATCGGCCTACGCCTTCCTGGCAGGCATGGCGGAGACCCACGAATCGGAGACGGCTCCGGAGGCCGCGGGGCCGAACTCGGCGGGCAGGAGCGAGCTTTCCGGCGTGGCCGGTCCGGCGACTCGACCCGCGGATCGCGAACCGGTCGGGTGAGGAAATCCCGGCCGGCGGCGCGGTGAGATCGTCGCGAACGGGTAGCCGCATTCGTGTCTGTCCGGGGAATCTGCGAGCCAAGCTCTGATCCTCCGGCGGACCGTGACGCGGCTACCCGTTCGCGGCGTGGAAAAAATGCCGGGTGCCGCGACGGCCGGTGCTAGTCTTGTAAGCCGACCGACCACCCGCGGCGACCGGCGAAAATCTTCGTCGCGCCCGGAGACCTCTGCACTGAAAGTAGACCACGTCACGTGTTCAATTCCCTCTCCGACCGTCTAGCTTCGACCTTCAAGAACCTCCGCGGCAAGGGCCGGCTCTCGGAGGCAGACGTTGACGCGACCGTTCGCGAGATTCGTCGTGCCTTGCTGGACGCCGACGTCGCCGTGCCGGTCGTCCGTGCCTTCACCGCCTCGATCAAGGAACGCGCCACCGGGAGCGAGGTCTCCGAGGCCCTGAACCCGGCCCAGCAGGTCGTCAAGATCGTCAACGAAGAGCTTCAGGGAATCCTCGGCGGCGAGACCCGCCGCATCAACATGGCCAAGACCGGCCCCACGATCATCATGCTGGCCGGTCTGCAGGGTTCGGGTAAGACCACCTTCGCGGGCAAGCTCGGCCGGTGGCTCGCGGGCCAGGGCCATAAGCCGTTGCTGGTCGCCTCCGACCTTCAGCGCCCCAACGCCGTGACGCAGCTCCAGGTGGTCGGTGAGCGTGCCGGCGTGCCGGTCTACGCGCCGCACCCGGGCACCACGAGCGAATTCGACGACCCCACCGGCGACCCCGTGCAGGTCGCCCGGGACGGCGTCACGACCGCCCGAGCCAAGCTCCACGACGTCGTGATCGTCGACACCGCGGGCCGTCTGGGCGTTGACCAGGAACTCATGAAGCAGGCGCGGGACATCCGCGACGCGATCGTTCCCGACGAAGTCCTGTTCGTCATCGACGCCATGATCGGCCAGGATGCCGTCAACACGGCTCTGGCCTTCAACGAGGGCGTCGACTTCACCGGCGTCGTGCTGTCGAAACTCGACGGTGACGCCCGCGGCGGTGCCGCGCTGTCGGTGGCCTCCGTGACCGGCAAACCGATCATGTTCGCCTCGACCGGTGAGAACGTCACCGACATCGAACAGTTCCACCCGGACCGCATGGCCAGCCGAATCCTGGACATGGGCGACGTCCTGACCCTCATCGAGCAGGCGGAAGCCAGCTGGGACAAGGCCGAAGCCGATCGCATGGCCAAGAAGTTCCAGGATCGTGAGGACTTCACCTTCGAGGACTTCCTCGCCCAGATGCAGCAGATCCGCAAAATGGGCTCGATGAAGAAGATGCTCATGATGATGCCGGGCGCCGCGCAGATGCGCCAGCAGCTGGAGAACTTCGACGACAAAGAGATCGACCGGATCGAGGCGATCGTCCGCTCGATGACCCCGCACGAGAGGGTCGCCCCGAAGATCATCAACGGTTCCCGCAGGGCACGCATCGCGCGGGGCTCCGGCGTCACGGTATCCGAGGTGAATCAGCTGATGGAGCGCTTCGCACAAGCCCAGAAGATGATGAAGCGCATGGCCTCCGGCCAGGGAGTTCCGGGTATGCCCGGTGGAATGCCCGGCATGGGCGGGGCCGGCGGCGCCAAAAAGAACCGCAAGAACGTCAAGGCCAAGGGCGGCAAGAAGGGCCGTTCGGGCAACCCCGCCAAGCGCGAGGCGGAGCTCAAGGGCCAGACGCAGAAGCCGGCCCAGAAGAACGGCTCGAGCTTTGGAAAGAGCCAAGACTTCGATATGGATTCGATGAACCTGCCGAAGGGCTTTGAGAAATTCCTCGGGGACAAGTAGACCTGTCAGTATGGTTGATACTTACCTCTCCGAAGAGGACTTCAAGGCATTCGTCGAGTCCCTCCCGCGACGCCGCCTCGCCGCGGGCGCGCTGATCACCGACGAATCCGACCGCCTGCTCATCGTCAAGCCCAATTACAAGGACGGCTGGTCCCTTCCCGGTGGCACCGTCGAGGCCGGCGAGGCGCCCCAGGAAGGGTGTTTCCGCGAGGTCCTCGAGGAAGTCGGCCTGGACCTGCCCCGGGGGCGCATGTTGCTGGTCTTCCACGGCCTGAATATGGGCGGCTGGGGAGACTCCGCGTATTTCATCTACGACGGCGGAACGATCTCCTCGGAGGCTCCGATCGTGCTTCAAGAAGAGGAACTGACCGAATACCGATTCGTCCCGTTCGCGGACGTGGACGGATTCCTGAGCCCGGGATTCTCGGCACGCCTGCGTCAGGCGCACGAGGTTCGCGGGTCGGATCGGGTCATCGAACTCAGCTCTCACGGCTGATTCGCAGAAACTGAGCGCCGGGTGCGCACGCCCGTCACGGGCGAGCGCGGGTACCGTGAGGATCATAGAGACCGCCGAACAGGGAAGGGGAGAATCATGACGTCACAGCGTCCTGCCGACAAGGCGCCGGAGCCGGGAGGCATTTCCTGGCAGTGGGTCCCCGTTCGCCTGGATCTGCATCGTCAACTCAGCGAGACCACCGATGGCGGGGTCGTCGTGACCGGCGCCGGGGTCGACGCCGAACGCGAGCGCATCCTGAAACTCATCCGGGAGCAGGCGGTTCCGGCCCTGTACACGATGGGCGAGCACAACCTGCGGCTCATGGTCCCCGTGCACATCCGCAACGAGGTCACGCACGTGGCGCGGGCGGATGAAGACGGTGGTCTCAGCCTCGGGGGAGAGCTCGGCGAGTTCATGGAGACCATACTGGCCTTTCCCGGCCTCGAATACGCCTCGTGGCAGACCGGCGACGGCATCTCGGGCAATCCCAGCGCCGTCGGGATGTTCGAGGCCTCGTCTCGCCAGGTGCAGCGCGCCGTGGCCCACGCGGGTCCGGAAGGCTGGATGGATCTGGCCTCGGCGGGAGACCGGTGGGTCATCGTGACCTCCGAGCATTACGAAGACCTTTTGGCCCTGGTCGATGAGCTGCCCCACCGCGCCGTCGTCCTCGACACGGACGGCGAGCACCGCGCCGCCACGTTCTGCCCCACGGTCGGGGATCCCCTGACCCTGTCCTGGGGCCCGGTGCGCGGAGCCGTCGTGACCTATCCGAGCGACTCGCCCGCCGGTGCCCTCCAGTCCGAGATCGCCGGCCAGGAGGAGATCGACGTCCGTGACGCGGCCCGTTCCCAAGCGGTCGAAAATCTCACGGAAGCGTTCGGGCTGGACGACGTCGGCGCCCGTCGCCTGGCCCAATATGCCGCGGACGACCACGGACGGTTCGCCCCCGAATCCGTGCTGCAACTACTGGGCCTGAGCGACATGCCGGCCAAGATCATCGATGGACGCAAGGCGATGTCTGACCAACCGGGATACGAGCGCATCGAGCCTCAGGGGCAGGCCATGACCGCCGACCAGGGGCGTGAAGCCCTCGAGGCCGCCCAGCAGATGGGGGCGGCGGCCCGCCGAAGCGGCTGGGTCATGGCGGCCGCGGCGGGTGCCGGCATCGGCGCGTGGCTGCTGCGTCGAAAGCGGTAGGCGTGGGGCGCGGCTCGCGGTGGGCGGCCCTTGGCGGGTGGCTCAACGATGCGGAAGCGCCGCATTGGGTGCGACCGCGCCCGAAGGCTTCCTCCCAGCGCGCCGACGTCCTCCTGGCGCTGGCCCTCAGCGTGTTGAGCGTGTTGCTGACCGGCCTGATGCAGTCCTTCGGTGGTCCGCTGGGAGAGAGCACCTATTCCGGCATCGACTACGCCTCCGCGGCGTTGATGCCCCTGAGCCTGCTGGCACGTCGGCGATACCCCCTGTGGACTCTGGTGATCGCCACGATTCTTTTTCTGGTGCTCTCGAGCCTCTCCCCGCCGGTCGCGACCTCGTGGGTGTTCCAGGCCTGCTATTTCTCGGCGATCTATACCGCCGTGGCCTGGTCGCCGACGCGTCGGCGCACGTGGATCGTCGTCGGCCTGGTCATCGCGGGGTTCTTGGCCATGATTGCCCTGCCCTGGTTCCTCTCGTCTCCGGTTGAGTCCGAGCTACAGGAGAAGTTCCACGGTGCGCAAGGGCCGCTGGATCCGCTGCTGGCCTACGGGCTCTTCTCGGCCCTGGTCAATATCGCCTACGTCTGCGGCGCGGCCGCCTTCGGGAGGAGTTCCTGGAAGGGCGCGTTGCGTCGCACGCGTCTGGCGGGGCAGGCTCGCACGATCGAGAGCCAAGCGAAGATGCTGACGCGCCAGGCGGTCGTCGAGGAGCGGTTGCGGCTGGCTCGCGACCTGCACGATTCGGTGGGGCATCACTTCACCGGCGTTGGTCTCCAGGCCGCGGGTGTGCGAAGGATCTTGGAACGTTCGGTGCAGGACGGGCGCATCGCGGTGGACGAAGAACACGCGAGCCTGGTCCGCGAGTCCCTGCGAGCGGTGGAGGACAGCACCCGCGAAGGCATCGGCGAGCTGCAGACGGTCCTGGGCGTCCTCCGCGCCGAAGACGAAGGATGGGAACCGGAGGCCACGCGCCCCGAGGCATTCCGCGATCTCCCCGCCCTGGTGGCCCGCTTCGAGGACCTTGGCCTCACGATCCGGGTGTGGGTCAGCGGAGAAGGCGGTACGGCGTACGGCGAGGTCGAGGACCATCCCTTGGACAATGTCCGGCAGGCCCTGTACCTGATGATCCAGGAAGCGTTGAATAACGTGTTGAAGCATTCCACGGCCCGGGAGGCCAAGCTGGAGATCGTATCCCGGTCCGCCGCCGAGGAGCTCGAGGTCCGCGTGACCGATCCCGGTCCGGCCCGGCTGGACACCGACCCGCGGCTCGTCTCGAGCAACGGGGTGGGCCTCCGCGGAGTGGAGGAACGGGTCGTCGCGTTGGGCGGTCACTGCAGTTATGGCCCCAGGGAAAAGCACTCCGGCTGGACGACGTCGTTCACGATCCCCTGGCCGATCATGTCGGAACTCGACGGGGAGGACTCACCGTGACGCGACCCTTGAAGGTTTTTCTCGTCGATGACCAGAAGCTGGTTCGCTCGGGCTTCTCCCTCGTGCTCTCGGTCGAACCGGGCATCGAGATCATCGGCGCCGCCGCCAACGGACAATCCGCGCTGGACCAGTTGCGCCACGAACCGGCCGACGTCGTGCTGATGGACATCCAGATGCCGGGGATGGATGGGCTCGAGGCCACCCGGCACATCGTCGCCGAGGGACTCGGACGAGTCATCATGTTGACCACGTTCAACCGGTCCGACTACCTGTTCGGGGCCCTGGAGGCGGGCGCCAGCGGCTTCCTGCTGAAGACGGCCGGCGCGGAAGAGGTGGTCGCGGCGATCGAGGCGGTCGCGGACGGACACGCCCTGCTGAGCCCCGAGGTGACGCTTCCGCTGATTCGTCGCATCGTCGATCCCGCCGAGCCCCCGGGGCAGGACGGCGAGAACCGGGCCTCGGAACTCAACGGGTGCGATTCGCCCGACGATGCCAGGGCGCTGGCCGAGCTGTCCGACCGCGAGAAAGACGTCCTCGTCCTCATGGCGAAGGGGAAATCCAACGGCGAAATCGCCGAGGAACTGTTTCTGGGGCTGGCGACGGTCAAGACGCACGTGTCCCGCATCTTTGCCAAGACCGGCAGCCGGGATCGGGTCCAGGCGGTGATCTTCGCGTTGCGGACGCGGTTGGCCGGTCTGGAACGGCCCCACGAGACGTGATGCACTCGACCACGCCGGGGCCGAGAACATGCTGGTCTTGCCTCGTCAGGTCTGGCATACTTGTCGGGTACTCAATGCGCGCGGCCCCTCTCACCGTGTGACATTAGGTCCGCAGGATTCAGATCGACGACCCCGCCCCACGGGTGTGTGTGGCTGAATCCGACCTTGTAAAGATACAGGAGAGTCCACACAAGTGGCTGTTAAAATTCGTTTGAAGCGTCTGGGCAAAATCCGCGATCCTCGCTACCGCGTGGTCGTGGCCGATTCCCGCACCAAGCGCGATGGTCGTGCCATCGAGGAGATCGGCATCTACCAGCCGACCGAAAACCCCTCGTTGGTTCGGATCGACTCGGAGCGTGCCCAGTACTGGCTGTCCGTCGGCGCTCAGCCGACCGAGCAGGTTCTGGCATTGCTCAAGCTGACCGGCGACTGGGCCAAGTTCAAGGGCGAGGGCGCCGCAGAATCGACCGTCAAGCCGGTCGATCCCAAGCCCGAGTTCCAGGTTCCTCAGAAGGATTCGGTCATCATCACCGAGGCCATCACCAAGAAGGGTGATGCCAAGGCTGAGCAGACCGAGGCTTCCGAAGAGTCGGCCGAAACCGCCGAAGAGTCTGCCGAATAATCATGTTGTCCGAAGCCTTGAAGCACCTCGTGCAGGGGATCGTTGAGCACCCCGAGGACGTCGAAGTTCGTTCGCGTTCCGGCCGGAGAGGGCAGACCCTTGAGGTCCGCACCAACCCGGAGGATCTCGGCCGGGTTATCGGCCGAGGGGGACGGACCGCCAAGTCGGTTCGTACCGTGATCAACGCCCTGGCCGACGGCGAACAGGTTCGGGTGGACGTCGTCGATACCGATCGACGTCACTCATAGCATGAACGGCACAACGCCGTGACGACGGGCCCGCGTCCACCCCTGTGGTGGAGGCGGGCCTGTTATATTTCCGGGAGTACCCCGTGGCCACACGGCCACACGAATGAAGGAGACCACCGCGGTGAAGGTGCACGTTGCCCGTATCGGCAAACCCCACGGGATCAAGGGGGAGGTCACGGTTCAGCTGTACACCGACACCCCGGAATCTCGTCTGGTCAAGGGCGCGACCTTCGCGGTCGAGCCGGCGCATCCGCTCGCGCCCCGAGGGACGCTGACCGTCTCGAGCGCGCGGTGGAATAAATCCATCATGGTTTTGGGCTTTGACGAGGTCCGTACCCGCAATGACGCCGAGTCGTTGCGGGACCATCGCCTGGTCATGGACACCGAGGTCGAAGACGACGAGACCGACGGCTATTACGAACACGAGCTCGAAGGATTGGACGTCTACGTCGTCGACACCCCCGAACAGACCGAACTGACCGAGCCGGTGGGAGTGGTGGCGGGCCTCCAGACGATGCCCACGCAGGATCTGCTGCTGGTCACGCTGCAGGACGGCACCGAGGCCCTCGTTCCGTTCGTCGAAGACATCGTTCCCGACGTCGACCTCGACCAGGGGTTTGTGGTGTTGTGCCCGCCTCCGGGCCTGCTCAGCCTGAATTCCGACGAGGAGGACGGCTCGCCGCGATGAATCCCCGGTACGACGTCGTGTCCATCTTTCCCGAATACCTCCAGCCGCTCGAGCTTTCCCTCATCGGAAAGGCGCGTCGGGCAGGCCTGCTCGAGCTGACGATTCGTGACCTCCGCGAGTTCACGACGGATCGGCACCGCACGGTGGACGACACCCCCTATGGCGGCGGGGCCGGAATGGTCATGAAGGCCGAGCCTTGGGCCCAAGCCCTGGAGGCCATCCAACCCTCCGAGGCGGAGGACCCCGAGGCGAGGCCCGTTCTGGTGGTTCCCTCGCCGGCCGGCGAGGTCTTCACGCAACGCACGGCCGAGGACTTCGCCCGCGAGGAGCACATCGTCTTCGCGTGTGGGCGGTACGAAGGGATTGACGAGCGGGTCCTCGAATGGGCCGCCGACCGCTTCCGTGTTCGCCCCGTGAGCCTCGGCGACTACGTCCTGAACGGGGGAGAGGTCGCCGTCATGGCCATGGTCGAGGCCACGGCCAGGCTCCTGCCCGGCGTGATCGGGAATCCCGAGTCTCTCATCGAGGAATCCCACGCGGATGGACTGCTGGAGTACCCCGTGTACACCAAGCCCTCCGTCTGGCGAGACCGCCCCGTTCCCGAGGTCCTTCTCTCCGGGAACCACGCGGCGATCGCCAGGGCGCGACGCGACTGGCAGCTGGAACGCACGTCCCGCCGACGTCCCGACCTCATCAAGGACCTGCCGGAGGATGCCTTGGACCGACGCGATCGAACCCTGCTCGACGAATGGGCCCGGGAACGTGAGCAGGACGACACGGTCTAATCCACAACGAGCCCGGTCAGCGTGGATCTTCCGCGACCCGTGTGGCAAAATGGTGGATTGCGCCGTCTCCGGGCACGCCCCTGCCGCAGGGGGAAGAGCGACCTGACGGAAGACGGCACTCGATCGCCAATCGCGATGGGGTGAAACATCTCTTCGGAAGCATTCGCGCCACGAGCGCGGAAGCCTCCGTCGTATCAATCAGTTGGTGGCCTGCGGCATTGACTGAGGAGAAAATATCTCATGCAGACTCTGGATTTCATTGACCAGAAGAACCTCCGCACGGACATCCCGGAGTTCGGCCCCGGCGATACCCTCGATGTTCACGTCAACATCACCGAGGGTAACCGCTCCCGTGTCCAGGTGTTCCGTGGCTACGTCGTCGGCCGTCAGGGCGCCGGCGTGCGCGAGACCTTCACCGTCCGCAAGGTTTCCTTCGGCGTCGGTGTCGAGCGTACGTTCCCCCTGCACTCCCCGATCTTCGACAAGATCGAGGTGCTGACCCGCGGTGACGTTCGTCGCGCCAAGCTGTACTACATGCGTGACCGCCACGGTAAGGCAGCCCGCATTCGTGAGAAGCGCGAGTCCAAGTAAGGCTCGACGCGATCATGATGTCGGCCGACTCATCGGCCCACGCCGCCAAGCGCCGGTTCCCCCTGGGGAACCGGCGCTTGGTCGTGGTGGCGCTGGCCATCGCCATCCTGGTGATCGTTCTGGTCCGTGGATTCCTCGTGGATGTCTTCTACATTCCCTCCGGATCCATGGAGCCCACCCTGGAACAAGGGGACCGGGTCGCGGTGTGGAGGGTCGGCGCGGGGGATCCTCACCGGGGTGACGTCGTCGTCTTCGACGGGTCCGGATCCCTCTGGCCCTATGACTCCGGGGCGAACCCCCTGACGCGGTTCGTCGATGAAGTGGGCTCGTGGGCGGGTATGAGCCAGCGAGACGGCATCTACGTCAAGCGCGTCATCGGTGTCGCCGGGGACCACGTGCAGTGTTGCGGGACCGACGGCAAGGTGACGGTCAACGGCCAGCCGCTAGACGAGTCCTACGTGATGCCCGGCGACAAGCCCTCCGAGACCCCGTTCGACGTCGTGGTTCCGGAAGGCCGCATGTGGGTCATGGGGGATCATCGATCGGATTCGCGGGACTCCCGTGCCCTGATCGGCGCGCCCGGCGGGGGACTGATCAGAACCGATAAAATCGTCGGACGCCCCGTCGCCGTGTTGTGGCCCTTCGAATCCATTCACCGAATTCGACGCTGACCGCGCTCGACGAAAGTAGACTTGGCTCAGACTTGAGCACGTGAGCAAAGGACACCTCCATGGCATCTGACCAGAACGCCGCATCCGACGATTCATTGAACGGGTCGTCGGTCGACGATTCCCGGCCCGCCCGTCGCCGGGCGTCCAAGAGTCAGAAGAAGGAACAGCCCGAGGGCATGTGGCCGAAGATCAAGGAAGTTCTTCTGGTCATTGTCTACGCGCTCATCATTGCGTTCATCGTCAAGACCTTCATCATCCGTGGCTTCTATATTCCGTCGGGATCGATGGAGAATACCCTTCAGCTCAACGACAGGATTTTCGTCAACGTCGCCGGCAACTACTTGTCGGATCCCGACCGCGGCGACATCGTCGTCTTCAAGGACAGCCAGCACTGGATCCCCGAGAGCCAGGCGCCCACCTCGTCGAACCCCGTGCGCGACGCGTTGTCCTTTGTGGGTGTCCTGCCGGATTCATCTCAGAACTACCTGATCAAGAGGGTCATCGGTAAGGGCGGCGACCACGTGACGTGTTGCTCCTCCGACGGCAAGGTCGAGGTCAATGGCAAGGCCCTCGACGAGTCCTCCTACCTGTACCCGGGCGCGAAGCCCTCGGACTTTCCCTTCGATGTGACGGTTCCCGACGGCGAGTACTTCGTGATGGGCGACCACCGCAATGCCTCCGCCGACTCCCGCTACCACATCCAGCAAGGGACGGAATTCGTCAAGCGCGACGACATCGAGGGTCGGGCCTTCGTCACGGCCTGGCCCATCAGCCGGTGGACCTGGTTGGATTCCGCGGACGGGGTCTTTGCCGACATCCCCGGCCCAAAGTCGAGCGATAGCGGCGAATAGTGACCCTTCGGCACGACGCCCGGGATCGCCGCTCGGGGCCGGATCTTGCGGTCGAGCAGGAGCTCTTTGCGCAGGGATACGCCGGGGTCATCGGCATGGACGAGGTCGGGCGCGGCGCCCTGGCCGGCCCGGTGATGGTGGGTGCCACGTGGGCGTCTCCGGAGATCGTCCTGGCCGTTGACGGACTCACCGACAGCAAAGCGCTCAGCGACGCCCGACGCCGGAGCATGGTCTCCGAGATCCTCGGCTGGGTCGCGGCCGCGACCGGTAGCGCGTCCCCGCGGGAGATCGACGAGCTCGGGATCACCCAGGCCCTGCGCCTGGCGGGCATGCGGGCGCTTGACGCGCTGTCGGCCCGCGTCGGGGAACGGACGATGCTCGCCTCCGCGGTTCTCCTCGATGGCCGCGACGACTGGCTGACCCGCACCAGGGACCTCTTTGCCGAGATGGAACCGGATATCCTCCGGGACTATCGCGCTGGGGGCCCCTTGTGGGATCTGCCGGTTCGCACCGAGATCAAGGGCGACTTCCGATGCGCCACAATCTCCGCGGCGAGCGTGGTCGCGAAGGTCGAGCGTGACGACCTCATGATTTCCTGGGCCGAGACGCATCCGGCATACGGGTGGGAGCGCAATAAGGGCTACGGGGCCGAGATCCATCGGCTCGGTATCGAAAGATGGGGTCCTTGCCCCGAGCACAGGCTGTCGTGGTCTTTAGGGGCCACGGAAGACCAGGTGGCCAGGGCGCGGAGGCATCGGGCGTCCTGAGAGATGGGCTTCGCGCAGCCCATCACGTTTCCCACGACGCCCGTTGATCGGGCACACGGCATCGACCGCGTCCGTGTCGGGAGCGGCTCTCCGGTCAGCTCACGCGTCGCGCCCGCAGGACGACGTCGTGGACGTGGTGGGCCGAGACCGCACCGGCGGGACGCTGCCGACGCTCGTTAACCTCGATCTCCCAGTCCGGCGAGGCGGAGAGCGCCTTCGCGAAGTCGTAGGTGCCGACGAAGGCCTCGTGGTCGAAGGGCCTGGTGGCATCCTGCTCCGCGTGGGACAGGGTCTCCCGGATATCGCTGACGTCGTGGTTGATGATCAGCAGGCATCCGCCGGGGGCCACCGCGTCGAGGAAATTCGCCGTCCCGCGTGCGTCCGGGGTCCGGGGGATCGAGGCGTAGGCGGCGGTGACCAGGTCATACTTGGCCCCGGCGAAGGGGTCGGCCGCGTTGGCGTCGGCCTGCAGCGTTTCCACCGGCACCGAACGGCGCTGTGCCTCGGCGCGGATGCGTTCGATGGCCCGGCTCGAGATATCGCTCGCGGTCACCCGCCAGCCCTGTTCGGCGAGCCAGAGGGCATCACCGCCTTCGCCGGCGCCGATGTCCAGAGCCGTGCCCGGGGTCAGGCCCGTGACCTCGGCAACGAGGGAGCCGTTGGGGTTTCCGCTCCACTGGAGATCTCCGCTGTAGCGGCCGTCCCAATCGGCGGCGTGGGCGACGGGACGTGCTGCGGCCTCGAGATCCTCCTGGGCCAGATCGAAGCTGACCATCGCCCCGACCCGCGTGCCGGCGGCGGCGGTGGGGAGCACCTGAAGCATGGGTTCGGCAAGGGTTCCGGCCGCGTAGAGGCCAGGCACGGCCGTTGCGCCGGTCATCGGATCCGCCTCGACGTAGGTCGCGACGCCGCTGGGATGCTCACTAGCCGTCAGGCCCAAGCCGGCGAAGGGGGAAACATGCGCGTGTGGACGGGTGCTGACGAGGACGGTGTCGGCGGCGATCTCGGAACCGTCTGCCAGCTCCACGGCACGTAGCTGCCCCGCCTCGTCGTCGAGGATTCGCTCGACGGGCCCCTGGGTCACCGTCACTCCCGCGGACCGGAGGGTCTCCAGTTGCGGGTCGTCGGCGGGGACGCCCGCGTGCACCACGACGGTGAGCTGGTCCGTGAGCTGGCGTAGCAGCGGCAGGGCGTGCAGGCCAACGGGCGAGGTCACGAGCGCGACGATGCGTCCATCCCGTGATTCGTAGCCGTGGCAGAAGGGGCAGTGGATGACCGACGTGCCCCAGTGCTCGGCGAGACCGGGGATGTCCGGAAGCTCATCGGTCAGGCCGGTGGCGGCGACGACGCGGCGTGCACGGAGTACATGACCGCCGCTCAGATCGATGCGGAAGCCCTCGGGATCGCGGGCGACGTCGAGGGCTCGCCCGGTCAACACCTCTGCGCCGTAGGAGCGCACCTCTTCGCGGGCGATCCGCAGGAATTCCTCCGGCGAGCGTCCTTCGTGGCCGAGGTAGCTGTGCATCGCCTCGGCCGGAGCGTTGCGCGGTTCGGCGGAGTCGACCACGATCACGGACCGACGCTGTCGCGAGAGCTGCAAGGCGGCCGCGAGGCCGGCGGCGGATCCGCCGATGATCGCGACATCGGCGTGCCGGGTGATGGTGGGAGGGATGGAGTGTGAGGCGCCGCCGTGGTGGTGGGCCTGGTCGGCGCCGGGCTGGTTTTCGTGGTGCTGTTCGCTGGAGGTCATGGATCAACCATAGCGATTCTCACGGATATAGAATAGGCTCTTGCAGTATTCGCAAGGATCGCCAGAATCGCAGGAGGAGCCCCGTGTCCGAGATCGAACAGGTCGTGCGCACCCGGCTGCGCAGCCTCCGCCACGCGCAGTCGCTCTCGCTCGACGAGCTGGCCGAGCGCTCCAACCTCAGCCCCTCGACGATCAGTCGGATCGAGACCGGCAAGCGCGCGATCAGCCTGGATGTTCTTCTCCCGTTGGCCCGGGCCCTGCGCACCGACGTCGAGACCCTGCTCGAGAACGAGACCGACGACGACGTCGTCATCAGGCCCGTGGCGAGCCAGGAGGGCTCCCGGACCACGTGGATGCTCTCCAAGGCGACGGGCAACATCAAGGCCCTCAAGGTCCGGCTCGAGCCCGCCACCGCGGCCCCGGAGCAGCGGGTGCACCCGGGTCACGACTGGTTCTTCGTGCTGGAAGGCAGGGTCCGCCTTTTCTTGGGGGAGCGTGCGGTCGTCGTCGAGGCGGGCGAGGCGGCCGAATTCGGCACGATGACCCCGCATGCCTTCGTCGCGGAAGGGGGCCCTGCGGAGGTGATCATGGTCTTCGACCAGGAGGGCCACGTCGTGCATCGCCATGACGGCGAGGAATGAAGGGGACGATTTCGGGCGCAACCATCGTGTCGCGTCCCCGACCGGATCAGGGACAATGCGTCGAGGGTTTGGCCGTGCAGGGCGCTAGGCGGCGATCATCCACACGAGGGCGGCGAGATTGGCAACCGCGGTCAGTGCTGGCCCGTACGTTTTGAGAGGGTCGCGGATACGCGCCCCGATGCCGGCGTCTATCGCTTGCACGAGTACCATCGCTACCGCCACCGCGGCGGCAAACCCCGCCGAATTCACGAAGAACGCCGCCAGCGCTACCGCGAGCAACGCGGTACTCCGCGCGAGGGCGTCATCGGACGCGTTCTTCGATGCCGGAACGGCGGTGTGGAACGCCGCCACCGCGTATCCGAAACTCACGGCCGCACTGATCACGGTGATGGCTACACAAACCCAGTACGAAAGACTCATTATTTGAGGCTACAGCGGCTCCGCATCCGGTAGGCGCCTCCTGACACGAATTTCCCGCGGGGAATCAACCGGGTCTTCCAACCGCGTCCAGAGGCGCTGGACGGCGGGCATGGCCGGAGGCGCCGTACACAGGCCATCTCGGCTTGGGGAATCGGCTGTCTTGTCCACCATCACGCGATGTTTGCGCCGGTTCTCGATGGGGCCGAGCCCCGGACGGGGCATCGTGGGCGCATGAATCATTGCAGCAGTGAACGGATGAAAGTAGGCCTGTGGGGAGAAGAAACGGCCGCGGCCGTTCTTCGGGCTAAGGGATGGTCCATCCTCGACCGCAACTGGCGGCCGCAGCGCGCCGGATCGGGTGTGCGCGGGGAGATCGACATCATCGCCCGACGCGGCCCGCAAATCATCGTGTGCGAAGTCAAAACCCGGTCGAGCCTGAGCTTCGGGCATCCGTGCGAGGCGGTGGATGCCGCGAAGGCCGCCCGATTGTGCCAGCTGGCGGGGGCCTGGTGTTCCGCTACCGGCCAGCGTCGGGACCAGGTTCGCATCGACGTCATCGCGATCGTCGGCCATGAGCGGCGCTTTTCCGTGGAGCACCTGGAGGGGGTGCTCTGATGGGGTACGCGCGGACCTTCACGGTGGCCCTGTTGGGGCTTTCGGGTCACCTGATTGAGGTCGAGGCCGATATCGGGCAGACCCTTCCCGCTTTTGTCCTGTTGGGTTTACCCGATACGTCGCTCAAGGAGTCGCGGGAGCGGATTCGATCCGCGGCGAAGAATTCTGGTGTTCCATTGGTGCCCCGAAAGCTCACGGTGAGCCTGACGCCGGCGAGCCTGCCGAAGGCGGGCACGGCCTTCGACCTGGCGATTGTGGTGGCCGCGATCCAGGCCGCAGGTCAGGCACGCCCCACCGATCGGTGCGTGTTCCTTGCCGAGGCCGGCCTCGATGGCTCTCTTCGGCCGGTTCAGGGTGTGTATCCGGCGGTCAGCGCGGCGGTCGAGGCGGGCCATCGAACGGTGGTCGTCGCCGCCGAGAATGGCTCTGAGGCCAGGCTGGTCGAGGGGGCCGAGGTGGTGGCCTTCGAATCCCTGGCGGACGTGCTGAGATGGTGCGGTGCGGAGGATTCTCGACTCCGTTGGCCCGGCGAGCGGACCGTGTCCCTGACGAACCCGACCCCGGCGCGTCCGCTTCCTGATCTCTGTGATGTGGTGGGGCAGGAGCAAGGGCGTTGGGCCCTGGAGATCGCCGCGGCGGGAAACCACCATCTGGCCATGTTCGGCCCACCGGGAACCGGTAAAACGATGCTGGCCGAGAGGCTGCCCGGAATTCTTCCCGTCCTCGACGAGAGCGCTTCGCACGAAGTGACGTCGATTCATTCGATAGGCTCACCGGGGGCCCGGCTCAATCGGCTCATGACCGAGCCTCCCTGGGAGGCCCCCCACCACACCGCCTCGACCACGGCGATCGTTGGAGGCGGAAGCGGCCTTCCCCAACCGGGCGCCGTCTCTCGGGCCCATCACGGCGTGTTGTTCCTGGACGAGGCCCCGGAGTTCCGCCGCGGGGTGTTGGACGCGCTGCGCCAACCCCTCGAATCAGGGTCCGTGACACTGAGCCGCGCCAAGGGCAGCGCGAAATATCCGGCCAAGTTTCAGCTGGTCATTGCCGCGAACCCGTGTCCCTGCGGTCGGTCGATGAGCATAGGGGAGACCTGCACGTGCGCGCCCAGGGAGAAACGCTCCTACCTGGGAAAGATCTCGGGGCCGCTACTGGATCGGATCGACCTGCAACTGAGGGTTCCAAAGTTGTCGTGGAGCGAGATCAACGCGGGCACCGCCCCGGAATCCTCCGCGACCGTGGCGGCCAGGGTCGCTCAGGCCAGGGCTCGTGCCAGGGAAAGGCTTCGCAAATTGGGCATATCGTCGAATTCGGAAATCCGGGGCAGCCACCTCCGGGACCAGCTTCGCCTGCCTCCGAAGGTCCTCACGGGCCTCAAACGGTTGCAGGAACGAGGAGACCTGACGTTGCGCGGATGCCATCGCATCGAGCGCGTGGCCTGGACCCTGGCTGACCTCGACGGCGCCGAGTCGCCCCGCCGGGATCACATCGACGCCGCCATCGGATTGCGCACCGGAAGGGGATGGGAAGCATGACGCGCTCCTACGAGACGGACGAACACACGGCGCCCCGGGCCGTTACGAAGGCGTCGACATCCGTGAACCGTGGGTCGGGGGCCGTCGGTCGGGCGGACGAGGCCCGGGAGGCCCGTATCCAGCTCATGCATGTGCTCGAGCCGCAGGACTACCTCGGCATGGCCCTGATCGGCGCGCTGGGCCCGGTCCCCGCCGCGGAGATCGTCTGCGGGCGGAAGCCCTCGCCAGCGGAGATCGACAAGGTTCGGATGACATCTCCGGAACTATCGGACAAGGCGGAGCCGGAAGGCCTCGATAAGGCCTGGGAACGGTGGAGGCACCGAAAGCCGCTTCGGAACCCGCTGGCGACGGAGCGCACCATGAACGGGCGCGGCGCATGGCTGGCAACCCCGGAGGACCCGGACTGGCCCTCTGCGCTGCGGGACTTGGGGCACCTTGCGCCCATAGGACTGTGGGGCCGCGGGGACCGGGCCGGGCTGTCCGCGCCGAGGTCCCGCAACCTTTCGGTCGTCGGTTGCCGGGACGCCACGGCCTACGGCGTGGAGGTCACGAACCATCTCGTCAGTTCCGTGGCGGGCGACGGTTATGCGATCCTCTCCGGCGCGGCATTCGGCATCGACGCCGCGGCCCATCGCACCGCACTGGCGGTCGGCACGTCGTCACCGACCACCATCGCCTTCCTGGCCTGTGGCATCGACCGGTCCTATCCTCGTGCCCACCACGGTTTGCTGGAAGACATCGAATCAGCGGGCCTGATCCTCACCGAACTGAATCCGGGGGCCAGCCCCATGCGACATCGGTTCCTCCAGCGCAATCGACTGATCGCCGCGCTGTCCGAGGTCATCGTGGTGGTCGAGGCCCGGTTCCGTTCGGGGGCGCTGAACACGGCGCGTCACGGCCTGGAACTCGGCAGAACGGTCGGCGTCGTCCCCGGGCCGGTCTTCAGCGATCAGTCGGCCGGCTGCCACCGTATGGTCTCCGAGGCCCCGGTGGAACTGATCACGTGCGCGGAAGACCTGCGCGCCCTGCTGCCGGCCATACCGGGCGGCGATGGAGCCTCGGGCCGGGAAGCCGGGTCAACGAGCGGTCCTGAAACCAACGACCCCGTCTTAAGCCAGGAACAGGCCCTGGTCCGAGACGCCCTGCCCGCGGGGCGTGGTGTGGCGCCGGAACGTCTCTGTTCGGTGGCTTCGCTGCCCATCCGCACGGTCATGGCGTCGCTGGCACACCTCGAGATGGTGGGCTTGGCACGGTGTGAGGGTGGGCTGTGGCGCATCACGAGATGAAGCATTCGCCCTGATCGCCCTGAGGCGACGGTACAGTGAGGAGACCACGCAGCCCATGGCTGCCGAATCATCGTGGAGGAGACCAACCGGTGCTGGTGAAGACCGACGAACACGACGTGCACGTCTACGTGACCGCCCAGCGAAAAGCCGAGGACATTCAACGCGCGCTCCAGCGAAAGGGAGTGCGGGTGGAACACTGCCCGGCTTTGGTCACCACGGAGGTGGACCGCGACGAGGATCTCATTCGTGCCAGTAGGCGGATCGCCACTTCACACCCTGACATCGTGGTCGTGACCACCGGCGTTGGGTTGAGGGGTTGGCTTACCGCGGCCGATCGTCACGAGTTCGGGGTCGAGCTGCGCGAATCGGTGGGGCAGGCCCGGGTGCTGGCCCGCGGGGCCAAGGCCCTCGGCGCGCTCCGGGCGGAGGGCATCCCGGTGGATTGGGTCTCGGAGGAAGAGACCGCCGACGACGTCGCCCGGCACCTGTCCGGGATGGAGCTGACCGGACGCCACGTGGTCGTCCAACATCATGGCACCGGAGCCGACGGTCTCGATGAACTCATCGAATCCCGCGGCGCCGTCGTGGAACCCATCGTGGCCTATAAATCCGTGCCGCCCACCGACCCCGCGCCGCTGAGGCGGAGCATCGAGGCCGCCGCGCAAGGCTCCGGCACCGGGGTCCTCTTTACCTCGGCGGGTGGGGCCGAGCAATGGCTGGCCCACATGAGCGACGCCGAGCTGTCGGCTGTCGGCCGTCGCATCGACGAAAGGGAGACGGCCTTGCTCGCGGTGGGGGACGTGACGGCCCAACCCCTGAAAGAGGCGGGTCTTTCGGTTCGAGTGCCGCCGCGCTTCCGGCTCGGAGCCCTGCTTAAGCTCGCGTCCGCATGGGCCGCCGAGTATTCCTCGCGCGGCCAGGACCGGGGGTAATCAGTGCGCGAAGAACATCGCCACGATCTCGGAGAACTCGGGGAGGCCTTTGCCGAGGCGCTCGGCGAGTACGAGGACTATCTCCGATACGAAAAGGCACGCAGCCCCGAGACGCTTCGGGCCTACACTTCGGATCTCACCGAGCTCTTTCGTTTCGCGCAGTCATCCGGCTTGGGCTCGCCCTGGGAGATTGAGCTCGATCATCTCCGGGAATGGCTCGGCCGCGGATTCGAGCGTCGAGAGGCCCGAACCACGTTGTCGCGCAAGGCCTCGAGCGCTCGGTCGTTCTATGCGTGGGGGCATGGCCGAGGAAAACTCGCCACCAACCCCGCCCTGAGGATCCAGTCCCCTCGGGGCCACCGAAGCCTGCCCAAGGTCCTGAGCTCACAGGACATGGAGAATCTTCTGGGCCTGCTGGAAGAGGACCTGCGGGAAGATCCCGATAACGCCTTGGCATTGCGCACGAACGCGGTCATCGAGCTCCTCTACGGATCCGGGGTCCGCGTGGCGGAGCTGTGCGGCCTCAACCTGTCGGACGTTAATACCGAGCGTCGAACGATCACAGTCACGGGCAAAGGCAATAAGCAAAGAACGATTCCCGTGGGCGCCCCGGCGATCCGCGCGATCGACCGGTGGGTCAGGCACGGACGAATCCAATGGGTCAAGACCGCCGAAAACGCCCTTTTCGTGGGGGTTCGCGGAAAACGGGCGGGCTCCCGGCAAATCCGGGAAGACCTCAACACGGTATTGGATCGCGCGACGAGTTCGGGGGCCACGGGCGCGCATGTTTTCCGGCACACGGCGGCCACCCACATGGTCGACGGCGGGGCCGACATCAGGGCCGTGCAGGAAATGCTGGGCCACTCGACCCTGGCCACCACCCAGATCTATACGCACGTCTCCGTCGAGCGACTATCCAAGACCTATCGTCAGGCACATCCCCGCGCATAGTTCGGCACGGGTTCACGACGGATCCGGATCGGCCCGGTCCATCCCGTGTGGGCCCTTTGCGAGATGAGCTTTATGGGGCAGAATACTAACCATTGAGTCGAGGTTGCTACGCCGATGCTCATCACGCAGATCGTAGGGGAAGACGTATCTGTCGATGACATGGGAGCTATCGTGAACACGACATCAACCCGAGGGGTTTTGCACGTACACGCAACCCCTCAGGCGCTGTGCCCGCACATCCGTTGGGCGCTGGAGTCCGTGGCCGGCCGGTCGGCGGACCTTGAGTGGTACCCGCAGGAGGCCTTGCCGGGCACCGTGAGGACCACCCTGGAATGGCACGGACCGCAGGGGACCGGCGCTCTCCTCGCCTCGGCCCTTCAACGGCTCAGGAACCTCCGTTTCGAGGTGACCGAGGAAGCTAGCCCCGGTGCAGACGCCGGGCGTTGGGCCTATACCCCGGAGCTCGGAATCTTCTACGGCATGACGGATTCCCTCGGCAACACAGTCATCACCGAAGACCGCGTGCGATACGCCTACGAAATGGCCAAGGGCGACCCCGCGGCGCTCCTGGGGCAGTTCTCGCTGGCGTTGGGAGAAGCCTGGGACACCGAGCTGGAGCCCCTGCGGGAAACCACCATCACGCCCAGCAACGTCCGTTTCCTTCACCGCGTCGGTTGATTCCTCTCGGCGCCCGCCGCACACGGACCCGGTGACCCGACCGCAGCGGTGTCGAGCCCTTTGACTCTCCGCGAGAGATTCCGCGCATGGAAAAGCCCCGGTGGCCAAATGGCTCACCGGGGCTTTTCCGCGTCACCCGATACGTCGTTCCTCCAACGACGAGCGTCGGTTCGAGTGCCTAGCTGACGCTTCGGAAAGCTGCCACGGCGTTGTGCCCGCCGAAGCCGAAGGAGTTGGACAGCGCCACGATATCGCCGGACGGCAACTCGCGCGCCGTCGTGACGACGTCGAGGTCGATCTCGGGATCCTTATTTTCCAGATTGACCGTGGACGGGGCCTTGCGATCGCGCACCGACAAGACCGTCATGACGGCCTCGAGAGCGCCCGCGGCGCCCAAGAGGTGACCGGTCATCGACTTGGTCGCAGACACCGCGATGTTGTCCGTGTGATCGCCGAAGGCCACGCGCAACGCAACCGCCTCGGCCGGGTCGCCCACGGGGGTAGAGGTCGCGTGCGCATTGACGTGGACGACGTCGTTGACCGCGATGTCGCCGGCCTCGAGGGCCTCGCGGATGCTGCGTGCGGCACCGGTCCCCTCGGGATCGTTGGCGGTGATGTGATGGGCGTCCGACGAGACCCCGGTTCCCGCGAGCTCCGCGTAGACGGTGGCTCCACGGGCCTTGGCGTGCTCCTCCGATTCCAGGATGAGCGCCGCGGCGCCCTCGCCCATGACGAAACCGTCACGGTCGACATCGTACGGACGCGAAGCCGCCTCGGGATCGTCGTTCCTCTTGGAGAGCGCCTGCATCTTGGCGAAGGAAGCGAGAGTCATGGGATGGATGGCCGACTCCGTCCCGCCGGTGATGACGACGTCGGCCTTTCCGCTACGAATGAGCTCGAGCCCCACGTGGAGGGACTCGGTGCTCGAGGCGCACGCGGAGACGACGGTCTGCGCGGCGGCACGAGCCTTGTGATTCAGCGAGATGGCCGCGGCGGCGCCATTGGGCATCAGCATGGGAACGGTCATGGGCAAAATGCGTCGCGGACCGCGTTCGCGCAGGGTGTCCCAGCTGTTCAGCAAGGTCCACACGCCGCCGATGCCCGTTCCGAAGGAGACGGCTAGCCGTTCGGGATCCAACTCGTCGGCCTGGTCGGCGTCACCTGCGCTGAACCCGGCATCCTTCCAAGCCTCCCGGGCCGCGATGACGGCGAATTGTCCGGACGGATCGAGGCGTTTGGTCTCGACCTTCGAGATGAACTCGGACTCCTCGACAGGTTGGCTGACCCGTCCAGCGATATATACCGGGATGTCGTACTCTGCGACCCAGTCTTCGGTGATGGCCTTGACGCCGGACACACCCTTCAGAGCGTTGTCCCACGTTTCGGAAACGGTGCCACCGATGGGGGAAAACGCACCCAGTCCGGTGACTACTACTTTCTGACTCATCTCACGTCTTTCTTGTCTCCGCCCACATCGATGGGCTGGGTCCGCACCGGACGACCTGTTCGTGGGCGGAAATGAACGGTTGGGGAGAAGTCAGGGCGCGGTACCGGGGGCACCGCGCCCATCACACGACTACTCGGAGGCGTTCGCGATGAAGTCTACGGCGTCGCCGACGGTGGTCAGGTTCTTGACCTCTTCGTCCGGAATGGTCACGCCGAACTTTTCCTCGGCGTTGACGACGATAGTCATCATCGAGATCGAATCGATATCGAGGTCCTCGGTGAAGGACTTCTCGAGCTGAACATCGGCGGTCTCAACGCCGGTCTCTTCGTTGACGATCTCTGCGAGGCCGGAGAGGATCTCGTTCTTATCAGCCATGATGTACTCCTTAATTGTGTGATCACGCACCGGATCAACGATGCGCGCGTTGTCATGCGGTTTCGTGAAAACCGTTGTATCCCGATCGAACGGGCATGAACCATTTCTTACTTTATCGTTTTGACGCCGAACGCGCCGGTAGCTGGGCCTTCTCACACGGGGCAAATTCTAGGACCCGGAGGAATCGTGGCCCTCCACGTCACGGAAGGATGACGACCTGAGCGGCAAAGACCAGCCCCGCACCGAATCCGATCTGCAGGGCGGGCTTTCCCGACAATTCGGGCTGCTCGTCCAGGAGCCGCCGCGTGGCCAGGGGGATGGACGCGGCCGAGGTATTGCCCATCTCGGCGATATCTCGCGCCACCGAGACATGCTCCGGGACCTTGAGGGTCTTGACCATCTGATCGATGATTCGCATATTCGCCTGGTGGGGAATGAAGGCGCCGAGAGCCTCGGCCGAGATTCCCGCGCGGTCGAGCGCCTCCTTGGCAACCTTCGCCATTTCCCAGACGGCCCAGCGAAATACCGAGGGGCCGTCCTGGTACAGGGTCGGCCAGACCTTTTCCTCGGCCTCGACGGGGTTGGCGACCCAATCCCTATTTCGCAGTTCGAGCATGGAATGCGTCATATTGATGGTTTCCCATTTGGAACCGTCGGAACCCCACACGGTGGGGGAGATTCCGGGCTCGTCCGAAGGGCCGACGACGGCCGCACCCGCGCCGTCCCCCAGCAGGAACGATATGGAGCGTTCGCCATTGTCGATAAAGTCCGAGAGCTTTTCGGCCCCAATGACCAAGACGTGCCTGGCCGCCCCGGCCTTGACCAAGGCGTCGGCCTGGGCGATTCCGTAGCAGTAACCGGCGCACGCCGCCGAGATATCGTACGCGGGGGCTGGCGTCGCACCGATCGCATCGGCGAGCTTGGCCGCGAGTGACGGCGTGGCATAGGGATGGGAGACGGTCGAAACCACCACCGCGTCGATCTGTTCGCCGGTCACACCGGCATGTTCCATGCCGTCCTTGGCCGCCTCAAGGGCAAGGTCGAATACCGACGTGTCGGCGTCCGCGCGACGGCGGGTGCTGATTCCGGTGCGTGAGCGAATCCACTCGTCCGACGAGTCGATCCACTGGCAGACGTCGTCATTGGTGACGACCACGTCGGGCCGGGCGGCACCGACTCCGAGGATGCGGGTGTACTTCTCGACGGGAGCCGACTTCAAGGTGACCACGATTATCTCTTTTCCATCGGTTCGAGCTACTTGCCGAACGCGTCTTCCAGTTGCTCGGGTGTATTCAGCGCCGTGCCGGGGACGCCCTTCATGCCGCGCTTCGCGAGGCCGATCAGGGTTCCGGCGGGCGTCAGCTCGACGAGCTGATCCACGCCGGCATCCAGCATGGTCTGCATGCACAGATCCCAACGGACCGGACGGGTCACCTGGTCGACGAGGCTCTGCACGGCGGCCGCACCGGACGTCACGGGCTTGCCGTCCTTATTGGACAGCAGGGTGGTCACGGGCTCGTCCGGGGCCAGGTCGTGGGCGAGTTCCTGAAGTTCGGCGACGGCCGGACGCATGTAGGAGGTGTGGAAGGCACCGGCCACCTTGAGGGGAATGACCCGGGTCTTGGCGGGGGGATTCTCGGCGAATGCCTCGAGATCCGCGATGGCTCCCGCCGCCACGATCTGCCCGCCGCCATTGGCGTTGGCCGCGGTGAGACCCGCGGCGTCGATCGCCGCGCGGACCTCATCCTCGGAGCCGCCGATCACGGCCGACATTCCGGTCGGCTCGGCGGCGGCGGCCTTGGCCATTCCGGACGCGCGGACCTTGATGAAGCGCATGGCATCCTCGGGGGTCAGGACGCCCGAGAGGGCCGCGGCGGTGATCTCACCGACCGAATGACCGGCCCAGAGCACGCGCTCTTCGCGTACCCGCTCGGTCAGCAACTCTCCGGCCACGATTCCCGCGGCCACGATGAGCGGTTGGGCAATCGCGGTGTCCTTGATGGTTTCTTCGTCGGCCTCGGTTCCATAGTGGATCAGGTCGAGGTCGGCGGCCGTGCCGAGGGCCGTGAGACGTTCGGTCACTCCTTCGACCTCGAGCCAGGGAGTGAGAAAACCGGGTTTTTGGGAGCCCTGTCCTGGGCAGAGAATTGCTAACACGCTGTACAGCTTTCCAGAATCGTAGGTTTCAGTCACATTCAAAGACAAAAGGCGCCGCGGCCGAATCGGGAGGATTCGGCCGCGGCGCCTTCACGGCAACTCAGGAGTCGCCGCCGGCATTTCCGCTGGTGCCAGCGTTGACGTCGAGCAGATCGTACTTTTCGATCGCCTGGGACGGAACGTCCTTGTCGACCTCTCCGCGGCGGGCGAGCATTTCGAGCGCGCGCACGACCATGGAGTGGGCATCGATCTTGAAGAACCGGCGTGCGCCCGCACGGGTATCGGAGAAACCGAATCCGTCGGCGCCCAGGCTGGCAAATTCGTTGGGCACGAACTGGCGAATCTGGTCCGGAACCTCCGAGACGAAGTCGGAGGTGGCCACGATCGGGCCGACCGCGCCTTCGAGCTGCTGGGTCACGAAAGGAACGCGGGGTTCGGCATCCGGGTGCAGCATGGACTCGCGCTCGGCGGCCAGGCCGTCGCGTCGCAGTTCGTTCCACGAGGTCACCGACCAGACATCGGCCGAGACGTTCCAGTCCTTGGCGAGGAGCTCCTGGGCCTCGAGGGCCCACGGAACACCGACGCCGGAGGCGAGCAGCTGGGCTCGGGGACCGTCGACCTCGGCGGGCTTGAGCAGGTAAATGCCCTTCAGCAGCCCCTCGACGTCCAGTCCCTCGGGCTCGGCCGGCTGGATGATCGGCTCGTTGTAGACCGTCATGTAGTACATGACGTTGTGGTCCTCGTCGCCGGTCCCGTACATGTGCTCGAGACCGCGCTTGACGATATGGCCGATCTCGTAGCCGTAAGCCGGGTCGTAGTGAATCACGGCGGGGTTCTGCGAGGCCAAGATGGGGGAGTGACCGTCCATGTGCTGGAGGCCCTCGCCCGTCAGGGTCGTGCGGCCGGCCGTGGCGCCCACGATGAAACCGCGGGCCAACTGGTCGGCGGCGGCCCAGAAGGCGTCACCCGTGCGCTGGAAACCGAACATCGAGTAGAAGATGTAGATCGGAATCATCGGCACGCCGTGCGTGGAGTACGAGGATCCGACGGCGGTGAATGCCGCGGTGGCACCGGCCTCATTGATGCCCACGTGCAGGAGCTGGCCCTGGGCCGACTCCTTGTAGGCGAGCATCAGCTCGCGGTCCACCGACAGGTAATTCTGACCGTTCGGGTTGTAGATCTTCTGCGACGGGAAGAACGAATCCATGCCGAAGGTTCGTGCCTCGTCGGGAATGATCGGCACGAGGTGCTGACCAAATTCCTTGTCGCGCATGAGGTCCTTGAGCAAGCGGACGAAGGCCATGGTCGTGGCCGCCATCTGCTTTCCGGAGCCCTTCTTCGCGACCGCGTAGGCCTTATCCGAGGGCAGGACCAGTTCGCGCTGCGAACCGTCGCGGTAGGGCAGGAATCCGCCGAGTTCCTTGCGACGCTCGAGCATGTACTTGATCTCCGGGGCGTCCTTGCCCGGGTGGTAGTACGGCGCTCCGTAGAGATCCTTCTCGAGCTCTTCGTCGGTGATCGGGATGCGCAGGCGATCGCGGAAGATCTTGAGATCCTCCAGGGTCAGCTTCTTCATCTGGTGGGTCGCGTTGCGGCCCTCGAAGTGGCTGCCCAGCCCGTAGCCCTTAATGCCTTGGGCCAGGATGACGGTCGGGCGTCCCTTGGTCTCCATGGCCTGCTTGTACGCGGCGTAGACCTTGCGGTAGTCGTGGGCGCCGCGCTTCAGGGCCCAGATCTCTTCGTCGGACATGTCCGCGACCATTTCCTTGGTCTCGGGGGACTTGCCGAAGAAGTGCTCACGGACGAATCCGCCGGATTCTGCCTTGTAGGTCTGGTAGTCGCCATCGGGGGTCTCGTTCATGATCCGAACGAGCTCGCCGTTCTGGTCCTTTTCGAGCAGGTCGTCCCACTCGCGGCCCCAGAGAACCTTGATGACGTGCCAACCGGCACCGCGGAAGAACGCTTCAAGTTCCTGAACGATCTTGCCGTTGCCGCGAACGGGGCCGTCGAGGCGCTGAAGGTTGCAGTTGACCACGAACGTCAGGTTGTCGAGCTTGTCGTTGGCGGCCAGCTGCAATGCGCCGCGTGACTCCGGCTCGTCCATCTCGCCGTCGCCGAGGAATGCCCACACGTGCTGCTGCGAGGTGTCCTTGATGCCGCGGTTATCCAGGTACTTATTGAACTGGGCCTGATGGATGGCGTTCAGCGGGCCGATGCCCATGGACACGGTCGGGAACTGCCAGAAATTGGGCTGGCATCGGGGGTGCGGGTACGACGGGAGGCCGTTGGCCCCCTTGGTCTTCTCCTGGCGGAAACCGTCGAGCTGGTCTTCCGTGAGGCGACCTTCGAGGTACGCGCGGGCGTAGTTGCCGGGGGAGGAGTGGCCCTGGAAGAAGACCTGGTCTCCTCCGCCGGGGTGATCCTGTCCGCGGAAGAAGTGGTTCATGCCCACTTCGTAGAGCGTCGCCACGCCGGCGAAGCTCGAAATGTGTCCGCCAACGCCGATCTCTGGGCGCTGTGCGCGGTGCACCATGACGGCCGCGTTCCAGCGCATCAGTGCGCGGTAGCGGCGCTCGATCTCTTCGTCACCGGGGAACTCGGGTTCCTGGTCGACGGGGATCGTGTTGACGTAGTCGGTGGTGGTGACGGTGGGGACCTGAATGCTCTTCGCGCCAGCGCGTTGGAGCAGTCGCCGAATGATGAACTGAGCACGTTCGGTGCCCTGAGCTTCAACCAAGGCGTCAAAGGCCTCGATCCATTCGGAGGTCTCTTCATGATCCTGGTCCGACAGGCCCAAGGTGAGGGCGCTGAGGATGTGGTCATTCGTCTCTGAGGGAGCCACGTGGAACCTCTCTTTGTCGATGTGAGGAGAAAGCTCGCACCCCGAGATTGGGGTGAATAGGGCAGGCACAACTCGTCCCACTCTGGGCTTTACCCAACCTATGGTGTCACACCGGCATGGTGATTGATGAACTTTTCCGGTCTCCACCATGGTACTTGCCCCGGCACGCGGGGCGCGTTACCGCCTTCGACCAGTCACCATTCTTCGCCTAAGTGTCAGGAATCACGAGGAATTGGACGCCACTTGATAGAGTGAGTCTCACGCGGTGGCCTCGGGTCAACGCGGCGCTGGCGAGTCGCCGGCGTGGACGACCTCGGGAACGCCCGGGGCAAACCAACATCAGGAGGCAAATACGTGAGCGAGACCAAGACCGCCGGCGATCGTCCGGCTGTCCTGCTTGGTTTCAAGGATGGGGATCTCATCCAAGAGTTCGGCTACGAGGACGATGTCGATTTCGTCCTTCGGGAGGACCTGGAAGACGTCACCGGTTCTGAACTTCTCGACGAAGAAGACCAGGAAGTGGTGGACGCCGTCCTCTTCTGGTGGCGCGAAGGAGACGGAGATCTCGTCGACGCCCTGGTCGATTCCCTCACGACGCTCGACGAAAACGGCGTGGTGTGGGTTCTTACCCCGAAAGCCGGCCGCGACGGCCACGTGCCCCCGGCGGAAATCCAAGAGGCCGCCCCGGTGGCCGGACTGAAGCTCACGACGAGCGCTCAAGCCTCCGAAGACTGGGCGGCCACGCGGCTCGTGACGACGCGATTCTGAGCCTTTCCCCGGCGCTGTGGTGAACTTCACTGGCTGGGGAACCGCCTGAATTGTTGCCGGACTTTCCGTTGCATGTACTGTAATCAATCAGATCGGGTGCTGGCTGCTGAATAAGTGGCCCACTCGGTTGTCAAGGGTCTTTAGCTCAGCTGGTAGAGCGCCACGTTTACACCGTGGATGTCATCGGTTCGATCCCGGTAGGACCCACCATTGTTGTCCGCCCTCTGCGATCGTCGGCGAAATCTTGAGGTTCTGTGTCCGAGGTGCCCGCGCGACGGCGTAACCTGGAGTGCATGGCAGTTGATAGCACTTCTCCCCAGAATCCCGCGGAAAACGTTGGCAAGGCCCAGATCGGTGTGACCGGTTTGGCCGTGATGGGCGCAAATTTGGCCCGCAACTTGGCTCGGAACGGGTACACCGTTGCCCTCCACAACCGGACGTCGGCAAAGACCGATGACCTCCTGGCCAAGCACGGCGGTGACGGAAACTTCGTTCGGACCGAAACGTTGAAGGAGCTGGTCTCGTCCCTCGAGCGGCCGCGACGCATCCTCATCATGGTCAAGGCCGGCGCGCCCGTCGACTCGGTGATCGAGTCCCTGATTCCGCTCCTCGACAAGGACGACATCATCATCGATGGTGGCAACTCGTACTTCAAGGACACCATCCGCCGTGAGAAGGAATGCGCCGAGCACGGCCTGCATTTTGTCGGTGTGGGAGTCTCGGGCGGCGAGGAGGGGGCCCTCAACGGCCCGTCGATCATGCCCGGCGGCTCGAAGCAGTCTTACCAGTCCCTCGGCCCCATGTTGGAAAAGATCTCCGCCAAGGCGGACGACGGCGCTCCCTGCTGCGCCTGGATCGACACCGATGGCGCCGGCCACTTCGTCAAGATGGTCCACAACGGCATCGAGTACGCGGACATGCAGGTCATCGGTGAGGCCTACGACCTCCTGCGTTCCGTAGCGGGCCTCGAGCCCCAGGAACAGGCCGAAGTCTTCAAGAAGTGGAATGAGACCGATCTCAATTCCTACCTGATCGAGATCACCTCCGAGGTGCTCTCTCAGGTGGACCAGAAAACCGGCAAGCCACTGGTGGACGTCGTCGTCGATCAGGCCGGTCAGAAGGGCACCGGCCGGTGGACCGTTCAGTCGGCCCTAGACCTCGGCTCGCCGGTCTCCGGGATCGCCGAGTCGGTCTTCGCCCGGGCGCTGTCCTCCTCCAATACCCAGGCCCGCGAGGAAGCCCAGGACAAGCTGTCTGCGGGTCTCATCGCCTCGACGGGCGTGGCGCAGGGCGACCCGGAGTTCATCGAGGACGTTCGCAAGGCGCTGTACGCGTCGAAGCTCGTCTCCTACGCCCAGGGGCTCGACATGCTGTCCTCCGCAGGCGAGGAATTCGGGTGGGACCTGAAGCTCGACACCATCGCCTCCCTGTGGCGCAACGGTTGCATCATCCGCGCCGAACTCCTCGGTGAAATCATGGCGGCCTACAAGGGCGAGAACGCTCCCGTGAACATGCTGCTGGCCCCCGGGTTCGTGAAGATCCTGGAAGACCTCCTCCCGTCGTGGCGTCGCGTGGTCTCTAAGGCGACGGCTCTCGGCGTGCCGGTGCCTGTCTTCGCTTCGTCGCTGTCGTACTACGACGGTCTTCGCCGGAAGCGCCTTCCCGCGGCCCTAATCCAGGGGCAGCGTGACTTCTTCGGCGCGCACACCTATCAGCGGGTCGATGAGCCCGGAACCTTCCACACGCTGTGGTCCGAGGACCGGTCGGAAATCCAGACGGACTAAGACCGGCCGCCGGCCACGGCGACGCCGGTGACATACACACATGCCGGTGCCCCTCGCGATCGCGAGGGGCACCGGCATGTGTGATTTTTCGTGGGCCTAGATCCACATGGCCGGATCGATGTAGGTCACCGGGTCGACCAAGGGGGCTTTCTTCTCCGGGGTCCGTGGCCGAGCCTCGGCCGGAATGCCGGTGACGATCGAGTCGGCCGGTGCGTCATGGACCACCACGGCATTGGCGCCCACCGCCGAATCATCGCCGATCGTGATCGGCCCCAAAACCTTGGCGCCCGCGCCGACCGTGACGCGGTGGCCCAGCGTCGGATGCCTCTTGACCCGTTCCAGCGAGCGCCCGCCGAGCGTGACCCCGTGGTAGAGCATGACGTCGTCGCCGATTTCGGTGGTTTCGCCGATGACGATCCCCATTCCGTGATCGATGAAAAACCGCCGACCGATGGTCGCCCCGGGGTGAATCTCGACGCCTGTGAGCCACCGGGTGACCTGTGACAGGGTCCGCGCGATGGTTCGGTATCGATCCTGCTGCCACAATCGGTGCGTGAAGCGATGCATCCAAATCGCGTGGAGACCCGAATAATTGAGGATGATCTCGAGATTCCCGCGGGCGGCTGGGTCGTGGGTGCGGGCGGTGGTCAGGTCTTCCCGGAGGCGGCTGGAGAAACTCACTGTCGTGGTCGCTTTCGAAGAACGGGCATGGAATCGCGGGCAAATGCGTGATCGCGGAGGATCAGCAGGGGTCGCGGAGGTTCTGAAGGGGTCCAACCGCGGGGCCGGGACTCGTATTCCCGGGTGTCGACATGTGGAAAAGGTCAGCGGCTCACAGAACGGTGCCCACGCGACGGGATCGCGTGGGCACCGTTGAGCGCTCGGAGCAACGGGGCGACTTAGCCCCGGATGTCCTCGTAGAGAACGGTGGAGATGTAACGCTCCGCGAAGTCGCAGACGACCGTCACGATGAGCTTGCCCTCGTTCTCGGACTTCTTTGCTTCCTCGAGAGCGGCCCACACGTTGGCGCCCGAGGAGATGCCTCCCAAGATGCCTTCCTTGGCGCCGAGCTCGCGGGCCACACGCACGGCGTCGTCGAGGTTGACGTCGGTCACCGAGTCGTAGATGTTCTGGTCCAGGGTCTCTGGGACGAAGTTGGCGCCCAGACCCTGAATCTTGTGGGGTCCGGCCTTGCCTTCGGTCAACAAGGGGGAGTCGGACGGCTCCACGGCGACGACCTTGACCTCGGGCTTTTGTTCCTTGAGGTACTTGCCGGCGCCGGAGATCGTGCCGCCGGTACCGATGCCCGCGACGAAGATGTCGACGGCGCCTTCGGAGTCTTCCCAGATCTCCGGGCCGGTCGTGTCGTAATGAACCTGAGGGTTGGCCTCGTTCTCGAACTGACGGGCCAAAACGGCGTTGTCGGAGTTTTCGACGATCTCCGCGGCCTTATCCACGGCGCCACGCATGCCTTCCGCGCCGGGGGTCAAAACGATCTCGGCACCGTAGGCTCGAAGCATGACCCGGCGCTCGGTGGACATGGTCTCGGGCATGGTCAGGATGACCTTGTATCCGCGTGCCGCACCCACCATGGCCAGGGCGATTCCGGTGTTGCCGGAGGTGCCCTCGACGATCGTGCCGCCGGGACGCAGCTGCCCGGACCTCTCGGCGGCGTCGATGATCGCCTTGCCGATGCGGTCCTTGACCGAGTTCGCCGGGTTGTAGAACTCGAGCTTGACGGCGACGTTCGCCGGGAGGTCCTTGTCCAACTGGTTCAAGCGGACCAGCGGGGTGGCTCCGATGGCCTCGGTCACGTTGTTCAGAATCTTTGCCATGATGTCGCCTTTCGTCGTGAAAACATTCGGCAGGGGAACGGTTCTCTCGATCCACTACGGTAGTCCGCCGCGGTGTCAGACAGCGGGGTCGAGCCACATCTTGTAATATTCCCGGGCCTTCCGGAGCTTGGGACCGATGATGACCTGGCAATAGCCGCTATAGGGGTTCTCCCGTTCGAAGTCCTGATGGACCTCTTCCGCGCGGTAGAAGGTCTGCGAGGGTTCCAGCGTGGTCACGATCGGGGCGTCGAAGAGTCGTTGGGCGCGGGCGATCTGGTCCTCGAAGAACTTCTTCTCGGCCTCGTCCCGGTAAAAGAGGGCCGACCGGTACTGAGTCCCGATGTCGAATCCCTGGCGGTTGAGGCTGGTCGGATCGTGGGTCGTGAAGAACATATCCATGATGACGTCCTCGGGAACGACGTCCTCGTCGAACGTCACGCGGATCGCTTCGGCGTGACCGGTTTGACCGCTACACACCTCGGAGTAGGTGGGGTCTACCGTCTCACCGCCCGTGTATCCGCAGATAGACGACGACACCCCTCGCGTTCGTTGGTAGACGGCGTCGAGGCACCAAAAACATCCTGCGGCAACGGTGAATTCCTTCATAGGGACATTGTCGGTTCCGACACGGTGGTCCGTCACCAGGGTTTCGCTGTGGGAAGACCTATGACATGAGTAAGACTCCTGACGAACCGCGGCGGCTTCCATAGACTGAGACCCATGACTACTCCCAGCCTGAACGACGTCGTTGAAGCCGCCCACGAATTGTGGCCCGTCAGCCTTGCCCAGGACTGGGACGCCAGCGGGCTGGTCAGCGGGCATCCTGACGCCCCTGTCGACCGCGTCCTCTTCGCCGTCGACGCGGTGCAAGGCACGGCCCGCGAGGCCATCGATGCCGAATGCCAATTGCTCATCACCCACCACCCTCTGCTGATGCGGGGCGCTTCATTTTTGCCCTCCTCGAACGATAAGGGCCGCGTGCTCCACACCCTGATCGAGG
Organism: Curtobacterium sp. S6; assembly: GCF_000710345.2. Lineage (GTDB taxonomy): Bacteria > Actinomycetota > Actinomycetes > Actinomycetales > Micrococcaceae > Rothia. The sequence continues at coordinate 514,770 of NZ_JHEL01000015.1, read as the reverse complement.
GAGGATGCGGTCTCTTGGCCTCCCACACGAACGCGGACAGCATGCTCGGCGGGGTCTCGGACGCGTTGATCGAGGCGTGCGGCGTGGAATCCGCGCGCCCTCTCGGCGATCCGGAGGGGGAGACCGGCATCGGCAGGGTCGGCGATCTTCCCCACGAGACCACGTTGGGCGACCTCGCTCGTCGCCTGGCGTCCGTTCTGGTGCCAACGGCGGGTGGTCTGCGGGTGGCCGGCCCCAAGGACGGTACCGTGCGACGCGTCGCGGTATGCGGCGGGGCGGGGGACTCGCTATTCGACGAGGTCCGGCACGCTGGCGCGGACGTCTACGTGACCGCGGATCTGCGGCATCACCCGGCCTCCGAGGCCCGAGAGCGCGCCCTGATCGACGGTGGGGCTCCCTACCTCATCGACTGCTCGCACTTTGCCAGCGAGGAGCTGTGGCTCGCCCACGGGGCGCGCATGCTCCAGGAGAACCTCGCGGGCAAGGGATTCGAGGTCGAGATTCTGCTGAGCAGCGTGAATACGGACCCGTGGGATTTTGTCATCGTGCCGGAAGACGTTCCGGTTTCCGCGTCGACCGATCCCGAAGGATCGGGGTACGCCCGCTGAGGGCTGCCCGAGGGCTGCCCGAGGGCGGATCGCGGCGCTTAGACGAAAGGTGGACGGGTCGGAGCGTAAGCCGGGTCTTGTATCCGCCGCCGGTTGCCCAGGGCGGTGACGATCATCCATCTAGACCGTCGATTGCTCGACGGTTCAAGCGGTCTACCCGAGTGCTTGGGGCGAGCAGCCCTCGTAGCGCACTCTGTCTGACCTTGCTCCGAATGGGGTTTACCGAGCTTCCCGCGTCGCCACGGGAACTGGTGGTCTCTTACACCACCGTTTCACCCTTACCCGCCGATAGCGGGCGGTCTATTTTCTGTGGCACTGGCCTGCGGGTTACCCCGAGTGGACGTTATCCACCATTCTGCTCTGCGGAGCCCGGACTTTCCTCGAGGCGCACAACACGCCGCGCGATCGTCCGTCCGACCCGTCCGGAGGACAACTCTACACTGGGTGGAATGTTGATCTTGCTTCCGCCTTCCGAATCGAAAAGTGCCCCCGAATCCGGGTCGGCGTTGGACCTGTCGCGGTTGTCCTTCCCGGAACTGAGCGACGACCGTGCGGCCATGCTGAGCCGCCTCGTGGAGGTCAGCTCCCGCGAGGATGCCGGCGCGCTGTTGAAGACCGGCGCGAGCCTCGCCGGGGAGGTCCGCCGCAACCGGCGGCTCCCGGACAATCCTACGGCCGAGGCCATGGACATCTACAACGGGGTTCTCTACGACGCCTTGGGATACCGAAGCCTGGGCGACGAGGCGCGTCGTCGCGCCGACGGATCAATCCTTGTCTTCTCGGCCCTCTGGGGCGTGATCAGCCCCACCGACCGGATTCCCGCCTATCGGCTCTCGATCGGGGCGTCCATGACGGATGTGGGGACCCTGGCCTCGTGGTGGAAATCGCGTCTGACTCCGGTGCTCGATGCCGCCTCGGAGGGACACGTCGTCGTCGATTGCCGGTCCTCGGGGTACGCGGCGGCGTGGAAGGCGCCGGCGGATCGAAGCGTGTCGATTCGGGTGGTCCGGGAACGGGACGGCAAGCGCAGCGTCGTGTCCCACATGGCGAAGCATTACCGCGGTCAGGTCGCCCGGTGGCTCGTCGAGTCTTCCCGGCCGATCTACTCGGTTGACGATGTCGCCGAGGTGCTTCAACCTCAAGCTGAAGTGGAACTGGAATCGGCTGGTCGTCGCGGAGCGCAACTGACGATGGTGCTCAGAGACTGAGGACGTTCGGGCGATCGAGTCCCCTGAACGTCAAGTCAACGTTTAATCTTCGTCGTGACCGAAGGGGTCCTCATCCACGCCCGGCATCCACGTTTGGCCGGGGACGCCCCAGCCTTCCGCCTTGATTCTCTTCCGTGCTTTGCGGCTCCATCGGTCGTTGAGCCGATCCACGTAGAGTTTCCCGTCGAGGTGGTCCGTCTCGTGTTGCATGACCCGGGCAAACCAGCCGGTCGCGTCGAACTCGACGACCGCACCGAACTCGTCCTGGGCTTTCATGTGAATCCACTCGGCACGCTTCAGGGGGTACGCCAGGCCGGGCACGGAGAGGCAACCTTCTGCCTCCTCGTCCTTGTCGGGAGCGACCTCAGAGATCTTGCCGAGCGTCAGCTGGGGGTTCACGAGGACGCCCCGGTTGGGCGCGTCGTCGTCGTTGTCGTACGTGAAAGTGAAGAGGCGGAGGGGCACACCCACCTGGGTTGCCGCGAGGCCGACGCCGTGCGCGCGGTCCATGGTCTCGAACATGTCCGCGATCAAGGCCCTGAGGTCATCGTCGAAGTCGGTGACGTGGCGCGTGGGCGAGTGCAGGACGGGTTCACCGGTGATCACGATGGGGCGAATGGTCATGGGGGCTCCAGATGGGTGTGAGGAATGAACGGATCCCAGCGTATCCAATCCCGTTTCGAGGCCGCACGTCGGAGGGCCCCGGCGTCCTGGAAGCACCCGGTGAAATTCTCAGGTATTCTGAACACCGTTCAAAAAATGGGGTCGAGGTCCTCCGCCCCGAACGGTTCCGCCCGCACCGAGGGGCGGTGTTCAGCGAAACGGAGTTCAGTATGAATACAGTGTCCCGCAGTCGTCAGCCGCGCATCGAGTCGGCAACACGCTCGTCCACGGGGCGATCGATCGCCTACGTCGCCGTCTTCGCGGCCCTCGTGGCGGTCTTGGGGCTGCCCGGAAGCATCCCCTTGCCGGGCCTCGTGCCGATCACGGCGCAGACCCTGGGAGTGATGCTGGCCGGCGCGATTCTCGGTCCGCTGCGCGGGGCCGCCTCGATGCTCTTGTTCCTCGTCCTGGTCGCCATCGGTCTTCCGTTGCTCTCCGGGGGACGCGGCGGGCTCGGCGTGTTCGTCGGCCCGAGCGCCGGCTATCTCGTCTCCTGGATACTGGGCGCGGCCGTCATCGGCTGGGTCATGCGTTCCGGCAACGGCCGGCCAACCTGGGCCAAGTCGATCGTGGGGTGCCTGCTGGGCGGAATCGTCGCGATTTACGCCGTGGGCATCCCCGTCCAGGCCGCGGTCGCGGGCATGTCGATCGGTCAGGCCGCGATCTCTTCCCTGGCCTTCATCCCGGGCGATCTGATCAAGCTGGTGATCGCGTGCCTCGTGACGATGTCCCTCTGGAAGGCATATCCGAGGGCGTTCCAGCGGTGAATTCCCGCCTGACGCCGCTTCGAGGGCCTGACCACGGGCAGATTCTGCGGCAAGCCTTGGCGGTTCGCGCGGCGGGCGGGGTGCCCCTCGTCGGTGACGAGCGGTGGTCGGAGACTCGCTGGCGGGAGCTGGTCGACGCGGCCGTGGATGCCGATATACCGGACGAGGCCGATTGGGCCGTGCTGACGTCCGGAAGCACGGGGCGCCCCCGGATTATCGTGCGGACCCAGCGCTCCTGGGACGTGGCCTATCCGCGCCTGAACGAGGTGACCGGGATCGGCGCCGACGACCGCATGCTGATACCGGTCCACCCGGTCTCATCGATGGCGACCTTCGCCGCTTCCCACGCCGCGCATACCGGTTTCGAGTTTTCGGTTCCCCAGCACTCTCGCCTGGGTGCCGCCGATATTCTCGATGCCACGGTTTTGCACGGCACACCGTGGCACCTCAGCGACGCCGTCGATCTCCTCGACGCCGGATGCCCCAGCCGGCTCCGAGTGGCTCTGGTGGGCGGGGATCGTCTGCCGGCGGAGCTTAGGTCGCGGGCCGAACGGCACGGGATATCCGTTTACGGCTACGTGGGCGCGTCGGAATTCAGTCTGATCGCCGTCGACGCCGGAGACGGCGCGGAGATCTTCGAAGGCGTCGAGGTCGACATCCGCGACGGGGTGCTATGGGTCAAGACCCAGCAGATGGCGCTGAGCTCCATCGGCGGGGACGGAAACTGGAGGCGAGACGGGTCGTGGGCGACGGTCGGCGACCGGGCGAGCCTGAACGCGGGGCGTCTGGTGATGCACGGGCGCGATGACGACGCCATCCTGACGGCAGGGGCCACCGTGATTCCCGCGGACGTGGAAGCGGTGCTCAACGGATTACCGGGGGTGAGAGCCTCGCTGGTGGTCGGGGTGCCGAGCCGGCGGGCCGGGATGCTGGTCGCCGCGGCCCTGGAGATTGAGGGACGCGTCGATGAGGCGTTCCTTAAAAATGAGGCGGCGGCCGCGCTGAGCCCCGCGGAACGACCGCGTCGGTGGAAGATCGTCCGTACCTTGCCGAGGACCTCCGCCGGAAAGATCCGGCGGCTCTCGCCCGAAGAATTTTTAAGGCTGGCGGAGATCCGACCCGATATCGGCCAGTGACCACAATGCGAAGGAGATCCCGCATGCACGAGGTCGCCATCATCGCCGCCGCGCGCACCCCGTTCACCGGAAGGTCGCGGGGGCTGGCGAGCTACAGCGTCGATCAGCTTGCCGGTCGTGCGTTGCGGCACGTGGCCGAAGAAGCCGCCACCTGTCCCGACACGGTGATGCTAGGCAATTGCACGGGACCGGGCGGAAACCTCGGGCGCAATGCCGCCTTGGCCGCGGGATTTGGCACGGGATGCGTCGGGTGGGGGATTGACGCCCAGTGCGGCTCGGGCATGGTCGCCGTGATGCAGGGCGCGCAACACGTCCTCGGCACGGGCGAGGTCGTTGCGGCCGGCGGCGCCGAATCGGCCAGCACGGCGCCCGTGCGTTCGAATGGCGGTGAACCCTTTGCCAGGGCGCCGTTCGCGCCGGAAGGCTTCGCCGACCCGGACATGATCGACGCGGCCGATCACCTGGCGCGGGTCAAGGGTGTGTCGAGGCGTCGGCAGGATCTGTACGCCGTGCGGAGCCACGCCTTGGCCGTGGAATCGGAGGGAAGGGTCGGCGACGAACTCGCCCGCTTCCACGACCCCGCGACGGGCGAGGAGATCCTCGACGACGGACCGAGACGGATGACGGCGGAAACCGTCGCTCGCTTCCATCCGGTGAGGAAGGGCGAGGACGCGACGGTGACGCCCGCGACCGCGGCCCGGATTTCCGATGGGGCCGCCGCGGTGATCCTGCGTCCCGAGTCCGAGGCTTCCGGCCCGCGATGGATCATTCGGGCCTCGACGCTGACCGGTGGGGACCCCGCCTTACCCGGGATCTTGCCCGTTGCGGCCATTCAGAGGGTTATGGATCAAGCGGGAGTATTCCTTGGGTCGGTGGCGGCCGTGGAGATCGTGGAGGCTTTCGCCGCGCAAACCCTGGCTGTCCTGGATGAGCTGGGCCTGACCGACGGTGAGAACATCGACCCCCGGGTCAACGCGTGGGGCGGAGCCCTCGCGCTCGGACATCCCTGGGGCGCCTCCGGGGCGGCCGCCGTCGTGCGGTTGGCGCACCGCCTGCGGTCAGAGGGGCCGGGCTCTGTGGGAGTGGCCGCCTGCGCGATCGGCGGCGGCATGGGATCGGCATTAATGATGGAGTACACGGAATGACTATCAGCATCGGCTCGATGCACGTCCGCGTGGACGGTCAGCAGGGCCCTACCACCTTATTGCGGGATATCAACATCGATCTTCGGGCGCCCCGAACGGCCATTATCGGCGAGAACGGATCGGGCAAGTCGACCCTGGCCAAGACGCTCGCCGGCCTGGTCGCCCCGGCCGAGGGAACCGTGCACGTCAACGGCATCGACGCGGTCGCGGACCTGAAGAAGCTGCGCCGAGAGGTCGGCTTCGTCTTCGCCAACCCCGCGGCCCAGGTCATCATGCCGACGGTTCGCGAGGACGTCGCCCTGACCCTGCGCGGGCGGAAACTGTCCAAGAGCGAGATCGAACGCCGCGTAAACGACGCGATCGAGCACCACGAGCTGGTGGAGCTGGCGGATCGACCGTGCCACTCTCTCTCGAGCGGCCAGATGCAGCGGTTGGCCCTGTGCTCGGTTCTGGTGGGTCAGCCGGGGCTGGTCATCGCGGATGAGCCCACGAGCCTCCTGGACGCGAGGCACCGGCGCATCATCGCCGACAGGCTCCTGGAGCCCGCCGCGCCGCAGGTCATCCTCGTGACGCACGATCTCGACCTCGCGCGCCGGTGCGATGAGGCGGTTCTCGTCGCCGAGGGGCGGATCGAGGCGCAGGGCGACCCGGGCGACGTCATCGCTCGCTACGAGGAGATCCTCGGATGATTTCGCTCTACCAGCCGGGGCACAGCCCGATTCACCGGTTGCCCACCGGACTGAAACTCGTGATCTTCGCCGCGATCGCCTTGGGGCTCTCCTTCGCGCCCGCGACTTGGGCGACCATCGTGATCTGCGTGATTCTCCCCATCGTGGGCTACGGGGTGGCCGGTCTCGGAGCCCGGACCTTTCTGAAAGACCTTCGCGGGGTGGCCCTGTTGGTGGTCTTTCTCCTCGTCACGCAGTTGATCTTCCTCGATCCGATGGACGCCGTGCGCAACACCGTGCGCGTGGTGTCGATCGTGTTGCTGGCACAGGTGATCACGAGGACCACTCCCGTCCACGGGATGATCGAGACGTGCGAGCGGGTGCTGGGTCCGTTCCGCAGATTGGGGCTCAACCCGGAACGCGTCGGTCTGGCGATGGCGCTGACCCTGACCTCGGTCAATCAGCTCGGCAGCATCGTCCGTGACGTCAGGGATGCGCAAACCGCCAGGGGAGTCCGCATCGCGCCCTGGGCCTGGGTCATGCCGATGCTGATCCTGACCTTGCAACACGCGGATCAGGTGGGCGACGCGCTGGAGGCCAGGGGGATCGGCGACCACGAGGATGTTGAGGAGTGACGGCTCGGCCCGAGACCGGTGAGGATCAGGGTTAAAAGAATGAGGCCCCGCCTCGATCCGGAGGGACCGAGGCGGGGCCTCATCGTGCTGGGGTGAGCGACGGGGTTTGAACCCGCGACCTCCTGGACCACAACCAGGCGCTCTGCCGACTGAGCTACGCCCACCACGCCGTCGACGATCTCATGACCCTGTGGGCCCGCGATCGGACAACGAATAAGAGCTTACATGAGCCGCGCCGGACGGGCCAATTCGAGGGGCGTCCGAACGGGTGATAACTCTCACACCGCGTCCGACGGCGTGCTCATTCAGCCGTCGGTCGAGGAAGCCCCGCTCACGCGCTGGGCCACGGCACGTGCCGCCTCCGAATCCGGTCCGGGCTGGGGGACAAAGACGGCCTCACGGTAATACCGCAGCTCGGTGATGGAATCTCGGATATCGCCGAGGGCGCGGTGATTGCCGGTCTTTTCGGGGGACTGGTAGTAAGCCCTCGGGTACCAGCGGCGCGAGAGCTCTTTGATCGTGGAGACGTCGATGATGCGGTAGTGCAGGTGGTCGATGACCTGCGGCATGTCGCGGACGAGGAACGTCTTGTCGGTTCCGACCGAGTTTCCGCCCAGCTGAGCCTTGGCGGGCTCGGGTACGTACTTCTTGATGTGATCGAGCACCTGCTCTTCGGCCTCGCTCATGGTCATGCCGTTGCCCAGCTCGTCGAGAAGGCCCGAGGTCGTGTGCATGGTGCGGACAAAGTCGTTCATCTGCTCGACCGCTGCCTGTTCGGGCTTGATCACGACGTCGAGTCCGTCGTCGAGAATATTCAACTCACCGTCCGTGATGAGGACCGCGACTTCGATCAGGGCATCGTGCGCCAGATCCAAACCGGTCATCTCACAGTCGATCCATACGATTCGTTCATTTGAAATAGACACAATGACAACCTACCGCGCCCGGGTGCCTCGGGAAGCCCCCGACGAGAATGAGTTGGGCAACCTGTAAAATCGTTCGGAGCCTCGACAGCGGTTGCGGCGAAACACGATTCGATACACGGCAGGGGGAAGCGTGAGCCACAGCGCACGGCTTCGGCAACGACGGCCCAAAGAACCGCGGTTTGTTCAGCGAAGCCCCTTGCGAACGGTCATCTTCGGGACGATCGGGTCCCTGATGATGATGGTCGGGTCCTTCGGCATCGGCTGGCTCGCTCCGATCTCGCAATTGCGCCTCAAGGATTGGGTCATTTCCCTCCGGTATACCGATGGGGCGGTGGTGCTGTGCATCGTGATCACCGCCGTCGGTGCCATGGCGCTGACGCGAGAGTGGATGCGCCTGAGCCAAAAGGTGAACTGGGCCGAAAAATCGGCGACCAGGTGGGTTACCGCCGCCATCGTCAGTTGGACGGCGCCTTTATTGGTCGCGTTTCCGTTGTTCAGCCGCGACGTGTATTCGTATTTTGCGCAGGGCCGTGTTTATCAGTCCGGGCTGAATCCGTATGAGTCCGGTGTGTCCTCGGTCAATAACTTTCTCCAGAACGGCGCCGATCAGCTCTGGAGCCAGTCCCCGCCGCCGTACGGGCCCGTCTTCCTCTGGATCGAGGACCTGGTGGTGCGCGTGGCAGGGGATTCGCCGGACGTCGCCTTCTACCTTTTTCGGGGCGTGTCCCTCCTGGGGGTCGTCCTCATCGCGATTTTCCTTCCCAAGCTGGCCCGGATGCACGGGGTCAACCCGACGCGGGCCGCCTGGCTGTGCCTGGCCAACCCGATGTTTCTGGTTCACTTCGTGGTCTCGGCGCATAACGATGCGCTGATGATCGGTCTGATGATCGCGGCGATCTACGTGTCGGCCCGGTGGCGGAATACCGCCGGCGGGCTCGCCGGAATCACGATCACGACGATTGCCATCGCGGTCAAGCCGATCGCGTTGCTCGTGCTCCCGTTCATCGGTCTCCTGTGGGCCGGGCGTGGGGCCTCGTGGCCCCGGCGCTTCGTGTACTGGATCCTGACCGCCGGCATCTCCCTGGTCGAGCTGTGGGCCATGGGCGTGGCCAACGGGTTCGGTTTCGACTGGGTGGGTGCCCTGTCGACGACCGGCGGCGTGTGGATTTGGTACGCCCCCGTCGGCATGCTCGGATTCCTCGTGAAGTTGTGGGGGGACTCCCTGGGGCTGCCGGGCGGAGACCTGCAATCTTTGGTCTTCAAGGTCGGCCAGATGATCGGGGTGCTCGGCGCCGGCATTTTGGCTTTCGTCGGCCGCGACGAGAAGATCATTCGCCGGCTGACCATCGGCCTGACCCTGGTGGTCATGCTCAACCCGATGATCCAGGCCTGGTACGTCGTGTGGCTGATCCCGTTCTTTGCGGTGACCGGCATCAGGGCGGACTGGCACGTGGACTTCTTCCTGCTGACGACCCTGTTCTTCATGATGTGGGCGGTCTCCGACCAGCTCGACGTCTTCCCTTACCTCAGCCTGGACCTGAACATGGGACGGCTCGTGGCAGGCGTCGTCGCCTTGATGTACGGGCTGTACATCATGTTCATCGATCCCTCGACCCGAAGGGTCTTCCGACGGGAACATCGGGCCAGCGTCATCATCTGAGGTCGGCGAGTGGAGGGCGAGGGCCAGGCGCTGTATTCTAGGTGAGGCCCGAGCGGCCTCGCCTCAGTAGCTCAGTGGATAGAGCAGGAGCCTTCTAATCTCTTGGTCGGGGGTTCGACTCCCTCCTGGGGCACCACAGCAAAAACCCGAAATGTCGGACCGCAAACCGGCACAAAGGGTAAGACGCAAACGTTACCGTCAAAAAGACGCACACCATTGTGCATACCCTTCGCAGAAAACGGCCCCGGCCAGGAATGTTCCTGACCGGGGCCGCATTCGTATGACGCCGTTCCTGCCGTCGGTGCTAAGGCGCGTCCGTTGAGAGCCCGCCGGCATCAAGGGCGTTTCCGATGGCTGGGGGCGACTAAATCCGAATCGACTTCGTGATCACCGGCAGTGTTTGGTCACTATTGCCTTTGGCGGAATTGTCGGCGTTGGGCGTGCTGGCCGATGTGGGCGATTCAGCGCCTCGTGTCTCGGCGGACTGCTCGGGGAGCGGACGATCTGCGGACGTATTATCGGGCATTGTGATTCTCCTTAAAGGGTGATGGGGCCGCGCGTGAACTGAATCCGATTGCCGTCGACGGTGACGTCTCGGGTTGCGTAGGCCTGAATGCCGGCGGTGCAGGCGGAATAAGTGGTCAATGCGGCCGTAAAGCTGGGGTTCGAGCTGGCCAGGAGGACATTGGCGTCGCTCTTGAAAGACCAGGTACCCGAATACTTCGTGGTGTAGGCGGTGAATCCCGCTTTTGCCGGCGCGGCGGTGTCGACCACCGGTATTGACCACGCACCATTATCGGCCTGAGCCTTCCACGTGAGGTTGCCGAGGCTTGAGGAGACGTAGTAGGTCAGCGAGGCATTGGTGGCTTTCGAGGTGGCCGAGGCCTGCTCGATCCAGATGCCTCGATCGGGATACGCGCCAACACCTGAGAGCGTCAGGGCGCTGGTGGTGTTGCAGGATTTGCCCAGTGTCACCCACCCCTGGAGGCCGGGCTGTGCCGACGCGGCGTACGTGGGGGTCGCGGCGGCAGCGGCGATGATGGGCATCGACCACGCGGTGCCCTTGGCGATAGTGCGTCGAGAAGGGGCGGACATTCGGGTGGGGGACATAGGGTTCCTCGAAGTCAGGGGGAGGCTTATTACCGTTGGGTATCTTACCGGGTGGTAGCCGCCGTTGCGCCTAGTCACCGCGGTATGCCGCCGGAGGTGAGGATCACAGCTGGCGCGCGTACGCGTCTCACCATGCGGGGAACCATCGCCCAGGCAGGCTCGCCGGCCGTATCCTGCCGGGATGACGGAACCTTATTCCCAACGCTCCCTGCAGGACTACAGCCACGGGCATCACCGCAGCGTCTTGGCCTCGCATGCGACCCGAACCGCGCGGAACAGCTGCGGATATTTCCTGGACAGCATCGCGCCCGGCGACCGGATCCTGGATATCGGGTGCGGACCCGGGACGATCTCGACGGATCTAGCCGGGATCGTCGGGGCCACCGGGTCGGTCCTGGGCATTGATGTGTCGGGCGTTGCCGTCGAGGAGGCCCGGTCGCACGCGCGGGCGAGCGGGGTGCCCAATGCCTCCTTCGAGGTGGGGGACCTCTTCGGCCTGGCGGAAGATGCCGGAGGATTCGACATCGTCCACGCCCATCAGGTGCTTCAGCATCTGTCGCGGCCGGTCGAGGCGCTCCGAGCCATGGTGAGGCTCTGTCGCCCGGGAGGCATCGTGGCGGTGAGGGATGCCGACTACGGCGCGATGACGTGGTTCCCGGAATCCTCGGGAATGGACCGATGGCTATCCGTCTACTCTTCTGGTGCGCGTCTGCGCGGGGGCGAACCCGACGCGGGTCGTCGATTGCGCCGGTGGGCCCGGCTTGCCGAGGCGAACGTAGCCTCGATTGGAACCTCCACGTGGACCTATGCCACGCCGGAAGATACCGCGTGGTGGGGCGGGAGTCAGGCCGAAAGGGTGAGGTCGTCGAAATTCGTCGAGCAGGCGCGCGAACAAGGCGTGGATCAGAGTCAGATCGACGAAATGGCCGCGGCCTGGCAACGATGGGGCGACGACCCCGACGCGTGGTTCTGCATGGTGCATACCGATTTGGTTCTTCGGGCCTAACCGGCAGGACCCGAGGCCACTTACCCAGGGTGGGTGCGGCCTCAGGCGGGAGGGCCCGCGGCCCGGGCGTTCAGTCCTGCGGCCTGGACGGCAGATGGTTCCCGGCAATCATGCAGCGAATGGAACCTCCGGCCGATTCGATCGTCGAGACGTCGACCGCCGTGATGCTGACGACCTCTTCCAGCGAGCGCAATTGCCGGTCCGTGAGCGAGCGTTTCGCCGTAGTGGACATGATGAGCGCGGGTCCATTGACGCCTGAGACCTCCAGGCAATTGCCCGCGAACTGATGGATCTGGTCCTCGGTCAGGTCGACGACGCGACGCCCGCTGGCTTCGAGGGATTCGATGACCCATTGGCGTTCGGTTCGATCGCGGATCATCTCGGTGCCGATGACCGCGATGCGCGTTCCCACGGACATGAGGACATTGGTGTGATAAACCGGCACGCCGTCCCGGTCGGTGGCGTCGAAAACCACCGGCCGGTAACCCAGATCGGCACAGAACCGGTCCAGGACCTCCGTGGAGACTCGCTGGGATCGGCACACGTAGGCAATCCGCTCGAGGTGGTCCAGCACCATGGCCCCGGTTCCCTCGAGATACTGATCGTCGGCCTCGGAGGGGCTGTAGTCGATGACCCGGCAGACCCGGCCGGAGGTGCGGAGGTGATCCAAGATGTCCTGGCGACGCTCCGCCCTCCTGTTGGGGGCGTGCATGGGGAAGACGACGACAGTGCCGTCGTGATGAGTGGTGAACCAGTTGTTGGGGAAGACGCTGTCGGGGGTTTCCACCGTGGGGTCCTCGAATATGGTCACTCCCACGCCGATTTCCCGGAGCGCCTGGGCCACGTCCGACACCTCGTCGAAGGCGCGTTGGGCCACGGGCACGGTATCCGTGGAGGGGCGGCTCTGGAACCTATTGTCGGTCTCGGTCATGGGGTTCGGCACGAAGTGATGAGGCCTGACGAGAATCACGCGTTCCGGACCTTGCCTGCGCGGAATTGCGGCTTCCTGAGGCTCGGGGCGGCGCTCGTCGATGGCCGTGCGGTCCGGACGGTCAATTGTTGATTGGCTCACGTGTCGGCTCCTCCGTGATCGAGATGATGATGTCTGGCGCAATGACTCTATGGGGCAACAGTCTGGATGCGATATATCAAATTTGATAACAGATTGGAACGATGACCATCACCCTGTAACCCCAAGGTGATCAGATTGCCATGCGAGAGGGCCGACCGAACCGCCCGCGTGGGCCGCCAGGACCCATATTCGGAGACCCGGCGGTCGACACGTGGCAAAATTTCCTCAGGAGTTTGCCGTCGGAGCGGTCCGCCGGTGAAGCATGAAAGGTTCATCCATGACGCGTTGTTCATCTCTTCCGCGCCGGACGTCGGCAGCCCTCTCGGTCGCCGTCATCCTGGGCCTCGTGAGCGGTTGCTCCGTGGCCGACAAGCCCAGCGAGGCGTCGTCCTCGCCGACGACGACCGCCAGCCATGCCCCGGCGGGCACGAGCGACGGCGCGGGCGAGGGGAGCGAGGAGACCAACCGGGTGCGACGAGCCGTCGAATCAGGCCTCCAGGGGGACCCCACCGAACGGGCGCTGAGGCAGGCACTGGTGAACGCGGGATGGGCCGACGAGAGCATCGAAACAGGTCAGAACACGACCCCCACGGGCCTTGACGTAGACAATGTGGACGCCGCGATCTCCCATGAGGGGCGTTGCCTTCTGGTCGACGTGCGCCCCGATCGGACCGTGACCGTGACGGAAGCCCCGCCAATGGCCGACGGGCGGTGCCTGATCGGCGGGGTCCACAACGAATAATCGGTGGATTTGCCGACGGCCGGTGTTCATGAGCGCGGTGGCCTGAACATTCGAGCGCTACTCACCTCGTCGTGATGGCCAGGTCAGGGCCTGGGCATAGTAGCCTGGGAGGCATGGCTGAATTTATTTATACGATGTCTAAAGCCCGCAAGAAAGTGGGCGACAAGGTCATCCTGGACGATGTGACCATGTCGTTCTATCCGGGCGCCAAAATCGGCGTCGTCGGACCGAACGGTGCCGGTAAGTCGACCATCCTCAAGATCATGGCAGGCCTCGATCAGCCGTCCAACGGTGAAGCGCGGCTGAGCCCCGGATACTCCGTCGGTATCCTGCTCCAGGAACCGCCGCTGAACGAAGAGAAGACCGTTCTGGGTAACGTCGAAGAAGGCGTTGGCGAGATCAAGGGCAAGCTGGACCGCTACAACGCCATTTCCGAGGAAATGGCCAATCCGGACGCCGACTTCGACGCGCTGATGGAAGAGATGGGCCAGCTGCAAGGCGATATCGACGCCGCCAACGCGTGGGACCTGGACAGTCAGCTCGAGCAGGCGATGGACGCTCTCCGTTGCCCGCCCGGCGACGCGATGGTCAGCAACCTCTCCGGTGGTGAACGTCGCCGCGTGGCCCTGTGCAAGCTCCTGTTGCAGAAGCCGGACCTATTGCTCCTGGACGAGCCGACCAACCACCTGGACGCCGAATCGGTGCTGTGGCTCGAGCAGCACCTCGCGTCGTATCACGGTGCGGTCCTGGCCGTGACCCACGACCGGTACTTCCTCGACCACGTGGCCGAATGGATCTGCGAGGTCGAGCGAGGCCGTCTTCACGGATACGAAGGCAACTACTCCACCTACCTCGAGACCAAGCGTAAGCGCCTGGAGGTCCAGGGCAAGAAGGACGCCAAGCTGGCTCGACGCCTGGCCGACGAGCTCGACTGGGTCCGGTCCAATTCGAAGGGCCGCCAGACCAAGTCCAAGGCCCGACTCGCGCGATACGAAGAGATGGCCGCGGAGGCCGAGAAGACCCGTAAGCTCGACTTCGAGGAGATCCAGATTCCCCCGGGGCCCCGCCTCGGAAACCTGGTTATCGAGGCCGAGAACCTGCAAAAGGGGTTCGGGGATCGAAGCCTGATCAAGGACCTCTCCTTCTCGTTGCCGCGTAACGGAATTGTCGGCGTGATCGGCCCGAACGGTGTCGGTAAGTCGACGCTGTTCAAGACGATCGTCGGCATGGAATCCCTCGATGGGGGAGACCTCAAGATCGGTGACTCCGTCAAGATTTCCTACGTCGATCAGAACCGGGCCAATATCGATCCGGAGAAGACGCTGTGGGAAGTCGTCTCGGACGGTCTGGACTTCATCCACGTGGGCCAGGTCGAGATGCCCTCCCGGGCGTACGTCTCGGCCTTCGGCTTCAAGGGTCCCGACCAGCAGAAGAAGGCCGGCGTCCTGTCCGGCGGTGAGCGCAACCGCCTCAACCTGGCGCTGACCCTCAAGCAGGGCGGAAACCTTCTGCTCCTCGACGAGCCGACCAACGACCTCGACGTCGAGACCCTCGCATCTCTCGAGAACGCGCTCCTGGACTTCCCGGGTTGCGCGGTCGTGGTCTCGCACGATCGGTGGTTCCTCGACCGGGTCGCGACCCACATCCTCGCCTGGGAAGGCACCGAGGAAGAACCGGACAAGTGGTACTGGTTCGAGGGGAACTTCGAGTCCTACGAGGAGAACAAGGTCGAGCGACTCGGCCCGGAGGCCGCACGGCCGCATCGCCTCACCCACCGTCGCCTGACCCGCGACTGAGATCAGGCCATGTCACGACGACGCCCCGGTCGCCACCCGCTGAGGTAGCGACCGGGGCGTCGTCGTATCTGCCCGGAACCCCGACCCGTCGCACCGCGATGGCCGGGGCCGCCCCGATCTACGAGATGTCTTCCTCCGGCACGCGCACGAGAGCCTCTTGCGTGGTCGTTGCCACGAGCTCTCCGTCGCGGGAGAAGATCCGGCCGCACGCGAGACCTCGGGCGCTCGAGGCATTGGGCGAGGTCTGCGTGTAGAGAAGCCATTCGTCGGCCCGTGCCGGGCGATGCCACCAGATGGCGTGGTCCAGGGACGCCAGGCTCAATCCCTCCTGCGCCCAGATGAACCCGTGGCGTCGAAGGATGGGATCCATGGGCGTGTAGTCGGAGGCGTACGCGATGGCCGCGCGATGAATCCTGGGGTCGTCCGGTAGCCGCCCGTGGGTCTTGAACCACACGGTATTGACGGGCTCGTGGACTTCGGACGGGCGCAGATAGATGGGGTCCGTGACGTGGCGGATCTCAAAGGGGCGGCCGCGGACCACGCGCTGGGCCATCGGATGATCGATGCCGCCCCAGAGTTCCTCCGAGCTCTTCAAATCCTCGGGCTCGGGGATCCCCGTGGGCATAGGCTCCTGATGCTCGATCCCGCGCGCCGGCTGCTGAAAGGACGCTATGGCCGAAAGAATGACCTCGCCGTTCTGATACGCATGCACCCTGCGGGCCGAGAAAGACCTGCCGTCACGCATGCGCTCCACGCCGAAGGTGATGGGCTGCGAGACGTCACCGGGGCGCAGGAAATATCCGTGCATCGAGTGAATGGGCCGTTCCGGATCCACGGTTCTGCTCGCGGCCATGACCGACTGCCCGAAGACCTGGCCACCGTAGACACGGGGCGTTTCCGGGGCGATCGTGCGCCCGACGAAAATGTCCTCCGTGGTGCGCAGCGGATGATCGGGTTCCAGGGAGAGCATGCTGACGAGAGCTCGCGTGGGGTCATAGTCGTCGGAAGGGAACTGGGTTTCGTCGAATGTGGTCACATGTGCATCCTATGGCGGTCTCGTCCACAGTCATAAGCCGCAATGCTGAGTCGCGGGGCTCGTGCGACTCGCGGGAAGGTCCATAATGGACGGGCACATTCTTGATTCCGAACCCGAGAGGGACTCTCCACCCGATGCGCCATGACCGGCTACGCCTCGCGGATATCCGCCAAGCCAAAGACCTCGCTACCTTCTTGTCACGGGTCAAGACCATCGAAGCGACTGCCGCGGTGCGGCTTCAGGCCCGGGGAAGGTCCTTGGCGGTCTGGGCCCCGGTCATGAGCGCGGAGACGCTCCTCGATACGGTACCGACGGTCCTCGGCATGCGGGCCCTGCACCTGGCCCATCAGGCCGAGGCCGACGCGACCGTCGAGGCGTCGGCGGTGCTCGACCGCCTCGCCCGGATCGAGAGCACCGACGGCGAGCTGTCGATCCCTCCGGCCACCGTGACGGCGGCCTGGGCCGGGGTCATGCCGCCGACGAGGGGGTGGACCGAGCAGGGACGCCTCGACGCCGAGAGCATCGAGCGCATCGCCCGGGACGGCATCCGGGCGGTGGAGTCGGCGCTGCCGGTCAATCCGGGCAACGCCGTCCTGAGCACGGTGCGGTCGCGCATCTGGGGCGAGGAGTCCGAAGACGGAGTCGTCAGCGGGGCCATGTTCGGTGCCACGGTCTTGGGGTTCAACGAGACCGCTGAAGGGTTCACCGTCTACGCCAATGGGCCGTGGCGGCGCTTGTCGAACTCCCGCGGGCACATCGTTGCGAAGCCGGCGACCGCGCTCTAACGCCGCGATGGCTGCTCCGGGGCGGAACGATTACCCGGGCGTATTGGTCATGGCGTGCGCCGCACGTTCGAAATATCCCCAGATCATCCCGTCCTGCAGGGGCGGAAGTTCCAGGCAGTCGAGGGCCTCGCGCATGTGCGTGAGCCACCGGTCCCGTGCCCAGGAGTCGATCGTGAAGGGCGCGTGCCGCATCCGTAACCGCGGGTGCCCCCGTTCCTTGCTGTAGGTGGTGGGGCCGCCGAAGTATTGCTCCAAGAACATCTCGAGCCGGCGGCGGGCGGGTTCCAGATCGGATTCCGGGTAGAGCGCCTTGAAATCGGGGTCGTTCTCCACGCGCCGGTAGAACTCGGTCGTGAGGCGTTGGATCGCGGGGTGACCACCGAGTTGTTCGTACATCGTGGGAACGGGAGAGGCCGGACTCGTCATGCCTCCATAGTGCAACGACGAGCCCGGCCGACGCGAATGCGTCCCCTACCTACGACATGACGTCGGCGGACTGGACCCGCAGCGCCCGCTCGATGACGTCGCGGCCCTCCATCACCTGTCGGCGGAGCGAATCCTTGCCGTCGCCGAGCTGAACGAGGAACTCTTCCGCGGCATCGAGGACGTCTCGGTCCGCGATCTGCGGGAACAGCCCCGTGATGATCTGCTGGGAGATCTCGTGTGACAGCTCCGTCCAGACCCGCTCGATCGAGGCGAAATAGCGGTCCACGAAGGGACGCAACAGGGCGTCCCGGCTGGTGGCGTTGAAGCCGGCGATCGCGGAACGCTGGATCACGTTGGGGAGGTCGTGGTGGTCGACGACCATGTCCCACACCTTTTCCTTCGCCTCAACCGTCGGGACGGCGGCGCGGGCCTGCGCGGCCCGCTGGGCGCCGGTCGACGTGTTGTCACGCGCCGCGAATTCGTCGACGTCCGCCGCGGTCCGGCGGCCGGCGGCCACGAGCCCGGTCAGGAGCTTCCAGGCCAGATCCGTATCGATCTCGAGCCCCGGCAGCGTGATCTCCTGGCTGTACAGCCCCTCCAGGATGTCGAGCTGCTCATCGGTCGTCGCGTGGGAGGCGAATGCCTGGACGAACTGCAACTGGCGATCCGAGCCCTCCGGGGCGCCCTGGGAAATTTCCCACAGGCGTTCGGCGGCCTTTTCCCGGGTTTCCTCTTGGGCGTCCGGCCTGACGTACCAACGCAAGGTCGTGGCGAGGTTGCGGAGTTGGGTCAAGACGGTCGTGGAGTCCGTTTCGGCGTCGATGTTATCCAGCAGCATCTCCACGAATTGGCGCGCCGGAATCTGGCCGTCCCTGGTGCCGTTCCAGACCGCGCTCCACACGACGGCACGGGGGAGGGACTCCTCGAAGTTCCTGAGCTGGGTCTTGGCGTGGAAGAAGGACACGTCGTCGAGTCGGACCTTGGCATAGGCCAGGTCTTGGTCGTTGAGGAGGATCACCGCGGGACGGGGGCGCCCGGCCACGTCGGGAATCTCGGTCCGCTCTCCGTCGACGTCGAATTCCACGCCGTGCACCCGGACCAGCTTCTGGTCGACCAGCTCGTAGAAGCCGGCGGTCATGCGGTGCGGCCTCAGGGTGGGGTGCTCATTCGGAGCGGTCTGGATGACCTCGATGCGGACGATGCGGCCGTCCGCGTCGGTCTCGACCGAGGGCGTCAGCGTGTTGACGCCCGCCGTTTCGAGCCAGGCCCGGGACCACGAGCTCAGCTCGCGACCGGAGGTGGCCTCCAGCTCGGTCATGAGGTCGATGAGCGTTGCGTTGCCCCAGGAGTGCTTGCCGAAGTACTCGGTCAGGGCCTTCATGAACTCCTCCTGGCCGACCCACGCGACGAGCTGCCGGAGCACCGAGGCACCCTTGGCATAGGTAATGCCGTCGAAGTTCACCTGAACGTCGTGGAGGTCCTTGATGTCCGCGACGATCGGGTGCGTCGAGGGCAGCTGGTCCTGGCGATAGGCCCAGGTCTTCTCCATGGCCGAGAACGTGGTCCACGCATTCGTGAACCGCGTATTGTTCGCGGCGCTGAGGTGCGACATGAATTCCGCGAAGGACTCGTTGAGCCAGAGGTCGTTCCACCACTTCATGGTCACGAGGTCGCCGAACCACATGTGGGCCAGCTCGTGCAGGACGGTGATCGCGCGGCGCTCGATCATCGCGTCGGTGGTCTTGGACCGGAAGATGTAGTCCTCGAGGATGGTCACGCACCCGGCGTTCTCCATGGCGCCCGCGTTGAACTCCGGGACGAAGAGCTGGTCGTATTTGGTGAACGGGTACGGCACCCCGAACTGTCGCTCGTAATACTCGAAGCCCTGCTTGGTCAGCTCGAAGATGTCCTCGTGATCGAGGTATTCCATGAGCGAGCGGCGAGCGTAGATGTCCAGGGGGATCGTGCGGCCGTCGGCGGAGGTCACCGAGTCGGACACGCGAGAATACGGCCCGGCGACGAGCGCGGTGATGTACGACGAGATGCGGGGCGTGGTCGCGAAGGTCCACACGTCGGATCCTTCGCCCTGTTCCCGGTGCTCGACCGGTTCGTTGGAAATCAGCGTCCAGGAGCTGGGCGCTTTGACGCTGAAGGTGAACTCGGCCTTGAGATCCGGCTGCTCGAACACCGCGAACATGCGACGTGCGTCGGGAACCTCGAACTGGGTGTAGAGGTAGACCTCGTCGTCCACGGGGTCGACAAAGCGGTGGAGGCCCTCGCCGGTATTGGTGAACATGGCGTCCGCGGCGATGGTGAGTTCGTTGTGCTCGGCAAGGTCCGGAAGCTGGATCCGGACGCCGTCGGAGACCTCCGCGGGATCGAGCTCCCGGCCGTTGAGGACGACGGAGGCGACGCGATGCGTGATCGCGTCGATGAATGTGGATGAGCCCGCCACGGCGTCGAAGGAGACGGTGGTCGTGGAAGGAAAGACGCTCTCCGACACGGTCAGGTCGAGGTCGACGCGGTAGGAGTGAACCTTCGTCACGATGTCCGCGCGCTCGGTGGCTTCCTGGCGCGTCAGGTTGAGTCCTGGCATGAGTTCCGCCTTTCGAAGAGGAATCGGTCTGAGTCTCAGGCTATTACAGGAGCCGGTAGGCTTGACTCATCCACACGATGTCACCCTTGAAATCTCTGAGGACGGAAACTTACGTGCGTGTTCACATTGCCACCGACCATGCCGGGCTTGACCTGAGCCGATACCTCGTTGAGTCACTGACGAAGCTCGGGTACGAGCTCGTGGACCACGGGCCGAAAGAATTCGACCCATTGGACGATTACCCGGGCTTCTGCATCAATGCGGCCCTGGGGGTGCGCGCCGACCGAGAACGCGGGCTCGATTCCTTGGGCATCGTCCTGGGTGGGTCCGGAAACGGCGAGCAGATGGCGGCCAATAAGGTTCCGGGCATCCGCGCGGCGCTGGCCTGGAACCATGACACGGCGGCGCTGGCCCGCGAGCACAACAACGCACACGTGGTGGCCGTCGGGGGGCGGCAGCACAGCGTCGAAGAAGCCCTCGAGATCATCAAGGTCTTCCTCGCGACCGAGTTCTCCGGTGAACCGCGCCACGTCCGGCGCATCGGTCAGATGGAGGAATACGAGAACACGGGTCGTATCGTCGGGCAGCATCTCGAGACGGATGACTAGGGTTCATCGGCGTCCGGTGCCCGGGCCTCGGGAGGCATGAGATATGCCCGAGGGACATTCGATTCACCGGCTCGCCCGTCAGTTCGACGACGTCTTCGTGGGGGAGCGGCTCCGGGCCTCGAGCCCACAAGGTCGCTTTGCGCAGGGCGCGGCCCTGATCGACGGGGCACGGGCCGTATCCGCCGCGGCCGTCGGCAAGCACTTCTTCTTGGAGTTCGACAACCGGCTCACCCTCAACGTGCATTTGGGAATGTACGGGGCGTGGACCTTCGGCGGCGACGGGACGTTCCGGGCGGCCTCGTCCATCGGCGCGCCCCGAAAAATTGGCGAGCGAGAGCAACGGTCCGAGGCGACCGGTGAGGACTACCTGGACCCTCCGGCGCCGAAGGCGACGACTCGAGTGAGGCTCGAATCGGAGCACGGCTGGGCCGACCTGGTCGGTGCGACGACCTGCCGGATTCTCGAACCCACGGGGGTCGCCGAGGTCCGTCGAAACCTCGGCCCGGATCCGCTCGACCCCTCGGCCGACCCCGAACCCTTCCACGAGGCCTGTGCCCGGAGCTCGCGCCCGATCGCGGCGGTGCTCATGGACCAGAAGGTCATCGCGGGCATCGGCAACATCTACCGTGCGGAGTCACTCTTCCGGGCCGGAATCGAGCCGCATCGTCCAGCCCGGGATCTGACGCCCGCTCAGGTTGGCATGCTGTGGCGGGACACGGTGGCACTGATGACCACCGGCGTGCAGCTGGGGCGCATCGTCACGACGGCACCGGAACACCGACCCGGAGTCGAGGTGGCCGACGCCTGGCCGGAGCACGCGAATTACGTCTATGGCCGTGCCGGACGACGGTGCCGAGTCTGCGGAGAAGACTCGATCACCGTCGAAGACATGGCCGGTCGCAAGCTGTACTGGTGCCGGACCTGCCAAGTTTAGGGGGCGGCGATCATTCCTCGTCGTTCTCCTTGATGACCCGGCGGATGTCGTCCTGACATGTGACCTCGCCGTTTTCGGCGGCCTCGACCACGATCTGGTGTTGGCGGGCCGTGACCACGGGGACTTCCTCCCCGTTGGAGTCCACAATGGTCACGTCCTTGATCGACTCCCCATCGGCCAAGATCGTCTCGTTGTTCATGAGCCGTTCCAGGTCGTCCCAGCGGATGACGCGGCCCGTGCCGGCCACGAAAACCGAGCGGTTCGTCCGGTCCTTATTCCGCGCGCCGATGTGGTTGAAGACCAGGTTCAGGAGGACGGCCATCAACGTGGCCGACGAGATCCCCGAATGGAAGATGATGCCGATCCACGAGGGGAAGTCGTGATAGAAGTCCGGCTCGACGACCGGGATGATGCCGAAGGCCAGGGAAACGGCCACGATGATCATGTTGAGGTTGCCCTCGTACTCGACCTTCGAGAGGGTTCGGATGCCCGAGGCCGCCACGGTGCCGAACAGGACAACGCCCGCGCCACCCAGAACCGGCGACGGTACGGCTGCCACGACGCCGCCCATGACCGGAAGGAGGCCCAGGACCACCAGGATGGCACCGCCGGCCACGGTCACGAACCGCGACTTCACGCCCGTGATCGCCACCAGCCCGACGTTCTGGGCGAAGGCCGACTGCGTGAAGGAGTTGAAGACCGGCGAGACGGCCGAGGAGAGCATGTCCGCCCTCAGCCCGTTGGCGATGCGCTTCGAGTCAACCTTGGTCCGCACGATGCCGCCGACGGCGATGATGTCCGCGGTGGTCTCGGCGAAGGTCACGATGATGACGATGAACATGGACACGATCGCGGCGACCGAGAAGCTCGGCATGCCGAAGGCGAACGGCTGAGGCACCGCGAGAATTCCCCGATCGAGCACGTGCGAGAAGTCGGTCCAGCCGAAGATGAGCGAGACGACGGTTCCCACCACGATCGCCAGAAGGATCGACAACCGGGAGACCATGGGGATCGGTATCCGGCTCAGGATCAGGACGACCGCGAGGGTGCCCACCGCGATGAGGATGTTCCGGACGCTGCCGTAGTCGGCCGCCTCCGCATCCCCTCCCATCGCCCAGCCGGCGGCGACGGGCATGAGCGACAGCCCGATCGTCGTGATGACGGTGCCGGTGACCACCGGCGGGAAGAACCGGACGATGCGGGCAAAGGCCGGCGCGACGAGCAAACCGATCACCGAGGCGACGATGACCGCGCCGAATACTTCGGGCAGCCCGTCGCCGCCCGCGAGGATCGAGGTCATCGTGGCGACCCCGGAGAACGAGACGCCTTGGACAAGCGGCAGCTTCGAGCCGAAGAACGGAACGCCGAATGACTGCAAAATCGTGGCCAGCCCGCCCATGAAGAGGCACGAGGCGATCAGCACGCTGATGCCATTGCCGTCCAGGCCGGCCGCCTTGCCGATGATCAGCGGGACCGCGATGATCCCGCCGTACATCGTGAGCACGTGCTGCAGCCCGTAGGCGAAGGAATTGGCGATCGGGAGTTTCTCATTCTCCGGAAGAACGGCCGCGGCGTGATCTTCCTGCGACGACTGTTTGGTTGCCGACATCTGTCTCTCCGTCGAGTTCGTGGCTGAACGCTGGCCCTAGGCGACGAGCCCGCGGTGGGGAGTCGAGTGCCGAACGTTCAACGGGGGATCGGTCTGTAAGTTTCCAACATGCGAAAACGGCTTTCCTTATCGCAAAAGCGTAAATCTTCATCAAGCCGTTGACAAGGAGTTTTCGTGATTTGGAGCACATGCTAGAGTGCCGTCTATTCGGTCCCGTGTGACCCAGCGGCCCTCCGTGGGTGCGGCATGGTCGTTCCCGGGAGGCCGGACGGCGGATCAGCAGACGCCGAGAAACCTGAGCTGGCGGCGATTCGCCCCAGCGAAGTCGCCACACCTCGAAATATCCGAGGGAACCATCGACGCGGCAGGGAAAGGCGACTGACATGACAGATGAGGATCGGGGCACCCCCGGAGCGGATGCGAAGGCCGGCAGCGGGGCACAGCCCACCCCGGCCGCCCAGGCTCGGCCGACGGCTTCGACCGTATGGATCAAGGATCCCCTCGCGGTTCACCTGGGACGCGACGTCGATCCGTCACGCGCGGGGCGAGGCCTGGTGGTGGACGCCGCCTCGGGGCGCATCGTCGAGATCGTCGCGGCGGGGCGGGAGCCGACCGTCGACGTCGGCGAGGTCGTCGATGCCCGGGAACACGTCGTGACCCCGGGGCTGATTAATACGCATCACCACTTCTACCAAACGCTCACCCGGGCCTGGGCCCCGGTGGCCGACCTACCCCTGTTCGGCTGGTTGACCAATCTCTATCCGGTGTGGGCTCGGCTCACGCCGCGGGCCCTGGAGCTGGCGACCACGGTGGCCATGGCCGAACTGCTCGAGTCGGGGTGCACGACGGCCGCCGATCACCATTACCTCTTCCCGACCGGGCTCGAGGACGCGATCGATGTTCAGGTCGGTGTGGTCCGCCGTCTCGGGATGCGGGCGATGCTGACGCGCGGGTCCATGTCCCTGGGGGAGAAGGACGGTGGCCTGCCCCCGCAGCAGACGGTCCAGGAGAGCGACGTCATCCTCGAGGACTCCCGGCGACTCGTGGAGGCTTATCACGAGCGTGGCGATGGGGCGCAGGTGCAGATCGGCTTCGCGCCGTGCTCTCCGTTCTCCGTCACGACGGAACTCATGCGTGACAGCGCGACGCTGGCCGAGGACATGGACGTTCGGCTCCACACCCACCTGGCGGAAACCCTCGACGAGGAGGAATTCTGCCGCGAACGCTTCGGCCTGCGCACGGTCGATTACTTGGAGTCCGTCGGCTGGCTCGGCGACAGGACCTGGCTGGCACACGGGGTGCATTTCGACGACGACGAGATCGCCCGCCTGGGCCGGGCCGGCGCGTCGGTGGCTCACTGCCCAACGTCAAATATGAGGCTGGCCTCGGGGATCGCCAGGGCCGTCGAGCTCGAAGACGCCGGCGTCACGGTGGGCCTCGGCGTCGACGGTTCCGCGTCCAATGACGCGTCGAACCTGATGCGTGAGGTGCGGCAGGCGCTGTATGTCCAGCGGCTGCGGTACGGGGCGGAAGCCGTGACGAGTCAGCGTGTTCTCGACTGGGCCACCAGCGGGTCGGCCGCGGCGCTCGGCCGGGACGATATCGGCCGCATCGAGGTCGGCAAACAGGCCGACTTGGCGATGTTTCGACTCGATGGGCTGTCGTTCTCCGGCTCCCACGATCCGATTCCCGCGCTCGTGTTGTGCGGGGCAGAGAAGGCCGACCGGGTGATGATTGCCGGGCAGTGGCGGGTCCTCGACGGCAGGGCGGTCGGTCTGGATCACGAGCGATTGATCGCGGAACATCGGGAGGAAGCCCGGAGGCTCGTCGCCGGTTAGGGGCGTGGGTCGGCCAGATGCGAAAGGGCCCCGGCTGAGAACAGCCGGGGCCTTTCGATGTGGAGGGGATGACGGGAATCGAACCCGCGTAATCAGTTTGGAAGACTGAGGCTCTACCATTGAGCTACATCCCCGTGTGAACCTCGACTATATAACCCCACCGGCGGACCCTTCGTCAAATCGATCGAGCGTCGTGTCGGGGGAAAAATTCGCGGAATCCCGATTTGGCGCATAAACTAGCCTTTGCCTTACGGGGCGTAGCGCAGTGGCTAGCGCGCCTGCTTTGGGAGCAGGAGATCGCAGGTTCGAGTCCTGTCGCCCCGACGTTGGAACACCGGCACCGGTGGATACTGCCCCGACGGGTAGCATGGGCGCCGAGCGCGGTGCGACTCTGACACCAGAATAATTCAGAGCAATTCGACTCGTCTGGCAGACTGCCGGACGGTTTTTGACCCCGACTTGTAGGAGATCAACGGACGTGAAGACCGCCGTCGAGAAACTGAACCCGACCCTGGCGAAGATCCAGGTGGATGTTCCTTTCGAGGAATTCAAGCCGTTTCTCACCAAGACTTATACGGAATTGGCCGAGCAGATCCAGATGCCGGGGTTCCGCAAGGGCAAGATTCCGAACAAGCTCATCGAACAGCGAGTCGGATTCGACTTCGTCGTCGAGAACGCCCTCAACGAGGGACTGAACGGTTTCTACCAGCAGGCCTTGACCGAGAACGAGTTGACGCCTTTGGCTCAGCCCGAGGTCGAGGTGCAGAAGAAGCCGGAAGAGAACGAGCGCGAAGCCGACGTCGCCGTGTCGATCCAGGTTGTTGTCCGCCCCGAGGTTGAGTTGCCGGACTACTCCGGCCTCAAGATCGAGGTCGACGCCGCCGAGGTCACCGCCGAGGACGAGCAGAAGGCCCTCGACGAGCTGCGTGGACGCTTTGGCACGTTGAAGACCGTCGAGCGCCCCGCCGCCGAGGACGACTTCGTGACCCTCGACTTGAACGCGATGATCGGCGAGGAAGAAGTCGACGCCGCCAACGACCTGTCGTACCAGGTCGGCGCCGGCACGATGCTCGACGGACTCGACGAGGCCATCACCGGTCTCTCGGCCGACGAGGACGCAACCTTCGAGACCACGCTGGCCGGCGGGGAGCACTCCGGTGAGGCCGCGACCGTCAAGGTCAAGGTCACCGCCGTCAAGGAACGCGAGCTCCCCGAGGCCGACGACGACTTCGCCCAGATGGCCTCCGAGTTCGACACCATCGACGAACTCAAGGAAGACCTGAAGAAGCAGGCCGCGCAGGGCAAGGTCGTCGAGCAGGGCAATGCCGCTCGCGACAAGGTCCTGGATCGTCTGATCGAGATGGTTGAGGTTCCGGTTCCCGAGAAGGTCGTCGAAGACCAGATCGAGCAGCACTTCAACAACGAAAACGCCGAGCCGGACCACGACACCGAGGAGCACCGCGCGGAGGTTCGTGAGAACACCGAGCGCGCCTTCCGTAACGAGGTCGTCCTGGACGCCATCGCCGATCAGGAAGAGGTCGGCGTCGAGCAGTCGGAGCTGATCGACTACATCATCTCGATGTCCTCGCAGTACGGCATGGATCCCAACCAGTTCGCTCAGATGCTGGACTCTTCGGGCCAGGCCGGAATGATGGTCGGCGAGGTTCGCCGCTCCAAGGCCCTTGCGGCCGTTCTGGAGAAGGCCGAGGTCGTGGATTCCCAGGGCAACGCCGTGGACCTGTCCTCCTACATCAAGCCTCAGGGTGACGGCGAGACCGTCGAGGCGGAGAAGGACGCCGACGAGTCCTAAGGTTTCTTCCCGTCCGTACCCTCCTTGGGTGCTGACGGACGGGTGAATCGTGCATAAGGCGCCCCATCGAGAACTCGGTGGGGCGCCTTTGTGCACCCGACGCGCACTTCGTGACGGCGACGGGCGACATCTTCGGACCCATCGCGGCCTGCCGGAACGCCATCAGCGAACTATCGTGGATCACCCGCGCTTACCGGCCCGGTGGCTACTAGTGTCGGATGCAGAACAAGAGGTCCACCAGGCTTGAGGCCATCGAGGTGGGCGACTTCGAACATCGAGAGAGGTCAGAAGCACAATGGCTCATAACCTTCCTTACGGCGAGAGCACCGTTCGGGACGCGTCCAGCGGTCGTCCGACGATGAGTCGGGAAGCTGGAAACGGACAAGACGATCACGTCTACAACCGTTTGCTCAAGGAACGCATCATCTGGTTGGGCTCGGAGGTCCGCGACGACAACGCGAACCTCATCTGCTCGCAGATGCTTCTGCTGTCCTCCGAGGATCCCAGCGCGGACATCTACCTGTACATCAATTCCCCCGGCGGATCGATCACGGCCGGAATGGCCATCTACGACACGATGCAGCTCATCCCGAACGACGTCGTGACGATCGCGACCGGTATGGCGGCGTCGATGGGGCAGTTCCTGTTGTCCTCCGGAACCCCGGGCAAGCGGTACGCGACCCCCAACGCCCGTATCCTGATGCACCAGCCCTCGGGCGGCATCGGTGGTACCGCCTCGGATATCCGCACGCAGGCGGAGCTGATCTTGTCGATGAAGCGCCGCCTCTCGGAGCTCACCGCCGAGCAGACCGGCAAGTCCGTGGAGCAGATCTTGGAAGACAACGACCGCGATAACTGGTTCACCGCCGACGAGGCGTTGGAGTACGGATTCTTTGACCACATCGCGCAGAGTGCCAACACCGTGGCCGGTGGCGGCGGAACGCTCAAGGACGAGAAGTAGGACAACCCGCGGCCCAGAGCCCGGGAAGACCACGTCAGAGACTTTTGTAGGAGAAACACACATGAATTTCACTTCACCGCAGTCGAAGGGGCCGCAGGCCGGCGGCGTCGAGATGCCCGGTAGCCGGTACGTTCTTCCGAGCTTCGAGGAACGAACCCCTTACGGCTACAAGCGTCAGGACCCGTACGCGAAGTTGTTCGAAGACCGCATCATCTTCCTGGGAGTCCAGGTCGACGATGCCAGCGCGGACGACATCATGGCGCAGTTGCTGGTGCTCGAGGCGCAGGATCCGGACCGCGACATCACGATGTACATCAACTCTCCCGGTGGTTCCTTCACCGCGATGACCGCGATCTACGACACGATGCAGTACATCCGCCCGGAGATTCAGACGGTTTGCCTCGGGCAGGCCGCCTCGGCAGCCTCCGTGCTTCTCGCCGCGGGAACCCCCGGAAAGCGCCTGGCCCTGCCGAACGCCCGAGTCCTGATCCATCAGCCCGCGTTGGCCGGTCAGCAGGGCGGGCAAGCCTCGGACATCGAGATCCACGCCAACGAGGTCATGCGGATGAGGACCTGGCTCGAGGACACCCTCGCGTTGCACTCGGGCAAGAAGTCCGCCGAGGTGAACAAGGACATCGAGCGAGACAAGATCCTGACCGCCAAGGACGCCCTGGAGTACGGCCTGATCGACCAGGTTCTGGACTCCCGTAAGATCAACAAGCCGCAGATCAACACCGCGGACTAGACCCTTCCGCGACGGTACCTCGGTACCGGTGGCATCACGGCGTCGGCCGCCCGGGTTGATCGGGTGGCCGGCGCCTTTGTCATGTGACGCAAGGATTCCTCGCGGAAAGCCCGTCCGCTCCTGGGGTTCCGAGCCGGATTGGCGGGGGAGGAAGACCGCGGTAACCGGCCCGATGAGAGTGCTACGAGGCGAAGCAACCTGTAGCCTAGGAGGGCGAGTCATCGACGTAGTGTCGCGATGTCCGTCACGCACCACCTTCAGAAATGAGGAGCAAGCATGTCGAGAATCGGTGAAAGCACCGACCTACTCAAGTGTTCTTTCTGCGGAAAGTCGCAGAAGCAGGTGCGTAAGCTCATCGCGGGACCCGGCGTGTACATCTGCGACGAATGCATCGAACTCTGCAATGAGATCATCGAGGAAGAGCTGGCCGAAGTCGCCGAGATCACCTCAATGGAATTGCCGAGGCCCCGGGAGATTTTCGACTACCTCCAGGAATTCGTGATCGGTCAGGAACCCGCCAAGCGGGCGCTGTCCGTGGCCGTTTACAACCATTACAAGAGGATCCAGGCCAAAGACTCGTCCAAGCCGCAGAGCGGCGAATCATTACTGGCCAGCGGCGGCGAAGACGTCGATCTCGCCAAGTCGAATATTCTCCTCGTCGGTCCGACGGGCTCCGGTAAAACCTATCTGGCGCAGACGCTGGCCAAAAAGCTCAACGTTCCTTTTGCGATGGCCGACGCGACCAGCCTCACGGAGGCAGGTTACGTGGGGGAGGACGTCGAGAACATCCTCCTCAAGCTCATCCAGGCGGCCGATTACGACGTCAAAAAGGCCGAGACCGGCATCATCTATATCGACGAGATCGACAAGATTTCCCGAAAGTCCGAGAATCCCTCGATCACCCGGGACGTTTCGGGCGAAGGCGTCCAGCAGGCGCTCCTCAAGATTCTGGAGGGGACC
Organism: Curtobacterium sp. S6; assembly: GCF_000710345.2. Classification (GTDB taxonomy): domain Bacteria; phylum Actinomycetota; class Actinomycetes; order Actinomycetales; family Micrococcaceae; genus Rothia. The sequence goes on along the minus strand of NZ_JHEL01000015.1, from coordinate 485,320 downwards.
GTTGCCGCCGTTCCGCCGCAGGGCGGGCGCAAACATCCGCAACAGGAATTCCTGCAAATTGATACCACTAACGTGCTTTTCATCGTGGCCGGGGCGTTTGCCGGGCTGGAGGAAATAGTCGGTTCCCGGGTCGGTAAGAAGGGCATCGGTTTCGGCGCACCGATTGAGCAGGCCTCCAAGGAGTCGGATATTCTCCGTAAACTCCTGCCCGAGGATCTCTTGAAATTCGGCCTCATTCCGGAATTCATCGGTCGTCTTCCCGTCCTGACGAGCCTCTCAGGCCTGGATGTCGACACGCTGAGCCGTGTTCTCACGGAACCCCGCAATGCGCTCATCAAGCAGTACAAGCGGATGTTCGCCCTGGACGACGTGCAGCTCGAGTTCGACGACGGGGCGGTGCGCGCCGTCGCCGAGCTTGCGATGGAGCGCGGAACGGGCGCGCGTGGGCTGCGGGCCATCCTCGAGGACCTCCTGCAGTCCGTCATGTTCGATATCCCGTCCCGCGAGGATGTGGCCCAGGTGATCGTGACGGACAAGGTCATCACCGACGGCGCCGAACCGACCATCATCACTCGGGCCCCGGAACAAGAGAAAAAAGACGCCTCCTAGGTTTTCCCGTAAATATTGATCTTTGTCGTGATGTTCGGCATAAAGAACGATAACGATATGGTCACGGAATGCGGGAAACGAACAATTCCGATCACGGTTTGATCAAGATTCTTCCGTGAGCTTGAGCGTGCCTGTGGCGCGTGCTTAGCTGGATCACGGCAACGGCACGAACGCACTGGAGGAGATGACATGCACCGGATCTTCAGAATTGCCGTTTCCGTATTCCTCATGGCCACCTCTTTCTTCTTGGTGACCGTGATGCGAGACCAGGGCCTGATCACCGCCGGCGGTCAGATCGGTGCCTTCGCCGTGGCTTTCCTGACGGTCGGAGGCCTCCGGGCCGTCATGTACGGCTTCGACAGCCGGCATGGTTTCGAGCACGAGGTGCAGACCAAGGACACGGTGACCGGCGAAGCCCTGCTCTTCATCGGCGGACTGATGTACGCCTGGCTGATCCTGGGCGTTCTGGTCGGCACCGGTAGCGTCAGCCTCGAATACGAAGACACGATCAAACCGTTCCTCGGGTGGGCTTCCCTGATCGTGGTGGCCCTCACCGCACTTCTCTACGGCGTCGGCATGTTCCGGTTGCGCCGCGGCGAAATCTCTTTGGGCGGCCGGACCGCCCGCGAACGCCGGGACGAGGCCGCGCGGGATCTGGCTCACCACGGGCGGGCATAAAACAGAGAACCTGCTCGTTATCCCTGTCGATGGCGCATTTCGCGCAACTATCAGCGACACGGTAGGAGAAGAGCATGACGCAGCACGCAGAATACTGGTTCGACCCGATTTGCCCGTGGGCCTGGATGACGTCCCGGTGGATGACCGAGGTCGAGCGGCTGCGCGACGTGGAGGTCACCTGGCACCCCTTCAGCCTCGCGATCCTCAACGAAGGCAAAGACCTTGACCCCGAGTACCGCCAACACATCAGTGACGCGAGCGGCCCGGCGCGCGTGGCCATGGCCGTGCGTGAGCAGGCCGGCCAAGAGAAGGTCAAGGCTTTCTACGACGCCGTGGGCACCGCGATTCACCCGGAGAACACCGGTGAAGAGGATTCACGTCAGCGGTATCGCCACGCCGTAGAGCGCGCCCTGTCCGAGGTGGGACTGCCCGCGGAGCTGGCCGACTACGCGGACCAGGAGACCTACGACGAGCAACTCAGGGAGTCCAACGCGCGGGCGCTGGGGCTAGTGGGCGACGACGTCGGCGTGCCGATCATCTCGCTCGACGGGACGGCCTTCTTCGGCCCGGTCATGTCCCCGGCACCCACCGGCGAAGACGCCGCTAAGGTCTGGGACGGCGCCGTGGCGTTGGCCTCGTATCCCGGTTTCTTCGAACTCAAGCGTTCCAGGACCACCGGACCGATCTTCGACTAATCCTGGGTGTCCGTCGAGGACTGTTGCGAGGAGCGCCGGGCCGTCTTGGCCCGGCGCTTTTCCTCTGTGCTGGCCCAGGTGTAGTTCAGCGACTCGTCCGAAGTGTAGTTGATCATCGCGAATACCTGGCTGGCCATCAGCACAAAGACCGCGTACACGGTGGAGGAATCCGACGTGTCGGTCACGATCTGGACCGCGATGATCACGAAGGTCAGGCACAGCAGGGCCAGCTGAATCTGCCGGGCACGGTTGTGGCCTCGGACGACGTTGACCGCCAGGAGGATCTGGATCAGGGACGTCGCGGTGACCAGGAGAGACGCGCCGGCCACGACGAAGGTCCAAAACTCGGTGCCGGTATTGGTCGCAAAGTGTGAGGCCGCGGCGGGAAGGTCGGTGGCCAGATTGTCCCGAACCCCGGGCCTGAAATACAGCATCAGCGTGCGGCCGAGCTGCAGAAGCGCCACCAGGGTGACGAGGGCGCCGGCCACCCAGACGTCCGGCGGAGCTTTTTTCGCCAGCTCGGAGAGATTACGGTGCTTGTGATCGGGGTCCCGGTCGGTTTCGGTCTCGTGGTTGCCGGGCACCACGTCGTCCAGGTTCAAGATCGGCAGATTCCCGTCCGTCTTGATGTGGTCGCCACCCCCGTTGCGGGAGTTGTAGTCGCCCATGAAATTTTCCAGGACCTCGTCGGTGACCTCGGGGTTCTTGTACTGGATCGTGGATTTGGCGTAGTCGCGTTCGAGGTCGGTGTCCGAGTCGACCTTGTGGGTCACCTGAAAGGTGAACAGCGATAGGCCCACGGCATTGTCATACGTCGCCGCGGCCAACCAGTTGACCTTCTTGCCTCCGGGCAGGCTCCAGTCTTGGGGCGTCTTCCAAAAGCGGACGTGGTGCCGCTTGCTGGGATTGCCGTCGACCTCCTGCTGGTACGCGAAGTCTTGCTGCCGCCCGAACAGCAGAAGAGGGCTGACCGGGGCCTCCGGGTAGGAGGATTTCCGGACCGAGGAGACGACGATGCGCCACGAACTCTTCAGGGTCACGGGTTCCGCCTTGGTCCAACCGGCGCGCGTCATCGCTTCGTGGATGTCGTCTTCCTCCGCGACCAGCGCTAGGTTCACCGGATCTCCCAGGAGTCCATCGCCGGTCTGGGTCCGCCCGAAGAAGTAATTCGGGACGTAGATGTTGGTGAGGATGCGGTGCATCCGAGGCAGCGTCAGGTAGGACGCCAAACCCCAGAACACGAGGATGAACAGCACCGACCACCAGCTCAGGTGAACGGCCTCGGTCAAGGAGACGACCGCGAGCCAGAGGCTGGCGATACCGGCAAAGATGAAGTACACCTGGTCCGAGAAGCCATTGAACAGTCGTCGGCCATCCGAGAACTGCTGCTTGATGCGGCTCTCGCCCCTCTTGTCGGTATTGCCCTGGTACACGGGATAATTCGGGTCGTCGTGCACGGTTGCCTCTTTCTTCCGATACGGGTCGGCCCCGCACTCACGGCGGTGACTGCGGGGCCGACTGACCATACCTGATGCCGAGCCGCTCTCCCCGGGAGGCGGCCGGAACCGGTCTATTCTCCGGGGATCAGCTCGACGGCGGTGACCGCGAGCTCGCCCTCGGAATCGTTCAGCGTCAGATCCTGAGCGTTGCCGGCGGCCTTGAGGTCGCCGATGCCCGCCCGGAGCTGCTCGAGCTGGGCGGCAGGGCCCGAGATCGTGGCGGAGGCCACCTCGGTGCGCTGCTTAACCTTGGCCTCGGACTTGGACTTGCGGAGTCCGGAGAGCGCCCGCCCCACCACCGTGAGGACCTCGGCATCGCCCGCGTCGGCGATGGCGGACCAACCCTGCGTGGTCGGCCAGGCCGCGCGGTGCACGGAACCGGCACGCCACCAGGACCACACCTCTTCCGTCGCGAACGGCAGGAACGGGGCGAACAACCTCAGCACGGCGTCGAGCGTGGTCGCCAGCGCCGCGTGAACCGAGGCCTGCTCGGCCTCACCGCGAGCGCCGTAGGCGCGGTCCTTGACCAGCTCGACGTAGTCGTCGGTGAAGGTCCAGAAAAACGACTCGGTCAGTTGCAGGGCACGCGCGTATTCGTACTTGTCGAAGGCCTCGGTCGCGGCCGTCACGACGTCCTGCAACTGCGCGAGCAGGGAGCGGTCCAGGCCGTTGGAAACCACGTCGGCCGATACACCCCGGCCGATGACCGAGGATTCGTCGACTCCCTGCATCAACACGAATTTCGACGCGTTGAGCAGCTTGATGGACAGCCGTCGGCCGATCTTCATCTGGCCCTCGTCATACGCGGTGTCCGCGCCCAGGCGCGCCGAGGCGGCCCAGTAGCGGACGGCGTCGGCCCCGTGATTCTTCAGAACCTCGTCCGGGACCACGACGTTGCCCTTGGACTTGGACATCTTCTTCCGGTCGGGATCCAGGATCCAGCCGGAGAGCGCGGTGTTGGTCCACGGAACGCTTCCCGCCAGGGTCTCCGCCCGCACGACGGAGCTGAACAACCAGGTTCGGATGATGTCGTGCCCCTGGGGGCGAAGGTCCATCGGGAACGTGACCCGGTGCAATTCGGGGTTCACGGCCCACCCGGTGGCGATCTGCGGGGTCAGGGAGGAGGTAGCCCACGTGTCCAAGACGTCCGGGTCGGCGGTGAAGCCGCCGGGCTGATCGCGCTGGGACTCGTCGTAGCCCGTGGGCGCCTGAGCGGCCGGGTCCACCGGCAACTGCTCCTCGCTCGGCACGAGCGGGGTGTCGTAGCGGGGATCGCCGTTCTCGTCCAGGGAGTACCACAGGGGGAACGGCACGCCGAAGAAGCGTTGGCGGGAGATGAGCCAGTCCCCGTTGAGGCCCTCGACCCAATTCTCGTAGCGGGAGCGCATGAAGCTCGGGTGCCACTGGATCTGGCGGCCGCGATCGATCAGGTCCTGCCGGCGGTCGGCGTCGCGGCCCCCGTTGCGGATGTACCACTGGCGTGAGGTGACGATTTCGAGGGGCTTGTCGCCCTTTTCGTAGAACTTCACCGGGTGCTTGATCGGTTTGGGGTCGCCTTCCATCTCGCCGGCCTCGGTGAGCATCTCGACCACGGCCTTTTGCGCCGAGAAGACCGTCGCGCCGGCCATGCGCTCATAGCGTTCGCGCGCCTCCGCGTCGGCGATCCATTCGGGGGTCTCCCGGGCGAAACGACCGTCGCGGCCCACCAGGGCCCGGGTCTCGAGGTTGAGCTCTCGCCACCAGGTGACGTCGGTCGTGTCGCCGAACGTGCAGATCATCGCGATGCCGGAGCCCTTATCGGGTTGGGCCAGCTCGTGGGCCTTCACGGGGACCTCGACGCCGAACAAGGGCGAGGTCACGGTGGTTCCGAAAAGGTCCTGATACCTTTCGTCCTCCGGGTGGGCCGCGAGGGCCACGCACGAGGGAAGCAGCTCGGGCCGGGTGGTCTCGATCCAGACTTTCCCGCCGTCGGGACGGTGGAAGGACACGCGGTGGTACGCGCCGTCGCGTTCCTTATCCTCGAGCTCCGCCTGGGCGACGGCCGTGCGGAACGTGACGTCCCACATCGTGGGGGCCTCGGCCATGTACGCGTTGCCCGCCTCGAGATCCTTGAGGAAAGCAAGCTGCGAGACTTTGCGCGAATGATCGTCGATCGTTCGGTAGGTGCGGTTCCAATCCACCGAGAGACCCAGGGTCATGAACAGGTGCTCGAAGACCTTCTCGTCGTCCACGGCGAGTTCTTCGCACAACTCGATGAAATTGGCGCGGGAGACGACGTCCCAGTCGCGCTGGTTCTTGGCAGGCTTCTCCGGCGGACGGTAACCCTCAATGTACGGTTTGGTCGGATCGCACCGAACGCCGTAGTAGTTCTGGACGCGGCGCTCCGTGGGCAACCCGTTGTCGTCCCAACCGAGCGGATAGAACACGTTCTTGCCCGACATCCGCTGGTAGCGGGCGATGACGTCCGTCTGCGTGTAGGAGAACATGTGGCCGACGTGCAGGGAGCCCGACGCCGTCGGAGGCGGGGTGTCGATCGAGTAGACCGAGGCGCGGTCGGTGTTCTCGTCGAACGCGTAGGTTCCTTCCTCGCGCCACTGCCGTGAGTATTTCTCCTCGAGCCCTTCGAGTCCGGGCTTATCGGGGACGGTCACCGTATTGGGCGTGTCTGTGCCCTGTGTGTAATCAGCCATGGCGTCATTCTCTCACGCTCGCGCCCCTAGGGTCCGTACGGCGGGCCGTGCCGTCACCCACGCGACCTGTGCGTACGCATCCCGCAATGTTTCCGTGAGCGACCCACGGCGTTTGTAGGCTGGCGCCATGACAAATAACACCGAACTCTTGACGCGCAACGTTGCCCCGGTCGCCGTCGTGACCGGGGCCAGCTCCGGAATCGGACGCGAAACCGCCCGCCAGCTCTCCCAGCAGGGGTGGACCGTCTATGCCGTCGCACGCCGCACGGAACGACTCGAAGAGCTCGCGGCGGCCACCGGGGCCTTGCCCCACCCGCTCGACGTGACCGACGCGCGGGCCGTCGGAGAACTCGCCGAACGGGTCATCCAGGAACAGGGCCGAGTAGACGCGCTGGTCAACGTCTCCGGCGGCGCGATCGGCACGGACGCGGTGGCCGACGGAAGCGTTCGGGACTGGACCGCGATGTATCAGCTCAACGTCATCGGAACCCTCAATATGGTCCAGGCCTTCCTGCCCTCCCTGCGGGCCAATGGCGAGGGCAGCATCCTCAACCTCACCTCGACCGCGGCCGAGGCGGGGTACGAGGGCGGCGGCGGGTACAACGCCGCCAAATCCGGGCAACGGGCCCTGACCCAGGCCTTACGCCTCGAAGAGGCCGAGAACAATATCCGCGTCATCGAGCTGTCGCCTGGACTCGTGCACACCGAAGAATTCTCCCTCAACCGCCTCGGCGGCGATCAGCAGGCCGCCGACAACGTCTACCGCGGCGTCGACAAGCCCCTGACCGCCGAAGACGTCGCCCGCATCGCCGTGTTTTCCCTGACGCTGCCGCACCACGTCAACCTGGACCAGATGACCGTCAGGCCCGTCGCGCAACCGGCCCAGCACAAGCTCATCCGGACCACGGACGCATAACCCGGTGGAAAACCCAGCACCCCGGGGGAGCCACCTCGTGCCCACCGGGCACGGCACCCGAGACCCCCGCGGACAAGAAACGATCGCCGCGCTCGTCGAGAAGATTTCCCGCCGGTGCGACCACCCCGTGCACCCCGCCTCCGTGGACGTGCAACACCCGCGGGTCGGCGACGTCGTGGCGGCGCTGCCCCCGGGGGCGCACGCGATCATCGTCCCCCTGCTGCTCTCGGCCGGCTACCACACGAGCGTGGACCTGGTGGAGGCCGCCGCGCGCTTAGGACACGACCGTCCGGCCCTGATCGCCGACCCGCTCGGCCCAGACCCCGACCTGGCCCGCCTCCAAGCCCGCAGGCTCCGCGAGCGGGGCTGGCGCCCCGGCAAACACGTCATCATGGGAGTCGTCGGTTCCTCCCTCGCCGAAGGGCAAGACGCCGCGGAACGACAGGCCGAATACCTGGCCGGCGAACTCGGAACGACCGTGACCATCGGGTACGGGGCAGCAGCACGACCCCGCATCGACGAGGCCGTCGCGTCCCTCCGCGACGAAGGGGCACGGGAGGTCTATGTCTCCTCCTACATCCTCGCCCCCGGCGTGTTCCACGACAGGCTCGAAGGCACCGAGGCGGCCACCACCGAGCCGCTCATGTCCCTGAAGGACCCCAGCTCCCTCGACCTCGTCGCCCACCTGGCCCTGCGCCGCGCCCGCCAACGGTGGGACGCCGCGACGTCGGCCCCGGAAACCTGAGCACCGAATCTCGGCGAAACCCGAGACGCGCCGTACCCCGTCACATCCCGTTGTGTGACCTCGCGAGACCTTGTGTTGATGCGTGTTGAGACAGGACTATCGCCAAGCCAGCCAGTGTTTCTAGAGTTCCACCATGGTTGCAGACACACGGGAATCCGCACACGGGTCCAACGAGAAGAAGCCTCGTTCCAAGCGGCCCAACGCTCAGTGGAAAATCGACGGCACCGCCCCGATGAACCACAACGAGGAATTCAAACTCGACGACAACGGGCTCAACGTCCGGGAACGCATCGAGAACTCCTACGCCGCAGAAGGCTTCGACGCCATCAGCGACGACGACCTCCACGGCCGCTTCCGCTGGTGGGGCCTCTACACCCAGCGACGCCCCGGAATCGACGGCGGCCGCACCGCGACCCTCGAGACCCGTGAACTCGAAGATCGCTACTTCATGATGAGGATCCGCATCGACGGGGGACAACTGACCCGCCAACAGCTGTCCACCATCGCCGGAATCTCCGAAGAATTCGGTCGCGGAACCGCCGACCTCTCGGATCGGCAAAATATCCAACTGCACTGGATCGAGATCGAATCCGTGCCGGAGATCTGGCGCAGGCTGGAAAGCGTCGGTCTCTCCACGACCGAAGCCTGCGGCGACGTCTCCCGCGTCATCCTCGGCTCGCCCGTCGCGGGCGTCTCCGACGACGAAATCCTCGACCCCACGCCCGTCATCGACGAGATCCGCGAACGCTTCATCGGCGACACCGAACTGTCCAACCTGCCCCGCAAATTCAAGACCGCGATCAGTGGCCACCCGAGCCAAGACGTCGTCCACGAGATCAACGACATCTCCCTGATCGGCGTCGTTCACCCAGAACTCGGACCCGGATTCGACCTGTGGGTCGGGGGAGGGCTCTCGACCAACCCCAAACTCGCCCTGCGCCTCGGGGCCTTCGTGAGCGTCGACCAGGCAGCAGACGTCTGGCACGGCGTGATCCGCATCTTCCGGGACTACGGCTATCGACGGCTCCGCAACCGAGCCCGCCTCAAATTCCTCATGAGCGACTGGGGCCCGGAAAAATTCCGGGAGGTCCTCGAAACCGAATACCTCGGCTACGCGCTCGCCGACGGACCGGAACCTCCCGCTCCCTCCCACACGGGCGACCACGTGGGAGTCCACCGCCAAAAGGACGGCAACTACTACGTCGGGCTCAGCCCGGTCGTCGGCCGCGTCAACGGCGGAACGCTCACCGCGCTCGCCGAACTCATGGAGCGATACGGCACGGAACGTCTGCGGACGACCCCTTATCAGAAGCTGGTCGTGCTGGACATCGCGCCGGAACGGACCGAGGAATTCGTCGCCGATGCCCGGGCCTTGGGGCTCGAGGCCACGCCCTCGGTCTTCCGACGGGACACCATGGCCTGCACCGGACTGGAATTCTGCAAACTCGCGATCGTGGACACCAAGGACACCGCGACGCGCGTCATCGCCGAGCTGGAGGAGCGACTCGCCGATGTGCGGGAGCAGCTTCCGGAGCAGCTGAGCCTCTACATCAATGGGTGCCCCAATTCCTGCGCCCGCATTCAAACCGCCGACATCGGGCTGAAAGGCCAGCTGATCCCGGACGGCGACGGTGGACAGACCTCAGGCTTTCAAGTCCATCTGGGCGGGGGCCTGGCCAATCACCACAACGATGGGACTGGGGAACTTGGCCGTACCGTTCGGGGGCTGAAAGTCGCCTCCGACGACGTCGCCCCGTACGTCGACAGGCTCGTTCGCCGATACATCGACAACCACGCCGAGGGCGAATCATTCGCCCGCTGGGCCAAAAACGCCGCCGAGGAGGACCTGACGTGAGCATGACCGAGACCGCAATGAAAGACTCCGCCGAGCAGGCGGCCGACGCGCTGGGCTGGGACGCCTCCGCGCAGGAAACCATCGCCTGGGTCGCCGAGAATTTCTCGACCGACCAGGTGGCCGTCGCGTGCTCGATGGCCGACGCCGTGCTCCCGGCGCTCGTCGCCGACCGGATGCCCGGCGTCGACGTGCTGTTCCTGGACACCGGGTACCACTTCGGCGAGACGCTGGGAACCCGTGACCTCGTGCAGGAGAGCCTCGACGTCAACGTCGTCGACCTGACCCCCGAACTGACCGTGGCCGAACAGGACGAGCAATACGGCAAGGACCTCTTCGCTCGGGACCCCGCGGAGTGCTGCCGGATGCGAAAAGTCGTCCCCCTCAACAAGGCGCTGGAGGGCTACACCGTGTGGTTCACGGGCGTACGCCGCGACGAGTCCCCCACGAGAACCGAGACGCCCCTGGTGACGTGGGACGAAACCCACGGGCTCATCAAGGTCAACCCGCTGGCGACGTGGAGCTTTGACGACCTCGTCGACTACGCGACCGACCATCGGGTACCGGTCAACATGTTGCTGACCAATGGGTATCCGTCGATCGGCTGCGAACCCTGCACCCGCCCCGTTGCCGAGGGCGAAGATCCCCGAGCCGGTCGTTGGGCCGGGCTCGCCAAAACCGAATGCGGAATCCACCTGTGAACCGCTTCTCGTCCCCGGAGGGCACTGTGACCACCTCACCTCACCTGACCGCGGAGGCACCGACCGCCGAGCTCACCGACCTCGACATCCTCGAGGCCGAAGCGATCCACATCATCCGCGAGGTCGTCGCCGAATTCGAGCGACCGGCCATGCTGTTTTCCGGCGGTAAAGACTCCGTCGTGATGACGCACGTTGCGGCCAAGGCGTTCTTCCCGGCGAAGATCCCGTTTCCGCTGGTGCACATCGACACCGGACATAATTTTCCGGAGGTGCTCGACTTTCGGGACCGGACCGTCGAGCGTCTCGGGACCCGGCTGGTCATCGGTTCGGTGCAGGACTACATCGACCGCGGCGAACTGGCGGAACGCCCGGATGGGACGCGCAACCCGCTGCAGACCGTCCCGTTGCTGGAGACCATTTCGGACCACGGTTTCGACGCGGTATTCGGCGGCGGGCGACGCGACGAGGACAAGGCCCGCGCGAAAGAGCGCGTCCTGAGCCTGCGGGACGACTTCGGGCAGTGGGACCCCCGATCCCAACGTCCCGAGCTGTGGAACCTGTACAACGGTCGTCACACGCCGGGCCAGCACGTCAGGGCGTTTCCGCTGTCCAACTGGACGGAACTCGACGTCTGGCGGTACATCGAGCGCGAGCACATCGAGCTGCCCGAGCTCTACTACGCACACACGCGCCCGACGTTCCTGCGGGACGGCATGATCCGCGCCGTGGGGGAGTTTTCGCAGCCCACTCCCGAGGAGGCCGTCTCGCCGCGTCTCGTGCGGTACCGGACCGTCGGGGACATGTCCTGCACCGGGGCCGTGGAGTCCACGGCCACGACCACCCCCGAGATCGTCCAGGAGGTCGCCGTCTCGACGGTGACCGAGCGCGGCGCGACCAGGGCGGACGACCGGATCTCCGAGGCAGCCATGGAAGATCGCAAAAAGGACGGCTATTTCTAATGACCACGACCGATACCCTCGCCGCGAAGGCCGAGGGGACCCGCACGCTCTTCCGCTTCGCCACGGCCGGCTCCGTCGACGACGGAAAGTCCACCCTGGTGGGGCGGCTCTTGTACGATGCCAAGGCGATCCTGGCCGATCAGCTGGACGCCGTCGCCCGCACCTCCGCGGAGCGCGGGTTCGGCGACGACGAGCAAGGGCTCGATTTGGCGTTGCTCACGGACGGCCTCCGGGCCGAGCGGGAGCAGGGCATCACGATCGACGTCGCGTATCGATACTTCGCGACCGACACCAGAAACTTCGTCCTGGCCGATTGCCCCGGCCACGTCGAGTACACCAAGAACACCGTCACGGGAGCGTCGACCGCCGACGCCGTGGTCCTCTTGGTCGACGCGCGGCACGGTGTCCTGGAACAGACGCGCCGACACCTCGCCGTGACCAGGCTCTTGCGGGTTCCCCACGTCGTGGTGGCCGTCAACAAGATCGACCTGGTGGACTACGACGAAAACGCCTATCGCGCCATCACGCACGATCTTCAGTCGATCGCGGATGATCTCGGCGTCGACGGACGCCTCACCGCGGTCCCGGTCTCGGCCCTCAAGGGGGACAACGTCGTGACGGGCTCCGATCGCACGCCGTGGTACTCGGGGCCAACCCTTCTCGGGCTCCTGGAGAGCCTTCCCGACAAGTCCCAGGTGATGCGGTCGGCCGAACCCTTCCGGCTCGCCGTCCAGTCCGTGATCAGGCCGCAGGGCGGCCTGGCGCCGGGCCTGGACCCCGATGATTTTCGCGATTTCCGGGGCTATACCGGACAGGTCTCCTCCGGGGCGATCCGCGTCGGGGACGAGATCCAGATCGCGGCAACGGGAACCACGGCCCACGTCACGGCGCTGTGGAACGGGAGTCACCGGATGGAGACCGCCCGGTCGCCCCAGGCCGTCACGGTGGAGATCGACAGTGACCTCGACATTTCGCGGGGGACCATGTTGTGTGCCGCCGCGACGGCCCCGCCGACGCTGAGCACCTTCGACGCCCGGGTCGCGTGGCTGTCCGACCGGGAGATCACGGCCGGAAGTAAGGTCCTGGTCAAGCACGGAACGGCCACCGTCAAGGCGATTATCACGGAAATCGGTGGCCGCCTGGACCTGCAGGACCTCGCCGAACGGCCGGCCGCGTCGCTCGGTCTGAACGACATCGGTTCCGTCACGATCCGGACGGCCTCTCCGCTACCGGTCGAAGATTACGAAGCCCACCGCCATACCGGGGCCTTTTTGGTCATCGATCCCCGGTCGGGTGATACCTGGGGCGCGGGCATCGCCTCCCGACAGCCCGTGCCGCAACCCGAGGAATTCGGGGACTGGCTGGAATCAAGCGAATAGCAGGTACGCATCATGACTTACCCCCTGGGCCTGTCCCTGGCCGGGCGCCGCGTGCTGGTCGTCGGCGGGGGACCCGTCGCGGCCCGTCGCCTCGAGGCTCTCGTGGCCGAGCAGGCCGATGTGCACGTGGTCTCCCCGGACGTCGAGGAATCCATCGCCCGGTTGAGCCACCGGGGAAGGCTGACCTGGCACCGGAGGAGGTTTCACACCACGGACGTGAACGGCGCGTGGCTCGTTTTCGCGCACACCTCGGACCCCGAGACGCAGGATGCCGTGGCGCTGGAGGCCGAGTCGCGGAGCACGTTCTGCGTTAAGGGAGGCGATCCCGACGAGGCAAGCGCGCACGTACCGGCCGTGGCCCGGTTCAATGGGGTCACGGTCGGCATCAACGCGAGCCGCGATCCGAAGCGCGCGGTCGCGGTCGCCGCGGAGATCCGCGCGGCGCTAGAAACGGGGGAGCTGCCCAGCGAGGCCCGGCGAGAGGGAGGCGCGGCGACGTCTCACCAGCCCGCGGGCACCGTTGCCCTGGTGGGCGGCGGACCGGGAGACACCGGACTGCTGACCGTTCGCGGTCGATTCCTGCTGGCCTCGGCCGACATCGTGGTCGCCGACCGACTGGGCCCGAGGAAAATCTTGGACCGTCTGCCCGAGACCGCGCGGGTCATCGAGGTCGGAAAACGTCCCGGGAATCATCCGGTGACCCAGGACGAGATCAACCAGATCCTGGTCCGCGAGGCCCGCAAGGGGCATCGCGTGGTGCGCCTCAAGGGCGGCGACCCCTTCGTCCTCGGGCGCGGCGGCGAGGAAACGGAATACTGCGCTCGGCACGACGTTCCCACCGAGGTCGTCCCCGGGGTAACCTCCGCGATCTCCGTGCCGGCGGCAGCGGGCATACCCGTGACGCACCGCGGGGTCGCCGCGGGCTTCACCGTGGTGACCGGACACCAGCAGATCGAGGCTCTTCCCCAGCGGGACGATCACACGATCATCCTCCTCATGGGCGTCGCCAAGCTGTCCCAGGCCACCGAAGGGATCATGGGATCCGGGCGGTCGGCGTCGACCCCCGTGGCCATCATCGAAAGAGGCTGGACCGAGCACCAGCGCACCACCTTCGGGCGGCTGAGTGACATTGCGGACCAGGCCAAACGGGTCGGCGTCACGTCCCCGGCCGTGATCGTGGTGGGCGAGGTCGTGCGCCTGTCGCCCGGCTACCCGGATTCGACGAGGCGAATCTCACCTGACGTGTCGGTAGACCTGCACGGCTGAGGCTATCAGCGGAAGCTGCAGCGGCAGACGGCCCCACGCGATGGCTTGAGCGGTGGGAGAGGCCCCGCGGCTATCCCATGCCATCTGAAAGTTTCCGGGCCATACGCCCACGTACAGTGCGGCCGCGGCGAGTCCACCGATGCGCCGGGTGCGCGGGTAGAGCAGAAGCCCGGCGACCCCCAGCTCCAGCGCGCCCGAGCCGAGGGTCCAGAGTCGTGCCGAGCCGGGAAGGCGCGGGGGGATCAAACGGTCGAAGGGCTCGGGGCGGAGACCGTGGAGTACTCCCATGGCACCCAGGGCTATCCCCTGGAAGCGTGCGGATCTGTGGGCGCGGCGCTTCTGTTTCTCGTTCGTCATCGTCCCAGTATAGGAGCCGTTTTTTCGTGACGAGGGGTTAGACAGGACTGACCCATCTGCCTAGACTGAGAGGCAGTGCGAAGACCCGGCCATCACCGGCGAGCAATCCGGAAGAACGGGCAGTACCTGTGTTCTCCCCTCGATGCGTTGCGGCGCGGGAGCCCACGGAATAGATACAGCCTCACTAGACCCGGACGGGTAGGCCCGAGACAGCCGTCATGAAGCGGCCGATGCCGCTGAGACACCCCCGCGGTGGCCCCAGGGTCACCGCGGGACGTCTCGGCGTCCTCGGCAAGTGAGGTGGTACCGCGCCGATTCGGCGTCCTGACGCAACCGAATGTTCCTTTTCGAGAACCAGGATGTCCGCGTGAGCAATCACTATCCCAAGGCGACCAATTCGTCATCGCAGTCCGTACCGGCGTCACCGTCTTTCCCTGAGCTCGAGGAAAAGGTCCTCGACTATTGGAACGAAGACGGCACGTTCCAGGCCAGCATCTCGCAGCGGGACCAGGGACAAGGGGCGACGGACGAATTCGTCTTCTACGACGGGCCTCCCTTCGCCAATGGCCTGCCGCATTACGGCCACCTTCTGACCGGGTACGTCAAGGATCTCGTCGCCCGGTACCAGACCCAGCGCGGGCATAAGGTCGATCGCCGATTCGGTTGGGACACCCACGGGCTTCCGGCGGAACTGGAAGCCATGAAGCAACTCGGCATGACCGATAAGCGGCAGATCGAGGACATGGGCATCGACAAATTCAACGATGCGTGCCGTTCGTCCGTCCTGCGGTACACCGACGAGTGGGAGAAATACGTCACCCGCCAGGCCCGATGGGTGGACTTCGAGAACGACTACAAGACGCTCAACGTTGAGTACATGGAGTCGGTGATCTGGGTCTACAAGCAGCTTCACGAGAAGGGCCTGACCTACCAGGGCTTCCGCGTGCTGCCCTACTGCTGGAAGGACGAGACGCCGCTGTCCAACCACGAATTGCGGATGGACGACGACGTCTACAAGGACCGTCAAGACCCCACGGTCACCGTCTCCTTCACGCTGCGGGACGGCGAGACCGAGATCAGCCACGAGCTCGCGGGCGTCGCGGCGATCGGCTGGACGACCACGCCGTGGACTCTGCCGGCCAACCTCGCCCTGGCCGTGGGACCCGAGATCGACTACGTCGTGCTGCCCGCCGGGCCGCAGGGGACCGCCGCCGACGCCTCGCGCTACCTCCTCGCGGCGGAGCGATTGGCCGATTACGCCACGGACCTCGGCTACGACGACGCCGATGCGGCCCAGGCCGCCGTCCAGGCCCATTACCAGGGCCGCGATCTCGAGGGCCTTCGTTACGAACCGCTCTTCGACACGTTCGTCGGCCATGATTCCTACGACACCTCTCAGGCGTGGCAGGTTCTGCTCGCCGATTACGTGACGACCACCGACGGTACCGGCGTGGTGCATCAGGCCCCCGCCTACGGTGAAGACGACCAGGCGACGTGCGACCGCTACGGTATCCCCGTGATCCTGACGGTGGACGAAGGCGCCAAGGTGCTCCCGCTCTTCCGGGGGACCGAGCTCGAGGACATCGTCGGGCTCCAGGTCTTCGAGTCCAATACTCCGATCATCCGGCACCTGCGTGCCAAGAACGTGCTGTTGCGCGAAAAGTCCTACGTGCACTCCTACCCCCACTGCTGGCGCTGCCGAAACCCCCTGATCTACCGCGCGATCACCAGCTGGTACGTTGCGGTGAGCCAGTTCAAGGACCGCATGGTCGAGCTCAACGAGCAGATCAACTGGATCCCCGAGAACGTCAAGCACGGGCAGTTCGGCAAGTGGCTCGAGAACGCGCGGGACTGGTCGATTTCACGGAACCGTTATTGGGGTTCGCCGATCCCCGTGTGGGTCTCGGACGACCCAAATTACCCCCGCACGGATGTCTACGGCTCGCTGGCCGAGCTCGAGGCGGACTTCGGACGCATGCCGCTGAATCACGAGGGGCAGCCGGACCTCCACCGTCCCTTTATCGACGAGCTGACGCGGCCCAACCCCGACGACCCGACCGGACGCTCGACCATGAGGCGAGTTCCGGACGTCTTGGACGTCTGGTTCGACTCGGGGTCCATGCCGTACGGGCAGGTGCACTACCCGTTCGAGAATAAGGAGTGGTTCGAGAATCACTATCCGGCGGACTTCATCGTCGAATACATCGGCCAGACCCGCGGGTGGTTCTACACGCTCCACATCCTCTCCACGGCCCTCTTCGACCGCCCGGCCTTCACCAACGTGATCTCGCACGGGATCGTGCTCGGTTCGGACGGGCAGAAGATGTCCAAGTCCCTCCAGAACTATCCCGACGTCACCGAGGTGTTGGACCGGGACGGCTCCGACGCGATGCGCTGGTTCCTGATGTCCTCGCCGATCCTGCGTGGCGGAAACCTGATTGTCACCGAACGGGGGATTCGCGAAGGCGTCCGGCAGGTCATGCTTCCGTTGTGGAACGCTTATCACTTCCTGACGCTCTACACGAACGCCGCTTTCGACGGCAAGGGATACGACGCGCGGTTGCGATACTCGAGCGATCACGTGATGGATCGGTTCATCCTGGCCAAGACGCGGCAGCTGGTCGAGCAGGTCACGGAAGACTTCGACGCTTACGACGTCTGGAGCGCGTGCGAGCACTTGCGCGTCTACACGGACGCGCTGACCAACTGGTACGTCCGCCGTTCCCGCGAACGGTTCTTCGACGAGGACATCGCCGCTTTCGACGTTCTGTACACGTGCCTCGAGACGATGTGTCGCGTGGCTGCACCGTTGCTTCCGCTCGAAACGGAAGAGATCTGGCGGGGGCTCACCGGTGGCCGGTCCGTTCACCTGACCGACTGGCCGACGCCGGGAGCCTTCGCGGAAGAAAGCGATCTCGTCGAGCTCATGGAGACCACCCGGGCCATCTGTTCGGCGGGCTCCGCGTTGCGCAAGGCGGAAAACCTCCGCGTGCGCCAGCCGCTGGCGAGCCTGACGGTCGCGGTTCCGCGGGGCAAGGAGTTGGCCGGTACGTTTGCGGGCATCATTGCCTCGGAGCTGAACATCAAGAGCGTCGAGGTGCTCGCCGCGGACGAGGTCTCGCCCGAGGACTACGGGATTTCCCGGAGCCTTAAGGTCAATGCTCGCGCCGCGGGTCCTCGCCTCGGCAAGCAGGTCCAGGCGGCCATCAAGGCCTCCAAATCGGGGGATTGGGAGGTGCGCGAGGACGGCACCGTCGTGGTCGGCATGCGCGCCGATGGTAGCGGGTTCGCCCTGGAGCCCGGGGAATACGAGCTGGAAACCGTGGTCGCCGAGGGTGAGGGCCAAGGCCGCGCCGTCTCCGTGATCGACGGCGGCTTCCTGGTCCTGGACACCGAGCTGACCGACGACCTGTTGGCCGAAGGCGCCGCCCGCGACATGATCCGTACGATCCAGCAGGCCCGCAAGGATGCCGGGCTCAAGGTCAGCGACCGCATCACCACGGTGATCCGGGACCACGAAGAGACATTGAGCGCGATCCGCGCCCACGAAGCCCTGGTGACGGGGGAGACCCTGACCGCCCACCTGGTGCTCGAGGCCGCCGAGGCGCCGTCGGTCACCGTGGAAGCGGTCGCCGACGATCACGCGAAGAAGGATGCATGAGCGACCAACCATTCCGCGACAACGACTCCAGCGAGGAACCGGACGACCTTCCCGAGGAACTCAACCCCCTCGGGCCGGAGGACGCAGAAATCGCCGAGGAGATCGACCTCGACGACGTGACGAGCATGGAGGGTCTCTCCGACCTCCCGACGCCGGCCCGCGAGGACTCGGGGGACATCATGGATGACGTCTTCTCGGTCGAGTCCATCTACGCCGAACTTCGGGGGCGCGCTCCGGAGACCGAGATGGCACCGCGTTTGGACGCGATGCGTCTGGCGATGGATTACCTCGGGGACCCGGCACACAGCGCCCCGGTCATCCACGTCACCGGAACCAACGGCAAGACCTCGACGGCCCGGCTCGTCGAGCGTCTGGTCATGGCCCACGACCTAAGGCCCGGCCGGTATACCTCTCCGCACCTGGAGCGCGTCAACGAGCGCATCAGCGTGGATGGGGAACCGGTTGCCGACCGCACGTTTGTCCGCGTCTGGGACGAGATCCGCCCGTTTCTCCAGATGGTGGACGCGCGCCTCGAAGAACAGGGCGAGGTTCCCCTGACCGAATTCGAGGCCATGACGGCCCTGGCCTTCGCGATCTTCGCCGATGCGCCCGTGGACGTCATGATTCTCGAGGTCGGGCTGGGCGGCCTGTGGGACGCCACCAATGTCGCCGACGCCCAGGTTTCCGTCGTGACCCCGATCGATCTCGACCACACGCAGATGCTGGGCGAGACCGTCGAGGAGATCGCCCGGGAAAAGGCCGGAATCATCAAGCAGGACGGCTTTCTCGTCTCCGCGGCGCAGCAACCGAGCGTCGCCGAGATCCTCCTCCAGACGGCACGGGAGAATTCGGCGGAATTTCGTTTCGAAGGGGTCGAATTCGGGGTAGCGGACCGAACCCCCGGGGTCGGGGGACAGGTCCTGACGGTCCAGGGACTGGCCGGCCGATACGAGGAGATCGCGCTCCCGCTCCTCGGGGCCCATCAGGCGGAAAATGCCGCCCTTGCGATCACGGCCGTCGAGGCCTTTCTGGGCGGAGGCGGCAAGGAGCTGTCGGTGGATCTGGTGCGCACGGCATTCGAGGAAGCCACCTCACCGGGCCGCCTCGAGGTGGTGCGCAACGCCCCCGTGGTCATCCTGGATGCCGCCCACAATCCCCACGGCGTCGCAGCCTCCGCTCGGGCCGTCGAGGAGTCCTTCGATGTCCGGCAGCTCAATATCGTGGTCGGAATCCTCCAGGACAAGGACGCTCGGTCCATGCTGAACATCATGCGTGAGAAATACGCGGAGTCCCCGGAATTCGATGCGCGCTTGTACGTCACGGCCTCGACCTCGCCGCGGGCCATCCCCGCGGAGGACCTGGCGGAGATGGCCTTCGACGCCGGATTCGACGAGGACCAGGTGGAAGTTCACGACCGTCTCGACAACGCCACGGTGGCCGCGATTTCCGACGCCGCCACCCGCGAGGAACTCGACGCCGCCGTCCTTGTCACGGGGTCGATCACCGTGGTCGGCGAAGCCCGAGTGCTGCTCGGACACTAGGAGAAGAACATGGCACGCCTTACTAAAGCGCAGCGCGAATGGCGGCCCGGCCAGATCAAGAAGCCCGGGTCCGTCAAGGTGATGTTCGCGTCGACCGTCCTGCTTCTGGAGGCCTTCGTGGTCTTTTTTGGAACCCTCGCGTATTTCGGACTGCAACACCTGCACTCGGACGTGGGGGTCAAATCCGGCGTCATGATCGGCGGCGTGATCCTGGCTGCGGCCTTCGTGGCCAACTGCGCGGTGTTACGGAAGCCGTGGGGTTACGCGGCGGGATGGATCTTGCAACTGGTCCTGGTCGCCACCGGTTTCCTTCTGCCGGCGATGTTCGTCATCGGGCTCTGCTTCTTGGCGGCGTGGTGGTATTCCATGCTGACCGGGACAAAGATCGACCGGGAGAAGAAAGAGCGCTGGGATGCCGAACTCGAGTGGGAACGGACGCACGGTGCCGGCTAGAAGTCCGTGGCCGTCTCTTCTCCGCGGTGGGTAGGCCGTCGCCGTGCTGGGTCGGCGGATCCTGTGGCACGGCCGATCCCGACCGCATCGATCTCGAGCTGGAATCGCGCGCGGTCTTCGGGTCGTGGCGGACCAAGGGTAAGGCTCGATCCCGTGACCTGGAGGCCGCGCAGAGGGTCCTCCGGCTCCTGAACGGCCCCCAGACCGTGCCCACGGTCCTGGTCACGGGCTCTAAAGGAAAGGGTCAGGTGGCCGCCACGGCCGCCGCGCACCTTTCGGCCGCGGGCCTCCGGGCGGGGTTGGTGTCCTCGCCGGGGCTGCTGTCCAACCTGGACCGGTTCACACTGGATGGGGCCGTCGTCGGCGTCGATCACTATAACCGTTGGCTGCGCCGCTTGGACGAGGCCGTGTCGGAGGTCGGAGCGACCCCCGACGGATACCTGTCGCCAACGGGCCTGATGACCGTGATGGGTCACGCCATGCTGACGGGCGCCGGGGCCGAAGTGATCGTGCATGAGGCCGGAATGGGCGGCGCCCACGACGAGATCTCCCTCTTCGATCGCCTGTGCGTGGGCCTGACCAGCATTTTTCCTGAGCATCTGGACGTTTTCGGCCCCGATCTGGAACACGTTGCGTGGGAAAAGTGCGGGCTGCTTCGGGATGGCGACGTGGCGTGGTCGGTGCCCCAAAGCCCGATTCCGGCGGCGGTCCTCAACCGGGTGATCGCGCGGACCGGTGCCGAGGTCCACACGGTCGAGCCGGGCGAGGTCGCGGCCCAGAATCTGGCCCTCGGTCGGGCGCTGGCCGGGTCCGCGGCGCGTGAGTGGGCCATCCTCCCACCGACGGACGGCCCCGAGGTGCGCCGTCCCGGTCGGGGCCAGACGTACCTCACGGAACGAGGCGCCAGGATCATGATCGATGCCAGCATCGATCCCGTGGGGTGTGCGGCAACCATCGCCAGAGCGCGTCACGACTGGGGGCGCGTGGACCGCGTCGCGTGGTCCGCGCCGAGGACCAAGAATCTGGTGGGAATCGCCGACTGGCTCGATCGCGAGGGCCTGCCTCACGAGTACGTGACCCTGGCCGGCAGCCACCTCGACTATGACCTTCCCCCGGAATTGAGCAGACGCCTCCGCCCGAGACCACGTGAGGGGCTGCTGGGTACGGTCACGGACCGTACCGTGTTCCTGGGGACCATTTCCTTCGGAACTTCCCTCCTGCGAGAGATGGGCGTCACCATAGATCGGATCTACGGCCCGGATAGGATCGAAGCAGAAGACACGAACGACACGAGGAGTTAACAGATGACGGAACGTTCATTGGTCCTGGTCAAGCCCGACGGCGTCGAGCGGAATCTGGTGGGGGAGATCCTCTCTCGCATCGAAACCAAGGGCTTTCGGATCGCGGAGTTGCGGCGCCTGTCCGCGACGCGAGAGATCCTGGAACAGCACTACGAGGAGCACCAAGGTAAGCCCTTCTACGAGCCGCTCCTCGAATTCATGATGTCGGGCCCGGTGGTCGCCGCCGTCATCGAGGGCGACCGCGTGATCGAGGCGGTCCGCACCATGATGGGGCCGTCGGATCCGACGACGGCCGCTCCCGGCACCATCCGCGGCGATCTGGGACGCGACTGGGGCGAGAAGGTTCAGAAGAACCTCGTTCACGGTTCCGACTCCGTCGAGTCGGCCGAGCGCGAGATCTCCATCTGGTTCGGCTAATCCCCAGAGCACAACAGAACCGCCCCGGTGCCGCATGGCGCCGGGGCGGTTCTGTTGTGGCCGGTTAGAACATCGCCAAGATATTCGCGAAGAACCTGATGAAGATGATCCCGAAAATGACCAAGAGGATCATGACGATGAGGAACCAATTCCACCGCGGGAGCGTCTCGGCGACCCGCGGCGAGACCGGAATCGCTCCGATCCTGATGTTATGCATGGTGATGCTGACCGACAGGATGGTTTGGACGACCCACACGACCATGCAGTACAGGCAGAGGGCATCGATCTGGAAGGTGGTTTGATACCACAGCCAAAAGGTGAACAGCGATCCGAGGATGGTGCCGATGTCGACGCAGATCCAATACCAGCGCGAGAACCGCGCGCCGGCCAACATCGCCGTGCCCAGGGTGAGGATGATGGTGTAAGCGACGAGCCCGATGAAGGGATTCGGGAAGCCGAAAAGCTCGGCCTGCGGGGTGCGCATGACCGTGCCGCAGTTCAGAAGGGCGTTGATGTCGCAGCTCGACTTGTGCCCGGCGTCCAGGTAGACCTGCAACCGCTCAAAGACCAGGGCCGCGGCCGCGAAGAACCCGACGGCCCCCGTCACGATGAGAAGCCAGATGAACCGTTTCTCGGTGGCCCCGCCGGCTTCCGCGGGGACGCGGTCCGTGCCGCGGGGCGCCGCATGGTCGAGGCTGGAAGTGCTCACGAGAATGTCCTTGGGGGTTGGAGAGTGCGGCAGGACGCCGCGTCTTTCAGAATTATCCTAGCCATCGGCGGCTCTAAAGGCCCGTGAGATGACCCGAATCTCAACTGAGAGGTCGCTGGCAATCGGTAATCCAGCATGCCGGCGCATTGCTGTGCGATACTGACAGAGGTGAGAATCGCGCCGCACGCGGTTCACAGCCCAATGTGCAGCCGATAGGTGCCGTGCACCGCGTTCCGGATCGGGACGCGAAGACCACCTTGCACAAGACTTCAGCAGGAAGCGAAGCTCGGCGCATTCATTGGCCCAGGTGGTGCCCTTCGCCGGCGAGTCCACATTGCCGGCTCGAAGAGCCCCACCGGGTACGCAACGACTTCCGGTCGCCGCGAACGACGTGGTGAGACCGAATAATCGAGAGATCCCGGGTGCGGCTCGGGACGCTCTTCATAGGAGTACTAACTACACATGAGCACAACACCAGAAGGCACCGCGGAATTTGGCGGGGCCGATTCGGCCGAACCCATCAACAGTACCGAGGGGCAGGCAACCGCCGCCGAGACCTCTCCCCACGTCGACCAGGCCGCACAGGCTGCCGGCACCGGCGCCCCGGCGGAGCCTGCCGCTCCGGCCGATTCCACCGGTGATGCCACCCCCGAGACCGACGACGAGTCGTCGGCGGAGGAATCTCAGGACACCGGGGAGAAGTTCCCCGCGGTTTCCGCAACGTCCCTCCTGTTCCACGCACCGGATCTGGACGAGATCAAGGCCGCGGTCAAGCAGCCGAAGAAGAGCACCGATGAGGCCGAAGAAGACGACGAGCCCGAGGACGACGTCGTGGAGGACGGAGACGTCGTCTCGCGCCGCCGCCGTCGCCGCCGCCGCGGCGGTGAAGACCTCGAGCTGACCGGCGGGTCGGAGGGCGATCCGCCCAACACCGTGACCAAGGTGCGTACGCCGCGCCTGAACGAGGCCGCCGCCTCCAATAAGGTCACCTCCGTCAAGGGTTCCACCCGCCTCGAAGCCAAGCGTCAGCGGCGCCGGGATTCCCGGCAGTCGGGACGTCGCCGCCAGGTCATCACCGAGGCCGAGTTCCTGGCCCGTCGCGAATCCGTGGATCGCCAGATGATCGTCCGGCAGAAGGACGACCGCATCCAGATCGGCGTCCTGGAAGACGGCGTGCTCGCGGAGCACTTTGTGTCGAAGACGCAGCAGGATTCCTTGATCGGAAACGTCTATCTGGGCAAGGTCCAGAATGTCCTCCCGTCGATGGAGGCGGCCTTCGTCGACATCGGACGCGGCCGGAACGCCGTGCTGTACGCCGGCGAGGTCAACTGGGATGCCAGCGGCCTGGACGGGGCGCCCCGCAAGATCGAGAACGCCCTGAAATCCGGTGACTCCGTCCTGGTTCAGGTCACGAAGGATCCGATCGGGCACAAGGGCGCTCGGCTGACCTCCCAGATCTCCCTGCCGGGGCGGTACCTGGTCTACGTCCCGGGTGGGTCGATGACGGGCATCTCCCGGAAGCTGCCGGATACCGAGCGGGCCAGGCTCAAGAAAATCCTCAAGGACAAGTTGCCCGAGGGCGCCGGCGTGATCGTTCGCACCGCCGCCGAGGGTGCCGCCGAGGAAGAGCTCGCGCACGACATCAACCGACTCCGTGCCCAGTGGGAGGAGATCGAGTCCAAGTCGAAGTCCAAGAAGACGCTGTCCCCGGAAATGCTCTACCAGGAACCGGACCTGACCATTAAGACGGTCCGCGACGTCTTCAACGAGGATTTCTCGGCCATGGTGGTCCAGGGGGAGCAGGCCTGGGACAACATCGAGGCCTACGTGACCTATGTGGCCCCGGACCTTGTCGATCGCCTCAAGAAGTGGGACGGCGAGGATGACCTCTTCGATCACTACCGCGTCGAGGAAGGCCTGGCCAAGGCTCTCGAGCGGAAGGTTTTCCTTCCGTCCGGCGGTTCGTTGGTCATCGACCGCACCGAGGCGATGACCGTGGTCGATGTCAATACCGGCAAGTTCACCGGCTCCGGCGGAAACCTCGAAGAGACGGTCACCAAGAATAACTTGGAGGCCGCCGAGGAGATCGTTCGCCAGCTTCGACTGCGTGACATCGGCGGAATCATCGTCATCGACTTCATCGATATGGTTCTGGAACAAAACCGGGACCTCGTGCTCCGCCGATTGATCGAGTGCCTGGGGCGCGATCGCACCAAGCACCAGGTGGCCGAGGTGACGTCCTTGGGTCTCGTCCAGATGACACGCAAGCGCATGGGCACCGGCCTGCTCGACGTGTTCTCCGAATCCTGCGAGCACTGCGGTGGCCGCGGGATCATCGTGCACGACCAGCCCCTGAAGGGCCGCGCGGGTGCGGCACCCGTCGAGCACAACAACCGCCAGGATCGTAAGCGCAATAAGGATCGCGGCCGTTCCTCGAAGCCGTCGCACGAGCCGGCCAAGCGCGACGAAGCTCAGGCCGAGGCCAACCGCAACGCCGTGGCCAATATCGCGGCGGCCTCGGTCCAGCAGGACGAGGAAGCGCCCTCGGCTCAAGGCAAGCGTCAGGAGCAGACGGGACAGGCCGTCGAGGGCGGCGAGTCGAAGTCGGCCAAGAAGCGGAAGCGTCGCAAGCGCAATAAGGACCGTCAGACGGATTCGCACCAGCCCCAGGATGCCGCGAGCCAGGCCCCTCAGGACGCGGCGGATCAGGATCAGGCCGACGGGCGCCAGCACCGTTCGATCACGGATTCCGATCCGGACATGGTCGTGACGATCCAGGGTGAAGTGGTCAACCTGCCGCAGTCCGAGCGTCGGAGCAAGGGCAAGAGCACCGAGAATAACGACGCCTCGATGAGCCTGGACTCGCTGAGCGCGGCCTTCGAGGACAAGGGTTCCGAGGAGCAGCGGGCCGACGAGCCGGTTGCGGAGACCCCGGAGCCGTCCGAGGAGGCCTCGACGATCTCGCGGGCCCGACGCCGTTCGGAAGGCCGCCGCGACGCCGCCCGGACCCGGTCGGGACGCCAGGGCGCCGAAGCAGCCCGCAAGGCGGCGCTCGAAGCGTTGGAAGACATGCGTCCCGGTCGTAACCGCAGGAAGAAGCCCGCGGAGAATGGCGGAAGCGGGGACAACCGCTCCACCCAGCAACGCGGAAACGGCCGCCGTCAGCCGGCGCGCGACAACACGCCGGATCCGTCGGCCGCGACCGTGACAGGCGTTGCCGTGCCCGGATCGGGCGAGGCGAAGGCACCGGAAGCTGCGCAGGAGCCCGCCGAGACGCGCCAGGCCACACAGTCCCAGGCCGAAGCGGTCCAGAAGCCGAAGAAGCGTCGTAGCCGGCGTGCTGCCTCGAGCACGGGTGTCGGTGGCGAGATCCAGTCGGGTATCGCCGGCAAGGCGTCGGGCGGAACGGTGTCCTCGGGCGAGTACCGGTCGCCGTCACGGGAGAACGGTACTTCCGACGAGGTCACCATGCTCGGCGTCGGGGTGAAGGCGTCGGAGATTCGCCGCGCCGAATAAACCGGGCATTGTGATGCGTGTCGCGTGAATGAGTGCGCGACACGCATCACCGCCACTTGCCGCCGCACCTGCGGTATCGTAGTCTTGTATGTCGGTGCTCATTAACATCTCATGAACGGACGTTTATGTCCGGGCCGGTCATACGGGCTGAGAAGGGTAGATGAGCATGAGGGTGCAGACGCGACGCGGTCCCCACCGTTGACAGCGATGCGGCAGGCCTCATCCGTCTCAGCGAGAGGTCGCCGGTTCGGGCGCCCTCCCCAAGAAACTTTGTACATATAACGTCGAGAGAAGTGAGTTCCCAAGTGGTGTACGCGATTGTCCGCGCTGGCGGCCGCCAAGAAAAGGTTTCCGTCGGAGACCTCGTGACCCTTGACCGCGTCGCCGGCGAGGCCGGCAGCACCATTGAGCTGCCCGTCCTGATGCTGGTCGATGGCGAGTCGGTCACCGCCGATGCGAAGTCCCTGGCTTCGGCCACGGTCACCGCAGAGAAGGTCGAGGACCTCCGCGGTCCGAAGATCGTCATTCAGAAGTTCAAGAACAAGACCGGTTACAAGAAGCGACAGGGCTTCCGGGCCGATCTGACCAAGGTCAAGATCACCGGCATTAACGCCTAGTCATCGACTCACGGTTTTCCGTCAGAATATTTTCATCCGAAGGTAGGCAGGAATGGCACATAAAAAAGGTGCAAGCTCAACCCGTAACGGCCGCGACTCCAACCCCCAGTACCTGGGCGTGAAGCGCTTTGGCGGCCAGGCCGTCAACGCCGGCGAAATCATCGTTCGCCAGCGCGGCACCCATTTCCACCCGGGCGAGAACGTCGGCCGCGGTGGAGACGACACCCTCTTCGCTCTGGCCGCCGGCCAGGTCGAGTTCGGCCGTCGTCGCGGCCGCAAGGTCGTCAACATCTTGTCCGCGGCGGAGTAATACTCCCGTCGTGATGTGCCGGTCCAACGGGCCGGCCCAGGAAAAGAGGACATGCGCGTACGTCGCGTATGCCCTCTTTTCTGCTTAACAGATAGAATCGCGGAAAACGCACCGCATCATTTCGAGGAGTTTGTGTGGCCAATTTTGTGGACCGGGTCGTGTTGCACGCCAGCGGTGGATCCGGCGGCGACGGCTGCGTCTCCGTGCGCCGTGAGAAGTTCAAGCCCCTCGGAGGCCCCGACGGAGGCAACGGCGGAAACGGGGGAGACGTCATCCTGCGCGTGGATGGCCAGTCCACGACCCTGTTGGAATACCACCATTTGCCGCATCAGACCGCTCCCAAGGGCGACGTCGGCCGCGGGGCGATGAGCCACGGGAGGCACGGCGAGAATCTGATCCTCTCCGTCCCCCAGGGAACCGTCGTGAAGTCCAAGGACGGCGAGGTCCTGGCCGACCTTGTCCGCGAGGGCGACGAGTACGTCGCGGCCCGCGGCGGGATCGGCGGCATGGGCAACGCCGCACTGGCGTCTCCCAAGCGTAAAGCGCCCGGTTTCGCGCTCCTCGGGATCGAGGGGGAGGCCCGGGACATCGTCTTGGAGCTCAAGTCGATCGCCGACGTCGCCCTGGTCGGCTACCCCTCGGCGGGTAAGTCCTCTCTGATCGCGGCCATCAGCGCCGCCAGGCCCAAGATCGCCGACTATCCCTTCACCACGTTGGTGCCCAATCTCGGCGTCGTCGAAGCCGGGGACGTTCGGTTCACCGTGGCCGACGTGCCGGGGCTGATCGAAGGCGCCTCCGAGGGGAAGGGGCTGGGGCATCGTTTCCTGCGACACGTTGAGCGGTGCGCGGCCATCGTCCACGTCATCGACTGCGCGACGCTGGAACCGTACCGGGACCCCATCAGCGACTTCGAGACCATCAACGCGGAATTGTCCCGCTACGAGGTGGATCCCTCGGCGGAAACGTCCACGCCGTTGGTCGAACGCCCGCACATCGCCGTCCTGAACAAGATCGACGTGCCGGAGGCCCGCGAGCTCGCGGAATTCGTCCGGGGAGACCTGGAATCCCGCGGCATGCGGGTCGTGGAGATTTCGACGGCCTCGCACGAAGGTTTGCGGGAACTGTCCTTCGCCATGGCCGAGCTCGTCGAGGCCTCGCGTGCCCAGGCCGCCGAGACCGAAGAGGCGGAGCCGGCCCCCGCGGTCATTCGTCCCCGAGGCTTCTCGAAGAAGAAGGCTCGGGAGTTCTCAATTCGTCATGAAGAGAGAAACCTGGAGCCGCTCTTCCGCGTCTTGGGTGAGAAGCCGGAGCGTTGGATCAAACAGACCGATTTTGCAAATGACGAGGCGGTCGGGTTCCTGGCGGATCGTCTGGCTAAGCTCGGTGTCGAAGATGAATTGTTCAAACAAGGTGCCAAGCCCGGTGACGCCGTGGCGATTGGTCCGGACGCGGACGCCGTGCTCTTTGACTGGGAGCCCACGATGATGACCGGCGCGGAGAATCTCACGAGCCCCCGGGGAACCGATGCCCGGCTCGAGGAGCTTCTCCGACCGACCCGTGCCGAAAAGCGCGAAGACTATCAGCAGCGAAAGGACGCGAGGGCGGCCGCCCGCGCGGACCTCGAGTCCGAACGTCTTGCCGGCAAATGGACCGAATCGGTGGAGCAGGCGCGTGAGCGCAAGGCTCGTGGAAACGGCACCGAGAGTACTTCTCGAGGAGACGAAACAGAAGATGAGCAAGGGTAGCGCGAAACTCAAACAGACAGAGATCCAGCGGTCTGCCGAGAACCGAGGCAAAAACCGGGTCAGCCCGATCGAAAAACGATCGGACATCCCCAAGGCCAAGCGCGTCGTCGTCAAGGTCGGTTCCTCGTCGTTGACGTCGATCGCGAATTCCTTGGACGAGCTCGCGGTCGCGACCGTGACCGACGTCTTGGCGAAGGCCCACGCACGCAACGTCGAGGTGGTGTTCGTTTCCTCGGGCGCGATCGCCGCCGGTTTGGCCCCGCTGGGGCTTAGCCGTCGCCCCAAGGATCTTTCGACGCAGCAGGCCGCGGCCTCGGTGGGACAGTCGCTGATCATGACGCGCTACACGGAGCTGTTCACCCGGTACGACGTCACGATTTCCCAGGTGCTGGTCACGGCCGAGGACCTCATGCACAGGAACCGGTACCACAACGTGCATCGTCAGCTGGAGCGCCTTCTCGACCTCAACGTTTTGCCGATCGTCAACGAAAACGACGCCGTGGCGACCCACGAGTTGAAATTCGGCGATAACGACCGGATCGCCGCGCTGGTGGCCCACACGATCAAGGCCGACGCCCTGTTGCTGCTGTCGGACGTGGATGCCCTCTACACCAAGCATCCCGCGGAAGGCGGGGAGCGCATCCCGGAGATCACGGATCCCGAGAAGGACCTTGAGGGCGTGGAAATCGGCACGGTCGGGCGCGCGGGTGTCGGTTCAGGCGGCATGGTCACCAAGGTCGAGGCCGCCAAGATTGCCTCGGCATCGGGCATTCCTGCCCTGGTGACCTCGACCGCCAACGCGGCCGCGGCGCTTGCGGGGGAGGACGTCGGAACCTGGTTCAAACCCACTGGCGGGCGTCGCTCCGTGCGTCTGGTTTGGCTGACCCAGCTCGCCAAGACCAAGGGCGCGCTGACCCTGGACTCCGGTGCCGTCAAGGCCATCCGGCGGCGCACCTCGCTGTTGGCGGCCGGCGTGACCAAGGTCGAGGGCGTCTTCCGTCCGGGGGAGGCCATCGCGCTGAAAACCCCCGAAGGGAAGACCATCGCCCACGGAATCGCCGCCTATTCGAGCGATGAATGCAGCAAGACCGCCGGAAAGCATACCGACGACGTCGTCGACGATCTCGGAGAGAGCTTCGACGGGGTGCTCGTGCACGTGGACAACCTCGCCCTGTTGCGTCGCAAGCCGTAACAGGCGCGTGTTTTCGATGGGGCCGGGATCGTGAAGGACCACGTCATCGGCTTTTACGCACAGTGAAAGCGGATGAATCACGATCCCTGTCCCGCTATGGTGGATGCCATGAGCGATAACGCACAGGCACAACAGTCCACCTTCTCGGTTCCCGAGGATGTCCAGAGCGCCGTCAATGCGATGGCCGACGACGCCCGCGCCGCGTCGCGCGTGCTGGCAACCGCCGACCGAAGCCGAAAGGACCGGGCGCTGTCCCGCATCGCGGAGGCCATCGACGAGCACCGCGACGTCATTCTCGGCGCCAACGCGCAGGATGTTTCCCGGGGTTCGGAGAAGGGCCTCGCCGAGAACCTGCTGGATCGTCTCACCTTGACTCACGAGCGCATCGACGGCCTGATCGAGGCCTTGCATAGCCTGGCCTCGCAGGTCGATCCCATCGGAGAAATCCTGGACGGGCAAACCCTGCCCAACGGCCTGAGGGTCTCCAGGGTTCGTGTGCCGCTCGGGGTGGTCGGCGCCATCTACGAGGCGCGACCGAATGTCACGGTCGACATCGCCGGCCTGGCCCTCAAATCGGGCAATGCGGCGATGCTGCGCGGCGGGTCCGCGGCATTGGAGACCAACAAGACGCTGGTGGGCGTGATCCGCGACGCGCTCGATGCCGCGGGCCTGCCGATGGACGCCGTCCAGTCGGTCGATGAATTCGGCCGCGACGGGGCGAACGCTCTGATGCTGGCCCGAGGCAAGGTCGACGTGCTGATTCCCCGCGGCGGAGGAAGCCTCATCCAATCGGTCGTGCAGAACGCCCGGGTGCCCGTGATCGAGACGGGCGAGGGAAATGTTCATATTTACCTGGACGAGTCGGCCACTGCCGATTCCGCTGTCCCGCTGGTGGTCAACTCCAAGATTCACCGCCCCTCGGCCTGTAACTCGGCCGAGACCTTGCTCATCCAGAAGGGCGCCCCGGCCGCCCCGGACGTCCTGCAGGCGCTCGTCGAGGCGGACGTGCGTCTCCACGTCGACGAGGCCGCCGCGGAACTCGCCGGGGGCCTGTCCGATCGCGTGGTCGCGGCGACCGAGGGGGACTGGGACTCCGAGAGCCTCGCCCTGGAAATGTCGGTTCGAGTGGTCGACTCCATGGATGAAGCCCTCGAGCACATCCAGAAGTACTCGACGGGGCACACCGAGCTGATCATCACCAACGACCTCCGGAAGGCGGATGAATTCGTCAATCGCGTCGACTCGGCAACCGTCATGGTCAACGCCTCGACACGATTCACGGACGGTGGAGAGCTTGGTCTGGGGGCCGAGGTCGGTATCTCCACGCAGAAGTTGCATGCTCGCGGCCCGATGGGTCTCGCCCAACTGACCTCCTCGCAGTGGGTTGTCCGCGGACAAGGTCATACCAGGGGCTAAACTGGGTGTGACTTCATCGCACCGGCACCACGGCGGACGAATTCAGCGTCGCGTCGGAAGGGAATATCTAAGAACATGCTCAACACCGTTATCCTCGCCTCCGCAACCGTGGCGAAAGAGTCCGAAGGCTACGACCTCGGAATTCCGCACTGGTTGGTCGCCGTGATCTTCTTTTGCGCCTTTGTGCTGTTGGCCATCGTGACCATGTCTTTCTCCGGCCGAGGGATTCAGCGGGACTCCGTGAGCCCCTCATCCCTTTCCCCGGAGGAAGTCGAGGCCATGACCGAGTACAGCCAGAAACACCGCCGCTAGAAGTCTGGAAGAGAGCCGGGACCGCCTGTGTGCGGTTCCGGCTATGCAGTTCATGAATCCACATCTGAGTCTCACCCCCTGCGACGGCGTTTCCGTTCCCGCCCGCAGAGAAGGCCGCACCCGCCTCGGCGTCATGGGCGGCACCTTTGACCCGATCCACCACGGGCACCTCGTGGCGGCCAGCGAAGTCGCCTCGGTCTTCGATCTCGACGAGGTCGTCTTCGTGCCCACCGGAGAGCCCTGGCAGAAGGCGGACAAGAAGGTCTCCTCGGCGGAGCATCGCTATCTGATGACCGTCGTCGCGACCGCGTCCAATCCACGGTTCACGGTTTCGCGGGTGGATATCGATCGCCCCGGGCCCACCTACACGATCGACACCCTGCGTGATCTGCGTTCCATTCGGCCCAATGCCGACTTGTTCTTTATCACGGGGGCCGACGCGATGGCGCAGATCCTCTCGTGGAAAGATGCCTCGGAAATGTGGGACCTGGCGTATTTCGTGGGCGTGACGCGCCCCGGGCACGAACTGGCCGCGCCCTATCAGGGCGAGGGTGTGGGGCTGCTCGAGGTGCCGGCCATGGCCATTTCCTCGACCGATGTTCGCAAGAGATCGGCCGCCGGCAAGCCCGTGTGGTATCTGGTTCCCGATGGCGTCGTTCAGTACATCAACAAATACGACCTGTACGATCCCCACGTGGACTCTGACGATGTGCGGGGGCGCCAAAATCCGGACCGTCTCCCGAGGGAACACGGAGGCAACCATAGGCCGGTAGACTCAACAGCGACGCGGTAACGCCACGTCGAGCGGATACGTCAAGGAGTTTTCAGCTGAGTAGCAATCTTCCCACCACGACCGACATCTCGTCGGATCCGGACAAGGTGTATGTGGCGGAGGACGGAACACAGGTCCCTCCGGCTCCAGAGGAGTACGGTCCTCGTCGCCTCATGAGGTACCGGCGGGAGTACCTGGCCGAGGTCAGGGGAGAGCCGCCCCTGCATACCCAGGGCGTGCCGATCGTACCGGCGGCAGAGCCGAGCCCGGACGTCCTGGAGATTCAGCGACGGTTCGAGGCCCTTTCCCATTCGCTGGAGGAACACGGCGAATTCGTGCAGCTCGGCGAAAACGCGGAGTTCGACGCCTTTATTGCAGGTGATTCATCCGCGGTTAAATTCCAGGAAGAAGACGTGCTGAACGCGGTTCAGCGCCATATTCTCGGCGAATCCGGATCTGTCGCGGACACTCCGAGCATGTCCATTAATCCGGCACATCTCTCCGGGTTTAGCAGCACCGACATCAAACGTGATTACGACGAGCACGTCTTGGGTCCGGTGACCATGGGCGTTCCCGTGGTCTTCGGTTCTCATGCTCCGGAGACGGACGACGTGGCCGGGGGAGCCACACTCCCCGCCGAAGAGCAGCGGACCTCGGCGAGCACCCTTCCGGTCGGTGCGCCGGAGGAAGCGCCTTCCCCGGGGGCTATCGATCCGGGCGACGGTGCCGCAAGCCTCGGCTCGGAGGTCTCGGCATCAAGCGGAACCGACGCCACGACCATGGGGGATGCCGGCCGATCGGACTCATCCCGGGAGGCGACGGAGAATTCGGTGAGCGACGCGTCGCCATCCTCCGCGGCTCGCCCCGTTCGGGCCATGGACGCCCACGGCCTGGACCTGTCGGGTATGGACCGCAAGGCACCCAAATCGGGTTCGAGGATCGCGGTCTTCGTTCTCATCGCACTACTTCTCATCGCGGCCGTTGTCCTGGGAATTGTCTTCCTGCTCTAACGATCGCTCATCTCAGTCCCGAAAGGACGCCATGACCGCAACGCAAGAATCCATAGATGCCATCATCTTGGCGGCCCAGGCCGCCGAATCGAAACAAGCTACCCAACTGAACGCGTATGACGTCTCTGAAATCATGGGGCTCATCGACGGTTTCCTGATCGTCTCCGCATCGAACGAAAGACTCGTGGACGCGATCGTGGACGAGGTCGAGGACCAGCTGCGGGAACAGAAGGACCTCAAGCCGATTCGTCGCGAGGGGAAGTCCGGTGGCCGCTGGGTTCTGCTGGACTTCGGCGACATCGTGGTGCACGTTCAGCACGAGGAAGAGCGCGCGTTCTACGCCCTCGACCGGCTCTGGGCGGACGCACCCCGCATCCCGCTGGGTGTGGAGAACGAGGTCGAGGAAGTCGGAGAACTTCCCGAAGCCTCGGAGCTGGCACCTGAGCCGAAGTCCTAAAGCCTTCCTGGTGGGGTAGATCACTCGCTACGGATTTGCGCAGGCTGGATCGGCTCTCGTATAGTAGAGGAGTTGCCGCGAGGTAACACCGAAGATGATCCTCGGGATCATCGTTTGGGGCTGTGGCGCAGCTGGTAGCGCATCTGCATGGCATGCAGAGGGTCAGGGGTTCGAGTCCCCTCAGCTCCACCGGCAAGAAGTACCCCGTCCATCTGGGCGGGGTACTTTTTTGTGCTTCCCGCTCCACCGTGCCGTGGTTTTGACAGTGACCCAGGACATGGTTGGCCCCTCAGTGCCGGAATATGCTGAGAGTGTCGGCAGACACAAGGAGGCAGACATGACCGTCGTCAAGATCAATAAGTTGTCGGTCCCAGAAGGCGCGGGCCAGGAACTCGAACACCGCTTTGCGGAACGCAAGCATTCCGTGGATTCGGCTCCCGGTTTCGAAGGGTTCGAGTTGCTTCGCCCGGCCGGTGAGCAAAAGGAATACTTCGTCATCACCCGGTGGGCGGATGAGGAGAGTTTCCAGGCATGGGCGTCGCAGAGGACACCTCGGGACCCTAAATCCACCGTGTCCACTTCGGAAGGCATGCTGGAATTCGAGGTCGTGGACCTGGACTGATCTCTACGGCGGCAAGGCTCGCCAGGTTCGATTACCCTTCTCGGGGCGAGCCTTGCTACACTGATCAAGTTCTTGGGGCTGTGGCGCAGCTGGTAGCGCATCTGCATGGCATGCAGAGGGTCAGGGGTTCGAGTCCCCTCAGCTCCACTCAACGGCAAAAGGCCGGCATCGCGAAAGCGATGCCGGCCTTTTGCGTACCCGGGGTTGGAACCGTGTGCGACGGGCGGTCCCCGGTGGGAGGTCAGCTGAAGGGGGCGTACGTCGTCCCGGACACGAATGGTGTTCTTCTTTGGAAAACTGGATTGTTCGGCAGGGCGTACTTATGATGTTCCTGGCGGGTGAGTTCCCTGCGTCAGCCATAACACGATCCAGCTAGGCCTTGTGGGCGGCTCACCCGCCGTACATCAGTCCTCGTTATCCGAGAAGGATATTTTCCCTATGAACGCCACCGAACATGTTGATGAAGCCGGATCCTCCCTGCCCTCAGGCCAGGTCGCAGAGCGACGCCGGCGACGCCGTCGCACGGCCATGGTGCTGGCGACGCTGAGCCTGCCGCTGCTCGCGACCGCCTGCTCGGGTCAGGGCACGCCCAAGGCCGAGCGTCACGACAAGCCCGTCGTGCTCACCACGTTCACCGTGTTGGCGGATATGGCGCAGACGATCGCGGGGGACCACGTCAAGGTCGAATCGATTACCAAGCCCGGCGCGGAAATCCACGAGTACGAGCCGACCCCCGAAGACATCAAAAAGGCCTCTCAGGCGGACTTGATCTTGGAGAACGGAATGAACCTCGAGGCGTGGTTCGAGAAGTTTACCCAGGACGCCGACGCGCCCAAGGTCACGGCGTCGGACGGTGTTCAGCCGATCAGCATCGAGGAGGGCGAAGGCAAGGGAAAACCGAATCCCCACGCGTGGATGAGCCCCGTCGCCGGTGAAAAATACGCCGACAACATCGAAAAGGCCCTGTCGGACCTCGATCCCGAACACCGGGACGATTTTCGGCGGAATGCCGAGGACTACAAGAACAAGCTCGACGACATTCACGGGCGCCTGACCTCTCGTCTGCACGAGATCCCGGAGAACCAGAGGAAGCTCGTGACCTGCGAGGGAGCCTTCTCGTACCTGGCCCACGACGCCGGGCTCTCCGAGGAATATCTCTGGGCGGTCAACTCGGATTCCCAACCTTCGGCACAGCACGTCTCCGATGTGGCCCGCGACGTCAAAGACAGCGGTACCCGGGCGGTATTCTGCGAATCCACCGTGTCAGATAAGACGATGCAGCAGGTTGTTCGGTCCTCGGGGGCCGAGTTCGGTGGCACGCTCTACGTCGACTCGCTGTCCGACGCGGACGGCCCCGTGCCGACGTACCTGGACCTGCTGACCTACGACACCGAGACGATCGCGTCCGCACTGACGGGCGCCAAGAAATGACCGGTTCGGCGGCAGCCCTCGACGTCTCGAGCCTGACCGTGGATTACGGCTCCAACCGGGCGTTGGAAGGCGTAGACCTAACCCTCGGGCCGGGAACGGTCTGTGCAGTCCTCGGGATGAACGGCTCGGGCAAGTCCACGCTCTTCAAGGCGATCAGTGGGACCGTGCGGCCCACGACCGGGAAGGTCAGGATCCAGGGGGAGAGCGTGCGCGATGCCCTTAAACGCGGGCTGCTCGGGTATATGCCGCAGTCCGAGGCCGTCGACTGGGAATTTCCCGTATCCGTCTGGGACGTCGTCATGATGGGTCGGTACGGAGCCATGGGCATGACGCGAGCCCCGCGTAGCGCGGATCGGGAAGCGGGAGAGCGGGCACTTGCGAAGGTTGGACTCACCGAATTTGCGCAACGCCAGATCGGCCAGCTGTCCGGCGGTCAGAAGAAGAGGGCCTTTTTGGCCCGCGCCCTGGCCCAGGAAGCGCAGGTGCTCCTCCTCGACGAGCCGTTCGCCGGCGTGGATCGCGTGTCGGCCGGGACGATGATCGAGGTGCTTCGAGGCATGGCGGCCGAGGGGGTCGCCGTATTGATCACCGTGCACGACGTCGAGAACATCGCGCGCCTGGCCGACGAGGCCATCCTCCTGCGTGGCCGCGTCGTTTTCCGGGGCACGCCGGGCGAGGTCCTTCAGCCCGAGAATTTGGCGCTGGCCTTTGGGGGAGAATAAATGCATTTCGTCGAGCTACTTCTCGAGCCTTTTCAGTACGGCTTCATGCTGCGGGCCATCGAGGCGACACTCTTGGCCGCCGTGCTCTGCGCGGTCTTGTCGTGCTGGCTGGTCCTGACGGGCTGGGCCCTCCTGGGCGACGCCGTGTCCCACGCGGTCTTGCCCGGTGTGGTCCTGTCCTATATCTTCGGGCTTCCCTTTGCCGTGGGCGCGGCGGTCTTCGGGATACTCGCCGTGGCCCTCATCGGGGGAGTCAAGGAGACGTCCCGGGTCAAAGAAGACGCCGCGATCGGCATCGTGTTCACGACGCTCTTTGCGCTCGGGCTCGTGATGGTCTCCGTGACGCCTTCCCAAGTGGATCTCAACCACATCATCTTCGGGAATCTGCTCGGGGTATCGCCCTCGGACGTGATTCAGGTGGCGATCTTGTCGATCGTCTGTCTGCTGGTGTTGGTCCTGAAACGGAGGGACCTGACGCTCTACGCATTCGATCCGGGGCACGCCCGAACGGTCGGCCTGAATCCTAAGGTCCTCGGCGGCATCCTGCTTGGCGTGCTGGCGCTGACCTGCGTCGTTGCGCTACAAGCCGTCGGTGTGGTCCTGGTCGTTGCGATGCTCATCATCCCCGGCGCCACGGCGCGACTCCTGACGGACCGGATGTCGCGCATGCTCTGGATCGCCCCGTTGACCTCCGCCGTGAGTTCTCTCGTGGGGCTCTACGTGAGTTACTACCAGGACACCTCCTCCGGCGGGATGGTGGTCCTGTGCCAGGGCATCCTTTTTGCATTGGTCTATCTCGCGGGACCGCGGGACGGGGTGCTCGCCAAGGCCCTTCGGCGTCGGCGAGTCGGTTCCCTGGCGGAGCAGGCATGACGCGCGCCTCACCCGGTGAGGGCAAGCCGCCAGGAGACCTAGCTTTCCGCGGAGACGAACACGGCATCCGTGGCTTGCACGCCGAGCGATAGCGTCACGCCCGCGTCCACCACGACCACG
The DNA here is from genome assembly GCF_000710345.2 of Curtobacterium sp. S6. Taxonomy (GTDB): domain Bacteria; phylum Actinomycetota; class Actinomycetes; order Actinomycetales; family Micrococcaceae; genus Rothia. The sequence goes on along the minus strand of NZ_JHEL01000015.1, from coordinate 447,777 downwards.
TCCACCCCGCCTGAGTACGGCGCACCCGGCGTGACCGTGAGGCGGGAACCCACCGAGACCCCCTGGCTGGAAAAATATTGGAGCAACTGAGGGTCGGCGTCCGAGATTCTCTCGACGACGACGACGCCGTCCCCGGTGACCTCCGAAAGCCGGTGGGCCTCGGGGGCGTCGACGGCGCCCTCGGGGGAGGGAATGGGGTCCCCGTGGGGGTCTCGCGTCGGATGCCCGAGCAGGTCGTCGATGCGTTGGATCATGAAGTCGGATACGGAGTGTTCGAGGACCTCGGCCTCCTCGTGGACCTGGTCCCAGGTGTAGCCCAGGGTTTCCACGAGGAAGGTCTCCAGCAGTCGGTGCCGGCGAATCATGGCGACCGCGTGCGAACGACCGGTCTCGGTGAGGGAGACGGCCCCATACGGGGCGTGAGCCAGGAACCCCTGAGACGTCAGCTTACGCACGGCGTCGGAGACGGAGGACAGGCGCAACCCCGTTGCCTGGGAGATCGCTGACGCCGTCACGGCGGCATCGGACCATTCGTTCAGAGCCCAGATGGTCTTGAGATAGTTCTGCGTGCTTTCGGTCAGCGAAGAGACGGACATACGTGTCATGGTACGAGAATCGGCGGGGCCGTGCTCGTCTGGCCAGGTCAATCCCACATCCCGATCACGTACATCCAGCCGCTTCCGACAACGGTCCAGATCAGGATGTTGACCACCGAGGCGATGAAGCCGACCTTGAACCATTCGGCGGTCTTGACGTAGCCCGATCCGAAGATCACGCCGGCGGGGCCCGAAGCGTAGTGGGTCAACCCACCGATGAGGTTCCCCATGAAGCCGAAGGCCAGCGCCGCGAACATCGGCGGTGCGCCGACGCCGATCGCTGCTCCCAGGAAGACCGAATACATCGCCACCACCTGAGCGGTGTTTGAGGCGAAGAAATAGTGGACGTAGAAATACACGAGCGCCAGGATGGCGAAGGCCAGGGGCCACGGCATCCCGCCCACGACGGTACCGACCGACTTTCCGATCCAGGAGATGACGCCGAGGGTATTGAGGTGCGTGGCCATGCCCACGAGCACCGAAAAGAAGATCAGCGTGGACCAGGCGCCGGAATTCGCCGCCATGTCTTTCCACGTCAACACCTTGGTCACCAGGAGGATCGCGATACCGAAGAAGGCCGCCGCGGTCGCGTTGACGCCCAGCGTGGTACCGAGGACCCACAGGAGCAGCAGCACCACGAAGGTGGCCAGCATGATCCATTCCCCGCGTGACATCGGTCCGAGCTCTTTGAGTTGGGCCCGTGCCTGAGCGGGGGCTTCGGGCGTCTTCTTGAGGGTCGGTGGGAAGATCTTCGACATGACCCACGGCATCGTCACGAGGGAGACGAGGCCCGGGACCAGGGCGGCGAGGGCCCATCCGCCCCAGGTGATGTTCACGTGATGCGCAGAGGCGAAGCTGACGGCCAACGGGTTGCCCGCCATCGCCGTCACGAACATCGCGGAGGTGATCGTATTGACCTGGACCGCTGTCAGGGAGAGATACGACCCGAGGCGCTTGCGGGATTCCTCGGGTGTCGGCTCGGATCCGTTGACCGAGGCGAGCGACGCGATAATCGGGTAGACCACGCCGCCGGCGCGTGCGGTGTTGGACGGCGTCGCCGGGGCCAGCACGAGGTCGGTGAGCGTCATGCCGTAGGACAGCCCCAGGGACGATCGACCCAGCGCCGAGACGAAGAGCAACGCGATGCGGCGGCCCAGGCCCGTGATGAGGAACCCGTCGGCAATGAAGAAGGCGGCGACGATGAGCCAAATCGTGGAGTTGCCGAATCCCTGGAGCGCTTCCTTCTCGGCGGTCATGGTGCCGGTCATCATGGCCGCGGCGAGACCGATCACGGCCACGGAGGCGGTGGGCAGGGGCTGGAGGATCAGTCCCAAGATCGTGCCGACGAAGATTCCGGCCATGTGCATGCCGCGAGGGTCGACGCCCTCGGGGGATGGGATGCAATAGATGGCGATCGTGACGACGAGGATCAGGGCGATCTTGATCGTCATGGATGTCCTGCTCCGCGCCGCGCCGGAGGCCTTGCGGGGAGCGGCGGTCTGACTCTTCACGATGATTCCTTACACAGGTGTATTCCGTGGTTCACGTACGGCGAGATAGGCCCGTCGATGCGTTGGGACTCCTCGACTTTAAGACCATCGGGGCCCTCAAGAAGACCTGAGAAGGGCAAATTGAGAGTTCCTCTCGACACATCTGGGTGTCGGCCCGCGCCGGGTTCGAGTGGAGGCTGTGACAAACTGGACACATGCCTTTTCATCGGCCCAGCTTTCGCCGGAATCAGCCCAAGAAGCGCCGCGCTCCGTCGGTGAGCCGCGAAGCAGTGAACCTTGGTTATCGCATTGCCGACGGTATTCACGAGCGCCGCGAACGATCGGCGATCAAAGCCGGAAACGAACCGGCGATCGTTCCCTTCGTCGGGTACGGGAGCACCCGGTGGGTCAGGGTGCTGGGTCGAGCTCTCTACAAGACCATGTTGTTTTCCGAGCTCACCGAAGGCTTTACCGGCGACCAGCGGGCCAGCAGCCCGGCCCGAGGCTGGCGTTCCTTTACCTCGGTGCCGATCTCTAATGCGGTGATCGATGTGGCCATCGGCGGCCAGAACTTCCGCGTGGCGGCCGATCGCGGCGGGGTCTTGGACGTGTGCCTCGACATCGAACTTGAGCCGGGAGTGCACAAGGTCCACATGAGCATGGACGGATCCGAGACGGTCTCCTCGAGCGTCTACGTGGTTCCCGAGGATGAAAAGATCGGCATCATTTGCGACGTCGACGACACGGTCATGGTCACGGCCCTGCCGCGGCCCTTGCTGGCGGCGTGGAACTCCTTCGTCCTGAGCGAGCACGCCCGCATGCCCACGCCCGGTATGCCCGTGCTCCTGGAGAGGATCCACCGGGCCCACCCGAGATCGCCGGTCATGTATCTGTCCACCGGTGCGTGGAACGTCGCCCCGACCCTGCGGCGTTTTCTCTCCCGGAACGCCTATCCGGAAGGCACCCTGCTACTGACCGATTGGGGCCCCACTAGGACCCGGTGGTTCCGATCCGGCGCGGCCCACAAGGTCAATTCCCTGCGCCGCCTGGCGCGCGAATTTCCGGACATGAAGTGGATCCTGATCGGCGACGACGGACAGTCCGATCCCGACATCTACAACGGCTTCGCCCTGCGGTACCCGGAGCACGTCGCCGCGATCATCATCAGAAACCTGACGGTGGGGGAATCCGTCCTTGCCTCGGGGCGTGTCTGGGGGGACGATCGCGCCCGGGAAGTTGCCGCGGGATCCCTCTGGATGGAAGCCAACGACGGCGCCACCCTGCACGACAAGCTCAAGCGCACCGACCTTCTGTAACCTCCCGGCGCGACACGCCTGCGTCCCGGTGTGTCAGAAATAATTTTCTCCCTTCGGGCTGTGGATACTCCTGGGTCAGAAAGATCGCGAGGAAAGCATCGGCCGCGAGATGACGCGGCCGGGTGGTCGCCGAATTACATCGGTGTGAAGTGCACACCCTGGGGATAACTCAGATGGGCAAAAAACACATATGTTGGGGCATCGCCCTGGGGGCAACACTAGATGTAGTATTGGTGCGAACCCAGCGACACGGGTGCTTGCGGCTTGAAAACCGCGCGAAGCGCCCGTCGCCCCCACCATGGCACGAGGAGAATGCATGTCCATCACCGTTTACACCAAGCCCGCCTGCGTCCAGTGCAATGCGACCTACCGGGCCCTCGACAAGCGAGGAATTTCCTACGACGTCGTGGACGTGACGGAAGACGACCAGGCCCTCGATCACATCAAGGGTCTCGGCTACCTGCAGGCTCCCGTCGTGGAGACCGAGAACGATCACTGGTCCGGATTCCGCCCGGACAAGATCTCGACCCTGGAAGCGGTCCTCGCCTCCTAAACCCGTTCATTCACTCGAAGTCTTCGGGAGAACACCCATGGAAACCGCGCTCGAATCCCATCGCGGCGCGCCGGCGGCGGCCGACGAGCCATTGCTCGTCTACTTCTCCTCCGTCTCCGGAAACACCCAGAAATTCGTCGACAAGTTGGAAGCCGAGTCCTATCGGTTACCGCTACGCACCGCCGAAGAGACGATCCACATGCATCGACCGTTCGTGCTGTGCGTGCCGACCTACGGCCGCCCTCGTTCGGGCGGAGCCGTCCCGCCACAAGTCATGAAGTTCCTGCGGGTTGCCCGAAATCGGGAACTCATGCTGGGGGTCATTGGGGCGGGAAATACCAATTTCGGGGAGCACTATTGCATCGCGGCCGACAAGATCGCCGCGAAGTGCAACGTCCCCGTCCTCTACAAATTCGAGCTCATGGGCACCAGCGATGATGTTGCCCGCGTCAACGAAGGATTGAAAGCTTTTTGGATACAAAACTCCCCGCAGTAGACGTCAACGCCGAACGCGGACACGATGACCCCACCATTCCGGAGAAGTACAAGGGCCTCGGCTACCACGAGCTGAACGCGATGCTGAACCTGTACGACGCGAACGGCATGATCCAGTTCGACGCCGATCGCCAGGCCGCGCGTCAGTACTTCTTGCAGCACGTCAATAACAACACCGTGTTCTTCCATGACCTGGAGGAGAAGCTCAAGTACCTGGTCGAGCACCAGTACTACGAGCCCCAGGTTCTTGAGCAGTACTCGATGGATTTCATCAGGTCCCTCTCCAAGCTTGCCTACGCCAAGAAGTTCCGCTTCCCGACGTTCCTCGGGGCCTTCAAGTTCTACACCTCCTACACGCTGAAGACCTTTGACGGCCAGCGTTACCTCGAGCGCTTCGAGGATCGCGTGGTCATGGTGTCTTTGGCGTTGGCCCGTGGCGACGAGACCCTCGCGACCCAGCTCGTCGAGGAGATCATCTCCGGTCGCTTCCAGCCGGCCACGCCGACGTTCCTCAACGCCGGCAAGAAGCAGCGCGGCGAATTGGTCTCGTGCTTCTTGCTTCGCATCGAGGACAACATGGAATCCATCGGTCGCTCGATCAACTCCGCCCTGCAGCTGTCCAAGCGCGGGGGAGGCGTGGCCTTTGCCCTGACCAATCTCCGCGAGTCGGGCGCGCCCATCAAGAAGATCGAGAACCAGTCTTCCGGCGTTATTCCGGTCATGAAGTTGCTGGAGGATTCCTTCTCCTACGCCAACCAGTTGGGTGCCCGTCAGGGCGCCGGCGCCGTGTACCTGCACGCGCACCACCCGGACATCTACCGCTTCCTGGACACCAAGCGTGAGAACGCGGACGAGAAGATCCGCATCAAGACCCTCTCGCTGGGCGTCGTCATCCCCGACATCACGTTCGAGCTCGCCAAGCGGAACGAGGACATGTACCTGTTCTCGCCGTACGACGTCGAGCGCGTTTACGGGGTTCCCTTCTCGGACGTCAACGTCACGGAGAAGTACTACGAGATGGTCGACGACTCGCGCATCGCGAAGAAGAAGATCAACGCGCGTGAGTTCTTCCAGACCCTCGCCGAGATCCAGTTCGAGTCCGGTTACCCCTACGTGATGTTCGAGGACACCGTCAATCGGTCCAACCCGATCGACGGCAAGATCATCATGTCCAACCTGTGCTCGGAGATTCTCCAGGTCTCGCAGCCCTCGGAGTACAACGCCGGACTGGACTACGACCACATCGGCAAGGACATCTCCTGCAACCTGGGGTCGCTGAACGTGGCCGGGACGATGGATTCGCCCGACTTCGGCCAGACCATTGAGACGGCGATCCGCGGCCTGACCGCCGTGTCCGATATGTCGGACATCGAGTCCGTGCCGTCGATTGCCCGAGGCAACTCGATGTCGCACGCGATCGGCCTGGGCCAGATGAACCTGCACGGCTACCTCGCACGCGAACGCGTGTTCTACGGTTCCGAAGAGGGCATCGACTTCACGAATATCTACTTCTACACCGTTCTCTACCACGCGCTGCGGGCATCCAACCGGATCGCGATCGAACGCGGAGAGACCTTCGTCGGCTTCGAAAACTCGACCTATGCGTCGGGAGAGTTCTTCGACAAGTACACCAAGCAGGCGTGGGTCCCGGCGACGGAACGCGTCCGGGAGCTCTTCTCGGGAATGCACCTTCCCGACCAGTCCGACTGGGAAGCGCTCAAGGCCAGCGTCATGGAGCACGGCATCTATAACCAGAACCTTCAGGCCGTCCCGCCGACCGGCTCCATCTCCTACATCAACGGCTCGACCTCGTCGATCCACCCGATCGCCTCGAAGATCGAGATCCGCAAGGAAGGCAAGCTCGGCCGCGTGTACTACCCGGCGCCGTACCTCGATAACGACAACCTGGAGTACTTCCAGGACGCGTACGAGATCGGCCACGAGAAGATCATCGACACCTACGCCGCCGCCACGCAGCACGTGGACCAGGGGCTGTCGCTGACGCTGTTCTTCCCCGACACCGCCACGACGCGCGATATCAACAAGGCCCAGATCTACGCGTGGCGCAAGGGGATCAAGACGATCTACTATGTGCGCCTGCGCCAGCTCGCGCTGGAAGGCACCGAGGTCGAAGGCTGCGTCTCCTGCATGCTGTAGTACCTGAGCGTCAGGGCCGGACGGCCAGATCCGTCCGGCCCTTTCCCCATGGGGCGCGCCAGCGCATCCACACCGTCCTCCCCAAACTTCAGAAACATCCCACGTGACGAAGCGCCGAAAGCGCCCGAAGGAGTCTTGCCTGCCATGATGAGCGAAAAGGTCGAACTGGTCCACAACGTCGAGGCCATCAACTGGAATCGCATCCCGGACGAGAAGGACCTCGAGGTCTGGGATCGCCTGACCGGTAACTTTTGGCTTCCCGAAAAGGTGCCGCTGTCCAATGACGTGCAGTCGTGGGCCACGCTGAACGACCAAGAGAAGCAGCTGACCATGCGCGTGTTCACGGGGTTGACGCTGCTGGATACGATTCAGGGCACCGTTGGCGCCGTCGCGCTCCTTCCGGATGCGCTCACGCCCCATGAGGAAGCCGTGTACACGAATATCGCCTTCATGGAATCGGTGCACGCCAAGTCCTACTCGTCGATCTTCTCGACGCTGTGCTCGACCAAGGAGATCGACGAGGTCTTCCGCTGGTCGCGAGAGAACGAGCACCTGCAAAAGAAGGCCAACATCGTCATGGACTACTACCAGGGCGACGATCCGCTGAAGAAGAAGGTCGCCTCGACCCTGCTCGAGTCGTTCCTCTTCTACTCGGGCTTCTACCTGCCCATGTACTGGTCCTCGCACGCGAAGTTGACCAACACCGCGGACCTGATCCGCCTGATCATTCGCGACGAGGCGGTGCACGGGTACTACATCGGCTACAAGTACCAGCGCGGACTCGAGCAGGAGACAGCCGAGCGGAAGCAGGAGCTGAAGGACTACACCTTCGAATTGCTCTTCGAGCTCTACGAAAACGAAGTCGCCTACACGCACTCCCTGTACGACGGCGTTGGCCTCTCCGAGGACGTCAAGAAGTTCCTGCACTACAACGCCAATAAGGCGCTCATGAACCTCGGCTACGAGGCCATGTTCCCCTCATCGGTGACCGACGTATCGCCGGCGATCCTCTCGGCCCTCTCTCCCAACGCGGACGAGAATCACGACTTCTTCTCCGGGTCGGGTTCCTCCTACGTGATCGGCAAGGCGGTCAACACGGAAGACGAGGACTGGGACTTCTAGTCTCCTCGAATCCGGGCTGACCTCCCGGCTTGATCAATGCCCGGGGCAAGGAACGATTCCTCGTCCCGGGCATTGCCATATCTGGGACCGACCCGCGCGGCGCGTCGTTCACTGTGAGGCGAGGAAGTCGCGGAGTCCCGCCGCGTCGTCGTATTCTCGAGATGAAGATCATCGAGGTTAGGAGTCACACAGTGGCACATGCTGCAACGCCGGAGCAGGAAACCCAGACAGAGTCAGCACCGCGCGGGGGCTCGACCCTGTCGCAACCGCCGACGAAGAAGTCGCCGACGGATCTGCAGATCGATCGGGTCTATCGCCAGGTCAGCAACAAGAAGAACCACCACGTCGTGGTCCTGGAGCAGACCTTCACGAACCCGGCCCACGAAATCTGGAAGGCGCTGACCGACCCGGAAGCCCTTGCCGTGTGGCTCGAACCGGTGGAGATCGTCTCCGGAGAGGACCGTCGCTTCAAGACGGGCACCACGGGCACCGAAGGGACCATCGACGTCTTCGATCCTCCGCGCTTGCTTCAGTTGTCCTGGGAGAACGGCGACGAAATCGGTGAACTTCAGATCTCCATCACGCAGACGGCGGCGGGCTCCTCGCTGACCCTCCGGCACAATGTCCCCGCCAACGACCATTGGGATCGGTACGGCGCGGGGGCCACGGGCGTGGGCTGGGACGGATCATTCCTGGCCCTGCAGGCATTCCTGTCCGGACGGGCCGCCACGGTCCGCGAGAGGATGTCCGCGCTGGAAGGCTCTGAGGAGGGCAACCGATTCATCGAGAATTCCAGCAAGGCGTGGGAGCAGGCCCAGGTGAAAGCCGGAACGGACGAGGACACCGCCCGGCAGCAGGCCGAGCGAACCCGTGCGTTTTACACCGGGCAACAGGAGCCGCAGAAGGCCTGACCTCACCGGCAGGCCGCTCCTTCTAGACGGTGTATTCATCAGCCTGCGGTTCGGGACGAGGTCCCGAACCGCAGGCTGATTTTCGTGCGAGGCCGGACATCAACCGTCGAGTTCTCCGCTCAACCGGTCATGGAAACGTGCCGATCTCCTATCAAGGCCCGTCACCTCGACGTCGTGCCCCGACGACTCATATCGGTGCGTGATGGAATCCAGCGTGGCCACGGTCGAGGCATCCCAGATTTGGGCCTGGGAGAAATCCAGGATCACGTGCCGTGGGTCCTGGGCATAGCGGAAGGAAAAGTACAGGTCATTCGAGGAGGCAAAGAAGAGGGTCCCGTGCACGAGATATCGCACCTGGCCCTCCGCCCCGTCCGCGGCTTCTTCCAGAACCCTCTCGACCCTCACGAGGTGGGAAACCCTCCGGACGAAGGCGAGTAGCGCAGCGATCACACCGACGCCCACGCCCAGGGCCAGATTGTGAGTCAGGACGGTCACGAGCACGGTGAACACCATGACCAGGGTCTCGGACCACGGCAGTTTGCGTAGCAGACGAGGACTGATCGAATGCCAATCGAACGTCGTGAAGGCCACGTACACCATGACCGCCACCAGAGCCGCCATCGGGATGACGGCGAGCACTCCGTGCAGGCTCATGATCAACGCCAGGACCGAAGCGGCGGCGACGAGCGATGAGAGGCGGGATCTCGCCCCGGTGCCGACGTTGATCATGGTCTGTCCGATCATCGCGCACCCGGCGGAGCCACCGAACAGGCCCGAGACCACGTTGGCGAGACCGAGCGCCCACGACTCCCGGGTCTTATTCGAATGCGTATCGGTCAGGTCATCGACGAGTTTTGCGGTCAGAAGCGACTCGATCATGCCGACCACGGCCATCGCGAAGGCCACGGGCGCCACGGCGACCAGGAGGTCCATCGACCAGGGAACGCTGGGCAGCCCGAAAACCGGCAAGGCGTCTGGCAGCGACCCCTTGTCCCCGACGGTCGGGGCGTGTCCACCGGCGACCAGCGAGACACCGGTGACGACCGCGATCGCGATCAACGGGGCGGGCAACGCCTTGAACCAGCGTGGCACGATGAAGACGATGGCGAGTCCCAGAGCGACGAGGGGATACACCATCCATGGAACCCCCATCAGCTCGGGAATCTGGGAGCTGAAAATCAGGATGGCGAGCGCGTTGATGAATCCCTTCATGACCGAGCGGGGGATGAACCGCATGAGTTTCGCCGCTCCGAGGACGGCCAAGAGTATCTGGAAGGCGCCGGAGAGGATCACCGCGGCGAAATAGTAGTGGATTCCGTGCCCGGCAATGAGCGGGGCCGCAACCAACGCGACGGAACCGGCCGCCGCGGAGACCATCGCGGGGCGGCCCCCAAATATCGACGTGACAAGGGCGATGATCACGGCGCCGAAGAGACCCGTGCGAGGATCGAGCCCGGTGACGATCGCGAAGGCCATGGCCTCGGGAATCAACGCCAAGGAGGTCACGATGCCCGAGAGGATCTCCGTCAAGGCGGTCTTCGGGCTCCGCAACGCATCGCGGATCGATAGCGGCTCGGCCGCCGATAATGATGCTGTAGTCGCCACGAATAATCGCTCCTGATCAGGGGAAGGTCCTGCATTAGAGTATCGGAGCCACCCGTCCGGCACGGCCCTCGGGCCCATCGGTCCGCCCCGGGGTATCCTCTCGATGACGCCGAAGAAAAAGGGACAGCCATGGTGATTGAACGAGCCGAAGCCGATGCTTCCGTGACCTTCGAATCGACGGTCGATCGTCTTCGTCGGGTCGCGGCCGGATCGGAGGAATCCGTCCTTCGCTTTTCGCGTCCCGCGCCGGTCGTGGGATTCGGGCGGAGGGATGAGTTGAACCCCGGCTTCGCTCGTGCCGTCCGAGCATGTGCCGAGCACGGTTTCGCGGCCTCGGTCCGAAAGGTCGGGGGACGCGCGGCCGCCTACCACGGCGATTGCTTGATCATCGATCACCTGGTGGCCGACGCGGACGCGACCAGCGGGAATATGCGGCGGTACCGGGAATTCGGTCGCCTGTACGCCGAGGCGCTCGGGGACCTGGGCCTTCACGCGGCGGTCGGGGAGATTCCCCTGGAGTACTGTCCCGGTGAATACAGCGTGCACGGTCTGGTCGCCGGAGACCACCGCATCAAACTGGTGGGCACCGCGCAGCGCGTCGTCGCCGGCGGCTGGTGGTTTTCCGCCGGTATCGTGGTCCGCCGTCCGGAGCCGCTGAGGGCCGTGCTCACGGAGGTTTATGCCCACCTACGGTTGCCTCTGGACCCTTCGACCGTGGGCTCCGTGGATCAGGCGGTCCCGGAGGTCCGGTGTGAAGACGTGGAAGACGCCGTGCAGGAGCGTTACGAGCGCTGGGCCCGGGAAACACCCGTCAGGGGGACACGTCGCGCCTAATGGGCCTCGGGCGCGCTATGCGGAACCCCCGCGACCGGGCAAGATGCTCAGTACGTCGGAACGATACGAAGAGGGGCCAAGTCAATGTGTGGACGGTACGTTCCGGTCAAGATTTGACACTGAGACTTCGGGACCGTATGCAACCGCTAGATCCCTTGCGGCAGTAGGGTGGTACCGGGACAGGTCTGGAACAAAAACTCCGCGAGAAACCGTATCAGGCCGAACGAATATGGGGAGTTTCCGGGGAGTCCTCCGGCTCGGCGCTGAGCACGTTATCCAGCACGGCGCGCGCATCGGAAACGGACTTCCGAGTGATGTAGTGCTTGTACGTGATCGTCGTCGAAGAGTGCCCCAACTGGAGCGCCGCGGCCTCGGCATTACTCGCCTCTTTGATCAACGTCGCGACCGACCTCCGGAGCGTGTGCTCCGTGACATGCGAAAAGCGCTCGCCGGCCGCCGTATGGAACATTTTGGTGAACGAAGCGCGCTGTAGCTGCGTGCCTCGATTCCCGGGGAAAATACATTCCGTAGTCGAGGCCTCTTGCCGTCGACGTAGCATTCGAACGGTCTCTACGGGGAGCAGAAGAACTCGGGCCGAATCAGAGGTTTTGGTGTGCTCCTGACGGAAGATGGTCGCTCCCTGGCCCGCCAGTGTCGCCGCGATCGTCAGCGTGGCCGTGTCTAGATTCAAGTCGGTCCATTTAAGACAGAGGATCTCGCCGATGCGCGCGCCGGTAGCGATGAGCAGATCTAGCACATCCGGAACAGTCTCGGCGGCCTGCCCGGCCAAGGGGTGGTTCTGATAGTGGTTTCGCACGGCGAGGCGTAACTCGCTGAGTTCGGCCTGGTCCAATACTTCAATAGGCTTCTTCTCATCTTTGACAGCTCGGACCGATCGGGCCGGGTTGGTGGGCACGGCGTCCCACCTAACCGCTTGGTCTAGGGCGAGACGCAGCAGGAGTCGACATTGCTTTGCCGCGCCGATTCCTCCGACCCGCTTAGTCACCCGTCGGCCGTCGATGCGAATCGTGTACGGACGTCGGTCGCTGATACCGGCGATCAGTTCATCCAGCATGCCCGTACTCAGCTCCCGCAGGCGCACGTCTCCAATGCGGGGCCGGATGTTACGTTCTAGCCCGTCCCTGTAAAGCCGCCGTGTGGAGTCCGTCCACCCGGTCTCCTGCTCGGCGTAACGTTCGATCAGCTCAGCCACCGTGGAATCCGCGGTGATCGTGGACCGACGCAACGAGCGGACCTGTTCGATACGTGCCTTGAGCCGGTTGGTCGCCTTGGCTTTCGACGCTCCCCGCGCCGTCACCTCCACGGAACGGCCTGACCTTGTTCGGTATCTAGTCCGAGCGTGATACACGCCAGTGGGGAGCTGCTTGACGTGAATGGTGCCGTAGTGACCGATCGGTGTAGGCGGTCGAGGAGTCAACGTTGAATCCTTCCATGAGAAACGAACGAGCTAGGCGATGAGCGCACAGCCGAGTAGGCGGCGCTCGCCGAGGGTGAGACAAGAGAAACGATCTTCCAAGACCGTCTGGGTGACGCTCAGGCCTTCCGCGAGGACCCAGAGAAGCTTCCTGGCTACCGGCCAGATCGATAAGGCGGGAGAACGGCAATAGGCGTTTCGCGACGCGCACGCGGACTCCACGTTCCACTTCTGGGGGTTGGTGCCCGGCGTGCCCGGCTCTGATGTGGTCAAGCTCGTGGGCGAGGGCGCACGTCGATTCGACCCGCGTCAGCTCGTGGTGGAGCCAGACGCGGGTGCCGTCGGTGACGCCGGACTGTGTGGTCAGGTCGGCGATGAAGATTGGAGTCTGCGTACGTGCAGCCTCTCCCCAGGGGTTATACACATCACAAAAGCGTAGGGGTGGGGGCTGACAAGTTAAGCGGCGCTTAGCCTGCGCTCGAGGTCATTCGCATGGACTCCGATCTGATCTGATGTCAGGGTTTGGATCTCAAGCTGGGACCAGGGAGCGGTAACTTCCTGAAAAAGTTCCTGTTGAGCTGAGGTCTGTGGCGGGTCGACTATGGCAATAATTGGGGTATCGGGCGCGACCGGGACGTTCGGTTCCCGACCGTGCTGGAGAACCCCGCCATTTCCCTCCCGTAGTAACTTCATTCGAAATGCCCAGGAGTCAATTCGTTCTAGGAGGTGTCGATTTGGCTCACCTTGGAATGAGAATGCGCTGTTGATTTCGATGATGTTCTGGTCCAGGACCGCTAGATCGACTGGTGCAGAGCGTGGTCCCGCCACAAGTCGGGGGCTAGACAGTAAACTCCTCGCCAGGGTAGGCCGAGTTGAGTATGTATCGGTAATGCGTCGACGGAGTCGGGTAAGTCGTTGCTCTCTCCGGGCCGGGGTGCCGCGAGAAACCAGATGGTCGAACAGAAAATCTGCGACGGCCATGGCTGACTGGCCGTCGGCAATCCCTTCATCACTGAATTGGATCAATCCGTACGCATTGCGGGCAAAAGAGTCGATGCTAGCCCGCAGTGTTGATGAGTGATCGATCTCTAACTCAGCAGGGCTCTCGTGACGAGACTCTACCTCGCGCACGATGCCGGAAACGGCCTCGAGGGCCGCCGATCGCGGACCTCCGATGTTCGGGATTTCGGTAATGGTTTCGACGGCACGGATTGCCACATCGCGGGGGTCGTCTCCCATGACGATGACACCGAGGTTGAGGAACTCGCCGCGGGCGGTGTCAGGGACGTATCGGACGATTCGAGTTCGATACAGCATGACGTCAGAGCTCCTTCCTGGCGAGTCGACCGTAGTCTTCGAGAGTCTTCACAGTGTACGGGACGCGTTCGAGGACATAGTTGATTATGTCTTCGACCTCACGAGGGTCCACGTTCCATTCGGCCGGGATCATTGAAGGTATGTGCGCCAAGTCAGGTCTACGAAGACTCGAAACTGCTTCGGTTGCCGATTCCCAGGCCTCTACAGAGGTGCCCCTACCGATCTTAGGAATTTCAGTCCGTCCGGCCAGCTCCGACGGCATAAACAGCCCGCGAGGCCCTTCATGGCTGCCAAACCAAAAGCCATGGTCTATTGACCAGACCTGATCATCTTCCGCCAAGCAATAGAGCATCTGGATATCTTCCGCGTTGCAAAGCTTCCAGAGTGCCACGAGGTACGGAACTCGTTCGGCGTTGCCGTCTCGCCGGATCGACGTTACATCGTAGCGATGGTTAGTGCCGGCTTTCTCCAAGGATCCAAACATCGGACGTCGGCTCAGACTTCCTTTGCCGACTCGCCTGCCCGCAAGAGAATTCGGCACATCGACTACCGCCCAGTCCAGGACGGGAGCTCCGAGAGCCTTTCCCACCTCTACTGAAACGATTTCGTTCACAGCCTCATCAGGGGAATCTTCCGAATGACCTTTGCACCAATACTTCTTCCCGTCCTCACAGAGGCACAAGACTGGCCGACTTCCCGTTTCGTTGGCTGCCGTAACCGGCTGGACAACACGGGTACGTTGCGGTCGAGGCAGTTGGATCACCTGTGCATCGCTCATGCGCCTTCGCTTTCGTCGAGTTTCCGGCGGCGCTCGCGGCCTTCGGACGGTGAGTCATCGGCCGCGAGCTTGTACTCGTATCCCTCGGGCGGGGGAATGTACCCCTCTTCGCCGGGATAGATCGCATCATCCGGGGTGCCGGTGAGCTCGCGACGTCGTGAACCGAGCTCGGTCGGTTCCGGGTCGCGGGCACGTTGCCCGGCGTGGTTCATGGGGGTCGTGTTGCCACGAGTACCACCTGCCTCTGTTCGCATGACCGTTAGGAGCCGCAGCAGGGTTTGCTTGTCGGTCTCGCTCAGGTCTGAGTCGATTCGGATCGCGTCCTCAGGCGTGCCGGCGGACTCTTGGAGTTCGATCGGCTTCTTGAGGGAGCGCAGTGCTGCACGGACGACCAGGTCGGTGGGGAGACCGAGGACTTCGGCGAGGCTGACGAGCGTCTCACCCTTGATGGAGACAAGGGGGTTGTTCATCAGCTTCGTCATGTTCCCGCGGCCAAGCCCGGGGGTCCCGCCACTGATCTCTTCGACATGGCGGGCGCTCCACCCATGGACGTCGAGCGACGCCTGGATGAGGTTTCCGAGTGGTGTTCGTGTAGGCACGGTGACGATCCTGCGAGGTGGGAGATTACCTGCGAAAATGGCACGGGGACCAAAAACGCCGGACAGGTGGACACTAGAAATCTATCAACATTTCTCGTGTCCGCGCGGTGGCGCGGCGAGGCGGTCTTGCCGAGCGGGAGCTAAAGGCATCTCCTGATAGAAATCGCTGGACATAGTGGGCGGCCGCCACCCCGTACCCAAAAGCCTACGGTTGCGTGTCCTCCTCGACTACTGCTGGGAGAGAATATCTCGGTCTGCGAGGGCCTGGCTTGTGAGAGTAACCTGTCCTGTGTGGTCGAGGCGTAGCAATCAGTATGTAGCGTAGTCGTGCCGGGGAGGTCGACCCAGGCTAGATTCCGTCCGGTGATTAACTTGCATGGCGGGGGTGTCATGAAGTTTGACGAAAGCCTGAGGTGGTTTTTTGGGAGGGGAGTCCACATAGACTAAATGAAAATGCGAGTCAACATATTGTTTTGCTTACATGCTCATTTCCACCTCCGTGATATCAAGCGTGCAGAAGGGCAGGAACCATGTGTGGACGGTACGTAATCGCGAGGGCCGCGGGCGACTTGCTGGGCGGCGTCGTGCTGGATGAGACGCTAGAGAACTACAACGTCGCGCCGACCCACACGGTGCCGATTCTGGTTGACCATAGGAACGACGACGAATGGCGGCGCGAGGTGCACGCCGCTCGTTGGGGCCTGTTGCCCCGGTGGGCCAAGGACGAGTCCCTTTCCTCCCGAGCCTTTAATGCGCGCTCCGAGACCGTGGTCGAAAAGCCCACGTTCCGGCATGCCGTCAAGGCCCAACGGTGCGCCGTCCCAGCGACCGGATACTACGAGTGGAAAAAAGCTACCTCCCAGTCGGCGGGGAAACCGACCAAGACGCCGTACTACATTCATCCACGGAACGATGAGGAGACCATCTATTTCGCCGGTCTCTACGAATGGTGGAAGATCCCCGACGGTGACCAGGCGGGGGAATGGTTGCTCTCCACGACCATTCTCACGATGCCCTCGCCCTCGGCGGAAGAGGCGGAACTGATGGATTCGGAGGTCCTCAAGCAGCTGGGCGAGCTCCACGACAGGCTGCCGATTCCCCTGCAGGCGACCGGTCGCGATGACGATGCCATGACGGCGTGGATGAGAAGCGAAGACGAGCCGCAGGACGCGGTTCAAAGCCTTCGGGCCCAGGCCTATGACGTTGCTCGAAACTGGCAACTGACGGAGGTCGGCCGGGAGGTCGGATCGGTGTCCAACAACGGACCGGAGCTGATTCAACCGGTGGAACGTCTTCTCTAACCGGCGAATTCGCGGAACCATGACTCACGCACGAAGCCCCCGGCCGATGGAGGCCGGGGGCTTGGTGCGCGCATGTCTCAGAGCTCCGAGTCGTCCTCGGGGATCCAGCGCTTGAAATCGAGAGTCAGGTAGAGCGCCAACGCCGCGGAGTTGTCTTCGGCAATCCGGAGAGCAACCTCTTGATGACCTTGCTGGTGCAACTGGTCGATGGCGATGCGGAGCAACTGCTCGGCGAAGCCCTCGCGTCGGCGCGAGGCAGCGGTGAACAACTCGAAGACATAGGGCGTATTGGGCACGCCGGTTCCCACACGGGAGTCCAGGACCAACGCGGCGGCCACGATGCGGCCGTTATCGTCGACAACCACGGGGGAAGCGGACTCGATGAGTTGACCGTAGTCACCAGCGAAGACCTTGTGAATGATCTCGAGTGCCTCGGCTTGACTACCGATCACGTCCTGGTCGTCATAGGACGCGAAGAAGAGTTTGGCGAGCCCGTCGGCGTCTTCCGGGGTCACCGGTCTCGTTGAAACTTTGACGGGGCGGGTGTTGGCCCACGTCTTTCCAATAAGTGTGATCGTGCCGCTCACGAAAACCTCCCGAATGCTTCCCACCGGCCACGCTCCGCAACCGAGTGTTTGTAATCTCTAGCCTATCGTCCGCCGAGCGTTTGCGGGGCCTCGTCGTGAAGATGGGCGAATGGTCTCAGTACCCAGGTTATCGCTTCGGAAGGTCATTTTCCCTTGTGACCAGGAGAAACAGGCAAATGGGTCAGCGCATCCGCATCCTTGAGCAGGTTCCCGAGCGCGCCGAGCACGAGTTCCGTGTCGTTGCCCAACGCGTCGTGATGCAGCGTATCCGACGTCCACGTCGCGAGGTTTCGGACGGTGCTCGCCGTATCCATGGCATGCGAATAGTCCACGTAGACGTCCGGTCGATACGCGCTGGCGGCCACCGGAACCTCATTCGAGCGGAGAACCTCGAGGTCGTAGAGCCGTCCCCAGTCGTCCTTGGTGGCCAGCAATTCCGCGGTCTCGGCCAGCGGGCGTAGCGCCGGATCTTCCTGGAAATACCATGGATGAATCATCTCTCCGGTGAACAGGAGCGGTCGGGCGGTGTCGTCGTAATCCCCGCGTGCGTGCCGCGTCTGATCCGCGGCCCACCTACTGGCGATGCCCGGGCCGTCGCAGTAGATCGCCTCGTGCATCAGCGCGTAGAGCGGGCGACCCGAGAAGGTCACCTCCTGACCCACGTCGGTCAGGAAGCTTTCGGAGAGCCGATCCTCGCCTTCGGAGAACGCCGATTCCAGCAGGTAATGCAGGCCGTGGACGCGCGACGTGCCGCCGAGGCGGTGACCGACCATCTGGAACCTATGCGGCGTCAGCCTTTCCCCCGTGGGAAGGTAAGCCTCTCGTTCCGCCAGGAAGGTCGCGATGTCACCGGCCCGCCGCCGATCTTCCGGGTACCAGTCGTAGAACCGACGGTTTCTCTCCGCCATCCGTTCGAAGGTGGCCTCGTAAACCTCCCGGGGCGAGCAGTTGATGGGTGCCAGGCCCGCTGTCATCCACGAGTGCAGGAGCGACTCAGGGGCAAAGGACAGATAGCTCAGGGTGATGAAACCGCCGAAGCTCTGGCCGAGCGTCGCCCACCGCTTCTCGTGCTCGTCGTGGGTCAGCGTGGCCCTGATGGCCTCCGCGTCGGCGACGATGGAGTCGGCCCGGAAATGTTCCAGGTAGGCGACCTGCTGCGAAGCGTTCCCCCGGAGGGCGAGCGACTGCGCGGTGAGTGGGGTCGACAGGCCCGTGCCTCGTTGGTCCATCAGAACCACGCGGTAGGTGTTCGCCATGTGGCCGACCCACCCGCTATCGGCCAACGGGCGGGGCGACGGCATGCCCGGGCCGCCCTGCAGGTAGAGAAGGTACGGCCGGTCTTCGGGCGATCCGTGCCCTTCGGTGCCGCCCACGCGGGTCACGACCCTGGTGAAGAGCTCAATCGTCTCCTCGCCGAGGCGGCCGGGGTCGACCTCGGAGTACGGGGTCTGGTGGGTCCATTCCCAGGCATGGGTCAGCGGAACCGAGAAACGCATCTCGGTGATGAGAAGGTCGCCGACCCGGTGGGAGGGGCCGACGCGGTGGGGGACGGGGGAGGAACCGGCAGTGAGCATGGTCTCTATTCTAGGCGCGGGCTACTCACCCCTGGGTGCGTCTTTGAGCTGACCCACGTGGTCGATTCGGATGACGGGGGCCCCGACGTCGTCCGAGGACATGAGATCAACGGTCGCCGTGATGCCTAAGTCGAAGTTGTCTTGCGGATCGGAGAATGCCTGTCGCAGCCGCCAGACGGTTCCGTCCTCGCGATCAATGCTCAAATGCCGGGGGGACCTGGCCTCCGCATCGGTGTAGATGTCGTCATATTCCTCGAAATATTCGTCGAGAGCCCCCGCCCAACGATCCGCATCCCATCCTGACTCGGCATCGAGTTCCCCGAGCAACCGGTCCTTTTCTTCCGCAAAGAGTTCGACGCGTCGGAACATCGCGTTGCGAACCATGATCGTGAAGGCGCGACGGTTGTCGGTCAGCTTCGGGGCGGACTCGGCCACGAGGTTCTCCAGGGAATCCTGAACCGGCTCCACGTCCTCCCCGGAGGTCATCTTTTCCCACTCATCGATCAGGGAGTTATCCGTCTGCCGGATGAGTTCGCCGAGCCATTGGATCAGGTCTTCCAGGTCCTCGGTCAGCGATGACAACGGAACGGTCTGTCGCAACGCGCGGTAGGCGTCCGACAGGTACCGCAACAGGATCCCCTCTGACCGGGTGATCTGGTAGTACTGCACAAAATCGCCGAAGCCCATGGCACGCTCGTACATGTCACGGACGATCGATTTGGGAGCCAACTCAAATTCTGCGATCCACGGAGCCCCGGAGCGATAGGTTTCGAAAGCATCCTCCAACATCTCGGCCAGAGGCTGCGCATAGGTGATGTCATCGACGGCGTTCATGCGCTCGGTGTAGTCCATGCCCTCGGCCTTCATCGCGGCGATGGCCTCACCGCGGGCCTTCTTCTCCTGGGCGTTGAGAACCTGCCGTGGCTTTTCGAGGGTCGCCTCGATGATGGAGACCGCGTCAAGGCTGTAGCTGGGATCTTCCTTGTCCAGCAGCGTCAGCGCGGCAAGGGCGAACGGTGACAATGGTTGATTCAGGGCAAAATTTTCCTGCAACTCGACGGTCAGGCGTACGGTTCGGCCCTCCTCGTCGGGGTGGTCAAGGCGTTCGATCACCCCGGCCGCCAACAATTCCCGGTAGATACCGATCGCCTTGCGGATCAACGCGCGTTGGCGGGGGCGCGGCTCGTGGTTTTCCGTCAGGAGCTTCTTCGCTGCGGCGAAGGGGTCACCCGGCCGGGCGAGAAGGTTCAGCATCATGGAGTGCGTGACGTTGAAGCTGGAGGTCAACGGTTCGGGCTCCGCCGCGACGAGCTGTTCGAAGGTTTTGCGGGACCACGCGACGAACCCCTGCGGGGGCTTTTTCTTCTTTCCGCGCGTGGACTGCGCGATCTTCTTCTCGTCGCCGTCGAATTTTGCCCGGGCCTTCTCGAGGATCTTGGCGTTCTCGATGTCATGCTCGGGGGCCTGGACGACGACGGTACCGGAGGTGTCGTATCCCGCCCGCCCGGCGCGTCCGGCGATCTGGTGGAATTCCCGGGCCTTCAGGCGACGCGTGCGGTCGCCGTCGAACTTGGAGAGCGCGGTGATGAGGACCGTTCGGATGGGCACATTGATGCCGACGCCGAGGGTGTCGGTCCCACAGATGACCTTGAGAAGGCCCGTTTGGGCGAGTTGCTCCACGAGGCGCCGGTATTTCGGCAGCATCCCGGCGTGGTGGACCCCCACCCCGTGACGCACCATTTTGTTCAGGACCTTGCCGAAGCCCGCCGAGAAGCGGAAGCCGGCGATCGCGTCGGCGACGCGTTCCCGCTCTTCCTTGGACAAGATGTTGATGCTCATCAACGCCTGGGCCTGGTCCATGGCCTGCAGCTGGGAGAAGTGCACGACGTAAATCGGGGCCTGGTTCGTCGTCGCGAGTTCTTCGATCGCCTCGTGGACGGGCTCTTCGGAGTAGTAGTAATTCAGGGGAATGGGCCGCTCGGAGCTCGTCACATAGGCCGTCGGGCGGCCGGTCAGGTCGGTCAGCTCCCGTTCGAACCGGCTCACGTCTCCGAGCGTGGCGCTCATGAGGAGAAACTGGGCCTGGGGCAATTCGAGGAGCGGAACCTGCCACGCCCAACCTCGCTGCGGATCCGAGTAGAAGTGAAACTCGTCCATGACCACCTGGGTCAGATCCGCCGCTTGGCCTTCCCTCAAGACCACGTTGGCGAGGATCTCGGCCGTGCAACACACGATCGGTGCCTGAGCGTTGACGGAGGAATCTCCGGTGATCATTCCGACGTTCTCGGGCCCGAAGATCTCACAAAGATCGAAGAACTTTTCCGAGACCAGGGCCTTGATCGGGGCCGTGTAGTAGGAACGCTGACCCTGGGCGAGTCCGGCGAAATGGGCGGCCACCGCGACCGTGGATTTGCCGGAGCCCGTGGGCGTCGCCAACACCACGTTGGCACCACCGGCGATCTCCAGAACCGCCTCGTCCTGTGCCGGGTACATCTCCATGTCACGGGAGGCGATCCACGCGGCGAATCCGTCGTAGATTTCCTCACTCGTCAGGGGGTTGGAGGCAAAATCGCCTCGGAAATACCGGTGGTCGACATCGGCCAGGTTCGGATTCAGCGCTTCGAGCAGTTTCATTGTCACCCATGATACCGACAGGCCGGCGTATTCACGGGCCCCGGATACTTCGTGGATATCCCGCCGGCGAGATAATGGAGGGGACCCGACTGCAGAAGAGGAGATGACCCATGTCGGCTACCTTCCCAACCGATCTTGAAATCGCCCAACAGGCAGACCTGTGGCCCATCGCGCAGGTCGCCGACGCCGCCGGCATTCCCGAGGACCAGCTGGAACCCTATGGGAAGCACGTGGCCAAAGTCCTGGTCGACGACTCGACCGGTTCCGCCCGGCGCCACGCCAAGTACATCGTGGTCACGGCCGTGACGCCGACCCCGCTCGGTGAGGGGAAGACCGCGACGAGCGTTTCCTTGGCTCAGGGAATGGCCCAGACGGGCCGCGACGCGTGCCTGACGCTGCGGCAACCGTCGATGGGCCCGACCTTCGGTATCAAGGGCGGAGCTGCCGGCGGGGGCTATTCCCAGATCGTGCCGATGGAGAAACTCAATCTTCATCTCACGGGTGATTTTCACGCGGTCACGTCGGCACACAACATGCTGGCAGCGATCCTGGATAACCACCTCCACTTCGGAAACGAGCTCGACATCGACGAGCGCAGCATCACCTGGCGCCGCGTCGTGGACGTCAACGACAGGTCATTGAGAAACATCGTGGTGGGACTCGGGGAACGAGCCGACGGCGTGACCCGCCAGTCAGGCTTCGACATCACCTCGGCGTCGGAGCTCATGGTCCTGTTATCGCTGGCCAAGAACTTCGATGACCTCAGGGACCGGCTGGCCAGGGTGGTGGTCGCCATGACGAGATCGGGGGATCCGGTCACCGCCCGGGACCTCAAGGCCGACGGGGCCCTGAGCGTGATTCTCGCCGACGCGATTCATCCCAACCTGATGCAGACGCTCGAGCACGTGCCCGCTCTCATCCACACCGGGCCCTTTGGGAATATCGCGACGGGCAATTCGTCGGTTGTTGCGGACTACGTCGCTCTCGACCACAGCGACTACGTCATCACCGAGGCCGGCTTCGGTTCCGACATGGGCGCGGAGCGCTTCGTGAATGTGAAATGCCGCGTGAGCGGGTTGCGTCCGGACGCGGCGGTCCTGGTCGTGACGGTGCGAGCGCTGAAATCTCATTCCGGGCGTTACCGGATCGTGCCTGGCGCCGCCCTACCCGAGGGGATCCTCGAGGAAAGTCCGGAAGACGTCATGGCGGGGGCCGCGAACCTGAAGAAGCACGTCGAGATCGTGAAATCCTTCGGGATCTCACCGGTCGTGGCGATTAATGCGTTCCCCACGGATTTCGCATCGGAACATCAAGCGATCCGGGATGTGGCCGAGGAGCTCGGTGTCGAGGTTGCCGTGCACCGCGGGGTGGCCGAAGGTGGGGCAGGGGCGGTCGAGCTGGCCGAGGCCGTGGCCCGGGCCTGCGAGGACCCGGGGGAGCTGCGATTTACCTATCAGGACGAGGACCCGCTGGCCACCAAGCTGGAAAAGGTCGCGACCGAGGTGTATGGCGCGGAGGGCATCGATCTATCGGCTTCAGCGGCCCGGCAACTGGATCGATACGAGCAGCTGGGGTACGGGACCTTGCCGGTCGTGATCGCCAAGACCCATCTGTCGATCTCCGCCGATCCCGAAGCGCGAGGAGTCCCGACGGGCTGGCGCCTTCCCATCCGCGAAGTGCGGCTTGCCGCCGGCGCCGGTTATGTCTATGCCATCTGCGGCACCATGAGAACGATGCCGGGTCTCTCACGCCACCCGGCGGCCGAGCGCATCGGATTCGACGAGAGCGGCTCGATCCGCGGGCTCTTCTAAGCTCCGGGCCGTGCCTCGGCTGCCGCCCACGGGGAGGAGACGGTAGCCGAGGCGGCGGGCGGTCACCAGCCGCGTTGCTCCCATTCGTCGAGATGGGGCCTTTCGGCGCCTAAGGTCGTGGAAGCTCCGTGACCGGGCAGGATCACGGTGTCGTCGTCGTAGACGTCAAAGATCTTGGTTTTGACGTCGTGGAACAGCGACCGGAATGCCTCTGGAGAGGTGGTTTTCCCGACGCCGCCGGGAAAGAGGGAATCGCCGGTAAAAATGAAGCTGGGGCCGTCCTCGGGGGAGTATGCCAGAGCAATCGAGCCGGGCGTATGACCGGCCAGCCCGATGACGTCCAAGGAAAAACCCTCCAAATCGGCCGTGTCGCCGTCTTCGAAGGTGATGTCCATCGGAACCTTGATATCCGATTCGTCGGCCGCGCCACAGGCCGTCAGGGCCTCCGATCGAGAGGCAATCTCCGCCAGTGCCCGCACGTGGTCCCAGTGAGAATGCGTGGTCACGATCAGCTGCACGTTACCGCAGCAGGCGCACTGCGAGTCGACGTCGTGCGCTCCGGCGGCGACCAACCCGGAAATTGCGTCGGGATCGTCCGCGGCATCGATCAGTAACTGGGTGCCGGTGCGCTTGCAGGTCACGAGGTAGACCTTGTTGTCCATGTCCGAGACGCTGATATAACGGATGGTGACGTCATTCAGGTCGAACTTTTCGGTAGCGATTGCCATCATGGTGCCGAGTTTAGGTCTTTCGAAGGGGCCCAGTACAACCCGCGCGCGGGCAAAGTTCACCAGCGGCAGATGAACCCGCCAAATTCACCGACATTCGTTAGAATAAATCTTCGAACGAACTACGCAATCGTTGCGGACTTCGGTCCGGAAGCCACCACGCAGACAGGCAGTTCATGACCACACAGCACGTTCAAGCCACAGCACCCGGAACCCCACAGGACCTCACCCGCATCCTGGTCAAGGGAGCCCGGGAAAATAATCTTCAGAACGTGGATCTTGATATCCCACGCAATGCGATGATCGTCTTCACGGGGCTCTCGGGATCCGGAAAGTCTTCGCTGGCCTTCGACACCATCTTCGCCGAAGGGCAACGACGGTACGTCGAGTCGTTGTCGGCTTATGCCCGCATGTTTTTGGGTCAGGTCGACAAACCGGATGTGGATTTCATTGAAGGCCTGTCGCCGGCGGTCTCGATCGACCAGAAGTCCACGTCCAAAAACCCGCGGTCGACGGTCGGTACCATCACCGAGATCTACGACTACATGCGCCTCCTCTGGGCGCGCGTTGGGCATCCCCACTGTCCCATCTGCGGCGAGCCGATTACTCAGCAGACTCCTCAGGCCATCGTCGACCAGTTGATGTCGTATCCGGAGAAAACCAGACTGCAGGTTCTCGCGCCCATGGTCCGTTCCCGCAAGGGAGAGTTCGTCGACCTCTACGCGAGCCTGACCCAACAGGGCTTCTCGCGCGCCATCGTCGACGGGGAACAAATTCAGCTCTCCGAGGCCCCCAAGCTCAAGAAGCAGTACAAGCACACCATTTCCGTGGTGGTGGACCGACTCGTCATCAAGGAATCGATCCAGCAGCGGCTGACGGACTCCATCGAAACCGCGCTGGGCTTGGCCGACGGCCGGGTCGAGGTCGATTTCGTGGACGACGACTCCGAGGCCGGCCTGCGCGTGTTCAGCGAGAATCTGGCCTGCCCCAACGAGCACACGATCGAGACCACGGAAATCGAGCCGCGCGCCTTTTCGTTCAACAGTCCGTTCGGCGCGTGCTCCGAATGCGACGGCATCGGCTCACGCCTCGAGGTGGACGAAAGCCTCGTGATCCCGGACCCGGAAAAGACCCTGGGGGAGGGCGCCGTCGCGCCCTGGTCCCTCGGAAAAGCCTCCTCCGAGTACTGGTTGCGTTTGCTCGGGGGTCTCGGCAAAGAGGTCGGATTCGACCTCAACACCCCCTGGCAGGACCTCTCGGCCAAGGCGCGTGCCGCCATCTTGGATGGCAAGGACTTCAAGGTCGAGGTGTCCTACCGCAATAGGTTCGGTCGCGAACGCCGTTACACCTCGGGCTTCGAGGGCGTGTACGCCTATATCAAGCGCAAGCACCTGGAGACCGAATCCGACCGGGCTAAGGATCGCTACGAGCAGTACATGCGGCAGGTCCCGTGCCCGGCGTGTCAGGGCGCCCGGCTGAACCCAACCATGCTCTCGGTCACGGTCGGAGGCGCCTCGATCGCCGAGGTGACCTCGATGTCGATGACGGACGCCAAAGAGTTCATGAGCGGTCTGGAACTCAGCGACCGTGAGCGGACCATCGCCGAACAGGTGCTCAAGGAAATCAATGCCCGGCTCCAATTCCTCTTGGATGTCGGATTGGACTACCTGAATCTCGGTCGTGCCGCAGCGACCCTCTCCGGAGGCGAGGCGCAACGCATCCGCTTGGCGACGCAGATCGGATCCGGTCTGGTGGGCGTTCTGTATGTGCTGGACGAGCCTTCGATCGGCCTGCACCAGCGGGACAACCGTCGGCTCATCGAAACGCTGACGAAATTGCGGGACCTCGGTAACACCCTGATCGTGGTGGAGCACGACGAGGACACCATTAAGGAGTCCGACTGGGTCGTCGACGTCGGGCCGGGCGCCGGGGAACACGGCGGACGCATCGTGCACTCCGGTCCGTACCGCGAGCTGTTGAGCAACAGTGAGTCGCTCACCGGCGCGTATCTGAATCGTGACCGGGAAATCGCGGTTCCCTCGAAGCGGCGCCCGGTGGATAAGAAGCGCATGATCAAGGTCGTGGGGGCCCAAGAAAATAACCTCAAGAACCTTGATGTGTCCTTCCCCCTGGGAGTCCTGACGGCGGTGACCGGCGTTTCGGGGTCGGGGAAGTCCACCCTGGTCAACGAGATCCTGTACACGGCGTTGGCCAATAAACTCAACGGGGCCAAACAGGTCCCGGGGCGTCACCGCCGCATCGAGGGGACCGATCACCTGGACAAGATTGTTCACGTGGATCAGAGCCCCATCGGCCGGATGCCAAGGTCGAACCCGGCCACGTACACGGGCGTTTTCGACCACATCAGGAAGCTGTTCGCCGAGACCAACGAGGCAAAGGTGCGCGGTTATCTCCCGGGACGGTTCTCGTTCAACGTCAAGGGCGGTCGATGCGAAGCATGCCACGGCGACGGCACCCTGAAAATCGAGATGAATTTCCTTCCGGACGTCTTCGTGCCCTGCGAGGTCTGCCACGGGGCCCGGTATAACCGCGAGACCCTGGAAATTCGGTATAAAGGCAAGACCATTTCCGAGGTCTTGGATATGCCGGTCGAGGAAGCCGCCGAATTCTTTGCCGCCTTCACGCCGATCGCTCGCCACCTCAACACGCTCGTTGACGTCGGCCTGGGGTATATCCGGTTGGGTCAACCTGCCCCGACGCTCTCCGGGGGCGAGGCCCAACGCGTCAAGCTGGCATCGGAACTCCAGAAGCGCTCGAATGGTCGAACCATTTACGTCTTGGATGAGCCGACCACGGGACTGCACTTCGAGGACATCAGCAAGTTGCTCAACGTCCTCCAGGGCCTGGTGGACAAGGGCAATACCGTGCTGACCATTGAGCATAATCTCGATGTGGCCAAGTCGGCCGATTGGATCGTGGACATGGGTCCCGAAGGAGGATCCGGCGGCGGAACCGTCGTCGCGGAAGGAACGCCCGAGCAGATAGCGCGAGTGAAAGACAGCTACACCGGCCAGTTCTTGGCGGAAGTCTTGGAGGCATGATGACCGCCCACGACGTCCCGACCGTCCTCTTTGACCTGGACGGGACCGTCCTGGATCCGGCCGGGGCGATTACGGAGGGGCTCTCCGACGCGATCGCCGCGCACGGCTTCGAACGGCCAACGCCCGAGACTCTGCGAAAATTCGTCGGTCCCTCCACCGATAGCTCGCTGACGCAGTACACCTCGATCCCCAGCGAATATCACCAGGCCATATTGGCCACGTATAGGGGTGGATATCTCGATCGTGCGCGTCGGGTTTCGCGGGTCTACCCGGGCCTGGTCGAGATTCTGCGTGATCTCTCCGCGAGCCGCGCGCGGGTGGGAATCGCGACCCAAAAACCCTTGCCGACCACCAACACCCTCCTGGAAGATTTTGGGCTGACCGGATACTTCGATGTCGTCTCCGGGGCGCGGGATTCGTTGAAGCCCGAGACCCGCCATCTGCCCCACGACAAGGCCGGGGTGATCGACCGTGCCCTGACATTGCTGCGGGACGACGCGGCGGGCCGGGGAGAAACCCTCGGCCCGTGCGTGATGGTCGGGGACCGGGAGCACGACATCGTCGGCGCCGCGGCCCACGGGATGCCGTGTATCGGCGTTTCGTGGGGCTTCGGCGACCCGGAAGAATTGTTGAACGCCGGAGCAGAGTGCGTGGTTGATGACGCCGCCGGGTTGCGGAGAGCCATCGAACGGGCCACCGGTGTTGCCGTGAGCTCCACCTCGAGCGGCGCGCCGCCTACCGATCCTCTTTCGTGAGGTGAGGTGAGCGGGCGAAAAAATCGGGTCTTTGGCCCCGGGAAGCCATTGGCCCGGCCCGGGTGGCGGTACAGTAGGGGCGACCATTTTATCGAGGGGAGCGCGCTTCGTGAATCTGTATCCAATGGCCCAGACGGCGGTGACCGGTCTCATGAAGACCGGTTTTCGAGCCAGGGTGACAGGTTTGGAGAACTTCCCCGCGGACGGTCCCGTGATCGTGGCATCGAATCATCGCGCGTTTCTGGATAGCGTGATCATTTCGGCGTTAATGCCTCGTCGCGTGGCGTTTCTGGCCAAGGCCGAGTACGTCAATACCCCGGGCATCGGGGGGAAGCTCATGAAGGCTTTGTTCGACCTCATCGACATCATTCCGGTCAACAGGTCGGACCAGTCGCAGCGGTTGAAGGCCCTCGACAAAGGCCTGGAGCGGCTCGAAAAGGGGCAGGTCTTCGGAATCTACCCCGAGGGAACCCGTTCCCGGGATGGCTACCTGTACAGGGGGCGGGTGGGCGTTGCCTGGTTGGCGCATAAAACCGGCGCCCCCGTCGTGCCGGTGGGTCTGATCGGAACCGATCGGCTCCAACCGCCTGGATCTCGTTTCATCCGGCCGGTTCGGTTCACGGTCCGGGTCGGCAAGCCGATGTACTTCGATCAGGTAGGGGACCGCCAGACCGGAAAGCAACGTCGGGAAACCACGGATCTCATCATGGATGAGATCGCTCAATTATCGGGGCAACCCCGGAAGAACGAATATAACTCCTCGCCGTCGCTGGATAAGGATTCCGGCACGAGCAATTAGAGGGGTCACGACCCAGGAGGGCGACCATGGCAGACCCGGCATCTTACCGACCGGCGTCAGGAGAGATCCCGACGCAGCCGGGTGTCTATCGATTTCGCGACGAGTTCGGCCGGGTCATCTATGTCGGTAAGGCAAAGAATCTTCGGAATCGCCTGAATTCCTATTTTCAAAAGCCGGGCCAGCTTCCGCCGAAGACCTACGCGATGGTCCATACCGCGTCGAGTGTTGAATGGACCGTGGTGGGTTCCGAAATGGAATCCCTGCAACTCGAGTACACGTGGATTAAGCAGTACACGCCCCGCTTCAACACCATGTACCGGGACGATAAGTCGTACCCGTATTTGGCGGTATCCCTCGCGGATAAATTCCCCAGGGCACAGGTCATGCGCGGGGCGAAGAAGAAAGGGACACGGTACTTCGGCCCCTTTTCGCAAGCCTGGGCGATCCGGGAGACCTTGGATTCGCTGCTGCGCGTCTTTCCCGTGCGGACGTGCACGCGGTCCGTCTTCAAACGAGCTGAGCTCGCGAATCGCCCGTGTCTTCTCGGATACATCGATAAATGTTCGGCACCCTGCGTTGGACGCATCGACGAGGAATCTCACAGGGAGCTTGCCGACCAGCTGTGCAAGTTCATGGCCGGTGATTCGGAGAAGTACATCAAGCGGCTCACCTCGGACATGGAGTCCGCGGCGGAAAACATGGAGTTCGAAAGGGCGGCGCGGCTTCGCGACGACATCGCCGCCCTTCGCAAGGCTTTCGAACGCAACGCGGTCGTCCTGTCCGATTCCGTGGACGCCGACCTCTTCGCATTTCACGAAGACGAACTCGAGGCCTCGGCGCAGGTATTTCACGTTCGAGGAGGCCGCATCCGTGGTCAGCGCGGCTGGATCGTCGAGCGCGTGGAAGACCTTTCCGCACCCCAGATGGTCGAACAGCTCCTGCAACAGGTCTACGGGGAATCCGCGGTGACCATGGCCAGCGCGCCCCAGGACGCCGAATTGAACCTCAACGAGATTCCGCGCAATGTTCTCGTCCCGGTGATGCCCGAGAACGCCGAGGATCTACAGCGCTGGCTCAGCGATTTGCGAGGAAGTAACGTCGCGATCTCGGTTCCGCAGCGCGGGGAGCGCGTCCAGCTCATGGGCACGGTCGCCGATAACGCCAAGCAGGCCCTCACCCTGCATAAGTCACGACGGGCCGGAGACCTCACCACGCGGAGCGCGTCCTTGCAGGAGCTACAGGAGGCCCTCGACCTTCCCGATCCGCTGATGCGCATCGAGTGCTACGACATCTCCCACGTTCAGGGCACCAACGTGGTTGCCTCGATGGTGGTCTTCGAAGACGGGCTGCCCCGAAAGTCGGATTATCGAAAATTCTCGATCAAGGGCGAGGCCGCCCGGGACGACACCGCATCCATGTATGACGTGATCACCCGACGTTTTAAGAGGCACCTGGAGGATCAGAAAGCCCGCAGCGAGGCCCCGCGAGCCTCGGGAGAGGTCGACGCCGCCGCCAGCGGGGAACCGACGAAGTTCGCCTACCCGCCCAATCTCGTGGTGGTCGACGGCGGTCCGCCTCAGGTGGCCGCGGCGCGTCAGGCGCTGGACGACCTGGGCGTGACCGACGTGTACGTCGTGGGACTGGCCAAGAGACTCGAGGAAATTTGGGTTCCCGATGACGATTTCCCCGTCATCCTGCCCCGATCCTCCAACGGGCTTTTTTTGTTGCAACGCCTCAGAGACGAAGCGCACCGCTTCGCCATCACCTTCCACCGCAGCAAGCGAGGAAAGGCGATGCTCGTCTCGGCCCTGGACGGGATCGAGGGGCTGGGCAGCGCCAAGCGTGAGGCTCTCATCCGCGAGTTCGGGTCTCTCCGCGCGATACGCGAAGCCGACGTCGGCGAGCTGACCAAGGCCAAGGGGATCGGGCCGACTCTGGCCGAAAAAATTCACCGGCATTTGTCCACGGAGGAACGGCAGCCGGAGGACCGCGAGACGGAAGCCGAGTAAGCTGGGGAACAGACCATTCGTCGTCCGCCCGGTTTCAACTCCGGCACCGGACGAAACCCGAATTCAGCCTGAATGCGACTCCGGGAGCAACTTTTGACGCACGAGACCCCTCCGACGGCCACCGAGGACCTCACCCCCGAAAAACCCGAGCAGACCGAGATGTTGGTCATTACCGGAATCTCTGGGGCCGGGCGATCCACCGCGGCTCACACGCTCGAGGATGCCGGCTGGTACGTCGTGGACAACATTCCACCGAACCTCCTGGGCCCCTTGGTCGACCTGGTGGCCCGAGCGCCCCAGTCCATGCCGAAGCTGGCGGTCATCATCGATATCCGCGGCAAAGCCCTGTTCGCCGACTTTAAAGAAGCGCTGGGCGTCCTGGAAAATGCCCCCGTGGAATTCACCATCCTGTTTCTCGACGCATCGGACGAATCCATCATCGCCCGCTACGAGGCGCAAAGGCGCCCCCACCCGCTTCAAGGAAATGGCCGGATTCTGGACGGGATTCAGGCGGAACGTAATCTCCTCGCGGATCTCAAAAAGCGTGCGGACGTCGTCATGGACACCACGGGCTTCAACGTTCACGAGCTGTCCCGCCGGATTTCACAAACGTATTCGATGTCCGGCCCCATGATCGTGAATATCACGGTGATGAGTTTTGGCTTCAAATACGGCGTGCCCGCGGACGCAAATTTCGTGGCGGATATGCGATTTATCGCAAACCCGCATTGGATTCCCGAACTGCGGCCGTATACCGGGCAGGACGAGCCGGTGAAAAATTTTGTGCTGAATAATGAAAGCGCCGGCAAGTTCATTGATCTGTATGTAGATTCATTGACGCCGGTGATCGACGGGTATCGTGCCGAGAATAAGCACTACGCCACGATCGCTATCGGTTGCACGGGCGGAAAGCATCGTTCCGTTGCCGTGACCGAAGAGATCGCCCGACGCCTCGGGGAACTGGATAACGTCACGGTCAACGTGCAGCACCGGGATCTCGGCAGGGAATAGAACGAAGGACGGTTCGATGAATGCGATAGCGCGCAGGCAGGGCCGACGAGTGCCCGGAACCCACGGGGCGCCCAAAGTCGCCGCACTGGGCGGAGGGCATGGCCTCTATGCTTCGCTGAGCGCCCTGCGGCTGGTGACCCCGCACATCTCGGCCGTCGTCACGGTTGCCGACGACGGAGGCTCCTCGGGCCGTCTGCGGGAACAGTTCAATGTCCTTCCGCCGGGGGATCTGCGAATGGCGCTGTCTGCCCTGTGCGATGACTCCGAATGGGGTCACTTATGGCGCGCGGCGATGCAGCACCGGTTTTCCGCGATTCCCGATGCGCCGCAAGAGATCGACGGACACGCGATGGGGAACCTGCTCCTCGTCAGCCTGTGGCAGATGCTCGACGATCCCGTGGCCGGATTGGATTGGGCGTCCCGACTGCTCGAGGCGCGAGGGCGCGTTCTCCCGATGGCCTTGGACCCGTTGGTGATTTCCGGCGACGCACTCATGGAAGACGGAAGCCAACGTCTCGTCGTGGGCCAGGCCAAACTGGCCAAGGCGCGTCGCGTCGTGAATCTCAGCCTCGAGCCCGAAGGCGCCCGCGAATGCGAGGAATCCATCGACGCGATCATGGACGCCGATTGGGTCATTCTTGGCCCCGGGTCCTGGTACACATCGGTGATCCCGCATCTGCTCTTGCCGCAGTCCCGGGACGCCCTGTGCCGCACGCAGGCCAAAATCTGCATCTCCATGAACCTCGGCCTGGAACAGAAAGAGACCACCGGGCTGGGGGCCATCGGTCACCTCGAATCCTTGGAAGAGTACGCGCCCGGCCTGTCCATCGACGCCGTGGTCGCGGACCCGACCTCGATGGTTCAGGCGAAGGAATTCGAGGAGGCCGTATCGGCTCGCGGGGCAAAGATGGTGTGGAGCAGAATGCGTACGCGCAGGGGAGAGGACCTTCACAACCCGTTGCGCCTCGCCGCGGCGTACCAGGAGGCCATGCGCACCCCGGATAACGCCTACGGCATGGAACCCGATACGCCCAGCGTGTAATCTCGCGTAGTGACTCGTGAACATTCGAGTCATGCGCTTGACGCACCCAGATCAGCCCGGAGGAACATCTATGGCCTTGACGGCACTCGTGAAAGACGAACTGGCGAAGCTCGAGGTGCCCAAGTCCTCGACGCGCCAGGCGGAGGTCGCGACCGTCCTGCGCTTCGCCGGGGGACTCCACCTCGTCTCCGGGACCATCATGATTGAGGCGGAGCTGGACCACCTGGCCACGGCGCAGCGCCTGCAGACCGCGATCGAGGATCTGTACGGTCATCGCAGCGAGTTAATGACCGTCTCCGGAGGGGCCCTCAAACGCGGTGGCCACTACGTCCTCCGCGTCACTCGGGGTGGGGAGGCCCTCGCGCGTCAGACCGGTCTGCTCGATACGCGCGGTCGTCCCGTCCGGGGTTTACCTCCCGCGGTGGTCAACGGTTCCCTCGCCGATTCCGAGGCGGTGATGCGCGGCGCATTCCTGGCGCACGGCTCGCTGACCGAACCGGGACGATCGTCGGCCATGGAGTTTACATGCCCGGGTTCCGAGGCCGCTCTCGCGCTCGTCGGCTCGGCGCGGCGGCTCGACGTCTTCGCCAAGGCGCGCGAGGTCCGGGGCGCGGACCGCGTGGTCGTCCGTGATGGCGAGACCATCGGGCAGCTTCTCAAGCGCATGGGGGCCACCGAAGTCCTCTCGCAGTGGCAGGACAGCAGGACCCACCGCGAGGTCCGGGCCACCGCAAACCGTCTCGCGAATTTCGACGATGCCAATTTGCGTCGGTCGGCACAGGCCGCCGTCGCGGCCGGCGCACGGGTCGAACGGGCCCTGGAGATTTTGGGCGACGACGTCCCTGAGCACCTCCAATACGCCGGCCAGCTACGCCTGGGGCATCGGCACGCGAGCCTGGACGAGTTGGGCCGACTCGCGGATCCGCCGCTGACCAAAGACGCGATAGCCGGGCGCATCCGTCGGCTCTTGGCCATGGCGGACAAGCAAGCGGCCACGGAGGGGATCCCGGGCACGGATGCCACGCCCCGTTCGATGAACGGCTAACCCGGACTCTGCCCGACGAACCGGATCACCTCGTACCCCTGGGGCGACAGTGGTTCGGGTGGCGAACTTAGCTCACAGCTGAAGTTTGCAACATGAAACCACACCAGGGACTCGATAAGCCCGAGATGCCGCGGCACCTCGGGCTTTTGCGTTCCTTCGCGGTCATCGGCCCGGCGCGAATCACCCCGAGCAGTCCCGGTACGGGTGAAAAATTTCGGCTAAACACACCCAAACACACACAAAATCACCTAAACTAAGGACAGAACCGAACGGAGACCCGTGAAGTCGGGTTGCTCTCGACGTGCATACCGCGTTGCAGGGGTTCGGCGGGCGACCTCCGCACGGATGAGTCGCCTATGAATAGCACTCAAACTGAGGAGTTTGATTAACAGTGACTGTACGTATTGGTATCAATGGCTTTGGTCGTATCGGCCGTAACTTCTTCCGCGCTGTCCTCGAGCAGGGGGAGAACATCGAGATCGTCGCCGTCAACGACCTCACCAGCCCCGAAACTCTGGCGCATCTCCTCAAGTACGACTCGATCCTCGGGCCGCTCAAGGACGAGGTGAAGGTCGAAGACGGCCACATCGTCGTCGGCGGCAAGCAGCTTCAGGTGCTCTCCGAGAAGAACCCCGCGGATCTTCCGTGGAAGGACCTCAACGTCGACATCGTTCTGGAGTCCACCGGACTGTTCACGGACGGCACCAAGGCCAAGGCCCACCTGGATGCCGGCGCCAAGAAGGTCGTCGTCTCCGCACCGGGCACCAACCTGGACGGCACGTTCGTCATGGGCGTGAATGACGACACCTACGACAACGAAACCCAGCACGTCGTGTCCAACGCATCCTGCACGACCAACTGCCTGGCTCCCCTGGCCAAGGTGCTGGACCAGAACTTCGGCATCAAGTCCGGCCTGATGACGACGATTCACTCCTACACCGCTGACCAGCGCCTGCAGGACGCCCCCCACAAGGATCTGCGACGCGCCCGCGCGGCAGCCGTCAACATGATCCCGACCTCGACCGGTGCCGCTCGCACCGTCGGCAAGGTCTACGCCCCGGTTGAGGGAAAGCTGGACGGCATGGCCTTCCGCGTCCCGACCATCACCGGTTCCATCGTGGACCTGTCCTTGAACCTCGAGAAGGACGTCACGGCTGAGGAAATCAATGCCGTGGTCAAGAAGGCCGCCGAGGGCGACTACAAGGGCATCATCAAGTACACCGAGGACCCGATCGTTTCCACCGACATCGTCGGCGAAGAGATCTCCACGGTGTTCGACGCGGAGCTCACTTCCGTGCTGAACGGCCAGACCAAGGTGTTCGCCTGGTACGACAACGAGTGGGGATTCACCTCCCGCACCGTCAAGTTCGTCAACATGCTGGCGGCCAAGCTCTAAGATAGAAATCGGATTCGATTTCCCACAAAGAGGTTGGAGTAGAACACCATGGCTCATGCGCTTGAAGAGCTCATTGCCGGTGGTGTCAAGGGAAAGCACGTTCTGGTCCGTTCGGACCTGAACGTGCCCCTTGACGGGACCACCGTGACCGACGACGGCCGTGTCAAAGCGTCATTGCCGGTCCTGAAGAAGTTGACCGACGCCGGTGCCCGCGTGCTGGTGATGGCCCACTTGGGACGCCCCAAGGGGCAGGTCGACCCGAAATATTCGATTGAACCCGCGGCACGTCGGCTCGACGAGTTGGCGGACTTTCCCGTTCACGTGGCGTCGGACGTCATCGGCCCCGACGCCCGGGAAAAATCCCAGCAGCTCGAGGATGGCCAGGCCCTCGTCCTAGAGAACGTGCGGTTCGATCCTCGTGAGACGAGCAAGGACGACCAGGAGCGCGCCTCCTTCGCCCAAGAGCTAGCGAGCCTCACGGGCGAGAACGGTGCTTACGTCGACGACGCCTTTGGCGCCGTGCACCGCAAGCACGCGTCCGTATACGACATCGCGCGCCTCCTGCCCTCGTACATGGGGGATCTGGTGTCCACCGAGCTCGAGGTCTTGTCGACGGTCATTGACAATCCCAAGCGACCCTTTGTTGTCGTCATGGGTGGCTCAAAGGTCTCCGACAAACTGGCAGTGATCGAGAACCTCATCGGCAAAGCCGATGCGCTGCTGATCGGTGGAGGAATGTCGTACACGTTCTCCGCCGCGCAGGGCCATCGGGTCGGCCGGTCCCTGTTGGAGAAGGATCAGATCGACACCGTGACTCAGTACCTGGAGCGCGCTCAGGCGGAAGGAACGGAAATCGTTCTTCCGACCGACGCGGTCTGGGCCTCCGAGTTCTCCGCAGAGGCACGTCATGAGGTTCGCCCCATCGATGCCCTCGAAGACGGCGAGATCGGGTCTGATGGACAAGGGCTCGACGTGGGCCCCGAGACTCAGAAGCTCTTCGCCCGGTACATCCGTCAGGCCCAAACGGTCTTCTGGAACGGGCCGGTCGGGGTCTTCGAGATGAAGGCATTTTCGGAGGGAACCCGGGCCGTGGCGACCGCCGTCGCAGAATCCGACGCGTTCAGCGTGATTGGCGGAGGCGACTCGGCCTCCGCGGTCCGCAACCTGGGATTCTCTGATGACCAGTTCGGGCACATCTCTACCGGAGGCGGGGCTTCTCTCGAATACATCGAAGGAAAGACTCTCCCCGGGCTTGAAGCGCTCGGCGCATAGAGGGCAGGCGGGCCGACCACACAGTGGTCGGCCCGCTCTCGTCCGCGAGACCCTGCTCGGGAATTCTGTGGCGGATAGACCACCGGGCAATGTTTCGCTGTTTCGAATTCTCGAAAAGCTCATGACACGAAGGACAGCACTATGACTACGCAAACCAACGGCTCATTCGACCGGAAGCCCTTGATCGCCGGTAACTGGAAGATGAATATGGACCACGCTGAAGGCGTGGCGCTAGTGCAGAAGCTTGCCTGGACGCTATCCGATGCGAAATTCGATCACGATCGAGTAGAGGTTGCCGTTTTCCCCCCGGCTACGGACCTCCGCTCCGTCCAGACCCTGGTCAACGGTGACAAATTCGATCTGGTCTACGGTGCCCAAGATCTCTCGGACCAGGATTCCGGCGCCTATACCGGCGACATCTCAGGGGCCTTCCTGAAGAAACTCGAGTGCACCTACGTTCTGGTGGGCCACTCCGAACGCCGTGCAATTCACGGTGAGAACGATCAGCTGTGCTCCCGTAAGGTTCAGGCAGCCTACCGCCACGGTTTGACGCCCGTGCTGTGCGTGGGCGAGGGCCTGGACGAGCGCACGGCCGGCCGGCACATTGAGTTCACCCTGGAACAGCTGAGGGGCTCCATCGCCGAGCTGACCGCCGAGCAGGCCCAGACGCTGGTCATCGCGTACGAGCCCGTATGGGCCATCGGGACCGGCAAGGTTGCCGGTCCGTCGGATGCCCAGGAGATGTCTGAGGCAATTCGCGCCGAGATCGCCAAGCTCTACGACGCCGAGACCGCATCCGCCGTTCGGATTCTCTACGGAGGTTCGGTCAAGGCATCCAACGCGGCCGCGACGCTGAGCGAGAAAGACGTCGACGGCGTCCTCGTGGGTGGAGCATCCCTCAAGGCGGAAGAGTTCGCGAACATCGCGCGTTTCGAGAAGCACGTGGTCTCGGAATAAGCATGGGAGCCGTCACGCGGCCCAGCGTGCCTGGGCCGCGTGACGACGCCCTCGGTTCTATGGCATGGCGGTGCCGATGGCGTAGAGTTGGCATGAATTAAATTTCCGTTGTGGCTTTGTCGCCTGCGATCAATGGGTCGACGTCACGAAGCAACGAAAGGTCGAAGTGGAAATTTTACGTTGGGTCCTGTTGGGGATCATCGCGCTGTCCAGCGTCTTGACGGTCTTTTTTGTCCTGCTGAATAAGGGCAAGGGCGGGGGACTGTCCGACATGTTTGGTGGCGGCATGACGAGCTCGCTGAACTCGTCGGGGGTCGCGTCCCGAAACCTTGTGAGGCTCACCGTGACCACGGCGATCATCTGGGTACTCGCCATCATCGGCTACGCGCTCTTCCTGAGGTTCACAGCCATTTAGAGGCTTTACCCCGGCCAGCCACGATAAGGGCCGCACCATCTTCCCGATGGTGCGGCCCTTATTGTCGTATTTCCCACTCCGGAGAGGCCCTCATCCGGCCTCTAGTTGCCGGAAGCGTCCCGTGAGACGAGGTATAGCGTCTCGAATTCACCACGGGCGCCGACCGCAGGCGTGTCACGCAACGTCTCGGGGGTCATCGCCCCGTCGAGCCGGGACGTAAGGCGCCGAAACGCCTCGCGCTTGTCTGAGCCGGATACGAGGAACCAGATGCGTTCCGAACGATTGATCATGGGAAGTGTCATGGTCACGCGCTCGGGCGGCGGCTTGGGCGAGTCACTGATGCCCATGACGCCGTCGACCGAGGAGAGGATCTCTTCGCGACCCGGGAAGAGCGAGGCCAGGTGCCCGTCAGGGCCCATGCCCAGCAATGACACCATGAACCGCGGCGACGATTCTCCGGGTTGCGCGAAGGTCCTGAGTTCATCCGCATAGGCCGAGGCCGCCTCGTCCTGATGGTCGTAGTCGGTGGCCGAGCCCATGACGTGGATATTGCCGCGGGGAATCGGCCCGGCACCAAAAAACGCGTCGAAGGTCTGCTGGGCATTGCGCTCGGCGTCCCCAGCTTCCAGGAAGCGTTCGTCGGACCACCAGATATGGACCTTGTCCCACGGGACGGTATTCACCAGAGTGCTCGCGGCCACCTCGGACCAAATCCTTGTCCCCAAGGATCCACCCGTGATGCTCAAATGCACCGCGTTCCGGCCGGGAGCTTCGTCGGCCAGCAGAAGCAGGAGCCTTGCCGCCGCCGACTCGGCCACGAGATCTTTGGTCGAATATTCGTGGATCCTGGGAATGCTATGCATCGTAGACCTCGGTGTAGCGGGCGGGATCCCCGGCCGGCTCGGGGGCACTTCCCTGAGTAAATTTCACGTCGGAGGAAGCCAATCCATTCTGTAAAACGTCGCCAAAGACTTCATCAGGGTCGAGGCGTCGAAGCTCCTCCGCGAGACACTCGGAGAGCGATCGTACCGGCAACGCAATCTGCTGGTCGGCGCTGCCCGGAATCGAGAGGGTCGCGATGCTCTTACCCGGTCTGTAGATGGTGACCTCGCCATCCTCTCGGCACAGGCTGACTCTGTAGAGACCCCGGTTTTGGGGGCTCTCCTGAATCTCTACCTTGGCGCCCAGTCGGTATCCGAGCCAGGTTCCCAGCAACAGGACGGACGGCGACTTCTCCGAACCCTCCACGATCACCTTGGATACCGTGTGTGGTTCGGGATCGTCCATGACGGCGGCCAGCTGGATGCGCCAGAGTGTCAGCCTGGTCCAGGCGAGATCGGTATCGCCGGGGGCGTAGCGTTGACGCAACGCATCGAGCGCGTCCCAGGGGACCTCCGCGCGGGCCGAATCGGTAATACGACGGTGCGCGATACGTCCGATCGAGTGATCCGCGGGGCATTCAGGCAGAGAATGCGGCCACCACGCGACGATGGGGGCATCCGGCAACAGGAGAGCCGCAATCAGCGATTCGGTCGGGCGTGAAGACTCGCCCCATCCGCGGAGGATGACGATCTCGCTCGCACCCGCGTCTCCACCCATGCTGACCTCGGCATCCAGCCGGTTCTCGGCGGATTCGTCGTGCGCGATATGGACGATAATTCGGCAGGGGTGTTCGTGGCTCGCCGCGATCGCGGCATCGATGGCGTTCTTGGAGTGTCCCGTGTCCGCCATGATCACCAAGGTGAGAACCCGGCCCAACGTGCTGATGCCGGTGTCCTCGCGCATCCGCGCGAGTTCCTTGTCGATCGTGGAGCTCGTGGTGTCTTTGAGGGTCCGAATCATTATGGCCTCCTCCAGGCGCGACCGTCGCGAGCCAGCAACTGATGGGCTGACTCCGGCCCCCACGAACCGGGGGCGTATTCTTCTGGGCACATTCCGCTGTCTTCCCAGTATTTCTCGAAGGGATCCAAGATCTTCCACGACAGTTCCACTTCTTCGTGCCGGGGGAACAGCGGGGGTTCTCCTAGAAGCACGTCCAGGATCAGGCGTTCGTAGGCCTCAGGGCTGGACTCGGTAAATGAATGCCCGTAGCCGAAGTCCATGCTGACGTCGCGAAGCTCCATCTGCGTGCCCGGCACCTTCGATGCAAAACGAATCGTGACGCCTTCATCCGGCTGGATGCGAATCACAATGGCATTTTGACCGAATTCTTCGTAGGAATTCTCGCGGAACAAGAGATTGGGGGAGCGCTTGAACACGACCGCGATCTCGGTGACTCGGCGTCCGAGTCGCTTCCCTGCGCGGAGGTAGAAGGGCACCCCGGACCAGCGGCGATTGTTGATGTCCAACTTAATGGCCGCAAAGGTCTCGGTCCGGGAATCCTGGGGGATTCCCTCTTCGTCCTTGAACCCCTTGACCTCTTCGCCGCCCTGGAAACCGTCGGCGTACTGGCCGAGCGCGGAATAGCTACGTAGGTCTTCGGGAAGGGTCACCGCCGCCAGAACCTTGGCTTTTTCGTCTCGCAGATATTCGGCGTCGAAGGTGATCGGCTCTTCCATGGCGGTGAGCGCCAGCAACTGCAGGAGGTGGTTCTGGATTACGTCCCGGGCTGCGCCGACGCCTTCGTAATATCCGGCGCGGGAGCCGATGCCGATGTCCTCGGCCATCGTGATCTGGACGTGGTCAACGTAATTGGCGTTCCAGAGCGGTTCAAACATCTCATTGGCGAATCGGAGCGCCAAAATGTTCTGAACCGTCTCCTTGCCCAAATAGTGGTCAATGCGGAAGACGGAGTCCGATGGAAAGACCCCTTCGACAATCTCATTGAGTTCACGCGCGGATTCGAGGTTATGCCCGAAGGGCTTCTCAATGACGACGCGCCGCCAGCCGTTCGTATCTTCCTGATCGGCCAAACCATTCTCGGCCAGCTGGGTGCACACGGCCTCGAAGGCCTTCGGCGGGATCGACAGGTAGAATGCGTGGTTTCCGCGGGTGCCGCGTGATTCCTCCAGCTCGGCGAGCGTGTCCTTCAACCGTCGGAAGGCATCCGCGTCGTCAAATGCTCCCTGAACGAACCGGATGCCCACCGTCAACTGATTCCAGACATCTTCGCGGAAGGGCGTGCGGGCATGCGCCTCGACGGACTTGCGTACTTCCGCCCGAAAATCGTCATCGGACCAATCACGCCGTCCGAAGCCGACAAGGGCGAACATGGGAGGCAAGAGGCCCCGGTTCATGAGGTCGTAGATCGCCGGAAGCAATTTCTTACGGGCCAGATCGCCCGTGACACCGAAGAGGACGAGGGCAGATGGCCCCGCGACTCGGGTGAGGCGGCGATCCTGTGGATCGCGGAGCGAATTCGTTTCTTGGGGAGCGGACACACCAAATCCTTTGGTCGAAATATATCTCGCGGTGCCGTGGCACCGAACGTTGGTGAAACCGAGCGCGATGACCGAACATTCCCGGTCATCGCGCTCGGTTAATGTGGGTTACCGGCTCAGGGCCGAAGAAACGGTATCGAGCAGTTCCTTCCAGGAATCCTCGAACTTCTGGATGCCCTCGGTTTCGAGCTTGGCGACGACGTCGTTGTAGGACACGCCGATCTTTTCGAGGGCGTTGATCTCCGCCTCGGACTGATCGTAGGTTCCCGTGACGGTGTCCCCGGTGATCTCCGCGTGATCCGCGGTGGCCTCGAGGGTCTTCTCCGGCATGGTGTTCACGGTGTTCTCCACGCACAGACCCGTGACGTACATGGTGTCCGGGTATGCGGGATCCTTGGTGCCCGTCGAGGCCCACAACGGACGCTGGGGCGCCGCTCCGGCTTCGGCCAGACGGTTCCAGCGTTCGGTGGAGAAGGCTTCTTCATACACCTGGTAGGCCAGGCGAGCGTTGGCGAGTCCGGCTTTGCCCTTGAGCTGCTTGGCCTCTTCCGTGCCGATTCGATCCAGCTGTGCGTCAATCTCGGAATCCACACGCGAGACGAAGAACGAGGCGACCGAGTGGATCTTGCTGAGGTCGTATCCGTTCTCCAGGGCGCGTTCGAGTCCGGTCATAAAGGCGTTGATGACGGCCCGGTAGCGTTCCAAGGAGAAGATCAGGGTCACGTTGACGCTGATGCCGTGGGCCAGCGTCTCGGCGATCGGATCAAGGCCCGCCTCGGTGGCCGGGATCTTGATCATCACGTTCTCGCGACCGACGGTTTCGTGGAGACGGCGCGCCATCTCCACGGTCTCGGCGGTCTTGTGCGCCAAACGCGGGTCGACTTCGATCGACACCCGGCCGTCGACACCCTGCGACGACTCATAGATGGGCGCGAAGACATCGCAGGCATCGCGGACGTCGTCGGTGGTCACGGTGAACACCGCTTCTTCGACGTCGGCACCCGCCTGCGCGAGTTCCTTCATCTGCGCGTCGTAGGCGTCTCCCTTGGAGAGCGCCTGAGCAAAGATCGTGGGGTTGGTGGTCACGCCGACGATGTTGCGCTCACGGATCAGCTGATCGAGGTTTCCGGAGGTGAGACGTTCCCGTGAGAGGTCGTCGAGCCAAATCGAGACTCCGGCGTCGGAAAGTTTTTGGGTTGGGGTAGTCATCTGTATTTCTCCTCTTGGCGATGAAGTTCGGTGGGCGGGGCGGCGATGCTTCCGAGATCGCCGCCCCGCCCCGGGGTTAAGCCTTGGAGGCGTGGATCGACTCGAGGGCCGATTCGACGACGGCCTCCGGCGTGATGCCGAATTCCTTGTACAGGGTCTTGTAATCGGCGGAAGCGCCAAAGTGGTCCAGCGATACGGCACGACCGTAAGTACCCAGAAGGTCGTTCCACGACATCGCGGAACCGGCCTCGACGGTCACGCGCGCCATGACGCTCGCGGGGATCACCGACTCGCGGTAGGACGCGTCCTGGCGATCGAACCACTCACGGCACGGCATCGAGACGACCCGGGCGGCGATCGACTGTTGCGCCAGAGTCCTGCGTGCCTCAAGGGCCAGTTCAACCTCGGAGCCGGAGGCGATCAGGATGACATCCGGAGTGGATTCGGTATCCGCCAGGACGTATCCGCCGCGGGCCGTACCTTCGGCGGAGGCAAACTTCTCGCCTTCGGCCTCGGGGTGAAGATCCACGCGCGCGAGGGTCGGCAGGCCCTGGCGGGTCAGCGCCAGACCGGCCGGACGATCCTTCTGCTCCAGTACGGTCCGCCATGCCACGGACGTCTCGTTGGCGTCCGCCGGGCGAACGACGTCGAGATTCGGAATGGCGCGAAGCGACGAGAGCTGCTCGACGGGCTGGTGCGTGGGGCCGTCCTCACCCAGACCGATCGAGTCGTGAGTCCAGACGAAGATCGACGGGATGCCCATGAGGGCAGAGAGCCGGATCGCCGGGCGCTGATAGTCACTGAAGATCAGGAACGTCCCGCTGAACGCACGGGTCGGCGACGAGAGCACGATGCCGTTGACGATCGCCGCCGCCGCGTGTTCGCGAATGCCGAAGTGCAGGACGCGGCCGTAGGGGTCGGCCGTGAACTTCTTGGTCGACCGCGACGACGGGTTGAACGAGTCTGCGGACTCGATGGTGGTGTTATTCGAACCCGCCAGGTCGGCCGATCCGCCCCACAGCTCGGGGAAGGTCTCGGCGATGGCGTTGATGACCTTGCCGCTGGCCGCGCGTGTCGCCAGGGATTCCCCGGCCTCGAAGACCGGGAACGCCTCGCGGTAATTCTCCGGAAGCTCACCCTCGGACAAACGACGGTAAAGCTCGGCCGCCTCCGGGTTCTTTTCCTGCCACGCACGGAAGTCGGCCTCCCAGGCCTTGCGCTCTTCCTGAGCGCGCTCCTTGACGGCCCGCGTGTGGGCAAGCACCTCGTCGCTGACCTCGAAGGTCTTCTCGGGGTCGAAGCCGAGAATTTCCTTGACTGCCTTGACCTCATCCCCGCCCAATGCGGCTCCGTGGGCCGCGCCGGTGTTCTGCTTGGTGGGGGCGGGCCAACCGATAATGGTCTTCAGGGCGATCAGGGTCGGCTTGTCGGTGACCTTCTTCGCCTCACGAATTTGCTGGTAAAGCTTCTCGACATCTTCTTCATAGCCTTTGCCGCCGTTGGTCCAGTCGACCGTTCGGACATCCCAACCGTAGGCCTCGTAGCGCTTGGCGACGTCCTCGGTGAAGGCGACATCGGTGTCATCCTCAATGGAGATCTGGTTCTGGTCGTAGAACACCACAAGGTTGCCGAGTTGCTGGTGGCCCGCGAGCGACGACGCTTCCGAGGTCACGCCCTCCTGGAGGTCACCGTCGGAGGCAATCGTGTAGATCATGTGATCGAAGGGGCTGCTTCCCTCGGGGGCGTCAGGATCGAAAAGACCCCGCATCCGACGCTGGGCGTAGGCAAAGCCGACGGCCGAAGAAAGGCCTTGGCCGAGGGGGCCGGTGGTGATCTCGACACCCTTGGTGTGCTTGTACTCCGGGTGTCCCGGGGTCAGCGAGCCCCAGGTGCGGAGCGACTCGAGGTCCTTGAGCTCCAGGCCGTATCCGGAGAGGAAAAGCTGGATGTACAGGGTCAGGGACGAGTGCCCCGGGGAAAGGATGAAACGGTCG
Source organism: Curtobacterium sp. S6 (assembly GCF_000710345.2). Taxonomy (GTDB): domain Bacteria; phylum Actinomycetota; class Actinomycetes; order Actinomycetales; family Micrococcaceae; genus Rothia. Next base: position 403,588 of record NZ_JHEL01000015.1, on the reverse strand, counting down.
CGTCCGGCCCATCGGTCGTCCGACGGGTCGTGCCGCATAACTCGCTGCTGCAGCAGATAGGCGAGCGGGGCCAAGCTCATGGCGGTTCCGGGATGGCCGTTGCCAACCTTTTCGACGGCGTCAGCCGCCAAGACGCGGACGTTGTCCACCGCTCGGCGATCCTGATCTGTCCATTCGAGCTTGTCATTGAGGTTAGGCACGAAATTGCCCCTTTCTCCGCAGATAGGCGCGGAACACGACCGCGATCAACGTGACCGGTGTCCCGCAATTTCTATGACTCACACTATGCCAAATCGGGGGCACTCGGCAGGGGAGTGAGCCGACAGCGGAAGCCTGATACGCCACTGGGAGGGGAGAGGGAAACATCACGCGTCCAGGTAGGGACTGAGGGCCTGTTCGTTATATGATGGAGGTTGTTTTTCCATCCGATGCGCCCGGTTCAATGCCGCCTAGACCATGGGTCTCTCCGGACGGGTGAAGAACATCAATCACGAAGGGTCGATGAGTGAAGCGCCAAAGTATCAGCGAGACGTCACCTGCCGCGCATGCCGTGCATGACGGTCCGGCAGCTGATTCTTCGATGCCGGATCGGCGCGATGCGACCCGACGCCCCAAGATCGGCCTGAGGCGGAAACTCAAAGGTTTCTTCCTGCTGACCAAACCGCAGGTTATCGAGCTTCTCCTCGTGACCACTGCGCCGACGATGATTTTTGCCGCCGGTGAGTTCCCGAGCATTTGGCTTATTCTCCATACGATGATCGGCGGAGCGATGGCCGCGGGCGGCGCGGGTGCCTTTAACTGCTACATCGACCGCGAAGCCGATCGCCTCATGAAGCGCACCGAGAAGAGGCCCCTCGTCACCGGCGAGATCACGGATCGTGAGGGTCTGATTTTCGCCTGGGCCCTGTCGATCGTCGCCATCGCGTATCTGACCATCCTGGTGAACCCCTTGTCGGGGGCACTGGGGCTGGCGGCGATCCTTTTGTACGTGGTTTTCTACTCGTTGATCCTCAAGCGGCGGACGGCGCAAAATATCGTTTGGGGCGGAATCGCCGGCTGCATGCCGGTCTTCATCGGATGGGCCGCCGTCGAGAACAAGCTCAGCTTCTCGTCCCTGGTCCTTTTTGTCCTGATCTTCTTGTGGACGCCCCCGCACTATTGGCCTCTGTCTATGAAGTACGCCGAAGACTATCAACGAGCGGGAATCCCCATGCTCGGCGCCATCGCGTCGGCTAAGGCGGTATCCGTTCAGGTCGTGCTGTACGCGTGGGCCACCGTTATTTGTTCGTTGCTGCTGATCCCCGTGGGTGGCGCCGGTTGGGTCTACGGCCTGACCGCGCTCGTTTCGGGCGCTTGGTTCATTTGGAAATGCCATCGCTTGCACCAGTTGGCCCTCGCGGAGGAAGCGACCTCCCGTACCGCGATGGTCGTCTTCCACGCGTCCATCACATATCTGACCCTCGTATTCGTGGCGTTGGCCATCGATCCCTTCGTCGGAGGCCCGGTGCTCTGATCCCGGAGGGACCACAAAAAGCCGCACCCATGTGATCATGAGTGCGGCTTTTGCGTGCGGTGGTGATGCCAGAGGACCCTGAGCGTTCGCCCCTAGACGATGCCGTTGGCGTGCGCGATGTCCACTCGGCTCTCGGCGAGCTCCCGGAGGGCAGGCGTTCCCAGAACGACCATGCGTTCGAACAGGAAGGTCACGGTCGCGATCATGAGTCCGGCCCCGATGAGGTGCAACCAGACGAGGGAACCGGGTGAGCCCGTGAAGTACTGCGTGTAGCCGATCGCGCCCTGCAGCATCATGACGATCAGGATCGCGAGGGAATTCCGCGAAATCGCCGGCGCCCAGTCACGCTTCCTGGCAAGGAGGAGGGTGACCACAATGAGGACCAGAAGAAGCCACACCGGCAACGAATGAAACCTGGTCACGATCTCCGGGTTGAACGCGTGACGAGCGGAGGTCGCGTCACCGGAGTGAGGGCCCGTACCGGTCACGAGCGTTCCCATGTAAATCACGATGGTCGACAAGCAGGCGATCACGAAGCCCATGGTCCGCTGCAGGTTATCCGGGCCGGGTCGGTCGGAAAGGCGTTCGCTATCGATCACCGATCGCATGGAATATCGCCGGGCCCGCGCGTAGAAAATGGATGCCAGCGCGATCATGATCCCGGACAGCATGAAGTGCACGCCCACCAACCACGGATTCAGCTTGACCAGGACGGAAAATCCTCCCACGACGGCCTGGACGATGACGCCGAGCCCCAAGGCCAGCGCGATGTAGAAGAGGTCCGTGTAACGGCCCCTGAGGCGCCACACCGCGATGAATGTCGCGATGGCCACGATGCCGACGGCGCCGGTGAGCGTGCGATTGCCGAACTCGATGAATCCGTGGATCCCCATGGCCGGGACGTTCGTCCAGGTTTCATTGGTGCACCGAGGCCACGTGGGGCAACCGAGGCCGGACCCGGTCAGTCGGACGAGCCCGCCGGTGACCACGAGCAAGAGATTGACCAGTACTGAGGCCAGGCCCAGAAACCGAACCCACCCGGTGACGTTGAGCGGGATCAATCGATCCTTCGGGGACCGCGACATGGCCGGGGCGGACGTGGACATTCTGAATACCTCAAATATCTGGAGACAACGCTAGTCGTCACTCATTATCCGTCGCCGGCGTGCCGATATGCGAACCGGTGGATGGTGGCTATGACCACTTGAACCATCGTTTGGCGGCATAGCCGGCAACGACGATCCACAGGATGAGCACCAGGTGGGGCCACCAGTCAAAATACTGGGCCGCCAGGTCCGCACGCAGCGCATCTCCCAGGGCACCGGACGGGAGCAGTGACACCAGCCAGCCGACGACGCCGGGGAAGTGATGCGCGGGAAACAGGGAGCCCCCGACCGCGGCCAGAACCACCCAGAGGGTGTTGACCATCGCCAGAGTCGCCTCCGCACGCACGGTGCCCGCGACCAGCATGCCGACCGCCGTGAAGGCAGCGGCACCGAGCACCAGGCTTGGAAGAGACAAGAGGACGCCGGCTGCCTCCGGTTGCCATCCCAGGCAGAGGCCGACGATGCCGATGACGATGTACTGAATCGCCACGATGGTCAGGACGGCAAGACCTTTGCCCGCGATCAAACCACCGCGCCCCAGCGGGGTCGTCGACAAAAACCGAAGCACCCCGTAGCGCCGGTCGAATCCCGTGGCGATGCCCTGCCCCGAGAGGGCGGTGGACATGGCGCACAAGGCCAGGACGCCCGGCATCGCGATATCCAGCCGACCGACATCCTCGGCTCGGGCGTAGTCATCGAGAAAAGCCGTGAAGGCCAAGGCGAAAAGCGCCATGAGCGGGAAGAGTATCAGCAGCATGAGCTGCTCGCCGTTCTTGAGCATCGCAACGGTCTCGTAGCGACCCTGACGGAAAATCCGGGTTGCACCGGGCGCGGCCGCGTGAGTCTGCTGGTCTTGCACGGTCGAGGGGCCTTCCTGATGCATCTGGTCGGTCGTGTTGCTCATCGAATACTTCTCCCCGAGACGTCGAGGAAGAGATCTTCCAGGCTACGAGGCTTCAAGTCGAAACTGGATGGAAGCTCGTCCCATGATTTCCAGAGCTCGGCCAGCCGGACGAGGTGGTCGGGCGTCAAGGGGCCGGTCAGCTCATACGCCCCGCCCCGCTCTTCGCGCAATTCGAGCCCGTTACCCAAGGACTCCGAGAAGAGATCGGCTATGGACAGCCCCTGAGCGGAGACGGTGAAACGGAGGGTTTGCCCGTTGTAACCGGTCGACAAGAGCTCCTCGACGCGCCCTTCGACGACGTTGCGCCCGCCATCGACGATATAGACGTAGTCGGCCAAGCGCTGCGCATCGTCCATCAGGTGGGTGGTCAGGACGATGCCGGTCCCTTCGTCGCGAAGCTCACGAATCAGGTCGAAGACGACTCGTCGAGATTGCGGGTCGAGCCCCGCCGACGGCTCGTCGAGAAACAGCACTTCCGGGTCGCCGACCAACGCGGCGGCCATGGCAACACGCTGGCGTTGCCCGCCGGACAACCGGCGAATCGCGGTCCGGTCAAAGGTGTCGATGCCCAATCGGTGAATCAACCCGTCGAGGTCGAGGGGGTTCTGATACATCGAGGCGACGTGCTTCAGCAGAGGAATGGGGCGGATGGCCTGGGGGAGCCCGCCTTCCTGGAGCATGATCCCGACCCGTGCCCGGAGGCTCGGGCCCGCTTCGGCAGGATCTTGGCCTAGGAGCCGCACGCGTCCCGCGGTGGGGCGGATCAGCCCCTGAGCGCACGCAAGGGTTGTGGATTTACCGGCTCCGTTGGCTCCGAGCACCGCCGTGACTTCGCCGCGACGAGCTCGCAGGCTGATCCCGTCGACGGCCGTGACGGTCCCCGCGGGACTTCCCGTGGCTGAGTTGCGCCGGGGCCCGCGAGCGACGGGGAATTCCTTACGCAAGTCGTCAACGACAACGGCGGCTTCGCTCACGAACGCTCGAGTTCCGCGTTCCTCATCTCGTAAAACTGGCACTGTCACAGTCTACGATGACCCGACGTTGGCAGAGGCATTGTATTGCGGTGCGGTCCCGCCGCGGGCAAGGTGGGCCTTACTGGATAGGGCGGAATAAATTAGGACATACTTTAGTTATGTATTCCATGAAGCACGCTACCCCGACCAAGGGTGCCTCGCCGCAGGGAGGTGCCGAGACCGAAGAACGAACCCGGGATCGGGTCCTGCAGGGCGTACTGGCCCACGGTCCGGTTTCCGCGGCTGACTTGGGACGCAATTTGGGTCTGACACCAGCCGCCATCCGCAGGCACCTCGAGGCCCTAGAAAAGGAACAGTTCATCGAAGTTACCGTCGTGCGCAAGCGCGGCGGTGGCGCCGGGCGCCCCGCTCGTCGATACGTCATCGCCCCTCAGGGACATGCCGAGCTCGGCAATGACTATCTCGATATCGCGATTGATTCCCTGCACACCATCAAGGAAACATTGGGGGAGGAAGCTCTTCGTGAGTTTGCCCACCGGCGTTTCGAAGAGATGGAACGCAGGTACAGGCCGATCGTCGAGGCGGCAGGTCCCGATATGTCCGACCGGGCCCAGGCGCTCGGTGACGCCATGACCCGTGACGGCTTTGTGGCTAGCACTTCCGTGATGGCCATGGGCAAGGCGGCCCGCACGGTCGAGCTGCCGGAACACCTGCTCTCTAGCATTCAGTTGTGCCAAGGTCACTGCCCGGTCCGTGACCTTGCCCAAGAATTTCCCGAGTTCTGTGATGAAGAGACTCGTCTCATCGCATCCCTTCTGGGGGTCGATGTTCGGCGTCTCTCCACGATGGCCGGGGGAGCTCACGTCTGCACCACACACATCCCATTGGCTCGCGGGACACAGCAAGCCACCGCCCCATCCCAGGGGAAGCGACACTCAGTAAGGAAAGGTCTCAATGACTGAACAAGTTGAGCGCAATGCCGACGGCAACGTCATTTCCGATGTTCTGGAAAGGAACCCTGAGCTCGAAGGGATCGGCACCTACCAATACGGTTGGTACGATTCCGACGACGCCGGGCAGTCCGCCAAACGCGGTCTGAACGAAGACGTTGTTCGTGACATCTCCGCCAAAAAGGATGAGCCGGAATGGATGCTTAACCTTCGCCTGAAGGCTCTTAAGTTCTTTGACCGTAAACCGATGCCGACGTGGGGCGCGGACCTTAACGGGATCGATTTCGACAACATTAAGTACTTCGTGCGCTCGACCGAGCGCCAGGCGGAATCGTGGGAAGACCTCCCCGAGGACATCCGCAATACGTACGAAAAGCTCGGAATCCCCGAGGCCGAGCGGAATCGCCTCGTGGCCGGCGTGGCCGCCCAGTACGAATCCGAAGTGGTGTACCACCAGATTCGCGAGGACCTGGAGCGCCAGGGCGTCATCTTCATGGACACCGACACGGCGCTCAAGGAGCACCCCGAATTCTTCGAAGAGTACTTCGGAACCGTGATTCCCGTCGGTGATAATAAATTCGCGGCGCTGAACACGGCGGTGTGGTCGGGCGGATCGTTCGTTTACGTCCCGCCGGGAGTCCACGTCGAGATCCCGTTGCAGGCCTATTTCCGTATCAACACGGAGAATATGGGCCAGTTCGAGCGAACCCTGATCATCGCGGACGAGGACTCCTACGTTCACTACATCGAGGGTTGCACCGCGCCGATCTACAAGTCCGATTCGCTGCACTCGGCGGTCGTGGAGATCGTGTGCAAGAAGAACGCTCGAGTTCGTTACACGACGATCCAGAACTGGTCGAATAACGTCTACAACCTCGTGACGAAGCGCGCCATCGCTCACGAAGGCGCCACCATGGAGTGGATCGACGGAAACATCGGTTCCAAGGTCACCCAGAAGTACCCCGCGGTCTACATGGTCGGGGAGCACGCCAAGGGCGAGACCCTCTCCATCGCCTTTGCCGGCGAGGGTCAGCACCAGGACACGGGATCGAAGATGGTGCACATCGCACCGAACACCTCGAGCTCGATCGTCTCCAAGTCGGTCGCCCGCTCCGGAGGACGCGCCGCGTATCGGGGACTCGTCCAAGTTCGTGAGGGTGCCAAGCATTCCAAGAACAACGTGGTCTGTGACGCGTTGCTCGTGGACACGATCTCGCGCTCGGACACCTATCCGTACATTGATATCCGCGAGGACGAGGTGACGCTCGGTCACGAGGCGACGGTTTCGCGCGTTTCCGAAGAGCAGCTGTTTTACCTTCAGCAACGCGGACTTCCCGAAGACGAAGCCATGGCGATGATCGTTCGTGGATTCGTGGAACCAATTGCTCGCGAGCTCCCCATGGAATATGCGCTGGAGCTCAACCGTCTTATCGAACTCCAGATGGAAGGATCCGTAGGCTAAAATATGACTGATCAGATCAAACAGGAGCAATCTCAGGCTTCCGAGAAGGTCGACGGCGTCCACATCGGCGGGTCACGCCCGGCCATTCCGGGTATGGACCAGGAAGGCGAGAAGCTGTCTCCGGACCTTGCCAGCGACGACACGATCCGGGCGCGCAAGTCCGAGAACGCCGGCAACGACGGATCCCAGGTCATGCACTCCCGCGCCGAAAGGCCCTGGAGCTTCGACGTCGCCGACTTCTCGTTGCCCAATGGCCGCGAGGAAGAATGGCGGTTCACCCCGATCAAGAAGATCGCGAGCCTCTTCGAGGACGCCGCGACCGACGTCGTGGATGGGCGTCCCGCGGTGAGCGTTTCCTTCGACGGGCCCGAGTCCTGGATCGCCGGACACCTGGCACAGGGCGAAGCGCCTCGCGATACCGTGTTGCGGCCCGCAGATCGCGCGGCCGTCGTCGGCTCCGCGAATGCGCCGGAAGCCCTGCACGTCTTGGTGCCGGAAAACGAAGAACGCCGCGAGCCGGTGACCGTCCGCGTGGAGGGGCATGACGCTTCCGCACGCTCGAACGGTCACCTGGTGATCGAGGCCGGCGCCAATTCGCACAGCACCGTCGTGGTCGACCATTCCGGCTCGACGCGGCACAACGGAAACGTGGAGATCATCGTCGGCCAGGGCGCGACCCTGACCGTTGTCTCGTTGCAGCGTTGGCAGGACGACACCCTGCACGTTGGCCAGCACGACGCCGAGGTCGGCAAGGACGCGCATTACAAGCACATCAACGTGACTCTGGGCGGTAGCGTCGTTCGGTTGAACTCCAACGTGCGCTTCTCGGACGAGGGCGGCAACGCCCAGTTGTTCGGGCTGTACTTCGCGGACGCGGGTCAGCATCTCGAGCACCGTTCGTTCGTCGACCATAACGCCCCGCGCAACACGTCCAACGTGCTTTACAAGGGGACGCTTCAGGGCGAAGACGCACACACCGTGTGGGTGGGTGACGTCCTGATCCAGAAGGCGGCCGAAGGCACCGACAGCTACGAGAAGAACCAGAACCTCGTCTTGACCGACGGGGCGCGCGCGGACTCGGTTCCCAACCTCGAGATCGAGACCGGGATCATCGAGGGCGCCGGCCACGCGTCGACCACGGGCCAATTGGATGCGGAACATCTCTGGTACCTCATGGCCCGAGGAATTCCCGAAAAGCAGGCCCGCCGACTCGTCGTGCGCGGGTTCCTCTACGAGATCATCCAGCAGATCCGCGTGCCCGAGCTTGAGGAGTCCCTGATGGACGCCCTTGAAGACGAACTGGCGATCAGCGACAACTAAGTGCCGGCAGGCAACCGAAGAACTTTATTCACTTCAGAGGAGAATTCATGTCCACTCTTGAGATCAAGGATCTGCACGTCTCGGTCATCCTCGATGACGAAAACACCAAGCCGATCCTCAAAGGCGTCAACCTGACGATCAACTCCGGCGAGATTCACGCCATCATGGGCCCCAACGGCTCGGGCAAGTCGACGCTGGCGTCCACCATCGCCGGTCATCCCAAGTACACCATCGATTCCGGGTCCATCCTGCTGGACGGTGAAGACGTCTCGCAGATGTCCGTCGATGAGCGGGCCCGTGCGGGCCTCTTCTTGGCCATGCAGTACCCGGTCGAAATCCCGGGTGTGACCATGTCCAACTTCCTTCGCTCCGCGAAGACCGCCGTGGATGGGGAGGCACCCGCCCTGCGTACCTGGACCAAGGACGTCAAGGCGGCCATGAACGAGCTGAAGATCGATCCCGACTTCGTGACCCGTAACGTCAACGAGGGCTTCTCGGGTGGCGAGAAGAAGCGTCACGAGATCCTGCAGTTGGAACTCCTCAAGCCGAAATTCGGAATTCTTGATGAGACCGACTCCGGCCTGGACATCGACGCCCTTCAGGTGGTGTCGGAAGGCGTGAACCGCGCCCACGCCGCCAACGACATGGGCGTCATGCTCATCACCCACTACACGCGTATCCTCCGCTACATCAAGCCCGATTTCGTCCACGTTTTCGTCGACGGCCACGTCGCCGACCAGGGCGGCCCGGAGCTGGCCAATCGTCTGGAAGAGGAGGGCTACGTCGGATACCTGCAGGGGGCTAAGGCATGAGCGAAGCAACCACCGAGAAGCCGGCGGGGCGCCCCTCGGAGCAAGAGATCGAGGATGCCCTCGCTAACGTCATCGACCCCGAGCTCGGCGTCAATATCGTGGATCTCGGCCTGCTCTATGGCACCCGCTGGGACGACGACGGCTCGTTGATCATGGACATGACCTTGACGACCGCGGCCTGCCCCTTGCAGGACGTCATCGAGGAGCAGGTCGCGCAAAACCTGGAACCCGTGGTCGACGAATGGCACGTCAACTGGGTCTGGATGCCGCCGTGGGGTCCGGAACGGATCACCGAGGACGGTCGCGACCAGATGCGGGCCCTGGGCTTTAACATCTGATTCGACGGTATACGCCACGATGAGGCCGGTGCGGCTCCGAGAGGAGCCGCACCGGCCTCATCGTCGTTAAGCCCTCAACGCCCTCGCCTACAGGCCGATCGGCGAGTTGTCCCGTTTCCAGGCGACGACCGTGGCCGGCCTGGCAAGGCTGCTCCCGCCGTCCGGCCAATGGGACGACGAAGATTCGACGGTGGCCGTGTCATCTTCGCCGGGATGCTGGACGTTGACCAGAACCCGACGGCCCTGAACGATGGGGCCACAGGTTTCGGCGCCGTTGGGAACCGTGAGGAACTGTTTTGTCAGCCCGCGGGTTGGTCCCTCGAGGGATACACCGAAGAGACCATCGTTGGACTCCAGGGCGTTGCCGTCCGTCGAGATCCAGAGGTTCCCGTGGGGATCGAAGGCCACGTTATCGGGGCACGAAATGGGGGAGACGCTGTTCTTGTCGAAGCCCCCGAAGTAGGTCTCGGCCGCCTGGGGATCCCCGCAGACCAGCAAGAGATTCCACGAAAAGACGGTGCCGGTGTGGTCATCGTCCATTTCCAGGACCAGACCGTTCTTATTTTCCTTGATCGGAGCGTACTCCGCCGTGGGAGCGTCGTGTTTGCCGGGCCGGCCCGCGCCCCGATAGGAATTATTTGTCAAGGCGGCGTAAACCTTACCCGTCGTGGGGCTGGTTTGAATGTCTTCCGGCCGGTCCATCTTGGTGGCTCCGGCCTTATCGCCCGCGATCCGGGTGAACACCAGAACCTCTTCTCCGGTCATCCCGGGGATGTGGGAAGTGACCGAGCCGTCGGGGTTGCTCGTCGCGAGTTTGTGCCAAGCGCCGTGACCGTCGAAAGCGCCGTCTTCGGGCAGCCGCCCCTCCGTGAAGTCCTCGGAATTTCCTTCGAATGATGCGACGTAGAGGGTCCCCTCGTCCAGAGCCTTCATGTTCTCGGCGATCGCCCAGCGGCTGCCGCCCTCCACGATCCTTCGGGACGAGACGAATTTATAGATGTACTCAAAGCGAGAATCGTCCCCGGAGTAGGCGACGATCCTGCCGTCGTCGGCGACGTGGATGGTTGCGGCCTCGTGCTTGAACCTCCCCATGGCGGTGTGCTTGACCGGGGTTGAGGAGGGGTCCCAGGGGTTGATCTCGATCACGTAATTAAACCGATGGGCCTCGTGAGGTTCCAGGCTGAGATCGAAGCGGCGGTCGAATCGCTCCCAGTGACGCACGGTCTCGGAATCCTCCATGCCGTAACGCTTATAACGCTCTTTCGCCTCGTCGCCCGAGACCTGCCCGCCACCGGCGAAGTACTGATCGACGTTCTCTTCTCCGGAGAGGATCGTTCCCCACGGGGTGACCCCGCCGGCGCAGTTTCCCAGGGTTCCGAGCACGGTTGAACCACGGGGATCCTTGCCTGTTCTCAGCAGGTCGCTACCGGCGGCCGGTCCCGTGAGTGTGAACGGGGTCGTGGCCGTGATCCGCCGGTTGTACGGGCCCATCACAGGGGTCAGGCTTCCGTCGCGATCGTTGCCTTGGACCTCGAGCACCGACAAGCCATGAGAGGCCCACTCGATGCGGACCTCGTCTTCGGTGGGATTCTCGGGGTCGTAGCCCGGAAGCATCTGCTGAGGGGTGGTGTACTCGTGATTGCACACGAACAGATAGCGATTCTCCGACTCGTCGAGGGGCAGCAGCGCGGCAAAGTCCGGGTTGAATCCGAACTGAACGGCCGCGGTCTCCGGTGTTTGCCGGTCAAGTTTCCATTCGGGTGCACCCGGTACGACCGGATCTCCCCACCGCACCACGACCTGGCTCGTGTAGCCGGAGGGGACGACGACGGCGTCTTTGGTGTTCGGAGCGACGGCCTCGAAGCGGAGACCCTCGGGAGTGTTGGCTCCCGGGGCCGGCGGGGGACCGGCAGGTACCCCGGCGTGAGCTGCGTCCTGGGCCTGGGCGGACAACACCCCGGAGCCGGCGACCGTCAGCGCGGCGGCGCCGATGCCTTTCAGCACCGACCGGCGATCGAATTCCCGGCGCACAACGTCGCGGAAGTATTCGTTGCTCGAGGTGTTCGACACGGGTCGGGAGCAGGCGTCCCCGCATTTATAAACGCAAGTCCGGTGAGATCGGCTCGATGTGAAATTCAACAACGGAAGTAATTTACGGCCTTGAGGAGACAAGATTCCTCCTAGTCAGGTGCGATGCACGGGTTTCGGTATTTGGTGTCCCTAGCCACAGTGGAAACGTATGCGGCGCGCATTTCTGGCACCGAGAACTCGACTTAACCCGACACCAACGTCGGGTAAACCAGATGTCGTGACAATCCCTACCCGGCAAATATCTTTCGCTGTGATCGTCATCCTTGCAGGGTCCCGTAGAATGGAAAGGATGCCGTGTTCGGCGCCCTGTCGGCGCGAACATCGATCGCACAAGTCACCGCATGACGCACCCTGATCCGTCCGAAAGGTCGATACTCTCCCTTGATTACCGTTTCAAACCTCGAACTGCGCGCAGGCGCTCGTCTCCTCATGGACGAGGTCAATTTCCGAGTGAATCGGGGAGACAAAGTAGGTCTGGTGGGCCGCAACGGTGCAGGCAAGACCACCATGACCAAGGTGCTGGCCGGCCAAGCGCTGCCGGCCAATGGCGAGGTGACCCACTCGGGAACCATCGGATACCTGCCTCAGGATCCAAAGGTCGAGGACATGGAACAGACCGCGCGCGACCGAATCTTCTCGGCCCGCGGGCTCGCCGGTGTGGTCGGGCGCATGCGTCAGGCCCAGGAGGACATGGCCTCGGAGGATCCGGCCGTGCAGGCGAAAGGCATGCGCTCCTACGACCGCCTCGAAGCGGAATTCATTTCGGGTGGCGGCTACGCTGCCGAATCCGAGGCCGCGACGATCACGCACAACCTGGACTTGCCCGAGCGCCTCTTGTCGCAGCCTCTCCGGACGCTGTCGGGCGGTCAGCGCCGACGCGTCGAACTCGCCCGCATCCTGTTCTCGGATGCCGACACGATGCTATTGGACGAGCCGACCAACCACTTGGACGCGGACTCGGTCGACTGGCTTCGCGAATTTCTGCGCAATTACCAGGGTGGGCTCTTGGTGATCAGCCACGACGTCGAGCTCATGGAGCTTGTGGTGAACAAGGTGCTTTACCTGGACGCGATCCGTTGCGTCGTGGACGTCTACAACATGGACTGGAAGCACTACCTTCAACAGCGCGAACAGGACGAGCATCGTCGCAAGCGCGAGCGGGCCAATGCCGAAAAGAAGGCCGGCGCCCTCATGGATCAGGCCAATAAAATGCGGGCCAAAGCGACCAAGGCGGTCGCTGCCCAGCAGATGATCAAACGCGCCGAGCGCCTGATGCGCGAGGTCGAGCCCGAGCAGGCCAAGGATAAGGTCGCCGCCATCCGGTTCCCCGCCCCGGCCGCGTGCGGCAAGACGCCGTTGCGGGCGAGCGGGCTGTCCAAGTCGTATGGGTCCTTGGAGATTTTCACCGATGTGGATTTGGCGATCGACCGCGGGACCCGGGTCGTCGTGTTGGGCCTCAACGGTGCCGGTAAGACGACCCTGTTGCGGATGTTGGCCGGTGTGTCCTCGCCCGATTCGGGGCAGGTGGAACCGGGGCACGGGCTCAAACTGGGATATTTCGCCCAGGAACATGACACGTTGGATCCGGAACGGTCGGTTCTAGAGAACATGCGGACCGCGGCCCCGGATCTCCAGGACACGCAGGTGCGGACGATCTTGGGTTCCTTCCTTTTCCAAGGAGACGACGTCAGCAAGCCCGCCGGCGTTCTCTCCGGTGGCGAAAAGACCCGGCTCGCGCTGGCGACGCTGGTGGCCTCGAGCGCCAACGTCTTGCTCCTGGATGAGCCGACCAATAACTTGGATCCGGCCAGCCGCGAGGAAATCCTCAACGCTCTCAAGACGTACGAAGGCGCCATCGTGATGGTTTCTCACGATGAAGGCGCCGTGGAGGCCCTCGACCCGGAGCGTGTCTTGATGTTGCCGGACGGCATCGAGGATCACTGGAATAAGGAGTACCAGGACCTCATCACCCTCGCCTGAGCCGCCAGCGCCGCGCGGAGCCCTCGGGTCAACCGAGGCCGGTCGACACGGTCACCGCGTCGGCCGGTGGGGGCCCGAGGCGTCGACCTCGGCGTCCTCAATCTCCTCGGCGGTGGGCCGTTTCCGCGTCTTCTGCGGCTTGGGACGCACGATGGCCTTCATGTGCGACGGCATATCGTCGATCATTTCCATTTGCCGCAGCACGATCGACTCGTCGATATCGCCGATGTACCGGCCCTCGGCGTCGTAGAAACGTCCGTAGTATTCCTCGAGCTCGGCCGCGAGCTGGGCGTCCAATCTGTCGTTACGGACCTTCTGCCGCGCGCACCAACCGTAGGCGACGAACACCAGGACGGAGAAGGCGTACCACTGCATCGAATAGGAGAGGTTGGGGCCGGCGTCCTGCTCGGGCTCGCTGAGCCTCGACGGAGACGACGCGGGGGCCGGATCTTCCGAGTCCACGATGCCGTATCCCGATTGCGCCACGGGGTAATCGAGCTGGTGGCCATAACTTTTCAGATCAATCGAGGCGATCTGTCCCGCGGGCGCGTCTTTGCCGGTGTCGGCTTCTCCCGCCTGCAGCCGAGCCACGACGGTCACCGGCCCCTCAGGCGGCGGGGGAACCTGCGAGGCGGGCGTGGCGTTCGAATCTCCCGCCGAAACCCAACCGCGGTCGACGATCACGGTGGATCCCTGTGTCGTCGTAAAGGGAACGAGAACTTCGAATCCGACGCTTCCGTCGTGGGGCCGGTTGCGCACCAATCGCTGATCTTTTGGATGGTAGCTTCCCGTCATGGAGATCGGGGTCCACTGCTTTTCCTGCTGATAGTCCTCGAAATAGTGTCCGGCCTCCGCAAAGGGCACCGGTGTGGCGTTGTAGTTCTGGCTGATTCGGCTATTTCGGTAGTCGAGCGCTTCCTTGCGGTCCATCTGCCAGCCCGCGAGGTAGACGCAGAGCAGAGAAAACAGAATGCACAGACCGAATGCACCGATCCATTTGCCGGAAAGCAGGAATTTATACACGCAGAACCTTTTCGTGTGCCTCGAGATGTGACGAGATCAGCCGCGGTCGTCGATGGGAAGGACATCCTTGAGGAACCCTCGCGCGCCGAGGAAGTCCGCGAGAAATACGCGATGCTCCGAGCACGCCAGCCATACTTTACGCCTATCGGGTGTGTGGACGGACGGGTTATTCCACTCGAGCCGGAATGTGGCCGGCTCCGAGCAACCGCGTCGGGAACAGATCGGTTGCTCCGGTCCGTCGGGTGACCCCATCAGGTCGCGCAGATCCATCGAGACCTCCCTTCCTCGTGGCACGTGGGGGACACGAACCTATTCTTGCGGCTTCTCATCGTTGCGGCCGTGATGACCCGGGCGGAATTCACCGTCGATCACCTCATCCTCGGGGGCCTCGGTGCTTCCGTGAGTTTCCGCACCCGCGGATCCGTCCTGGGTTCCGGGGCGTGAATCGGCGTCGTAGGTTTCACCCGGAATCAGCTCCCGCGGCTGTCGGCCCGGGTCGTAGGAGACGTCGCGCACCTCGGCGTGGTCATTTCCGTTGGCCAACACCACGGCGACCCATGGAAGGACCACGACGCCAACGACGGCGATCCAGCGAATCCATCCGTCGAAGGCCACCGCGACGATGAGGCACACGATGCGTAGCCCCATCTGAAGGGCGTACCGCTTCATGCGATGGTCGATGCCTTCGCTATGGGGAGCTTGAGCACCGGTAATGGTGTGGACGTCCGATGATTCATGGTGAGCCTGGTGGCCGTCGCGTGACATTGTCGGTCCCTCCTCCCGGGTTCGTGATGTTGAGGACCGCATAGTCCTTCATTGTCTCACTTCGGACGATACCCGCGTGGGAAGATCGTCGCCGCCCACGCTGGGCCTCGGCTGCGCCTCGGATAGGATGACAGACTGAATACCTCATCAGGAGAACGGTCCGCGCGACCGGATACAGCCGAAAGGTGATCATGTCAGCACTTCCCTCGACCATCGAGGCCGATCAAGACGTTCAGCCCCGTACTGTCCTCGTGACCGGTGGAAACCGAGGAATCGGGCGATCCATTGCGGAGGCCTACAAGGCGCAAGGCCACCGAGTATGCGTGACCTACCGTTCGGGCGAGGCGCCCGAGGGGTTTTTCGCGGTCAAGGCCGACGTCACCGATTCCGCATCGGTGGACCGTGCGTTTCAGGAGATCGAGGCCGAATTCGGTCCCGTCGAGATCCTCGTGGCGAACGCCGGCATGACCAAAGACACCCTCTTGCTGCGCATGAAGGAGTCGGATTTTACCGACGTCGTCGACACCAACCTCACCGGTGCGTTCCGCGTGGTTCAGCGTGCCGCCAAGGGGTTCATGCGCAAGAAGTTCGGCCGGGTCGTGCTGATCTCCTCGGTCGTGGGCCTGTACGGCTCGCCCGGCCAGATCAACTACTCGGCGTCCAAAGCCGGGCTTGTGGGCATCGCCAGGTCGCTCACGCGTGAGCTAGGCGCCCGCAATGTGACGGCCAACGTGGTCGCCCCGGGGTTCATCGACACCGATATGACCGACGTCTTGCCCGAAGAGACCCAGGCAAAATATTTGGACACGATCCCCGCCCACCGTTTCGGCCAGCCCGAGGACGTGGCCCGAGTCGTGCGGTGGTTGACCAGCGATGAGGCTGCGTACATCAGCGGCGCGGTGATCCCGGTCGATGGCGGCCTGGGCATGGGGCACTAATCTTCACCGACCTTTGCCGCTCGCGCCACCGCGCCGGCGGCTTAACTATCAATCACGCGTTCTCCGGGCGACCGGGGGACGACCAGAAAGGACAGCATGGGCTCGCTCGAGAATAAATCCGCTATTGTCACCGGCTCCTCGCGAGGAGTCGGGGCGGACACCGCCAAAATCCTCGCCGCCGAGGGCGCCGGGGTAGTCATCAATTACCGACAGAAGGCTCCCCGGGCCAATAAGGTCGTCAAGACCATCGAAGAGGCCGGCGGTCGCGCCGTGGCGGTCGGGGCAGACATCACCAACCATGACGATGTCCAGAAGCTCGTCGATACCGCGGTGACCAACTTTGGTGGGCTCGATATCCTCGTCCTCAACGCATCCGGCGGCATGGAGTCGGACCTGGGGGAGGACTACGCGCTCCGGCTCAACCGAGACGCCCAGCTGGACCTTTTGCGGACCGCGGCGGCCTCGATGAATGAAGGGGCACGCGTGGTGTTCGTGACATCGCACCAAGCGCACTTCATCAACGATGTCGAAACGATGCCCGAATACGAGGCCGTGGCGCGATCCAAGCGCGCCGGCGAAGATGCTCTGACCGCCGAGATCCCCGAACTGCGTGAGAAGGGGATTTCCCTCGTCGTGGTCTCGGGAGACATGATCGAGGGGACCGTGACGGCGACCTTGCTGAACCGCGTGCGCCCGGGCACCCTCGATGAACGACGCGCAGAAGCGGGGAAGCTTTATTCGGTCGAAGAATTCGCGCAGGAAGTTGCCAAGATGGTCACCGCCGACGTCGACACGGGCCACATCGAGCTCGTGGGCGGCGCGAAGGGCTTCGTGAACTAAGGCCTGTTCCTCAACCGATCAGGGCGTGTCATGGTGGTGTCCATGACACGCCCTGATGCGTGAGAGTGGGTTTTTAGACGCCGATGAGGTGCCGGACGGCGTCCAACCGGGGAAAATTGATCTGCGATTCGGCGACGTTCCGAAGCGCCGGCTTGGCGTTATAGGCCACACCCAAGCCGGCTCGATCGAGCATCAGCGTGTCGTTGGCGCCGTCACCCACGGCCAGGACGTGCGAGGGCTTGACCCCGAATTTTTTGGCCCATTCCTTGAGGGAATCTTGTTTGATCTGGCCGGTGACGATGGTCCCGCGGACCGAACCGGTCAGCCTGTCGTCCCTGATCTCCAGGTCGTTGGCTCGCGTGCACTCGATATCCAGTTGACGGGCGATTGGCTCGAGGATCTTGATGAAGCCGCCCGAGACGACGCACACGGGGTAGTTCTGCGCGTGAAAGGCATCGACCAGTTGGCGCGCCCCGGGGTTGAGCACCAATGATCGCGCGACCCTGCGCAAGATCCCCACGTGCTGCCCCTTCAGGGTGGCGACGCGCTGGATGAGAGACTCCGAGAAGTCGAGACGGCCCTGCATGGCCTGGGCGGTTACCTCCGCCACCTCCTGACGCACGCCCGCCAGGGCGGCAAGGTCGTCGATCGCCTCGCCATCCAGCAGCGTCGAATCGGCGTCCATCACGAGCATGCGCTTTTGCTCCCGCATGACGCCGGGGTCGATCACGTTGATGTCGTAGCCTCCCGCCGCCCGTTCCAAGGGATCCGGCCGTAAGGACCGCCGGAGTTCCACGACATCGTGGGGCCAACGAACGGTCAGTGTCACGACGCTGTATTGAGGCCCGCCGCGTTGGGGAGCGCGACGCCCGTCCGCACGCACCTCGGCGATTGCGGGCACCGAATAGTCGATGCCGCTGAGAATCTTTGCGCCGACTTGCTCGACGTAGTGGTAGAGACTCTGGTGTCGGTCGCTCGCGGTGCCCTCCATGAGGGCCACGATTCGCAGGTTTTTGCTCATAATGACCATCCTAAGGATCCGATACCTTCGTTCCCAGGTGTGACCGTTAGCTCGCCGTGGAGTGTCTCGGCTAGGTCGTTGGGGGAGACGTGGCTTAAAGTCGAGGTATGAGTGCTGTTTTGGAGCTAGTCAACGTCTCTGTGGTCCGGGGACAGGGCCAACGATTGATCGATGGAATCACCTGGAGCGTGCAGGAAGGTGAACGGTGGGCCATTTTGGGCCCGAACGGTGCGGGAAAATCGACCCTCATGAGCGTCTGCGCCGCCCGCCTCCATCCGACCTCCGGAATGGTCGACATCCTGGACGAGATCTTGGGGGCGGTCGACGTCTTCGAGTTGAGGCCCCGCATCGGCGTGACCTCGGGGGCCATCGCGTCCCAGATTCCCCCGGCGGAGCGGGTTCGCGACGTCGTCGTGACGGCCGCGTACGGCGTGACGGGGCGCTGGCGCGAAGGCTACGACGACATGGACCACGCGCGTGCCAACGAATTGCTTGATCAATGGGGCGTCGCGCACCTCGCGGACCGTACCTTTGGCTCGCTGTCCGACGGTGAGCGCAAGAGGGTGCTCACGGCGCGGGCCCTCATGACCGATCCGGAGCTCATGATTCTCGACGAGCCCGGCGCAGGAATGGACATCGCGGGTCGGGAGGACCTCGTGGCGCGCCTGACCGATCTCGCGAGGGATCCGGAGGCCCCCACGACGTTGCTGGTCACGCACCATCTCGAAGAGCTTCCCCAGGGGCTGACGCATCTGCTGCTCCTCAGCCACGGCAAGATCGTGGCCCAGGGTCCGATCGACGACGTGCTGACCTCCGAGAATCTCACCGAGGCCTATGAGATGCCGCTCAAGCTGTCGAAGATCGACGGCCGATACACGGCGTTCTCCGCTCGCTAATGTCTTTTCTGGAGATATGCATCATTTTGGTGGCCGGCCTGTGGGCCGGAGCCATTAACACGATCGTCGGATCCGGAACACTCGTGACGTTTCCGGTCCTCGTCTCGATGGGCGTACCGCCGGTGACCGCCACGATCTCGAATGCGATGGGTCTCATCGCCGGCAATTTCACCGGCGCCTGGGGATATCGAAAAGAGCTCAAGGGACTTGAGACGACCCTGTGGAAACTCGTGCCGTGTTCACTGGTCGGCGGCATTCTGGGTGCCTATCTCTTGTTGCACTTGCCGGCGAGCGTTTTTGAGTCCATCAGCCCCGTCCTCATCGGCATAGCCCTCCTTTTCGTGATCTTTCAGCCCAAGTTGCAGGCGGTGGTCCGCAAGCGGCGGGAGGGCAAATCCATCACCCCGGCCGACGGCGATCACCAGCCGCCCATCCTGTATGCCCTGGTGTTTTTCGCCGGCGTCTACGGAGGCTATTTCGTCGCGGCGCAGGGCGTGTTGCTCCTGGGCATCCTCGGGGTCTTTCTGCTGGCCTCGTTGCAGGGAGCCAACGCGATCAAGACGGTCCTGGTCGCCGCGGTCAACCTGATCGCCGGGATTTCCTACGTGCTCTTCGCGTTCGACCGCATCGACTGGTGGGTCGTGTTGCTGATCGCCATCAGCTCGACCATCGGATCCTGGGTCGGGGCCAAGATCGGACGGCGCATGAAGCCGGCCGTCCTGCGCACCATCATCGTGATTCTCGGTCTGGCGGCGATCGTCAAGATGGTCTTCCTGGACTGACTCGGCCCACTGCACCTGGAGGCACGGATGAAGAATCCTCAATACGGACCCGACGAGCTCGCCGCCCGTCGGGCGCACGTCGATGCGATCCCGAGCGTGATCCGCATCGGCCACCAAGACCTCGCCCACGCGAACGGACGCGCCGAGGACCAGCGTCTCAGAGACCTCCGGTTCTATCGGGGCCTGACCGACGTGCGCATGCGGACGTCGCGAGAATCCGAATGGGGCGTGTACATCGCGGAGTCCTCCAAGGTCCTGCGGCGTGCACTGGACGCGGGCCATCAACCGATGTCCTTCCTGACCTCCGACAAATGGGCCGCGGACCTGGAAGACGTGCTGCGTGCGTGGCCCGACGTGCCGGCCTACGTGAGCGAGGACGCGGTCCTCGAGGAATTGACGGGATTTCATCTTCACCGGGGTGCGCTGGCGGTCATGCGGCGCCCGCAGCCGGTTGCGGTCGAGGACGTGCTCCGGGGTGCCCGACGCGTCGCGATCCTGGAAGACATCGTGGACCACACCAACATGGGAGCGATCTTTCGTTCGGCCGCCGCTCTGGGGATCGATGCAGTAATCGTCACGCCGCGCTGTGCCGATCCTCTCTATCGTCGGTCTATTCGGGTTTCCATGGGAACGGTCTTTCAGATTCCCTGGGCTCGATCCGAATCCTGGCCGGATGATCTCGCGGTCCTCCACGACCACGGTTTTGTGACGGCGGCCTTGGCCCTCGAGAGCGACTCGATCAGCGTGGCGGAGTTGGGCACGAGGAATCCCGAACGCCTGGCCCTGATCTTGGGAACCGAGGGGCACGGTCTGCACCGACGAACGATTGCAACGGCCTCCGAGACGGTCATGATTCCCATGGGCAACGGCGTGGACTCGCTGAACGTGGCGGCCGCCTCGGCGGTGGCCTTCTGGGAAACGCGCGTCCGTTAATTCCTTCTCCTCTCACCGTTCTCGTGGTAGCGTTGGGAAGTCGTCGCACCGCGGCGTCCTTTGTGTCGTGTTGTGGGCACTCCCACGCTTCACGAAGCATCTCAGCCTCAAACCCTAGGCCTGGCAAAATCCAGTCCGATTGAAAAGGTAGACCCATGCAGACCGATATTCACCCGGATTACCACGCGGTTCTCTTCCGCGACCTCGCTTCCGGCAAGACCTTCCTGACCCGCTCGACCGCCACCAGCCAGAAGACTGAGACCTGGGAAGACGGCAACGAGTACCCGCTGATCGAGGTCGAGATCTCCTCCGAGTCGCACCCGTTCTACACGGGTAAGCAGCGCATCATGGACTCCGCAGGTCGCGTCGAGCGCTTCAACGCTCGCTTCAAGAACTTCGGCAAGGCTGGCAAGTAAGTCGCCCTTTCGCTGGGAAGGTGCCGGGAATCGATCACGATTCCCGGCACCTTTTGTATGTCCGGGGTAAGATCATTCGGGCAATCCGAGCCGCAATCCCTCAATCACCTCACGGAGTATCCGCATGTCGCTCAACGACGACCTCTTGGACCACGGCGACCAGCCGGAGCCCCGGCCACGCAAGAAGCGGCGTGGCGGGCTGATCGTGCTGGGCATCTGTGGAACGCTCGTGCTCGTCGGTCTGATCGCCGTGGGAGCGTATTTCGCGAATCTGGCCCACAATTTCGACGCCGGAACCAAGAAGTTCGAGAATGCCCTGCCGGATAACACCGATAGGCCCGCGGATACGGATGCCTACAACGTCTTGCTCATGGGTAGCGACTCGCGGGAAGGCGAAGCGGACGCGAAGGACGTCTCCGGGCAGCGCGCGGACACCATCATGCTTCTGCACGTGCCCGCGGACGGGGGACAGGCCTATCTGATCTCCATCATGCGTGACACCTGGGTGGATATCCCGGGTCATGGTCCGGCCAAGATCAACGCCGCCCTGGACGAAGGCGGGATCCCGCTGGAGGTCGAGACGATCGAAAAATTGCTCGACACCCGGATCGACCACGTGGCCGGCATTAATTTCGAAGGATTCCGCGACCTGACCAACTCCGTGGGCGGCGTCAACGTCGACGTTCCGATCGGCTTTACCACCGACCACGGGGAGACCTTCCAACAGGGGCCCCAGAAGATGAATGGCGACCGCGCGCTCACCTTTGTGCGGGAAAGGTACGCCTTTGCCGACGGGGACTACCAGCGCGTCAGGGATCAAAGGGCCTATATGCGCGGTTTGATGAAGGCCCTCGGCGATCCGCAGAACTTCGCGAACCCCGTCAAGGTCAACGATATGGTGAAGGACTTTTCGCCGTATGTGCAGGTCGACGATTCGCTCTCGGCCACTCAGGCCGCAAAGATCGGCATGAAAATGGGCCCGAACGGCTTCAAGAACATGAAGATGATGACCCTGCCGAATTCGGGAACCGGATGGTCCGCCGACGGGCAGTCCATCGTGAACCTCGATCAATCGGCGGTCGACAAGCTCAGCCAGGCCATGAAGGACGGGACGATGGACGACTACGCCAAGACCGTGGGAACGGACTAAGGCGCACCACACCTCTCGCCGAGGCGGCGTTGCGGCTCAGAGATTTCCGAGCCTGCGACGCCGCTTCGGGCGTTTAATGCGCAGGCGCGCGGAGCTCAAGAGGTACCCGCCCAACAGGCCGGCGCCTCCCGCCCCTCCGCCGACCAGGAGGCTTTTCCAGGTGGCGTATTTTTCGGGCTGGGTCGAGACGATTTTGGCGGACCCGTTCACGAGTGCGGCCAGGACCGCCCCGGCTACCAGCCGATTCCCGACGACCTCGACGCGATCGATGATCTCTTCGAGCTCGTCGGCGCGCAGATGCACGTCGAACCCGCCGTTCTCGATGACTCCCATGATCTTTCGGAAAGACCCGGGAACTTCGACACCGAAGTCCACGGTCTCCCGGGTGATCTTGGTCAGCCTCTTCAGGAGCGCCTCCGCCGAGATGCGCCGGGAAACGAAGGCCGTGGCGTACGGGGTCAGGACGGCGATGAAATCGAATTCCGGGTCGAGCAACTCCCCGAGGGACTCGGCCGTGGCGATCATCCGGATCAGGAGAGCCGCTTCGGCGGGCAGGCTCAGCTGGTGGCGATGCAATAGGGTCATGACATCGGTCAGCACGCGGCCCAAATTGAGGTCGTCTAGGCTCTGACCGGCATATTGATGGATGATCCGCCCGAGGTCCTGCTCGATCTCCTGCGGGGTCACGTTGCGCCCGTGGGCGTTGGTCAGCCGAATGACGGCACGGCTGCACTGCTTGACGTTTTGCGTGGTCACCCCCAATAACAGGGGCAACATGCTGTCGCGGAAATCCTCGCTGAGTTCCCCGCACATCCCGAAGTCGATCAGGTTGATCGCGCCGTCGGGCCGCACGAAAAGATTGCCGGGGTGGGGATCGGCATGAAAGACGCCGAATTCAAAGATCATCCGGCACATCGCACCGGTCGCGTTGACGGCCAAACGATGTCGGTCAACACCGTGGGCGTCCAGTGCATCGATGTCGCTGATCTTGATCCCGCCGACGCGCTCCTGGGTCAGGATGCGTGAGGTGGTCGCTTCCCAGTAGATCCGCGGGATATTCAGCTCTGGGTCGTCTCGAAAGAACGAGCCGAATCGATCGCAATTGGTGGCTTCTGTCGTGTAATTGAGCTCTTCCAAGAGCGTTTTGGAAAACTCGGCGCTGAGCTCCACGACGTCGTATTGCTTGGCGAGCGGAACGTACCGGCTCAGCAGGGTCGCGAGATCGGAAATGATCTCCAGGTCCTGGTGAACCTCCTCGAGCACCCCGGGTTTCCGGAACTTCACCACCACGGGCTGGCCGTTGAGGACGCCCGCGTGGACCTGACCGATAGAGCCCGAGGCCAGGGGAGAGCTATCGATCGAGTCGAACTGCTCCAACATGGTTTCTTCGGGCTGGCCCGACAGCGATTCGACGAGCTCGCTATAGGGAACGACGGTGGCATCGTCCTGAAGCTTCCGCAGTTCCCGGGTATACGCCTCTGGCAAGAGATCCTGGCGTGTGGAAATGAGCTGGCCGACCTTGATAAACGTTGGTCCGAGCTCCTCGAGGGCCATCCGGAGATGCTGCGGCTGGGATAAACGCTCGCCGGGATCGCTGCGTCTCACGCGGTGAAGGGGGCCGACGATCGGCGCGCCCAGTCCCTCGACAAGAAAACCGAGACCGTGGCGGATGAAGACGTCACCGATCTGGAGGAAACGATCGGTCCGGGAACCCGCTCGTGAAATCAAACGGCCCACTTAGCGTCGCGAACCGGACCCGCGGCCGGTCGGGGAGTCATCGCCTACGGTCTCGTAGTCATCGGAATGCTCCCACTCGGGGTAAATCTCCTCGTACTCGGGAGACTCTTCCTCGTAGTCCGCGTCCACGGGGTGATCGTCGCGATATTCCTCGTCCACATCGACCTCGGGAGCTTCCGACTCGAAGGAGGAGACCTCGTCGGCTTCGGCAGGAAAATCCTGGTCGGCCTGGTGGACGACGTCCTCGCGGGAATCCGCGTCCTCGGCGTCGGTCAGGGGTTGCCCCGTGTCAACCGACGTCGGCTCGGTATCGAATTCCTTCGGGGCCGATGCCTCGGATTCGGGGTGAAAATCGTCATGGTCGGCCTCGTGGTGCTCGCGCTGGGAGACGGAGACGCTGTCCCGGGAACCCTCCGAGCCGGAGGAAACCGAGCGGTTCGGCGGGTTGATGTCGATCTCGTCGTACATACGTCCAGATCCCTGGATACGCCCCAGGTACAGTCCCACGAAGGCCACGGACGCGCCCACGATAATGCCCAAGACGCCCAGAACGGGCTTGAAGAAGATCAGGACGACACCCAGGAAAAGGATCAACAGGCCGAGCGCGCCGAGGCCCCACGCGGACCGTGCGTCCGTTCGGTGCTCGGAATAGCCGGCCAGCGCGGCGGAAGAACTGCCGTGCGTGGCGGGGTGGGTCCGCTCGGCCTCGGCCTTTGGGCTGGCGGCCCGCTTCAGGCTCGGATCTTCCTCGGCCTCGCTCGGGACGTAGCTCGGGTCGAGGTCGTAGTAGTCTTGCTTGGCCTTGAGCTGCGGCAAGGTATTCGGCAATTCGGCGTACCAGGAGCGCGGTATGTCATTGGCCCGGACGGTCTGGACGGTCAGGGACAGCTCGAAGGAACTTCCCCGAATCGTGCCCCACACCGCCGTGAGCTTATTGTGCTGGAACGCGTATCGAACCACCGGCGCCAACTGTTCGGACATCTGCGTGCTCAAGCGGCCGACGACGCGTCGGTCATGAAGCACGTCGACGACGTCGACCTCGGAGCCGTCGGCGAGCTTATGGCGATTGGCCTCGAGCGTCAGAATCACCCGCCCCTCGCCGGAAACGGGAAGGACATCGTGAAGGTATTCCGCGTGTTCGTTCTCGTTGAGCACCTTGACGCTGGATCCCTGGGGGAGGAGCGCCGCGTGCAACGGCGAGGCATTGATCGGGAAGAGCAGCTCGGGTCTGGAGACCGACAGGACGGCCCGGGTTTCGAGGCGGGGGTGGTCCCCATCGCGGCGCTGAGTGGCCCAGAATCGGATCGGGGCGACGGGCGTGTAGCCCGAGAAAATAATGCGGGCCAGGGGATTCCAGTATCGAGCGGAATCCTCGACTCCCATTCGGGCAACCTTGTAGCCGTTGACCCAGATCGCAATGCTCTCCGGAAAGATCGGATTATCCGGTTCGGGCACGAGCTGGGCGGTCGCGTCGACCACCTGCTCGCGGTCCAGGCGTTTTCCGTCGAAGAGCCGCAGAATCTCGGCGTCGTAATAGTCCTCGGTGACAAGCTCCAAAGACCCACGGTCGTTGAGCGCGTAATCCGTCACTGCGAATCTCCTCTGATTTCCCTCTGTACCCGAAGCAGGTCTTCCTAGAATGTCACAATTTGGGCCGGAGGAAGCGTTATCCCCGCCAGTTTTACCGACGTGTTCCGCAACGTGACGGGGCCACGCCGGCTTCCCGCGCGCGGGGTGCGCCTCAGGCCCAACGCTGCCGAATGTGCGCCGCCCGTGTGGCATCTTCCAACCGCTCCGTCAGTTCGCGCCGAAGCGCGTTTGGTGCCGTCGGGTGGGCGTCCAACCAGTGGGCGGCCGCGGTCACGGGGTCGACGTCGTCGTCGAGCTGGGGGAACAGCCCGCGGACGATGCGAGTGGCCATCCCGATCGAATGCTGCTCCCAGACGTCGAGGAGCCGGTCGAAGTACTCGCGGCCCTGTCCCCGCCGGAGCTCTGGCGATCCGGTGGCCAGGCCGGAAGCGGTCGCCGAGAGGATGTCGTTGGACAGGCTCTCGGTGAAGATGCGCTCCCAGTCCCGCGACTTCTCATCCGCATCGGGAAGGGCGGCCAGAGAACGCGCCTGCCCGATGGCCGCGTGCTGGCTCGGCTTGGCGGCGAAGGCTTCCTCGATCGCCGACCGCGTCAGTCGGCCGTGGGCGGCGAGCGCCGTCCTCGCCATCCATTCGAGCTGATCGCCCACCGAAAGGCCGTTCCACGGGGTACCGGGATGGTCCGAGACCCAGGCAAGGAGCTCGGAGGCGACCTCGGCCAAATTCTCCGACGTGCGGGCCAGCACGAGGGCGTGATGGGCCAAGATCCGCTGTGCGTCACTTCCCGGCTCGGCGTTGTCCCAGGAATCACGCAGGGTTCGGCAGAAGGAGGCCGCGCTCACCGAGCGCTCTTCGGGGGAGAGGTAGCTATGGAAAACCGTCTCCGCGTGGGTCAGCATGGTGTCTAGGAGAGTCGAGGATTCCTCCTGCCCGCTTCCGGCCGCCACGTGATCGACGTATCGACGAGGGTCGAGGAGGCCCTCCCGCACCATGTTCCACAGCGAGCTTCCCAGGACGCCACGGTCGATGGCATCGGCCAGTGAATGTCCGTGGCTGAGGGCGAGATCGGTGTCCGCGGCGGCTACGAGCGACAACGCGTAGGTTTGGTCGTCCTGGTTGATCAGCATGAGGCCTTGCCCGGGCTCTTCCGTGTCCACGGGGAGGGATACGACCGTCGACCGGCTCTCGCTCCCTTCGCCGATCTCGCAGGCGACGGTCTCCGCGCGCTTCAGGACGCCGTCCTCGAGGCGCAGCGGTGCCATGTTAAGGACGTGGGGACGCCCGACCGATCGCGACGTCTCGTCAGGAAACGCCTGCTGGATCTCGCGCGTTGCGGAGTCGTAGGTCAGGCGTGTGACACCCGAGGTTTGCAACCATGCCCGGGCCCACGCCCCGAGGTCCCGGCCGCACGTCTCGCTCAGGACGGCCAGGAAGTCGGCCAGTTCGGCCGTTCCGAATTGGTGCCGAGCGAAGTACACGCGAGCAGCCGAGATGAAGCCGTCGAATCCCACGTAGGCGACGAGCTGCTTGAGCACGGAAGCGCCCTTGGCGTAGGTGATCCCGTCAAAGTTTTGCTTGGCCGCTTCGACGTCCGGTATCTCCGCGACGATGGGATGCGTGGTCGAATATTGATCTTGGGTGTAGGCCCACGCCTTGCGTCGGTTGGCGAAGGTCACCCACGATTCGTCGTATCCGCCGACTCGATCCGCGGCCAGCGCACCCATGTACTCGGCAAAGGACTCCTTGAGCCAGAGATCCGACCACCAGCGCATCGTGACCAAGTCGCCGAACCACATGTGGGACATCTCGTGCATGATGACGTTCGCGCGTCCCTCGCGCTGCGCCACGGTGGATCCTTCGGGGAACAGATAAGACTCCGTGAAGGTCACGAGGCCGGGATTTTCCATGGCACCCAAGTTGTACTCGGGCACGAACGCCTGATCGTATTTGCCCCACGGGTAGGCGAAATCGAAGAGGTCCTGGAAAAAGTCCAACCCGGATCTGACGAGCGCGAAGATGTCATCGGAATCCAGATGCTCGGCCATGGACTGGCGGCAATACAGCGTCATCGGGGCCGTGGCCGAGCCGTCGACGGACGGACGATAGAGCGAACTCACGGCGTGATATTGACCGGCGAGGAGGGTCGTGATGTACGTCGACATCCTCTTCGTCGGGGCGAATCGCCGGCGTGAGACTCCCTCGATCACGGGATCGTCATCCGTGGCGACGATTTCGGTATTTGAGGCCACGACCCAGTCGCTCGGAGCCGTGATGGCAAAAGCGAAGACGGCTTTGAGATCCGGTTGTTCAAACGTGGGAAACACCCTGCGGGCGTCGGCCGGCTCGTACTGGGTGTAGAGATAGGTGCGCCCGTCCTGAGGATCGATGAACCGGTGAAGGCCTTCCCCGGAGCGCGAATAGAGCGAGCGTCCGTGAATCACGAGGGTATTCCGCGATGCCAGCCCCGAGAGGAGAATCCTGCTTCCGACGACGGCCTCGGCGAGATTCAGCGCCCGCCCGTTGAGCGTCACGGACTCGATGCTGTGGTGAATGTACTCGATGAATGTCGAGGCCTCGTCCGTGCCGGACACCTCGGCCGAGAAAGCCACCGTGGTCTTTACCGGATAGGACTCCATGGTCGAATCCGCCGCGTGGGTCAGATCGACATGGACGTCGTACCGGTCGATCTCGAGAAGGTTGGATCGGCTTTTGGCTTCGTCATAGGTCAGATTGTCGTTGCGCACACCACAAAGTATAGAAGCTGACTCCTCTGGATCGGCCGGTCCCGACACGGCGCGGGACGGATCGAAGGGTCCCTCGATCCGTCCCGCGTCATGGAGATTGCCGAGGTGCGCCGGTCCCGGACCGATTACTTCTTGCGCTTGCCGGAGCCTTTCAACTTCAGGAGGGTCTTCTCGTCAATGGGAGCCTCCGACGACGCGCGGAGCTTACGGAAGTACTCCTCGGCATCCGCCTGACGAACCTCTTCGAGGCCGCTGGAGATGTCCGCTCGAAGATGAGCTTGTTTCAGGCCGAAGGCCTCGACCAGCTGCAACGAATACGGTTCGACCTTGTCCAAGAGGCGGTTGATGTACTCGTCCAGCGCCCGACCGCGCTGGGTCGAGATGAGCCCGTAGGAGACGTACCAGCCGAGGTTCTTCTGGATCAGGGTCAGGCCGAAGAGGTCGCGAAGCCACGTCATGACCTGCGCGGTGTGTCCCTCGAGCTTTCCGAGGGTCTCGGTCATGGCTTCCCACTGGAGAAGTTCTCCGTGGGACCTGGCCGCCTCGATGAGCTTGACCTGCTGCGAATTGAACAGCTTGGTCGCCTCCGTCGCGGACATCTTCCTGGCGGGTCGAAGCGCGTCGGCGGCCTCCGCGACCATCGTGTGGACCCGGTCCTGCATCAGGTCGCGCTGCCACTTCGGATCCCGCAGTGCCTTGGCCGACTTCTTCTGGGTGCCGGTGTCTTGGATGAGCTGTGCGACCCGACGAAGGCCCGTGCGGTTGAAGGCCAGATCCTCGGCCCTGGAAGAGACGTACTTGGTGATGGTTCCGACATCGAGACCGGCGAATTCTTTGGAGTAGTCCCCGAGCAGGCGTTTGGCCACCAGCTGAAGGAGAACGTGATTGTCACCTTCAAACGTCGCGTACACGTCCAGGTCTTGGTACAGGGAGGTGAAGCGGTTCTTGGTCATGAAGCCCGCCCCGCCCGTGGCCTCGCGGCACTCTTGCAGAGCGTCCAACGCGCCCCACGTCGACAACGGCTTGAGGGCGGCCGCCAACGTTTCCAGCTCGGCGCGGTTTTCCGGGGTGTCTTCGCGGCCGGAGAAAACATCGTCAAAAGTCGACAAGAGATCGTGGTGCGCGAAGGCCTGTGCGTACGTGCGCGCCAGGAGCGGTAAAAGTCGCCGGCGATGAAGCTGGTAGCTCATCAGGGTCGCCTCGGTGTCTCCGCCCGAGGAGAACTGGCGCCTTTCATAGGCGTATCGAATCGCGATGCTGAGCGCGATCTTGGAGGCGTTGACGGCCGAGCCGTCGAGGCTGACGCGCCCCTGAACGAGGGTTCCGAGCATGGTGAAGAACCGTCGCCCTGGCGAATCGATGGGTGAGGTGTAGGTGCCGTCTTCGGCGACGTCGCCGTATCGATTCAACAGGTTGGTGCGCGGAATGCGCACGTGGTCAAAGGCCAAGCGGCCGTTGTCCACGCCGTTGAGCCCGCCCTTGCGTCCGTCATCTTCGGATTGGATCCCGGGGAGATTGACACCCTCGGCGTCGCGAATCGGAACGTAGAAAGCGTGTACGCCGTGGTTGACCCCGGCGGTGATCAACTGAGCGAAGACCACTGCCGCGTTGCCGTGCTGGGCCGCATTGCCCAGGAATTCTTTCCACGCGGCCTTGAACGGGGTATTGATCACGAATTCTTGGGACTGCGCGTCATAGGTCGCCGTGGTCCCGATGGAGGCGACGTCCGAACCGTGGCCGATCTCGGTCATCGCGAACGCGCCGGGGGCCTTGAGGCTCATGATGTCGGGAAGGAAGCGTCGGTGGTGATCCTCGGATCCGAGCTGATGGACCGCGGCACCGAAGAGGCCCCACTGAACGCCGGCCTTAATCTGCAAGGACGGATCCGCCGCCACGAGTTCCTCGAATCCGGCGATATTTCCACCGGGATCATCCTGTCCGCCCACATAGTCGGGGTAGGCGCGATGGACGATTCCGCGGTCCACGAGGATCTTCATCTGGTCCATGACCCGTTCGCGCTGGTCCTGATAGCTGAGGGTATCGATCTTGTGCAACGCCGGGTCCTCGATGATGTCGCGGACCGTCTGGCGGAGGTCCTTCCACGGTCCCATCAGATGGCGGTGGAGGTTCTCGACGTCGATGCGCTCCGCCGTGTCCGGGCCCTGAACGGATTGCACCTCTTCCAGGGCGCCCTGTGAGGTTCCCTCGGGAGAGCCTTTCGAGGAGGTGTGGTGCGGGGTTGCGGGCGCGACATCGTCCGCGCGCGTCGTGTTCTCGTTCAGAGGCATGATTTCTCCTGAATCTTCTGGGGTGGTGTGTGTGTCACGGTATGGATGCGACGGCGTCATCGGCTTTGCTCCAACGGCATGAGGATCCAGCGGGTCAGCTGATCGACCGTTTGTTCTCGGGGAGGGGCCACACCTTCCACGTAGGCGCGGCTCCATTTATTGGTCACGGACTGGACCATCCCGACGACCGCCCGGGCCCAATAGTCCTGGGTCACCTCGTCGGAGAGTTCCGTCCCTCGTAACTCACCGGCCACGTTGTGCAGCGAGTCCAGAAGGACTTTCGCCACGTGGTCGGCGAAAAGGCCGAGCGAGGCGGTGGGTTCGTCGCCCTCATCGGGCCGGGCCCATCCGAGACCGGCATGCGAAGACACGAATTCGTGGATGGATGGCGAACGCTGAACCATCACGAGATACGCGTCGATCATCCGATGGACGGTGTCCGACGGGGACGATCCGTTCGCGGCGGCTTCGACGATTCTTTGTTCGAGGCCGGCCAACAAGAATTCACCCAGTGCTTGGCTGAGCCCCGCTTTGTCGGTGAAGTATCGGTAGTAGACCGATTTGGACGTCCCGGAATGCTGCGCGATCTCTTCCATGGAGGCCTGCGGGCCGATCTTGTGGATCGCGTGCCGGGCTTCCCGGAGGAGTTGCCGGCGTCGAACCTTGCGGTGGTTCTGCCAGCGAGTCGCGCGCCCATCCAGGGCGTCGGCCTCGGCCGGCGGCACTTTCCGAATTTTTACGGCGTCGTTGGTGTTCACGATACGCAGAGTATCAGGTACTCTTGTCTTTTGTAACCCCAGTCACACGGGGCGACGCTCCGCGGACATCAGCCGCGACCTGTCGGTGGACCATATCCGCCAGGTGTGTCGTTCCGACCCATCTAGATCCGGAGGATCCATGACTCAGGCCTATGTTCTCGGCAGCAATCGCATTCCTTTCGCCCGCTCACACGGGGCGTACGCCTCGGCAAGCAATTTGGACATGTTGACGAGCGTTCTCGATGGGCTGGCCGCCCGATACGGCCTCGCCGGTCAACAGGTGGGCGAGGTCGCGGCCGGAGCCGTCCTCAAGCACTCCAAAGACTTCAATCTCACCCGCGAGTCCGTCTTGGGCTCGGCTCTGTCCTCGGCAACTCCGGCCTACGACGTACAGCAGGCCTGCGCTACCGGATTGGAGACCGTGTGGGGGTTGACGAACAAGATCCGTCTGGGTCAGATGGATTCGGCCATCGCGGGCGGCGTCGACTCCGCTTCCGACGCTCCGATCGTCGTCTCCGAAGGATTGCGCCGAAGCCTGCTCAAGCTGGCCCGCGCCAAGACCCTCAAACAACGCCTCGCCGCGGTCTCGTCGCTTCGACCCTCGGATATCAAGCCCCAGGCCCCGGGCACCGGCGAGCCGCGGACCGGTCTCTCCATGGGCGAGCACCAGGCCATCACCACCTCCGAGTGGGAAGTTAGCCGAGAGGAACAGGACCAGCTCGCGCTCACGAGTCATCAGAATCTGGCGGCGGCCTACGACCGCGGTTTCTTCGACGATTTGATCACCGGTTTCCGCGGCCTGAATAAGGACAATAACCTCCGGCCGGATTCCTCCCTCGAGAAGCTCGCAAAGCTCAACCCCGCCTTCGGGCGCAGCCTTCCCGGGGAAGCGACGATGACGGCCGGCAACTCCACCCCGCTGACCGACGGCGCCTCGGCCGTGCTCTTGGGAAGCCAGGAATGGGCCGAGGCCCACCAAATGACGCCTTTGGCTCGCGTCGTCGATGCCCAAGCCGCGGCGGTCGACTTCGTCGACGGTGAAGAGGGCCTGCTCATGGCGCCCGCCTACGCCGTGCCCCAGCTGATCGAGCGCAATAACCTCGCCCTCGGAGATTTCGACTACTACGAAATCCACGAGGCTTTCGCCGGAACCGTGCTGTGCCACCTTAAAGCCTGGGAATCGGAAAAATTCGCGCAAGAGAAATTGGGTCGCGACCACGCCGTCGGCACCATCGACCGCGCAAAGCTCAACGTCAACGGTTCCTCGTTGGCAGCCGGTCACCCCTTCGCCGCTACCGGTGGACGGATCGTCGCGTCCCTCGCCAAGCAACTCCACGAGCAGGCCTCGGCAACGGGTAAGACGCAGCGCGGACTCGTGTCCGTCTGCGCGGCGGGTGGCCTCGGTGTGGCGATGATTCTCGAAGCCGACAAGCCCGGCAACTAGCGCAGACGAAGCAATCACGAGGAGGCAAAACACACGATGAAAGATTCTTACGCACAGCTCGTCAACTCATCGCTGGGGAAGAAGGTTGCGGGAGCCCTCGGACTTCCGCAACCGGTCACGCTTCGCCGTTTCGAACCGGGCCAAGAACTTCTGGCGGATCGTAAGGTCCTGTTGGTCGGCGCAGACGGTTCCGATCGGCTAGCCGACACCCTCTTGGACTGGAACCTTGAGGTTCGGCGGCACCCGGAGACCAAGACGAGGTACGGCGCTATCATCGTCGACTTCACGGACGCGGTGAAGCCCGCCGATCTCCAGCGCGGAGCATTGGCCGTCGGTGCGGCGCTGCGCAGCCTGGGTTCATCGGGCCGCGTCGTCGTGCTGGGCCGTTCGACCGACCCCTCGGACACGCCCGAGATCGCGGCCACCCAGGCGGGCGTCGTGGGATTCATGCGGTCCCTGGCGCACGAGATGCGGAAGGGAGCGACGTGCAATCTGCTCCAGCTTGCCCCGGGAGTGAGCCCCGACGACCAGGCCGTGGCCGGACCATTGCGTTTTCTCCTCTCGGCCCGTTCGGCCTATGTCAGTGGTCAACCGCTGACGGTCGAGGCGGCCGCGGCGGACCAGCTCACGTCGGATCGCCCGGTCGAGGGAAAGGTCGCGGTCGTCACCGGGGCCGCCCGGGGCATTGGAGAGGCGATCGTGCGTCGGCTCCACGAGGATGGGGCGAAGTTGCTCCTGGTCGATGTCCCCGCGGCGGGGGAGTCTCTTTCCCAGGTCGCCAACAGCGTGGGCGGTCGTGCCCTCCAGCTGGACATCACCCATCCGGACGCCGGGAAACGAATTGCCGAGGCGGCCAAGTCGCATTATGGGTCCCTCGACATCGTGATTCACAACGCGGGGATCACGCGCGACAAGATGCTGGCCAACATGGACGAAGCCAAATGGGGGTCGGTTCTGGCGGTCAACCTTGCCTCACAGCTCGCCATGAACCGGCAACTGCTGGATTCAGGCGTGCTCGGCTCTGCTCCGCACATCGTGTCGCTCGCCTCGACGAGCGGCATCGCCGGAAACCGCGGCCAAACCAACTACGCAGCGTCGAAGTCCGGCATCATCGGGATGGTCGCCGCCATGGCTCAGGACCTCAAGGCCGCCGGCGGCACCATCAACGCCGTTGCCCCGGGGTTCATCGAGACCGACATGACCCAGGCCATGCCGACGGTTACCCGGGAGGTTGCCAGGAGGCTGAATTCCCTGCAACAGGGTGGTCGCCCGGAGGATGTCGCCCAAGCCGTCGGGTTCCTTGCCTCGAATGCGGCCGGTGGCGTCAACGGCCAGACCCTCCGCGTCTGCGGACAGTCGATGGTGGGTGCGTGATGAAGGTTCCTGCACTCTCCTCGATCGCCGGATGGCGGAAAGAACATCCCGTGCCGGGGTTGGGAAAGATCTCCGAAGGCACGGGCCCGGCCGGGATGTACGCGAGCATCCTCACCAAGGAGATCGGCTCGGCCGTGAGCAAGCAGCTGAGACGACGGGGTGGCCACGGTTCATCGGATCGACCCCAGCTGCCCGCCCCGGAAGCGCTCGAATCGCGTGAGCGACGCGTTCGGGTCGATGGCCAGAAGAACTCGGAATTCTGTGCGGTGGTGCATTCTCCGGTAGGTGCCAACGCCCACGGCGGGTACCTTCACGCGCTGACGTTCCCGCTCTCCACCGAGGTCATGACCAGCGGCTCCTTTCCGCTCCGGCTCTTGGGCCTCATCCATCTCAAAAACAGCGTCGTGCAGTTGCGCCCGGTCGCGGTGAATAGCACGATCAAGATCAGGTCGAGGGTCAAAGAATTCGGGACCCATCGCAGGGGAGTGACGGTCACGATCCTGGCCGAGATCTGGGACGAGTCGGGCGAGCTGGCCATGACGGACGAATCGCTGTATTTGTCCAAGCAAGCCTCCTCGAAGCAGAAGGAATCCTCGAGCCACTCGGCTGGCCAGAAGTCAGCTGCCTCAACACGCCCGGACCCACGGGAGGGAATGCGTCTCACGGCGCGGTGGCGCCTGGCGGCGGATACCGGTCGCCAATACGCCAAGGTGTCCGGAGACGCGAACCCGATTCACCTGAGCGCGGCGTCGGCCAAGCTCTTCGGTCTCCAGGGATCGATCGCGCACGGGATGTACTGCGCTTCACGGGCCCTCGGACGGCTCGCCGCTGATCCCTCCGCGCCCGGAGAGTGGAACGTGGAATTTGGCGCACCGGTCTTACTGCCGGCGACGGTCGAGCTATGGCGTGACCGCTCGCCCAGCGGCGCTGAACGGCGCGTGCGAGGAATCGGCCGCAAGGCACGAAAAAACTTCGAGCTGGTCTGGTCGCCGTCGAGCGAAGACCGGCAATAGTGCCGAGCATCACAGGTGAACAACGGGTCTGAATTTGCGTGCCTCTTCCGCATCAAGTAAGTTATTACTCGTTGCCCGGGAGATTGCTCCCGAGATCACCTGCGCGGGTGGCGGAATAGGCAGACGCGCTAGCTTGAGGTGCTAGTCCTCGTATTAGAGGGTGGGGGTTCAAGTCCCCCCTCGCGCACCAGCATGAGGCCCCGGTCGGAAACAGTGTTTTCCGCCGGGGCCTTTTTGGTGCCCGTTCGCTCCTTCGTGAATTCCCACTCAAACCAACAACAAACAACACGAATGTGGGATAATGAAGGTGGGCCGTCGGCCCGGATTTTTGGCCAACTCGGCGAAAGGCAACCGACATGAACCGTCAGGATCACTCTTCGAGAAAACTCGGAATCGTAGGAGCGGGAGGTGTCGGTTCCGCGTTGGCCTACGCCACGATGATCCGCGGTTCGGCGTCCGACATCGCCCTCTACGACGTCGACGGGCCGCGCGCAGAGGCCGAGGCCCTGGATATCTCTCACAGTTCGCTCTTCGCCGGCGGAGTTTCCGTCCGGGGCGGTGACGATCCCTCGATCCTTCACGACAGCGACATGGTCGTCGTCACGGCCGGGGCGAGGCAACGGCCAGGACAGTCCCGGCTCGAGTTGGCCGACGCCAACGCCGGCATCTTGTCGACCATGCTTCCCGAGCTGTTGTCGGTGGCTCCCGGCGCCGTCTTCATGTTGGTGACCAACCCCTGCGACGTGCTCACGCTCGTGGGGCAACGCGTCACGGGGCTGCCGCCTCACCGGATCTTCTCCTCGGGGACGGTGATCGATAGCTCACGACTGCGTTTGCTGATCGGGCAAACCGCCCGCGTGATGACGTCGAGCGTCCACGCGATGATCATCGGCGAGCATGGGGACTCGGAATTTCCTCTGTGGTCCCAGGCGAACATCGGTCATATCCCGATCGACGATTGGACTGACGCATCCGGCACCCGCGTCTTTACCGCCCAGAAGCGGGCGGAGCTCGCGGAGGAGGCCATGAAGGCCGCCTACCGGGTCATCAACGGCAAAGGGTCGACGAACTACGCGATCGGCCTCGCGGGAGCGCGAATCGTCGAGGCCGTGCTGGGGGACCAGGCCGCAATTCTTCCGGTCTCCACGGTCTTGGATGGCTATCACGGCCTGAGCGATGTGGCACTATCCGTTCCCTCGGTAGTTGACCGCAGCGGCGTCCGCGAGTGCTTGTCGGTGCCTATGTCGGACGACGAGCTGGAGCGACTCCACCGATCCGCGGAGGCCCTCCGGAAATCCGTGGCGAAACTCAACCTGTGAGCCGACCGGGACGTGGCCGACGGCATACCCGGTTTTCGGCGCGGCCGGTGTTTCCACCTGCGGGAAAGTCGGATAGTTTAGGAGCATGACTACCGAACCGCGCGTCGCGCTCAACTCGCTCATTCAGGCTTTTGAAGAACATCTAACTGCCCTTTCTGCCAAGCGCGGCGAGCAGGACACCGCGGTGGAAAACGCATACCTCGGCATCGCAGACGCCTTCGAGGTTTACGAGGACGCCATCTATGTGGCCTTCAACGAGGTCACCCCGCTGGAGGTCTTCGTCGAAGACGAGGACGATGAGGATGACGACGATTTCGACGACCTCGATGATCTGGATGAAGATCTCGAAGACAACGAAGAGCCCGACGAAGACTACGGGGATCTCGAGGACGAAGACCTCAAATAACGAGTAGTCCCGGTCCGGTGTGGACGGCGGCGGAGGTGGCCTGCGGGCTCCTCCGCCGCCGTCTTTCGTTGGCGGGGCGCCCGGGACCGGGGCTCGCAACCTACGGTGTCGGTCGGGCACCTGTCAGGAACCACGGTGCCGCCTGTAACTTCACCCACAAAGGTTTGTCCGTGCGGCCGGCTGGGCATCGATGTATGTAGAGTCGAGGCGTGGAATGGTTACAAGCAATTATCCTCGGCCTGGTGCAAGGCCTGACTGAATTTCTGCCGATCTCGTCCTCGGCCCATATCAGCATTGTGGGGCAGCTCCTGCCGCACAAGGAGGACCCCGGCGCGGCGTTTACCGCCATCACGCAATTGGGCACCGAGACCGCGGTCCTGTTGTTTTTCTGGCGGGACATTGCCCGGATCATTTCCCGCTGGTTCCTTTCCCTGCGGGGCAAGGTCGATAAGAAGGACCCGGACGCCCGCATGGGCTGGTTCATCATCATCGGTTCGATCCCCATCGGAATTCTCGGCCTGCTGTTGCAGGACTACATCGATACCGAATTCCGTAGCCTATGGATCACCGCGACCATGCTGATCGTCTTCGGCGTCTTCCTGGGAATAGCCGACCGGATCGGCAGGGAGCAGCTCAAGCTGGACGACCTCAATATCAAGCACGGCATTCTCTACGGCCTCGGCCAGGCACTCGCCTTGATTCCCGGCGTTTCGAGGTCCGGCGGAACCATCATGACCGGTCTCTTTCTGGGTTATACCCGTCGGGCCGCCACACGCTATTCGTTCCTCCTGGCCATTCCGGCGGTTTTTCTTTCGGGTCTCTATAAACTCGCCAAGTCGCTGTCCGATGGTTTTGACAGCTTCTATTCGGTCGGGCCCACCCTGTTGGCCACG
The DNA here is from genome assembly GCF_000710345.2 of Curtobacterium sp. S6. GTDB lineage: Bacteria > Actinomycetota > Actinomycetes > Actinomycetales > Micrococcaceae > Rothia. Next base: position 365,809 of record NZ_JHEL01000015.1, on the reverse strand, counting down.
GTGATTGCCTTTGCCGTGGGATACGTGATGATCGGTTGGCTCTTGAAGTTCATCTCGAATCACAGCTATAGCATTTTCGTGTGGTACCGCATCGCGGCGGGCGTGATCGTCTTCGCGCTCCTCGGCACCGGCGTCATTGCCGCGTAGCCTCACACACACTCGTCCTCACCCGAAAGGTTCCCATGCGCACTTGGTCCGCACCGCACATTCCAGCACTCCAGACCACCGGACCTGTGCCGTCGATCTTCGACTCGCGGCTCAATGACATCGTTCAGCTGCCCGAAGATCGCGCCTCTGCGTCTTTGTACGTCTGCGGCATCACGCCCTACGACGCGACGCACATGGGCCACGCGGCCACGTACGTCGCGTTTGACCTGTTGAACCGGGCATGGCTGGATGCCGGATATGACGTCTCGTTTGTGCAGAACGTGACCGACGTCGACGACCCACTTCTGGAGCGTGCAGCGCAGACCGGCGTCGAATGGGAACAACTCGCCGAGGATCAGACCGATCTGTTCCGGGCCGACATGGAGGCGCTCAACGTCATACCGCCCGAACACTACATCGGCGCCACGGAGTCGGTGGACTGGATCGTCCCCTGGGTCGAACGCATGATCGACGATGGCTACGCGTACCGGGCCGGAGGCTACGTCGACGATTCCGGTACGTCTCATCCCGACGGCGATGTCTACTTCAGTGTGAGGGCGGCCGCCGATTCGGACCACGAACCGGCACGATGGTTCCTGGGGTACGTGTCTCACTATTCCGAACGGGACATGGCACCACTCTTTGCGGAACGCGGCGGCGATCCGGAACGCCCCGGTAAAAAGGACCCGTTCGATGCCCTGCTGTGGCGGGCCCACCGTGAGGGGGAGCCGGCATGGGACGGAGCCTCGCTCGGCCGCGGTCGTCCGGGGTGGCACATCGAGTGCACGGTCATCGCCGAACGGTTCCTGGGGATGCCGTACACGGTGCAGGGCGGCGGCAACGACTTGCGTTTTCCGCATCACGAGATGGGTGCCGGACACGCGTATGCCATGACCGGCGAGCGCATGGCCGACCACTATGTGCACACCGGAATGGTCGGCCTCGATGGCGAGAAGATGAGCAAGTCCAAGGGAAATTTGGTGCTGGTTTCGACGCTCCGTCACGACGGCGTCGAACCCGCGGCGATCCGCTTGGCCATCGTGTCGAATCACTACCGGTCCGACTGGTCCTGGACGGACTCGTTGCTCTCGGACTCCCAAGCGCGGCTCGAGGCATGGCGCCGTGCGATGTCCGCGGAGGCCACCGATTCTCACACGGAGGTCAGCGACGCGGTGATCGATGCGGTGCGAGCGGCACTGGCCCGTGATTTGGACGCCCCCGAGGCCGTCCGCGCCATCGACACCTGGGTCGCGAAGGCCGAAGCCGGCCAGCCCGTGGGAGACCGACGCGAGGTCGCGCGGGTCGTCGAAGCCCGCCTCGGCATAGCACTGTGAGAACCCATGAACGGTCATGAAGGCTATCTCATCGGTCGCATAGCGGGAATCCCGGTCAGATTATCGAGATCGTGGTTCCTCCTGACCGTGCTGATCGTGGTGGGATACGGAAGCTATCTTGCCGACAGGTTCGCGTGGCTGGGCCCGGGTGCTTACCTCGCGGCGTTGACGTTCGCCGTTCTATTGGCCGTTTCGGTGCTCATCCACGAGCTGAGTCACGCCCTCGTGGCGAAGGGTTTCGGCTGGAGCGTCGGGGGAATCAACCTGACGCTCATGGGTGGTCACACCACTTTTCAGTCGGCGCGGTCGAGCGCTGGCCGATCTGCGCTGGTCTCGCTCTCGGGTCCCGTGGCCAACCTCGTCCTGGCGGGAATCGGCTGGGGACTCCTTTCCGTCCTCGACCTGACCGGCTGGTCGGCTCTCGTGTTGTACCTCATCACGACATCCAATGGATTCGTCGGCCTGTTTAACCTCCTGCCGGGCATTCCCCTGGACGGGGGATACGCGGTCGAAGCCATCGCCTGGAAGATCACCAGAAACCGAGATATCGGGACGCGCACCGCCGCCGTCGTGGGTTACCTCACGGCGTTGGGCCTCGTGGCCTGGCTGGTGGTGTCGGGAACCTGGCACAACGTCGGCATGATCGTGTTGACCATGATGGTCGCCTTCATCGTGGTTGCCGGCTCCTCGCAGGCCCTCCGCAATGTTCGGTTGCGCCAGGCGGTCGACGGCCTGTCCGTCGCGGCCTTGGCGCGCCCCACCACGCGAGTCACACGGGATCAACCGCTGAGTGAATTTCCCCCGCTCGACGATCCGCGCGGGGTCTATGTGGTGACCGACGACGGTGGCGCGCCCCAGGGGATCGTCGATGCCACCGCCATGGCGGAGGCGGGGGCCACCGGGGACGCTCAGATTGTGGCCGACAGCCTGATGGTCACGGTCACCTGGAATCGCCCGGTTCCGGCCGGGCTTCAGGGCCAGGCCCTTGTGTCGCATATTGCCCAGCTCCCCGGTCGGATCTGGCCGGTGGCCTCGTGGGGCGGCCCGCCCAAGGTCCTCTTCGAGGCCGACGTGATCGACGCAGTCCGACGAAACCAACAGCGCTGATCCCCGACCGTCCGGGAGCAGGCCGGGGACGTGCAAGAATGGTTCGCGAATCATTCCCATCACGAATCGTCAGGAGTCGCACTGAGATGGCCTCAGAATCTTCGGAACCACAGGGGCAGGCCCCATCTGTCACGGGCGCCCAGAACCGCAGGGGGCCGTTTCGAGCCGGTGAGCGGGTGCAGCTGACGGACGAACGTCGCCGCATGAACACGATTACCCTGGTCGACGGCGGTGAGTTCCACACTCATCGGGGTGTCCTCCTCCACGACGATCTCATTGGACAGCCCGAGGGCACCGTGATCCCCAACTCCGCGGGGTTTCACTACCAGGCTCTCAGGCCTCTGCTGAAGGATTTTGTGTTGTCCATGCCGCGCGGAGCGGCGGTGGTCTATCCCAAAGACGCCGGCCAAATCATCACCATGGCCGATATCTTCCCGGGGGCCCGAGTCATTGAGGCCGGAGTGGGATCGGGAGCACTCAGCATTTCCCTCCTCCGCGCAATCGGCGATGCGGGGCACCTCAGGTCCTTCGAGCGACGCGAAGAATTCGCGGATATCGCCGCCGGAAACGTCGAGACGATGTTCGGCGGTCCCCACCCCGCGTGGGAGCTCACCCTGGGCGACCTGGCGGAGCAGCTGGGGGAGTACGAAGCGCCCGGATCGGTGGACCGCGCCGTCTTGGACATGTTGGCCCCCTGGGAGTGTGTCTCCGCGGTGGGCACCGCGCTCGTACCGGGCGGCGTCGTGATGTGTTACGTCGCCACGGTGACCCAGCTTTCGCGCGTCGCCGAGGCGATCCGCGCGGACGGTCGGTTTACCGAGCCCGAATCCTTCGAGACCATGGTCCGGGGTTGGCACGTTGAAGGCCTCGCGGTCCGTCCCGACCACCGCATGGTTGCCCACACGGGATTCCTCATCTCGGCGCGACGCCTCGCCGACGGGGCCCAACGTTTGGCACCGAAGCGCCGCGCCTCGAAGACGGACTTCACGGAAGAGGATATGAACGCGTGGACCCCTACGGCCCTGGGGGAACGGAACGTGTCCGATCGAAAGTTGCGCCGCGCGGGGCGAGACGCTCAGCGTCAGGCGGAGAACGCGGCTCGCCACGGACACGATGCGGACAGTAGTGGAGAGTAGTACTCCTGCGGTGAGACCATAGAATCATGGCCGAAACTGAACCGACGATTAATTCGCGCGACCACGAGATGACCCTGAGGCAGCTCAACGTCTTGCGCGACCAACGTCTCAACCTCAACAAGCAGTTGAAGGAATCGACGTTACGCAACGACAAGTTGGTCCGCGCGTTGGAGAGCGCGCGCAGCGATATCCAACGACTCAAACAGGCCATCGCCCAAGACCTCGAAGCGCCCATGAACCAAGCCCAAGTGGTTCAGGTCAATCGCAGGAACTTGTCCTCGGCGTCGCTGAGCGACGATGTCTCTCCGCTGGTTGCCACGCAGGCCAGCTTGGACGTCGTGATGGGCGGCCGACGGGTGCGCGTTCCGGTGAGCCCGATCCTCGATGTGGACGAGGTTAAGGTCGGCATGACGGTCCTCCTCACCGAAACCGTGGGCGCCTGCGCCTGCATCGGGTATCGGGCAACGGGCGAAATCGCCAGCGTGCGGGAGCTTCTCGGCCGGGACCGACTCGTCCTGGGCACCGGTTCGAACACCCAAGTCGTGGTCCTCCGCTCTGGGCACCTCGAAGACGTCGACGTCAAGATCGGGGACGCCGTTTCCTACGATTCGGCGAGCGGGATAGCGCTGTCGGTCGTTCCCAAGACCGATGCCGAGGAACTGGTGCTCGAGGACACCCCCGACGTCTCCTATGAAGACGTCGGCGGCCTGACGGCCCAGATCGAACAGATTCGCGACGCGGTGGAGCTTCCCTTCCTGCATCCCGACCTGTATCGAGAACACGATCTGAAGCCTCCGAAGGGAATCCTTCTCTACGGGCCTCCCGGAAACGGTAAGACCCTGATCGCGAAGGCGGTGGCCAAATCGCTCGCCGATCGGATGACCGGACAGTCGAACGACGGGTCGTTGCGCGGATACTTCCTGAACATCAAGGGTCCCGAGCTGCTGGACAAGTTCGTGGGGGAGACGGAACGTCAGATTCGTGCGATCTTCGCCCGGGCACGGGACAAGGCCACCGCGGGCAATCCGGTCGTGATCTTCTTCGATGAGATGGAGTCCCTCTTCCGGACCCGGGGCGCCGGAAAGTCTTCCGACGTGGAAACCACGATCGTGCCTCAGCTGCTCGCCGAAATCGACGGGGTCGAATCCTTGGATAACGTGATCGTTATCGGGGCCACTAACCGAGAAGACATGATTGATCCCGCCGTTCTTCGCCCGGGTCGCCTGGACGTCAAGGTGCGCATCGATCGCCCGGATCTGCAAGGAACCGAGGAGATTTTTGGGCTGTACGTCCACAGCGGGCTTCCGCTGCGCGAGGAGGACATCGAACGACACCACGGGGATCGCGAGACGGTCGTCGCCGCGATGATCCGCTCGGTGGTCGAGGACATCTTCACGAGGGACGAGTCTCACCGTTATCTCGACGCCGTCCTGGTCGACGGTCGGAGAATCCAGGCGTATTGGTCTGACTTCCTGTCGGGCGCCCTGATCCACAACATCGTGGACCGGGCCAAGAAATTGGCCATTAAGGCGTATCTTGACGACGGGGCCAGGGGCATGACCCTGGAGCATTTGCGCGACAGCGCCCGAACGGAATTCCTGCAGCAGAGGGATTCCGCCTCCCGAGGCGATGTCGAGGACTGGCTCGGGCGCATCGGTCACTCCGTTCCGCTCTCGGGGATCGAGATCCCCTCCGCGAGCCGTGATCTCGGCCACGATGCACGGGAGACCTTATGATTTTCGAGCGCATCATGGGGACCGAAACCGAGTTCGGCGTCATCTGTCCCGAGAAACCCTCCGCGAACGAGTCGGTGCTTTCGACGTTGGTCGTCGACAGCTATCCGCACGCGGCCGCAGAGGCCGGATGGGACTACGAATCGGAATCCCCCCTCGACGACGCGCGCGGCTTCAACATGGGCCTCTCCGAGGCCCACCCGAGCCAGCTAACCCACCAAGGTCACGTCCTGACCAGTGAAGACATCGCACGCGAGGCTTTTGAAGACACCCCGGGCATGTTGAACCGGTCGTTCTGGGACCGGGCCGTCATGAACCGGGTGCTTCCAAATGGTGCCCGACTGTACGTCGACCACGCGCATCCTGAATATTCCGCACCGGAGACCACGAATCCCTGGGACGCGATCGCGTGGGATCTCGCCGGTGACCGTGTCGCCGCGGCCGCCGCCTCATCGGTTCAGGGCCGTTACGGAGACTCCTGGCCCGAGGCCATATACCTCTACAAAAACAACACCGACAACAAGTCGGTCTCCTACGGGGCCCACGAGAACTACCTTGTGCCGCGTTCGGTCAACTTTCGTCACTTGGCACGCCACCTCATGCCGTATCTCGCGACCCGGCAGGTCATCACCGGGGCGGGTCGCGCGGGAATCGGTGCGGTGGACGTCCGCCCTGGTTTTCAGATCAGCCAGCGAGCGGACTTCTTTGAACGGGAAATCGGTTTGGAAACGACGATACGTCGGCCCATCGTGAATACTCGCGATGAGCCGCATGCCGATCCAGATCGCTTCCGACGCCTGCACGTGATCACGGGGGACTCGAACCTCTCCCACACGTCGAATCTGCTGAAACTGGCGAGCGCTGCCGCGGTCCTGACCCTTATCGAGCACGACGCCGTCCCCGATATCCAGCTCGCCGATCCCGTGCAGGCGATGCGGCGCACCAGCCACGACCTGGGTCTCCAGGAATTGCTAGAGCTCAAAGACGGGCGCCGGATGACCGCGCTGGAGATCCAGCGTGCCTATGCCGAGGCCGCCCTGGACCTGGCCGACCGGAAGGGATGGCGCGACGAGCCGTCCGAGAAGATCTTCCGCATCTGGTTCGAGGTGCTCGACGGTTTGCAGAAGGATGTTCTGTCGATGGCCGACCGGCTCGATTGGGTGGCCAAACTGGCCTTGATCCGGCAGTACCAGGATCGAGACGTTGACATCGCGAGCCCCAAGATCCAGGCGCTCGACCTGCAATACGCGGACTTAAGGCCGTCGAAGAGCCTGTATAGCAAGCTGGTTTCCCTCGGAAGAATGAAGACGTTGATCCCACAGGATCGCATCGATGCCGCCGCGGTTGAGCCACCGGCCGATACGCGCGCCTTTCTTCGGGGAAAGCTCCTGGGGAGATGGCCTCACCAGATCCAGTCGGCGGGGTGGGACGTGTTGACGGTTGCTGACCCGCACACCGATCGGAGACACCGGTGGCTCATGGATGACCCAGAGCGCTGGACCCGGTCCGAAACGGATCGGGTGATCGCCTCGAGCCAGAGCGCCCATCAGGCTTTATCGAAGCTTGGGCTCCGTAAGATTCAGTGACGAGGAAAGGACTATTTCGACATGGCACAATTTCGCGAATCTTCGCAACAATCGTCCCAGGACAATACCCAGGAGCAGGACCAGAGCCTGATCCAGGGCACTAGTCACGGCGACCAAGATCTGGTCAGCGAGACCGATAGCATCCTGGATGAAATCGACAGCGTCCTCGAGGAAAACGCCGAGGACTACGTCCGTGGGTTCGTTCAGAAGGGCGGCCAGTAGGCCGCATGAAGAACAGAATTTTCGGCATAGAAACCGAATTCGGCATTCGGTACTCGATGTCCGGGATGGGTCACCTGGGGCCGGAAGAGGCCGCCCGGAAGCTTTTCCGTCCGGTGGTGGATTGGGGGAGATCCTCCAACGTCTTCCTCGACAACGGGGCCCGTCTGTACCTGGATGTGGGCTCCCACCCCGAGTACGCGACCGCCGAATGCGCCGACCTCACCGACCTCGTGAGGCAGGACAAGGCCGGGGAACGACTCTTCGAGCGTCTGGCATTGCACGCGGAGGAGTCCCTCGCATCGCAAGACATGGCCGGGCGTCTGCACCTTTTCAAAAATAATGTGGATTCCGCCGGCCATTCATTCGGGTCTCATGAGAATTACTTGCTCTCGCGCAAGGCCGAATTTTCCCGACTCGTCCGGTTCCTCGTTCCCTTCCTCGTGAGCCGCCAACTCGTGGTTGGCGCGGGGCGAGTCCATCCCTCGGGGCCGCCCGAGGCTCAGGGTTCTCCCGGATCGGGGGAAGCCTCCTATTCTTTCTCTCAGCGAGCAGATTACGTGTGGGAGGCCTCGTCGTCGGCGACCACGCGGTCTCGGCCTCTGATCAACACCCGTGACGAGCCGCACGCCGATGCGTCTCAATACCGTCGATTGCACGTCATCGTCGGCGACTCCAACATGTCGGAGACGACCACGCTGCTTCGGCTGGGAATGACCGACATCATCCTTCAGATGATCGAGGAGCATTCGGAACTGGACGATTTGGAGCTGTCCAATACCGGCCAGGCGCTCCGGAGCCTCTCGCACGACCTCACGGGGCGGGCCACCGTCGAGCTCAAGGACGGCAGGCTCATGTCCGGCCTGGACCTTCAGCGCTACTACCTTGCGGCGGCGAAACATTTCGTGGCCGAGCACGGCCCACGACGCGACGAGACCGGATATATTCTGGACCTTTGGGAACGCACGCTGGAAGCTATCGAGCGCCAAGACACCTCGGGCATCGATACCGAAATCGACTGGGCCATCAAGAAGAAGATCCTCGATAGCAGTGCGGCCAAACGCGGGGTGGATTATTCCGACCCGAAGATCGCGCAATTGGACTTGGCGTATCACGATATCAACCGTTCACGAGGCATTTATTACCTGCTCGAGCGCAAGGGCCAGGTTCGTCGGTGGGTCGATGAAAACACCGTTGCCCAAGCGGAGACCAAGCCCCCGGAGACCCGGGCTCAACTGCGAGGACGCTTCATCGCGGCCGCGCAGCATGGCGGATTCGACTACACCGTGGATTGGGTGCACTACAAAATCAATCAGATGCCGTCCATGTCCCACGTCTGTCAGGATCCCTTCGCGACGACGGACGAACAGGTCGAACGTTCCATCCAGCTCATGCAGGAAGCCACCCGCGACCGCGCCCATCCGATGCCGCCGCTGATCTAACACGTCCAGGACATTCCCTGCCGATTCATCTAGAGTCGGCGCCGTGCCCCGGACACGACCACACGCCAATCTCAGCCACCACAGTGAGGAAAATACTCAGTGCGTAGATCCCTGAAAATCTCGGCCGCTACCGTCGCCCTGGCGCTTGCCTTGGCAGGTTGCAGCAACAGCCATGGCCTCGACTCGATCGACTACAAGGATCAAGGCGCGGATAAGGCCCCGTCCATCTCCTTCGAGACTCCGCTGACCGTCAAAGACGATTCGACGCGCGAGCTCAAGGACGGCGACGGCGAAAAGGTCGGCAAGGGCGACACCATCCTCGTCAACGCCGCCGTCTTCAACGGCGCGGACCAGAAGAGCCAGGGGGATACGTATTCGGGAGCCCCCATTCCGATCACGATCAATGACGATCTCAAGGAGAAGCTTCCGAAGGTCTATGACGTTCTGAAGGACACCAAGGTTGGCGCCACTTTCGCCTATGCCAAGAAGCCGCAGGATGATTCCAGCGGTGGACAGTCGGGTGGGTCTGACGCCAGCGCGGTGGAGATCTACAGCGTGTCCAAGAAGCTCAAGAAGTCCGCGGAAGGAGACCCCGTACCCGCTCAGGAGGGGTTGCCCTCGGTCACGATGAAGGACAGCGGCCCGGAGATCTCCATTCCCCAGGGGCAGCCCGATCCGACCACGTTGACCTCCCAGAACCTGATCAATGGAAAGGGCGACGAGGTCAAGGAGAGCGACCAAGTCTTCGTCAAATACTCCGGTGTGACATGGTCGGACGGTAAACAGTTCGATTCGAACTGGACCAAGGACCCGACCGGCTTCCCGCTCAACCAGGTCATCAAGGGATGGACGGAAGGGCTCAAGGGCAAAAAGGTCGGCGACCGCGTCCTCCTGGTGGTGCCCACCGATAAGGCTTACGGCACCAAGGAGTCCTTGGGCGCCAACGCCCAGCAACAGCCCGCCGGTCCATTGGTCTTCGTCGTGGACATCCTGGGGACTTCCAAGGCCGATCCGGCAGGTTCGGGGCAGTCAGCTCAGCAAGGTACCCAGCAACAGGGCGGCACTCAGTAAAGTGGCGACCTCGAGTCAGCCACACACCGCAGGAAAGGAACCCCATGTCATTTGGACAACGCAATCTTGACCGCAGCAAACCCGAGGTCGACTTCCCGGAAGGGCCGGTCCCGACGGAACTGCGAATCACCGACATCGTCGTGGGCGCCGGACGCGAAGTCTCTCCGGGCGACCAGGTTCAGTGCCACTATGTTGGCGTGACCTATGAAGACGGCGAAGAATTCGACGCCTCGTGGAACCGCGGCGAGCCGTTGGCGTTCCAGGCCGGCGTCGGTCAGGTCATCGAAGGCTGGGACCGGGGGCTGATCGGGATGAAGGTCGGCGGACGCCGGCGTCTCGAGATCCCCTCGGAGCTCGCCTACGGTGAGCGCGGGGCCGGCGGCGCGATCGGGCCCAATCAGGCTCTCGTGTTCGTGGTCGACCTCGTCGACGCCCGCTAGGAAAGGACTCGGGGCCGAGCCATCGGCCCCGCAGGTAGCCTCATGGCCGCATCCGTCCCCGAACGGCTCTTCGCCCTCTACAGTCTGTTGGTCTCCCGGGACCGGCCCATATCCAGGAGCCGGATCCGGGAGAGCATCGACGCGTATCGGCGTGCGATTTCAGAAGCGGCGTTCGAGAGAACTTTCGAACGCGACAAGTCTGCCCTCCGTCGGCTCGGAATGCGTTTGAAGACGAGCCAGGTCATGGGAGAAACGGTCTACAGCCTGGACCGCGACAAGTTGTGGCTGGCCGGGGAGCCGTTTACCCCCTCCGAGAGGCTGACTCTCGGCATCGCCGCGAGGCTCTGGTCGGACCCCGAGTACGCCCGCGACGTCGACCGCGCGGTCCGTCGGCTGGGATACCGGGATCACGCAGATTCGATGGAACCTAACGCAAAGCTGACGCCACGGCTGGTCGGTGGGGGAGAGAACCTGGATATAGTCCTCGAAGCCCTCGCGCAGGGCTACGAGGTGGAATTTTTCTACCGGGGCGCCGAATCGCTCCGATCTTCTGAGCGAAGGGTCAGGCCCTGGGGCGTGGGCCAACGCTTTGGGCATTGGTATCTCGGCGGGTGGGACGCCGACCGGGACGCATTCCGGATGTTCCGGCTTTCCAGGATAGGCCGGGTCGTGGCGAAGGAAACCTCCTTGCCCGGTGCCGATTCCGGATTCTCGATGTCCCGGGCGCTCGAGGGGGTCTCCGAGGCGCCCAACCCCCGGATTCGTTTGAGCTTTCCGACACCCGCGTGGCCCATGATCATGGATTGGGTGGAGGCCGGCGCCGGTGTCCGACGGCCGGATCCGACCGCGGAGGGATTCGGCGCGGATGATGCGGAAGGCGGAGACTTTTCCACCGCGGAGGTCGACGTTCCCGAGGTTCGCGAGCTGATTCGGTGCATCGCGGAACTCGGCGGGGCCGTTGGGCTGACGGTTCCCCGACACACGGGATTCACCGAGGCAGAGGTGCGGGACCGAGCGAAGAATCTGACCGCAAAGGCGCTGACGCGACAGACACAGGTTTCGTCTGCCTACAACTCGAACTGTGAGGTTCAACCGCCCCGCAAGGAGCGCAACCGGGAAGCGAGCGATCGGCGCTTCGTTCGCATGGTGGACTTGGCCTCCTACCTGGGATCGCACACCGGATGCACCACGGCCGAACTCGCCGAGCACCTAGGAGTCCCGCAACGGCAGGTCACGCGAGATCTACACGCGCTGGCCAACGCGGGCGACGAACTCCTGGGCAGCGCCTATTTGAGGGTCGATGCCCAGGACGATGTCGTCCACGTGGAGCTACCGCGGGACCTCGATCAACCGTTGAATCTGGCCCCGGAACAGACGCTACGACTGCTGTTAGCTCTTCAGCTCCTGGGGGAGATCAGCCCGGACCTCGACGAGGCGACCCGCGCCATCGGCCGCAAACTCGCCGATACCGCCAACCAGGCCAGGGTTGGTGCGGAGCAGCTGTCGATCCACATCGAGCCGGAGACCGCCGAGCGTCTTGCGGCCGTGCGCGAAGCCGCGAGCTCCGGCGAGTCGATAGAGATCCTGTACCGGTCACGCTCCCAGAGCACGGCCGCGTGGCGTGCGATTCGGCCCCTTGACGTCTACTCGAACGGGTCCACCTGGTACGTGACCGCCTCGGCCGCACGGTCCGGGGGCTTGCGCACGTTCCGCGTGGAATCCATCCGGAAGGTCCGAGAGCCGCAACAAGCCGACGAGGCCCCCTCCTCGACGCGCGACCACGGTGCTACCTCGGCGGGCGAAACAGCGGAGGAGCCCACGACCTATCTGTGGATCAACGGTTCCCGGCCTGAACTGTCCACGGTGGTGGGAGGATCGCTCGTCGGTTACGTGAACTTGAGGCTTCCCGACGGGGCGGCCCTCGAGGGACACATCCGCAAGATCAGGGTTCTGAGTTGGCTGAGCTTATATCGACTGATGATTCACCACGGTGGAGATCTTGCCCTGTGGCAATCGCAGACCTGGGAAGACTCGTGGCGTCAAGAACTGAGACGGCGAGGGATCGAGGCACGGCTGCGTGACCCGCGCGACGAGCAGGATCAAGGAACGCGACCGTGATGGGTGTTTATAATGGGGGCATGCCTTGGTGGTTCTGGATAGTGTTATGGACGGTCCTCGTCCTCATATCCGCGGTCGTTCTCGGTTGGTTGCTGTGGAAGGTCGCCCGGCGATTTTTCACGATGTTGGACGAGGTCGGCACACTCGGGGAAGATATGACAAACAGGTGGGAGCAGGCGTCGAGTTCCGTGGCCACGGGGATCCGTGAGGCACCGGTGCCAGGCATCCTGATTCCCATTCACCAAGCTCGCGAGGACTACCTTCGCGAACGCTCGACGCGACACGATCGTCAAGTCGCCCAGCGCATCGCGCGGCGTGACCGTCTTGGGCAGCCCCAGAATATGAGGGATCTGCTCCGAGGCGATAAGAAAGGAAATACTCATGCTCGGTAGGCTCTTCGACCACCCCCTGTACCTGGTGATCCTTCTGGTCATCATTCTCTTGCTGTTCGGAGCTCCCAAGCTTCCCGGCATGGCACGCAGCCTGGGTCAGTCCATGCGCATCTTCAAGTCTGAAGTCAAGGAAATGAAGGACGACAAGTCGGACGGCCGTGACGGTTCCAAGAAGTCACACGTCGTCAACGGCGAAGTCGTCTCTAACGGCGAGGAGAAGCCCGCCGGTTCGCACGCCCCGGGCGGAGCGACCGGTGAGCCGAACGTCCGAGATCAGGGGACGTCGCACAACTGATCGACGTTCTCGAAGAGCGGGTCCATGCCATGCGGCATGGCCCGCTTTATGCGAGATATCGCGTGTTGAGTCAAGGACGATAAGAGCTCATGGCATCAAAATATAGCCGGAAGGGTAATCCCGAGGCGCAGATGGCGTTGCGGGAACACCTCCGCGAATTCCGCAATCGCCTGATCAAGGCCGCCATCGCGACCGTCATCGGGGCCGTCGCGGGATTCTTTTTCTACAATCCCGTCATGAAGGCGATCACCGAGCCCATCGCCGAGATCGCCACGGAGCAAGGGCGCCACGCCAGCATCAATTTCAACGGCGTCGCATCGGCCTTCGACGTGATGGTTCAGGTATCGCTGGCGATCGGGTTGGTGCTCGCCTCGCCCGTGTGGCTGTATCAATTGTGGGCCTACATCATGCCGGCACTGCATAAGAAAGAGAAACTCTATGCGATGAGTTTCATCGGGGTTTCCGTTCCTCTTTTTCTCTTGGGCATTTTCATTGCCTGGTTGTGCATGCCGGCCGCCGTCTTCACCTTGACCGCGTTTACGCCCGAAGGCCAATCGAACTTCATCGAGGCCAAAACCTACATTTCCTTTGTGGTCAAGCTGATTCTTTCCTTCGGCATCTCCTTCGTGGTCCCGGTGGCTCTTGTCGGGGTCAACATGATGGGGCTGATCCGCGGTAAGACGATCCTGAAGTCATGGCGATGGGTCGTGGTCATCGTTGCGCTCCTCGCCGCCATGACGGCGCCCGGCACGGACGTGATGACCATGTTCTACCTCATGGCGCCGTTGTTGCTCCTCTTCTTCCTGGCCATCGTCATCTGCATCAATAACGACAAGCGTCGTGACAAGAAGAATGCGAAACTGGCCGAAAGTTACGGAACGGAAGCCGACCAAGCTACTCCGGATGCCCGCCTGAAGGATTTGGGAGTCGAGTCCACGAAGTAGAGCACCGGTTTGATCAAGGCCCTGTGAGGCGCGTAGCTGAATCGGCGTCCGGCCCCTCCCGGAGACCGATAGGGTGGGAGCATGCCTAGTTATGCCGACCAATACCGTGCGGCTCGGGCCCGCAATGAGCATCTGCGCTCTCCGCTTGGCACCTTCGAGTCCACTCTCAGCTTTCCCCTGGACGACTTTCAACGTGAGTCTTGCGAGGTCCTCCAACGAGGGGACGGGGTCCTTGTGGCGGCCCCAACCGGTGCCGGAAAAACGGTCGTCGGCGAATTCGCCGTGTACCTCGCCCGCGAACAAGGCAAGAAAGCGTTTTATACGACCCCCATCAAGGCGCTCTCCAACCAAAAATACCAAGACCTTTGCGCCATTTACGGCTCGGATCACGTCGGGCTCCTCACCGGAGACGTCGCGGTCAATTCCGAGGCGCCGATCATGGTGATGACCACCGAAGTCTTGCGCAACATGTTGTACGCGCAGTCGAGCACCCTGGATTCGCTGGGGTACGTCGTGATGGACGAGGTTCACTACCTGGCCGACCGTTTCAGGGGAGCGGTGTGGGAAGAGGTCATCATTCACCTCCCCGAGTCCGTGGCCGTGGTTTCCCTGTCGGCGACCATTTCCAACGCCGAGGAATTTGGCCAGTGGCTCGACACGGTGCGAGGCTCAACCACCGTGGTCGTCTCGGAACATCGGCCCGTGCCCCTCTGGCAACATGTCATGACGGGTCACCGGATCTACGATCTTTTCGCCGACAATACGACGATCTCGAAAGCCGCAGACATCGTTCGGACGGGCGGTGCGGAGAAGCTCAAGGTCAATACCGAGCTGCTGAAAGCCACCTCGAAACGGGGCGCGCCCAAACGGGGTCGGCATGGAAAGGGCCATGGGCGGTCCGGGGCTCAGCGGATGCGTCGGGCTCCCAGGCCCGTGGTCCTGCGTTCGCTGGAAGAAGAGGGCCTCCTTCCGGCCATTTATTTCATCTTTTCGCGCGCCGCGTGCGACGACGCCGTCTCGCAGTGCATCAACGCCGACGTGCGGCTGACCGATCAGCGACAGGCCCAGATCATCCGTGCTTACATTTCCGAGGCGACGGCATCCATCGATCTCAAAGACCTCCGGGTCCTCGGGTTCGACACTTGGAGGGAAGGCCTGTGTCGGGGCATCGCCTCGCATCACGCGGGCATGTTGCCCCTGTTCAAGGAGATCGTCGAACATCTATTTTCGATGGGCCTGGTCCAGGTGGTTTTCGCGACCGAGACCTTGGCGCTCGGGATTAACATGCCGGCACGGTCGGTCGTCATCGAGAAGCTCTCCAAGTTCAACGGCGAGCAACACGTCGATATTACGCCGGGGGAGTACACCCAGCTCACGGGTCGCGCCGGTCGGCGCGGTATCGACGTCGAAGGGCACGCTGTGGTCCTCTGGGACGACGGAATGGACGCGCGCCAGATCGCAGGGCTCGCCTCGCGACGCACCTACCCGCTGTATTCGAGCTTCCGGCCGACGTACAACATGTCGGTCAATCTGCTGGACCACTTCGGCTCGGACAGGGCCATGAGCATCTTGGAATCCTCCTTCGCTCAGTTCCAGGCGGACAAATCCGTGGTGAACCTCGCCTCGAAGGTACGACGCCAGGAGAAGGCGCTCGAGGGATACGAAGAGTCCATGACCTGCCACCTCGGAGATTACGTCGAATACTCAAACCTAAAGTATAGGTTGAACCAAAGCGAGAAAAAGTTTTCGAGGGACCGCAAGAGGGCCAATCGGGATGCGGTCGATTCGATGCTTCAGCTGCTGAACCCCGGCGACGTCATCGAGGTTCCTCGAGGACGAAACGCGGGATATGCCGTGGTCGTCGGAAAGCCCCAGGGTGGATTCGAGACGAGGGTTGGGGTCGTCACGCTTTCTGCACATTTGCGCGTGGTCGGGCCTTCCGATTTTGACGGTGATGTAAATGTCGTCTCGAAGGTGAAGGTTCCGAAGCATTTCACCGGCCGTACCCCTCAGGAACGGCGAGACATGTCGGCCCGAGCGACGACCGCCCTGGACGAGGGGAGGCCGCCGCGTTCCCTATCGTCCTCGAAGGTTCCGGACTTTCAGCGCCGTGACCAGGAGCGGGATGAAATAGAACGCCTTCGAAAGGCCGTGGAGTCCCACCCGTGCCACGGATGTTCGGAGCGGGAGGATCACGCCCGATGGTTCAATCGATGGGTGAAGTTGAAGAAGGAGACGGACTCTCTTCGGCACCAGATCGATTCACGCACCAATACGATTGCGCAACGCTTTGCCCACATCCTCGAGCTTCTGGCCGACTACGGGTACGTGGCTCCTGGACAGGACGGGAGACCCGAGCTTCAACGCGCAGGCGAGGCCCTGAGAAAAATCTACGGAGACCGTGACTTGCTGACGTCTCTCGCCCTGAGGGACGGATACTTTGCCGAACTTGACCCGGCGGCTCTGTGCGCGGCCATGTCTACGCTGGTCTTTTCCGGTAAGCGAGAAGAGACCGTCTTTATGCGGAAATATCCCGCGAATTTGGGAGAACGCGTCACCGAACTCCACGCGCTATGGAATGAACTGACTTCGGCGGAACGCCGCCATCGTCTGCCCGAAACGCCCGTGCCAGACGTCGGGCTCATGTGGTCCATCTATCGTTGGGCCCGCGGCGGGACACTGGCCCATTCGTTGGAGGGATCTGACTTGGTCGCCGGCGACTTCGTGCGGGCAACGAAACAGGTCATCGATGCATTAGACCAACTAGGTCACGCGGTCGAGGACGCCACGTGGCGCACCGGCTGCGAAGCGGCGATCAACCTCATCAAACGTGGTGTCATCATCCACGAGCTCGACTCGCCCTCGAACGGGGACGAAGAGAGCATCATCAGTACAGACGAGTTTCAGGAAGTATCGGAAGAAGAATGACTGCCATGATCACAGACCGCGGGCAACAGACGGTGATGTACAGAAACGGTTCCGTCTACAGTCCCGCCAATCCTTTTGCTACCGCCGTGTTAGTCCACAACGACCGTGTGGCGTGGGTAGGGGAAGAAGCCGGGGCCGATTCGCTCATCGATCCGACCATGGTGACCGTTGATCTCGACGGGTTAATCCTGGTTCCAGGCTTCGTCGGGCGCGTGGCCGAGGGCGACGAGTCCGCGGACACGGATGAGGTCTTGGCTCGTGCGGGGTACACGGCCGGCGTCGTCTTCACCGACCGGGGTGTCAGCCTTCGTTCGATCTACACCAACGATTCCCATGACTTGCCGCACGCCGTCCGCGTCGCCAGCCCCGGCGAAGAATTTGTTGGGACAGAGGACCATGGATTGCTCCTGGCCGCGTCTCTGGAGGACGAGGCCTGGATCGACATCGTCAAAGAGCAGCTCAAGCTCGGGACGGCGATCGGGCTGGTGGGGGACACCAGCATCGTGGGAGCACCGGAAACGCCGAATCCCTGGGCCTGGGCCACGAAGGCTTTGAGATTGGACAGCCAGGAGAGCATCGGCCTGCCCACCCGCGCGACGTTTACGGCTCAGACGCGCGGCCTGAAGCGGCTGTTCAGGGCAGGCGGTCCTTTCGGAGGACAGATCGTTCCGGATGCTCCCGTGGACTTCGTCGGGTGGCGTGCCGAGGCGCTCATGGTCCAGACCGCCGATTCCCGCATCGCCGCCTGGAGCACGGACCCTCGGGCCAGAACGCCTCTTCTACCCGAGTTGTCGGACACGAGCTATCCGGAGGCCAGATTAGCCCGGGTCGGTTCCCGCGAGCTGTCCTGGTCGTGACCCAGAATTCCCGAACGTCCCTCGACCGGGGCAAACGTGGGATAAAGTAGCCGCCGGTACAATTAATACGACCAACGTCATCATCGGGGATCCGCGACGTAGCGTGATCTCAGCAGGAGAATACATAGTGCGACTCAAGACCCTGACAGTGATCCCCACGTACAACGAGCTCGAAGCTCTGCCCGTGGTGATCAAGCGCCTGCGGGCGGCCCAACCCGATGTGCACGTACTCGTGGTGGACGACAACAGCCCCGACGGGACCGGCCAGCTCGCGGACCGCCTGTCGGTTCAGGACGAGCTGATTCATGTTTTGCATCGCGAGGGGAAGGGTGGCCTCGGGGCGGCCTACATCGCCGGCTTCACGTGGGGCCTGGCCCACGGGTACGACGTCTTGGTCGAGATGGATGCGGATTGCTCGCATCGCCCGGAAGAGCTCGGGGGCCTCCTCGAGGCCATCGAACACGGCGCAGACCTCGCGATCGGATCTCGCTATGTTCCCGGCGGCAAGACGGTCAATTGGCCGTGGCATCGCCAGTTCCTCTCGTGGGGCGCCAACGTCTATGCCCGGACCATGCTCGGAACCACGGTCAAAGACATCACCGCCGGATACCGGGCATTCCGCAGGGAAACCCTGGAAAAGATTGATCTCGAGACCATCGAGTCGGTCGGCTACTGCTTCCAAATCGACCTCGGCTGGAGGACCCAGCTGCAGGGACTGACCATCGCCGAGGTGCCGATCACCTTCGTCGAACGCGAAGTCGGGGACTCCAAGATGGATTCCGGGGTCATCGTGGAATCCATGACCAAGGTCGCTCAGTGGGGGCTCAGCGCACGCGCCAAGACACTGAAGAATAAGTTGGCGGCCCGAAAGTAACGTTGGGGGCAGTTCCCACCGTAGAAATGACATCGGGACGGCACCCCGCATGGGGTGCCGTCCCGATGTCATGGCGGCCGCGGCGAAGTATTCGCCGTGACCGGGTCGCGTAACGGCCTTATTTTTCCGGTGTCGCCAGGTCTAGGCGGTCACGGTAGTATTCGATGCGCTTCTGCAGAGTCTCTTCGAGCTCTTCCATGGAACGGCGCTCCAGCAACATATCCCAGTGGGTGCGGATCGGCTTCTCGTTACCCGCGTCCGGCTTCGAACCGTCGACGAGGAATGCCTGCTTGCCCGTTTTCGCGGACCAGGTGGCGGGGATGTCCGCTTCGGCGGCGAAGGTGACGAAAACCTGTTCGCCGTCCTCGGTCCGGTACTCGACGCGCTGACGAGGCGCCGGCTCGACGCCCTGTTCCGACTCCATGGACTGCGAGCCCAAACGCATGCCTCGGAGGCTACGATCACTCATAATTAATTCCTTCCCGGGTGGACACGCAAAGACAACATCTTATATCAGCGTCGACGAGTCCCTCTTTATTCCTTCTCATGGTCTCATTGATCGTGCCGATCATCGAAATCTCTGGTGGCTGCAACGCGGCGCCGCCCATACCGCCCTCGGAAAAGGGGAGTGAGGGCGGCGCCGCGTGCTGTCAGCGACGTCGTTGACTCGCTGAGTTGCCCGGAATGCCGTACGCCGACCCGGAGGAATCTCCGCGGGAATCCTGCTGCGGATGGGCCTCGGAGCCGGAGGACGCCGGGTCATTCGCGGTTCCCGTGCTGACCGCGTCGGGGTCGATACTCGACGGCGGCATCTCGAAATCATCGGGATCAACCATGGTCTGCGTCGGATCGGCCTTGAGATCCTCTTCGGTGACCTTGAGTTCAGGGGTATCGACGATGGGTTCGTCGTCCAGCGGAACGTCGACCTCCTCGTCGGTGTCGGAAACGTTGGTAAACGGATTCATGGGGTCCACCCTGGCGCCGTCGTCTCCGAAGGCCTTGCCGATGCCGCGCAACGCGTCGCCGAGTTCCGTCGGGATGAACCACAGCTTGTTGGCATCGCCTTCGGCCAGCTTCGGCAGTGTCTGCAGATACTGGTAGCTCAACAGTTTCTGGGTCGGCTTCGCCTTGTGAATCGCGGTGAAGACCTTGTGCACGGCCTGAGCCTCACCGTCGGCCCGAAGAATCGCGGCCTTGGCATCACCCTCGGCCGACAGGATCGCCGCCTGCCGCTCGCCCTCGGCCGTGAGAATCTGCGACTGCTTTTGCCCTTCGGCCGTCAGGATGGCCGCACGACGATCACGTTCCGCACGCATCTGCTTCTCCATCGAATCCTGGATGGAAACCGGCGGCTGGATCTCCTTGATGTCCACGCGGGACACCCGCAGGCCCCAGCGACCGGTGGTGCTATCCAAAACTCCTCGAAGCTCGGCGTTGATCTGGTCACGGGAGGTCAACGTCTGTTCCAGGTTGAGACCGCCGACCACGTTACGCAGCGT
This sequence comes from Curtobacterium sp. S6, assembly GCF_000710345.2. GTDB lineage: Bacteria > Actinomycetota > Actinomycetes > Actinomycetales > Micrococcaceae > Rothia. The sequence goes on along the minus strand of NZ_JHEL01000015.1, from coordinate 345,687 downwards.
CGCGCTCGTGAGCTCGTCGACGGCGTGGATGTAGTTGGTGATTTCATAGGTTGCTGCCCGAGAATCCGTGACCTGGAAATAGACCACCGTGTCGATTCCGACGACCAGGTTGTCCTCGGTAATCACGGACTGCGACGGGAAGGACACTACCTGTTCGCGAAGGTCGATGAGGGGGAGAACCCTGTCGATAAAAGGAACGACAAAATGCAGACCCGGGTTAAGGGTGGTCTGATATTTGCCCAATCGTTCGACGATTCCGGCCCGTGCCTGGGGGATGATGCGGACGGCCTTAAAGACCGTGATCACCACAAAAATGATGATGAGGACCAGCACGATAATGAGCGGTGCCATGGTGGGTTACCTTTCCAATGGTTCTGCTGCGGGCGTTGAGACTATTCCTGATCCGGCGTGGGATGATCACCCTCGTTCACGGCCGAGATCACGGCCGTGGCACCGTCGATGCTACGCACGATTCCTTGCTGACCAGGTGAGATATGGCCCCGATGACCCATTATCCGGGCCGACCAATGATCACCAGCCAACCGAACGAGACCGGCGTTTTCCGTGACGGTCTCCAAAACGTCGACCCGTTGACCAATCAATCGATCAACATTGCTCAGAGATTCCGGAGTGTTCCGATGAAGCTTGCGCACGATGATGGGACGAACGAGGAAGATGAGAAGGATTGCCACTATGGCGAAAACGAGGACCTGAATCGTCCAGCTGTCGACAGCAAGTGCGACGACCATCGATGCTAGGCACGCGACCGAAAGCATCAGGCAGAAGAAATCCAAAGAGAGCATTTCGACCACGCCCAAAATAATCGCCGCGATCAGCCAGACGGCAACGGGATTTTCGGCAATCCAAGCCAACATGTCGACGTCCTTTCAGGGTGTATAGATCTATCGTGCCCGAAAGTGCCTCCGAACACACGCTTTACCGCCCATCATGAACCGCCTACGTAACACCGATAATCTACATTATGTAAAGTAGTGCCTTTTTGGACCCCTCTCTTCGTGCTCACGTGGCCACCTGAGATAGATTCGCGTCATGAGTCAGACAACCCGCAACCCTCACACTCACAGCCACGCCCCCGCAACGGGATCCACTGCGGTCCTGTATGCCATCGTCGACGCCGTCCTGATCGTCGCCTTTGCGGTGATCGGTCGGCTGTCTCACGGAGAAAATGCGGCTGGATTTGCGGAAACGGCCTGGCCGTTCTTGGTTGGCGGCCTCGTCGGATGGCTCGTCATTCGCGCCTGGCGGCAACCTCAGGCCATATTCCCTAGCGGTGTCATCATTTGGGTGGCAACCGTCGTCGTCGGGATGCTCCTCCGCGCGGTCACCGGATACGGCACGCACTGGTCGTTCATCATCGTGGCGACCATCGCAACCGGCGTCTTCCTGCTGGGTTTCAGGCTCGTCATGAGGATCATCGCTCGGATCACGCGCTGAACTCGACGCGCGAGCTCTCCGGATCTCGAACACCCTGAGCCTATCACAACCTTCAACCTTAGATATAAGGTTAGGTCAAGCCTGAAGGAAGGCGATCCAGTCCGTCAAGACCTGGTGTGCCCGTCCGGAGTCGAGCGACTCTTCCGCCACGACCATGGCATCGTTGAGGCGCTCCGCCAGGGGGCGGGTGACCTCGTTCGAGGCGGCCACCAAACCCGCGGCCGCGTTGAGGACCACGGTGTCGCGAATCGGCCCCTTCTCCCCCGATATCACTCTGCGAATCACGTCGGCGTTGAATTCGGGGTCTTTGCCGGTGATGTCGGCGAGCGTGTTGGATGGCAGGTTCAGATCGGCAACCTCGATCACCGATTCCTGAATGTCCCCGTCGTAGGCTTCCCACATCTGAGTCGGCCCGATCAGGCTTAGCTCGTCCAGGTTGAGGGGCCCGGTAAACACCAGGGCGTGCTGCCCCCTGCGGGCAAAGACGTCGGCCATCAACGGAGCGATCCGCAAGCTCGAGACGCCGATCACCGAGGAATTCACGCGCGCCGGATTGGCCAGCGGGCCGAGGAAGTTGAAGACGGTCGGGACGCCCAGAGTCTTGCGGATGGGCCCGATGTAGCGCATGGCCGGGTGATAGGTATTGGCGAAGAGGAATGAGATGCCCACCTCGTCGACGGATGCTTCGACTCGATCCGCCGGGGCGTCGAGGGGCAATCCGAGCCGCTCCAGGGCATCCGCCGACCCCGTGGACGAGGACGATGCACGGTTTCCGTGCTTGACGACCTTGAGGCCGGTGCCGGCGATCACCAACGAGGCCATGGTCGAGATATTGACGGTGTTGTGCTGGTCTCCCCCGGTGCCGACGATATCGACGGCGTCGTGCGGGCCCTGATACTTCTCGGCCATGCTGAGCATCTGCTCCGACAGTCCATGCAGCTCTTCGGCTGACTCCCCCTTGGTGTGGAGCCCCACCAGGAAGGCCGCTACCTGCACCGGGTCGGCCACCCCGGTCATCATTTCCTTCATGGCCCACGCGGACTCGTCATACGTCAGGTCCTCGTGACGTTCGATCGCATTGATCAGGGACTTCCAGGTGGTCTCGCGCGCAGGAAATTGGGCATTGCTCATGGGGCAACCTTACGGGATCCGTGGCGGATTTCCCGTGCATACCTCCGGCGTCTGGAGGTCAGCTGGATGTGTCCTGGGTGAATGGGTGTGGCACTCGTCCCACCGTTACGTGAGCTTAATTCCTGTCCGACCTTAGCCGCCCCTAGATACCGCGGAAATCAGGGGGTTTTCGCGCCCAGACGTGACACGCCGAGCGGCCCAAAACCCCTCCCTGTTGGTTCGGCAGGAGTTTTACCGACATAATGTCTATGTGACAACTGCAACCCAAACTCCCAGTAAGTCGGCGCAACCGACGCTCAACCGCCCCAACATCGTGTCCGTAGGCACGGTCGTTTGGCTCGCGAGTGAGCTGATGTTCTTCGCCGGACTCTTTGCCATGTACTTCACCCTGCGCGCCACGGTGCCCGAGGTGTGGGCGGAAAACACCCACCACCTCGACGTTCCTCTCGCGCTGGCCAACACGATCGTCCTCGTCCTGAGTTCGGTCACCTGCCAGTTCGGCGTCTTCAAGGCCGAACAGCTCAAGGCCCGCCGGTCGGGATCGATCTGGCAGGTCGGACAGTGGGGAATGATCGAATGGTTCTTCCTCACGTTCTTGATGGGCGCCTTCTTCGTGAGCATCCAGTCGATGGAATACGCGACGCTCGTCTCCGAAGGCGTCTCGATCGCCGGAAGCGCGTATGGATCGGCGTTCTACATCACGACCGGTTTCCACGCTCTTCACGTGACGGCGGGACTCATCGCGTTCCTCTTCATCATTGGGCGTGCCTACGTCGCCAAGCGCTTCGGTCATTACGAAGCGACTTCGGCAATCGTGGTCTCGTACTACTGGCACTTCGTCGACGTGGTCTGGATCGTGCTGTTCCTCGTCGTCTACTTCGTCAAGTAGCCGCCGCCCCGGCAGTCCCTCCGCACATCAATCACACACAGACAAAGGAACTCTTGACGTGAAGGCACTTTCTCAAAAGCGGCGTCATCCGCTGGCAGCCATCATTCTTTTGGCTGTCGCTCTTGTCCTGACTGGCGGCCTCTATGCAGTTGCCTCAGCCACCAACCAGGCCAAGGCCGACTCCTCGCAGAGCTATACAGCAGATGACATCGCCGCCGGACAAAAGTTGTTCCAGTCGAACTGCGCCACCTGCCACGGAACCAACGCAGAGGGCACTCAGGACGGTCCCTCGCTGATCGGCGTGGGCGCCGCTGCGGTGGACTTCCAGGTCGGCACCGGCCGTATGCCCATGGAGATGCAGGGCACTCAGGCTCAGCTGAAGCCGGGTCAGTTCAATGAAGAGCAGACCAAGCAGCTGGCCGCGTACGTTGCCTCCACCGGTGCAGGCCCCGGCGTACCGGACGCAGAGTCCGTCGATACGAGCAAGGGCGACGCGGCCAATGGTGCCAAGGTCTTCCTGGCCAACTGTGCCATGTGCCACAACGCGGCCGGCGCCGGTGGTGCGCTGACGCGAGGAAAATTCGCACCCACCCTGATGGGCGTCTCCGAACAGCACATCTACGAGGCCATGGAAACCGGCCCTCAGAACATGCCCGTCTTCAACGACGCCAACATCACTCCCGATGAGAAGCGCGACGTGATCACGTACCTGAAGGCTCAGGAAACCAACAGCTCCCCCGGCGGACTCGCCCTGGGATCCCTCGGCCCGGTCTCTGAAGGTCTGTTCATTTGGACCATCGGTCTTGGCGTCGTGGTTGGGTTCACCGTTTGGCTGACCTCGCGCTCCGCATAAGCTCATCTGAGCATCACACACTTACTAGCAGCTCGTACCAAGGAAGATAGAGGAACACATGGGCAACCATCGTGACGGAGCACCGGATCAGTCCGGCGCCGTTGCTACCTCAGGAGATCAGAACCAGGAAAAATTTCCGGATCCCGGTCTGCCGCACCACGAACCGCGTCTGACGGATCTTGACCCTCGTCGCGCCAAGCGTGCGGAACGTCAAGTCTCCTGGCTGTTTATCCTGTCGATCGTCGGGGCCTTCGTCTTCTGGATCGGCTTCTTCGCGATCAAGGCCGACGGCAACATGTACGACGTGACCAATCCCGACCCCACGAATAATCTGCGCTTGCAGAATTTGCTGTTGGGTCTGGGCATCGCCTGCACGATGTTCGGCATCGGCATCGGCATCGTCCACTGGGCTCGCACTCTCATGCCCGACCACGAGCTGGTCGAGATGCGGCACGAGATCAGCTCCGAAGACTCGCGCGCCGAGGCTCAGGAAATCGTCGAGACCATCATCGACGAGTCGGGCGTCAAGCGTCGCCCGCTCCTGCGGAATACCCTGATCGGTGCAATCATTCTTGCTCCTCTCACGTTCGTTACCCTCTTCCGTGAGCTCGGCCCCATCGACACCAAGGTCTTGTCCCACACACTGTGGGATCAGGGAATCCGTCTCGTGCGTGACCCCTCGGGCACTCCCATCAAGGCCGCAGACGTGACCATGGGTTCCGCTTACCACGTGTTGCCGGAAAACATCTTGGACATCTCTCACGAGGACGGATATCTCGAAGAGAAGGCTAAGGCCGTGGTGTTGCTCATGCGGATGGATCCCGAAGAACTGCACGTTTCGGAGGATCGCAAAGACTGGAACGTCGACGGCATCATTGCCTACTCGAAGGTGTGCACGCACGTCGGTTGCCCTATCGCCCTGTACGAGCAGCGCACGCACCATTTGCTGTGCCCCTGCCATCAGTCCACGTTCGATGCTGCCAACGAATGCGAAGTGATCTTCGGTCCCGCCGCACACGCGTTGCCGCAGCTTCCGATCACCGTCGATTCCGAGGGCTACCTCGTTGCCCGCAGCGACTTCCACGAGCCGGTTGGCCCGGCGTACTGGGAGCGCGGCAAGCAGAAGCAAGAGATGGCGAGTGAGGCCTAAACATGTCTAACGCTGTAAATGATTACCAGGCCTCGACCACACCGGGGCGCATCGCAAACTTCGTCGACAGCCGAGTCGGCATGTCGGGGATCGTCCGTGAATTCGGGCGCAAGATCTTTCCGGACCACTGGACCTTCATGTTCGGCGAGGTTGCCCTGTACAGCCTCGTCATCTTGATTCTGTCGGGCACCTACCTGACGTTCTTTTTTGATCCCTCGATGACCTCCAAGGTCTACGACGGAAGCTATGTGCCCATGAAGGGCGTCGAGATGTCGGCGGCGTACGCCTCGGCTCTGCATATTTCCTTCGATATTCGCGGCGGGCTCTTCATGCGCCAGGTCCACCACTGGGCCGCGCTGATGTTCGTGGTGGCGATCGCCGTGCACATGATGCGCGTGTTCTTCACCGGCGCCTTCCGGCGCCCCCGTGAGCTGAACTGGGTCGTCGGCGGAATGTTGTTTGTTCTGTCCATGGCCGCAGGGTTCACCGGGTACTCCCTTCCCGACGACGTCCTCTCCGGAAACGGCCTGCGCATTATCGATGGCGTGATGAAGGCCATCCCGCTGGTCGGCACGCACCTGTCGCTGTTCTTCTTCGGTGGCGAATTCCCGGGGCATGCCGTTATTGGACGTCTCTACACGCTGCACATCATGATCGTTCCGGCGTTGATTCTCCTGACCGTCGCGATTCACCTCTTCATGGTTGTCGTGCACAAGCACACCCAGTACCCCGGTCCGGGACGCACCGAAAAGAACGTCGTCGGGTTCCCGGTGGGACCCGTGTACGCGGCCAAGGCCGGCGGCTTCTTCTTCGTGGTCTTCGGAATCATCGCCTTGATGGCCGGAACCGTGACCATCAACTCCATCTGGAACTACGGACCTTACGATCCCTCCCCCGTCCAGGCAGGTACCCAGCCTGACTGGTACATCGGCTGGGTCGACGGTGCCTTGCGTCTGATGCCGGGTTCGTGGCCGTTCCACTGGCAGCTCCAGGCGGGAGGAACCTGGGTTCTGGCCGTGCTTTTGCCGATGGTTCCCGCCGCGATCCTGCTCGGTTGCTTCTTCATGTGGCCGTGGATTGAGCGTTGGGTCACCAAGGATGATCGCGAACACAACATCTTGGATCGTCCTCGCAACGCCCCGTTCCGTACGGGCGCCGGCGCAGCGGGAGTCACCTGGTACGCGGTCATGATGACGGCGGCTAGCTCCGACTTGATCGCTACGCACTTCCACGTGGCGCTCAACGACGTGGCCTACGTGTTGCGGTTCCTGTTCTTCTTCGGCCCGTTCATCGCGTTCGAAATCACGCGCCGAATTTGCCTGGCCCTCCAGCGCAAGGACCGTGAGCTGGTCCTCCACGGCGTCGAGACCGGTCGAGTGGTCCAGTTGCCTCACGGTGAATTCATCGAGGTTCACGAGCCCCTCAACGAGTACGACATGTATCGTCTGGTCGATTACAACGCGCCGACGGTCATTCCCGCTCAACCCAATAAGAAGGGCAAGATCACCGGGTCCGAAAAGGTTCGCGGACGGCTGTCCCGTCTCTTCTTCGAAGACCGCGTGGCCCCCGTGACACGCGCCGAGTTGGAAGCAGCCCACCACCACCACGAGATCGAGTCCGGGGGCCACTAACCCCGTCCTCGCCTCTGTGGGCTCAAGCAGAGAAGGCCCCCAGTTTCCGCTATGGGAACTGGGGGCCTTTTCTCGTTGCTTGCTCCGGCGAAGTGCAGCCTGGGAGACTTTGACCGTCTCGGCGCCGCCGGCCCTCAGGCGGCCCCTTGACTCGTAGACTCCGGAGCCCCCCCGACGAAAAGGGGCCAGGCCCAGTCGGCTGGCCCCTTGGCGTTGCGTGAGCGTTTCAGCCGGTCTTGCAGGCTGACCGAATGATTGCGGCAAGATCGCGCGGGGGCTCCCCATGGGCCAGTGGCCCCTGGGGACGTCAACAACATCGACGCGCTCGAGGTGCGCGACCTCAGCAAACATGGGATGGCCCGCCCCGACCGGCTTCATGACCTGTTCACTCGGGGTCGAGCAGCACACCAGCATCCTCGGGACTCAGCGGCGGTCATCGTTCCTGAGCTCGACGGATTGGCGTGCCACCGGACCAGGTTCCGGGACTGTCATCTTCCGGAAGCGCTCGAGGGTTTCGGCACCCAACCCTACGAGACTCGCCCGCCGTCCAAGGTCCTCGTACAACGGGAGAGGCAACTCTTCACGCTCGGCCGAGAGCTCAGGGGCGAACGCTGTTCCATCGGCTGCGGGCCCCGAGTCGGCCCACACCACCCTGACGGTCAGTTCCGGGTGCCGATCGGGGCCGAGGCTGACGGGGGTGTTGGCCCCGCCGTGCGCGACGACGACCACGGGCTGATCGCCCCGCCAGGCAATCACGCCCCGGATGGCTCCCGCTTGGTCGCCGACGGTCTTCAGGGTGCGGGCCGCGTCGTCTCCGTCCAGTCCCGGCAGCGTCATCGCCACTACGTGCGTGTGATCGCCTTCGAGGTACTCGACGACCTCGTCCCAGGCCCATGCTCCCAGCCAGTGGCCGGGGATGAGTACGACAGATCGATGGATATTTGTTGTTGTCCTGGGACACCCCCCTCAGCCTCGAAGGCAGTCCGACGAACTTGCCCACCGGGTATGGCTCAACTCGCTTCCCTCTTCATTGCGCGCCATCGGGTAGGCACAGGAGGAAGCCATGGCCGATCAACGAGTGCTTCGAACTCCCTACACGTCACGGGAGGACGCCACGACAGCTCGTGACGTCGAGCCTGTGTTTGTTCGCTTCCATGAGCCGGCCGGTGATACCTGCTCGGATAGTGCCTTTTGCGCGCTGCGATGCGATGGTTCGCCGCGGTGTCGCGTCATGAGCGCGCAACTGTGACGATGACGGCGCCTGCCGCGGCCATACCGTTCAGCAGGTTGGGCTCCCCCGGCGAACGCTCGGCCCATTCATGGCCGCGCTCCTCACGCGCATCTGGGCATACAAAAATCCCCCGCATTCTCATGGAATGCGGGGGATTTTTAGGGGATCGGCGGACGCCCGCCTCCCTGCGGATTAGTGAGCGTGGCTACCGCGGTTGTACTCGTAAACCCAGCCGACCAGGGCGACGAAGGCAACGGGCACAGCCAGCATCAACAGCCACCAACCGATCGCCAGAGCGACCACGCCGATCGTTGCGCCGATAGCCAGCAGCAAGGGCCACCAACTCCACGGAGAGTAGAAACCGTAGTCTCCCGCTGCATCCGCAATTTCGCCGTCGAGATTGTCGGAGGGCTGATTCGGGTGCTTCTTATTCGTGAAGGAAAAGAAGAAACCGAGGAAGGCCGACATCAACGCGGTCAGCAACAGCGCCGGAAATCCAACCCACTCATCGAATCCGGTCATGAACCCGTAGACAATGGTGACGGGAACGAGGAAGACGAAGAGACCCCAGAAGAGGATGCCATTTTCGCGCATTTCAATACCTCCTAGGAGTTCACCGTGGCAGCTTTTCGTGCTGCCGAGGCGACGTCGTGGTTAGTGGACAGCTCCGGGTGGTGCAGATCCAAGGCCGGACGCTCCGAACGGATTCGGGGCAACGCGGTGAAGTTGTGACGCGGCGGCGGGCATGACGTCGCCCACTCGAGGGAGCCACCAAAGCCCCACGGATCGTCAACTTCTACCTTCTTGCCGTTCCTGCTCGTGATGTAGACGTTCCAGAAGAAGGGCAACATCGACAAGGCCAAGATCATGGCGCCGACCGTTGAGAACTGGTTCATCCAGGTGAACCCGTCCTCGGGGAGGTAGTCCGCATAACGACGCGGCATACCGTCAACACCGAGCCAGTGCTGGATCAAGAAGGTCGTGTGGAAACCGATGAACAGCAACCAGAAGTGGATCTTGCCCAGGCGCTCGTTCAGCATCTTTCCGGTGAACTTCGGCCACCAGAAGTACAGGCCACCGAACATGCAGAACACGACGGTACCGAACACGGTGTAGTGGAAGTGGGCCACCACGAAGTAGGAATCCGAGAGATGGAAGTCCAGCGGCGGCGTCGCCAAGATAATACCGGTCACACCACCGAAGAGGAAGGTGAGCAAGAAGCCGAACACCCACAGCAATGGTGTTTCGAACGTCATGGACCCTTGCCACATGGTGCCGATCCAGTTGAAGAACTTCACGCCGGTGGGCACGCCGATCATCATCGTCATGAACGAGAAGAACGGAAGCATCACGGCGCCCGTGACGTACATGTGGTGCGCCCAGACGGTGACGGACAAGGCAGCGATAGCGATCGTGGCGTACACGAGGCCCTTGTAACCGAAGATTGGCTTTCGGGAGAAGACCGGAATGATCTCCGAGACGACCCCGAAGAATGGTAGGGCCAACACGTAAACCTCTGGGTGTCCGAAGAACCAGAAGAGGTGTTGCCACAGGATCGCACCACCATTTTCGGCATCAAAGATATGTCCTCCCAGGCGACGATCCATGCCCAAGGCAAAGAGCGCGGCCGCCAGCGGCGGGAAGATCATGATGAGGAGAATTGCCGTGATGAGCGTGGTCCAGGTGAAGATGGGCATACGCCACATCGTCATACCGGGAGCGCGCATGCACAGGATGGTGGTGATGAAGTTGACGCCACCCATGATGGTTCCGAATCCCTGGAGGGCCAGACCGAAGACCCACAGATCGCCGCCCACGCTGGGGCTGTACGTCGTGGAGTTCAGCGGCGCGTAGGCGAACCAGCCGAAGGAAGCGGCACCCTGCGGCGTGATGAAGCCGGAAATCGCGACGAGCGAGCCAAAGAGGAAGAACCAGAAGGCCAAGGCGTTGAGTCGCGGGAACGCGACGTCGGGGGCGCCAAGCTGAAGCGGCACGATGACGTTGGCGAAGCCGATGAACACCGGCGTTCCGAACATCAGCAACATGAGCGTGCCGTGCATCGTGAACAGCTGGTTGAACTGATCCTTGGTCTCAAGGATCTGCATTCCCGGCTGAAAGAGCTCGAGGCGCATGACCAGAGCCATGATGCCGGCGAGTAGGAAGAACGTGATGGACGCGATCAGGTACATGTACCCGATCGTCTTGTGGTCGGTCGAAGTCAGCCAGCTGACCACGATCCGCCCTCGCGAGCGAGGAACGGTGCGTTGGGCAACCGTCGACTCTTCAGCTGAATACTCGAGTGTAGACACCGGTACTCCCCTACTTCGATTCGTTCATGGTGGGATTGCGGTTGTACTCATCGCCAAGGCGTCCGTTATTGCCCTGATCCTTGAGTTCCTGCATGTGCTTGTCGTAGTCCGACTGGGAGACAACCTTGACGTTGAAGAGCATCTCGGAGTGGTACTCACCGCAGAGCTCAGCGCACTTGCCCTGGTAGTCACCCGTTCCGCCGGTCTTGAAGTCCATGTAGTTGGTCTGGCCGGGGATCGTATCGATCTTCTGGAGGAAGGCCGGTACCCAGAACGAGTGGTTCACATCGCGGGACTTGAGCTGCAGCTCGACCTCGGTGTGCTCCGGGAGGTAAAGCGTCGGCAGCGTGTCTTCGACTCCCGGCTTTCCGTCAAGATGTCCCTGAGTTCCGGAGGTGTAGGTCTTGCTGTCCAGGTAGTTGAAGTCCCAAGCCCACTGCTTGCCGTATACCTCGACCGTGACGCCGGGGTTGTCCCACCGCGAGTCAACGGACCGCTCGGCGCGATCCGAGAAGGAGAAAAGGCTGACGATCAAGATGATCGGGATGATCGTGTACATGATCTCCAGGGGCAGGTGATACCCGAGCTGTCGCGGATATCCCGTCTCACCCTTGCGGCGACGGTAAGCGATGATGCACCAGAGCATCAAGCCCCAGGTCACAAGGCCGACTGCAAGAGCAGCGATCCAGGAACCAATCCAAAGATCCATGATCGTGTCGACGTTGTCAGTTGTTCCGCGCTTTGTCGGCAAGAAGCCGTTTTCGGCGGTCTCCGAACAACCCGTCAACAGCAGCGTGGCGGCCGCCGTCGCGCCAACGGCGACGATGCCCTTGGCGCGGCTGCTACCGGTTCGATTCTGCGAACTCACAGACTGCCCTTCCTCTTCTATGCGTGCGTGTGATGAAAACCGTTCAACCACGGTTTTCACATGGCTGGGCCGGTCACCTCTATCTTAGAGCCAGCTTACTCGTACCTTGGGATTCGCGCTGACACTGTGTCACCACAATATCGGTTTCCTGGGGGTGATCGGACACCCCGGGGGAATGTCCGATGCGATGCTGGGCCCCGAAAAGGGTGCATCGTACAAGGATATGGCCCGGATCCTCCCGCATCGGGGAGGGCCGGGCCATATTACGAGGTGATCTCGCGCGATCTATGTCACTTAGTGGAACGAGTCGCCGCACGCGCAGGAACCCTGCGCGTTGGGGTTATCGATCGCGAAGCCCTGCTTCTGAATGGTGTCTTCGAAATCGATCGTCGAGCCCTCGAGGTAGGGCGTGCTCATGCGGTCCACGATGACCTCCACGCCGTCGAAGTCGCGGACGGCGTCGCCGTCCAAGATGCGCTCATCGAAGTACAGCTGGTAAATCAGGCCCGAGCAACCGCCAGGCTGAACGGCGACCCGCAGTCGCAGATCGGTGCGCCCCTCTTGCTCCAAGAGGGCCCGAACCTTCTCCGCGGCACCCTCGGTCAGAGTGACACCGTGAGTCGGCATTTCCGTGGTTGTTTCCGGGGCTACAGTCATGTCCACACCGGCCTTTCTGCTCCGCGAGGAGCCCTGACATTGGTCTCGTTCCAGTGTAACGCCGGACGGAACACGCGTATTCCGAAGTTACCGCGTGGTCGCCCCTAATCCCCCGGCCCGCGACGAGGGATCCCACCGGCGTTGGGGTCGGCTACTGGGCCCGAGCGTTCATAGCCACCAGGAACATCGCCTCGGACACAATGGCCCGCTGGAAGTCCGGAACGTAGAGCGACTCGTTGGCGCTGTGGGCCCGCGTGTCCGGATCCTCGATTCCCGTGATGAGAATCGCCGCTTCGGGGAAGGTCTCCACCAGGGACGCGACAAACGGAATGGACCCGCCCATTCCCATCAGGACCGGCTCCTCGGACCAGGCCGAGCGCATCGCTTCCAGGACGGCCTCGGCCGGGCCGCTGCTGACATCGGCCTCAAATGGTTGCCCGGCCTCGCCTGCTTCGTAGTCAACCTGGCATCCCCAAGGAGCGTTCTTCTCGACGTGCTCTTTGAGGAGGCGGTGGGCTTCGTGCGGATCTTGGCCCGGCGGAACCCGCAGGCTGACTCGGGCCCGCGTCGTCGCCGCCATCGTATTAGAGGACTGCTCGACCGGGGTGATGTCCATGCCGATGATGGACAGGGCCGGTTGCTGCCAGAGGCGTGACGAGACGCTGCCCGTTCCGGTGAGCGGGGCGTCGGGCAGGGTTCCGGCATCGTTGCGGAAATCATCCTCGTCATAGGTCAGGCTCGGTTCCTGGCCCCTCGTCAGCCCTTCGATGGCGACCGATCCGTTGTCGTCGTGTAGCGAGGCCAGAATGCGAACCATCGCCGTATTTGCGTCGACGACGGGGCCGCCGAACATCCCGGAGTGCAGGGCGTGGTCAAGGGTCCGAACGGAAATGGTGCCGGAGATGACGCCTCGTAGGCTCGTGGTCAAGGCCGGAACGCCCGCCCGCCAATTCGAGGAATCGGCCACAACGATGGCATCCGCCGAGAGCTTGTCCCGATACGTTGCGAGGAAATTCTCGAAACTCGGCGAACCTGCCTCTTCCTCTCCCTCGATAAAGAGGGTGACTCCGAGACCCAAGTCCTCGCCCACGGCTTCTTGAAGGGCCGCGAACGATGTCAGATGGGTCATGAGACCGGCCTTATCGTCGGCCGCGCCTCGCCCGTAAAGCCTGTCACCCACGAGCGTGGCCGACCACGGGTCCGTCTTCCAGTCCGACCCGTCACCCACGGGTTGGACGTCGTGATGGGCGTAGAGAAGGACCGTCGGGAATCCGGGACGGGGCTTCTTGTGAGCCACAACCGCGGGCATGCCGTCCTGACCATCCGGACGCGGTGCCCTCAAGATATCTACCTCGTCGAACCCCGCCGATTTGGCCAATTCGCGCACGGCCTCTGCGCTCTCTTGCACCTTGCTGAGATCGTGGCTCTCCCACGCGACGGAGGGTATCGATACGAGTTCTTTCAGGGTCTCCAGAGCGGTCTCGAAGTGCGCTTCGACGTACTTCTTGACTTCAACCTCTACTTGTTGTTTAGACATCTATTCACGCTTTCGCTGGTATGCCGAGGAGTCGATGATGGAATCCACTCTAGGACTCCCCGCTGGCTGACGGTAATAGCCAGGTATTTCACGTATCCTGGACGGGTGTTCGGTAGTAAGAAGAAAACCCCCAACGACAACGCCACTGGAGAGTCGTCATCACAGCCGATGAACGACGCCAGCGCGCACACATCTCAGGGAAAGGGCCGCCCCACCCCCACGCGCAAGGAGCGCGAACAGGCTCGTAAGCGCCCCCTCGTTCCCGATGACCGCAAGGTCGCGAAGGAAAAACAGCGGGAGGCAGCCCGGGAGGCACGGCTTCGCCAGAATCAGGCGATGCAGACGGGCGACGACCGCTACCTTCCCGTGAAGGACCGCGGTCCGCAACGGCGATTCCTCCGCGATTACGTAGATGCCCGGTTCAACATCGGCGACTACTTCATCGTCATCCTGCTCGTGATCTTCATCCTCGGGCTGTTGATGCCGTTGCATATTCAGCAGTACACGATTTGGGTCATGTGGATCTTCATCGCCATCTGGGTGCTCGACTTCTTTATCCTGTGGCGCAAGCTCAAGCGTGCCGTTGTCGAGAAATTCGGCTCGGCCGAACCGGGTTCCGGCATGTACGTCTTCAACCGGGTCATGATGATTCGTAAACTTCGTATGCCTAAGCCTCAGGTGAAGCGCGGCGACTACCCCTCCTGAGCGCGAGGTTCGCCCTGCACGACGACGAAGGCTGGCCCCTCTCGGGGCCGGCCTTCGTCGTCTCTACCGGGGATATAAGGTCTACCGCGCCCGTGGGCCGCGCATTTTCGCGAGGCCCCGATTGATCCGTGCGGCCCAGAAGGGACCCTCGTAGAGGAATGCCGTGTATCCCTGGACGAGATCGGCCCCACGCTCCAACCGTTCCTGGACGTCGCGCGCCGTGGTTACTCCCCCCACCGAAATGATCGTCATCTCGGTCCCAACGTGCCGTCGGAGCCGCGAGAGAACCTCCAGGGAGCGTTCGGACAAGGGTGCCCCGGACAACCCGCCGTCGCCGCACGCCTCAACGTCTTCCCGTGCCGAACGGAGTCCAAGCCCGTCGCGCTCGATGGTGGTATTGGTGGCGATGATCCCGTCGAGCCCGAGGTCCAGGGCTAAGTCTCCGATGGCCTCGATATCTTCGTCAGCGAGGTCGGGGGCGATCTTCACCAGGAGCGGCACGTGGCGGCGGGCGGCCTCGTCTGCGGCCTCTCCAACGGCGCTCAGCAAGGGACGCAAGGATGAGATGTGTTGCAAGTCCCGCAACCCCGGGGTATTCGGAGAGCTGACGTTCACCACCAGATAGTCAGCCTGGGGCGCGAGCGTCTTTGCGCTATGGAGGTAGTCGTCCACGGCATCTTCCAGCGCGACCTTCTTGGTCTTGCCGATATTAACCCCGACGATCGGCCGAGTTCCGTGCCGGTGATCATGCCACAGGTCCGCGTGGACGGAAGCCAGCCGCGGCCCGATGACATCGGCGCCGTCGTTATTGAAGCCCATGCGGTTGATGACGGCCCGATCTTTGACGAGGCGGAAGAGGCGTGGTTGTGGATTTCCCGGCTGCGCCTGGCCCGTTACGGTTCCGATCTCGACGTGTCCGAACCCCAAATCCGTCAGGGCGCCCACGCCGGTGGCTCCCTTATCAAAGCCCGCGGCAAGACCGAAGGGTGACGGGAAGGACAGGCCCATGGCCTCGGTGCGCAGGCACCGGTCGGGGGCGAACGCCCGACGAAAAGCCTTGGAGATCCCCAAAGCCCGGCACATTTTGATGCCGGCGAATCCTATGGAATGCGCTTTCTCGGCGTCCATCCCCGAAAAGACGAGTTTAAAAAAGGTGGGGTAAATTCTCGGCACCCTAGCTCCTGGAGTATCTCTCGCAACCATTAAATCTCTACTTGAACTTCTAAGAAGCGCGGTCCGGGCTCTCGCGCGTCACCGTGTCCACCGCGCCTCCATACCGACGATCTCTGCGGGCAAATTCGTCCACGGCCTTCCACAGAACCAACCGGTCGACATCCGGCCACAGGACGTCCATGAAAATCATTTCCGCGTAGGCACTCTGCCACAGCAAGAAATTCGAGAATCGCTGCTCACCGGATGTCCTGAGGAACATGTCGACGTCGGGAAGCTCTGGGGCGTAGAGATACTTGGCAAAGGTCTTCTCGGAAACCTGTCCCGGCTTAATGACCCCGGCGGCCGCGTCGCGAGAAATGGCCGCCGCGGCGTCTGCAATTTCCGCCCGACCGCCGTAGTTGACGCACATCACGAGCGTGCACACGGTGTTGTCCTTGGTCTCCCGCTCGCAGGTCTCCAGCTGTCGGATCACCGATTTCCAGAGCTTGGGCCGGCGTCCGGCCCACCTGATGCGAACGCCCCATGATGTGAGTGTCTCCAGCTGGCGTTCGAGGACGTCGCCGCAGAAACGCATCAGAAAGTTCACCTCGTCCAGGGAACGCTTCCAGTTCTCGGTGGAAAACGCGTAGGCGCTGACCACAGGAATCCCCATTTCGATGGCGCCCGCCACGACATCCAGAAGTGCCTGTTCGCCGGCCTTATGCCCTTCATTCCTGGGTAGACCGCGCTCATTGGCCCATCGACCGTTTCCGTCCATCACGACGGCCACGTGCCGAGGAACAAACTTCTGTGGAATCGCCGGAGCACGCTGTCCCGATGGGTGAGGGTACGGCGCCTGAACCATCATGAATTCCTTTCGAGCAGGGCAAATGTGCGGAATTCCCGTTCCACGTGCCACTGTACATAACGTTGCAGAAGGGTCCCGACGCGTTCGGCGACGGTTCGGTCGGCCATCCCATCGATGGTCTCCCAGGCACCGGTCGCGACGGCACGCAGATACGCGACGACCTCCGGTGTCACGGGGCGGTCGCCTGCCTGGGCACAGGCCGAGCACACGAGACCGCCATCAATCATGCTCCATGCTCGCAGGTCTTCGTCGGAACCGCACCGGACGCACCGTTCGGTTTCGATATACCAACCGGCAATCTTCATGGAGCGAATCAAAAAGGAATTGAAAATATCCGTCACGTCGTGGGTGAACCGCGCCAGCGCGGACAACGCCCCCGCGGTGAGGGTAAAGAGCTGGTTTCCCGTCATCTCATCGGCCTGCGCCAGATACTCCGTGACCTCGGCGACGCCCGCCGCGTGCGTATATGACGTGTAGTCCGCGACGATCGGGGCTGCGTAGGCCTTACGGGTGACGGCCTGCGTGACGGTATCGAGGTTTCGACCGTAGACGAGCGACACATCCGTGATCATAAAGGGTTCGAGACGAGCGCCGAGCTTGGAGGTGCTCCGGCGAACCCCTTTGGCCACCGCACGAACGAGTCCGTGGTGGGAAGAGATACCAATGATGATGCGGTCGGACTCCCCGAGCTGATAGGTCCTCAGGACGATGAGGGTCTCTCGGTAGCTTCGAGACGTCGCGGTGGTAGTCGGCACACCTCCAGTATTTCATGATGCGACGGCCCCGCCCGCGTGGCCCGCCCCACGGCACGTGCGTGCGTCGTGGGGCGGGCCACGATTGGGGACCGTCGGGCGGCCTCTACCGGAGGGCCCGGTTGACCGCCGAGATGAGTGCCTTGAGTCCCGCTCGGGTGGTGTTCGCGTCGACGCCCACGCCCCAGAGGACCCTGTCCCCCACGGCGGCCTCAACATAGCTGGCGGCCTTGGCATTTTCGCCGGCCGACATGGCGTGTTCCGTGTAGTCCATCACCCGGACATCGACGCCTTCGTGGGCCAACACCCTGGTCAACGCGTCGATCGGACCGTTGCCGACGCCGGAACGCTCGATCTCCCGTCCGTTGATGTCCAGAACGAGTTTGAGCGTGGTATCGCCGGTCTCGGTTGCTTCGGTCGCCATCTTGGCGATGCGGAACTTCCCCCAGCGGCGTTCGCCGTGTTCCTCGCGGGCCGGCAAATATTCGTCCTTGAAGATGTCCCACAGCGCAACGCTGGTGATCTCGCCACCCTCGCTGTCGGTGCGATTCTGCACGACGTTCGAGAACTCGATCTGCGCGCGTTTGGGCATATCCAGCCCCTTTTGCTGCTTCAGGAGATACGCGACGCCGCCCTTGCCGGACTGGGAATTGACCCGGATCACCGCCTCGTAGTTTCGCCCGAGGTCCTTCGGGTCGATCGGCAAATACGGAACGGCCCATTCGACGGAATCGATGTCCTGCTGGGATTTCTGGGCGTCGGCCTCCATCGCCTCGAAGCCCTTCTTGATGGCGTCCTGATGCGAGCCAGAGAATGCGGTGAAGACCAGGTCTCCGCCGTAGGGCGACCTCTCGTGAACCTTGATCTGGTTGCAGTACTCGACGGTCTGGCGGATCTCATCGATATTCGAGAAATCAATCTGCGGGTCGATTCCCTGGGTCAGGAGGTTGAGCCCCAGCGTCACGAGGTCGACGTTGCCGGTTCGTTCGCCATTGCCAAAGAGGCAACCCTCGATGCGATCTGCGCCGGCCAAATATCCCAATTCCGCGGCGGCCACGCCGGTGCCGCGGTCGTTGTGCGGGTGCAATGACAAGATCACGTTCTCGCGATGGTCGAGGTGGCGATGCATCCACTCGATGGAGTCCGCGTAGACGTTGGGTGTGGCCATTTCGACGGTCGCCGGAAGATTGATGATGACCTTGCGGTCCTCGCCGATCCCCAATTCATTCGTCACCGCGTTGGCGACCCGGGCGGCATACTCGACCTCGGTGCCGGTATACGACTCGGGCGAGTATTGGTAGGTAATCGGAACAGACGTGCTCAACTGCTCCTCGTATTTGGTGCACAGCCGTGCCCCGTTCAGGGCGATGTCCAGGATTCCGTCTTGGTCCTGGTGGAAAACGACCCGCCTTTGCAATACGGAGGTCGAATTATAGAAGTGAACAATCGCCGACGGCGCGCCCTCGATGGCCTCGTAGGTCCGTTCGATGAGGTGTTCCCGGCACTGGACCAGAACCTGGATCGACACGTCGTCCGGGATCAGGTGATCCTCGATCAACGTCCGGACGAAGTTGAAGTCGGTCTGGGAGGCGGCGGGAAAGCCGACCTCGATTTCCTTGTATCCCATGGCGACCAGCAACTTGAACATCGCCAGCTTCCGGTCGGTGTCCATGGGGTCCACCAGCGCTTGATTACCATCGCGGAGGTCCACGGCGCACCATCGGGGCGCCTGAGTCATGACCTTGTCCGGCCAGGTGCGGTCGGGAAGGTTGACCGAGATTTCCTCGTGAAACGGGCGGTATTTGTGAACCGGCATTCCGGAGGGTTTCTGTGCGTAAGTCATCGTGGGCTCATATCTCCTGTGAAGTGATGCGGTTGCGGCCGGCGCAACAATCCTCCGCAGCGAGGTGTCGGCCTAAGAGTAATTCGAGGCCTCGCTACGGCACCTAAGGAGAAGGTTGACCCGGGTTCGTTCCACGCTTGTCAACGTACCACCGGTGAGCCCGCACACGTCCATCCCCGGGAACCGAGGTCCACATAGTGAAATGACGCGGCGCCCCGGGCCGTAGGGTCCCGAGGCGCCGCATCTGGCACGCTAGCCCTTAGTATTCAAAGGCCTGCTGACACTTCTGCTGATCGGCGGTTTGGCCCTGAGCACCGCCCACGATCTTTTGGGAATCGTCCTTCTTGACGGTGTCCCCGGAGGTAAAGTCCTTGCCGATACTGATGCTCACGCCCGCCAGTCCCGGTGCCTCAACCACTTCCGTGGAGCCGACGCCGAATTTGTCGGCGATCTCCTGAGCTTGGGCCTGATATCCGGTCGGGTATTGGATCGTGGTCTTATCCGCGGTCTCGGCCAGGTCCTGATAGGTCACGTTGTTGTAGCCCAGATCCTCGACGTGCGAACTCAGCTTCTTCCCGCGGTCCTTCGCCCCGGAGGCATTGGACAGGGTCACCGGTACGCTACGATCCACCGGCGCCGAGGAAGATTCCTTGGGAGCCGGATCCTGCTGGCCCTGCGTGGGGTCCGCCAAGGAGCCGTCCTTCTGGAGGGTCTTGAAGACCTGCTCGGAATCGGCGCTCAGCTGCAATTTATTCTGGTCGTACGTATACGGTTCCGTGGGCACGGTCGCGAAGACGATCTTGGATAGGTCCACCCCGGAGAGGATCCGGCCGATGTCGACCATCGTCGCGGGGTCGGTGAATCCCTTGTCTACGGTCACGTTCTGCGTGACCGCTTCCGCGATCCCGTACATCTTTCCGGGGTTCGACAGGGTTCCTTGAGACTTAACCTTGCGCATCATGGAGGCCAGGAAGCCCTGCTGCGCCTGGATGCGGCTCGTATCGGAGCCGTCACCGAATCCGTGACGGGACCGGAGGAAGGCAAGGGCCTGCTCCCCCTCGACCTCGGAATTGCCCGCCGGCAGGTCCAGCCCGGAGTACTCGTCCTTGATGGGCTTGTTCACGCACACGTTGACGCCGCCGACGACCGAGCTGAGCTGCTTGACGGCGTTGAAGTCCACGAGCATGAAGTGGTCCACGTTGACACCGGTCAATTGATTGATCGTCGCGACGGTGCACCCGGCTCCACCGTTGGTGAGGGACTCGTTGATCTGGGTGTCCTGTTCCGCCGGGTAGACCTTGCCGTCTGGGCCCTTGCACTGGGGAATATCCACCATGAGGTCGCGAGGGAAGGACAGAACGTTGACGTTCTTACGGTCCTCACTGATCTGCATGAGCATCATGACGTCAGAGCGGGCACCGGACTCCCCATCGCTCGCACTGCCGTAGTTGGCGTTATTTCCGGAACGTGTGTCAGACCCGATCACCAAGATGTCGAGCGGGCCGTCCGAGAGCTGGCTTCCGCCGTCCATCTGGTCGCCGAGGTTCAGGGCTTGGGTGCTCACGTTGGACCGCAGTCTCATGGCCGCGAACCCGCCGGCCCCGAGGACGACGACCAAGAGTCCCACGCAGCAGAGGGCCAGCCACACGCCGCGTCGCGACGTGCGTGCGCGGTTCTGGTAGTGGCGTCCCCGTGGGGTCAGGCGCGGCGTCTGGCTGTCGTCCGACGTCTCCGGCGCGTGCGTCACAGATGGGTCCTCTCGAAGGTGGCATATGTCAAACTTTATCTATTCTACGCGTGCTCATCCCATGAAGATCCGATTCGCATGCGGTGCCCCGACCCTATCCCAGGTGTCGGATCAGAAGCCGAGTCGCCCCAGGGCTCGAGGGTCACGTTGCCAGTCCTTGGCGACCTTGACGTGGATACTCAAATAGACCTTAGTGCCCAGCAGCGCTTCGATGCCCTGGCGCGCGGTGGTCCCGATGTCGCGAAGCCTGGCCCCGCGTTTGCCGATGATAATGGCCTTCTGCGAGTCGCGCTCGACGTAAAGATTCACGTGAACATCGATCATGGGGTCATCCTCGGGACGATCTTCTCGGTCGTTCATCTCCTCGACCGTGACCGCCACGGAGTGAGGCAACTCATCCCGAACGCCTTCGAGCGCGGCTTCTCGAACCAGTTCGCCGACCATGACCGCTTCGGGCTCGTCGGTGAGGTCCCCGTCCGGGTACAGCGGCGGAGAAGCTGGCAGATGCGAGCTCAAGACCTCGCCGACCTGCTCGACTTGGAATTCCTTGGCCGCAGATACGGGGATGACATCGGCCCAGCCGCCCTGCCCGTCATCGGTTCCCGGCGCCGCGTCGCCCTTGTGGCCGGAGGGCTTGGAATCACGGCCGAAGAGCTGCGGTCGATCGTCCGCCCGGCCGCCACGACCCTTCGCGGCTCGGCGTTCGCGCCGCTCCGCCCGGGCGGCGCGTTCGGCGGTCATGATCTCGTTGCCGAGTTGAGACACCGCGATGAGCTGTTCGGCCAGTTTGTCCGGAGTCACCTTATCCGCCTTGGTGACCACGGCCACGATGGGCTTATTGCCGGCCGCCGCAAGCTGCGAGGCAATGTAGCGGTCCCCCGGTCCGATCTTTTCGTCCGCCGGGATGCAGAATCCGATGACATCGACCTCGGCGAGCGTCTCGGCCACGAGGTCGTTGAGTCGCTCCCCCAGCAGGGTCCGTGGACGGTGCAGACCGGGCGTGTCGATGAGTATGAGTTGGGAGTGCTCGCGATGCACGATGCCGCGAATCGTGTGACGGGTCGTCTGAGGACGGTTCGACGTGATCGCGACCTTTCGGCCGACGAGCGCGTTCGTCAGGGTCGACTTTCCGGCGTTGGGTCGCCCCACCAGGACGGCAAAGCCCGCAACGAAGTCCTCGGGGACTGTGGCAAATTCCATTTACTGCTCCTCCGAGGGCTCAGGCGCCTCGTCGTTGTCGGGAGACGATTCGCGCCAGGCCAATATCGTGCCGACGCGGTTTCGACGTCCCTCAAGTTTAACGGCCTTGAGGCCTATTCCGTAGATCTCGGCGGTGGATCCGACGATCGGAACCCGTCCGAGGGCCTTGGCCAGCAGGCCACCGACGGATTCGACGTCGTCGTCCTCCAAGTCCATGTCGAAGAGTTCGCCGAGGTCGCCAATGCTGGTTCTCGCGGAGATCCTGTAGGCGTCTCCCTCGGGTGTTACCTCGGGCTCCGCGGCATCGTATTCATCAACGATCTCACCGACGAGCTCTTCGATGAGGTCTTCCAAGGTGACCAATCCCGCGGTATCTCCGTATTCGTCGACGACGATAGCCACGTGCGTGCCTTCGCGTTGCATGATGGACAACAGTTCGGAAACCTTCTGCGACTCCGGAACGAATCTCGCGGGTCGAAGCAGCGCGGAAACCTGCGGGTTGTGCCCCTTGGAGGGATTCGAGAGCATCGCCTCGGCGACGTCCTTGAGATAGAGAAAGCCGCGAACGTCATCGAAGTCTTGTCCCATGACGGGTATCCGGGAGTACCCGGAGCGCAGAAAGAGGTTCAGCGCGTTGTCCAGCGAGTCGTCGAGGTCGAAGGTCACGGTGTCGGTGCGGGGCACCATCACCGCACGAATGCGGGTGTCGTCGAGTTCGAAAATCGAGTGCAGCATGGCCGCCTCGTTGTCCTCGATAACGTCGTTTCCGCTGGCCCGATCGACGAACTCGCGCAGCTCTTCCTCGGTAAAGAACCCCGCGTTCTCTTCCGTCGCGGGCGAAACCGCCGATCCGCTCCTCATGAGCCATTTTGGTATGGGGCCCAAGAGGCCCGTCAGCAACCGCAACAACCCGGACGTCTTGGAGACGACGGCCAGAGGATGCGCCCTGCCCACATGACGTGGGCTGACCCCGATCACGACGAATCCGAGCACCGTGGCGATGAGCACGGCACAGACGACCGCCAGCCACACCCACGGGACAAACCGCAAAAACATGACGGTCAGGGTTACCGAGACCAAGGACTCGCACAAGATGCGCACGAAACGCAACGCGTGCATATAAGGACGGGGGTCTTCCACGATGCGCCGAAGGCTCGTACGACCGTTGGCTTGAGAAGCCTTTTCAGCCTCGTGTCGTGGCAGATACGTGAACGCCGACTCCGTGGCGGTGAGAACGAACGCAACCGCCAAGAGAGCCAAGGTCACGACGATGAGGAGTGCCGTGATCATGCGTTGCTAGTGCCTCGTTTCGACGGGAGCCGGGTGACCCAGGAATTCTTCCAGCAGGGTGCGCTGAATTCCGAACATCTCGGCCTCTTCTTCTGGTGTGCCGTGATCGTATCCCAGGCAGTGCAGGATCCCGTGGAGCGTCAGCAGACACAGCTCATCCTCCAGGCTGTGCCCGGCGGCTTGGGCTTGCCGGGCCGCGACGGACGCGCACAGGGCGATGTCGCCCAGGCTGCCCTCGGCGGGGTGCTCCGTCGTACCGGGGACCAGCTCGTCCATCGGGAAGGACATGACGTCGGTAGGGCCCGGTAAGTCCATCCACTCGAGGTGGAGTCGTTCCATCTCGCCCTCACCGATCACGGCGATACCCAATTCCGTGGCCTGGGACACGCACAACCGATCGAAGCTGAAGGCGACCAGCGATCGCAGGGTCTCGACCGAGACCTTCTCGAGAATGACCCGTTGCTCCTCCGACTCGGGGTCGGCGACCTCGATCCCCACCTGAGGCAACTGATCCGGGGACGTTTCGGCGACGTCGTTCATGCGCTCTCCCCGTGCGGGTTGTGGTTCTTCGATGTCCGGCCTCGGCGGGGCGCAGAAGCGTCCTGCTGGGCCTCTTCCCACTGGCCGTAGGCGGTGACGATATCGCTGACAAGCTGGTGCCTGACCACGTCCACCGGCTGCAGGCGGGCGAAGTGGATGTCGTCAATGCCGTCAAGAATGCGCTGCACTTGGCGCAGGCCGGAGGCCGACCCGGTCGGAAGATCAACCTGGGTCACGTCGCCGGTAATGATCATCTTCGATCCAAAACCCAGTCGAGTCAGGAACATTTTCATCTGCTCGATCGTGGTGTTCTGGGCCTCATCCAGAATCACGAAAGCATCGTTAAGGGTCCTGCCGCGCATGTACGCCAACGGTGCAACCTCGATGGTTCCCGCTTCCATCAGACGGGGAATGGATTCCGGGTCCATCATGTCGTGCAGGGCGTCATAAAGCGGCCGAAGATAGGGGTCGATCTTTTCGCTGAGGCTTCCCGGCAGGAACCCCAGGCTTTCTCCGGCCTCCACCGCGGGGCGGGTCAGGATGATTCGCGTGACCTCTTTGGCCTGAAGGGCCTGGACGGCCTTCGCCATCGCCAGGTAGGTCTTTCCCGTTCCCGCCGGTCCAATGCCAAAAGTCACGGTGTTGGCGTCGATCGCGTCGACGTATGCCGACTGGTTGACGGTCTTGGGGCGGATTTTGCGGCCCCGTGAGGACAAAATATTCTGCGTCATCGTCGGAGTCGCGGTCGCCATGTTCTTGACCAGCAGGTCGACGAGACGTTTGACGACCTCCGCGGTGATGCGGACCTCCTGCCCTGAAAGGACCTCGAGTTCCTCCAGAAGCCGGATCACCAGATCGACCTGCGCGGATGGCCCGGACACGGAAACGTCCAAACCCTTCACGCCGAGAGTCACATCAGCGAATGCGCGTTCGATGACCAGCAACGACGAGTCCTGCGGTCCCAAGACCTGGACCATGGCCTCTCGAGTTCTGAATGAATACGTTCGAGAAACGGATAATGGACGCGAAAGCCCAGGCGTAGTCGGGGTCGTCAAGTGCGGGAATACCTCTCCTCTGCGAAATATGGATCCGGGTTCTCCGGAATCCACCTCTGCCACCCAGACTACCGTGCTCGTTCGCCAGTCTCTACGCGATCAGCGGGCCCAACACGAAGGTCACAGCATATTCTCCCCGGCTAGGCGGCCCCGTAGACTGTCAGGAACAGCACCTGAGTGCCCGTGACGATTGATGCACCGAGTGAGGGGACAAATGCGATGAAGACTCGCGGTTGGCGACACGCGGCGTGCGCCGTGATCGCGATATCGGCCTTCTCGGCCGTCCTCAGCGGTTGCGGTCTTCTCGACGCCGCCAATCAGGCGAGTGAATCGAAAGAGTCCCAACAGCCTTCCCCGGTGGCGTCGCCGAGCGACCTCAAGGTCCCCCTCTACTGGGTTGGTGACGCGGGCGACTCGTCGTACCTTTACCGCGAATACCGCGACTACGAAGTCCAGGATTCTGCCTCGAGCGGGGACGTCGTTTCCACCGCGATCGCGATGTTGACCAGGAGCCACCCCCGGGACGACGACTACCACACGTTGTGGAAACCCGTGAGTCGCGTGGGCTCATCGATGTCGGCAGACGGAACCCTGACCATCGATGTCTCGTCCGACATGTTTGATCCCACGGTGAGTCCCGGCCAGGCGCAGATGGGCCTGCAACAACTCATCTACACGGCGACCGCCGCCGCCGCCGTCGGCGGTATCAGCGACGTTGGTCCCGAAACCAAGGTAGTGATCCTTGTCGACGGCAAAAGGGGCTATAAATTCGGCGATCAAGTATTAGGACGGCCCATGAGCCGGGATAAAGCGGCCGCCGCTCCCCTGTGGATCATCGATCCCGGTCAGGACACGAAGACGAAGTCCAACATCAGCGTCAAAATGGTGGCCTCGAATATCGCATCCAAGGTTCACTGGGACATTAAAACCAATAACGACATCGTGGCCTCGGGCGAGGAAAAGCTCTCCGGTCAGGACGCCGGCCTGCAAGAAATCCAGTTCAGCAAATCACTGCCCAAGGGCAAGTACACGATCCGTCTCTACGTCCGGACCGAAGAGCTGCGCGACCCTAGTTTCGCCATCAAGAACCAAGAGGTCAGCGTCTACGACGACCACACCTTTACGGTCGAGGACTAACGGCGAGGCTATCCCCACCGTCCACGGACAACGTTCAGGACCGACAGCGCCGCGGCTCCGGCGGTGGAACTCCGCAGAACCTCCGAGCCCAGACGCACCGTTTGCGCCCCAGCCCCCTCGAGAAGGTCGAGTTCATCCGCGCCGATCCCGCCCTCGGGGCCCACGACGAGATAGACCTTTCCTTGCCGCGGGGCGTCGTCGCCATACGTTTGTTGCGCGACCGAGATGAGCGGCTCCACGGCCTCCTCATGGAGGACGAACATGCGATCCGCGGATTCGAGTAGCCCGGCCACTTGACGCGTGGTGTGGAGGGATTCGACCCCCGGGACCCTGGAACGTCTGGCCTGTTTGGCCGCGGCCTCGACGGTCTTGAGCCACTTTCCGTGGGACTTCGCGGCGCGGTCTGCCTTCCACCGGACGATACTGCGTTGCGCCTGCCATGGAATGATCCCGGACACTCCGAGCTCCGTGGCCATTTCTACCGCCAGAATGTCCCGGTCACCCTTGGCCAATGCCTGCACCAGAACGACCCCGCTGTCGGAATCCGAGGTGATCTCCGACTCCACGATGAGGAGAAGGCCCGCGGATTTCGAGTCCGAGACCCCGCAGACGACCCGACGGCCCTCGCCATCGACAAGATCAACGGACTCCCCGGCCGCAATTCTCTTCACGTTTTTCGCATGGTGCCCCTCCGGCCCGGAGAGCTCAAAGGTTTCCCCCGGAGCGAGGGTGTCGAGCTCTTCGGGCCGAATATAGAAAACCGGTCGCGTCACGCCGAACTCCTAGTCCTGAAATTTGTCGCGGAGTCGGGAGAAGAAACCGTGGCCGGTGTTCTGGACGGTCTCACCCACCGGTGATTCCTCACTGCGCAATTCGGCGAGGCGGCGCAGCAGATCACGCTGTTCGTCGGACAGTTTGGTCGGGGTCTCGACCTCGAAGTGAACGATGATGTTGCCCCGCCCGGAGCCGCGAAGTTTGGTCACGCCGAGGTCCCGCAGCGTGGTGGTCTGGCCGGTCTGCGTCCCGGCCTTGACCGGGACATCCTGGGGACCGTCGAACGTGTCGAGGGTAATCGTCGTGCCGAGGGCGGCGGCCGTCATCGGCACCGTCATGCGAGCGTGCAGGTCGTCGCCTTCCCTGTTGAAGGTTTCGTCCGGCGTCACTCGAATCTCGACGTAGAGGTCGCCGTTGGGGCCCCCGCCGGTTCCGGCCTCACCCTGGCCGCTCAGCCGGATTCGGGTCCCCGTGGAGACGCCGGCGGGAATCTTGAGGGTCAGAGGCTTGCGCTGACGCACGCGCCCCTCGCCGTAGCATTCCTGGCAGGGGTGCTTGATGACCGTGCCGAAGCCACGGCAGGAGGGGCACTCCGCGGTGGTGACCACGTTGCCGAGAATGGACTGGACCTGGCGCTGAATGTGGCCCTGCCCGTGACAAACGCTGCAGGTTTCGGGTTCGGTTCCCTTCTCCGTGCCCTTGCCCTCACACAACGAGCAGGTCACCGCCGTGTCCACGGTGACCTCCTTCTCGGTGCCGAAAACGGCGTCCTTGAGGGAAACCCGCACGTTGATCAAGGCATCCTGCCCCTGGCGAACCCGGCTTTCCGGGCCACGCGGGGAACCCGCGCCTTGGAAGAAGGTCTCGAAAATATCGGAGAATCCGAATCCCGACCCGGGGAATCCGCCGCCGAAACCGGTATTGGTCCCATTTTCGTTGCCGGTCGCGTCGTAAACACGCCGCTTTTCCGGGTCGGAGAGCACATCATTGGCGTGGGAAACCCGCTTGAATTCTTCGGCGGCCTCGGGCGACGGGTTCACGTCGGGGTGCAAAGTGCGTGCCTTTTTGCGGTACGCCTTTTTGATTTCTTCCGGGCTGGCGTCCCGCGAGACACCGAGGGTCTGATAGTGGTCGCTCACTGATGTTCCTTAATCTGCGGCGGGGGGCCGCGTGGATGACTCGTTTTCTGAGATCTTGGTCTTTCTAGTCGTGCAGGATACGAGAGAGGTACCGGGCAACGGCGCGCACCGCGGACATGGTGCCTGGGTAATCCATGCGGGTCGGGCCCACGACGCCTAGCTTCGAGGCGAGCTCCGGTCCGTAGCCGGTCGCGACGACGGAGGCATCTGACAGAGGCGTCTCCGAATTCTCCTGGCCGATGCGCACCGAGACGCCTCCGGCATCGTCATCGATCTCCGACAACAACCGCAACATCACGACCTGTTCCTCCAAGACGTCCAGGATCGGTGCGATGCTCCGCTTGAAGTCTCCCGTCGATTCGGCCAAATACGACGTGCCGGCCATCAGGAGGCGTTCGTCTTGTTCGCCTCGACCCAGGATCGCGACGGTGGCCGCCATGAGGCTCGCCGTCTCACGATATCGCGGATCCGAGTCCGCGACCGCCGAAACCAGGGGTTTCTCCAGGTCACCGACGGATCGGTCCAGTACCCGATCGAGGAATCGTGCCCTCAAGCCGGCCAAGAAATCCTCCGGGACTTCCTCGGGGACCTCGACGGCCCGCTGGGCCACGCCGCCTCGATGAGTAATCAGGACGACGAGAACAATTCGCGGTGCCATCCGCACGAGCTCCAGGTGCCTCACTTTGGCACCGTTATTCGTGGGATACTGGATCAGGGCGACCTGCCGCGTCAACTGGGATAAAAGGCGGACGGTCTTCTCCATCATTCGATCGACGTCGTCGGTCGAATCGAGGAAGCTGGCGATGGCCCGTCGCTCGGCGACGGACAGCGGCTTGACCGAGGAGATCTGATCGACGAAAGCGCGGTAGCCCTTGTCCGTGGGGATGCGCCCCGCGCTGGCATGCGGAGCGGAGACCATGCCGGCGTCCTCGAGCGCGGCCATGTCATTACGCACGGTCGCACTGGACACGCCCAGGTTGTGCCTCTCGACGAGGGCTTTAGATCCCACCGGTTCTCGAGAGTGCACGTAGTCCTCGACGATCGCCGACAAGACCTCGAGTCGTCGCGGCTGATTCACGGATGCGTCCCTCCTCGATGCTCCAACCAATGGGTCTGCCGATCTTGGGCCTGGCACTCCTGCCGCCCGTCTGCTAAGTCTACGCCGGAGGCCCCAGCACGAAAAACGAGCCGCGGCCCGATCAGCTCTCGGCGAGCACGGCGAGATATATTGACCACTGACCAATCCGTCGCCGATATTAACCTGCCGTGAGGAGCTCGAATGGATCGCTATGGGTGGGGACCGCAAGATCTCAGCAACGATCGGCTCAATCACCGCGCACCCGAGCCCGCGACCCTCGAGGTTCGCCGCGGAATGGTCATTGAGGAGGTCCAGAGCGGCTGGGTCGGCGCGGCCATTTCCCTCCGCGCCGTGGGTGGGCAGCGGATCGTCGGCCTCGAGGACCGGCACGGAAAAGTGCGTGAGTTTCCCCTGGGCTATGGCTACCTGTACGAAGGCGAACCCGTCGTCTTGACGGCGCCGAGCCCTTCCCGGAAGGCAGCGCCGAAGAGGACACGCTCGGGGTCCGTTGCCGTCCCCGGTGCCAAGGCTCGCGAGGCGAGGGCCTCCCGCATGATCGTCGAGGGCCTCCACGATGCCGAGCTGATCGAAAAGGTCTGGGGAGACGATTTGCGCATCGAAGGTATCGTGGTCGAGCCTCTGCACGGCCTGGACCACGTGGCCGACTACATTCGGGACTTCGGACCTGGACCGCACCGTCGCCTCGGGATCCTGGCGGATCACCTGGTTCGGGGCAGCAAAGAATCCAAGCTCGCGGAGCAGGCCATGGGCCTGCCAGGCTCTTCGGGGCATGTGCTGTTCGTGGGCCATCCCTACGTCGACGTGTGGGAATCGGTCAAGCCGGCCGCCGTCGGGCTCGATTCGTGGCCTGCCGTGCCGCGCAACGAAGACTGGAAAACGGGAATTCTGAAGCGAATCGGCTGGCCTCATGCGACCGCCGCGCAGAGGGCCATGGCGTGGAAAAAGATTCTCTCGAGCGTCAACACCTATTCCGACCTCGATCCGGGTATTCTCGGACCGGTGGAGCACATCATCGATTTCCTGACGGAATCGCCGGCGGGCTCCTCGTGACCGCCGCGTGAACGATTTTTGGCACGGGCCTCACCAACATGGCAATGTGTCGACTAGCACGTATCCGAAAGTGAGTACCCCTCGGTATCATGGGCAGGCATATCGTGTGACGACGTGAACTACAGGTTCGGCAGAAAAGGCGAGTTTTTGACGACCAGCACCAACCAGAAGACACCCTTCGAGGGCGTTTCGGCGACGCCGCAGCCCTTGAGCGTCAAAGACGACCGCTCGATGGCCACGATGGCACATTTCGGCGGCGTCGTCGGGTGCGTGCCGTCGGCCATCATCTACGCGACTCTCCGTTCGAGGGGCCGTTTTACGGCTCAAGAGGCCCGCGAGGCCCTCAACTTCACCCTGATTCCCTCGGTTGTGATCGTTGCCTGCGTCGCGCTATCGGTCCTGCCGGGCATCGGTTGGCTCTTCGGCCTCTTCGCGGCAATCGTATGGGTATACCTTGCCGTCTCGTCCCTCGTGGCGGGGATCCGCGTGAACCGTGGAAACCCTTACCAGTACCGCTTCAATACGCGGGCTCTTGACTGGGTTTCTCGCCGCCGAGCCCGCTGATTCCGGTCCTGGCCGTGTGGGAGCGCACGTGTGGTCGTCAGGCCAAGAGCTCCCGAACGACCGCGTCCCCCAATAGTCTGCCCTGAAGGGTCAGCCGAATAGTCCCCCGCTGAAGGGCTGGTTCGTCGATCAGGCCCTGTTGCGCCAGCCACGCCGTCCGTTCCCGCCCGGCGGTTCGGACACGCTCCAGCGGCAAGCCATCTCGAATACGAGCGGCCAGCATGACCGTCTCCATGTACCGCGTGTCCTCATCCAGGTTTTCCCGAGCCAAGGCCGGGGAGGAATGCTCGCGCACGCGCTGCGCATAAGGCAGCGGATGCTTGATATTCCACCACCGGGTTCCGTTGACGTGGGAATGTGCGCCCGGGCCGATCCCCCACCAGTCTTGGTTATGCCAATAGGCCAGGTTGTGTCGCGAGCGGGTTCCGGGAGATCTCGACCAGTTGGATACCTCGTACCACTGGTATCCGGCCGCGGTGAGTAGCTCGTCGGCCAGGAGATACATGTCGGCCTGCTGGTCGTCGTCGACCTCGGTGTAGACGCCGCGAGCGATCTGCGCCGCGAGTTTGGTCCCCGGCTCGACGATCAGCGAATACGCGGAAATGTGATCGGGCTGATAACTGATCGCCGCCTCGACCGAGGCCCGCCACTCCTCCAGCGTCTCTCCGGGAGCCCCGGAAATCAGATCCACCGAGACCTCGAGGCCAACCTGCTTGGCCCAGGAAACCACCTTGGGCACATTGGACGGTTCGTGGGTTCGGTCCAGGACGCTCAGAACCCGCGGGACAGCTGACTGCATCCCGAAGGAGACCCGGGTAAAACCGGCCTGTTTCAGGGTCTTGAGGTCGTCGAGGTCGACGGAGTCCGGATTGGCCTCGGTCGTCACCTCGGCCCCTTCTTCCAGACCGAATGTCTCGATCGCTCGACGCAGGATGTCCACGAGGTCCCTGGTAGGGATTCGGGTCGGTGTTCCGCCCCCGAAAAATACCGAATGCAGCGGTCGTGGTTCGACCCCGGAGGCATCGAGCACCTCGCCCGCGAGATCGATCTCCCGCAGAGCATCCCGCGCGTAGGTCAGGCGGCCGACGTCGTCGCCGAAGTCGTCCGCCGCGTAGGTATTGAAATCGCAATACCCGCACCTGATGGAACAGTACGGAACGTGAACGTACAGGCTGAGGGTTCGCCCGGTGGCGTCGCGGTGGACGGAGGCGGGCAGGAGACCGTCGCGAGGGGCTGGGTCTCCCGTTGGCTGGGCGGGACTCACTTCTTGGGCTTGTCCTTGGCCTCGTCGGCGGAGCTCAGGGCCGCCACGAAGGCTTCCTGGGGAACGTCCACGCGTCCAATGGTCTTCATGCGCTTCTTTCCCTCCTTCTGCTTTTCCAACAATTTGCGCTTGCGCGAAATGTCGCCGCCATAACACTTTGACAGGACGTCTTTGCGGATCGCGCGAATATTTTCGCGAGCGATGATTCGCGAACCGATGGCGGCCTGAATCGGCACCTCGAACTGCTGACGGGGAATCAGCTCCTTGAGCTTCGCGGCCATGCTCACGCCATAGGAATAGGCCTTATCCCGGTGCGTGATGGCGGAGAATGCGTCCACCCGCTCCCCCTGAAGAAGAATGTCCACCTTGACGAGGTCTGACTCTTGTTGACCATCGAGTTTCCAGTCCAGGGATGCGTAACCCCGGGTCCGGGACTTGAGCTGATCGAAGAAATCGAAAACGATCTCCGCGAGGGGCAACCGATACCGCAATTCGACGCGCTCCTCGGACAGGTAGTCCATGCCCCCGATCTGCCCGCGCCGCGATTGACACAATTCCATGATGGCGCCGACGAATTCGCTGGGCGCAATGATGGTGATGGCCACCATGGGCTCGGCAATCGTCTGCAATTTGCCCTCGGGGAATTCGCTCGGGCTCGTCACGCGCATCGAGGTGCCGTCTTCCTCGACGACGTCGTAGATGACGTTGGGCGCCGTGGAAATCAGCGACAGGTTGAATTCCCGTTCCAGTCGTTCGCGGATGATCTCCAAGTGCAGCATTCCCAGGAACCCACAGCGGAAGCCGAATCCCAGGGCCGCGGAGGTCTCCGGTTCGTAGACGAGCGCGGCGTCGTTGAGCTTGAGTTTGTCCAGCGCGTCGCGCAGAACGGGGTAATCGGAGCCGTCGATCGGGAACAGGCCCGAGAAAACCATCGGCTTAGGGTCTTCGTAGCCACCGAGCGACTCTTCGGCAGGGTGCCGACCGTCCGTGACGGTGTCACCGACCCTCGAGAGCCGGACGTCCTTCACGCCGGTAATCAGGTAACCCACCTCGCCGACCCCCAGACCCTCCGTGGCCTGAGGCTCGGGCGAGATCACGCCGATCTCCAGCAATTCGTGTTCGGCCCCCGTCGACATCATCGCGATGCGCTGTCGGGGGGTCAGTTTTCCGTCCACGACCCGGATGTAGGTCACGACGCCGCGGTAGGAGTCGTAAACCGAGTCGAAGATCATGGCTCGTGCAGGCGCATCGGCCTTTCCCTCGGGTGCCGGAAGATCGCGCACAATGCGGTCCAGCAACTCCTCGACGCCGTCGCCGGTCTTGCCAGAAACGCGCAGGACGTCCTCGGGATCGCCACCGATCAAATTGGCGATTTCCTGCGCATACTTGTCCGGTTGCGCGGCCGGAAGATCAATCTTGTTGAGAACGGGGATGATGACCAGGTCGTTCTCCATGGCCAAATACAGGTTGGCGAGGGTCTGTGCCTCAATGCCCTGAGCGGCATCGACGAGCAACAAGGCGCCTTCGCACGCCGCCAGGGAGCGGGAGACCTCGTAGGTGAAGTCCACGTGCCCGGGCGTGTCGATCATATTCAGGGCGTAGGAAGTGCCATCGACCTCCCACGGCATGCGAACCGCCTGGGACTTGATCGTGATTCCTCGTTCGCGTTCGATATCCATGCGATCGAGATACTGCGCCTTCATCTCTCGTGGAGTGACGACGCCGGTCGCCTGCAACATGCGGTCCGCGAGAGTCGACTTCCCGTGGTCAATATGGGCGATGATGCAAAAGTTCCGGAGAATCGCCGGATCAGTTGCGGCGGGCCGAGGGGCCTGACTCGCCTGTGGTGCCACGGGGGCCTTCCTTTCCTGGTACGGACGCACGCTAGTGCCGGTCAAGGTCTTAGTTTCCCACGTTTTCCCGCGGTTAGCGAAGTTCTCCCCTAAGCTGGGGCCATGAATCTCGATGGGAACACCGTGAACAGAATCTTCCGCCTGGGACGCTCGATTTATCGTCAGGTTCGGCAGTTGCGGAACAGCTCGGGCGGACCCGCTGGGCAGGGCCCATCTCGGGGACAGAATCGTGGGGCATCCGGCTATACCGGGGATTTCCACGGGCGGCTGGAGGCCAGCTACGCGCCCAAGCCGGACGGTCGACCGGATCCCGGCGAAATCGTCTGGACGTGGGTGCCCTTCGAAGAGGACTACTCAAAGGGCAAGGACCGCCCGGTCCTCTTGGTGGGGCGTGACGGCGCGAACCTGCTGGGTCTCATGCTCACGAGCAAAGACCACAACAACCGGAGCCATGCCGATGCGCGCTACGTCGATATCGGAAGCGGCCCGTGGGACAGGCAGGGCCGAGCCTCCGAGGTCAAGATTGATCGGGTGATCCGCGTGGACGCCGCGCAGGTACGGCGTGAGGGCGCCACCGTCAGCCGGGAGATTTTCGATCGGGTGGTATCCGAGGCCAACTCGGTACGGTGATCCGGGTCCACGGCTCAGGCGATGCCGTTGAGACGTGGCGTGGTTCATGGCGTGTTTACCCTGGCTCCATGTGATGGGCTCTGATAAACTCGTTAGCTGTGTGTCCGATGGTCATCGGGCACTGCGAGCCGGGTTGCCATAGGCATCCCCACGCCGCTCAGTCAAGATCCGGCTCGTTTGCCCTCACTGACCTATTAGACAAAACAGAAGGTTTTTTACGTGGCTAACATCAAGTCCCAGAAGAAGCGCATCCTCACGAACGAGAAGTCGCGTCTGCGCAACAACGCTTATAAGTCGGAGCTGCGCACCGCGGTTCGTAAGGTGAACTCCGCTGTCGCCGCCGGCAACAAGGATGAGGCCGTCAAGGCCCTCAGCGTCGCCGGCCAGAAGTTCGACAAGGCCGTGAGCAAGGGTGTTCTGCACAAGAACAACGCTGCGAACAAGAAGTCGGGCCTCAGCCAGCGAGTCAACGCTCTTTCCTAACCTGTTTCAGGAAAAGTGAGCCGAAGGGCCCCTCCCATCCGGGAGGGGCCCTTCGTGCATCCCCTAGGGCTTTGTTCGTCTGACCGCCGTGCCGGAGGCCTTACCGGCTCCTCCCCCGTGAACCTGCCATGGACAACGTCAACACCGCCCTTTCGAGCGCGAAGATGGGGTCCTGCCCTTCGCCTTTGACCTGTGCGTCTGCCGTCGCCAGCCCGCGAATGACCCAGCTCAGAGATTCCGAGGTGAATCGTCGGGAATCCCGTTGCGCCTGTTCGACCTGCCACGGTGCCATTCCTAGCGCTTTGGCCAGGGATGCCGGGCTCTCACGACGTCCGTGAACCTGCGCGATGTGGCGGACCCGCATCGAAATGGCGCCCACCAGCGGTACCGGATCGACGCCAGAATCCAGGGCCTGACGCAAGCTCCTGAGCGCGAAGCCGCTTTGTCCGCTGACGGCCGCGTCGGCGACCTTAAAGGCGGTGACCTCGACCCGGCCGCCGTAGTATTTTTCCACGACCGCATCGGTGATGGTCGCAGGCCCATCCGAAATGAGCTGATGACTCGCGGACGCGAGCTCTGCGACATCCGATCCCGCCGCCGCGATCAACATCCTCGCCGCGTCGGGTTCGATGCGACGCTCCTCGGCACGAAAGAGCTGGTACACGAAATCCATCTTGTCGCGATCGTTCTTGAGCGGCTTGCACTCCACGACCGGATGACGCGCCTTCTTGACGGCGTCGAGGAGTCGTTTCCCCCGGTTGCCTCCTCCGTGTTGGAGCACCACGACGGACTCCGGGTCGGGTGCCTCGACGTAGCGAAGGCTCTCGGTCAAGAACTCGTCGCTCATCTTGTCCAGTTCCCGAATCACGACGACGCGTGCATCGCCGAAAAGCGAGGGGCTGGTCGCCATGGTCAACGTTCCGGGGGTGTAATCCTTGGCCGACAGATCGTGGACCTCGACCTCGCCGTCGGCCTCCCGCACTTGTTCTACGATGCGTCGGCGTGCTTGGGTCGCGAAGAATTCCTCCGAGCCGTGCAGCAGAACGACGGGCGCTGGCTCGACATCGCGCCAGGTCGGTCCCGTCGGTGCGGTCCGTGACGGTGAACGTGGAGGCACGTCAAACTCCCTGTGTCGGCGAGAAGTGTGGGCGATCATGAGACACCGCGACCGGGGCGGGGATCATCCTTTTCCCTCAAGATCGTTGACCAGTCTAGTTCGTTGCCACGAGGAAAGAAGAAAGATCCCGACGACGAGCACCAGACTCACCAGGATGGTGCCGACCATCGCCCGAGTATCATCGCCGATCGGCACGGAGGCACCGGGCAACGATGCGATCGTCTCCCCCACGACCAGTATCGGCTTGGCGCCGTAACCTGCCACCACGGTGAGCACGTCCGCCGCGGAAGGGATCGAGGCCGCCAGGGTGGCTCCGAGGCCCACCACCGTCACGATCGGAACCACGGGGGCGACGAGGACGTTTGCCACGACGGTAAATGCCCCCACCGTTCCCGATATCGCGGTCACGACCGGAGCACACCACACGGTCGCGACGATACTCATGGAAAGCGTATCCGCGAGCGTCCGGGGGCAGAACCGCACGAGCCATTCGCTCAGCGCGGTTCCCTGCGAGAGGATCCCTAACGTCGCCAGAACCGAGAGCACAAAGCCGAGGTCCGTCGAGAGGCCTGGGTCCAGGATGAGCAGGCCGACCATGCTGGCCCACAATGCCGACATCGTCGGCCGCGTTCGGCCCAGCGTCATCCCTATGGCCCCCAGGATGCCCATCCATGATGCCCTCAGCACGGAAGGTTCTGGACCTACCAGACGGACAAATCCCCACACGGCTGCTATCGCCACGAGGAAGCCGACAATTCGGGGGCAACGGATCGATCTGGCGGCCCACGTCCCGACCACCGCAACGAGAGCCACGTCGGATCCACTGACCGCCGTGAGATGCGTGAGGCCGGAGATTCTCATGGCATCCCGCGCCTCGGGGCTGAGCCGTGAATCATCCCCGTAGCTCATTCCCATGACCAATGCACCGACGTCCGTGTCGAGGAGGCGTTGACTCCTTTCCGACATGCTACGCCTCAGATCGCTCCGCCACGTC
Source organism: Curtobacterium sp. S6 (assembly GCF_000710345.2). Classification (GTDB taxonomy): domain Bacteria; phylum Actinomycetota; class Actinomycetes; order Actinomycetales; family Micrococcaceae; genus Rothia. The sequence goes on along the minus strand of NZ_JHEL01000015.1, from coordinate 308,720 downwards.
GAGGCGGACCTGACGGGGCCTTCGCGGCCCACACCGCGAGGCCGATTGCGGAGCTTGAGAGAGATCCGCCCGTCCGCTTCCGGGCGAATTGTTGCCACGGCGGACATGAGCTCGTGGTCGTCGTCAGAGAACCACGATGAGTCAGGGCCGGACCACCGCACGGTGATCGGCATCGACCCGGTTGCCTTCTCGGGGCCCACCTCGAGACGGTGAAGCCTCGCCGGGATCATCGTTGCGCCTCCGAAGCGAGACGAAACGCTGCGTGCAGCACCGACCACCTCAAAAGTAGCCCGCACGGTGACTCCCTGCTCGGCGGCCTGTGTGGCCAGGCGGCTCATGCCCTCGGTGCTCGACGGGTTCGAGAATCCCACCCTCCCCAGAACACCGGCCACCCCGAGGGCCCCCAGGCACGCGACGACGGCCGCGGTGCGCCAGACCGCGGGCCCATTCCTCGACATCAGATACCACGCGAAAATTCCCAGGCCCGCTGCGCAGCCCCAGAGGACCGGGGCCGTCCAAACGCTATCCACATGCCCGTCTCGCGACACGTAGATCGCCGTGGCCCACGCCGCCAGCGCGGAGGGCGCCAGACGGAAGTCCGTCGCTTGGGGTCCCCGCGCCGACCCTCTGACGTTCACCATGTGACGAGAGGTTCGAGGGAGGCCAGCAGGCCCGGCCCGATACCCGGCACCGCGTCCAACTCGTCGGCGCTGTGGAAGGGGCCGTGTTGCGTCCGCCATTCGATGATGCGTTGAGCCAGTTTAGGGCCGACCTTGGGGAGCCGCTGAAGATCCTCGGCGCTGGCAGAATTAATATTGATCTTTCCCGTGTCCGCGTGATCGCCCGGGGTTCCGCTCGATCCGGCGGATTCCGTCGGCCCCGAGGCCTCATCGGTGCTCGGCACCCTGACCTGCCGCCCGCTGACCAGGACCTCGGCGAGGTTGATGCCTTCCAAACGGGCGGTCTCGCTGGCGCCACCTGCCGCTTGAATCGCGTCGTTGACCAAGGAGCCACGGGGCAGCCTGACCAGTCCGGGGGTCTTCACGGCGCCGACCACGTGAACGACGACTTCCTCGCCTTCTCCGGCCGATGCTCCGGCGGGAGCACCCGATGAGGCGGCCAAGGACTCCCACGGGATGGTGCTACCGGAGGCCTGGACGGCTACCGTCGCCGCTTCGCGCCCCTGGGATTGAAACACGACGGCTCCGAGCACCACGACGGCGAAGAGCGCCACCAGGGCCAACGCCGCTCGTGGGGAGGGCACGAGGCCACGCCATCGCGCCGAAGAACCCTCAGGACCCGGCGTCCGGAGACGAGACAATACCGGGGAAGTTTCCTCGCCATGGTGATCCCGAGCCGTCGGCAACTCCCCGCGGGAGACGAGGAGCGGGTCATCCGATACGCCCAGGTCGCGGCGTGAACGCTCCATCATGGCATCGAGCCGCTCACGTCCCGCCGCCGAGCCCGCGCGGCGTCGGCCCGGAGAAACCCGGGGTCGGGGCGTGCGGACCGTGTCGCTCGATGTTCTCTGTTCCATGGACCGAGGCTATGGACGACCGAGACCGATGCGGCTCCCCGACGAACCGAAAATCCGCCGACTGGGGAGGGAGTACAGGAAATTGCCCGGCGATCAGGCCACTGTGGATGTCAGACCGTGCACCAACGACGCCGGCTCGCAGACCACGCTGACCGGACCCAACCCGGCGTGAACGGCCAAAACCGGCGGGACGGTCGAGCGTTGGATGATCGCGTCCCCGCCGAATTCCTTGGCCACCACGTCGGAGAGGTGATCGGCCAGAGAACTGCCGTAGAAATCCTGGATGGCCACGACGACCCGGCCGGATTCCCCAACCGTCGTGCGGTCCTCTTCGAGGGCCTGACGGGCATCGGCCGCCACGAGTTCACCGAGTCTCTTCACCGCGGACGCCTCCTGGCGGGGGCGCTCGAGGTATTTCAAGCGACCCTGAGCGACCGTTGCTATGGGCCGAATCTGAAACATCTGCCCCACGATCGCGAGGCTCTTCGGAATGCGTCCGCTGCGGGCCAGGGCCTCCAGGGTGGGGACGTAAAAGAGCAGCCGGGCTCGTCGGGCCGCGTTTCCCGCAGCGGCCTCGACCTCCGCCGGACCGCCGCCCGCGCGGGCCGCATCCAACGCCGCGATCACGGCCATGCCCTCGGCCATCGCCACGGTCCGGGTATCGATCACCGATACGGTGGCGGCCGCCCCCCGAGCGCTGGCGCGAGCGGCGTCGACGGTCCCGGATAGCTCCGAGGAGAGATGAACCGACACGATGTGCTCGTACCCTTCCTTCGCCAACGACTCGTAGGCCGTGGCGAAGGCCCCCGGCGAGGGCCTGGAGGTGGTCATGCGGCGGCCTTCCGCGCTCGCCACCACGAGCTTTTCGTTCACGCCCGGGTCGTCGATCTCGGTGAAAATTTGGTCACCAACCATCAACGGCAACGGGACCCTCAAGAAACCGCCCCCGACGCTCAGCGACTCCGCCATGGCGCGGCTGAGTCCCGTGGCCGAATCCGTCACGACGGCGACCGTTGGCCGGGGGCTTGATTCCGTGGTCATCGCGGCCCTCAGACCACGATGTTGACGAGTTTGGGTTCCCGGACAATCACCTTGCGGATCGTCGCGCCTTCGATGTTTCGCTGCACGGCGGGATCGGCGAGGGCCATGGCCTCCAGAGATTCGGCGGAGATATCCTTGGCGACCTCCAGCCGCGCCCGCACCTTGCCCTTGACCTGCACGACGGCCGTCACGGTGTCGTCGATCAACAGCGCGGGGTCCACGGCGGGCCACCCGGCCGTCAAGACCGGAGTCTCGTGGCCGATCTCGTGCCAGAGGTCCTCCGCGGTGTACGGGGCGTAGAGCGAGAGCAGCACCGCCACCGCCTCGGTCGCCTCGCGGACCGCGGCGTCCCGTGCACCGGGGCCGGAGTCGATGGCCTTTCGGGTCGCGTTGACCAATTCCATCGTCTTGGCCACGACCACGTTGAACTTATGAGACTCCAAGGCGCTTTGGGCCTCGTGAATGGTCCGGTGAGTGATCTGGCGCAACCCGACGTCACCCGTGCCCTCGGCGGGCTTGTCTCGTCCCACGTCCTGGCCCAAGCGCCATGCCCGGGCCAGGAATTTACCGGCGCCACCCGGAGAGACATCGGCCCAGTCCACGTCGTCCTCGGGAGGTGACGCGAAGACCATCGTCGTGCGCACGGCGTCAACGCCGTATTCGTCGATTTGCTGGCCGAGGTCGACGCCGTTGCCCAAGGATTTGGACATCGCCTTACCGCCGTTGAGGACCTGGCCCTGGTTCAACAGGGCACGGAACGGCTCGTCGTAGTCGATGTAGCCGAGGTCCCGGATGACCTTGACGAAGAAGCGTGAGTACAACAGGTGCAGGATCGCGTGCTCGACGCCGCCGACATACTGGTCCACCGGCTCCCATTTGCGGAGTTCCTCCGGGTCGAAGGCCGCGGTGTCCAGGTGAGGCGAGGCGAAGCGCAGGAAGTACCACGACGAGTCCACGAACGTGTCCATCGTGTCGGTATCCCGCTGCGCGGGACCTCCGCACGAGGGGCAGTCCACGTTGACCCAATCGGCGGCCGCCGCCAACGGAGACTGCCCCTTCGGGGAGAGGTCCTCGCCCTTGAGGTCCGAGGGCAGCCGAACCGGAAGCTGGTCCTCCGGAACCGGCACCTCGCCACACGCATCACAGTGGATGATGGGGATGGGCGCGCCCCAGAAGCGCTGGCGGGAAAGCAGCCAGTCACGCAACCGGAAGATCGTCTTTCCCTCGCCCGCGCCGTCGCGCTCCAAGATGTCAATGGCCCGACGGATCGCGTCGGTTTTGCCGAGGCCGTTGAGGTCTGCCGAGTTGATCATGACGCCGTCCCCGGCGGTCGCTTCGCCGGTCTCCCGGGGATCGCCCTCGTCCGTGCTGACGACCACGCGGACCGGCAGGTCGAAGGCCAGGGCAAAGTCGAGGTCGCGCTGATCGTGCGCCGGAACCGCCATGATCGCGCCGGTTCCGTAGTCCGCCAACACGTAGTCGGCGGCCCAGATGGGCAGACGTTCGCCCGTCAACGGATTGACCGCGTGCCGGCCGGTGAACACGCCCGTCTTGGGACGCTCGCTCGACTGGCGCTCGATATCGGAGAAGGCCTTGACCTCCTCGCGGTATTGATCCAGCGCGTCCTTCTGCTCGTCGGTCACCAGCTCCAGGGCGAGCTCGGAGTCCGCCGCGACGACGAAAAAGGTATTCCCGTACAGGGTGTCCGGCCGGGTCGTGAACACGGAAAGCCGGGTCCCGGGCTTCTGGCCCGCGGATTCCACCTCAAAGTGCACCTCGGCGCCTTCCGAGCGCCCGATCCAGTTGCGTTGCATGGCCAGCACCCGGTCGGGCCAATGCCCTTCGAGCTGCTTCATGTCGTCGAGCAGCTCCTGGGCGTATTCGGTGATCTTGAAGTACCACTGGTTCAACGACTTCTTGGTCACCTGGGTACCGCATCGTTCACAGGCCCCGTTGACCACCTGTTCGTTCGCCAGGACGGTCTGGTCCTTGGGGCACCAGTTGACCGGCGAATCCTTGCGGTAAGCCAATCCCCGAGAGTAAAACTGCTGGAACAGCCACTGGGTCCAGCGATAGTACTCGGGGTCGGAGGTGTGGAGTCGCCGGGACCAGTCGACGGCGATGCCGTAACGCTTAAAGGACGATGCCTGCGTCTCAATATTCTTGTAGGTCCACTCCGCCGGATGCGTGTTGTTTTTGATGGCGGCGTTCTCCGCCGGCAGGCCGAAGGAATCCCAGCCGATCGGGTGTAGGACGTCGTAGCCCTTCTGCTTCCAATACCGCGTCACGACGTCCCCCATGGCGAACGCCTCGGCGTGGCCCATGTGCAGGTCGCCCGAGGGATACGGGAACATGTCCAGGACGTATTTGCGCTCCCGTGAACCGTCGTCGAGCGGGGCGAAAACCTTCTCGCGATCCCAGTAGTCCGCCCACGTCGCTTCCATCGAGGAGAAGTCGTAGGTCTTCTCGTCCGCGAGATCTCGTGAGGGATTCTCTCCAACCGATTGAGGCACAGTGTTTCCTTTGCGCTGGTGGGGCATAGAACGTGTTTAACAGGGCGCACCCGTCGAGGGCATGTCACCGGGAATATTCCACAGTCTAACCCTCATTCCGTGGGAGCACCGATACGGCTTGTAAGGTGTGAAGTGGCCGCGTCGAGACATCACGCGTAGCCCCCGGCGACCTGTAAGGAGCATCGTGCCTCGAACCGTAGATTCTTCCGTATTCGAGGATGCCCCCACGTCACTGGGGTTTCCCGCGGAATCGACCATGGCCTTCGAAGGCTCACGGGTCCGATATTGGACCTACGGTCGAAACCACCCCGCGCAGACCGACGAGCGACCGACCATAGTCATGGTCCACGGATTCCGAGGGGACCATCACGGGCTGGCCATCATCGCTGATGCTCTGGCATCACGCTGGAACGTGGTGGTGCCGGATCTTCCCGGATTCGGACGTTCGGAGCCTCTTCTCGAACGGGAGCATTCCGCCGATAGCTATGCCGAGGTGATCGGTGCGCTGATCCACCGACTGGGTTCGGGCCCCGTGGCCTTGGTCGGCCACTCCTTTGGATCCGTGATCGCCGCGCGTACCGCCGCACGACATCCTCGCGACGTCGTCTCGTTGGCACTGATCAATCCGATCTGTGAACCGGCGTTGGACTCCTCGGCAAGGCTCGCGACGCTGGCCGCGTCCGCGTTCTACCGCACGTGCGCCGCCCTGCCCTCGGGGCCCGGCAACGCCCTGGTGCGATCCTCGTGGGTCACGCGCATCTCCTCGGAGATCATGATGAAGAACCGCCGTCCGGAATTGCGTCGATTCATCAACGGACAACATGACGCGTATTTCGGTTCCTTCGCGTCTCGCGCCGTGGTCCTCGAGTCCTATGAGTCGTCCATCCGCGATACCGTGCGCGAGGTGGCCGGCGAGGTCCGGTCGCCGACCTCACTCATCGTGGCCGAACGCGACGACCTGGGATCGGTGCCGGCCCAGCAACGGCTGGCCGAGAAGTTTCCCGACGCGCGCCTCGAGGTGATCCCCCAGGTCGGGCACCTGATCCACTACGAGACCCCCCGCCGGGCGGCGAAGCTGGTGTCATCATTCGTGGAGGCCCACGACGCCGCGCCGGCCGTTTCCCGGGCGACGGCACGATGATGGCACCGAAAGACTCTCATGAGGACCTGAAGCTCATGGTCGACGCCCGGTATGTTCGCCCGGTCCACGATGGCATCAGCCGGTATACCTCGAGCCTCCTCCATGCCCTCTACCGCGGGGTGACCGACGGTTCTCTTGCCGGGGTTCGCGTGGCGATGCTGATCTCGGACGACGAGCAATTGGCCCAGCTCCCCGACCTGCCGCATGTCCGGGGGTTCTCCCCCACGGGGCCCCTCGAGCCCTTGAGCGCCCTGGCGATCAATCGGTACCGGCCAGATGTCCTTTTCTCCCCCATGCAGACCATAGGTTCCTGGGGCAGAAACTACGGCCTGATCCTGACCCTGCACGACCTGATCTACTACGACCACCCAGAAGCACCGGGGTTTCTGCCGGGACCCGTTCGCTGGGGGTGGCGCCAATTTCATCGCACGTATGTCCCCCAACGGATTCTGTTGAACCGTGCCGACGACGTCGCGACGGTCAGCCACACCACCGCCGGACTGATCGCGCGTCATCGGCTGACCCGCAGACCGGTGCACGTGATCCCGAACGCCCCGCCCGAGGGCTCGATCATCGATCGCTCCACGGCGTTGGCGAGGATCCCCGGTCGCGGCAAGTCGCTGGTGTACATGGGGTCGGCTATGCCGTACAAGGGTGTTGACCTGCTCATCCGGTCGATGACGGACCTTCCCGACTACGAGCTTCATCTCCTCTCCCGGTTCGATCCTCGACGCCGCGAAGAATTGGAACGGATGGTGCCTGACGGAGCCCGCGTGGTCTTTCACGACGGAGTCAGCGACGAGGAGTATCGCCACCTATTGGCGACCTGTACCGCCTTGGTCTCCGCAAGTTCCGCGGAAGGCTACGGATTGCCGGTCGTCGAGGCGGCCGCGGAAGGCGCCCCACGGATTCTCTCCGACATCCCCATTTTCCGGGAGGTGGCTCCGGGCGCGGTGCATCTGAACTTCCGACGTCCCGGCGCGCTCCGGCAGGCCGTGCGCGATCTGGAAGAGCCGGGTGAATTCAAGCGGCAAGTACTCAGCGCCCTGCGGGACGCCGAGCGGGATAGCTGGGAGACTTCGGCCCGTGCCCTCGTCAGTCTGGCCCACACCGTGCGGGGCCGCCGCGGCCGGTCAGCAAGATTCTCCCCTCCGCCGACGGCAGGGGGACCCGTCAGAGAACGTCCGGGGCGTCGCACCTGACCTGGACCGACTGATACTTCTTCGAGGCCGAGAACGAGGCCCTCGCGCTCCGGAGTCTCTCCGTGACGCGCGCCGCGAGGCCGTAGGGCATAAAGATGATGGCCCGGTATTCGTCGTCCTCGTCGTCGTCGGACAACGGCACGGGGTCAATGACCCGGATTCCGGTCGCCGGATCGAACTCGTCGAGCCCGAGAACCCGGACGAATTCTTCGACCGAGACCCGGGGGCCGGTGATGGCCGCGGTGCGAACCGCCGGAGGCAAGGAAAGCTCGTGACGCTCGGCCAGCTCCCGGGAGGCATAGCCCGCCGGATCCCATCGGATGAGCGCGCCCAGCACGGAGGAATCCTCCGCCGTGCAGATGACCTGACCGCCGTTGGCCTGCGAGGCGACGAGCGCGCAGGCATTCATCCAGCGACGTAGCACCGCCTCGTTGTTCCGCAGCGAGTCGCGCGCCATCATGCGGTCGCCGTCAAGAAGCAACGCCGCGCGGTACCCGCCGGGAACCTGGGGCTCGGCCCCTGGCGTGGCCACCACGATGGCCGGCTCGTCACCGACCGCCGCCTTGATGTTCTCCCCGCTGGACGATACGACGGGGACCTGCGGAAAGGCCCGTCCCAGCTCCTCCGCGGTGCGCAGGGCTCCCACCGTGGTCAGCCGCCACTTCTCGCCGCCACATTCGGCGCAGTGCCAATTGGTGACGCCTCGATGGCACCAGCGGCAGATCGCCTGCGATCGCGAGTCCTTCTCCAGGCTCAAGGGACCGAAACAGTGCTCGCACCTGGCGGAGGCCCGGCATCGCGTGCAGGCCAGGGACGGCGCATAGCCGGTCCTCGCGACCTGGATCAATACCGGCCCACGGTTCAGGGCCTCCCGCGCGACCTGATACGCCAGGTGCGGGATGCGCGCCATCGCCGCCATCGGGTCCCGTTCCCTCGTGTAAGAGTCCGACGTGGAGCGGATCAGCGGCGAATGGTGGCGCAGGTTCTCCCGCGAGGCGGCCAATGGCCTGGCCCACCGCGTCTGGACCAGGCGCTGGCATTCCGGGCTCACGCTGTGACCCGAGAATAAGGCCGAGCACTCCTCCTGCTGCGCGCGCAATAGGAGCACGTCGCGGGCGTGGCAATACGGCGCCTGCCGCTCGATGAGATTGGAGTCGCCATCGTCGAAGCAGGAGACCAGTCCAAGCCCGGGCACCGGCGCAAAGGCAGCGGACCGGGTACCGATCACGACCCAGGCCTCCCCCGAAAGGATTCGGAGAAACGAAGAGTAGCGGGCCGCCTGACCGTCGTCATGATTCAGGCGTGCGATCTTCTCCGCGTCGACGAAGCGGTTGATGGCCGCTTCGAGGCGATCCAGGCTCCTGCGGTCTGGCACCACGACCAACGCGCGGCGACCCGAAGACAGGGTCGCGGCGCAAGCCCGGGCCGTGAGCTCGGCCCAATTCTGCGGTGCCGACGGCGCGACCGCCAGGACCCCTCGGGCGGGCTTCCCCTCGCGGTCGGCCACGGCCGCCAGGAATTCCGGACCGCCTTGGTACAGGCCCCAACCCGGTGACGCCTCATCGGCCGTCCCCGGGGTCCACGCGGGTTCCGGAAACTGAACGGTACCCTGGCGGTCCTCGGCCTCGCGGCCGTCATCCGGCGACGCGTCCCCCGGCGGTTCGGCGGGCTTCGCAGAGATGCCGAGGACGTCGCGTTCAAAGGCCCTTTCGGTTCGCGCCGCACGCGGGGGAACCGCCAATCGCAGTACATCGGAGACCAGGCCCGCGCTCCGCGAGGCCACGGACTGGCACAATCGCCACACCTCGGGCGTCAGGGCTCGCACCGGCGACACGACGTCTCGCAGCGGCTGTAGGGCGACCCTGGAATCGCTCGCGTCGACCCGATCGATCAGCCAAGCGACCGTGTCACGACCGTGGAACGAGACCCTGACGCGAACGCCGGGTTGGGCCGTATCCGCCAGATGCGCGGGCACCGAATAGTCAAACAGGCGATCCAGGTGCGGGACGCGGGTATCAATCGCGACCTTGGCCACCGGCAGCTGAGCGGCCAAGGCCACGGCGCCGGGCTCTTTCCCCGGATCGATCGCGGAAGTCTCCCAGCCCTCGAGGCCGGGAAGGACCTCCTCCGATTCCTCGGTCATTCCGAGATGGCGGCCCGCAAGGCGTCCACGCGGTCTGTACGTTCCCAGGTGAACTCGGGCTCGGACCGCCCGAAGTGACCGTGCGCCGCTGTTTTCGCATAGATGGGCCGACGTAGGTCGAGGTCGTTGATGATGGCCAGGGGGCGCAGATCGAAGACCTCGCTGATGGCCTTTTCGATGCGCAACGGGTCGACGTGATGGGTTCCGAAGGTCTCGACGTAGAGCCCCACCGGACGTGCCCGTCCGATCGCGTACGCGACCTGCACCTCCGCGCGATCCGCGAGGCCCGCCGCGACGACGTTCTTGGCGATCCACCGCATGGCGTACGCCGCGGAGCGATCCACCTTGGACGGGTCCTTGCCCGAGAAAGCGCCGCCGCCGTGTCGGGCCATGCCGCCGTAGGTATCCACGATGATTTTGCGGCCGGTCAGGCCGGCATCGCCGACCGGACCACCCTGCACAAACTGGCCAGCCGGATTGATGATGAATTTCGCCGCGTCGATATCGAGATCGAGGTCTTCAAGCACGGGATCGATCACGTAACGCTGAACTTCCTCCTTGAGGGTGCTCAGCGCGTATTTTTCGTCGTGTTGGGTCGAGAGCACCACGGTGTCCACCGAAACGGGGGTGCTGCCGTCGTAGCCCAGGGTGACCTGCGTTTTCCCGTCCGGGCGGAGGTCCGGAAGAACCCCTTCCTTCCGGACGTTGGTCAGTCGCTCCGAGAGACGATGCGCGATCCAGATGGGGGCCGGCATCAACGCCTCGGTCTCATTGCTCGCGTATCCGAACATCAGGCCTTGGTCTCCCGCGCCCTGGCTGTCCAGGACGTCGTTGGCGGTGCCATCGCGCGTCTCCAGCGACGTGTATACGCCGGCGTTGATATCCGGGGACTGCTCGCCAATCGAGACCGACACTCCGCAGAATTCGCCGTCGAATCCTCGCGTCGAGGAGTTGTAGCCGATCTCCAAGATGGTGTCGCGCACGATCTTAGGGATCTCGACGTACCCGTTGGTCGTCACCTCGCCGGCGACCATCACCTGCCCGGTGGTGACCATCGTTTCCACGGCCACATTTGAGGTGGGGTCGACCGCCAGCAGGGCGTCGAGGATCGAGTCAGAGATCTGATCACAGATCTTGTCCGGATGGCCTTCGGTCACCGATTCGGAGGTGAAGAGGCGCAAGTGCTGGTTGTCTTTGGAAGTCACCCGTCCACTCTACTCGTTCGGTTCATCCGCGCGCGGTGCGTGAGCCAATGTTGAGGTGTGACGCCACCCGCGTCATGAGACGTCGCGCAAGGTCGATTTTTGTACCGACGACGGCCTCGGAGCGGATCTCCTCGGCCTCTCGGACCAAGATCGTGGCGGCCGTCTGGTCCTGGCCGAAGACGAGGTCGGTTCCTACCTCGTTGACCACCAGCATGTCCGCGCCCTTGGAGACGAGCTTCGACTCCCCCAGTTCCGCGACCGTGTGGTCCTCCGAACCCGTTTCGGCGGCGAAACCCACGAGGAACGCCCCGTGCTCCCCCCGCGACTTGGCCTCGACCAGCCCGCGGAGAATATCCGGGTTGCGCACCAGCTCCAGGGTCGGCGCGTCGTCGGCGGAGGGATCCTTCTTGATTTTGGACACGGCCACGGACCGCGGACGAAAATCCGCGACCGCGGCCGTCATGATGACCCCGTCCACGGACCGTCCGTCCCCGAGGGCTTCACCGACGGCGTTTTCCAGTTCCAGGGCCGAGGAGACCCGGCGGATGCGGAGCTTCTCCGAGCCTTCGGGAGCAGATACTTCGGTGTGCGCGAGGATCAGTTCGACCGAGGCGCCAAGGTCGGCGGCCGCCTGTGCTATCGCGATCCCCTGTTTTCCCGACGAGCGGTTGCCGAGGTAGCGCACGGGGTCCAGGGCTTCGCGGGTTCCTCCCGCGGTGACCACCAGCCGACACCCCGTCAGGTCCGGCAACGCCGCGCCGGCAGAGCTCGCGGCGGCCAGGGCACGTCGGTAGATCTCGCGCGGATCCGGCAAACGTCCGGCCCCGGAGTCGTGACCCGTCAGCCGGCCCACGGCGGGGTCGATGACGGTGTATCCGTCCTCGCGGAGCTGCGCGACATTACGCCGTGTCGCCGGGTTCTCCCACATTTGGGTGTGCATGGCCGGGGCAAAGACGACCGGGCACGTCGCGGTGAGGATCGTGGCGCTCAACAGATCATCCGCCCGCCCGCCGACCACGCGCGCCATGAGATCCGCGGTCGCGGGGGCAACCACCACAAGATCGGCCCGTTCGGCCTGTCGCACGTGATTGACGGATTCGACGTCCTCGAACACCGAGGTATTCACGGGGTGTCCCGACAACGCCTCCCACGTGGGCTCGCCGACGAACCGCAAGGCAGATCGGGTGGGCATGGGCACGACGTCGTGCCCTTGTTCGGTGAATAAACGCAGAAGCATCGCGGCCTTATACGCCGCGATGCCTCCACCGATTCCTAATATGATTCGCACCCGTTCAGTCTAACGGGCGCGGGCCCGGACGGCGGATCGCCGTCCGACCCGTGTTATTCGGACTGTGCGGAATTGTCTTCGCTGAACTCCACGAAGGCGTCCGCGGAATCCGATTCCTGGGCGAAAATCTCCGAGTTGAAGAAGTCGGCCACGGGCTGGTCATCGTGGATGACCTGGCCGTTTTCGTTGAAGCGACCGCCCTCGACGTGGCGGGCCTCGATGACGTCGTTTTCGATCTCGCGCATCGCGATGGACAACGACTTCTCGTTGACCGCGGTATCGACCAGGGGCCCCACGTGCTCGAAGAGGCCTTCCTGAAGCTGCGAATAGTACGCGTTGATCTGACGCGCACGGCGGGCACCGAAGATCACCAGACCGTACTTCGAATCGGTCTTCTCGAGGAGCGAGTCCACGGAGGGGTCGATGATGCCTTCATGTTCGGAAAGTGCCAAGAATTTCTCCCGTGACGTTGATGGGTATGCATCGGACGGAGCGTCCGGATGTCATCCGACGACCACACGATGGGCCTCGGGCAAAACTAAAAGTCCATGATACAACCGCGGGGCAACGATTGCACCCTCAGGCGCGCATTCGGCGCGCGAGAACCACAGGCTCCACCGCTCGGAGAGACGATGGCGCCCGTGGTCCTCGGGCCGGATTACTTCGCCGGGGAGCTGATTCCCATGATCTCGAGGACCTCGGCGGCGGCCTTCTCGACTGTCTCGTTGACCACCGTGACGTCGAATTCGGGTTCCGAGGCCAGCTCTTCCTTGGCCGTCTCCAGCCGCACCTGCTGTTCGGTATCGGTCTCGGTGCCACGCGTGCGCAGGCGACGGACCAGCTCTTCCCAGCTCGGCGGGGCAAGGAAAATCATATTCGCCTCCGGCATGGCGTTGCGCACCTGCCGAGCACCCTGAATATCGATTTCCAACAACACGTGGCGGCCGGCGTCGAGCGCCTCGAGCACCATCCGCTTCATGGTTCCGTACCGATGATTGTTGTGGACTTTAGCCCACTCGAGCATCTGTCGGTTATCGACCATGGAGTCGAATTCTTCGTCCGAGACGAAGTAGTAATGGACGCCGTCTTCCTCGCCGCGCCTCGGGTCGCGCGTGGTCGCCGAGATCGACAACCATACCTCGGGGTGGTGATCGCGAATGTATGCAGAGACCGTCCCCTTTCCGACGGCTGTCGGTCCGGCCAACACGGTCAATTTCGGGGACTGGGTCTCTGTCACTGGACTACCCTTCGAGGTATTCGATGAGATTCTTGCGCTGGTGTGCCCCCAAGCCACGAAGACGGCGGCTCGGCGCGATCCGTAGTTCTCGCATGATCGCCGCCGCGCGCACGTCCCCAATGCTTGGGAGGGATTTTTCAACATATCCTCGACACGGATGCGTTGCAAAGCCTCATCCGCGTCTGCCCGTTGCAAGAATTCACTGATCGTGATTTCTCTGTTTTTGAGCGCCTGTTTCGCAGTGGCGCGAATCTGCCGCGACTGCTTAGCCTTTTCGCGGGCAGCGGCACGTTCCTGATCTGTCAGAGGGCGTAGAGCCATAGTTACTTCCTCTCCACTGCGTACGGGATAACAATTACGAATCCCCAAGATTCCCGTACGTATGGAGACCAAAGTACCCCAGGAATGTCGGCCATACCAGTCAGTAACCCGAGCAAATTTCTCGTCCCCACCCCCGGCAGGGCACCCCTGGCCCCTTCACCGCGAGCAGTTACATTGGTTACCGATGCAGTGCTTTCCTGAGTCGGTCATTGCACGCCGTCGCTTCGGCCAGGAGCGCGTCTTGGGCCGGACCGTGACGCAAAACCCCACGTGAGGAGGACACCACGATCTTGTCTCGGCATCCGGCAAAGACGTGGGCAAGGTCCTCTTCGGTCGCCCCTTGCGCCCCGTATCCGGGTGCCAGCATCAGGCCATTGAACCGGCCGAGGTCGATGCCCAACGCTGCGAGAGCGTCACCCACCGTAGCGCCCACGACGAGACCGCAAGGGCCCGCGTATTTCGCTTTGTGACGTTCGTTTTCGCGCTGGGCGGCCTCGACGATCGACCGTGCCACCGAAGACTCCGCCCCGCGATGCTGCACCGATGCCCCTTCGGGATTGGAGGTGAGGGCCAACACGAACGTCCCTCGTCCGGATTCCTCCGCGACCCGGTGTGCCGGGTCCAGCGAACCGAATCCCAGATAAGGGCTCAGGGTCACCCAGTCACCGGCCAGCGGTGACTGGGGGCCCAACCACGCGTCCGCGTAGGCGGCCATCGTGGACCCGATATCGCCGCGCTTCGCGTCGCACACGACCTGGGTTGCCGATCCCTGCATCGCCTCGATGACCCGTTCGAGGACCCTCATCCCCTCGGACCCGTGCCGCTCGAACAGGGCCACCTGCGGTTTGATCGAGGCGACCCGGCCCGAGACCGATTCGGCGACGGTCAGGGCAAAGGATTCGAGGCCCGCGACGGAGTCCTCGAGCCCCCAATCGCGCAGCAACCCCGGGTGGGGGTCGATCCCCACGCACAGCGGGCCGAATTCCTGCATGGCCTCGTAGAGGCGGTCTCCGGCCGGCGACTCGGGGGCGCTCATGCCCGGGCGGCCTTCGCCGAGGCCGTCAACGTGGCTTCGTGATCCTGCAGGCTCATCACGTCCCACGTGTGGCGCCGCTGCGCATCGATCGACTGGATGGCCGCACCAAATTCCGAAATGGTGGTCATCAGCGGGCACCCGATGCTCGTGGCGGCGGCACGAATCTCGTAGCCATCGCCGCGTGATTCGCCCGCGCCCGAGGGCGTGTTGAAGATCAGGTCGATGTCACCGTCGGTGATCATGTCCACGATGGTCCGCTCCCCTTCGGCGGCGTCACGAAGCTTGGAGACCACCGTGCAGTCGATGCCGTTGCGGCGCATCACCGTGGCCGTGCCACCGGTCGTGATGATCTCGAAGCCCAGCTCCTGAAGCATCTTGACGTAGACCACCGCCGCGCGCTTGTCCCGGTCGGAGACCGTGACGAACGCCTTGCCCTCGGTCGGCAGGATGTTGCCGACGGCGGCCTGCGCCTTGGCGAACGCGGTGTCGAAGAAGGTGTGCAGGCCCATGACCTCACCGGTCGAGCGCATCTCGGGCCCCAGCAGCGAATCCACCGCGGCGCCGGTCTTGGTGCGGAAACGGTTGAACGGAAGAACGGCTTCCTTGACCGCGATGGCCGTGTCATCGGGTAGGTCCGCGCCGTCCATGTGCGAGGGCAGGCGGCCTTCCTCGATGAGCGAGGCAATGGTGCGCCCGGTGCCGATCAGCGCGGCGGACTTGGCCAGCTGAACACCCGTGGACTTCGAGACGAACGGAACCGTCCGCGAGGCCCGGGGATTGGCCTCGATGACATACAGGTTGTTGGAAGCGACCGCGAATTGGATGTTGATGAGTCCTCGCACGCCGACGCCCTCGGCGATGCCCCGCGTCGCCTCTCGGACCCGCTCGATGACATTGGGGCTCAGCGTGACGGGAGGCAAGGTGCAGGCCGAGTCTCCCGAGTGGATGCCGGCCTCCTCGATGTGCTCCATGACGCCGCCCATGTACAGGTCGGTTCCGTCGAAGAGGGCATCGACGTCGATCTCGATGGCGTCCTCAAGGAATTTGTCGATGAGGGCCGGCTGCGACGGCGAGACCTCGGTCGCGTTGGAGAGGTAACGTTCCAGGTTCTGCTCGTCGTAGACGATCTCCATGCCGCGCCCGCCGAGCACGTAGGACGGGCGAACCAGCACGGGATACCCGATCTCGTCGGCGATGACCTTGGCATCGGCAAAGGTCGAGGCCGTGCCGTTCTTCGGCGTCATCAGGCCGGCGCGTTCCAGCACCTGCGAGAACTCGCCACGGTCCTCCGCGAGGTCGATGGCCTCGGGCGAGGTCCCCAGAATGGGCACTCCCGCTTCCTTGAGTTCGCGAGCGAGCTTGAGCGGTGTCTGACCACCCAGCTGCACGAAGACTCCCAACAGCCCACCGGTCCGCCGTTCCGAGTCGATGACCTCGAGGACGTCCTCGAGGGTCAGCGGCTCGAAGTACAGCCGCGTCGAGACGTCATAGTCGGTCGACACGGTTTCCGGATTGCAGTTGACCATGACGGTCTCGTACCCGGCCTCGCGCAGAACCATGGACGCGTGGACGCAGGAATAGTCGAATTCGATGCCCTGACCGATGCGGTTCGGCCCGGAACCGAGGATCATGACGGATTTTCCCTGGTGTTGGGCTACCTCGTCCTCCTGGTCGTAGGACGAATAGTGATACGGCGTGAAAGCTTCGAATTCGGCCGCGCAGGTGTCCACGGTCTTGAACACCGGGCGGACGTTCAGGGCATGGCGGACGCCGCGCACGACGTCTTCTTTCAGGTGAACCAGCTGCCCGATCTGTGCATCCGAAAAACCGTGCCTCTTGGCGGTCTGGAGTGTTTCCCGCGTCAGGTTCGCGTCCTCGCGAATCTCGGCGGCGACCTCATTGATCAGCACGAGCTGGTCGAGGAACCACGGGTCGATCCCGGTCGCCTCGTACATGCGCTCGATGCTCGCTCCCCCGGCCAAGGCGCGACGGACCTGGTGGATTCGTTCCGTGGTGGGCGTCTTGCACGCCTCGACCAGCGCATCCAGCTCGTCGGCATCCATGCGGTCGTGGGCGAAGGAAAATTCGCTGTTCTTCTGCTCGAGCGAACGCATCGCCTTTTGCAGGGCCTCGGTGAAGTTGCGGCCGAGGGCCATCGCCTCTCCCACGGACTTCATGGTCGTGGTCAGCGTGGGGTCGGCGGCGGGGAATTTCTCGAAGGCGAACCGCGGGATCTTGACGACCACGTAGTCCAGCGTCGGCTCAAAGGACGCCGGGGTCTTGCGGGTGATGTCGTTGGGGATCTCGTCGAGGGTGTACCCCAGCGAGAGCTTGGTCGCGATCTTGGCGATAGGGAATCCCGTGGCCTTCGATGCCAGGGCCGATGACCGTGAGACGCGCGGGTTCATCTCGATCACGACCACGCGCCCGGTTGCCGGGTCGACCGCGAACTGGATATTGCATCCGCCCGTGTCCACTCCGACCTCGCGAATCACGGCGATCGCGACGTCCCGCATCTTCTGGTACTCGCGGTCCGTCAGCGTCAGCGCGGGCGCGACGGTGATGGAGTCACCGGTGTGGACTCCCACGGGGTCGAAATTCTCAATCGAGCACACGACGACGACGTTGTCGTTCTTGTCGCGCATCATTTCCAGCTCGTATTCTTTCCACCCGAGAATCGACTCCTCGAGCAAAACCTCCGAGGTGGGGCTGTACTGAATCCCGGCGCCGGCGATGCGGTGCAGGTCTTCCTCGTTGTACGCCATGCCCGATCCCAGGCCACCCATCGTGAAGGAAGGGCGGACGACCATCGGGTAGCCGAGCTCGTCCGCGGCCTTCAGGGCTTCGTCCATCGAGTGCACGATGACCGATCGCGCCGACTCGGCACCGCAGCGTTCGACGACTCCCTTGAAGGCCTCGCGGTCCTCGCCGAGATTGATCGCGGCGATGTTGGCACCGATCAGCTCCACGTTGTACTTCTCGAGGGTGCCGCGATCGTCCAGCGCGATCGCCGCGTTCAGCGCGGTCTGCCCACCGAGGGTCGGGAGGATCGCATCGGGGCGTTCCCGCTCGATGATGCGCTCGATGGTTTCGGGGGTGATCGGTTCGATGTACGTGGCGTCCGCGAATTCCGGATCCGTCATGATGGTGGCGGGGTTCGAGTTCACGAGGATCACGCGGATGCCCTCTTCCCGGAGGACCCGCAGGGCCTGTGTTCCGGAGTAGTCAAACTCGGCGGCCTGCCCGATGACGATGGGGCCAGAACCGATGACCAGGACGCTCTTGAGGTCGTGACGACGAGGCATGGGGTTATTTTCCTGCTTTCTGGCTGGCGGCATCGGTGGAGTTCATGAGTTCGATGAATCGATCGAACAGGTAGGCGGCATCGTGCGGGCCCGCCGCGGCCTCGGGGTGGTACTGGACGGAGAAGGCCGGGACATCCAGGCAGCGCAGGCCCTCGACGACGTCGTCGTTGAGACACACGTGCGAGACCTCGACCCTGCCGAACTCGGACACGGGCGCGGTGACCGGTCCGTCCAGCGGGGCGTCCACGGCGAACCCGTGATTCTGCGCGGTGATCTCGACACGACCGGTCGACCGGTCCAAGACGGGTTGGTTGATCCCGCGGTGCCCGAAGGGCAACTTGTAGGTGCCGAATCCCAGGGCCCGCCCGAGGAGCTGGTTGCCGAAGCAGATGCCGAAGAACGGGATCCCCCGTCGAAGGATGCCGCGCAACAGCTCGACCTGGAGGTCCGCCGTCTCCGGGTCGCCGGGGCCGTTCGAGAAAAACGCTCCGTCCGGGTGCAATGCGGTGAGTTCGTCCAGGGTGATATCGGCGGGCACCACGTGGACGCGCACGCCACGCTCGGCGAATCGCTGCGGCGTCATGGACTTGATGCCCAAGTCCACGGCGACCAAGGTGCCCTTGGTCTCGCCCGTCCATCCGTGGTCGCGCGGCTCGATCGTGTAAGTTTCCTCGACGCTGACCTCGTCGGCGAGCTGGCGACCCTTCATCGGCGCCACGTCGGTGACCCGCCGGATCATCTCTTCCTGGGTGAGGTCCGCCGACGCCCCGCTGAAGACCCCGGCCCTCATGGCACCGGAGTCACGCAGGTGACGGGTCAGGCCACGGGTATCAATATTCTGGATTCCCACGATGTTCTGCTTGGTCAGGTCCTCGTCCAAGGAACCTTCCGACCGCCAGTTGGAGGCTCGCCGCGCCGCGTCACGCACCACATAGCCGCTGACCCAGATGCGGCGCGATTCGGCGTCCTGCCGGTTGACCCCGGTATTGCCGATGTGCGGCGCGGTCTGCACCACGATCTGGCCCGCGTACGAGGGATCGGTCAAGGTCTCCTGGTATCCGGTCATACCGGTGGAAAATACCGCTTCCCCGAAGGCCTCGCCGGTCGCGCCGTAGCTTCGGCCTCGGTAGATCGTGCCGTCTTCGAGAACCAGTACCGCCCGAGCCTCGGGCTGATGTGCGTTGGTCATGAATTCACTTCCTTGAGGGATGGTCGGAGGCGGCATCGTCGGACGCCGCGGTGTCCTGGTTCTGGTCTGTTGCGGGCAACGATGAGGATGCCTGCGGGGCGTGGTCGCGGAGACGATCGAGCAGCTCCGGGGTGTCTGCGGCGCGTCGGGTTCGCAGGCCGGTATCGACCAAGCGCCCGCCCAATCGCCACGAGATCACCGCGAGTCCGTCTTTCTCAACGAATTTTCCGGCCATACCGGATTCGCGGCGCAGCACCTCGATGGATTCGCTACCGATCCAGAGATCACGAGCCCCGTCACGGGTCACGATGAGCCCCGTGGGGTACACGAGGGCCTGGCCGTTGGCCTTGACCCCCAATCCGTGAACCGCGATGCGGTCGAGCCAATCGCCGGCCGTGGTCGTGCACACGTATTGGACGTCGCAGGCGAACTCGGCGGCGGCGCCGTCCAGCTCGCGCGGGACCTCGGGGAGATCCGCGATTCCCGCCTGCCGCTTGGTTCGGGAACGCCAGCCCCAGGCGATCAGGGAAAAGACGATTCCCGCCAGGATCACCGAGGAAACCAGCGTGAGCATGTGGTTGAGAGTCATATGTCCTAATTCTCCGCGGGGTTACGAGAACCCGGTGTGGTCAGGCGGCCGTTCAGGACCGTCGGGTGGCCCCGAAGGAAGGTCGCACGGACCTGGCCAGGAAGTTCCATGGCCCGATACGGCGAGTTCCGTCCCTTCGAAGCGTGCGTCTGCGGGTCGACGACGCGGCGAACCGCAGGGTCGACGAGCACGATGTTGGCGGGTTCGCCCTGCGTCAGGGGGCGGCCCTGGTCGTCGATGCGGGCGATCCTGGCGGGCACGGTGGACATGATGCGGGCGACGTCGCTCCAGTTCACGATGCCGGTTTCCACCAGGGTCATCTGAATGACCGACAGGGCGGTCTCCAGGCCGGTCATGCCCATCGCCGCGCTGGCCCATTCGCATTCCTTGGCCTCGAGCGGGTGCGGGGCATGATCCGTGCCGATCACGTCGATCGTGCCATCGGCGACCGCGGCGCGGAGGGCCTCGACGTCCTCGCGGGTCCGCAGCGGCGGATTGACCTTGTACACGGGGTCATAGGATCTGACCATCTCGTCCGTCAGCACCAGGTGATGAGGCGTGACCTCCGCGGTGACATCGATGCCCCGCTCTTTGGCCCAGCGGATGATCTCCACGGATCCTTGGGTCGACACGTGGCAGATGTGCACGCGGGAGCCCACGTGCTGCGCGAGGAGCACGTCGCGGGCGATGATCGCTTCCTCCGCGACGGCCGGCCATCCGGCCAGCCCCAAATCCGCCGAGACGCTTCCCTCGTTCATTTGCGCGCCCTCGGTGAGCTGGGGCTCCTGGGCGTGCTGGGCCACGACGCCGTCGAAGGTCTTGACGTATTCCAGGGCACGCCGCATGAGCAGCGCGTTGTGAACACACTTGCCGTCGTCGGAAAACATCCGCACCTGAGCGCGGGAGTCGGCCATCGCGCCGATCTCGGCGAGTTGCTCGCCGCCAAGGCCCACGGTCACCGCGCCGATCGGGTGGACGTCGGCCCACCCGGCAGCCCGGCCCAGTTCCCACACCTGTTCGACCAAGCCCGCGGTGTCCGCGACGGGTTGGGAATTGGCCATCGCGCACACGGCGGTGTATCCACCTGCCGCCGCGGCACGCGTGCCGGTTTCGACCGTCTCAGCGTCCTCGCGGCCCGGCTCTCGGAGGTGGGTGTGGACGTCAACGAGGCCGGGTAGGGCGATCAGCCCCTCCGCGTCGATCATCTCCGCCCCGCGGGGCTCCAGATCGGTACCGGTTTCCGTGATGGTTCCCGCCTCGAGGCGCAGGTCGGTGACCTTTTCACCGAGAACAGTGGCGCGGCGGATGAGGTAGTGCTGAGGGCTCATGACGTCCTAAGGGGTGCGGTGTGTTCGGTGGTGTCCTGCGGGCCGGTCATCAGGCTGTAGAGCACCGACATCCGGACGGACACCCCGTTGGTGACCTGGTCGAGAACCAGCGAACGCGGCGAATCTGCGGCGGCCGCGCTGATCTCGAGGCCCCGATTCATCGGGCCGGGATGCAGGATCGCGGTCTCGGCTCCCCGGGCGTCCAGAAGGGCCAGCCTCTCGGGCGTCAGGCCCCACAGCCGGGCGTACTCCTCCGAGGAGGGGAAAAAGGACGCGTGCATGCGTTCCCGCTGGATTCTCAGCATCATGATGGCGTCCAGGTCCCTGGTCAGGGCCTCGTCCATGTCGTAGCACACCTCGACCGGCCAGTCGTCGATGCGCACCGGGAGCAACGTCGGAGGCGAGACCAGAACGACGCGCGCGCCGAGGAGAGCCAGCAACCACACGTTCGATCGGGCCACGCGGGAGTGCAGCACGTCTCCGACGATCGCGACGCTCATGCCCTCGAGGGTCGAGCCCCGCGTGGGCTCCCCCGTCAGGCGGGAGCGATGCTGCCTGAGCGTCATCGCGTCGAGCAGGGCCTGCGTGGGGTGGGCGTGCATCCCGTCACCGGCGTTAATGACCGGCGAGGTGATCCACCCGCTGGTGGCCAACCGCTCGGGGGCCCCCGACGCGGGGTGACGAATCACGATGGCGTCGGCGTTGATGGCCTCGAGGGTCTGGGCGGTGTCTTTGAGCGATTCGCCCTTCGAGACCGACGACCCCTTGGCAGCAAAGTTGATGACGTCCGCCGAGAGCCTCTTTTCGGCCGTCTCGAAAGAGATCCGCGTGCGCGTCGAGTCCTCGAAGAAGAGGTTGACCACGGTCCGGCCCCGGAGAGCCGGAAGCTTCTTGACCTCGCGCGTGCCGACCTCGGCCATGCTGTCGGCGGTGTCCAGGAGGCTCACCGCTTCCTCGAGGCTGAGGTCCTTGGTGTCGAGCAGGTGCTTCATCCGATGAATCCCTTCTCCACGGCCGGGGCGTGACCGGGATCGAGCAGAACGCAGTCGGCGATGTCGCGGCCGTCGGCCAGGCCGTCGACGGCGTGAGGGTCGTCGGTTTCGCGGAGGAAAACCTTGACGGATTCCTCGTGCGACGTGGGAAGGTTCTTGCCGACGTGATCCGCGCGGATCGGCAGTTGACGGTGCCCCCGGTCCGTCAGGACCGCCAAGCGGACCACGGCGGGGCGACCGAAGTCGGCCAAGGCGTCGAGGGCGGCACGGATCGTGCGACCCGAATACAGGACGTCGTCGACCAACACGACGTTTTTGCCGTCGATGCCCGTGTCCGGAATGTGCGTCGGCTGCGGGGTGCGGGAGGTGCTTCGCCGCAGGTCGTCGCGATACATCGTGACGTCGAGCTGGCCGAGGCAGGCCTGGGCGTCGAAGTTATTTTCCGTCGCGGCGATCTTTTCCGCGAGTCGTTGGGCGAGGGGGTAGCCACGCCGGGGAATTCCCAACAGCACCAGATTCTTCGTGCCCTTATTGGACTCGACGATCTCGTGCGCAATTCGGGTCAGCGCCCGATTGACATCCGCGGTATCCAAGATCACGCGCGCGTTCGACGAAACCCGAGGCTTCGGTTCTGACGCGGAACGAGAGTGAATAGTCATCGCGATTGCCTCCTTCCCCGCCTCACAGGACGGAATTTAAAGGTCAGCAGGATGAATGCATCTCGGCCAAGTTATCACACCGAATGAACGACGCCGCCGGGGAGATCTCCCCGGCGGCGTCATGTCGTTCTTAATCGGTCATCAAGGTGGGCTTGACCTTTTGCAGGCGGCCCAGGACACCGTTGATGAACCTCGGTGAGTCATCGGTCGAATGGGTCCTGGCGAGTCCGGTTGCCTCGGCCACCGCCACGGCGTCCGGGATCTCGTCGTTGTAGAGCAGTTCCCACGCGCCCATGCGCAACACGGCTCGATCGACCGAGGGCATCCGGTCCATGGTCCATCCCTTGGAGTACGTCTCGATGTACTCCCGGATCTCTTCGTCCCGCTCGACGACCCCGAGCACGATGCGCTCGGAGTAGTCGGAGATCAGGGCCGAGGTATGCAGGCGACGGCGGCGGAGCACCTCGAGGGTGTCCTCGTGGCGCTCTTCCGCCTCAAACAGTACTTCCAGGGCGCGAACGCGCGCCTTTGTCCGCGAATTCACTCGTTGACGCGCCCCAGGTAATCGCCGGAGCGGGTGTCGACCTTGACCTTGGTTCCCTGCTCGACGAACAGCGGAACCTGAATGGTCGCGCCGGTTTCGAGGGTCGCCGGCTTGTTGCCACCGGTCGAGCGGTCCCCCTGGAGACCGGGCTCGGTGTAGGTGATCTCGAGGACCACCGACGGGGGCATTTCGATGTACAGCGGGGCGCCTTCGTGCATCGCGAGCGTCACGTTCTGGTTCTCCAGCATGAAGTTCGCGGCGTCTCCGACCACGGCCTCGGGGACATTGATCTGGTCGTAGGTCTTGTTGTCCATGAAGACGTAGTCGGCGCCGTCCTGGTACAGGTACTGGTACTCGGAACGATCCACGGTGGTCAGCTCGACCTTGGAACCCGCGTTGAACGTTTTGTCGACGACCTTGCCGGTGTTGACGTTGCGCAACTTGGTGCGGACGAAGGCGCCGCCCTTACCCGGCTTGACGTGCTGGAATTCGATGACACCCCAGAGATTTCCGTCGAGCTTGAGGATGGTCCCGTTCTTGATGTCGTTGGTCGTTGCCACGAACACTCCTTTGGCGGATCGTCGATCGGCACGCTCAGTCCGCGTGCACGGTTAATCGGTAGCTATTGTAACGCCCTTGTGGGGCGGGGGTTCAGGCGGCGATCTCCTGGTAGGTCGCAAACAGGATGGATTCGTCCGGTACTTCCATGATGCGCGGCGCCGCGACCTTATCCAGAACCACGAAACGCAGCAGATTTCCGCGAGCCTTCTTGTCGAGATGCATCGCGTCCAGGAGCTTCTTCCATTGGTCCGAGCGGTAGGTCGTGGGCAACCCCACGCTTTCCAGGATGGCACGCGTGCGGTCCACGACGGCGCCGTCCAGGTTCCCCGCGGCGGCGGACAGCTCCGCCGCGAAGACCATTCCCACGGAGACGGCCGCCCCGTGGCGCCACTGGTATCTCTCGTTGACCTCGATCGCGTGCGCCAGCGTGTGCCCGTAGTTCAGGAACTCGCGGCGGCCCGATTCCTTCAGGTCCGAGGAGACGATGTCGGCCTTGACCTTGACCGACCGTTCGATGAGCTCGCGAATCACCGCGGACTGCGAATCCCGGATCTTCTCGGGCTCCGCCTCGATCAGGTCGAGAATTGCCGGATCGGCGATGAACCCACACTTGATGACCTCGGCCAGCCCGGTGACCAGCTCGTTGACGGGAAGGGTCCGAAGAGTTCCCAGATCGCAGAGCACCGCGGCCGGCGGATGGAAGGACCCGACCAGGTTCTTTCCCTCGGCCGTGTTGATGCCGGTCTTGCCTCCCACGGCGGCGTCGACCATGCCGAGCAACGTCGTGGGGATGTGGATGACGCGCACGCCGCGCAACCAGGTCGCCGCGACGAATCCGGCGACGTCGGAGACCGCGCCGCCACCCACCGAGATGATCGCGTCCGACCGGGTGAAGTCGTTTTGTCCCAGAACCTGCCAGCAGAACGCCGCAACCTGAACGTGCTTTCCTTCTTCCGCGTCCGGGATCTCGGCGCTGAACGACTCGAAGCCCGCGGACTTGAGATCGTTCATGACCAGCTCCCCCGTGGACCGAAGCGCTCGGGGGTGCACCACCAGGATCCGACGCACGCGGGGGCCCAAGATCTCGGGCAGCTTCACCAGGAGATCGTGCCCAATATGGACGTCGTAGTTGTCCGCCGGCTGCTCTCCCGTCACGGAGATGCGTGTCGAGGCGGTCTGGTCCTGGGTCATGTATTCCTCCTGTCGGCGTCGCCCCACGGCAACGTCCTGCGGGTCAGCCGGCCTCCGCGGCCGCCGACCCCGAGTTCTGTGTCGAGTGTTGGATGGCGTCGTGGATTTCTCCGACGAGTTCCGCGACATCCCGAGGGCCGCTCGCGTCGACGACGACGTCGGCGAGGGCCTCATATGTGCTCCGGCGTTGCTCAAACATCTGATTCCACCGGGAGACGGGATCGGGTTGGAGCAACGGTCGGGTCGAATTTCCCACGATACGCGGGCGCACCGTCTCGGCGTCCACCCGAAGGTAGATCACGGTGTGGTCCGAGATGAGTTCGCGCACCCGAGCGGACATGGGTGCTCCCCCGCCCAGAGAGACCACCGATCCGGCATGCTCGGGATCGCTGAGGATGGCCTCGATGGAGGCGACCTCGAGGTCACGGAAATAGGCCTCGCCGTGTTCGGCGAAGATGGTGGGGATTTCCCCGTGCCGGGCGACGATGTACTCGTCGGCGTCCACGAAGGTATAGCCGTGCGTGGTGGACAACCCGCGTCCAAGCCAAGACTTTCCCGCGGCCATGGGCCCGATCAGCACGATCGCGCCGCCGGTGTGCTTGCTCATTGATCCCAGCCCTGCGAGTTGGACGTCCACCCCAGCTCCTCCGGGATGTTCTCCAGGTAGGACGTCACGTTGCGTCGGGTCTCGTGGATCGAGTCGCCACCGAATTTTTCGAGGTACGCATCGGCGAGGACCAGCGCCACCATGGCTTCGGCGACGACGCCCGCGGCTGGCACCGCGCACACGTCGGACCGCTGGTGATGCGCCGTGGTGACCTCCCCGGTCGAGGTGTCCACGGTCTTCAACGCGCGGGGCACCGTCGCGATGGGTTTCATCCCGGCCCGCACCCGGAGGGTATCCCCGATGCTCATGCCGCCTTCGATGCCTCCGGCGCGGTTGGTCTCCCGGAATACGCGGCCGTCCTCGTCCAAGGAAATCTCGTCATGGGCCTCGGTGCCGCGCCGGGCGGCGGTCAGGAATCCGTCTCCGACCTCGACGCCCTTAATGGCCTGGATACCCATCAGGGCCCCGGCCAGACGCGAATCGAGACGACGGTCCCAGTGAACGTACGATCCGAGCCCCGGGACGAGTCCGTAGGCGAGGACCTCGACGACGCCGCCGAGGGTTTCGCCGTCCTTATGGGCCTCGTCGACCTCGCGCACCATGGCCGCCGAGGTCTCCGGGTCGAAGCACCGCAACGGATCCGCATCGAGGGCGTCGACGTTGCGGGGCAAGGGCCGCGGCGCGTTCGTGGGCGCGGCGGCCGAACCGATCGCGGTCGTGTGGCTCACGAGCTGAGCCCCCAGGGCCTTGAGAATCTTGGCGGCCACGACGCCCAGGGCAACCCGCGTGGCGGTTTCGCGCGCGCTGGCCCGCTCCAAGACGGGCCGGGACTCCGAAAAGCCGAATTTCTGCATTCCGGTAAAGTCTGCGTGCCCCGGCCGCGGACGGGTCAAGGGCTCATTGCGGGCACGGCCTTCGAGCACCGAAGGATCCACGGGATCCGAGGCCATGACGTCGGTCCATTTCGGCCATTCGGAATTGGCAATTTCGATGGATACCGGGCCGCCCTGGGTCAGGCCGTGGCGGACGCCGCCGAGAATCCGGACGCGGTCCTCTTCGAACTTCATGCGGGCGCCCCGGCCGTAACCGAGCCGGCGTCGAGCCAAAGCGTCGCGAATATCCGCCGACTCCAGCTCGACGCCGGCCGGCACGCCCTCGATGATTCCGACCAGTGCCTCGCCGTGGGACTCCCCGGCAGTCAGCCAACGCAATGTCACGGTGTTACCTCAATCTTTAGTCTGAATTGCGAGTACGTCCCACCTCGGGTGGGTCGTCTCGCGCGTACGAGTGGGCTCAGCCCCGAGGCCGAAGGTCCCGGCCATCGTAGATCTTTCGGGGAGGAGACGTCCGGGGTGGTAGTCCGATGGCCTCGGACATCGCGGTCAGCACCTCGTCTTGACGAGGCAGATCCTCCGACAGATCACGTCCCGTGAACATTTTGATCTGGTCGATCGCCTGATACAACAACATTTCACGTCCCGAGACCGCAACCGCCCCGTGTCGTCCCAGAGATACCGCGAGCTCTGACGGCCACGGCTCGTAGGAGACGTCCAAGAGCGCGAGGCCACTCAGGTCGCCGTCGATGCGTTCGGCCTGGTCGTCGAAGGCATGGGCCGGCAGCGTCGAGACCACGACGTCGAATTCACCCATGCGAGTCGGGGACTCGTTCAGGGGCGACAGCTCGAGGCGGGTACCGAGCCGTTCGGCAATCTGGACCACCCGGCCCGCTCGCTCGGGGTCGCGGACAAAAGCGGTCACCTCCGACGCTCCGAGGATATGGAGGGCCGCCGCCGCGGCCGTGGCCGTCCCTCCCCCGCCGATGATCGCCGCACGGGGAGAAGCCGGCATGTCCGGATGCGCGAAGGACAGCGCGTTGACGATTCCCGAGACATCGGTGTTGTGCCCCACGACCTCGCGCCGATCGCCGGGACCCAGAGGCGCGAGGGTATTGATCACACCGACCAGGGACGCGAAGTCCGTCAGCCGGTCGGCGGCACCACGAGCCACCGACTTCAGCGGCATGGTCACGGAGAATCCGGACCAGCCGGGATCGGTCAGCGCTGGGCCAACCGCCTCGCGGAATTCCGCTTCCTGGATGTCCGCGGAGGTGTAGGCGATGTCTTCGTGCAGGACGCGATACGCCGCGCGATGCATGACCGGCGAGAGGCTGTGCCCCACCGGATGACCAAGCACCGCGGCCCAGGGCCCCGCGGGAGGGTCGATTAGGAGCATTTGCCCTCGTGCTCCGAGCACCACTGATCGTATTGGGCCACGTTTTTCTGATGCTCTTCGTAGGTCTTGGCGAATTTGGTTTCGCCGGTATCCAGATTCACGGTGACCCAGTAGTAGTAGTCGTTGTGCTCGGGCTTCGCGGCCGCCTTGATGGCGTCGGCCGCGGGCGAACCGATCGGTCCCACCGGCAACCCCTTATTCGCAAAGGTGTTGTACCCGTTCGACGCGTCCTGCTTCTGTTCGTCGGTGATCTGGTAGGTCTTCTTGCCCAGCCCATACGCGACGGTGGCATCAGACTGCAGGAACCCTTGGGTTTCTCCGTCGGGGTTATCGACGCGGTTGTCGATGGCACCGGCGACCGACTTGTAGTCCTGGGGCGTGGCCTCGAACTCGAGGATCGAGGCGACCGTGACCGTGTGGAAGATGTCGTCGTCACCGCTGACGCCGGCATCCTTGAGGTCCTTCTTGGTCTTGTCGACCATCTCCTGGATGACGTCCTTGGCCGACGCGTCGGATTTGAAACGGTATTCGCCCGGATGCAGGAAACCTTCCAGAGAGGTGAACTTGCTCGGTATGCCGAATTGTCCGGGGTCCTGGTCCAGGGCCTTGAATTTGTCGACGCTGATGCCGGTCCCCTTGGACAGGGCATCGAAGGCCTCATCCTTCCGAAGATTCTGGTTGATCGCCACGTAGTGCTTGGCGCTGCCCGATCCCGTCAACGATTTCATGGCCGATTCGGAGCTCATGTGCTCCTGGAGCTCGAAGGTGCCCGGCTGAATGTACTTGCCGTTGGCCTTTTCTTCCATCGTCGAGACGAACTTCTGCGAATTGGCGATGACGCCCTTCTGCTCGAGCTGCTGGCCGATCGTGGCGTTGGTGTCGCCCTGCCCGACCTCGACGCTCACGCTCTTACCGTTGCCGTCGCCGTGGTAATCCTTGGCCTCGAACAGGCCCATGCGCGGGCCCACGATCGCGAGCGTGGTCACGAGGCCAATCACGAAGATGATGGTCGCGGAGACCAACGCTTGACGACGCCGCGCCTCACGCCGGCGAGCCTGCGCGGGAGTCAGGTTTTCCTGCTCGATCCGCAGGCCTTGGATTCCGGCGCGCTTTTCGGCGTCTGTCGGGGAGAAAAGCCCGTGGAAGGACTCGTTGTCATCACCCGAAGACTCGCCACGGTTCGTTCGTGAAGAATCCTCGCTCACGAAGGTGCTCCATTCTGTTCGGTGTCATCGGGTAACGGCTCGCACTCGACGCCGCGTGGCTCCGGGTTAATACAATATCCCGCGACAGACCGATCCGCTTTCAGCGCGTCGAGCGACTGCTGAAGAATATTGACCGCGGCCATCTGGTCAACCATGGTTTTGAAGTCTCGCGACGAGACGCCGGCCTCGTGCAGGGACCGTTGCGCCGAGACCGTCGTGAGACGCTCGTCGACCAACCACACCGGAATTTCGGGCCTGCCCTCGTCGGCAAGCTCGGCGACGAGGCCTTCCGCGTATTCCTCCGCCATCCGGGTGGAAGGGCTCGAACCTCCGCGCATGGTGCGCGGGTGGCCGACAAATACCTCGGTCACCTCGTGAACGTCGATCAACTTGCGCAGGACGCGCCGATCGGAATTGGTGTTCACGTTTCTCTTCAGGGTCTTCAACGGTGTGGCCAAGATCCCATCGGGGTCGCTGAGGGCCAGGCCGACGCGGGCATTGCCCACGTCGACCCCCATTCGTACACCCCTCGTGAACACGATACGGACTACTTGCTCGCGGCGATGTGGTGCTTGACGGCCTCGAAGGCCTCGCCGATCTTCGAGGCGTCCTGGCCGCCGCCCTGCGCGAGGTCGTCCTTGCCGCCACCGCCGCCGCCGAGAACACCGGCGGCGGTGCGCACGAGGACACCGGCCTTGACGCCCAGGTCACGGGCGGCCTGGTTGGTCGCGACGACGACCACGGGGCGCTCGTTGTTGACCCCGGAGACGATCACGGTCGCGGCCTCTTCACCGAGGCGATGCCGCAGGTCCGTGGCCAGGTTCCGGACATCGTCTCCGGCGAGCTGGCCGGCATCGTGGGCAAGAACCCGGACGCCACCCAACAGCTCCGCCTTCTCGACGAGGCGCCCGGCCTCGGCCTGGAGCTTCTCCTTGCGGAGCTTCTCCAGTTCCTTCTCCGCCTGCTTGAGGCGCCCCAGGGTCGAGGACACCTTTTCGGGCAGGTCCGCCGAATTCTGGACCTTGAGCAGGTCCGTGAGTTGCTGAACCAGGGTTCGCTCCGCGGCCAGGTGGTTGAAGGAGTCCAACCCCACCAGGGCCTCGACGCGTCGGTTACCCGAGCCGACCGACTGCTCCGACAGCAGGGACAACGAACCGATCTCGGCCGAACTGGACACGTGGGTGCCGCCGCACAGCTCGCGGGAGAAGTCGCCGTTCATCTCGACCACACGCACGACGTCGCCGTACTTCTCGCCGAAGAGCCCGATGGCGCCCATGGCCTTGGCCTCGTCCAGCGGCATCTCGCGGGTCACGACCTCGTAGTTATCGCGGATCGCCGTATTGGACAGACCCTCGACCTCTTCCCGCGCGCCGTCGGAGAGCGCATCGGTCCAGGCGAAGTCGAACCGCAGGTAGCCCTCCTTGTTGAAGGAACCGCGCTGAACGGCCTCTGGACCCAGCACGCGTCGCAACGCGGCGTGCACGATGTGCGTGCCGGAGTGCGCCTTCTCGGCATCCTTGCGGCGCTGGACGTCGACCTGGGCCACGGCGTCCGCGCCCGCCACAACCTGGCCTTCGGTCACCTCACCCTTGTGGACGCTGAGGCCCCTGACGGGCTGCTGAACGTCGTGAATCCGGATCGAGAAGCCGTTTCCGGTGATCATGCCCGTGTCCGCGGCCTGTCCGCCGGCCTCCGCGTAGAACGGAGTCTCGTCCAGGACAATCTCCACGGTCTCCCCCTGCGAAGCGGCCGGAACGGAAACGCCGTTCTGAAGGATTGCCCGGATCGGGCTCTCCCCGCGCAGCTGCGTGTAACCGGTAAAGACCGAGCCGCGTTCGTCCACGAGCTCTCGGAATGCGCTGAGGTCGGTGTGGGACCCCTTCTTGGCCTTGGCGTCGGCCTGGGCGCGGTGACGCTGTTCTTCCATCAGCGAGCGGAAGGCTTGCTCGTCGACCGCGACCCCGGCCTCGGAGGCCATCTCGAGGGTCAGGTCGATGGGGAATCCGTACGTGTCGTGCAGGGCGAAAGCCTCTTCGCCCGTGACGGAAGCGCCGGAGGACTTGGCGTGAGTGACAGCCTCGTTGAGCCGGGTCGTCCCCGACTCAATCGTGTGAAGGAATGCTCGCTCTTCGGCGTAGGCGATCCGAGAGATGCGGTCGAAGTCGGTGCCGACTTCCGGGTAGGCCCCCTGCATCGCGTCCTTGGACACCGGCAGAAGGACCGGCAGGCAGGGCTCGGTGACTCCCAGCAGACGCATGGCCCGGATGGCGCGGCGCAGAAGACGACGCAGAATATAGCCGCGTCCCTCATTGGACGGGCTCACGCCGTCGGCGATGAGCATCAACGACGAGCGGATGTGGTCGGCGACCACGCGCAGGCGCACGTCGTCCTCGTAGCCCTCATCCGCCGAGGATTCCGAGCCGAAGTACTTTTTGCCGGACAGCTCTGCCGCGGCGTCGAGCACGGGGCGAACCTGATCCGTCTCGTAGAAGTTTTCGACGCCCTGCAACAGCATGGCCAGACGCTCCAGCCCCAGGCCGGTATCGATGTTCTTCTTAGGCAGCTCGCCGAGGATCTCGAAGTCGTCCTTGCCGATGCCCTCGCCACGCTGGAACTGCATGAACACGAGGTTCCAGATCTCGATGTAGCGGTCCTCGTCGGCGGCGGGGCCACCATCGCGGCCGTAGGCGGGGCCACGGTCGTAGAAGATTTCGGAATCCGGGCCGGCGGGACCGGGCTGGCCGGTGGACCAGTAGTTCTCCTTCATGTTCATGCGCTGAACACGTTCCTCGGGGAAGCCCACCTCCCTCGTCCAGATGTCGAAGGCTTCCTGATCGCCCTCGTAGACCGTGACCCACAGGCGCTCGGGGTCCAGTCCAAATCCACCCTCGGACTGGGGCGTGGTCAACAGCGTGTAGGCGAAAGGAATCGCCTGGTCCTTGAAGTAATCACCGAAAGAGAAGTTGCCGGCCATTTGGAAGAACGTGCCGTGGCGCGCCGTCTTTCCGACCTCGTCGATATCCAGCGTACGAATGCACTTCTGCACCGAGGTCGCGCGGTTATAGGGAGCCGTCTCACGGCCGAGGAAGTACGGGATGAACGGCACCATGCCCGCGATCGTGAACATCGCGCCGGGTTCGTTGGAGACCAGGGATGCGGACGGGACCACGGTGTGCCCACGTTCGGCAAAGAATTCGATCCAACGCTTCTTGATTTCCTGAGAGAGCATTTCGGCTATATGTCCTTCGTCCTGGGTGTCTTTCGTGACGACAAAAATGTGCTGAGGTCCGGCGAGTGGCCGGGGCTACTCCTGCGGGCGGTGCGCGTCCTGCCCCGTGAAGAATTCCGGGGGAAGATCCGCGTCGCGCTGAGACCGCGCCGACGCTCGCCCGTCGATGACCTCGGGCTGGGTTTGATCGGAGGCCGAGACCGCGTTGTGCGAGGGCCGCGGTGGGACCGAGGCGTCCTCGTGATCCCACGTGTCGAGCGATCCGGGGCGGATATCGGTCTTCTGCCGGGCGTACTGACGATTGAGCTGTTCTTCACGCTCGGTCATGCCCTGTTTGACGGTTGCGGCAAACTTGACCGCGCGGAGGGCGCCTCGACGCACCGGCGCCATGGCCGTGGAAGAGAAGAACTTCTCGACCGATCCGCGACCGTTCTCACGCTTGTCGACCTGCATCGGATCCCTCACGACTAGTTCCTGGGCGGCGTGGATGACGTCGCCCCCGCGTTTCGAGGCCAGATAGCCCGCGGCGGCACCGGCTACCAGGAGTCCTGCTTTGGACCAGAAACTCATCGATCGCCCCCTGCCGAGCCCGTGGTGTCACCCGGGGTGCCCCGACCGGCGTCGTCGTTGCGGTCGCCGGGGGCATCTTCCGAGCGGAAGGCCTTGCGGACGCCGTAGGAAAAGGCGGCCATCTTGATCAGAGGCTGGCCCACCGTCGATGCGACCAGGCTCGAGAGCGCGGAAACGTTGGCGGAGGCGTCCGAGACGTTATCGGTGATCCCTTCGACCTTGGCGAGCTGGGAATTAGTGGTGGTCACGGTGCGGGTGACCTCGTCGATCAGGGGGCCGGTGCCCTCGTTGATCTGACGCACCGCGATGCGCACCTCGTCGAAGACCTTGCCCAGTTTGATGATGGGCACCGCGAGCAGGGCCACCAAGATGGCGAACACCCCTGCGGCGATCAGGCCGGCAATTGCTCCGCCCGTCATATATGCACCCGTCTCCTTTGTTGTCCTCTGTGGCCGGCGACAGACACATAACGCATCACCGGAACGTGTGACAGTTTACGGCATCACCACCGTTAAGTACGTGATGGCCCGGGCTCATGCCCGGGCCATCACATCGAGGCCGAAAGAGTTACGCCATGCGGGCGTAGTACTCGACCACGAGCTGTTCCTCGCAGGTCACGGGGATTTCGCTGCGCTTGGGGGCGCGCTCCAGCTTGGCGTGGAGCTTGTCGATCTCGACATTCAAGTACCCCGGAGTGTCCGGCAGGACGTCCTGGTTGGCGCCAGTGGCGGCAACCTGGAACGGGTCCATCTTTTCCGAACGCGGGTGAACGTGAATGAGCTGACCGGGCTTCACCTGGAAGGACGGACGGTCGACGCGGACGCCATCCACCATGATGTGGCGGTGAACGACCATCTGACGGGCCTGGGAGATCGTGCGAGCGAAGCCCGAACGAAGCACCAGGGCGTCCAGACGCGACTCGAGCAGCTCGACCAGCTTTTCACCGGTCTGCCCCTCGACGCGCTTGGCCTCGGCGTAGGCGCGACGCATCTGAGCCTCGCGAATGTTGTACTGGGCCCGCAGACGCTGCTTCTCGCGCAGACGGACGGCGTAGTCCGAGTCGGCCTTCTTGCGGGCACGGCCGTGCTGGCCGGGGCCGTACGGACGACGCTCGAAGTACTTCTCGGCCTTCGGAGTCAGCGGGATTCCGAGGGCACGGGACTTGCGCACCAAGTTACGGGCGCGCTTGCTCTTAGTGGTAGCAGCCACAATTTACCTTTCATGCGGTTGACCGAATTCCGCGGAGGTCCTCGGTCATTGTTCTGGTGTAACTGGCCTCCAGAATTCCGCGCACGTTTCGCGCGGTGGAGAGCTCGGGTCAGCCGCAACCCTTGCTACAACTACCCCGGTGATCACCGTTCGGTGCGTTTTGGGGAGCTTGCCAGCCAACGATCCATCCTACCTCACGCCGTCTCCGCCAACCAGGGGCCACTCCGTTCGCGTACGTCACAACCGCGGGTGCGAGAACCGCAGATAGCCCCTGGCACATCACATGATTTCGAAATGCGGGTTAACCATCGGCTTGAGCACCCCTGAAAAACCGCTGGACATTTCGTAAACCATTTTCAATTGGCAACTCTTCAAGGATCCATTCGGCGCCGTGTAATGCAAAAGCATTGGGAGATGAACGGTGGCCCCTTGCCAGTCTTTTTTGGCGGACCATTTTGAATTTTCCCACTGAATGGTCACCGAGAAAATAAACCCGACTCGAGCGCCTCCGCCCTGGTCGGATCCCAGGGTGGCGACACCGCTGTACGCGGTGCCGTCGCGCAGGAACAGCTGCGCCGTGGGCAAGCCGCGGTGCGCCGTGCGGTTGTGCAACTTCCAGTTGACGAGACCGCGATTGAAACATGGCGACCGCGTCCCGAAGTTCATGGTCGTCGACGCCAGAAGCAATCTGCCGCCGGCGGACATGACCCGCTTGCCCCCGATGACCTCCCAGGCATCGGCGATCCTCCTATCGCACACGCCGGCGTTGAGATCCACGTCCGGCGGGCAAATGCTCGAGGCCGTGGCCGCGCGCACGGGTGCCGCGGCGACCATGGTCGGCAAGGACCAGGCCGCCCCCTTAGCCAGGGTTCGTCGAGAAAACTGAGTGTCCATTATTCCCCCAAGTCAGAACGGAGCGTGAGCAATGCTCCGTTAATTCACTACGTAACCACCGACAGATAACCCATGACAATGAAATGCCAATGGTCGGCGATCACACACATGGTATCCGATTTCTCCTCAAAATTTGAAGTGGACACGTGAGAAGTGTGGAACGAGATAGTGATCCATAAATGGCTCGTCAGTCGAGAATTCCTCGACACCGATCCACGTCGACGGTCCAGGGGCTCATCCGTCGGCGCGTCGCAGGATCCGCCGGATAATTCCCAGCCGTTGCCGCAAGCCCCGTTCTGCCCCGTACTGCGTGGGGCGGTAGTACTCGCGATGCGCGAGCTCCGCGGGGGCGTACTGTTGCGCCGCGACGGCGTTCTCGACGTCGTGGGGGTAGATGTACCCCTTGCCGTGCCCGTGTTCCGCGGCCCCAGGGTAGTGGGCATCGCGCACGTGAGCAGGGACGGCCCCGGCCTTCCCCGCCCGCACGTCCGCGATCGCCTGGTCGATCGCGGTGACCACGGCGTTGGACTTCGGGGCGGTGGCCAAGTGAATCACGGCCTGGGCGAGGTTGATGCGCGCTTCCGGCATGCCGATGAGCTGAACCGCGTGCGCGGCCGCCACGGCCGACTGTAGCGCCGTGGGATCGGCCATGCCGACATCTTCGCTCGCGTGCACCACGATCCGGCGCGCGATGAAACGAGGGTCCTCCCCCGCCTCGATCATCCGGGCCAGGTAGTGCAGCGCCGCGTCGACATCGGACCCGCGGATGGACTTGATGAAGGCCGAGATGATGTCGTAGTGCTGATCGCCCTGCCGGTCGTACCGCAGGGCGGCCCGGTCCAGCGCCTCCTCGGTGTGCTTCTCGGTGATGTCGATGGGACCCTCGGCGCCGTCCGACTCGCCATAGGCCACCGCGGCGGCGGCTTCCAGGGCGGTCAGGGCGCGCCGCGCATCGCCGCCGCACAGCTCGACCAGGTGCGTGCGGGCGGTCTCGCCTAGGGTCACCTTCCCCTGCAGACCGCGTTCGTCGGTCACCGCCCGGTCCAGCAGGCTACCGATGTCCGCCGCGTCCAAGCTGTGCAGGGTCACCAGGATCGACCGCGAGAGCAACGGGGAGATGACGGAAAAGGATGGATTTTCCGTCGTGGCCGCGACGAGCACGACCCACCGATTCTCGACGCCCGGCAGGAGGGCATCTTGCTGGGCCTTCGTAAAACGGTGGATTTCGTCCAGGAAAAGCACGGTGGTCACGCCACGCAGGTCGCGGTCGTTCAGCGCTTGGTCCATGACCGCGCGGACGTCTTTGACCCCCGCGGTCACCGCCGAGAGCTCCACAAATTTTCGGGAGGAACCGCGCGCGATGACGTGCGCGATGGTGGTCTTGCCGGTGCCGGGCGGGCCCCAAAGGATGACGGAGGAGGGGCCCGCCGGCCCGGCGTCCTCCCCGGCCAAGACCCGCAACGGCGAGCCCGGCTTCAGGGCGTGCTGCTGCCCGACGATCTCGTCCACGGTGCGCGGTCGCATGCGCACGGCCAGCGGGCTGGCCGGACCGCGCCGACCGGTGGCGGCACCGTCCGCACCGTCGTCGTCGGGTGCGTCGAAGAGAGATTGGGTCACCTGCTCAGCCTATCCGGCCCGGAACCGAGCCTCACAACAAATCCGCGGAGTCCAGGATCAGCGTCACCGGACCGTCGTTGACCAATTCGACACTCATGTCCGCGCCGAAGCGACCCGTTTCGACCGTGGCCCCCAACTCGCGGAGCCGGTCGACGTAGCGGTCATATACCGGTTCGGACACCTGAGACGGAGCGGCCCCGGCCCAGGATGGCCTGCGGCCCTTTTTGGCGTCGCCGTACAGCGTGAACTGGCTGACCGCCAGGATGGGCGCGCCGGCCTCCAGGCAGGATTTCTCGTCCTCCAGGATTCTCAGGTTGCAGGTTTTGTCGGCGAGCTTCTGAATCTCCGGATCGCCGTCCTGATGCGTCACGCCCACGAGGGCGAGCAATCCGGGCCGCTCGATGTGCCCGACGATCTCTCGGTCCACCGTAACGCTGGCTCGAAGGACTCTCTGTAAAACGATGCGCATCGGTCCATCGTAGCGGCCCCGCCCACGGCTCTTTAACCCTCGAAACCCCGGCCGGGGCCGGGGTTTCGAGGATCGGAAACGCGAGAGTCTACTTCTCCGGGCCCTTCGGCTCGGGCTTGGCGTCCACTCCGGTCTCCTTGCGTTGCTGATCCGTGATCGGCGCCGGGGCGGCGGTCAGCGGGTCGTAGCCGTTACCCGTCTTGGGGAAGGCGATGACCTCACGGATCGAGTCGGTGCCGGCGAGCAGGGCCATCATGCGATCCCACCCAAAGGCGATTCCGCCGTGAGGCGGCGCGCCGTACTTGAAGGCTTCCAGGAGGAACCCGAACTTCTCCTGGGCTTCTTCCTCGCTGATGCCCATGACGCCAAAGACTCGCTCCTGCACGTCCCGGCGGTGGATACGGATCGAGCCGCCGCCGATCTCGTTGCCGTTGCACACGATGTCGTAGGCATAGGCCAGCGCGGACCCGGGGTCCTCGTCGAAGGTGTCCATAAATTCGGGCTTCGGCGAGGTGAAGGCGTGGTGGACCGCGGTCCACGCCGAGTTCCCCAGGGCGACGTCGCCGGAGTCGACGGCGTCTTGAGCCGA
Source organism: Curtobacterium sp. S6 (assembly GCF_000710345.2). Taxonomy (GTDB): domain Bacteria; phylum Actinomycetota; class Actinomycetes; order Actinomycetales; family Micrococcaceae; genus Rothia. The sequence goes on along the minus strand of NZ_JHEL01000015.1, from coordinate 271,077 downwards.
CTCAAACATCGGCGCATCAACGATCCAGACGAAGGCCCACTCGTCGTCCTTGATCAGCCCGGTGCGATGCCCGATTTCCACGCGGGCCGCACCCAGCAGCGCGCGAGAGGTTTTGGCCTCGCCCGCCGCGAAGAAGATGCAGTCGCCCGGCTGCGCGCCGACCTCGGCCGCGATGCCCTCGCGCTCCGCCTCGGTGATGTTCTTCGCCACGGGCCCCGTCAGGGTGCCGTCTTCCTGAACCAAGACGTAGGCGAGTCCCTTGGCGCCGCGTTGCTTGGCCCATTCCTGCCACGCGTCGAGCGTGCGGCGCGGCTGCGACGCGCCGCCGGGCATCACCACGGCACCGACGTACGGCGCCTTGAACACGCGGAAGGTCGTGTCCTTGAAGTAGTCGGTCAATTCGGTCAGCTCGAGGCCAAAACGGAGATCCGGCTTATCGGAGCCGTACTTCTCCATGGCCTCCCAGTAGGTCATGCGCCGGATCGGGCGCGGGACCTGGACGTCGATCAAGCCCCACAGGGTCTCGACCACTCGCTCACCGAGCTCGATGATGTCGTCCTGCTCCACGAAGGAGGCTTCGATGTCCAGCTGGGTGAACTCGGGCTGGCGATCCGCACGGAAATCTTCGTCCCGATAGCAGCGGGCGATCTGGAAGTACTTCTCGATGCCGCCGACCTGAAGGAGCTGCTTGAACAGCTGAGGCGACTGCGGCAGGGCGTACCAGGATCCCGGGGCCAGGCGCGCGGGAATCACGAAGTCACGGGCGCCCTCGGGGGTGGACCGCGTCATGGTGGGGGTTTCGACCTCAAGGAACTCGTCGCCGTGCAACAACTCGCGCACGGCTCGGCTGGCGTCGGAGCGAAGCCGCATGGCCGCGGCGGGCGCCGGACGGCGCAGGTCAAGATACCGGTGGCGCAACCGGGCTTCCTCGCCGACCTCGACGTGTTCGTCGATCTGGAAGGGCAACGGAGCGGACGTGTTGAGCACCTCGACGCCCTGGACCTCCACCTCGATCTGGCCCGTCACGAGGTTGGGGTTATCGTTGCCGTCGGGACGGCGCGTGACCTTGCCGGTGACCTGGAGGACGTACTCGTTGCGCAAGGCATCGAAGTCCGCCTCATCATGGAATACGCACTGGGTCACGCCCTGACGATCGCGCAGATCGACGAAGGCGACGCCGCCGTGGTCGCGACGGCGGGCAACCCACCCGGCCAGGGTGACGGTTTCTCCGATGTTCTCGGCGGTGAGCTCACCGAGGGTATGGGTGCGTAACACTCACGGTCCTTTCGACGTGGTCGGCGGGTTGTCCGCCGGGATGTGTGATGCCGAGTCTACCGATCGCGATGTTGACCGCGGACAGCGTGCGACTCGCTGGGCTGGTGGTTAGTTCGCGTCCTCGCGTGCGAGGACGCGCGGGGAGAGGTCCTCTTCTGGGGGCATCCACGAGGTGGGATCGGCGGGGACCTGCTCTCCCGAGCGAATATCCTTGACCTCGTGGACGAGGTCTCCGGCCTCGTCGGTCGAGAGGAACCACACAAAGGGAATCCCCCGCCGGTCGGCGTACTTAATCTGTTTGCCGAATTTGGCTGCGCTGGCGGAGACCTCGCAGGATACGCCACGGCGACGCAGCTGGTCCGCGACGTCCTGGGCCTGGGACCAGGCCTCGTCGTTGGTCAGGGCGATCAGCACCGCGGAGGGGACCTTACGGGTCACGCTGGCCAGGTTCTGGGAGAGCATCCTGGCCACGAGCCGGGTCACTCCAATGGAAAGGCCGACCCCCGGATAGGTCTTCTTGCCGCTGCTGGCGAGCGACTCGTACCGCCCGCCCGAGCAGATGGACCCGAGCTTCTCGTGGCCGACCAGGAACGTCTCGTAGACCGTCCCGGTGTAGTAGTCGAGCCCTCGGGCAATCGAGAGATCGACGATCACGGTGCCCGGCGCCCTCTTGGACGCCTCGGCCATGACCTCGGACAACTCCCGCAGACCTTGTTCCAAGAGTTCGTCTTCGACGCCGAAGGCCCGGACCTTGTCCACGAAATCCATGCTCTCGCTCTTGACCGACGCGAGTTCCAAGGCGGCCTGGGCCTGACGATCCGTGGCCCCGACCTCCTCGCGCAGGATGGTTGCAACCGCCTCGGGACCGATCTTTTCCAATTTATCGATGGCCCGCAGAACGCCGGCGGTGTCGCTCAGGCCGATGCCCCGGTAGAAGCCCTCCGAAAGCTTGCGGTTGTTGAGCCTCAGCTTGAAATCCGGGATGGGAAGCTGGGACAGCCCCTCGACGACGATCAGGGCAAGCTCGACGTCATAGCGGAACGGAAGAGTCTCCTCCCCGACCACGTCGATATCCGCCTGCGTGAATTCTCGCGCGCGGCCTTCCTGGGGGCGTTCTCCCCGCCACGACTTTTGAATCTGATACCTCATGAACGGGAAATTCAGGTATCCGGCGTTTTCCACGACGTAGCGCGCGAACGGCACGGTGAGGTCGAAGTGTAGCGCGAGCTTTTCCCCGGAGGAGGTACCAGGATCTTCCTGCAACCGCGAGACCGCGTAGACCTCTTTGTCGATCTCGCCCTTCTGGAGAAGCTGATCCACGGTTTCGACCGAACGGGTTTCTATCGAGGAAAATCCATGCAGCTCGAAGGTCCGGCGCAAAACGTCCAGTACGTGGTTTTCCACGACCCTTTCTTCGGGTAGCAATTCGGAAAAGCCTGACAGGGACGCTTTTCGGGCCATGAATCTCTCCTCGGTTTGCCGCACTGGACCTGCTGTGTCGAGCGCATATTCGCCCTTAAGACTAAACCTTGCGCGGCCCGCCGAGCGAACCGATGTCACGGTTCCGTGCCGGGCGGCAATCGTCTCCTCGCGAAACCCTGAGGCTCAGTGACCGATGTCCCATATATATTGGTACCCAGCGTCCGTCAGACAGTGGATGCCGTCGCACATCGAATTATCTAGGGCCAAGGCCCTCCCACGAAAAGAGTTTCAGCGGTGACCGATCAGAAGCCCGACGACCAGCCCACGCCGGCCAAGCTCCCCGGCGCCCCTGCCACGCCCAAGCCCGTGGCCCCTCCGGCCGCGTCCCGTTCCTTAGATGAGGCCAAACGGCACGGCACCGTTGCCGAGGACGGCCATGTGTACGTGACCTATCAGGGGGAACAGCTTCCGGTCGGCGCCTTTCCCGAGGCTTCGGCCGACGAGGCCCTGACGTACTTTGCGCGAAAGTTTACCGAGGTCGAGACCCAGGTCTCCCTCCTGGAGAATCGCATCGCCCAGGGAGCCGACGCCGATGCCGCCCGCAAGAACCTGGACCACGTCCGGGAGCAGCTCGCGGCCCGAACCATGGTCGGGGACATCGCGGATCTGGAACGCCGCGTCCACCAGTTGGAGGAGAAGATCGCCGACCGGGCGGAAGCCCAACAGGTCGAGGCCGAAGAGGCCAAGCGCCGCGCCGAGACCGAGCGAGAGGCCATCGTGAAAGCCGCCGAAGAGGTCGCCGCCCAGGACCCCTCACAAACCCACTGGAAGAATTCCAGCGCCAGGATGTCGGACCTCTTCGACACCTGGAAGGTCGCCCAAAAGCAGACCCGCCTTCCCAAACAGGTCGAAGACGCTCTCTGGAAACGGTTCCGCACGGCGCGCACCGTCTTCGATAAGAATCGACGGGCGTACTTCTCGCAGTTGGATCAGGACAACGCGAAGGCCAAAAAGGTCAAGGAAGGCCTCATCGCCGAGGCCGAAGCCCTGTCAGGCTCGACGGATTGGGGTGCCACCTCGGGTAAGTACCGGGACCTCATGGACCGCTGGAAGCAGGCCCCGAGGGCCTCGCGCAAGGAAGACGATGCCCTCTGGGCGCGTTTCCGCGCGGCCCAGGACGTCTTCTTCGACGCCCGTGCCGCCGCGAACGAGGAAACCGAGCAGGAGTTCCGAGAGAACCTGAAGGTCAAGGAGGCGCTCCTCGAGCGTGCCCGGGCGATTCTTCCGGTGACCAAGCCGGAAGAAGCCAAAGCGCGGCTCGCGCCGATTCTTGACGAATGGGACCAGGCCGGAATGGTTCCCCGAGGGGATCTCCGCCGCGTTGAAAACGAACTCAAGAAGGTCCAGCAGGCCATCGCCGACGCGGAACAGGCAGAGTGGGAGCGGTCCAACCCGGAGACCCAGGCCCGGGCCTCGTCCATGGAGATCCAGCTCCGGGAAGCCATCGCGGGTCTCGAGGCGGACCTCGAGAAGGCCGAGGCGGCCGGTGATCAGAAGGCAGCCGCCCAGGCCCGTGAGGCCCTGGAGGCACGTCGTCAGTGGTTGAGCCAGGTTTCTTCGGCAACGGACTAACACCTGCCGTCGGTTCACGGTGAAGCGCGGATCCGGAAGATTCTCCACAATCTTCCGGATCCGCGCTTTTTTGATCGAGATTCGGGTATGCCCTTCTCATGACTATTCCTCACCGTGACACCGCGTCGACGCCTCACCTCGCCGAAACCCTCAAGGGGCCCGGTCGGTTGATCCTGGCCGGTCGGGACCTCACCCAGGCCGAGGCACACGGGCTGGTCGCGCGGGGATTATTGGCCCACGTCCTGCGCGAGGTCTATTCGACGGTCCCGCCCAATCCGCAGGTGCGTGCCGCCGCCGTGGCGCACTATCTCAAGCCTCATAGCCAACGGGTCGCGATCATCCATCGGCTCACGGCCGCGTGGATCTACGGCTGTGCGGTCGCGCCGTTCTACGTCGAGTGCTCCGTGAATGGTCGTTCTGCCCACCGGTTCGGTGCCGACGAGATCCGCTATATTCGCCACCGATTCATGCGGTACTCGCCCTATGACGATCTGCGAATCGGCGACGTGCGCGTCACGACGCCATTGAGAACCTGCGTGGACCTCGCCGTTCACGACCCTGGCGCGCGAGGCGACGCCGCCCTGGCCACGATGCTGCGGGCGACCGACCTCGGGTGCCCGCCGCAGACGGTGTGCCTTGCCCTGAACGCGCTACCGCGACTGAAATTCCGGCAGCACGCCGTGCAACGCGTCCTGAGGCTCGGGCCTCCCCCGGATTCGGCCGCTACGCCGACGGCTGAGGCGTCGGCCGCGAACCGGTGATGCGGTAGACGTCGTAGACGCCGTCGATCCCGCGCACGGCATTGAGCACGTGGTCGAGATACCGCGGATCCCCCATCTCGAAGGAGAACCTCGAGATCGCCAACCGGGACACGTTCGTGTGGACGTTGGCCGAGAGGATATTCACGTGGCTCTCGGACAGGACCCGGGTCACGTCCGAGAGCAGGGACTTTCTGTCGAGCGCCTCGATCTGGATCTCCACCAGAAATACCGATGATTTGGTCGGGGCCCACCGAACGTCGATCCGCCGCGGGTCGTCCTTCGCGTGCCGCATGTTGGGGCAGTCCGACCGGTGCACCGAGATCCCGTGACCCCGCGTGACGATGCCGATGATGTCGTCCGGGGGCACCGGCGTGCAGCAACGGGCGAGTTTGGTATAGACGCCGTCGGCGCCCTTGACGATCACCCCGGAGTCCGCGAATTTGGGCCGGGCGTGGGTCGTGATCGAGGTTTCCTCTTCGAGGTCCTCTTCGGTGCCGACCTGTCCACCCAGCAGGTCGACAAGGCGATCGATCACCTCCTGGGCTTTGATCTGCCCTTCCCCCACGGCCTCGTAGAGAGCCGCCACGTCGTCCTTGTGGTGCTCCTCGGCGACCGACAGGAGCAGCTTGCTCGTGAGCAGTCGCTGCAGCGGAAGACTGTGCCGACGCATCGAGCGGGTGAGATTATCCTTGCCCTTTTCAATCGCCTCTTCGCGACGTTCCTTGGTCAGGTAGTGCCGAATCTTGGTTCGGGCGCGAGGGCTGGCGACGAATTTCAGCCAGTCCTCGCTGGGTCCGGCGTCCTCGGCCTTGGTGGTCAGGATCTCGATGCGATCACCGTGGTTGAGCTTCGAGGACAACGGAACCAGTTTTCCGTTGACCCGGGCGCCGATGGTGTGCTCGCCGATCTGCGTGTGGATCGAGTAGGCGAAATCCACCGGGGTCGAGCCGCTGGGAAGAGACAACACGTCCCCGGCCGGGGTGAAGACGAAGACTTCCTGCGCATTGACCTCGTAGCGCAGGGAGTCGAGGAATTCCGAGGAGTCCTTGGTCTCGGACTGCCAGGACATGAGCGATTGCAGCCACTTCATCGTGTCCGCGGAGTCTTCGGTGCGCCGACCGTTGGCCTGGGCCTCTCCCCTGGCGGCGGCCTTGTACTTCCAGTGCGCCGCGATGCCGTATTCGGCCTTCTGGTGCATCTCATGGGTGCGGATCTGCACCTCGACCGGACGGCCCGAGGGACCGATGACGGCCGTGTGCAGGGATTGGTACGTATTGAATTTCGGGACGGCGATGTAATCCTTGAAACGACCGGGCAGAGGCTTCCAGACCTCGTGGATCGCGCCCAATGCCGCGTAGCAATCGCGGACGGAGTCGACGAGGATCCGGATGGCCAGCAGGTCATAGATCTCGTCGAATTCTTTGTCTCGAAGAATCATCTTCTGATAAATCGAGTAATAGTGCTTGGGTCGTCCGGTGACCTCGCAGGTGATGTTCGACCTCGCCAGCTCGTCCCTGACCCCGGTGCGGATCTCTTGGAGTTGCCGCTCTCGCTCGGGCGTGCGATCGCCGACCATGCGCACGATCTCGTCGTAGATTCGCGGTTCGAGGGCCGCGAACGAGAGGTCCTCGAGCTCCCACTTGATGGTGTTGATCCCCAGACGATGGGCCAGGGGCGCAAAGATCTCCAAGGTCTCCTTGGCTTTGCGCGCGCTCGACTCCGGAGAGACAAATCGCCAGGTTCGGGCGTTATGCAGCCGGTCCGCGAGCTTGATCACGAGGACCCGGATGTCCTTGGCCATGGCGATGACCATCTTGCGGACGGTCTCCGCCTGGGCGTGCTCGCCGTAGGTCACCTTGTCGAGCTTGGTGACGCCGTCCACGAGGTCGGCGACCTCCTGGCCGAACTCTTCCGTGAGCTCCGCCAGGCTGTATTCGGTGTCTTCGACGGTGTCGTGCAGGAGCCCCGCGATGAGCGTCGCACCCGAGGCCCCCAGCTCGGCCAGAATCGTCGTCACCGCGACCGGGTGGGTGATGTACGGGTCCCCGCTCTTTCGCTTTTGGCCCGTGTGGTATTTATCCGCGACCGCGAAGGCGCGCTCGATGGCGGAAAAGTCCTCTTGCGGATTATTGGCCTTGACCGTCCTCAGCAAAGGGACAAGTACCGGTGAGACCGGTTTGGTGCGGTTCACGGCGGCGCTCGGATTCGACTCCGAACCGTGACCGTCCCCGTGGTCCGCCGACGCGGAGGCGCGCGGGAAGGCCCGGCGTTCCGGTGTCCTGGTGGACGCGGAAATGACTCTGTGGGTTCCGTGCCCGTCGTGCTGATCGGATCCTGCCAAAGTAAACTCCTACCCCTGTGATGGACCCAGTGTAGACCCAGGGCACGCGCGGTGAGACCACGGCACGGAAACCACCGGGTCGGCGCCCCGGCGTGCGGGACGGCGATCGTCCTTTCGGGACCTCAGCCCGTTCGATACCGCCGCCGACGCTCCGGTCTTCGTCAGACCACGGCCCCGCTGTCCGGCCCCTGGCGGCCGAACCGCCTCGAGCCGGTCTCCCGCGACTCGTCCCCACGAGCCGACGCCTCGGCGCCCGACCGACCGGCCGCGCTCGAGCCGGAACGCCCGGAACCGGATTCCTCCCGCTCCTGGCCCTTCTCGGGGCCGAACGCCTCCGGCAGGTCCTCCGGATCCGTTCCTTCGGTCCCGGTCTCGTGGCCGTCCCTGATCCGCCGGGCGTGTTCCTTGATCGGCTTCTCCCCTTGCCGCAGCGTCGCGTACAGCGGCGCTGACACGAAGAGGGTGCCGAGGGTGCCCATGATGATCCCGATGAACAACGCGAGGGAGAGATCCTGCAGGGTACCGGCGCCGAGCATGAAGGCCCCGATGAACAGGATCGAGCCGACCGGCAGGATCCCGACGACCGAGGTATTGATGGACCGAACCAAGGTCTGGTTGGTCGCCAAGTTGACCTCGTCCGCAAACGTCATCCTGGTATTGCGTTGATAGTCCTTGGTGTTTTCGCGGATCTTGTCGAAAACCACGACGGAGTCATACAACGAATAGGACAGGATCGTCAGGAAACCGATGATCGCCGACGGGGTCACCTCGAACCCCACGAGGGCGTACACCCCGGCGGTCGTGATCACGGTGAACAGGAGCCCCGCGATCGCGGACAGGGACATCTTGACGGTTCTGAAGTACAGCGCCATGCCGACGGTCGCGAGCACCACGAAAGCGATGAGGCCCCAGGTCGCCTGGCGCGTCACGCCCTGGCCCCAGGTCGGCCCCACGTAGGAAGAGGTCACGTCGTCGGAGCTCACCTTGTAGGCCTCCTGAAGGGCCTTCTTGACGGACAAGGTTTGGTCGTCGTTGAGCTGTTCCGTCTGGACGCGGATCGTGCCCGCGGCGATCTTGGTGACCTCGGTCTGCTTGGCACCCGCGTTCTGCGAGACGGCCTTCTCGCCGACCGCGATATCCGTGTTTTGCGTGTCGGAGACCGTGAATTCCGAGCCGCCCCGGAAGTCGATGCCCATTTTGAAGCCGCCAGTGAAGACCGGAATCAAGATGGCTATCACCACCAAGACCGCCGAAATGCCCAGCCAGAGCTTCTTCTTCGGGATGAAGGGGACGGAGGTCTTGCCGGTATAGAGGTTGCTACCGAGCTGTGCGAACTTAGGCATGATCGGATCCTTCGGGGTTCTCGCCGGTTGCGTCGTCGGTCGTGGTCTTCCGGTCGACGGAATCACCCTGCGCTTTCAGAGCCTCCGCACGACGCCGTTCGGCGATCGTCATCGGGCGAACCGCTTCTTCGCTTTCGGCGCCTCGACGCCGCCGCGAGGCCTTCGGGGCGTCTTCGGGATCCCTGAGCCGACCGGCACCGCGGTACAGCGGCACGTAGCCGAGGGCCTTGGCATCGAGGCCGGAATGCCGGTGGCCTTCACCGAAGAACCTGGTCCGCGACAGCAGAACCATCATCGGATGGGTAAACCAGAAGATCACCATGAGGTCCGCGATGGCCGTCAGGCCGAGGGTGAAGGCGAAGCCACGCACGTTGCCGACCGCCACGAAATACAGCACCACGGCGGCCAGGAGATTGACGCCCTTCGAGGCCCAGATGGTTCGACGCGCGCGAAGCCAGCCGTGGTCGATGGCCGATGGAACGCTTCGCCCGTCCCTGAGCCCATCCCTGATGCGTTCGAAGTAGACGATGAACGAGTCGGCGGTCTGGCCGATGGCCACGATCAGGCCGGCGACTCCGGCCAGGGACAAGCGATAATTCACGGCCCAGCCCAGGAGCGTGATCGCCTCGTAGGTGACCACGCCCGCGACCAACAGGGACGCGATCGTCACGAAACCGAGGAGTCGGTATTGGAAGAGGGAATAGATGCAGACCAGTAGCAGGCCGATGATGCCCGCGATGATGCCCATCTTCAGCTGGTCGGTGCCCAACGTTGCCGAGATCTGTTGCTCCGACTCGATGTGGAAGCTGATGGGCAGGGCGCCGTACTTGAGCTGTTCGGACAGGCCCTTGGCATCGTCCTCGGTGAAGTTGCCGGTGATTTGGGCCTTGCCATCGGAAATCACGGCCTGCGAACGAGGTGCCTGCAATACGCTGCCGTCGAGCATGATCGCGAAGGAGGCCTTGGGATCGTTTTGATTCTTGCCGTAGAAACCGTAGAGGCGCTCGGTGACGGTCTTGAAGACCTTCTTGGCGTGATCGTTGAAGGAGATATTCACGCCCCACTGGCCCGTGCTGACCCCGTTACCGGAGTCCACCTGGGAATAGCTGGCGTCGGAGATATCGGAGCCGTTCAGCTCGACGGGCCCCAACATGTATTTCTGCTGGCCGTCATCGGAACAGGCGACCACGGCCTTGTGGGGGTCCAGCTCGTCGTCCTTGCCCGGATGGGCCGCGCAGTCCCTGAGCTCGTATTGCTTTTGCAATTCCGGGGTGATCCACGCCGAGTCCGAGCCGTCCTTGGGCTCGCCCGAGGGCTTGGGCATCTTCGCGTAATCGGTGCGGCTCTCCTGGGGAACCGGCTTACCGTCGCTCTGCGCCAAAACGGAGCGGAAGGACATCTGGGCCGAGGCCTGGATCAGGTCACGCGTCTCTTGGCTGGGGACACCCGGCATCGAGACGACGACGTTGCGCCCTGACTGGGTGCTGACCTCGGCCTCGGAGACGCCCGTTCCGTCGACGCGCTGGCGGATGATGTCGACCGCCTGGTCGAGCTGGTCCTTGCTGATGTCCCCGCCGCCGTTGGTGGCCTTGGGCGAAAGGATCATCTCGGTTCCGCCGGACAGGTCGAGAGCCAATTTGGGGGTGGACTCACCACCGAGCTTTGCCGCCGACAGGCCGATGACCCCGCCGAGGACCACCACGATGGCGGTCAGCAGGATCAGGGCCTTTTTCGCACCCGACATTCTTGTATTCCGAGCCATGACGATTCCTGTGGATCACGACTCGAGGTGCCCGCCTGAGCGGGCACCTCGAGTTGGGTTGATGAGATTTCTAGCGGGAGGACCCATGGGGGAAGTCGTCGCCGCGATCATCGCGGAACCCCTCCGAGCCGTCCTGGCGGTATCCCGTGGGGCCGTCCTCGTCGACGACCTCACCGTTGATGCGCGGCGCGCGTCCCTCGGCGGAGGTGGAACCGGCGTCGTACCGGGGGTCCGTGGGGTTCTGAGCGGGGCGCTCCTGGGCGTCGGCCGCAGGTTCGGTCACGCCGTGTTCGGCGGCGGCGCGGGCTGCTTCCGGGGTGCCCGGGATCTGGCCGTTCTCGTCGAGAACCGTGGTCACGGCGCCCAAGTGGACGGTGATCTCGGTCTTGGGGGCGACCTCGATGACGGCGCGGTTGCTGGCGCGGTCCACCGAGACGATGGTGCCGAAGACACCGAACTGCGTCATGACACGGGTTCCGGGGACCATGGCCTCTTGGCGCTCGGCCATCTGTTGCCGCGCCTTCTTTTGACGGCGCATCGGAAGCACGAGGAAGACCACGACAACCACCAACATCAGTCCCAGAAGCAGGAAGTTCGAGCCTCCGCCGCCGCCTTCGGCGGCCTGGAGGCTCCCGGTGGAGTTGATGGTGGAAAGTAGCATGTGTTCCTCACGTCTTGAAGCTGGGCTGCCGGTCTTCCGGTCCGCTGTGGGACAGGATGGGCAGACCTTTCCAGTCTAGGGGAAGAGTCTGAATGCCGCGTGTTAGTTCGGGACGCTCACTCCGGCGCCTCGAGACCGAGGTGTTCCCACGCCGCGGGCAGCGCGACGCGCCCTCGGGGCGTGCGCCCCATGAGCCCTTCGCGGACGAGGTAGGGTTCGGCGACGGTCTCGACCGTCTCGGTCTCTTCTCCCACCGCGATCGCCAGCGTGGACAGACCCACCGGTCCCCCGCCGAATTTGTGAATCAGGGACTCCAGCACCGAGCGGTCCAATCTGTCGAGGCCGCGTGAATCCACCTCGTACATGTCCAAGGCCGCCGACGCCGCCCTAGCATCGATGTGGTCGATCTCGTTGACCAGCGCCCAGTCGCGAACGCGCCGGAGCAGGCGATTGGAGATACGCGGTGTTCCGCGGGACCGGGAGGCGATCTCGTGGAACCCTTCCGTGGTGATACTCAGGTCGAGCAGGCCGGCGGATCGGCGGAGCACGAGTTCCAGCTCGGCGACCTCATAGAACTCCAGATGGCCGGTGAATCCGAAGCGATCCCGCAGGGGGCCCGGGAGGAGCCCGGCGCGCGTCGTCGCCCCGACCAGCGTGAAGCTGGGCAGCTCCAACGGGATCGAGGTCGCGCCCGCGCCCTTGCCGACCACGATGTCCACGCGGAAATCCTCCATGGCCATGTACAGCATTTCCTCGGCCGGTCGCGACATCCGGTGGATCTCGTCGAGGAACAACACCTCGCCGGGAGTCAGGGAGGAAAGAATCGCCGCGAGATCTCCCGAATGCTGGATCGCCGGCCCCGAGCTGATGCGTAGCGGCGCGCCCATTTCCTCGGCGATGATCATCGCCAAGGTGGTTTTTCCCAGGCCGGGAGGGCCGGACAGCAACACGTGGTCGGCGCTTCGCCCCCGCAGACGCGATGCTTCCAGGACCAGGGACAGTTGCTGACGGACCCGCTTCTGCCCCACGAAATCGTCCAGGGCCTTGGGGCGCAACGCGGCTTCGATCGCTTTGTCCTCGGGCTCGACCTCCGCGTCCACGAGCCGGTCTTGCCCCTGTCGCTGCTGGCCCGGCAGGTGTTGGGCGTCGTTCTCGGGGAATTGCTGAGTCATCTTTTCCTCTCCGGCAGACTATTTGGCCCGGTGGCCCATGGCGTTCGCGCGGCCCAGCCCGGCCAGGACGTTGCGCAGGGCCTCGGCCACGGTCAGGGACGCGGCCTCGGGAGAAGAATCCACGAAGGCGTCGACGGCGCTCACGGCGTCCTTTTCGGTCCACCCGAGGCCGACCAACGCGTCCAGGACCTGCCCCCTCCACGTGGGCCCCTGAGAGGCCGTGCCGGAATCCGACGCCGGTTCCGATTCGGATTCCGGGTCGGGCAGCACGAGCTTTCCCGCCAGCTCCAGGACGATGCGTCGGGCGCCCTTGGGTCCGATGCCGGGCACCTTGCTGAAGGCTTTGTCGTCCCCGGCGGCGACCGCACGGGATACCTCGACCGGCGAATAGACGGACAGAACGGCCAGCGCGATGCGCGGCCCGATGCCCGAGACGGAGAGCATGGTCGTGAAGACTTCGCGCTCCTCATTGTCCCGGAATCCGAACAGCGTGAGGGAGTCTTCCTTCACGATCAGGGAGGTTTCGACTCGAGCGTGCTCGCCGAGCCGGAGCGTAGCCAGGGTTCCCGGCGTTGCGTGGAAGAGCATGCCGACACCGCCGACCTCGACGACGGCCTCGTGAAGACCCACGTGGGTCACGGTCCCAGACAAAGAAGAAATCATGGATCCACCCTATTCGAACACAGATACGAATGACACTTCATCACGCCCCTGTGGACGATTCGTGTCCTGGCGGAATCTCACCGACCGCGGCGTGACTTCTCTTCGGCGACCTTCCAGGCGCGTTGCGCAGGGGTCATGCCGCCGGAGGCTCGCGACCGCGGCACGGATCCCTGATGGGTTTGGACCCCGTTGCTCATGTTGAGGCCCGTCCCGATGATTCCTGAGCGCCACCCGTGGCAGATCGCCAGGGCGAGGGCGTCGGCGGCATCGGCGGGTTTGGGTACCGTCTTCAGGTCCAAGATACGGGTGACCATGCGGCCGACGGAACCCTTGTCGGCTCGCCCGCTCCCGGTCACCGCGGCCTTAACCTCCGAGGGGGTATGCCAGGCCACCGGAATCCCGGCGGCCGCGGCGGCGGCGATGACCACCCCGGACGCGTGAGCCGTTCCGATCACGGTGTTCACGGATTCTTGCGCGAAGACGCGCTCGATGGCCATGACATCGGGCGAGTAGGTCTCGATCCACCCTTGCATGGCCCGCTGGATGTGCAGGACCCGCGCGTCGAGGGGATCCGCGGCCTGCGTGCCCGCGACGCCCGCATCGACGTACCGGGCCTTGCGGTTTCCGGTCATGTCGACCACGCCGAAACCGCAACGGGTCAGACCGGGGTCAACGCCCAGAATGCGCAGGGGCCCGCTCGAGGCCGTCGAAGAGACGGCCCCGAGCGGGGCCGAAGAGGCGGGGGTCATGCGAAGGTCCCGTGCGTGCTAGTCGTCGGCTTCGAGCTCGGCCAAGACCTCGGGGGAAATATCCGCATTCGAGTAAACGCTCTGGACGTCGTCGAGGGCCTCCACGGCATCGGCCAAGCGCAGGAATTTCCGGGCGCCGTCGGCGTCCAGATCGACGGTCATGGTAGGACGCCACTGGGGGTCGTCGTTGTTGTACTCGAGTTCGGCCTCGTCCAGGGCCTTGCGAATCGCGTTAAGATCCGAGGCCTCCGAAATCACCTCGAAGACCTCGTCTTCTTCCTTGACCTCGTCCGCCCCGGCGTCGAGAACGGCCATGAGGAGATCGTCCTCGGTCAGGCCGTCCTTCTTGGCGACCTCGACCACGCCCTTACGCTCGAACATGAATGAGACGGATCCGGGATCGGCCATGGTGCCACCGCTGCGGGTCACGGCCGTGCGCACCTCGGCGGCCGCGCGGTTCTTATTGTCCGTCAAGCACTCGATGTAGAGCGCCGATCCCTGAGGCCCACGGGCTTCATAGAGGATTTCCGCGTAGTCGATGACCTCGCCGGTCAGCCCCGCGCCGCGCTTGACGGCCCGGTCGATGTTGTCGTTCGGCACCGAGTTCTTCTTGGCCTTGGAGATCGCCAGATCCAGGGCAGGGTTTCCGGAGATGTCGGCACCGCCCATGCGGGCAGCGACCTCGATGCCCTTAATGTACTTGGCGAAGGCCTTGGCGCGCTTGGCGTCGATCGCGGCCTTCTTGTGTTTGGTGGTGGCCCATTTGGAGTGACCCGACATGAATGTGCTCCTCGATATAGACGTTGACGTGACGCGGAACTGCCTCGTGATGACCGACGCTACCGAATCGGCGCACCGTCTTAACCGACGGCGCTGGGGCGATCGATGGGCCAGTCCGCGATGAACTCCGGGGTCCATTGTAACGGTGGGGCACCTTCACCCCCGCACCGAGCGGGTCCCCCGGGGTCCAGAAGACCGCTAACGAGGGCGGGATGCGGCGACCCCGCGGGCCCTGGTGGGCAGGGTGTCGTCGATATCTGCCGGTTGGAATTGCCCGTACTTTTTCTCGGCGGCGTGCCTGATCAGGTAATCGGAGATCACCGGGTTCTTCGGCAACAGGGACCCGTGCAGGTAGCTGCCGATGACGTGGTGCACGCGCGCGCCCTCGCCGTCATCGTCGAGATTATTTCCGTCACCCTTGGTCACGGTCCCGAGGCGTTGGACGTCGCCGTCCAGATACGTGAGCCCCGAGTGGTTCTCGTAACCGACGATCGTGCCAAACTCCTCGGACTCGAGCACGATGTTGCCGATCAGCCGTTGCTCTCCGCCGATGGTGTGCGCATTGAACAGACCGATGCCTTCCAGCGACTCGCCCCCAACGGTCCGGAATTCCTTCCCGAACAGTTGGTACAGGCCGCAGATCACCAGCATCGGGGTTCCGGCCTCGGCGTCCTCCCGCAGTTTCGGGGCGATGCGGTGCAAATCATCCTGGATCACGGTCTGCCCGGAGTCTTGGCCTCCGCCGCCGACCAGAATGTCGTACTCCTCCGGGAAGACGTCGCCCGGGTTGTAGTCGATGATCTCGACGTCGAATCCGTGCTGACGGGCGCGGCGGGAGAGCGAGAGCACGTTGCCCCAGTCGCCATAGATGTTCATGTCCCGCGGGTACAGCTGGAGAATGGTGAGCTTCTGAGTCGTCATCCGATGTCGTCCACCTTCGTGATCTTGGCGAGTTCGCGGCGCAGGGCCAGCATCGAGGTATAGGTGCAAAAGACGCGCATCGGCTGATCCCCGGACCCCCGGATGAACTCGTCGAGAGCGCTGCGGAGTTCGGTGTTCACGGCACCAACGGGCACGTCGTCGTGCTCGAGACGCAAGGCCATGTCGTAGGCGCGCGTGCCCGAGACGACGTCGACTCCCCCGTGGCGCAACGAGTCAAAGTCCACGTCCCAGAGCCAGGAGACGTCGCGGCCGTCGGCGTATTCGTCGTTGATGGTGATCATGGTCGCGTAATCTTGCCCGGTGGCCGAGGCCAGCGAGAGACGGAACCCCGCGGGGTTTTTAACCAGCAACAATTGCAGGCTGCGACCGCCGATCGTCACGGATTCCCCTCGACCGAAGGCCGGCGTGACCTCGCCGAGTTCCCGGAGAAGGGCGGGCTCGTCGACCTCGTCGCCCAGGATCTCCCTGGCCACGGCCACGGCGCCGGCCGCGTTGTAGATGTTGTACATCCCGTAGAGATTGATCGTCGCGGAGACCTCGCGGTCGCCGAGGAGGAGGTTCGTCGTGGTGCCCTCGAAGGACGAGAGGGTGACCGCCGCCTCGGGAAGGTCCTCGGCCTGCTTGGCCTGGCGTTTGTCGCGCATCTCGTCGTCGGAAGGGAACTTGGAACGCAACTGCGGCGAGAGGCCGTAGTAGGCGACCTGTGTGCCGGCCGACAGGTCCTGAGAGATACCGCGGATCCGAGGGTCTTCCCGGTTGAGGACGACGGTTCCCGTGGTGGCCTGGGCGACCTTGGTCAGCATCTTGCGGGTCGTGTCGATTTCGCCGAACCTGTCCAGCTGATCTCGCATGACGTTCAGCAACAAGGCGTACCTCGGTTGCACCAACTTCACGAAGTGCACCGCGTGCGCCTCGTCGAGTTCCAGAACCGCGATGTCGGCGTCGAGCTCTCCCTTGAGGTTCATCTCCGCCAACAGCGCCGCGGCCACCCCGCGCACGAAATTGGATCCGGTGCGGTTGGTAAACACCTTGAGGCCCTGAGCCTCCAGCAGCTGAACCGTCATCTTGGTGGTGGTGGTCTTGCCGTTGGTTCCGGAAACCACCACGACCCCGCGCGGGAGCTTCTTCAAGACGCGGGGCACGAAGTCCGGATCCAGCTTTTCCATCACCAGCCCGGGGAAGGCCGAGCCGCCGCCGCGTAGCGATGACGCATACCGAATACCCTGGCCGATCAGTCGCGTCGCAGGTCTGAAGATCACTGGTCTTGGCATGGGATCAATCCTAACCCGCATGCCCCGTGGATGTTTGCCATGATGATGGGATGAATCACCTGCACGAGGCGACAAGGGTCGAGTTGCCCGAAGAACCGTTCATCTGGCGCGACGTGTCCTGGCACGAGCGCCACCCTCTGATCCGGTACGAGACCATCCGCGACGGCCTGCCCACCGGAGAACGTCACACCGCGAGCCTCGGACCGGGTGACCTCTTTCCCTTCCTCCGGACGGGAGACGGGCCCGCGTCGGGAATGTGGTGCAACGGCTTCGCCCACGCGGAGTTCGACGAGGACGGTGCGGCGCGATTCCGACAGGTTCCGTGTCCCAAATCCAACCGCATCGCCAAGGGGCAACAGTGTCCACTGTGCCTGCATCTGGATCGATTCCTCCCGATTCACCGGGCCCACCGTGGGGCCCAGCTGACCGAGGCCGCCCGGGCCTATGTGGATCGTCCGCATTGGCTCTACGTGGCCACCTTCCCGGATGGATCCTCCAAGGTGGGCACGGCTCACGAGCGCTCCAAGACGTCTCGCCTCGATCAGCAGGCGGTGGCGTGCGCCCGCTACGTCGCGTTGGCCCGCGACGGCCGGACGGTTCGCGACCTGGAAGACGCCGTATCCCGCGCCCTGAAGCTGACCCAGGTCAAACGGGTCGCGGCGAAATTGGCCGGCTGGTTAAGCCCCCTGGCCGAGGAATCCATCGTGCGGAACCACGAACGGGTCGTCTCGCAGGTGCGAGACTTCCTGGACGAACTCGACGTCGAGGAATTCTCCGCGGTGGATGAACCCTGGCGACCGGGCGAATTCTCCGAGCCTTTCATGGCGCATGTGTCGAACGGGACGATGTGGGAGGCCGGCTCGCTCGGCGAGGATCGCGGCGGCGACCGCCGCATCGCCTCCGGTTCCGGGCCGTTCCTCCTGACCGGGCCGTCCAGGTCCGATCCGGGCGGCCCGCCCGCGGGTCCCGAGGTTCCGTCCCTGATGAATATGTCTTCTGTGAAGAACAGGGCGTGTCGCGTGCTCCCCGCCCCGAATTCCCGGGCGGAGGAGCAGATCCGACTCTTCTGAGAACGGACCCGACCGAATCCCCGGGCATATCCTGGACGACATGCCTTCAGACAACGCGTTCGCTTCCGCCCCCGCCGCCTCGAATCCCCTTCGCCGAGTCACCGCCTACACCGGTTCGGCCGCCGGGGTGGACCCCGTCTATTCCGAGGCAGTGCGACGACTGGGTGTCGCCCTGGCCGGCCGCGGTGTCGGCGTCGTCTACGGTGGCGGCAAGGTGGGGCTCATGGGCATTCTCGCCGATTCGGTCATGGCCGTCGGAGGGAAGGTCTCCGGCGTGATGCCCCGTGCCCTGGCCGATGCGGAGATCGCCCACGAGGGGCTCACGGACTTGGAGATCGTGCAGGACATGCACCAACGCAAGAATCGAATGGCCGAACTCGGGAACGCTTTCATCGCCCTCCCGGGAGGAGCCGGCACCCTGGAAGAGCTGTTCGAGACCTGGACGTGGCAGCATCTCGGCCTGCATGCCAAACCGGTTGCCCTATACAACGTCAAGGGCTTTTGGAACCCCCTCCTGGACCTCCTGGATCACATGGTCGAGGAGGGCTTCCTGCGTCAGGAACTGCGAGACTCGCTCATCGTCGAGTCCGAACCCGCTCCCCTGCTGGAAGCGTTGGCGCAGTGGCATCCCGCGACGCCCAAGTGGGACCGTCAGGGCTGACCGGTCGGCTTTCCACAGCAAGGCTCGCCGCAGCCCGTGGCCGCGCTCAGCTCGCGGGCCCGGCGTTCTCCGTCGGCCAGGAGCCGGCGACCAGACTACGGATCTGGTCCAGTGTCTGCGTGACGGCCTTGGTCCCGGCGACGATCGGCAGGAAGTTGGTGTCCCCGTTCCATCGGGGCACGACGTGCTCGTGGAGGTGGGCCGCGATGCCCGCGCCGCCGACCTTGCCCTGGTTCATCCCGATATTGAAGCCCGCGGCGTTGGAGGTCTGGCGGAGAACCCTCATCGCGGTTTGGACGCAGGCCGACATTTCCGCCGTCTCCTCCGGGTCGATCTCGTCGAATTGCGCGACGTGCCGGTACGGACAGACCAAAAGATGCCCCGGGTTATAGGGGTACAGGTTCAACACGACGAAGACCTTCTCGCCGCGGTGGACGATCAGGGATTCTTCATCGGTCCGCTCGGGCGCGGCGCAGAATGGACAGGATTTTTCCGTGTAGTCCTTCTGCCCTCCCGCGACGTACGCGCGACGATGCGGCGTCCACATGCGTTGGAACGCATCGGGGACGCCGGGAAGCACAAAGTCGTCGGTCGAATAGTCAGGATTGTCCGTCATGTCCCCAGCTTAGGCGGTTCGCGGGCCGGAGTGAGGTCTTCGCCGCACGCATCGCGCGCCCACGTCGTGTCGCCCTTCTGTCCCGGGGTATATGTTGGGTGACATGCGCGCTCTTTCCGAATCCGAGATCAGGAACAGCTTCGAGAACTGCAGTCACGGTGAAGCGCAACGCCTTCACCTGCCGGCGCACTGGGACCGGTCGGATTGGCAGTCCATGGCGTTTTTGGGGTGGATCGATCCGAAGTCTCCGCATCGCGGCTACGTGGTCGTGGACTCCCCTTCTGGCGCACGCGGCATCGTTCTTCACCGGGTCCAGCATCGGGGGCGACCGACCGCCCAGATGTGCCAGTTCTGCCTGACCCTGCACGGCGGAACGGGCGTGTCCATGTATTCCGCGGCCCGACCGGCCACCAAGAAGGAACGCTACTCGTCCCTGGGCACTTACCTCTGTTCGGACCTGGGATGCTCGGAGTACACCGTGGGCTCCAAACGCCCCGAGGGAATCCGCCAGATGGAAGAGACCATGACCATCGAGGATCGCAAGGAGCGGACCACCGACAACGTCCGGCGTTTCATCCAGCGCCTGAGCGATCGTCGGGGTCGGTAACGCTCAAACCCGCAGGAAACACGAAAGGCCGCGGAACCCGAGGGTTCCGCGGCCTTTCTCCTCGCGCGCGGTGAGTTACTCCGCGTCGGCGGTGACGGCCGTGGGGTCGAGGTTCACCCGTTCGGTCACGTGCTCGACGATCCGGGCCACGGCCTGATCGACGGGGACCCCGTTGTCCTGCGATCCATCGCGGAACCGGAAGGAAACGGCGCCGTTGTCGGCGTCTTCCCCGCCGGCGATCAGCACAAAGGGAGCCTTCTCCTTCGAGGCGTTGCGGATCTTCTTGGGGAAACGGTCCGTACCGTAATCGACCTCGACGCGGATTCCCTGCGCGGTGAGCTTTGCGGCGATCTCCCCCATGTAGTCGTTGAAGGCCTCGGCCACCGGAATCCCGATGACCTGGACCGGCGACAACCATGCCGGAAAGGCGCCGGCGTAGTGCTCGGTCAGCACGCCCATGAAGCGTTCGATCGAACCGAACTTGGCCGAGTGGATCATCACCGGTTCTTGTCGGCTACCATCGGCCGCTTGGTACTCGAGCCCGAAACGCGACGGCTGGTTGAAATCGTACTGGACCGTGGACATCTGCCACGTGCGCCCGATCGCGTCCTTGGCCTGGACCGAGATCTTGGGGCCGTAGAACGCGGCCCCGCCCGGATCGGGAACGAGCTCCAGCCCGGTCTCACGGGCCACGTTTTCCAGGATCTCGGTGGCCTCGTCCCACTGCTCATCCGTGCCGATGAATTTGTCCTTCTTGTCCCCCTCGGTCGCCCGCGTGGAGAGCTCAAGGTAGAAGTCGGTCAGGCCGAAGTCCGTCAGCAACGACAGCATGAAGTTCAGCAGGTGCCGCACCTCATCCGGTGCCTGTTCCTTGGTGACGTAGCTGTGCGAGTCGTCCTGGGTGATCATCCGGACGCGGGTCAGGCCTTGAAGCACGCCGGACTTCTCGTCGCGATACACGGTGCCGAATTCGAAGAAGCGCAGCGGCAATTCGCGATAGGACCGGCCGCGAGCGCGGAAGATCTCGTTGTGCATCGGGCAGTTCATGGCCTTCAGCCGGTAGTCGCCGTTGTCCAGCTCCATGGCCGGGAACATGCCTTCGGAATAGTACGGAAGGTGTCCCGAGGTGTAGAAGAGGTCTTCCTTCGCGATGTGAGGGGTTCCGACGTACTGGAAACCCTCGGCGATGTGGCGGTCTCGGACGTAGTTTTCCATCTCCCGTTTGATGACCCCGCCCTTGGGGTGGAAGACCGGCAGGCCCGGCCCGATGGTCTTGGGGAACGAGAAGAGATCGAGCTCTTCTCCGAGCCGGCGGTGATCGCGGCGCTCGGCTTCGGCGATGCGTTCCTTGTAGGCCACCAGCTCGTCTTTGGTCGGCCAGGCGGTTCCGTAGATGCGCTGAAGCATCGGGTTCTTCTCGGAGCCCCGCCAGTATGCTCCGCCGGAGCGCGTGAGGGCGTATCCGTTGGCGATGAGCTTGGTATTGGGCAGGTGGGGGCCGCGGCAGAGGTCCTTCCAGACCGTCTCCCCCTTGCGATCGACGTTGTCGTAGATCGTGATCTCGCCTTCGCCGACCTCGACGCCAGCTCCTTCGGCAGCGTCCGCCCCCGAGCCGGGTCCTTGGCTCAGGCCGAGGAGTTCCAGCTTGTAGGGCTCGGCGCTCATTTCCTCGAGGGCTTCCTCGTGGGTGACCGTGCGTCGCCGGAAGGTTTGGCCGGACTTGACGATCTTCATCATCGATTTTTCGAGCTTCTTGAGGTCTTCCGGGGTGAAGGTCTCCTCGACGTCGAAGTCGAAGTAGAAGCCGTCGGTGATGTAGGGCCCGATGCCGAGTTTCGCGTCGGGTCGCATGGCCTGTACGGCTTGGGCCATGACGTGCGCGGTCGAGTGGCGGAGGACCTCGAGGCCTTCCGGCTGGTCGATCGTGACGGGAATGACGACGTCGCCGTCGACGAGCTCGGTGGACAAGTCCTTGAGGGCGTCATTGATGCGGGCCACGACGATGGTGGGCTCGTCCTGGAAGAGGTCCGCGGCGGTGGTGCCCGTGGTCACCTGCTGGGGCTCGCCGTGGACGGTGATCTGCAGGGATTCGGCCGGATTCTCGGCCATGGACACTCACTCCTAGAGTCGTTTGGGCGCACGCCGATACCTGGGGCGTGCGGTTGAGAGTAGTCCCCGTTCTCCGGGGACGTGGCGATTCTACCTGTTCTACGCCTGCGTCGGCCGCCGGTATCCTCGTGCTCAGCTACGTCAGTGAGGAGTGCCATGAATTCGTCGTCCGCCACCAATGCCCACGATCCGCTGAAGTTTTACTTGGATAAGTCTCATCCGGAGGCGTGGAAGGCTATCGGTGCGTTGAGCGTTGCGTCCGCGAAGGCGGCCCGCCAGGCGGGTTTGGATCGCGAGATTGTCGAGTTGATTTGTCTCCGCGTCTCGCAAATCAACGGGTGCGCGTATTGCCTGAATGTTCACACGCAACGGGCGCTGCGGGCCGGCGTGAGCGATCAACGCCTCGCCCTCCTGCCGGCTTGGGAAGACAGCGATGTCTATTCGGAGGTGGAGAGGGCGGCGTTGTTCTTGGCGGAGGCGGTGACCCGGTTGCCGTCTTCGGAAGATCGGGACTTTGCGCAGCAGGTCAGCGCAGGGGTTTTGACGGACGACCAATTCGGGGCGGTCCAGTGGCTCGCGATTACGATGAATGCAACGAATCGCATTTCGATCATGTCCCATCACCCCGTTCCCCGAGCCGATTGGTGAGGTCGCCTTGAGCAATCTGGAATCCAGCCCCCGAGAGGCCGTCTGCGCCAGCGACCCGAAGTATGGTTCTTTCGCGGACGGCCTGAGAGACGGCGTGACGATGCATGAGTGCGGCAGCGGTGTCGTGGAGATTTTGGAGCCTCGCGCGGTGCCCCTCGGTGGGCCACGCGCGATGACGGTTCAACGCTCGCTCCCGCAACGCTCCCGTTCCCTCATCGGTGCCTGGTGCTTTGTGGATTCTTTCGGACCGGACGACGTCGCGGTGACCGGCGGGATGAAGGTTTCGCGGCATCCTCACACGGGCTTGGCCACGGTGTCGTGGCTCTTCGACGGGGCGATAGACCACGTGGATTCCGCGGGGAACTCCGCGGCCGTACTGCCCGGGGAGGTCAACCTCATGAATGCCGGGCGCGGCATCACGCACTCCGAGTTCTCCACCGCGGAGACCACCGACCTGCACGGCGTGCAGCTGTGGTATGCGTTCCCCGACGCGGCACGGTTCTCCGAGCCGGGGCTGGAGTCCTTCCACCCGGAGCCGGTCGAGGGCGACGGTTTTCGGGCCAGGGTCTTCTTGGGATCGCTCTTGGGTCGCACCTCCCCGGTATCGACGTTTATCCCTCTGACCGGCGCGGAGATTCGGCTCGAACCATACGCTCGGGTGCGGATCCCCGTGCCCGCCGATCACGAGCACGGGGTGTTGCAGGTCGTCGGCCCTCCCCTGGTCGACGGCGTGGAGATTCCGCACGGAGGCATCGGGTATGTGGCGGCCGGGAGGTCGTCCGTGGAGGTCTCGGCGGGTGCCTCGCCGGCGACGATCCTTTTTCTCGGCGGTGAGCCCCTTCGCGAGCAGATCGTGATGTGGTGGAACTTTGTGGGTCGCAGCCACGAGGAGATCGCCGAATGGCGGGCTCGGTACATGGCGGAGATGGGCTTCGACTCCGTGGAGGAGACCGATGCGGGCCCTCGTGTCGATCGCGAGGAGCGTCAGTTCGGTTCTTTCCCGCCGGACACGCCCGCTCCCATTCCGGCCCCGGCCCTTCCCCATGCGCGGTTGAAGCTCAGGGGGTGAGTCAACCCCCGACGCGCGGTGGGGCCTGGGCTTTCCGGTGAGGGAAGGCCCAGGCCCCGTGCGTCGGTCTCGCCGCCTGGCGTCCCGTGTGTATCAGTACGGCAGGTCGTACATGGCACTGTCCCCTGCCTCGGGCGTCCGGTTCGGGTCTCCGACCATCATGTAGAAGTTCATCTCGGTTCCTTCCCGGTCAGTGAAGCTCAAGGTGTACCGCCCGGAGGGCAACTGCGGCAGGACTCCACCCTGAAGCTGGAGTTCGCCGGCCTGGTTCTTTCCGAAGGTGGCCTCCGTAGGAACGGTAACGGGCTTTTGGGTCGCCGCATCCTTATACGTCACGTTGACTTCAGGATGGTCCCCCTCGGGAATCACATAGGTGCTCTCCGGATTGAATGTAATAGCGTCATTTCCCTCATTCTCGGTGTAGACACCGTGCGGCCCCGAGTTATTCATGGATTCTTCATCCGGTAAAGCGGCCATTGCGGTTTCCGCACTGTAAATGCTTCCCGCATGGATTTGAGGCAAGGTACTGGGCTTTCCGTCGCTCCCGAGGAAGCGGGGTTCGTCGGGGTTCTCTCCCGAGGCCCCCTTGAGGAGGGGCCCTTGGAACTGGACCATCTCTGATCCCTTGGCGGCCTTCAGGGTCGCGTTCTCACCCAGATCGGCCACTCCGTCGCGGACCTCCACGAAGTCCTTCTGTCCGGTGCTACCGTCGCCGACGTCAACCTGATAGGTTCCGTCCGGCGCAGCCACCGGCAGGTGGTTCTCGGGGTCGGGGACCCGCAACTGGAAGCTCGTTGCCCCCAGCCCCTGCTGGATCACGGGGGACCACGTCGGTCCGGTTCCGCGGCCCGAGGTGTATCCGAGAGGGGCCGTACCGTGCTGTTCCAACCATGCGGTGCGGTTCTCGCTGTTTGCGGTCGTGTCCTGTCCGGCCACTTGGGCCGACGGTGCGGGTTCCTGAGCGTTGGCGGGCAGAGCCCCTAGGCCGGCCACACTGCCGAGGCCTAGCGCGAGCGCCGCGAGACCTGCGGCGGCGGGTCGTGCGAATGATGTCCGGTTGGTCGTGTGGTTCTGCATGGGTTCTTTCCTCTTTCCGAGGCCGTTGCGGCCTCTTCCGTGATGAGTTCCCCTGGCGGCGCCTTTTCCGCAACCAGCTGTTTCCACCGTATCGACGCAGCCCACGGATCAGGTTAAGAATCCATCACGATCCTCAAATTTTCATATTCATTTTTCATATACTCCCAGAACGCCCGTTTAGCGACGGTCCTGCGCTTTTTATAGATACAAATGAGCCCATTGTTGAGGATTTTTCGATACGTCAATCATTTCGAGACACTATCGTGATGGTTTCGTTATGCAATCCTTCGGGTATGGCGACGGATTTCTTCGGGCACCGGGGTCTCACCCTCCACCATCTTGGTCAGGTCCCAGGCCCTCTCCGCGGTCAGCGATATCCCCCGCGGACCGGTTCGCCGGGTCTTTCCCTTGATCAGGAGCATGGCCGTGCCGAACAGATCGGGCCCGGAAAGAGCCTGGGCCTCGTCGAAGAATGCCGCGTCCACGCATCCCGTTCCGTCATCGACCGAGATGAAGACCACCCGTTTCCCGTTTTTCATCGGCGGGGTCATCGTCGAGACGCGGACCCCCACGACCCAGACTTCGGAAGAGTTCCGGCAGCGGATCAGATCAACCGCCCTCGTCAGCGGCCATCCCTCCAGTCGATGGCGGTACCCTGCCATCAGATGCGCGGAGACATCCAGGCTCAACAGATCCAGCTCGGTGCGCAGGGTCGCGGGGAGATCGCTCGTGTCCCGGTCCCGGTACGGTGTTTCGTGGCAGGCCCCCAGCGGAAGGGCGAGCTGAAGCGGAACGCCCGCCGCTTGGCCGACCTCCCCAGCGGCACCGCGCTCCTCCCGTCGTCCCGCGAGCGCCGCGGGTGCCTTCTGTATCAGCTCGACGCCGCGGAATACGGAGGCGTCGAGGGCTCCGACCTTCGCGAGGCGGTCGAGGGTAGGTCGATGGGGACGCGCGCGAGCGGTGAGGTCGGCCACCGAGGTGTAGGGGGCATGGGCGATCATGCGGTCGACTTCCGCCCGGTTGATTCCCGCAAGTTGCGTCAACGGTAGGCGGATCCCCCAGCGGGATCCGTTCGGCAGGGGTTCGACCCGGTAGCTTTTGTCCGATCGGTTGACGTCGATCGGGAGGAGCTCGATGCCCAAGCGGCGCGCCTCCCCCAGAAGGAGTCGCTGAGGGTACATGCCGGGGTCGTGTTCGAGGATTCCGGTCATGAAGTGCGCCGGGTAGTGGGTTTTGAGCCAGGCCGACTGGTATGTGGGAATGGCGAAGGCCGCCCCGTGGGCCTTACAGAATCCAAAGGATCCGAAGGACGCGAGCGCGGACCAGGTTTTGTCGATGACCTCTGGCGCGTACCCGTTACTTTTCGCGCGGTCGCGGAAATACGATTCAACCTCGTGTTCAGCGTGGCTGCCGAGTTTTCGGCGGAGTTCATCCGCTGAGGCCAGGCCGCAGCCCGTCATGGTGCTCAGGACGTTGAGGACCTGTTCGTGGAAGACCATGACCCCGCCGGTTTCCTCGAGGTATGGGACGAGGTCTTCTTCGATGTAGTGGGGGCTCGCGAAACCGTGTCGGGACTCGAGGTAGGGGCGCACCATGTCCGACTGCATGGGGCCGGGACGGAAGAGGGAGATGTCGATGATGAGGTCTCCGACGCTGCCCGGTTGCATTTTTCCGATCAGTTCCCGTTGGCCGGGGGATTCGATCTGGAAGCACCCCAGGGTCTGGGTCGATCGGATGAGGTCGAAGGTGGGCTCGTCGTGAGTGTCGATGGCGTCTAGGTCAGGGGCGCTGCCTTCGGTGCGCTCGATCTCCTGGAGGGTGTAGGCCATCGAGGACTGCATGCGGACGCCCAGGATGTCGAGTTTGAGCAGGCCCATGGGGTCCATGTCGTGTTTGTCGAATTGGCTCATGGGCAGGCCCATTCCTGATGCCTGTACCGGGGTGCGTCGCAGCAGGGAGGAATTGGAGAGGATCACGCCGCAGGGATGCATCGAGAGATGGCGGGGAAGCCGGTCGAGTCGTTCCGTGAGGTCGATCAGCAGGTTGACCGCGGGGTCTCGTTGGGTTTCGCGTTTGAGCTCCGCGAGTTCGGGTTTCACGTCGAGGAGTTCGCGCAGTTGCCCGGCCGGTATCCGCCAGATGGTTTTGGCGATGCGGTCGGTCTTGTCCGGGGAGAGCCCAATGGCGCGCGCCGCGTCACGCACGGCTCCCCGGGCGCGGTAGGCGTTGTGCATGGACATGAGGCTGACACGGTGATCCCCGTAGTGGTCGAAGACGGCGCGGTAAATCTCGTGCCGCCGGGCCGATTCCACGTCGATATCGATGTCGGGCAGGGTGGAGCGTTGGTCCGAGAGGAAACGTTCGAAGACCAGGCCGTATTCGAGGGGGTCCACCACGGAGATATTCAGGAGGTAGTTGACGAGGGAGGAGACCCCCGACCCTCGGGCCGCGTGACGGATGCCGAGGGACTCGATCAGCCGTGAGACGTGCGCGACCGTCAGGAAATACGAGCAGAACCCGAGGTTTTCAATGGTGCGGAGCTCGCGATCGAGTCGTTGCCGGGGCGTTTCCCGGTCGGTCGCGGCCAGTCCCGGGCCCTGGACCACTCGGTTCACGGAGGGGCCATAGATTCGATGGAGCGCGGCCTCGCAACGCCCCCTGAGTTCCTCCGAGGGGGAACTGGTCACGCCGGCAAGGTGGGCCTCGGGGACGGTGGGCGTTCCGTAGCCCATGTCTGTGGCGGGGTTCAGGGCACACCGGTGGGCCAGTTCGGAGGTGGCGGCGAGCAGGTCAGCCGCGGTGATGCCGGTGTCCGCCGCGCGGGCGATGTCTGTGGCAATTCGGCGCATCTCCCCCGGAGATTTGAGCCATCCTTGCCCGTTGGCCTGCTGGTTCCTCGCCCCGAGTTCGGTCAGTCCCCGGGCGGCGTCGAGGATATCCGCGGTCACGGCTTGGTCTTCGGTGGCGTATCGGGCGGCGTTGCTGACGACGGCCCGGATCCCGCATTCTCGGGCGAGGCCCAGCATGCGGGCGGCGTGGGCGGTGCTTCTGGGTGCGCCGGGGCGGGTCAGGTGACTCACGAGGTGCACGCGCAGGCGCGAGGCGCCCACGAGGCGTTTCCAGTCTTTCATCGCGGATCGGGCCGACCGATAGTGACGGGCCGCCGCGAGCCGTCCGACATCGGATTCCGGGCCCAGCAGGATGACGAAATGGCCTTCCCCCATCGCGACGGCGCGACCCAGATCGGCTGCCGTGAGATAGGGCCGGTCATCGAGGCCGCGCCCTTGGGGGTGCTCTTGCAGGGCATGGGCCCGC
Source organism: Curtobacterium sp. S6 (assembly GCF_000710345.2). Classification (GTDB taxonomy): domain Bacteria; phylum Actinomycetota; class Actinomycetes; order Actinomycetales; family Micrococcaceae; genus Rothia. The sequence goes on along the minus strand of NZ_JHEL01000015.1, from coordinate 243,131 downwards.
GTCACGAGGTGGCAGAGGTCCCCGTAGCCGGCGCCGGCGTCGTGCCCCTCCGCGAGGACGCCGATGCGCCCGGTGATCTTTTCCCGTGAGGGATTCGCGAGCGCGAAGTCCACCCCGACCACGGGCTCCAGCCCGTGGTCCAGGCAGGCTCCGACGTGTTTGACGGCGCCGTAGAGGCCGTCGCGATCGGTGATTCCCAGGTGTGTGGCCCCGTGGGAGGCGGCGGTCGCAGCGAACTCCGAGGGTTCGGAGACCCCGTAGTGCGAGCTGAAGGCGCTGTAGGCGACCAGGTGAGGGAAATTCACCCCTTAATCGAACACATGTTCGAATATTAAGTCAACCAACAGGGGCGTCTCTACTAGCTAGAGGCTGTTGATCCCCGGCCCGGTCCGCGACTCAGCTGGCGACCGGCCCCCACCAGGATTTTCCGGCGAAGTGCCCCTCCGTTTCCGCCTCGGGTCTGCAGGTATTGGCCATCTCCCCCACGCCCTCGATGCGCACCGTGACCTCGTGCCCGGGCTTCAGCCAGAAGCGTCGGGGCTTCTTGGACATGCCGACGCCCGCGGGGGTGCCGCACGCAATGACGTCACCCGGTTCGAGGGTCATGAAGGTGCTGAGGTAGGAGACGATCTGCGCCGGGGTGAAGATCATGTTCGAGGTGGTACCCGACTGCATGACCTCTCCGTCGACGAGGCATTCGATGGCGAGCCCCTCGACGGGGTCCACCTCGCTCCGCGCCACGATGTGCGGTCCAAGCGGGGTGCTGTAGTCCCAGTTTTTCCCCTGGAACCATTCGCTCGTGCGCCCCTGCCAGTCGCGCACCGAGATGTCGTTGAAAAGCGTGTATCCGGCGATGGCGGCAAGGGCCTGCTCCTCGCTGGCACGCCGCACCCGCTGCCCAATCACGACGCACAACTCCGCCTCGTAGTCGATCTTGGTCGACTCCTGGGGCATCGCGATCGGATCGTCGGGGCCCACCAGCGAATTGGCGAATTTCGTAAAGATCGTGGGATAGGTGGGGACTTCGGCGCCGACCTCTTCCGCGTGGTCGTGATAATTCAGGCCCACGCAGAGGATCTTCCCCGGCTCCAAGGGGAGGACGTCGGTCACCGACCGGGTGTGTGGGATTTCCTCGCGCCCGATGCTCGAGTAAAACTCCGCGCGCTCTTCCTCCGAACCCTCACGGAAGAGCGCGCTATCCACCACGCTTGCGGGCCCCACGTCCTTCAGGTAGTAGCGCTTCCCCGCCACCTCAACCCAGGTATACAGGCCGCTTTCCTGCTCAAACAGGCTCTCGACATACGAGCGTCCCAGCTTCATTCTTGGCACCCTTCATGTGACGGAAAACTCCGTACCTCAGGCTACAGGCTCCCCCTCACATTCCATCCACCGGTGGCGCGGTCTCTTTCCAACTGAAACGTCCTCAGCTCCCCGTCCGATACCGGCCCTCGGCGCCGCCAAACCTCGCCGGGGCGATCCACCACGACCTGCACCTGCCACACCTCCTGGTCCACCAGGTGCGGACACTGGTTTTTGGGCGCGCGATCCACCTCGGTCCACCACGCCCGCCGCTCATACCAGCGAACGGGGTCCGCCGCGACGCGGTACCGGTGGCCGTCGATCATGACCCTGACGGGCTGGCCGGAGGTTGTGGTCATCACCTGAGTGTTCGACATGGGGCTCTCCTCTATGATTCGAATATATATTCGAATCATAGAAAGAGCGACTGACAATTTAAGCGGGCTCCCCCTCCGTGAGACCCCGCCGCCCCACCGCCTCGATGACTTCTTCCTCCGAGGAGAAGCTCACGGCCTCGTCGCCCGCACGGCGGGACATCGCGCGCCGCATCGCTTCGACGACGACCACCACGACGACGTTGACGGCGAGCCCGATGATCCCCTCGCTGATGGCCCAGGGAAGGGTCCACCAGAACGTATAGCCGATGACGACGGCCAACCCCGCGAGCATCCCCGCCACAACAGACACGGACCCGACCTTCCGCCGGAGCAGAAGCGCCGCGGCGATCGCAGGGGCCAGCTGGTCCAAACCGGAGAAGGTCAGCAACAACAGATTTGCCAGCAGGTTCGGCATCGCGATGGACAGGAACAGGGCCAACGCGGTCGCGACAACCACGGTGACCTGCGTGACCGTGAACTGCGCCTTCGCCGATCGCGTGCGCACGAGATTTCGCGAGACCAAGGTGCTCACCGCGATCAGCAGCGAGGCCGCCGGGACCATCGCCGTTGAGATGCCCGCGACGGCCACGAGACCCATGACCCACTCCGGGAACATGCCGGAGGCCAGGGATAACAGGGCGCTGTCCGGGTCGGCATTGGCGCCGAGAACCACCAGCGCCACGTACCCCACGACCAGCGGCATCACGATCAGCGTGTTGTAGAACGGCAACCACAGATAGTTGCGGCGCAAAACGGTCGAGTTCCGGGCGGACATGATCGGCGGCCAGTTGTGCGGCATGGTCGCAAAGGCCACACCGATCGCGCTGATGGCCATGTTGGAGATGTACCACGGTATTCCGTAGGCCTCGGTGCCGTGCACCGAAAGCATCTCCGGCATCTTCTCCTGCACCACCTGGAAGACATGCGTGAAGCCGCCCGTGTAATGGATCGGCACGGCGATGCAGACCACGAACAGCATCACGATCATCAGGACGTCTTTGAAGTAGGCGGTCGTCGCGACTCCGCGCAGCCCGGACCACAGGACAAACGCCACGACCAGCACGAAAGCGATCACCATGGACCAGGCGCCCATCGAGTGGTTGCCGGTGACCAGCTCGACGATCAGGCCGAGGCCCGTGATCTGGAGCTGAAGGTACGGCAGGAGGAACAGGACCCCGGCGATCGCGACGACGATCCCGACCGTTCGCGACGAGTACGCATCCTCCAAGAAGTCGGCCTGGGTCAGGTGACCGCGAGCGCGGGCGATGCGCCAGATCCGGGGCGCGATGAAATATAAGGCCAGGTACCCGAGAGGGACGTAAGGCATCGAATAGAACGACGCCGCCCCGCCCGAGACCACGAGCCCTGCCGTCCCGAGGAAGGTGAAAGTTGTGAAGACCTCGCCGGCCTGGAGAAGCCAGGTGGTCGCGACGCCGAATTTATGCCCGCCCACGGTCCATTCGGCAAGGTCGAGGTCGGGTTTGCGGCGCCCCAAAAAGCCCAACAGGGCAATGACGACGATCCCGGCGAGGGCGACCCACGCAATCGTGCTCATGATCGGCCTCCCCGGTTCTCTCGGCGTTCCGCGGCCCGCACCGCGGCGGCGTCGAGACGGTCCTGCTCGGCCGAGTCGGTGCGGGTCCATTCCACGATGCCGAGCATCAGGCTGACCAGGAGGCTGCCGGGCAGACAGGTCCACCACATGATCGTGGGAAGCCCGAGGAAGAGGTGCGGACCGTTGAAGATCGGCAGCCACTGCAGCCCGAAGGCCGCGACGAGGGGCACCAGGCACACGGTCCACCACAGGGCCCGCCTCGCCGCGGAGGGCCTGCGCGCCGGGCGACGACGCGTCGGGGTGGGTTCGTGGGTGCTCATGCGTTCTCGCCTCCCGCGTTGATCAGGCGGGCGCGTTGTGTGGGGTCCGTGGCCATGTCGATCGCGGTCCAGCACATCGCCAGGCCGCCGTCGAGGACCGCACGATCCGCGCTGGGGCTGACGCAGTACTTCGCGAACTCGGGCTGGTGGCAGGTCGCCCCGTGGGCGTCGACGATAATGCTCGGGTGAATCGCCGGGATCCGCAGGGACACGTTGGCCATGTCGGTCGACCCGGCCTGGCGCGCACGCTCGGTCATGGGGGTTTCGGTAAATCGGCGCCCCAAGGCCTCGGCGTTGCGTCGGTAGGCCTCAACCATCGGCTCGTCGTTGCGGAACTCCGAGAAAGCCGGCCATTCGTCCTTGACCTGAAGCTCGCATCCGGTCGCCACGGCACCGGCCTCGAAGCACCGGATCAGCCGTTCCTTCACCCCGCTGGGGCCTTCGAGGTCGGCGATCGTGTTCGCGCGCGCATCGTAGAGAAGCGTGGCTCGGTGAGGAACGACATTGGGCGCATCCCCGGCGGAGGTCACGATCCCGTGCACCAGTTCCCCGGGCCTCAAGTGCTGACGGAGCAGGCCGATCGACACCTGGGCGATGGTCGCGGCGTCCCCGGCGTTGATGCCCTCATGGGGCGCCATGGCCGAATGCGCCGGGTGTCCGGTGTACTCGACCTCGAGGTCGACGACGGAACGGGTCAGGTGGTCGGCGTATTCCTGGTCTCCGGGGTGGACCATCATGGCCAAGTGGGTTCCGTCGAAGACCCCGGCGTTCAGCATGAAAATCTTGCCTCCGCCGTATTCCTCGGCCGGGGTACCGAAGACCTTGACGGTCACCCCGAGCTCGTCGGCGACCGACGCCAGGGCCAGGCCCGCCAGGACTCCCGCAGAGGCGATGATGTTGTGGCCGCATGCGTGGCCGACGCCGGGCAACGCGTCCAGCTCCGCGCACACGCCGACCACGAGATCCCCGTGACCGTACGTGGCGACGAAGGCCGTCGGCATCTCGGCCACTCCGCTCTGAACCGTGAACCCCTGAGATTCGAGAAGTTCCCTCGCCTTGCGCGAAGTTTCGACCTCTTCGAAAGCGGTCTCCGGTTCGGCATGAATGCTGTGGCTCAGCCGCAGGACCGCATCGGCGATCTCGTCGGCGGCGGTGCGCGACCGCTTCTTGAATTCATCGCCTGTCACGACGGCGGGTGTCTGCGGCACGGTGCCCTCCTGGGTAGTGAGCTATAACATAGTCACACTAAACAGGTGGCGCCGTGCCGCAGAAATTTCCCGCCCCGATTCTCACCAGATGATCATGCCCGGAGACGGCAACCCGGTGCTATGCCCCGAGATGCTCCTCGTGCCGGCCGTGGGCACGGTCCAGCAGATCGCGGAAACGGCTTTCCGAGTCGATCAGCGAGTCCTTGCGCTTCTGGGGCAGCGCCCGCAATTTCTGTTGGTACTCCACGAGCTCCTCGTGCTTGGCCGACCGCTCGTCCTCCGAGGCGTCCTCCGGCAGTTCGAGGTAGTCGGTCGCGGCCTTCTCGGTCCCGGTCACGATGCGCAGGGCACGCCCCTTGGGGCTGAACAGGGAAATCAGCACGGTCAGGATCAGGACACCAATGATCACGGTCAGGGACATCCCGATGCTGACCTCGATCACCGGAACCGGGTTGCCGTCGTTGATGAAGGGCAGGTTATTTTCGTGCAGGGCGTGGAGGATCAGCTTGACGCCGATGAACGCCAAGATAATCGACAGTCCCCAGGACAGGTAGATCAGGCGGTCCAACAGGCCGTCGATGAGGAAGTACAGCTGACGCAGACCCATCAGGGAGAAAGCCGTCGCCGTGAAGACGATGTAGGACTCTTGGGTCAGGCCGAAGATCGCGGGGATGGAGTCGAGAGCGAACAGCACATCCGTGCCGCCGATGGCCACCATGACCAGCAGCATCGGGGTCATGACCTTCTTGCCGTTTTCCCAGGTGAACAGCTTGTCACCGTCGTATTCATCGCTCGTGTGCATGAAGCGTTTGGCGATCCGGACGACGATGTTATTCGCCTCGTCCTTCTCCTGAGAATCGGCGACCTCGCCCTTAATGAGGTTTCCTGCGGTCAGCAGGAGGATCAGGCCGAAGATGTAGAAGACCCACGCCCACGCGTTGATCGCGGCGGCGCCGACAAAGATGAACACGGTGCGCGCCACCAGGGCGAAAATGATGCCGAAAAGGAGCACCTTCTGCTGGTCGGCCCGCGGCACCTTGAAGGAGGCCATGATGATCAGGAAGACGAAGAGGTTGTCTACCGACAAGGCCTTCTCGGTGATGTATCCGCCGTAGTACTCGGCGGCGTATTGTCCCCCGTCGAATCCCAGGATCACCAGGCCGAACAAGAGCGCGATGCCCACGTACACGCCCGACCACACGGCGGCCTCTTTGATCGACGGCTCGTGCGCCTTACGGACGTGGAAGAAAAAGTCGTAGGCCAACAGGGCCAGAATAACCGCGAGGGTCACGACCCATTGGATCAGAGGAATGTCCATGACAAGGCTCCTTGTGAGTTGCTAAACCGCACAAGTCTCTCCCCCACGCGCCCGGGCGACGCAGCCGCCCCGCAAGCGTGGATCGTGCCCGGCCAGGCGTCGGAGCCTGACGTATTGACGTACACGAAGTTCGAGGGATACTCCCTTGCTTGATGCACAAGCCTACGTGAAGGGGCAGGCTTCGTCCACGTCAGCCGCCGACGCCGGGGGCCCGCGGGACCTACCGGTTGACCGCCTCGTCCTCCCGCAGCTTCTTCCCGCGTGGGCTGTAGAGGGAGGCCACCACGGTCACCACGAGCACGCCCACGATGACGACCAAGGACAGCAGGGTCGAAACCTCGAAGACCGGCACGGGGTTCCCGCCGTTGATGAAGGGCAGGTTATTTTCGTGCAGGGCGTGCAGCATCAGCTTGACGCCGATGAAGCCCAGAATCACGGCCAACCCCCAGGACAGGTAAATCAGGCGATCCAACAGGCCGTCGATGAGGAAGTACAGCTGACGCAGACCCATCAGGGAGAAAGCGGTCGCCGTGAAGACGATGTACGTCTCCTGCGTCAGGCCGAAGATCGCCGGTATCGAGTCGAGGGCGAACATGATGTCGGTCAGACCGATCGCGACCATGACCAGCAGCATCGGCGTCATGACCTTCTTGCCGTTCTCCCACGTGAACAGCTTGTCGCCGTCGTAGGAATCGGTGGTCTTGAGGAACCTCTTAGCCAAACGAACCATCACGTTGTTGGCCTCATCGTCGTCGCCGCCGTCTTGGACCTCGTCCTTGATCAACTTGGCGGCGGTATAGATAAGAAACAGCCCGAAGACGTAGAACAACGCCGCCCAGCGGTTGATCGCCGCGGCACCAATGACGATGAAAAGCGTTCGCGCGATCAGGGCTACCACGATGCCGAAGAGCAGGACCTTCTGCTGATCGGCCCGCGGCACCTTGAACGAGGCCATGATGATCAGGAAGACGAAGAGGTTGTCCACGGAAAGCGCCTGCTCCGTGACGAAACCGGCGTAGTACTGCACCGCGATGTCCCCGCCATCCCAGAAGAAGATGAACAGGCCGAAGAGCAACGCGATGGCCACGTAGAACGAGGTCCACAGCCCCGCTTCCTTGATCGTCGGCTCGTGCGGCTTGCGGACGTGGAAAACGAAATCATAGGCGAGCAACGCGAGGATGATCACGATCGTGACGATCCACTGAGTGATGGAGACCTCCAAGGGCCCCTCCTTGTGGGTAGGGAGAACCGCACAAGTCTCTCCCATCGCGTCGCTTCACGGCGCGACCCCGTGCCCGGCCAGGCTCCGGCGCCTGACGTGTTGACGTGCACGAGTCGACGGGGATACTCCCTTGCTCAGGCAGACACTGTACAGCCCTCGGCTCGCGAGGATCTTCCGCCACGTGAGGCGACTGCGCGGAATTCTTTCGGTAAACTCTTCGGAAGAGGCCATTTTCCGACGCCGAAAGAAGGACGATCACCCATGACCACCGCCTGGACCAGAGCCCGGTCTTATATTTTCGGAGCCATCTTCATGGTCGGCGCCGCGTTCTTCATCTGGAGCATTCCCTCCGACGGCCGCGTCGGCGAATTCGTCAACTGGGCCATCGGCTTCTGCCTCCTCGGCGCGGTTCTCTTGGTCATCGCCGGAATTTTTGCCGCGTCCAAGCGCTCCGAGCGGGAGATCCAGGAGATGGGTGAAATGCAGGCGCTCGAGGGATCGCACTCCTCGGATCGTGCCCAGCTGACCCACTAGTCCATGACGCGACGTGGTGCCCCGGACCGACCGGTCCGGGGCACCACGCGTTTAAAGCCTCGACACGCCGGGACGGGCCCGCCCGATCCTCACGACCGGGCAGACCACCCCAGCTCCGGGGCGATCGCGGTGGCCCACTGATGCAGAATGTGCCTCCAGTCGGCGGGCTCCAGCTCGAAGGGGAGCTCGACGACGAATTCATCGGCCTCGCGGAACGACGGATCGTTCACCAACTGATCCACGATCTCTGCCGTGCTCCCCGTCCGGTCCGGGGCGATGATGGTCTTCTCCCCCAGCACCTGACGCGTGCGGGGCATCCGCTTCCGCACGTAGTCGCCGTAGCGGGCGGCCTGATCGGAACTCGCACCATCCGTCGGAACCACGACCCGAGCCTGGGTCACCCGACCTGAGTTACCCTCCGGGAGGCTGTCCCGGTAGCGCGTGATCAAGGCAGCCTGGGCCTCGTCGAAGTCGCGGATCCCGTTCTCGGTCGCCCCGATATTGCTCACCAAGAGTCCGAGGCCCGTCGCGCCGGCCCACTCGGCCGATCGCAAGGAACCCGAGCCGTAGGAGATCCGCTCGCTCAATCCCGGGCTCAGCGGCTGGATCGTTTCCGAGTCCATATCTCCCCCAAAGCCCTCGTACCGCCGGAGACTACGGATCTTCCGTCCCCGCAGCAGATCCAGCAGCCGTTCGATCCGCTCGTAGCCGTAGTTTTCGAGCTTCCACCCCGGCCCGAAGACGGCGTCGTTGACCTCGTCATCGAATCGCGGCGGATGCACGCTGACCCCGGGGCGGAGCCGACCGCCCGAGAGGAGGTCGGCCACCCCCAGATCTTCGGCCAGGCTGAAAGGATTCTCGAATTCCAGCGGGATGACGGCGTTGCCGAGCTCGATGCGTTCGGTCGCTTGAGACAACGCCCCCAGCATGACCCCGGGCGCGGTGACCCCGTATTGCATGTGGCGGGTTCTCAACCACCCCGAGTCGAACCCGAGGGACTCCGCGTAGCGGAACAATTCGACCGCTTCCTTCAGGCCGCGCCCCGGGTCCTCGGGCGCGAAAGGGGCGATGTGCAGAAACCCTAAGTGTTTTAGGGCGATATTCTCGGCGGTCATGGCACTCCTCGAATGAACCTGTCGGGACACGGCTCACGCGGCCGTCGGACTCAACGCTAGCCCTCCCGGGTGAACCCCCGTCACGCGGTGTAATCGGCGCGGAGCTTCTTCTTATTGAGCTTCCCCACCGAGGTGCGGGGCAACTCGTCGACCAGCACGACCCGATCGGGCAATTGCCACGACGCGAAGCGCGCGGACAACAGCGAAATCACCTCGTCCTCTCGCACGGGGCTTCCCTCTCGGGCCACCACGTAGGCCACGGGACGCTCATCCCATTTCTCGTCCGGAACGCCGATCACCGCGGCCTCGGCGACCCTCGGGTCGTCCAGGATGGCGTTCTCCATGTCGATCGACGAGATCCACTCGCCGCCCGACTTGATCACATCCTTCAACCTGTCCGTGAGCTTGAGGTATCCGTGGGGGTCGATGACCCCGACGTCGCCGGATTTCCACCACCCATCATCGAACGCGTCGGCCGATTCCGGGCGATCGAAGTACTCCTGCGTGATGAATGGACCTTTGTAGTAGATTTCCCCGGCGGATTCCCCGTCATGAGGCTGCTCCACCCCATCGGCCGAAACGACCTTAACGTCCACCCCGGGGCTCGGCAGGCCCTGAGATCTCTTGAGGTCCCATCGCTCATCCTCGCTCATATCCTTCAATGTGGACTTAAGGTTCCAGTTGATGGCGACGATCGGCGAGGTTTCGGAGGCGCCGTACCCGTGAACGATATCCACCTGCGCCACGTCTTTGAATCCCTTCATGAGGGACAGCGCCGGCTCCGAACCGGCCACGACCACCCGCAATCCCGCGAGGTTGGCCGCGGCGCTTCGGTTCCGAAAGTGCTCGAGGATGGGGGTCCAGATCGCGGGGGCGCCATTGGAGATGCTCACGCCTTCATCGACCAGGCACTCCGCGAGGTCGCCAACGTCGCCGGCCGCATAGTGGCCGGGCATGACGACCTTGGACCCGGCCAGCACCGCCGCATGAAGGAAGCCCCACGTCATCACGTGGAACATGGGTGTCACCGGCATCAGGCAATCCCGGTGCGTGAAGCTTAAAGACGTGTGCAAGGCCCACGCGTGCAGGTACACCGAACGGTGCGAGTAAAAGATTCCCTTGGGACGCCCCGTGGTTCCGGTGGTATACCCGGCATACGCGGCGGTCTTCTCGTCGATGTCCTGCCATTCGTACTCCCCGTCCGGGGCCCGGGACAGCTCCTCCTCGAGGAAGACGGGATGAGGCAAGGAGGTGGCCACCTCCCCGGCCGGGTGGTCCGAGAGGATGATCCACCCGTCGATGCCCTCCACGTCCTGCAACGACTCGGCGATGGGAAGCAAGGACTCGTCCACCACGATCCACCGAGCCCCCGAATGGCGAACCACGTAACCGAGGTCTTCGCGCGACAGCTTGAGGTTCAGCTGCAGATGGGTGGCCGCCAACCCGGGTAAGGCGAAATACAGTTCCAGGTGCCGGCGGGAATTCCAGTCCATGACCCCCACGACGTCTCCGGCGCCAATGCCCAGCGCCTCCAGGGCGTGGGCCATGCGATTGACCCGCGCCCATTCGGTGCCGTAGTCGGAACGGCGTCGCCGACCCGACTCGTCTCGATAAACCACCGGCGTATCGGGGAAGGTCCGGGCCGCATGCCTCAGCATGGTCGTGACGTTCAAGGGGTACGTATCACCCGTGGTCGAGGCGTGGCCGGTCAGCATGCAGGACTCCTTCGAAGACGTCGTCGAAACGCACAGTGGTGTGTTCCAGATCTCATCCTACGAAGAAGAGGCGCACCGCCGAAACAGCCGTTCCTCACGTTGCGCGTCATGCCTCAGCCGGCGGACGCCTCATCGTGGCGATCCCTGGAGGACAAGACTTCGGCAGCGTGGGATTCGGCCCAGGTCCGCAGGGCCCCCAGCGGCTCCCCCAGCGATGCCCCGAGTTCCGTCAGCTCGTAATCCACCCGCGGCGGAACGCCTCCGCCGGTCGTCCTCGTGACGAGCCCATCGCGCTCCATGGACCGCAGGGTCTGGGTGAGAACCTTCGGGGTCACGCCACCCACCCGCTTCCGAAGGGAGGAAAACCGCAACGGGCCATCGCCCAGGCTCGCCACGATCAGGGGCGTCCACCGGTCGGTGGCGTGGCGCAACACGGTGCGCGAGGGGCACCGGGGATCCAAAACATCGAATTCCGTCGGCACGTCATGATTCACCGATTCGACGGTCATGACCACATGTCCTTCCTTAGTTTCCTTGAGGTACCTAGTATCTAATAGATACTATAACGATGAAGGGTTCGACACCCCGAACCACAGCACGAGGAACACCGAGGAGCACACCATGAAGATTGCCGTCATCGGAGGAACCGGAATGGTCGGATCCCGCACCGTAGCGGAGGCATCCGACCGAGGACACGAGGTCGATTCGTACTCGCGGAGCGGAAAGAACCCCGGATCGGCTCGGGCGGCCTACGCCCTGGACACGGCGGACACCGCCGCGACGGTCGAGGTCATCGATCAGCACGATGTCACCGTGATCGCGACCGTCAACGGACGTACCGGAGACTACGCGCAGGACATCGAGAATCACCGCGCGCTGATCGCCGCACGCCCCCAGGGTCGTTTTGTGGTCGTGGGAGGTGCCGGCGCCCTCTCGGCGGACGAAAACACCATGCTGAAGGACACCGAGGCATTCCCCGCCGAGTACAAGAAAGAAGCCGATGCCTTCGCCCTGGTCTTCCGCGACTACGTCGATTCCGAGGGCCTGAACTGGTCCATGCTGGCACCGGCCCCTGTGATCGCCCCGGGCGAGCGAACGGGTACGTACAAGGAGGCCCTCGACGTTCCCGCCGGAGACTCCATCTCGGCGGAGGACTTCGCCGTGGCCCTGGTCGACGAGGCGGAGAACGCCCGCCACACCGGCGAGCGCTTCACGGTCGCCAACTAGCTTGATGGCGGACGGGGGCCTTGAAAGGTAAAAACACCCCGTCCGCCAGCAGCTCCTACAATTACGCACAGTGACGGGTCTGCGAAACTTTCAGAAGACCAATTATCGCTTCAATACGCAGAGCATCTAATCCAATTAGCTTATCGAGTTCATAGACCCACCACAGGATTTATTAACGTCTCCCCACTCTGACTGCACTATGGACTGTGACTTAATATCATACTTATATATCGGTTTACTAAAGTCCGGAGCGGCAAGAACGTAGGGTCCAAATTTTTGCACTTTTGGCTTAGATGTACTCTTCTCGAGGTAGCTAACTTCAACCGAGAATTTTCGAGGTTCTTTACAAGACTGCACAGGAACCTCTACAGTTAGATTATTACTCGATGTAACGTCGATCGGGTTCATGCCGACATCTCTCGACGAAGTGGGAGACCCCACGCTACTCTGGATCACCCGACGAGCCTTTTGAGAAATATCCAGATTAAATTCCGCTCGTGCAATCGTTCCTCCAGTCGCGTCTCCGCATCCGGATAGGTCAACATCTGCAAATTCGGTGAATTTTCCTCCCTCGGCCTTTTCAACATCTACCAACTTTATATCAGTTACGGTAAAAGTCGCATTATCACGTGCACTAAAGGTCGCTGAAAAATTTCCGACTCCCCAAATCCTGTCACCGTGCTCCAGATCAACCACGTGGTCAAGCTGGTCAAAGGACAGGCCGTCCAAGTTCTGTTTATTTTTCAAAGCAAAATTTGAGTAGCAATGATTCGGAGGACCAAACCCTTTATTGGACACCTGAATCGGAGATTCTTCCTTTTCTGATTGATGCAAACTATCGCGATGCGCAGTGTAAAAGCCAATGCAAGTGGCAACAAGCATCAGAACCGCAACAAATTCGCCAAGGATTTTCACCTTGGCGCCTATCCCACCCGTCTTTGTTGCATCTTTTTCAGTTTTTGATTCAGAATTTCTATATTTTGTAGAACTCATTGAAATCTCTTATACCCCATAGATCGTGCTACGTTGACACGTTAGATATAGATCACAATAAGACAATAAATGAGTTAAGCAAATAACAGACGAATAACTTAACTCATACGAACGGCTAACTACCTGTTGTTTTAAGGTTAACGATCTATCCCAGCCAATCAGGCGTGCCCCGCCTGTTGCATCTGGCGGAGCTCCTTCTTCAGGTCCGAGACCTCGTCCCGCAGGCGCGCCGCGAGCTCGAATTGCAGCTCCGCGGCCGCATTGCGCATCTGTTCGTTCATCTGCTCGATGAGTTCGCGCAGGTCCTCCGCGGGGGCCGCCGCCAGGCCGTCCTCACGAATCTTGGCCGCCGCCGCGAGGGTCGCGTCGTCTTGGGCCGCGGCCTGCCCCTTCTTCTTGCCCTTGCCCGAGACCGGGGCCGTGTGGTTATTGGCCGCCGATCGTTGGGCCAGGAGATCCTTGGTGTCCTCTTCTTCGCGGGCGATCAGGTCCGTGATGTCGGCGATCTTCTTGCGCAGCGGCGTCGGGTCTATGCCGTGTTCCTTGTTGTAAGCCACCTGAATCTCGCGACGTCGGTTGGTCTCGTCGATCGCGGTGGTCATCGAATCGGTCATTTTATCGGCGTACATATGCACCTGCCCCGACACGTTACGGGCGGCGCGGCCGATGGTCTGGATCAGGGAGGTGGTCGAACGCAGGAAGCCTTCCTTATCCGCGTCCAAGATCGACACGAGGGACACCTCGGGAAGATCAAGGCCCTCGCGGAGCAGGTTGATGCCGACGAGCACGTCGAACTCGCCCAGCCGCAGGGATCGCAGGAGCTCGACTCGCTTCAGGGTATCCACGTCGGAGTGGAGATACTGCACCTTGACGCCGTGTTCCACGAGGTAATCCGTCAGGTCCTCGGCCATGCGCTTGGTCAAGGTGGTCACGAGCACGCGTTCGTCCCGTTCCGCGCGCTGGTTGATCTCGTCCAAGAGATCGTCGATCTGGCCCTTGGTCGGTTTGACGACGACCTCCGGGTCCACCAACCCCGTGGGGCGGATGATCTGTTCGACGTAGCCATCGGCCTGACCCAACTCGTATTTGCCGGGGGTCGCCGACATGTACACGGTCTGGCCGATCCGCTCCAGGAATTCGTCCCATTTCAGCGGGCGGTTATCCATCGCGGACGGCAGCCGGAAGCCGTGTTCGACCAGGGTGCGCTTCCGGGACATATCGCCTTCGTACATGCCGCCGATCTGCGGGATCGTCACGTGCGACTCGTCGACGATCAGCATGAAGTCATCCGGGAAATAATCCAGCAGACAGTGAGGCGCTGAACCGGCCTCACGACCGTCGATATGGCGCGAGTAGTTCTCGATGCCGTTGCAGAAACCCATCTGCTCCATCATCTCGAGGTCGTAGGTCGTGCGCATGCGCAGCCGCTGGGCCTCGACGAGCTTATTCTGGTCCTCCAGCTCCTTGAGCCGCTCCCCCAGCTCGTGATTGATGGAATCGACGGCCCGGGCCATGCGTTCCGCGCCGGCCACGTAGTGCGAGGCCGGGAAGACGTACATTTCGTTTTCTTCCCGGATCACCTCACCGGTCAGCGGGTGGAGGGTGTGAATCGACTCGATCTCGTCACCGAAGAACTCGATGCGGATCGCGTTTTCTTCGTACATCGGGATGATTTCCACGGTGTCCCCCCGGACCCGGAAGGTGCCGCGGTGGAAATCCATGTCATTGCGCGCGTACTGCATGTTGACGAACTGCCGCAGCAGCTGGTCGCGATCGATCTCGTCCCCCTGCTTGAGGGTGACCATCTGCGCGACGTACTCCTCCGGAGTGCCGAGACCGTAAATGCACGAGACCGTGGACACCACCACGACGTCACGCCTGGTCAGCAAGGCGTTGGTGGCCGAGTGGCGGAGCCGCTCGACCTCGTCGTTGACCGAGGAATCCTTCTCGATGAAGGTGTCCGTCTGCGGGACGTAGGCCTCGGGCTGGTAGTAGTCGTAATAGGAGACGAAGTATTCGACCGCGTTATTCGGCAAAAGCTCCCGCAGCTCATTGGCCAGCTGGGCGGCGAGCGTCTTGTTCTGGACCATGACCAGGGTAGGACGCTGCACCGATTCGACCAGCCACGCGGCCGTGGCCGATTTTCCGGTACCGGTGGCGCCCAGCAGGACGATGTCCTTCTCGCCGCCTTCGACGCGCTCGGTCAGCTCGGCGATAGCTTTCGGCTGATCACCTGCGGGCTGATAATCGGATATGACCTCGAAAGGCGCGACGACGCGGTGGATCTCCTGTGCCAGACTCATAGCCTCCAGGCTACCTCGATTCGCACGAATGTTCGATGAATCCCGCCCACGGCGTAGAGACTTCCCGACCGCCGCTCGCCCGGGCTACGCCAGGAACTCGTCTCGATACTGCCGCACGACGTCGTCGAAATTTTCGTCCCGGACGAATCCGAGGGCCAGCATCCGGTCCACCGAAAAATCCCCCGGCCACGAACACACGATGTCCATGACGGACGGATCGGCCCGGTCCCTGACGAGGTCCCGCGCCCCGGAACCGCCGACTCGTTCCAGGGCATCCAGCATCTCGGCCACGGTCACCGAGATCCCGGGGATGTTCATCCCGCGCCAGGACCCGAGGTCATCGCCGGGAATCTCCAGCGCTCGCACCAGGTTCGCCACGGCCGCCTGGGGCGAGGACAACCACATCCGCGTCTCGTGGGGCACGGGGCATTCGGCGGGCATTCCGTTCAGGGGCTCTCGGATGATCCCCGAGGCGAAGGACGAGGCCGCCGAGTTGGGCTTACCCGGTCGCACCGAGATGGTCGGAAGGCGGCAGATTCGGGCGTCGACAAATCCCTTCCTCGAGTATTCATTGACCATCAGCTCGCCGATGGCCTTGAACGAGCCATAGGTGGAGTCCGGCTGTTCGGCCCAGGTCTCTTCGACCACGCGAGGCATGGGGCCTCCGAAGACGGCGAGGGAGCTCGTGAAGACGATTCGTGGCCGGTTGCCCGCAGCCCGCAGGGCCTCGAGCAACTCGCGCGTGCCCTCGACGTTCACGCGCATCGCCTGATCGAAGTTTTCCGCCGATCCCCCGGACAGGACCGCGGCCAGGTGATAGACCGCGACGGTGTCCCGTCCCACCGTCTCGGCGAGAAGCTCGGGATCGGCCAGATCCCCGACCACGGAGCTGACCCTCGGATCGTCGACGCGGCTCTCGGCCAGGTCCACAGAGACGATGCGATCGAAGCTCACCCCCAAGTCGCCGGCGTCCTGTCGGCGTAATAGCTCCTCCGTCACACGATTGCCGAGAAATCCTGCGCCTCCCGTGACGATGATTTTCATGCCGTCTCCTCTCTGACCGCGTTCATGGTCTGGTTCATGTGTGATCTCATGGCCTCCCGGGCGCCCTCGGGGTCGTGCGACTCCAACCGTTCGAGGATTGCTCCGTGCCAATGAATCGCTTCGCGCCGCACCGACTCCGCGGCTGATGTCTCCAAGCGGACGGCCCGCAGAACCTCTTCCAGCGGCCGGTAGGTCGCCTGCAAAAATTCGTTTCCGGCGGCCTCGATGATGGTTCGATGAAAGGCGATATCCGCTTCCACAGCGCGTTCGACATCGGCGGCTCCGGTAGCCGATTCCGCGGCCTTCATCTCCTCGAGGTGCCGGCGGAGCACTCCGAGCCGCGACGGGGTGATCCTGACGGCCGCAAGCTCCGCCGCTCCAATCTCGACCACGTGACGCACCTCGGTGAGCTGTTCGACCAGGTTCCGTCGTTCGCCCCTCATCGAGCCCCTGAGCTTCATGAGTTCCACGTTCAGCAGGTCCCAGTTTTCCAAGGGGGCGAGCCGGTTGCGTTTGCCGTGCTGAACCAGAATCACGCCCCTGCCCGCGAGGTTCTTGATGGCCTCGCGGATCGTGAGCCGAGAGACGTCGAGCTCTTCCGCCAGCACGGCTTCCGAGGGCAATTCCTCGCCGATGCGATAGTCGCCCTCGGCAATGCGATCGAGAATCTTGCGACCGACTCGTTCGGCCAGATTCCTGGACATCTGAGACTCCTCGACAGGTCAGTGGACGGTGGGTTGATTGACAGTATGGCACAGATCATTACACTGATCAGATATCTGACCACTTCTGATGTGTGGCATCCACCACCGTCCAGAATGAGAAGTCGATGGAGATTTCATGTCCCCCTTAATCCTCGTGCTCCTGGGGCTCGCCTCGGTGGCCGTCATCTTGGCCCTGATCATCAAGGCCAAAGCCCATCCATTCCTCGCCCTGCTCCTGGTGTCCGTGGCCCTGGCCCTCGTCGCCGGAATCCCCTTCGACAAGATCGTGCCGATGCTCGAAGAAGGGATGGGGTCGACCCTCGGCTCGGTCGCGCTGATCGTGACCCTTGGGGCCATGCTCGGCAGAATCATCGAGGTGTCGGGCGGCGCGGACGTCCTGGCCAAGATGCTGCTCACCAAATTCGGTCCCGACAAAGCCCCGTGGGCCCTGGGCACCGCGGCATTCATCTTCGGCATCCCCGTCTTCGTCGACGTGGCCCTGATCGTGCTGATGCCGATCATCCTGTCGGTGGGGCGCCGGCTCAAGGGCAATATGCTCAATTACGCGCTACCGACGGTCATGGGCCTGCTCACGGTGCACGTGGTGCTCCCACCCCACCCGGGCATCGTCGGCGGCTCCCAGGTCCTCGGCGCCAATATCGGCATGGTGCTCCTGCTCGGCTTCGTCCCGGCCGTCATCATGTGGTTCGCGGCCCAATTGAGCATCCCGTTCATCACCCGGCGCATCTTCTCGCCGGTTCCCGCCCTCGACGGTGCCGATCACGCGGAGAACGAGGACGACGCCGAGGCGACCCAGTCTTTCCCCGTCGTGGACAACCCGCCGCGCCCCGGCGTCGTGATCCTCATGATCCTGATACCCCTGGTGCTGATCATGACGCAGACGATCACGTCCATGGTTCTTCCGAAGGACCATTCGGTCGTCCAGTTCTTCTCTTTCGTCGGGGCGTCCCCGATAGCGCTGGTCATCGGCGTGGTCATCGCGACCGTCACCCTCGGATACCGACGCGGCTGGGGCCTCGCGCAAGCCGAGGACGTCATCAACTCGTCCCTGCCCCCGGTCGCCGCGGTCATCCTCATCACGGGCGCCGGTGGCACGTTCGGTCACGTCCTCCAGGAAACAGGAGTCGCCGACGCCGTGGCCAACGCCCTGGCCGGAACCGGCCTGCACGTTCTGGTCCTCGCGTGGCTGATGGCGGCCCTGATCCGGGCGGCCCAAGGATCGGCGACCGTGGCCACGTTGACGACCGCTCCCCTGATCGCTCCCCTCGTGACATCGATGGGGCTCGCCCCAATCCAGGTGGCCTTGGTGGCTGTGACCATCGGAATCGGCTCCATGGCACTCTCCCACGTCAACGACTCCCTGTTCTGGGTGTGGGCCCGATACAACCAGGTCAGCACCGCGACCGGCCTGAAGTCTTACACGGTGCTGACCACCACGACCTCGATCGTCGGTTTCGTGGTGGCCCTGATCATGTGGCCGATCGTCTCGGTCATCGCCTAACAACCCGCTGAGGAGAAATCCATGAACACCAGTCCACGCCGGCTCCTCGTCCTCGACGACGACCCGACCGGATCTCAATGCGTCCACGACGTCCGCGTGGCCTTCGATCTGGATCCATGCCTGATTCGCTCTTCCCTCCGCGAGCCTGGTTCCACGTGCTTTGCCCTGACCAACTCGCGGTCCCTGAGCGAGGAGGACGCGGTGGAGATTAACCGGCGCACCCTCGCCGGGTATCTCGAGACGGCCGAGACCTCGGATGGGCCCCTCCACGTGGTGTCCCGTTCCGACTCGACCCTTCGCGGACACGTCATCGCGGAGCCGAATGCGCTCGCCGACACCCTGGCCGACCACGGGCTGACGGTCCACGGGTTCCTGTTCTGCCCCGCCATGATCGAAGCCGGGCGCTTCACCGAGGAAGATATTCACTACGCCGTCGTCGACGGCACCCCGAGGCCCGTGGCCGAGACGGATTTCGCCCGGGACGCCACTTTTGGCTACGGCCGGTCGGACCTCGCGCAGTTCCTGGAGGAGAAGTCCCACGGGGCCGTGAAGGCGGAAGATGTCCTCCGCATTTCGCTGGAGGACATTCGCACCGGAGGCACCCCGCGGGTCGCGGAGATCCTGGCGCGGGCGACGAACCGCCGATGGGTCGTCGTGAACGCGACCGATTACGCGGACATGGATATCGTCGCGGAGGCCGTGACCCTTCTGGAGGAACGAGGCCATCGGTTCATCACCCGGTCCGGTCCCTCGTTTGTCCGCCCCCTGTCGGGCCAGCGGGACCCCCGCATTCTCGGCCCGGACGATATCTGCATCGACCCTCGTCGCTCGACGCACGGTCTCGTCGTGGTCGGCTCCCACGTGGGCCTGACCACCGAGCAGCTGCGGGTCGTCCAAGAACGCGGCGATCTCGTGGAGATCGAGCTGAACGTCGCGGAGCTCTTGGACCCAGCCCGGCGAGAACGGCACCTCGAACACACCACCCGCGATATCCGCCGCGCGCTCGAGCACGATGACGTGGCCGTCTATACGAGCCGGTCGCTCGTCTCCGACGCCGACCCTGCGGAGTCGCTGAGGATCGCCCGAAGCGTGTCGGATGCCGTGGTCGAGGTCGTGCGCCGCACCCGTGACGCGCATCCCGCGTGGGTCATCGCCAAAGGCGGGATCACGTCCCACGAGGTCGCCGCCCGCGGGCTCGATATACGCGCCGCGAACGTCGCCGGGCAGTTCTTCCCCGGCCAGATCTCGCTCTTTGAGCCGGTCACCGCACCGGATGACATCCGGGCGTGCCCCTACGTCGTCTTTCCCGGAAACGTCGGCTCCACGGAAGCGTTGGCCGAGGTCATCGAGCGGCTGCAAACGGCCACGGCCTAGAAATTTCCACCACGCGAAGGAGAAAACTCCATGTCAGAGAGCATGAAAGTCGGTTGGATCGGACTCGGCGCCATGGGGGCGCCGATGGTCGCGGCGGCCTCCCGGGCCGGGCATTCCATCACCGCCTTCGACCTGAACCCCGAGGCCCTCGCCGGGCTTCCGCCCGAGGTCGGCCCGGCACGGTCCGCCAGGAAGGCCGCGGAGGGTGCCGACGTCGTCGTCATCATGGTCGCGACGGGAACACAACTGAATTCCGTGCTCTTCGGCGAGGATGGGATCTCCGAGGTCCTCTCCCAGCGGACCACGGTTCTCGTCATGTCGACGGTGGGGCCGGCGGCCCTCCAGGAGGCGGCGGACTCCCTCGCGCCCATCACCCGTCGAATCGTCGACGCGCCCGTCTCGGGCGGGGTGGCACGTGCCCGCACCGGCGAGCTGCTCGTCATGGTCGGCGGCGACGCCTCGGACGTGGCCACCGTGGCGCCCCTCTTGGAGGCCGTGGCGGCAACCTATCCCGTGGTCGGTGCTCAACCCGGTGACGGACAGAAGTTTAAGGTCGTCAATCAGCTGTTGTGCGGGGTTCACATCGCGGCGGCCGGGGAGGCCCTGGCCCTCGCGGACTCGATGGGGCTCGACGTGGAGCAGTGCCACCGGGTCTTGGGATCCGGAGCGGCCCAATCTTTCATGTTTCAGGACCGCGGGGCACGCATGCTCCGCGAGGAGTACGACGACGTCCGCTCGGCCCTGAACATCTTCGTCAAGGACATGGGGCTCGTGACCGACGCCGCCCGGCAATCCGATCAGCCGGTGCCTCTGGCCTCCGCGGCCGAACAACTCTACGTCAGGGGGCGCCGCGAGGGCCTGGGCCGCCTGGACGATTCCGTGATCTACCGGATGCTCCGGCAACGGTAACCCGGTGGGAGGCCGCGGGGCCCCGCCCGCGCTAGGACAACCGGTCCCAGAGCTCCGCGACCTGAGCCGCGGTTTCGTCCTGGGACCCGGAGTTATCGATGACCCAGGTGGCGGCCTCGCGGCGTTGCGCGTCCGTCGCCTGGGACGCGATGCGGGCCCTGGCGTCCTCGACCGACATCCCCCGGGCGCCGACCAGTCGATCAACGCGAACTTCCTCCGGGGCCTCGACCACGATGACCCCGTCGAAGGATGCGGCCTGTCCCGTCTCCACGAGGAGCGGAATGTCCTGAACGATGACTCCGGAGAATTCCGGGCTCGCCTGCGCATCGGCGACCTGACGGCGGGACTCGGCCCGCACGGCCGGGTGGACGATGCCGTTGAGAGTCTCTCGGGCCTCGGGATCCGCGAAGACGGTCTGGGCCAAGGCCGCGCGATCCAGGCGCCCCCGATCGTCGAGGAGGTCCCGCCCGAAGGCCTCAACCACACGTTCCAAGACCTCGGAGCCCGGCTCCATGAGCTGCCGTGAGATCGCGTCGGCGTCGACGACAACCGCTCCGTGCCCCGCGAGCAAACCCGCCACGGTGGACTTCCCCGACCCGATGCCACCGGTCAACGCCAGATGCCAGGTTTTCTCCGTCATTCTTGCCCTCCACGACCTCGATGGATATCCCACTCAGACTAACCGTTGCCCCGGCCGTTTCCGCACCCGGGCCTGCCCGTACACTGGTCGGGTGACCGAAACAGCCGACACGAGAGCCCGCGCCTACACCGTTCTGTCCTCACGCGAGCCCGCCGAGGCCCTGGTGGAGATCAAGCGCAGCGAATTCATCGGACATGTCCTGCGAGTCGAGACGGAACGCGAGGCGAGGGACTACATCGAGCTTCTGCGGAAGCGTTACCACGACGCCCGGCACGTGTGTTCGGCGTTCGTGGTGGGTGCCGACCGGGAGATTCAACGTTCCTCGGACGACGGCGAACCCGCGGGCACCGCCGGAATTCCCATGCTTCAGGCCCTGCTCTCCCACCGGACGGGACCTTCGGAGGCAGGACAAACCGACCTGTCGGACATTTGCGCGGTGGTCGTCCGTTACTTCGGCGGCATCAAACTGGGCGCGGGAGGGCTGGTGCGCGCCTACACCGAGGCCACCGTCGAGGCGTTGGGCGCCGCCCGGCTCGTGAGCCGACGCCGGATGCGGCACGGCGCCATCGAGGTCCCCCACTCGGAGGCTGGGCGGCTCGAAAACGAGCTGCGTCAGGCCAACATCAGCGTCCTCGGCACCGAATACACCTCGCGGAAGGCGGTGTTGAGCATCGCCGTTCCCGACCAGGAGGACCGTTTATCTCGCGCGGAAGCCCAGGTGGCGGCCACGTCGTCCGGAAGCCTCGACATTTCCTGGAAGGAGACCGGCTGGGTCGATCTCTGACGCGCAGGCTGCCCCACAGCTGACGCGCATCGTGCAGACACGCAAAAGGCCCCTCACCCGGCAGGGTGAGGGGCCTTTTATCAGCTATTCCCCGCAGGGAAACCGACCGGCTTAGTTGTTGCCGGTGAGCTTCTCGCGGAGGGCAGCCAGCGCCTCGTCGGAAGCGAGCGTGCCGGAATCGGCAGGCGCCTCGGAGGAGTAGCTGGCCGGAGCCGGGGCCGATGCGGAGGAAGCGGACGAGGAGGAAGAGGACGACGATCCGGTGGCCGCGGTAGCGGCGGCGTCGGCATCCTCGGCCAGGGCCTTGCGGACCTGCTCCTTGTGAGCCTCCCAGCGAGCCTGGGCGTCAGCGTACTGCTGCTCCCAGGTGGCACGCTGTGCTTCGTAGCCCTCGAGCCATTCGTTGGTCTCGGGATCGAAGCCCTCGGGGTACTTGTAGTTGCCCTGCTCGTCGTATTCGGCGGCCATGCCGTACATGGCCGGGTCGAACTCGGTGCCGTCCGGGTCGACGCCCTCGTTGGCCTGCTTGAGGGACAGCGAGATGCGGCGGCGGTCCAGATCGATGTCGATGACCTTGACGAAGAGCTCTTCGCCCACGGAAACGACCTGCTCGGCCAGATCCACGTGGCGAACTGCCAGCTCGGAGATGTGGACGAGGCCCTCGATGCCGTCTTCGACGCGAACGAACGCACCGAAGGGAACCAGCTTGGTGACCTTACCGGGAACGACCTGGCCCAGCGCGTGAGTGCGGGCGAAGGTCTGCCACGGGTCTTCCTGAGTGGCCTTGAGCGACAGCGAAACGCGCTCGCGGTCCAGATCCACCTCGAGAACCTCGACGGTGACTTCCTGACCGACCTCGACAACCTCGGAGGGGTGGTCGATGTGCTTCCAGGACAGCTCGGAGACGTGAACGAGTCCGTCGACGCCGCCGAGATCCACGAACGCACCGAAGTTGACGATCGAGGAAACGACGCCCGTGCGGACCTGTCCCTTTTCGAGCTTGTTGAGGAAGGAGGAACGGACCTCGGACTGGGTCTGCTCGAGCCATGCACGGCGGGAAAGGACCACGTTGTTGCGGTTCTTGTCCAGCTCGATGATCTTGGCCTCGATCTCCTGACCGATGTACGGCGCCAGATCGCGGACGCGACGCATCTCGACCAGCGAAGCCGGGAGGAAGCCGCGGAGGCCGATGTCGAGGATGAGGCCACCCTTGACGACCTCGATGACGGTGCCGGTGACGACGCCGTCCTCTTCCTTGATCTTCTCGATGTCGCCCCAGGCACGCTCGTACTGAGCGCGCTTCTTGGACAAGATCAGGCGGCCTTCCTTGTCCTCCTTGGTCAGGACGAGAGCCTCAACCTCATCACCAACGGCAACAACTTCACCGGGATCGACGTCGTGCTTGATGGAAAGTTCGCGGGACGGGATGACGCCTTCGGTCTTGTACCCGATGTCCAGCAGAACTTCGTCGCGGTCAACCTTGACAACTTCGCCAGAAACAAGATCGCCGTCGTTGAAGTACTTGATGGTCTCGTCAACGGCCTTGAGGAACTCTTCTTCGGTTCCGATATCGTTGATCGCGACCTGCGGGGTGTTGGTGGTCATGTAGTAGGGGCTCCGATGTGGATAGATTATGTACTCGGTCGACCCCGCCCTGTCCAGTGGACGTGTTGGGACGAAGCCGAACATTTATTGGACTGCGCGCAGAAAGAACGCGCCCTACTAGTGTATGGCTTGCGGCAAACCGGGTCAACGCTAGCCGCCGGGAAATTCACCGCGTGTCACGGTGTCCCGGGGCGCGCAACTGCCTGCCTCACCGGTCAAGGCGCCGCGTCGCGCCCGTGCCGCCGCGGAGATTCGACCTCTCACGGGACGCCGTTTAGAAATCGAAGTCGCAGTAAGGCTCGTCGTCGACCGAGAACAGGCGCGTGGCCTGCAGGACTCCTTCTCCGCGAAGCACGCCGAAACGGGCCTCCACGTGACAGCCCCGGAAGGCCGCCGAAGCCAACCGGTCCACCGACAGGCGGACGCGGGGTGCACCGGGTGCCAACTCGGCGTCGTCCTCGGACTGGGTTCCGCGCCGCCCCGACTCCGGGAGATATTCGGAAGCCGTCACGGTCCCGACGCCGTCCGTCACCCGCAGAGCGTAGGCTCCGGTCACCAACTCCACGGGGTCGTCGATCAGCAGGACCAATTCGCCGTCCGTGGGGTAACTGCGCGACTCCAGCACCGTCTTGACGTCAAGGATGCGGGTCCAGATCAGGTCGACGTCCTTGGTCAGGCGCACGTCGCGAGGATTCCTCACCAGATTCCCCAGCGGCTGGCCCGGGGCCCCCTCGAACGTCAAGTAGTCGATGAGGTCCAGCTGGAACAGGTGGTCCCAGAGGCCGGCCCACGCCGCGGTCGTCGCCACCTGAAAATCGACCACCTTGACCCGAGAGGACTCTTTATCCCACCCCTCATGTTCGATCACCGCGTAGCCGTCGACGCCCCGCGGGCCCCGATAGACGAAGGCCTCGCACGCGCGCCGCGGATCCAAGGATTCCTTGTCCAGCGAGACGATGCCGAGCCCGTCCTCCATGGTCGACGTCAATCGGGAAATCTGCCCCGGGATGATCTCGACACGTCGGCGGTTGAGATCCCGGGCCAGCTCCAGCAGGCCCCGGGGCTCCGCCTCGACGATCGATCCGCCGTCGGCCCCGGTGGCCTCGAGCACCTCGGTCAGAATCCGGGGCTTGGCCCGCAGATTGACCTCATAGGTGCACTGCCGGGAACTGATGCCAAAGCCGAATCGGCCGTAGATGCCGCCCTCGGTCGCGGTCAGGCCGGCCAGCGGAAAGCCGTTTCGCTGCGCCGTCTCCAGCTCCGAGTGCATCATGGAGCGCAAGAGCCCCTGCCGACGATGCGTCGGGGCGACCCCCACACCGGAGATTCCCCACAGGTCGATCACGTCCTTGCCCGCGTTGATGCGCAGGGGGAACCCCAGGATCGTCGCGACCGGCTTGGGCCCGGACCCGGCCCACTCGGGAAGATCGGTCGTGTCTTCGAAGCCTCGGAGCACGAATCCCGCGGCCTGATCCCGGCGGGCACGATAGTCCTGCACATCGGCGGCCCCGGGATCCTGGTGGAATCCGTGGGCGATGCGGGCCATCATCCGCCGATAGTCCTCGGTGGCCTTACCGTCCTTCCCCAGGAATTCGGTGATGTGGATCGGTTTCAGGGTCATCGTGGTTCTCCCTCGTGGTGTGGAAAGGTTCGGTCGCGTCGGCGGGGTCAGTGCGCGGCGTCGTTCCATGAACGGCCGTGCCCCATCTGGACCTCCAGCGGAACGGACAGATCGACGGCGCCGCCCATCTCGTCCTGCAGGATCTTCTCGGCCGCTTCGAGCTCCCCCGGCGCGACTTCCAGGATCAATTCGTCGTGAATCTGCAGGAGCATGCGAGATTGCAATGATTCCTCGCGAAGCCGGCGGTCCACGCCGAGCATCGCCTTCTTGATGATGTCCGCGGCCGAGCCCTGAATCGGGGCGTTGAGGGCGGCGCGTTCCGCCATTTCCCGGAGCTGACGATTATCCGACTGCAGATCCGGCAGATACCGGCGGCGCCCCAACATGGTTTGGGTGTAACCGTCCTTGCGCGCCTGATCGACGACGTCGCGCAAATACGTGCGGACGGCGCCGAAACGCTTGAAGTAATTGCTCATGAGCCCCCGGGCCTCGTCGACACCGATGCGTAGCTGTTTGGACAGACCGAAGGACGACAGGCCATAGGCCAACCCATAGCTCATGGCCTTGACCTTGGACCGCATCTCGCCGGTGACCTCGGAGGGATCGACGCCGAAAACCTGCGAGCCGACGAACCGGTGCAGGTCCTCTCCGGAACGGTAGGCCTCGATCAGCCCCTCGTCCCCCGAAAGGTGCGCCATAATCCGCATTTCGATCTGCGAGTAATCGGCGGTCAGCAGCGTCTCGAAACGCACCCCGTCGATCTCTCGGGGATCCACCACGAAGACGCCGCGAATCTTGCGCCCCTCATCCGTGCGGATCGGGATGTTCTGAAGATTGGGGTCCGTCGAGGAGAGTCGTCCGGTCGAGGCGATGGCCTGTTGGAAGGTCGTGTGGATCCGCCCGTCCGAGGCGACGGACTTTTTCAGGCCCTCGACCGTCTGCTTGAGCTTCGTCTGGTCGCGGTACCGCATGAGGCCGGTCAGGAACCGCTCCCCCGGCGACTCCGGGTCCGCGTTCTCCAGCAGGTTCTGCAGCGACTCGACGTCGGTCGAATACCCCGATTTGATCTTGCGGGTCTTGGGCATCTCCAGCTCGTCGAACAGAACGGTCTGAAGCTGCTTCGGGGAACCCAGATTGACCTCGTGACCCGCTGCCTGCCACGCGCCGTCCTGGGCCTGCTTCGCCTGCCCGGCAAAGTTGTCGATGAATCCATCGAGGGCTTGCTCGTCCACCGAAACGCCCAGCCGCTCCATCGAGCCCAAAACCTGGGTCAGGGGAAGCTCAAGGTCGCGCGAGAGCTCGGTCATGTCTTTCTCGGCCAGCTCGGCGTCGAGCCGCACGCTCAGGGCCTCGGTCAACGACGCGAGCTGGGCCTCGAAAGAGGTGTCCACGGCCGTGTCGAACAACGCCTCTTGAGCCTGCTGGCCTTCGGGCTCCGGAAGGGAGGTGCGAAGGTACTGCCCCACCAGGTCCTCGAACACGTGCTCACGGCGCCGCTGAAGAGGGATGAAACCGCACAGATAGGCCGACAGCCCCGGGTCGTCGACGACGCCGCCCAGGGAAACCCCCAGCTGAGCGAAGGACTTGTACGCGTCTTTGGCGTTGAAGACGATTTTGGGCTCGGATTCGTCTTCGAGCCACGCGGTCAGCGCCGACTGTGTGGCTTCGTCGAGTTCTCCCCACGGCAGCCACGCCGCGTGGGGACCCGAGACCAGGGTCAGGCCGCGGATTTCGCGCTCGTGGGCATGTCCCACCTCGCCGGTCCCGTAGAGGGGCCGCAGCGTGACCGCCGCGGCGGCTCGCGCCGATGCGTGCTCTTCGGCGGCGCTGGAGTCCTGCGCGGCGCGCCGCAACCACTCGGTCAGCTCGGCCGCGCTGCCCGGCTCGACGACCTCGTCGATCGCGCTCTCCGCGGCCGCCGGTTCCGAGGTGTCTTCGCCGTAGACGGCGAACAAGCGATCCCTCAGCGTATTGAATTCGAGTTTGTCGAAGAGCTCGTTGATGCGCTCGCGGTCGGGCCGCGGTTGCGCGGTCTCGTCGACCGTCAGCGGTAGCTGGACGTCGGTCACCAGCCGGTTGAGGCGGCGATTGCGGCGAACGTCCTCGACGTGGGCGCGCAACGATTCGCCCTTCTTGCCGGTGATCTCGTCCGCGTGGCTCAGGATCCCTTCGAGGTCACCGTATTTGGCGATCCACTTGGCCGCGTACCCGGGGCCCACGCCCGGAACACCCGGCAGGTTGTCGGCCTTCTCCCCCGTGAGGGCCGCCAGATCGGGGTACTTCTCCGGCGGAACGGCGTACTTCTCCTCGATGGCCGCGGCATCCATCCGCGGGAGGTCCTTGGTGACCCCCTGGCGTGGGTAAAGGACCGTGACCTTGTCGTTGACCAGCTGGAAGGCGTCGCGGTCACCCGAGACCACCAGAACTTCCATCCCGGCCTCGGCGCCCAGAACGGACATGGTCGCGATGACGTCGTCGGCCTCGAAGCCCTCGACGCTCACGCTGCGGATGTTCATGGCGTCCATGACCTGCTGGATCAGGTCGATCTGGCCGATGAATTCCTGCGGCGTCTCATCGCGTCCGGCTTTGTACTCCGGGTACTGCTCCGAGCGGAAGGTCGGTCCGGACAGGTCGAAGGCCACGGCGACGTGGGTCGGCTGTTGCCCCTTGATCAGATTGATCAACATGGCCACGAAGCCGTACACGGCGTTGGTGCATTGACCGGTCGAGGTCGAAAAATTCTCGGCCGGCAGGGCGAAAAACGCCCGAAAGGCCATCGAGTGTCCGTCGATGAGCAATAGGCGCTGGTTGGCGTTCTGGCTACTGGGCGTAGAAGATGAAGCGGAAGTCACCCCTCAATCCTAATCGCAGCCCGTCGACAGATGTGAGTCCCGCTATGACGAATAACCCCTATACAGAGTCCTTGACCCGCGCCGGGGTCCCAGAAGAATTCCACGAGCGCTTCCGCGAGCACGGTCTGGGCGGCCTCACCGAAAAGCTCGGCGTGGTGTTCGAGGTCATGACGCCCGAGAAATTCGTGGCCCGAATTCCCGTCGAAGGCAATGAGCAACCCTTCGGAATTCTCCACGGAGGGGCGCACCTGGTGCTCGCGGAGTCGCTGGGGTCGCTCGCGGCGGGACTCGCGGGAGGACCCAATAAGCAGCCCATGGGGATCGACATTAACGCCACGCACCAGCGCGCGGCCTCCCAGGGGTGGGTCACCGGGACCTGCACTCCTCTTCACATCGGCAAGTCGATGTGCGTCCACGAGATCGTGATGACCGACGAGCAGGGGCGCCGCCTGTCCACGGCGCGCATGACGAATATGCTCGTGGACCGCCGGCGGTAGTCGCCACCGGCCCGGCGCCCGTTCGTGCGAGCCGAGGCGCCGGGCCGGTGTTTCCGAGGCGCGTCGCCCCTTAGGCCACCTGGGAAACGATGGTCTCGGCGACCTCGCGCATCGAGAGGCGACGGTCCATCGATGTCTTCTGGATCCAGCGGAAGGCTTCGGGTTCGCTCAATCCCATCTTGGTGATCAGCAAGGACTTGGCGCGATCGACGAGCTTGCGCGTCTCGAACTGCTCCTTGAGGCCCGTGACCTCTTGTTCGAGGGCCTTGATCTGCTCGTAACGGCTGATCGCGACCTCGATCGAGGGAATGAGGTCGTTCTCGGTAAAGGGCTTGACCACGTAGGCCATGGCTCCGGCCTCGGTGGCCCGGTCCACGAGCTCCTTCTGGCTGAACGCGGTCAGCAACACGACGGGCGAAATGCGTTCCTTGGCGATGATTTCGGCGGCGCTGATGCCGTCCATCTTGGGCATCTTCACGTCCATCAGGACGACGTCCGGCTGGTGTTCCCTGGTCAGTTCCACGGCTTCCTCGCCGTTGCCGGCCTCGGCCAGGACCTCGAAGCCCTGGTCCTTGAGGATCTCCACGATATCGAGACGGATGAGCGCCTCGTCCTCGGCGACGACGACCGTGCGGGCCTCCGGGGATGATTCCTCGACCTGCGGCGTCGTCTCCAGGTCTGCCATGTCCTGCTCTGGCGTCGGCTCTGTCACCGTGCACTCCTCTGATACGCGCCCGCCTCGGGGAGGCGACCGCCGTGTATGGGTTGGCTCAGATGCCAGTTTACGTCCCCGCGTCGAATTCCGAGGCGTACCGCAGTCATCCGTGGATGACTATTCGCCCACACCCGCCCCGGGCGGACGCGGCGAAGCCCGGCTCTCCCCTCGGGAAGGAGCCGGGCTTCGTCATCGGCGGACCGATCGGGGCTTAAGCTCCCGAGACGGCGTTCGCGAGCAGTTCGAGAGACTGTTCGAGCTGATCTTCCTTGACCAGGGGCATGCCCAGGTCGGCGGCCGCCTGCGGGTCCATCGCGGACCAGTCGTAGGTCAGCGTCACGTCGGTCGAATCGGAGCCCGTGGACTCGAGGGCCCAGGTCCATTCCCATCCGGGAGGCTCCTCGCCGGCCGGCGCGGTCTTCCACGCGATCAGCTTGTTCTCGTCGTAGCCGGTGACGTAGTTGTCGGTCTTGTAGTCGCCGCCCATGTGTGCGCCGGTCATGTTCATGGTGAACTTCACGCCGGACTTCTGGATGCGATCGGTGCGGTCGTCCGAGACGACAAAACCCGAGCCGTCGAATTCGTGGTGGCGTTCCGGATTGCTCAGGAGATCAAAAATCGCCTTGGCGGGAGCATCGATGGAGCGGCTGACCGTAATCGAGGTTGTATCAGTCATGCGTCCTCCTGACTTTGACTGCGGTGGTTCTCCCCCGGTCGCACCGGGGAAACCCTGTCCCACCCAACCTTAGTGACGTGCACCCCACGAATCCCAGGGTCTTCCCGATGATCAGCCAGGAGCTGATTCCCTCCGTTCCCCTCCACCGTGGAGTGGGACCGTCAGTAGATCCCGTCCCCGCTCGGCCCGGAGAGATCCTTGGCGATCGTGGAGTCCAGCGGCAACGGGCCCGGCGACGAGACGATCGCCCCGGAGACGGAGGTGACCACGATCTTGTTGGTGACCCGTCCTCGGAACGAAAACCCGTCGCCGAAGGCGAGGGAGACGTCCGGGACGCCCAGCGACGTGCTGACCGTCGGGAAGTTGGTGCCCGCCGGGATCGCCCAGGTGAACGTGGTGGTCCGGGTCGCGGAGTCATAGGAGCCCCGCGTGATATCGCCGTGCGACGACGTGATGGTCATGGATCTCTCCGGGGCCCCATCGGTCATGTTGAGGCCCACCACGTCGAAGGTCACCGTGATGGTGGAGGCCGACGTATAAGGCGCGGCCGCCCCGGGTGCGACCCCAAAATTGAGGAACACAAGCTTGGGTATGCCGTTAGCAAAGGTCCCGCCGTCGAATTGGAAACCGAAGGTGGGACTGTCCGGGGTGGCGGCGTAGGCCGGCACGGCGCCGGCGGCCACGATCGTCGGAAGGGTCCACATTGTGGCTTTTCCCAGCCGACGCCGCGTGACCCGGACCGCGTCGTGGTTCGACGAAGCCTTGTGTAGGGGATAAGTGAGGTCGCCCTCGAGCACCATGATTCTCCTGAAGCATAGACCGGAAACGCCCCTCCAAAGGGCCCGGAAATTGGCGGCGCACTACCCCCGGAAATGCAGCGATCCCCATTCGCCTTTTCCCTCGATACGCCAGGTGGCACTCAGAGAATATCGATTCTTTCGCGATTTTGGTTAAAACTCACGTATGTGACGCCCGTCCATTTCCGGCGGGTGGCAACGCACTACTTTCCCGTTCGGCGGAATTACCGAAGGCGGCCAGACGGTACGATCGGGGCAATCGTGCGCCGCCGCCCGGCGCATAGTGCACACTCGAGGAAATGAGGAACCACCCATGTCGCGACGCGTC
The DNA here is from genome assembly GCF_000710345.2 of Curtobacterium sp. S6. GTDB lineage: Bacteria > Actinomycetota > Actinomycetes > Actinomycetales > Micrococcaceae > Rothia. The sequence continues at coordinate 211,877 of NZ_JHEL01000015.1, read as the reverse complement.
ACCGCCAACCTCTTCACAACGCTCGACGGCGCCGTCGAGAACCCGTCCTCCTGGCAGGGCGACGCCTTCGACGAGATCCTCGGTGAGGTCATGACCGAAACGCTCTCCTCGGTGGACGACGTGCTGCTCGGTCGCGAGACCTACGATTTCTGGGCCTCGCACTGGACCCGGGAGGACGTCGAGGACCCGTTCAAGTCCTTCATCAACCCCGTGGCCAAACACGTCGCTTCCCGAACCCTGAAACAGCACGACGTGACCTGGGAAAACTGTTCCGTGATCGACGGGGACCTGATGGATTTCGTGCGCGGCCTCAAGGGGACCCAGGGTCGGGATATCTCGATCCAAGGCAGCCTGAGCATCATCGCTCAGCTGCTGGAGGCCGGCCTCCTCGACCGGTTGACCCTTTTCGTCCATCCGGTCTTCGCCGGACCGGAACGCCGGCTCAGCGACTCCATGAATCTGAACCGGGGCGCACTGCCACTGACGTTGCTCGATCACCGGGTCAATACAAAGGGGACCACGGTGTTGGTTTTTGGACCGGCGGAGCGGTCATTTCCCGCGAATTGTGGTGAAGAATCGCCCAATAAATGATCACGCTGCTCGGTGGAAGGCGCCGGTGAACCCACGGGATATCCCCCTGAGAATTTAATTCTTGCATTAAATACTCGCGAGTACGCTAGGCTGGGCGTGAGCGCTCACTCGCTGAATTCGAGTGACGGCTCCTCGTCGGCAATGTTCCGACCCGTACGTCAACTTCGGGAGAACCACATGGAACATCGGTCAATCGGTCGCAGAAAATTCGCCACGGCAGCGGCCTGGTCCGCGCCCACCATTATCGCCACGGCGGCCGTACCGGCCTATGCGGCGTCGCCCACCAATCCGGACTTGGGCGTACTCTTCGACGGCGGCGGCGGGGCCAACGGCGCGTACAACACCGTGACGGTCAACCTGGGTTTGGCGACGTCGTCGACCGTCAGCTCCATGACTCTTCAGGCACCCATGGTGGTCACCATCGATATCGTCGGACTGCTGAGCGCGGCGACCGACGAGAGAAGTTTTCGCGTCGTAACCAGTTACGGGTCGATCACCCGGGGCGCGTACAACGCCTCGACCCACCGCACGACGCTGACATGGACCATTCCGAACGGAACGGTCACCCCGAAACTGGCGCGCGGGTCGAGCATCCCCAATTTTCTTCTCACCTTTAACGACGGGGCCTCCGCAACGACCAGCGGGCGAATCACGAATAAGATCGTGATCACGAGCGTCACCGGCGGCACGATCGTCGAACCCAACGCCGTCCCCGTGGACTCGTCGATCGTCAAGGACTACACCTCCGGCATCAGCCCGGATGGCATCTATTAAGCCGCGGTGCGCGATCGCTTCTCGATCATTCATGCCACATTGGCGGGACGTGAGTTGGACGCGTTTCGTTTGCATCGGCGCGGATCGACGATAGACGGGTAGACAAAAGGCGGCCTTCGCGCGCTACGCAACGTAGCGCTCGAAGGCCGCCTTTTTGCTGGCTGGTGCCCAAGGTGGGACTCGAACCCACACTCCGTGAAGAACCGCATTTTGAGTGCGGCGCGTCTGCCAATTCCGCCACTTGGGCCAGTGATCGTGACGATCGTTCGTCGTCACGAGCCATGAACACTTTACACAACCGTCCGCCGGTTCGGAAATCAAGGGGCCGACGACCCGCCCTAGGCCAGCGGATGGGGCGGGGAAGAATCCCCGCCCCATCGACGCGCGCCGGCCTGCGTTGCCTGCCGCGGAAGATTCCGCGACGAGTCGCAGAGTCGTTAGTGCTTGTACGGCCCCAGCTTCTCGCGGCTCTCCGGCGTGCGGGAGCCCGAGTCGTCGAGATCTCCGACGCGGTGCACCTTGACCATGTTGGTCGAGCCCGCGACGCCCAGGGGCGTTCCGGCGGTCATGACCAGCAGCTCGTCCGGCTTCGCGAGGTTGTACTTCAACAGGTACTGGTCCACCGCTTCCGTCATGCTGTCGGTGTCCTTGTACTCGCTCTGCTGGACCGCTTCGATTCCCCAGAAGAGGGCCATGAAGGCGCGCACCTTGGGGTCCGGGGTGAAGGCCAGCACGGGCTTGGACGGACGCAACCGGCACAGACGACGGGCCGAGTCACCGGACTGCGTGAAAGTGCAGATGTAGTTGACGTTGAGCTGATCCGCGATATTCACCGCGGCCAAGGTCACGGCGCCACCGCGCGTCCGAGGGGAAGACCCCAGGGCGGGCACGCGATCCAAGCCGTGCTGCTCCGTGGATTCCACGATCCGGGCCATCGTCTGGATGGTGATGATCGGGTACTTACCCACCGAGGTCTCGCCGGAAAGCATCACCGCATCCGCGCCGTCGAGAATGGCGTTGGCGCAGTCAGAGGCTTCCGCACGGGTCGGCATGGGGTTGGTGATCATCGATTCGAGGACCTGGGTGGCCACGATGACCGGCTTGGCCCAACGGCGGGCCAAGGTGATGGCCTTCTTCTGGACCAGCGGGACTTCCTCGAGCGGGTACTCCACGCCGAGGTCGCCACGCGCAACCATGATGCCGTCGAACTTATCGACGATGTCCTGCAGGTTGTCGACGGCTTGGGGCTTCTCGATCTTGGCGATCACGGGGAGCCGAAGGCCCTCCTCTTCCATGATCTCGTGCACCCGCGTGATGTCGTCCCCCGAGCGAACGAAGGACAGGGCGATGATGTCCACGCCGGTCTTCAAGGCCCAGCGAAGATCCTTCTCGTCCTTCTCGGTCAGCGCGGGCACGGAAACCGCCACGCCGGGAAGGTTGATGCCCTTGTGATCCGAGACCTTGCCGCCGACGACGACGCGGGTGGTCACGGTCGTGGCGTCAACCTGCGTCGCTTCGAGACGGACCTTGCCGTCGTCGATCAGCAGCGCGTCGCCCGGCCGCACGTCTCCGGGAAGACCCTTATAGGTGGTGCCGCAGATCTCCTGATTACCGGGAACGTCCTCGACGGTGATTTTGAAGGTATCCCCGGCGGCGAGCTCAACGGGGCCGTCCGCGAAGGTCTCGAGGCGGATCTTCGGTCCCTGAATGTCCGCCAGAATGGCGACATTCTTGCCGAGGTGCTCGGCCGCTCGGCGAACGTTGTCGTAGTTATTGGTGTGAACCTCGTGGTCGCCGTGGCTCATGTTCAGCCGGGCGACGTTCAGTCCGGCGGAGATGGCCTCCGAGACTTTGTCGTAGCTGGAAAGGGCTGGTCCAAGGGTACATACGATTTTTGCGCGTCTCATATCGTCAACTCTAGTTCCCCTAAAGCCACATGAACAGTAAGACAGCCCCGGTTCCTCAGATTAAGAACAACGGGACACCACGCGGCCGGATGACCGAGGATGGGCGCAATTCCGCCTAGTCACGGCGGTATATGTGGGATCGGCGGCAGCCCTGCCCAGATTCGGTCCGCCGCCCGCGGGTGAGCACGATGACACCCGATTCCCAAATTTCCCACATCCACCCACATTCGCAAGGGCACGCGCGTCGGCTCGCCGGACGGTCACCGCTAGAGTGGAGACGTGCCGTGATGGGCACACCCGAGACTCAGCAAACGCGCATCCCCGCGGAATGGATCAAGAGGAGAACCTTTGGCCACGACCCTCGTGCTCTACGGATCGAATTACGGATACACCCGCTCCTACGCCGAATGGATCGCCGAGGACATGGGCGGCCGCGCACTCCCCCTGGAGGACGCGACCGAGCGGGAAATCTCCGAGGCGGACCTCGTGGTGATCGGCCAGAGCGACTACGCCGGCAAGCTCACGGGCGCCGACCAGGTCGGGGCCATCGCGGATGCGCTCTCGTCGAAGAAATTGGCGTACTTCACGGTCTCGTTCTCCGGGGATGTCTCCCAGCCCAAAGAAAAGCTCGACGACGTGATCGCCAAGAATCTCGGCGACGCCTACCGAGACGGCGCCCCCACCGCGCATTTTCGCGGCGGCATGGACTATTCGATCCTCTCGCGCTCCCACAGGACCGCGATGATGGGCGTCAAGACCTTTCTCAAAACCAAACCCCACAAATCCGAGACCGATCGCCAGATGATCGAGTGCTACGGAGGGTCGGCCGACTACCGTGATCGCTCGTCGATCACGCCCTTCGTGCAGAGACTCAAAACCCTCTGAGAATCGCATCTCACGCGGAAGGCCCCCGGATCCTGGGAGATCCGGGAGCCTTCCGCGTGGTGAGCCACCGACGGTCTAGAGCAGATTGATGGGACGATCCGTCGGAGCCACCGGCTCCGGCAGGACGGTGCTCCCCACCAGGTGTCGTTCCACGGCCGCCGCACAGGCGCGCCCCTCGGCGATCGCCCACACCACCAACGACTGGCCGCGCCCGGCGTCGCCGCAGGAAAAAATGCCCGGGACATTGGTCATGTATTGATCGTCCCGCGCGACGTTATCCCGCCCGTCCAGCTCGGCACCGGCCTGTTCGACGATCTCCGTCGAGTCCTGGCCGGTGAAACCCAAGGCCAGGAACACCAGATCCGCGGGGATCACGCGTTCGGTGCCGGGCTTCGGGGCCCGTCGACCGTCCTCGCGATATTCCGTATCGGCGATCTTCAGCCCGGTCAGGACGCCGTTCTCCCCCACGAACTCGATGGTCGACGCGAGGTAGTTCCTTTCGCCGCCCTCCTCGTGGGCGCTCGCGACCTCGAAGAGGTTCGGGAACATGGGCCACGGCTCGTGGTCGGCGCGCTCCTCCGGAGGCCGCTTGCCGATGGCCAAGGTCGTCACGGACGCCGCCTTCTGGCGGTTCGCGGTGCCGATGCAGTCCGCGCCGGTATCGCCGCCGCCCAGGATCACGACGTGCTTTCCCTCGGCGTCGATGTGGTCGGGAACGTCGTCGCCGGCCAAGAGCCGGTTCGACCGCACGAGGTAGTCCATCGCGAAGTGCACCCCCTCGAGGTCACGGCCCGGAATGGGCAGATCGCGAGGCTTCGTCGCGCCGGTGGCCACCACCACGGCGTCGTACCGACGGCGCAATTGGTCCCAGGTGATGTCCCGTCCGATCTCGACGCCCGCCCGGAAACGAGTTCCCTCTTCCCGCATCACATCGATCCGTCGGTCGACCACGGACTTTTCCATCTTGAAATCCGGGATTCCGTAGCGGAGCAGCCCACCGATGCGGTCGTCGCGCTCGTAGACCGCGACGGTGTACCCGGCCTGGGTCAGCTGCTGCGCGGCCGCCAGCCCCGCGGGGCCCGACCCGACGACGGCGACGGTCTTATCGACCAGACGCTCCGGAAGGTGCGGTTCGATCAGCCCTTCTTCGAAGGCCTTTTCGCCGATCGAGTACTCGACCTGCTTGATCGTCACGGCGGGCTGATTGATGCCGAGGACGCACGAGGCCTCGCACGGCGCCGGACACACACGACCGGTGAACTCCGGGAAGTTATTGGTCGCGTGCATGCGCTCGACCGCTTCGGCCGTCCGCCCACGCCACATGAGGTCGTTCCATTCCGGGATGAGGTTGCCCAGCGGGCAGCCCTGGTGGCAAAAAGGCACGCCGCAATCCATGCACCGGGAGGCCTGTTCCTTGAGGATGGCCGAGTCCTGCTCGACCTGGACCTCTTTCCAGTCCCTGATGCGCACCGGCACGGCCCGCTTCGGCCGGTCGACGCGATGATCGTATTTCAAGAAGCCGCGGGGATCAGCCACGAGCGGTCACCTCCAAAATGTCTTGCCAGACCGGATCTCCATCCGGATCTGTTCCGTCTGCTTCGGCCTTCGCCCTGATGTCCCGGACCGCGGCGAAGTCGCGCGGAAGAACCCGGGTGAGGCGTGCCAGCGATCCTTCGGGATCGGCGAGCATCGTGCGAGCGATCTCCGAATCCGTCTCCTCGACGTGCCTGCGCAAGAGATCCAGGACGAGCCGCTCTTCCTCGGGGTCGAGGCCCGAGAACGTCAGCTCGCCGGACTCCCGGGAGGCCTTGTTGACGTCCGTCAGGTCCAGATCGAGCACGTAGGCCACGCCCCCGGACATTCCGGCCCCGAAATTTCGACCCGTCGTGCCCAGGATCAGCGCGACGCCGCCGGTCATGTACTCACACCCGTGGTCGCCGATGCCTTCGACCACGGCCGTGGCCCCGGAGTTGCGCACCAAGAAGCGCTCCCCCACCTGGCCGCGCAGGAATATCTCGCCGCTCGTCGCACCGTAGCCGATCACGTTGCCGGCGATCACGTTGTCTTGAGCCGCGAACAGCGCGTCGGGCTCGGGACGGATGATGATCCGCCCGCCGGACAACCCCTTGCCGGTGTAGTCGTTGGCATCGCCGGTCATGCGGATCGTGATGCCTTGCGGAAGGAACGCGCCGAGCGATTGGCCCGCCTGACCGTGCAGGTTCAGCGTGATCGTGTCGTGATCCAGGAAATCCGGGCCGAAGGTTTTGGTCACGCGGTGTCCCAACATGGTCCCGACCGCGCGGTCGGTGTTGATCACGGTGTGATCGATCGCGACCTTGTCTCGGTTCCTCAGAGCGGGTTCGGACAGCCGAATCAATTCGTTGTCCATGTGCCGCTCCAGTTCGTGGTCCTGCGGCCGGGTGTTGCGGATGACCTCCGCACCGAACTCCTCGGCCGAAGACCTCAGGATGTCGCGCAGGTCGAGGCCATCGGCCTTCCAGTGCGCCACGGCCTTGCGGGTATCCAGATACTCGGCGTGACCGATGGCCTCTTTAAGGCTGCGGAACCCCAATTCCGCCAGGTATTCACGGATCTCCTGGGCGATGAATTCGAAGAAATTGACCACGTGGTCGGCCTGGCCCCGGAATCTCTCGCGGAGCTTCGGGTTCTGCGTGGCGATACCGACCGGGCAGGTGTCCAGGTGACATTTGCGCATCATGATGCACCCCTCGACCACCAGCGGCGCCGTCGCGAAGCCGTATTCCTCGGCGCCGAGCAGCGCCGCCACGACGACGTCGCGGCCGGTCTTCATCTGCCCGTCGGCCTGAACGACCACGCGGTCGCGGAGCCCGTTGAGAAGTAGGGTCTGTTGGGTCTCGGCCAGCCCCAACTCCCAGGGCGCTCCGGCGTGCTTCAAGGAATTCATGGGGGCCGCGCCGGTTCCCCCGTCGTGGCCGGAGACCAAAACGACGTCGGCCTTGGCCTTAGTCACGCCGCTGGCGACGGTTCCGATGCCCATCTCGGAGACGAGCTTGACGTGCACCCTGGCTTCCGGATTCGCACGCTTCAGGTCGTAGATGAGTTGCGCCAGGTCTTCGATCGAATAGATGTCGTGGTGCGGCGGCGGGGAGATCAGCGAAACCCCCGGCGTGGCGTGCCGGGTGCGCGCGACCCAGGGGTACACCTTGGCCGACATCAGCTGCCCGCCCTCGCCGGGCTTGGCTCCCTGGGCCATCTTGATCTGAATATCGGTGGCATTCGTCAGGTAGAGGCTCGTGACGCCGAAACGTCCCGAGGCCACCTGCTTGATGGCCGAACGGCGTTCGGGGTCGAGCAACCTCTCGAGGTCCTCGCCGCCTTCGCCCGTGTTGGACTTGGCGCCCAGCCGGTTCATCGCGATCGCGAGGGTCTCGTGGGCCTCGCGCGAAATCGAACCGTAGGACATCGCGCCGGTCGAGAATCTCTTGACGATCTCGCTGACCGGTTCGACCTCCTCCAGGGGAATCGAGGGACGCCGCGGGGAAAAGTCCAAGAGCCCTCGGAGCGTCATCAGGTCTCGAGACTGGTCATCGACCAGCTTCGTGTAGGACTTGAAGATGTCGTAGCTGCGGGTCTTGGTCGCGTGCTGCAACCGGAAGACCGTGTGGGGGTTGAACAGGTGCGGAGGCCCGTCGCGCCGCCAATCGTATTCGCCGCCGGTTTCGAGGCTGCGGTACGGCACCTGGACGCCATCCTGGGGATACGCGCGATCGTGCCGGGATTTGACCTCGGCCGCGATCACGTCAAGGCCGACGCCGCCCATTTGGGAGTGGGTACCGGTGAAGTATTCGTCCACGAGGGTCTGGGCCAGGCCCAAGGCCTCGAAGGTCTGCGCGCCGCAATACGAGCTCACGGTCGAGATCCCCATCTTGGACATGATCTTCTGCAAGCCCTTGCCCAAGGCCTTGATCAGGTTTTTGGTTGCTTCGGTCGGGGTGACCCCGGTCAGCTCGCCCCTCGCCACGAGCTGTTCCACGGACTCCATCGCGAGGTACGGGTTGACCGCCGAGGCACCGAACCCGATGAGCGCGGCCACGTGGTGGACCTCTCGGACGTCGCCGGCCTCGACGACCAACCCCACCTTGGTCCTCGTCGCGGATCGCAAGAGATGGTGGTGCACCGCGGCGGTGAGCAGCAGGGACGGGATGGGCGCCCAGTTGGCATTCGAATTGCGGTCCGACAGCACGACGTATTCGACACCGCGGTTGACGGCCGCCGAAACCTTTTCGCAGATTTCGGACAGGCGCGAGCGCAGCGCGGCCGCCCCACCGGCCGGGTTGTAGAGGCCACGCACCTTCAGCGCCGTCGACATGCCGTCTTCGTCTTCGATGTGCATGATCTTGTCGAGCTGATCATTGTCGATCACCGGGAAATCGAGCTCGAGCTGACGCGTCGGGACATAGCCGTTGCGCAGAAGGTTGCCGTTCGGCCCCAAGGAAGAGCGCAACGACGTCACGAGTTCCTCGCGGATCGAGTCCAACGGCGGGTTGGTAACCTGCGCGAATGACTGGATGAAGTAATCGAAGAGAAGCCGCGGGCGACCGGACAGGACCGCGATCGGGGTGTCCGTGCCCATCGCGTAGATCGGCTCCGCTCCCTTGGCGGCCATCGGTCCGAGAAGCGACTTCAGTTCCTCGTGTGTGTATCCGAAGGTTTGCTGACGGATCAGGATCGACTGGGCGGAGGGATTGCGGTGTTCGCGTTCAGGCAGGTCGGCGAGCGTCATGATGTTCTGATCCGCCCACTCCTTCCAGGGATTCCGGGCCGCAACCTCGTCCTTGACCTCCTGGTCGGGAACGATCCGTCCCTCTTTGGTGTCGACGAGGAAGATCTTGCCCGGAGCGACGCGGCCCTTCGAGACGATCTTGGTGTCCCCCAGATCGACCACGCCGACCTCGGAGGCAAAAATCACGAGCCCGTCCTCGGTCTCCCAGTACCGTCCCGGGCGCAGCCCGTTACGGTCCAGAACCGAGCCCACCAGGTCGCCGTCGGTGAAGGTCACCGCCGCGGGACCGTCCCACGGCTCCATGAGCGTGGAGTGATAGCGATAGAACGCGCGACGATCCTCGTCCATCGACTCGTGGTTCTCCCACGCCTCGGGGATCATCATCATGATCGCCTCGGGCATCGAGCGGCCCGAGAGCATCAACAACTCGACGACCTCGTCGAAGGACTGCGAGTCGGAGGCGCCCACCGAGCAGATCGGAAACAGTTCCTCGGGGTGCCGGCCGAGCACCGGGGACTTCAGCTGGGACTGCCGGGCGCGCATCCAGTTCCGGTTGCCCTTGACGGTATTGATCTCGCCGTTGTGAGCGATCGCCCGGAACGGCTGTGCCAGGGGCCAGGAGGGGAACGTGTTCGTCGAGAACCGCGAGTGGACGATCGCCAATTTCGTCACGAACAGCGGATCGGAGAGGTCCGGATAGAACGGCTCGAGCTGGGCCGTGGTCAGCATGCCCTTGTACGTGATCGTGCGGGAGGAAAAGGACGGGAAATAGATCCCGAGCTTGTGCTGCGCCCGCTTGCGCACGCGGAAAGCCTTGTGGTCGAGCTGTCGACGCTGCTGATCCGCGTCCAGATTCACCACCGGGATGTGGCCGGTGAACGCTTCACGGGTTTCGTCCGTCGTGGCCTCGGCGATGAACATCTGCACGAAGTACGGCATGACCGCCCGCGCCGAACCGCCGACCACGCTGGAGTCCACGGGCACCTCGCGCCAACCCACGACCCTGGCGCCTTCGCCTTCGGCCATCTCCGTCAGGGCTTCCTTGAGCTCCGCGGAGTTGACCCCGTCGGTCGGCAAGTATGCGGTTCCGACGGCGTACTTACCCAGCGGCGGAAGGTCAAAATCGACGTGGCGTCGGAAGAATTCGTCGGGCACCTGCGTCAGCAGGCCGGCGCCGTCACCGGTGCCTTCGTCCGCGCCGACCGCACCGCGGTGTTCGAGGGAGCGGAGGGCCGTCAGCGCCTTATCCACGACGTCGTGCGTCGCGTCCCCGGTCAGGCTCGCGATCATCGCCAGCCCGCACGCGTCTTTCTCGAAATCCGGGTCGTACAGTCCCTGTTTTTCCGGAATGTTCGCGAACGTGGTGAAGGGTGAACGTGCGTGGCCGCGTTCATCGGCGGATTCGGTCTGGTCGAAGTCATTCATCGTGAAGCCTCTCCTCCTCGTGTCAGTCCGTGAACTCGGGTCCGGTCGGAGCCGTTCGAGTTCTTCGGTCCGGGCGTCGGGGCGCGCGGGACCGCGGTCGGCGATCCGGAGGATGTCATCGACCTGCTGTAACGCGCGTCACCTCGGGGTGGGGAGATGCCGCCGTCGAACGAGCGATGAGGGGGCTCATGTACGTCTGCAACGAGCGTGCCCGACCGGGGCCTCGGCCCTAGCGATCCAACGGTCGCCGCTTCATTGCAGCTATTACGAGACAATTCGACGCGTCATTGTTCGCGCGTCGTATCGAATGGGGTGTCTCGCCTGTGATGTGATGCGGCGGCGAGACATTACGACTTGCCCATGTGTTGTTCCGCTAAATTACCACGACGTGACGCAGCTCCCTGCACCGCCGTCACAGATCCGCCCTTGTGACGTGCTAGTAACGGCAACGTTACGCATCGGGCGCGCAAAGGGCCGGTCCCAGTGTGGGAACCGGCCCTTGTGGTCTCTCGCGGGGTTTACCGGGCGTCGAGGCCTTCGCGAGCGTCTTCGGCCTCGTCATCGCCCGGCGCCTCGTCCCGTCGGCGGCTCGCCACCACGAGCATGACCGCCCCGAGGAGCACCAGGAATCCCGCGGTCCAGACGTGAATTCTCAGGCCGAGGAACTCGTCAGAATGATCGATGCGCAGGAAAAGCTCGATCAGGAATCGGCCGACGCCGTAGTACAGGACGTAGGTCCAGAGCACCTGGCCCCTGCGGTGCAGGATCTTTCGCGACAACCAGAGGATGATCAGACCGCCGAGAATGTCCCACAGGGACTCGTAGAGGAACGTGGGGTGGAACAGCGTCCCGGCCGGGTATTGAGACGGGAAATTATGCGAAGTTGGGTCGATCTCCAAGCCCCACGGAAGGGTCGTCGGCTTTCCAAAGAGCTCCTGGTTGAACCAGTTGCCCCACCGGCCGATGCCCTGGGCGATCAGAATTCCTGGGGCGGCGGCGTCCGCGAAGGCCGCCAGGGAGACCTGGTTCCGGCGGCACGCGATCCACGCGCCGACGGCACCCAGGGTCACGGCGCCCATGATCCCGATGCCGCCCTCCCAGATTTTCAGCGCGTCGACCGGATTTCGCCCCGGCCCGAAATAGTCTCCGGGGGCCGTGATGAAGACGTGGTACATGCGCGCGCCGACCAGCCCAAAGGGAATGGCCCAGATCGCGATGTCCCAGATATGTTCGGGGTCATAGCCCTTGGCCGCCCACCGGCGGGTCGTCAGCCAGAGGCAGATCACGATGCCCAAGAGGATGCAGAGGGCATACGCGTGGATGGTCAGCGGGCCCAGGTGAAAGGCCGACCAGCTGGGCGACGGGATGGCCGCCAGGAGAGGGGCCGTCGCGCTCATGCCGCCGCACCATCCCGACCGGACAGTTCTCGCGTCAGGGCGCCCACGGCCTCAGGGCCGCCCGCCCCGAGGGCCCGGACCAGGGCCGTGCCGACGATGACGCCGTCGGCATACTGCCCGATCTCCTCGACGTGTTCCCTGCGGGACACGCCGAGCCCGACGCACACGTTCGCAGCCCCCGCCGTGCGAAGATCCGCCACGAGCTTCTCGGCCACGTCGGAGACCGAGGACCGCGCGCCGGTCACGCCCATGACCGAGACCGCGTAGACGAATCCGCTCGAGGCCCGGGAAATCATCTCCAGCCTCTCGACCGTCGACGATGGCGCGGCCAAGAAAATGCGGTCCAGCCCGTGACGGTCGCTGGCCTCGAGCCACTCACCGGCTTCGTCGGGCACCAGGTCCGGGGTGATGATTCCCGAGCCACCCGCCTCGGCGAGCCGCCCGGCAAAGTCATCCACGCCCTTGCGCAGCACCGGATTCCAGTACGTCATGACGACCACGACGGCGTCGGTGGCCGCGGTGATTTCGCGAACGGCCCGGAACACGTCGTCCACGCGGAATCCGCGGGACAACGCCTCGGCTGTCGCTTCCTGAATGACCGGGCCGTCCATGACCGGGTCCGAATACGGGATGCCCAGTTCGATGATGTCGGCGCCGTTATTTCCGAGCTGGATACCGGCCTCGATCGAGGCATCGACGGTCGGATAACCGACCGGAAGATAGCCGATCAGGGCCGGTCGCGATTCTTCCCGGCACTTCTCGAGCCGGGCGGCCAACCGCGAGTCCGGGTTCGGCCGCGGGAAAGCCCTCGTCGCGGCGCTCAATTGTTCCGGCGACGGCGTAGCTGACGTGTTCATTTGGTCTCCTCCGAGGCATGGTCGCCACCAGATTCCTGGCTCTTGAGGGTCGAGGCGTTGACCTCCGAGCTCGGGATGGCCTTGCCCAACCCGAACCAGGAGACCGCCGTATCCATGTCTTTGTCGCCGCGGCCGGACAGGCACACGGCGATGATCTTCTCGCGAGCGGCCTCCGGGTCCTCTTCGCGCCATTGCTGCGCGAGGTTCAGTGCCCCCGCCAGGGCGTGGGCGGACTCGATGGCCGGGATGATTCCCTCGGTCTCGCAGAGGGTCCGGAGGGCGTCCATGGCCTCGGCGTCGGTAATGGGCAGGTACGTCGCCCGACCGATATCCGACAGGTAAGCGTGCTCGGGCCCCACGCCGGGGTAATCGAGACCGGCAGAGATCGAGTGGGACTCGACGGTCTGTCCGTCGTCGTCCTGCATGAGGTAGGTCCGGGCACCGTGCAAGACCCCGGGGCGACCCAGGTTAATCGTCGCGGCGTGTCGGCCGGTGTCCACGCCGTCGCCGCCGGGTTCGAGACCGAACAGTTCCACGGACTGGTCGTCCAGGAACGCGTGGAACATCCCGATCGCATTGGAGCCTCCGCCGACGCACGCGGCGACGGCGTCCGGAAGCCTCCCGGTCTGTTCGAGGATCTGTTGCCGGGATTCCGCGCCGATCGCATCGTGGAAGTACCGCACCATGGCCGGGAACGGGTGCGCCCCGGCGGCCGTACCCAACAAATAATGTGTGTCGTCGACGTGCGCGACCCAATCCCGCAGGGCCTCGTTGATCGCGTCCTTCAGGGTGCGCGACCCGTTCTGGACCGCGATGACCTTGGCCCCGAGCAGCTGCATGCGCGCCACGTTGAGGGCCTGCCGATCGGTGTCGACCTCGCCCATGTAGATGACGCATTCCATGCCGAAGTACGCGGCGGCCGTCGCCGTTGCGACGCCGTGCTGGCCGGCGCCGGTTTCGGCGATGAGCCGGGTCTTACCCATCTTCCGGGCCAGCAATGCCTGTCCGAGGACGTTATTGATCTTGTGGGAACCGGTATGGTTCAGGTCTTCTCGCTTGAGGAAGATACGTGCCCCGGCGACCTCGCTGAGGCGCTTGGCCTCGGTCATCAGGGACGGACGATTCGCGTATTCCCGGGAAAGACGCTCAAATTCTTCCTGGAAATCCGGGTCCGCTTTGGCCTTGTCGAACGTGTCCTCGAGCTCGTCCATCGCGCGGATCAAGGACTCGGGCATCCACTGGCCGCCGTATTCGCCGAAGTAGGGCCCGCTGGCGTTCTTCAGGGAATCCGTGCCGGCCAGAAAGGACTCTGCCAGCTCGGGACGTCCCGCGGATGATGGGGTTTTAGCCATTCTGCGCTTCCTTCTCTTCCAGGTAGGCGGCACGCGCCTTGCGACCCTGCTTCTTGAATACGCTCACGGCCTCGCGTGGGTCCTCGTGCTTGACCAGGGCCTCACCGACCAAAACCGCTTCGGCGCCCTGCCGGCCGTATTCGGCGACGTCCTCGGCCTCCGAGACACCGGATTCGGCGAGGATCACGGGGCCTTCCGGCAACCGCGAGGCGAGCTTGCCGAAGTGTGCCTTGTCCGTTTCCAGGGTCTTGAGATTCCGGACATTGACCCCAACGATCCGCGCCCCGAGCGCGGCCGCGCGCTTGACCTCGTCGCTGGTGTGGGTCTCGACGATCGCGTTCATGCCCAGCCGATGCGTCAGCTCGAGGTACTCCCGGAGCTGCTCATCGGTCAGCGCCGCCACGATCAACAGGACAAGGTCGGCGCCGTGGGCGCGAGCCTCCCAGATCATGTACGGGTCGATGGTGAAGTCTTTGCGCAGGATCGGGATCGAGACCTCGGCGCGCACGGCGTCCAGGTCCTCGAGCGATCCTTTGAAACGCCGCGATTCCGTCAGCACGGATATGGCCGCGGCTCCCCCGGCCTCGTACGCGTGGGCAAGGTCCGCGGGCGAAGCGATGTGGGAGAGATCTCCCGCTGAGGGGCTCGCTCGCTTAACCTCGGCCACGATCTCGATACTGGAGGCGTCGGGGCCGCGGAGGGCGGAAACGGCGTCCCGGGCCGGCGAGACCGAGGAAACCTTCTCTTTGAGTTCGTCGAGGCTCACCCTCTGGCGACGCTCCTCGAGGTCCTCGCGGACTCCGGCGATGATGTCATCCAATACAGTCATAAAAGCTGTGATCTCCGGTCTACTGCGATGTGTGGCACGACGCCACGAGTCATCATGACGAACAGCGCCCCACCGGGAGTCATTCCCCGAGGAGCGCTGTCGTCATGCATTCTTAGTGGTTGCTCTTGAGCCGGGAGCCGAGCTTCCCGTAGCCGGCGGCCTTGAGAATTCCGCCGACCACGCCGCCCACAACGATCACCACGATGCCGATGATGATCCACAGCATGCTTCCGCGGTCAAAGGCGATCGTGCCGATCAAGGTCCCGATCATCACCAGGGTGACCAAAGCCCATGCGGCCGGTGTGTTGCCGTGTCCCTCGACGGCGGTCGGCGTGAGTTCGAGATTCTGTTCAGAGCTCACTGGCCCTCCTTATATGAAGCGATCAGCACGGTTTCGTGCACAGTCTGCTAATAGTCTATGCCAAGGTTACCGTCGGGACAGGATGTTGCGCGGCCCTCAACGGGTCGGGTCCTCCCCCTCCGAGAGGGAGTCCCAGGCGTCGATGTCGTCCGCGTGAGGGTTCTCGCCCTTTTCGACCGAATGTTGCGACGTGCGCTCGTACCGCCGAGACGTGGCCTTCCACGAACGGCTGGACCACCAGAGCCACACCGCGGCCAGGATCGTCGCGACGCCCAGGACCAAGGTCAACCACGGCCACACGGTGACCACGTAGTCCCCGCCGGGCCCGGTGGTGCCCGTCGCCTCGCCAACCTTGGTCATGGCCGCGTCGGACGGCTTCAGGGCCGCCGTCAAGGCCGAGATGACCATTCCGGCGCCCGCCAGTGCGATGACGATGCTGATGATGAGGCGCAGGACTTTACCGGCGATGCGGACGGCCAAGACTCCGGCGAGCGCTACCAGGCCCAGCGCGGAGACCGCGGGCGCGGCGTCGGTGCCCTTGACGTCCACGTCCACCGTGGACATGACGCTCGACACATTCGCGTGGATCCATGGGAAGAGCGTCGTCACGAAAGCCAACGCCGGGATGAGGAGGCACACCAGGATCACGCGTCCGGAACCGGCCGCGCGCTTCTCCGAGGTCGTCGCCCCGGCCACTTCGGGCGTCGGCGACGATACTTCGTCGGAATCCTGGCTCATGAATAATCCTCCTCGGCGATGCTCGTCAGGTGACGGGCCCGTAACGCGGCGCGCATGGGCGCCGCGGCTTTGTTGACGGTTTCCTCGGCCTCGGTTTCGGGATCGGAATCGGCGACGATGCCGGCGCCGGCCTGCACGTACGCACGGCCGTGGCGTAACAGGGCGGTGCGGATCGCGATGGCCATGTCCATATTTCCCGCGAAATCGAAATAGCCCACCACGCCACCGTAGACGCCACGGCGATGAGGTTCGTAATCGTCCAGCAGCTGCATGGCCCGCGGCTTCGGCGCGCCGGAGAGCGTGCCCGCGGGGAACGTGGCGCGTAGGACGTCGTAGGCATTGGCGCCGTCGCGGATCTCGGCCTCGACCGTCGAGGAAATGTGCATGATGTGGCTGAAACGCTCGATGTCCATGAATTGCGTCACGGCGACGGTCCCGGGGGTCGCGATCTTGGACAAATCGTTGCGCGAGAGGTCCACGAGCATCAGGTGCTCGGAGCGTTCCTTCTCATCGGCGAGCAGCTCCTCCGCCAGCGCCACGTCGTGTCCGTGCGAATCCCCGCGGGGGCGGGAGCCTGCGATCGGGTGGGTGGTCGCCCGGTTGCCGTGCACCGTCACCAGCGCCTCGGGGGACGACCCAACGATCGAGTACGGCTCCCCCTCGGGGTCCTCGAACGTGTACAGGTACATGTACGGCGACGGGTTGGTCTGCCGCAGGACGCGATACACGTCCAGCGGCGGTGCATCGCATTCGGCCTCGAAACGACGGGAGATGACCACCTGGAAGATATCGCCGTCGCCGATCGCGTGTTTTCCCTCGACGATGGCGTTCATGTACTGCTGGCGACTCCACGTTTCGTGGACCCGCTCATCGAAACCGGCGGATTCAGCCTCGGTATCCCGGTAGACGGACACCGTGGTCTTCTCCAGCGGCTCGGCCAGTTGCCGGACCATGGAGCGAATGCGCTCGACGGCGTCGTCATAGGCCCAATCCACGCGATCCGAGCTGCCGTCCCAGTTGATGGCGTTGGCCACGAGCGTCACGGAGCCGTCCTGGTGGTCGTGAATCGCCATATCCGAGACCAGGTTCAGGGCGAATTCCGGCAGGTTGACGTCGTCGGTGGGCGGGTGCGGAAGCTTTTCCCAATGACGCACGGTGTCCCAGCCCAGGTACCCCACGAGACCTGAGGTCAGCGGGGGCAGGTCGGCCCAGGTCTCCGTGTGAAGCATCTCCAGGGTGCTACGAATCGCCTCGACCGGCGATCCGTCCGTGGGAGCCCCTTCCGGGACGGTCCCCTGCCAGTAGGGCTTGCCGTCCTTGGTCGTCAAGGTCGATCGGGAGGACACGCCGATAAACGAGTACCGGGACCACCGCGCGCCTTCGTTGGCGGATTCCATCAGAAAGGTGCCCGGGCGGCCGTGGCCGTTGCGGGCCACGAGAGACCGGTAGATGCCGATCGGAGTCAGGGAATCCGCGACGACCTTGACGGTCACCGGTACCACGCGGTGGTCGACGGCGAGCCGGCGAAACTCGTCCCGTGTGGGGTGGATTTCTCCCGGCAGAGACGGGGAATGGGTGTTCATCGAGGCTTCCTTACACAACGGCTCGTCACAGGGTCAGTTCTCGTCACGATGGCCCGTGACGCTCGGTAGGGATCTGTGGTCGAAGCAGGTTCTGCTGCCCGTATGGCAGGCTGCTCCCACCTGGTCCACTCGGACCAACAGCGCATCGCCGTCGCAGTCCAAGGCAACGGACTTCACGTACTGGCGATGCCCGGAGGTGTCTCCCTTGCGCCAGTATTCGCTCCGCGAACGGGACCAAAAGGTCACGCGGCCGCTGGTCAGGGTGCGACGGAGTGCCTCCTCGTCCATCCACCCGAGCATCAGCACCTCGCCGGTGTCATGCTGCTGGATGATCGCGGCGACAAGCCCCTGTTCGTTGCGCGTGAGGCGCTCGCGAATGCTATCGGGAAGGACGGAATCCTTGAGATTTGGCTGGCTTTTCATCGGCACCAGCCTACCGCGCATCGAGCCGGGTCCCCACGGAGCCGAACACGAATCTGGGTATGAATCCGTCCGTTCCGGTGGATTCATACCCAGACCCGATATTTTTCCTGGAAGAGGCTACCCCCCCCCCGCTAAATCGAGGTTGTGTCACCACGTGCCTCAACATGGGACGATGAAGGTCGTGGTGGTCAGCGTTTTGGTGAGAACCAGCGGTTTACTCGCTGGATAGGGATTCGTATACCCTCCCGGCACTGTGGTGACAATGGTGGCGTTCTCCACGGTCGAGGTCAGGGTGAACTGATTCCACCCGTAGGCAGTCTGGAAGAATACGGTCCCCGGCATGATGACAGCCTGGCCATAGTGTTGCTTCCCGTTATCCCGAACGAGCGCGTTCTCCGTGGTCTGGAAGGTTATGGTCCCGGTAAAGACCATGTCCCCGTTGGCGCCCGGAGTAACCGAGGGAGCCGAGGCGGTCCACGTCCCCTTCACGCCACCGAATGCCAGAGCGTTTCGCGCTCCGGGCAGGCGCACGAGGGGACCCGAGAGCCCGCCTTGACCCCATTTCTTCCTGTTTATGGTCACGTTGCTCAACGTCCACGACGCGTTCGCGCCGGCGGGAACGGTGAGCTTGACGGTCGTCACGAATTTCGCTCCAGCGTTCAGCTGAGCGGTGGCACCTTTAATGAAGTTGCCCGCATCGTCCTGCGGGGTCGCCCACCAGAAACCACTGGTCGAGCCGTACGAACCATCGGCCCCGCTAGTGGAATTGCTTCCGGGCGTGAAAATCCCTTCCCCGTGAGCGAAGCGCTGACAATTAGTCGGTTTCCCCGTCGCCGGATTCCAATTCAGAGAGCTGTCGGCCGTGTTGGTGGTCCCGTCGTCTGGGCCGTACCCGATGCCACCGTCCGTCTTAGAGGCCGTGACGTACAACCCGGCCCCCGGCAACGTCTGCTGAACACTCCGGCTAGCGGCTATGGCCGGGACTGCACTCGAAGCGCAGACCACGGGCACCGACCACATCGCTCCTCGCGCCACGCTGCGTCTTGTAAGTTCGGTTTTCACCATTTTTGCGTGTTCCATAATTCCTTTCATGTCGTGCCCAATCATCCGTCTTATCCGGACACAACGTTTAAAATTATAAATAAACGCCAGGAGTTCGTGACACCTTTGTGACGCTCCACATGGGACGCATATGCGCCTACAATCGAGACATGACTGCGATCACAGACCTCCGCCATGACCTTGTCACCGTCCTCGAACGTGTCGGCCCCGGGTTGCCCACCCTGTGCGAGGGCTGGAATACGGAGCACATGCTGGCCCACCTCATCCTGCGGGAAACCCGACCCGACATCGCGGCCGGAGTGGTGTTGCCGCCATTGTCGAAACGCACCGAGGCCAAGACCGAAGAGCTCGCCGAAGAGCTGTCCGACGGGCACGCCTTTTCGGATGGCCTGGCCACCTTCGAGGCGGCACGTCCCCTGACCCGGCGCCACGACACCGCCGATGAGAACGTCAATTACCTGGAATACATCGTGCATCGCGAAGATATCCTTCGCGGGTCCCCCGAGGCCGTCGAGATGAATTCCGGCCGGACCGCCGACCCGGAAGAACAGCAGAAGATCTGGAAGGCGCTGGACCGTCGCGCCGCGCTCATGGCCAAGGGCTACCCCGACGGGCTGACCCTGGTGGGAACCGACGACCAGGGTGCGCCCCGCTACGGAACCTCGGTGGTCCGGAAGTCGGCGGATTCATCGCGCGTCAGCGGACTCGTCCAGAAGGTCGTGCGGTCGCCCCGCACCGGAGACGCCGCGGTGCTGACCGGAGAACCGCTGGAACTGCTGATGTACCTGTTCGGCCGCCGGGACGCGGCGCGCGTGGAGGTCTCCTACTAATACCGCCGCGGGACGGGCGTCAGCGGACCTCGAATCCCGCCTCGCGAATCGCCGATTTCACGTCGCGAATCGCGTTGTCGGGCCCGAAATGGAAGATCGAGGCCGCCAAGACGGCGTCCGCCCCCGCCCGCACGGCCTCCGGGAAGTGCGCGGCCTCCCCCGCGCCGCCGGACGCGATCAGGGGAATGTCCACGACCCCGCGAACCGCTCGGATCATCTCCAGGTCGAAGCCCTCGCGGGTCCCGTCGGCGTCAATGGAGTTCACCAGGACCTCGCCGACGCCTCGATCCGCGGCCTCTCGCGCCCACTCGAGGGCGTCGATCCCGGTCGAGGTGCGCCCACCGTGTGTGGTGACCTCAAACCCCGACGGGGTCTGACCGCTCCTCTTCGCGTCCACGGAAAGCACCAGCACCTGGTTGCCGAAACGATCCGAGATCTCGCTGATGACATCCGGCCGGGCGATCGCGGCCGTATTGATCGACGCTTTGTCCGCCCCGGCGCGCAGGAGACGATCGACGTCCTCGGGGGTTCGGACGCCACCGCCGACGGTCAAGGGGATAAAGACCTCCTCGGCGGTCCGCGCCACGATGTCGTAGGTGGTCGCCCGGTAGGAAGATGAGGCCGTGACGTCGAGGAAGGTCAACTCGTCGGCCCCGGCCGCGTCATAGCGGCGCGCGAGCTCGACGGGATCTCCGGCGTCACGGAGTCCCTCAAAATTGACGCCCTTGACGACGCGCCCGGCATCGACGTCCAAGCACGGGATGACACGCACGGCAACGCCCATAATTTTTCCTTCCAGGCCCGCGAATCGAGTTACAACCGCGCGGCGGCGATCGGCGAGACCAGAATGGCCCGTGCTCCGGCCTCGTACAGGCTGTCCATGATCTGATTAGTGGATTTCTTCGGAACCATCGTGCGCACGGCGAACCAACCCTCGCGCTGCAAGGGTGAGACGGTCGGAGCCTCAAGCCCCGGGGTGACGGCGGTCGCGGCATCGAGGTTGTCTCCGCTGACGTCGTAATCCATCAGGACGTACTGCCGTGCCACCAGGACGCCGCGCAGGCGCCGGGACAGGACGTCGAGACCGTCCTGGTCTTCCAGCCCGTTGCGCTTGATGAGCAGGGCCTCCGAGCGCATGAGGGGCTCGCCGAAGGGCTCGAGTCCCGCGGCCCGCATGGTGTTGCCGGTTTCCACGACGTCGGCGATCGCGTCCGCGACCCCCAGGCGAATCGAGGATTCGATGGCTCCGTCAAGCCGGACCACCGACGCTTCGATGCCTCGCTCGTCCAGGAACTTCCTGACGAGGCTCGAATAGCTCGTCGCGATCCGTTTCCCCTGGAGCTGGCCGATATCGCTGAACTGATCCCGGGGCCCCGCGAAGTGGAAGGTCGAGCGCGCAAAATCGAGGCCCAGGGCCTCCTCCGCGTTCGCCTCGGAATCGATCAGCAGGTCGCGTCCGGTAATGCCGACGTCCAAGGTTCCGTGACCGACGTACACCGCGATGTCGCGGGGACGAAGGTAAAAGAATTCGACGTTGTTGACCTCGTCGACGATCACCAGCTCGCGGCTATCACGCCGTTGCAGGTACCCCGCTTCGGTGAGCATGGCCTGGGCGGCTTGGGAGAGGGCGCCTTTATTCGGCACGGCAATACGCAGCATGAGGGTCCTTCTGAGGGGGTCGGTCGAGGTGGTGAGGCGGACTCGTCCGCGGTCAGAGGTAGGCGTAGATGTCCCGCGGCGAGAGGCCGCGGGCGATCATCATGACCTGCAGGTGATAGATCAGCTGGGAGATCTCCTCGGAAAGCTCCTCATCGGTCTGATATTCACCGGCCATCCACACTTCAGCGGCCTCCTCGACCACTTTCTTTCCGATCCCGTGAATTCCGGAGTCCAATTCGGCCACCGTTGCGGATCCGGCGGGCCTGTCAGCAGCTTTGGCGGTCAGCTCGGTGAAGAGCTCTTCAAACGTTTTCACCCGTTCAGGTTACCCCGACGGGATCAGAGTTGGGACAGTGTTACCGCGGTGTGGACGGCCGCGGCCGTGGCTTCGTATCCTTTGTCCTCCGATGACTCCTCGATACCCGCGCGGTCCAGGGCCTGTTGCTCGTCATCACAGGTCAACACGCCGAAGCCGACCGGTGTGCCGGTCGTGACGCTGACCTGGGTCAGGCCCTGGGTCGCGGCTTCACACACGTAGTCAAAATGCGGGGTTCCGCCGCGAATCACCACGCCGAGGGCGACGACCGCGTCGTGGCTCGCGGCCAGGCGGGCCGCCGCGACGGGCAATTCGAACGAGCCGGGAACCCGCACGATGGTCGCGCTCTGGTGCAGTCCCGCGTCCTGAAGGGCCCGCTCGGCTCCGCCGAGCAACCCGTTCATGACCCGGTCGTGCCACGAGGCCGCCACGACGGCGACCTTCAGTCCCTCGGTCTTCAGCTCGGTCAAGTGTGTCTCGGCTGCGCCGGCTCCGCTCATGATGTCTCCTCAGATGTCGTGATGTGTGGTGTGGTCGTGGTCGGTGAGGTCCTCGCCGGGCTGGGCCGTGCGAAGTTCGAGGCGGTGATTCATGCGGTCCCTCTTGGTCGCCAAATACCGTGCGTTCTCCTCGCGCGGTGGCACCTCGTCGGGCTCGATCGAGGTCACGTCGAGGCCGAGTCCAGCCAATGCCTCGGCCTTGGCCGGGTTGTTGGTCATGAGCCGCAACGTCGTGACCCCCAGTTCCCTCAAGACGCATGCGGCCTGACGATAGGCCCGCGGATCCGGGTCGAATCCCAGGGCGACATTCGCGTCAACGGTGTCGAGCCCGCGATCTTGCAGGGCGTACGCCTTGAGCTTGTTGACCAAGCCGATGCCGCGCCCCTCGTGCCCCTTGATATAGATCAGTTTTCCGCCGACGCGGGCGATCTTTTCGAGCCCCTGATGCAATTGCGGACCGCAGTCGCAGCGGAAGGACCCGAAGACGTCGCCGGTGAGACACTCGGAATGGAGCCGCACCAGGGGTGCGGGGTTCGCGGCGTCGATCACCGTCCCATCGTGATCGATAGCGGTCGCGCTGAGGATCTCGTTGCCGTCGGGGAAGGACCACGCGCGCATCTCAAAGGTGCCGTGCGGGGTGGGCACCCGGACGGGTGCGGAACGGGTCACCGGCCGGTCGGCCGAGCCCATCTCGGCCGAGGGTGACGGTTCGGCGCTCATGCGGTGCGCTCCTCCTCCGCCGCTTCCTCCAAAACCTCCTGGAGGTCGGCGATCGAAATCATGGGCAGACCGTGGGTCGTCGCGAACTCCCGGAGGGCCTCGAAACGCATCATCGATCCGTCGTCGTGGACCACCTCGGCGATGTAACCGACCTCGGGGAGCCCCGCCAAACGGGCCAGATCGACGGCGGCCTCGGTGTGTCCCTGCCGCTCACGCACCCCGCCGGAAACCGCTCGGAGCGGCAGAATGTGCCCGGGTCGGGTCAGTTCCGCCGGCGTCGAGGACGAGCCGGCGAGGACGTTCAACGTCCTGGCCCGGTCGCTCGCGCTAATGCCCGAGGTGATGCCGTGGGCGGCATCGCACGTGACGGTGTAGGCGGTCGCCTTGGGATCCTCGTTGACGTTGGTCATGGGCGGCAGATCCAACGCATCCGCGCGTTCGGGGGTCATGGGGGCACAGACCACGCCGGAGGAATGGCGCACCATGAATCCCAGGCGCGCCGGGTCGGCGAGCGCCGCGGCGCCGATGAGGTCGCCCTCGTTCTCGCGGTCCTCGTCGTCGACCACGACCGCGAGGCCCCCGGCACGGATCGCGCGCACGGCGTCGTCGACCGTATCGAGCCCCTTCCCGGAATCTTCCACGGTGACCGTGGGCTCCACGGCGAGGCCGATCGCCTCCGGCTCGCCCGTGATGACGTCGAATTCCCGCGCGCGAGCCAAGTATTTCGCCACAGCGTCGGTCTCGAGGTTGACGGGGTCGCCGGCGTGCGCGGCGCCGAGGGTGGTCGCCCGCAGGGTCGTGGGGATGATGCCCACCTCGAACCACGGCTGGGCCTCATCCGCCGCGCTGACGGCGGTCACGGTCAACGAGATGCCGTCGACCGCGATCGAGCCCTTCTCCGCGAGGTACGGGGCGAGGTCGCGCGGAACGGCGATGCGCACGATGGACCAGTCGGGCAGGTCTTCGATCGCGAGGATCTTGCCCGTCCCGTCCACGTGGCCCTGGACGATGTGCCCGTCGAATCGCCCGTCGGCCCGAAGGCACCGTTCGAGGTTGACCCGGGATCCGGGGTGCAGGGTCTTCAGGGTGGTTCGGGCGAGCGTCTCCCCGATGACGTCGGCGGTGAAGAGTCCCGGTTCCTCCCGGTTGGGGGTCGCCGTGAGGCACACGCCGTTGATCGCGAGGGAGCCGCCGTCGGCGAGATCAGCGACGAGATCGCCGGCTCGGACGGAGAGCACGGCCGAGTCCGCGCGGAGATCCAGGTGCTCCACGGTTCCGAGGGATTCGATGATTCCGGTGAACATAGGTGGCTACTTTCTGTCGTGTGTCGGTTTCGCGGCGCGGGGCGCGAGGTGAGTGAGCGTGTCGGTCCCGAGCCGGCCGATGCCTTCCCGGGTCCCGTCGATGTCGGCCCCCGCGGGGTCGGCCAGGAAACGGTGGGCCTCGGACAGGGTCGAGATCTTCAGGCCGTGGGTCGCGGACCGGCCGCCGCCGAGGAGGAGAGGCGCGGCGTACCAGTACATCTCGTCGACCAAATCGGCGGTCAGGAAGGCCGCGAGGATCTGCGGGCCGCCTTCGATCAACAGGTGTCGCACGCCGTCCTCGGCCAGCCGCTCGAGGGCCTCGTGCGGGTCGTGCGTGTCCAACCGGACGTGGCCCGGGGGCCGGTTCAGGTTCGCTTCCTGAGGAAGGGTCCGTGACCCCATGACGGCCCGCAGCGGCTGTTGTTCCGTCGGCGCACCGCGGTGATCGCGGGCGGTCAGTCGAGGATCATCCGCGAGCGCGGTGCCCGTCCCGACGAGGATCGCGTCCGCCCGCGCGCGCAGGGCGTGGCCGTGCGCCCGGGACTCAGGCCCGGTGATCCATTGGCTCGTGCCGTCCGCGGCGCTGACGCATCCGTCCAGGGACGCGGCGACCTTGGCCGTGACGAAGGGTCTGCCATCCCGCCGCGCGGCCCACCAGCGATGGTTGAGGGCGTGAGATTCTTCCGTCAGGAGCCCGGAGCGGACGTCGACGCCTCGAGACCTCAGGTACTCGCCTCCCCCGGCGGCCTCGGTACCATCCGATGCGGCGTAGACGACGACCGGAATGCCCGCGCGCGCGATCGCCAGCGAGCACGGCCCGGTGCGACCCTGATGATGACAGGGCTCCAGGCTCACGTAGAGGCGGGTGTCGCTCAGGTCGGTGCCGGCCCGTCGGGCGGCGTCGAGGACATCGACCTCGGCGTGTGGCGTCCCGCTGCCCCGATGCCAACCGACATGCAGGATGTCCCCCGAACCGTTCGTCAGGACCGCCCCGACAAGGGGATTCGCACCGCGGACCCCGTGGAGCGCCGCCGTCAGGGCCGTCTGCATGGCCCTGGTGTCTGCCGCTGAATTCATGGCCGTTCCTTCCCGGTGACCTCGATCGTGGGATCGGGGAACTGCGTCTCGAGCTCAACCCGTTGTGCGCGGTTGCGCGTGCGCCACCAGATGAAGAATCCGGTCAGCGTGAAGCACCCGTAAAAGAGATACATGAGTCCGGAGGCGTAGTAGCCGGCCGAGAACAGCAACGGGACGCCGACGACGTCGACGGCCACCCAGATGAGCCAGAATTCCACCCAGCCGCGGGCCATGCCCCAGGTCGCCAGCAGGGAGCCCACAAAGATCCACGCGTCCGACCACACGGGTTCGTACGAGCCGAGCGCCCGAAACAGCGGGGTGAGCAGCGCGGTGCCGCCACCGAGCGCGATCACCAGGACGACGCGTTCCTTCCAGCTTGCCCATCGGGGCGAGACGGCGGCGCGGCCCTGGTTCTTCGCGGTTTTCCACTGGTACCAACCGTAGACAGAAACGATGATGAACATGACCTGTCGCCCGGCCTGTCCAAACAGGTTCACGGGGTGCGGCGAGCCGAAGACGGCGCCGAGGAAGACCGTGAAGAGTAAGAGGTTTCCGGCGATACCAATGGGCCAGGCCCAGACTTTGCGCCGCATGCCGCCGAGCGCCGAGGCCAGTCCGAAGAGATTGCCCAGGACCTCGCGCCAGAGGATAAAACCCCCGCCGATGGATAGCTGAGCGTCGAAGAGCCACCGCAGAATACTCATTGTTCTCCTTCCGGGCTGCGGAGGCTCCGGGGAGAACACAACGATCGGCCCCGTCCGGCTGCCGTTCCCCTCCGGGAACCGCTCGATGGACGTGAGCCGCGTTCTGCTCGTGCGCCTTTATCCAGACTGTGACTGTCGGTACCGGAATTTCACCGATTCGGCCGAGCCGTTCACGTGGTGAAACGGTTCGGGTCGCGGACTTTAACCGCCGGTTCGGAATTTCACCGACCCCCGGAGCACGATTGCGTGAGAACGATTATCGCACATGCTCCGTGACGGACGGACGATTGTCCATGCTGTAAGACGCAACGCGGCGCAACGAGGCGATCGCCGCGGCGGCATCCTCCGCGCCGTAGACCGCGGAACCGGCGACGAACACGTTGGCCCCGGCCTCCGCGGCGCGCCCGATGGTTTCTTCCGAAATCCCGCCGTCGACCTGGAGCGCGATCTGCGCCTCGGAACCGTGAATCGCCTCCGCCGCACGGCGCAATTTCGGGAGGGTCACATCCAGGAATTTCTGGCCGCCAAATCCGGGTTCGACCGTCATGACCAGGAGCAGATCCAACTCTTCGAGCATGTCCAGATACGGCTCGACCGGGGTCGCGGGGCGCAGGGCCATGCCGGCGCGGGCTCCCTGCGCGCGCAGCTCCCGGGCGAGCTTGATCGGCGCGATCGCGGCCTCGGCGTGGAAGGTGACCGATTCGCAGCCGATCTCGGCATACCGCGGCGCCCAGCGATCGGCGTCGTCGATCATCAGGTGGACGTCGAAGGGCACGGGAGACACCTCATGGAGTCGTTCCACGACGGAGGGGCCCCACGTCAGATTAGGCACGAAATGGTTGTCCATGACGTCGATGTGCGCGGCGTCCGCGGTTTCGATGGCCCGGAGTTCCTCGCCCAGCCGCGAGAAATCGGCGGACAGTATGGAGGGATTGATCTGAAGATGGCTCACGGGGCCTCCTGTGGTCGAAGCGCTGGGTACGCACGCGGCTGAGGCGTGCGTACCCAGCTTACCGTGGGTCGGCGGGGTCTACTTCTTGCGGAGAAGCGCCATGAACATGGCGTCGGTGCCGTGAACGTGCGGCCACAGCTGCGCGGTGGTCGCCGCTTCCTGGCCTTCGGCGGCGGATACGCCCGGCACGGCGACGCCCGGATCGGCATCGCCGTCGAGGGCTCCGGGAAGCGCGGCGGCGCGCATCGCCGCCGCGGTGTCCAGGAGTTCGACGTCGCCGTCGGCCAGGAGGTCCAACAGAATGTTCTGGGTCTCCGCGGGATGGGGCGAACACGTGACATAGGCGACGACGCCGCCGGGCCGAGTCACGGAAACGGCCGCCCGTGCGAGATCCAGCTGCAGTGAGATCAGATCCGCGATGTCCCCCGGCTTCTTCCGCCACCGGGCTTCGGGACGACGCCGCAAGGCTCCCAGCCCGGAGCACGGGGCGTCGACCATAACCCGGTCGAAAATCTCGCCCGTCTCGCCGAAGGCCTCGGCGGCCAGGGAGATGTCCTCGGGCAAATCCGCCGTCCGAAGGGTCTCCGCGATGTTCCGCCCGTCGGAGGTGAGCACGGTGTAGGACCCTGCGGGAAGGGGGGTGAGCGCGTTGCGTACCAGCTCGGCGCGGTGCCCGGCCGACTCGTTGGCCACCAGTTGCCCGCCGCGCTGAGCCGCCAGCGCACCCAACAGGGCCGCCTTACCCCCGGGGCCCGCGCACAGGTCGAGCCACGCCGTGTCCGTTCCCTCAAGATCCACCGCGGCCAGGGCCCTCGCCACGAGCTGCGAGCCCGCATCCTGGGCCCGAACCGTTCCTTCACGAACGCTTTCGAGCCGGCCGAGGTCGCCGTGCCGGTAGACCGCCGATCCGGTCACGAGGCCGCCCGGTTGAGCGTCGTTGTTCAGCGCCTCGGAGAGATCGCCGATCCCGGGGAGGGCGATGAGGTGGACCGAGGGGCTTGCGTTGTCCGCGGCGAGCAGTCGTTGAATCTCGGCGGAGGTTCGCCCGTGCGCGGCCAGACCCTGCCGAAACGCGCGAACGATCCACACCGGGTGGGATTCTTCGATCGAAAGTCTTTTGACCTCGTCGCTCACGTCGGCGGTCAGCTGGGCGATCCAGTCCTCCCGGCTCTTTTCGCTCACGCGGCGCAAGACGGCGTTGACCATGGTGGCGGGTCCCGCACCGATGACCCCGCGGGCCAGGCCCACGGTCTGGTTCAGGGCCGCGTGGGCGGGCACCCGCATGCCGAGGATCTGGTGAGCCCCCAGGCGGAGGGCCGTGACGATCTTGGGGTCCGTGGAAGCGAGCGGTCGATCGACGCACGTGGCCAAGACGGCGTCGTAAACACCGCGTTCGCGCAGGGTCCCGTAGGTCAGTTCCGTCGCGAAGGCCGCCTGGCGTCGATCCAGACCATGTTTCCGGATGGTCTGAGGCAAGACCAGGTTCGCGTAGGAATCCTGGGTCTCGACGGCCTGCAGGACCTCGAAAGCGACGAGTCGCTCGGGGTCGGCCACGCGACGTCGCTGGCTCGGCGCCGAGGCGGAAAAGGTGCGGGCCCCCTGGGACTGGCGGTTTCGCTCCCGGCCCTGTGCATCGCGACGCGGCGCGCCTCCGCGGCCCGAAGACCCCGACCGCTGGCCGTCGGATCGACGGCCCCCGGTTCCTCGGCCCCCGCCCGACCCTCCTCGGCCACGCGAGGGTCCGGCGCCGTGGCCGCTTCCGCGTTCTCCGCCGTGTCGGCCATGCGATTCGCTCATTGAAAGACCACCGTCTCCTGCTCGAGTTGTCCTGCGCCCCGCGCCCAGTCGGCCGCGTTCATCATTTTCTTGCCCGCCGGTTGAAGACGGTCGATCTCGACTCTGCCGCGTCCGCAGGCAACCGTCACCGTGCGCCCGTCCAGGCGCGCGCTTCCCGGCACGGATTCCGGGCCGTCCGGCCCGTCCGCCGTGGCTCGAACGCCCTGCATTTTGACCCGCTGGCCGTTGAGTTCGGTCCATGCCCCGGGCTCCGGCGTGATCCCCCGGACCCGAGCCTCGACGGCCTCGGCCGACGCGCTCCAGTCGATCCGGCCGTCCTGAAGGGTCAGCTTCGCGGCGTAGGTGGGCTCCCCCCGTTGGGGCGTGGGCCTGATCGAGCCGTCCACGATCCCCGGGAGGATCTCCGCCAAGAGCGCGCCGCCCTCGACCGCCATGGTGTGCAGCATGCTCCCGGCGGTGTCCCCGTCACGCACGGGTTGGGTGAAGCCCCGGTACACGGGGCCGGTATCCATGCCTTCCTCGATCCGGAAGATCGACGCACCGAGGCTCCGTTCCCCCGCCATGAGGGCCCGTTGAACCGGCGCCGCCCCACGCCACTCGGGCAGCGTCGAAAAATGGAGGTTGATCCAGCCGTGCGGGAGGGCGTCGAGCGCCCGTCGCGGAAGGAGCGCGCCGTACGCGACGACCACGGCGATGTCGGGGGCCAGAGACGTGACCGCCTCGTGGGTGTGCTCGTCGTAGGAACCGCTCTTGATGACCCGCAGGCCCAGCTCCTCCGCGCGCTGGGCGACGGGCGAGGCGGTCAGGACCCGCTTGCGCCCTCGGGGCGCGTCGTTCCTGGTCAAGACGCCCACGACGTCGAGCCCTGCATGAACCAGCGCATCCAACGGAGGGACAGCCGTCTCGGGAGTTCCCGCGTACAGCACCCGCATCAGGAGGCACCGCCGAAGGAGGAGCCGGCACCGAAGGCCGAGCCCGAGGCGAAGCCGCTGGAGACGGTGCCCGCACGGCGACGCTCGACGCCCGCGGTGACCTCCCGGTAGTCGAGGGCGCGGATGGCCTTCATGACCCTCTTCCTGTCCTCCCCGACCAACCGGTCGATGTAGAGCTTCCCGTCCAGGTGGTCGGTCTCGTGCTGCAGGCATCGGGCCAACAGGCCCTCACCTTCGACCACGATGGGCCGGTTGTGTCGATCCACCCCGGTGACCCGGGCCCACTTCCGACGTGGCGTGTCGCTGCTCAGCCCGGGCACGGAAAGGCATCCCTCGCCGCCCTCTTGCGGCTCGTCCCCGAGGTCCAGGACGGGGTTGATCACGTGGCCGACCTCGCCGTCACGGCCTTCGATGCCGTAGGTGAACAGCCGGAGCGAGACCCCGACCTGGGGAGCGGCCAAGCCGACGCCCTCGACCTCGAACATCGTCTCGATCATGTCGTCGATCAACCGGCCGAGTTCGTCGTCGAATTCGGTCACGGGATCACACACGGTGCGAAGCACGGGGTCGCCAATGGTGCGCACGGTCAGTACGGTCATCGATGTCCTTTGGTCTACGGGTCAGCTGGCGTTCTGTTCGGGAAGCTCGATTCGCGGCGGAGGCGGCACCACGGGCATGAGGGCCTGGACCGACTTGTCGGCCGCGATGGAATCGACGCTCCGGTGGTATTCCCATACTTTACGGAGGGCGCAGAACTTGAACCAGCTGTCCTTGAGAAGTGCCGGGTTGGCTTGCTGAGGCTTGACCTCGGTCTCCCCCAGCGCGACGCCCAGCAACACCGGCGCGTCTCCGTAGTCCCACGG
The DNA here is from genome assembly GCF_000710345.2 of Curtobacterium sp. S6. Classification (GTDB taxonomy): domain Bacteria; phylum Actinomycetota; class Actinomycetes; order Actinomycetales; family Micrococcaceae; genus Rothia. The sequence continues at coordinate 181,274 of NZ_JHEL01000015.1, read as the reverse complement.
GGCCCATTCGCCGGTCTCGGGGTCGACGAGAGATTCTTCGGCTTTGACCCCGGCCACCAGCTGCATAATGACCTTGCTGTCCAGGGGTTTCACGCGGTTTTTCCGGTCCGTGCCCTTGGTCTTGTAGTCGATGATGCACACCCGACCGCCGATGCGCGCCACCAGGTCCAACGTGCCGGCATACCCCACGGTGTGGTTCCACACCGTGACCTCGGCGGCCAGCGGTTCGGGGTGGTAGAGATCCCACCACTCGTCGAATCGGTCGGCCCAGGCGCTCTCGCCGTTCAGTTCCAGAAGCTCACGGGTTTTCTCGAGGTCGTGCTCCCGACCCATGGCATGCAGGGCCACCGCCTGGCAGTAGTTGTGCACCCTGTCGCCGCGGGCGGCGGCCTGATCTCGGTAGCGCTCCGCCGCGGAGGCGGCATCGCGGATGACCGCGTGCTTGAGGCCCGCCGAACGACCCGCACGCAGGATCCTGTCGTCTTCCAACGCGGCCTTGGCCGCCATGTAGCCGTGCCACCCGCCGAGGTCCTGGGCGAATTGTCCGATCACGGTCGTGATCGACGGGACCGTGGGGTCGCCGCCCACGGACCGCGCGTACATCCGCCCGTAGTCCGTGGCGGTCGCCAGCCTCGGTTGGGTCATCGTTGAATCAGTCCTTAGTGCCAGCAGGTTGGGGCCTGTCTTGCGGCCGAATCCCGCTGGCGTCGCGTCACGTTCCCGAGTCGGCCCGGAAAGCTTCCCTCCAGTGTGCGTCCGAGAGAGCCGATCGCCCGGCACCAACACCGCCCTACGACGCATCTCACGAAAAAGGCCCCCGACCGGATCATCCGGCGGGGGCCTTGATCGAGCTGTGAACAGCTTCGGTGTGCGCGATACTGGGTTCGAACCAGTGACCTCTTCGGTGTGAACGAAGCGCGCTACCACTGCGCCAATCGCGCTCGGCACTCGATACATCTTAGGCAAGGGTGCCATGTGAGTCAATTCGGCCCACCCGGAAAAGCGGTGATGCACAACACACCGTCGAATTTGACGGCCATCCGGCGTTTCGGACCGCATATCGCCCCGCTGTCTCCCGGAATTCCGGGGATCGAGGCCCTCGAAACCCAGGATTTTGCAAGACCCCCAAAGGTGTGTAGAGTATTCATCTGTCAGCGCGACGGGCTGAAAGAATTCACCCGCCGGAAGTCAGAGTGTCACTCACGACGTGCTAGACATGCGGTTGTAGCTCAGTTGGTAGAGCACCACCTTGCCAAGGTGGATGTCGCGGGTTCGAGTCCCGTCAACCGCTCGCAGCTTGCTTCACCTCGTGAAGCGAAGGCCCTGAGTCGCTTGATCAGGAACATGGTGAGGTGGTCGAGTGGTTAGGCAGCGGCCTGCAAAGCCGTGAACGCGGGTTCGAATCCCGTCCTCACCTCGCAGTACATAATAAAATGATGTATCTAGCGCGATTGGCGCAGCGGTAGCGCGCTTCCCTGACACGGAAGAGGTCACTGGTTCGATCCCAGTATCGCGCACAGATAAAAGGCCCCGGTTCTTCGGAACCGGGGCCTTTGTGCTGTATTGGGGGCTTGGTGCTGTGCTGGGCCTTTGCGTTGTGTTCGCGCCGCGTCGAATGCCGCGGGATTCTTCACGGGCCATTCCCCCACGGTGTGGTTGATTCCCCGGGGGAATTAACTGAGCAGGCCCACCAGGCCCTTCACGATCGCCATCACGGCGCCCGCGCCGGCCAGGACCAGGGCGAGGGTCCTTGCCGATCCGGAGGACACCCGCCTCACCAGAAGGCGTCCCAGGGCCAGGCCAGCCACGACGCCGAGCGCCACGCCAACCAGGAGCCACCACGGCGGCGTCGTCGCCCCGTCCACGGCGCCCACGGCCATCTTGGCCGCCAGAGACATCAATCCGAGGGTCATGAAGACCGGTTGCATGGTCGCGGCGTATTCGGTCTGTTTCCACGAGGTCACCCGCGAATAGATGACCATCGCCGGGCCCGCGACGCCGGCCGTGACATTGAGCAGGCCTCCCGCGGCGCCCGAGGCCACCGTCACGGGCCGTCCCGTGAGCTCACGGGTGCGCCTGCCGGCCAGCGTCACGACCATGGCACCGGCGACGACCACCCCCACGACGATCTGCAGGACGGAACCGGGGGTGTATCTCACGATCAGGGCTCCAGGCACGGTGCCGATCACGGCGGAGCCGCACAGCAGTGCCCACTGTCTCCAATTCACGGCACGCCACAGGGCGCAGGTAAGCAACGCCCCGGACATCGCCGTGGTGGCATTCGTGAGGAAGACCCCGTTGGATCCCCCAAGAATGATGGTGAACACGGGGGCCACCACGAGGCCAACCCCCGTGCCGGAAATCCTTTGCAGAACGGTTCCGATCACGACGGCGGGAAGAATCCACCACAGCATCGGACGGAACCTTTCTCTGGGACGGAGGGGCTACTTCGGGTTCGACTCCTCGAGCAGGCCCTCGCGTGCCAGCGCGGTCAGTCGGGACACCGCGCGGTAGTACTTCTTCTGGTATCCGCCCGCCATCATCTCTTCGGTGAACACCCGATCGAAGGGCACCCCCGAGGAGATGATCGGCAGGTCGCGATCGTAGAGGCGGTCCGCCAGGACGACGAACCTGAGGGCCACGGCCTGTGAGGTGATCGTCGAGACGTTACGCCAGGCGATGCCGTCCAGCCCGGCGACGAGCTGTCGGTAGCGGCTCGGGTGGACTCGGGACAGGTGCTCGATCAACTGGTCGAAGTCGTCGACAGCCACCGCGGAGGAGGACCCGAAACGATGCCCCAGGGCGGCGTCGAACTCCGCGTCCGAGATCGGTTGCGGCGCATCCGGCAGTCCACGATGCCGGTAGTCCTCCCCGTCCACTCGGATGACCTCGAACTGATCGGCCAGCACCTGGATCTCACGCTTGAAGTCGGCCGCGGCGAATCGCCCCTCGCCCAACGAACCGGGAAGCGTATTGGAGGTCGCGGCCAGTTTGACGCCGGCATCGGACAACTCTCGCATCAGCCGGGACATCAACACGGTATCGCCCGGATCGTCGAGTTCGAATTCGTCGATGCAGACCAGCTGGTAGGAGGACAACGCCTCGACCGTCTTGCGGAAGGTCAGCGCGCCCACGAGGTTGGTGTATTCCACGAAGGTTCCGAAGGCCTTGGGCCCGGGAACCGCGTGGAACAGCGAGGCCAGCAGGTGCGTCTTTCCGACGCCGAAGCCGCCGTCCAAATAAATTCCGGAGGTCGAGCTATCCTTGGCTCCCTTACCGAAGAGCTTCGAGAAGAACCCGGATTTCCCGGAACCTCCCACGGTCTGGGAAAAATCCCGGAGTGCCTCGACGGCGTGCGCCTGTGACGGCTGATTCGGATCGGGAATGTAGGTGTCGAAAGAGACTTCGCCGAAGCGTTCGGAGGGTGTGAATCCCTCGAGAAGCTCCTCGGCGGAGACGTTGGGACGACGATCAACCAGACGGATGGGGGCTTGGGGCACCGTACTCCTTCGACAAGAATGTCTCGCTCGCGGGTCGCGGCCGACCTGACCGAGACGTCACGCGGGACGTCACCGGGATCGGCGACCCATAGCGAGTGTAGTCTCTTCGCTACACCCGCGTGCAATGCCGCGCCTGGGCACCCGCGGCGGTCCGGCCAGGGCGCTCGTGCGGTCTGGCCGGCCTCAGGACGAGGGGCCGATCAGTAGTCGGCCTGCCGCCGCGAGACGTCGAGGGGGGAATCACCTTCCGGAAGCGCCGGTTGCTCGGTCCGGTAGGAGAGGTGGTCAGGGAGCCACTCCGTGACGGATGTGTGCCACCGCTCGGGGTCCACGTTCCATTCCTTCGTGTGTCGGGCCTTGTGGAAGGGCACGAGATCCACGAGCTTATTCCGGGCGGCGAGCTCCACGGAGGTGTTTACCGGAACGAATTCGTCGTCCACGGAGTGCAGGATCAGGGTCGGCGTCAGCAGTTCGTCGCTGCGAGACAGCCAGTCCAAATCCGAGAGCAGAATGGGGGCTCCCAGCCCGGTCATCATGGCCGCCCGCGGTTCCGCGAGCAGATCGGAGACGAGCTGTCCCAGCCTCAATGGGAGGCGCTGCAGGCGGGAGTGATACCGAATCAGCTCGAACCAGTCGACCACCGGGCCGTCCAGCACGAGCGCCCTGATGAGGTGCTGGTACTGGGACTTGTCGGCCGCTTGCAACGCGATCGCCCCGCCCATCGACCAACCAAAGAGGACGACGTCGTGCGCCCCGTGGTCCAGGGCGTAACGGATCGCGACCTCCACGTCTTCCCATTCGGTGAAGCCCAGCCCGTACCGTCCGTCCTCGGAGGGCGGCGCGTCCCGATCGTTCCGATAGGCCACGTGGATGCTCGTCATCCCCAGGGCCTGCGTCGATTCGAGGGAGCGAAGGGTCTCCTGCCGGGCGGCGCCGCGGCCGTGGACCATCACGGCCCACGTCCGGCACGTCGAGGATTGGGGCCCCGGAACCACCCACGCCGGGGCGTCCCCGACCGGCAGCTCCAGGATGACGTCCTGGTAGTCGTAGCCCGCGTCCGCCGGATCATCGAAGATGGCCCCGGACCAACGGCCGCGCTTGGCCTCCCTGAGGTCTCCCTCGTGGACCTCGACCACGCGCCGCGTCACGGTCTCAAGGCGGGGCGAATACGCCACCACGTCTCCGACCACGGCGTATCCCCGACCACCGTCGAAGAAGAGCATGTATTTGCCGGAGACCAAGGTTTCGTCGTTGGCGGGCAAGGTCACGGTGGTGGGGACGTCGGTCTCGGTCGGCTCCGCGGTCTCGTAGCCGACGCCGAGGATCCGCAGCGATTCGTTCCCCTGCTTCGGCGGCGTGACGATGGTGCGGGCGTAGAACCCCGCCACGGCCGCGACCGCCCCGACGGTCAGGCCCGTCACGGACGCGCCGGCCACGATGCCGGTGCGCAGGCCAGACAGCCAAGGCCTCCGAGCCTCCGGAGACACTCCGGGAATATGGCCCCACACGGAGGATCGGCGGGCACCCCCACCGACCGCAGACTCCTTCGACGCCACCAGGTACCGCCCTTTCTCAGCCCATTCGTCTCCCCATCATCCTCGCTGACCGATCCGCAGAAAACTAGGTCATTCGGGGCGCGTCACGCGTAGAATCCGACCATGAGCAAATTGCTGGTGGTGACCGAGGCTACTCTCGGACCGACGGAGATCGAGAACATCAATATCGTGGCCCCGCGTGACGAGGACGGCGACGAGGTACGTGTCCTTGTGCCGACGGCCCTACCCAAACACCTGTGGCTGGAATTTTTGGACCAGCTCGCGCTGTTGGACTTTGAGGAAGCACTGCACGTTGTCTCTCACGCGGAAAAGGGCCCGGCGACGTTGGAATCCGATGCCCGCGAGATCCTCGAGGGGTCGTTGACGGTTCTCAGCGATGCCGGCTTCGATGCCCGCGGACGGGTGGCTCAGGGGGACCCCTTGGCCGCCATGCGAGAAGAGGTCGCCAACGGTATCGATCAGGTACTGATCATCACCGAGCCTCACCCCGTGGAGGACACGTTGAATATTCACTGGTCGAACGAGGCGGAAAGGACCCTGGGGGTGCCGGTGCTGCACCTCTACTGGGGCACGGGACATGTCGATGACTGACAAGAATCCATTCAAGAATTCGGCTCTGGGAGCAGACGGAAACGATTCCGGGACCGCGAGCCAACGCACCGAGGTCGAATGGCAACAGGTGCTGAGCCCCGAGGAATATGCGGTCCTGCGTCAGGCGGGCACCGAGCGCCCCTTCACCGGCGAGTACTGGGACGAAGACTCCCCCGGAACCTACTCGTGTCGCGCCTGCGGTGCGGAGCTGTTCGCCGCCGACACCAAATTCGACGCCCAGTGCGGGTGGCCCTCCTTCTTCGCACCGCTCGCGGAGGACCGCGTCCGGTACATCAAGGACACCACGATGGGCATGGAGCGCATCGAGGTGCAGTGCGCGAGGTGCCACTCGCACATGGGGCACGTCTTCCAGGGCGAGGGCTTCGGCACGCCGACGGATCTTCGGTACTGCATGAATTCGGTCTCCCTGAAGTTCACCCCCGCGAATTCGTAGTACTGGTTAACGATTGCTCCAAGACGTGGGCCGACGGCGTGCCTGACGGATGCTTCCGGCGGCTCACCGTAGCCTGGCATCGTGACGACGCGACAGGATGACGTTCAGACTCCGGCCCCGTTTCAGGAGGCCCTCGATTCGTTGCGTCGTGCCCGTTTCCAGCCCGAGCTGACGTTGTCGACCATCGACACGCCCAAGCACCTCGCCCCGTTCGGGGTTGGCCTCGGGGCCGGGGTAGCGGATCCCGATTCCCCGGACCAAGAATTGGCTCTGGGCCGGTTCATTCTGCTCTACGACCCCCGGTCCCCCGAGGCCTGGGACGGCTGCTTTCGCGTCGTCAGTTACATCAGGGCGGCCATCGAGCCCGATGTCGCGGCCGAAGAATTGCTGTCCTCGGTGGCCTGGGACTGGCTCGTGGAATCCCTCGATTCCAAGGGTGCCCTCCGCAAGAATGCGGGCGGAACCGCCACCCGGGCGTTCTCCCAGGGTTTCGGCGTCCTCGCGGAGAACGGCGAACGCAACGAGATTGAGCTCCGCGCCTCGTGGACCCCCACCGGGCCGGATATGCGGCGACACCTGGAGGCGTGGTCGGATATGGTCTGCACCTACGCCGGCCTACCGCCCCTACCCGATGACGTCGCCCGGTTTCCCGGAAGCGGCATCTAGCCTCGTCCCGGGGAGCCCCCAGGCCGCAGCGCGGCCGTGAACTAGACTGGATGAGCACGTATGACGAGGACAAAGACCCGAGGGACTCCAGGCCCCGCACCAGCACGAAGGATGGACGACCGGCCCGTGATTGAGCCATGACAAAGGATACGGCCAACATCGACGTCGGGGACCAGCAGGCCTACGGGGAAGGGTTGAGCGCCGACGAGCTCGAAGAGCAGAGTATCGATCCGGAAGATCTGGGTCTCAGCCCTGAGCTCGTCATCCCGCCGTCGGTCCCCCTGAACGAACCGGCCGGCGGCGTCCCTCCGGTCATCGACACCCTGCCGGAATTGGAGTCGGCCGCGGCGACCCTTCGCTCGTACGACGGGCCCGCGGCGATCGATACCGAACGGGCCTCGGGGATTCGCTACGGTCAGCGTCCGTTTCTGGTGCAGATCAAACGCGGCGAGTCGCCCATCGTGCTGATCGACCCCGAGGCCTTCGACGACCTCGGGATCATCAACGATGCCCTCGGGGATGCCGAGTGGATCATCCACGCGAGCACCCAGGACCTTCCCAGCCTCCGCATGGTCGGGATGCGTCCGACCAAACTCTTCGACACCGAACTGGCCGGCCGGATCGCCGGATTGCCGCGCGTGGGCCTGGGTGCCATGACCGAGGAACTGCTCGGATATTCCCTCGCCAAGGAGCATTCGGCCGCCGACTGGTCGACCCGTCCGCTGCCTGCCCCGTGGCTGATCTATGCGGCGCTCGACGTCGAGCTCCTCGTCGACCTGCGTGATGCGGTCTCGGATGAGCTGCGGGAGCAGGGGAAACTCGAGTGGGCCCTGGAAGAATTCGACGCGATCTGCAACGCGCCCGAGCCGGCGCCCAAGCCGGATCCGTGGCGCAAGACCAAGGGAATCCGGCAGGTCCGGTCCGCCCGTCAGCTCACGGCGCTGAGAAACCTCTGGTACGAACGCGACATCCTGGCCCAGAATAAGGACCTCGCACCCAAAAGGCTCCTGCCCGATTCGGCCCTGATCGCCGCCGCCAAGGCGATGCCCTCCACGGTCCCGCAGCTGCAGCGCATCCCCGGATTCCACGCCAAACTCATCAAACGCGAGTCCGTCCGTTGGGTCCGCGCCATCCGGCAGGCGGCCCATGAAGACGATCCGGTCCCCTACAGCGTTCCCAGCACGACTCCCCCGCCGATCAAGGCGTGGGACCACAAGCGCCCCGATTCCGCCGAGTCGCTACGGATCGCGAAGGAGGTCATGGCGGACCTCGCCGAACGGTACGCGCTTCCCACGGAGAACCTCCTGACCCCCGAGCATCTCCGGCGGCTCTGCTGGGACCTGCCCTTCCCGAGCGAGGACGAGGTGGTCCAGGCCTTGAACGATTACGGCGCCCGCCCCTGGCAGATCGGGATCGTGGCCGGGCCTCTCGCCGAGGCCCTCGCGACCGACGACTGACTCGACACGCCGAACCGATACCAACGGTACCGAGTAGATTCGTGATGGACGTTACAGGTAGCGTGTACCTGAAACACTCCGTCGAGAGGAATCACCATGACCGTTTCACACCCCGACTACTCCCCCCTCACCGACCGTTGCGACGATGAAGTCGTCACCCGCGTCTCCCGCGAGGTGGTGCCCGGGCCGCAGGGAAGCCGGATCGCCGTGCTGACGCTGCACAACGACTCGGCCAAGCGCCCGGAAACGCTGGGCCCGCGATCGATGCAGGAACTCCTCAACGCCGTCGACGACGTGCGGAAACTCGCCGAGGACGGCTCCGTGGACGGCATCATGATCGAGGGAACCGCGCCGACCTTTGCCGCCGGCGTCGACCTGACCCTGGTGAGCACGCTGGCCGCCGACCCCGAAACACCGATCACCGCGGTCGGTGCTATGGGCCACGACTTCGTGGAGTCCATCCGGTCGTTGCCGGTGCCCACGTGTGCCCGCGTGAACGGCACCGCTCTCGGCGGAGGGCTTGAGCTCGCCCTCGCCACCGACTACCGCATCGGACATCCCGGCACCAAGAACATCGGCCTCCCCGAGATCCGTCTCGGCCTGATCCCCGGCTGGACCGGCGTCTTCGCGCTGCCCCGCCTGATCGGACCGGAAAATGCGGTGCAGGTGATCTTCCAGAACCCGCTGAATAATGGCAAGTCCCTCACCTCGCGCCAGGCCCGCGAGATCGGAATCCTCGACGAGCTCACCGACTCGGAGGCCAAGGCCCCGGAGGCCAAGCAGGAAGCCGTCGAGTGGTTCGAGAAGGTCCTCCGCTCGCAGACCCGCGTCGAGCGGCCAAACGAAACCGATCAGGAAGAGCCCCTCTGGGCCTCGGAGGGCACGGACGGCGGAGAACTGCGCCGGCGTTTCGAGGAGGCGGCCCGCGCGGCGGAGGAGATCGTCCAGCGAAAGACCTCCGGTGCGAGCGAGGCCTGCAAGGTCGCCCTCGAGGTCTTCGCCCACGGACCCCTCGAATCGCGCACGCAGTCGCGGGAACGGCAGATCTCGGTCTTGGACGCCCTGGCACGGGGAGATCAGTTCGCCGCGTGCGTCTACTCGATGCTCGAGCTCGTCCAGCACCGGGCCAAGCACCCCTCCATGGTGCCGCCGGAGGCCGAACCCGCCCGCATCGACAAGGTCGGCGTCGTCGGCGCGGGGCTCATGGCCTCCCAGCTGGCCTTGCTCTTCCTGACCCGTCTCCAGGTCCCCGTGACGATCAGCGACGTCGATCAGTCACGCGTGGACAAAGGCCTGGAGACGATCTCGGGGGAACTGTCGAAGAATGTCTCCAAGGGCCGCCTGAGCGAGGAACAGGCCCAGCACCTGCGCGGGCTCGTGTCCGGAACCACCGATACCGCGGACTTCGCCGACTGCGACTTCGTGATCGAGGCTGTCTTCGAGGAAACCTCGGTCAAGCAAGAGGTGTTCGCCAACCTCGAGAAGTCGGTTCGCCCCGACTGCATCCTCGCGACCAACACGTCCTCGTTGCTGGTCAGCGAGATGATCGAGCACCTCGACCACCCCGAACGGGTGATCGGCTTCCACTTCTTCAATCCCGTGGCCGTTCTGCCGCTCGTGGAGATCGTCCGCACGGCCTCGACCACCGACGCCGCCATCGCGACCGCGTTTTCGCTGGCCAAAAACCTCGGAAAGATCGCCGTCGGCGCCCGCGACTCGTCGGGCTTCATCGTCAACCGCGTTCTCGGCGTTGTCTTGTCCGAGGCCGGAAAGGCCTTCGACCAGGGGGCGTCGGCGGAGACCATCACCGAAGCCTATCGGCCCCTGGGCTTGCCCATGGACACCTTCACCCTGATCGACCTCGTCGGGCTGCCCATCGCGGTGCACCTGCTCGAGTCCCTCCACACGAATCACGGCGACCGTTTCCACGTGTCCGAGAATTTCCGGCGTCTCAACGAGGCAAAGATCTCTCCCCTTTCGAATCATCAGGGCGGCCTCAGCCCGGAGGCGAGCGAGGTCGTGTCCGGCGGGGGCGAGTCCGCGGCGCCGGAGGTCCTGCGCGCCTCGGTCGAGGACGCCCTGGCCGCGGAAATCTCTCGTATGCTGGACGAAGGCGTGGTCCCGGACCGCCAGGACATCGACTTGGCGATGATCCTGGGCACCGGGTGGCCGTTCTTCAACGGGGGCATCACCCGTTACCTCGACCGCGTCGGCGCCTTCGAACGCATCGGCTGACGTCCTCGACGACTCGGCCCACCGGCCGCGCCCGCCTCGGGCGCCCGGTGGGCCGAGCCCGTTAACGGCCGCCTCGCTTCGTCTCGTCGGCGCGATCACAGGCCCAGCCCGCCACCACCGCAACGCACACCCACGGAGGCCATCATGACCGATCACTTCCCCACGACTGCCCGAGGCGTCACCGGCACGAGCCCGCACGACGCGGCCGCCACCCCGGAAACCGCCGCGCCGGAAACTCCCCGCCGCACGGCCCTGGCCGGCGCCGGTATCATCGCGGGCTCCGCGGTCGTCCTGACTGCCTGCGGTTCGGACTCGGGCGGAGAATCCGACGGAAAGGCAAGCATCGACCCGAGTCACCCCGTGGACCTCACCTCGGCCTCCGAGGTTCCGGTCGGCGGAGGCGTCAAGGCCTCGGCCGACGGGGTGACCGCGATCGTCTCCCAGCCGAAAGAAGGAGAGTTCAAGGCGTTCAGCTCGTCGTGCACGCACCAGGGCTGCTCGGTGGATGTGAAGAAGGACGTCATCATGTGCCCCTGTCACAGCTCGCAGTTCTCCCTGACGGATGGGTCGGTGCAGGGCGGCCCCGCGCCCAAGCCGCTGCCCGAATACACCGTGTCCGTCACCGGTGGTCGCGTCACGATTCGTTAGCCGCGGCTCGAGCGGCCGGTTCGGGAAGCCCGTCCCGCCGGCCGCCTTCGGCATCCGCGCCGGACCGCGAGGCAGAGGATACGACAAAGCGCCGGGCGCGGGAGTCGGTGACTCCCACGCCCGGCGCTGAGAAGGGCGGTGCCCCTAGTTGGCCGCGCGGACCAGGTTCCTCAGGACGTACTGCAAGATGCCTCCGTTACGGAAGTACTCGCGCTCGCCTGGGGTATCGATGCGCACGTCGGCGTCGAACTCGGTGGTCTTGCCATCTTCCGAGGTCGCCGTCACGTGGACCGTCTTGGGGGTCGTGCCCTCGTTGATCTCGGTGACACCCGTGATCGAGAACGTTTCGGTTCCATCCAGACCGAGGGACGAGTGCGACTCGCCCTGCGGGAACTGGAGCGGAAGCACGCCCATACCGATCAGGTTGGAGCGGTGAATACGCTCGAAGGACTCCGCGATGACGGCCTTGACGCCCAGCAGGCGCGTGCCCTTTGCGGCCCAGTCACGGGACGAACCCGTGCCGTATTCCTTACCGCCCAAGACGACCAGCGGGGTACCCTGCGCAGCGTAGTTCTGCGCGGCATCGTACACCGAGGACTGCTCTCCACCCTGAGTGAAGTCTCGGGTGAAGCCACCCTCGACGCCGTCCAGCAGTTCGTTCTTGATGCGGATGTTCGCGAACGTGCCGCGAATCATGACCTCGTGGTTACCACGACGCGACCCGTAGGAGTTGAAGTCCTTGCGCTCCACGCCGTTCTCCATGAGGTAGCGCCCCGCCGGAGTATCCGACTTGAACGAACCGGCCGGAGAGATGTGGTCGGTGGTCACCGAATCGCCGAGCTTAAGAAGCACGCGCGCGTCCTTCACGTCTTCGACGGGATCCGGGTCCATCGTCATGCCCTCGAAGTACGGTGGCTTGCGGACGTAGGTGGACTTCTCGTCCCACTCGAAGGTGTTACCGGTCGGCGTGTTCAGGTTCTGCCAGCGCTCGTCGCCATCGAAGATCGTGCCGTACTCGGAGCTGTACTGATCCGTGGACACGGAATCGTCGATGATGCTCTGGACCTCGGCCGGGTCCGGCCAGATGTCCTTGAGGTAGACGTCGTTGCCGTCCGCATCCTGCCCCAGGGCGTCGTTCTCGAAGTCGAAGTCCATGGACCCGGCCAGCGAGTAGGCGATGACCAATGGCGGCGAGGCCAGGTAGTTCATCTTGACGTCGGGGTTGATGCGTCCCTCGAAGTTACGGTTACCCGAGAGGACCGAGGTGACCGACAGGTCGTTGTCGCTGACGGCCTTGGAGATCTCGTCCTCGAGCGGACCGGAGTTGCCGATGCAGGTCGTGCAGCCGTAGCCGACGACGTAGAATCCGACCTTCTCCAGCTCCGGCAGGAGCCCGGACTTCTCGTAGTAGTCCGTGACGACCTTGGAGCCCGGGGCGATCGAGGTCTTGACCCACGGCTTGGCGGTGAGGCCCTTGGCCGCGGCGTTACGTGCCAGCACACCGGCCGCCATCATGACGGACGGGTTGGAGGTGTTGGTGCACGAGGTGATCGATGCGATCGCGACGGCGCCGTGATCCAGCTCGAATTCGCGCCCGTCGGGCATATCGACCTCGACCGGCGTGGACTGACGTCCCTGGGCCGAAGCCGCCGCGGAGGCACGGCGCGGACGCTGCTCTTCCCGGTCCTCGCGCGAGGTCGTGGCGGCAGGGGCGTCAGAGGCCGGGAACGATTCGTCGCCCGCCTCGGACTGCTTGCCGTCCACGTAGTTGTCCAGATCCGCACGGAACTGGTTCTTGGCGTTGGTCAGCTCGATGCGGTCCTGCGGACGCTTCGGGCCGGCGATCGAGGGAACCACCGTGGACAGGTCGAGCTCGAGGTACTCGGAGTACTCGACCTCGTTGCTCGGGTCGTGCCAGAGGCCCTGTTCCTTGGTGTACTTCTCGACCAAGGCGACCTGGTCCTCGCTGCGGCCGGTCAGGCGCAGGTAGTCCAGGGTCACGTCGTCGATCGGGAAGATCGCGGCGGTCGAGCCGAACTCGGGGCTCATGTTACCGATGGTCGCGCGGTTTGCCAGGGGCACCTCGCCGACGCCTTCGCCGTAGAACTCGACGAACTTGCCGACCACGCCCTGCTCGCGGAGCATCTGGGTGATGGTCAGCACGACGTCGGTCGCGGTCGCGCCCGCGGGGATCTTGCCCTTGAGCTTGAAGCCCACGACCTTGGGGATCAACATCGACACGGGCTGACCCAGCATCGCGGCTTCCGCCTCGATGCCGCCGACGCCCCAGCCCAACACGCCCAGGCCGTTGACCATGGTCGTGTGGGAGTCGGTGCCGACCAGGGTGTCCGGGTACGCACGGAGCACGCCGTCGACCTCGCGGGACATGACGGTGCGGGCCAGGTACTCGATGTTGACCTGGTGCACGATGCCCATTCCCGGGGGGACCACCTTGAAGTCCTCGAATGCGGACTGGCCCCACCGGAGGAACTGGTACCGCTCACCGTTGCGCTGGTACTCGATGTCCATGTTGCGCTCGATCGCGTCCTTGTTGCCGAAGGAGTCGATCTGCACCGAGTGGTCGATCACCAGCTCGGCCGGGGCCAGCGGATTGATCTTGGTGGGATCGCCACCGAGGTCCTTCACGGCCTCGCGCATGGTGGCCAAATCCACCACGCAGGGAACGCCGGTGAAGTCCTGCATGATCACGCGGGCCGGGGTGAACTGAATTTCGGTGTCCGGTTCGGACGTCGGGTTCCAGTTGGCCAGGGCCTTGATGTGCTCATCGGTGATGTTCGCGCCATCTTCGGTGCGAAGCAGGTTTTCGAGCAAAACCTTGAGGCTGAACGGCAGCTTTTCCGCGCCGTCGACCTTGCTCAATCGGAAAATTTCGTAGTCGGTTCCATTGACGCTCAGCGCGCCCTTGGCCCCGAAGCTGTCCACAGTGCTCATTGCTTGGGACTCCTCTCGCCACTGTCATTACCAGGCGTAGTTCCGTGTCCCCAGGTGAGTCCTAGCGTTATTACGCTCTCGCCGAGCGTCGGTGTTAGGTGTGATGCAAACCTTTAGAGACACAGTGACACTAAGCCTTCGTCAGGAAGTCTACCCGTTGTTCGGGGCGGCAACCTCATGTGACGCCACTTTGTGCCGAGGACGAACCACCTCGCGACGAGGCATTTCACGCACGGTCAAAGACCGCGATCGTCTCCACGTGATGCGTGTCCGGGTACATGTCGAGCCCCACGACGCGGGAGAGTTTCCAGCCGTCGGCTAGCAGGTACCCGGTGTCCCGCCCGAGGGCGGCCGGATCGCACGCAACGTAGACGATCCGCCTTGGGCCGATCTCGGATAGCCGGTCCACGACCTTGCGGCCGGCGCCTTGCCGCGGCGGGTCGAGCACCACGACGTCGGGGGTCCCGGTGCTCTCGTGACGAACCGCACGGACGGGTGCCTTTTTTCTCGGGTCGGGCCTCCCCCAGCGGGCCAGGGCCTGTTCGACCCCGGAACGCGTCACGAGAATCCGCGTCTTCGCGGCGCGTGGGGTCCGGGCCTGACCGTCCGGACCAAAGTTGTGCTCGGCATCGGCGGCGGTCACGGGCGACCCCTCCACGCTCCAGACCGTGCCGTTGGGCCCCACGGCGTCCGCGAGCGCGGAGGTCAGGAGCCCGGCCCCGGCGTAGAGATCCCAGGCGGTCTCCGCTTCCGCCAGGTCGGCCGCCTCGGAGACGATCTCGACCAGGCGCTCGGGCGCGGCCCGATGGTTTTGCCAGAATCCCCCGGCGCTGATGCGGAAGCTTACCTGCGACCCTCCGGGAAGGGTCAGGGATTCCAGCACCTGTCCGGTTCCGCGAACCACCTCGGGTGACGGCTTTTCCCCGCGCCGGCGGCCCGATCGCGGGGCAGGCAGAATCACCGCGCCGACCGGAACATCGGTCGGCAGGCACATGCCGAGTTCGACGTCGATGTCGTCGGCGATTTCCTCGGGAACCACGCCGTCGGCGGCCGTGAAGACGATCAGCGGCGAGGAGCCGCACGATGGCGCCGCGACATCCACCCGATCAATATTGCGCCATTCGCCCTCGTGCAGGCGGAGTTCGTTGATCGCGGGGACGGCGAACGGTAGTTCGCGCACCGGGATGATCTCGGAGCCGTGGAACGGGTGCATGCCGAGCCGGCCCGCGTCGTCGACGGCCCAATGAACACGGGTGCGCCAGCCTTCGTCATGCCCGCGGTCCAGCGGTTCGACCGCCAGGCGGCTCAGGACCTCCGAGGCGGCGTCGATGCCCCCGAGACGCACCAGCTGTTCCCGGACGATCTCGGTCTTGAGGCGGCGTTGCGCCGCGGGAAGAATGTGACCGTAGTCGGCGCCGCCCACCGGAAGATCGGTCGATTCGGGATCCGCCGGGGCCCACGGGTGAGCTCGGCGATCTTCCGATCGCCGCAAGACCTCGACGACTTCCGCGTTCGCGAAGCGTCCGCCTTTCCCGAGGGACTCCACCCGGGCCCGAACGCGTTCTGTCGGCAACCCGTTGCGGACGAAGTACACCAGCCCGTCGTGCCGGCCGACCGCCGCGCCGCCGTGTGCCATTCGTTCGAGGTCGAGCTCGACCACGCTGCCTTCTTCGATCACGCCAGGTTCTCCTCGTCTTCGTGTCCCAGTCGCCAGGGCACCATGGCCGTGACGACTCCGGGTTCGCGGCGTAGCGCCGCGGCAATTTTTTGGCCCGAACGGTGGTGGAGGAATTTATCCCACCAGTGTTCCAGGACGTATTCCGGAACGTACACGATCACCACGTCCCGGGGCGAAGCCTGCCGCACGCCCCTCACGTGCTCGATGACCGGTGTGACCGGGTCTCGATAGGGCGAGGCGAGGATCGTCAGCGGAACCGGAACCTCGTATTTATCCCACAGCTTTCGCGTGGTGCGGGTTCCGGCCTCGTCCACGTTCATCACCACGGCCTCGATGGTCGAGGGCCGGGTGGCTCGGGCGTAGGCGATCGCCCGCAACGCCGGCTTCCTCAACCGGGGCACCACGACGATCGCGTGGACCCGGGAGGGAAGCGCCTTGAGGGGATTCTTCTGGGTCACGGCTAGCTCCCGTTCGATCGCGGAATAGTGCTTCTTGATGGCCCAGGCGGCCAAGGTCACGAGGCCGACGACCAACACGGTGACCCAGGCTCCTTGGGCGAGTTTGGTCAACAGCACCACGAGGGTCGCCGAGACGGTCGCGACCAGCCCAACCATGGTGATGATCTGGTCCCGCAGGAGCAATCGTCTCGGTTGGGAATCCAGAACAACCCGGATCTCGCGACGGCGTCGGATGAAGACGGCCGTCTGCGTCAGGGACATCGAGAACAGCACCCCGACCACGTACAACTGGATCAGCGCGTTGACATCGGCCCCGAAGGCCAGGGTCACCACCGCGGCCGACGCGCCGAGGACCAAGACCCCGTTCGCGTACAGGGACCTATTGCTGCGGGCCCGAAAATGGACCGGCAGATAGCCCTTCTCCGCCATGGTCGAGGCGAGGATCGGAAAACCCGCGTAGGCCGCGGCGGGCGCCAAGAGGAGAAACAGCACGATGCTGACGAGGAGCACGTGGAATAGCGCTCCGTGCCCGCTCACGGCATCGGCCACCTGCGCGAGGATCGGCATCTGTTGGAAGTCCGGGGACTGCGCCCTGCCCCCGAGGACCAGCTGAGTGGAATCGATCGTCACGACGGCCCCGCTGGACCGGGCCAGGTAGAGGACGGCGACCAGCGCCACGGCGGTGGCGATACCGGTGATCGTCAGGCTCCGGGCGGCGTTCTTGGCCTTGGGCGGGGCGAAGAACCGCACCGAGTTGCTGACCGACTCGACGCCGGTCAGCGTGACGGCCCCGGAGGAGAAAGACCGAGCGATCAGCAGGACCAGGCCAAATCCGGTCAGGGCGTTGGACTCGGCCGTCTCCGGGCGGACATAGAACTCGTGGCTCGGAGCCCGGCCCAGGTTGCCGGTCCACGCCTCGACGAGGCCCACGGCCAGGGTCGCGGTCAAACAGATCACGAAGAGGGCCGCGGGGATCGCGGCGACCCGACCCATGAATCGCAGGCCCCGGATGAACAGCAGGGTCAGGAGGACCACCAGGAACACCGCGACCGGGAGCCGGTGACCGGCCAGGGCGGGGATCAAGCTGATGAGGTAGGTCGCTGCGGAGGACACCGAGACCGAGACGGTCAGGACGAAGTCGAAGAGCAGGCTCACGCCCGCCGCGGCGCCGGTCTTGGGACCGAGCAGTTCGGTCACCACGTGGTAGTCGCCCCCGGAGACCGCAACGTCGCGGATGTTGTACCGGTACGTTCCGATCACGAGGAGCAGAACGATCGCCACGCCGAGACCGACCCACGGCGACATGGCCAGGCCGGCGGTGCCGGCCAGCGCCAGCACCATGATGATTTCGTCCGGGGCGTACGCTATCGCCGAGAACCCGTCCGCGCCGAAGACGGCCAGAGCCGAGCGCTTGGACAGCGCCAAGCTCCGAATCTGTTCGGTCTCCTTCGGGGCGCCGAAGAGGGCGCGCCGAGCGCGAGTGGGTAGTGAATGCACAATGCCATACGCTACCGCAGGAGAGTCACGGATTCTTGGCCGTGCATTACCCTGGTGATGAGTCCCATCGGAGCTGAAACCACCCCGGGGGTCCATAGTCGATCACTATCAGGAGTCATTGCACCGTGCCCCACTTCGTCATCATGGGAGCCGGCCGCGTCGGCGTGATGCTCGCGCATTCGCTGGAATCGGCCGGACACACCGTGGCGATCATCGATCAGGATGAGCGCGCCTTCCGACGCCTGCGCAAAGATTTTGACGGCAAGAAGGTCAAGGGCGTCGGTTTTGACCGCGAGACCCTCAAGCGTGCCGATATCGAGCACGCCTATGCGTTCGCCGCCGTATCGAGCGGTGACAACTCCAATATCCTCGCCTCCCGCGTGGCACGCGAAACATTCAAGGTCGCTCACGTGGTCGCGCGCATCAACGACCCGAACCGGGCCGAATTCTTCCAGCGACTCGGCGTTCCCACGGTCGCGGCCGTCCGCTGGAGCACGGACCAGGTGCTCCGGCGCATCCTGCCCGAGCAGTCCATGACCGGCGACTATCGGGAGGCCTCCGGGCGCCTGGTCCTGGCCGAATTGCAGCTCCACGACGAGTGGACGGGACACCCGCTGAGCGACATCGAGGACGCCGCGGAATTGCGGATCGCCTTCATCACCCGCTTTGGTGAGGGGATGTTGCCGACCCCCGACACGAGCTATCAGCAGGGCGACGTCGTGCACGCCATGATGCGCACGCAAGAGATGAACACCGTGGCCAGGATTCTGTCGGCTCCCCCGGCGGATGTGGACGCCGAGCCCCTCGAACCGAAGCTCGAGCAAAGGTCGTGGGGCCGCCCGGCCTCGACGGTCGAACGTCTCAACGAGACGGACGAGGACGATGCCGGCGAATCTGGCCTCGAGCGCGGCGTGGGAAAGGAATAACGTGCAGGTACTGATTGTCGGCGCGGGGTCTGTGGGCTCATCGATCGCGCACGAGCTGCTGGGACACGGCCACCGGGTCACGATCCTCGACGAGAAGCCGGAGTCGATCGGCCGGTCGGACCTCCGGGGTGCGCACTGGCTGATCGGAGACGCCTGTGAGCTGTCGGTCCTCCGACAGGCCGAACCGCAGAACGCCGACGTGATCGTGGCCGCGACCGGCGACGACAAGTCCAACCTGGTCGTCTCGTTGCTCGCGCGCTCCGAATTCGGTGTACCCCGGACCGTGGGACGGGTCAATAACCCCAAGAACGAATGGCTCTTCGACGAGTCCTGGGGCGTCGACGTCGCGGTGTCCACGCCTCGGCTCATGACAGCCCTCGTCGAGGAGGCCGTGGAAGTCGGCGACGTCGTCCGATTGCTCGACCTGCAGACCGGCGGGGCGACCCTCATCGAGTACACGGTCCCGACCGATCACCCTTACGTCGGCTGGACCGTCGAAACCATCGATTGGCCGGCCGAAACCACCCTGGTCGCTATCCTCCGCGACGCCGTGCCGATCACCCCGAGCGACGACGACGTCATCGAAGGCGACGACGAACTCTTCCTCATCACCACGCCCGCCGGTGAACGGGAGTTGCGGGCCCTCTTCAACGTCGAGGTCGAGACCGCGGAGTCCGACCTCGGGCGGTTGGACGAGCCCGGCACCGACGAAACCGCTCAGGGCCAGGAGATGTAGCCACGGCCCCGGCGCGCCGGGATCAGGCTTCCTCGGCTGCCTCGACCACGGCCGCGGGGCGCGTCATCATCCACGTGATCCAGAGGCAGAAAGCATACAGCGGGATGCCCATCAGGAGGCGACTGATCCCCAACGCCGGGAGATTCTCCGCGAAGAACAACGGAAGTTGCACAGCGAGCCGGATCAGGAACATGGCCGCGAGCAGGCCCGTGGCCAGCTGATATCGCCGACGCCGCGCGGGAACCTTGCGCCACCCGGTGTCCTCGCCCCGGAGCATCCCGTAGATCAACCCGAGCAACGGCCACCGAACGATCATGGACACCAAGAGGCCCGCCGCGTAGGCCGCGTTGGTCCAGAATCCCACCACGTAGTAGTCGATCGGCTTGCCCCCGGTGTGCGCGAAGAATGCGCAGATCACGACGCCCACGGCCCCGGAGAACGCCTGGATTTTCTGACCGCCGGTGATGAACCGAATGATCGAGGCGACCACGGCCAGACCGATCGCGATGATCAGCGAGAGGGAAAGCGATGAGGTGATGAGAAAGGCCGTCAGGTACGCGACCGACGGCAGGACCGCCTCGAGAAGGCCCCTGACGCCACCGATCGCGTGCATCACGTCGATCTGCCCCTGCTCGTCACGCCGGAACGCTCCCGAGTTGCCGTAGGCCTGCGCCATTTGTTCGCCGAAGGACAGCCGTCGATCCCCGGGCTCGCGGCCCACGGGATCCTGGTGCGGCTCGTCGCGGTCAGTCATGCGGTCGTGTCCTTTGCTCGATCAAATTTCCTGGTGGCGGGAGACAATCTCGTATCTCGGGTTGTAGATCACCGGGGCGCCACCGAGGTCGGCGAGCATTCCGGAGCAGCGCAATCGCGTCCCCGCCCCGATCCCCGGGACCGTTCTCTGACCGTGCCAGACAAGCCGGACGTGGGTTCCGGGGCCGAGCGGGGCGTCGTCGTCGGTGTCGAAGTGCGGCATGTCCATCGCGATGGCCGAGGTCGGCGCCACGAAGGAGCCTTTGGCCACCTTCTTGCGGGTCTCCGTGGAGACCGTGCGATAGCTCGCCGTGATGTCGACTTCGGCCTCGTAGCGGGGCAACGAGTTGACCGGCTGAATGTGCACCTCGGTCACCCTCCCCTCGACGAGGACGCGGATGCGCTGTTGCCCCGCCGAGGCGCCCGGCACCGAGCCGGTCACCGACGTCGATTTAGCCAATCTTGGTGATCTCCGGTCCGCGCTCGGGGACCTGGTACCCCTGCGATTCCTCTTCCGTGGGGTCCCGGCGCACCGCGTTGTCGGGGATGTTCAGGGGCAGCAGGTCCCGCGGGGCCATCGGCTCACGGCCCCGGACCACCACGAGATTGCGGAAGATCCGCTCCATCTCGCGCGCGGAGCTACGCTTGACCGCCGCGTCCCCGGAAAACACACCGCGCAGGAACCAGCGCGGCCCGTCGATCCCGACGAACCGGGCGACGCGGTATCCGCGGTCGCCGTTGGGCAGGGAGGCGGGCAGCTTGGCGATGACCTGGCGGCCCAGCGTGCCCTCCAGGATGTCGACGACGCCGTTTTGCTCGCGCACCGACGCGGCGAGCTCGGCACGGATCTCCGCCCACAGCCCGCGGCTCTTCGGCGCGGCGAAAGGCTGCACCTGCAACACGGCCCCGTCCTTCTGGAAGGTCACCGACACCACGGACTGGCTCCGCTGGTCCACGTCGATGCGCATGTTGACGTTCTCGTCGGGCTTGATGCGCAATCCGCCCAGATCGATATACGAATCGTCGGTCTCGATCTCCGAGACGTCGAAGGGGCCGGTGACCGACCGGTCCGGCTCTTCCGGCAGGTCTTCCTGCGCGGCCGTGGCGGCCTGCTCGGCCTCGTCGATCTCTTCATCGTCATCCGCGTTGACGAGTTCACGGTCCGAGGCGGTCTCCTCGGTGATCTTCGACTCCGCGGCGTCCTGGGAGGTGGGCTCCTTGGGCTCCGCCTCGCGAGCGGTCTCGTCGGTTGCGTCGTCGGTCTGCTTCTTCTTGCCGAATCCCAGCACGGTCGGTCCTTCCTACAGGGTTCCCGTCGAGCCGAATCCTGCCGCACCGCGATCGGATGCGGGGAGTTCGTCGACGATGCCAAATGTGGCGTGCTCGTATTTCTGGATCACGAGTTGAGCGATGCGCTCACCACGCTGAATCTCATATGTCTCATTCTGGTCCGTATTGAGCAATGTGACCATCAATTCGCCACGATAGCCGGAGTCGACCGTCCCCGGGGCATTGACGATCGTGATCCCGTGCTTGGCCGCGAGCCCGGAACGAGGGTGAACCAGACCGACGTAGCCCTCCGGCAGCGCGATGGCCACGCCGGTAGGGATCAGGGCACGCTGCCCCGGCGCGAGGACCGTATCTTCGCGCGCCCGCAGGTCGGCGCCCGCGTCCCCATCCTTCGAATACCTCGGCGCCTCGATGCCCGGGTCCAGGATCTGAACGGGCACGTCTACGGTCGGGCGCATGGATACTCCTGAGTGGTCAATGGTGGTGCCCGCGTTTCGCGGGCCTCGTCTCGTCCGGACGCTCGGGCGGCAACGCCCAACGTCGTTAGACACTGTAGCGGTTTTACCGGAGTGGCCGGGCTCACCGGGTTACCCCCTCGGTACGAGCGGCGCGTATTCTGGGGAGCATGTCTGACCCCGTCTCCTCGTCCCGCGACGACGCCGACTTCGGCGAACCCGCCACCGTCCTGTTCCACGAAAAGCTCGTCCCCGGCGCGGGCATGTGGATCTTCGTCGCCGTCACCGGCCTCGCAAGCTTTGCGGTGGTCGCTCCCATCAATATTCCGGTCGCCATCGTGGTCGGGGTCATCGTGGCCATCACGGTGGGGCTGATTCTGTATTCTTCCTCCCCCGTGCTGGAAGTCACGGAGGACTCCCTGCAGGTCGGGCGCGCTCACATCGAGCGTGAATTTGTGGGCGACGTCGAGGTCTTCCGCGGTGAGAACGCCCGCATCGCGTGCGGTCCCGCCGCCGACGGCCGTGCGTACATGAACTTCCGACCCTGGGTCGCGCCGGTCGCGCGTATCCACATCACCGACCCCGCGGACCCCACCCCCTATTGGCTCACGAACTCGCGCCGCCCCGAGGAATTCGCCTTGGCCTTGGGCTCGGATCCGGAAGAGCAGGCCCTCCGGACGCCCACGATCGAGCAGCCGGCGGCCGAAGATCAAGAGGAGGCCTGAGGCCCCGGTGATCCGGCGCGCTGGCGCGCGGGCATGAGAAAAAGGGGAGGAACCTGAGGTTCCTCCCCTTGGTGCAGTTCGGCGTTTTGCGCCGCTCGGCGGCCGCCGTCCCTGTGCTTAAGCCTCGCACTCCAGGCAGTAGTACAGTCCGTCCTCTTCCCGGGCGATCTGCGAACGGTGCCGCACCAGGAAGCAAGAGGCACACGTAAATTCGTCCTGCTGAGCGGGCAGGACCACAACGGACAGCTCCTCGTGCGACAGATCTGCGCCCGGCAACTCGAAGCTTTCGGCAGCGGCGTTCTCGTCCTCGTCGACGACGTTGGACTGCTGATCGCTACGGTGGGACTTCAGCTCCTCGATGGAGTCGGAGTTGCTCTCCTCGTCTTGCTTGCGCGGGGCGTCGTAATCGGTAGCCATGTGTTTGTCACGCTTTCGTTGGTATGTCTCAATCGGCCCCACAGAGCCATATCGGTCGTGGTGTGGTTCTCCCAACCGGCCTTTACACGTGCCGACCTCGTCGAAGGAAGTGCGTCGGGCTCTTGTGCGCCGGTATCGCGATGATTGTTCACTATGACCCCCGTGCGTGTCCAGCCGATTTTACTGTCAGCAGATTCACTCCAGGTCGAGGAATCCCGTGATCGAGAGCTCAGGCGGTATTCTGTGTGAGGAAACGGGTGCGAACGTCCAGGTCACGTACGCGCCGTAACGGATTTTCTAAGGAGAACTGATGGATCGGCTGACATTCGTGGGGGTCCAGGACGACGGCGAACACCTCGTCCTCGAGTCCGCGGACGACGGACACCGGTATCACGTTCGCATCGACAACGCCCTGCGCAATGCCGTGGTCAAGGCTCGTCGCGCCCAAACCCCCCGCGGGCTCAGCGGACGCGGCGAATACGGGCCCCGAGATATCCAAACCCGTTTCCGTCAGGGCGCGAGCGTGGACGAGATCGTCGCCGAGTCCGGCTGGAAGCCCGAGCGGGTGCGGCGCTACGAATGGCCGATCCTCGCCGAACGCGCCCACATCGTCACCGCCGCCCAGAGCGTGACGGTTCGTCAGCTCGGTCACCGCTCCCCCGGCAGGCGAAGCCTTCACGACCAGGTCGTCGCGGTCCGCGAGGACTGGAATTTCGCGGAGGGCGATGCCCAGTGGAACTCCTGGCAGAGGGAAGACGGGCAGTGGAACGTGACCGTGTCGGTCGACTATTCACAGTCCGCCCTCGCGCAGATCCCCTCGGGCGCGGATTTTCCCGCCCGCTTTGTCTACAACCCGGCCAATCAGACGGTCACCGCCGGAAACGCCGTCGCGGAGTTCCTTTTCGGCAAGAACGTCGCCGACCCCGTATCCGATCCCTGGGACGCCGGCGGTGAACCCGACGAGGACCCGGTCGAGGGCTTGACCGAGGAGACCGAGCCCCTCGAGGCCTCCGGTGAGGAGACGATCCAGGCCCTTGACGAGCCGGGGGACGAATCGAGCCTCGAGACCAACACCGCGGCGGACGCCGCTGAAGCCGCCGACTCTGAGGCCGCCACGACGCGTCGCCGGGACCACCTTCGCGCCGTCTCCGACGAGTCCACCTCGACCGAGGCCCTGCTCGACGAGCTCGAGGCCAGGCGCGGCACGCGTGCCGGAAGCGATCCGGAAAGCGACCGCCGCGTCGCCGACCTGGCCGAGGAGCTTCCCCAAGCCGAGCCTTCCGCCGAAACATCCCAGGAGGACACGGACGAGCCGACGCTGGATATCGAGGGCGTGGAAGAAAACCCCGCGGAGAAATCCGATTCCTCGAAGGCGAACACCTCACGCTCGCGGGGAAGCCGCCCGTCCATCCCCAGCTGGGATGACATCGTCTTCGGTCAGCAACGCCCCAAGAACTAATCGGCTCGACACGTTTGAACTCGCCAGGCGCCACCAACTAGCTGTACTTTTAGGTTAGAGGTAGTCAACTGCCTTTTTCGCACTCAACGCGCAAAGGTCTACATGGGGAAGAAGCGCCGTCAGAAGCGTCCTGGGAGCGGCACACCATCCGCCGAACCACATCAAAATTCACCGGTACCGCCGGAATCCGACTCTGCTACGAATCCTGATTCGCCGCAGGGCTCGGCCGTGCCCG
Organism: Curtobacterium sp. S6; assembly: GCF_000710345.2. Lineage (GTDB taxonomy): Bacteria > Actinomycetota > Actinomycetes > Actinomycetales > Micrococcaceae > Rothia. Next base: position 156,586 of record NZ_JHEL01000015.1, on the reverse strand, counting down.
GAGACTCTGAGCCGCGGGCGGAAGACCCGGTGGTGAACAACGGGCCCGGCCCCGACGAGGCCTCGGACGGCCGCTCTGGTCAGGGGCCCGATTCTTACGGAGAGCCTCTCGCGCCCGGGTATGAGTATGTCGGACAACCAGAGGTTCAGGCCGACGGCTCCCCCGCGACCGAGCCCATGATGAGCCTCAACGATGAGCTCTTCGCAGAATCCGAACGCGAAGCTTCCCGTCGCGAGAGGCGCGAGGAGCAACGCCGCCGCGACGCCGAGGCGCGCCGACGCCGGCAACAACAGTCCCGCCGCACGGGATCCACGGCATCTCGATCGGCCGGGGCGGTAGCCGCGGGAGCTGCCGGAGCCGGTGCTGCGGCGGCCGCCGCGAGGGACGATTCCACGCCCGAGAGCATCAGCGCGACCTCCGCGTCCGATTCGTCCGGACAACCGGTCGAACATTCTCCCGCGGCGGCCGGGCCCGCCGCCACCGGAGCCCCCGCCGGCTCCTCGGCACGGGCGGACGGGGCGAACGGCTCCGGCCCGCGGGGAGGCCCCGTGCCTTCGGAGGGTGAGCCCTCGCGGGGCTCTTCCGCCAAGACCTGGATCTGGACCGGGGCGGGCGTGGTGGCCGTCCTCGCGATCAGCGGCGGCACCGCAGCTTTGATCTCGATGAACCACGACGACGCCCCGGCGCCGGCCAGCTCGTCGACGTCGTCGGCCTCGAGCTCTCCCAGCAGCACGCCCCCGAAGCCCACCTGGGAATCGCCGGCACCCGCGCCCACGCCGAGCGTCATCGAGCAACAACCGGTACCGACGGCTCCGGAGGGGACGATCTCTCAGGCCCCCACCGTCGCTCCGACGCAGCCGCCGGCACCCGAGCCCACGCCGGAACCGACGACGCCCGAGCCGACCACGCCCGAGCCCACGACACCGGAACCGACCACTCCGGAACCGACGCAGGAGCCGACCAAGGAACCCACCCAGGAACCCACGCCGGAGCCGACCAAGGCGCCGGAACCCGCGCCGACGCAGGCGCCTACTTCGGCTCCGCCCGCGCCGACCACGGGCAAGGCCGCGGCCACGGAGGCTCCCGCCCCCAGCGCAGGTCAAGGTGGCGGAGCCTCCGCCGGTCAATCGTCCTCCGGCGGAAGCAACTGACGGCCGGCCTCCTTCGCGGGGTCGTCCGGGATAGCCAGGGCGGTCGGTGCCTGGCCCGAGGGCCGGGGAGCCTTTGGGCCTTACGGCGAGGAACTTACCGGCCCGCTCCGGTCGCCGGAATGACCCGCAGGGGGACCAAACGTTCCTCATCCGTCCACGAACCGTGCTGCCCCACCATGGACAGCGCGCTCGGCCGGGTGCGCCGCAGGTCGTAGAGGGCCAGGGACCCCCGCGCGGCGATGATGAGGTCTCCGATGCGCCGCCTGACGCCCTGGCGGAGATCGGGGCCAAAGTATCCCGCGTCGATGAGCTCGTCCCGGTCAAGGATCCACGCTCGGTCGCCGAAGCGATGGGACCAGGCCGCCACCAATCTGGCCTTGGCGGACTCGTCCTCAGGCTCCTCCAGGTGGAGCTGCACCATGCGGGGCTCCCCCGCGGTGTGTCGCACGCCGTCGATGAGTTCGGGGAATTGCGAATAGTCATGGCGGTCCGATTCCGGGATGTCGACCATGCCGTGGTCGGCCGTCAGCAGGATCAGCGTTTCGGGCCCGACGCGTGCGGCGAGCCTCTTCAGGCCCAGGTCCAGCTCCTCGAGGGCCTCGGTCCATCGCCCCGACGTGCAACCGTGCTGGTGCCCGGTCTGGTCCAATTCGCCCCAGTAGAGGTACATGAAGGTCGGGGTTCGCGTCGAAAGGACCTCCGCGGCCTGACTAATTCTGGCCGTCGTGGACCCCGCGCCGACGAATTCGGTGCCGCGCAACGCGGCCTCGGTCAGGGCTGAGGTCTCGTACGCGGGCATCGACACCGTGACGGGGCGGCACACCTGACCGAGGCGTTCGAAAACGGTCGAGATGGGTTGCCACGCGGCCGGATCGACCGCCGGGTCCCACCCGGAGAGTTGGTTCACGACGACGTCGCGCTCGGGATCGAGCACGTCGTACCCGGCCATTCCCGTCTGGCCGACGGGCGCTCCCGTGCCCAGCACGGCCAGCGAGGCGGCCGTGGTGGACGGAAGTGCCGCGTCCAGCGGACCGAGACTGATCGAACGACGCAGGGCTGCCGCGTGCCCGAGGTTGCGGTTCACGAGGCCTTCCCCCAGCCCGTCGACCAGCACGACGCACACGTTGCGGTACGGACCCCCGGACAGCCCGCGATCGGCGAGGGCGGACGCCAGGGCGAGCCGGTCCGGAAACCGGTCAGAGTGGTCCGACTCCGCGACCGGCCGAAAAACGGAGGCGGCCGAGCTGAGGACATTCGCGATCGAGGCTCCGCGGTAACGCGGCGGGGAGGGAAACGGGGCTCCCGTGAGGTCCTCGAGGCCCAAGTCGTCGTGAGGCGTCTGCTCGGGCATCAGGAGTGCGACGTTCCGGACAACTCGGTATTCGCGCGGCGGAGGGAACGAGCGAATTCCTTCGCGTCCTGGACGGCCTGCTGGCCGTCGGCCTCCGCGGAAATGCGCAACACGACGTCTTCCCGGGCGGCCACGCCGGTGTATCCGTGGTCGGCCTCGCACTGCGGGTCGGCGCACCCCGCCGGCTGGAGATCGAGCCGATGGCTGCCCGTCCAGGACATCATGAGGGTCACCTCGGCGGCGGGCGTTTCGGAGGTATAGTTCTGCGGCTGGCGGTAAGCGTACGAGAGCGTGACCGATGTCAGGTTCCGGATCGGCACGGTTTCCGTGGACACGTGAGCGACGATCTGCTGGCCGTCTTCGTCCAGCGTTTGGTCGTCGACGTGCGTGATCTGCACGATCTCCCCCGCGAGGGCGACGACCGTGATGTGCCGGTGAACCTCGGTCTGATCGAAGTGCGTCTCGAGATGGACCAAATGGGAGGACGGGATCTGTTCGTCCAGGGCATCCCAGACCACGTCGTTGACCAACTGCGGATAAAAACCGGCGTTGACGATGTCGCGGTCCAGATTTTGCCCTTGATGTCCTGACTCAGCCATGCACTCGCTTCCGACGATTTGCCGACGACGGGACGCCGGCCTCGAACGATGTTTGCGCGCCGATGCCCGGCCCGCTGTCGCCATTCTACGTTCCCGCGGCCCCATCCGCGGCGGCCCATGTCACGAGCGAGACATCGTTCGTCGTGCGCTGTCCGTCCGCTGACGCGGATTGCCGAGTTTGACCGATGCCCCGAGGACCGTCAGGGTGTCGGCCGAGATCATGACGGGATTGAGCTCCAACAGGGCGACTTCGGGGAACCGGTCCTTGAGTTGCGCGACGCGCCGCAGCAAATCCTCCAGGAGCTCCACGCGCACGGGCGGCAGCCCGGCGTAGCCGAATAGTTTCCGGGAGGCCTTCGGCGCACGCACCATCTTGGCGACGTCGCCCTGGGTCAACGGCGGGACACGATGTGCCCAGTCGTCCAGGAGATTCACCGAATCCCCCGCCATGCCGAAGGAAAGCACCGGGCCCAACAGGGGGTCTTCCATCGCCCTGATCACGCAATTCTGGCCCGTCGGGGCCATCGACTGGACCTCGAGATCGAAATTCCCGTACGGCTCCAGCGTTCGATGCATCAGGTCGATGTCGCGCACGAGGGTCTCTTCGTCCTCGATGCCCAGACGGACGCCGCCGAGGTCGAGCCGGTGACGCATCGTGGGGTCGATCGCCTTGAGGACCACGGGATAGCCGAGTCGTCCGGCCGCCTCGACGGCCTGTTGCGGGGTGTCAAAGGGCACGGATTCCAGGACCTCGATGCCGTAACTGCCCAGAAGCTCACGGGTGTCGCCCTGGTCCAACTCCAGCAGACCGTCTCCGGGCACCCCCGTCATGAGCCCCTGGATGGTCTGTTTGGCCGCGGCGGTGTCCGCGTCCTCGACCTCGGGCACGAACGCGTCTTCCTGCTCTCGCCAGGCCACGTAGTCCATGGCCGCCGCGAGCGCACCGATCGCCGCGCCGGGGCTTTCGTAGCACGGCAAACCGGGATACGTTCGCGTCTCTTCGGTCCCGGCCTCGCTGATCTCCCGGGGCGCGGGGTAGATGCCGCGCCGATACGCCGCCTGCGTCATGACCCCGGCGAAGGACGCAAGGACGGGCTTACCGGTCTTCGCGCCGCAGTCGGCGAGCACCTCGGCGATCTCCTCCGGGGTGACCAGCGGCGAGGGCAGGAAGGACGCCACGACCGCATCGATCGAGGCGGAGTTCAAGGCCGCGAGCACGGCGTCGCGGATCATCTCCAGGGAATCGAGGTCGTCGCTGGAGGTGTCCAGCACGTGGTCCGAGTGATGGCCCTCGACGTCGTGGCTCGCGCACGCGTCCGCGAGCACCTGGCCCAGCGCGAAGGCGTTCGAGAAAATGGCGACCCGTCTACCCCGGGGCAGCGGCTGAGAGACCAGCAACTGGGCGATGTCCATGAGGTGCTCTGATGTCTGGGCACGGATCACCCCGGCCTGGCGGAACATCTCGTCCAATGCTTCGACCGGTGCCGAGCTGGTGCGGCCCGAGTGCCCCGGCGGCAATTGCACGCCCGTGACATCCGATTTGGCCACGACCACCGGCTTGGAACGGGCCAGGCGACGGGCGATGCGCGAAAACTTCCTCGGGTTGCCGATGGATTCCAGGTACATGCAACACGTCGAGGTCGCGGGATCGTCCTCCCAGTACTGCATCAGATCGTTGCCGGACACGTCGGTCTTGTTGCCCGCCGAGAAGACCGTGGACACCCCCAGGTCTCGCCGGTGGGCGGAGGTCGCGAGCAGCACACCGATCGCGGCCGACTGGCTGAACAGGCCCAGGCTCCCCCGCGTGGGCTTGACCTCCCCCAGGGTGGCGTTGAGGCTGACGGCCGGGTCGGTGTTGATCAGACCGAGCGATGCCGGCCCGATGACCCGCATTCCGTAGCTTCGCGCCTTCCGGACAAGGGCCCGTTGCCTCGCGCGCCCCCGAGCGCCGTCGTCGGCGTATCCCCCGGTCACGATGCAGACGCCGCGCACGCCGAGGCGACCGCACCGATCGACGACGTCGGCCACGGCGGGAATCGGCACCGAGACGATCGCCAGGTCGACGACTTCGGGGATGTCTTCGATGGTCGGATAAGCCTTCATCCCGGCGAGCTCGAAGGCCTCGGGGTTGACCCCGTAGACGGGGCCGGCAAAGCCTCCCTCGATGATGTTCACGAGAATCTCGTGCCCGACCTGCGTCCAGTCCCGCGACGCCCCCACCACGGCGATCGAACGCGGTGCGACCAGCGAGGATACCGATTTGGCCTCGGCACGGTGCTCACGGGCCGCCATGACCTCGCGGGATTTCTCGGTCGGGTCGATGTCGAAGTTCACCATCACGACGCCGTCGTCGAAGACCCGGGCGACCTCGAAGCCGGCCTCCGAAAACACGTTGAGCATCTTGCGGTTCTCGGGCAACACCTCGGCCGAGAATTTCGTGATGCCCCGCTCCAGGCCGGCCGCGGCCAGGTGTTCCAGCAGGATCGAACCGATGCCGCGTCCGTGGTGAAGGTCCGAAATGAAGAAGGCGACTTCGGCCTCGTGCGGCTCGTTCGTGCGATCGTAGCGGCCAATACCGATCATCTCGTCGCCGAGCATGATCACGAAGGCGACCCGATCGTTGTGATCCACGGTCGTGAACCGCGTCAGCTCCTTGGCGCTCAGCGTGGATTTGAACGTGAAGAATCGCAGATAGATCGTGCGTTCCGACTGTCGCGCATACATCGCGGCGAGCGCGTCCTTGTCGGTGGGCTGGACCGGACGCAGGTGCGCCGTGGCACCGTCGCGGAGTACCACGTCCGCTTCCCAGTGGGACGGGTAGGAGTTTTCATCGACCATACGAACAGTCTAGTAGCGCAAGTCACAGGGGCCTATTGCTCTAGACTGGGGTCGCCCGAATTCGATTAACCGTGAGGATCCGTAGATGGCACCCCGCCGCAAGTCGTCGCACACCCCCGAGGACTTCCCGCTCGACGTCGTCGAGAACATCGTGGACATCGATGTCTCCTCGGAGATGGAAACGAGCTTTCTCGAGTACTCGTACTCGGTCATCTACTCCCGGGCCCTGCCGGACGCCCGTGACGGCCTCAAGCCCGTGCAACGGCGCATCCTGTACATGATGACGCAGATGGGGTTGCGCCCGGATCGAGGCCACGTGAAGTCGGCCCGAGTGGTCGGCGAGGTCATGGGCAAGCTCCACCCCCACGGGGACAGCGCGATCTACGACGCCATGGTGCGTCTCGCCCAGTCCTTTGCGATGCGCATGCCCCTCGTGGACGGTCACGGCAACTTCGGCTCGGTCGACGACGGTCCGGCGGCGGCCCGTTACACCGAGGCTCGCATGGCGCCGGCGGCCCTGGCCCTGACCGGCGATCTGGATGAAGACGTCGTCGACTTTGTGCCGAACTATGACAACCAGTTCACCCAGCCGGGGGTTCTGCCGGCCGCTTTCCCGAATCTCCTCGTCAACGGCTCCTCCGGGATCGCGGTGGGCATGGCGACGAATATGGCCCCGCACAACCTCGGCGAGGTCATCGCCGGTGCCCGTCATCTCATCGACCACCCCGACGCCACCCTCGACGAGATCATGGCCTTCATCCCGGGCCCGGATCTGCCCACGGGCGGCAGGATCGTCGGGCTGAACGGCATCCGGGACGCCTACGCGACCGGCCGTGGTTCCTTCAAGACCCGCGCCAAGGTCTCCGTGGAGCAGGTCACCGCTCGCAAGCAAGGCCTGGTCATCACCGAGTTGCCCTACCTCGTGGGCGCGGAGAAGGTCATCGATAAGATCAAGGACGGCGTCCAGTCCAAGAAACTCTCCGGGATCTCGGACGTCGTCGACCTGACGGATCGCAAGAACGGCACCCGGCTGGTCGTCGAGCTCAAGAACGGGTTCAATCCCCACGCGGTGTTGCAGTCGCTGTTCAAGCACACCCCGCTGGAAGATTCCTTCGGAATCAACAACGTGGCCCTGGTGGACGGCCAACCGCAGACCCTGGGGCTGCTGGACCTGCTCAAGGTATACGTCGCGCACCGCATCGACGTCGTGCGCCGGCGCACGGCGTTCCGCCTGAAAAAGTCGCAGGACCGGCTGCACCTGGTCGAGGGCTTGCTCATCGCGATGATCGATATCGACGAGGTCATCGAGATCATTCGATCCTCCGAGCAGACGGCCCAGGCCCGGGAACGCCTCATGGTCGTCTTCGATCTCAGCGAGGCCCAGGCCAGCTACATTCTCGAGCTGCGTTTGCGTCAGCTGACCAAGTTTTCTCGCATCGAGCTCGAAACCGAGCGGGACGAGCTGAATGCCACGATCGCCGAGCTCCAATCGATTCTGGCCTCTGACACGAAGCTGCGGGGCGTCGTCTCGGACGAGTTGCAGGAGGTCGCCGAACGGTACGGAACCGAGCGGCGCACCGAGCTCGCGGAGTCCGACGATCTCGCGAAGCTCGCCTCGGCCGTGACCGACTCCGGCGCCGCCTCGAAGAAGGGTCTCGGCCTCGCGCTGGAGATCGCGGACGATCCCTGCTGGGTGGCCCTGTCGACCTCGGGGATGCTGGGGCGCACCCCTGGCGGCCCCGGCGGTCGCGAGTCCTTCGAGGACCCCGGGAAACGGATCAAGCACGACGCCCTGCGCTCGCTGGTCCCCGCGACCGCGCGCGGTGAGATCGGGGCGGTGACATCGGCCGGCAGGATGGTGCGGGTCAACGTGATGGACGTGCCTCAGCTCGAGATCACGGGGACCGCCCCGAACCTCGGAAGCGGGGTCACGGTCAAGGATTTCCTCACCTTGGAGCGCGGTGAGTCGCTCGTCGCCCTCGCGCCCCTCAACCAGGTGCTGGCCCTGGGAACCGCCCAGGGGGTCGTCAAGCGGGTCAATCCCGACTATCCCCTGAACCGCGACGACTGGCCGGTCATCAATCTCAAGGATGGCGATGCCGTGATCGGCGTGGTTCACGCGTCCAATGACGATCACCTGGTCTTCATCACCCGCGAGGCCAAATTGCTGACCTTCGACGCGGCCAAGGTCCGCCCCCAGGGGCGCACGGGCGGCGGCGTCGCCGGTATCAAGCTCTCGGACGAGGATCGCGCCATTTTCTTCGGTGCCGTCTCTCCGACCGATTCGGCGGTGGTCGTGACGGTCGCCGAGCCGGGTGACGGGCTGCCGGGAACCTCGGCCGGATCCGTGAAGATCACCGAGTTCTCCGAATACCCGGCCAAGGGGCGGGCCACCGGCGGGGTGCGGGCCCACCGATTCCTCAAGGGAGAGTCGGTTCTTCAGCTCGCGTGGGCCGGTCACGGCCCGGCCAAGGCGGTTTCGGCCAACGGCGTGTCGCGCTCCCTCCCCACCGAGTACGGAACGCGCGATGGGTCCGGCGTCCAACTTCAGCAGGCGATCGATGCCGTCGGCCCCGCGTTGGGTAGCGGCGCGGAGGACGGTTCCATCCGGGAGGACGCCGCGGATTCCGTGGACCTGCCGACCGACGGCTGAGACCACCGGCAGGTCAGCCCTCAGTACCGAATCGTCGCGCCGACCGGGAGATGGTCCGAGCCTCCGCGCAGCGGAAGGACCCGGCCGTCGTCGACGGTGACCGAGCCGTTGCCGATCACGTGGTCGATCTGAGTCCTGGCCCAGGCCGGCGAACGGCTCGGCCAGGTTCCGCTCGATACGCCGGAATTCGGCAATCCGTCCTGGCACCCGGCCCGGCCGGGGAGCCCGGCCATCTCCGCGTGCCACGGGTTCGCGTTGAAGTCGCCCGCGGCGACCATCGGCCGGGATCGCGGGGCGGCGCCTGCCCGCGGACACACCTCGTCCAGAACAGAGCGGACGTCACCCGCCCAGAGGTTCATCCGCCGCGGCATCGGACTGGCCGTGTGGACGGCGAGGATCGTGGGGTTCCTCGAGCCGGGATCCACGGGTTCGACCGTGAGCGTTCCCAGGGTAGTGGTGGCGGCGTCGGCCGTCCGGTACTCGCCGAGTTTCCTGGACACCAGGACGGTGGTCGGAGTGAATCCGGGTTCCGTCGAGGTCGCGAAGACCTGGTATTGGTCGTCTCGCCCCATGTCACGAAGGTGGTCGCGCAGTGGGCCGGTGCTCGCTTCGGGGAGCACCACCACATCGGGACGGCCGTCGGTGAGCTCCTTCAGATTGTCCTCGCTGAGCTCGTCGTGGACGTTCCAGCTCACGATGCTCATCGTGTGCTCGCGTTCCTGATCCGGCCGGTTCGACGGTGCCGGCACCGTGGCCAAGATCAGACAGGCCACCGAAGCCATCGCCCCCACGAGGCAGACGAGAGCCCCGAGCCCCGGCCTGCCCGCACGGGGCTCCCCCGCGCGGCTCAGGGCCCGGCCCCGCACCCGCAACGCGATCGCGGCAAGGAAACCCACCAGGAAAACCAGGGCCACGATGCGGGGGAACGCCACGATCTGAGCGATGGGCAGGACGTCGGTCCACGGCGCCGCGACCGCCCCCAGGCCCAGGCCGGCCCACCAGGGCGCCGAGAGCACCCAGAGTCCGTACAGGACCGCGAGCAGGCACACGACGGCGAGGATCCTCTGGAGAGTGCGCACGAGTGTCCCCTTCCGTCGACGCGACGCCGGTGTTCAGTGCAAGGAAATCACATCTGCGCAGTGGACGAGGTCTTCGGGCCGATGCGAGATGATGATCGTCCCGGGGCCGAGGCCACCGTCGGCATCCCGCCGCGTGGCCCTGTTGATCTCTTCCATCACCTCGGTCGCGGCTTCCTGATCCAGGTGGGCCGTGGGCTCGTCCAGGAGGAAGAATGGGGCTTGGGTCAGGAGGGCACGCGCGACCGCCAGCCGCTGACGCTGCCCTCCCGAGAGCCGGTGACCGCCGGCCCCTACCCGGGTGTCCAGGCCGTGCCTCTGGCCACGGAGGTAATCGCCGAGGCCCACCCGGTCCAGGACCGCGGTGAGTTCCTCGTCCGTGGGCACGTTGTCCTTGGGCCGGGCGAGGGCCAGGTTTCCCTTGAGGGTCGAGTCGAAGATGTAGGCGTCCTGCGGGCACCAGGCCGAGGCACCCCGCAGCCGCGTCGGCTCGACCGCTCGACCGTCGAGAAGGATCTTCCCCGACTCCGGCGGGAGGAAGCCCAGGAGGACAGCGAGGGACGTGGACTTTCCGGATCCCGACGGGCCCGTCACCCCGAGGGCCGTCCCCCGCTCGACGCCGCCGCTCACCCCTCGGACCGCCGGAACGCTCATCCCCGGCCAGCGGGCCGACATCTCGACGAGGCGAAGGGTCCGGGCCTCCCGGAGGGCGGCATCGGTCGAGTCACCATCAGGCTCGGGGGCCGGCGCCTCGGGCATACCGCCGTGAATCTTGGCGATCAGGCGCGCGAACGCCGGCCAGGCCCGCACGGCCTCGGTCGCCTGCGCCGCAGGTTCCACGAGCGCGGTGCACAGCAGGACCGGAATCGCCGCTATCGGCGCGGGGATCCTTCCCGAGGTCACCGGTTCCCACGCGAGGACCGCGACCATGAGCGCCGTGAACCACCAGAGGGCAACCGTCGCTCCGTTGCCCAAGCCCGCCGCGAAGGCGGTTCTCCGTGCGGCGCGCAACGCGGCCTCATCCCATGCCCGGAATACCGACAGAACCTGGGCACCGAGGCGATTTCCCCGCACGTCCTCGGCGGATTCCATCATCCCGACGACGCCTCGCAGCGTCCGCGAGGTGCTCCACCGCCGCACCGACTCGGCGCGCCGATCGGCCACGATCACGATCCAGGGGATCACGACCGTGCTGGCCAACGCCGCGCCCGCGACCAACCAGACCGCCGACGGAACCGTCAGCCAGGTCGCGATGACGGCACCGAGCATCACGGGAATATTCGTGGCGATCGGGAGCAGGACCCGAGGCGTCTCGTCGCGGAGCTCGTCCACGTCCCCAACCAACCGGTCCAGGAACACCCCGCCGTGGAGCAGGGAGCGAAGCCCTAGGGCCGTTTCGCCGACGGAACGCCAGGTGCGGATGCGCAGCCGATTCGCGGCTCGAAGCACGACGTCGTGAGTCGCCAGACGCTCGACATAGCGGAAGACCGCCCTGCCCAACCCGAAGAAGCGCACCCCGACAATGGCGACCATCAGGTACATCATCCCGGGTTGTTCGGAGGCCCGAACGATCAGCCACCCGGACAGGGCCGTCAGGGACGCGCCGAAGGAAATCGTCAGGAAATTCAGCAGGATGGGCCCGACCGCGGCCTTCCACCCCATTCCGGTGAGCGTTCGCAGCAGATCGAGTGTCCTCCGGATCCCCGGCGACGCCGGCGCGTCGGCATCGGCCCCGGGTCGTCGCGTCCGTGCGGGTTGGTCGTCGCCGTTGGTTTCCGGCGCGTCGACAGCGCCCCGCGCGGCGTTCTTCCCCGCCGGGGCCTCGGGTGTGCAGCGGCGCATCACGACGCGGCCGTCTCCGGGGACCTCCACGTGCAGATCCGCGTGCGCGACGGTGCCCGGATCGTGGGTCACCCACACCACGGTCGCCCCGGAATCAGACAGCTCGGTGAGGGCCCTGACCACGGCGTTCGCGGATATCTCGTCCAGGTGGGCCGTCGGCTCGTCCACCAAGACCAGCAGGTCAAGTCCCCAGGAGTCCTCGCCACGTCGACGGCGCGCCGCCGCCAGGACACGTGCCACGGCCAACCGCCTGGCTTGGCCGGCCGAGAGGGACGTCGGGGCGACCTTGCCCAGTTCGGCGAGGCCCAGGGCCACCAGGACGCCTCGGATCAGTTCCTGCCCCTCGTTCCGGACGCTCGCGTCGTGGGACTCGGCGTCGGTGGACTCGTTCCGGCCCTCGGCGCCCGGTTCCGCTTCGCGCAACCACGCCGCGGCGTGTTCCGGCATGGCATAGAGGGCGATCTCGTCGACGACCGTGGCCGCGAGGAATGCGGGAGACTGGCCGATCCAGGCCGTGTTCGCGGGTCCGCTGACCGTGGGGCCATGGCCGCCCGGACCCCCGGCCGCCCCACTAGCGGGCCCTGAGGCGTCGGGCGAGGGAGCTTCCGGTCCCGGAAGCATGCCGCCCATCGCCTTGAGGAGCGTCGATTTTCCGCCCCCGGACGGTCCCGTGACCACCGTCGTGGTGGCCTTCGGCAGGTGCAGGTTCACGTCGACCAGGACCGGTTCCCGGCCGGGATACCCCACGGTTGGCTGTTCGACGTGGACGCCGCCGTCCGAACTGATGCTCCGCGTCACGGGGCGGCTCGCTCCCTCGATGACCCTTTGGGCGCGACGCAGGGCATCGACGCCATCCTGCGACTGGTGGAAGGCCGAGCCCAGGTCTCGAAGCGGCTGGAAACACTCGGGGGCCACCAGCAGAACCACCAGGGCGGTATCCAGCCCGATCGAGCCCGTGACCAGCCAGAGACCGATGAACACCGCGACGATCGCGACCGATATCGTGGTGATGAGTTCGAGGGCCAACGACGACTGAAAGGCCGAGCGGAGGGTCGTCATGGTTCGTTTCCGGTACGACTCCCCCATGTCGGATAAGGCCCGCGCCTGGGCCCGGTCCCGACGTAGGCCGACGAGGACCGGCAGACCCCGTGAGAGCTCCACGATGTGCTGGGAGAGCCTCAGCAACTGGGATTGGGCTCGTTCGGTGTCTTGTTGCGTCGTCTTGCCGATCAGGATCATGAACAACGGCACCAGGGGCAGCGTCAGCACCAGGATGAGGGCGCTCACCGGGTCCAGCCACAGGACCACGAGAACCAGGATCACCGGGATGACGCTCGAGGAACACATCGCCGTCAGTGACTTGACGTAGTAATCGTCCAACGCGTCCAGCCCGCGGGATGCCAGAACGGCCAGCCCGCCGTCGGATGCGGCGTGGTCGTCGTGCGTGTCGCCGGTTGCGTTCGTGGAAGATCCCGAGAGGACCCGCTCGAGCAGGCCCCGCCTTAATTCAGACTTCGCCCCGGACGCGGCCCGTTGGGAGGCCACCGAGAGCATCCAGTCCGCCGCCCCGCGCACCAGCAACCCGCCGATGCCCCAGAACGCGATCTGCCAGGCCCATTGGCCGGACGCAACGCCGGTCATCCAGGAGGGAAAAATCCCGTCGGCACCGGCCGAATGCGCGCCGACGAAATTCGCCCAGTCGCTCGCGGCCTCCACGCCCCTGCCGGACTGAATCGCGCGGAACGCCTCGCGGGCGAGGGCCGTCAGCACGGTGGCGACCGAGGCGGCAAAGCCCACCAGGCCGATGGCCCTCAGGACGCTCAGCGCCATCAAGGTGGCCATGGTTCGGCGCGCCCGCGGACCCAGCGGCGGCCGGCTGGCGGTCCGCCGCTGGGTCCGTGGGCTGGTGGGGACCTGCTGATTCACGGTCGATGCTTACCGGGCGTTGGGCTGGCTCGACAGGCTCGTGACGTCGTGAGCCTCGGGAATATGTTCGGCCATCAACCGCTTGCGGAAGACCCAGTAGGTCCATCCTTGGTACAGGAAGAGGACCGGCAGCCCAATGCACGCGACGATCGTCATGATCTTCAGCGTGTACGGCGAGGACGAGGCATTCTGAATGGTCAACGTCGTGCCGTCCGTTAGCGTCGTGGGCAGCACGTTGGGATATGCGGCCATGAAGATCGACAACGCACCCAAGACCGCGAAGCCGGCGAGCCCGGCAAAGGACCAGCCTTCGCGCCCGACCTTGGCCATCGTCCAGGCAAGACCGGCGCTCACGGCCGCCAGGACCAGGAGCGTCACGGACAGCGGCGTCGCCCCGAGGACCTGCAACCACACCGCCCACGCGACCATCGGCAGGAGAGCAATCGGCAAGAGCCGAACCAAGAAGGACCGTGCCCGGTGCCGCACCTCCCCGTCGGTCTTCAGGGCGAGGAACGCCAGGCCGTGGACCAGGCTGAAACCGACCATGGCCAGCCCACCGATGATGGCCGGAACCGTCAGCCAGGCGAAGGGACCGCCGACCCGGTCCGCGTGCTCGTCCAGGGGCAGGCCCGTGGTGGTGATCGCCAGGGCGGCCCCGATCAGGAATGCGATGAAGAACGACGCAACGGACATAATTGCGTTCCACCGGGCTTCCCAACGTGGCCCGGACAGCTTGCCACGGTATTCGATCGACACGGCCCGCAGGATGAGGACCAGCAGGATGAGGGTCAAGGGAATGTACAGGGCCGAGAACAGGGAGGCGTACCACATCGGGAAGGCGGCGAAGATGGCCGCCCCGCCGGTAATCAACCACACTTCGTTCCCGTCCCAGACGGGGCCAATCGTGTTCAGCAGCAGACGGCGTTCCTTCTCGTTCTTGGAGAAGATCCGGCCCATCAGCATGCCGACTCCGAGGTCGAATCCATCCAACACGATGTATCCGATCAGTAATACTCCGACCACCAAGAACCACAGGGTCGGTAAACCAGGTTGTCCTACAAATTCTTCGAACATGGTGGTGCGCTCCTAGTAGGCAAAGGCCAGGACGTCGTCTTTGGCGGTGGAGTCGTCGTCATCGTGATCATCCGATCTGACGAGCTCGGGCATCGCGGCCACGACGCCCGTCTTGACGTATCTGGAGATCAGGAAGACCTCCACGACCATGAGAATCGCGTAGATCACGACCAACGCGATGAGGGAGAAAAGCATCTCCCCCGCCGTGACGTGGGGCGACACCGCCGCCTGGGTGAACATATAGATGCGTTGGTCCAGCGGAAGATCGGGGTTCGGCGCCACGACGAAGGGCTGGCGCCCCATCTCCGTGAAGATCCATCCGGCGATGTTGGCCCCGAAGGGCGCCAGGATTCCGAAGATCGCCAACCGGGTGAGCCACTTGGATTCTGGGACCGTACCCTTCCTCGTGATCCACCAGGCGAAGACGCAGGCCACGGCCGCCATGCCGCCGAAGGTGATCATGATGCGGAAGCCCCAGTAGGTCACCTCCATCAGAGGCAGGTAGCTGATCTCTTGACCCGCCCGATCCCCGTAGAGGGAATTATCGGCGAGGTTCGTTCCGTACATCTGTTCGTACTGAGGCATCAGCGTCGTGATACCGGGAATATTGGTCGTGAAGTCGTCGTGGGCCAAGAAGGACAGCAGGCCAGGGATCTCGATCAGGTTCTGCACATCACCACAGTTCTGAGAACCGAGGTCGGAGATCGTCATGACCGAGAAGGCGGTGCCGTCGTGGCAGGCGGCCTCCGCTGCGGCCATCTTCAGAGGCTGTTGCTGGAACATCAGCTGCCCCTGGATATGGCCGCTGAAGGCCGTCCCCAGAAAGCCGATCAGACCGATCAGGATGCCGAAACGCAGGGAGCGGAACCAGACGGAATAGTCTCGCTTGTCCTGCGCGCCGCGGCCGGAATCGCCGACGACCACTCGTCCGTTCTCGTCCACGGTGTCGATTCCGAGGCGCCGCCGCTTCCACAGCTTGTACCAGGCGATGCCGAGCAAGAAGGAGCCGGCCACGGCCAAGGCCCCAAATATGGTGTGGGTGATGGCCACCAACGCGGTGCTGTTGGTCAACACGGCCCAGATGTCGTTGAGCACGGGGCGGCCGTTGACCACTTCGTAGCCCACGGGATGTTGCATCCATGAATTGGCGACGATGATGAACAGCGCCGACAGCCACGAGGCGAGCACCGCCGCGCCCAGGCAGAGGGCGTGGATGACCGGCTTCAGCTTCTTCCAACCGAAGATCCACAGCCCCAGGAACGTCGATTCGACGAAGAAGGCGAGCAGGCCTTCCATGGCCAGCGGGGCACCGAAAACGTCGCCGACAAACCGGGAGTACTCGCTCCACGCCATGCCGAATTGGAACTCCTGGACGAGACCGGTGGCCACGCCCATGATGAAGTTGATCAGAAAAAGCTTTCCCCAGAATTTCGTCATTCTGAGGTATTCCTCTTTACCGGTCTTGACCCACAGGAGGTTGAAGATCAGCACGACCATCCCCAGGCCGAGCGTCAGAGGAACCATCATGAAGTGATAGACGGTGGTGGTCCCGAACTGCCATCGGGCAATTTCTACAGTATCCACGGCTCTCCTCGCGCAACTGAACGCACTCACCCGGACCCGATTGGACCGGACGCCACCAAGATAGCAATGCACCCTGAACCCTTGGTGACGGTTCGTCAGCGAGGTCTTGACAGGATAGAAAGGGTATTTTCAACCCTTAGGTTGGTGTGAAGCCAGGCGAAACTCCAGGCAACCGCTGGATAGAGCATAAGGTCTTTCCGACCTCATCGCGGCGGCCCGTTTGCGCGTCCGGTCCGGCACGACAAAGGGCCGAATCCGCTGAATTTCGGATCCGGCCCTCACGATTTGTCCCGTGATAAATTTCATATTTTCATGCCAGCTACCGGCACGTGGCCCCGCCGCCGCGGGGGACTCGGGCATCTACGCGTCGATCTGTTCCAGGTCGAGACGATCCGCGTGATTAATGAGGAACTCCTTGCGGGGCGCGACCTCGGAGCCCATCAACAAGGAGAAAGACTTCTCGGCCGCTTCGGCGTCTTCGATGCGGACTCGGCGCAACAGACGGTGCCGAGGGTCCATCGTGGTTTCGGCCAGCTGATCGGCATCCATCTCGCCCAGGCCCTTGTATCGCTGAATCGGCTCCTTGTACTTCTTGCCGCGCGATTCGAGGTCAAGCAAGACCTCGTGGAGCTCCTTCTCCGAGTAGGTGTACACCATGTCGTTCGCTTTGCCGCCACCGTTGACGACCTCGACGCGGTGCAACGGGGGCACCGCCGCATAGACGCGACCGGCCTCGACCAGCGGTTTCATGTACCGATAAAACAAGGTCAGCAGAAGGGTTCGGATGTGCGCGCCGTCCACGTCCGCGTCGGTCATCATGACGACTTTGCCGTAGCGGGCGACGTCCAGGTCAAAGCTTCTGCCCGAGCCTGCGCCGATCACCTGGATCAGCGCCGCACACTCGGCGTTGGCCAGCATGTCGGTCACCGACGCCTTTTGCACGTTGAGGATCTTTCCTCGAATCGGTAGCAAGGCCTGGTACTGGGAGGAACGCGCCAGACGCGCGGTGCCCAAGGCCGAGTCGCCCTCGACGATGAACAGTTCGCTGTGCTCCACGTCGTTGGACCGGCAGTCGACCAATTTCGACGGCATCGTCGAGGTCTCCAGGGCATTCTTTCGGCGCTGTGTCTCCTTGTGCACACGCGCCGAGATGCGCGACTTCATCTCGGCGACGACCTTCTCCAGCACGGCCGCGCTCTGCTGCTTCTCGGATCGGTTCTTCGAGGTGAGCACGCGCTCCAACTCGCGGGAGAGGATCTTGCTCACGATCGACTTGACGGCCGGGGTACCCAAGACCTCCTTGGTCTGGCCCTCGAACTGAGGCTCCACGAGCCGGACGTTCAGAACGGCCGTCAGACCGGCCAGGATGTCGTCCTTCTCGACCTTGTCGGTTCCCGCCTTGAGCTTGCGCGCGTTCGCGGTGATCTCCTTGCGCAACGTGCGGACGAGGCCTTGCTCAAAGCCGGTGACGTGCGTGCCGCCCTTCGGGGTGGCAATGATGTTGACGTAGGACTTGACCGCGGTGTCATAACCGGTCCCCCACCTGAGGGCGATGTCCACCTCGCATTCACGCTCGACGTCCTGCAACTGCGAATGCCCGTTGCTGTCGAGCACCGGGACCGTCTCGTGGAACGTATCCGAGCCTTGGAATCGCCACACGTCGGTCAGCGCCTGACCGGCGGCCAGGAATTCGACGTACTCGGCGATCCCGCCGTCGTGCTGGAAGACCTCTTCGTGGGGGCCCTCCGCTCCCGGGGTGCCGGGCAGCCGGCGCTCGTCGCGGATGCGCAGCCGGAGACCCGGCACGAGGAAGCTCGTCTGCCGGGCCCGCTCGACGAGCCGCTCGTAATCGAATTTTGCATCGGGGGTGAAGATCTGGCGATCGGCCCAGTACCTCACCCGGGTTCCGGTGACCCCTCGGCGGGCCTTGCCGACGACGTCCAGCGCGGCCTTGCCTTCTGCCGGGGTGAAGGCCGCCTCGGGCTTGGGCGTACCGCCGTCCTCGAAGATGCCGGGGATCCCGCGTTGGAACGACATCTGATAGGTCTTGGAGCCTCGGTCCACCTGAACATCGAGCCTCGACGACAGCGCGTTGACCACGGAGGCGCCCACACCGTGGAGCCCACCGACCGCGTTATAGGTGCCGCCCCCGAATTTTCCGCCGGCGTGCAGTTTCGTGAAGACCACCTCGACGCCGGAGAGCCCTGTCCTCGGCTCGATGTCGATGGGCAGTCCGCGTCCTTCGTCCTTGACCTCAACCGAGCCGTCTCGGTTCAATACGATGTCGATGGATTGCCCATAACCGCTGAGGGCCTCGTCGACGGAATTGTCGATGATTTCCCAGAGGCAGTGCATGAGGCCGCGCGAATCGGTCGACCCGATGTACATGCCAGGACGCTTTCGAACCGCTTCGAGCCCTTCCAAGACGGACAGCTGACGTGCGGTGTACTCGGATTTCTTCGGCGACACTGAGCAAGGACTCCTGACGATGTGGCTACGACGACGCCCATTCGGGCGCGACCTAGAGTCTAATGGTTCCGCAAGCGGACATGACACAACGCCCACAGCGAACGACGCAGAATCGGGATGAAATCCTTCATCCGGCATGTTTGCATAGATGAACACTCAAATCCGGTCGTGGATTTCACCGGTGTTTCGGGCCCCTCGTGGGGGTGCTTTCGGACATCGGCGAGGACGACCGGTACTAGACGTCAGGAGGATTGTCATGACGGCGACATTGGATGCTCGGGAACTCAACGCGACCGACCGTTGCGATTCCTGCGGGGCTCAGGCCTACGTGCGCGTTGTGCTTGAGAACACTGGCGGCGAATTGTTGTTCTGCGCCCACCACGCGACGACCAACGAGGACAAGCTTCGTCCCTTGGCAAGCTTGTGGCAGGACGAACGTGATCGCCTCGGTGCCACCACGGCCTCCGCATAAGTAGCGATCCGACGCGAAGGCGCCGGAGACCACAAAGGCCCCGGCCCGCCATCTGGCGGGCCGGGGCCTTTGTCGTGGACGATCAGTCCAGGTAGTCGCGGAGGACCTGAGACCTGGACGGGTGCCGAAGCTTCGACATCGTCTTGGACTCTATCTGCCGAATTCGCTCACGCGTCACGCCGTAGACCTTGCCGATCTCGTCCAGGGTCTTCGGCTGGCCGTCGGTCATTCCGAAGCGCATCGCGACGACACCGGCTTCCCTCTCGGACAGGGTGTCCAGGACCGAGTGCAACTGTTCCTGCAACAACGTGAAGGACACGGCGTCCGCGGGAACCACGGCCTCGGAGTCTTCGATCAGGTCGCCGAATTCGGAATCGCCGTCCTCACCCAACGGGGTGTGCAGCGAAATCGGCTCGCGACCGTATTTCTGGACCTCGACGACCTTCTCCGGTGTCATGTCCAATTCCTTGGCCAACTCTTCGGGAGTGGGTTCGCGCCCAAGGTCCTGCAACATCTGGCGCTGCACACGGGCCAACTTGTTGATGACCTCGACCATGTGGACCGGAATGCGGATGGTCCTTGCCTGGTCGGCCATGGCCCGCGTGATCGCCTGTCGAATCCACCACGTGGCGTACGTCGAGAACTTGAAGCCCTTGGAGTAGTCAAACTTCTCCACCGCGCGAATGAGCCCGAGGTTGCCTTCCTGGATGAGGTCCAGGAACAGCATGCCGCGCCCGGTGTACCTCTTGGCCAGGGACACGACCAGGCGCAGGTTCGCCTCCAGGAGGTGGTTCTTGGCCCGCTTGCCGTCGTGAATCACCCACCGAAGTTCCTTGCGCTCCTGGGCGCTGAGCTCGTCCCGGTGGTCTTTGAGCTTGTGTTCCGCGTAGAGACCCGCCTCGATGCGCATCGCCAGGTCAACCTCTTGCTCGGCGTTGAGCAACGAGACCTTGCCGATCTGCTTGAGGTAATCCTTGACCGGGTCCGCGGTGGCGCCCGGAGCGATGACCCGCTGGGCGGGTTCGTCGTCGTCGTCCGTGGTGGAAATGACGAAGCCGTTGCCCTTGGCGGCCACGGTCTTCTTCTCTTCCTTGTCGGCATCGTCCGCGACCGGGCGCTCTTCGTTCTCGAGCTCCTCGGTGTTCTCGGAGTCCGCCTCGGCGGGCGAGCCGGCCAGCTCTTCGACGTCCCTGGACTTGCCGGTCGTCGGCGCGTCCTGGGAAGCGTCCGAGACCGCGGCCTCGGTCCGAGCCGCGCCGACGGTCTTGGTCGTCGCCTTCTTGCGGCTCGTCGCCTTCACGGCGGCTTTCTTGGCGGCAGGCTTGGCCTTCGCCTTGGTCTGCGCAGAAGCCTTGCTCGGCGTTGCGGTTTTTGACGACGGTGCGACGTCGGCGGTCTTCTCAGCGTCGGTCGCTACCGAGGCCTTGTCCTTGACCTGGGTACCGCCGGACTCTGACTTTTTGCGTGCAACTGGTGACACTCAAAAACCTTTCTTCCCTGTCGTGAATGCGCAGGTGGGTAAAACACCTATGACCCTGTCAAGTCCGCGTTGTCCCACTAGGGGACGTACACGCTCGCTCGCAAGGCCGTTCGACAGGAATAACGGAGCCGACTAGGCATTTATTCCCGATTGAAGGGGCCAGGCCGCAAGTTTGCGTGGACGGGTTGCGTCACGAACAAGACGGGGTCTTCGGAGAGTCATTCTGTCAGAGATTTGCTCTCGGACCTATTCGGCAGACCCGGCGGACGGCGAGGCGGACAGCCACGCGGGGATCGGCGCCGCCGACATCATGGCCCTGCAGTGCATCGCGTGAATGGTGCCCGAGGCCGTTCGGACTCGGGCGAGATATTCGCAGGCCTGGCTACTGAGACCGGTAAACCAACTCAGATAGGCGTCGGCGACTCGCGCCCGGTCCTGGGTCTCGAGGTCTCCCACGAGTTCGAGAATGCTCAGCATGATCCTCGCGGCCAGCACGCGGGCGTGATTCGGCCGTCGGCGGCTGCGCCCCGTCATGATCCGGATGCCAACGCGGGCCTCGAGCAAGGCATCGGGCCCATTGGTGGCGATGGCCGTCAACAACCCCTCGGCCGCCCGCCTCCCGCCGGCCGTGAGGACGAGAAACGCGTGAGATCCCGCGACCGTCGCCGTCGCGGTGGACACCGCCAACAGGGCCTTGGCCGAGACGAGCGGCATCGATTCGATAATGAATGACCCGGGATCTCCCCCGGCATACCGCGATGCCAACCGCCCCACTTCCTGGTCGAGGCAAGACCACAGGCTTCGGGAATCCCGGTTGACACGGTTCCTCGCGTCTTCGAGCGCACGCCGGAGAGGGGCCTCGCGCTTCCCTAATCCGGCCCTCGCGTCAATCGGGCCCGGTAAGCGACGGTGGTGGACCACGGCCGTCGTCCGCTCACACAGCGCAAGTCCCTCAACGGTTAAGGCGACGCCGACCGGACTCGCGAGGATGCCTTCGAGATCCCCGCGGGCCTCGACCAGCCACGTCCCGCCGGGCGGCCGATGAGCCGGGAACTGAGATCCGACCCTGACCAGGGAGAGGTCCTCTCACGGCGGTTCGCCCGCTCCTGACGGCTCGTGGCTCAGACCCCACAGCGTCCCCCAACGACGACCGGCCATGTCTACCACCCAGGCCCCCAGCACTCGGTGACCTTCCTTCAAGGCCATCCGCCACGCCGTGACCACCGAAACCACGACCGAGTCCTCACAGAAGAAGGCGTCATTGCCCAGCGGATTGCGCGACTCGGCGTCTGGCGCGTACGGCTCGTCCCCCTCCCTGGCCGACTCCCCGATGAATGCGGCCACAAAGAGCGCCTCGGTTCCCGGGCTGGCGGTCGCGCGCCCGATGGCCCGAGTCAACGCGTGCGCCCAGCCGGCAATATTCGGTGAATGGCGGGGAAGATTCAGCCTGAGACAGGGGCCCAATCGCCCGTGAGAGGACGCGAGGATCACGACGGATTCCTCCGGCCAATACCCCAGGGCGTAGACCATGTAAGCCAGGATGTCCTCGGGTGCTCGCGCCGGTGTGGTCAGCGACGGTGAATTTGACTGTGAATCCGGTGTTGAGGTCATGGCCCCATGGTCACCGCAGGCCCCTCAGGCCCGGCACCTCCCGCGTCCTGAGGACGTCGGTTTGGGGATGTCGGGGACTTAAACCACGGGAACCGGCATCCTGTGGATGCCGGTTCCCGTGAGTCAGCGCCGCCGGAGAGTTCTCACGACTCGGGGTGGTCCTCATCGTCGTGCTCGGCCAGAAAACGCTCGATCGTCTCGCCGAGTTCGTCCGCATCGGGGATCTCAGACTCATCGCGCGCCAACAGCGAACGCTTGGATACGTCGGTCATGGTCTCGTCGTAGCGCTTCTCCAGGTGGCTGACGATGCTCTGAACCTCCGGGGAACCGTTGACCTGGTCGTTGATCTGGTGCTCGACGTCGCGACCGGCCTCGCGCAACCTGTCGGTCGGGAGATTTAATTTGGTCGCGGCGCTGAGGTGTTCGAGGGCCGTCACGGCCGCCTGCGGTAGTTCCGCCTCGGACAGGTACTGCGGAACGTTGACGGTGTATCCGACGGTGTCGAATCCACGCTTCGAAAACTCCACCTCCAGCAGGTGCCCGGCAGAGGCTCCGAGCTCGGCCAAGGGCTTCCACGGGGAGATCCCCTGAATGAGATCGTTGCGATTTCCGTGGGCCGTCACGGGCAGCGGCCGGGTGTGCGGCACGGGCATCGGCATCGACGCGATCGACGCGACGAGCCGCACCTCCATCTTCTCGGCCAACTCCGTCATGGCCTCGCTGAACCGCTGCCACTGAAGATCGGGCTCCGGGCCGGCGAGCAGAAGGAAAGGTTGACCCAGGCCGTCCGTCACCGCGTAAAGCTTCAGCTCAGGCAAGGAGATGTCCTCGAAATGATCCTCGATGAACCGCACCGTGGGTCGACGGGACCGGTAGTCATACAGTTGGTCCACATCGAACTCCACGATCTCCTCGGTCTGGAGTTCGGCCAGAATCGCGTCGGACACCTGTTGCGCCGTGTATCCGGCCTCGGCGAATCCCGTCAGCGCCACGACGAGGTCCAATCCCTTGAGCCGCGGGTCGTTGAGCAGGCCGTGATGACCCAAATACAGCTTGTGCGGATCTTGCATCGGCTATCCCTCACCTCATCTGAAAAGCAGCGCCACGCGTGGCTCCGACTGTGGATTTCACAAATTATCCCCGCATTCCTCATCACTGGCCAGTTGCAGCGCATAGGCTGGGATGTAGAGGAAGCGCAGATGTTCGTACTGACACAACCAATGCGACGGCCTGAGTATTTCCTTGACCGCCTGTGACGAGCCGCGCATCGCCGCGCGACCGCACCCACAGCAACAATCCATCCAGCTAATACAAGGAGCATGGTTTGACTGAGTCCACTGAACTCGCCTTTTCGATAGTTGGGCCCCACCTGGAAGATATCGACGCGCAGGCCCTCGTGATCGGCGTGGTCCAAGGGGCCGAAGGCCCCGAACTGACGCCGTCGGCCCTTGACGATGCCAGCGTCGAATCCCTCGAAGCGAGCCTCGAAGATTTGGGAATCACCGGCGCGCCCGACCAGGTCCTCCGGTTGCCGAGCTACGGAGAAGACGGCCCCTTCCTCCTCGCCCTCGTGGGCCTCGGACGACTCCCGGAAACCGGCCCCGAACGACTCGACGCGCTGCGCGTCGGTGCCGGAAGCGCGGTTCGTCAACTCATGGACTTCGAATCCGTGGCCCTCAACCTGCCCGCGGGCACCCTCTCCGAGGTTTCGGCCCTCGCGGAGGGCGCCGCCTACGGGGCGTTCTTCGATGCCGGCCGCCGAACGTCTCAGGACGTACTCGACAAGGAACCGGTCTCGGACGTGGTCATCGTCAGCGACATCGATCCCGAGGGAACGGCCGAGATCTTCCAGCGCTCGCTGGTCCTCGGCGAAGCGGTCGACTCCGCGCGACGCCTCGTCAATGAGGCCCCCAACGACCTGTACCCCGAGACCTTCGCCGACCGCGCCGTCGAGCGCGTGAGCGGAATCGACCGAGTGACCTGCACGGTGCTCGACGAGACCGCGCTCGCCGAGGGCGGATTCGGCGGGATCCTCGGCGTCGGCCAGGGATCCGAGCGTCCCCCTCGCCTGGTCGAGGTCACCTACGAGCCGGAGAATGCGCGCAAGAGCGTCGCCCTCGTCGGTAAGGGCATCACGTTCGATTCGGGCGGCATTTCGCTCAAGCCCGGTTCCGGCATGATGACCATGAAGTGCGATATGGGCGGCGCCGCCGCGGTGCTGAACGCCGTGGCCGCCGCGGCCGAACTCGAATTGCCGATTCGCGTCACCGGTTACCTGTGCATCGCCGAAAACATGCCCTCCGGCAAGGCGACCAAGCCCAATGACGTTCTATCGATGAGGGGCGGCAAGACCGTCGAGGTCCTCAATACGGATGCCGAAGGCCGCCTCGTCATGGCCGACGGACTGGCCTATGCCTCGGAGGCGAATCCGGACTACATTCTCGACGTCGCGACCCTGACCGGCGCCCAGATGGTCGCCTTGGGTGCCCGCTACGCGGCCGTGATGGGCGACGAGCAGCTCCGGGGACAGGTTCTCGAAGCCTCCGAACGCGCGGGCGAGCCCTTCTGGCCCATGCCCCTGCCCGAGTACATGCGCTCGGAGCTCAAGACCGAAGCGGCCGACTTGAAGAACATCGGAGCCGGACGTGACGGAGGCATGCTGATCGCCGGGTTGTTCCTTCAGGAATTCGTCGGCGAGAGCGACGGCCACAAGATTCCTTGGGCCCACCTGGACATCGCGGGACCCGCGTATAACGAAGGGTCTCCTCGCGGATTCACGCCGAAGAACGGGACGGGAGCTTCCGTTTCGACCCTGGTAAGCCTCCTGGAAGATCTGTCCGAAGGGTGAGATAACGAGCCCAGCGACACAGACCGCCCCCTCGAGATGTGATGATCGTCTCGAGGGGGCGGTTTGTGTTCCACAGATCTTAAGTGGAGACGAGACCGACCAGGGATATAAGCTAGACAGCGATTCAACATCATCGACGGGTCTTCAAACCCGTACCCAACGCGAGGGAGCGTCCACGTGGCCGATTCGGCAAATGCTTTCGACATTCTCATCCTAGGCGGCGGTAGCGCAGGCTACGCCGCCGCTCTTCGTTCGGTTCAGCTCGGCTATTCCGTCGGGCTCATCGAAAAGGAAAAGGTCGGAGGCACCTGTCTTCACTGGGGTTGCATCCCGACCAAGGCATACCTGCATTCCGCTGAAGTTGCAGAGGAAGCCCGTGAGTCGGAGAAGTACGGGGTCAAGGTCAGCTTTGAAGGCATCGACATGGCCGCGATTCGCGACTACAAAGACAGCATCATCTCCGGGAAGTTCAAGGGTCTTCAGGGATTGCTCAAGATGCGCGGCGTGACCGTCATCAATGGCAAGGGCAAGCTGACCGGCAAGAACACCATCGACGTCGACGGCACCGAGTACACCGGTGAGCACATCATTCTCGCTTCCGGCTCGGTCTCCAAGACGTTTGGCCTCGAGATCGGCGGACGCGTCCTGACCTCGACCCAGGCCTTGGAAATGGATTACCTGCCGAAGTCCGCCATCATTCTCGGCGGCGGCGTCATCGGTTCCGAGTTCGCCTCCATGTGGCGCTCGATGGGCGTTGACGTCACCATCATCGAGGGACTGCCTCACTTGGTCCCCAACGAGGATCCGTCGATCATCAAGGTCCTCGAGCGCAACTTCAAGAAGCGCGGCATCAAGTCCAACCTCGGCACCTTCTTCGAGAAGGTCGAGCAGGACGACAACGGCGCCAAGGTCACCCTGACCGATGGCAAGGAATTTGACGCCGACATCGTCCTCGTGGCCGTGGGCCGCGGCCCGAACACCGAAGGCCTGGGTTATGAAGAGGCCGGCGTAACCATGGATCGCGGCTTCGTCATCACCAACGACCGCCTCCACACCGGCGTCGGCAACGTCTACGCCGCCGGCGATATCGTGCCCGGACTCCAGCTGGCGCACCGAGGCTTCCAGCAGGGAATCTTCATCGCAGAAGAGATCGCCGGGCTGAACCCGGTTGTCGTCGAAGACATCAACATCCCCAAGGTCACGTTCTCCGACCCCGAGATCGCGTCCGTCGGTTACACCGAGCCCAAGGCGAAGGAAAAGTTCGGCGAGGATAACGTCGAGGTCACCGAGTACAACCTCGCGGGCAACGGCAAGAGCTCGATTCTCGGAGCCAACGGCATCATCAAGTTCGTTCGCGAGAAGGACGGCCCCATCGTCGGCGTGCACGCGATCGGCAAGCGCATCGGCGAGCAGATCGGTGAAGCTCAGCTCATCGTCAATTGGGAGGCTTACCCCGAGGATGTCGCCAAGCTCATTCACGCCCATCCCACGCAGAATGAGGCTCTGGGCGAGGCCGCGATGGCACTCGCCGGCCAGCCGTTGCACGGCTGACCTCTCGGTCCGGCCCACGAGAAAACTCATCACACAGGCACTATTCACAAGGAGAACGGGAAGAGACGATGTCTGAAACCGTAGAACTGCCCGCACTGGGCGAATCCGTCACCGAGGGAACCGTGACCCGCTGGCTCAAGTCCGTCGGCGACACCGTCGAGGTTGACGAGCCCTTAGTCGAGATTTCGACCGACAAGGTGGACACCGAGGTGCCCTCCCCCGTTGCCGGCACGATCGAAGAGATCCTTGTCGAGGAAGACGAAGAAGTCGAGGTCGGAGCGCCGCTCGTGCGCATCGGCGACGGCTCCGGCGCGGCCGAGAGCTCCGCATCCGAGGACACTTCCGAGCAGGAAGCCCCGGCCGAAGAGCCCGCTCAGGAAGAGGCCCCCCAGGAAGAGGCTCCGGCCGCTTCCGACGATAAGCCGCAGTCCTCCGGTTCGGCCGGAGGCGAGGGTCAGGAAGTCACCCTTCCCGCCCTTGGCGAGTCGGTCACCGAAGGCACCGTCACCCGCTGGCTCAAGTCCGTGGGCGACACCGTCGAGGTCGACGAGCCGCTCGTCGAGGTCTCGACCGATAAGGTCGACACCGAGATCCCGTCCCCGGTTGCCGGCACCCTGCTGGAAATCAAGGTCGACGAGGACGAAGAGGCCGAGGTCGGCCAGGTCCTCGCGATGATCGGTGCCGAAGGCTCCGCCGCCCCCGAGGCGTCCTCCCCCAAGGAAGACGCCCCCGCGAAGGAAGAGCCGAAGAAGGAAGAGCCCGCCCCGGCTCAGCCGAAGGCAACCGAACCGGAGCAGCCGGCACCGAAGTCCGAGCCGGAGCAGAAGGCGCCCGAGTCTGATAAGGCTCAGGCGTCCTCGGCCCAGTCCGGAGAGGTCTACGTGACTCCTTTGGTGCGTAAGCTCGCCAAGCAGGAAGGCATCGACCTCAACACGGTGAAGGGCTCCGGCGTCGGCGGCCGTATCCGCAAGCAGGACGTTCAGGCCGCGATCGACGCCAAGAAGTCCGCCGCACCGAAGCAGGAAGCACCCGCCGCTGCGGAGACTCCCGCTGCCCCCAAGGCACCCGCGGTCGACACCGAGAAGCGCGGCAAGACCGAGAAGGCTCCCCGGATCCGTCAGACCATCGCCAAGCGGATGAAGGAGTCCCTCGAGGTCTCCGCGCAGCTGACTCAGGTGGCCGAGGTCGACATGACCCGTATCGCCAAGTTGCGCGGCAAGGCCAAGAACTCCTTCCAGGCCCGCGAAGGTGCCAAGCTGACCTTCCTGCCGTTCTTCGCGAAGGCCGTGGCGGAAGCCCTGCAGCAGCACCCCAAGCTCAACGCGTCCTACGATGCCGATGCCAAGGAGATCACGTACCACGACTCCGAAGACATCGCCATCGCCGTGGACACCGAGCGCGGACTCTTGGTCCCGGTCGTGTCGAACGCCGGAGATCTCAACCTGGCCGGTCTGGCCAAGAAGATCGCCGACGTCGGGGACCGCACCAAGTCCGGAAAGATCGGCCCTGACGAGCTCTCGGGTGGAACGTTCACGATCACGAACATCGGCTCCTTCGGGGCCCTGTTCGACACCCCGATCATCAACCAGCCGCAGGTCGCCATCCTGGGAACGGGTTCGATCGTCAAGCGCCCCGTCGTCGTCACCGATGACGAAGGCAATGACACGATCGCCATCCGTCAGATGTGCTACTTGTCGCTGACCTACGATCACCGCCTCGTCGACGGCGCAGATGCCGGCCGATTCCTGTCGACGCTCAAGAAGCGTTTGGAAGAAGGCAAATTTGAATCCGAGGTAGGCCTGTAGGCTTCCGAGGAGACGGAGAGCGAGGCGGTCCCCCTGCGGGGCCGCCTCGCTTTTTATACCGTCGGTGCGAATCGTGCCACAATTTACTGACACTATGACGTCAAAACGGCCTCGGCCCCTTAGACTGGAGTCATGTCTGTTCTGATGTCCATTTTCTTGTTCCTCCACATTCTGGGGGCGGCCCTCGTCTTCGGCCTGTGGGTCGCGAATTTCAAGCCTCCGCGCGTGGTCCCTCTGCAGTTCTACGCGGCGTTGCTCCAGCTCGTGACCGGCATCATCATGTGGGGCATGCTTGAGATGGGCGACGGCACGGTCAACCACGCCAAGTTGGGCGTCAAGCTCGTGATCGGCCTGATCATCGCCGTGACCGCCTTCATCGGCCAGCGCAAGTTCAAGCGCGGCGAAGAGGTTCCCACCGGAATTGCCCACTCGGTCGGTGGCCTTGCCCTGATCAATATCGCCATCGCGACCCTCTGGGGCTAGCGTTCATTCGTCCAGGGGTGTCACCTCTGTGATTTTCCAGGAGCCGGTGGTTCGTCCCAATCCGATACGGATTCTTTGGGAGGAGCCACCGGCTTTGTCGTGCCCGGCGGCGGTTTCGGCACCTTCGTGGGCCGCCGGATCCCACCCCGTCACCCGGATCCTTGCTTCCACGGTCGCATGCTCCTCCTCCAGCGTCTCCACACGGACATCGGTCAGGAGACTCTCGAGGCGGTCCCACCTCGTGTTCGTGGCCTTGAGTTGCTGGATGAGGGCTCGATCTTGCCGGTCGAGGCCGCCCTTCTCGGCGTAGTCCCCAATATGGTCTTCGTCCCGATTCCGAAGCGCCTGGTCACGGGAGGCGAAGAGCGCTTTCACCACACCTTCCCAGTTTTCACGATGCGCCTCCGGGGCCTCCGGATGCGGGGTCGCTGCTTCCGGCGTCGGCCTTGCCTCCACGCCCGCCCCCATTCCCCCGGCTTCCCGGTGCGCTTCCGACCACCACCGCGCACCGGCCGTCGCTCCGCCGGCCGCCAGAGCGATAGCACCCGCAACGACGACGGTTCTCTTTGAGGCCGGAAACCGTCCGTACGACCGCTGCGTCCTCCAGGGTTCGGACATCGATGGGCGATCTGCAGGCGGTGCCGCCCGAAGACTGCCCGCGGCGAGGCGCCTACCGTCGCCGCTTCTCCTCGCGACGGCCCGTAATTGCTCGACCCTGCCGCGAATATTTCCGTCGGCCCGTCGTGGGCTCTCCCGCATCGCGGGGACCCGGGAGGCGAAGTCGGGATAGGCGGAGTGGCTCAGGTCGGGGATGCACGGGTCCCAAGCTCCACCCACGGCCAGAACGATCTCATGAATTTCGGGGCGGCTCGCGGCATCTTCGTCGAGAGCCGCTTCCAGAACCTCCACCACGGGTTGGGTGGCCGTGGGGCACAACATCGGCAACGGGAAGCGAGTCGCACGCGGCCCGGGGCTTTTTCCCACCAACATTCTCCACGTCATCTCCGCGAAGGCACGGACGTCCTCCGCTCGCGTCGACGCCGCCCCCTCAGGCAGGCCCCACGGTTGGCCCCACGCCGGCTTGAGGAGAGCGACACCCGACCGGGAGAAGTGCACCTCGGATGGCCGAACGGTCCCGTGGGCGTTCCCCTGGCCGTGAAGCCAACCCAACGCGCGACCGACCCCCAGGACCACGTGGGCACACTGGCTCGGAATGAGTTTTTCGTGCGCGGCCAATAATCGGGCCAGGCTGCCACCCTCGGGGAATTCGAGGGCGCTAAAAGGGCACAGAGGGTCCGTGGCGGAGACATCGTGCGTGTGCATCAGGTGGGGGTGCCTCATCGTGAGTCTCTGACTGGACACCCTCTCGGCCCAGCTCGTCGCGGATTCGGCGAGGGTGTCGACGTCCCCTTTCGGCGGAGCGAAGATGCAGAGCAAACGTTCGGTCTCCGCCCTCTTCCTGATCTTGGCCTCGTAGGACACCGCCGTCTCGGGTGCCTCACGGGCTGGCCCCTCCGGCCGATGCCGAAGCGTGGCATACCACTGAGATCTGCCGTGTTCTTGCTCCAACTTCTGGACGAGCTGGTACCTTTCCAACCCGGAGAGACACGGCTCGGCCGGGCGTTGGCTGTCTTCGATCACCTGTTCCATGCCAATGGTGTACACCCATCCGCATGAGAATCGTCACGTTATCCACAGGTCTACGGGAAATCACGGGTGATTCTCGTCGAACAATTTAGTCCCCTCATGGAGCGGCGGTAGTGTTGTCGTATGTCTTTGGTCATGAATCGGGTAGGTCTCGCACCCGAGTACGTGGACTATCGTGAAGCCCTCGCACTGCAGGAAGAGATCCACCGCAGCGTCAGCAATGAAGAACGGGACAATACCGTTCTTCTCCTGGAACACCCCCCGGTCTATACGGCCGGCAAGCGCACCGAGAAACACGAATATCCCACGGACGGCACCGACGTCGTTCCCATCGACCGAGGTGGCAAGCTCACCTGGCACGGGCCCGGAATGCTGATCGGCTATCCCATCGTCAAACTTCCCGAACCCATCGATGTGGTGCGGTACGTCCGCATCCTCGAAGAGATCCTGATGAAAATCGTCCAGGATCTCGGCGTCAACGGAGAGCGCGTCGAGGGCCGCTCCGGCGTTTGGGTGCGGGGAGAGGGAATCGAGCCCGACCGCAAGATCGCGGCCATCGGCATCCGAGTCGCCAAGAATACGACGATGCATGGATTCGCCCTGAACTGCAATAACGATCTCAACGCGTTCAGCAACTTCATTCCCTGCGGCATCACCGATGCCTCGGTCACCACCATCAGCGAACAGCTCGGTCGGAACATTTCGCCCGCGGACGTTGTTGACCAGGTTGAAAGAGAGCTTCTGGCCAATGCGGACCGTCTCGCCGCGTCGTTCACCCCACGCGTTGAACAGGCGCAGGCCTGACGAGCGTCGACACCGGCGTCGCGGACGCTGGACCACAAAGGAGAATGCATGACAATCGCCCCTGAAGGACGTCGACTCCTGCGCGTCGAAGCGCGCAACGCCGAGGTTCCCATTGAGAAGAAGCCCTCGTGGCTTAAAAACACCGCCAAGATGGGCCCGGAATATCAAGAGCTGAAGAGCATGGCTCGAAGCCAGGGCCTGCACACCGTCTGCGAAGAGGCCGGCTGCCCCAACATCTACGAGTGCTGGGAAGATCGCGAGGCCACCTTCCTGATCGCCGGTGACACGTGCACCCGGCGGTGCGACTTCTGCGACATCGCCACGGGACGCCCCGCCCCGTTGGATCCCCTCGAGCCCGTTAAAGTGGCCCGGTCGATCCAGCAGATGGACCTCCGCTACGCAACGGTGACCGGCGTCGCACGTGACGATCTCGACGACGGCTCGGCGTTGCACTACGCCAAGACCATCGAGGCGATCCACGAGCAGAACCCCAACACGGGCGTGGAGATCCTCATTCCGGACTTCCAGGGGAAGCCCGATCGCCTCGACATGATCGTCGACTCACGTCCCGAGGTCTACGCACACAACGTGGAGACGGTTCCGCGAATCTTCAAGAAGATCCGGCCGGCCTTCACGTACGAGCGTTCGCTGGAAACCATCGCCCACGGTAAAGATCGCGGGATGATCACCAAGTCGAATCTCATCCTCGGCATGGGTGAAACCAATGAGGAAGTCTATGAGGCCCTGTGCGATCTCTACGACGCGGGGACGGACATCATCACCCTCACCCAGTATCTTCGCCCCTCGCCCCTTTTCCACCCGATCGACCGGTGGGTCAAGCCGGAGGAATTCGTGGCGCTGTCCGAGGCCGCCGAGGAGATCGGCTTCCTCGGTGTGATGGCCGGCCCCATGGTCCGTTCTTCTTACCGCGCGGGTCGCTTGTGGGCCCGAGCGATGCAGAAAATGGGGCGGCCCATTCCGGAACATCTCGCCCACATCGAAGACACCGGTTCGGCCCGTCAGGAAGCCTCGTCCTTGGTCGCCGCGGGACTGTAGAACTCCCCTGCCCCACGATGCCGCCGCGGGTCCGTCAGGACCGCGGCGGCATCGTTGTGCCCCCAAGTTCGCGTGACGAACCTCCTCCCGTAGAATGGTCCCGAATCCCGGGGCACCGTCGTGCCGCCACACCCACAGCAATGAGGAAACAACGTGTCGTCTCAGAGTGCCAAGAACGGCAAGCTCACGCGTGAAGAGAAGCGTGCCGAAAAGCGGAAGAAGAAGGGCGACAAGCCCGGCTATTTCGCCCAGATGAAGCAAGTCTTCACGATGACCAAGAAGTCGGATCCCAATATCCCGTGGATCCTGCTGACGGTTGGGCTCGTGATTCTGCTGATCTTCCTGCTCATCGGCGTTCTGTTGAATAACTGGATCACCTGGCTCATCATCGGCATCCCGGTCGCTGTGCTTGCGTGCGTCATCATCCTTTCGCGGCGCGCGGAGAAGGCCGCCTTCGGCCAGATCGAAGGGCAACCGGGGGCCGCGGGAGCCGCGTTGTCGACCCTTCGCCGGGGGTGGATCGTTGAAGAACAGCCGGTGGCCGTGAGCCCCCGGACCCAGGACCTTGTCTTCCGCGCGTTGGGCAGGCCGGGCGTCGTCCTCGTGACGGAAGGTCCCGCGAGCCGCGTCAATTCGCTCATCGCCCAGGAGAAGAAGAAGCTGAACCGCGTCGCGCCGAACGTACCGGTCCACGTGATCAAATCGGGTAACGGCGAAGACCAGGTTCCCCTGAAGAAGATCACCAAGGTGATGAAAAAGTACCCGAAGAACCTCACTCAGCAGGAGGTCCACGCGGTCAATAACCGTCTCGCATCCTTGAATAAAGGAATGCCCATGCCCAAGGGCGTCGATCCCATGAAGGCCCGCCCCGACCGTAAGGGACTTCGCGGGCGTTAGCCACGGCGAATCCCGACGACGAGGGCCCCGATCCACTTGAATCGGGGCCCTCGTTTTTTGGTCTCGGAACGGATCGTCCGGCAATGGGTCGCTCAGCGGATCCGGACGAGCACCGTGTTGACGAGACGATCCTGAAGCCCACGCCCGTCCGCGTCGACGACCAGCACGGGAATCACGATCGCGACGAGCAAGCCGCGGAGGAAGGCTCGACCGAACCCGGCGGGCTCACCGTAGACCGTTTGGACCTGCATCCCGCAGATCACGTGTCCGATCGAATGACCCATGACGCCCACCAACACCGCTTGGTAAATCCAAAAGACGGCGGAGATCAGCAGGGACTGCATCAGGGAGTCTCCCCCTCCGAAGAGGAGATGGCTGATCCCCAGGCAGAGAAACCAGTCGATGAACAGCGCCACGATGCGGCGCGGGACCCTGGCCAGGGATCCTCGGTCCGTTTCTGGCCGACCGAGTCGACGCCCGGGATAGTCGTGCTCGGGTGGCTCTGACGCGGAGGACTCTCGTCGCCCCTCGTGGCCGGCTGAATTGTGGGAAGTTGCCATAAAGTCCAGGATAACGAAGCTGAGGCGGGCCTCGGGTTATGGTGGAACTGGTGGTCGCACCGTCGTGAGGGACCGGGAGTTGTCCTCCGTTCTGTTACATGAAGGAAACATGGCAGATACAGCAGGGCAACGTCTCCGTCATATCCTGATCGACAGAAAACACGCAGACAATCCGTTCAAGGGCTTGTCGGGTGTGATCGCGTTGAGCAATCTAAGGAGAACTCGGACCATGTTCGAAAATGCCCAAGAAGTGCTGGATTATATCCAGAACGAAGACGTCGTATTTGTCGACATCCGCTTCACCGATCTGCCTGGGGTACAGCAGCACTTCAACCTCCCGGCGAAGTCCGTCGACGACGACTTCTTCGTGGACGGACAGCTCTTCGACGGGTCGTCCATCCGCGGATTCCAAGGAATCGCGGAGTCGGACATGCAGCTCATCCCGGACCCGAAGTCGGCATTCGTCGACCCGTTCCGGGTCGAGAAGACTTTGGTCCTGACCTGCTCGATCGTCAACCCCCGCACCGGGGAGCCCTACCACCGCGATCCGCGCGGCGTGGCCGAGAGGGCCGAGGCCTACCTGAGCTCGACCGGAATTGCCGATATCGCCAATTTCGCCTCCGA
Source organism: Curtobacterium sp. S6 (assembly GCF_000710345.2). Classification (GTDB taxonomy): domain Bacteria; phylum Actinomycetota; class Actinomycetes; order Actinomycetales; family Micrococcaceae; genus Rothia. Next base: position 122,185 of record NZ_JHEL01000015.1, on the reverse strand, counting down.
GGCGGAATTCTTCATCTTTGAGGACGTGCGATACCAGGTCTCCCCCGAGCACACGTTCTTCCGGGTGGACTCCGACGAGGCCCCGTGGAACAGCGGTCGCAAGGAAGAAGGCGGAAACCTCGGCAATAAGACGCTGACCAAGGGCGGGTACTTCCCCGTTGCACCGCAGGATAAGCAGGCGGATCTGCGTGACGCGATTTCCGTGACCCTGGACGAGGTCGGCCTCGAGGTCGAACGCTCCCACCACGAGGTGGGTGCCGCCGGGCAGGCCGAGATCAATTACAAGTACAACACCATGACCTTGGCGGCTGACGATCTGCTCAAGTTCAAGTACATCGTCAAGAACGTCGCCGACGCCTTCGGCAAGTCGGCGACCTTCATGCCGAAGCCGGTCTTCGGCGACAACGGCTCGGGCATGCACTGCCACCAGTCGCTGTGGAAGGGCAGCGAACCGCTGTTCTTCGACGAGCGCGGTTACGCTAACCTCTCCGACCTGGCCCGCTGGTACATCGGCGGCCTGCTGGAGCACTCCTCGTCCGTGTTGGCCTTCACGAACCCGACGGTCAATTCCTACCGCCGCCTCGTCAAGGGCTTCGAGGCCCCCGTGAACATGGTGTACTCGCAGGGCAACCGTTCGGCCGGCATCCGCATCCCGATCACCGGCTCCAACCCGAAGGCGAAGCGCCTCGAGTTCCGGGCGCCCGACCCTTCCTGCAACCCTTACCTTGCCTTCGCCGCTCAGCTCATGGCAGGCCTGGACGGTATCCGCAACCGCATCGAACCGCCGGAGCCGATCGACAAGGACCTTTACGAGCTTCCGCCGGAAGAGGCGAAGGACATCAAGACGGCACCGGCCTCGTTGAGCGAGGCCCTGGAGGCGCTGGAACAGGATCACGAATTCCTGCTCGCCGGCGACGTGTTCACCGAAGACCTCATCGAAACCTGGATCTCGTACAAGCGCGAATTTGAGCTCGCGCCTCTCGCCGAGGTTCCGCATCCCCTCGAATTCCAGCTCTACTACGGGGTGTAGGTCTTAGAGACCTCATCGGCCCGATCCAGCGGGGGTGGCGCGTCAGCGTCCACCCCCGCTGTTGTGCTATGCCCAGGGGCCTCCTCGACGTCTCCGGGCGGATGCTACGACGGCTCGTCGGGGTTAGTCGAAGACGAATGCCGTCCTGAGTCGCTCCGATTCCTCGAAGAAACCGTGGATCCGGGCTCGGTCGCCATCGGTCAATACCTCACCGGCGGTCGAGTCGAAACGAAATTCAAGGGGTACGCCCGGCGTATAGAACAGCACGATCGTCCCGCCGTGGTTTGGCGCCTTGATCGTGATTAATTCCTGGGAATGCTTGGCAAGATGTAAGACTTGCTCGCGAAGCTGCGCGAGGTGGCGGTCGCCCATGATGATGGTCGTTGTGTTGTAGATCAATGTGCCCATAATCTCATCCAATCACGGACCCACCGGCAAAACCGCCGCGCGCGGCACTATCCCCGGACGCCGTTCTGCCGACGGTCGTCGGTCGAGAAGCCGTGACCGGCCATCCACTCGTCGTTGTAAATTTTGCTCAGGTAGCCGCGGCCATGATCCGGGAGGAGCACGACGACCACATCATCCGGTCCCAGGCCCCGCGCCGTGCGTAGCGCAGCGACCATGGCCATGCCGCTCGATCCGCCGACGAAAAGCCCTTCCTCGCGCGCCAACCGACGCGTCATGGCGAAAGACTCTGCGTCCGAAACCCTCTCGTAGCGGTCCACGGAGGTCGGGTCGAAGGTCTCCGGCAGGAAGTCTTCCCCGACTCCCTCGACGAGAAACCCGTGGGGGTCTTCCCCTTCTCCCGCCGAATAGATGGACCCCTCCGGATCGGCCCCCACCACGGTGGTCCGGCCGTTCGAGACCTCGTGCAGATAGCGGCCCGTCCCGGAGATCGTGCCGCCGGTTCCGATGCCCGCCACAAAATGCGTCACTCGCCCGTCGGTGTCCCTCCAGATCTCGGGCCCCGTGGTCTCGTAGTGCGCCAAGGGACCGTTCTGGTTAGCGAATTGATTCGGTTTGAAAGCCCCGGGAATTTCCTCGGCGAGACGGTCCGACACACCGTAATAGGATCGAGGATCCTCGGGCGCCACGTCCGTGGGCGTGATGACGACCTCCGCCCCATACGCCCGAAGAACGTCGACCTTTTCACCGGCGAATTTATCCGGCACCACAAAGATCATGCGATAACCGCGTCGTTGAGCCACCAGCGCCAAGCCGACGCCGGTATTTCCGCTCGTCGGTTCCACGATGGTGCCCCCGGGCTTGAGGTGGCCCGCGCGTTCGGCCGCGTCGACGATCCGTTCCGCGATCCTGTCTTTGACGGACCCTCCAGGATTCACGTACTCGACCTTGGCAAGAATGGTCGGTTTGAGCCCTTCGGCCACGTGATGCATCTGGACCAGCGGCGTGCCACCAACAAGGTCGGAAATATGGGACGCGTAGCGCACTAAGAATCCTTTCGGACGGAGTGACGTGAGGACGGAAGCGGACGGATCCCGCTCACTCGAGGTGACGATAGAACAGTTTCTCGAAGACCGCCCGGGCATGCCTGGTCACCCGGAGGTAGTCCTCCTCCAACTCGGAAGCGCTCCCCGGTTCGTAGCCGCACCACCGAGCAACGGCCTCGAGATCTTTGCGGGCGCCGGGCAGCGAGTCCGAAGCCCTGCCGTTCCTCAAGACGTTGGCCCCACGAATCCTCGTGGCGAGTTTCCACGCGGACTCGAGTATCCCGGCGTCTTCGGCATCGACGAATCCGAGCTTAACCGCCTCCTCGAGCGCCCTCAGCGTGCTCGTGGTCTTCAACGACGGATTTTCATGTGCGTGAAGCAATTGAATCAGCTGGACGAGCCACTCGATATCGCTCAGCCCTCCACGCCCGAGCTTGACCTGGCGATCCGGATCCGCCCCCTTGGGCATGCGCTCCGACTCTACCCTGGCCTTGACCCTCTGGATTTGCCGAACCTTGTCATCCGGGAAGTCTTTGGGGTAACGATAGGGATCGATCAGGCGCATAAACCGCTCGGCGACCTCGGAGGATCCCGCCAAAGGCCGCGCCCGCAGGAGCGCCTGAAATTCCCAGGTATCCGCCCACCGCTCGTAGTATTCGGCGAAGGAGTCGAGGGTACGGACCATGGGCCCGGATTTTCCCTCGGGGCGAAGATCCGTGTCGATCTCCAAGACCTTTTCCGCCCGGATGGCCGGCTTCATGGGAGCCTTGAGCAATTGCATGGTCCGGTTCACCAAGGCATTGGCCTGCGACACGGCGCGGGACTCCTCGGCGCCCTCGCGCGGCTGGTGGACGTACATGACATCGGCATCCGATCCGTAGCCGATTTCCTCGCCGCCCTGCCGGCCCATGCCGATGATCACCACATCGGTCAGAACGGGTTCGCCCTTCTCCTGATAGAGCTCACGCTCCGCGGCGTGGAGCGCCCCCAAGATCGTTGCCTGATCAACGTCCGAGAGACCCTTCATGATCTCTTCCATGCCGATCACCCCGGAGGTTTCCCCCAGGGCAATACGCAAGATCTCGCGCCGTCGGCTCAGCCGAATCATCCGTATCGCGGACAGCGCGTCCGGATGGCGAGACATCTTCGATTGAATCTCGGTCCACAGCTCCTCAAAGGTGATGGGCCGCAGTTTGTCGTCCCGATCCAGCCAGGAGATGGACTCCGGCTCATCTTCCAGAAGGTCCGTGATGAACCGAGAGCTCGAGAGGATCGCGCAGAGGCGCTCGGCCGCGGCTTGGGAGTCGCGCAGCATGCGCAGATACCACTGCGTCTGCCCGAGGGATTCCGAGACGCGTCGAAAGCCCAAGAGCCCTGCGTCGGGGTCGACCCCGGCGGCGAACCAGCCCAGCAAAACCGGGAGGATGGTGCGTTGGATCTCCGCTCGCCGCGACACACCCTTTGTCAGGGCCTCGATGTGCCTCATGGCCCCACGAGGGTCCAGGTAGCCCAGGGCAGCCAGACGATCTTGAGCGGCCTCGGGCGTGAGGGCGACGTCGTCCGGGGACAGCTGGGAGACCGCCGCCAAGAGCGGTCGGAAGAATAGTTTCTCGTGCAGGCCGCGAACGGTGCGTTGGGATCGCTTCCACCGGGACAGTAATTCCGCCGGGGATGCCTTGCTCACGTCCGTCAGACCTCGCATTCCGCGCATGACTGTGGCCTGCTCGGCTTCCTTGACGGGCATGAGGTGCGTCCGCCGGAGATGAAGCAATTGAACGCGGTGCTCCAGCGTACGAAGCCACCGATACTCGTGGTCGAGCTGTGAGGCCGGCCCGCGCCCCACGTAGGAACGCTCACGAAGGGCCTCCAGGGCCGCCGTGGTGGATCTCTGCCGGACCTGGTCGTCGGTTCTCCCGTGGACCAGTTGCAATAACTGCACGGTGAATTCGACATCGCGCAGGCCGCCGGGGCCCAATTTGATCTGCCGGTCGCGCTCACCCGGTGGAATATTGTTGGTCACTCGCCCGCGCATGCCCTGCACCGAGTCGACAAATTTGTCGCGACCCGAAGCCTCCCAGATACGGGGCGTGATCACCTCCATATACGCCTCACCGATGTGTGCCGCCCCGGCGATCGGGCGGGCCTTGAGGAGGGCTTGAAACTCCCAGTTCTCGGCCCAACGCTCGTAATATCGCCGGTGCGAATCGACGGTGCGAACCAAGGGGCCGTCCTTGCCTTCGGGGCGCAGGTTCGCGTCGATCTCCCAGAGGCCCGGCTCGGGGCCGACCCCGTAGATGACCGGCGTCATGGCCTTCACCAGGTCGGTGCCCACCCGGATCATGGTCTCTTCATCGGGGCGCCCATCCGCCCCGGCGGATGATTCCTCCGAGGGGCCGACCGCGTAGATGACGTCGACATCGGAAATATAGTTGAGCTCTCGCGCACCGCACTTGCCCATGCCGATCACCGAAATGTCGACGGCGGCCGACTCGGGACTCTCCCGGAAGCACTCGGCCCGGGCCACGGCCAGGGCCCCGTCGATGGCAGCTCCGGCGAGATCGGCGAGCGCGGCCCCGACCTTCGGCAGGTCGGCCACGGGATCGTCGGCCGTCAGATCGGCCAGGGCGATGCGCGTCAACAGGTCGCGATACGTGATTCGGACGGCGGCTTTGGCCTCGTCCCCCGTGAGCGTTGCCACGGGCCGATTCACGTCGGGATCGGCGCCGACGGCTTGAAGGAAGGCACGGCGGAAATCGCGGGCGAGGTAGGAGTCTTCCGGGGACGGTAGCGGTTCGGGCTCCTGATCGAAGATCACCATGTGATCGGTGTGGCCCCGGAGGAACTCCCCGAGCGCCTCCGAGGCACCCACCACGCGATAGAAACCGGCCGCCTCCGCCCCGCGCTCGATGTACCGAGCGATCGTCGGATCCTCGGAGAGCATCCACACGATCGACTTGAGGGCAAGATCGGGTGACGGGCTGAGGGTCAGACCCTCGAGCAGGCGTCGTTGGTCGACGCCCTCGAGCTCACGGGACTCCAGCCACCGGTTGGCCCCGGTGAGATCGTTGAACCCCACCGCGGCCAGATGCCTTTTCGCCTCGTGGCCGGCCTTCTTGGGACGTTCGGTGTTCTCCCCCATGGATCTACAGGAGGCCCAGGTTGTACTTCAGCTCGTACGGAGTGACCTCCATGCGATACGCCGTCCAGTCATCCTGCTTATTCCGCAGGAACTGGTTGAAGACCGTCTCGCCCAAGGTTTCGGCCATGAACTCGGAGTCTTCGGTCTGACGGATCGCATCATGCAGAGACGAGGGAAGAGGGTCGTGCCCCAGGCTCCGCCGCTCGGTCGCGGTCATCGACGCGACGTCGTCGTCCTCGGCGTCGGGCAACTCGTATTCGTTTTCGATCCCCTTGAGCCCGGCGGCAAGAATCACGGCGTATCCGAGATACGGATTGACCGCCGAGTCCACGCCGCGGTACTCGATGCGCGCCGACTGCATCTTGTTGGGCTTATACAGGGGGACCCTGACGAGGGCCGATCGGTTGTTATGCCCCCACGAGAGGTAACTGGGCGCTTCGCCGCCGCCCCACAGGCGCTTGTACGAATTGACGAATTGGTTGGTGACCGAGGTGAACTCGGGGGCGTGCCGCAGGACTCCGGCGATGAAGTGCCGGGCGGTTTGCGACAGCTGATATTCCGCTCCCGCCTCAAAGAATGCGTTGGTGTCGCCTTCAAACAGCGAGAAATGCGTGTGCATCCCGGAGCCCGGGAATTCCGTGAACGGCTTCGGCATGAAGGTCGCGTAGATCCCCTGCGAAAAGGCGACCTCTTTGATGACCGACCGGAAGGTCATGATGTTATCCGCGGTCTGCAACGCATCGGCATGTCGGAGATCTATCTCATTTTGTCCCGGGCCGCCTTCGTGATGGCTGAATTCCACGGAAATGCCGACCGACTCGAGCATCGTGACCGCACGACGGCGGAAGTCCTGGACCACGCCGCCGTACACGTGGTCGAAGTAGCCTTCGCGGTCCACGGGCTCGGGGTGCCCTTCGGCGTTCAGTTCCTGGGACTTGAGCAGGTAGAACTCGATCTCCGGGGAGGTGTAGCAGGTGAACCCCATGTCTCCGGCTTTCGCGAGGATCCGCTTCAGGACCCCTCGGGAGTCGGCGGTGCTGGGCTCTCCGTCGGGGGTGAGGATGTCGCAGAACATCCGGGATGTCGGTTCGGTCTCTCCCCGCCAGGGCAACAGCTGGAAAGTTGACGGGTCCGGCTGAAGCAGCATGTCCGATTCGTGCACGCGGGACAGGCCCTCGATCGACGAGCCGTCGAATCCCAGGCCCTCTTCGAAGACGGTCTCCACCTCGGCCGGCGCGAGGGCCACCGATTTCAGCGTTCCCACCACATCGGTGAACCACATCCGGACGAACCGCACATCTCGTTCCTCGATGGTGCGAAGGACAAATTCTTGCTGCCGGTCCATGACTCTCCTTGGCGGTCGGTGCCCTCGATCGTGTGCGTCACCAACTCTATCCTGCGCATCGATTCAGGCAGAGGCTCGCCGGCGACATTGTGGACGGACATTCTGCCGGTGGGGGCGTCCTAGTAGTCTGAGTGCATGGCTTCATACATGCAGGACAGCAATCCCCCTACTCCCGATGGAGACGATTGGCTCTCCTCGGTTCGACGCATTCGCACGACCCATCTGCAACGGTGCAAAGACCGTGGTCAGCGATTTTCGATGTTGACCTCGTATGACGCCATCACGGCGGAGATCTTCGACACCGCTGGCATTGAGGTCCTACTGATCGGCGACTCCGCGGGTAATACCGTCTACGGCTACGAGTCCACCCTTCCGGTAACCCTCGAAGAGATGATTCCCCTGACCCGGGCCGTCGCCCGTGCCGCGACGCGCGCGTTGGTGGTCGTCGATCTGCCGTTTGGGACCTACGAAGAATCCCCGTCTCAAGCCGTCGCGAGCGCGGTCCGTCTCATGAAGGAAGGCGGTGCCCACGCCGTGAAAATGGAAGGCGGGGCCTATTACGCCGAGCACGTCCGCGCCATGGTCCAGGCGGGTGTCCCCGTGATGGCCCACATCGGGTTCACCCCGCAGTCGACCAATGCGCTCGGCGGATTTCGGGTTCAGGGTCGCGAGGACGCGGCGCCCCAGCTCCTCGCGGACGCTCAGGCGCTCGAAGCGGCGGGGGCTTTCGCCGTGCTCATGGAAATGACCACCGAGGCCGCCGTTCGTGCTGTCGAGGAAGGCGTCGGCGTCCCGACCATCGGCATCGGTGCCGGCGGCTCGACGACGGGCCAGGTCTTGGTATGGCAGGACATGGTCGGGTTGACGGGCGGACGGCCCCCTCGGTTCGTCAAGCGGTACGCCGACCTGCGGTCGGTCGTCACCGAGGCAGCCACGTCATACCGGCACGACGTGCTCGACGGCAGTTTTCCCGGCGAGGAGCATGTCTTTCACGAGTGAGGAATGCGTCACCCTCGGTTAGGCGTCTCCGCGCCACGAGGCGTCCTCGGCGTCCCATGCCTCATTGCGTTCCTTGGCGTGCTGAAGGGCGTTCTCGGCCTCTCCCCTGGTCGCATACGGCCCGAGGAGCTGGCGATAGTCCGATTGTGCGCCCTGCTCGACCTCGTGGGTATACGTATTGAACCAGTACTGGGCGTGATCGCCCTCGGCGCTGTCGTTGACGTTCATGACGTGCCTCCTGTCTCGGCGATGTGTCTTAGAGTTGACTATATGTCCCGTACCAATATTTCCACGACATCCCACAACATTCCGGCCGCCGACGGGGGTGCTCCGCTCGGGGCCCTGACCCCGGGCGTCGTCGGGCCCACGCGCAAGGTTCCGGCATCGATCGAACGCCCCGAATACGTCGGGAAAGCCACGGCCCAAGAGGGCAACGGCTCCAACTTCTACACCCCGGAAGAAGTCGAGCTCATCCGCGAGTCGGGAAAGATCGCCGCGGGCGCGATCGTCGCGGCCGAAGAATACTGCGTGCCCGGGCGCACGACCGACGAGATCGATCGCGTCGTCCACGAATACATGTGTGATCACGGCGCCTACCCGTCGACTCTGGGTTACCGGAATTTCTGGAAATCCGTCTGCACGTCACTCAACGAGGTCATCTGCCACGGCATCCCGGATTCCACGGTCCTGGAAGACGGAGACATCATCAATCTCGACGTGACGGCCTATAAGAATCGGATGCACGGCGACACCAACCGGACTCTTCTGGTCGGAGAGGTCGACGAGGAGTCCCGCCTCTTGGTCGAGCGGACCGAAGAATCCCTCCGGCGAGCCATGAAGGCGGTCAAGCCGGGACGCGAGTTCAACGTCATCGGGCGCGTTATCGAAAAATACGCGGCCCGCTTCGGATACGGCGTGGTCCGCGACTTCACGGGCCACGGAGTCGGTCGAGAATTCCACTCCGGCCTGATCGTCCCTCACTACGATGCCGCCCCGGCCTACAATTCCGTCATCGAGGAAGGCATGGTCTTCACCATCGAGCCGATGCTCAACCTCGGGACCATCGAATGGGATATGTGGGACGACGACTGGACCGTCGTGACCAAGGACCGCCGCCGGAGCGCTCAGTTCGAACACACCATGCTGGTCACCGCCGATGGTGTGGACGTCTTGACGCTTCCTTAACCGCCGACGACGGCACCACACCTCAGATCATCCTCAGGAGAAACCATGTCAACTGTGTCCCCGGACCGCCCGGCCGTGGCGATTCAACAGGATCTCGATTCCGCTGACCGACTACCCGATCCCCGGCCTCACGAACTGGCCATCGGCATCGATATCGGCGGAACCGGCATTAAAGGCGGCGTCGTCGATCTGCGCACCGGCTCGCTGACCAGCGAGAGATTCCGCATCGATACGCCCCAGCCCGCGACGCCGGAGAACGTGCTTCCGGTGGTCCGTCAGATCGTCGAGGAGCTGCAGTCCCGCGACGTCGCCCCTGACCCCGACAGCGCCATCGGCGTCGACTTCCCGGCCATCGTCAAGAATGGGGTGACCTGGTCCGCGGCCAACGTCGACGAGTCGTGGATCGGCGCCGAACTGCAAAAGCTCGCCGAAGAGGCCGTGGGACGACGGGTCTACGCGGTCAACGACGCCGATGCGGCCGGATTGGCCGAAGGAATCTACGGTCAAGGCCGCAATCGGGACGGGCTGATCCTCGTGATCACCCTCGGCACCGGCATCGGCTCGGCCTTGATCCACAACGGGGTTCTCGTGCCGAATACCGAGCTCGGGCACCTCGAGATCGACGGCCACGACGCCGAGTCGCGCGCCTCCGTCCGCGCCCGCGAGCGGGAGGACCTCTCGTGGGAAAAGTACGGAAAGCGCCTCCACCGCTACTTCAGCCGGGTCGAGGCCCTCTTCTCCCCCGATCTGTTCGTCATCGGTGGCGGCGTGTCCAAGAAACCCGAGAAGTTTATGCCGTACCTCGAGGACATCGCGACCCCGATTCAGCCGGCCGCCCTGCAGAATAACGCCGGCATCGTCGGTGCCGCGCTCTGGGCCGCCGGACAGCCCGGGGAACGCGAGCACCACGATCAGGGCATCACGGCGTAGAGCCCGGGGGCCCGCCGACCCTGATCCCTCATCACGAAAAAATCCGTTCGTGGCCTCGGGGCCGCGAACGGATTTTTTTCTGACGTGAACGGTCACCGCTGGTTTCTCCGGCGGATGAGACGGTCATCGTTAAAAGGTGAACGCCGGTACCTGACGGCTTCCCCTCCGCAAGTACCGGCGACCAGTCCCTATCTAACCACAAGAATTTCGACGGGTCTAGATCAGTGTTGGTTGGTCCGGGTCCTCGGGCTCGGGAGCCGGCCGGGAACGCCGCCGAGACTTCTTCTTCGGGGCGTCCTCCTCCCCGGATTCGTCCTGCCCCTCCGCCGAGTCCTTGGAGGCCCCGGCGGCGTCTGGAGCGGCGTTGATGCCGCGCAGTGTCCTGATGGCCGTCTCGAAGTCTTCCAGCCCGTCGAAGGCCTGATACACGCTCGCGAAGCGCAAGTAGGCCACTTCGTCGAGGCGCTGCAGGGGTTCGAGGATCGCCAGGCCGACGTCGTTGGCGTCGATCTCCGCCAAACCGCGGGCCCGGATCGACTCTTCGACCTCCTGAGCGAGCAACGCAAGGTCATCTTCGCTGACGGGCCTCCCCTGACACGCCTTCCGGACCCCCGAGACGATTTTTGCCCTCTGAAAGGGTTCGGTGGCACCCGACCTCTTAATGACGTTGACCGACGTCGTTTCCAACGTGGAGAAGCGCCTGGTGCACGACGAGCATTGACGGCGTCGCCTGATCGAGGAGCCATCGTCGGCGACGCGTGAATCCACCACGCGAGAATCGGGATGTCGGCAGTACGGGCAATGCATTCAGCTCACTCCTCCGGTGGACCGACGATCGGTACGGGCCGTGATGGCCTCCCCGTGCGCCGGCAAGTCCTCCGCGTCCGCGACGGCGGTGACGTTCTCCCCGACCGCGGCCAACGCATCGGAAGAATACTCGATGATCTGCACGGCCTTCATGAACGACGTCGTGCAGAGGCCGCTGCTGTGCCTCGCGGATCCGCCGGTCGGCAGCACGTGGTTGGACCCCGCGGCGTAGTCTCCCAGGGGCACCGGGCTGTAGGGCCCCAGGAAGATGGCGCCCGCGTTCCGGATGCGACCGGCGACCGTTCCGGGATCCGCGGTCTGAATCTCCAGGTGCTCCGGGGCGTAGGCGTTGACCACGTCGATACCGTGATCCAACGAATCCGTCAGGACCACTCCGGACTGGGGGCCGCCGAGCGCCTCCAGGACGCGATCCCGGTGCTTCGTGCGAGAGACACGGCGCGCGAGATCCCGCGAGACGGCCTCGGCGAGCGCCGGAGAGTCCGTGACTAGCAGGGAACCCGCGTTGGGGTCGTGTTCGGCCTGAGACAACAGATCCGCGGCCACAAAATCGGGGTCCGCGTGGGCATCCGCCAGGACGGCGATCTCGGTGGTTCCCGCCTCGCCGTCCACGCCGACGACCGCGCGAAGTTGTCTTTTGGCCATGGCGACAAAGATGTTGCCGGGGCCCGTGATGGTGTCGACAGGTTCCATGCTTTCCTCGCCGTCGATGCCGTAGGCCATCGCGCCGAGGGCCTGAGCACCGCCGATGGCCCAGATCTCCTGGACGCCCAACAAACCGGCCGCGGCAAGGGTCGTGGGGTGGGGCAGCCCGCCAAACTCTTGTTGGGGCGGGGTGCACAGGACCACGGATTCCACGCCCGCCGCTTGGGCGGGAACGACGTTCATGACGACCGACGACGGATAGACGGCCAGTCCCCCGGGGACGTAGAGCCCCACGCGTCGGACCGGCGTCCAGCGATGCGTCAACCGCGCGCCCGGGGCCACCTCGATGCTTGCGTCCTCCGGCCGTTGCGCGGCGGCGAACGCCCGGGTCCGCTCGATCGCGACCTCGAGCCCGCGACGCACGGCAGGGTCGAGAGCGCCGAGGGCCTCCTCGACCGCGGATTCGGGAACGCGCAGGGATTCCTGGGTCACCCCGTCAAAACGCGCGGAGAGCTCGCGCAAGGCGTCGGCCCCCCGCTCACGGACATCCGCGAGGATCGAGGCGACCGAGTCTTCGGCGGACGCCAGAAACTCTCCGGTCTGGCGCGGGACGACGGAGCGAAGTTGCGCAGGGCTCAGATGCCGTCCTCGCAGGTCCAGGACGCGCATGATCGAGTCGGGCAGGGTGGTCGAGTCAGAGTCAGTCACCCAGCCAGTTTAACGCCCTTTGCCGCCACCTCGAGATTCAGCGGTTCATACTCCGATATCCGCGCCGGGCCCGGAGGTCCTCTCCAGGCATGAGGACCCGAAGAGCACCTTGAGGTCGCCGTAGAGGGCCGGGTTGGGATTCACCCGGAGCCGCGGCGAAAGCCTCATCAGGACGTCCTTGGTGCGGCACGCCAGATTGATCCTGACTTCCGCGTCCCCGCGGTGATTGATCAGGATATTCTCCAGTTCGCGCAGTGTGGATTCGGTGGCCCGGTGTTCCGGGATCGACAGGATGACCGGTCCCTTCTGGCCGTCCGCATCGATATCCGGAACCTTGAGCTCTTGGGCGCTGATGGTCACGGAACCGTCGTCACGCCGTTGGAGGCGCCCCTTGATCGTGCAGATCAGGTCCTCGGTCAGCACACCCGCGATCGGGGCGTAGACCTTGCCGAAGAACATGACCTCCATCGAGCCGGTCCGGTCCTCGAGTTCGACGCGGGCATAAGCATTTCCGCTGGTCTTGGCCACCTTCCGCTGGACCGAGGTGATCATTCCGGCGATCGTCACCACCGAGCCGTCGGGCTTGCCGTCCTCGTCCAAGAGGGACTGCACGGACGAGTCGGAGAGCTGCCCGAGGACGTCGTCGAGCCCACGGAGCGGGTGATCCGAGACGTAGAGTCCGAGCATTTCTCGCTCGAAGTTCAGCATGTCGCGGCGCTCCCACTCCGGAACGTCCGGAATGGCCACGGTGAGATCCGTCGTGGGATCCTCCTCATCGGCCCCGAACCCGCCGAACAGATCGAATTGGCCGGCCGCCTCCTGGCGCTTGACCGAAACCGTCGAGTCGATGGCTTCCTCGTGGATCAGGGAGAGGGCCCGACGCCGGTGCCCCAGGTCATCGAAGGCCCCCGCCTTAATCATCGACTCGATGGTCCGCTTATTGCAGACGACCGCGGGAACCTTCTTGAGGAAGTCGTGGAACGAGGTGAATTTTCCCTTGTCCTCACGCGTTTCGACCAGGGCTGAGACCACGTTGGCCCCCACGTTGCGCACGGCGCCCATCCCGAAGCGGATGTCGTCTCCGACTGGCGTGAAGTTCAACGCGGACTCGTTGACGTCCGGCGGGAGAACCGTGATGTTCATGTGCCGACATTCGTTGAGGTAAAGGGCCAGTTTGTCCTTGTCGTCGCCCACGGATGTCAGCAGGGCGGCCATGTATTCCTGCGGATAGTGCGCCTTCAGGTACGCGGTCCAGTAGGAGACCAATCCGTAGGCCGCCGTGTGCGCCTTGTTGAAGGCGTAGTCGGAGAACGGAAGCAGAATGTCCCACAGCGCCTTGATCGCCGCCTCGGAGTATCCGTTGTCGAGCATTCCCTGGTGGAACGTCTCGTACTGTCGGTCCAGTTCGGCCTTTTTCTTCTTGCCCATCGCGCGGCGCAGAATATCCGCCTCGCCGAGGGAGTAGCCGGCCACCTTCTGCGCGATGGCCATGACCTGCTCCTGGTAAACGATCAACCCGTAGGTCGTGTCCAGGATTTCGGCCAGCGGCTCCTCGAGCTCCGGGTGAATCGGCGTCACCTCTTGCAGGCCGTTCTTGCGCAGCGCGTAGTTGGTGTGGGAATTGGCGCCCATCGGCCCGGGCCGATACAGGGCCAGGACGGCGGAGATGTGCTCAAAGTGATCCGGTTGCATCAGCTTCAGCAGCTGACGCATGGGCCCGCCGTCGAGCTGGAACACCCCGAGCGTGTCGCCGCGGGCGAGGAGCCGATAAGATTCCTGATCGTCCGTTTCGAGGGATTCGAGGTCGAGGTCGAAGTCCCGGTTGGCTTTGATGTTCTCGATCGCGTCGGAGATGATCGTCAGGTTTCTCAACCCGAGGAAGTCCATCTTGATCAGACCGAGGCCCTCGCACGTGGGGTAATCGAACTGGGTGATCACCTGGCCGTCTTGCTCGCGACGCATGATCGGAATGACGTCGATGATGTTGTGGCTCGACATGATGACGCCGGCCGCGTGGACGCCCCATTGGCGCTTCAGGCCCTCGAGGCCTTCCGCGGTTTCGAAGACCTTGCGGGATTCCTCGTCGGAGGCCAGGACCTCGCGGAGCTCTTCGGCCTCGCCATAGCGCTTGGCGTCTTTGTTGTAGACGTCCTTCAGGGAGATGCCCTTGCCCATGACGTCCGGCGGCATGGCCTTGGTCAGCTTCTCCCCCATCGAGAACGGATAACCCAGAACTCGCGACGAGTCCTTGAGGGCCTGCTTGGCCTTGATCGTGCCGTAGGTGACGATCTGGGCGACCTTATCCTCGCCGTACTTCTCGGTCACGTAGTGAATGACCTCGGACCGGCGCCGATCATCGAAGTCGACGTCGAAGTCGGGCATGGACACACGGTCGGGGTTGAGGAACCGCTCGAAGATCAGATCGTGGTCGAGCGGATTCAGCTCGGTGATGCGCATCGCGTAGGCGACCATCGAACCGGCACCCGAGCCACGCCCCGGCCCCACCCGAATGCCGTTGTTCTTGGCCCAATTGATGAAGTCGGCGACCACGAGGAAGTAACCGGGGAAGCCCATCTGGGTGATGATGCCGACCTCGTATTCGGCCTGTCGACGCACTTCATCGGGAATGCCGTTCGGGAAGCGATAGTGCAGACCGTTTTCGACCTCTTTGACGAACCAGGATTCCTCGTTCTCGCCGGGAGGGCACGGGAAGTTCGGCATGTAGTTGGCGCTGGTGTCGAACTCGACGTTGCACCGTTCCGCGATTTCGAGGGTGTTGTCGCAGGCCTCCGGGAAATCCCGAAAAAGTTCTCGCATTTCCGCCGCGGACTTGACATAAAACTCGTCCGCGTCGAATTTGAATCGCTTGGGATCCTGAAGCGTGGAGCCCGATTGCACGCACAGAAGCGCGGCGTGGGCCTTGGCGTCCTCCGCATGGGTGTAGTGCAGATCGTTGGTCGCGACCATGGGCAGTTGGAGGTCTTTGCCCAGTCGCAGCAGATCGCTGGTGACCTGCTTTTCGATACCGAGCCCGTGATCCATGAGCTCGAGGTAGTAATTGTCCTTGCCGAAGATGTCCCGAAATTCAGCGGCGGCCTCGCGCGCCTCGTTGTACTGGCCGAGGCGCAGACGCGTCTGCACCTCACCCGAGGGGCAACCGGTGGTCGCGATGAGGCCCTTGCCGTAGGTGTTCAGTAACTCGCGGTCCATGCGGGGCTTATAGAAGTGCCCCTCCAGGGAGGCCTTCGAGGAGGCCCGGAACAGATTGTGCATGCCCTGGGTCGTCTCGGCCAAGAGGGTCATGTGCGTGTAGGCACCGCCACCGGAGACGTCGTTGCGGCCGCCGTCGCCGAATTTGACGCGCGTGCGGTCCTGCCGCGCCGTGCCAGGAGTCACGTAGGCTTCGACGCCGATGATTGGCTTGATGCCGGCATTTCGCGCCCGGTTCCAGAAGTCGAAGGCGCCGAAGAGGAACCCGTGGTCGGTCGTCGCCATGGAATCCATGCCGAGTTCGTGGGCGTGTTCGAACAGATCGTCGAGTCGCGCCGCGCCGTCCAGCATCGAGTACTCGGTGTGGACGTGCAGGTGGGTAAAGCCTTTGCCTGAGGATTGAGCCGCGGAAGTCACCATTCCACTTTAGGCGGTCGACGGTCCGACGGCATCTCCGCTGCGCATGGCCTCCACCGCAAACTGGAGATCGGCTGGATACTCGCTGGAGAATTCCACCGGCTGTCCACTACCGGGGTGGTCAAATCCCAATCGATGCGCGTGCAGCCACTGTCGGGTCAGACCGAGCCGTGCGGATACGGCGGGGTCGGCACCATAGGTCAGATCCCCGCAACACGCGTGGTTCAGCGCCGAGAAGTGCACCCTGATCTGGTGGGTCCGCCCGGTTTCCAGGTGCACCTCCACGAGGCTCGCGGGGCCGAAAGCCTCCAGCACCTCGTAGTGCGTCACGGCGTTTCGGCCGTCTTCGACCACGGCGAAGCGCCACTCGTGGCCGGGATGACGGCCGATCGGGGCGTCGATCGTCCCCCGCAGCGGGTCGGGAATACCCTGCACCATGGTGTGATACACCTTGGTCACGGTGCGCTCCTTGAAGGCCCTCTTGAGCACCGAATACGAACGCTCGTTCTTGGCGACGACCATCAGACCCGAGGTTCCCACGTCAAGACGGTGCACGATGCCCCGCCGCTCCGCGGCTCCCGAGGTGGTGATCTCCACGCCGGCCGCGCTCAGGGCGCCGACCACGGTGGGCCCGTGCCATCCCGGCGAAGGATGCGCCGCAACTCCGGCCGGCTTATCCACGACGACGATGTCCGAGTCCTCGTGAACGATCCCGAATCCGTCGACCGTCTCGGCCACCACGCGCACCTTGGCCGCGGGGTCCGGTACCTCGGCGGTGACCCTGGCGCCCTCGGGGACCTTGAGTGACTTTGCTACCTTGAGCGGTTTCCCGTCCAGCTCGACGGCGACGAGGCCGTCCGCGCACCATTCGCTGGCGGCCGAGCGGGACCGACCCGTCGCGTTCGCGAGGAACGCGTCCAATCGGAGACCGGCCTGATCCGCCTGCGCGGTCCACGTGTGGGTTCCCTGCGTGGTGTCGTTCATGATGCGTCCTTGTCCGAGGCGGGTGTGGGGTCCGGGTGAGCCCGCCCGTCCAGCGGGACGCCGGTGACCATGAGGATCGCCAGCACCACGATGCTGACCGTGATGCACGAATCGGCGATATTGAAGATCGCGAAGTGTGGCACGGAAATGAAATCCACGACGTGTCCCCGGGCGAACCCGGGTTCCCGAAGCAACCGGTCGGTCAGGTTCCCGAGGACACCCGCGAGCAGGCCGCACAGTGCCAAGATCCACGCGCGCGAGCGGGCCCGCGGAAGGTAATAGATCACCACGCCGGCCACGATGACCATGACGATAGTGAAAATCCACGTGACGGACTCGCCCATCGAGAATGCGGCCCCGGGGTTACGGATGAAGTGCCACCATAAAACGCCGTCCACGACCGGAATCGCCTGTCCTTCGAACATGTGCGTCACGACCGCGTTTTTGGTCAGCTGGTCAGCCGCGTAGAGCACGACGAGCATCACGAATCCGGCGATGAAATACGGGCGGAAGCTTCGATGAGACGCATCAGTCTCGGCACGTTGGCACACGGGCGGACATTCTCCTGGGCTACGGTGTGGGCATCATCCCGAATCGCCGGCAGTATCCGCCGGACGGCTCGGGGCGTCTTTAATAGACTAACGGGGCCAGCGGCACTCGGCCGCTGGCCCCGGTCGAGACCCTCAGGTCTCGAAGACTCGACTACTTGGTCTGTGCCGGCTCGACGCGCGGCGAATTCTCCAAGTCGGTGAGCTTGTTCTCGAGGTAGGACTTCAGCTCGCGACGGTACTTGGTCTCGAAGGTGCGGAGCGTGTCCACGTCCGATTCCAGGTTGGTCTTGGACTGCTCGAGGGAAGCCAGGATCTCGGATCGCTTGGTTTCGGCCTCGCTCAGCAGCGACTGAGCCGTCGTCTGGCCTTCCTCGATCAAACGTGCCTTCTCGGACTCACCCTGCGAGACGTACTCGTCGTGGAGGCGCTGCGCCATGGCGATCACCGCGGCGGCCGACGCGGCGGACTCGGTCTTGTTGCCCTGCTGGGCCCCGACCTCCGCGTTCTGATCCGTGGTCTGCGCCGAAGCGGAAGTCTGCTCCTGTCCGCCCTCGGCGGCGGTCGGAACCTGCTCCTCCGTCGGGTGGATCTCGGAATCCAGGTTTTCGGTGGACAAGTCGGAGGCCGAGTCGGAATCCACGTTCAGGGCTGCGACCGAATCCGAAGACGCACCCTCGGTGCTCGCGGCACCGGTCGACGTCGACGCGGCCGTTCCGGCCGACGCGGTATTGCCGCCGCCCGCCGAAGAGACCGAGTCGGACTCGGGGTCGATTCCGGCTTCGCGTAGCTTCTGGCGCAGGCCGTCGTTCTCCTTGTGAAGGCGGCGCAGTTCGGTGACGACCTCATCCAGGAAGAGGTCCACCTCTTCCTGGTCGTAGCCTTCGCGGAATTTGGTGGGCTGGAAGGTCTTGTTAATGACCTGTTCTGGGGTCAATGTCATGAAATACACCTCTTATCGTTGAGATGCGGCGACAGTCGCATCGAAATTGTGGTTGGGAATTCTCCGGCGGCGACGTTGGGCGGCTGGACCGCGACGAACGCCGAAGGAGATTCCCCTCGGTAGGCGGTTCGCGATCGGTCACGGCTGGATGATCGCGAGCGGGACACGCCATGCGTCTCACCGTGCGATGGATCCGTCGGCCCATCCCGACCGCTACCTCACGGCTCACACGAGAGCTTATGGGAAAAGTCTGGCGATCACCTAGACGTCCGCGTGAACGTTCGTTGAGCGCTTATCCGACGCCCGAGACCAGGGACGCCCTCACGATGCTCTGGGCAATGCTCAGCACAACCAGCAACACCAGGAACCCCATGTCTAGGGAGACCGAGCCAATCCGCAACGGCGGGATCCATTTGCGCATCAACCGCATGGGCGGATCGGTGATGGTATACACCGAGGTCGCGAACACCAGCGCGATCCCTTTGGGCCTCCAGAACCGCGCAAAAGTCTGCACCCAATCCAGGATCAGCCGAAACATCAGCACGAGAAACGCCAAGTACAGGGCGAAATGGATGATGGCCAAAGCCGAGATCAACGGATGAATCCTTCCTGAGACGAACCGATCGAAACGGCGCTATCAGCTGTGGTTGAACAGTGAATCGTCGGTCTCGTTCGCCGCGGAGGAGACGTCCTCGGAGGCCAAGACCTCCAAATTGGACGGGGTCAGCAGAAATACCTGCTCGGTGACCCGTTCGATGCTGCCGTTGAGGGCAAACGTCAACCCCGACGAAAAGTCAACCAATCGCTTGGCCTCGGCAACATCCATGTCCGTGACGTTCATGATCACGGGAATGTTGTTCCGGAAGGATTCGCCGATCACCTTCGCGTCATTGTAGGAGCGCGGGTGAATGGTGGTAATGCGTCGCAATTCGTTATCGCTTTCGGTCTGTGCCGCGGCACGGTTGATCGGAGTCACGGGAGCGCGATAGTCGTCTGCCACATCCGCCGGTTCCGTGTCGGCCGAGCGAGGAGCGGCCGTCTGGCCGGCGTCCGCGCGGCGCGTCGCAACCGCAGTAGACGTGGAACGCGTTTCACGCTGCGCCTGGGGTCGACGTTCGGGTTGCCGACGAACCTCGGTTTCCTCGTACTGTTCGCGGGGTTCGACGCGTGGCTTTGTGGCCAACGCGGTCGAGCCGTCGACGGCCTCCCGCGGATCACGGTCTACCGAGTCCGCATAAGACTGTTCTCGTACTTCCGGCTCAGCCCGACGCCGTTGCGCCGCGGGCTGGGCCTCGTACCCGTCGTCGGCTAGGCCAAGAAAGACCATTGCCTGGCGCAGTGTTCCGGCCATGTGAACTCCTCGAGAATCGTTCGTGAAACGGGCGCTACCCGTCAATGGGACCATTATTCCCACTGACAAGGGAAATCACGCGGGTCAACACGCCAGATTCAGGGAATCATCAGGTGTGCTTGGGTCGATCCCCCATGATGGCGCTTCCAACGCGCACGCTGGTCGACCCCCATCGTATCGCTTCGCTCATGTCCCCGCTCATCCCGGCGGAAATCTTCCAGGCATCGGGGTGAGCGCGCCGCAGCGACCGGCTCAGCTCGTACAGTTTCTCGAAGGCGCGGGAGGGGTCGGCGCCGAGAGGGGCCACGGCCATGAGCCCGGCCAGCTGCAACCCTTCGGTCTCGGCGATGAGATCGGCCAGACGCTCGATTTCCTCGGAATCCGCGCCGCCACGAGCCCCGGCCGACGCGCCCCCCGGCGTGGCCCGTTCATCGTCGAGCCCCACCTGAATCAGGCATTCGAGCCCGCCGCGAGCCAGCGATGCCGGGGCCGCATCCTCCTCGTTCTCGCACCGGGACACGGCGTTGCGGTAGGCCTTGCCGAGGGCGGTCACGATCGACGCGCGGTCGATAGAGTGCACGCTCGTGGCGTATTTGACGACCGATTTGGCCTTATTGGACTGCAGCTGACCGATGTAATGCCACGCGGGCGGATCCGAGGGGTCTTCCCGTAGCTCACCGGCCTTCCGAGCCGCCTCTTGATCCCGGTTTTCGCCGAAGGTCCGGATGCCCGCGTCGTAGAGGGCCTGGACATCGGTGACCGGAAAGAACTTCGTCACGGTGATCAGCTCGACCGGCACGGAAGGGTCTCGCACATCGGGCGGTGTCTGGCGAGCCAGGCGCTCCACGTCCGCCGCGACCCGGGCGTGTCGTCGTACCAGCTCTTCGGCACGATCCGCGGTGTAGATATCGTTGGTCGTCATGACTGACTCTCCTACCTGCCGGGCGCCTCGGCCCGCGACGCTTCATTGCTGCGGGGCCTCGCCCAGACAAGGCCCGCTATGCGACCCTGGCCCGGGGCCCTCCGATGCGAAAACAACTCGTCGTTCTCAAAGGTGCACTCGTTGACGACGTCGCGGTGGACCAGCACTCCGGACTGTTTCAATTGACGATCTGCCGCGCCCGGCAGATCGAGCCCGGGGCTCCCCCAGCGTGTCGTCACGGCAATCCCCGGGTGTTCCGCCTCGGCGCCGTCCGCCATGTCTTGGGGGACCTCGTAGCAACTCCCACAGATCGCGGGGCCGATCCAGGCCTCCAGGTCCTGCGCGCCCTTCGCGCGGAGTTCCGCCACGACGTTGGGCAGCACACCGGTCAGCAGTCCTTGCCTCCCCGCGTGCGCGACGCCGTAGGTCCGGGAATCGGAGGTCGTGATCACCACGGGCAGGCAATCGGCCGTCATGATCGCGAGGGGGCGGCCGGTGGTCGTCACCGCGGCATCCGCGGTGGGCGCCAAAGACCGTTCTTCGTCGGCGGATAGTCCCGGAGATAGCAAGGGCGTGTCCTCGGCCTGAACCACCCGGGTTCCGTGGACCTGTTCCAAGAAGAGCAGGGTTCCAGGCTCGACCCCCATGGAAGCTTCCAACGCTCGACGGTTGTCCTGCGGATCCGACGCCCCCGGGACGTGCAGCCCCAGGTTCCCGGTTGCCACGTCGGTAAAGGCCAGGCACACTCCCGTTGGCATCTCGATCATGTGCCGGAAGTTCGTGGCGCCTGCTTCGGGCGCGGCACGGCCCGCCCGCCGGTCTCGAGAGACCTTGTCATCCGTCACGATCGGTCACCGCCTCGTCGATGGGTCATCAGCATCAGTTGACGTCGAGGAGCCCTCGGGGAGCCCTCGTCACTCACGCGCCTCGGATATGGAGGGCGGGCGGGACGGCATATCCGTCCCGCCCGCCGGCTTCACACGCGCGTCTTCGGTTTTACTTCAGGAAGTCGGGAACGTCCAGGGAGTCCTTGCCGGACTTCTTGGAGCCGGACTCGCCCTTCGGGTCCACGGCCGGCGGCAGGTCGACGTCGAAGCCCGCGTTGGCCGGAACATCCGAATCGTCCTGCCACTGCGAGGAGGAACCTCCGGAGAAGGAGGAACTTCCCGCGTAGTCGTTGCCCCCGCGCTGCGGGTTGCTGGCGACCTTGGACGGCTGCGAGGAGCCGCCGCCGTAGGTCTGCTGGGTACGCTGGGCCTGCGTCGCGGCCGCATTGTTGTTGTTGCTGTTGGTCTCGGGGTTCAGGGAATCAAAACCCGCCGCGATGACCGTGACGCGAGCTTCGTCGCCCAGGGCGTCGTCGATGACGGCGCCGAAGATGATGTTCGCGTCCGGGTGGGCAACCTCCTGAACCAGGCGGGCCGCCTCGTTGATCTCGAACAGGCCGAGGTCCGAGCCGCCCTGGATCGACAAGAGCACGCCGTGCGCACCGTCGATCGAAGCCTCAAGCAACGGCGATGCTATCGCCAGCTCGGCGGCCTTGACCGCGCGATCCTCGCCCTGCGCGGAGCCGATACCCATGAGGGCCGAGCCGGCCCCCTGCATCACGGACTTGACGTCCGCAAAGTCGAGGTTGATCAGGCCCGGGGTGGTGATCAGGTCGGTGATGCCCTGCACGCCCGACAAAAGCACCTGGTCGGCCGACTTGAAGGCGTCCAACATGGACACGTTGCGGTCCGAGATGGAGAGCAGTCGGTCGTTCGGGATCACGATCAAGGTATCGACCTCGTCGCGCAGCGACTCGATGCCGGTCTCGGCCTGGTTCGAACGGCGACGGCCCTCGAACGTGAAGGGGCGCGTGACGACGCCGATGGTCAGCGCACCGAGCGACCGGGCGATACGCGCCACGACGGGGGCACCGCCCGTCCCGGTTCCGCCGCCCTCACCTGCGGTCACGAAGACCATGTCGGCGCCCTTGAGGACTTCCTCGATCTCTTCTTCGTGATCTTCCGCGGCCTGGCGACCGACCTCGGGGTTAGCACCCGCGCCGAGACCGCGAGTCATCTCTCGGCCGACATCCAGCTTGACGTCGGCGTCAGACATCAGCAGTGCCTGTGCATCGGTGTTGATCGCGATGAATTCGACGCCGCGAAGGCCGACCTCGATCATGCGGTTGACTGCGTTGACGCCGCCGCCGCCGATGCCGACGACCTTGATGACGGCGAGGTAATTCTGGGGAGTTGTAACGTCCATGGTTTTCCTCGTTTGAGCGTGTGAAGCCAACATTCCGACATCCGCCGAATTAAACCTCAACTTGAACGTTGATGAATATCGGTGGATACCGGCTATCGGCCGGTTCCTATACCGCAACTAGAGTATCAATCACCGGGTAACGTGTCGCACTCAATCGGCGTTTCGCGCCTAAGAATTTCCGGGAAATATCGTCAATACCGGGAGCCAGTTCAACCTTGACGTTAACGTTGAGGTTCCGGAGTGCGGCCTATTTGGTCACGGGATGGTCGGGGCTCGAGACATCGTAGACCGAGGCGCCTCCCTGATCCTTCAGGGCCTTGACCAGGCTGTTGAGGACCTGGGCCTTGAATTCGCTGTCGTCGCTGGTCCCCCAAATCACCTGCGATCCGTCCTTCATGTCGAGACGAATATTCGACGGCGAATCCGCTTCGACCTTATTGAGCTGGGACAGGAGGGACTGAGGGAGGGTCTGGAGCGCGGCGACCGCGGAGGTGAAGGAGTCGCTCTTGACCGCGTCCGGTCCCCCTTCCAGCAGCGGGACGCCGGCCTCATCCACGGACTTCTTAGAGCCCACGGCGACGCCGTTCTTGTCGACCAGGATGTACTGGTCCCCCGACTTCACCGTGGCCACAGGAACCCGCTCGTGGACCGTGACCTCGAGCTCGTGCGGCGGCCGGGCCTCGATGCTGACGCCTTCAACGACGACATCGTTGCCGATCAGGTCCTGGACCTCGTGATCGGTGATGCGGGTGAGGGGTTTGCCCTTCAGCGGCTCCAACGATTTCTGCACCGTGGACTGATCGGACAGGTTGGCGCCCTGAACCGTGATGGTCTGGGTCGCCAAGAGCGGTGAGTAGAAAACGATGCCGAGGAAAAGGATCGCCGCGATGACCAACGCGCCGATGCCCGCAAGCCATCGTTTCCCGCGGGGAAGCCGACCCCACCGGCCGCCACGTTCCTGACGCCGGTCGCCGGCGGTGCTCTCCTTGCGTGCCCGACGCCGTTCGCGATCCGAGGGAAACGCGACGATGTTATCCGGCTTGCCGGAAGCGGCCGGACCGTCCAGGCCGCCGCGTTCCGGCGCGCCGGCCCCGTCCTTGGTGGACGGCGCCTGGGTGGCCCCGATCCCGCTGTCCGCCTCCTCGGGATCTTCGATCCCGACCTTCGAGGTGTCGTTGACACGCACGGCGACCGGGCGGTGCTCGCCCGATCTCTGGGCGCTATCCATGGCTTCGGCCCGTTGCGCCGTGTCCCCCGCGTCGGCGCGGGCGGCGGCCTCCGCGAGCCTTTCGCGGGCGTCACTGAGGTGTGGGCCGGTTGGCTCGTCGGTGCTCCGTGGCGGGGACGTCCGACCCGTCGACGGCTCGGGCCCCCGGGGGTTCTCGACGGCATCCCCCCGTCGCCTCGAGGACGAGCCGGGATTCTCTTGCTGGCGCGGCAGCCGCGGACGATGCTTCGGGCTCACGCGGAATCCTGGGCGTTGTCCGCCCCGCCTTCCGCCAGGGCCGCAAGGACCTTGGCCCCGTAGGTGGTCACGTCACCGGCCCCAATCGTCATCACAATGTCACCCTCGTGGGCCGAGGACACGATCTGCCCGGCCGCTTCCTCGGGGCTGGCGGCGTACCGCACCTCGCTGGATCCGGCCTCGGTGATGAGTCGGCTGGTCACTCCCGGCATCGGTTCTTCTCGCGCCGGGTAGATGTCCACGACGTAGGCGCGGTCGGCGATGGCCAACGCTTCGGCGAACTGACCGGAAAATTCTCGGGTGCGCGAGAAAAGATGAGGCTGGAAGATCGCATAGACGGTGTGGCCACCGGCCACGGTGCGGGCCGCCTCGAGCGCCGCGGCGACCTCGGTCGGGTGGTGGGCGTAGTCGTCGTAGACGCAGACCCCTCGTGCCTTCCCCTGAAGCTCGAACCGGCGGGCCGAACCGGTGAAGCTCTCCAAGGCCCTGGCGGCCTCCCGGACGTCGAGGCCTGCGCCCAGGGCACAGCACACGGCGGCCGCGGCATTGCGCACATTGTGAGCACCGGGCACCGAGAGAGTCAGTTTGGCTTCGCCGGACGCGCGTCCGGCGACGGTCGGGACGTCCCAGACCAGGTCGGCCGTGCTCGCCGTGCCTTTCCCGGTCATGTTGCTGATCAGCACGTCCGAGCCGTCGGTGGTTCCGTAGGTCATGACGTTTCCGCCCCGTTCCCGGAAATTCTCCGCGAGACGACGGGCGCCCTCGTCGTCCCAGCAGGCCACGAGGGTTCCCCCATCGGCCATCGACGCGACGAACTGGTCGAAGGCCGCCGTCACGGCCTCGCCGCTGCCGTAGAAGTCCAGGTGATCCGGCTCGACGTTGGTGACGACCGCGATGGTCGGCCGGTACTTGATGAACGACCCGTCCGATTCGTCGGCCTCCGCGATGAACCAGGAATCCGGGCCTGTCCGTCCGAGCGCCGCGTTGGTCCCGAGCGCCGCGATGCTGGCACCCACCGCAAAGGACGGTCGGGCCCCCACGCCGTCGAACATCACGGAGATCATCGAGCTCGTGGTGGTCTTACCGTGCGTTCCGGCCACGGCGATGGTCTTGGCGTCGGCCATTGCGGCGGCCAAGGCGTCGGATCGGTGAAGGACACGCAGCCCCGCGGCGCGCGCGGCGGCGAGTTCGGGGTTGGTGGGCTTGATCGCCGTGGAGACGACCACCGTATCCACGTTCTCTACGTTGGACGCGTCCTGCGGTATGTGGACCACGGCTCCCCGACGGCGGAGCACCTCGAGAGCCGCGTTATCCCTTTGGTCCGACCCGCTGACCTTCAGCCCGTGGGCGAGCAGAAGATCGGCGACGGCCGACATCCCTGTGCCGCCCATTCCGACGAAGTGGACGCGTCCAAGCTCGCCGAGGCCGGGGCGGGCCGGAAACGGCGGATACATGAATTTCGGCAGGACCCCGGGGTTCTCGTGCTGTGTGTTCATGGAACTAGTGCTTCCCTCCGTGGCGAGCGGCCTGTGTGATCAATTCGGCCATGTGCTGCGCGGCATCGCGGATACCGTGTCGGTACCCGTTGCGGGACATCTCTTCGAGCTTTGCCGGATCGGTCACCACCGGCAGAACATGCTCGACGAACCAGTCGGCGGTGAATTTTTTGTCCTCGATCATGAGGGCCGCCCCGGAATCGACGAGGTCCGCGGCGTTCAAGGACTGCTCCCCGTTGCCGATGGGGAGGGGCACGAAGACGGCCGGGCATCCGACGGCAGCGGTTTCGCTCACGGTCGCCGCACCCGACCGAGCGATGAGGAGGTCGCACGCGGAGTAGACCTTCTCCATTCCGTGCACGAACTCCACCTGGTGATACCCGGGGGAATTGAGAAGCGAGCCGTCGTCGTCGAGCAACTGCTTGCCTCGACCCGTGATGTGCATCAGCTGAACGCCGGACTCCGCCCATTCCTTGCGGCGAAGCACCTCGGCAATGGTTCGATTCATGTTCTGCGCGCCCAGCGATCCGCCGGTCACGATGATGGTCGGCACGTCATCCTGGAGCCCTAACAGTTGGCGAGAGCCGGAGCGATCGGCCGACCGATCGCACTCGGAGATATGCCTGCGCATGGGCATCCCGACGTGTCGTCCGCCCGGGATCGGGGTTCCCTCGAAAGCGGTGGCGACCACCGCCGCCTTCTTGGCGCCGACCTTATTCGCCAGACCGGGGCGCTGATTGGCCTCGTGAATCACGATCGGCACGTTTTCTCGCGCCGCCGCGAGGTACATCGGCGTGCATACGTATCCGCCGACTCCCACCAAGACGTCGGCTTGGGCACGACGCAATATCTGGCGTCCCTGCTGGACGGCCCGGCGCATCCGCACGGGCAATTTGAGAAGATCTACGCTCGGCTTGCGCGGCATCGGCACGCGGTCGACGAATTCCAGGTCATAACCGGCTTCCGGAACCAGACGCGTCTCCATCCCCGATTCCGTGCCGACGGCCACGATCCGTGCCTCCGGGTTCCCCTCGCGCACGGCATCCGCGATGGCCAACATCGGTGAGATATGCCCCGCGGTCCCACCTCCCGCTACAACGACGGACAGAGGCTGGGTCATGGTCGAATCTCCCTAGGTCGATGGTTGTGATTACTCGCGATTAAAGATCGCTGTCTAGTCTACTTCCGCTCGGTGGCTGTCGAGGGAGGTGAGGCTGACCGCCGGATGCGTGGGCGACTTGGCCAAAGACATGCCGAATCCCGCCGCGAAGAGGGAAACCATCAGCGATGTACCTCCGTAGGAGACAAACGGCAACGGAATACCGATCACGGGGAGAAGTCCGGTGACCATCCCGATGTTGACGAAGGCCTCCCCCACGAACCACGCGAGCAGGCAGGCGGCCGCGAGCCGAACGAAACGGTCGCTGGAGCGCAGGATGATGCGGGCCAGGCACAGGGCCATGACCGCGAAGAGGGCGACGACGATGCAGGTGCCGATCAGCCCCAATTCCTCGCCCAGAATAGCGACGATGAAGTCGTTGTGTGCCTCGGGCAGGTAGTTGTACTTCTGACGGGACTCCCCGAGGCCCTGCCCCCACCAGGACCCGGTCGCCAACGCGGCCATGCCCGAATTGGACTGGAAGCACTCCTGGCCCTGGAGGCACTGCGAAGGAAACAACCAGGAGGTCACGCGGGACAAGCGGTGGGGCCTCGAGACAACCACCAGGGTTCCGAGAACGACCGCGGCCAGGATAGAGCGGGTGAAAATCTTTCGAGGGGCCCTCGCGAACCACAGGGCCGTCGCGTAAATCAGCACGAAAACGATACAGGTACCGGCGTCGCCACCGATGATGACCAGGCCGCAAACGAGCAGGAATCCCAACGACGACGGTAAGAGCGCGGCATGAGCGCTGGTGGCGACCCTGGTGGATTTGGCCAGGGACCACACGACCCACAACATCAGGGAGAATTTCGCGATCTCGGAGGGCTGGAACGTGAAGGAACCGACCGCGATCCAGTTTCGGTTACCGTTGACTTCCTTGCCCAGCGGCGAGAGCACAAGCACCAGGAGGACCAGCGAGATACCCATCAGCCAATAGACGAGCCGCTTATTCTTCCAGAAGGAAATCTTGATCCTCGCGGCCACGAACATCGCGATGATGCCCACGAACGCGAAGACTCCCTGCCGAAGGAAGAGGCCATACGGCGATTTACCCGCGGCGATCTGCTCCACCGAGGACGCCGAGAGAACCATCATGCAACCCAGTACCGTGAGTCCGAGGGACGATACGGCGATGCCGATGGCGGCGCTGTTCATCGATCCGGTCGCGACCCACCGATAGAGCGGGCGGGAGACGTACCGATATCCGTCGGCGATCCTCGTCCACAGTGTGTCGTGGTGCCGCCTGCGCGGACGCTCGGATGCTGAGGTGCTCATGGCGTGTCGGTTCCTTCCTCGTCCCCGCCCTCTTGCAGGCGTCCGACGAGCGCGGTGACCGCGTCGATGAAGGCGTCGCCGCGCTCGGCGTAGGAGGCAAACTGATCCATCGACGCCGCGGCCGGGGCCATCAGGACGGTGTCGTTGGCCTCGGCCAGCCCGTGGGCGATCTCCACCGCGGAGGACATCACGGCTCGTCCGTCGTCCGGAGAGATTCCGGATGTGGCCGCCCGGTGCACCGGGATCCCCGGGGCGTGCGCCGTGAGCGCGTCTTCCAGGGAACCCGTGTCCGTGCCGATCAGCACCACCGCCTTGAGCCGATGCGCGTGTTTCGCGACGAGGTCGCCGTAAGCGACCCCCTTGGACAGGCCCCCGGCGACCCAGATGACGGGGTCGAAGGAACTGAGCGATGCGTCCGTGGCGTGAGGATTGGTCGCCTTGGAGTCGTTGACCCACAGGACCGCGTGGGTATGGGCCACCGGCTGAATCCTGTGCGCGCCCGGCTGATAGGCGCGGAGCCCGTCCCTCACGGCCACGGGCTCGACGCCGTAGGCCCGGGCCAAGGCGGCGGCCGCCAGCGCGTTTTCAACCGTGTGCTTGGTCGGAAGTTCGCCCGTGTCCTGCACCGCGGCCATCTCCGCGGCGGACGTGCGGCGCTCCTCGACGAAGGCGCGGTCGACGAGCAATCCGTCGACGACCCCCAGCTGGGAAAGATACGGCGCATCCGTGGTGAAGGAGATGGCGCGGCAGCCTTCCTGGACATCCGCGGATTCGACCATGCGCTCCGTCAACGGCACCGCCGCGTTATAGACGCAGGCCACACGCGTATTTTCGTACACCTTGGCCTTATCGGCCTGGTAGTTCTCGTAGCTGCCGTGCCAGTCGATATGGTCCTCGGCAATATTGAGCACCGTCGATGCCCAGGGCCTCAGGGAGTAGCTCCAGTGCAATTGGTAGCTCGAGAGCTCCACAACGAAAACGTCGTAATCGACGGGATCGCGCAGTGCGTCCAGGATCGGCGTCCCGACGTTGCCCACGGCGATGGCCTTGAGACCCGCCGCCTGCAAGATCGAGGCCGTCATTCCCACGGTGGTCGTTTTGCCGTTGGTCCCGGTCACGCACAGCCACTCGGTGGTCTTCCGGCCGGCACGCTCGCGGAGACGCCACGCGAGCTCGACCTCGCCCCAGATTTGAACGCCTTCCCGCACCGCCTGGTCCAACAGGCCCAGGGCGGGCCGGAGACCGGGAGAGGTCACCACGAGGTCGGGACGCGCCCCGTCGACGTCGGGCAGGCTGTCCATCGCCCCGTCGCCCAGCACGGCGCCCGCCGAGCCGACGATGCCCAAGGTCTGTTCCTTATACCGGGTGTCCTCGGTGTCCTTGCCGTCGACGATGACCACGCGGGCGCCCAATTCGATGAGCGTATCGGCGGCCGCGAATCCCGAGACGCCGACGCCCGCAACGACAACGCGCAGCCCCGACCAATCCGAATCCCAGCTGGTCAGCTCCTCCAAGCGAGGATTATCCACGACGGGGTTCTCGTTGGTTGCTCGCATTAATTGCTCACTCCTCCGTGGCTGACGAGCCAGTCACCGTAGAAAATACCGAGGGCCAAGGCGACGAAGAGTCCGGCAATGATCCAGAAACGCACCACCACGGTGACTTCCTTCCACCCCTTCAACTCGAAGTGATGCTGAAGCGGCGCCATTTTAAAGACCCTTTTGCCACCGGAAATCTTGAAGTATCCGACCTGAATGATCACGGAGGCCGAGATCATGACGAACAGCCCGGCCATCAGGACCAGAAGGATCTGGGTGTGGCTCAGGATCGCGAATGCGGCCAGCGCACCGCCCAGACCGAGGGAACCGGTATCCCCCATGAAGATCGTGGCCGGCGAGGTGTTCCACCACAGGAAGCCGATCAGGGAGCCGACCAGGGCCGCTGCCACCACCGACAACTGGCCCGGATCGCGAACTTCGTAACAGACCGCGTCCACCGACCCGGGACCGCACAGGTGGTTGGTCTGCCACATGGAGATCATGAGGTAACCCGAGAACACCAGGATGGACGCGCCCGTGGCTAATCCGTCCAAACCATCCGTCAGGTTCACGGCGTTCGTCGTGGCCGTCGCGATGAGATTGGCCCAGATCACAAACAGGATCACGCCGAGAACGGGAATGCCAAACGAGAGGTCCAGCCACGAGATGTCGCGGGTGAAAGAAATCTGCGTCGACGCGGGCGTCCAACCGTGGTCGTCCGGTAGCAACAAAGCGAGCACTCCGAAGATCACGCCGACCGTGCCCTGCAGGATGATCTTGCCCTGCGGTGTCAGCCCCAGGGACTGCTTGCGGGCGATCTTCTTGAAGTCATCGATAAATCCGACGCCGGCCATGCCGATCATCAGAAACATCAGCAAGAGCGCGGAGGCGGACGGCACGAGCGATCCACCGAAGATGAGCCCGCTAAGGATCAGGGCAAGGAAGAACGCGACCACCGTCGCTCCCATGATGACCACGCCGCCCATGGTGGGGGTGCCGCGCTTGGTCTGGTGGCTTGTGGGACCGTCCTCACGGATGAACTGGCCGTACTGCTGCCGCACCAAAACCTTGGTGAACAGCGGCGTCCCAGCGAGCGAGAGGATGAGACCGAAGGCCGCGGCGAGCAAGATGGAAATCATGCGGTTCCTTGCGCCTTTCTACCTAGTTCGTGTCCGGAGTGAGGGTCGCCGGGATGATCGTGTGCAACTCTATCGCCCAAGAAACGAAGTCCCGCGCCATTCGACGACTTGAAGAGAGCAATATCGCCCTCGCGTAGTTCGCGCCTCAGGATCTCGTAGGCCTCGTCGACGTCCTTGACCCAGACCGCTTCGTCGCCCCATGACCCCTCGAGGTGGGCGGCGTTGAAGATCGGGGCGGCCTCGTCGCCGATGACGATCAGCTTCGGGATGTTCAGGCGAACCACCTGGCGCCCGAGCTTGTCGTGCTCCTCGACCGACGCGTCACCGAGCTCGAGCATCGGGCCCAAAACGGCCCAGGTCCGGCGCGGAGGCTGTGCGTCTCGGCCCATCTGCGCCAGGGTCCGCAACGCGGCGGACATGGATTCCGGATTGGCGTTGTACGCGTCGTTGATGACGGTCACGCCATCGGCCCGGTCGGTTCTCTCCATGCGGTACCGGCTGCCGGCTCCCAGGGTGTTCAGGCCCTCCACGATATCCCGGGGCTCGATCCCGGCCCGGAAGGCCAGGACGGCTGCGGCCAAGAGGTTGTAGACGTGGTGCTCCCCGATGAGTTTTGAGGCGACGTCGAATTCGCCACCGTCCGGGAAGGCCAGTTGGAAGCGCGGGCACCCGTCCGCGTCGGTCCGGAGGTTTCGCGCCTCGACCAGATTTTTCTCGCCGTCGCGGACGTGCCGGCCTTCCACACCGAAATACGTGACCGGCGCCGAGGCCTTGGCCTGCATCGGGGCCACGCGGGGATCGTCAATGTTCAGGGCCACACCGCCGTCGGGCGCAACGCCGTCGGCGAGCTCCGACTTGGTGATCGCGATGTTCTCGACGCCACCAAACTCCCCCGCGTGGGCGGTTCCGACCTTGAGGATCGCACCGAAATCGGGCATGACCATGTCACAGAGGTACCGGATATTGCCGATGTGATTCGCGCCCATTTCGATCACCAGGAACCGAGTGGACCGGTCGGCCCGGAAGACCGTCAGGGGAACCCCGACCTCACCGTTGTACGAACCGACCGGCGCGATCGTCGGGCCGTGCGCACCGAAGATGCCCGCGAGCAGGTCTTTGGTGGTGGTCTTGCCCGCGGATCCGGTGATGCCGATGACGGTCACGTCACCGGTGCGGCGCAGTTCGCCCACGATGTGATGCGCCAGACGACCCATAGCCGCCACGACATCGTCGACGAGGATCGCGGGATAGGGCTCACCGGATTCGTCGGTGACTTCTCGTTCGGCGAGGGCGACCGGTGAACCCGCCGCGCGGGAACCACCGACGAACCGGTGTCCGTCGGTGACCTCCCCGGGTTTGGCGATGAACAGGGTCCCGGGAACGACGTCGCGTGAATCGGTCGTGGCGGAATCGCACGAGACCGTGGACCGCTCGGCCTCGGCCATGCCGACGACCCGCCCGGCCACGGCGTCCGCGATCTCTTGCACTGTCAGTTCGATCATCGTTGTCCTCCCTCGGCGTCGCGGCGGGCACGCCAGACCGTCAACGCATTGCGCAGCTCCTCACGATCGTCGAGGGCATTGTCCACGCCGGCGACGTCCTGGCTCGTCTCGTGCCCGCGTCCGGCCACCAGGATGGAATCCTCCGGCCCGGCGAGCTCCACGGCGCGGGCGATGGCATCCGCCCGCGGGGCGACGTCCTCCACGACCTGGGCGCGGGCGCCGTCGGCGACCGCGGCCCGAGCCCCGGCGGCCACGGCCTCCCGGATGGGAGCGGGAGCCTCGTGATGGGGATCGTCATCGGTGACGATGACGATATCCGCGTGCCGCGCCGCGATGCCGCCCATGATCGGTCGTTTGGTCTGGTCGCGCTGCCCGGTCGCGCCAAAGACCACGATGACCCGCCCCGGCGCGTCCCGGCCGGGGTCGACGGCGTTGAGCGCGCGTTCGAGCGCGTCGGGGTTGTGGGCGAAATCCACGATCGATACCGGCTCCTGGCCGATGACCTGCATGCGTCCGGGGACCAGAGGGGTGAGCGCATCCGGTCCGGACAGCGCCTCCACCAGGCGATCCCACTCGACGCCCGACTCGGCGACCATGACGGCCGCCAAAGCGGCATTCGAGACGTTGAAGTCGGCCGGTAGTCCGGTGGCGGTGTGGAGTTCCCGACCGTCGCGATGACGAAGGGTGAATCGGTGACCGATCCCCGCGGCCTGGACGGACGTGACCGTCCAATCGGCGTCGGCGGAGATCGCGCCGCCCTCTTCTCCCCGACCGAAGCCGCTGGAAAGGGTCACCACGGAATCGTTGCCTTGCGCTTCGCGGGCGGCCCGTGCCATCCAAGCCCCCCAGTCGTCGTCGATCATGACGACGGAACGACGCGAGTGAGCCGGGGTGAAGAGCTGGGCCTTCGAGGCGGCGTAGGCCTCCATGGTCCCGTGCAGATCGAGGTGATCCTGGGTGAGGTTCGTGAAGCCGGCGACGTCGTAGATCAGCCCGTCGACCCGTTTGTAATCCAACGCGTGCGACGAGACCTCCATCGAGGCCGCCGTGATCCCGTGCTCCCGCATGACGCTCACCAGGGAGTGAACGTGCGTGGACTCTGGCGTGGTCAGCTGGCTCGGAATGGCCGTTCCGCCGGCCAGGATCTCGATGGTACCGATCAGGCCCGTTCGATGGCCAAGTCGTGCCATGACCGAATTGATCATGTAGGTGCTCGTCGTCTTGCCGTTGGTTCCGGTGACCGCGAAGAGCCGCTGGGCGTCAGGCGATGCCGGCTGGCTCGAATAGATCAGGGCGGCCAGCGGGCCCACGACGTCGCGAACCCGCTCAACCACCACGGCGGGGAGCCGCACGCCCAAGGCCCGCAGTCGGGTGAGACCGTCCTCGTCGGTGAGCACGCCGGAGGCGCCGAGACGGACGGCGGCTTCCGCGAAGTCCGCGCCGTGAACGTTTGCGCCCGGGAGGGCAACATACAGGTCGTCGGGTTGGACTTCTCGCGAATCCATGCTGATCCCCGAGATGGCGGCGGTCGTCGAGCCGTCGGAGCGGCTGCCATATCCCCAGGATTCGAGCCGCTCCGCGATCTCCTTCAGGGTGCGCGCCGGAATAGCGGAAGGACGCAGGGTTTGCGCGGTTCCCTTCAGAGTGTCCGGGTCCGGAGGGGGCATGTGCTCCGCCGACCGTTCCTCAGAGGTCATGTAAGCGATCCTTCTTCCTGCGTTCTGCGCGCATCCTACGTTCCGATAACTTTGATTATTGCGGCAATCATGCCTTCACGTGGGAAGGCACATCGACGAACGACGCTCTTACCGGCCTTCGCCGGTCTCGTCGTCGGTGAATTTGGGGATCGAGACCGGTTGGGTCGTCGATCGCGGCACCTGATAGTACTGCAATACTTTTTCCATGATCTTGGAAAAGACGGGCGTGCACCCGATGGCCGTGACGTCGCCCTTGGGGCGCTGAAGCACGATACCGACCAGGTACGTGGGATCCTCCATCGGGGCGATGCCGATGAAGGACGTGGTGTACCCGTCGTATCCCCCGCCCTGATCGGCCGGGGCCTCGGCGGTGCCCGTCTTGCCCCCGACGCGCCACCCCTTGACGGCCGCTTCTTTCGCGCCGCCCTCGGTGACCACGACCTCCATCATGTTCCGGACCTGCTGGGCCGTCTTTTCGGAGATGATGCGCTTACCCTCGGGGGTCGGCCGCTTCTCCTCGGCCCCATCGGTTCCGACGATCGATTCGACGATGCGCGGGGTGAGCTGAACACCCTTATTGGCCACGGCCTGATAGGCCATCATGGTTTGCAGGGGCGTCTGCGAGACTCCTTGGCCGAACAGCACGGTGTACTGCTGGCGAACGTCCCAGTCTTTGGCCGGCGCCAGAATGCCTCGGCTCTCGCCGGGGAGCTCGATGCCGGTTTTCTGGCCGATGCCGAATTTCTTGAGCCAGTCGTGCCGCTGGTCTTTGGAAAGCTGTTTGCCGGCCAGCACGGTGCCCGTGTTCATCGAGTCGGCGATGATCCCGGCGAGCGTACGCTTCTGGGCCCCGTGATCGAAGGCATCGGTGATCGTCTGGCCATCGATGTGCAGTTCCGCGGGGACATCGAAACCGCTCGTGGGCTTCGAGAGTCCCTCCTCGATCACCGCGGAGGAGGTCAAGATTTTTTCGGTCGATCCCGGCTCGGTCGACGAGCTGACCGCTCGCGGGGCAAAGTCGCCGGGCGCGGCTTTCTCGTAGTTATTGGGGTCGATCATCGAGGAATCGGCCATCGCAAGAATGGACCCGTCCTTGATGTTCATGACCATCGCGGTGCCCCATTCGGCCTTCAACTCGTCGGCCCGGGCTTTGACCTGCTGCTGGGCGAAGTACTGAATGTCTCGGTTGACGGTCAACCGAATGGTCTTGCCGTCCTCGGCGGGCTGGTTGATGTCCTCGCCCACCGGAATGCGGATACCGTCGGCGCTGATCTCGTAGACCCGCTCGCCGTCCTTGCCGGTCAAATCGGTGTTGAACTGCAACTCGATGCCGCCGGCCGCGCCCTCGGAGTTCAGGAAGCCGACCACCGATCCGGCGATCGAGCCATCCGGGTAGCTGCGTTTGGACACGGGCTCGGAATAGATGAAGTCGGCGCCGATGTCCATGATGGCGTTGTAGACATCGGGGGTCACTTCCTCGGCGACGACGGCGTATTTGCTCTTGCCGTCGAGGCTGTTTTTCACGTCCGTATCGGGCTTTTTCAGGATGTCGGCGAGCTTATACACGAGGTCCTGGACGCTGATCTCCTCGGGCTTCTTGTCCCGGTTCAGGCGTTTGACGGGTCCGACGGCCGTCTGGTCGACCGTGATCTTGTAGCGCTGGATGGACCTCGCCAAAACATTGCCGTTGACGTCGTGAATCTCACCGCGCAGGGCGGCAATCTTCTGGGTGCGTCGTCGTGCGTCGAGGGCGGCCTTGGCCCGGCCGGTGGGGTCGATCGCCTGGACGTAGAAAAGGCGCCCGATGAGCAACGCCAGCATCGCGAGGAACGCCGAAATACCGATAAAGCTTCGGCGCAGTATGCCTTGGGCCTCCTGCCCGTCGGCCTCGACGGTCCCCTCGACGTTGCTCTCATCGCGGGGATCCTCCGCGCCGGTGTCACCGGGACGATCCTCCGTTGAATCCACTGGCTCCTCTTCCTACCCCTCCGTGTGTTGGCCCGGGAGATCCCCGGGCCCTCTCCATCTCCGTGACTCTCGAGACGATGGTCGACACCAGTTACAGATCTGGGCCGAATTTCTTAGTCTAGAGCCTCACACCGGTAGCTTCCCGCCGGTACCGGAGTGCAAACCACCACACCGAGCTGTGCGACAACGGCGACGTGGCCCGCGACCCCGAACGCCCTGCCGGATCGCCTAGTTGTTCTCGTGGGAACTCTGGGAAGGCTGAGGCGACGAGTCGTTCTTCGCCTGGTCCTTGTTGTCCTTCTTTTTCTGGTCCGCCTGCTTCTTCTGATCCTCCGCCTGCTTTGCGGCGTCGGTATCGCTCTCCAAGGGCGGGTCGACCAAATTCACCTGGGCGTTCTTCTTGGCTTCGGCGTCATCGGAGGGCGCGGGCTGCGCCGCGGCCGGCGTTCCGTTGATCGTCGAGGCCTTGAGATCCAACTGAGCCTGATCGCTGGCGGAGACCATGCCAAGCTGCGAGGCACGAATCGCCAGATTCTGCGGCGCCTGGTGATACTCGATCTCCTGGCTCGTTTTCTGGTTGTCCTCGGTCAAGGTCCGCTCCTGGTTGCGGAGGTCCACGAGGTTGTACTGATTCGAAGACATCGAAATATTCAGAAGCAGCACGACGCCGAGCGTGACGAAAACCCCCAGGACGGTCGCGATCACGAGGGAGAGCCGACGGCGGCGACGCGCGACCGCCTGCGTCGCCAAGGGCCGGCGGCGACGAGGCTCGGGCGCGACGGCGAGCTCGTGCTCCTCGAGCTCGACATCCCCCACCACGCGAAGATTGCGCCGCTCTTTGACGGCACTCAGATGGAGGGCTGCGGGTGCACCGTTCTCGGTTTCCGAGTCTGTGTACTGCGGTTCTGCACTCATGAAGCCGTCCTAGATTCGCGGATTCTTTCCGCGGCACGCAATCTTGCCGATGCCGCGCGTGGATTACTGTCAATTTCTTCGTCGGTTGGCGTCTCGGCCCCGCGTGTCAAGATCTTGACTTCGGGCCGATGTTCTTCCAACTCGACTGGAAAACCTTTGGGAGCCTTGGAAACCGAGAGGGCCGTCATCCCACGCTTCACAATTTTGTCCTCAAGTGAGTGATAGCTCATGGCTACGACACGGCCCCCGAGGCTAAGAGAATTCAGGGCGCCGGGAATCGCCGACTCCAACGCTTCAAGTTCATGATTAACTTCAATACGGAGGGCCTGGAAGGTTCTCTTGGCCGGATGCCCGGAATTGCGTTGCGCCGCGGCGGGAATGACCCGCTTCAGGATCTCCACGAGCTCGCCGGTCCTGACAATCCGGTGATCCTGACGAACCTCAACTAAAGCTTGAGCAATGCGGCCGGCGAATTTTTCTTCGCCCCAGTCGCGAAGGATCCTGCGAAGATGGTCTACGTCATATTCGTTAACGATGTCTTCGGCCGTGACCTCATCGTCGGAATTCATGCGCATGTCCAGCGGGGCGTCGAAGGAATAGGCGAATCCGCGCTCTCGTTCGTCGAGCTGGAGGGAGGAGACGCCGAGGTCGAACAGGACGCCCTGCACGCCGGCGAGGCCGTGGGCCCGGACGATCTGGGGGATTTCGTCGTACACGGCGCGCTCAGGAATAAAACGGTCGCCGAAGCGCGCGAGTCGCTCCCCCGCCAGTTCGTGCGCCTGGGGGTCCCGGTCAATGCCGATCACGGTCAGGGACGGAAAACGCTCCAACAGGTATTCGGTGTGCCCGCCCATGCCCAAAGTGGCGTCGATGACGACGGGGTGATCCCCGACCAAAGCCGGCTCCAGCAAGCCAATGCACCGCTCCAGCAGAACGGGCACATGGCGGTCACGCGCCGGGCGTCCGTCGGGTGAGGTCTTTGCGTCCATCAAAGGCCTCCGTTCTCCTCGTGCCTGTCCATCCCGAATCATTGCCCATGTTTCAAGCGCCCCATACGACAAGAACTCTGGCGCCTGATCCCCATCCAAACGATGTCGGCCCTCATACGGCCTGGCTCAGGGGAAGTTGAGCCAGGACGATTCCGCATCGTCGGCTGGAGATCACGCACCAGAGGTCACATCAGCCCCGGGATCACCTCTTCATCGGTTTCCGAAAATTCCGATTCCTTTTCACGCAGGTACTCGTTCCAGGCTTCCGCATCCCAAATCTCGGCCCGGGTACCGGCGCCGATCACGGCAAGCTCTTTCTCGAGTCCCGCGTATTCCCTCAATGACGAAGGAATGGTGACCCGCCCTTGCTTATCGGGCACCTCATCCGACGCACCCGAGAGGAACACGCGAATGTAGTCGCGGGCTTGCTTCGACGAAATCGGAGCCTGGCGCATCTGTTCATGCACCCGGCCAA
The DNA here is from genome assembly GCF_000710345.2 of Curtobacterium sp. S6. Classification (GTDB taxonomy): domain Bacteria; phylum Actinomycetota; class Actinomycetes; order Actinomycetales; family Micrococcaceae; genus Rothia. The sequence goes on along the minus strand of NZ_JHEL01000015.1, from coordinate 83,679 downwards.
ATTCCGTCTCGCTGAAGACGTATAGGCAGCGCTCCTGGCCCCTGGTCAACACCAAGCCCTCCGAGAGTTCGTCCCGGAACTTGGCTGGCAAGATGAGCCGCCCCTTGTCATCGAGGCGAGGCGAGTACGTTCCGAGGAACATCCGCCACCGCCTCCCCTGATTACATTGCGTGCACTCCGTAGGTCGAATGCCGCAGGAGAGTAAGGAACCACCCTTACCGCTCCCGCGTCCACCACTTTACTCCACTTCCCTCCACACGCAACAGTTTTCCCCCATTGCTTGCCAAAATGCTCCATGCCACGAGCCAAAAACCCCGCCATTGCAGGGATCTGACGTGGTGGAGGGAAATGCCGGATTCCGGCCCAGAAGGCCCGCAGGGCATAGAAAAAGGGCCGGCACCGATGTTCGGTGCCGACCCTTGTGGCCGATGAGGGGCCTACGGGGAGGAAAGTGGGGAGGTTCGTGGAGGACTAGCCCCGTCCGTCCCGCTCCTCCCATTTCTTCTCGAGCCGCTGCATGAAAGATGACCCCGAGCTCGGGGAATGCTGCGAGCCTCCCGATCCGGAAGACTTCTTACGGCCCTTCCGGGAGGTGCTGCGGAGGGTTGCGATGTACACCCCGAGGCCCATGATCACGAACCCGAGGACGCCCACGATGATGAGTTTGGAGGCCACGCCCACGAGGACGCCGGCCAACCCCAGAACGGCGATGACGATACCGAGCACCAAGTGCCGCACGGAGAGACCACTGCGATTCCGGGGGGAAGAGCTCGATTCGGAGTCCATGGAATGCACAAAAGTGGGGTCCTCGGCGTTGAGCTGCTGCTCGAGTTGGTCCAACAACTTCTGCTCATGTTCGGACAGTGGCATGGTCATCTCCTCTTCCCAGGGGCGGGGACGCTACGGCGGCCAGGGAAACCGTCCGTGATCCGTCTATTAAGAATAGTGCTTCCTGGCGGCAATTTCACCGGTGCTCCCGGGGAACATCCGTGGATCCGTCGGATCCTTTCGTGATCCCCTCTTGACGAGGGCCATTCTTGTCGTATCGGGGCGCCACACTGCCGTGCAAAAGCCGGGCCGGTAGCAACCCCGTGGGCCCAAACCGTTCCCTGATCTGGTCCATGGCAGATTCCGCGTGGTCCCATTCACCTTCCGTCACCAATTGATCGTCGGAGACCGAATCCCACAGCGAGAGCTGCCGACCGGCGTCGTGCTCATCGAGTCGCTCGGCCCGCACCCCGACCAGACGGACGCGGGAGGCCAACGGGCCGAGATCGTCGAAGAGCCGAACCGCGGCGTCGTAGACTTCTCGCCCCGTCATGGCCCCCTGATCCAAGGTCCGGGCCCGGCTGACGGTGCGGAAGCTCTCGTCGCGAACCTTGATCGCGATGCCGTAGGCTCGCCGCCCGCTCGCCCTGAGACGGCGGGCGACGTCGTGGCTCAGCTGGAGCAGGACCGTCTTGATCTCTTGGACGTCGTCGGTGTCGTAGCTAAAGGTGTGCTCCGAGCCCATGGATTTTTCCGTTCGTTCGGTCACGACGGGCCGATCGTCGATGCCCCGGGCCAGGTTGTAAATGTGCGCCCCCGATGCCCGCCCGAGCCGCCTCTGCAGAAATCCCATCGACGCTTGCCGGACGGCCCCGACCGTATCGAATCCGGCGTCGTGCAGGTTGTGTGCCGTCTTCTCCCCCACTCCCCACAGCTTCCGGACCGGTAATGGATCCAGGAATTCGTGAACCCTGTGATCCGGAACGAGCCACAAGCCGTCCGGTTTAGAGCCGGTCGAGGCCATCTTGGCCAGAAACTTGTTGCCGGCGATGCCGACCGAGGCCACCAAGCCCGTGGCCTGCGTGATCTCGGAGCGGAGCCGACGCGCTATCGTCGCGGGGCTTCCCATCCGGCGGATCGCACCGGTCACGTCCAGAAACGCCTCGTCGACGCTGACCTGCTCCACCAGGTCGGTGACCTCCCGCAAGATCCGCATGACCCGCTCCGAATAGTGGCGATAGGCCCCGTGGGTCGGTTCGATATAGATGGCCTTCGGCGCCAGTTGGCGTGCCCTGGCCGTTGGCATCGCCGAATGCACCCCGAGGGCCCGAGCTTCGTACGATGCGGACAGGACGACGGAGCGGGTCCCCGAGCCCGCGACGACCACTTGGCGTCCCACGAGTTCGGGCCGCGTCAGGAGTTCGACGCCCACAAAAAAGGCATCCATATCCACGTGCATGATGACGCGATGCTCAAATCCGTGAGCAACAGCAGTCATGGCTCCTCCGATTCCCCGTTAACCCCGTAAAATGAATAACGCTCCCCGCACACCACTATTCCAGGACGCATCTCGCGACCGGGAAGTCAGGAATCGCCGTCGTGAACAAACCCGCCATGGACGAGGCTTCGTCTCGCCGAACCGCCATGGAGCGGGAGTACGTGCTGGCCGTGGAAGAGACCATCCAGGACTTCCTCAACCGCCACCGCCTGGCGATCCTCGAGGTCTCCTACGAGGCGTTGCCGCTCATCGATGCGATCGAGTCCCTGTGCCTCGGCGGTAAGCGGATGCGGGCCCTTCTGGCGTTGTGGGGATGGCAGGCCGCGGGTGGAGCCGCCGACTCGGCCGAAATCGTCAAGGCCGGGGCGGCCATCGAACTCTTCCAATCGGCGGCCTTGATCCACGACGACATCATCGACCATTCTGACACGCGACGCGGACGACCGGCGCTTCACAAGGCCTTCGAAGCGATGCACCGTGACGAACAGTGGGACCACGACCCGGCCGAATTTGGCACGATGGGCGGCATCATCGCCGGCGATATGTGCCTGTCCTTTTCCGAAGCGGTTTTCGCCTCGGTGGCGGTCGCCCCCGAGGCCTCGGCCAGGGCACGACGCATCTTCGATCTCATGCGCACCGAGGTCATGGCCGGACAGTACCTGGACGGGCTCTCCGAGGTCGTCGGCGTCGAGGACCCGGAGGAGGCCCTTCACCGGGCCTCCACCGTGATTCGGTTCAAGTCGGCCAAGTACTCGTGCGAACACCCGCTGACCCTCGGTGCCGCGCTCGCGGGAGCCGACCGCGAACTCTTGCAAAGATTGCGAGAATTCGGCCTGCCGCTCGGCGAGGCTTTCCAGCTACGAGACGACGTTCTCGGCGTATTCGGCGAGCCCGAGGTGACGGGCAAGCCGGCCGGAGACGACCTCCGGGAAGGGAAACGTACCATTCTCATCGCCCTGACGGAGCGTAGCGCTCCCCCGGAGGACGTCGCGTTCCTGGAGTCGCATCTGGGAGACCCGGGCATGAACAATGAGACCGTCGCCAGGTTGCGCACCATCATCAGGAACAGCGGGGCGCTGGACGAGGCGGAAGGCATCATCGCCACGACGGAGCGTCAGGTGAGCGCCGCTCTTCGGCGCATGGAGGCGACGCCCCTGGTCACCGAGGCCCTCAACGTCATCGCGTCCAAGGCCCTGCACCGCTCCGCCTGACCGGCGGGAGTCCGCGCCGGCGGCCCCTCCCGCGCGGACGTGCCCTACCAGGCCAGGGCCTGGGCCCGACGTCGGATTTCGGTCTTGCGGCCCTCGTGAAGGGCGTCAATGGGGCGCCCCGGAAGGGACTCGTCCTCGGTGTAGAGCCACCGGATCGCGGATTCGTCGTCGAACCCCGAGTCCTCGAGGACCGTGAGGGTCCCCTTCAAAGAATCCAGGACACCTCCGTCCCGCATGAACAGAGCGGGAACGCGTCGCACGCCGCCCTCGTCGCGGATGGCGAGCAGTTGCCTCTCCGAAATGAGGGTATGGACGCGGGTGACTTTGATGTCCAGCGTCTCGGCGATATCGGGAATGGTGATCCACTCGCCGACGAGATCGAATAATTCGCGGGTATTTTCGTTAGAACTCACGTCTCCAGGCTAAACCACGGGAACCACCTGGCTCGCCAGAACTGCCGATCCCCTAGAATCGATTCAATGAAGAGGACTGCACCGGGACCGCTCACCGGCCGAAGGCTCGAAGGGCGCTATCTTCTCGGCGACATGATCGCCCGAGGAGGGATGGGCGTCGTCTACCGGGGACGAGACACCCGTTTGGACCGCCCGGTGGCCGTCAAGGTCCTCAAGGAATCGGTCGGCTCCACGCCCGAGGCCATGGAGCGCTTCGTGCATGAAGCCCGGGCCGCCGCGTCCATCACGGATGCCCACGTGGTGACGGTCTGGGACCAAGGCATGGATACCAGCGGCCCCGATCCCGTGGTGTACCTCGTCATGGAGCTCGTGGACGGAGCGACTCTTCGGGATCTCATCAAACGCCGCTCGCCCATGACGGTCCGGGAGGCCCTCCGCGTCGCGGTTCCCCTCACCGAGGGGCTCGCCGCGGCCCACCACATCGGTTTGGTCCACCGGGACGTCAAACCGGAAAATGTGCTGACCTCTCCCAATGGGTCGGTCAAGGTCACCGACTTCGGGCTGACCCGCCGGGTACAGGCCGAGTCCGCGACGCTCAGCCTGGTCGGCTCCGCAAATTACATCGCCCCCGAACTCGTTCGGCGGCGCCCCGCAGGAAAGCCCGCGGATAACTACTCCGTGGGCATCATCCTCTACGAGATGCTCACGGGTGTCCCTCCTTTTCGGGGCGATTCGCCGTACGCGGTATCGATGGCCCACGTGGACGACGACATGCCCGACATTCGTCGGCGCTTCCCCGAGATCGATCCCGAGATCGCGGAGGTCATCTCCTGGTGCTGCGCCAAGGAGCCCGAAAACCGCCCCCAGGATGCCGCGGACCTGCACGGAGAACTCGAACACATTTCACGTCGGCTCTCGGATGCGGCGCTGGATCGCCGCCCTCCGGGGTATCGCGAGGACGCCTCGGACCTTTTCAGCGGCCTCGAAACGGCCAGCCACACCCGTCCGGTGCAGCTTCAGAGCCTCCGCGAACCGTCCGAGGACGTGGGAGTCTCTCCCGTGGCCGAGGACGCCGGCCCGTCAACGGCCCGGTACGCCCAGGATCCGATGCCGGAAACGGACGCGCAGATCTACCCCGAGGAATCGGCTCCCGACACCGTCGAGGCACAGCGTCCGCTGGAGCCGGCAACGCGCGTGATGCCGGCCGGGGACGTGCCGAAGACCGCCGGTGCGCATCGCAAGGGCGTCGCGCAGGACCCGGCGACCGATCCCGCGACGCCGTTGCATGTCCTCGGGTCCGCCGAACCGTACCGGGTGTGGGTCTGGATCCTGGTCTTCGTCCTGGCCGCGTGCATGACCGCGTACCTGGGATGGCTCGTGGGAGTCAGCATCGTCTCGCGGGACTCGTCGGTCCTCTCCTCGGGGCTGACCTCGGTCGGCTTGATCCGCGGCACATAACCGACCGAGTCGAGCGGCCAAGCGGCCGGACAAAAGCATCGGGGCCCGGCGACGCCGTCGGAAGACAACGACACCGGGCCCCCTCCGCCGCGTCTGGCGGTTTCAGCGCTTCGAGAGGTACTCCGCGACGAGGAACGCGACCTCGAGGGACTGCATGTGGTTGAGCCGCGGATCGCACAGGGTCTCGTAGCGATCGGCAAAAGCGGATTCATCCACGGCGTCGGAGCCGCCGAGACACTCCGCGACGTCGTCGCCCGTCATTTCCACATGGATTCCGCCGGGAATCGTGCCGAGGTCCTCGTGAACCTCGAAGAAGCCGCGGACTTCGTCGACCACGTCGTTGAAGCGGCGGGTCTTGTACCCCGAGGGCACCGAAATCGTGTTGCCGTGCATCGGGTCGGTGACCCAGACGACCTTGGCACCCGAGTCCCGCACGGCCTCGACCAGCGGGGGGAGGTTCTCGCGGATCTTCGAGGCGCCCATTCGCGTGATGAACGTCAGACGCCCCGGGGTGCGCTCCGGGTCCAGCTTGTCGATCAGCCGAAGGGTGTCCTCCACGCTGGTCGTCGGCCCCAGCTTGACGCCGATGGGGTTGTGAACCTTCGACAAGAAATTCACGTGGGCGTCCTCGAGGCCGCGAGTGCGCTCCCCGACCCACAAGAAATGCCCGCTCGTGTCGTACGGCAGGTGGGTCCTGGAATCGATCCGTGTGAGGGCCCGCTCGTAATCGAGCAGGAGCGCCTCGTGGCCGGCGTAGAACTCCGTCCCGCGGATCGCGTCGAAGTCCGAGCCGCAGGCATCCATGAAGCGGATGGCGCGGTCGATCTCGCGGGCCAGCGACTCGTACCGGGCGTTGGCCGGATTGGACACAAACCCCTTGTTCCACTCGTGGACCAGCCGCAGGTCGGCGAAGCCACCGGTCGTGAACGCCCTGATCAGGTTCAGGGTCGAAGCGGAGGTGTGGTAGCCGCGGAGCATCCGCTCGGGGTCGTGCTCGCGTGCGCTCTCGGTGAAGTCGAAGCCGTTGACCATCTCTCCGCGGAAGGTCGGCAGGGTGGTCTCTCCCCGGGTCTCCATGTTGGAGGAGCGGGGCTTGGAGAACTGACCGGCCATGCGGCCCATCTTGACGACCGGCATCGACGCGCCGTAAGTCAGCACGACGGCCATCTGGAGCAAGGTCCGTACCCGACCGCTGATTTTATCGGCCGTCGCGTCGGCAAAGGTTTCGGCGCAATCGCCGCCCGTGAGGAAGAAAGCCTTGCCTTCGGCCACCGCGGCCAGGCGCTGACGCATCTGATCAACCTCGCCCGCGAAGACCAGCGGCGGCACGGCCTCCAACTCGGAGATGACGCGACCGAATTCGGCGTGCTCGGCCCAGGTCGGTTGCTGATCGGCCGCCAGACTCCGCCACTCGTCCAGGCCGGGATAGTCCTTCGCCGACGGGGAGGTCGTGGTCTGGAAGTTTGCCTGGTGGGGATTCGTCTGATCTGCCATGCGCTCCAGTCTACGGAAGCGCGCCGCCAAGGCTTAGATCGCGGCGATTTGTGTCGCGATGCGAGACGGCGGGGGTGCGCGGCCGCCCGGACTTACTCCGAGCCGGCGCCCGACCGCGAACGCGTCTCGTCGTCCCCGGCCCCGGTTTCTTCGGCATTTTCCTCGACACCGCGTCGTTGCTGGGCGTTCTTGACCGACTCATCCACGCGTGCCCGCGCCTCGTGGAACTTCTCTTCGACCCGATCGAGGCCAGGCTGGATCCGCTCCCGGGCGCTTTCGACGCCGGCCTTCGCCGAGTCGACCGAGGCCTGGGTGCGCTGCTTGGCCTTCTCGAGAACCTCGGCGACGGCCGTCTTGGCGTCTTCGACCCGCTGTTTCTCCATGGCGGCCTTGACCGTGGCCGCGTAGACATCCACGTATTCCTGGCCCGAAAGCCGCTGAATCGCGCGGACGATCTCGTCGGCGACGGCCCGCTGCACGGCGTGCTCGGCCTCTCGACCCTCATACTGCGAGAAATCCAGGGGCTCTCCGATGACGGTGCGGACCGTGTCGATGCGTCGGCCGTCTTCGGTCCGGCGCCGCGGAATCTTGTGCCCCTTCGGCTGGACCTTTTCGGTGTTGATCATCGCGACCGGGATGACCGGCACCTTGGCCTCCAATGCCAGGCGGGCCACCCCGACCTTGGCCTTGAACAGGCGGCCATCCGGCGAACGCGTGCCCTCCGGATAGATGCCGAGCAGCTTGCCGTCCGCGAGGGTCTGCGCGGCCTGCGAGAGGGATTTTGCCGACTTTTTGCCACCGGACCGGTCCATGGGGATCTGGTTGATGCCCTTGAAGAACGCCGCGGTGACGCGTCCGACCACGCCCTGGCCGGTGAAGTATTCGGACTTCGCGAGGAAGTAGACCTGCCGGTCCACCGCGACCGGAAGAAAAACGGAATCGGAGAACGACAAATGGTTGGAGGCCAGGATCGCACCACCCTGCCGGGGAATGTTCTCAAGCCCTTCGACCTCCGGCTCGAAGGCACGGTTCATGACCGGACCCACGACGAATCGCTTGAGGAACATGTAGAGCACGATCGGTTTTCCCTTCAGACCGGTGACCACGGAGGGCGACGCCTCCGCACGATACTCGAAAGTCTATCGGGTCACATCATGGATTCCCACGTGGGAGCATGTCTGAGGCACTCGGCGAGTCATGACAGAATGACATTATGGGCTACATCACAGATCATTGGGCACGGCGCCGCGCTGCGACGCCGGGCGATCCGTCGGCCGACGCCTCGCCCGGTCGGTGGGCGGGAGGGCCGGACGGCGTTCTCGTTCTGCACGGGTTTACGGGGTCGCCGCACAGCGTTCGACCCTGGGCCGAAACCTTTGCGCGGGCCGGTCTGGCGGTGGAGATGCCACTTCTGCCAGGTCACGGAACCACCGTTGCGGACATGTCCACCAGGACCTGGCAGGAATGGGCGGAGGCCGTGGACCAGGCCTACTGGAGGCTTCGGAAAACCTCGGAACGGGTCGCCGTCGCGGGCCTATCCATGGGTGGGGCCTTGGCCCTGCTCCTGGCGGCCCGACGCCGCGTCGACGCAATTCTCCTGGTGAACCCGGGGGTCGTTGACCCTATGGGCCTCATGCCGATCGCACGGTGGCTCGCGCCGCTGTTGCCCGCCGTCAAGGGGGTCGGCGACGACATCGCCCGCCCCGGTGTCAGCGAGGGCGCCTATCCCGAAGCGCCGCTGAAAGGCGCAGCCCAGCTTCATCTCCTGATGAAACAGGCCCGCAAGGTGCTCCCCGCGGTGACCGCGCCCGTCAGGATCTATCGCTCGTTGACCGACCACGTGGTCACGGACGCGAGCCACGAATACCTCATGGCCCATCTCCGTCCGGAGCCGGAGCTCGTCCCGCTCCCGTCCAGCTACCACGTGGCTACCCTGGACCACGACGCACAGACCATCATGTCGGGCTCCCTAGAATTCCTCGCATCCCACGGTTTTCGCATCGAGGACGCCCCCGAGAAAGCACCCGAGTGCCCAGAGCACGCAGCAGGAAGGAACTCATGAAAAGAACCACGGTCGAACTTCACGAGCACGTCGACGAGAAGTCCAATATCACCGACGTTCTGGAGTCCAAGTTTCCCCACAAGGCCGAGAACGTCCTGTACAAGGTGCAGCGGTCTCCGGGCCAGTGGGAGGAGGTCACGGTCCGGCAGTTCCGCGACGACGTCGTCGAGGTTGCCAAGGGTCTCATCGCCGCGGGGATCGAGCCCGGCGATCGCGTCGGCATCATGTCTCGCACCCGGTACGAGTGGGCGGTCATCGACTTCGGCGTCTTCTACGCGGGCGGTGTGTCCGTGCCGGTCTACGAGACGTCCTCGCCCTCCCAGGTCGCGTGGAATCTCGGTGACTCCGGGGCGAAGGCCGTGGTCGTGGAGACGCGGCAGCACGCCTCGGCGGTACGCCGGGCCACCAGCCACGGCGACCTCGCCGTGGAGAATGTGTGGCAGATCGACGCCGAGGACTCGGCCAAAAGCTCGCTGGCGTCGTTGAAGAAACTCGGAGCCTCGATCGATGACGACCGGCTCGAGAAGGCCCGTACCTCACGCGGCCTGGCCGATGGGGCGACGATCATCTACACCTCCGGAACCACCGGTCGACCCAAGGGCTGCCTGTTGAGCCACGGAAACTTCGTCAAGCTCTCGGCCTCGGCCCGGCAGGCCATTCCGGAGGTCGCAAGCCAACAGAATTCGACCCTGCTCTTCCTCCCCCTCGCTCACGTGTTCGCCCGCTACATCCACATCCTCTCGGTCGACGCGGGGGTCGTCGTGGGGCACTGCCCCGATCTGAAGAATCTGACGACGGACATCAAGTCCTTCAGCCCGACCTTTCTGCTCGTGGTACCGCGCGTCTTCGAGAAGATCTACAACGGGGCACGGGCGAAGGCGCACGACGGCGGGCGCCTTAAAGGGAAAATTTTCGACGCCGCGGAACGGATCGGCGTGCGCTGGTCGAAGACCGTGATGTCGGCACGGACCCCATCCCCGGTCTTGAAGGCACAGTATGCCCTCGTCAACCGATTGGTCTTCCGGCAACTGCGCGAGGCGATGGGCGGACGCGTCGAATACGCCGTCTCGGGAGGCGGGCCCCTCGGCACGCACCTGGGCCATTTCTTCCACGCGGCCGGCATCCGGATTTTGGAAGGCTACGGGCTGACCGAAACGACGGCGCCGGCCACGGTGGGCACCGTCAAGGATTTCCAGATCGGAACGGTCGGGCCTCCCCTGCCGGGCATCGAGATCATGATCGCCGACGATGGCGAGATCCTGTGCCGAGGGGTCGGCGTGATCCAGAAGTACCACGAGAATCCCACCGCAGACAGCGAGTCGTTCACCGAGGACGGCTGGTTCCGCACCGGGGACCTTGGAGAGCTCACCGATCGCGGAATGCTCAAGATCACCGGCCGGAAGAAGGAGATTCTGGTGACCGCGGGCGGAAAGAACGTCATTCCGGGTCTGGTCGAGGACGAGATCCGGAAGTCTCCCCTTGTCTCGCAGTGCGTGGTCGTGGGCGATCAACGACCCTTTATCGCCGCCCTGATCACGCTCGACGAAGAAACCTTGCCCAAGGAACTCGAGAACCTTGGTCTGGACCCTTCCATGAGTCCTCAGGAGGCCGCCGAGTCGGAGACGGTCCAGCGCGCCGTGCAGGAACTGATCGACCAGGCCAATGAGAGGGTCTCCAAGGCCGAGTCGGTTCGCGCCTTCCGGATCATCCCCCAGGACTTCACCGAGCAGTCCGGGCACCTGACGCCGTCGTTGAAAATTCGTCGCCCTCAGGTCATGAAGGACTACGCCGACGTCGTCGAGAGCATCTACTCGCAGAAGAACCCGAATTCCTGACGCAACGCGTGAGGCCGCGAAGTGCCGGCGGATGCTCCGCCGGCCCTTCGGGTCGTGAACCGTTAGATCGAGGGTTTAGGCGCGGTTTCCGGGCACCTTGAGTCCCAGCAGCGCGTTCTCCACGACCTCGGTCAGGGCCGGATGGATCCAGAACTGTCCGCGGGCCATCTCGTGAGCGGTCAGGCCGAAGCTCATCGCCTGGATCAGCGGTTGGATCAGCATCGAGGACTCAGTGCCGATGAGGTGGGCACCGAGCAGCTCCCCCGTATCTTTCCGGGCGATGAGCTTGACGAAGCCGTCCTCGTCTTCCATGGCCCAGCCGTAGGCCACGTCCCCGAAGTCCTGGACCTTCACGCTGATCTCGAAGCCCTCGGACTCGGCCTTCTCGCGCGCCTGCGGCTCGGTCAACCCCACGGCCGCGATCTGTGGGTTCGTGAAGACCGCGTGAGGCACGTACCGCTGATCCGTCCGACGCAGGTCCTCGGGGAGATGGATATTGTGCTGGACGGTCCGTTCCTGCGCGTTGGCGAGGTGCTTCAGCTGAATCTCCGAGCTGACGTCCCCCAGGGCCCAAAGCCCCGGCACGGGTTCACCTCCGGAGAGCACGCGCTGGTATTCGTCGACCGACAGGACGCCGTTCTTCACGTCCAGGCCTGCGGCCTCGGCCTCGAGGCTGTCAACGTTCGAGACCCGGCCCGTGGCCACCAGGACGATGTCGGCCGTCTCGGTCGTGAGCCCTTCCTCGCCGCGCAGCGTCACCGCCAGCCCGCCGTCGGACTCCGCGATCGCGTCGATCGTGGTATTCATGCGGAGGTCCCATTGCCGGGCCGCGACCTGGGCGAAGCGCTCCGATACCGCGGGATCGTGGTCCTTGAGCAGTCGTTCCGACCGGTTGACCTGGGTCACCTGAGCGCCCAGCCCGGAGAAAATGCCCGCAAACTCCGCGGCGATAAACCCTCCGCCGAGGATCACCACACGCTCGGGAAGGTCGTCCAGACGCATCACGGTATCGGAGGTGTGCACACCCGGGAGGTCGATGCCGGGGATATCGGGGCGCACCGAGCGCGATCCCGCCGCGATGACGACCTCACGCCCCCGAAGCACCTCGCCCGATGCCGTGACCAGCGTGTGCGGGTCCCGGAACGTGGCGTATTCCGTGTAGAGGTCGACCGTGTCCAGACCTTCCCGGAATTCTCGACCGCTCTTGGAGTAACCGTCGATGCGGTTGAAAATCCGGTCGCGGATCTCCCGCCACCGAGCGCTCTTGCGTTCCATGCTGACCCCTAGCTTGTCGAGGTCCAGGCCATGGCGGGCCGTCGTCGCTGGGTAGGCAAACATCTTGGTCGGGATGCATCCCTTATTCAGGCAGGTGCCGCCAAAGACACCACCGTCGATGATCGCGGCCTTCTTATTCCGCCACTGGTGGTTGACCAGGCTGTTTCCCGATCCGGAGCCCACGACGATCAGGTCGTACTCCCGAATGTTCTGTTCCTCATCATGTACCATGCTGATTCCTCACCTCAGAAATAACAACGAGCGCGGCCCTCACACGAGGTTCGGCCTCGTGTTGCACCGGCAGGGTATAAACGTGGCGGGCCACGGCTTCATTCCCGATGCCGGTGGCCCGCCCCTGTGGTATCCGACGCACCGTCGGCGTTATGGCTCGATCGTGATAACCAGATCCCCGCCGGCCACCTGACGGACGTCCGTGAACAGGACGCGGCCGACCCGGCCCGAAGCGGTCGCGGTGATCGAGGCTTCCATCTTCATCGCCTCGATGGTCGCGACCTGATCGCCTTCCGTGACCTGGTCCCCCTCGGCGACGGTCACCGTCACGGCGCCCGCGAACGGTGCCGCCACGTGACCCGGCTTCGACGGGTCGGCCTTCTCGGCGGCCTGCACCGACGACTCCACGGAATCGTCGCGAACGTCAATCGCCCGCTGCTGACCGTTCAGCGTGCACATCACGGTCCGGTAGCCTTTCTCGTTCGGTTCCGAGACGGCTTGCATCGTCGCGAGGAGACGGACGCCCTTGCCCAGCGAGATGACGTGTTCGCGGCCTTCGAGCATTCCGTAGAGGTAATCACGGGTGTGCAGGACCGAGACGTCGCCGAACTCGTCCACCGTTGCCTCAAAATCCTTGGTCGGGCCGGGAAAGAGCAAGCGGTTAAGGGTTGCCCGGCGGGTCTGGGAATCGCCGCGGAGCTTTTCCTGATCCTCGGCCGACAGCTCGGTGACCTTCGGCTTGGACTTGCGTCCTTCGAGGGCCTTCGAGCGGAACGGTTCCGGCCAACCGGCAGGCGGCGTTCCCAATTCGCCGTTGAGGAAGTTGATGACCGACTCGGGGATGTCGAATTTCTGGGGGTTCTCCTCGAATTCCTTCGGGTCGACCTTCATGCCGACCAGCTGAAGCGCGAGGTCGCCGACGACCTTCGACGATGGCGTCACCTTGACCAGGTCGCCGAGCATCCGGTTCGCGGCCGTGTACATGTTCTCGATCTCTTCGAAGTGCTCCTCGAGGCCGAGCGCGATCGCCTGCTGGCGCAGGTTGGTCAACTGTCCACCGGGGATTTCGTGCTGATAGACGCGCCCCGTCGGAGAAGACAGGCCCGTTTCGAACGGTGCGTAAATCGAGCGCAATGATTCCCAGTACGGCTCGAGCGACGAGACAGCGTCCAGGGACAGCCCCGTATCCCGATCCGTGTTGGCCAGAGCTGCCACGAGCGCGGACTCGGAAGGCTGGCTCGTCGTGCCCGCCATCGAAGCCACAGCAACATCCACCGCGTCGACTCCGGCGTCGGATGCCGCCAACAACGTGGCCAACTGGCCGCCGGCCGTGTCGTGCGTGTGCAGGTGCACGGGGATGTCGGCGAACTTCTCCCGAAGGGCCGTGACCAGGCGCCGCGCCGCCTCGGGCCGGAGCAGCCCCGCCATGTCCTTGATCGCGAGGATGTGTGCCCCCGCGTCGACGATCTGCTGGGCCAGTCCCAGGTAATAGTCGAGCGTGTAGGTCTTCTCTTCGGGGTCCAGAAGATTGCCGGTGTAACACATGGCGACCTCCGCCACCGCGGTTCCGGTATCCCGGACCGCGCGAATCGCCGGCTCCATCTGGGAGACGTCGTTCAGCGCGTCGAAGATGCGGAAAATATCGACACCGGTCTCCGCGGCTTCCTGAACGAACGCATCGGTGACCTCGGTCGGGTACGGGGTGTATCCCACGGTGTTCCGGCCGCGCAACAGCATCTGGATCGGGATATTCGGCATCGTGGCGCGGAGCAAACGCAGGCGCTCCCACGGGTCCTCACCCAGGAAGCGCAGGGCGACGTCGTAGGTCGCGCCGCCCCACGCCTCGACCGAGAACAACTCCGGCGTCACGTGAGCGACCGCAGGGGCGGCGGCCAACAGGTCACGCGTCCGCACGCGGGTCGCCAGCAAGGACTGGTGGGCGTCGCGGAAGGTCGTGTCGGTCACGGCCAAAGGCTTGTAGTCCCTCAGGGCCCTGGCGAAGCCTTCGGGCCCCAGATCCAGGAGCTTCTGACGCCACCCGGCCGGGGGGACCTGCCCCGGGTCGTCGAAGGGGCTGCGGAACGGCTCGTCGATCTTGTCGCCGGGGAACCTCGGCAGCTTGGTGCGGGGGTCGATTCCCTCGATCCGAGGACCGTTGGGCTGGTTCACCGTCACGTTGGCCAAGTAGGTCAGCGCCTTGGTGCCGCGGTCGGAGGAATGCTTTTTGGTCAGCAACTCCGGGTGCTCGTCGATGAACGGCGTCGAGACGTCGCCGGCCTGGAAGACCGGGTCCTCGAGGACCGCCAGGATAAAGGGGATATTGGTCGAGACGCCGCGGATGCGGAACTCCGCCAGCGCGCGCTGGGCCCGTTGAACCGCGGTGTTGAAGTCCTTACCGCGGCAGGTCACCTTGCACAGCATCGAGTCGAAGTGCGGAGAGATTTCGGCGCCCGCGTACACGGTGCCGCCGTCGAGGCGGACGCCCGCGCCACCGGCCGAGCGATAGGCGCTGATCTTGCCGACGTCCGGGCGGAACCCGTTGGTCGGGTCCTCCGTGGTGATGCGGCACTGCAGGGCCGCACCCCGCACGCGCAACGTGTCCTGGCTGATTCCCAGGTCCGAGAGCGTCTCGCCCGCGGCGATGCGCATTTGTGCCTGCACCAGATCGATGTCCGTGATTTCCTCGGTCACCGTGTGCTCTACCTGGATGCGCGGGTTCATTTCGATGAAGACGTGTTCACCGGCGCGTTCGCCGGCCGTATCCACGAGGAATTCGACCGTGCCGGCGTTGACGTACCCGAGTTCCTTGGCGAACTTCACGGCATCGCGGTAGAGCGCCTGCCGAATCTCCTCGTCGAGGTGGGGCGCGGGGGCGATCTCGACCACCTTCTGGTGACGACGCTGCAGGGAGCAGTCGCGCTCGAAGAGGTGGACCACGTTGCCTTCGGCGTCGGCCAGGATCTGGACTTCGATGTGACGAGGACGGAGAACGGCCTGCTCGAGGAAGACCGTGGGGTCGCCAAATGCGGTCTCCGCTTCGCGCATCGCGGCCGAGAGCTTATCGGGAAGCTCCTCGCGGGTATCGACGCGTCGCATCCCGCGGCCACCGCCACCGGCGACGGCCTTGACGAAGATCGGGAAGCCGATGTCCTCGGCCTCGGCCAGAAGTTTTTCTTTGTTCGACGACGGGTCGGTGGAGTTCAGCACCGGGATTCCCGCGCGACGGGCCGCCCGCAACGCCTCGACCTTGTTGCCGGCGAGGTCCAAAACCCCGGCCGGCGGACCGATGAAGGTGATGCCGGCCTTCGCCGCGGCCTCGGGCAGGTCCGGGTTCTCCGACAGGAAGCCGTAACCGGGGTAAATCGCGTCCACGCCGGATTCTTGGGCCACCCGGATGATTTCGTCAACGTCCAGGTACGCCCGGACGGGATGCCCCTCGTCACCGATCGGGTAGGCCTCGTCCGCCTGCTGACGATGGATCGAATGGCGGTCTTCGAAGGGGAAGACCCCCACGGTCTTGGCGCCAAGCTCATATGCGGCTCGGTACGCACGGATCGCAATCTCGCCGCGGTTGGCGACCAGGATCTTAGAGAACATTGATAACCGTTTCCGCCCGGGGCGCTTAGGGGCACTGACCCGGACTATTCTCGACGATCGGAGCATAGGTGCTCGTCGTATGTCGTATCTTACGGACACTGGTGTTCATCCCAACCTAAGTGACCGATGGCTTCCGGCGAAGTCTGTGACGCACATTGCACGAAAATCGACACCCGGTGTTCGGGCCGCACAGATCACGCCCGCCGGCGGATATGATGGATTCGCATTTCCAACTCAAAGCCATCGCGAGGTATGTGTGACGCAGGTTGTCAGTATCAGCTCCCTCAAGGGCGGGGTCGGCAAGACCTCCGTCACCCTGGGATTGGCTTCGGCCGCGGCCGCGCGTGGGCTGAGCACCCTGGTCGTGGATCTCGATCCGCACGGGGACGCGAGCACGGGGCTTGCCGTCTCGACTCACACCTCCGCGGGCGCCGACGCCGCGACGGTGCTTCGCACCCCCAAGAAAAGGTCCATCGAGGCCGCCTGCGTCCCGGCGGGCTGGACCACCTCACGTGCCTCCGGCCGGCGCCCGCGCCTCGACGTGATCGTAGGCTCCTCAGGGTCGGTGGCATTCGACCATCTGCCGCCCACGCGGAAGAATCTGAGCCGGCTCCGAACCGCCCTGGGCGCTACGAATCGATACGACCTGGTGCTCATCGACTGCCCGCCTACCCTGAACACCCTCACGATGATCGCGTGGGCCGCCTCGGAGAAGGTCCTGGCGGTCGCCGAACCGAGCCTGTTTTCCGTGGCCGGCACCGAACGAACCATGCGGGCCATCGCTCGTTTCGAGTCGGAAAACGAGTTCAAGGTCCAGGCCGCGAGCGTCGTCGTGAATAAGGTTCAGCCCGATTCGGAAGAGCATCGCTACCGGATCGAGGAGATGCAGGGCATGTTCGGCAAGCTCATGGTCTCCCCCACGATCGATGACACGACCGTCTGGCAGCAGATCCAAGGCTCGGCCTCGCCGGTGCATTCCTGGTCCGAGGATGACTCCGCGGCCTCCATGGCTCAAGCCTTCGACACCATCCTCGGGGGCCTGATCAAGGGCTAACCCCACGGGCGAGGGCCGCCGATTACCAACCACGGCACAACAAAGGGCGATCCGTTGGCACGGATCGCCCTTTGTGTATCTTCACGAGGCACGGGCCCCGAAGGGTCCCGATGGCGCCGTTCTAGCCGGCGGCGTTTCGACGCGCGGCCCGTCGGGCCGACAATTCGTCACCCGGGAAGTCTTCCCCGGCCTCTTGCTGCAGGGGCGCACGCATGTCCTCCCCCGGCATCGTGGAGAGGTTGTTCTCGAGCTCGCGCCATACGCGGCCCACGGCGATACCGAAGACGCCCTGACCGGCCTGCACCAGGTCGATGACCTCGTCCGGCGACGTGCATTCGTAGACGCTCGCGCCATCGGACATCAAAGTGATCTCTGCCAGATCCTCGACGCCGCGGGTGCGCAGATGTTCCACGGAGGATCGAATCTGCTGCAGTGAGACCCCGGTGTCCAGGAGTCGCTTGACGATCTTCAGAACGAGGACGTCGCGGAAGGAATACAGGCGTTGCGTGCCGGAACCTTTGGCACCGCGAACGGTCGGCTCCACCAGCTTGGTCCGCGCCCAATAGTCCAGTTGCCGGTACGTTATTCCGGCCGCCTTACACGCCACGGGCCCTCGATAGCCGATGTTTTCGTCCAGGGCCACGAGGTCCTCGTCGAAGAGCATCCCCTGGCGACCTTTCGGAGGGGACGGGACGATGTCTTCCATGCCGGGAAGTTGCTGCTCGTCGAAGGCCGGGGAATCAGCCAAACGCAACTCGTCCGCACGCGTGTTCTTCAGGCGATCCCGTCGTGGGTCGTCGTGCGATCCATTCTGGCCCACGCGGGTCCTCCTTCAGTTCCGGGGAAGTCATCGGTCGTTGTAGACGCTAAAGCCATCCCCGAGGCGGGTCAAAGATATTTGACCGTGTCTCAGAGGCGACCTCTAAGGTTTGAGTGATTCGCATTGATGAATGCGAGTGCGCTTCACTCTACCAAGACTTCTCCACCTGATCCGCGACCAACGTGGCGTGAAGATTGGTGCACAGGGAAGAAATTTCGCGCGCGGTCTGTGAGGCCTTCTCCTGCGAACGCGCGTCCCGGCGGCTGGCCAAGGGAGCAACCGCCTGCGTCACCAGCGCGACCTCGCGGTCGGCCGCCGCGCGGAACGGTCGAAGATGACGCGGCTGCAGCCCGTGGGCCGTCAACCGCGAACACAGCTCCGTCACCTGAACCGCCAGTTCGTCGAACGTGCCGTCCTCGTTCTCTTCGATCAGCCCGTAGGTGATCAGTTCCCGAAGCATCGGTAAGTCCACCGAGGTCTTCCGAGACAGCTCACGGATGGTGAACCGCCGCGACTGCCGGGGAAGAGCACCAACGGCCGAGGCGTCCTCGGCCTGGCTCGACGCCGTGTCCTCGGGGAATCCGCGTCTCTCGAGGTCCTCGACCTTGGCCTTGATGACCTTGAGCGGCAGATACTGGTCCCGCTGCAGGGTCAGCACGTACCTGAGCCTCTCAATGTCCCGGCTCGAGTACTTTCGATACCCGGTATTGGTCCGTTGCGGAAAGACCAGCCCGCGATCCTCCAGAAAGCGGATTTTGGACGCGGTGAGTTCCGGGAAAGACTCCCCCAGATGACTCAGCACCTGCCCGATGGTCTTGTCCTTGGTTTCCGCGGGGGTCTCTGTCGAGTCCTCCGCGGGTTCGTGGTCGGTTGTCGACATCGGGGCGCCGCCTACTGAGCGTCGCTCGTGTAGTAGATGAAGGCGAACTTTCCGATGCGCACCTCATCCCCACTCTTCAGCGTCACGTGGTCGACGCGATCTCCGTTCACGTAGGTGCCGTTCAGCGACCCCACATCGGTCAGGTCGAATCGGCCGGCGTTGAACTGGAACAGCGCGTGCCGACGAGACACGGTGACGTCGTCGAGGAAGATATCCGCCTCGGGATGACGGCCCGCGACGATGCCCTCGTCGCTGCTGCCGTCCTGTGCCATGCTCGCATCCAGCAGGAAACGGGCACTGTGCTGAGGGCCTTCCTGGGCGATCAGGAGGGCCGACTCGGCCGGGAGGGCCTTGATGGCCGCGATTTCTTCTTCGGCCAATTTGCGCTGAGGCGCGGCGTTCGGGCTCGCGGCGGTGAGACCGAAGGCCGTCGTGTCAGGGCTCGGCTCGTGATGTTCAGACATGTTTTCCCCTTTGTGTCATATGGGCGCCTTTGCGCCGAAAAGGCCCGACGGTCAGGGCTGAGGGCACCCTCTCGTCGAGCTCGCTGTGGTGATGCGACTCGTCATCGCGCTTCCGCTCGAGATCATCGCATCGTGGTCCAACCTTGGACCTGCACCTGAGACTTAAAGTCTAGCCTGCATCACTGAAAAGGTCTTCCGGCCCACCGGTGAAAACCCGGGGTATTCACCGAGACCTTGTGGACTAGCCGATTTCAGCTTCGTAGGCCGACGCGTCGAGCAGGCCTTCCAACGCCGCCGGGTCCTCGGGACGAATTTTCACGAGCCATCCTTGCCCGTACGGGTCGGCGTTGAGAACTTCCGGAGCGTCGCCCAGGGAGTCATTGACCTCGACGATTTCGCCAGTGACGGGCATGTAGAGGTCTGAGACAGACTTGGTGGATTCGACCTCGCCGAAGGACTCCCCCGCCTCGTGCCGGGAGCCTGCCTCGGGAAGGTCGACGTAGACGACATCGCCGAGGGCGTCCTGCGCGTGATCGGTGATGCCGACGGTCACGAGCCCGTCTCCGTCGGGGCGAGAGATCCACTCGTGTTCTGCGGTGTACGACAACTCAGTGGGGACGTTGCTCATGAGGCGCCTCTCGGTGAAATTGGTGCGACAGTGGATGAAAAATGGTGCCGATGCCGCGACAAGCGGCACCGGCACCATTATTGCATGGAGCACGTCTCCCCGGGGGCTAGATCACAGCGTCCGAGAAGTGGTTCGGGTTGCCGAACCGGTGTGCCGTGATCGAGACCGCCTGCTCGTGCAGGAACGGCAGCATCTCGATGCGTCCCGCCTCGGTGACCGGGTTGTGGTAGACCGCAACGTCCGGGCGGCCGCCGAGGGCCTCGAAGACCGAACCGTGGTCGTCGCCGATGTAACGGATCCGGCACCCCTCGAAGCGCGTTCCCACGAGTCCCGCGGGCTTGATGTTGCGGATGCCCCGCAGCGAGGTTCGCCAGGCGTCATCGGTCTCGACCGTGATGTTGACGCCCGCCGTCTCCAAGGCACCCCGTACGTAGACCGGGATCTGGTTGGCCACGGAGAGATCCACCGGCGCTTCCGCAGCCAGACCGGCCGCGACGACCCGCAGCGTCTCGGCAAGAGAGGCCGTCGAGTCCGCGCGGACGTGGACGCTCTGGGCAACGTAGCGCAGGATATTCCGCTCGATGCCCAACTGCGACGGATCGTGGTGAACACCGAACTCGGTGGCCCAGGCCTCGGCGTCCGAGGACGCCGACCGCGAGAGGAATTCGATCTCCTCGCGCGTCAACGCGTGGGGCTCCCGCGCCCGGTTCAGCAGGTCGCGCGCCTTCTCGTTGGAGGGCGAGGCGATTG
The DNA here is from genome assembly GCF_000710345.2 of Curtobacterium sp. S6. Lineage (GTDB taxonomy): Bacteria > Actinomycetota > Actinomycetes > Actinomycetales > Micrococcaceae > Rothia. Next base: position 63,241 of record NZ_JHEL01000015.1, on the reverse strand, counting down.
CGGTGGCGTTCTTCGATGTCCAGTCGCCGAGGGCGATCAGGTAGTTGGGGCCACCGGCCTTGGTTCCGGTCCCCACGGTGGACTTTTTCCATCCGCCGAAGGGCTGGCGCCGCACGATCGCACCGGTGATGCCCCGGTTCACGTACAGGTTGCCCGCCTGGACGCGGTCCAACCACAGCGACAGCTCGTCGGAGTTCAACGAGTGCAGGCCTGCGGTCAGCCCGTACTCGGGCGCATTCTGCAGCTCGATGGCCTCTTCCAGGCTGTTGGCGGTCATGACACCCAGGATCGGCCCGAAGTACTCGGTCAGGTGGTATTCGCTTCCGGGCTTCACGCCGGAGCGAACGCCGGGCGACCAGAGCTTACCGGTCTCGTCGAGCTGTCGAGGCTCGATGACCCACTGTTCACCCTCGCCCAGGGTCGTCAACCCGCGCAGGAGCTTGCCCTCGGGCGCCTTGATGACAGGGCCCATCTCGGCGCGAATATCCGTCGGGTAGGCAATGTGAAGGGACTTCACGGCGTCGATGAGCTGGTTACGGAAACGCTCGGAGGTCGCGGCCGAACCGACCAGGATCACGGTCGAGCAGGCCGAGCACTTCTGCCCAGCGTGCCCGAAGGCCGAGTTCACGACGTCCTTGACCGCGAGGTCGAGGTCGGCGTTGGGCGTCACGATGATCGAGTTCTTGCCCGAGGTCTCGCCGAAGAGCGGCAGATCCTTCCGGAAAGAACGGAAGAGCTCCGCGGTCTCGTAGCCACCGGTCAGGATCAGGCGGTCGACGTCCGGGTGCGCCACGAGCTCGCGCCCGAGGTCCCGCTCGGAGAGCTGGACGAGCTGCAGAACCTCGCGCGGCACGCCCGCTTCCCACAGGGCGTCGGCGATCACCGCACCGCAGCGCTTGGATTCACCCGCCGGCTTGAACAGCACGGCCGATCCCGCCGCGAGCGCGGCGAGGGTCGATCCGGTCGGGATGGCCACCGGGAAGTTCCACGGCGGGGTCACCACGGTGACCTTGCTCGGGTGGTACTCGGCGCCGTCCACCGTCTCGAGGGCTTCCGCCAGGTCCGCGTAGTAGTTTGCGAAGTCGATGGCCTCGGAGACCTCGGGGTCTCCCTGGTCCAGCAATTTACCGGCCTCGGAGGCCATGACCTCGAGGAGATCCGCGCGCTTGGCGCCGAGCACGCGGGCCGCCTTGCGGAGCACCTCGGCGCGTTCACGTGCCGGGCGGGCGCCCCACTGCTCACCGGCCTGCTTGGCGCGGGCAACGGCTTCCTGGACCTGATCGGCCGAGGTCAGCACGGAGTCCTGGACGAGCTGGACGCCGAGCTGGGAATTCTCCGCGCGCTGCAGAATGGCCTTGCCCCACTCGCGGTTGTGCGCGAGGGACGTCTCCGTGTCGGGGGTGTTGTCGAAGGAGTCACCGGGGGTGTAGACGTTCTCGACCGTCTCTTCGCTGCGATTCTGCCGACGGTTCGGGGCGGGGACCTCGTCCGTGACCTTCTCCAGGGATCGCTCGAAACGGGCGCGTTCGCGGTCGAAGAGGAACTGGCTGTCGTTCAGGTCAAAAATGGCCGACATGAAGTTCTCGCTGGAAGCGTTCTCCTCGAGCCGGCGCACCAGGTAGGAGATCGCGACGTCGAATTCCGAGGGGCGCACGACCGGCGTGTACAGCAACAGCTGCCCGACGTCGCGACGAACGACCTCGGCCTGCTGGGCCGCCATGCCGATGAGCATCTCGTACTCGACGTCGTCGAGGACGCCCCGGTGCTTGGCCAACAGCCAGGAGAACGCGATGTCGAAGAGGTTGTGACCGGCCACGCCCAAGCGGATGTTCTTGGTGTGCTCGGGGCGCAGCGCGTAGTCGAGCACGCGCTTGTAGTTGGTGTCCGTGGCTTCCTTGGAGTCCCAGGTGGTGAGCTCCCACTTGTGGACGATCGCCTCGACCATTTCCAGGGAGAGGTTGGCGCCCTTGACCAGACGGACCTTGATGCGCGAACCGCCGTTGGCCACACGCTCGGCCGCCCACTTCTGCAGCCGTTCCATGGCCGCCATGGTGTCGGGCAGGTAGGCCTGCAGGACGATTCCGGCCTCAAGGTTCTTCAGGTGCGGCTGGTCGAGGATCCGGGTGAAGACCTCGATCGTCATGTCGAGGTCCTTGTACTCTTCCATGTCCATATTGATGAACTTGGGGGTTCCGGCCTGGGCCGCGTACTCGTAGAGAGGGGTCAGGCGCTCGACCGCGCGACCCACCACGGCGTCGAAAGACCACGGTGAATGAGGCCCGGAGACCGAGGAGACCTTGATCGAGACGTAGTCGACGTCGTCGCGCCGCAACAGGCGCTCGGTCTCGCGAAGGCGGTGCTCGGCCTCGTCGTTGCCCAGGACGGCCTCGCCCAAGAGGTTGATGTTGAGCTTGTTGCCGCCTGCGGTCAGGTGCTTGATGGCGGGACCGAGCTTTTCGTCTCGAGCGTCAACGATCAGGTGGCCGACCATGTCCCTCATGGCCTTCCGGGCGAGCGGAATGGTGGGCCAGGAAAGCTTGGGCGCCACGACGCCGCCCGCCCTCACGGCCGCCCGCAGGTGCGGGGGGAGGAACTTCGGAACGATCGGGGCCAAGCGTCCGAGATTGCGACCGGCGGCCGCATCGTCCTCGGGTCGAATGACCTCGTCGACGAATCCGACCGTGAACTCGAGACCGTGAGGATCCTTGAGCACGCCCGCAAGCTGCGACGCGGCTTTGTCCTCGGGGATATCGCGGGAAGCGTCCAGCCAGCCCTTGACGATGTCGCCGGCTTCTTGGGCCATAGCCTCGTATTCAGCGGAAGCGAAAGGATTCGATGACAAGAGTGCCTCCTTTAAAAGCATGGGGTGCCGGGGCCGGGCCCAGGCGAGATCGCGTCATCATCGACGCGTACGCGCGTCGCGCGTCGTTCCCCAGTATGTACCATGATTTAGGTAAGCAAAAGTTACAGGAACTTACGCGTACCCAACAGAATCTCTAAAGAATGGGAAGCCATGCTCGACGTCAAGAAGCTGCGAGTTCTCCAGGAGCTCTCGCACCGCGGCACCCTGTCCGAAACGGCCGACGTTTTGGGCTACACGCCGTCGGCGGTCTCCCAGCAATTGGCCGCCCTGGAGAAGGAATGCGGGCATCGGCTCCTGCAAAAACACGGTCGCAGCGTGACCCTGACGCACAAGGCCCGAACCCTGGTGCATCACGCCGAAAAGATCCTTCACGAACTCGAGCTCGCACAGACGGCCTTGGAATCCACGGACGAGACGCCGGCAGGCACCATCCGGCTGGCCATTTTCCAGACCGCCGCGATGGCCCTGCTGACCCCCACCCTCGAGGCCCTCGCGACCTCGTATCCTCAACTTGAGGTCGAGGTTCTCCAGCGGGAACCGGAGGCGGCCCTGGAACACACGCACCTACGCGACGTCGACCTCGTCGTGGCCGAGCAGTACCCGCATCGGGCGGTCCGGGAATTTCAGGAGCTCGATTCGCGTCCCCTCAACGAGGACCCGGTGATGCTCGCGGTACGCCCGGAATCGGATATTCAGTCCATCACCGACGCGGCCGGGGCGTCGTGGGTCATGGAATCGCGAACCAATGCGAGCCGCAGCTGGGCGCAACACGTGTGCCGGACGGCCGGTTTCGAGCCTCGCGTGACCTTCGAGTTCAACGACGTCCGCGCGCACATCGACCTCGTCGAGCGCGGCCTCGCGGTCGCCCTTCTCCCGGGTTTTGCGTGGGCGGGGACCATACCCCGGGTGCGGCTCATCGAATTGCCGAACCTCCCCCACCGGAGGGTCTTCACCTCCGCCCGACGAGACACGGCCCGTCGGCCGGCCATCGAGGCCGTGCGAAGGGCCCTGGAGGAGTCGGCTCGCCAGGTCAAACTCCTGTGAGTCTCAGCCCCTCGCGCCGGTGATCTTGTCGAGAAGGATCTTGGCCGTCAGCGCGTCGACCACGAGATCCGTGACGGCCCGCGCCCGAAGAGCACCGAGCAACGCGGCGGCGCGATGCGGGCCGGACACCACGCACAACCGGCGGTTAATGCGGGACAGCTCCATGGGCGTCGGCCCGGTGGCTCGCCGATTCATCTCGATGTCCTGCCAGGTGCCGTCTTCCCTCATCAGAACGGTGCAGATATCACCGACCACACCCTCCCGCGCCAGGACCGCGAAATCGGCCTCGTCGAGGTATCCGGAACTGTAGACGTGCGAGGGAAGCGGACCGTTAATGGCACCGACCCCGAAGAGCGCCACGTCCGCCTGGGCCTGAAGGGCCAAGACTCCTCGGATGCTGCGTTCACGCCACATGGCCTGCTTGGTGTCCGCGTAGTCGAAGAACGCCGGCACCGGAAAATGCACGATCTGCGACCCGAAGGCTTCCGCGACCGAGCTGAGGATGGCGCCGGTATAGGGAATCCCCGAGCGACGGGCATTGCCGGCGCCGTTGAGTTGGACGACGACGGAGTCGCGAACCTTGCGAGGAACCAGGTGTCTGGAAAGCTCCGTCACGGTCGATCCCCAGGCGACACCCAGCGTGGTTCCTGGCTCCATGAGCCGGTCCAGCTCCGAGGCCGCGACGCGAGAGACCTGTTCCATCTGATGGATGGGCGAGGAACTCCCTCGCACGGGAACCACGTGGGCGTTGATCTCGAAGTGCTTTTCCAGGCGCGACCCGAGCTCGTCGCCATGGCCAGGTGGGTCTCCCAGCGTGATTCTGACGAGGCCGGTGTCCCTGGCGTGCTTGAGCAGTCGAGACACCGTGGCCCGGGAGACCTCAAATTCCTTGGCCACGAAGTCCATGGTCTGGTCCTGCAAGTAATACATGGTCGCGGCCTTGTGAGCCAGGTCATCACGTTTGTTCATGTCACCACTACCCCAACTGCACGTTCGTTCATTGGTGCTGATCATTCTTTCATATTCGACTAGAACGGACTCAGGACGTCACGAGTGTTATCCCACCACGGCGTCGCCGGACCACCGTCGTCAGCTTCTAGGAGATGTCATGAAAATTGCCGCAACCCACCTGTCCGCGGAAACTCGCGCACGGGCTCTTGACGAGATGAGCGATGCCGAGGGCGTCGACATCTTGGTCATCGGCGGCGGGGTCACCGGGGCCGGCATCGCCCTCGACGCCGCGACCCGCGGCCTGCGCACCGCCGTCGTGGACGCCGGCGACTGGGCCTCCGGGACCTCGGCCTGGTCGTCGAAGTTGGTGCACGGGGGCCTGCGCTACCTGTTGAACCTGGACTTCAAGCTCGTCGCCGAGGCCCTCAAGGAGCGCGGATTGCTTCTCACGAGCCTCGCCCCGCACCTGGTCAAGGCGCAGCCGTTCCTGTGGCCGCTGAAGATGCCCGTGATCGAGCGGAGCTACTCCGCCGTCGGCATCGGCATGTACGACGCCATGGCCATCGCGGGCGCCCACGGCAAGAAGACCGTGCCCACCCAGAAGCACTACTCCAAGAAGGGCGCCAAGCAGCTCTTCCCCGATATCAAGGACAACGCGCTGACCGGCGCCATCCGTTTCTACGATGCGCGCGTCGACGACGCCCGCCTGGTCATCGACCTCATCCGCACCGCCGCCGGCTACGGCGCCCTCGCCGCCAGCCGCACCCAGGTGACCGGCCTGATCAAGTCCGAGACCGGCCGCGTCATCGGCGCCAAGATCACGGATCTGCGAACACAGGAAGTCCGCGAGGTGCGCGCCAAGCACGTCATCAACGCGACCGGCGTGTGGACCGAGGAGACCGAGTCCCTGGCCGGCGAGGAGCGGGGCCTGGAGGTGCTCGCGTCCAAGGGCGTGCACATCGTCGTTCCCCGCGAACGCATCAATGCCCAGACCGGTATCTTCCTGCGGACCGAGAAGTCCGTTCTCTTCATCATCCCGTGGCAGCGTTACTGGGTCATCGGCACCACGGACACCCCGTACGACCAGGACGTCGCGCGTCCCGTCGCCACGGCCAAGGACATCGACTACATCCTCGATCACGCCAACGCGATCCTGGACAAGCCCCTGACCAGGGACGACATCATCTCCACCTACGCGGGCCTGCGGCCGTTGTTGCAGCCCGGCGTCAAGGGTGACGATTCGACGCAGTCGACCAAGGTCTCCCGTGAACACACCGTCGCCGAGGTCGTCCCCGGCATGTCCGCGATCGCGGGCGGCAAGCTGACGACCTACCGGATCATGGCCCGGGACGCCGTGGACTTCGCCCTCGGGTCGGTCGCCGGTGCGCGCCCGTCCGTGACCGAGGACATCCCATTGGTCGGGGCCCAGGGATACCACGCGGCCGTGGCACGCGCGGGCCAGATCGCCGAAGAATTCGGCTGGACCGCCGCACGCGTGGACAGCCTGCTGGATCGTTACGGTTCGGAGATCGACGACGTCATCGACCTCATTCGTGAGGACCCCGAGCTCGGCAAGCCGCTGACCCACGCGCCCATGTTCCTGCGAGCCGAGGTTCTGCTCGCGGTGCGCCACGAAGGCGCTCTTCACCTGGAAGACGTCCTGATGCGTCGCGTTCGCCTGGATTTGGAGCAGCGCGATCGTGGCCTCTCCAGCGCCGACGAGATCCTCGAGATCATGGCCGCCGAGCTGGGGTGGACCGCCGAGGACCGGAAACGGGAACTCGACAACTATGCCCAACGCGTCGAGAACATCGCCCGCGCCGAGGAACAGAATGACGATCGCGGCGCCTCCGAAACCGTGACCGCCGACCCCGAGATCATGCCCCGCAAGGTCTTGGGCGGAGAATAACCCCTCCGGGCGCCGGAGCGAGACGCCAACTGGTCTCGCTCCGGCGCTCAGCACCACCAATCACCACCCGCCGGGAAACTCCCGGTGATGAGATAGAGACAGGCACGATGACGTGCCGGAAAGTAGCAGCATGGCCGCTTCAGTTCTTGCCGCAGATCCCACGGGAATTCTCGGTATCGCACCCGATCTCATGAAGGACGGTGTGCCGACGACCCTGGGGATGTTCACCTCGGAGTTCGCCGGGACCCTGATCCTGGTCCTCCTTGGTTGCGGCGTCGTCGCCGGGCAGGTCCTCCCCCGCACCAAGAACCACGCCGGTGGGTGGCTCATGGTCGCCTTCGGCTGGGGCCTCGGCGTCTACGCCGGCGTCTACGCTGCCTACGCCACGGGCGGGCATCTCAACCCCGTGGTGACGCTGTCCTTCTGGGCCGCCCATAAGGACCTCGCGGAGGGCATCCCCGCGACCGCCGGTAACGTCTTCATCTACATACTGGCCCAGCTCATTGGCGCGATCCTCGGTGCGATCCTGGTCTTCCTGACGCACAAGAAGCACTTCGATCTCGAGGCGCCCGCGGCCGATAAGCTCGGAGTCTTTTCGACCGGTCCCGAGATCCGTTCCTACGGTTGGAACTTCCTGACCGAGATCTTCGCGACCTTCGTCCTCATCGCCTTCGTCCTGTTTTCCGACAAGACGCCCAGCGAAGTCGGCCCGCTCCCCGTGGCCCTCGTGGTTCTCGCCATCGGCATCTCGCTCGGCGGACCCACGGGCTACGCGATCAACCCGGCCCGCGACCTCGGCCCCCGCATCGCACACGCGATCCTCCCGATCCGCGGCAAGGGCTCGTCCGACTGGTCCTACGCCTGGGTTCCGGTCTTCGGCCCGATCGTCGGCGGCCTTCTCGCCGCACTCGTCGTCCCCCTCCTCGTGTCCCTCTAATGTCCCCGGCCGCAAAGATGCGACCATTCAGGAAAGGCACAAACCATGAACTCCACTAAGGATGAGACCAGGAACAACGCCCTGTTTTCCAAGACTATGAATACTGAAAAGAAATACATCCTCGCCATCGACCAGGGAACCACGAGCTCCCGGGCCATCCTCTTCGACAAGAAGGGCCAGATCAAGACGATCGGCCAGCACGAGCATCAGCAGATCTTCCCCAAGGCGGGCTGGGTCGAACACGACCCGGAAGAGATCTGGCGCAACGTGCGCAAGTCCGTCGCGGACGCATTCTCCGACGTGGAGGTCAACCACCACGACGTCGCCGCGGTCGGCATCACCAATCAGCGTGAAACCGCCGTGGTGTGGGATAAGAACACCGGCAAGCCGATCTACAACGCGATCGTTTGGCAGGATACCCGCACCCAGGCCATCTGTGACGAGCTCGCCGGCGACGAAGGGTACGACAAGTACCACGATCGCGTCGGCCTGTCCCTGAACACCTATTTTGCCGGCCCCAAGGTGAAGTGGATCCTCGACAACGTCGAGGGAGCCCGGGAGAAGGCGGACAACGGCGATCTCCTCTTCGGGACCACGGACTCGTGGGTCCTGTGGAACCTGACCGGCGGAACCGACGGCGGCGTCCACGTCACGGACGTCACCAACGCCTCGCGCACGATGTTGATGAACCTGCGGACCCTCCAGTGGGAAGAAGATATCGCCAAGGACTTCGGCATTCCGATGTCGATGCTCCCGGAGATCAAGTCTTCCGCCGAGGTGTACGGGTACGGGCGAGCACGGGGATTCCTCCGAGGCACCCCGATCGCCGGAATCCTGGGCGACCAGCAGGCGGCCACCTTCGGCCAGGCCTGCTTCGAGTCCGGGCAGTCGAAGAACACCTACGGCACCGGCAACTTCATGCTCATGAACACGGGCAAGGAACCCGTCTTTTCCGACAACGGCCTGTTGACCACTGTCGCGTACAAGATCGGCGAGGACGACACGGTCTACGCCCTCGAGGGCTCGATCGCCGTCTCGGGATCCCTGGTTCAGTGGCTACGGGACAACCTCGAGCTCATCCAGGACGCCTCCGAGACGGAAGCCTTGGCGACCTCGGTCGAAGACTCCGGCGGGACCTACTTTGTCCCCGCGTTCTCGGGCCTGTTCGCGCCGTACTGGCGCCCGGACGCCCGCGGCGTCTTGGTCGGCATGACGCGCTACGTCAAGAAGGCCCATATCGTCCGTGCCGCGCTCGAGGCGACCGCCTTCCAGACGCGCGAGGTGATCGACGCGATGAACGCCGATTCCGACGTCGATTTGACGGAGCTGCGGGTTGACGGGGGCATGACCGCCAACGAATTCCTCATGCAGTTCCAGGCCGACCTGTTGCAAGTTCCGGTGATCCGCCCCAAGGTCGTCGAGACGACCGCTCTCGGCGCCGCCTACGCCGCGGGCATCGCGGTCGGGTTCTGGGACGGCGAACAGGACGTCGTCGAGAACTGGCAAGAGGATAAGCGCTGGACCCCGAAGATGGAGGTCAAGGAGGTCGAACGCCAGTATCGCCTCTGGAAGAAGGCCGTCCAACGCACCCTCGATTGGGTCGACGAGGACACCCAGAGCTAAACCGCGTATCGATCGGTGGTGACGCGCCCGCCGGCCCCAGCCTCCCGCTCCCCGCCGGAGGCCGGGGCCGGCGGGCGTTTTTCATTGGACCGGTTGGCTCCTGGTTAGATGAGGGGCACCCCCGAAACATCGATCCCATCAGAGAAAGCAGGCCGACGATGAGCGACCCTCCCGCTGGGCTCTTCTCGGACGACGTCTTGTCCAGGGGCCCACAAGAGATCGTGCCGGGAGTCGTACACATCCCCGCCTGGCTCAGTGGTGAGCAGCAACGGTGGCTCGTGAAGCAGTGGAGTCAATGGGGCCGCGGGCCCATCCCTCCGCATTCTCCCCTCATCCACGGACATCCGATGTCGGTGCGCATGACCTCGTTGGGATGGCACTGGGACGACACGGGTCTGAAGAAGCAGGCGCGCGAATTTGGTGGCGCCTCTCCCCTCCCGGTCCCCGAGTGGGTCGTCCGCATGGGACGACGAGCGCTGAGCGACGGCCTGCGCCGGTCCATCGCTCCGGGGTGGCCGGGGTTCGAGGACCGAGAGCTTTTCCGGTGGGCCGAGACGTATACACCCGACGTCGCCCTCATCAACTACTACGACCCGGACGCCTCGATGGGAATGCATCAGGATAAGGACGAAGACTCCGCCGAACCGGTCGTGAGTCTCAGCGTCGGGGATACGGCGCTATTTCGCGTCGGCAATCCACAAACCAGGAACAAACCCTACCGAGACGTGCGCCTCGCGTCCGGCGACCTGATAATTTTCGGAGGACCCAGCCGGTACATGTTCCACGGTGTACCGAAGATTTTCCCGGGGACCGCCCCCGAGCATTCCCCCGTGGCTCGTGGACGGTTCAACATGACCTTGAGAATGACAGGACGACACTCATGAACGACGCTTCGGCACCGCGGGAAACCGCGAAACCTCCGGTCAGGACCCCTTGGGGGAACGGCAGCGCGATGATGCGCGATTACTATGACCACGAGTGGGGGCTGCCGGTCACGACCGAGGCCGGGCTGTACGAGCGTGTGTGCCTGGAGGGTTTCCAGGCGGGACTCTCGTGGGCGACCATCTTGTCCCGACGCGAGGCTTTTCGACAGGCGTTTGAGGGCTTCGACCCCGAGATCGTCGCCGGCTTCACCGACGAGGACGTCGAGAGGCTGGCCACCAACGCCGCGATCATCCGCAGCCGTGCCAAAATTCGCGCGGCCGTCGGGAATGCCCGGGCCACCCTCGCCCTGAGGGATCTCGACGATCCCCGGCTCGCCGGATGGTGCCTGCCCCTCACGGACGGAACGGTCCTGGAGATCGACCCCGGCCTTCCGTCCCTCATCTGGTCCTACGCTCCGTCCACGACTCCCGAGCCGGGTTCGATGGCCGACGTGCCGACCCAGTCGCCCGAGTCGCGGGCCCTGTGCAAGGAACTCAAGAGTCTCGGTTTCTCCTACGTTGGCCCGACGACCACCTATGCGCTCATGGAGGCGATCGGCATGGTCGATACGCACTGGGTCGAGAGCCACCAACGCGGCGCCTCCCGGATCTTTTCTCCGGAAGCGCGCCGCGCCGAGTTGATACCGCGATCCGGCAGCGCGAATCGCCTGACCGATGATTAGTCGGTGCCGAGGGTGATGTCTTCGGCTTCCTCGATCGCCGATTCCTGAGGCTTCTTCGCGACCAGGTGATGCCCGGCGCAGGCCAGGACCACGATCGCGATGACCAGGGTGCACACGGCCATCCAGTACGGAGCTCCGACGCCCACGGCGTCGGCTACGGGACCGGCCACGGCCGGGGCGATCGCGCCGCCGATGAACCGAACGCCCGAATACGTCGAGGACGCAATCGACCGGGGAAGGCTCGTGGCTTCCATGACGGTTTCCGTCAGTGCCGTATTCATCACGCCCTGGAACAGGCCAGCGATGACGATGAAGACGATCAGGGCGACAAGCGATGTATGGAAAGTTGCCGCCAAGACCATCGTGACCGCGAGCAGGCCGAGCATCGCGAAGAGCACGGGGCGCAGACCGAAGCTTCTGGTGAGCAGCGGGGCCAGGAAGACCGAAGCCACGGCCAGTGCCAGCCCCCAACCGAAGAACACGAAGCCCAGCTCATGCGCACCAAACTCCATGCCGCTCTTGGCCGCGGTGGCCTCGAGTGGGTACGGCGAGTAGGCCAAGAGCACGAAGAACGCGAAATTGTAGAACAGAGCGGTGAAGGCCAGGGCACGCAGGGCCGGGTCCTTGAGGGCAACGAATCCGGCCGTGAAGTTGTGCTTCTCGACCGGTTGTCCGGAGCCCTTCTGGGGTGAGCGAAGCAACGTGACGATCGCGATGAAGCCGACGGCCATGAGGGCCGCCGTGCCGAAGAACGGGCCGCGCCACGAGATCGATCCCAGGAGGCCCCCCACGAGCGGACCAACGGCCATGCCGATACCGAGCGCCGCTTCGTAGAGCATGATGGCCTGGGAGCTTCCGCCCGCGGCCGCACCCACGATGGCCGACAGGGCGGTCGAGATAAACAGCGCGTTGCCGAGCCCCCAACCCGCACGGAATCCGATGATCTCACCGACGGAGCCGGACGCGCCGGCCATCGTCGCGAAGACGATGATCAGGACCAACCCGATGAGCAGGGTTGTCTTGATGCCGATTCGACTCGAGACCCAACCCGTGAAGAACATCGCGATGCCGGTGATGAAGAGGTAGCTGGTGAACAGCAACATCGTCTGCCCGGCGGTGGCGTCGAGCTCCTGGCTGATGGCCGGAAGAATCGGATCCACGAGGCCGATACCCATGAACGAGACCATGCACGCGAAGGCGATGGCCCACACGGCAATGGGCTGTTTGAACATCGAGGGTTTGTCGGGCTGCGGCGGTTTTCCTGCCGATCCGGCCCGGGCGTCGACGACCGGGTGCGTTCCTGTGGGGGTACTGGTGGTCATGCGAGTCATTGCCTCCTGGCGAAGCCCGCAGCGAATGCCCGCGGCGCTTCATATTGCATAGCTATATTTTTGGAGAAAAAAATACCGTCGGAGCGAGGCCGCCCGGTGGGCAGCGCATGCGCGGGGATTGTCATGTCAAGCCCCGCGCACTCACCCCTACGGCTTCGAGTTGTCGAGCTCATTCGCGACGGAGTCGAAAATCGCGGCTGCTCGCCACAGGATTTCCCGCTCTTCATCCGTCAAGTGCGCAATGGCCGGCTGAATCTTCTGCGTGGCCTTCCGGCGGAAGTCGTTGAGAACTTTCTTACCCAAGACCGTCACCTCCATGAGCTGCGCCCGCCCGTCATAGGGATCGGGCTGGCGGCTCACGAGACCTTCCACCTCGAGCCTTTTCAGCACACCCGTCATCGTCGGTTGCGTGATGTGTTCCGCCGAGGCGAGGTCCCCGATTCGCATGGGACCGCTCATCGTCAGGTTGGACAGCACGCGCAAGACGATGGTCGATCGCTCCCGGCCGCTGTGACGGGACGCGGCGCGCACAAACCGGCTCGCCGAAACGATGAGGCCCGTTGCCCTCCGCGACTCACTCTGAGTGAGCTTCTCGGAAGCGGACGACGGACGCGGCAGGTGCGAAGCTGACATGCTCATCATGATACCCCAATTTATATAGCATTGCTAATTATTCCCAGGGGGAACCATCGGCCGCGGCCAGGTGAGGCCGAATGATCGTGTCCCAAATCCTCGCATTCGAGCCACGAAAAGCCCCCATGTGGCCGACCGAGGAAACCCCCAACTCACGTGGTGCGTACCGAAAATGTCTCCGGTCGGATCCGCGGTAGAACCCCAGCAGAGTTTTCAGCGCGGCCTTCGACATGACGATGTCATCCTCGAAGGAAATGGATGTGATGGGTACCGTGATAGCGGAATATCTCGGCGCCAACCACGGCCGTTCGCCCAATATATAACGCGGGTATGCGACCCAGCGGGTCCACTGGCTCATCACTCCAGGCGGCAGATTCCCGAAGAACCGCAATTTTCGCCCCGGATAATAGCCGCACACTCTTTGCGCCACCGGTCCGACCAGGAAAAACATCGCCGCACCGGGCACGGCGGTTTGCCACGGGGATTTCCACCCGGACCCCACACCCGTGGCGACAAAAATACTCTTTGTTACGCCGTGGTCTCCGGCAAGGCCCAAAAGCTGGCCGCCGAGACTATGCCCGATCCAGGTGACGGGCAGCCCGGGAAGCGCGTCGAGAATCCAGTCGATAACGACACGGCAATCCCGACCCCAGTCCATGATGTCCACGGGCGAATCTTTCAGCGCGCCGTCGTACGAATCCCCGTAGCCCGAATAGTCGAAGGTCACCGCCACGAATCCCCGGTCGACGAGCCATCGGGCAAAGGAGTTGTAATGCCTAGACCTCGTCGCGATGGCCGGAACCACCAGGGCCACGCCGCGGGCCGCCTCCGGCGACCCCCACACGCTGACCGCGAGGGGTAGGTCGTGCGATCCCCGCAACCACACCCTGCGAGGCTCGATCTTGGGCTCGCCGCGCTCTTCCCGGGGAGGCTCGACCATGTGACATGCTCCTTAGACGGCGACCGGCACGCCCGCGGGCGCGTCCATTCTGAGACCCACGTCTCAGCCTGATGGTTCACGATACCGGCAGTATCGAAAACATTCCACAGGCGAGGTCCCCGCCCGTCCCCGAGCAGAAGAGGTTTCTTGTGACCCGCACGTTCCGCCAAGTCGACGTCTTTGCCCCGGGCCCCCTGCCGGGCAATCCGGTGGCCGTCGTCCACGACGCCGAAGGGATGAGCGATTCCGATATGCTCTCCTTGGCCCGCTGGACGAACCTGTCCGAGACGACCTTTCTGCTCGGGCCCCGGTCCCCCGAGGCCGACTACAGGCTCCGCATCTTCACCCCGGCCGGAGAACTACCGTTTGCGGGGCACCCCACCCTGGGATCGGCCCATGCCTGGCTCGAGGAGGGCGGCGAGCCGCGGGACGCCGGGGCCCTCGTCCAAGAATGTGAGGCCGGCTTGATCACGCTCAGGCCGACGGGCGGGCGCCTGGCCTTCGCCGCTCCACCGCTGACCCGCTACGAAGACGCCGTCCCCGAGATCCGCCAGGCGGCCGTGAGGTGCCTGCGGATTTCTCCCGAGCGGGTGCGTAGCATCCGCTGGATCGACAATGGGCCCGGCTGGCTGGGCGTGCTGCTGCGCTCGGCACAGGATGTCCTGGACCTGGAACCCGATATGGCCGCGATCGATGAAAAAGGCTTAAAACTGGGCGTCGCAGGCTTCTTCGACGCCGAGGCGGCTCCGGCCGATATCGAGGTTCGGGCGTTCGTGGGATCCGGCGATGGTCCGGCCGAAGATCCGGTCACGGGAAGCCTCAATGCGGGCCTCGCGCAATGGCTCATGGAGCAGGGGCTGGCGCCGGATCGATACGTTGCGCGCCAAGGAACGCGCCTGGGACGAGGCGGTTTTGTCCACGTCGTCCGCGAGGCGGGCGAGACGTGGATCTCCGGGGCCACGCGAACCGTCGTCTCCGGGCACATTGATTGGTAGCCCGCCCGGAGGCGTGACGGGCCGATAGCCGGGCCGCCCACCCGCGTCAAGCACGGTGGGCGGCCCGGCTATGCGTCGCGTCGGCCCCGAGCCACACGACGCGCTTGCTTTACTTGCCCTCGGGGTCGATCCGCACGATCATCTTCCCCTTGTTGGCGCCTTCCATCATCGAGATGAATGCGTCAACGGCGTTGTCGAGCCCGTCGATGACGGTTTCGTCGTACTGGATACGGCCTTCGGCAAACCAGCCGCTCATGGCCTCGCGGAATTCGCCGGCGTATTGCATGTAGTCACCCACGATGAACCCCTTGAGCATCAGCGACTGCTTGACCATATTCGCCATGTTGTCCGGGCCGACCGGCTTGTCGGTGACGTTGTACTGGCTGATGGCCCCGCACAGGGCCGCCCGGCCGTGACGGTTCAGCACGTCCATCGCGGCCTCCAGGTGGTCACCGCCGACGTTGTCGAAGTAGACGTCCACACCGTTGGGTGCGGCGTCGGCCAGTTGCTCGCGGATCGGTGCCTTCTTGTAGTTGAGGGCGACGTCGTAACCGTACTTCTCCGTGAGCAGGGCGGTCTTCTCGTCGCTCCCGGCGGACCCGATGACCTGCGAGGCCCCGAGGAGCTTGGCGATCTGGCCCACCGCGGTACCGACGGCACCGGCGGCACCGGAGACGAACACGACGTCGCCTTCGGTCAGCCCGGCGACCTTGGTCAGGCCCATATACGCGGTCATGCCGGTCAGCCCGAGCATGCCGAGATATACCGAGAGCGGAGCTCCGGTGATCTCGGGGACCTCGCGGAACTCGTCCGCCTGGCCCTGGGCAAGATCCCGCCAACCCTGCTGGTGGAGGACGAACGCCCCTTCCTGCAGGTCGGGGCTCTTGGACTCGACGACCCGCCCGACAGCGCCGCCGGTCATGGTCTCGCCGACCTCGAACGGGGCGACGTAGCTCTTCGCCGCGGACATCCGCCCGCGCATGTAGGGGTCGACGGACATGAACAGGTTGCGCACCCGAACTTCGCCATCGGCGAGCTCGGGAAGATCGACCGTGACGGTCGAGAAATTCTCGTTCGTGGGCCAGCCGGTGGGCCTCGAAGCGAGCTGAATTTGCGTGCTGACATTGGTGGACATGATGCGGTTTCCTCTCGACGGATTTTCTCGAGCGACTATACTTCTTGACACCCCTATCCCCTACCCGAATACGCTCTCGATGAATCACACTCTGCAGGACCTCAGGGCCTCGTTACACCAGCTGGACGGTAATGGATACGGCGCCTATAAGCGCCTGAAGGGGACGTACGACGCCGGGTCCTTCGACCTGGTGATCGATCATGTCCAATCGGACCCGTATGCGCCGCCGTCGGCTCTTCGGGTGATCCTTCCGCTGCCGAAGACCTCGGTCCCCGCCGAGGCGGTGGACGGCCGGAGGCGATGCATCGCCGTCGCGGACTTTCTCGCCCGCGACATCACGGGGCTGCTGTGCGGATGTTCTTATCGGGGGCTCGGCATGACCAAGCCCGGCCAGGAAATTCTGGAGCGGACGAGCGTCGTCGTGACCCCTCGAACCATCGAGGTGCGGATGAGCGCGTCGCTTCCCGCGGCCGGCCGACGCATCAAGGGTCGGGCCGCCGCCCACGTCCTCACGGATGACCTTCCGGAGCTGGTTCAGCGCTCCGCGATGTTGGACGGGATGGATGTCCCGGCCCTCGAGGACCACGTGAACCAATACTTGGACCAGCGCGCCCTCCAAGATCAGCTCACCGAACGTGGGTTGGTCTCGTTCGTCGGGGACGGTTCCGTATTACCGCGCTCCTCCGGGGATTCCGATCTACCGCTGCGATCGGGCGTGCCGTTCCGGTCGCCGGAGGCCTTCCGAGAGACTTTCGACCTTCCCTCGGGTCGGCAGGTCACGGGCATGGGCGTCCGACAAGGAATTACGGTGATCGTCGGCGGCGGATATCACGGCAAATCGACCCTGCTTCGCGCGATGGAGCGCGGCGTATACCCCCACGTGGGTGGAGACGGACGGGAATGGGTGTTGACCGCGCCCGATGCCGTGTCCATCCGGGCCGAAGACGGCAGGTCGGTGGTGGGGGCCAACATTTCCCCGTTCATCTCGAACCTCCCCTCGGGGACCGACACCTCCCGATTCACCACGACCAACGCCTCGGGCTCGACCTCGCAGGCCGCCAACCTGGCCGAGGCCCTCGAGGTCGGCACCACGTTATTGCTCATCGACGAGGACACCTCGGCGACCAATTTCATGATCCGAGACCCCGCGATGCGAGCGCTCGTGCCGGCCGGCGCCGAGCCGATCACGCCCTTCGTCGAACGGGTCCGGCCCCTGGCCGAGGAAAAGAACATCTCCACCGTGCTGGTCGCGGGCGGCACGGGCGCGTTCTTCCGCGTCGCCGATCACGTCATCGCGATGGACACCTATGTCCCCTCGGACGTCACGGACCGCGCCCACGAGATCGCCGCGACATTCTCCACCGAATCCGAGACGACGCCGACCGCGGCAATTTTTGGCGAGGAGCATCGCCGGGTCCCCCATCACGACGCGCTATCTCCTTCGGACAAGAAGAAGCCGGCCCGCGGCCGGGGGCGCGAGTCGATTCAGCTCGGCCGTCAGGACATCGACCTCGCCTACCTCGCCCAGCTCGTGGATTCCTCCCAAACCCAGGCGATTGCGCTCTGCCTGGAGGCCATGGCCCGCAACCTCGATGGATCGCGCGACCTGGTCGAGGCCGCCGCCCAGGTCACGTCGCTGATCGACCGGGAGGGCCTCGACGCGTTGACCGGCAGGGGCAGTCCCCGCGGGGACCTGGCGCAACCCAGGATCCAGGAGGTCCACGCCGCCGTGAGCCGCTACCGGAAGCTCAAGCTTCGGTGACCGGCTCGAAAAGGTAGGGTCAGCTCCACTGTGGGAGGCCTGCCCGATCCGTACCGTGGGAGACATGGCACTCAAAAGATCACGTCACCAGAAAGTCATCGCCGGAGTCTGTGGAGGGATAGCCCAGGCTTTGGATTGGCCGCCCAACCGGGTCCGGCTGCTCTTCATCCTGTCGTTTTTGATTCCCGGCCCGCAGGCGATTTTCTACCTGCTCGCCTGGATCATCATCCCCAAGGAGGACCGCTTCTGAGCGACCCCGCTTCCACCCGCGACCTGACGGGCTCTCCGTGCGTGCCTACTAAACCTCGGCACGCACGCCGCCGGCTCGCACCACGGATCGGCGGGGACCCGATCCGGTGAGCCATCCGTCCGCGATCGAACGTCGCCAGGTCTGGGTATACCTGGCGGCCGCGGGGCTCGGTCTGGGGCTGGGCCGTCTGGCTCCCCCGGTCTCACCGGCGGCATCCGGCCTGGTGTGGCCGGCACTGGCCCTGCTCATGTACGCGACCTTCACGCAGATTTCCCCGACCTCTATTCGCGACGCGTGGACCGACCGGCGGTTCCACATCGCGGCATTGCTGGCCAATTTCGTGGTGGTTCCCGCGTTCGTCGCCCTTCTCCTGCGGTGGGCACCGGACGATCCCGCCGTCAGGCTGGGCATTCTCATCACGCTCGTGGCCCCGTGCACCGACTGGTTCATCACGTTCACCCACCTCGGACGCGGAAATGCGTCTCATGCCGCCTCCCTAGCGCCGCTGTCGATGATCGTCCAATTGCCCTTGATCCCTCTCTACGCCCGCCTCCTCGGGCCCGAAGGCACAACCCTGCGTCTTGGCCCCCGCGAAATCCTTCCGGCCGCCGGGGTGATCGTCCTGCCCCTCCTCGGTGCGTGGCTCATGCAGGCGAGGTTGCGCTCGAGGTCTTCGCGCGCCGTCGGCCCCTGGTCGGGCCCGGATATCGAGAGCCGCTGGAGAACGCGCTGGGCCTGGGTTCCGGTTCCCGCACTGGCGCTGGTGATCCTCCTGGTCATGACCGCGCACGTCAACGACGTCGCGCACGCCGCGGGCGTGATCCCCAGGGTCGGCGGCGTCTACGTTGCCTACCTGGCAGGGGCGCTCTTCATAGCGAAGGGGCTGAGCCTGATGTTCAGGCTCAGCCCCTCGGGCTCCCGGACCCTCGCGTTCAGCGTGGGAACCAGAAATTCATTTGTCGTGTTGCCGCTCGCCCTGTCCCTGCCCCAGGGGTGGGAGCTGACGGCGGTGGTCGTCGTGCTTCAGTCGCTGATCGAGCTGCTCGGTATGATCGCGTATCTCTGGATCGTCCCGCGGCTCGTCTTTCGCGACCGTCCGCCGAAGACCGCCTAGGCCTTGGCGCTCTGCACAGGCTCGAAGGTCGGCAATTGGCCGGTCTCTGGAACCTGAGTGCCTCGCAGCGAGGCCCCCTTGGTTTCCTTCATGAACAGCACCGCGATGAAGCCGACGAGGCACGCGCCCATCATGTAGAAGGCCGGGACCAGGTCGTTGCCCGTCGCCCCGATCAGGGCCTCGTTGACCATCGGCGAGGTCCCGCCAAAGATCATCGTCGAGACGTTGTACGCGATGGCGAATCCGGCGTACCGAACCGGCGCCGGGAACATCGCGGGGAACGTGGCCGAGATGGTGCTCAGCTGCGGAATGTACAGCAGGCCGAGGACCGCGAAGCCGAGGAGGGCAAACCAGAAGCCCTGCGCCATGAGCATGTACATCGGCACGGACAGGACGAAGAGCGCGATCAGCGAGACAAACCACATGGGTTTACGTCCGACCTTGTCCGAGAGGGCACCGCCGAAGGGCATGACCAGCATCATCGCGAACTGGGCGATGAACATGACCGTCAGCGTCGTAGAACTTTCCATGCCCACGGAACTCTCCAGGTAGGTCGGCATGTAGGTCAACAGCGTGTAGTTGACGACGTTGACCGCGACGACCAGTCCAAAGACGATGGCCATCTGTCCCTTGTGGTTCGCGAAGAGGTCCTTGAGACCGCCGCCCATCGAGCTTTCTTTCTGGTTGTCCTCGAGCTCCTCGAAGATCGGCGATTCCGACAGCTTCGAGCGCAGATACCAACCGATCAGGCCGAGGGGGCCGGCGACGAGGAACGGCAACCGCCATCCCCAGGCCATCATGGCCTCGTTGCCGAGGGTGAGCTCGCCGACGAGAACGATCAACGAGCCGAAGGCAAAGCCGGCGAGCGTTCCGAACTCCAAGAAGCTACCGTAAAATCCGCGTCGCTTATCGGGCGCGTATTCGGCCATGAAGGTCGCGGCGCCGCCGTACTCACCGCCGGAGGAAAATCCTTGAATCACTCGCAAGACCGCAAGGAGGATCGGCGCGAGCACACCCACCGTGTTGACGTCCGGCAGGACACCGATCAGGAACGTCGCGCCGGCCATGAGAACGATGGTCAGCGCGAGCACGCCCTTACGCCCCATCCTGTCGCCGATCGGACCCCAGACCATGCCTCCGATGGGACGCATGATGAACGACAGGGCCAGCAGGGACAGGGTCCAGAGCTGACCGTTCTCGCCGGGAAAGAAGTGCTGGGTGAGGTAGGCCGTGGACACCGCGTACAGACCGTAGTCGAACCACTCGGTGGCATTGCCGATGGCCGAGGCGCCGACCGCCTTCCGCACGGTCTTCAGGTCAGGCTCGATGGGTGCCGGCCCCGTGCCCGGCTCGGTCACGTTGGTGTGGCTTGCGTCGATGCGTCGTGGCGATTGATGTGCCATTCATTTTTCCGATGCTGTGGTTTCGCGGAAATCCGCTGTCGATAGGTCATTTCGACGGTAGATTGACGGTCTGTGACAGTCAACACGGATCCCGGCCCCTCGGCCCGGAACGCCGCGGCATAGACGGGAAGTAGGCTGATGAAAATTTTTTTGAAACGTGACCTCACATTCGGGATCCGCCCCGCGACTACCTCGTGATGAACACCAAGATTCCTTTTGAGCTGATCGTGCAGAGGCACGGCCCCACCGTGTGGCGGGTCTGTCGGGCCCTGCTCCGTTCCCCTCAGGACGCCGAGGACGCTTGGGCCGAGACCTTCGCGGCCGGCTTCAAGGCATGGCCCAACCTTCCGGGATCGACCAATGCGGAGGCCTGGCTCGTCACGGTCGCCCGTCGCAAGGCCATTGATGTGGCCCGCGGAAATACCCGTCGGGCCATTCCCGCGGAGGAACTCCCCGAGGCCGGAGAGCGCCTGAGCGCTTCCTCCCCCGAGGACCCGGAGGACGCCGCGGTGCGCCGCGACGACGTCGATCGCCTCTGGGACGCGGTGCACCGGTTGCCCGAGGGCCAGCGCCTCGCGGTGACCCATCACCATCTCGGTGGGTTCACCTACCGGGAGGTCGCGGAAATCATCGGTGGAAACGAAACCTCCGTGCGTCGAGCCGCGGCGGACGGAATGAAGAATTTGAGAAAAAATTCCCGGGAGATCACGGAGGGCGAATATCATGAATGACACGCATCAATTTCCGGAGGAGCTCTTCCCGATCAGGCCGGAGGAAATGCGTCAATTGCACGGACTATTGGAGAAAAAATTGGGCACCGACGAGATCGACATTTCCTACCGAACCGTGGATTCGCCGCTGGGCCCGCTGATGCTGGCCGCGAGCGCCGAGGGCGTGATCCGCCTGGCCTTTGACCGGGAGGGGTTCGATCGGGTCCTCGAGTCCTTGGCCGAGACCGTGAGCCCGAGGATCCTGGAGTCCGCGCGCCGGCTCGAGCAGCCGGCCCGTCAACTAGAGGAATACTTCGCCGGGGCGCGGCGTGAATTCACCCTTCGGCTCGACCGACGCCTGTCTCACGGCTTCCGGGGCACGGTGCAGCAGTATTTGCCGTCCATCGAGTTCGGGGCGACCCTCAGCTATAAGGAACTCGCCGAGCGCGTCGGAAACCCCCAGGCCGTGCGAGCCGTGGGTTCCGCGTGCGCGACGAATCCGCTTCCGATCGTGGTTCCTTGCCACCGGGTCCTCAGATCCGATGGCTCCCTGGGCGGATACCTCGGTGGCCTCGAGGCGAAGCGAGAGCTCTTGCGCCTGGAAGGTGCTCCCGTCCGCTGAAGACTCGAGGGAGCCCGCTGCGGCCCGCGGCCGGATGACGACGCCGGTTCACCGGCCGGCGACCACATCGAGAACGGCTTGTCCGTAACGCTCGCGCTTCTTCGCTCCGATGCCGCTAATGCCGGCGAGGTCGCCGTCCGTCACGGGGTGCTGCCGCGCAAGCTCGATGAGCGTCGCGTCGGGAAAGACCACGTAGGCCGGCACCTGCTGTTCCTTGGCCTCCGAGGTTCGCCAGGCTCGCAGGGCCTCGAACACGGCCTGCTGGGCCTCGTCGAGTTCGGCAGCGGCGACGCTCGTCGCCTTTTTGCCGCGCCGGCCCGTGGACCGTACCCTCCCGCGGTCCGGCATCGTGCGCAACATGACCTTCTCCTCTCCGCGGAGGATCGGGCCGGAAGCGGGGGCCAAAATCAGGGTGCCGTAGTCACCCACCGATTCCACGATGTTCCTGGCCAAGAGCTGGCGGGCCACGGCTCGCCACTCGGCCTCGCTGAGATCGTCGCCGATCCCCCACACGCTCAGATCCTGATGCCGCGCCTGATCGGATCGTTCATTGGCTTTGCCCCGGAGAATGGCGATGATCTGTCCGGCACCGAAACGCTGATCGCGTTCCCGGTCCAGCCTCACGATGGTGGACAACAATTTCTGCACCGGAACCGTCGCATCCCACGACGCGGGCGGGTTCAGGCAGGTGTCGCAGTTTCCGCACGGGGCGGACTCTTGCCCGAAGTAGCGCAGAATCTGAACGCGCCGGCAGTCCGTGGTCTCGCAGAGGGCGAGCATCGCATCGAGGTGGCCGCGTTGCGCCCGTTGATGCTCTTCGCTGCCCTCGGAATCCCCGATCATTCGGCGCAGTTGCACCACGTCCTGGAGCCCGTAGGCCAGCCACGCCGTCGCGGGCAGGCCGTCACGTCCGGCGCGCCCGGTTTCTTGGTAGTAGCCCTCCACGGATTTGGGGATGTCCAGGTGGGCGACGAAACGCACGTCCGGCTTGTCGATGCCCATCCCGAAGGCGATGGTCGCGACCACCACCACCGAGTCTTCCCGCAGAAATCGGCGTTGCCCCTCGGAGCGTTCGGCTTCGCTCAGACCGGCGTGATAGGCGACGGCGTCGACGCCTTGGTCTCGTAGCCACCGTGCCGTCTGATCGACCCGCTTCCGGGAAAGGCAGTAGACGATTCCGGCGTCGGAGTCGTGCTCGGTGCGGATCAGGTCGAGGAGCTGCTCACGCGCGTTGTTCTTTTCCGTGATGCGATATTGAATATTCGGTCGGTCGAAGCTCGACACAAAGTGGCGGGCGCCCTCCATGCGCAGGTTCTGGGTGAGCTCGCGATGGGTCGCCTCGGTCGCCGTGGCGGTGAGCGCGATGCGCGGCACGTCCGGGAAGCGCTCTGCGAGGACGCTGAGCCCGAGGTAGTCCTGGCGAAAGTCGTGGCCCCACTGAGAGACGCAATGGGCCTCGTCGATCGCGAAGAGGCCCACCTGGACCTCCTCGAGCAACCGTAGGGTCCGATTCTGGATCAGCCGCTCGGGTGCCATGTAGAGCAAATCGTAGTCCCCTGCCCGCAGCCCGGCCTCGATCTCGCGGGCCTCGTCCGGGGCCAACGTGGAGTTCAGGTACGCGGCCCTGATGCCGACGGCCGCGAGCGCTTCGACCTGATCCTGCATCAGGGCGATGAGGGGCGAGACGACGATCCCGGTTCCCGGGCGAACCACCGCGGGAATTTGATAGCACAGGGACTTGCCGCCGCCGGTGGGCATGAGCACCACGGCGTCGCCGCCTCCGACGACATGATCGATGATTTCTGCTTGGGAGCCTCGGAACTCGTCGTATCCGAAAGTGGTCCGAAGAACGTCGAGCGGCGAGGGTGAGGTTTCTGCTGTGGTGGTCACTCCCCCACGCTAGCGGTTTTTGGTCTCCTGCACCGCCACTGTGGATACCGCGGTTGGTGACCTGCCGGCCTCGGGTGAGCCGCGCTCAGGGTCCGTCTGGCGCGGCGAGCCCGAGCAGACCGCGAAGGGTCGCGGATTCCGGATACTCATGGCGGAAGGCCCCGAGGCGACGCAGTTCGGGGACGACCTCTTCGACGAAACGCCGGAACTGCGCCACATCGCTGACCTGCAGAATAAAACCGTCCACCGCGTTCTCCCGATGCCACGTGAGCATGGTCCGCGCTATCGATGCGGCCGATCCCGCCACGACCAACTGGGTCTGAGCCAGGAGGCCGTCGATCAGGGATTCGACGCTCGCGCCGCGACTCGCGCCCGCTGCGAGCGGTTCGGCGAGCCACGTTCCCTCGTGGGCCATGGCCCGCTCGATGTCTTCGTCCCGGATCGGCCCGCCGTCGGCGACGGGGCGGCCGATGGCGGCGGCCACGCGCTCGGCCATCCGATCCCAGGTCCCGTGCCGTTGCCAATAGGCCTTCAGCGCGGCGTCTTCGGCGCCGTCGTCCGTGACCAGGACGATCAAGCGCGCGAAGAGCCGAGGGTCCGGGCGGTTGGCGTCGGTCTGAGAACCGGCCTCGCGCAGGCGCGACCGGTAGTCAATCGATGCCGTGATGCTGGTCGGCATCGCGAAGACGGCATCGGCGGTCGCGGCGGCGAGCCGCAGGCCCTGGGGGGATTGACCGGCCTGGAAGATCACGGGCTCGCCCTGGGGAGAAGACTCGATATTGAGCGGCCCGGCCACATCGAAAAATTCTCCCCGGTGATCGAGCGCCCGGACGGTTGCGGCGTCCATGTATCGGCCCGTGCTCCGATCGCGCGGGAAGGAATCGGGTCGATGGGTGTGCCACAGCCCCCGGACCACCTCGATGGCTTCCTCCGCCCTGGCATAGCGCGTGTGGTGGTCGATCTGACCCGCCAAACCAAAATTCCTGGCCGCCTGGTCACTCAGCGAGGTCACGACGTTCCAGCCCGCCCGGCCCCGGCTGAGGTGGTCCAGGGAAAGCATCATCCGCGCGATGTTGTAGGGATGCTGGTACGTCGAGGAGACGGTTCCGACCAGCCCGATCTTCGACGTCAACGCCGCCAGATAGGACAAGAGGGTGAAGGGCTCGAAACGCGAGAGGTAGTGGGGCGGCCCCTTCGGGTCCGCGAATACCGCATCCGCGACGAAGAGAAGGTCGAAGGCGCCTTCCTCCGCGAGGCCGGCAATCTGCCGGTACCACTCGGGGTTGATTGAGGCGTCGACGGGTTCGTCCGGATTCATCCACGCGCGTTCGTCGTCCGGCGCGCCGGACGCGGTCGGCATGACCCCGAGGCGCAAGCGGCGTGAGGACAGAGCGGTTGCGTCGGCTTCGACGTCAGACATGACATTCCCCTGGTATTTAGAAACTCAACGGGCTGCCACCTCATCATGGCGGCAACCGCTTGCAAAAGCCATTCGGTAAGGCCGCGGGCCGGACCGGCCTTCGGCGCCGAACGGGCTACACCCGGGTTTTCTGGCTTTCCACGCGATCGAGGAACGTCATCAGATTATTCTCATCAAAGGTGATTCCGTCGGCGTAGTACGTGGGAACGGCGGTCAGTCCGTTGGATTTGGTTTCGTCGGAGACCGTATTGACCATGGGCCAGTACTTTTGGGAATCGAGATCCGCCTCGATGGACGCCCCGTGCTTGGCGGCGATCTCGGCGAGCTCGGAGTTGGACAGCCCTCCCTTGCCCTGGTGGGTAAAGATCTCGGCCTGCCAATCCAGGAATTCCGCGGGTGAAACCTGCTCCGCGACGGAATAGGCCGCCATCGCCGCCCGGGAGGAGTACTCGGTGCGGGTCTCCGGATCCATGAAGTTGACCGGACGAATCTCGAGAGTGACCTTGCCGTCCAGGACCTGCTGCTTGAGTCCGTTGCCGTAGGCCTGGGTGAGTCGCGCACAGTACAAACAGTTCAGGTCCTCCACGAGCGTGACCCGCACGGGCTTCCCGTTGCAGGAAGCCTCATGGGGGCACTCGACCCCGATCGGCAGGGTCGTGTCACGACCCCGTGATCGCGAGTTGGGGGACGTCGACGCCGTGGATGCCAGAAGGTTCTTCTGGTCACGGGTCGTCACACTGGACGAATTCAACTGGATGGAGTCCTTCGACAGCACGATTCCGCCGAATTCGTTGGCGCTTTTCGGCACCGGACCGGAGCTGGGAACATCTTTGGTTCCAAGGGAATTGACGACGTAGGCGACGCACCCGATCACCGCAACAACGAACAGGATGATGGCAATTTGCCAGCCTCGTCGACGAGCGGGGCTGACCGCTTGCTCCGCGACGAGCCGTTGGGCGTTCTTTCGGGCGGCGTTGTGATGCCGGTGTTGCTGGGTCATCGGAAAGCTCAATTCGTGGTTCTGAGAAGCGACCGGATGACATGACCGACGGGGAGTCTGACCGCATCCTGGGCCCGGCGAAGGAACAGGGGCCGACACCGAGTCATATTTATATCAAATATGAATCACCAAAAATCGGAGGTAGATCACATTTGAATGAATATTGGATCAAGGTCACATACTCGCCGGTATGGAGGACGCCCCCCTCCCCCTCTGGCCCCTCAAAACCTGCGGGAGATGAACCCTGGCACTCGCGCCACCACGGTCGGTAGCGTCTCCGGGAAACCACACCAGATCCTTCGGTCATAAAATACTCTCCGGGTTACCGGGTAGTATCGAATGGCTATGAAATCACGCCGGGGCGACCCTCCGGCCTGGTCCGCATTTGAGGATGCCCTCCTACCCCGTGAGGACGTATGGAATCTCAGAACAAGCCCACGACGCGCACCGTCTCGAGGCGCACCCTGGCCCGAGGAGCGGCCTGGAGCCTGCCCATCGTGGCCTCCGCCGCCGCGGTGCCCGCCTACGCCCTATCTCCCGGGTGCTTCCTACAGACGTGGGCCGCCACGATCTCGGGGGCGCCTGGGTCGCGGACCATGACCACCACGGTCACGAAAACCATCGGAACCACCGAAACCCTGACCGTTACCGTCAGCCAAAGTCGGAGGGCCGGCGTCGGGTCATATTACGACCCGGTCAATAACTTGACCCTTAAGGAGACGGCGCCGCAAGCGAAGAGCACCACTGATTTTGTGGGGGCGACCGCGGGCCAGCAGGTGGCTGCCACCTCCCTCGGCGCCGCACCCAAGGCCAGCCAGGACAACGCGTATACGATTCCGGGAGGTTCGACCAGCTCCGTTCTGACCCTCAATCAGGGCACCGACCAGGCAACCACGCCGGCCGTCGAGACCCTGACCTGGACCTTCACCGACTCAACGGGTAAGGCCGTCACACCGAAGAACGTGAGCTTCAATGTGTACGACGTGACACAAGTTTCCGGGGCCTCGCCCGAGAGCCAGAACTACACCGACCAGGTCACGTTCTCGGGCGCCACAATGACGGTCACCAGCCAAACCGGCCCCACCAAGGCGACCGTCGGTGCCAACAGCCTCACCGGCACGGTTCCATCAGCCTCCAGCGGGAGTTATGCGACGGTATCCCTCACCGGGTTCACGAATAATGGCTTTAGCTTGACCTACCGCAATTCGGGGACCCCCAGCCAGACCAGCGCCTCCGCCCCGGTTCCCCGGAATTCTCAGTACATAGGCCTCAGCGACCTGACGATCTGCTTCTAGCCCTTGAGCACAAAAAATCCCCGGGTTTCCACGATAAGCGTGAAAACCCGGGGATGTCCGTCGGGTTGACAGGATTTGAACCTGCGACCCCTTGACCCCCAGTCAAGTGCGCTACCAAGCTGCGCCACAACCCGAATTTTATGCCCGGTTCATCGCCGGGCACTCGAATCATCATACAGGATCGAACTCCCGAACGCACATCCGGCCCCGCCCCCTTGGGGCCGGTCCCGCCGGCCGGTCCGCAACGCGCCGTCGCCAGCGCGTCGCGGACCGGAGCGGCTCAGCGTCGTCGGCCGCCCTTGCCGTCCCGAGTCAGCGAGCGGCGTTCGCGCACGCGCATCGAGATTTCCAACGGGGTCCCCTCGAAGTCGAAGGTCTCGCGCAGGCGCCGAATGATGAACCGGCGGTATCCGGGGTCGAGGAATCCCGTGGTGAACAACACTAATTTCGGCGGTCGCGAGGAAACCTGCGTGCCGAAGAGAATTCGCGGCTGCTTGCCTCCGCGCACGGGGTGCGGGTGGGCGGCCACGATTTCGCCGAGGAACGCGTTGAGACGCCCGGTCGGGATCCGGGAATCCCAGGCCTCCAGGGAGTGGAGCAATGCCGGGACCATCTTGTCCTTGTGCCAGCCCGTCTTGGCCGAGATGTTGACCCTCGGTGCCCATGCCACGTGGGCCAAGTCCCGGTCGATCTCGCGCTCCAGCTCATCGCGACGATCCTCGTCCAGGGTGTCCCACTTGTTAAAGACCAGAACCATCGCACGGCCGGAGTCGATAGCCAGTTGGAGGATACGCACGTCCTGCTCGGACAGCGGCTCGGAGACGTCGAGCATCACCAAGGCGACCTCTGAACGTTCCAGGGCGGTCTGAGTCCGCAGGGACGCATAGAATTCGGCGCCCTTGGCCATGTGCTGGCGTCGGCGGATGCCGGCCGTATCCACGAACCGGAACGGATGCCCGCCCAACTCGATCAGCTCGTCCACGGGATCACGAGTGGTCCCGGCGATGTCGTTGACGACGGCCCGATCCTCGCCCGCGAGCTTATTCAGCAGGGATGACTTGCCGACGTTGGGTCGCCCGATGATGGCGACTCGCCTCGGGCCCTCGAACTGATCCGGCTCGGCATACTGCGAGTGCTCCGGCATGGCCTTAAGCAGTTCATCCAGCAGATCCGCGATACCGCGACCGTGGACGCCGGAGACCGGGTGGGGCTCCCCCATGCCCAAGGACCACAGGGCGGCGGCTTCGGGCTCCTGGTAGGAGTCGTCGATCTTGTTGGCGGCCAAAAGCAAAGGTTTATTGACCCGACGCAGCATCTGGACAATGGCCTCGTCCATATTCGTGATACCCACCAGGGCGTCGACGACCAGGATCACGACGTCCGCGTGGGCCACCGCGATCTCCGCCTGGGCGGCGACCTGCGCGTCGATCCCCTTCGCGTCGGACTCCCACCCGCCGGTGTCGACCAGCGTGAAGTTTTTGCCGTTCCATTCGGCCTTGTACGCCACGCGATCGCGGGTCACGCCGGGGGTGTCTTCGACCACGGCCTCGCGACGGCCGAGGATCCGGTTGATGATCGTGGACTTGCCGACATTCGGCCGTCCCACGATGGCGACCACCGGGTCGGGCTCGCCGGAAGACTCCTCCCCAATCTCGAAGCCCCAGTCGACCAGCAGAGCGCGGTCTTCCTCTTCCAGGTCGTACTCGTCGAGTCCGGCACGCAGAGCCTGGGCCCGCTGCTCGGCCTCGTCGTCGTCAAGGTTCGCGAGGTACTCGTCGACGTGGTCGTCGTCGCTCGCCCCGCCGAGGTACTTTTCCTCGTATTCGTTCATCTCAGTCATCGTGTGCGCTCTTGTCGTTCTCGTCGTCGTGGTGCGCCGCCGCGGTCTGACGAATCACGTCGATCACGGTGCGCACGGTCTGGTCGAAGTCCATGTCGGTCGAGTCCACCAGGGTGACTCCGTCCGCGGCTTCGGTGAAATTGGTGACCTTGGAATCCGCCGCGTCTCGTTGCGCGACCTCCAGGGTGAGGCGGTCTTCGGTCGCTTCGCCGCCGATCTGCCGGCCTCGCCTCTCCATGCGGGCCTTTTCGCTGGCCGTCAGGAGAATCCGCACCGAGGCGTCGGGGGCCACGACGGTCGTGATGTCGCGACCCTCCGCGACGATCCGCCGACCGTTGGCCACGATTTCCATGCGTTGCCGAGCGATCAGGGCATCTCGGGCCTTCTGGTTTTTGGCCACGGCGGAGACGTTCTCGGTGACGCGGGATTCGCGAATGGCGTCCTTGATGTCGATGCCGCCGACCATGACGGTCTCGACGATCGGGTCGGTGCCGATCTGGAGCTGGAAGGACGCGGCGGCGTCGGCCACCGCGGATTCGTCCGCCAGGTCCACCCCGGCCTCGAGGCACCACCACGCGAGCGCGCGGTACATCGCCCCGGTATCGAGGTAGGCCAGAGCGAGCCGGCTCGCGACCTCACGAGAGACGGAGGATTTGCCCGAACCGGACGGGCCGTCGATGGCCACCACCAGTTCTGACTTCCACGCCTCCGTCTGATCGCTGTCCTGAAACTGCGACGCCGCTGGTTCGGCCGGTACGGCCGCCTCTTCCAGGCGGTCCTCATTGTCTTGACTCACGGTGTCCTCCATCGGTTGTCATCGGTGCGCCGGTCGGCACAGTCATCGTCATTCGGCGATCTTCCAGCCGCGGTCGGTCAGCTCGTCCACGAGTCCCTCGCGCGCCGTGGGAATCACGGATATCTCGACCATACCCACCGGTTGCCCCTGAGAGTGTTCCATCCGCACATCCTCGAGGTTCACGCCGATCTCTTCGATCTCGGTCAGAAGTTTCGCGACCTGCCCCGGGGTGTCGTCGACGAGGACGGTCAGGGTCGCAAAGGCCTTCGGCGAGCCACCGTGCTTGCCCGGGATTCGCGCCACGCCGTCGTTGCCCTGAGTCATCAATTCGGCGATGTCGAGGCGGGCGCCGTCGGCGGTCGGATTCTCGAGCGTCGCGATGAGCCGGTTGATGTCGCGGCGCACGTCGTACAGGGTCTCGACGACGGGTCGCGCGTTCGCGGACAGGATCTGGACCCACAGGCCGGCGTCCGAGGCCGCGATGCGGGTCGTATCGCGCAAACCCTGACCCGCAAGGCTCAGGGACTCCAAGGGGGTGTCCCGCAGCCGCGAGGCCAGCAGCGACGACATGACCTGCGGAATGTGAGAGACCAGCGCAACGGTTTCGTCGTGCTCCTCCGCGTCCAGGTAGGTGACGTTGGCCCCCAAATCGCTCGCCAAGCCCCGGGCGATGCGCACGGTTTCCCGGGCGACGTCGTCGTGCTCGCAGATGACCCACGGACGCGAGGTGAAAAGCTCACCGCGCGCCGCGACCGGCCCGGATTTCTCCCGGCCCGACATGGGGTGCGTGCCGACGTATCGGCTCAGGTCCGCGCCGGTGGCCCGGACCGCCTCGAGGATCGGCTGTTTAACGGAGGCGATGTCCACCACGACGGCGCGCGGGTAGTCGGCGAGGGCCGTGACGATGGTGCGCGCCGCGACATCCGGAGGGGTCGCGACCACCACGAGTTGCGGGTCGATCTCCTCGCGGGCCGCATGCTCCCCTACCTCGTCGGCCAGGCGCGCGACCGAGCGACCGGCACCGATGTCCTCCGAGACGGCCTCGGTGGTCGGGGAAATATCCGAGACCCAGGTCTCCACGCCCTGAGCCGCCAGGCCCAGCCCGATGGAGGACCCCAGGAGCCCCGCCCCGATCACCAAGACCGGTCCGGAGACCGTGGCGCTGGAATGTTCCGCCACGGCTACATCCCCACCGAGGCGAGCAACGCACCGATCTCGACCTTGGACAGGTTCCGGACCGTGCCTTGCTTCTGCGAGCCGACGCGGACGGGACCCATCTCGATGCGGACGAGCTTCTCCACGGGGTGTCCGACCGCGTCAAAGAGGCGACGAACGATGCGGTTCTTGCCGGAGTGGATGGTGACCTCGACCAGCAGGTGGCCGGGGGTCGAATCCACGAGCCGGAAGTCGTCCACGCGAGCGACGCCGTCTTCCAGACGGATGCCCTTCTTCATCTCGTGCCCGACGCCGTGTTCCATCGGCCCGCGAACCTGGACGAGGTACTTCTTGGGAACCTCGTAGGAGGGGTGCGTCAGCCGATTGGCGAGTTCGCCGTCGTTGGTCAGCAGGAGCAGGCCTTCCGTGGCGACGTCGAGGCGACCGACGTGGAAGATCCGTTCCTTTTTCTGGGGGTTAAGGAAGTCCGAGATGCAGGGGCGCCCTTCGGGGTCCTCCATGGTCGCGATGACGCCTTCGGGCTTGTTGAACGCGTAGTAGACCTTGGAGTCATCGGTCTGGATGGTCACGCCATCGACCTGGATGTGGGACGTGCGCGGGTCCACCCGGACGCCGAGCTCGGTGATGATTTCGTCGTCGACCACGACGCGGCCTTCGCGGATCATCATTTCGCACACGCGCCGCGATGCCACTCCGGCCTGGGCCATGAGCTTCTGCAACCGCACGCCTTCGCGGTCGTAGACATCCAGATGATCCACCGGGGCGGCTCGGGGCCGGCGCGGACGGTGGGGGCCGCGGTACTCGTGCTCGGGACGGTACTCGCCGCGTTCCCGCGCGAAGATCTTCCCGGCCTGGCCCTTCTTCGGCTTGAACTTCTTGGCGTCGGACTTGTTGGCGCCCGACTTCACCGTGGGCTTTTTGCCGCGGCTATCGGCCCCGGGACGCCCCGGGCCCTTGGCTTTGGGATTCTTGAAATCTTTGGACGCACCACCGCGCGCAGAGGGTTTCCCCTGCGATCCTCGCGCGTTTCCGCGCGAAGAGCTGTTGCCGGTGTTCTGACGTCCCGTCGATCGATTGGCCATGTTCCTGTACTTTCGGTGGTGGTTATGCGGTTGTGCAAGGCCTCCTGCCCCGCGGGGTCCGGAAGGCCGTCGGCCCTAGAGCCTCTGCTCGTACTCCCCGATGTCTTCCACATCGGGCAGGTACGGAGAGATCTTGGGCAGATCGTCCAGGGTCTCTAGTCCCATCTTCTCGAGAAAGAGCGGAGTCGTCACGTACAAAATCGCACCGGATTCTCCCGGCTGATCGTCTTCGATGACGAGTCCCCTGGTTTTGAGTGTGCGCACGACGCCGTCCACGTTGACGCCGCGGATCGAGGAGACCCGGGCGCGCGATACGGGTTGGCGGTACGCAATCACTGCGAGGGTTTCCAAGGCGGCCTGAGACAGCTTGGAGGTTTGTCCCTCGAGGATGAATCGGGAGACCCACGGCGCGAATTCCGTGCGGGCGTAGAGGCGCCAGCCCCCGCCGACCCGACGCAGTTCCATGCCGCGAGGTTCCCGGGGAGGTCGTGGACCTCCGGGGGTTGCCGGGCCAGGCTCCCCAGGGGAGGTGTCCGCGGCATTCATCGCGAAATCTCTAGTATACCCGTCATAATCGCGTCGCAGGGAGTCCAGGGCCTTTTCGATGGTTGCCACCGGCACGAGCAACGCTTCGGCGAGCTCGTATTCGCTGACCGCGGACTCGGCCACCATGAGGATCGCCTCCACCGCGGAGGTCACCCCGCCCGGCACCAGGTCGACCGTCGCCGGCGACGGGGCTGAGGGCGTGTCAGGGGCGCGTTCGGCCTCGTGGTGCTGGTGAGTCATGCGTCTTCTTCTCCGGTGTAGTCGTCGCTGGCGAGGCGTTCGGCGCTCCACGTGGGGTCCTCACCCACCCAGCTGACCGTCAATTCTTCCAGCGGACCGTCTTGTGCGAACCCGACGACCCGGTCGCGGTACATCTCTAGAAGAGCGAGGAATCTCACGACGACGACCAGCATGTCTTTCGCGTCCGCGACCAAGCGGGTGAACGTCGCCGGCTCGCCTCCCATGATCGCCGCCGCGATGTTCTCGGCCTCGTCGCGCACCGTGACGCGCGCGCCGTGCAGGTGGTCCAGGCCGACCTCCTCGACGGTCTCGTCCTTCGGGAGCATCGCCTTCTCGGCGATCGCGGCGAGCTGCTCGGGCGTGACGGTCATGATGAGCTCGGGCAGGAGGTTGGCGAATTCGGGCTGAAGCCCGCCGGGGCGAGGGTGCCTGCTGCTCTCGGCCCGCATGGTCTCGGACATCACGTGGGCGACGTCCTTGAAGGCCTTGTATTGCAGCAGTCGGGCGAAGAGCAGGTCGCGGGCCTCGAGCATCGCGATGTCCTCGTCGTCTTCGACCTCTCCCGCCGGCAACAGGCGCGCCGCCTTGAGGTCGAGAAGGGTCGCTGCGATCACCAGAAATTCGCTGGCCTCGTCGAGGGCCTTTTCCAGGCCGGTGTCCCGCAGGGCGCGAACATAGGCGATGAACTCGTCCGTCACGGCCGCGAGCGCAACCTCCGTGATGTCCATTTCCCGCTGGGAGATCATGGACAGCAGGACCTCGAACGGGCCGGCGAAATTTTCCAGGGAGACCGCAAACCCCGATGCACCCGGCGCCGAGGTCTCGACGTCGCCGGGTGCGGGCTCGGGGTCCGTCGGAACCCGAGGGGGCGCGGGTCTCAGCGGGAGCCTCCGCGTTCGATGAGCTCCTTGGCGAGCTCGCGGTAGGCGACCGAGCCGGTGTGCGTCGGCGCGTAGCTCAGGATGGGTTCGGCCGAGACGGTCGCGTCCGGGAACTTCACGGTCCGCTTGATCACGGTATCGAAGACCTTGTCGCCGAAGGCATCGATGATGCGGGCCAAGACCTCCTTGGAGTGGAGGGTTCGCGAGTCGAACATCGTCGCCAACACGCCGTCGATGGTCAGGTCAGGGTTGAGCCGGTCCTGGACCTTCTCGATCGAGTCGACGAGCAGTGCCACCGCGCGTAGGGCGAAGAATTCGCAGATCAGGGGGATGACCACGCCGTCGGCCGCGGTGAGCGCGTTGACGGTCAGCAGGCCCAGGGAGGGCTGGCAGTCGATCAGGATGACGTCGTAGTCGTCCTTGACCTTCTTGAGGGAACTCGCCAACACCTGCTCGCGGGCCACCTCGTTGACGAGCTGGACCTCCGCGGCGGAGAGGTCGATATTGGCCGGCAACAGGTCCATGTTGTCGAATTCGGTGCGACGCACCGCGCTGTGGACGTCGACCTTTCGATCCATCATGACGTTGTAGATGGTGGTCTCCAGCTCGTGGGGATTGACCCCAAATCCTGCGGACAGGGCACCCTGCGGGTCGAAGTCGACCATGAGCACCCGTCGGCCCAGTTCGGCCAGGGCCGCACCCAGGTTGATGGTCGAGGTCGTCTTGCCGACGCCGCCCTTCTGGTTGACCATCGCGATCACGCGGGCCGGGCCGTGGGAGTCCAAGACGGCCGGTTCCGGGAACTGGCGGAGGGGACGTCCGGTGGGACCGAGATCTGCTTCGGAGTTCTGTGTACTCACGCGCACCTTTTTCACGTTTGTGGGCGGATAATGACTGAGGTTAACCCTACAGCGACGTGCCTTGGGCAACGGGTTAGAGCCCGCGTCGACCTTAACGCACCGCGCCCGCCCGGGCGTCGAAACGCTCGGGCGGGCGCGGGATGGGGCCGGAACGGGTGCCGCCGAAGGCTACCGTTCGTGGGACTGGGCGCCGACGGCTTGAGGCTCCTTGCCGACGGTCTCCTCCTGACCGTGCGCTTGGACTTCCCCACCCATGGTCGACTCGTCGAATTTCAGCTCGCCGTTGAGGACCCGGTGCACGCGCTGCATATCCACCTCGCGGGACCACTTGCCCATCAGAAGCGCGGCGACCGCGTTTCCGGTGAAGTTGGTCAGCGCACGCGCCTCGGACATGAAGCGGTCGATGCCGACGATCAGGCCGACGCCGTCGACGAGGTCGGGCCGGTGCGACTGGAGGCCTCCGGCCAGAGTCGCGATGCCCGCGCCCGACACGCCCGCGGCTCCCTTGGAAGCGATGATCATGAAGACCAACAGGGAGATCTGCTCGCCGAGCTGCAGCGGCTTGCCCATCGCGTCCGATACGAAGATCGAGGCCATGGTCAGGTAGATCGCGGTTCCGTCGAGGTTGAAGGAGTAGCCGGTGGGCACCACGATGCCCACCACGGGCTTGGACACGCCGACGTGTTCCATCTTGGCGATCAACCGGGGCAGGGCCGCCTCGGAGGACGAGGTCGAGAAGATCAGCAGGTACTCTCGCGCCAGGTACTTCATGAGCTTGAGAATGTTGACGCCCGTGAAGATCTTCAGGATCGCGCCGAGCACGATCACGATGAACAGGATGCACGTGATGTAGAAGCCGACCATGAGGATCGCCATCTGTCCCACCGCTTTGAGGCCGGTGGCCCCGACGACGGCCGCGATCGCGCCGAAAGCGCCGAGCGGAGCGATCCACATGATCATCAACAGCAGCCGGAACACGAGGGCCTGCATGTAGGTGATGAACTTCAGGATGGGTTTGCCGGCGTCGCCCATCCTCTGCAACGCAAAACCGACCAGGAGGGCCACCAACAGGGTCTGCAAGATGTTGCCCGAGGTCAGCGACGACAACAGCGATTTTGGAATGATGCTCAGCAGGAACCCGGTGGTGCCGCCTTCCGCGGTTCCCTCGGCGTCTTCGGGAAGCTTGTAGCCGGTGGGGTGATAGTTCAGGCCGTCGCCCGGGTGCAGGAGATTTCCGACCACCAAGCCGATGGCCAGCGCAAAGGTCGACATGATCAGGAAGTAGACGATGGCCATGCCGCCGACCTTGCCGACGGTTGCGGCTCGCGCGATCGAGCCAACACCGAGGACAATCGTGCAGAAGATGACCGGTGAGATCATCATTTTGATCAGCGCGATAAATCCGTCGCCGAGCGGTTTGAAGGACTTGCCGACGTCGGGCGCGATGAGCCCGACGAGTGCGCCGGCGACGACCGCGATGATGACGGAGACGTACAGCATGTGGGTGCCGTCTTTGTACCACGGCTTCTTCGCTGTGGACTGGGCCATGACGCTCCCCTTTCGGATGAGTGATTGATCGATACGACGGCAGCCCAAATACGCGGCCTCGTCGCGGGTATTCAAGAAGTATGGTGGGCTAGGCCACTTTTCCGGTATTTCTGTTCATAAAGTTCGTGAGGAGCACCACGTGCGGCCGCAACGTCAGCCTCGTCCGCCCAGGAGGCCCAGCGCCCGCCGCGGGCGGCTGTTAAGTCACCGCGGGCCCACCACCTGGGCGATCGCGCGCATTTTCCTGCTCCTGCAAATGGTCATCGTGTTGGTCGTCTGCGCGTCGGTGGGTGGGCTCATGCTGTGGCGGGCGCAATCGGCCGCCCAGGACCGCGCGAGCGCCATCACCCAGGCCGAAAGCGCCACGCTGGCCCACGACCCCTATGTCGTGGAGCAGCTCGCCTCGAAGGACCCGACCGCCGGGCTTCAGCCGTACATCAAAAACGTGCTGGCCGACTCGTCGGTCAGTTTCGTCACGATCATGTCGCCGGAGGGCATCCGATACACCCACCCGCAGGACGGCAATATCGGCGAGCACTACCTCGGCGATATTTCCCGGGCCCAACACGGAGAGACCATGACCGTGAAAGAGCGCGGGACCCTCGGCATGTCGATGCGCACGATCACCCCGGTGCGCGACCATAGCGGGAGAATCATCGGACTGGTCTCGACGGGCGTCACCGTCGACGAAATTTCCGGGACGGCCCGCTCCGGCCTGCCCGCGATCGGCCTGATCGCCGGGATCCTGCTGGCGACGACGACCCTGACGACGCTTCTGCTCTATCGCTACCTGCACCGGGCCACCCTGGGCTACAGCCAGGAGGACATCCTCCGCTCCGAGGCCACGCGATCGATGGCCGGCCTCTTGCGGACGCAGAATCACGAACACCGCAATCGCATGCACACCGTCGTGTCCCTGCTCGACCTCGGTAGGGTCGCCGAGGCCCGCCAGTTCGCCCGGGAGGACCTCGAGACGTCCGTCAGGGAATCTCCATCGTGGGGTGGCTACGAGCAGCTTCCCGCCGTGGCGGCCCTGCTGAGCGGGAAGGTCCACGAGGCCAAGGAACGCGGCGTCGAGCTCGCGGCCCGCATCGACGGCGATTGGAGCGGCGTTCCGCTCAGCGAGATCGAATTGGTCTCCGTGGTCAGCAACCTCGTGGACAACGCCGTCGATGCCATCTCGGGAAGCGACGGGGGCGGGGAGGTCGAGGCGGATCTCAGCGAGACGGACACCGGGTGGGAGATCGTCGTGGCCGACACCGGCCCCGGCCTGCCCGAAAACGAGCGCGTGGACATCTTCACGTGGGGGTTCACGACCAAGCCCGCCGGTCCCGAGGGCCGCGGGGTGGGCCTGGCCCTGGTGCGGGACACGCTGGTGCGGCACGGCGCGAGCATCCGGGCGATCAACGACGCCGGGGCCGTCTTCACCGTCACCATCCCCCGCCCCGAGAAAGGAGCCCTTCGATGACCCTGCGCGTGATCGTCGTCGACGACGAGCAAGTCACCGCGTCGGCCCACGCCGAGTACATTCGGACCCGGCCCGGATTCGACGTCATCGGCACCGCTTTCAACGCCCGGGGCGCGATCGAAGCGATCCGGACGTCCTTCGCGCGCCACGAGCCCGTGGACCTGTTGCTCCTGGACATTAACCTCCCGGATCGATCCGGCCACGAGGTCGCCAAATTCCTGCGCGCCGAGGGCCTGCCGGTGGATCTTCTGATGGTCACCGCCGACCGCCGCGCCGCGAGCCTGAGGACGGCTTCTCTCCACGGCGCCTTCGGCTACCTCGTCAAGCCTTTTCGCCTGGACGATCTGGGGCGAAAACTCTCATCCTACGCGCAGTATCGGCGCCGGTCGGGTGACGCCGGGGAACTGGACCAGTCCGACATCGACAAGCTGTTCCACCGCGCGGAGTCCACCCCGTCCGACCTTCCCAAGGGCCTGTCCGAAGACACCCTGAAGGATATGTCCCGCCTGCTGGGCGCCTCGGACGCCGCCTATTCGGCCCGCGAGATTTCGGAACACCTGGGGCTCTCCCGCGTGACCGCCCGGCGGTATCTCGAGTACCTTCACGAGGCCGGGCAGGTCGACCGTCGGGCCCGCCACGGGACCCCCGGCCGCCCCGAGCTGGAGTACTCCTGGCGCGGGTGACGGCGCCCCGCGTCACCGCGGCTGGAGGATCTCCCGGATGCCGTCCAACACGGCCGGATCCTCGATCGTCGAGGGGACCTTATAGTCCTCGCCATCGGCCATCTGCCGCATGGTCTTGCGCAGGATCTTTCCCGACCGCGTCTTGGGCAGCCCGTCGACGATCCGCACCTCCTTGAAATCCGCGACCGCGCCGATCTTTGAGCGCACCATATCGACCAAATCGCCGGTCAGGGTTTCCTCCGTGACCTCGGCCCCCTCCTTGAGCACCACATATCCGGATGGCCGCTGCCCCTTGAGATCATCGGCGACGCCGATCACGGCACACTCCGCCACGACCGGGTGCGCCGCGAGGACCTGCTCCATCGCCCCCGTCGAGAGCCGGTGGCCGGAAACGTTGATGACGTCGTCGGTGCGTCCCATGACGTAGACGTACCCGTCTTCGTCCAGGTAACCCGAGTCGCCCGTCGCGTAGTAGCCGTCGAAAGCCGACAAATACGACGATATGAAGCGCTCGTCATTGCCCCACAGCGTCGGCAACGTCCCGGGCGGCATGGGAAGCCTCAGGGCGATATTGCCCTCGACCCCGGCGTCGACCGGTACCCCGGCCGGATCCAGCACGACGACGTCGTACCCGGGAACCGGGACGCTCGGCGACCCCGACTTGATCTCGAGGGGTTCGAGTCCGCGAGGATTGGCGGCGATCGGCCAGCCGGTCTCGGTTTGCCACCAGTTATCGGCCACCGGAATTCCCAGAACGTCGCCGGCCCAGCGGAAGGTCTCGGGGTCCAAGCGCTCGCCGGCCACGAACAGGGTCTCGAGTGAGGAAAGATCGTACTCTCGGCTCAGGCCGCCGTCGGGGTCGGATTTTCGGATGGCCCGCAGCGCGGTCGGCGCGGTGAAGAGAACCTTGGCCCCGGAGGACTCAACGACCCGCCAGAAGGCGCCGGCATCCGGCGTGCCCACCGGCTTGCCCTCGTAAAGCACCGTGGTCGCGCCGGTCAACAGCGGCGCGTAGACGATGTAGGAATGTCCCACGACCCATCCGACATCGGAAGCGGTGAACATGACCTCCCCCGGGCCGACGTCATAGATGTTCTCCATGCTCCAGCGCAGCGCGACCGCGTGGGACCCGTTGTCCCGCACCACGCCCTTCGGGGCACCCGTGGTTCCGGAGGTGTACAGGATGTAGAGGGGATCCGTCGCGCGAACCGTTGCGCAACCGGCAGGCTCGACCCCGGCGGTCGCCTCATCCCAATCGACCCACACGGTGCCCAGCCCCTGCGCCGAGGTGCGCTCTTGGGCGTCGGCCAGGTGGGTCTCGAAGCCCTCGCGCTCGCGGGCAAAGACGGTCTCGACGGGATGCTCGGCGAGCGCAAGGGCCTCGGCGACCGCGGGCAGATACTCGATCCGGCGCCTGGGCTCGACTCCCCCACTGGTGGTGACGATCGCGGTCGGCGTGCAGTCATCGATGCGCGTCGCGAGCTCATGTGGCGCAAAGCCCCCGAAGACCACGGAATGCACCGCCCCGATGCGCGCGCACGCCAGCATGGCGACGATCGCGTCGGGAACCATGGGCAGATAAAGGAGCACGCGGTCCCCGCGTGAGACCCCGTGGGCCGCGAGCGCCCCGGCGAAGGTTCCCACGCGCTCTTGGAGTTCGGCGTAGGTGATCTCCACCTGGGTCTCGGTCACGGGTGAGTCGTAGCGGATGGCCGCCTGGTCGCCCCGACCGGCCTCGACGTGTCGGTCCACGGCATTGAAACAGGTGTTCAGCTCGCCGTCGGGGAACCACCGGTAGATCGGTGCGCGGGAGTCGTCCAGCGCGACGGTCGGCGCCGTGACCCAGTCGATGCCCCGAGCGGCCTCGAGCCAGAAATCCTCGGGCTGGTTGATGCTTCGGTCGAAGGTTTCTCGGTAGGTCGGTGCCATCTCGTGTCGTCCTCACGTGAGCGTCGTTGCGATTCGTCTCCCGCGGCCGCCATGGGCCGAGCGAGGTGGCACCCAACATAGTGTTTCACATCACAGCTTGCAAGGGATATGTATACATATTTGCGAGATTCGCCCAATAATCCCGATATTTTGCGAGTCAATTGCGCCTGCCCGCCTCAGTCTGTATACATAGAGCGTGAAGAGACCTCCGCCACCCCGGAGGAGTCGATGTGCCTCAGGAGGCAGCCATGAAGGCTTCGGACCGCGTCCACGTGGCCCTGCGCACCGAGATCATCGAGTGGCATCTCGCACCCGGCACAACCTTGAGCGAGGTCGAACAGGCCGAGCGACTGGGGGTCTCCCGAACGCCCGTGCGTGAGGCGTTTTCGCGCCTGATGGCCGAAGGGCTGGTCGAGCCCAGCCGCGGCCGCGGCGTCGTGGTGACCGCCGTATCCGTGGAGAACGTTCGCGCGCTCTTCGAACTACGCATCGCCCTCGATACCCAGGCCGCTGCCCTGGCGGCGGCCAAGGGGCCGGGTGAGGAATTTCTCCGGTTGGCCTCCCGCTTGGACGAGGCCGCCCAAGGCCTCTCCACCGACGACGCCGACCGCAGCGGCTACTACCGGCTCATCGACGACATGGACGCGCTGATCGACGCCGCCGCCCAGAACGCCTATCTCACCGCGGCCCAGCGCCAGCTGCGGGTTCACCTGGAACGGGTCCGAAAACTTTCCAAGGGCAACGACGATCGGCTCGTCGCCGCCGCCCACGAACACGCCCACATCGCCCGGGCCATCGCCGAGGGCGACGCCGAGCTCGCCCAAGCCGCGACCCGCGTCCACCTATCCCACGCGTTGAGGTCCATCCTGAACGCGGTTCCCCAGACCGAAGGCGAGCGCGAGAGCGCCGCCTGACCACCATCGCGGCCTCCCCGCAGAGGCCGAGAGAGGACATATCGTGACCACCACGCATCACGTTCGCGTCTACCGCAGCGAGGAAAACCTCGCCCGCGCAGACCAGCTGGCCTACAAGATCGCCTCCGTCGCTACCGATCCCGTGGGGGTTGACGCCGAGGTCGAAGACATGGTCATCAACCGCATCCTCGATAACGCCTCGGTCGCGATTGCGTCCCTGAACCGCGGTCCCATCGTCTCGGCCCGCGATCAGGCGCTGACGCATTCCCCGAGCACCAACGGCAGCGGATCCGCTATCTATGGCCTGGACGCCGCGACGACCAAGGTCTCCCCCGAGTGGGCCGCCTGGGCCAACGGCGTCGCCGTGCGCGAATTGGACTATCACGACACGTTCCTGTCGGCCGAGTATTCGCACCCGGGCGACAACATCCCCCCGATTCTGGCGGTGGCCCAGCACGCCGGCCGCACCGGGGCCGAGCTGATTCGCGGCATCGCGACCGGGTACGAGATTCAGATCGATCTGACCAAGGCGATCTGCCTGCACGAACACAAGATCGACCACGTCGCGCACCTGGGGCCCTCGGCCGCGGCGGGCATTGGCACGATGCTTGGGTTGGACACCGAAACGATTTTCCAGGCGGTCGGCCAGGCCCTACACACCACGACGGCGACGCGCCAGTCCCGCAAGGGCGAGATCTCCACGTGGAAGTCTCACGCCCCGGCTTTCGCCGGAAAAATGGCCGTCGAGGCCGTCGACAGGGCGATGCGCGGCCAGACCTCGCCGGTTCCGATCTACGAGGGTGAGGACGGCGTCATCGCCTGGATGCTCGACGGCCCGGAGGCTTCCTACGAGGTCCCCTTGCCGGAACCCGGCGAGGCCAAGCGCGCGATCCTGGATTCCTACACCAAGGAGCATTCGGCCGAATACCAGGCCCAGGCGTGGATCGATATGGCCCGCAAGCTCCACCGCGAGCGCCCCGAAATCGCCGACCCGGAGAACGTGGAATCAATCGTCCTGCACACCTCCCACCACACGCACTACGTGATCGGCTCCGGCGCCAAGGACCCCCAGAAGTACGAGCCCACCGCCTCCCGCGAAACCCTGGATCACTCGATCCCCTACATCTTCACCGTCGCGCTTCAGGACGGCGAGTGGGACCATAACCATTCCTACGATCCCTCCCGCGCCGGCCGCCGCGATACGGTCGCGCTCTGGCACAAGGTCACCACGGAGGAAGATCCGGAGTGGACCCGCCGCTATCACTCGCTGGACCCGCAGGAGAAGGCGTTCGGCGGCCGCGCGGAAATCACCCTGCGCGACGGAACCGTAATCACGGAAGAAATCGCCGTGGCCGATGCGCACCCGCTCGGCGCCCGGCCCTTCGCTCGCGAGCAGTACATCGGCAAGCTCCGCGCCCTGGCGGAAGGGTCCGTGGCCGACTCCGAGCTCGATCGCTTCATCCAGGCGGCCGAGAGCCTGTCGAGTCTGGAATCCGGAGACCTGGGTGCCCTCAATGTCACGGCGTCGATCGATCTGAAGACCGGCGCGAAAGGACTGTTCTAAATGTTGTACCCCTCGACGACCCCCGCCCAGAAGCGGCAGGACCTCCGGAAGCTCCTGAGCGACGGGCCCCGCAACGGCGGATCCATCAAGCAGTTCCCCGGTGCCTTCACACCCATCTCGGCCAAGCTCATCGAGGAGAAAGGCTTCGACGGCGTCTACATCTCCGGCGCGGTCCTGGCCAATGAGCTCGGCTTCCCCGATATCGGGCTGACCACGCTGACCGAGGTTGCCCAGCGCGCCGGGCAGATCGCCCGCGTGACCAACCTTCCGGCGATCGTCGATGCCGACACCGGTTTCGGCGAACCCATGAACGTCGCCCGCACGGTTCAGGAGCTCGAGGACGCCGGCCTGGCCGGTTGCCACATCGAGGACCAGTTCAACCCGAAGCGTTGCGGGCATCTCGACAACAAAAACATCGTGGACGAGGACACCGCGATCCAGCGCATCCGTGCGGCGGCCGAGGCCCGCAGGGACAAGAACTTCCTCATCATGGCCCGCACTGATCTGCGCGGCGTCGACGGTTTGGAGGCGGCGATTTCCCGGATGCGGGCCCTCGTGGACGCCGGGGCGGACGCGATTTTCCCCGAGGCCATGAAGGACCTCGGGGAGTTCGAGGCCGTGCGTGCGGCCGTCGACGTGCCGGTCCTGGCCAATATGACCGAGTTCGGCAAGTCGAAGCTCT
This sequence comes from Curtobacterium sp. S6, assembly GCF_000710345.2. Classification (GTDB taxonomy): domain Bacteria; phylum Actinomycetota; class Actinomycetes; order Actinomycetales; family Micrococcaceae; genus Rothia. The sequence continues at coordinate 19,599 of NZ_JHEL01000015.1, read as the reverse complement.
ACACAACCGATGAGCTCTCCGGGGCGGGCGTGGACCTGGTGATCTATCCCGTGACCCTGCTGCGTAGCTCGTTGGGTGCCATGGAGCGGGTCCTGGACGGGATCGAGGCCGACGGTACCCAAGAAGCGTCCGTGGATGACATGCTAACCAGAGCACGGCTGTACGAACTCGTGGACTACGAGGCGTACAACACCTTTGACACGGGCATCTTCAATTTCGAGGTCCCGGAGCGCTTCCAGTAAGTCCTTTCCCATCATCCGAGCGAGGATTCGAAGGAGAATCACATGACGACGAACAACGAAGACATCAAGAAGGGCCTGGCCGGCGTCGTCGCCGATACCACCGCCATCTCCAAGGTCAACCCCGACACCAACTCCCTGCTGTACCGCGGCTATCCTGTCCAGGAGCTGGCCGCGAAGTGCTCTTTCGAGGAGGTCGCCCTTCTGCTCTGGAACGGCGACCTGCCGGATCAGGACGAGCTGACGGAATTCCGAGACTTCGAATCGACGCACCGCGAACTGAGCCCGGAGCTCAAGGCCGTCATCGATGCCCTGCCCACGGATTGCCACCCCATGGACGTCTGCCGCACGGCCGTCTCGGTCCTGGGCGCGCAGGACCCCGAGTCGGAGGACGACTCGCCCGAAGCGAACCTGCTCAAGTCCAAGAAGCTGTTTGCGGCGATGCCGGCCGTGGTTGCCTACGATCAGCGCCGACGCCGCGGGGACGCCCTCATCGCCCCGAGGGAGGATCTCGACTACTGCGACAACTTCCTGTACATGACCTTCGGGGACGTCCCCGCCCCGGAGGTCAAGACGGCTTTCCAGGTCTCGATGGTCCTGTACGCCGAGCACTCCTTCAACTGCTCGACCTTCACGGCTCGGACCATCGCCTCCTCGCTGGCCGATATGCACTCGGCGATCACCGGCGCGATCGGCGCCCTGAAGGGACCGTTGCACGGCGGGGCCAACGAAGCGGTCATGAATACCTTCGACGAGATCGGTATCCGCAAGGACGAATCCGAGAAGGAGGCCGAGCACCGAGCGAAGGAGTGGATGGACCAGGCCCTGGCCGAGAAGAAGAAGGTTATGGGATTCGGACACCGCGTCTATAAGCACGGCGATTCCCGTGTTCCCACGATGCAGTCCGCGCTATTCGACATGATCAAGTACTTCGGCCGCGAGGAAATGCTCGGGTTGTACAACGGGTTGGCCAAGTCGATGGACGAGGCCAAGGGCATCAAGCCCAACCTCGACTACCCGGCCGGCCCGACGTACCACCTCATGGGCTTCGATACGCAGACGTTTACGCCCTTGTTCGTCGCCGCCCGCATGACGGGATGGACCGCCCACGTCATGGAGCAACTCGCCGATAACTCGCTGATCCGGCCGCTGTCGGCATATAACGGCCCGGACGAGCGCCACGTCAAGTAGGAGAAGAGACGGGGCCGGGGAGCGGTTCTTCCGCCTCCTGGCCCCAACTCTTTGCCATACTCGTTAGACTTGCATCACGCCTAGCGAGGAGGTCATGACCGCCCATGGTGACCCAGAAGATTGTCGCGACTCCCCCAAAAACGTCCATCTTTCTGACACTCACGATCCGCCCCGGTGCCGAGTCGGCGGTCCTTGCCCTGCTGCCGGGGATCTCGGGCAGGACACGATCGGTCGGTTTCCGGCACCCGGACCTGGACCTGCTGAACGTCGTCGGCATCGGCTCCGATGCCTGGGACCGTCTCTTCCCGCACGCCCCCAAGCCGAAGAATTTGCATCCCTTTCAGGAGTTGCACGGGCAACCCCACCGGGCGCCCTCGACCCCCGGGGATCTTCTCTTCCATATCCGCGGCCGAACCCCGGATATGTGCTTCGAGTTGGCCCGTCTCCTGATGGTCGACTTCGGGCCCCACGTCGACGTCGAGGACGAGGTCCACGCCTTTAAGTATTTCGATGAGCGAGACCTGCTCGGTTTCGTGGACGGGACCGAGAATCCCGAGGACCAGGACGCCTACGACGCGGTACTGGTCGACGACGACCCGCGCTTCGCCGCCGGCAGCTATGTTCACGTGCAAAAATACACCCACGACATGTCCGCGTGGGAGTCGATCAGCGTCGAAGAGCAAGAACGGGTCATCGGCCGGACCAAGTCGGACGACGTCGAATTCTCCGATGACGCCAAGCCCTCCAATTCCCACCTGGCCCTCAACGACGTGAGCGACGAAGACGGCAACGACCTGGACATCCTTCGCTACAACATGGCCTTCGGGGATTTCAGCAGCGGGGACATGGGCACGTATTTCATCGGCTACGCCAAAGATCCGGGCGTGACCGAACAGATGCTGGAGAACATGTTCCTCGGAGATCCCCCGGGAAATTACGACCGCATCCTGGACTTCTCGACCGCTCAGACCGGCGCGCTGTTCTTCGTGCCGAGCATCGATCTCCTCGACGAGATCGACGCCCTCGCCGAGGACTCCCCGGAGCCGGCCGACGAACCAGAGCCATCAGCGCCACTTGCCACCGACACCGAACCCGGCGACAACCCCCACGTGGGGTTCACCGTCGGGCCACTCCGAGACTGAACCACACCCCATCGTCCCGCGGCGTATCGCGGGGCTTCCGGCCGGGCATTCCCGGCACGCAAAGGAGAAGACATGACCATCAGCAATCTTCACCGCGAACTTGCCCCCGTCTCTCAGGCCGCATGGGCGGAGATCGAGGAAGAAGCCACACGGACCTTCACCCGAAACATCGCCGGCCGACGCGTCGTCGACATGCCAGAACCGCGGGGAACCGCCTTCTCGTCGCTTGCGACGGGGCACGTGAGCGACGGGCGAGAGATCGTCCCCGGCGCGCAGACGCGGAGCCGCGACGTCATTCCGGTCCTCGAGGTCAAGGTCCCGTTCACCGTGACGCGCCAGGCCGTCGACGACGTTCTGCGCGGTTCGGTCGACTCCGACTGGCAACCCGTCAAGGACGCGGCCACGACCATCGCGGCGGCCGAGGACACCGTGGTGTTCCACGGCTACGACCAGCTCGGCATGACGGGAATGGTCGATGCCAGCTCCAATGAGCCGATCGCGATCCCGGAGGAGGTCCGCGACCTACCGCGATCCGTCGCCCAAGCCCTGACGCGGCTTCGCCTCGCCGGGGTCGAGGGCCCGTACACGCTGGTGGTTTCCGCGGACCTCTACACCGCCATCTCCGAGACCACGGATCACGGGTATCCGATCCTCGAACACCTGCAGCGGGTACTCAAGGAGGACGGGAAGATCATCTGGGCGCCCGCGCTCAACGGCGCGCTGGTCGTCACGACTCGCGGCGGCGATTTCGAACTGCACCTGGGCGTTGACCTGTCCATCGGGTACGACTCCCACGACGCGCAGAACGTGTACCTGTACCTCCAGGAGTCCTTCGCGTTCCGGGTCGCCTCGGACGAGGCCTCGGTTCCGCTGACCTCCTAGCTCGGCGGCCCGATCAGCCGGTCGCGCGCGGGTGGCTCGTGAGGAACACTTCCCGAAGGGTGTCGGCGGTGACGCGCGTGTAAATCTGCGTGGTCGTCAACGAGGAGTGCCCGAGCAACTCCTGCACCACGCGTATGTCCGCGCCGCCCTCCACGAGGTGCGTCGCAAAGGAATGCCGAAGAGTGTGCGGTGAGAGTTCGTCGGTCACATTGGCCCGGGCCGCGGCCTTCTTGAGGATCAACCACGCCCCCTGACGGGTCAGGCGGCCGCCCCTGGCGTTGAGAAATAGCGCCGGCGTGGCGGTCCCTTTTGCGGCGAACAGCGGGCGCGCCCTGACCAGATAGGCGCCCACCGCGTCGACGGCGTAGGACCCGACGGGCACGATCCGCTGCTTGCCGCCCTTGCCCTCGAGACGGGCCGCGCCGCCGAATCCCTCGGCCTCCCCCGCATCGCTCGTGCCTCCGGCGAATTCGGCGGACAGATCGTCTCGGTCGATCCCCACGGCCTCGGAGATGCGGGCCCCGGTCGAGTACAAAAATTCGAGCAGGGCAGCGTCGCGGAGGCCCGCCGGGGTTTCCCGATCCGGGGCCTCGAGGATGCGCGTCACGGTATCCACCGGAAGGGCCTTCGGCAGCCGCTCCCCCGCGCTGGGCGGCGTGACCGTTGCCGCGGGGTCGTCCTCGGTCACGCCTTCGAGGACCCAAAATTTGTGAAGGCCCCTCGCGGAGACGACGCCGCGAGCCACGCTGCGGGTCGACAGGCCGCATCCGCCGTCGGCCACGGGCCGTGCCATGTGCTGGACGTAATCTCGCACGTCGTCGGTGGTGATTCCCGCTGGTTCCCGGATGCCGCGTTCTTCGGTCAGGAAGCCCAGGTAGCGCCCGAGGTCCCTTCGGTAGGAGGCCAACGTATTGCTCGACAGCCCGCGTTCGACCGTCAGGTGCTGCATATAGCGACGGACGGGGCGTCCGAACCCGTCCGGCAACTGCGCGTCATTCACCGGCCGAACCGCGGAATACGGGGTGAGCGGGCCACGGCTCCCGCGGGTCTCGGAGATCGCGGTGATCGCGTTGGACGCTGGCGAAGGCCGCCAGGATCGCGATGTTGGCCGAGGGCGAGTGCATCTCGGAGGACAGCACCGCCGCGACCGCTTGCTCCAGGGGGACCCACCGCGTCACGATTTCGGCCTCTTCGCCTTCGCGGACCGTACGGTCTTCGGCAGCTACCTCCCCGATGTCACGGGCCAAAAAGATGCGGTTGGCTTCGGTCGAGCATCCCGGAGAATTGTTGAACTCGGCGAGGGTGTGCCACGTGGTCGCGGTGAGGTCGGTTTCCTCCGCCAGCTCCCGTTGCGCCGCCTGCAGGGGCGACTCCCCCTCGACATCAAGAAGGCCCGCGGGGATCTCCCACATGTTCATTCCGACCGGCTGGCGGTACTGGTTGATCAGGAGGATCTCGTTCTGATCGTTCAGGGCGGCGATGGCGACCGCGCCCGGATGGCGCATGTAGTCGCGCTTCAGGACCTCGCCCGAGCCGTCGTCCGACAGCCGCACGCTGTCACGCACGACGTCGAAGATCGCGCCCTCGAAGAGGGTTTCGCTGGCCACCAGGTCCCGCGGGTTGACGCGATCCTGGGGCAGTCCCTCCGAGGTGACGTGGGGATTCGGCGTAGCTGAGTCGTGATCCGTCATGCCCCCAGGGTACACAGGGGCCACCGGCAGAAGGGTCGGCCTGGGCTGACTCGCAAGGGTCCCACCTCGCCCACCGTGCATGCCTTGCGACGAGAAACAATCCCTTCATTCTTGCGCCCACAATATATCAGCAATAGTTGATATATAGACCTGATCAGGGAAGATGTTGAATCGATTTCAGGAATCATGCGACGAAGCGCCCCTCAGGGCCACACATTTCTCATTTGTTGTAGACACCACGCCTGGCCTGTCCTATCTTAAGGTCATCGCGACGGATCTCCGAGAAAGGAACATCATGAAACGATCACTCGCGACCATCTTCACCTGTTGCGCCCTCACATTCGGGGCCATGTCTGGAGCCTACGCCTAGCACTACGCCAGTGGCGGCCTCTGGAACTACGGCGTCGACAGGCATCACGTCTGGTCACACTATCTTCATCAAACTCGATGCCACGGCGCCACTGCGGAGGGCAAATGGAGAGCCTATTCCGGAGATCAGAGGCGCGGAGTTATAGCCAAAGCAGAGGCGCCGTCTCGTCCTTGGGTTGCAGACAAAGCATACTATAACCATTGTTAGGTCAGATTTTGTTTCCCCGCGAGTAAAACCCGCGGGGAAACCCCAAATACTTACACCATGACAAAACGAATAATCGTTATTTTGTATAGCATCGTGCCACTGATCGGCGGAATATTTTCATTCTCCGTGATCATGGATTTTGAATCCGACACCCCTCTACGAGGAAATGATGTTCTCTGGATCAGGAGCGGGTCGGAGCAGTCGTCTTTCTCCGATGCCGCCGGACGACAATTCTCGGAGAAACTTCACCGAGAAATCGAGTCCAGGTCGCTGAATATTGCTTTGGTGACGCCCCTTGAGGAAAACCCTGATGGTGGGAATCACCTGGATTTCCTCCTGACAAATACCGGAGATCCCTCTGCTGCGTGGGCCACCCAGGACTATTCGTCCTTCAACCCGAGGTACCACGTCGCCGTCGGTCGGCTTGCCCCTGACCGAGCAGACCCACGAGGGATTTATCTGGTCTTCGGCGACCAACAACGGATCCGAGGGCTCGCCGATTCGCTGGCCCAGCCCGGCCTCACCATCACCCAATATCAGCTCCTGGCGCCATCCAATCTGTGGCGCGTCTACGGTTCCAGTTCACTGTTGATCGCGTGGGTCGCCACGGTCGTCACGGTGTCCTTTGCCTCGGGGACGGCCGCCGTCGTCGGCTCTCGCCGGTACGCCCGGAAGCGCCTCTACGGGTGGTCCAGGTCGAGAACTCTTATCACCGAGACCCGCCGCATCGTTGCGGTTGTGGGCGCGTCGACGGTCGCGATGCTGATCGCGGCGGCCCTGTGCCTCTGGCCCTTCAACGGACTGGCCTCATTTGGAATCTTCGCCGCTCTGGCCGTGGGGATAACGCTCGTGACGGCCATTCCGATGACTCTGGCGCATTTAGCGTCCATCGTGGCCCTGTACTGCGTGCCGATTTCGGACGGACTCAAAGGCCGCCTACCGGTGCGATTCGCATTTTCGAGCCTGATCGCCGTCAAGGTCGTAGGTTTGGCGCTCCTCATGAGCACTCTCGCGTATGTTCCCTCCGTGGGCGCTTTGGCTCAGCAATACCTTCGCTCGACCTCGGAATGGAATCGCATCCCGGAAGCCGCATTCGTTAGTCTCAGGGCCGAGGCCGGGACCCAGGAGATGATGCATGGTGTTTCCCCCTGGGTCCTCGAGGAACTACGCGCGGGAAATATTATCCTCAGCCATGCCGAGACCGTGACGGACGTGATCGAGGACCTGGACCATATCGACCCGATGTCCTTCATCGGCACACCGGTCATGTATGTCAACGACACCTACCTTGCACAATTCTCCGATCAGCTTCCCGAGGTCGTGGCGTGGAGACAAAAGACCCACCCGGCGCTGAATCACGCACACGTTTTCGTCCCCGACGGCGTCGAGCTGACCTCCCAGCAATTAGAAAACATTATCCCCCATGACGTCCCCGAGGAGTTCGCGTCGACGACGGAACGTCATGCGTACTCTCCTCCGGGGGACGTCTTCAGGTTGGGAGATTCCCATCTTGACGATGCCGAATACGTGCGCGACCCGATCGTCGTATTTCTCCCCGACCGGCTCCTGGAACAGACCGGCCAGATGATGACGGCGTGGGCCACCAGCAACGGCGTGGCCGTGAAGGATCAGTCCGCTGCGGAATCGCGCTTGAGGGACTCGGATGCGGACCACTTTGTCCTGCCCCTCGCTCGAGGCCGCGAGGTCCACGCCGCCCATCGCGCGAAAAATTTGTCGGAACTGCGCATGACGAGTTATACGACCGGGATCTACATATTGGTCCTGGGCTTTGCGGTGCTGGCCTTCGCGCTCGTCTTCAGCCGAGAAAACGGGCAGAAAATCTTCCGACGCGTGGTGCACGGCTGGCCGAAGCTTCGCGGCGCACGGCTGGGTCTGATCGCCACCGGGCTGGTCGGGGCGATCGGCGTGGCGATCGTGTTCCACGGGCTGGTAGCCGTCACCCAACACGCTCAAGACCGGCTACTCGACACCGCCACCTACAGTTCTCAGATTCGGTGGTTTGCGGTGGCCGGTTTTGGGGCCCTCGCCGCATTCGTCATTTTCTCTGTGGTGGCCCTCTCCCGGGCCGCCCGCCGGGAAATCAAGGAAAGGAGCCGCACACCATGACGGCATATCTCACGCTGACCGACGCGTCCGTCGTCATTCATGGACAGGCCATCTGGTCGGGGCTCAACCTTGCGCTTGAACAGGGTGAACTGGTCGGGCTGACCGGCCCGTCCGGCTCCGGGAAAACCACCCTGTTGAACTGCCTGGGCGGGTTGATGAAATTTACCGGCGGAACCCTCACCGTCGACGGGACGACGCTGCACCCGGCACCCGAATGCGCGCGGCGAAAATTCCGCCGGGACCACCTGGGCTATCTATTCCAGAACTACGCCCTCGTGGACGCGGATTCCGTGGAGAGCAACATTCTCGACCCGTTGAGAATCGTTCCTCGACGCTCGCGCCCGTCTCGAGCCGATGTCTCCGAGGCGCTGGACAGGGTCGGGCTGGCGGGCCGGGAACGGGAGAAGGTCTATCGACTTTCCGGGGGTGAGCAGCAACGCGTGGCCCTTGCCGCTCTTCTCGTCAAGAGGCCTCGGCTGGTCCTTGCCGACGAACCCACCGGAGCCCTCGACGCGGCGAACGGGCGCATGGTCATGGAAGTCCTCCGCACCCTCACCGACCGTGGCTCCGCCGCCCTGGTCGCGACGCATAATGCGGACGTCGCGGCGGCCTGTGACCGCGTTCTCGACCTTTCGCCCTTCCGCGCCTGCGAGCGTTCTTCGGTCTAATCGGTCAGCCGCGCCATGAGGACCCCGGGCGGCGACTTAACGGGATCGGCCCGGCCACCTGAGCGGGTGGCCGGGCCGATGCGTCGGAGGCGGGATCTCTCCGGGACTACTTCCTGGCGTCGAGCGCCGCTGCCACCAGGCCGCGGAACAGCGGGTGCGAGCGCGTGGGGCGGGACAGCAGCTCGGGGTGCGCCTGAGTCGACACGTAGTACGGGTGCTCGGAGGCCGGCAGCTCGACGAATTCGACGAGGCGGCCATCCGGGCTGGTCCCCGAGATCACGAGCCCGGCCTTCTCGAGGTCCTCACGGTAAGCGTTGTTGACCTCGTAACGGTGGCGGTGACGCTCCTCGACCTCGGTCGAACCGTAGGCGCCGGCGACGACGGATCCCTGCGCCAGCTTGGCCTGGTACAGGCCCAGCCGCATGGTTCCGCCCAGGTCGCCCGCTCCCTCGACGAACTTCTTCTGCTCTTCCATCGTGGCGATGATCGGGCTCGACGTTTCCGGGTCGAATTCCGTGGAGGAGGCATCCCCGATGCCCGCGACGTTACGCGCGAATTCCATGACCATGCACTGCAGGCCCAAGCACAGACCCAAAGTGGGGATCTTGTGCTCCCGGGCGTACTTCAAGGCCCCGAGTTTTCCGTCCAGGCCGCGGATGCCGAAGCCTCCGGGGACGCAGATCGCGTCGACGCCGTCGAGCTGATGTGCGGCGCCTTCCGGCTCGGCGCAGAGGTCCGAGGCGATCCATTTGATCGTCACCTTGGCGTCATTGGCGAAACCACCGGCGCGCAAGGCTTCCGAGACGGACAGGTAGGCGTCGGGCAGATCGATGTACTTGCCGACCAGGCCGATCGTGACCTCGTGCGTCGGTTCGTGAACCACCTGAAGGAGCTTATTCCACTCGTCGAAGTCGGCTTCCTGATAGTCCAGACCCAAATAGTCCAGGACGTAGGCATCCAGGCCCTGGTTAAAGAGGGTCTTCGGGATGTCGTAGATGCTGGGGGCGTCCGGGCAGGAAATGACCGCTTCGGTGTCGACGTCGCAGGCCCCACCGACCTTGGCCTTCAGGGACTCCGGGATCTCCTGGACGCACCGAAGAACCAACGCGTCCGGGATGATGCCCAACCCGCGCAGGGCGGCCACCGAGTGCTGGGTCGGCTTGGTTTTGAGCTCCCCCGAGGGGCCGATGTAGGGGATCAGGGAAACGTGCAGGAAAAACACGTTTTTCCGACCGACGTCGCGGCGCACCTGGCGGGCCGCCTCGAGGAACGGCTGGGACTCGATGTCGCCGACGGTGCCGCCGATCTCAGTGATGATGATGTCCGGGGCATCGGCCGTTCCGGTGGCGCGATGGCGCATGCGGGACTTGATCTCGTCCGTGATGTGCGGGATCACCTGGACGGTGTCGCCGAGGTATTCGCCGCGGCGCTCCTTGGCGATCACGGATGAGTACACCTGCCCCGTCGTCACGTTCGCGGAGGCGTCAAGGTTCTCGTCCAGAAAGCGCTCGTAGTGACCGATGTCGAGATCGGTCTCGGCGCCGTCGTCCGTGACGAAGACTTCACCGTGCTGGAAGGGGTTCATTGTGCCCGGATCAACGTTGAGATACGGATCGAGCTTCTGCATCGTCACGGAGAGCCCGCGAGAACGCAGAATGCGACCGAGGCTGGATGCCGTCAGGCCTTTACCGAGAGAGGACGCGACACCGCCCGTCACGAAGATCTGACGAGTCACTTTTTCGTCGCTTTGAGAAGTTGCCGAGGATGTCTGCTTATCGTTCACCACGGAATTCAAGCCTATCACGAGGGGATTTCCGACGTACCGAGGGGATTCGGCTCGACGGCTGACGTTTGCCGGTCATAGTTGACCTGCGGATTGGAGAAGTTCTTTGGCGTGAGCCCGCGCGGCCTCGGAGTCTTCGTGACCCGCGAGCATTCGAGCCAACTCAACGATACGGCCTTCCGAGTCCAGCACGTTGACCTGGCTGACGGTGGAATCCGAGGATTTGAGCACGAGAACGTGTCGATCCGCATAGGCGGCGACCTGCGGGAGGTGCGTCACCACCAAGACCTGCACGTGTTGGGCCAAATGGGCCAGCCGCTTGCCGATCTCGACCGCGGCCTTACCTCCGACGCCGGAGTCGACCTCGTCGAAGATGAATGTCGGCACCGGATCCACCTCGGCGAGGACCACCTCCAGAGCAAGCATCACGCGCGATAGCTCGCCGCCGGAGGCTCCCTTGCCTAGAGGCCGAGGATCCGCGCCGTCGTGAGGTGACAGCTTGAACGAGACCGTGTCCTTGCCGTCGGGGCCGAACTTCTCCGCCTCGGTGACCTCCACGACGAGGGCCGCGTTGGGCATGGCGAGGGCCTTGAGCTCCCCGGAGACGGACTTCGCGAGCTTCTTGGCCGCGGCGCGTCGCAGGTCCATCAGGACCATGGATTGACTCTGCATTTCCTTGCGCAGCGTCCGGAGTTTCTCCTCGAGGGCCTCCGAGCGGGCGGGGTCGTCCGTCAGCTGTTCCAGGCGCGCCCTGTTGAGCTCGGCCCATTCGAGGACTTCCGGGATATCGGCCCCGTATTTGCGTGTCAGTTTCTTCAGCGCGGCACGACGGGATTCGACCTCCGAGAGCCTCCCCTGCCCCTCTGCGTTGAGATCCGACAGGTACCCGGAGAGTTCTTCCCCAATGTCAGTGGCCTGAATCATCAATTCACGGACCCGTTGGGCGAGGGCCGCCAGGGCGGCGTCGTCGTCGGCTTCCTGGGCCAGCGCGCGGTGGGCGGAATCGAGGAGGACCGAGACCGTGGTGGCCTCGAGGTCGGATTCGCCGCCGCCGATTAAGGCCGACTGAGCGAGACCGGCGGCCGTTCTGAGCTGCTCGACGTTGGTCAGCCGCGCCGATTCCGCGTCGAGCTTCTCTTCCTCACCGGGCTGAGGTTTGACCGAGTCGATTTCTTTGAGGGCCTGCCCCAGGCTTTGAGCCTCGAATGCGCGCGCCCGGGCGTTCTCCCTGACCTCGCGCAGCTCCCGGGCGGCACGCCGGTATTCCTCGTAATTCGCCCTGTACTTGCGGAGCTCGGTCGCGAGCTTTTTGCCTGCGTAGGCGTCGAGGGCCGTCCTTTGGGCTTCCGAAGAGCGAAGCCTCAATTGATCCGATTGGCCGTGCACGGCCACCAACGACTCGCCGACCCTGGATAGCACACCGATGGGAGCGGCGGCGCCGCCCACCGTGGCGCGAGAACGCCCCGTTGCATTCACTGTCCTCGACACGATGAGTTCTTGGGGAAGCTCCTCGGAGTAATCGTCCGCCTCGATCCGGTGGGCCTCTCCCCCGGCGTCCTCGGTCAGTGCCAGCGCCGCGTGGCCTTCGGGCAGACGCACGACTGCCTGAGACAACGCGGATCGAGCCCCCGACCGAACCGCGGCCGCATCGGATCGCGCGCCGAGCAACATGCCCAGCGCGGTGACGACCATCGTCTTGCCGGCGCCGGTCTCGCCCGTCAGGACGGACAGGCCCGGGCCCAGCGGGAGCGTGGCGTCGGTGATGACACCGAGGTCCCGGATATGGATTTCTTCGATCATGGGTTCTCCACTCCCTCGCCCACGGGCTCTGTGCGGTCGGCGCCCTGCCCGCGGTCGACCGGCCCACGCCACCCGCGCGTCGGCAGGTCGAATTTGCGTACCAGGCGCTCCGAGAACGGGGCCGGATGAATACGGGCGAGGCGGACGGGTTTATCCGAACGCTTGACCTCGATCCGGGAGCCGGGAGGCAACTGCGTGGTCCGCCGCCCATCGCACCAGAGAACACCGTCATGGCCGTTGGTCGGAAGTATCTCCACCGCCATGGTGGAGGTGGGCGCCGTCACCAAGGGACGCGCGAAGAGGGCGTGGGCGCTGAGCGGAACCATGAGCATGGCCTCGACCTCCGGCCACACGATCGGCCCGCCACCGGAAAAGGCGTAGGCCGTGGATCCGGTCGGCGTGGCCATCACGACGCCGTCACACCCGAAAGTGCTGAGCGGTCGTCCGTCCACTTCCATCACGACTTCGATCATTTTTTCCCGATTGCCTTTTTCCACGGACACCTCGTTCAAGGCCCAGGTGTGCGTCAGCGCCCTCCCCGAGTTCCACACCAGCACGTCGATGGCCATGCGCTCTTCGACCGTGTACGAGCGATTGACGATGTGGTCGACGGTTTCGTCCAGGTCGCTACGTTCCGATTCCGCCAGGAAGCCGACGTGGCCCAGGTTGACCCCGATCAGGGGGATATTGGTGTGACGGATAATCTCCGCGGCCCGCAGGATGGATCCGTCGCCGCCGAGCACGACCCCCAGTTCGATGTCGTCCAACGGCACGTTTTCGTTAATGACCTGAACACCGACGGTCTCGGCCTCCGTGCCGCGCAGAATTTCGAGGTCCGCGCGACTCATCACGGGGGTGAGGCCCGCCTGGTGAAGGCGCACGCACGCTTGCGTCGCCGCGGCCGTGGCCTCGGCGCGCCCGGTGTGCGCGAAGAGAAGTATCTTGCGGCTCATGCTCTGCTTGCCTTCCGACGTGGGCGGTCCTGACTCCAGGCCTGTTCCGTAGTTCTACATTAGGCGAGTGGACTGACACTTTAAGACTCCTAGCGGGGCTCGGCGCTACCGAGCTTTTCTCGCTCACCCCCGGAAGCGTCGGTCGCGGGTTTGCGCAAATGCAGGAAGTGTTCGCGGTTGCCATTCTGGCCCGGCAGCCCCGAGGGCTGTTCGCCGACAATCTCGAGTCCCGCGGCCCGAGAGGCCACGCGGACGCCTTCGATCGCGGCCTCACGATCCGCGTCGTCGCGCACCACGCCGCCCTTGCCAAGCCTCGACCGTCCGACCTCGAACTGCGGCTTGACCATGAGGATCAGTGACCCTCCGGCCCGGGTGACCCGGGACAGCGGCTCCACGACGAGCCTCAACGAGATGAAGGACAGGTCCCCGACCACCAGGTCCACCGGTCCCCCGATGACTTCGCAGGTCAGGTCCCTGACATTGAGCCCTTCGATCGCCGTGACACGAGCGTCGCCGCGGATCCGGGAATCGAGCTGACCGTGGCCGACATCGACGGCCGTAACCTGGGCCGCTCCGGACTCCAGCAGGACTTGTGTAAACCCACCGGTGGACGCGCCGGCGTCCAGACAGCGCAATCCGTCGGCCCTGATATCCGGGAAGGCCCGAAGGGCTCCGGCCAATTTATGCCCGGCGCGGCTGACGTATTCGGGCGTTTCGGGCTCGGACACGCCCACGTGGTCCTCGGCCTCGACCGGCCGCGACGGTTTGCTCACGACTCGACCGTTCAAGGACACCCGCCCGGCCTCGATTGCTTTGGCCGCCAAGGTCCGAGAGGCAGCGTATCCATGCTCGACCAACCACCTGTCGATCCTCACGCGGTGTCGCTCCCATGATCCTCACCCGGTGCCGCCGATTCCTGCGACGGGACCAGCCCCGAGGGCAGCGCCGACGGGTCCCGGTCGAGCAACGCGCGAAGCTGGGAGTGCAAATTGTCGTAGATCTCCGCGTGCTCCGCCACGGGGGCGGTCTCCAGCCGATCCAGCAGGCCGTTGAGAACCTCCTCGGTGCCGGCCCGCCCGAAGGCCTCCAGGTCGGCGGAAAGCGCGTCGCGTCGTTCCCGGGCCTCGTGGTCCGTTCCCTCAACGTCGGGACCGAAGGTCTCCTCCTCGCCCGGGGTACTCATCCGCGGATCATCCTCGCGGAGGTCGCTTCCTCGGTCTCCGGATGTGCGGCCCACCACGCCGCGGCGGCCGTCCTACCGATGAGGGTCTCCGTCGCGGATTCGTGGGCGTCGATCCTCACGCGATCCTCCTGGACCGTCGCGGTCACCAGATCCGGAATCACCGCCGTGACCTGACCGTCGACCTCATCCAGACGCGGTTGGTCATACGGGTCGAAAAGCTCTCGGAGATTCCCGACGACGTACGTCGGGCGCTCGTCCGTCCGGGCATTGACGATGTCCGCCCAGGTCTGGACTCCTGTCATGACGGCGATGCTCGGCAATTGCGCGTTGTTGGCGCCCAGAATATCGGTATCCAGCCGGTCACCCACGACCACCGGATCCGAGACCCCGAGGCGCGCCATGATGGTCCGGAAGATGGCGGCCCCCGGCTTGCCCGCGATTTCGGGCGCTCGGCCGGTGGCCGCGGCGACCGCGTTGACGAGCGTGCCGTTTCCCGGTGCTATGCCCCGTTCCTTGGGGATGGTCAGATCGGTGTTCGAGACGATCCAACGAATCGATGGATTCGCCAAGGTATATGAAGCTTCCGCGAGGTCTTGCCAGCCGAGGCCCGGATCGAAGCCCTGCAGAACCGCTCGGGGGCTCTCGTCGAAACCGACGACGCGAAGCCCCACCTCCCGCGCGCACTCGGCCAGGGCCTGCGACCCGCAAATCGCCACCGGGGCTCCGGCGCCGAGCTGATCGGCGGCAAGCCGAGCGGCCGATTGGGCGGCACTGACCACGTGGTCAGCGTCCACGGACAGCCCCAGCGAAGACAGATGGTCGGCGACGGTCTGGACCGACCGTGACGCGTTATTGGTCACGTAGGCCACCGCGACACCGGTCTCGGACGCCTTGTTCAAAGACTCGACGGCGCCGTCGATCGGGTCGGGCCCCGCATAGACGACCCCGTCGAGGTCGGACAGGATCGCGTCATAGCTCGAGATCAGGGCGTTCATGAAGGGACTAGTCTTCCTCTCGCCCGGGTTCCATCGTGGAGTCCCGGTCGGTCTCCGGGTCTGCGTCGGGGCCGACGCTAGCCTCGTCGTTGGCCTCGTCAGGAGAAGCAATCTGCTCGGTGGCCTGCTGCGAGGGTGTCAGTTCCTCGTGCTCGGTTTCCGAGAGCTCGTCGGTCGGCTGAGGCTCAGGGATCTCACGCTGTTCGATCATGGCTTCTTCGAGGTCAACCCCACCTTCCGCCTCGTTCGCTGCGGGGGCTTCCTCGGGCAGGACCTCGATCTCGTAGATCTCGGGCTCTTCGAACTGTCCCTGGCCGAGCGCGGCCTCGGCGACGACCGACAGCCGAGCCCACGACGCGGCCTCTTTGGCCTGTCCCATCTCTTCCAGGACGTCAGCGTAGGCGCTGAACAGCCGTGGGCTGTACGAGAAGGCCTTCTGCCGGTTCAGCTCCGGGATTTCCAGGGACTTCTTGGCCTGGGCCAAGTCGGACTTATCGCGGTGAATGCCCGAGACCACCATGGCCAATTCAGCCTTCTCCGCCCCACGCAGGTCGGCCAATTCCGGGTCGCTGGCGGTTTCCAGGGCCTTGTCGATGCGGCCCAACGCACGCTCGCAATCGACGATCAGGGCGATGTGTTCGTGGGAACCGGTCATCCGGCGGTGGGTGCGCAGCTCGCGCAGGGCCACGTCGAATTGCTCGGCGACGTAGGCGGCGATCGCGGCGGCCTCACGCACCGCGGCCACCCGGCCGCCCCGACGCACCGCGGCCTGCGCGTGCTCGAGGGCGAACTCGGGATCGACCTCCAGGTATTGGCTGGCCATCACGAGGTGCTTGGCTACGACGTCGGCATTGTCCTTTTCGAGGACCCTCAGCTCGCTGAGAACCGACCGATCGAGTTCGCGCCCGGTCACCTCTTCATCGATCTCGGGGGCCTTCGGCCGGGAGGGTCGATAACCGTCACGGTTGGGTCGCTGATCGCGGTGGTCACGACCGAAACGGCCCGCGGGATCCTGGTCGTTGCGACGCGGGTCCCGGTCGTTCCTGTCATAGGGCTTCCGATCGTTGTAGCGGCGGTCGCGGTCTCGCCCGCGATTATTCGCCTCACGCTCGTCTCGTCGTCCCGGGCCCCCGCTTCGGCCGGGCCCGCCGCTGCGGCCGGGTCCTCCGCTGCGTCCGGGGCCGCCTTGGCCCGGTCGGCGGTTCTGATGGCGGTCGTCCCCGCGCCTCGAATGCCTGCGATCGTCCTCAGCCAAGCTGGTTCTCCTCTATGTACGTAGTACGTGGACCCGGCCAATGTCGCCGTGCCCACGCGGTCCTTCTGGAAAGTTTACGCACGTTGCTTCGACTTCGGGACACCGGATGGCCCCGGACGGTCATGATGTCCGACTCGTCACCTACCGAAAGGCGTTCTGCCCCGTGAGTTTCTGCCCGAGGATCAGCGTGTGCACTTCGTCGGTACCCTCGTAGGTGCGCACCGACTCCAAATTGTTGGCGTGCCTGAGGGGCGAGTAATCGCCGTTGATACCGTTGCCACCAAAAATGGTTCGGGCCTCACGACAAATCTGGATGGCCGATCGGGCATTGTTGAGCTTTCCCACGGAAATCATGTGATTTTCGAGCGTGCCCTCGTCCTTAGCCCTCCCGAGACGAAGTGCCACCAGCTGTCCCTTATTCAGTTCCAGGGCCATATCCACGAGTTTCTTTTGGGTGAGCTGATATGAACTGAGAGGCTTGCCGAATTGGAGTCGTTCATCGGCGTAGCTCATCGCGGCTTCCAGGGCGTCCCTGGCCGAACCCATGGAGCCCCACACGATGCCGTATCGGGCCTCGGAGAGGCACGCGAAAGGACCCCTCAGACCGGGATTCTTCGGCAACAAGGCGTCGTCGGGCAGACGCACATCCGTCATTTCGACCGTGCACTGCAGCGAGGCCCGCATCGAGAGCTTCTGGGTGATGGGCGTGGCCTCGAAGCCCGGGGTGCTGGTGGGAACGATGAATCCGCGCACGACATCGCCCTCGCGCCCGTCGTCCTCCATTCCCAGGTCTTCCCTGGAGGCCTTCGCCCAGATGATGGCGACGCCGGCGATACTCGCCAGACCGATCCATCGTTTGCTTCCGTTCAGGATCCATTCCCCTCCGACCTTGCGCGCGCGGGTCTCCATGGCCGAAGGATCGGAACCCGCGGACGGTTCCGTCAGGCCGAAACAGCCGATCACCTCACCGGAAGCCATCTTCGGGAGCCACTCTTGCTTCTGCGATTCCGAACCGTTCTTGTAGATGGCGGACATCGCCAAGGAGCCCTGCACGGACACGACCGTGCGCAGGCCGGCGTCTCCTGCTTCCATCTCCTGCATGGCGAGGCCGTAGTCGACGGCGCTCCGACCGGCGCATCCGTATCCCTGCAGATGCATGCCGAACAGACCGAGCTCCGCCATTTCCGGGAGCAATTCCGTGGGCAAGACGGCGTTGTCGAACCACTCGGCAATATTCGGGCGAATCCGCCGGGCCACAAACTCGGCGACGCGGTCCCTCACCGCAAGCTCGTCGTCGGTAAATTGAGCCTCGATATTGAGCAGGTCGCTGGGGTGATTCGACATGGTTGATCCTAACTGTGGGCGGTACACGGTGAGCTGCTATCGATGATCCGGGGAGGCTTGGTCACGGGCGGCAAGCCACGTCAGGACGGCCTCCCGATCCTCGTCGAGCCTCGGCGGAGCCTTGTCATAGCTCGTGCGGCTCCGGCTAAATTCGATGGGGTCCTTGATGGTCGGAACGGCAGAAGGGCCTGTGCCGGCCTCAACCACCGGCGACAGCCCGAGTTCCTCGGCAAAGCGAACACCTCCTTGGACATCCAGAATGGGCGAGCACGGCAATCCTGCGTCCCTGAGACGCGTGAACCACTCGTCGCTGCCCGCATGCGATAGGCGGTCCTGAATGAGCTCACGCAATCTATCGCGATGCGCGTTTCTGCCGCGCATCGTCGAAAAGTCTGGGTCATCGGCCCATTCCGGGGCCCCCAATTCGGCGGATAAGATCCGAAATTGTGCATCGTTGCCGACACAAATCACCAGAATTCCGTCACCGGTGGAAAACGGCCCGTAGGGGAAGAGGCTCGGGTGGTCGTTACCCATGCGATGAGGTACCACGCCCCCGGCGACGTAGCCTGATGTCTGGTTCACGAGCCCCGAAAGAGCGGAGGACATCAGGTTCACATCGACGCGTTGCCCCAGGCCGGAGGCCTCCCTGTCACGAAGAGCCGCCAGAATGCCGAGTGCGGCGTGCAACCCCGTCACGACGTCGAACAGCGCCACGCCCATGCGCTGCGGCGGGCCATCCGGGGAACCCGTCAGGTTCATCATTCCGGAGGCGGCCTGCGCCAAAAGGTCATAACCGGGCAATGCGGTCGCACCGTGAGGACCGAATCCCGTGATGCTCGCGTGAATCAGTCGGGGCCATCGCCGCTCGACGGAAGCAGCGTCCAGTCCGAACTGAGCCAGCCCGCCCGGCTTATAGTTCTCGATGAAAACATCCGCGGCGCCGATAATGCCGTACGCGGTCCGCAAGTCGTCCGCATCCTTGAGATCCAGCCGGATAGCGTGCTTGCCACGATTCACGGAGAGAAAATACGTGCTCTCGCCGTCGTAGTCCGGAGGCTGCCACTGCCGGGTGTCGTCCCCAGCGGGCCCTTCGACCTTGATGACGGTCGCACCCATATCGGCCAGCAGCATCGTGCAGTACGGGCCGGCCAGAACACGCGAAAAATCGGCCACGATCACGCCAGACAACGCCCCCGACGTCCCTAAGCGCCCATCACCCTCGTCAGCCATGAAGCCTCTCCCGAATACGTTGTGTCCTGGACCACAAAACCACTTCGGGAGCGTGACTTCAAATCGGGATGACCGACGCCGGGGCGGGCCAGTAACGTTGTCGCGCGAGGCCGCCCGGACAATAAAAAAGGTGCTGATCGGAAGCCATCCGAACGACCACACGGCCATTCCGGACGACTTCCGACCAGCACCTCATTCCCGCTCTTAAAGCGGGTTAAACAGGTGTGGTGTGGGGGTCACAACCCCCACACCACACACTCACAAAAATATTTTCGGCGGCGACCTACTCTCCCACACACCTACCGGGTGCAGTACCATCAGCGCTAAGAGCCTTAACTACCGGGTTCGGAATGAGACCGGGTGTACCCCTCTTGCCATAACCACCGAAAAACCAACTACCACCACCACACACAACAAACGTGTGCAACAGGGAAACCTACATCAAACAACAAACCCCTCAAATAAGGGTTGTTATCCCAAAACCATACAGTGAACGCGACACACCAACATGCCCTACAAACCCTTGCAACAACTATTGT
>NZ_KL537415.1 GCF_000710345.2 Curtobacterium sp. S6 | reverse complement strand
GAACAAGTCCCCCGCACCTCGCGGCGACAAGAAAAGACTTTACACACACGTGAACAACCACGGCAACTCGAAACCACGTGAAACACACCACACACCCCCCCAACCCCGGAATGGCGGGGATCCAGGGCCGTCGGATGGCTTCCGGGCCTCGTGAACCCCACCTAGACGCGGGGTGAACTCGCGCGCCCACGGAGGGCGTCCCGCCGTCGATGTGGCACAGGTCTCGCGGAATATGCGGCCTCGCCCCCGGCGTTACACCTGGCAGATCCCCACGTCACGCGAAAGGTGGCCCCGTGCTTCCGCTATCCCTTATTGATTTTGCAACCGTCTACGACGGCGAAACCCCTCGGCAGAGCTACCGGCGCTCGGTCGAGATGGCCCAGAGGGCCGAGAACCTCGGTTTCTCCCGCATCTGGTACGCCGAGCACCACAACATGCCGAGCATCTCCTCGGCCGCCCCCGCGGTGTTGATCTCGCATATCGCCTCGAAGACCGAGAGCATCCGACTGGGTTCGGGCGGCGTCATGCTCCCCAACCACTCCCCCCTGGTCATCGCGGAACAGTTTGGCACGTTGGCCGAGCTCTATCCCGATCGCATCGACCTGGGCCTGGGCCGTGCACCCGGAACCGACATGCGAACCCTTCAGGCGCTGCGGCGTGACCCGCAGGACGCGGAACGGTTCCCGAGCGACGTCGTCGAACTGCAGGGGTACCTGGAGGGGAAGTCCCGGATCGAAGGAGTCCAGGCGATTCCGGGTCGGAACACCAACGTGCCCCTGTACATCCTCGGCTCGTCGCTCTTCGGCGCACAGCTCGCGGCCCAGCTGGGTCTGCCGTACTCCTTCGCCTCCCACTTCGCCCCCGCGGCCCTGGAGCAGGCGACCTCGACGTACCGGCAAAACTTCAGGCCCTCCGAGCACCTGGCGGAGCCATACGTCGTGGCCGCCGTCAACGTCACCGCCGCCGACTCCCCCGAGGAGGCCGAGGAACAGACGCGCAAGGTGCGCAGGAAGCGGGTCCAGGCCATGGTCGGGCGCGGCCGGGATCTGACCGAGGCCGAATTGGACATGCTCGTCGAGTCGCCTGCCGGCCAGCAGATCATCGACATGCTGCGATTCACGGCCCAGGGCACAGGACCGGAGGTCAAGGCCTACCTGGACCGCTTCGCCAACCTCGCGCAGGCGGACGAGCTGATGATTTCGTTGCAGTCTCCCTCGACCGAGGAATCGGCCCGCTCGATGGAGATCTTGGCCGACGCGTGGGGCCTTCAGGGCGCCTGATCCGCACGGGAAGCAACCACAAACGACAAGGGACGGCCCGCGCCATCGCGGACCGTCCCTTGTGCTTGCGGGGGGGGTCTAGTCCACCCGGCCTTCCTCGAGCTTCTGAATGGCCGCCGTGTTGGGCGGCAAATCGTTGAACTCGGAGGCGTCCTTGTTCCTCACCAAGAGCTTGCTCAGGACGGCCAGCACCACGATCAGCGCGGCGGTGGCCAACAACTGAACCCGGATGGCCGGATCCGTCATGCCCAGCACGACGATCGCGGCGACCAAGACCAAAGCGAAGTAGGACAGCCCCGGGAACGCCCACATCTTGAGGGGGAGCTTCCGCCCCTCACGGTCGGCCCGCTTGCGCAGAATAATCTGCGAGATGAGCGCGAAAGTCCACACCGCGAGGATCGTGGACCCGACGACGTTGAGCATGATGTTCAGGATGGTCTCGGGCCACAGGTAGTTGAGAACCACGGCCACGAAGCCGCCGATCACCGAAAGAATGACCGACAGATAGGGAACGCCCTTCTTGTTGATGACCGCGAGCTGCCTGGGAGCGGATCCGCGGCGGGCCAGCGAGTACAGCATGCGCGAGCCGCCGTACATGTTCGCGTTCAGGGCCGAGAGCATGGCCAGCACGATGATGACGGTCATGATTCCTTCGGCCGCCGGAAGGCCGGCCACGTTGAGAACCGCCACGAAGGGGCTGGCCGACAGGGACTCGTCGTCCCACGGCATCACCAAGACCATCACGGCCACGGCGCCCACATAGAACACGAGCACGCGGATCAAGATCGTGCGGATCGCCCGGGTGACGTTCTTGGCGGGTTCGTCCGTCTCGGCCGCGGCGATGGTCGCCAGTTCGGTGCCGCCAAAGGCGAACACGACGACCAACAGCGCACCGGCAACCCCCGAGATGCCGTTCGGCATGAACCCGTGGTGCTCGGTCAAATTGTCCAGGCCGGGCGAGGGCGCGGGGAGAACGTTGATCAACAAGAGCACGCCGACCACGAGGAACCCCAAGACCGCAAGAACCTTCAACAGGGCGAACCAGAACTCCGTCTCCCCGAGGGTCTCGACGTGGAGCAGGTTGACGGCGGTGAAGACGCACATGAAGATCAGGGCCAAAACCCACTGCGGAACCACGGGCCACGCCTCGTTGATGATCTGTGCCGCGGCCGTGGATTCGGCGGCGATGACGATGACGATCTGGATCCACCAGAGCCACCCGAGGGCTCGACCCGCGGTCGGACCCATGGCCTTACCCGCGTAGGTCGAGAAGGACCCCGGGGCGGGATCGGCGGCGGACATTTCCCCGAGCGCCCTCATCACGAGGACCAGGAGCAGGCAGCCGGCGAGGTAGGAGATGATGACGGCCGGACCGGCGGCCTTGATGGCGGATCCGGTGCCGACGAAGAGGCCGGTGCCGATGGCCGAGCCGAGGGCCATCATCACGAGGTGGCGCGACTTCAGGCTGTTATTCGACGGCGCTTTGAGAGGAGGGCTCGTGACCCCTTCGGTGGAGTGTGATGTGTGACTCATGTGGATCGACACTACCCGACCTCGATCCTTTTGTAGAACGATCGGTCAGTATTTTTTTGAAGAAGTTTCGAAGGCAATCTTACCTTGTCACCGGCAAGTATCCGGATCCTCTGTGTTGGTTCAAAGGCTCGGCTCCTAGACTCGGAGACATGACGGAAACGAGCAATGAAACCGCACGTCCCCGAGCCGGATCCGACGACCGATCAGCGACATTCGCGGTCGATCGCCAGAGCCCCGGGCCGTGGGACACGATCGCGGCTCCCGCGGGCACCTTCCGCACGACGCGAGGCGACGACGTCGTGCGCGGCCTGGGCATTCGCTACGCCAGGGCCGAACGTTTCGGCGCCCCCGTGCCCCACGTCTACAGCGAGCCGTTCACGGCAGACACCCCCGCGCCGGCTTGCCCCCAACGCTTCGAGGCTGAGGACGCCGCGATCCAGGCCCTCGGCTTCGACGAGCACTGCCAGCGCCTGAGCATCACCCGGCCCGCCCACCGCCGGTCGGGCCTGCCGGTCATGATCTGGATCCACGGAGGCTCCTACATCGGTGGGGCCGGCGATCTGCCCCACTACGACCCCTCGGCGCTCGTGCGCGAGGAAGACATCATCGTCGTCAACGTGACCTACCGCTTGGGCCTCTTTGGCTACCTGGGCGACGGCCGGACGCGCGAGGCCAATCCCGGCCTGCTGGATCAGGTCGAGGCCGTGAAATGGGTTCACGAGAACATCGAGGCCTTCGGCGGCGATCCAGAACGCATCACGATTGCGGGTCAGTCCGCCGGCGGACATGCCTGCTGGGACCTGCTGCTCGTCCCGGAGATCAAGGGGCTGATCCGCCGCGCGATTCCGCAGAGCGCGCCGCTGGGCATCGTCCACGGGCGGCGTAGGGCATGGAAGGCCGTGACCCCCGGCCCCGAGAAGACGGGGCGGATGCGTCAGGCGACACCCACCGAGCTGGCCGCCGCCGAATCGGTGATCAATCGAAAGGCCGCGCTTCACCTCCGCGCGTCGCTCATGCCGTTCTCCCCGCAGTATGGCGCGCGCCCCCTTCCGGAAGAGCGCGATCTCAAGACCGCGTGGAAGAACGTGGGAGGCAACGTCGAGGTCCTCATGGGCACGACCGCCCGCGAATCGGCCCTGTTTACCGGCCGCGTGAACCTCCTGGAGAAGCTCGCCGGGCGGCGCTGGGGCCGCCGCGGCGTCGTCGAACCGCTGATCCGGCTCACGACGCAGCTCATCTACGCGGCCGACAACGCGATCTGGGCCCAGCGTCTCGCGAACGCGGGCGGGAAGGTCGGCCTCTACCGGTTCGTCTATGGCCGGCCCGATGATGCCCTGTCCTGTTGCCACGTCGCCGAGCTACCGCTCCTCTTCCCCGGCCCGATTTGGACCGAGTCTGAGGACAACGCCGGCGCGGGCGTCTCCGGCCCGCGCATTGTGGAGACCTTTGACCCGGACACTATCGAAGCGGCCGGCCGCTCCCTCCGACGCGTGTGGGGCGGATTCGTGCGCGAGGGATTCGAATCCTCGGCGGTGCACGAGCTACCGGGCATACTGGAGCTGAACACCTTGAACCATACGTCCACGACAACCGGGAGCTGACCATGCCCAAGACCAACAGCCAGGGGAACCCCCGACGCGAGGAATTGCCGGAAACCCTCAAGAAGTCCGACCGCAAGGCCCAGGACACTTTCGCCAAGACCTACGACTCCGCGATGGACGAATACGACGACGCCAAGCGCGCCTCCCAAACGGCCTATGCGCAGTTGAAGCACACGCACGAAAAGGTCGGGGATCACTGGGAGGAGAAGGAAGAATACGGCGATTCGGATGACCGGGCCGAATCTTCGGGGCGCGGCCGCGGGGAAAGCGCCGGCGGCGTCAACGCGAACGCTTCCAAGGAGCACCTGTACCAGCAGGCCCAAGAGCTGGACATCGAAGGACGTTCCGACATGTCCAAGGATGAGCTCGTCGAGGCCCTTCGGAAGGAAAGTCAGCGCCGAACCTCGGGTTCCTGACCCACAACACCGCTTCGTCGCGACGCAAAAAACGCACCGCCCTCACACAGAGGACGGTGCGTTTTTTGCTACCGGCGGCCAGCCCGAAACGGGGGTGTACCCACGACGGGCCGGGGCGACCGGCTAGGAGCCCTTGTTCACACGCGGGTCTTTGACGATGTCGATCGGCATGGTCGAGAGATCATACTTCTCGTTCTCTTCGAGGTTTTCGAGAACGTCCTCGACCTCCTCCTCGTTCTCCACCGCGGGCATCGAGCCCTGGAGGTTACGCCCGGAGGATTCCTTCATGAAGTACACGCCGATGGCGCCCACGACGCACGCGAGCATGATGTAGAACGCGCCCATCATGTCCGTGTGGAACACGTTGGCGAGGGCCGTGATCACAAAGCCGGTGGTACCGCCGAAGATCGCCACGGCGATGTTGAACATGATGCCCATCGCGGTGTAGCGGACCTTGGTCGGGAACAGCGAGGGCAATGCCGAGGCCTGGACCGAAACCTGGAACATCATGATGATGCCCATGATCAACAGGCCCAGGAAGGTGGACCAGGTGTGGCCCATCATCATGAGCAGGAACGCCGGGATCGCGCCGACGACGCCGACGATGCAACCGGTCAGCATGACCGGGCGGCGTCCGATGCGGTCCGAGACGGCGCCGAAGATCGGTAGACCGACCGAGACGATGATCAGGACCGGCACGAGCAAGGCGTTGCCGTGCAGGGTGTCGTATCCGAGCACGTCGGAGAGGTACTCCGGCATGTAGGTGGTCACGGCATAGCCGACGACCTGGGCGCACATGACCATCGCGGCACCGATGAGCAGGTGCTGCCAGTGCTCCCCGATGACGGCCTTGAGCTCGTCCATGATGGACTTGCGGCCGGCCTTGGCCGACTGCTTGTCGTTGGAGTCGTTCTGCGCCTCGAAGGCGTGGGATTCCTGGATGTGGCTACGCATGTACACGCCGACGATGCCCAGCGGAAGGGCAACCCAGAAGCAGATGCGCCAGCCCCACTCGGTCATGAACTGCTCGCCGCCGATGACCTCAATCACGGTGGCCAGCGTCGCGGCGGCCGCGAAACCGAGGTAGGAGCCGAGGTCCAGGAAGGAGCCCCAGAAGCCACGACGGCGGTCGGATGCGTATTCCGCGATGAAGGTCGCGGCACCGGCGTACTCGCCGCCGGTCGAGAAGCCCTGGACGAACTTCAGCAGGATCAAGAGGATGGGGGCGAAGATGCCCCAGGTGTCGTACCCCGGCAGGCAACCAATCAGGAAGGTGCCGAAGGACATCATAAGGATCGTGAAGGCCAGAACCTTGCGTCGTCCGACCTTGTCACCGATCGGGCCGAGGATCAGGCCGCCCAACGGTCGGACCAGGAAGGTCACGGCGAGGGTCGCGTAGGTCGCGAGGCTGTCCCACGGTGCCGGCAGGGGGAAGAAGACGAGGGCGATGTAGGTCATGACATAGGCGAAGACGCCGATGTCGAACCATTCCATGAAGTTGCCCAAGAGGGTCGCGCGGAGCGCCTTCTTCATCTCCGCCTGGTCGACGACGTGAATGTCATCGGTAGTCAGTGCAGGTGAAGGTGATGCGGATGGTGCTGATCGAGAACCACTCATAAGTACGCTTTCTTTTTCGACAAACGCGTGCCACTGTACTCGCTTGTTTCAGGGGTGCAACCAGGTGGTCACCCACCGGACCCCTTCGAAGGCGCTCGGTGAACGCCGTCCGAATCCCCGGACGAACTTCTCGCAGACTCCCCTTCACACCGTGTTGGCAAGGCGAAACGGACTGCAAGTCGATGGCCCCATAGACAGTTTGTGAATCTACCAGGACGTCCGGCCAATGCGGATAGTTGCCAGACCATTTTGTGATGCAAACCATCTGAAACGCGCTGATCGGCCTGTGACCGGCGACCCAGATAGGCTGGTACGGTGCCCGGGACTTCGCCCGGAGCCTCTCATCAGACCCACCAACGGAGGAGCATCGTGCCCATCCCTAGCGCCGCCGACAAAATTCTCGTCCTCACGACCGGCGGAACGATCGACAAATACTATTCCGTGGCCGGTGAGATGGAGATCGACGAGCCCACGGTCGGCCCGATCCTGGACCAGGCGGCGACCAATCTGACCACCGAGGTGCGCTCCGTCGTCGCGATCGACAGCTTGGACATGACGGATTCCCACCGGGCGCTGATCGCGGAGGCCCTCGCACAGACGGATGCGCGCCGCATCGTCATCACGCACGGAACCGACACGATGCCCGAGACCTCCGAGTTCCTCCGCGAACGCCCCGAAGCCATCGAGGGTAAGACGATCGTGCTGACCGGTGCGATGCAACCGTCCTGCATGCGGTTAACGGATGCGCCCTTTAACCTCGGTGCGGCGGTCGCCTCCGCCCAGTTGCTGGAGCCCGGCGTGTACATCTCGATGAGCGGTCGCATCTTCGAGGCGGGATCCGTAGCCAAAGACCGCTCCCGCGGAGTTTTCGTCAGCAAATAGGCCGCCCGTGGTAACCCGTCACGGCGTCGAGGCCAGAGCCCGGCGCCGTCTCGGGGCCCACGAGGCTACCGGAGTCTCCCGGGTCACCGGTCGTCGCGGAAATGACGCCTCTTCTGATTGCGGTGGGCACGCACCTGTTCTTCGGTGACCTGATCGAGGTTCTGCGTCAGGGGCGAGGTGGTGGAATGAGGCTCGGAAGAGCCCCGGTCCCCGGCCCGGCGCGCGCGGAACCGTGGTCGCCGCCGGAAGTCGAAGCTGGGCCGCGGAACGGTCACCTTGAGCGTGACCGGCGCGGGCAGTTGCCAATTCCGCCACCTCGCCAGGATGCCCACGACGCCGCAGGTCAAGATCGAGACGCCCATTCCCACGGATTCCATGTGGAGCACCAGCGAGAAGAAGGCCATCTCGGCCGCGCCAATGACCCCGACCGTGGCGTAGAGCGAGCTGCCCCCGAGGACCGACGGGATGCGATTGACCATGATGTCTCGGAGGATGCCACCCCCGACGGCGGTCGTCACGCCCAAAAGAATCGACGGAACCCAGTGAAGTCCTAGCCCGAGGCCCTTGGCGGTACCGGTGGCGACCCAGCAACCCATTCCGATGAAGTCGACGGCCGTGAGGAATCGGTTGGCCCAGGACGCACCGAGATCCAAGGTGTAGGCGATGGTCGCCGCCACGGCCACGCCGATCCAGTATCCGCTGTCCGTGAGGGCGATCGGAAAGCCGGTGTTGAGGAGGATGTCGCGAATGAGCCCGCCGCCGGTTCCCGAAAGGATCGCGAGCATCACGAAGCCGACGACGTCGAACCGGAAGCCCCGGGCGACCGCCCCACCCAGCAGGCCATTGGCCACGACCGCCGCGATATCCACGACCCGGAACCACAGGCTCGGATCCCACTCGTTCATCCCGTGCACCTCCGCCTCACCCGTCCGCGACCCCTGTTGGGCCGCGGTGATATCCCGATCCTAATGAGTCGATGGTTCTGAGCCGCGCCGGTCTCCACCATGTGGAAGAAGCACGACGCACGCAACGACCCCGCGCCGAGAGCCACGAAGCTCTTGGACGCGGGGTCGTTGTGGGCCCGCCCTATTAGTCCTCTTCGAGGTGCTTGACCTCGGCACCCTCCGCGGCGCGCTGCACCGCGGCGACGCCCTTCTTCGCCGACGCGAGGGACTCATAGCCCTGGCCGCTGGCCACGACCTCGCCGTTGCCCGCCTTCAAACGAAAGCGGAACTTACCGGCCTTGTCCTCGTAAATTTCAAACTTTCCTGCCATGACGGGCTCCTTCCGGGGATGCGGTCATCCGTACACCTCTGACACTAGACCCACGTCACATTGCCGGGGAATACATCCCCGGCAAACTTTTGAGGACCACCCGGCGGATGTGGGTAGAAATTCCAAATTCATGATGATATTGCCCACAGATAACAAGTACGCTGATCAGCGGCGAAGACCACACATAAGGGTGCTTATTCGTTGTAACCTCACTAGTTAGGGACACAAAGTACCCCGAACGAGATCGCCGGATGGACGCCTTTGAGCGACTCCATAGTTTTGTGAAGGGCTGTAGGGTCGGCATCCGACGGTGAATCCGCGCCCTGCCCGCACCATGAGCCAGGGCACTTCCCCCTTTACGGAAGGTTGTAAGCAATGTTTGGACCCGACAATGTTCGTCGGCGCTGGAGCGTCGACGACGTCACGGTCACCAAGCCGAGCGTCATCAAGCGCGCGATCGGTGCTGCCGCCATCGGCAACATCACCGAGTGGTACGACTTCGGTGTCTATGCGTACCTGCAGGTCACCATCGAGAAGGTCTTCCTGCCCGATCTCGATGGGGCCTTAGGCTCCATCATCACGGCCGCCCTCTTCGCGGTGGCCTTCCTCGTGCGCCCGATCGGCGGCATGGTCTTCGGACCGCTGTCGGACAAGATCGGCCGCAACAAAGTTCTTTCGATGACCATGATCATGATGGCCCTGGGCACCTTCGCCATCGGCATCCTGCCCGGCTACCAGACGGTCGGCCTGTGGGCCCCGTTCCTGTTGCTGGCCTGCCGCCTCTTGCAGGGTTTCTCGACCGGCGGCGAGTACGGCAACGCGATGACCTTCATCTCGGAGTACGCCCCGGACCGCCGTCGCGGTTTCTTCGGGTCCCTCCTCGAGGTCGGAACCTTCACCGGGTACCTCTTCGGCGCGACCATCGCGACCGTCATGACCGGCGTGCTGTCCAATGAGCAGATGCTCAGCTGGGGATGGCGCCTTCCGTTCTTCGTCGCCCTGCCCTTGGGTCTCGTGGGTGTCTACCTGCGGACCAAGCTCGCGGATACGCCCGCCTACCTCGCCCTGGAAAAGGAAGCCGAGCAGGCCGAGAAGGCGTCCAAGTCCGGCGAGAAGAAGAAGGGCGAGTTCAAAAACATCTTCAAGCTGTGGCCCTCGATGCTCGTCTGCGTCGGTCTGGTCCTGGCCTGGAACGTCACCAACTACATGCTGACCTCCTACATCCCGACCTACTTCACCGCGGTCAGGGATATCCAGGGTTCGGGCGGGGTCTCCGACCTGACCTCCTCGATCCTGCAGATCATCGTGATGGCGGTCTGCCTGGCGACCATCCCGCTGTTGGGGCGCCTGTCCGATCGCGTGGGGCGCAAGGCCGTGATTGCCACCGGTTCGATCGCGCTGATCGTCCTCTCGGTGCCGTCGATCCTGTTGATCCGCGGCCACAGCGACATCACGGTGATGTTCGGCCTGCTGATCATGGGCCTGAGCCTCATCTGCTTCAGCTCGACCATGCCGTCGACGCTGCCGTCGCTGTTCCCGACGCTGGTCCGCGCCGGTGCGTTGTCGATCGCGTTCAACATCTCGATCTCGCTGTTCGGCGGCACGACCTCGACGGTCATGAGCTCCCTGATCGGAGCGACCGGCAATCTCATGTGGCCGGCCTACTACCTCATGATCGCCGGTGCGATCGGCCTGGTGGCCCTGTTCTTCACCCCGGAGAGCAACGGACGTCCGCTGTGGGGCTCCTCCCCCGCCGCGGAATCCAAGCCCGAGGCCGTCGAACACGTGGCCGACCTGAACCGCGAATACGAGATGGCCAAGGCCGACTCCTAAACCCGCGGTCTCCAGCGAGAGGGCCCCGAGACGCATCGTCTGATGCGTCTCGGGGCCCTCCGTCGTTGGCTCTACGATGCGGTCCACCGGGACGAGGCAACGAGCGTAGCCTCAGTCGGCGCCGGTCCCGGCAGGACCCGAGTCAGTCTCCAGCGACGTGCCGGGTGTCCAGACGACGCATGGCTTCGGCGTCAAGCGAGATTCGCCCCGCCGACAGGTTCTCCCGAAGATGATCGGGGTTGCTGGTCCCGGAGATGACCGCCGTGTTCGGGGAGTGCTCGAGCAGCCAGGCCATGCCGACCTGTTGCGGCGTCACCCCCATTGCGTGGGCGATCTCGATGACGACGGGATCATCGACCACGCGAGGAAGGCCGAAGAAGCTCCCGCCGCCGCCCAACGGGAAGTACGGGATCCAGGCGGCGTCGTGATCGCGGCAAAGTTCGAGGAGGCCCTCGTCGCGACGATCCAGAAGGTTGTAGATATTCTGCACGGCGACGATTCCGGCCGGCAACGCGGCCTCGACCTGCTCTTTGCGCACGTGGCTCAGGCCGATTCCGCGGACCTTTCCTTCCTCGCGGAGGGCGATGAGCTCGGCGAGCTGGTCCTCCAGGTTGACCATCTGATCTTCCTCGACCACGAGTCCCGGCCGAAAATCCATGCGTCGCAGGTAGACGATGTCCACGTAATCGCTCGCGAGGGTCGCCAGATTATCCTCGACGGACGCCCGCAGCTCGTCGGGGTGCTGGGCCGCCGTCATCGGTGCCGGCCCTTCGGGGGTGGCTCGAGCGCCCGCCTTCGTCGCCACCACGACCTCGTCCCGATTTCCCGCGAACGCCTCCGCGAGCAGGGAATTCGCGTGCCCCGCACCGTAAAAATGCGCCGTGTCGAAGATCCGCACGCCGTCGTCAAAGGCTTGGCGCAGGACCGAGACGCCGCGGTCGCGCGAGGCCGCCGAATCCTCCGTGCGGCCGAGGCTTCCCATGCCAAAGCCCACACGAGCCACCGACCGGCCACCGAGCCTCAGGTCCCCGCCCAAGCCCTGTTCTTCCGTGCCCATTCCTGTGCCCTTCGACGAGATGATCAGTACAAACGCTTTCCAGCGTAGGCACAGCGGGTGATCGTTTCCTTGGAAGACGCCGCCAGCTTGCCGGGGCGGGGCCCTACTTCACCCGGTAGGCGCTGTTCTCCGGGTTGTCGAGGGTCGAGTGCTTACGGTTGTCGTGCATCGCGATCACCGCGATCAATCCCAGCACCGCCATGACCACCACGTACCAGGGGAAGACCCCGGCGATCCCCTGGTTTTTCATGAACAGGGCGACATATTCGGCCGAACCGCCGAACAGCGAGTTGGCGATCGCGTACGTGAATCCAACCCCCAACCCGCGGATGTGTGCGGGGAACATCTCGGCCTTCACGACCCCCGAGATGGAGGTGTAGAGGCTGATGAAGATCATGGCGACGACGATGAAGACCGCCGAGACCACGATCGAGGACTGCGAACCGATCAAGGCCAGGAGCGGGACGGGCAGGACGACCATGCCGATCACGAAGATCAGCATGTTGTTCTTGCGCCCGATCTTGTCGGACAGCGCACCGGCCAGTGGCTGCATGATGATGAAGAGGAGCAGGCAGATCGTCATCGCGTCGGCGGTCTGGCCCTTCTCGAAACCGGCCGTGTTGATCAGGTATTTCTGCATATACGTGGTGAAGACGTAGAACACGAGGGAACCGATGCTCGTGATGCCGAAGACCACCCAGAACGCCCGCTTGTGGCGGAATACTTCCCGAAGGCTTCCGGACCCCTTGGCGTTGCGGTCGATGTGGGAGGTCGTCTCCGTGAGGCCGGACCGCAGCCACAGGGACACCACGGCCGCGACCGCGCCGATCACGAACGGCAGGCGCCACCAACCCGCGCTGATCTGCTCGTCGCCCAGGGTGTGCGTCATGATCACGGCAAGGAGGCTCGCCAGCAGCTGCCCGCCCACGAGGGTGACGTATTGGAACGATGAGAAGAAACCGCGCTTACCGGAGGTCGCGACCTCCGACATGAAGGTCGCGGTCGATCCGTACTCGCCGCCCACCGAAATTCCTTGGATGCACCGCACGACGGTCAGCAGGATCGGCGCCAGAACCCCGACGGACGCCGCGGTGGGGAGCAGGGCCATGGCGAGGGAACCGGCGCACATCAGAAGGATGGACGAGAGCATCGACGCCTTGCGACCGTAGCGGTCCGAGATGCGACCGAAGATGTACCCGCCCACGGGCCTCATGAGGAAGCCGACAAAGAAGACTCCCGCGGTGCTCATGAACGCGCCGGTTTGCCCGGTGTTCGCGAAGAACTGCTGGGCGAAATACACGCTGAAGAACGAATAGACGTAGAAGTCGAACCACTCGACGAGGTTTCCGCTGGAGGCGGCCAGGATCGACTTGACCGTCTTCCAGGTCGAGCGCTCGGGTATTCCTCGCGTGGGCTGTTCCGGGTGAGACGCCATGGCGCGCTCCCTCCTGCCTATGGCGGTCCCTTCCGCCGGATGTGATTGATCGGTCCAGGGTATCTCCCCTGAGACCCGGGTCATAATGTCTCGCGTTCGACCGCCGCGTTGTTTCCCGAATCTGAAGAAGCCGCCCGGCGGCGCGGTCGGGATTAACCAGGCATTCATGCAAACGTCATGGCGGCATGGGGTGTTGCAGGACACGTCGGGTCGGCCCGCCCCTAGGTTGGGAGTAGTCGGCACACGCCGGCTCGGGGTTCCGGCCTCGACGTGGAAAGGGAGAGGCCGATTGCCGCGAGGCGCCCCGTCCACACCGCCGAAGGGGAACTCATCGTGAGCTCGTCCGTCACCACTTACGTCCTCGACACCTCGGTCCTTCTCTCCGATCCGAGGGCCATGTTGCGCTTCGACGAACACGAGGTGGTGTTGCCACTGGTGGTCGTCTCGGAGCTGGAAGGCAAACGGCATCACCCGGAGCTCGGGTATACGGCACGAAAGGCCTTGCGCATCCTGGATGACCTGCGGGACGAATTCGGGCGCCTCGACCGGGAGATTCCCGTGGGCGAAAGCGGTGGCACCCTCCGCGTCGAGCTCAATCACATCGAGACCTCCCAGTTGCCGCTCGCCTTCGATCGCTCGGAGAACGACACCCGCATCATCGCCGTCGCCCGGAACCTCCAGGCGGAGGGGGCGGACGTCGTGGTGGTCACGAAGGACGTTCCGATGAGGGTCAAGGCGGCCTCGATCGGTCTGGCGGCCGAACAGTACCTCGCCGAGCAGGCCGTGGACTCCGGGTTCACGGGACTCTCGGAAGTATTCCTGAATCAGAATGATATGGACGAGCTCTACAAGAACGGCCATCTGACCACCGATGCGGTGGTCGAGGAGGTCGTCAACACGGGGTTGATTCTCTCGTCGCCCGGCGGATCGGCCCTGGGCCGCGTGGTGGGCTCCGACCACATCAAGCTCATCCACGGGGACCAGCAGGCGTTCGGCGTCGGCGGGCGTTCCGCGGAGCAGCGGATCGCGATCGATATGCTTCTCGACGAATCCGTGGGCATCGTGAGCCTCGGGGGCCGGGCGGGCACCGGTAAATCCGCCCTGGCGCTGATGGCAGGGCTTGAAGCGGTCCTCGAGAAGGGTACGCACCAGAAGATCACGGTCTTCCGGCCGCTTTATGCGGTGGGCGGGCAGAACCTGGGATACCTTCCCGGGTCCGAGGGCGACAAGATGAATCCGTGGGCCGAGGCGGTCTATGACACCCTGGGCGCGCTCGTCAGCAGGAACGTCCTCGACGAGGTCATCGAGCGGGAGATGCTCGAGGTTCTTCCCTTGACGCACATCCGAGGCCGGTCATTGCACGATACGTTCGTGATCGTCGACGAGGCGCAGTCCCTGGAACGCACGGTGTTGCTGACGGTTCTGTCGCGTCTCGGCGAGAATTCACGGGTGGTTCTCACCCACGACGTCGCCCAGCGGGACAATTTACGGGTGGGCCGGCACGACGGCGTGACCGCGGTGATCGACCGGCTCAAGGGGCATCCCCTCTTCGCTCACATGACGCTCACCCGCTCCGAGCGTTCGGAGATTGCCGACCTGGTCACGGACGTCCTCGAAGACAGCGAACTGGTCTAGCCGGGAAGGCGCGGCCACGGCGCTCATCGTTCCGAGCAGTTCGGAATACTCGGCGGCCCGCTTGGAATACGCGTCGACAACACGCGGCTCGTTCACGGCATCTCACTTTCTGATCCGGTGGGCGCACCCTCCGCGACGGACCGTCCCAGCGACTGGGCCAACCCGGCAACCGAACGACGCACTGCCTCATCCCCCACGACTACAAACGGGTGCTCGAGCCGGGCCAGGAACGAGGCGGCGCGGTCCGGATCGTCCGTTCCCGCCCGATACCGGCACCGGCCCGGGGCAATTTCCCGGACCTCGGCGCTACCCCACAGGAATTCCGGGGGAATGTCCCGCGGTCCGCAGCGAATCTCCACGTCAATGGTGTGGGCAAAGGCCGCCAGGGGCATCGGCTCCCTCAAGCGATTCAGCGCTTGTCCCGCATCCCGGCGCGGGCTGAACGCCCACTGCCCGACGTCGATCTCACGCATTCGATCGACCCGAAACTGGCGCCATTGTTCCTTTTCGACGTCGAAGGCCCCCAGGTACCAGGAGCTTCCATGCCACATCAGACTGTATGGCTCGACCCACCGATCGGATTGCGTGCTTCGCCGATCCACGTATCGGAATCTGAGGCGACGATGGCGACGCGCCCCCTCCGCGCAATGCTGCAGATTGCCAGACAGCTCCGCGTCGACGGGCACCTCGAGGTCCAGCGACGCACGGAACCCCCGCACGGTGCGCCGCGCGGATTCGGGGAGGAGGTCTTCCACCTTGCTCTTCGCCCGCTCGATGACGGATCTATCCGCAACCGAGGTAGAGGCGACGTCGAGGGCCAATGTCAGGGCGAGGGCCTCCTCTTGGTCCAAAGCCAGGCTGGGCAATAGCTGCCCCCGATCCAGCCCGTAGCCCCCGCCGTGACCGGATTCCGAGCTGATCCTGTAGCCGGCCTCGCGGAGCCTTTCGATGTCCCGCCGGAGTGTTCGCGGGGTCACGCCAAGCTCCTCGGCGAGTTGCCGTCCCTCCCACATGGGGGTCTGGCGAAACAGGCCGAGGAGCTTCAGCGCACGGGACGTCGGATCGTTCACGGTCCCAGTCTCTCAACTTTGCGGACAGTTGCTGTCCTCTATCCACAGATACTGGAAGCAATCGAAAAGATCGCTCACGAAAGGACAACGTCATGGCATTCCTTACTCCATCCGCCCAGGGGGAACGAGATGTCCTCAAGACCTTCATCTTTCAGCAACTGGCACAGGTGAGAACCACGGTCCATGGATTGACGGACGAACAGGCACGCTCCACGCCCACGTCATCCGATCTGAGTCTGGTGCGATTGCTCCTTCACTGCGGCGGTGTCGCCGCGTGGTGGACCACCGTGTCCGCTCAACTTGCGGCTCAACCGTCCATCGACCAAAGGTTCTTGGACCAACAGGGGGCCACAGCGGGCGAGGCACCGAATGTCACGCTCGAGGAGGCCCTTCGCGCGTTCGATGAAGCCGTCGCCTATTCTTCGGCGACCTTCGATGCCATCGAGGATCTCGATGCGTTCGTGCCGGCCCCAGACTCTCCGTGGATCCCCCGGGATGTGACGCAGTGGCAGGTTCGGTGGATGCTCACCCACATAGCCACGGAAGTAGCGCGTCATTGCGGTCATGCCGATATCATCCGGGAAGCCATCGACGGCAAGGGAGCTTTTCAACTGAATGACGAGGCCGACGGCGTCGAAGGCCGGGACAATGGCTAAGACCGGCGACTCATAAGGCCTAGTACCCCAGGTATGCCCGAGCGTTAGCCCGCCCCACGGGGACGTACTGAGGATTGCTCGCCAAGTCGGCGAGTTTCTCCGCCGATCCATTAAATCGGCTGCGGTCCGCGACGCTCGATTTTCCGGCGCCGCCTTCAGTGTGCTGCCAGAAGTCGTAGTCCCCCCATGCCAACGGGACTTGTCCCGAGGTCTTGCTACCCCACTGGGCGATCATCAACGGGCTATCGGTGAACTCGGGGGTGTCTCCGACGCATTGATTCCACCACGCGGTGGTCGTGTAGATCATCGGGATCCGGCCGGTTTCGGCCTGATATTCAGTTCGGAAGTCTTCGATCCACCGGATCATCTGATCTTTCGACTGGTGATAGCACTGCTCCTCGGCGGTTTTGGCACTCGGCGTGGGCTCCAGGTCGAGCATGCCGGGCAATGTCTTTCCGTCCGCGGTCCAACCGCCTCCGTTTTTGACGAAGTGCTGGGCCTGTTCGGCCCCACCACTCTGTTGAGGACGCGCGAAATGATAGGCGCCCTTGTACAGGCCGGCATCACCAATCGCCTTGTACTGCTGTTTGAAGGCGGACGAGGTCCAGTCCATACCGTCCGTGGCCTGTGCCTGTCCGAACTTCACACCGGCGTCGGCAACACCTTGCCAGTCGTAGGCGGTGCCTTGATTGACCGAGATATCTCGGCCCTGGATTCCGTCGGTGGCATGAGCCGTCGACGCCGCCTGGGCGGGAGAAATCATCGCGGAGATGCCGACCAGGGCGGTTGCGGCCGCCGCTATCGTCGCGATCCGACTGCCTCGGAATCGGGCCCCAGAGATCAGACGTGAGCGTTGCATTCCTGGATCGACCATTTCTGTACCTCGCTGTGCGGTGTCGAGTGCGTTCGTGACATACCGAGAAGACCACCGATCCTCACCGATCGGGCGTCAGAAACGCTCCAAGGGTTCGCCGGGGAAGACGTGCGGACGCCGGGTCACGACGTTAGAGGAGTATCACGCAGTATGTCCAGAACCACACCGTTGTATTTATATTTGAAGGAGCAGACGGGTTGGTCACGGGATACCCTTCATCCCGCGTGATTCCGGGAATTCTCGCGGAATTCGGAACACGAGACGGAAACCCCAAAGTTCATCTGGCAGATACGGCGCGTTATCGAAATATCTCGACCAAGCACCGAGATATCTGCCCACATTGCCGGGGAAACTACACTGACAACCATGACCTACGAGATCTCAGATTCCATCCATATCTCCGCCCAGCCCGACGATCTGTACGCTCTCCTCTCGGACGTCACCCGGACCGGCGAGTGGAGCCAACAGTGCTACCTCTGTGAATGGACCGAACCGGGCCATCACGGCGTCGGATCAACCTTCGTCGGGCACAACCGAACACCCAGCAGGGAATGGAGCACGACATCCGAAGTCGTCGCCGCCGATCCGGGCCGACACTTTGCGTGGGAGGTCATCCCGGCACGAGTCCGCTGGGGATACCGGCTTGAGCCCGAAGGGGACGGGACCAGAGTTACTCAGTACACGATGTTCGGAGAGACGGCCGAAACGGTCTTCTCGGAAAGATTCGGGGAGGACGCTGAAAACCAGGTCTCTATCCGCCGGGAAGCAGCAGAATACGGGATCCCTCAAACACTGAAAGAGATCAAGAATTTAGCTGAATAATATGAATCCTCGGCGCCAAGTCGAGGGTTTGTGGATAAATACACACGCGGTGTCGTCACATTCGTACGTCCGTGTTGAGGCACCCCACGGGTCGTCAGTAATTTGCCCGTATGGAATTTTCGAGAAGAAATGTGCTCTCGTGGGGTGCGGTCGCTACGGCCGCCTCCGGAGCAGCCATCATCACCGCACCCGCAGCCTCAGCCGCAGAGGCGACCCCGCAGAACACCGGCACCAAGAAGCGGCCCTTGAGCTGCCCAATGGGTAAGGGGAAATAAACCATGGCAGTTCAGATCGGTTCACCGAATTACAGCCCCGGTCGAGAAGGCACCGCCATCGATCGCATCGTCATCCACTACATCGTCGGGAACCTGGCGGCCGCGGACACCACGTTCACGGATCCGAACTCGGGTGTCAGCGCCCATTACGGAATCGGCGAAGGCGAGGTCCACCAGTTCGTCGCCGAAGCCGATACCGCCTGGCACGCCGGGGATTGGAATTTCAATCTGAGAAGCATCGGCATCGAGCACTCGGCCGATCCCTACCGGGCCCCCACCCAAGACACCTACAACCAGTCCATCAACCTGTGCGCAACCATCTGCCGCACGTATGGGATGGACCCGCAGTCTCAGATAGTCCCCCACAACTTTGTGGTCTCCACCGAGTGCCCAGGCACGGTGGACATTCAGGCGATTCGCGACGGGGTTTCCGCCATCCTCTAACCGCTCAGGGGCGCTTCTGCGCCGCGACTTTCATCGAGACCGGGCCTCGAGCACCGTTTCCGACGGACGCTCGGGGTCGGTCTTTGCCTTGGAGGTCACCAGAAACGAGCGAATCCACCTCGCCCGCCGGGTTCGCGGAAGGACTACCCCCACGCCAACACCACCCGGGCCGCCTGACTTGGCACCCCCAGATCGATGCCGGTCATGTCGCGGAATCTGTTGAGGTGATTCTGCACCGTATTGCGGTGACATGGGATGGATTTGGCCACTTCGGCCACCGATCCGAGATCCAGGAATCGCCGGACCGTTGCCTCAATACGCTCGGCTTCCCCTTCCCGCGCCCCGCTCATCCCGGACGCGATGGCCTCCCGGAGCCCCAGACCCACATCCTCGAGGGCCGAACGCGCGATGCGCGGCCAGGCAAGTTCCGGGGTCAGGGCCGTATCCTCCCCGCTGACGACCTCGGCAATTCTCTGTGCCAGGCGCATCTGCGCTCGGGCTCCGCCCAAGCCCCGGACCGGGCCCACGACCGCGCACGGAACCTCGGCGACTTGCTGACGGAGGTCGTCGCATCGGGCGGGAAAGATCAGCACGGCATACCCGTCGACGTTGACCAGATGGGCTGGGCGCAACAGATGAAGCGCCTGGGACATAACCTTTTGCAATCCGCGACCCAGCCCGCCCGCGGCAACACAGAGAACAAGGCTCTCCGTCACCTCAAACCCCAGGATCCGCGATACCTGATGAATCGTTTCGACCGAGGCGTCGCGGTGGAGGGCCTGGACCAGATATTCCTGGCGCAACACAGATTCCTCGCGCACCTGCCGCTCGGTCTGTTCGAGGTAGGCCCGATAGACGCCGTTCGCGTAGTCCTCAACGGCGCGCCAGAGGGGCTCGGCAAGATCCACGACGAGGTCGACGTCGTCCGGATCGCAGATGCTACGTAACAGCTCCCACAGCACCGTGAAGTCCAGGCGCACGGCCGTCAGAAGCGGATCCAGGTGAACACCCTGGTTGTGACGCCGAGATACCAGGTCCCGCGCGGTCTCTTCCAAAGGCTCGGAGCCGGACGGGTCGCGCGTGAAGACCTGATGAATGAGAGCGTCGAAGCTCGTCCTGGCGGTCTGTCGGATATCGGATTCTTCCACCAAACCGTCGCGATAATCCTGTAATTCCAAGACTCTGCCGACGTAGGTCTCAACCGATCCCTCGACGCGAGCGCGTAGCTCCTCGATGACGTGATCCCTGCGTGAATTGGTCATCTGCACATGATATCCGGGGAATTTCGCGACATATGGATCTTTCAGTGGGCTTTTCCACCTGAGATACTGATCACTATTATCCGATTCCGGACCCAGGACAGGACATGACTGCACCCCACGACGTCGCGAACCTCCCCGTGGAGGACGAAGGCGAGTACGCCACGTCCCTTTCCCCCGCCGAAGCCCGAAAGGTCACCTTCGGGGCGCTCATCGGCACCGCCCTGGAGTGGTATGACTTCTTCCTTTTCAATACGGCCGCCGCTTTGGTCTTCAATATTCAGTTCTTCACGAACGAGAACGCCGTCGCCGCGCAACTGAGCTCTTTCGCGACGCTGGCGGTCGGCTTCCTCGCGCGCCCCCTCGGAGGCGTGATCTTCGGATCCGTCGGTGACAAAATCGGCCGCAAGACCGTCATGATGATCACCGTGGTGGGCATCGGAGCGGCCACGGCGATCATCGGTCTCCTCCCGACCTACGCGACGATCGGAGTGGCCGCGCCCCTGACCCTCGTGATCCTCCGGTTCCTTCAGGGGATCTTCGTCGGCGGTGAGTGGTCGGGTGCCATGACCATCGCGATCGAAAACGCGCCTCCACAGAGCAAAGCCAAGCTCGCCGCCATCCCGCAGATCGGCTCCCCCATTGGGACCATCCTCGCCTCGGGTGGGTTTTTTCTCGTCACGACGCTGCTGAGCCAGGAGAACTTCGACTCCTTCGGGTGGCGCATACCTTTCCTGGCGGCCATCCCGTTACTCCTCCTCGCCGTGATCATGCGCCGACGCCTCGACGAGTCGCCCGCTTTCCTGGCGATCAAGGAATCGGGGCAGGCCGAGCCGGCCCCGATGCGCACGGCCTGGAAGAAGTCGTGGATTCAGATCCTGGTCGGGGCGGGGGCCGCTCTTCTGGGCATCGGTGGGTTCTACCTGATCACCACGTTTGTGGTCTCCTACGGCAAGCAGCACCTCGGCTTGTCCCCCAGCCTGTTGCTCTTTGGATCGATTTTCGCGGCCGTGGTCGAGGTCCTGGTTCTCGTGACCGGAGGCCGTCTCGGCTCCCGTTTCGGCGCCAGCAAGGTGATCGTCTGGGGCGGCGTCGTGTCGATCGTGTGTGCCTTCCCGAGCTTTCTGCTGGTCGGCACCCGCGAGCCGGTGCTCGTGGTGCTCGGCATGACCTTGGGTGTCGCGGCGCTCTCCTTCCCCTACGCGACCTCTGGCGCCGTGCTCAGCGCGCTCTTCCCCCTGACCACGCGGCTGTCCGGGATGGCGATGGCTCAGAACCTTTCGGGTGTGGTCGCGGGGTTCGTCCCGTTCGCCGCGACCGGAGTGGTGGCCCTCGCGGACAACGCCTGGTGGCCGGCGGCGACTTTGCTGGCCGTGATCTCGGCGATTTCTGCGGTGTGCGGCGCCGTCGCACCCCGCTTGAGTCAAAAGATCACCGGCTACCGACACTGATACCGCACCTTCCCACCGAAAGGAACACATGCACACCGTCTTCCCCTCCCTCAGCGAACTCACCGACGAACGCTTTCTCGCCGATTTCCGATCCATGAGCACCCACGGTGCGACGCCGGCCGGCGGGGTCCATCGCGAGGCCGGAACTCCCGCGGACATGGCGAATCGGCATTGGTTCCACGGCCTATTGGAGGGGTACGGTGCCCGGGTCGTCTACGACGAGATCGGCAACCAGTTCGGGCTCTGGGAGATCTACCCTGGGCGGCCCTACGTCCTGGTCGGCTCGCACCTGGATTCGCAACCTTTCGGGGGACGTTTCGACGGGGCCTATGGCGTCCTGAGCGGCGCGCACGCCTGCGCCCGGGTGGCGGCGGAACGCTATGAGACGTCGGAGGGCAGCACCCACGACGCGGGGGCCGCCGAGGGCACACCGGCCGGATCTGCGGAGGTTCCGCTGAACGTCGCCGTGGTCAATTGGTTCAACGAAGAAGGCAGCCGCTTCAAGCCATCAATGATGGGAAGTTCGGTATTCACCGGCAAGGCGAGCGCCGAGGACATGCTGGCAGTGTGCGATGCCGCAGGCGTCTCGGTGCGGGAAGCGTTGCGCGCCATGGAGCTTCCGACGGATCCGCCGGCGGACCTGCCCACGATCCACAGCTACGCCGAGATTCACATCGAACAGGGCAAGGACATGGACGCCCAGGGGATCACCATCGGGGTGGTCGACAAGACGTGGGGCGCCCGAAAATACGAGGTCGCCGTCCACGGATTCCAGTCCCACACCGGCTCCAGCCTGCTGGAGGACCGGCACGACGCCCTGTACGGAGCGGCCCTCATCGTCACCGAGATGAGGAGGATCGGCGAGAAATACACGACCGCCGACCAGCCGCTGGTGACCTCGTGCGGTCAGCTGAACGTCATACCGAATTCGCCGGTCGTCGTTGCCCAGGGTGCCGAGTTGCTCGTGGACCTGAGATGCGGCGACGAGGCCGTGCTCCAAGCCGCTGACGACGAATTCCGAAACGCGCTGGCCGACATCGAGCGCCGCGCCGCCGTCGACATCGAACTTCGAGATTCGCACGCGTGGACCGAGCAGGCTTACACGGACGCCGGCGTGGATCTCGCCGAGCACGTCGCCAGCAGCCTCAACCTGACGTTCGTCCGCACCCAAACGCGGGCGGGCCACGACTCCACGAACGTCAAGGACGTCCTGCCCACCGTGATGCTCTTCGTTCCTTCAAAGGACGGCATCTCGCATAACGAGCTCGAGTTCACCCACGACGCCGATATGGTGGCTGGTCTGTCGATGCTGACCCGAACCCTGTCCACCATGACCTCGAACCCCCTCGACGACGAGGGACAGCCCCGAGGAGTCGGCGCATGAGACTCGACCTACTGATCACCGACGCCACCATCGTCACGATGAATTCGGAGCGCACCACGGCCCGGTCCATGGGCGTGTGGAACGGGAAAGTCATCGGATTCGATGAAGAGATCGAGGGATTCGACGCCGCGCGGACCGTCTCTTGCGGCGGCGCGACCGTGGTCCCCGGATTCATCGACGCACACTGTCACACCGTGTGGTTCGGTCAGACCCTGCTCGGCCTGGACTGCGCCGGCGCGGCATCGTGGGGTGAGGTCTGCGAGCGCATCCGCGACCACGCCGCGTCGTTGGCACCGGATGCTTGGATCCTCGGCACGGGCTTGTCCCCTTCCGAGCTCACCGGCGAGCGAGAGATCTCCCGGCTGGATGAGGCCTCCGACGGTCGCCCGCTCTATGTACGGCACACCTCGGGTCACGCCCTGACCACCAACACCGAGGCGCTACGGCGCGCCGGGTACTTCGATCGGTCGCCGGGCTCTCCCGACGGATCCGGCATCCGGGTGGACGACGCCGGCCGCCCTACCGGTTTGGTCGACGAGAACGCCCAGGAAA
This sequence comes from Curtobacterium sp. S6, assembly GCF_000710345.2. Classification (GTDB taxonomy): domain Bacteria; phylum Actinomycetota; class Actinomycetes; order Actinomycetales; family Micrococcaceae; genus Rothia. The sequence continues at coordinate 265,453 of NZ_KL537415.1, read as the reverse complement.
TCATCCAGGATCTGGTGAAACCGTTCCCGGAAGAGGAGATCGTCGCCAGCCTCGATCTCGCCACGTCGCGGTACGCGAGCGAGGGGATCACCAGCTTCACGGACGCCGGCATCGGGCTCGGCTGGATCGGCCATTCTCCCGCGGAGTTCGCCGCCTACCAATCGGCCTTGGACTCCGGGAGGCTGCACGCACGCGCCCAGGTGATGCCCGTTATGGACACCCTTCGCGACCTGCCTCACGCCCGCGGAGAATCGGGGCGTACGGGCCTCGACCTCGGCATACGGACGGGCTCCGGAGATGATCGGCTGAGCATCGGCCCGGTGAAGATCTTCTCCGACGGCTCACTGTTGGGCGAGACCGCGGCGATGCACGACGCTCTCTGCGGCGGGAGTCATTCCCGTGGTGACTTTCTGATCGCGCCGGAGCGGCTCCACGAGGTCGCCGCCTCGGCGTACCGCGCTGGATGGTCTTTGGCCCTGCACGCCATTGGCGACCGCGCCGTGGATCTGGCCATGGACGTCATCGAAGAGTGCCAGGAGGCTTACGGAAAGAGGCGGTTCCCGAACCGGATCGAACACGCTGGGCTCACGAGCCCGGATCAGGTGAGGAGGCTGTCCGATCTGGGCATCGCGGTGACTCCGCAGGCGGTGTTCGTCGGTTCTCAGGGCGACCATATCGGCATGCTGGTGGGTCCCGACAAAGCTGGATGGCTGTATCGGGGCCGGAGCCTGACCACCGCGGGCGTCTGTGTTGCGGGCAGCTCGGACAGGCCCGTCGCGGATGGTCGACCCCTGTTGGGCATGCAGCGTGCGGTGGATCGCCTGACCGACGGCGGTCGGGTCCTGGGGCCAAACGAGCGCATGACCCCGTACGAGGCGCTCTCGACGTACACGGTCAACGCCGCGGCCGCCACGGGATTCGCGGAGTCGCGAGGTCAACTCGCCGAGGGGTTCAACGCAGACTTCGTGGTGCTCTCCGACAACCCCCTGACCGCGGACTCGATCGTCGACATCGATATCCTCGCCACATATCTGGGCGGCGAAGAGACATACAACGGTTCGACACCGTCCTGAGCGGTGCCTTGCCCCGGCCAGGACCGCCGCGTCGGGCTACCTCGTCGCCGCGGCGAATGCGTCACGCATGCGAGGCGCGAGGGCGGCGTCTCCCGCCGGGGTCATGTGGATCCCGTCCGAGAGCAGATTTTCCACGTGGAAATCCGTGATCCAGTACCGGGCGTCGACCGTGCGCACGCCTTCCTCTCGGGCGGCCTGAAGCTCCAGGGCCGCGAGCTGATTACGGTCGTTGTGGTCCGGCGTGCGTTTGGTGATCGGGCAGGCCATCACGATCTTCGAATTGGGGTATGCCTGCTTGATCTTCCTGAGCGTCGTATGGATATCCGCGATGACGGCCGGATTATTGTAAACCCACTGGTCGTTGCCTGAGCCACCGATATAGACCACCGACGGGTCGCCCGCGGGCAGCTGCCAGTAGTTGTCCACGACGCCGGCCCTGTACGTGCCGTATCCGATACCGCTGAAGTCTCCCGTGAAGCCGATGCCGCCCATCGCATAGACCGCGTTGGTCCGGTACCCGGCCTGCCTGATCCCGGCGACCACCCACGAGTTGTATCCACCCTTGGCGGTCTGGGAGTCGCCGATGATGAACGAGTCGCCGGCGCTCAACGCGGTGTCGGTCCGCATCACGAGGTTGCCCCGCTCCGGGAAGTAGGCCAGGGCGTTCTTCTCAAAGGTCGTGTAGATCTTGCCATTCGTCAGCTTCGCGGAACGAGGCAGTCCTTCCGGCCCCGCGTTGGACCGCCATAGCTCGAAGACGTGGGTATCCATAGCCACGGGCCCGTATTGCGCCGTCGTAACCACCACGCCGCCCGGGTACCGACGGTACTGGGCGCTCGTGCTACCGCTGAATACCTGCGACAAAGCCGAACCGGAGGAACCAAATCCATCATCAGAGGCCAGCTGGTCCATCGCCTTGTCGAGGTCGGCGTCGTCGTTCGCCCCACGAGGGGTCCACGTGACCGTTCCATTCGGGGCCTGGGAAGCCCTACCGCCCTGGAAGTTTTGGATCCACGTGCCGTTGGTCTGCCATGAGGGGGAGGTGGGGTAGCCCCATGAGCCGCGTTCGTAGCCGTTGCGCGCCCATTCGTTGAGGATCGGCCCCCATTGAATCGGCTGAGTTCCGGTGGCCGGGGACCAATAGATTTTGCCGCCGTCGAAGTCTTCATACACCCCGCCCGAGGGCAGCCCGGGAATTTCCGAAGACGTCGGGTATTCGAGACCGCTGTTTTCGGCCCCGAGTTGCCGCCACAGACCATTGATCGCCCCGTCGGTCTTCATCAACACCACTCGTCCTTGGTGGGGATGCCAGATCGTTGTGCGTCGGGCGCCGTCGGCGCCGAGGAAGGTCTGCTGGGCACCGCCCGCCGAGAGCGGCGACTCTTCGACGGTGGCCCCACCGAGGGCCCCGCTCACGCCGCCCTGACGGTCGTAGTAGGCGTTGAAGCCGTTCTTGACCACGTGGGTTCCGGCGGCCGAAGACCACGTGACCTGGCCGCGCGAGAATTTTTGAGAGCAAATGGGGCCGTTGCAGGCCTCGACGGACAACGGATACCCGAGTTGGCTCAGGTGCGTCTCCCAGTAGGAGCCGATGGCGCCGGTGGTCTTCACCGGAATTGCCCCGGCCTCGTTCGACCAGGTGATCCAGTGCCACCCGCGGGTATTCGGGTTATAGGTCTTCAAGTACCAACCGTTGGTGCCTTGGCTGTAAGAGGTCACCGGTGTCATGGGCATGCCGAATTCGGAAGCGACCGCGCCACGTCCCTTGTAATAGTCGTGGACACCGCCGTTGCGAACCCACATTGCCGGGGTTCTCGGGGACCAGTAGATCCGCCCGTTGGCGAATTCCTGGTACACGGCCCCGTTGGGTCCACCGATCTCGCCACTGACCGGCTGTCCGAGGGTGGACCGGGCGGTGGAGTTTCCGTAATAGAGGCCGCCGATGGCGCCCTTGACCGCCGGCGTAGCGGCGTCGGCCGGCCCCGCGACGGGCCCAGCCAACAACGACACAAAGGCAAGGAGAGCCACGAGGGCAGGCGAAATGAACCTTTTAGGGGACACGAGTGAATCCTCAGGGGGAGGTCATCGAAACGATGAAAGGAAATAAACCTGGATAAATATAAGCCCATTTCCCCTTCCCGGCAACAAGAAAAATCCCCCTTGCCGAATGGTTTCACGAAGCCTCTATGATTCACGGCTTCCTCCCCAGGACCAGCGCCGTTCCGGTGATCGCACACCACGACGCGTCGACACCCGACCGGATACCGTCATGCATGCTCTGCAACCTAGCGTCGCTTAGGTTTATCCGGATAGAAGTCGAGTGGGGTCATTTATATACATACTTATGCAATGATTTATCCTCTTCGATTCCGCGCCCCGAGCAGCCCTCACTGCGCAGCCGCGCCCATCCACAAAAAGTGCGCGATCCGAACAGCGGTGCGTTCTGCGTCGGGAGGGTTGAGTACCGTGAGAGGCAGGTAACCTACCCGGGAAGTGGAGTTTCATGAGCCTCGTCGGCGAGTCATATGTGGTTGGTCTGATCGGTAGCGGGATCACCGCAACCCTCAGTGCCCCGATGCACGAGAAAGCCGCGGACACGCTCGGGTTGCGATACATCTACCGACCCATCGATCTAGACACCATCCCCAACGGCGTCGAGCGAGCACCCGAATTGCTGAAAACCGCCGTTGACGTGGGCTTCAGCGCATTCAACATCACGTTCCCCTGTAAACAGTCGATCATCGAGCACCTCGACGAGGTCGCCCCCGACGCCGCGCGCCTCGGCGCCGTCAACACCGTGGTGGTCGACGACGGCCGGTTGATCGGCCACAACACCGACTTCTCAGGATTCGCGAGCGCCCTGGATGCCGGCCTTCCCGGTGCGAACCTCGCGTCGGTGGTGCAGTTGGGAACCGGCGGAGCGGGGTCTGCAACCGCCTACGCCGTCCTGTCTCGCGGGGCCGAAAAACTGTCTCTCTTCGACGTCGATCCGCAGCGCGCGGCCGAGCGGGCCACGGAATTGAGCGGTCAGTTCCCGGAGGCAAGCGTCGTCGCGTTGACCGCCGAAGATCTGCCACGGGCCCTCGCAGCGGCATCCGGCCTGATCAACGCCACGCCGATCGGCATGCACCACCATCCGGGCGCCCCGCTGGACCTGGATCTCCTCCACCCGGGACTCTGGGTCGCGGACGTCATCTATCTCCCGCAGGAGACCGCCCTCATTAAGCGTGGCCGTCAGCTCGGCTGCCGCGTGCTCCCCGGTGGCTACATGGCCGTGGGGCAGGCGGTCGATGCCTTCGAACTGATCACCGGTTCGCGGCCTGACTACGCGGAACTGCGCACCTACTTTGAACGCCTGGTCGCCGACCAACAAGGAGAAACACCGTGAAGACGTCGATAGCCACCGTGTGCCTATCCGGGACCCTCCGGCAGAAACTGCGGGCCGCATCCGCGGCGGGATTCGACGGCGTCGAGATCTTTGAGCAAGACCTCGTGGTCGCCCCGGAATCCCCCGAACAGATCCGCGACTACGCCGATAAGCTGGGCCTGAGCCTGGACCTCTACCAACCGTTCCGCGACGCCGAGGGGACCGCCGAACCCATCTTCGAGGACACCCTTCGCCGCATCGAGGAGAAATTTAGCCTCATGAACCGCCTGGGCATGGATCTCATGCTCATTCCCTCCAATGCGGGAACCGCCACCGTGGACGACGACTCCGTGGTCGCCGCCCAGCTCGGGCGCCTGGCGGACCTGGCCGCTGGCTACGGCATTCGCCTCGCCTATGAGGCTCTCGCGTGGGGCAGATTCGTCAACGACTTCGAGCACTCGTGGCGCCTGGTCGAGGCCGCCGACCGCGACAACCTGGGCATCTGCCTGGATACCTTTCACATCCTCTCCCGGGCATGGCCCACCGATTCGATCCCTGACATCCCGGGAGACAAGGTCTTCTTCCTCCAACTCGCGGACGCACCGCTCATGTCTCTGGACGTGCTCTCCTGGTCGCGCCATTTCCGCGTCTTCCCGGGTGAAGGCGGGTTCGAACTCGTCGACTTCATGGTCAAGCTACTCGCCGGGGGTTACTCCGGACCGCTCTCCCTCGAGATCTTCAACGACTCCTTTCGCCAAACCCGCGTGCATCGCACGGCCGTGGACGCGCTGCGCTCCTTGGTGTGGCTCCAAGATCAGACGGCCCGTGCAATGGAGGCCTCGATCGGAACCGACGCCGTGACGACCCGCGCGGCGGCACGCGTCGGGGAACTGACCCGGCTGCCCGGGGCCGCCGTCCCTCAGGGGCTGACCTGGGCCGAGGTTCGAGGCCAAGAGACCGAACAGATCGAGGTCCTCCTGATGCATCTGGGCTTCGAGCATCGGGGGCGTCATACCAGTAAGCCGGTGCAGCTCTGGGAACAGGGCGAGGCACGCGTGGTCATCAACGAAGAACCGGGAGCCTCCGACGAGCCCACGATGGCCTCGCTGGGATTCGAGGTTCAGCACCCGGCCGCGGCCGCGGCTCACGCCACCGCGCTCAAAGTCCCGGAGGTCCCCCGCGTCACGCGCGAGGGTGAACAGCACTTCCCGGCGTATCTGGCCCCGGACGGGACGGAAGTCTTCTTCTGCCCTCCCGCCTCGGACGGCGGCGACCGCTGGATCGAGGAGTTCTCCTGGCCGGACCATCTTGACGCCGCGACCACGGACAACCCCTCCCTCGGTGAACCGCTGATCACCGGGATCGACCACGTGAACCTGGCCCAGCCCAAGCATCACTACCCCGAATCCGTGCTGTTCTACCGCGCGGCCCTGGGCCTGAGCGTCCAGCCGTCCCAGGACGTTCCGGGACCCAACGGACTGGTCAGCTCGCAGGTGGTCCGCAACGACGCAGGCTCGGTGCGGCTTCCCCTGAATGTGGCACCGGACCTGCGCAAGGATCCCGACGTCGAACACGTCGCTTTTTCCTGCCGCGACGTCGTCGGGCTCGCCCGGAGGGCCCAGACCTCGGGACTGCGCTTCCTGCGCATCCCGCACAACTACTACGAGGATCTGCGAGCCCGGTTCGGCCTTCCGGAGGAAAAGATTCGCGAGCTCGAGGAGCTGGATCTGCTCTACGACCGTGACGAGCGCGGAGAATTCCTGCACTTCTACACCCAAACGGTCGGGAGCCTGTTCTTCGAGGTCGTGCAGCGGATCGACGGTTACACCGGATACGGCGCACCGAACGCCCCCGTCCGCATGGCCGCCCAGTACACCCACTCGCTCTAGGCGGTCACGTCCCCGGGCACAAAAGGCCGGTTCGGCGAATAGTTCATTCGCCGAACCGGCCTTTCCGTGCCGATGGCGTTCAGTCGCGGGGAGCTTCCTGAACCGTGACCTTGGCCTTCTGATCCAGACGCACCACTTCGAGGGCTTCGGTGCGGGACATGTGCAGGTTGTCGATGTCGGCCAGTGGACGACGCGCGGTTTCCTTGGCCGTCATCGCGACGGCGGTCACGCACAGACCCACCACAAAGACGAAGATCGCCGGCAGGACCCAGTTGTCCATGTTCTGGCCGTTCAGGGCGGCCGCGATCACGGGGACGAAACCTCCCGACAGGGCAAAGCCCACCTGGGTTCCCAGGGCCAGTCCTGTCGAACGGACCTTGGTCGGGAACATCTCGGCGTAGAAAGACGGCCAGGTGGCGTTCGAGAACGAGTAGAAGCCACCGTGCATCAGGGCGCCGAAGACGAAAATCAGTGGGATATTCCCGTGAGAGACCGCCGACAAGAACGGGAACATCATCGCCCCGGAAAGCAACGCCCCGGCCGCGAAGACGGGCTTTCGCCCCACCCTGTCGGAAACCATGGCCGAGAGCGGGATGACCGCAAGTCCCACCGCGTTGGACACCACCGGAACCCACAGCATCGTCGAGCGCGGGATCCCGACGCCGTTGGTCGCATAGGAGATCGCCCAGACGGTAAAGGCGACATTGAGGGTGTTCACCAGGGCGCAGATCGCCACGCGAAGAATCGCGGCCTTGTGATACCGAAACACGATGGCCAGGGGCGCCGCGTTGTCCAGAACGGATTCCTCCTTCTCCATCTTCTCGAAGGCCGGGGGCTCTTCGAGCTTGCGGCGGATCAAATACGCCGCGAGGACTACGAACGCCGACAGCCAGAACGGCACGCGCCACCCCCAAGCGAAGAGCTGGTCCTCGGACAGAAAAGAGGTGAAGGGGATAAAAACCGCGGTGGCCAGCAGGGATCCCGCCTGAGTGCCCTGGAGGGACCAGCTGGTGATCAGCCCTCGCTGATCGTCGCGGGCGTGCTCAAGGGACATCGAGATGGCCGAGGCCTGCTCGCCGGCCGCAGAGAGACCCTGGACGACCCGGCACAGGATCAACAGGATCGGCGCGAGCATTCCGACGGAACCGTAGGTCGGCAGACACCCGATGGCGAAGGTCGCGCCGCCGATGAGGAACAAGGTCATCATGAGCACGAATTTGCGTCCGAGCTTGTCCGAGAGCGGCCCCATGATCAGCGCGCCGAACGGCCGCACCACGTAGGCGACGCCGGCGACACCCATGGATTGCAGGACCGCGGCGGCGGCGTTCCCCTCGGGGAAGAAGATGTGGTTGAGCACGACCGCGGCGGCGGTCGCGTAGACCGCGAAGTCGTAATATTCGAGCGCGGAACCGATCCACCCGGCGAACGCGGCGCGCCCAGGGGATTTGCCCGGCTGGACTGCGGTGTCGGCAGCGGAAGACGAAGACATGAACCTGACCTTTAGACCGGTGGTGATGGAACTCGCATCAGCCTAGACGTGGCGGAGAACACAAGTCGAACACGTGTTCGCAATGCGAACCGATGTGTCGTCGAATCACGGACCGGCCCGCGGAACGCTCCCTACGACGAGGGTTGCGAGCGGTGTCGTGCCCGAGGGGCGCAAGTGCGGGTTACCTTCACGAATAAACACAGCTGATTGATAGCAACCCGTGGTCCAATCGATCCATGCACAAAATCGCCTTGTCGCCGGCCAAGCGCACCCTGGCCGGCGCCGTGATAGTCGCCTTGGCCGCGACCCTCGGCACCATCGTCCACACGACGGACGTCACCGCGGGGGACACCAAGATCCTCGACGAATTCATCGAGAACCGCACGCCGGCCTTCACGGCATGGATGACCATGGTCACCAACGCCTTCAGCCCGGTCGGCACGATCGCGATCTCGGTCGTCGTTGCCCTGGTGTTGTGGTGGCGCACCGGAATGTGGAAGTCGGCGGCTTACGTTTTCTGCTCGGTGGCGGCCTCGGCCCTCGTCACCTACCTGCTCAAACTGCTCTTCCAACGCGCCCGGCCACCGGTCATGGACCATCTGGTCAACGAGGTGGACTTCAGCTTCCCCTCCGGCCACGCGACGGGCACCGCGGCCCTGGCCTTCGCGGCGGCATGGGTAATCTCCCACGAGCTACAGCGACGGGCGCGGTCCATATCGCTGACCTGGGGAATCGCGGCGTTCGTGGTGGCCGTGGTCTGTGGATCGCGGCTCTACCTGGGCGTGCACTGGTTCACCGACACCCTGGCCGGAACCTTGATTGGCCTCGGGATGGCCCTCGCCCTCACCGCCGTGGTGGAGGTGAACCGGGGCAGGAGGGATTCCGCTGGGCGTCGGCTCAGCACCCGCCGAGCCTCCCGTCGACACCAAGGACCCGAAACACGCGACCACGGCGCACCCACGCCTCAATTCCGGGCAGCCACGGCGCCATTGAGGAACGTCGCGAACGACGTCCAGGCCGCGTAGGGAGCCAGGAGCACGCCCCGCTCTGGGGAAGACTTCCAGGCCCTGCGCACCAGATCGGCCGAACTCGCCGCAAGTAGCGCGGCCCACGCCGTGGACAACCGGGGCCTCTTCGAGCGGAAGAACAGCCCGCACCAGCCCGCGTTGAGCGCGAGGTTCACGCCCAAGGCAAGCGCCGACGACCTCACCGCACGGTGGCTCCCCTGCTCGCGCTGATCGGCCATGACCAGGGACTCCACCACGGCGATATCCGCGTACAGACCGCTCCACACCACCGGGAACACCGCGGCCGGCGGCTGCCACGACGGCAGATCCAACCTCCGGTACCAGGGATTGTCGGGCTGGACCAGCAGGGAACCCACGATGCCGCAAGTGACCACCGCACCGCCCACCACGGCCGCCGTCCGTCGCCACCGCCGAGGGTCGATCCCCCGGAGCGCCTCGCCCAGGGCCGTATCGAAACTCTGCAATCCGCCCGCCGGGGTCCCGACGGCCGCCTCGAGGTCGCGCTCCTTGAGCTCCGTATGGTGCAGAAGGCTACCGATCAAAGGCTGACTCAGGGTCCTCGATACCGGCGTCACCAGGGACACCCAATACGATGCCAGCCGCGGCGTGGTGACCGGTGCGGTGGCGACCCATCGCGGCGGCAACCCCGCGACCCGGGCGTAGGCCTTCATCATCTCGGCGTATTCCATGGTGTCGGGGCTGCCGGCGTCGAATTCTCGGTTGGTGCCGACCGGAAGATCGGCGGCGGACGCCAAGAAATAGACGGCGTCTCGGACCGAGATAGGGGTGATGCGGTGACGAATCCATCGAGGGGCGATGGCGCCGGGGAGACGCTCCGAGAGGTGGCGCAACATCTCGAAGGACGAGGAGCCCTCGCCGATCACGACGCCGGCCTGCAAGACCGCGGTGGGCACCCGCGATGCCATGAGGACCTCGCCGACCTCGACGCGCGAGGCCAGATGCTCCGAGAGCGACTCCCCCTCCGGATGGAGGCCGCCGAGATACACGATCCGCCCCACGTCGCCCTCTTCGGCCGCATGGGCGAAAGCCTTCGCCATCCGTACCTCTTCCGCGCGAAAGTCGGACGTCTCCGACATCGAATGGATGAGATACCAGGCGACGTCGACCCCGGAAAGGGCCGCCCGGAGGTCTTCGGCGGCGGAGGCATCTCCCTCGTAGACCTCAACCTGACCGGCGTCGGCCCTCGCGCCCCGCGGAACGATCTGATCACCCCACGGCATCGATTCGGCCTTCCCGCGGTCACGGGACAAGGTGCGCACCGCCCAACCCCGACGCAGCAGTTCGGCCGTCACCTCGCCCCCGATGTACCCCGTGGCCCCGGTGACCAGCGCCCGTCGAGCAGATTCGTTATCCGTGTTCATGCCGCATCCTCTCTCGACCCGTTATCGCCAGTCTTGCACGCCCGAACGGCCTCGTGGCAGGGATCCCCGTGAAAGACTGTCGATATGGCATCCGCCGCTCGCAAGCTCAAGCCGTCCCACGCCCGGGTGATGACGCGCGTCGCTCTTCCGGCCCTTCTGGGATTCTTGGGACTGTTCGTCTCGGCGAGGGCGCCGCACGGCTCCGGCACGTTCTACGCCGCGACCCTATTCACCGCCGCCGTCTATCTGGCGTCCTGGTGGCGGTGGGGCGATCGCCGGGCCTTTTCCCCTCCCCGACCGGGTCGCGAGGCCCTCCGGGGGATCGCCATCGGCGCTGGCCTTCTGGCCCTGTTTGTACTCGGCGCTTTCTTGCTCAGATACTTCCCGTTCATGACCGGGTCGGTTCACGAACTCCTGGATAATGCTCGCGTCGGCCCGCTGGCCATGACCTTGCTGACCACAACCGTCAACGGCCTGGGCGAAGAGATGTTCTTCCGCGACGTCGTCCGCCGCACCATCCCCCGTCAGCGGGCCGTGGGCCTCATCCTGTATCTGGCGGTCACCGCGGCGATGGGTGTACCGCTGCTCCTGCTCGCCGCGCTGATCGTGGGCGGCGCCGCGCAATACGAAGCGCGGCGCTCCGCCCACCTGATCTCCCCGCTGCTTCTCCACCTCACGTGGAGCATCGGGATGCTCTTCGCGCTGCCGCCTATTTTGACGACGGGGTGAAGATCACCGAGTTATCGGGGTTCTGCACGGCCTGGCCACCCTGGAAGTTCTGGATCCACTTGCCGTTGCTCTGCCAGGAGCCCGACGTCGGGTATCCCCAGTCGCCGTTTTCCCATCCCTTCGCGGCCCATACGTTGTAGATTCCGCCCCACTGAATCTTCTGAGCGCCGCTCGCCGGGGACCAGTAGATCTTGCCGCCGTCGAAGTCCTGGTACACGCCGTTCTGGGCCGTCAGGGAAATCTCGTCCGAGGCCGGGAAGCCCAGTCCTCCACGCTCGCGGCCGAATTCGCGCCACACCCCGTTGATCCCGCCGTTGGTCAGCACCGCGCTTGCCCTGACCTTGCCGGGATTCCAGATCAGCGACTGGGGCACGCCATTGGCGGACTCGAATTTTTGTTCCGCACCGTTTTTGGACATCGGGGTTTCGTTCCCGACCGCCGCCCCGAGACGGCCCCGGGCCGCCCCCGAGTTCACGTAGTAGACGTTGAAGCCGCCGCGCACCTCGCTGGTCGGCGTCTTGGTCGACCAGGTCACGGTTCCCCGTGAGAAGGTCTGGGAGCACGATTGGCCGGTGTCGGAGCAGGTCTCCGGGGAGACCGGGGCGCCCAGGCGCGAGATGTTTCGCTCCCAGTAGCTCCCGATGCCCCCGGTGGTCAGCACCGGCACGACGCCGGTGGAAGGCGACCACGTCAGCCAGTACCACTGGCCGGTCGCGCGGTTGTAGGTCTTCACACGCTGGCCGGACTGGTAGGGCTCTTCCTGGGTCATGGGCCGGCCATATTGGGAGTCCGGGCCGCCGTTCTGTTTGTAGAACGAGAGAATTCCGCCGTTCTTGACCGCAATGGCCGCTACCCCGTCGGACCAGTACATGGTCCCGCCGTCAAAGTCCTGGTACTTGATGCCGCTGGCCGATGTGGCCTCGGCGGCGGTCGCCGGACCCATCACCGCCTTGACCTCGGGGTCTTGGTAGGCGCTCGCGATGGCGCCGTGCACGGGGTAGTTCTCTGCGGCCTGGGCCGGGGCGGTCAACGTCCCGAGGGATAGGGCGGAGACGGCCAAGGCCGTCAGCAGGGCGGTGTTGGTGCGTTTGCGCATGGGGATCCTCTGTGATTCTTGAGTGCGAGTTTTTCCGGATCAGGAATGATCACAGAATAATCTATGCCACGGCATATCGTTTCCGCCTTCATGACACCAAGATTTCAATATCCTTCAAAAACACCAAGGCACGCGAAACATCCACTGGCGAGTCAAACACAACGCTGCGAAGCGAAAATCCCGTGAAACTAAAGGGTTTTTAGTTTCATTTTTCGCAAGGCCCTAGCCCACCGGGCCGAAAGCCTCGCGACCTACCCCAGTCGACGAGGCCGGCGCCGCGGAACCGCCGCCGTCCAGCGACGACGACGGTTCCGCGGTCACTCGGCGGGAGGCGCCTACGCCAACACCGTCTCCGTCAAGACGCGCCCATCGCTCAAGGTGGCCCGAACCTCGGCCCTCGCGAAGGGGGCACGCGGGGTCCCGCCCTCGAACGGAACCTGGGTCATCCCCTGATAGGTCACGTTGTACTGGCCCGACCAGCCGGTCGAGAAATTCCGGCAGCCACCGGGCGCCCCGGTATATCGGTTCTGGAGTCTATTCCGGCGCGCGGACCATTGATACTCCAATTTCCATCCCGGGGAGACCGAGCCGTCGCTCCACTGCGTGGGGATGCCGTCTGGCGGATTAGACAACGTCACGAAGGGATCAAATCCGCTATTGATGGCCGGATATCGATCGGAAACGTTGTAGTTCTGATCCTGATCGGTGGTCTTGTTCATCCAGGAATCGCGGTAATCCTGCGGCCGGAAACCACCCGTCTGTCCGCTGAAGGTCGCGGCCCTATTAGCCGGAGACAGCACGCCCGGCCCTTCGGAATGCTGGCCTTGACGTCGCTGAACGAAGATATCGATCACAATAGAACTGACGGTGACGCCCGCCGGGAGATTGTAAATGCTCACCGACCCGGCCCCGGTCTGCAAGACCTGCGTGGTTCGGCCCTGTCCTTCGTGACGACGGTACCGTTGGCCCCAGTGATATCGGATATCCCCGTTATAGGAGATCGTTGGAATGCACGCGGAACTTGCCGCATACGCGGAAACTGACGTGGTTGCGGCGATCAGCGGAACGGACCAGGCCGCCCCGCGCGCCACCGAACGTCGACTCAACCCCTGGGGGAGATGGGAAAATGTATTCATGTTTTTGCTCTTTGAAAATTAGATATATTAATTAGACGATAAAATCAATCCCAGCAAAAACCAGACATAAATAATCCTCCATGGTGCTACTGTAAAAATAATCAACAAAGCACGACACCGCCTTGACGGTGTCGTGCTTGATATTTTACTCAAAACTATAAGTAGCTACAATGGGGCGCTTTTAGCCGCCCTGAGGAAGCGTCACGATACGTCGTTCCTTGTCAGAGCCCATCGCGGATAACCCGGGGGCCCACGACGGGGCAGAACGCGGCGAAAAAGTAGGACGCGTCACTCGAGCGATCCGCCCGAGGGGTCCCTTCCCTATCCGTGGGCCTCCGGGAGGGAGCTGCCCGATCCTGAGTTGCCATCCCCGACGGTGGCCCCCGGCGGGATCTCCGCCTCGGCCCCTTGGTCATCCCCGGAGTCCTCCCCGGCAGTGCGCCTCGTGGAGCGGAAGGCCTTGAAACTCGCCCAGATGACGGCCGACACCGGCACCGAGAGCAGGGCGCCGGCCACACCGCCTTGATGAGCACCGATGGCCAAGGCGCTGATGATCACGATGCCGTGGAGGCTCAAGGCCGACCCCATGACCTTGGGTTGCAGGATGTGGTGCTCCACCTGATTCACGAGCACGACGACGCACACCAACACGATCGCCGCGACCGGTCCGGCCGCCACGAGGGCCACCAGCGCCGCGGCGATGCCGGTCACCAGGGCACCGACGATCGGGATGAATGCGCTCAGGAAGATCATGGCCGCCAAGGGGAAAGCCAGCGGAACGTGCATCACGAGCATCGCGATGAGGTCCACGATGGCCGCGAAACCCGCGATGATCACGGTTCCGCGAATGTATCGTCCCAGGACGTGGACGCTGGCGTGACCCGCGGCGTCGATGCGGTGGGTCAATCGTTCCGGGACGAATCCCAAGATGAACCGCCACATCCGGGGGCCGTCCAACAGGAAGAAGAACAGCATCACGATCATGAGCAGGGCGCCCGTGATCAGCTCGGTGACCACGGTGAATCCTTCGACGGCGCTCGTGCTGGCGTCGTGCGTCTGAAGATAGCTCGTGGCCTTGTGGAGGTATTCCTGAATGTGGGTGTTATCCAGCGGGATGCCCCATCCCTCCAGGATCGTGAACAGCTTGTCCACGCCCTGCTGGGCCTGCACGGCCAGGTCGGACCACTCGTAAATGACCGTCATGACCACCGAGGAGATGACCGCCGCGAGAGCCAGGATGATCGCCAACAAAGCGGTGATCGCGGCCCAGACCCGGCTGAAGCGGGCCCGACGCAGCATCCGGATGATGGGGTGCATCGCGCTGGCGATGATCAGGGCCAGCAATAGGGGGAGCGTCACGAGCCTGAGCGTGACGATCAACCAGATCCCCAGCGCGACCGTCCCCGCGAGGATGAGGATCTGAAGGCCACGAATCGCGGCCCTGCCGAAGGAATCCTTCCACAGGTGCTTCGGCAACGGGGACGCGATGTCGGCGGCGGTCTCGACCCCGCCCCGTGGCTTCTCGACCTCGCGAGAATCTGTTGCCATGGTCTGCCCCTATTCGTCCGGTGATCAGTCAAGTCATGCGGCACGGCCGGGACGGCGTACCAGTGGGTTCAATACTACGAGAACCGGACCCACACGATCGCGAGACCTGCTGAATCGACGAATGTTGCGGCCCTCACCGCCGGTATTGCGCTCCCCGGTGATCCGGTGCGAGGTGCGGTCCCTGTCCGCCGAGCCGCTCACGGAGCGTCAGCCCGGGTTCGGATTCCTCGAGCAGCCCCCTCCGCCGAAGCTCGGGTGAGACCAGACGGGCAAACCTTTCCAGATCCGCCGGCCGGACCGCCGCGGAGAGGTTGAACCCGTCCACGTCGGCCTCCGTGATCCATCGTTCCAGCTCGTCGGCCACGGTCTCCGGCGATCCCACGATGACCGGGCCACGGCCCCCGATCGCCACGAATTCGGCCAGGTCGCGGACGGTCCAGGTGCGGTTCGGGGAAAGGGTCGTGAAGCTCGCGAGCGCGGACTGGTTGGCCTCGGTGGCCACGTGCGTGAGCTCGGAGTCCGGGTCGACCCCGGACAGGTCCACGCCGGTCCAGCCGCCGAAGAGGGCCAGGGCCGCGTCGGTGTCCACGAGGGCTTTGTACTCGTCGAGGCGACGTTCGGCGAGTTCGTCGCTCTCCGCGACGACGACGGTTGCGAGGCTGAACAGGGAGATCGCGTCCCGCGGCCGGCCCTGCTCTTCGAGTTGGTCCCGGACGGAGGCCGTCCAGCCTCGGACCAGTTCCGGGGTGCCACCGGAGAAGAAGATCGCCTCGGCGTGGTCGATCGCGAATTTCTGGCCCCGCGGCGAGGCGCCGGCTTGGAAGAGGAACGGCGTGCCCTGCGGACCCGGGTGCGCGAGCGCGGCGCCGGGGATCGAAAAGAATTTTCCCTCGTGGTGGATGGGCCGGACCTTCTCCGGGTCCACGAACACGTTGGCCTCGGGGTCGGCCCGCACCGCGCCGTCGTCGAAGGATCCCTCGAACAGCTTGTACATGACCTCCAGGTATTCGTCGGCCCGGTCGTACCGCTCGTCGTGCGGAATCTGCCCTTCCATTCCGAGGTTCTTCGCCGCCGAGTCTTGGTAGCTCGTCACGATGTTCCAGGCAATCCGCCCCTGCGTGAAGTGGTCCAGGGTGCTCAACGTTCGCGCCAGCAGGTACGGCTGTTCGTAGCTGACCGAGGCGGTCACCCCGAAGCCCAGGGTCGTCGTTGCCTGAGCCATCGCGGTGACGACGACGAGCGGATCCAGCAGCGGGTACTGCACGCCGCCGCGGGCCGTCGCGTCGGCGTTACCACCGTAAACGTCATATACCCCGGGAATATCCGCGAGGAACAGCGAGACGAAACCGCCCTCTTCCAGGGTCCGGGCCAGATCGGTCCAATAGGTCAGCCGGTCGAATTCGGCCGCGCGCGACTCCGGGTGCCGCCAGAGCCCGGGGCTCTGGTGCACGGGAACGAGCATGTCGAAGGCGTTGATCTTGATCGGGCGGGTCATGCTGACTCCTGATTCCGCGTCCGGGGAGAACGCTGACGGGTGGGGTCCACGGCCAAGAGGGCGGCGATCACGGAAAGGACCACGAGGACGGAAAGATAGGCGGTGATGAGCCACGGGGTCTGGCCGCCCCAGGCGTAGAGAAGGGTCGCGGTGAAGGGCATGAGGCCTCCGCCGATGAGCGTGCCGAGCTGGTACCCCATGCTGACGCCGGAATAGCGCACCTCAACCGGAAATTGCTCGGCAAACCACGCGGCTTGCGGGCCGTAGACGACGTCGTGGGCGAACACGAGCCCGATCACGATGATGACCGGCAGGATCGCGGTATTGCCCGAGTCGGCGGCCAGGAAGATGGCCCAGCCGAAGACGCCGATGCCCAGGTACCCGATGATCGAGACGGGTCGCCGTCCCACCTTGTCCGAAACCCAACCCCAGAAGGGTCCCGACACAAGGCCGATGGCCGAGGCGATCATGACGGCGGTCAGCACCGATCCCGATCCGCCCTGGGTCTGCTTGAGGTAGGTCAGCAGATACACCGTGACCAGGTAATAGATGCCGTTCTGCGCGACCCGCAGGAAAGTGGTCACCGCGAGGGCGCGCGGGTGCCGGGCAATCATCTGCCGCACCGGTGCCTGTTCGACCGCGCCGCTTCCCTTGAGTTGGCGAAATTCCTGGGCGTCCGTGACCCCGAGCCGGATCCACAGGGCCACGATGACGAAAACCCCCGAGGCCAGGAACGGCAGGCGCCAACCGAAGGTCGCGAACTGCTCCTCGGTGCATAGCGCCTGAACGATCCCGTAGAGGCCGGTGGCCAGCAGCATCCCTCCGGCCGAACCGATCTGAGTGAAGGATCCGAAGAACCCCCGCAAACCGCTCGGGGCGTGCTCGACGCTCAGCAGGGCAGAGCCTCCCCATTCGGCACCCGCGGAGAGCCCCTGAACGATGCGCAGCGCGACGAGCCCGATGGGAGCCCAGATGCCGATCGACTCGTAGTTGGGCAGAACACCGATGAGGAAGGACGAGATGCCCATCGCGAGCAGCGAGACCACGAGCAGGGCCTTGCGCCCCACACGGTCGCCGATATGGCCCGCGATAACGCCGCCGACGGGCCGCGCGAGGACCCCGACCGCCAACGTTCCGAAGGACGCCAGGAGGCTAATAAACGGCGTAGACCCGTGGAAAAACTGGGTGTTGAAGATGATCGCCGAGGCGATCCCGTAGAGGTAGAAGTCGTACCACTCGAGGGTTGTCCCGGCGAACGCGCTGCCGAGCACGCGGATCGGCCGGCTGCGCTGGGGCTCGACCCGTTCGGTCGGCGTCGGGGTTGCGGTTTGGGTGGTCACGACGTGCGGACCGCGCTTCGGGAGTCGGCGTTCGTCGATTCCGCGGGTGCCTCAGGCCGTTGGGCGGATCCCGCGGTGGCATCGCCGATCGCGTTGAGGCCGACGGGGAGGGTCCCGTTGATCCAATAGTCGCCGACGGCGCGCGCACGGAACGCGATGGGGTTGTGCGTCGCGATCGTCTGAGCATTGCGCCAATGCCGGTCCGTCCCCTTGGTGCGCAGGGTCGCGGAGGCTCCCCCGGTCAGGAAGATCTCTTGGGCCGCACCGATCGCCAGCTCCGGGACGGTGATCTGCGCGTGCTCGACCGCGATTTCGGACCAAGAGAGCTCCTGCGGAATGCGGGCGACGAAGTCCGGGTACTCCAAGAATTCCCACGACGTCGCGCCTGCGGCTTCGGCGGCCGCCAATCCATCGTCCAGGGCACGGGCCGCCTGGAGCACCGTGGCCTCGGCGGTGAAGGCCTTCGCGGCGATCCGGCCGGTGGCCTCCTGGATGAGGGGGTCCTCGCGGAATGGCAGCCCCGAACCGGTGTTGTAGGTTCGCGCCCGGCGCGCGACCGAGGCCGCCGAGTCTCTCCGGGCGGCCCGCGCGATCCCGGCAAGCACCGCGAGCAGCACGAGCTGGAAGAACGCCGCCTCGTGGATGGTCTCCGGCGAACCGGATACGCGATCGATCAGGCCCGATTCCTCGACGCGAACGTTGTCGAAGGTCGTGGTGCCGGTTCCGGTCAGGCGCTGCCCGAAGCCGTCCCAGTCGTCGACGACCGTGACCCCCTCGGCGTCGATCGGGACGATCGCAAAGCGGCGCCCGTCGGCGTCGTCCCCCTCCTGCGAGGCCGAGACCCGGGTGTAGTCGGAGAAAATCGTTGCGGTCGTGTAGAACTTCTCGCCGTTGAGCCGCCAGCCATCAGATTCACGCGTCAGCTTGGTGTTCAGGGAACCGAGCGCATTGCTACCGCGCTCGGTCGACGCGTTACCCACCGTCTGACCAGCCACGACGCGGGGGAACCACACGGCCTGGACATCGCGCGGCTGGAAGCGCATGGCCTCGACGAACCCGAAGTGGGAGCGGTACACGTGCGCCACGTTCGAATCCGCTTCCGCCAGGTCGATGAGCAGCCGGGTGAAGGTCTCGATGCTCACGCCTGGCCCGCCCCATTCTGTGGGCACGCGCAACGTGCTGAACCCGGCCTCCTCCAAAGCGCGGAACTCCTCGAACGGGAGGTCTCGTTCAAGGTCGCGGTTCAGCGACCCTTGGGCGATGCGCTCGAAGTGGGGCCGGAAGTGCTCGGCCAATGCGGAGTATTCGCTCGGTAACGACCTGGACAGGTTCTCTGACATGGAAATTCTCGATTCATCGCGGAAGCACGTTGACATCGAGGCTAAGAGAAATCCGCGGCACCGCGGAAGGCTGTGTCCTGGCGTTTCACCGTGACGCCGCGTGTCCGCGGTGCGCCGTCACATGGGCACATGTGTCGTCATCGGCCGCCGTATGACGCGATGGGATCGTTCGTTCCTCCGGGGGCCGTCCGGCATTCCCAGCGCGGCACCGATCCCCCGTAGTCCCTGATCGGCAATTCCAAGGTTCTGCCGTCCCGCATCATCGGCGGGGGCGGGAGTGTGGCCGTTCCACGGGAGGTCGCGACCTCGACGAGGACCGGCGCGAACGTCTGAAGGCGGTCCTCGGGTTCCCGCGTGCCCCAGGACAACAGCCTGCGCGCCGCCCCGAGGAGGCTGGCCCGCACGCAACCACCTCGACGTCGTTCGAGCAGTCCCATGATCTCGGTGGCCAGGCGCAGCCCGGTCGAATGGTCGAGGGCCTGGACGGGCAGGGCGCCCGGCTCGTCCTCCGTCCCGCACACCGTGGCGATCCCGGTGGCCGCCTGAACCACGGAATCGAATCCGATGCTGCGCCCCATGGGGCCGGTCTCGCCCCAGGCGGAGAGCGAGCCGACGATCTTGCTCGGGTCCGCCTCGAGGATCTGCTCCGGCTCGAGCCCGTAGGGCTCCAAACTGCCCGGTCGGTAGCCGTGGAGCACCACGTCCGCGCCGGGCAAGAGGACGTCGGCGAGGAGGTCTGCGTGATGCGCGAGGTCCAGCTCGACGGATCGTTTTCCCATGCCGTTGGAGACATATTGGGCGAGCAATTCCGCCCGCCGCGGGGGATCCACCCGCAGGACCTCGGCGCCGAGGCACGCGAGGAGCTGCGAACACGTGGGACCGGCGATCACCCGTGTCAGGTCGAGCACCCGCACCCCGGCCAGCGGCGCCTCGTCGGCGGTGAGGCCCGGCCGGTCCCCCGTTTCGGAGACGGAAACCCACGGTTGATCCCTGGTCACGACGTCGTGCGGGTCCAGCGCCCATTCTTCGGGCGTGTTCACCGGGGTCGCCACGCCACCCTGGGCGCGAATTCTGCCCACCGCCTGTCGGGTAGTCTGCCACCTCAAGCGCGTGGTGAGTTCGCCACGATCCTCGGTGCCGAAGGCCCGCAGGATGGCGGACGCGTGATGCGGATAGTTGGCGTGCATCCGGATCCACCCGTCCTTGGTGGCGTGGAAGCCGGACAGTGAGGACCACGTGGAAACCGGCCGACCGTCCAGGTGAAGGAGGTTCACGGCGTCGTAGGCCGACGCGACCAGAACGGGTTCCGTGGAATATACGGCCTCGCTACCGCGGGATCGGGAGAGCCGCTGAGCGGCATCCGTGGCGTCCGTCGCCGCGGACCAAGCGAGCCTTTCCACCTGCAATGGCGTTCTCCACCATCGCTCCCAGTGATCAATGCGCCCCATGGGGGCCTCCAATGAGTAGTCCTTGTCCCTTCATTATCGACCCGCCGCCACGGAAGGTCTAGGAATGTTCCCCGCCGACCAGGGAAATCACTCATACTTTGAAGCATGGAAGCACAACAGGCACCTCAACCGGGCGGCCCGCCACCGTCGCGACTGCTCCAGAGCAATACCTTGGTCATGCAGCAGGTCACCGGGTTCATGTCCAACGACTTCGACATCCTGGACGCGAACGGCGCGGCCTTGGCGACCGTGAGCACGACCAACGACGCCGGCCCGCGGTGGCTCGTCGGGAGCCGCTCCTTCACGGTGGTGGACGCGAACGGCCAATTCCTCATGGGCATTACCGACCCCATGGATTTCATGAGGGACACCTACCAACTCGCCGATCCCGGGGGGAACCAGTTCGCGCTGGTGCGAAAACGGTTCACGTTCATGGCGCTGCGAGCGACCATCGTGATCGCCGGGGCCTCGACGATCACGTTGGCGGGCAAGCCTTTCTCGATGGAGTTCCTAGCCGACGTTGCGGGCGTCGAGATCGCGCGCGCCACCCGCCAATGGGCAGGGCTCGGTCGCGGCCTGCTGGGCCACAGCCGCTACGCGCTGGAGATTCGCCCGGACGTCACGCCGATCGACCGTCTGGGCCTGATCGGCGGGATGGTCGCGATGGATCTGATGCGCCACAAGCAGTCCCAGGGCAACTGACGACCAGATAAAGACGGCCACCGTATATCACTCGTCATCTCCCCGACCGCGCGATTCTCCACCGCGCCCGGCGGCGCCGTAGATGGTGCCCATCATGGCCTACGCCACTTCTTCCTGCCAGGATGGAACCGGAATCGACTAGTGAAAGGCTCTGCACGTGCGAACCAGATCACTCAACATCGCGATCATCCTGTTCATCGCCCTCATTTTCCTGTTCTTTTATCTGCTCAAGAACGGGATCGTGGAAGGGATGCTGGTCTCCGCGGGGATTCTTGTCTGCTTCCTGGGAATATCGGCCTGCGTGGTCCTCGGCGCCATGAAACGAATCTCCGCTCGGCGCGGGCCTACTCCGGGAGCTGAACGACCTGACCGGCGTAGGTGAAGCCTCCGCCGAATCCGAGGAGAAGGGCCATGCCGCCGCGCGGGAGGTCGCCTCGGTGCCAATACTTGGACAGGCCCAGCGGCACGCTGGCCGCGGAGGTGTTTCCAGACATCACCACGTCCTGGATCAGGACCTGCTCGTCGGTCACCTTGAGGGCCTTCGCCAGGGGTTCGATCAGACGAAGATTCGCCTGGTGGAATGCGAAGACGTCGATATCCTGCACGGTCAGGCCGGCAGCATCCAGCACCTTCTTGGCCTGCTTGGCGGCGTCGGTGAAGGCCCAGCGCATGACCTGACGCCCGTCTTGATCAAAGGTTTCGGGCTGGCCGTGAATGACCACGGCATCCGCCATGGCCGGCACGGAACCCCACAGGGTCTGGCTGACCTTGGGTTCATCGGATTTCTGCAACACGACGGCGCCCGCACCGTCGGCAGTCAAGATGCACGTGCGGCGGTCCGTCCAGTCGGTCACCTTACTGAGGGTCTCGGAGCCTATCACCAGGGCGCTTTCCGCCGACCCCGCCCGGATCGCCTGATCGGCCATGCCGACCGCGTACTCGAATCCGGAGCAGGCCGTGTTGATGTCCACGATGGCGGGGGACGTGAAGCCCAAGCGCTGGCTCACGCGGCCCGCGGTGTTGGGGCTGCGATCCGTAGAGGTCGTGCTCGCGACGATGACCATGTCGACGTCGTCCAGGCCCGCATCCTTGATAGCCATACGGGCCGCGGCGACGGCCATGTCGGCCACCGTTTCGTCCTCCGCCGCGATGTGACGCTCGACGATCCCCGTCCGGGACTGAATCCATTCGTCGTTCGTGTCGACCATCTCGGCGATGTCGAAATTCGTCAGGATCTTCTCGGGCTGATAGTGCCCCAATCCGGAGATCCGGGAACCGTGTTGCGTGGAATTCTGTGCGATGGGCATGCCCCCGATCTTACTGCGTCGAGGCCCCGGGTGAAGAAAACCCGGGGCCTCGAGGCGGCTCCGACTACGCCATCTTCTGCGCGATGCGGTCGATCAACCCCGCGGCATTGCGCCGCGTCCGCTCGGCGCGGTCCTCCGGCGTGAGCGTCTCTTCCATCTGACGAATACCCGCGGGACGCTTGGTGCCCCACGTGTAATCGGTGCACCGAAGATCGGCACAGATATAGGTGCCCACCGAGTTGTAGTGGTCCTTGGAGGACTTGGTGCTCTGGATCGAATACATCGAAACCCCGCTTCCGGGGTGCAAGGTCATGCAGAGCTGACACATTTGGGCCCCACCCTTGGTCTTCTGCGTGTTCTTCTGCAAGACGATGCCCCGCAGGCCGGCCTCGGTCTCGACGACGATGTACCCGCTCTGCGGGGCCTTCGGGTCGATCCACCCGAGGAAAATCTCCCGTTCCCAGTCGATGTCCGCGAGGTCGTGGGGGAGATTCAGGCGCTTGGCGGCGCCTTTGGTGCAGTTAAAGAAGCTCTTGCGGATCTCTGATTCTGAATGCTGCTGCATAACGATAAGCCTTCGTGACGTCATGAATGAGGGCATAGTTCACGGGCCGGTCCGCCTTCTCGGGCGGCCGGCCGGGGCAGGGCTATCTAGTGTCGACGGTCAAACCGCCGGCAACCTCCTGACGCCCGCGGGCGTTGTCGTTCATGCACGTCACACGACCATTGTGACACCCGGGTCAACCCGGGGGGGGGAGTTAGCGGGCCGGGCGCCACGGGGCCGGGCGCCTCTTCCGCTCCGGATTCTCCTCGTGGTTCTTCTCGAAGGCCCGGACCCACGGCAGGAGGAGCACGTAGACGAGATGAACGATGACCGCCTGCAGAAATGCGTAGACCATGGACTCGACAATGAGAGAATATCCGAGCGTATAAATAGCAATGGAAATGGCGTTTGACGCTATCTTGCCAAGAATTCTATGGCGGGCATAAGTATTCACCATGCGTTCCACGGGATTATCGATCACATAGGCAACGCAGAAGATCACGACGGACAGCAGGGCGGCCGAAACGGGGCCCACCTGCGTTGACATACCGGCGATCCAGGGCAGTAGCCCAACGATCACGGTCGGCAACGCGAGAAGCACGACCAGGGCCACAATGGCACCCGAATATCTCAAGACTTCCCTCATCCGCAGCATATCCACGACAATTCTCTCCTTATGCTCCGCCGGATCGTCCCGATGATCCGTGACCCCCAATCTACTGGGCACAGAAGAGTGGGTAAATGATTCCTCCATTTCTTGATCAAATCGTGATCTCCCACCAAAGAAAGGGAGGTCGACGCCGCCGCGGGGAGACACGCCCGTCGCAAGCAGCCCGCCACGCATAGGCCACCAATATTACTTTCCGTTTCAAGTAAATGAGCAGAGGCGGACGCCCCTCTTTTGGACCCGCCACCCTCACTGACGGATGACCTGCGACGACGCTCACTGGATTAGCCTTCTCGGACTCTGCTAGCTTCGAGAGCGACCGATTCGCTATGGATAGGCTTACCTAAAATTGACTGTAGTAAACACCATGATGACGGGACACCGTGCCCTTTTGGGCACACATTCTGCCTCTGAATATCGTGACCTCGTCACCGACATGGCCGACCGGGTTGCCCGCCGGTTCGAGACCGCGGCGGCCCCCGCCACGGGCACGCCGATCGACGAGCTCCAACGGCGGGTCGACGCGCTGGACCTCGACGGCGAGCCGGTCGGCGGGTCGGGAGCCGTCGAGGAGATCGACTCCCTCTTCCTCCGCGAAGCGGTGTGGTTCCACCACCCCGACTACCTCGCCCACCTCAACTGCCCGGTCGACATCAACGCCGTCGCCGCGGAAACCGCCCTGGCCTCGGTGAACACCTCTGTTGACACCTACGACCAGTCCCGCATCGCGACCCTCATCGAGCGTCGGATGCTCGCCTGGACCGCCGAAAAGATCGGTTTCACCCACGGTGACGGAATCTTCACGTCGGGCGGCACCCAGTCGAATTTCCAGGCGCTGTTCCTGGCGCGACAGGCCGCCCTTCGCGGTTTTCACGGCGCCGAACGCACGGATCGTCAGTCTCGTCTGGTCGTCATGACCAGTGCGGAGAGCCACTTCAGCGTCGCCAAGTCGGCGCTGCTCCTGGGATTGACCGAAGACGCCGTGGTGACCGTCGCGTCGGATGACGAGGGCCGCATGGACATCGAGTCCCTCGAAATCCGCCTCACCAGCGCATTGGCCGAGGGCAAAATCCCGATGGCCATCAGCGCGACGGCGGGCACCACGGACCGCGGCATGATCGACCCCCTCCCCCGTATCGCCGACATCGCCGACCGGGAGGGCATCTGGTTCCACGCCGACGCCGCCTACGGTGGAGCCCTGCTGGTCTCCCCCACGCGCCGGGACCTCCTGAACGGCATCGAGCGGGCCCGGAGCGTGACGATCGACTTCCACAAGGGCTTCTTCCAGCCGCTGTCCTCGTCTTCCCTGATCCTGCGGGACGCCCAGGACTTCCATCTCGGCACCTGGTACGCCGACTACCTCAATCCCGAGGAATCCGACGAGCCCAACCAGGTAGACAAGTCTCTCCAGACCTCCCGGCGATTCGACGCGTTAAAGCTCTTCGCGACCCTGCGCGGCGCGGGTTCATCGGCGATCGGTGAGGCCATCGACAGCGTGATCGACCTGGCCCACCAGGCCCACGACGTCCTGCGGGCCCACGTTTCCCTGCGTCTGCTCTCGGACAGCGATCTGTCGACCGTGATCTTCCGCTGGCAGCCCGACGGCGTGACCGACGCC
Organism: Curtobacterium sp. S6; assembly: GCF_000710345.2. Classification (GTDB taxonomy): domain Bacteria; phylum Actinomycetota; class Actinomycetes; order Actinomycetales; family Micrococcaceae; genus Rothia. The sequence continues at coordinate 240,255 of NZ_KL537415.1, read as the reverse complement.
GAGGCGGATGCCCTGGTCGCCCCGATCCGCCAGCACTTCCAGGAGTCCGGCCGGCTTTTGATCGCCAAGACCGTGATCCAGGGAAGGCCGGCCCTCAAGCTGACCCTGCTAAACCCCGAGGTCACGGTCGAACACCTGACCCACCGATTCGACATCATCGCCGAGTTGGCCGCCGACCTGCACGCCCACGGAGCCTCGGCCGTCAATCCAGCCCAAACCCCGATCGCCCACACCGCCCAGGAGGCCCGCTCATGACTCAGGTATCGCCGGAAAACCACGTGTATGACCTGGTGGGCATCGGTATCGGCCCGTTCAACCTGGGGTTGGCGTGCCTTGCGGAACCGCTCGAGGACGTCGACGCCATTTTCCTCGACGAGACCGACGGCTTCGCCTGGCATCACGGCATGATGTTCAACGACGCCACGATCCAGGTTCCCTTCCTGGCCGACATGGTCTCGATGGCCGACCCCACCTCGCCGTATTCGTTCCTGAATTGGCTCAAGCAGACCGGGCGGCTGTACTCGTTCTATATCCGCGAGGACTTCCACCCCCTTCGCCGCGAGTACGACGCGTACTGCCGCTGGGCGGCGTCCCAATTGCCGAGTCTCAGGTGGCAGCATCGCGTCGAGTCGGTCGAGTACCTCGAGTCGGAGGACCTCTTCCTCGTCACCTCGCTGTCGACCCAAGGCGTGGAGAAGCACCTCGCCCGGCACGTGGTCACCGGCATCGGGACCGGCCCGCGTGTGCCCGAGGTCTTCGCCGGCCTCGAGGGGGCGCGGCATTCCTCTCGGTATCTGCACGAGAGGGAAGAGCTCATCGGCGCGGAGTCGATCGCGGTCATCGGCAGCGGTCAGTCGGCCGCCGAGATCTACCTCGATCTGCTCACCGCCCAGAAGGAGCACGGGTACCAGCTGGACTGGATCACCCGTTCGCCTCGCTTCTTCCCCATGGAAGACACCAAGCTGACCTTGGAGATGACCTCCCCGGAATACGTCCGCCACTTCCACTCCCTCCCGGAAGCCATGCGCGACCGCCTCGGCCGGGAACAGCGCGGGCTGTATAAGGGCATCAGCATGACCACGATCGACGACGTCTACGAGGCCCTGTACCGGGAGTCCTTCGAACGCGATCTGCCGACCACCCTGCTGACCAACACGGCGGTCGTCGGCGCCGAACGATCGGCGGACGGGACCGAGACCACGCTGTCCCTCCGCCACGAAGAACTGGGCACGACGACCCAGCGGAGCGCCCAGCAGATCGTCCTGGCGACCGGTTACGCCCCGCGGAACCCCGAGTTCCTTCGACCCGTCGAGGGCATGATCCGCAGGGACGAGGCCGGGCGCTTCGACGTCGACCTGGAATTCCACATCGACACCCTCGGTGGACGCCTGTTCGTTCAGAACGCCGAGGAGCACACGCACGGCCTGACGGCGCCCGACCTCGGCATGGGGGCGTGGCGTAACGCCACGATCCTGAAGAACATCACCGGTCGCGAGGTCTACCCCATCGAGCACGACATCGCGTTCCAGAAATTCGGCACCGCCCCGGCCACGGAGGAGATCAAGTGACCACCAGTATCCACGCCCATCGCAGAAGCTCGGCCGGGCCCGGGCAGCAGACCCACGACCTTTCGGTCCGCGCTGCGGATCCCGCGACCGACGCGGGCTTTCTGACGAGTTGGCTCACCGACCCCGCCTCCCACTACTGGGAGATGCTGGAGACCACGGTCGAGAAGACCTCCGGGTACCTCGCCGAGATCATCGCCGACGACGCCCAGGACGCCTGGATCATCAGCGAGCGCGGCGAGCCGATCGCCTACGCGGAGACCTACGATCCCGCCCGCATCCTCCTGACGGACGTCTTCGACGCCGAGCCCGGGGACCTGGGGATGCACCTGCTCATCGCCCCCGCCCCCTCGGAGGCCGGAGCGCGCAAGAGCGGGTTGACCAGCGCCGTCATGCGGCGGGTCGTTGACCTGTGCGTCGACGAACTGGGCGCCCGGCGCGTGGTCGTCGAGCCGGATTCTCGGAACGAAGCCATCGCGCGGAAGAATCGCGAGGTGGGCTTCCGTTTTCTGCGCGAGGTCGATCTGCCCGGAAAGGTTGCTTCCCTCAGCATCCTGGACGCGGACAACGCTGGACGTCCCGTGCCCGCCGATCCCGCACCGCACCTGGGCCCGGAGGACATGGAACCGGCCCAGCGGCACGTCGTCGCGAAGGCGATCCAGGAGTTCAACCACGAGCACCTGATCGAATCGACGCGAGTCGCCGAGGGACTGTGGCAGACCGCGGCCCCCGACGGATCGGTGTACCGGTACCGCGCGGAGGTGCTGAGGCTCAACCACTGGGTGATCGACGAGGAATCCCTCGTCCGCCTGGATGCCGCGACCTCCACGCCCTTGCCCTTGGACGCCCAGGAGTTCATCGCGCAGATCCACGAGCAGCTCGGGATCCCGGACAAGCTCCTCGGCACGTATCTGGAGGAGCTCGCCTCGACGTTGGCCAGCGCGGCCTTCAAGAATCACCGCGGCGGGCCCAGCTCCCGGCAACTCGCGCGCGGTCGTCGGGACGGCGACATCGCGGCCGACTTCCAACAGGTCGAGTCCGCGATGACCGAGGGTCACCCCTGTTTCGTGGCGACCAACGGGCGCATCGGCTTCGGCCTCGAGGATTTCAGGAACTACGCACCCGAGGCCGGGAATCGATTCCACTACGTGTGGGTCGCGGCCCTCAAGGAACACGCGGTCCTCGAGGTCTCCGAATCCAGCACCCCCGAGGAGCACTGGGCCGACGAGCTGTCCGAGGAGACCCGCGACCGGTTCACCGAGCGCTTGAACGCCCTGGGCCTGAACCCGGCGGACTACGTGTGGATTCCGGTGCACCCGTGGCAGTTCCAGCACCGGGTGGCGATCAGCTTTGCCCCGGACATCGCCGCGCGGCGGCTCGTGGTCCTGGGCGAATCCGAGGACCGGTACCAGCCCCAGCAATCGATCCGCACGGCCTTCAATCGTGACCACCCCGAGCGTTCCTACATCAAGACCGCCCTGTCCATTCAGAACATGGGTTTCCTGCGTGGTCTGTCCCCCGCGTATATGCGCGCGACGCCCGCGATCAATGACTGGGTCGCGGATCTGGTGCGCGGCGATTCCCGCCTGCAAGCGGCGAACTTCGACGTCCTGCGCGAGCACGCGTCGGTCGGCTACACGGGGGATGCCTACCATCACTCCGAAACCAAGTCCGACCAGCAGAAAATGCTCGCCGCCCTGTGGCGCGAGAGCCCGCTGGACAAGCTGGCCGAGGGAGAGCGCATCATCACCATGGCGTCGTTGCTGCACCGGGACCCTCACGGGCGTCCGGTCGTCGCGGAGCTGATCGAGGCCTCGGGCTTGGATGCGTTCACGTGGATCCGCGAATACCTCGAGGCGTACCTGATCCCGGTGCTCCACTGCCTGGAAGCGCACGACCTGGCGTTCATGCCGCACGGCGAGAACCTGATCCTTCGGGTGCGCGAGGGCCGGGTCACCGGCGCGTTCATGAAGGACATCGGCGAGGAAGCGGCCATCATCGGCGACCGCGAGCTCCCGGAGGAAATCTCCCGGATGCGCCACGTGATCGACGACGCCGAGGCCGCCCAGCTGATCTTCACGGACGTCTTCGGTGGCGTCCTGAGGCACCTGGTCGGGATTCTTCACGGTGAGGGGATTCTGGATCAGGACTCGTTCTGGCGCGTGGTGCGTGAGGTGATCGACGCGTACCGGGCTGAGGGTCTCCCCCGGCGGCGCGCGCTGGACCTGGACGTTCCGGGGTACCCGCACTCGTGCCTCAACCGATTGCAACTGCGGAACACCCTGGAGATGGTGGACCTGCAGGACGCGTCGGGGTCGTTGATCTATACGGGGACTTTGCAGAACCCGATCGCGAACGGCTAAGGGGCGAGAAAGGGGGTAGCGCTCACCAATGGTTGAGCGCTACCCCCTATTGCGCACATTGCCGACCAAAGCGGCAAAAGTGTTCGGCGCGAGTCTCGGCACTCCTCCGTATCGGCCCAAGAGATACCGGCGGGCGACATTCGCGTCGGGGTGTTTGGGGAAGTCCGCGAGGCACGCGACCTCCGTGGCGCCGTCGTAGGACTTGTCGGTGAACCAAATCTGCTCGGGGTCGAGCGCCACCTCACTCAGTGGAGAGAGCACGTACGATTCGTGACTGGTGAAAACCAGCTGGGCGTTTCGCGTATTAACCGTGGGATCCGCGAATGCACCCAGCAAGACTTCGAGCAGGTGCGGATGAAGGCTGGAGTCGATCTCGTCGACCAGAAGCAAGGTCCCTCCGCGCAAAGCCTCCAGCGCCGGTACCGCGGTTGCGAGCCACGCAATGGTGCCGTCGCTTTCATCCTCAATAGAGAATTCAGGACTATTCTCGCCGTTACCTCGGTGCGTAAACACGAGATATCGTGATGCCTGAGAGAACTCGTCGTTCTCCAGGTCTTGACCGAGATCGGCATCATCGGTGTCGAATTCGTCCCGGAACTCTTCGCGAACCGCACGCCGCAGTTGCTGAATCGCTCGGCTCACCGGCGAATGCAAAGTACACCCCGATTGGTGGGGCAACCTCTCTCAAAGGAGTGTCGTGGTACCCGTCAGTATCTAACATGCTTCCTCCAAAACGGAGCTTAGCGTACGCTAGGACTCGTATCCACCTATCGCAACATCAAGCCAGTTGATTGAACTACAGTCGGGGCACGAGTGCTCGCCTACCATTTGCCCCCCGTAGCCTCATGGCGGCTTTCCTCTGCAGAGCATAGGGACTCACCCCACCGGCAAAAGGGAATAGGAAGCATCGTGCACATATCACGTGTATCGCTAACCAACTATCGCAACTTTGCGCGAACTAACGTCGCACTCACTCCTGGCGTTAACACCATCATCGGTGAGAATGGATCGGGGAAATCAAATCTCTTTCGTGCCATACGCCTCCTCCTCGACGACACTTTCGCGACGCGGCGCCACGACCTAAGGGATACCGACTTCCACCGAGGCCTGAGCGACTGGCGCGGTCACTGGATCGTAATCAAGATCGAGTTTGGTGACGTCAGCGACGATGAGGCAGTCCAATCGCTCTTGTTACAACACACTGCGGACGATTCTACAGGAGACACCGACCGCGCTACGTACGCTCTAGTATTTAGGCCCAATACACAAAAGAGGAACGAGCTCTCCACCTTGACGACCGGAGACCACAAGGGCCTATTAGCGTTACAGGAAGCGATCACACTTGACGATTACGAGCGAGTTCTCCTTGGGAAAATGAGCGTCGACCTAACCAACCCAGATGAGTACGCTCGGATCGTTGGTGACTTCGATAATGTCATATTTCCTTCCACTAAAAACAATTCATTGCCGAATTACACCGCGGAGACCGGAGTTCCTGTCCAGCGAGACATGTCTCTATGGCGCGAGTTTTCACTCTCTTATGTGCCCGCGCTTCGGAACGTCGTTGCTGATTTCAATGACCCTCGGAAGAACCCGCTTCGAACGCTCCTATCCATCAGAAGCGAAGAAATTCCTGAAGGCGACTTTGACGATATCCTGGAAATGGTCCGAGAGCTCAATGAAAGCATTGAGGGCAGGGATGACGTTCAGGACGTAACAAGGGGGATTAAAAAGACCTTCAAAGATGCAGTTGGTGAAACCTATTCGCCAACATCAATGAAGATCCAGTCTGAACTTCCCTTGAAGTCCTCCGACCTCTTCCAATCGCTCAAACTTTACGTGAGTGAACACGGAGACTCTGCGCTTCGAGGGTTGCACGAAATGAGCCTCGGTGGTGCTAACCTCGTTTATCTAACCCTGAAGCTTCTCGAATTTGAGTACCAATCAAAACGTCAAGCAATCGCCAACTTCTTGCTCATTGAAGAGCCTGAGGCACACATTCATACCCACGTACAGAAAACGCTATTCAACCGTGTCACTTTCGAGAACACACAAATCATATACTCGACTCACTCCACGCACATATCCGAGGTAAGCGAAATCCAACGAGTAAACGTATCTCTCGCGCGAGGGTAGCTCGTGGGTTGCGCTCCAACCGTCAACAGGCCTCGGAGCGAGTGAAGTGCAGTCAGCTCAACGCTTTCTCGATGCCATCCGCTCAAACCTTCTTTTCTCCCGAAGCGTTCTGCTGGTCGAGGGTGATGCGGAAGAAATCCTCATACCGAGCTTAGTGAAGAAAATCTACGGCATAAGTCTCGACGAAATCGGCGTTAGCTTAATCAACGTTCGTAGTACGGGATTCAATAATCTCGGTAACCTATTCCACGAAGATCGCCTTCGAAAGCGATGTGCAATCGTGACCGATTCCGACGCCGCGTTCTTCAGTTTGGCTCCAGTCGATGGCGATTCAGACGCTGTCGCCCAACGCAAGAGGACAGCAGAATCTTCAGCCAAATCCGGGCGAGATCGGAAGGCATCGCTTGATTCGTTCTCAAGGGACAATCCTTACCTCCAAGTAGAGTACGCACCGCACACCTTCGAGGTTGATTTCGCGGACGCTTCTAAAGCGAACCGGGAAATTCTCGTGTCGACCGTCAACAGCATCTATACACGAGAAGATCCCCGAGAGTCGAAAAAGCAGTCGCTGCGCACCGACGTGATTGCTCAGTACGGACAAGCGGTCCTCTATCTAGCCGAGAAAGTAGGAAAGGGGTGGTTCGCGCTACTGGTTAGCGACCATCTCGACGTTGCCGACCCACACTGCGGACCTGTACTTCCTAATTACATACTCAATGCGCTGGCCTTCGCGGCCGAAGTTCTACCACGCGAAACCTGGGCACGCATCATCGATTATCGCATCGGCAAATGGGAGGAATCCGAGACCGTGGACGAGGACCAGATCCACGGCGGACGGGAGCTGCTCAAGCAGTTCACACACGAACAATTCGATCTCGACTCCGTGCTCTCAGAAATAGAACTCATGCCCGAAGTAGATGATCGTCTTCTGCAACTTTTACGGGCATTCGAACAGCGAAGCTACCGTGGATAAACTAAACCAGGAACAACGAGAGGCTCTGGCGGCCGAAGGGGACGTTCTCGTAGTAGCCTGCCCCGGAAGCGGAAAAACACACACACTCATTCACAAGATCGCAGCGGAACTTTCACAAGTCACCTCACACCGAGAGTTCGTCGTTGCCCTTACCTATACTCACATAGCGGCAGAGGAAATCCGTGACCGCATTGAGGCCATGGGGGTCGACATCAGTCAGCTCTGGGTAGGTACCATCCACAGCTTTTGTTTCACCTGGATACTACGTCCTTACTCCATTTATCATGAGAATCTCCGAGACGGATTTAGCGTGGTCGACACGTTCGAGAGCGAAGAGCTCCTGAAAGAAATTGCAAAACGTCATCCACCACTGAGGTCGCAATACGATTGTAAGTACCACGCAACCGATCGCGGGTTCTCCCCCGATAGAGGCATTCCAAGTGCGAACATAATAGCCGTCCAGTCGTCTATAGCGGAGTATCACGAACGCTTGCTTGAACAAAAGAAGATCGACTTCGAGATGATGCTCAAGTTTGCGCATGATTTAATCATCGAGCACCGACCCATCGCTAAGCGACTCAGCAAACTCTTCCGCGTCATCGCCATCGATGAATATCAGGATACGAGAGATATCCAGTACTCAATTATATCGCGCATAATTAGAGAAAAAGAGTGCAAAACGAAATTGTTCATTGTAGGTGACCCCAACCAGGCCATATTTGGGTCCCTTGGTGGCGTCGCCAGGACAGCCGATGAAATCAGCGCTTTGATCGGACGACCAGTGAAGCAGCTAACCCTGAAAAACAACTACCGATCCTCACAACATATCGTCGACTATTTCAGCCACTTTGCTGTCAATCCGCTACAAATCCAAGCGACCGGTCAACATCGAGAACGGCATGGAGATCTGGTACACGATACGACAATCGATAAATCGGGACTCGTTCAGGCAATTTCACAGCTCATTAGGCATAACGTTGAGGTGCTTGGCATCCCGCCAGAGCAAATCTGTATCGTCGCCCCCTGGTGGATACACCTAGCCTCAATCACGAGATCTCTCGTTCAAGCACTGCCTGAATACGACTTCAACGGCCCTGGACTATCGCCATTTGCTGAGAATCGCGACAACTTCTGGTACAAAGTAGCGCGGCTCGCTCTAACCGATTCGGCACCAGACCTATTCCGACAACGGATCCGTTGGGCACGCGAGGTCTTGGATGAATTGGCAAAAGCTGGACATGTTCATGATTTGAGTCCTAGGGATTTCTTGAAGGTAACCAACGGCATTCAGGTACGAGCCTCCAGAGGGACTGAGTATCTAGCGGAATACTTCGACAACCTTTCTAGGTCATTTAATCTCGCCATCAGGCCAGACTCTGAGCTGTCGATTCAACGTCAAGGCTTCTTTGATAGGACATCCAACAGAATCGCTCGCATCCACAAGGAGGAGAGCATCAACGTTGATGATATTGAAACTTTTCGGGCCGTTTTTCGCCCTAGAACCGGAATCGTCATCTCCACCATTCACGGCGTCAAAGGCGCAGAGTTCGACTCTGTCATAGCCTTTGGTTTGCTTGAAGGTTTAGTCCCTCACTTTGGCGAGCCCGCCCATAAGAAGTTGGATTCAGCAAAGAAGCTCATGTTCGTGATTGGGTCACGAGCTCGCCTGAACCTCTACCTCATTTCGGAAACTGGTCGTGGTCGTCCAGGTTATCCGAGGTACCAGAGTAACGTGCTTAGATCACTTGCCACCTATGATTACAGCTCCCGTTCGATCGTCGACCCGTCACTACGTTGATGTCGGGTGGCTATTAGATTTTCAACTCTGTCGCGACGACCCTTCTGCTCATAGAATTGCACGTGGATCGACTTGGTGAAGCCGACGGGGTCGATTCAGAGCATCTTGAACGTGTTCCAAATGCGCTGAATGACCAGGAGATGCGACCAGCCCAGTCCTCAGGTCTCGATTTGTTCGCGGAGATGGCAATGCCATTGAGGCAAGAGCCGGCGAGGAGCGTCACCGGAACGCCTCATTTTCAGGCCCCGACAGGTGTCGTGTAGATCGCGTCACGCGGGATGTTCTTCGGAAGCCACACCTGCGGGAAGGCGTCGCTCATTTGGCCGAGATTCCAGGGCGCGCAAGTCTAGGGGGCCGCCCTCCCGACTCGTTGCTCGCAACAAGTGAACTTCTTTGAGAGGGCCTTCTGCCGTGGGCTCGGACCGAGCCATCGACTGGAACTACGGCGCGTATATGTATCTCTATCCAGCTATGGTTCTACATCTAGCCTGAGAATTTAGGAAGGAACAAGGGGAAATCCGACGGTGGCGCCGCGCCCAGGAAGGACGGTTCATGGCGCTCGTTATTCTCAGTCTTGATGCCTTTTTCCATCAAAGATTTAGCGATGCCCACCAAAGGTAATCCCGGTGAAAGGCTTTTGCTGGAATGCAACCGAAATTGTCGACCAGCCGCTGGACCGCTGACTGGAACGATGCATCGCAGAGAGGACGGACCCAGCTCTGGACCAGCTCGCGATCCGTCAACGAAAAAGAGGATCGACCGTTCTGATGGAGTTCCAACGTTCGGTGTCCCGATCACTTTCCAGGAGATCCCGTGAGTTAGGCAAGTTCCCGAGCGATTCTCCACGGAAACCGTCGTGGTCCACCTCTAAACCGTGAGTTGCTGCCAACAACGGTAAACGAAGTTCAACTCATAGGAACTGGACACCGTTTGCTCGCTTCCATCGAGATAAAACGGCAACCACCACACCGGCCTAAACGCCTGCCACATGCCGGCAGAACAATCGCTTGCTTCGATGATATACAACCAAGGCATCGAGAATAACCGACTTACCCGTATCATCCCCCCACAGAAAGTGCCTTCAATTTGGAACGTCGCCGCCCCGACTCACCATCCCTGGACTGGAGTGTTCTCGACGAGGGGGCCCGTGAAGTTAATCGTGATTTCATCACAGATGCTCTTGTGGTTGCGGACGGTGAATCCCAGGCGAGTCATGCAATGAATATGGCACCTGTAATGGTCCGAGGTAAACGTTTTTCAAATAAATTGCGACTCTTAGATCGTACGGCCGTCGTGACTGACTCTCATGTTTTTAACTTGTAGCTCAGACCAGTCACCACTCCCAATTCAGACTCTCCGTACGTCGCAGGACACACCGCCAATCGGGGTTCAACCCGTGAACGCCCAGCCCTCCGCCGTCAATCGAACGTCGATACTCTCGTATAGATGTGCTCGTTCTCTCGAGGTTCTGGAGTAGAGATGACTTCATTCGTATTAAGCTACGCCAGGAGTCTGAGTATACGTACCTATGCCTGGGATTGGTCTCTGACTAGCCGTAGGGCCGGTCGAGGATCTTCCACGCCGAGGACCTCACGCACCCGCGCAGGGTGCCACCTCAGTTCTCGTGCAAGATCAGCCTGTCCAAAGCCTGATTCATTGGCTAGCTCGGCCGCCTGTGCAAGCATAGTGGGCACTTCTCCCGGATAGGCTTTCACGGGTTCAGGCGTTTCCAGTCCCGAGCCACGCAACTGATTCAGCTTCTGGTACCCGCGACGGATCGATGCATCAGAAACAGTGCCGGTCTCCTTCATTCGCAACAGCAACGAGTCTATGGAAACACCCCAGTGTCGCGACAACTCGTCCAGTCTCGGCAGATCCACCCTCCGAGGCAGCATGTTCACGATCTGCGCTCCCGGTGTAAGAAACTCCGCCGCGAACTGGTCAGCTTCGCGTTCCTGCTGTTTATCACCTGGTGCCGCCTCTCCATGTAACAGCAGGTGCCCAAGCTCGTGCGCGACCGTAAACCTGTACACAAACACGGACTTTGCCCGTTCCGGAGTGACGACGATGATAGGCCTTTCCAGGTGCGACGTAGAAAACGCGCCCACGCGAGCAACATCCGCGTTCATCATGGAGAGCAGGCTGACAACAATCCCGTGCGACTCTGTCAGGGCGACCAGATGCTTCACCGGCTTCACGCCAAGGCCCCACTGCACGCGAAGAGCCTTAGCTGCTGAAAGCGGGTCCATCTGACCTCGATCTATCGAAGGTAGATCAACCTCCGGGAAACGGACCTTCTTCTCCAGTGCGAACGTCAGCTCCCAAACCTGTTCGATAAAGGCGATGGCCTTCGCGCGGTCCCGGGCGGACGTCGAACGCAAGCTTCGAAAGTGCGCACGGGAGCCGTCCACTCGACCAATTGGGCGGCCAGCTGCGAAGTATTCCACGGGAACGTGTAAGGCCTGAGCTATCACGGGAAGGAGATCACGTCGCGGCGTGGAAGCCCGTGATTCGTACTGACCGATGGCCGAGGGCGTCACTCCGACGAGTTCGGCGAGCCTTGCCTTGGAAAGACCTGCCGCAAACCGCGCCTGCGTCAAACGTGCAGGATCGAAGTTGAACGCGACAGCTTCGAGATGAGGACGCCCAACTTGCGCGCCCAGAGAGAAGAGGGTTTCCCGATCATCCATGAGTACCTCCACCCGCTTCCTCCGTCTTCACCCCCAGCTGAGGGCGCGGGATAGGCCCGTCAGAGAAGCCCTGGCCTTCTGCGGACTCGATAGCCACCAGCGAGCCCAATCCAATATCGAGCAAAGACTCCATCATCTCAAAGGTGAGGGAGCCGTCAATTCCCAGTGTGGCCTCGCCCCAGTCGATGCTGTGAAGTGCAGACGGGTTGCTCGCGAAAGGCACAACAACCACACGATGAGATGAAAGTGTCTCCTCGAGTTTCGCGGCTTCGCTCGCGACAAGCAGACGCTCTTCTTCACTCAGTTCTGAGTGTTCGAACTCAATGTCGAGATGCTGCTGTGCGACGTCTCGTTCCTGCGTGAATAGTGAGATGCGCGATTCTGAAACTGCGAAAGGGCGCGATCCGATGTCCGTGGATCGATCCCTGGCGAAGCGCCAGGGGAACAAGACCACGCCATTGAATGAGACCAGCCTGTAGCCTCGCCGTGGAACGATCTCAGCAGATGGAAGCTGCCCGAGCACCGAGACGAACTCATCCAGACACTTACGCCATATCTGCCCATACACCCCGGTGTGCCTCATGTCAGCTTCCGCCTGCGCGTTCGCCATCTTCTCGTGGCAGTTGCGAATAATGGCTGGGATTTGCTCCCGAACCAAGACGCCGTCAACTCCCAGTGTCCGTAGCGCCCATGCGCGCCCCTCATCGATCGCCACCTCGGGCTCCCTTCACTATTCTGCGCCTAGATTACCACATCACTTCATTTTCGAACCTAGAACGCTCAGACTGCTCCCCGCCTCAATATGTACTTCCGCGAAGAGCGCCTGCCTTTCGGCATCCCGCCCACGGGCCAGAGCACCTCACCAACGGGAATATAAGTTCGGTCGCGATCTCATCACGTGTTCTGAGATGGTTGTGAACGGTGAACCTGCGAACGAAATTCGCAGTGTGCAGTTTGTCGAGGAGTTCGATCCATGCATCTATGGAGATTCGTTGCACTCGAGACGTCCACTCGCCACTCTGCGTTATTGACTACTATCCCGCGTCGTCACCGCTCCCGACTCAGGCTCTCCGCACGTCGCAGAGTAAACACCGCCAGCAGGAACCCCACGACGGCCCACGCCGCCACGGCCAACACCCAGACCGCGGCCGGTTCCCGGAGAACCTCCACCTGGTACGTCAAAGGGTTAAAAGCCGCGACGATTCCGAGCCATCCGCCAGAAATCGGATAGAACAGCGGCGCCGCCAAGATGACCGGCAGCGACGTCACCGTGACCACCAAGTCACGAGCAGCATACGAATTGATCTTGCCTCCGAGGGCCGCCCCAAACCCGCTCCACCCGATCACGAGGAGAATTCCCAGCCCCGCCAACGACGACATCGACCCAACATCGGGCGCGGAACCTCCGAAAACCAGAAATGAGCACAACAACAGCAGAATCAATTGCCCCAGGAACACCGACGACGCAAAAATCACGATGCTCAGCATGTAGCCCATAGTCGACCCACCCTGCAGGGCGTAGATGGCAAACACGCCCCACTTACGGTCATTGGAGACATCGCTCATGCTGGCCGTCGCGGCTCGGAAGGACAATAAGCAGACCATTCCGGCAAGGATGAATTCGGCGTACGGCCCGGTTCGATCTTCTAATGCCCCTTGAAGGCCCGCGGACAAGAACAGTAGGTATGCGACCGGTTCGATGAAACGGCCAAGATACGAATTTCGCCAATTCCACAGGGACGCGAAATGGAATTTCGTGAGGATGAGCGGGCGCATCAGCGAGAGTCCTCCTTCAACTGCTGGTAAACGTCCCAGAGGTCTTCCGTCGGTCGCGATGAGCACGCCAAGTATTCGTCGACGGGCATGTCGGCGATCATCCGTCCCCCGCTGATCGCAACCACGCGAGTGCAGTGGCCGGAAAAACGCGAGGTTTCGTGGGTGCTGATCAGCGCGGCCGCGCCATCCCGTCGACGGTCATCGAGGTACCCAAACACCGCCTCGATGCCTTCAGGGTCCAATCCGGTGGTGGGCTCGTCGAGAATCATCAGCTCGGGATCCCCCGCTAAGGCGCGGCCAATCTGGGTCCGCCGCAGCTCCCCGCCCGAAAGCGTTTGAGCCGTCTTATCCAAGTGGGCATCCAGCCGAAGCGTTTCGGCGACTTTGGCTACCACCGCGCGAGATTTCCGACGAAGCGCAGGTTGGCGCAGCTCGAGACCTAATGCGATGTTCTGCCGCACGGTCAACGACCAATCCACGATTTCGCGCTGTGGACACCATCCGATACGTGTCCGGTCGACGTTGATCGTCACGGTTCCTGAAGTGGGGCGTGACAAACCACCGATCATGTCGAAGAGCGTCGACTTGCCGGCTCCGTTGTGTCCAACGACCGCAATCACGTCACCCGGGTAAATGGCGAGATCCAAGCCGTCGACGGCCGGTCTCTCGCGTTTCGGATATTTCTTGACCAGGCCCATCCCGGTCACCAAGGGCTCCATCACGATTCCCCTTTCACACGGCCTCGACGATGAGACCGCACTGTTAATTGGGCAGGAAGAGATAGGCAAACCGCAGTGTCACAAGCTTCTGGCGGGTTTGCCTCTATAAGGGGCCTAGGGCCCCGATGAAAGATTCGCGACGGTGCTCAGGCTGGCGCTTCCTCGAGGGAAGGGCCGTCGGGGGTTTTTCGCGATGGTCGGTGCGATGGGCACGACCAAGCGCCCCCAGGAGACCGAGACCGTCAGGAACCGGACTCGGCGCCCGGGATACGAATCGCGAAAATCTCTGAGCCTGTTCTCATCGTGAAACCCTCTCAAGAACCGTATGAGCGGTCGCGGCGCTTGCCCCCAAGAATGATGAGGCACCGATAGACCAGCGTCCGCGAGAAAGGATGTTATACAAGTCACCCATGAGGGACAAGGTCGCCCGCAATATAGGAGATTCACCGGGCATAACGCCGTCGTAATCATCACCCACATAGCCTCGCGGCGATCACCGCGAGGCTATGACAGCGCCCCTCGAGTCACGCAGGCGACCCGAGGGGCATCAAGGTATTGGAATTACATCCGGCTCAAGGACATCTGGCCGGCCTTAGTGTAGAACCGCGCCGAGAGCTGCTTCGGTGCCGTGTCGTCCTTCTCGATCCAGTCGACGCAGTAGAAGCTCGAGACCATATCCTGCGGCGTCACGGTCACGTGGACGTACCCGCGGCGACCGTCGTACTGCTTGACGTACGGGTGGTCCAGCCAGTCGCTGGTGTTGCTGTCCGTCTTGGCGCCGTCGCCGTCCGAGGCGACCGAGGTGCACACGAGTTCGACGCCGAGGGTTCGGCTGTTCTGGTCGTTGAAGTCTTGCTTCAGTTCGGCCGCCGAATGCTTGTGGATATCTCCGGAGAGCATCACCGGATTGGAGGCGCGGTTCATGACTTCCAGCATCCGCTCGCGGGCCGCGGGGTACCCGTCCCATTGATCCGTGCGGTCATCGGTGATGGGCGTGAGCACCACGCCGTTGGCCAGGATGTTCCACGTCGCGGGGCTGGTCTGCAAGGAATTCGCGACCCAGGCTTCCTGATCCGGACCCAAAATGGTCCGGTCCGGACGTGTCCGGTCGGCCTCGTCCTTCGGGGCCGGGTCACGGAATTGGCGGCTGTCCAGCAGGGAAAAGCGAATGAGATTGCCGACGTCGATCTTGGTGGTGATGTCGCTCGAGTCGCCCTGGGGCAAGGCCTCGACGTCCAGCGGCATGTTCTCGTAGAACGCCCGGTAGGCCGCCGCGATCCGCTCGCGGAAGTTGGGGTCCGGGGTCGACTCCGCCGGGAACTTGCCCGTGTAGTTGTTCTGCACCTCGTGGTCGTCCCAGATCACGGCGCAGGCGGCCCGCGCGTGCACATCCTGAAGGTGCGGATCGGTCTTGAACAAGGAATACCGGAGGCGGTACTGGGCCAACGTCTTGGTCTCCACGCGGTGGGCCGGACCGACCTCGGCGCCCTGGCGCGTGAGGTTCTTTTCGGTGATGCCGTACTCGTAGATGTAGTCGCCGAGGAACAGCACGAGGTCCAGGTCCTGCTCCTGCGCGAGGTGCTTATGCGCGGTGAAGTGCCCGTGGTACCACGCCTGGCAGCTGACAAAGCCGAAGGAGAATTTGGAGAGCCCCGTATTCGCCGCGGGAAGGGTCTTAAAACGGCCGACGCGGCTGATCTCGGTGCCCACCCGGAACCGGTAGAAGTACTCGGTGCCGGCCTGGAGCCCCTCGACCCGCGGATGGACCGCGTGGGACAGCTCGGGCTGCGCCAGGGCATCTCCCTCCTTCTCGATGCCGACGAAGCCCTCGTCCCGAGCCACCTGCCAGTTCACCGTGATCGGCCGCTGAGGCATGCCGCCGAGGCCGTCTTCGGCCAACGGCTGCGGGGTCAGGCGCGTCCACAACACCACACCGTCCGGCCGAGGGGCGCCGGCCGCAACTCCCAACCCAAAGACGTCCTTGAGATCGGGTTCCGCGACGAATTCCTGCCCCGGAGTCTCGGCGGCTCGGGCGCCGGAGAAGTTGATCCCCAGGGCCAGGGCCGTGGCGGAGACGCCGCTGAGTTGAAGGAGCTTCCGACGATTGAGTCCCGAACCGTTTCCGGACGATGCGTTCTGCACTGTGAATACCTCACTGAATAAACGATTGATGTGCGATGCCACATCAAGGTATCCATCGAGGATGACGCCGAAGAGACGTACAGACAGCGTCGATATTCACTATCGCGTCACAACATATTGGGCGTCATAATATTGAAGCGATGAACGTTCCTCGTGTATTCGCGAGGCATTATCAACGACCGGGTCACGGCGTCGCCTCCCCCGCAATGAGCGGGCTTCCCCGGAATCTCGGGGGATTCAAAGAAACGGCGGCGACCATTCCTATCACACGCGAAAACATCGATCTACCGTCGAATAATGCATTTCCGGAAACCTTTCATTCGAATCTTATCTATAAGCTCACATATCCTCTCCTCGCGGAGGCGACGAGCGCGTGGAGGGGGTTAACCCGTCGGCAACCGCATGAACCAACGCAATTTATCCGCATTTTCCGTCGCAGTTCGGGCCAGGGGATCATGCGGCCCGGTAGCCCGGTCGGCGAGCCCCACGCCGGCACCCCACGGCACCGCAACTACCAGCCACCTGGAGCCCGCCGACCTGGGAACTTCCTCATGATTCGGTCACGAGCGAATAACGCCCATTCACGGCGGCAACCCACCACGGGACAGAAAACGACGGCGCTGGCCCGGAAGCGCGCGGAATTGATCATTTTGTGACCGATCAAGGGCCGCATCACGGGCTCGTCTACCCCCAAAAATCAGGGGTTAGCGTGGGGAACGCCTGATCTTGCACATGGATTCAGGAACGTTTCGACCAAGGAGTTATCTCATGATCCGCACCCAGCACCTCACCCGTAAGGCATCCATGGCCGCCGCCGGTGTCGCGCTCGCGCTCGGTGCCGGCGTCGTCTCGATGGGGCCCGCGCAGGCCACATCCGCTCCTTCGTCCGAGGCGAAGGCCGTCAGCACGCAGAGCACCCCGCAGGGCGTGGAGCAGGCCGCGCTGGTCCGGTCCACCGAGAACCCCACCACGTACTTCCTGAAGGTGCCCAATACCGACGGCCCCGGTGAGTTGCCGGCCCCGAACGGCACCTACGACGTCTCGATCACCTCCGGTGACCAGCACGAGCAGCACCGCGTCGAGGTCAAGGACGGCGTCGTGGACCTCAAGGATTCTCACATCCTTCAGACCGCTCAGTTCGACCCCTACATCAGCATCACCTGGGTGGGCTGAGTCCCTTAAGCTAGAACCACACTGAGGGCCGTTACCGCATCACCCGATGCGATAACGGCCCTCTTTCATATTTCAAGGTCGAGACGACCCCGGGAGTAGGCTGGCCCTCATGCTTCGCCCCATTTTTTGGCCGGTCATCGTGCCGTCTCTGCTTTTCGCCGTCGGCGTGGGGGCGACCGTACCCGTGCTGGTCCTCTCGGCCCTGAGCCTGGGCGCCAGCGATGCCCTCTCGAGCGCCGTGGTCTCCCTGATGGGTGCGGCCAGCCTGCTCTTCACGGTGCCGGTGGGCATCCTGATCGACAAGATCGGCGACCGCAAGGCCATGATCTTCGGCACGAGCGCCGCCGTGGCCATCACGGCCCTCCTGGTGCTCTCCCTCTCGGGCTCGGTCGCCAAGCCCCTGTCCCTGATCTTGTACATCGTCCTGCTCATGCTCCTGGCGCCCGTTCAGGATATTTGGGGTCTGGCACGCCAGGCGGTCGTCGCGGAGAAGATGCCGGCGGTCCACATGGGACGGGCCATGACCGCCCTCGGCGGAACCCAGCGCGTGGGCAACTTGATCGGTCCCATGATCAGCGCGATGTTGCTGCTGTGGTTTCCACTGTGGTCGGTCTACATTTTCAGCGCTCTCTGCGCCGTGCTGGCCGTGATCGTGTTGTGCGTGCCGGCCCTCAACCGCGGTTTCGACGCCGTGCCGAGCCAGACCACGGCCTCGACGCCGGTGGTCAATCCCGCGGAGGGCCCGGCACCGAGCAAACTCGACGTCCGATGGAAGGCCGTCCTGCTGGCCGGCGTGTCCGTCACGATCCTTTCCCTCGCCCGGGCCGTCCAGCCCATGATGATCCAGCTGTGGGGCGTACACATCCACCTGCACGAATCGGGCATCTCGTTGCTCGTGGCCCTCGGGGCGGCGCTCGAGCTGGTGTTGATGTTCCCCGGTGGCTACATCAAGGACTGGCTCGGGAGATCCGCGGTTCTCATCGTCTGCCTGGTGATCTTCGGGTCGGGCTTCCTCGTGATGTCGGTTCAGCCGGTTCTCCTGTGGACCATCCTCGCGGTGATCGTGATGGCCATCGGCAATGGGCTCGGCGCGGGAGTCAACATGACCATCGGCGCTGACCTCAGCCCCAAGGTGGGGCGCGCCAAATTCCTCGGTATCTGGGCGATCTTCAACAACTCCGGCAAGCTCGGCGGACCCGCCCTCGTGGCGGGCCTGCTGGCCGTGGCCACGCTGCCGCTCGCTCTGGTCTCCACGGGGGTTCTCACGATCGCCGGCGCGGCCTGGATGGGGCTCTTCGCCTCGACCGTCAAGCTCCCCAAGGGGGTCAAGGAGCGTCCCGCGAAACGGCGGTGACCCGTCGCGCGGCGGTAGTGTCGTGGCATGCCCTTCTCGGAACCACGCACCACGACCGACCGCACCGATCAGAGCCTGCCGGAGGAACACGCCGTCGCCGTCCGGGACGCTCACCTGCACAATCTGCGCCACGTCTCCACGAGTTTTCCGCGAGGTCAGCTGGTGGCCTTCACGGGCGTCTCGGGGTCGGGGAAGTCCTCGCTGGCCTTCGGAACCATCCACGGTGAATCCCAGCGTCGCTACCTCGAATCCATCGCGCCCTTTGCCCGGCGGCTCATCGGGAGCACCATGGACCCGAGGGTCGAATCGCTCACGGGGTTGCCACCCACGGTGGCCCTCGAGCAACGCACCAGCGGCGGAGGCGCGCGGTCCAGCGTCGGGACGATCACCACGCTCTCGAACGGCATCCGCCTGCTGTACTCCCGCGCGGGCGATCACCCCCGCGACGTCCTGGATCGCGGTTCGGCCCTTCACGGCGGCAGGCTCCTGGCCGAGACCTTCAGCCCCAACACGCCGGAGGGAATGTGCCCCCAATGCCACGGCGCCGGCACCATCCACGAGCCCACGGAACGCTCGATGGTTCCGGACCCCAGCCTGTCGATCAACGAGGGCGCGATCCAGGCCTGGCCGGGGGCTTGGCTGGGGAAGAATTTCCACGACATCGTGCGCACCCTGGGCATCGCCGACATGGATCTTCCGTGGCGCGATCTTCCCCGCGAGACGCGCGACTGGATCTTGTTCACCGACGAGCAGCCCGTGGTCGAGGTGCACCCGGAGCGCGGCGTCGACCAGGCGCACGGAACCTATAAGGGCCGGTGGCAGTCGGTCAACCGTTACCTGTTGAAGTCGGTGGACCACGCCAAATCCGAGAAGACGCGAGCGCGAGCCCTGCGTTTTCTGGACACCTTCACGTGCCCGACGTGCCAGGGGCACCGGCTGAATCCGGATGCCCTGCGGGTCACCTACCTCGGGCAACCGATCTACGAGTTGAACGCGCGATCGGCCGAGGAAATCCTGGAGCTCCTTTCGGCCCGTCGGATCGAGGTGGGCAAGCTGCCGGACAGCCCCGAGATCGAGGCCGAGCGCTTGTTGTTGCCGAACGTGGTGCCCGTCCTCGAGACCATGGTCGGCCTGGGCCTAGGCCACCTGAGCCTGGACCGGGCGGCCCAAACGCTGTCCACCGGCGAGATGCAGCGGTTACGCCTCGCCGCGCAGCTGCGCTCGGGGCTCTTCGGCGTGGCCTACGTCCTGGACGAGCCCTCCGCGGGATTGCACCCCAGCGAGAAGGGGATCCTGCTGGATCTGTTCCAGCGATTCCTCGATGAGGGGAATTCGGTCCTCTTGGTCGAGCACGACATGCGCCTCGTCGAACACGCAGACTGGGTGGTCGATGTCGGGCCGGCGGCCGGGGTGGACGGCGGCCGGATCCTGCACTCGGGCTCGGTCGAACAGCTGGCAAACGTCCCCGATTCCGCCACGGCCCCGTACTTGTACAGGGGGCATCCGACGCCTCGTGGCGACGAGGAGACCCGCACCCCCACGGGAGAACTGACGTTGCGTGGCATCTCGGTGCGGAATATTCGCGGCGTCGACGCCTCGATCCCGTTGGGCGTCCTGACCGCCATCACCGGCGTGTCGGGTTCGGGCAAGTCCACGCTGCTCGGCGACGTCATCGCGCCGGTCCTGCGTCACAGCGTTCGGTCGAGCGTCCTGGACGACGAGGCGGTCGAAAACGTGGACCTGGCCGGCGCGGAAGGCACGGAGGCGATCGACCGACTCGTGCAGATCACCCAGAAGCCGATCGGCCGCAGCCCGCGGTCCTGCCTGGCAACGTACACCGGCCTGTTCGACCGCGTGCGCAAACTGTTCGCCGGCACCACCGAAGCCGCCGCGCGCGGCTGGGGCATCGGCAGGTTCTCCTTCAACGTGGTCGAAGGACGCTGCCCGACGTGCCAGGGGGAAGGCCAGATCGAGGTAGAGCTCGTCTTCCTTCCGGGCAGTTACTCCCCCTGCCCCGACTGCCACGGCGCCCGCTACAACCCCGAAACCCTCGAGGTCACCTGGAACGGCAAGACCATCGCCGAGGTCCTCGATCTGTCCGTGCGGGACGCGCTCGGCTTCTTCGAGGAGGACCGGCTGGTCTCCCGCGCGCTCAAGGCCCTCAACGCGATCGGGCTGGGCTACCTGACCCTGGGTCAGCCCGCGACGGAGCTATCCGGCGGAGAGGCCCAGAGGATCAAGCTGGCGACCGAACTCCAGCGCGCTCCCCGGGGACACACGATGTACCTGCTCGACGAGCCGACCACGGGCCTCCACCCCGCGGACGTGGACCTCCTCATCGCGGAGCTGAACCGGCTGGTGGACCAGGGCAATTCGGTGGTACTGGCCGAACACGACCTTCGGGTCATCGCCGAGGCGGACCACGTGATCGACCTCGGCCCCGGGGCCGGCGATCGTGGGGGCCGTGTTCTCGTCGCGGGAACGCCGGCGGAGGTCGGGTCCTGCGAAGAATCCGTCACGGGCCGGTGGCTGGCGGCATCCGAGACCCGGTAGAGCGCGCCCTACCGGACCGGATACACCCGGCTATCCCCCAGGATCATCGGCAGCTCCGCTGATCTCGAGGGGCTCCGCAACGAGCATGGAGACATGACCACTTATCTCGCTCCACGCCTGAACGCGCAGGGCCTCTTCAAGGCCTTCTCGTCGACGCGCGCCCTCGACAACGTATCCGTCACGATCATGCCCGGAGAATCCGTGGCCATCATGGGCCCGTCGGGTTCCGGCAAGTCGACCCTGATGCACATCCTGTCCGGCATCATGGCGCCCGATCACGGCGGCGTACAGCTGAACCTCGGGTCCGGAACGGCCCCCGTGGAGATCTCCGCGATGTCCTCCGAGGCGCGGGCCACGCTACGCCGGGACAGCATCGGGTTCGTTTTCCAGGAAGGCCTCCTCCTGCCCGAGCTGACGGCCATCGAAAACGTCGCGATGGCCCTCATGGTCTCTGGAACGGACCGCGCCGAGGCCGAACGCGAGGCCGCCCGCTGGCTCGCCGCGTTGGGCCTCGGCGGCATGGAGAACCGACGGCCCGGTGAGCTCTCGGGTGGTCAGGCTCAACGGGTCGCCATCGCCCGGGCGCAGGTCACCCAGCCCGACGTCGTCTTCGCCGATGAGCCGACCGGCGCCCTGGACAGCGACACCTCGCATCAGGTCCTGCGGGCCCTTCTCGAATCGACCGCCTCCCGTGGTGCCTCCCTGGTGATCGTCACGCACGACCCCGAGGTCGCGGCGGGATGCTCCCGGACCATCCGGCTCAACGACGGCCACGTCGTCGACGACGGGCTGGGAGGCCGGCGATGATTCCCCTCTTCCTCCGCAAGACCTTCGAGGACCGCGGAACCTGGATCCTGCCGGTCACCGCGTTCATGATGACCAGCGCCATCTGGTTCATCGTCCTCGGCGGAGCCCGATACCTCATGTCGATCCCGGGCGAGAACGGCCTGATGTACGGCACCTGCGCCGTCCTCGCCCTGTTGCTCCTGGTCATTCCCATGGCGGCCCTCATGTCGTCGGCCGGCAGGCTCATGGCACGTCAAAGGGACCGACGCCTGTCCACCCTGCGCCTTCTGGGCGCCTCCAAGTCTCAGCTGCGGGCCGTGTCCGTCGCAGAGGCCTCCGTGCTGGCGAGCGCCGGGATCGCCCTGGGTGTCATCTTGTACCTTCTCTTGTCTCCGCTGGTGGGGCTGGTCCATTTCAACGGCGATCCGATCGGAGCCTCCGGGTTGTGGATGGGTCCCGGCCTGCTGATTGTCGGGATCCTCGCGCTGCTCGCGCTCGCGGTCGGCAGTTCCCTCCTGGGCCTCAGCCGGGTGCACATCACGCCCTTGAGCGTGCGGTCCCGCACGACGCCGAGAAGAGTTCGCCGCACCCGGTTGATCGTGGCCGTGGTGGTATTCCTGCTGGCGCAGGTCATGATCGCGGCGGTCGGCGGCCTCGCCGGGGCCTTCATCCTGATCTTCCTCGTTCTGGCGATGGTCGTTCCCCTGCTCGGGATCAACTTCCTGGGGCCCCTGGTGCTGAAGTGGGTCGCCACGCGACAGGCGAAAAAGGCCCGCACCGCCGTCACGCTGATCGCCGCGCGCAATGTCCTCGAGTCGCCCCAGGAAATGTGGCGTCAGGTCGGCGGCGTCGGGTTCAGCATCTACTTGGCCGTGGTCGCCGGGTCCGGAATGGCGATGATCTCGGCGGGCTCGGGTCCCAATGCCAGGCCGGAAGAGGTGATGCTCAACAACGACATCCAAACGGGCGTCATCCTGGCCCTCGTCATTTCCTTCGTCATGGTGGCCGCTTCCGTGAGCATCAACCAAACGGCCCAGGTGCTCGACCGTCGGGAGCTCTACGTCGCCCTGTCACGGGTTGGCATGTCCATCGCGGACCAGGCGCAGATCCGGCAGCTTTCGGTCATGAGGTCCCTGCTGACGGTCATGATCATCACCGTGGCGATCGCCTGCGTGACCGCGGCGCCCATCGTCGGGGGCGCGATGCTCATGAGCCCCCTGACCCTGCTGGTCATTCTGGCGGTCTTGTTGGCCGGGATCGGCATCGTCTGGGTCGCCACCGTGGCCACCACCCCGACCCTTCGCCGGGTCGTGCAGGCATAGGCGACGCTGCTTCCCGGGCCGGACCCTCGGCCCGCCCCGGGATGCCGGCCCTAGGCGTCGTCCCTGAACTGATTCCGGATCTCCTGCGGCGTGACCACGGGGATCTCGGCCGTGAGCGGGCGCTTCTGGCTGATCAACCGGCGCTTGACGAACTGCCAGGCCACGGCCAAGAAGATGAACCACACCGGGCTCAGGTAGGCCGCGATCCGCGTGTCTTCGCTCAGGGTCAAGGTGAACGCGATGAAGACGAAGAACACCAGAACGACCCACGGCGCGATCGTTGACAGCGGCATCTTGAATCCGGAGGCCCGGTGCCGCTCGGGGTGCCGACGCCGGTAGATGATGTAGCTGACCACGATCGAGCCCCAGGTGAACAGGATGTCCGCGGAACAGATCGAGCTGACCACCGTGAAGGCCTGGGTCAAGGCGTCCCCGCCCAGCAGCAGCGGAATCGAGGCGAAGAGGAACACCGAGGTAAAGAAAACGGCGTTCCGGGGCACTCCCCGCCGGGTCGTCATGTTCAGGACCTTGGGGGCGTGTCCATCCTTGGCGAGACCGAAAGACATGCGCGTTGCGGAATATACGCCGGAGTTTGCGCTCGACGCCGCGGAGGTCAGCACCACCAGGTTGACGACCAAGGCCGCCCCCGCGAACCCGGCATTGCCGAACATGGTGGTGAACGGGCTCTGCTCCGGGTCGATGTGGTTCCACGGCGTCACCATCATGATCACCGCCAGCGAGCCGATGTAGAAGATCACGATGCGCAGCAGGATCGAGTTGATCGCGCGCGGAAGGTTACGGTGCGGGTTCTCGGTCTCGGCGGCCGTCGTACCCACGAGCTCCATGCCGATGAACGAGAAGATCGCCAGCTGGAAGCCGAGCATGAACCCGGTGAACCCGGTCGGGAAGAAGCCGCCGTGCTCCCAGAGGTTCGATACGGCCGCCCGAGTCCCGTCGCCGTTCTCGTAGCCGCGAAGAATCAGCACGATACCCACGAAGATCAGGGCAAGGATGGCCACGATCTTGATGATCGCGAACCAGAATTCCGTCTCCCCGAAGGCCTTCACGGGCTGAAGGTTGAGGGCAATCAGGCCGAGCGCCGTAATGAGCGCGGGTAGCCACACCGGAACATTGGGCCAGAAGTACTGGATATAGGCGGTGACCGCGACGAGGTCGGCCACGCACCCAACCACCCAGGAGAACCAGTAGTTCCACGAGACCATGAACCCGGCCCAGGGACCGATGTTGTCCTTGGCGATATCGCCGAAGGTCTTGTAGTTCAGGTTCGACAGCAACAGCTCGCCCAGCGCCCTCATCACGAAAAACAGGATGAAGCCGATGACCGCGTAGACCACCAGCAGGCCGGGGCCCACCACGTTGGTGAGCTTCCCGGAGCCGTAAAACAGGCCCGTGCCGATAGCTCCGCCGATGGCGATCAGCTGAAGGTGTCGATTCTTGAGCCCTCGGGACAGGTTCTCGGTGTTTTCCGGTGCTGACTGATCGCTCATGGTCCGCCTCTCAGGGGGGGTGGGGGGAAGTTATAGGTGACCTGGGCAACCACGGTACGTCATGTGACGTCATTCACTCAATATACAGCCACGGTGTCCGCCATACCCTCGCCACGTCAGGCCGTGGCCGGCCACGAGTCAGGCTCAGTCCCGCATCGCCGCCCCGGCGATCTTCAGCACGAGTTTCTTCGGCATCAAGGCCGCGCCCTTCGCGACCACCCTGTTGGCCAATCCGTCGATGAAGCTCGGGGATCTCCCATCCAGATGGGAGAACAGAGTTTCGGCAAATTGTTCGGTGGTGCGCATCCGACCGACTCGCGCGGCGGTTCCGGCGTGGTCGAAGAATTCCGTGTCGGTCGGTCCGGGGCAGGCCGCGACCACCCGAACGCCATGCGGCTTGGCCTCGGCCCACAACGCCTCTGTGAAGGAGAGGACCATCGCCTTGGTCGCGGCGTAGAGGGCCATATTCGGCACCGGTTGCCACGCGGCGGTGGAGGCGATGTTGATAATCGTGCCGCTTCGCCTCTCGACCATGGGCGCGAGGAAGCGACGCGTCAGCCCCACCAGGGTGAGGCAGTTCAACCGGACCTCTTTCTCGAGGAGTTCCGGGTCGGCGTCGACCACCGTGCCACCGTTGCCAAATCCCGCGTTGTTGATGAGCGTGTCCACCCGCCTCGAGGACAAGCGGTCCCAGAGTTCGGCGGCGGCCGAGGTCGTGGAAAGATCCATGTCCACGACCTCGACGTCGATTCCATCCCGGGACGTCAACTCGGCGGCGAGCGCTTCGAGGCGGTCCCTGCGACGGGCCACCAGGATCAGGTCGTCCCCCCGCCGGGCGCATCGATGGGCAAGTTCGGTGCCGATTCCGGAGGAGGCACCCGTGATGAGAGTGGTGGACATGTCGACCCTTTCGTACGTCGCGCCCCCGGATTCCCCGGGCACCTCCCTCATTCTGCGCCCCGCGCCCGGCCTCGTCACCCCCGAACCTCCCGGAAACCTACTTCTGACGGCCCTTCATGCGGGGATTCTCCTTGTTGATCACGTAGATGCGCCCTTTGCGCTTGACCACCTGCGCGCCCGGCTGGTTCTTGAGGGACCGGATCGATGCTCTGACCTTCATCGTGCTCCTTTTATGAGAATGATTCGCAATTACACGCTATAGTGTACGCATGAAATCCGAATGCAGAGGAGTCACGGAGTGGAATTGACCAGCGTCACCGCCGTCGTGGGTTCGTGCGTGCCCGAGCGCAGCGCCGTCGCGCACGGCATCGCCCAACGGTCCGGAAGCGAATTCATCCACGCGGAACGGCTGGCCGCGGCCGCGGACCCGGTCCGGGAGGCCACGGCGCTGATCCCTTGGACGGCGGCCTCCCGGGTGGTCGTCGAGTACCCGGTGCAAGCGCCGATGCCGGCAATTATCGGTTCCCTGGTCGATCCGGAGGAACCCACGCGGCTCGTCGAGGTCGTCTGCGTGATCGACGCGACGCATTTCTTCAGCGAGTTGGAACGCACCGACCGCGTCGAACACCTCGAGTTCCATCACGGCACGGCCTTCACGACGGCGTCGGCCCGCGCCTTGTTGACGGCGCAACAGATCGAATACTGCTCCACCGCCCTGCTGACGAACGCGCAACACGTGCCGAGCGAGGAGCGTGACCTCATCCGAGCGCTCATCGGGGAGCTCGCCCCGTGGGCCAAGATTGTCCTCGAACAAGACGCGTACGAATCCTTCCGGCAAGGAGCCGACGACGCCGCGGAAACCTACGGCTCCCACCAGGTACGTCCCGGTTGGATTGCCCACCTGAACGGCCTGCACACGGCGCGGCCGAAGCACCCGCGGGTCGCATCGATGCGCTACACCAACCCGCGGCCCTTTAACCCGGTGAGGCTTCAGCGCGCTCTCGACGAATACCTCGAGCCCGGCGCGGGAGGAAAAGTCATCAGATCCTGCGGCTTCTGCCGCCTGGCGAGCCGCCCCGGAATCACGGCCGCGTGGTCGCACACCGGGGCCGTGATGGTCATCGATCCGCTGGCCCGCGACGACACCACACCCGGCGAACCGCTGAGTTTCGGACAGGACATCATCCTGACCGGGATCGATCTTCGCCCGGTGGAGCTCACCCGCATCCTCGACGAAGCGGTGCTCGACGACGCCGAGCTCCTCTCCGACCCGGCGTCCTGGCGACACATGCCCGACCCGTTTCCCGCGTGGGTCACAGCGGGCGACCGCTTCGAGTGAACCGGGCCCTACGCGCGGAGGTCTTTACCCTTGGTTTCCGGCAACGTCAGGACCGTCAACCCCGAGATCACCAGCAGGGCCATCGAGTACAGCGCGAAGATGTAGGGGTTGCCGATCAGCGTCAGCACGTATCCCGCGGTGCCGCCAAAGGCCGCAATCGCGATGGAATACGGCACGCCGAATCCGGCCGTCCGCTGGTCCGTGGAGAACATCTCGGCGTACGTCGCCGGCCCGTGGCCGAGGAAGGCCGCCTGGAAGATCAGTTGGACGCAGATCGCCAGGGCCAGCTGCCAGAACTCTCCGCCGGAGACGAGTTTCATCAGCGGCAGGCTGCACACAAACGAACCGATGACCGAGATGAAGATGCACGGTTTCCGACCGATCTTGTCCGAAACGATGCCCCACACCGGCAGAGCCAGGATGAACACCACGTTGCCGATCAGCGAGGCGGTGAACGCGTGCTGTGACGAGTAGTGGAACGTGGTCGTGGCCAGCGAGGCCATCGTGACCGACCAGACGTAATAAGAGACGGTCAGCCCCGCCGTCATGCCGATCACCTGCAGTCCCGTGCGCCAGTTTTTGAGGATCGCGACGAAAATGTTCTGCTTCCGCACGTCGTTCTTCTTGACCGCGTCCATGTGCTCGGTGAACACCTCGGACTCCTCCAGCGTGGAGCGCAGCCAGATCGCGACGATGCCCAACACGGCCCCGACGACGAACGGGATGCGCCAACCCCACGCGGCCATCTGCTCGTCGCTCAGCGTGGACTGAAGGACCAGGCCCAGGATCAGCCCGCAGAGCAGCCCCAGGGTGCCGGTGATGTAGATGGAACTCGCGAAAAGGCCACGTTTCTTGGGCGGCGCGTGTTCCGCCAAATACGTTTGGGCCGCCGGGAGCTCGCCGCCGTGGGAGAGCCCCTGGACCAAGCGGCCGAGCAGCAACAGGGCCGAGGCGAGCCAGCCCACCTGGTCGTAGGTGGGGCAGAGCGCCACGATCAATGAGCCGACCGACGCGCTGACCACGGCCAACGTGAGCGAGCGCTTCCGCCCCCACCGGTCGCCGAGGAATCCGAAGAGAACGCCGCCGAAGGGACGGGCGACGAAGCCCACGGCGAAGATCGCCATCGTTTCCAGGAAAGCCGATTGCGGATCCGCCTTATTGAAAACCTGCGTCGAAAAATACACGGCAAAGCTCGCGTAGATATTCCAATCGAACCATTCCAGCGCGTTGCCGATACCGGTCCCGAGGAGGGTCTTGACGTTCGATTGGCCCCCGCGGACACGCGTCGGGGAAGTCGTGGATGTGCTCACGGTGGGATCCTTTCGTGAGGTTCTCTGGTGCGTTGATGCGGGCCCCGCGCCGGTGCGGACGGGTCCGGGGGTCAGGAGGTGAGGCGTCCCAGGGCGAGGTCCACCAAGAGCCTTGAGCAGTCGGTCAGCACCGAGTCGTCATAGGTCGCGAACGGAGAGTGGTTGAAGGCCGCCGTCTCGAAGTCTTTCTCAGGGTCGACGGCGGCGACGAACGCGTAGGCCCCGGGAATCCGCTCGAGGATCTTGGAGAAATCCTCGGACGCGCCGACCGGTTGCTCCAGCTCCGTCCAGCGGCCGGGGAACGCCTTCTCGGTGATATCTGCGAGGTACTCGGTCTCCTCGGCCTGGTTCACCGTCACCGGGTAGAGCTTCCGCTCCTCGACCTCGCAGGTCGTGCCGTGCGCGGCGGCGATGCCCTCGAAGAGCCTCGACAGGCTGTCCATGAGCCGGAGACGCGTCTCGGGGGTGAACGCGCGCAGCGTGAATTTGGCGGTCGCGTGGTCCGGAATCACGTTGGCGGCCGACCCGGCCACGACGCTCCCGCAGGTCACGACGACCGGATCAAAGATGTCGAATTCCCTGGTCACCAACACGTGCGACTGCGTCACCATCTCCGCGGCGACGGGCACCGGGTCCAGCGCCTTGTGCGGCGCGGAACCGTGGCCCCCGCGGCCGTGGACGCGCACGACCATGGTGTCGGAGGAAGCCATCAGGGGGCCGGGCCGGGCCGTGATGGTTCCCGTGGGGAACTGGGCCGACCAGACGTGCAGGCCGTACGCGTGATCCGGCAAGCGTCCCGCGGCTTCGAGGAGCCCCTCATCGATCAGGTGCTGCGCCCCATCCCACCCTTCCTCGCCAGGCTGGAGGAAGAACACGACATCGCCGGTCAGCTGCTCGCGGACCGCGTGGAGCGCCCGGGCCGCGCCCACGATCCCGGCCATGTGCATGTCGTGCCCGCACCCGTGCATGGCCCCGTTCTGGGAGGCCCAGCGTAGCCCGGATTCCTCGGCCACGGGCAACGCATCCATATCGGCCCGCAACAGAACGATGGGTCGCTCCGCGAGCGGAGTCTTGGCCGCCTTGCCGCCGCGGAGCACCGCGACGAAACCCGAGACCTCGTTCGCGTCGGTGATCTCCATGTCCAATTCCGCGAATTCGCGTCGGACGCGTGCCGCGGTCTGGGGCAGATGCAGGCCGGGCTCCGGGATCTGGTGGAGCTCGCGGCGCAGCGCCACCATCTCCTCCGCATTCTCGGAAATGGTGGACGTAACCAATTCGGTCAGGCTCGACATGATGTAACTACGATTCTTCGCTCGACGACGTACTGGACCCACGGAAAACGCACCCCTAATATGAGGTGCGTCTCGTAGGTACGTGTTTCAGCCTACTATTGAGGTTACTCCATGCAATATGTGACATCGGCGGCCTGGAACCCTTTGGCGGCAAGGTCTTACGGTGTGTCCATGGTTACTTCTCCGATTCGCCCCGCCGTGGCCGACGACGCCCCCGAAATCCTCGAACTGATTCAAGCCCTCGCCGGGTACGAGAACGAGGCGGATTCGGTCAAAGTCACCGAGGATCGCCTCCGGGAACAGCTCTTCGGGGAGAACCCGGCGGTCTTTGCTTTCGTCGCGGAGGCCGAAGGCGGGACGGGGCGACGCATCGACGGCGTCGCCATCTGGTTCCTGAATTTCTCCACCTGGGAGGGCGAACACGGCATCTACCTGGAAGACCTTTTCGTGCGCCCCGAGCGCCGCGGCTCGGGTCTCGGCAAGCAGCTCTTGCGAACTCTCGCCGCAACCGCTCTCGACCGCGGCTATCGGCGCGTCGAGTGGTCGGTCCTCACCTGGAACGAACCCTCGATCCAGTTTTACGAGTCCTTGGGCGCCGAGCCGATGGACGGCTGGCAGACCTACCGGCTCGACGGTCGAGCGTTGCGAGATTTCGGCGCGGCCTGACGGCGTCCTGCCCCCGCCCCACCCTGACAGACCGAGGCAGCGCGGCAGATATTCCACTCCGGGAATGTCACGGTTTTCGTGTGCCGAACGGAATATCAGCGCAGGCCACCTCGTTACGTGTGACGGGAAATACCTCGGGGCGATCATGCCCCACAACCAAGGAGGACCTCATGGCAGAACTTCAGCGCATCCCCCGCACCGACATCTCGGTGTTCCCGATCAACCTGGGCGGCAACACCTTCGGGTGGACCTCGGACCGTCAGGAGTCCTTCGACGTCCTCGACGCCTTCACGGAGGCCGGAGGCAATTTCATCGATACCGCCGACGTCTACTCGGCGTGGGCCGAAGGGCATCAGGGCGGCGAGTCCGAGACGGTGCTCGGCGAATGGCTGGCCGCGCGCGGTCGACGGGATGAGGTCGTCATCGCGACCAAGGCGGGCAGCCACCCCGAACATCAGGGTCAGGCCCGCGAGACCGTCATCGCGGCCATCGACGACTCCCTGAAACGCCTCCAGACCGACTACGTCGACCTCTACTACGCGCACTTCGACGACGAGTCGGTCGCGATCGAGGATCAGGCCCGGACCTACGACGAGATCGTGAAGTCCGGCAAGGCCAAGAGCATCGGCCTGTCCAACTACAGTCCCGAGCGCATGTCGCGCTGGTTCGAGTTCGCGACCGCCGAAGGGCTCACCGTCCCCGTGGCGATCCAACCGCACTACAACCTGGTCAAGCGCCGGGACTTCGAACAGGATTACGCGCCGATCGCCCGCCAGTATGACGCCGCCGTCTTCCCGTACTTCTCGCTGGCCTCGGGGTTCCTCACGGGTAAGTACCGGTCCCAGGACGACGTGAAGGGGACCGCCCGCCAGTCGATGATCGATGACTACTTCTCAGAAACCAGCATCGAGAACGGCCTGAGCGTCGTCGACGCCCTCGATCAGGTCGCCCGGAGCCACGACGTCGAGATCACCTCGGTCGCCCTCGCGTACCTTCTGGCCAAGGGCGTCACCGCGCCCATCGCCTCGGCACGCACCACCGAGCAGCTTCAGTCCGTCCTGGCGGCCGCCGACCTGACGCTGAGCGACTCCGAGGTTGCCCAGCTCGACGCCGCGTCCTCCGACTTCGCCTAGGCCCCTAGGCCTTCCGCAGCGTGATCTGCCAACTGGCCTCTCCGCGTTCGTGGAAGTCCGTGACCTCGTGGCCATCTTCGGCGGCCCAGTGCGGAATGGCCTCGGTGGCCTGGGTGCAGTCAAAGTCAATGACCAGGTGGTCGCCGCTGGCGAGGGTCGTCATGACGTCCTTCGCCTCGATCAGGGGGAAGGGGCAGACCGCGCCCAAGGAATCGAGCGCGTAGTACCCTTCACCCAGGTCACGCACCTTGGCCGAGGCTTCCGGAGCCTTGACCGCGAGCGCTCCCGGCGCCGCCGCAAATCCACCGAAGGGTGAGGTTTCTCCGGCGCCGGGTGCGGGCGTGTTTTCGATGTCGGCGGATCCGGCGGTGCCACCGAGGCTCTGATCCGTGGAGTAGGTGCCTTCGGTCGCGGGCCTCGTCCGGGACGGCTTGAGCCAGAGTTTGGCGCCGAGCCCCACACCCAGCGCGATGAACACCAGAGCGACCCATCCTTGGACACTGAACAGGCTGGTTTGGACCATGCCGTTACCGACGGTGCACCCTCCCGCCCACGAGGCTCCCACGCCCATCATGACGCCGCCGATCGCCGAGCGAACGGCCGTGGCGGCGTCGGGAACGCGCACGCGGAATTCTCCGGTTGCCTTGGCCGCCACGAAGGACCCCACGAAGAGGCCGAGCACGAGGAGAACGCCCCAGTCGATCGTCGCGCCGTCGCCCGTCACGATGAATTTCACCAGGTTTGACGAGGGCGAGGTAATGCCCAACCCGTCGTTACGGCCCGTCGCCGCGGACAGCGGCCAGGCGATGACCCCGAGGAGACCGACGAGCACGGCCGCAACGTAGAAGTGCAGGGGCCGCTTCCACGCGGACCGACCGCCGAGGGTCGCGGGCTTGGCCGCTTGGCGTTCCCTGCGCAAGAAGTGACGCACCATCACGAGGGTGATCGCGACCAGGACAACGACGAACAGCCACGGCGAAAGACCGAGGGCGGCGGGAATCGTCGTGAGCCCGGTGTCCCACTTTTTCATGCCGGTGTTCAGGCCGCCGAGCGCGCCCTTCTTCATGGCGGCCGAGGAGAGCGCGTACATCGCGAGCGCGATCCACGACCCCACGAGTCCTTCCGCGGCGCGGTACCACGTGCCCGAGGCGCAACCCCCGGCGAGGATGATGCCCATGCCGAAGAGCAACCCGCCGATCACGACGGCCGCGGGGGCGAAGGTCGGGTACTCGGGGGAAATAATCCCCGCGCCGGTCAGGGCCGCGATTCCGACGGCGTGGACGGCGATCACGATCATCAGGGCGGTAAAGGTCCGCCAGGATTTCAGCAGGAAGATATCCCGCAGCATTCCGGTGACGCAGAAGCGTCCCCGTTGCATGACGATGCCCAGCAGGGCGCCGATGAGGAGGCCGGTCAGGATCATGGGGTTCGAACTTTCTCGGAAGGTGCGCGGAGATGATGTAGAGCCGAACGTACCCCTCGGGAAGACCGCACCCCAGGCCTAGGTAACTCTTCGTCACGCACGCTCGACCCCGCCTCGGCGAACCGTCCCTGCCCGGGAGAGAAATATTTCCCGGAGTCGATTCCGGTGATCACGAAGCGGTCATATTTCAAACCCTTGAATAATCCCGGCTCCTCCGGTTGAGGAATTATCGCGGTGAGCGTTGTGACCCGCGTTCGCGGGATTGTCGGCTTGTCAGTTCCGCGCGGAATAGCGGGTCACTGTGATTTGAAATAGTGACGTCCTCGTGACCTGCGTATCGAGTTGGTTTTAAATTCAAGGAAGTCCTTGTTCCACCCGGAATCCTGAGGAATGGTTCACAGTGTCATCAGCAAATGATGGGAAACACCAACCACTCGGACCCCGCACCGGAGCCACCTCGGAGACGAGCGGACCGAAGGAGAGGAATGAACCAACATGCGCAGCACCACCTCGAATCGAATGAAGATTACCCTCGCGAGCGGCGGTAGCGCCGCCCTCCTGGCGGCGTCGCTGTTCGCCGGAACACCCGCCATGGCCGCGAGCCCGGCGGCGGCTCCTCAGGCGGCTGACACGCAGGCCGCCGCGGAACTTCCGACCTTCGACGACACGTGGACCGGAACCTGGCAGGAAACCTCACGCCAGGTCGTGAACCATCCGGTCCAGGGTAACCTCGAGATCCGCACCTACTTCCTGGATACGCCGCCCGTGGCCACAGCGCCGCAAACAGGGGCCGTGGGCTATGCCGTTTACCAGGACGGCCGCGCGGTGGGCTTCGCTCAAGACAACGGTTCGGGCAGCCTTCCGATGGCCCCCACAGCAATGTTCAGCACACCCGAGGTCCATTACGCCAACACCAATGTTGACCGCGAGGGCAATATCTATTTCGTTTCCGGAACATCGGTCATTTATCTGACCCCGACCGACGACGGATACAATTCACACCAGACCCTTCCGGGCTCCACCAATAAACTTTTTGCCAACGCCAAATCCCTGACCATCGATGACCAGGGGATCGCCACTATTGTGGCGACGGATGCCAATGGAACCGTCAATTCCTCCACCATGAAGGGCGGGGTATTTGAGACTAAGGCCGTCTAAATCCCACGGCTTCGGCCCTGAGGATTAACCAACGGCCCGTGGGGCGCTCACCGCATGGCGAGCGCCCCACGGTTGCGTCCAGACTCGGTATCGGGCGGCGGACCTACGTGGATCCGGAATGTCGAGGTCACGGGGAACTCTGTACACAGGATGTACAATCTTCGCACCCCTGAATGTACAATCTTCGACATGTACGTTCCTCGGTTCATCGAATCGCGGGTCGTCGAGCTCCTCGAGTCGTCGCCCGTCGTCATCATCGAAGGTGCCCGTGCCGTCGGCAAGACGCGACTTTTGAGGGCTCTTCACGAGGCCGGCACGATCACGACCATCGTCACCCTGACGGATCCCACGCACTATGCCGCGGCATCGGAAAACACCCTCGCGTGGCTTCGAAGCCTTCCCGTCCCCTTCGCGATTGACGAGGCGCAATTACTCCCGGGCTTGCCCCTGGCGCTTAAGGCCTTGTTAGACGAAAGGTCCGATGCCGTCCGGTGCATCTTGACTGGATCCGCCGCCATCGGCCGCACTGGCTTGGGAGGCACCGACCCCCTCGCCCGCCGTGTCTCCCGGCTCACGCTCGAACCCTTGAGTGAGGCGGAGCTGTCGGCGTCACCCGCTCGGCCCTGGTCGGTCATCGACCGTCTCTTCGATGGGACCCCCGACGCCGCCGGAGCCGCTTCCTCCGCCGTACGCCCTTGGGAGGAACGCGTGATTCTCGGTGGACTTCCTCGCTACCGAGTCACGGAAGAAGCCACATCGGGACTGGTTTTGGCGCACAGGATTGAACACGACATCGCGGGTCTCCTCACCGACAATGTCCTTCCCGGCGAAAAAATGGACGCCGGCACCGCTCACGACGTACTCTCCCATCTGCTCATGAACCCAGCGGGGGAATTCAACGCCACGGCGATCTCGACGGCCCTCGGAATAGATCGTCGAACGGTCAATCGGTACGTCGATGTTCTGGAACGCCGCTTTCTTCTCCACGAAATTCCGAATTTTCATCGCCCGGTCAAGAAGTCGGCCCGCTCAACCTCGAAGGTCTACCCCGCAGACACCGCGCTTTCCGCGTCCGTGGTGCTCTCCATCGACCGCACGCTCGGGGACGCCGGTGCTCGCGGAGGACTCCTGGAAGCCCACGTCGTTCAGCAGCTGGTGGCCCACCTCGGGTGGTCCGAGACTCTGACGCGCCTCACCCATTGGCGGGAGATTACCCAGGGCCGGACCCATGAGGTCGACATGGTTCTCCAGGATTCCCAGGGGCGCCTCGTCGCCGTCGAGGTCAAAAGCTCAGGATCGGCCACTCCTCAGCATTTCAAGGGCATACGCGCCTTCAAGAATCATTACGGCGAAAGGTTCCACCGGGGATTCGTCGTGTACACGGGTGACCGATCCGTCGCATTCGACGATAATCTCTGGGCCATTCCCCTATCGAGCCTGCACGATGAACGGCTCTGGGTTCCCCAGGAGTCCCCCAGCACAGAAGATCTAGCCCTTCCACTTCCGTCCGCCTCGCCAGAAAGCGAACCCATGTCGTCCATGACCGACGCCACCGTCTTCATCAGCTACACGCACAAGGATCAAGAGTCGGCCACCGGCGGCGATATTCGCCAGTTTGCGTTGGACATTCAGGACACCATGGAGGGGCGCTTCGGACGCTCCATCCAACTGTTCTTGGACGTCCAATCCATCCATTGGGGGCAGCAACTCCAGAGGAGTATCAATGACGGATTACGCACGTCAACATTTTTCCTTCCCTTCATCACACCGCGCTACGTGAAGAGTGAGGCGTGTCAGGACGAGTTCACCCAATTCTCGGACGCCGCGCAACGCAGTGGGTCGGAAAACCTACTTCTGCCACTCATCTGGATCACACCACGCGAATTGGGCTCTGCCCCTGCTCAGACACCACTTTTCACGCGCCTGCGTTCCATCAAGTACCTGGATGCGCATAAGGGACGCGTCTCAGACCGCTCGTCGGCAGAATATCGGCAGGCGGTGGAGGAGATTGCTCGGCGCCTTGACGAGGTCATGACCGAGAGAGAATCGCAACCGGTAGCTTCCGACGAATCACCCGAAGGAGCCTCAGGGGATCACGATGAACCCCCTCGTGGATTCATGGAATATATGGAGGCCGCGGAATCTCTTATGCCTCAGGCCCAAAAAGATATCCTTGAATTTCTCGAGGATTTCGACCGCCTAGGGCGAGAGTTTCGGACGATACCTCCACGGATCGCCGCGGCAGGACTCGATCGCGGCAAGGCACTGGCACGCGCGGAAAAGGCCTTGGCAACCCCGAACCAAAACCTCATCGAGAGCGGACGGAAAGCGTCGAATACCTGGGAGAACCTCATGACATCGCTGAATCGTGCGCTGTCCGCGGCATCGAAGATTGACCGAAGCGCACTTCCCCCAGACCTCATGCCGCAACTTGAGGCCATGGCAGATCAACTAGGCGATATGGAGACAGCCGAGCTGGAAAAAGTCGCCGGCCAGATGCCTTATTTTTCGAGCCACCTGGTGCCGACCTCGAAGGCGTTTCTATCGGCCGCGCGCACCATCAGGTCTATGGAGAAGTCCGTCCGGGCGTGGTTGGAGACTCTCTGACCCGCTGACGGAACGGGCGCCCCGTCTCTACGCCTCCCGATCCGCGCTACGCCCGGTGGTGCGATCCCCCAGGATGCCGACGTCCAGGATCAGTAGCACCATCGCGAGGGCAACCACCGAGAACACCGCCGCCGAACCGGCCCCGCTCAGCAACGGGAGCAGCAGGAACGGCAGAAATGCGCTGGTCAGCTTAGACAGCGAATACGCGAAGCCCGAGGCGGTTCCCCTGACCCGCGTGGGGAAATTCTCCGCCATGAACACATGGTAGGAATTCGAGAACATGTTGCTCGCCATCGTGAACAGCACGCCCGCGATCACCACCCACGCGGGCCCCGTGCCAAACCCGAAGGCCAGGCCGAACACGCCCATGAGGCCGGCCGTCACCATCACCAGGTACTTCCGCTCGAATTTTTCGATGAACGGAATGATCAGGATCGATCCCAGCGGATACCCGAAGTACGTCAGCGCCGTGTACCCAATGGACTCGACGACGTCGAATCCCTTGGCGCTCAGCGCCAGGACCGCCACGGTGCCAAAACCGTAATACCCGAAGACCTGCAGGAAGTTCATCGCGGACAGCATCAAGGTCCGCTTGCGGAACGGCTTCTGGAAGATCTCTCGGAAGGGAACCTTGGCTTCCGTGACGGGACGGATCGAGGCGTCAGGTTCGGCGAGGGTCTTGCCCGCGGCACGGGCCTCGTCCTCGAATTTCTCCACGATCGCCCGCGCCTCGCTCAGCCGCCCCTGGGTTTCCAGCCAGCGTGGCGACTCCGGGACCCCGCGGCGCACAAACCACACGATGAACCCGCCGAGGGCGCCCAGAACGAACAGCCACCGCCATCCGCTGATACCCAGCGGGGTCAGCGGCACCAACCAGTGGGCCAGCAAACCGACCGCCGGGATGCCGAGGAAGCTGACCGTGTACGCCCACGCGATGAAGCGGCCGCGGGAAGCCTTCGGGAGGAGATCGGAGAGATACGAGTCGGCCAGCGCGTATTCGCCGCCGATCCCGATGCCCGCGATGAAGCGGCAGACGATCAGCCATTCGGCGTTCGGCGCGAAGGCCGCGATGAGGGAGAAACCCGAATACAACAGCAGGTTCACGATGAACGCGGTGCGTCGTCCGACCCGGTCGGCCAGGCGGCCCATGAAGATCGCGCCCAAGAACTGTCCCAGGAACGCCGAGGCCAGCACGAGGGAAAGCACCGTCCCGGAGAGGAGAAAGTCGTTCTGGAGGACCTTGGAGATGGTCGCGGCCAGGAAGTTCTCGTACTGGTCGAAGAACACCCCGAGGCCCACGATCACCGTGATCATCCGGTGGGAGCGCAGGACCGGTAGCCGGTCCATGCGCGCGGAGACCGAGTAGTGGTCGTATTCCGCGGTGCCGTGGCGGGGCGTTCCAAAGTTCTCAGAGGGTGCGGCGGAGCTCATCCCCTCAAGGTATCGCCGAACCGGATAGTGTGGCGAAGTTCATGAGGGTTCATGACGCGTTCGTGTCGGCGGCCACAGTCGCCGCGGAGTCCCACGAGACCCGCGGCCGTCCGGGGGTATCGGCTAGAAGCCGCCGTCGTTGGCCATATTGGCGAACCGCGAGTAGTGGCCCTGGAAGGCGACGGTGATCGTCTTGGTGGGGCCATTACGGTGCTTGGCCACGATCACGTCGGCCTCACCGGCGCGCGGGGACTCCTTGTCGTAAATGTCCTCGCGGTGGAGCAGGATCACCATGTCGGCGTCCTGCTCGATGGAACCACTCTCACGCAGGTCGGAGATCATCGGCTTCTTGTCGTTGCGCTGC
Source organism: Curtobacterium sp. S6 (assembly GCF_000710345.2). GTDB lineage: Bacteria > Actinomycetota > Actinomycetes > Actinomycetales > Micrococcaceae > Rothia. The sequence continues at coordinate 201,774 of NZ_KL537415.1, read as the reverse complement.
TCGGAGCCACGGTTCAGCTGCGAGAGCGCGATGACCGGAACCTCGAGCTCCTTGGCCAGGAGCTTCAGTGAACGGGAGAATTCCGAAACCTCTTGCTGACGCGATTCCACGCGCTTGCCCGAGGACATGAGCTGAAGGTAATCCAGCACCACGAGCTGAAGGTTATTCTTCTGCTTGAGCCGGCGACACTTGGCCCGGATCTCCATCATGGACATGTTCGGGGAGTCGTCGATGAATAGCGGGGACTTATCCATCCGTCCCATGACCTCGGCGATCTTGGACCACTGGCTGTCCTCGAGCGAGCCTCGGCGCAGGTCGGAGAGGTTCAGGGACGCCTCGGCGGAGAGCAGGCGCATCGCGATCTCGTTCCGGGACATCTCCAGGGAGAAGATCACCGCGGCCTGATTGTGATGGATCGCGGCGGACCGGGCGATGTCCAAGGCTAGCGTGGACTTACCGACCGCGGGTCGGGCGGCGACGACGATCATCTGCCCGCCCATCAGCCCGTGCGTGAGTTCGTCCAGTTCGTAGAACCCGGTGGGGACGCCCTGCATGCCGTCGGTCTTGTCCCCGTTGGCTTCGATCTCCTCGACGGTCTCGCCGATGATCTCCTTAAGGATCACGTAGTCCTCGGAGGTGCGGCGTTCGGCAACCTGGTAAACCTCGGCCTGCGCCTGGTTCACGACGTCGTCGACCTCGCCGTCCTGCGAGTAGCCGAGCTGCACGATCTTGGTGCCGGCCTCGACCAGGCGGCGCAATACCGCCCGTTCCCGGACGATCTCGGCGTAGAAGCCCGCGTTGGCAGCGGTCGGCACGGAGGAGATCAAGGTGTGGAGGTACGCTGCGCCGCCGACACGGCTGAGCTCGCCGCGTTTGGTCAGTTCATCCGCGACCGTGATGGCGTCGGCGGGCTCGCCCTTGCCGTACAGATCGATGATCGCGTCGTAGATCGACTCGTGAGCCGGACGGTAGAAGTCGACCCCCATGAGCACCTCGACGACGTCCGCGATGGCGTCCTTCGAGAGCATCATGCCGCCGAGCACGGACTGCTCGGCCACGTTGTCCTGGGGCGGTGTCCGCCCTACATCGTGTTCCTGGACCGCTTCGGCCATCGGTTTGGGTCTCCTTCTCTACGCCGCTGCTACCCCAGCCTACTGACTTCCCGACCCATTGCGGAGCCGGCCCCCGGCGGGGTTTTCCACTCGCCACCGTTCTAGGTGTGGATAACTTGTGCATAAGGCCGACGCACTTGTGGACCCCTTGGGTATAAGCCTGTGGATAAATAAATTTGTACTACATCACCCCTGATAACAAGGGGTTTTTCCCAAAGCCGCCCTGTGGATAACCTGGTTACTATTCCGCGACTTCCAGCCCTCATCCACGGGTTGAAGGTTCTCTGGGCCTCGACTCACACCGAGTTTTCCCCAACCCAGCGAAACGCTTGTGGATAACTTGTGGAGCGGCAGGGATGTCGCGCTCATCGTCGTTCACGATCCGTGAGAGACGATGCCGCTTCCTCGCGGCGGGCCCGGCTTGCCCCTCGGCATGACGGGACCTCAGGCCACCCCGCTCATCGCGACCATCAGGATGACCAACGGGTTGGTCGCCACGGAGATCAGCAGAAGGATGAGGTTGAAAACCTTGCGGCGGCGGTACTTGAACAGACCGAAGAGGGCCAGGAAGCTCGCGAAGGCGGCCGCGATGGCCGAGACCACCAGGCACACCAGGAAAAACCCCAGGACGGTCGAGGTCGACCCGGAATTTCCGGCGAAGAACCCCAAAACGATCAGAACGATCGACGCGACCCAGAAACCCGTCGCAATGACCAGCAGCTTGGTGCTGGGGAGCATAGGGAACCGGCTGTTCTTCCGGCCTGTTCTCTTGAACCGACCGTGGGGACGACTCTCGGAGACGTCGCCGTCGGCTTCGTCCCACATCGCTTCCCAGTCGGACTGCTTACTCGTTTGGGCCATAGCCTCATCTTTCCACGGCAATCTGATCGTGCACTGTGCCGTTGTTCCCCCACAGACAACGAAACCCGGACCCTCTCCCGCAGGAAAGGTCCGGGCTTCGATTGGTGTTCACGCGGCGATCTCGGTCAGGAGAATCGTCACGCTTTCACCGGCACCTAGGATGCGACGACGTCGATCTCGATGCTGGCGACGACATCTTCGTGGAGGCGAACGGCCACGGTGTGGCGTCCGGTCCGCTTGATGTTCTTCTCGACGGTCACGGCGCGCTTGTCGACCGAGCCGAGGCCGGCGGCCTCGATCGCGTCGGCGATGGCGGCCGGCTTGACCGTGCCGAAGAGGCGGCCCTCAGCACCGGCGTGAACCGGAACCGAGACGGTCGCTGCCGAGAGCTTCTCGGCCTGGGCCTGGGCGTCCTCGAGGTTGTGCTGCGCACGTGCCTCGCGGGCCTTGCGGATCGACTCGATCTGGCGTTCGCCGCCCTTGGTCCACACGGTGGCGAGGCCACGGGGCATGAGGAAGTTACGGGCGTAGCCGTCCTTGACCTCAACGACGTCGCCAGCGGCACCGAGGCCGGTGACTTCCTGAGTCAGAATGATCTTTGCCATGTCTTCTACTCTCCTTCTCTTTAGCGGCCAGCGCCGGAGTAGGGCAACAGGGCAACTTCGCGGGCGTTCTTGATTGCCTGAGCGATCTTGCGCTGCTCCTGAACGGTCACGCCGGTGACGCGACGCGCACGGATCTTGCCGCGGTCGGAGATGAACTTACGCAGGAGAGCGACGTCCTTGTAGTCGATCTCGGTGACTTCAGCAGTCTTCAGCGGGTTCTGCTTTGGTTTGGGCTTACGAATTTCAGCCTTAGCCATCGTGGTGCTCCTTCAGTGTTGTGGAGCCCGCGGCTTTCACACCGCGGGATGGGTTTATCAATGAATCGAGAGGTTGCGCCTCGGTTTAGAACGGCGGTTCGTCGTCCTGGCCAGCGCTCCAGTCGTAGCTACCACCGGAGTTCTGCTGGCCCCAGGGGTCCGCCGCGGGAGCCTGTTGGCCGCCCCGCTGGTTTCCACCCTGGTTAAAACCGTTACCGCCGTAACCATTCGAGCCCCCGGAGTTGCCTCCGAAGCCTCCCTGGCCGCTACCAGCACCCTGGCCCTGACCGGTGTTTCCACCGAATCCGCCCTGGTTTCCTCCGAAGTTTCCTCCTCCGGAACGCTGGTTGCGGTTAACCGACGCGGTAGCGAATCGGAGCGAGGGGCCGACTTCGTCGACATCCAGCTCCATCGAGGTGCGGCGCTCGCCCTCCTTGGTTTCATACGACCGTGCTTTGAGCCGACCCTGGGCGATGACACGCTGTCCCTTGGTCAGGGACTCCGCAACGTTTTCCGCGGCCTCGCGCCAGATCGAACAACGGAGGAACAGGGCTTCCTGATCCTTCCATTCGCCGCTCTGACGGTCGAAAGTACGCGGAGTCGAGGCGATCGTGAAGTTCGCGACCGCGGCACCCGAGGGGGTGAACCGCAGTTCAGGATCGGCGGTGAGGTTTCCGACGACCGTGATGATGGTTTCTCCAGCCATCATGACCTCCTGAGTCGTATTGAATGATGCTTCCAGTCAATCACCGGATCCGGCCGAATGGCACGGTTCCGGACGAATTGTGGAAACTAGGAGATCTTCTGCTCTTCCGGGCGGATGATCTTGGTGCGCATGATGGACTCGTTCAAGTTCAGAACGCGGTCCAGTTCCTTGGCGACGTCCGGCTCGGACGTGAAGTTGACGACGGCGTAAATGCCTTCGGTCTTCTTCTGGATCTCGTAAGCCAGACGGCGACGGCCCCAAATGTCGATGTTCTCGATGGTGCCGTTGTTCTTACGAACGACGTCGAGGAACTTGTTGAGGGTCGTCTCAACGGCGCGGTCGTCAACCTCGGGGTTAATGATGGCCATGAGTTCGTATTCACGCATGTTTGAACCCACCTCCTTTGGTCTTTGGCGGCTACGGTATTTCCGTAGCAGGAGGTTCGCATGTGCGTTGCCGGCGCGCTCGGCGATTGACCGAGTCGACACAGACCTCACCGAGTTTACAGCACCTGGCAAGCCTGACCACCCCTGTGGGAGTCAGATCACCGTTGAACCGCTGCTCGGCGGGCGTCGTCGGGCTCAGAAGCGACGGCGATTATTCAGCCGGGCCGTCTCGCCCGCGTTGATCAGACCCACGCGCACCGGGATGGTGAACAGGTCGATCAGCATCAGCAGGCCCAACAGGGCGAAGAAAACGTAGCCGACCAGGATCGGCGCGAGCAGCCACCCGAGGCCGTGAAGGATCAGATAGAAGATTCCCATGAAGGGTGCCCGCAGATAGAACTTGTGGATTCCGAAGACGCCCAGGAAGAACCACAGGATATAGGAGAGCAGCACGCTCTTTCGGACGACGTAGACCGGCCGCGGGCCACCGTCGTGATTGATGTACTGCGGGGAATGATGCTCGGGTTGCGGGTGGCTCATGGCCCCTCCTCGGGTCGGTCGATTGGCCGCGTGTGATCCATCGGGAATATCTACGCTACCGGTCCCCTCACCGAATAGTGAGCCCGCGGCATGCACGTTCGCGCTCCGTGGATGCCCGCGGCGAGTCGACAAGGCTCACTATTGCCTCGGATACGCCGATGGCGGCGGTGAAACACCGCCGCCATCGTTCGCGGAAGCCACAACGTCCGTGCGTGCTACTTCGGGTCGCGCTGCGTGAAGGAGAAGTACCCCAGGATCAGGGGCACCACCGACCACACCGCGTACCAGAGACCCGACTCGACGTACTTCGGGTCGGTCTGCGACTCGAAGGGGTTCGTCAGGTTTCCGCTCAACTGCTGCGGGATGTAGCTCTGGAAGTCCCGAACCCATTCCCACTGGAAGGGCATGAGAATCAGCGGCAGGATGAACAGCAGGACCACGAGGATCACGATCGCCCCGGCGTTATTCCGGATGATCGCGCCCAGGCCGATGCCCATCCACGCGGTCAGAACGAAGACCACGATGAGGCCCAGGATGTTCATCAGCGTCTGCTCTTCGAACAGGCCGAAGGTCAGGTCCACGCCCGAGAGCACCCACTGCGCCATGAGCCAGGACAAAACCCCGGAGACGATCGCGGCCACGATCGCGATGATCGTGATCTGCACCGTCTTGGCGACGTAGACCATGCCCCGTCGGGGAACCGCGGTCAGGGTCGAGATCACCGATTTATTGGCGAATTCAGACGCGATGAAGACTACGGCCATCGCGGCCAGGATGATGTAGGCAAAGATATAGCCCGAATCCACGGCCTGCCGTCCGTAGGCGGCGGGATCGCCCAATTGCATCAGGTAAGGATCCGGCTGCTTGCCGTTCTTGATCGCGTCGTCCAGCGAGGTCTTAATGGTGCGGGCCTGGTACGCCGTCAGCGCGGAGAACCCGGCCATCAGGACCACCGTGATGATCAGCATGACCCAGCTCGAGACCAACGTCCGGAACTTCAGGGACTCGGCCCGCAAGGCGCCGATGAACGACAGCTTGTGTTTCGATTCTTGGGAACGTGCGGGCTGCGACCCCCGCGTTTCGCGCGTATCTACGCTCGTGCTCATTGCTTACTTCTCCTCCTGGTTCCAGGGGGTGTCCTGTTCGGTGGAGTGCGCCGGGGTATAGCCGGGATCCTGAGGCCCTCGGTTCACGGGAGCCTGCGACGTCGCACCGTTGTTGTGCGCGGCGCCCGACCCGAGGCCGGCGTTCGGATCCGACGAGCGGTATTCGACCGAATCGTGCGTCATCGACATGTAAACCTGTTCCAGGCTCGCCTGCTGCGGGGTGATCTCCCAGAGCAGGGCGCCGTGGGACTGGGCCCGCTGGGCGACCTCGCGCCCGTTGCCTCTGACGATCAACGAACCGTCCTCCCGCTGGGTCACCCCCACCTGATCCTGGCGAAGGGCCTCGGCGAAGGCCTGGGGGTCGTCGGTGCGAACCAGAACCTGCTCGTCTCCGGTCTGGTTCAGGAATTCCTTGAGCGGCTGATCCGCCAGGACCTTGCCCTGGCCGATCACGATCAGGTGGTCGGCGGTCTGCGCCATTTCCGACATCAGGTGGGAGGAGAGGAACACGGTCTTGCCCTCTGAGGCGAGGAAACGTGCCATCTGGCGAACCCAGATCACGCCCTCCGGATCGAGGCCGTTGACCGGCTCATCCAGGATCACCGTGGTCGGGTCGCCGAGGATCGCGGTGGCGATGCCGAGCCGCTGACCCATGCCCAACGAGTAGCCGCCAACCTTTTTGCCGGCGGCACTGCTCAGGCCCGTAATGTCGATGACCTCGTCCACCCGCGATTTCGGGATGCCGTGGGTCAGCGCCATCGCGCGCAAGTGATTGACACCGCTGCGGCGCGGGTGAACCGCCCGCGCCTCGAGCAACGCCCCGACCGTCGTGAGCGGGGATGAGAGATGGTTGTATTTCTGTCCATCCACGAGTGCCTCGCCCGCGGTCGGTTTCTCCAAACCCAGGATCATGCGCATCGTCGTCGATTTCCCGGCGCCGTTCGGCCCCAAGAACCCCGTGACCTTGCCCGGCTGGACAGAAAACGAGATGTCATCGACGGCACGTTTGGACCCATACTGCTTGGTGAGGCCAGAGACCTCGATCATGGTGGCTCCTTCCTTACCCGGTATTGACCGGGGAAAATGTCGTCCGCTACCACCCTAAGGGCAAAAACGCCCCGTTCCCCTGGAAATTCAGGGAACCAGGACGTTTTTCATACCTGGGTATGAGTGCTTGTTACCCTCCGGCTCTACCCGCGGTGGTAGAGACAGCTCTCACCCGATCGTGGAACCGCCCTCCGGCACCGTCAGGAGGCGTGGTCGGATTCGGCCCACCAGGCCTTGAGCCTCCGCTCGGCCTCTTCCTCCCCCAAGCTCCCTTCGTCGAGCCGGAGATTGAGCAGAAAGTTATATGCCTTGCCGACCATGGGTCCCGGCGCGATGCCCAGAATGCTCATGATCTGCTGGCCGTCGAGGTCGGGCCTCATGGCCTCGAGCTCTTCCTGCTCGGCCAGCTCGGCGACCCGACGTTCGAGGTCGTCGTAGGCCCGTCCGAGGCGCTGCACCTTCCGACGGTTCCTGGTCGTCACGTCGGAGCGCGTCAGGCGATGCAGGCGTTCGAGCTGGTCTCCGGCGTCCCGGACATACCGCCGCACCGCCGAGTCGGTCCACCCGGCCTCGCCATAACCGTAAAACCTCATGTGAAGCTCCACGAGGCGACCGACGTTCTTGATCGTCTCGTTGTCGAAGCGCAGGGCACGCATGCGCTTCTTGGCCAATTTGGAGCCCACGACGTCGTGGTGCCGAAAGCTGACCGAGCCGTTCTTCTCCATCTTCCGGGTGGCCGGTTTCCCGATGTCGTGCATCAGGGCCGCAAAACGCAGGGTGAAGTCGGGGCTCGGTACGGCGCCATCGGGGCCGGTCTCGAGGTCGACGGCCTGCATCATCACCGTCAGGGAGTGCTGGTAGACGTCCTTGTGATGGTGCTGATCATCGGTTTCCATCCGAAGGGCCGGGATCTCGGGCAACACGTGCGTGGCGAGGCCGGTGTCCACGAGCAGCTCGACGCCGCGGCGGGGATTCTTGCCGATGATCAGCTTCACGAGCTCGTCACGCACGCGCTCGGCGGAGATGATCTCGATCCGATCGGCCATACCGGTCATGGCCTGCACGACCTCCGGAGCCGGATCGATGTCCAAGCGAGAGACGAATCGGGCCGCGCGCATCATGCGCAACGGGTCGTCCGAAAAGGAGTCCTCCGGAGTGCCCGGGGTCCGCAGGAGCCCGGCGGAGAGATCCTTGATCCCGCCGTAGGGGTCCACCAGTTCCAGGCTCGGCAGTCGGAGCGCCATGGAGTTGATCGTGAAATCCCGACGGAAGAGGTCGTCTTCCAGCTTCCGGGCAAAGGCGACGGCGGGCTTCCTGGAATCGGCGTCGTAGGCCTCGGCGCGGTACGTCGTCACCTCGATCATGGCATCGCCCTTGCGAAGGCCGATCGTGCCGAAGTCGCGGCCGATTTCCCAGTGGGCGTCGGCCCACCCGCGGGCGACGTCGAGGGTTTCGTCCGGCGTGGCGTTGGTCGTGAAGTCCAGGTCGAGCGCTGCCTGGCCCAGAAAGAGGTCACGCACGGGGCCGCCCACGAGGGACAGCTCAAATCCCCGGTCCTCGAAGAGCTTTCCGAGTTCGAGGGCGACGGGATGGATCGATGAGCTGTCAAAGAGGTTTGCCATAGTGCTTAAATCGTGCCAGAAAACCGGGCCCGCGGCGCGCCCGCCGCCGTCATCCACAACAAGACCTCGTTCACACGGACCCTCATCCAGCACGTGTCAAGGTCGAACTCTGTAAGGTGGACGTATGACTTTTCCAGTTCCCCGGGCGCCGAAGAAGCGGGCATTCACCCCGCCTTCGCCCTTGCCCACGGTGGAAGAAGTCTCTGCCGGGGGTATCGTCGTCGACCTTGAGACCGCGAATCATCCCGTCGCCATCATTGCGCGCATTAACCGCGGCGGCCGCCTGGAGTGGTGTCTCCCGAAGGGACACCCCGAGGGCGAAGAAACCAACGAGGAAGCCGCCTGCCGCGAAATCGAAGAGGAGACGGGGATCGCCGGACGAGTCCTCGCGCCACTCGGTTCCATCGACTATTGGTTCACCGTTTCCGGACACCGGGTCCACAAGACGGTCCACCACTTCCTCCTCCAAGCAACCGGTGGTTACCTCACCACGGAGAAGGACCCCGATCACGAGGCCATCGACGTTGCGTGGTCCAATATCGACGATCTCGGACGCAAGCTGTCTTTCCCGAATGAGCGTCGCATCGCGGACATCGCCAGGGAATACATCATCCATCAACTGTAGAAACGTGTGGGTGGTGCCCCCGACGGGGACGCTCCCATCCTTCATCGTTAGGGCTTAGCAAATATGGCACGTACCGGTGCTCGTTCCAGCGCCATTATGGCCGCGGGAACCATGGTTTCGCGCGTCCTCGGCTTCGTAAAGACGATGCTGTTGGCCGTCGCCATTGGCGCTTCAACGACCACCGGTAACGTCTTCGCCCTGGCCAACACGCTGCCGAACCTCATCTATGTCCTCGTGGCCGCGGGCATGTTCAACGCCGTGTTGGTTCCGCAGATCATCAAGGCCTCCAAGAAGCCCGACGGCGGCGCGGATTACATCTCTCGACTGCTGTCCCTGGCCGTCATCGGGCTGGCCGTGGTCACCGCCATCGTGGTCCTCTGCGCGCGGCCGATCATTTCGGTCATGGCGAGCGACTGGTCACCCGAAAAGCTCGACATGGGCACCACCTTCGCGCTCTGGTGCTTCCCCCAAATCTTCTTTTACGGGCTGTACACGGTCGTCGGGCAGATCCTGAACGCCCGAGGCGCCTTTGGCGCGTATATGTGGGCTCCGGTATTGAACAATATCGTCGCCATCGCGTCGTTGCTGGTGTTCATCATGCTGTTTGGTACCTGGCAGACCGGGGACCACGACCCGGCTCACTGGACCACCGACAAGACCTTCTGGTTGGCCGGAATGGCGACCATCGGCGTCGTGGCGCAGGCGCTCATTCTCTTTATTCCCCTCAAGGCATTGAAGCTCGGTCTAGGCATCAAGCTCGGGTGGCGCGGCATCGGGCTCGGCACGGCGGCCCGGCTCGCCAGCTGGACCCTGGCCACCGGCGTCGTGGCCAACCTGTCCTTCCTGTTCCTCGCGCACATCGCGACCACCCCGGAAGGATTCCAAGAGAAGTACGACCACCCGATCGCCGGCAACAACATGCTCGATCAGTCGACGATGCTCTATCAGCTGCCCCACGGGGTGATCGGCTTGTCGATCGCCACCGTCTTGTTCAACCAGATGTCCCGACACGCCGACAACAACGACGACGCCTCGCTGGTCCAGACCCTGTCCCGTGGCCTGCGCATCAGCTCGGTCGCGACGATCTTCTGCGCGGTCGCCCTCGTGGTGTTTGCCGGGCCGGTGGGGATGCTGTTCGGCGGCGGCGATCCGGCTCAGGGAGCGGTCGTCGGCCAGGTGATCTCGGTGATCGCCCTCGGCGGCCCGTTCCTCACGATCGCGTTCATGATGGGCCGAGCCTTCTACGCCCACGAAGACGCCAAGACTCCCCTGATCAATCAGGCCATCTCGGCGGTACTGGTGATCGTCTTGGGCTTCCTCGTGGGGCGCGTCCAACCGCAATACATCGTGTTCTGCCTCGCGGGGCTCTACGCCGGACAAAACATCCTGGCGACCCTGCTGTTCCACCGTGGCTTGAAGAAGTGGCTCGGCGATTATGACCTGGCGAATATCGTCAAAACCCACCTCCGGGTGACGATCTCGGCGATCTTCGCCGGCGTCTTTGGCTATATTGCCCTGCATCTGATGGGCGGCGGATCGTTCGACGGGTTCGCGTGGCACAGCCAGATCACGGCGTTCGTCACGGTCGTCATCGGCGGAATAGTCATGGCCCTGGTCTATCTCGGGGCCCTACGAATGTTCCGGGTCCGGGAGATGGAAGGAATTCTTCGCCCGGTCTTGGCACGAATTGGTCGCTAGATAAGGCCACATGGCCGGTACGCCGGTATCATCGAACTGTTACTTCGACCCAAACAGCGCGGGGGTTACTTTTGACGCAGGCTATCCAACTCGGCTCAGTCCTGGGCGGCCGCTATAAGGTGACCGGTCAGATCATCACCACCGCCGCGCAGGATCAGGTCCTCGATGGCAAAGATCAGGTCCTGGAACGCAAGGTCTCGATCCTTGTCGCGAGCCCTGACCACAGCGACCTCCTCATCGAAAATGCGCGCGACGTCGCCACGGGCTCGCGGTCCGGAAGCCTTCAGGTGCTGGACCTCGGCCAGTCCGACGAGGTCACCTATCTGATCACCTCGCACGCCCAGGCCAACGACCTGTTGGATCTGCTGTTGACGGACCATCAGGACGACACCTCCTCCGACAACGAGGAGCTCGGCGGCCAGATCTTCGGGGGCACGGATGCCCCTGCCGCTCCCGTCTCTGATTACGAGCAGGTCGGCACCGAGACCTCGCCCCAGGCCAAGATCGACGAACGCCAGGAGGAAGCCGCGGCTCCGGTCACCGAGTGGACCGATGCGGACTACGAGGCCTTCGGCGAGGAGCCTCCCGCGCGTCGCTCGTCCCGCGGGTCCTCGAGCGGCGGAACCCTCTTTGATCGCGCCGCGACCGACGTCGCGGGTGGTGCCACGGCGGCTTCCGCGGCCTCGTTGCGGGGCTCTGACTCCAGCTACGACGGCGACAACCGCTACGACTACCAGGAAGATTTCGAGCCGGCCCCTACCTATGAGGACGACGCCGAGTTCGAAGACGATTACCCCGAGGAGGACGCCGAATATTACGGCGACGACGAGGAGTACTACGACGAGGACGAGTACGAAGACCGTCCCCGGCGGCGAAGCTTCATCGGGCTGTGGATCACCGCAGCCGTCATCGTCATCCTGCTGATCCTGCTGGTGATCTTCGGGTTCAGCCGTCTCGGCAACCTGGTCTCGAGCTCCGGTTCCGTGCCCAGCGGCACGGTGACCTCGGCGGCCAGCCAGTCGGGTTCGGAGAGTTCGGATTCCTCCAGCAAGGATTCCTCCGGAGCGGCACCCCAGATTGATTCCGTCTCCCGTGTGGTCCCCGACGACCCCACCTTGATGTCGGACCAAGATGCCACGTTGCCCAAGACGTATGACGGCAACGCGTCGTCCTACTGGACCAGCTACGGCTTCTCCTCCCCCACCTTCGGCGAGTTGATCAAGGGATTCGGGCTGGCGACCAAGCTTCAGGAGCCGGCGAAGGTCAATCAGGTGACTATCGATTCGCCCAAGAGCACCGGCGGTCAGTTCACCGTTTACACCAACGACTCCCCCACCCTGGACGGCGCGACCAATGCGGGCCAAGGAACGTTCCAGAACGGGCAGACCACGGTTGATCTCTCCGACGAGGCTAAGTCCAAGGACTCCAGCTACGTCATCATCTACGTCACGCAGCTTCCGCAGGTCTCCTCCCCGATTGGCGGATACAACTACGGCGTCCACATCGGCGAAATCGCCGTCAAATAGCCTCCCAGTAGGCCAGATTCCCTGCGCCCCTGCCCGCGGCGTCTCCGCGGGTTGGACGGGGCGTCTCGGGGCCGTCAGCGGCGTTTCGTCGGTGCACGACGGTGGGCTCGGGGACGCGGAATATTCCCGGGGCCCCGCGGGTTTCATCATCAGATCATCAACCAGCCGAACCGTCAGGATGGCTTCGGCTCCCGGCAACCGCCATGACATGGCCGTCACGAAAGGAATTCAGTGAGCGATAGCGTCTTTTCACAAGGTGCAGCACCGTTGATCAATCTCTCCGAGAAAGACGCGGAGGCTCCCCGCCAGGCGGATTCCGAGTCCACTGTCGTCCACGACGTCGCGATCATCGGTTCCGGCCCGGCCGGGTACACGGCAGCCGTCTACACGGCACGGGCAAATCTCAACCCCGTCGTGTTCGCGAGTTCTGTCGAGGCCGGCGGCGACCTCATGACCACCACCGAGGTGGAGAACTACCCCGGATTCATCGAGGGCATCCAGGGTCCCGAGCTCATGTCCAACATGCAGCAACAGGCCGAACGTTTCGGCGCGGATATTCAGTACGAAGACGTCGAGAGCGTCGAACTCGAGGGCGACCTCAAGAAGATCACGTTGCAGGACGGCACCGTGCACCACGCCAAGTCCGTCATCATCTCGACGGGTTCCGAGTACCGCAAGCTCGGTCTTGAGGACGAAACACGGCTCTCCGGGCACGGCGTGAGCTGGTGTGCAACCTGTGACGGTTTCTTTTTCAAGCAAAAGCCCATCGCCGTGGTCGGTGGCGGAGATTCGGCCCTCGAGGAAGCCCTCTTCCTCACCAACTTTGCCTCCAGCGTGACGATCATTCACCGCCGCGATTCGCTCCGTGCCTCAGAGATCATGCAGGAACGCGCGCTCAACAACCCCAAGATCACCTTCGTCTGGGATTCCGCGGTTGTCGGCATCGAGGGCGAGAACAAGACCGAAGCGCTTCAGGTCAAGAACCTGAAGTCCGGCCTGACCCAGCGCCTCGAGGTCGAGGGCCTATTCGTGGCCATCGGCTCCGATCCCCGCACCAACCTCGTCAAGGGACAGCTGGATCTCACGCCCGACGGAACCATCGCCGTGCAGGGCCGTTCTTCCAAGACCAACATTCCTGGAGTCTTCGCCGCGGGTGACGTCATTGACCCCACCTACCGTCAGGCCATCACGGCGGCTGGCTCCGGTTGCGTGGCCGCAATCGACGCGCAACACTACCTCGAATCCCTCTGAACCAACCCACATCGGTATCGCCAGATACCCCACATCCGAAAGGAAACACCATGAGCAACGCTAAGGCTGTTACCGACGCCTCCTTCGAAGAGGATGTCCTCAAGAACGATCGCCCCGTGATCGTCGATTTCTGGGCCGAATGGTGCGGCCCGTGCCGCCAGGTCGGACCGATCCTGGACCAGATTGCTGAGGAGCACGCCGAGAAGGTCGACGTCGTCAAGCTCAACGTCGACGAGAACGGTGAGACGGCCGCTAAGTACGGCATCACCTCGATTCCGGCGATCTATGTCTTCAAGGGCGGAGAGGTCGCCAAGACCTCCATCGGCGCCAAGCCGAAGGCCGTCCTGGAGAAGGAATTCGCCGATTTCCTGGCGTAATGACGCCTCCTGAATAGGAAAAGACCCGCCGTGTTTCACGTGAAACACGGCGGGTCTTTTGTTGTTTACGACGGCCCGGAACAGCTCCAGCGGGACGTGACTACTCCCCCTCGATCTCCGGATCCAAGACGGAAATGATTCGGTTCAGGTCCTCCACCGAGGCGAATTCGATGGTCATTTTGCCCTTGCGAGATCCGAGATTGATCTTGACGCTTGTGTCGAGCTTGTCGGCGAAGGCGTCGGCGATATAGTCCAACCTCTCATGATGCCGATGAGGCGTGACAGGCTTCCGCGCCGGCTTTTCCTGTTTCTCTGCCGCGCCGGACTGGATGATTTCCTCGACGGTGCGAACCGACAGGCCCTCCGCCACAATCCTCTGCGCGAGCTTTTCCATGGCGGCCGGGTCGCTGAGACTCAACAACGCTCTCGCGTGGCCCGCCGACAGAATCCCGGCGGCGACACGTCGCTGAACCAATGCAGGGAGTCGCAGAAGGCGAATCGTATTCGAGATTTGCGGACGTGAACGGCCAATGCGCTGTGCGAGTTCATCCTGCGTCGTGCCGAATTCGTTGAGTAGTTGCTGGTAGGCCGCGGCCTCTTCCAGGGGATTCAACTGGCTTCGGTGTAGGTTCTCCAGAAGGGCGTCGCGCAGTAGGTCCACGTCCTGCGTATCGCGCACGATGGCAGGTATTGTCTTCAGGCCGGCGCGCTGGGTTGCCCGCCAACGCCTCTCACCCATGACCAGTTCATATTTTTCCGTGCCCTCTTCGGAGCTCGGACGAACGACGATCGGCTGTAAGAGGCCGATTTCACGAATCGAGTGGATCAGCTCTTCCATCTCGTCTTCGTCGAATTCTTGACGGGGCTGCTTCCTGTTGGGGTGGATCTCCCCCACCGGGATTTCCCCGAATTGAGCTCCGGGAACGTTGACAAGTTCTTCGGACCCCGACTGATCGTCCCCTTTGCCCGCCTTCTTTGTCTTGGCACCGGGCTTCGAGCGCTCACCATCCTGGACCCCGGGCTTGTGCGTTTCACGTGAAACGTCATCTTCGGACGACCAGGGAGTCTCATCCTTCGGGGGTTCTTCAGCGCTCTCCGCGCCGCTCTTTTGCTCCTGAATGGCTTCTGAGGGCTGGAAGAAGAAGTCGACGGGGCGACGACCGCCCGAACTCTTACGAAGAGCAGCACCCATATCCGCCCGAGCACCAGTCGACTTGCGCGTCTGGCTCTTCTGGGCGGTTGACGCCTTCCGCTGGCCGCCCGAACTCTGTGTTTCACGTGAAACCGGGGTCTCCCCCTTCGACGACGTGACGCCGGTCTGTGCCTTCTTCGAGTCGTCCGCCTTCTTCACCGCGGGCGCCGACTTCTTCGCACTGCGGGTCGTCGTCGATCGAGTGCCGGATGGGCTAGACGAGCTGGTCTTCGCGCCGACGCTAGAACCTTTCCTTCCCTTGCCGCTCCGAGTTTCGGCGGCCTCGTCGGGACTCGGATTCGTTTCACGTGAAACAGACGCTTCCTTCGATACCGTTGCGGCCTGTTTCTCGGCTTCGTTATTGACTTCTTGCTCGGAGGCGGTCGGTATGAGCGATCCCAAACCACGCCCAAGGCCTCGACGACGTTCTGCCACGATGCTCCTTAATGTTCAGCCGGATAGGACCTCAGTCTATCGGGACTTCGCACGACTTCGGGCGGCTATCCACAGTGTCGGTCATATTGGGCAGACAGTTCCGTCTATGTTTCACGTGAAACGCGTGCCCCGGCCGGCAGACAGCTCACGGTCGACCGTAGGCAGGCCATGAGGATCCGTCTGATGAAATGCCGAGATGACGGCCGACCGGTATCATCGGGGGAGAGCGGACCCGCCCTCCCATCAGTATCGACGTTCCTCGTGCCGTGTGTGGAGGAATGAGGCAGAACAGCACGGCCTAACCATGTTTCACGTGAAACCTGCTATGCCCAGCGGAACGCGGCGGCCTCATCGCGGCCCTTCGCAACGATCCCCTCCTCCACGCGAGCAGTGCGCTCCGAATACGTGAACTCGCGGCCCGGACAGAGCCTAATCTTTTCCTGCAAAGAACCCCGATGAGGTTCCCTACGTGTCGATGCCGTTTCATGGTGTTTCACGTGAAACACCGGATCCGAGCCCTCGGCCGGGGCTACGGTCACGGTCATGGCTAGGGCTAGGGCTAGGGCTACGGCCACGGCCACACCTATAGCTACAAGAGCCTTGCCTCACGCCATGGTTTCACGTGAAACACGAACCTCCGAAACCCCAAACCCGCCAAGGCCCACAACCTCGTATTGGCCAAACGACGCAAAAAGGGCCCGACACCCACGGGGTGTCGGGCCCTTCATGGGCAGGCTACTGCGCGCCCTTATGAGCGATTTCGACCGCCGCCTCCAGGTAAGACAACGCTCCCGTGGACTGCGGGTCATACGTCAGTACGGTTTGCTGGTAGCTCGGCGCCTCCGAAATGCGTACCGAGCGGGGGATGACCGCGTCGAGAACCTGATCCGGGAAGTGCTGCCGAACCTCGGCAGCGACTTGAGAGGCCAAATTGGTACGGCCGTCGTACATCGTCAACAAGATAGTGCTGACGTTCAGCGTGGGATTGAGGTGTTTCTTGACCAGCTCGATGTTCTTGAGCAACTGGCTGAGCCCTTCCAATGCGTAGTATTCGCACTGAATGGGTATCAAAACTTCCTTCGCGGCAACGAATGCGTTGATCGTGAGAAGGCCGAGGGACGGCGGGCAGTCGATAAAAATGTAGTCCAGGCGGGGGAGACCCTGCTCCTCGCGATATTTCGCGTAGTCCTGGATCGCACGGTCCAGCCGTTGTTCCCTCGCCACCAGGGAGACCAACTCGATCTCCGCGCCGGCAAGATCAATATTCGATGGCAGGCAATACAGGTTGGGGTATTCGGGACACTGCTTGACGACGTCGTGCATGGGTGCCGCGTCGATCAGCACATCGTAGGTCGAGTCCACCTCGACCCCATGCTCAATATTCAGCGCCGTCGAGGCATTCCCCTGGGGATCGATGTCCACCACGAGGGTCTCGAATCCGCGATCCGCCATCGCGGCCGCCAAATTCACCGCGGTGCTCGTTTTACCGACGCCGCCCTTTTGGTTGCTGATGGTGAAGACTCGGGTCTCTGCGGGACGAGGAACCGGTTGTTTCGCCAATTTCTTCCATCGCTTTTTTTCGTTCATCAGCTCTCTCGCAACGGGGTACTTCAGGCGGTCCGTGATCTTGATATTGGACGTTATGGCTTCAACCGTTTCACGTGAAACATGTCGACTCTGATCCGGAACAACCGGTTCAGTTTGGTCTTGCGGGTTCGGCGGCATTTCCGCGTCCGTTGGATCTGGAGCCCTATGTCGTCCTGCCACCAGCGGTACCCCTTTCACGATCCGGAGATTGATTCCACATCACACCAGAGTACCCGGAACCGGCAATGGAAACAGTCGGGGTCCTCCGTGTGGATGATTCTCCCGGCGATCCGCGGGCCACGGGCCTCCGTCACGGTGTGGGGGCCTCAACCCAGGCGAGCCATCTGCGCGCCGGATAGCACGAGCGGCCGCCGACAAACGCCACGGTCGCCCGGCAGCGGGGGAGTGCAGGGACCCCTACAGGTCTACGCGGACCACCGTCGTGGCCTGTTCCAGGATCGCTTCGCCCACGGTCAAGATCTCCGTGGAACGCACGCCGTATTTATTGAGTTTTTTCTGCGCCTTGGTCATTTCTTCCTCGGCGGTCCTGCCCTTGAGCGCGAGAAGACTTCCGGTTCCACGCAAAAGCGGGAGCGTGATGTCCAGCAGGCCCACCAAGGCGGAGACGGCCCGAGCCGTCACGATGTCCACCTCAAGGTCGCCCACAAACTGCTCACCGCGACCACGCAAGAGTTCAACGTTATCCAGGCCGAGGTCGTCGACCACCTCTTCGAGCCAGATGATCCTGCGCTCCAGGGGTTCGATCAGGGAAATCTGGAGATCGGGCCGTGCGATCGCCAGGCACAGCCCCGGAAGGCCGGCACCCGAACCGACATCTGCGACCCGCGCCTCAGCCTGAATCAGGGATTCAACGACGGCACAGTTCAGGACGTGACGCGACCACAGCCGAGGGACCTCACGGGGCCCAATGAGGCCACGTTCGATCCCGCTGGTCGCCAGGTGCCCGACGTACAGTTCTGCGAGCTCCAGGCGGTCCCCAAAGACCGTTTGAGCGGCCTCGCGCTCCGCGCCCGTCAGCTCAGTCTCCGAATTCACTCTGCCGCTCCGCCCCGCTCGCGCGCAGAGATCACGATGTGGCGCTTGGCCCCTTCGCCCTCCGACTCGGAGTGCAGCCCGTGTTCGGCGACGACGTCGTGCACGAGTTTGCGCTCGTACGGGCTCAGCGGCTTGAGATGTTGGGGTTCCCCGGTCTCCTTGACGGACGCGATCGCTCGCTCGGCCATCTCCTGCAGTTCGTTCCCGCGGCGGTCACGATAGCCGGCGATGTCGAGGATGAGACGGGATCGTTCGCCCGTTGACGCCAGGACGGAAAGCCTCACGAGCTCTTGGAGGGCGTCCAGAACCTCACCGCGGGGTCCCACGAGGAGCTCGAGGTCGTCCTCGTTCTCTTCGGTCACGACCGACAAATATGCCCTGTTCTGACGGACCTCGATGTCGATGTCCCCATCTAGGTCCGCGATGTCCAGGAGCTCTTCGAGGTAGTCGGCGGCGATTTCGCTCTCGTCTTCCTCCGCGGTGTCTTCTTCGGCCTCCGTCGCATGAGCGTCGGCATCGCCGTCCGCCGGCTGCGGGGTCAGGTCCGCGTCGGTCGCCTCCGCGGCCTGGGCCGCTTCATCCGTACCGGCGGCCGGTTCCGCCACCCCAGAATTTTCGGTGCTCTCTGCGCGGTCTTCGTTGTGCTCGACCATTTCCAACTCCTGCTTCCGCGTCCGTCAGTCCGACGCAGCTATCGGTTCGGGCACGTAACGCACCCGCAAGGGACCACATGCGACGGCGTCCGGCTCCCACCATCGGGAACCGGACAGCCTCGCATTACTTCTTCTTTTTCTTCTGCCGGTTCTTGCCCACGGGCTGCTGACGCTGGCCGCCCTTGGCACGCTCGCGTTGCTCCTCAAGCTCCGCCTCGTGCTCCTCCTTGGACTTGCCGACGGGGGGAAGGCCCTTCTCGGCGCGGCGACGGTTGAGCTCCTTCTCGGCTTCCGAGCCCGGAGTCGGATTGTTGTGAATGACCCACCACTGCTGGCCCATGGCCCAGAAGTTCGAGACGGTCCAGTAGACGAGCACACCGAGCGGGAAGTTGATGCCACCGATCGCGAAGATGATCGGGAAGAGGTACATCAGCATCTGCTGCTGGCGGTACATCGGCGACTCTTTGGCCTGAGCGCTCATGTTCTTGGCCGTCAGCTGTCGCTGGGTAAAGAACTGCGTCAGCGACATCGCGATGATCATGATGATCGCCAGGGTCACGGTCGCGGCGTGGTTGCCGTTGCCCGGCTGCATGAGCGTCGAGAACAGGGGAGCACCCAGGATGTACGCATCGTTGAACTGATGCACCATGTCGGCCGAGAGCACCAGGATTCCCTCGTGGTTACCCGACGCCGCGGGAACACCGCGGAGCACCTGCAACAGGCCGAAGAAGATCGGCATCTGAACGATGATGGGGAAGCACGAGGACAGGGGATTGGCGCCCTTGGACTTGTAGAGGGCCATCTGTTCCTGAGCCATTGCCTGGCGTGACAGCTGGTCCTTCTTGCCCTTGTACTTGGCCTGAATCTTGGCCATCTCGGGCTGAAGCTCCTGCATGCCACGCATGGACTTGATCTGCTTCATGAACAGCGGCACGGTCAGGATACGCATGACAAAGGTCATGAACACGATGGCCAGGACCCAAGTCCAGCCGCTGGCCGGGTCCATGCCGATGGCGGTGAACAAACTGTGGAAGACCCAGAGGACCGCCGAAACGATCCATTTGAAGGGCCACAGAATGATGTCGAGTGGATTCATCAGGAATTGACTCCTAGCCCCGAGGCTTGTGGGGCGTCGTGTACTCCGCCGTCGGCGGATGGTTCAACAGCAAAATCTTGGGCTCGGTGCCCGGCGCAAAGGTTCGCCGGCCAGGAGGTACGGGATCCACGCCGCCGGTCGCCCAGGGGTGGCACCGGATCAATCGTCTCACGGTCAGTCCAATGCCCTTGACCGTCCCGTGCACGGTGACGGACTCCAGTCCGTAGGCCGAGCAGGTCGGAAAGAAACGGCAGACATCGCCGTACAGCGGGGAGACGATGCGGCGGTACAGCCGCAGGAAACCGATGATGAGGTTCTGGGGGAGCGTCCACACGGCCTGGCCGACATTCCGCGGGCGCACGAACTCCGACGGGGCGTTCTTGAGGCGTTCCTCCGGTGACGCGATGGTCTCCGAAACGGAACCTTCACGGTAATCGCTCATGACGTGCCCTCGGCGGTGGCTTCAGCCTCATCGGCGACGCCGAGTTTCCGCGCCACGCTCTCCCACGCGGCCTCGTAATCCCGGGCCAAATCCGCCCACGATGTGTGAGCAGCCGATGGCAGGGCGCGCACGACGATGCTCAGCCCCTGCGGACGCGCCGCAATGACGGGGGCAACGAGTTCTCTGAGTCGTCTCTTGACCAAATTGCGGGTCACGGCATTGCCGACCGCCTTGGACACCACGAAGCCGCACACGCTCGGTGAGGATTCCTCAGAGAGAAGACGCGCATATAGAACTAAGTTCCGGCGTCCACTGCGGACGCCGGAACGTGTAGTTGCTGAGAACTGTCGAGAAGTCCTCATCCGGTGCTGTTGTGCCAGCACGTCAAGGCTCCTTCTACGCGGACCGGTGTGGCGTCTGGCAACGAAGTTCCCGAAGAAACTTCCGACCAGAAGAGATCCCCTCGAAGAGGGAGTCAGTTACGCCGAAACCGAGGCGCGACCCTTGGCGCGGCGGTTTGCCAGGATGGCACGGCCAGCGCGGGTGCGCATACGAAGACGGAAGCCGTGCTTCTTGGCACGACGGCGGTTATTCGGCTGAAAAGTCCGCTTGCTCACTGTAATAACTCCAAAGACTGTCGGTATGGGCCTACCCTGCTGTGGGTCCCTGCGGACCGCATCCTGATCAGGAACAGAAGATGGGCTCTTTCGGTTCTTCCGCGCGGTCGGACACCAGATTCCCAGCTCCCGACGCTTCGGGAAGCGGATTCGGGCAGGTGGGCATAGTCCAACGCGCAGTCGACTAACAAACTCTACGAGCCAGTCAACGGCCTGGTCAAGTCTTCATCCCGGAAAATCTGCACATTAGACGCACACCACAAGGATCGATGGCCACGCCGACGCCATGATTCGACACATCCCCACCCTGTGCGTGAGCCACTGTTCACAGCTGTGGATAATCCAAAATTTTTTTATCCGCCAGGAGGCGCGGGATGCCGCGGAACTACAAAGCTGTGATTACAGAATCCCCGGAATTTGAGGGCCAGAAGGGGCCCCTCATGGCCTAAGCTAGCTAAAGCCCTCCACGGTTTTCCACAATATCCACAGGTGTGGATAAGTGTGTGGAGAACCTGGGTAGAACACGTGGATAGGCCGTCGGCACCCCTTCGATGTCCGATCGTTCTTGAGCCCCTGCGGCTCGGGATCGGGCGGAAATTCAAGGGAGGTCCTCGGCTCGCCGAGCAACCGTCCCGAAAACAAGGAGAACAGTGAGCATTCAGGGCAACGACGAGGTTCAGTCCCAGTGGGACGCGTGCATCGCCGATCTTCAGGCCAACGTGGATCTCGCCCGCAGGCTCCGAGGTTTCCTGCCCCTTGCCAAGCCCCAGGGGCTCTTCGGCACCACCCTGATCATCGCCGTACCCAATGAGTACACCCGCGCGATCTTCCAGACCGAGATGCACGAGGCGTTCACGGAATCGGTCGCCCGCTCCTTCGGCCCCAATATCACCGAAGCCTTCGTCATCGATCCAGACATGGACAGCCCGAGCGCGCAGGCTCCGGCTCCGTCGACGTCTCGCTCGCATCCCTCGGCAACGTGGGAAGATTCCGAGACCTCTGCCCCTTCATCGCGGGGCGCCTCGGAGCCTTCTCTCCAGCACGAGAACTCCGTGACGGTCTCCGGTTCCTCGGTTCCGCCCATCAGCGAGCTCGAGGCCGAGAGGGGACACGCTTCCTCGCATTCATCGCCCGTGGATGTTCCGCGCAGCGATGAGACCGCAGCTTCCTCGTTGCGCAGCGCCGATGTGGAACTTCCCGCGCCCCGCGTGGACGGGCCGCGGCAGGAGCAAGATATGCCCCGAGAGCCATACGATCGCGGGCAAGAAGACATCGTGTGGGACAGCTCCGCTCGGCTCAACGACAAGTACATGTTCGAGACCTTCGTGATGGGGCAGTCCAACCGCTTCGCGCACGCCGCGGCCCTCGCGGTCGCCGAAAATCCCGCGAGTGCGTATAACCCGCTCTTCATTTACGGCGATTCTGGCCTGGGAAAGACGCACCTGCTCCACGCGATCGGGCATTACACCAAGCGGTTCTACCCGACCCACCGGGTTCGGTACGTGAATTCGGAAGAGTTCACCAACGACTTCATCAACTCGATCCGTGATGACGAAGGCTCCAGCTTTAAGCAGATCTATCGCAACGTCGACCTCTTGCTGATCGACGACATCCAGTTCCTGGCGGGCAAGGAGCACACGCAGGAAGAGTTCTTCCATACGTTCAATGCCCTGCACAACCACAAGAAACAGATCGTGATCACCTCCGATCTGCCGCCCAAGCAGCTCAGCGGATTCGCCGAGCGCATGCGGTCGCGCTTCGAGTGGGGCCTCATCACCGACGTGCAGCCGCCCGAACTGGAGACCCGCATCGCGATTCTTCGCAAGAAGGCCCAAAACGAAGATCTCGACGCGACCGACGACGTCATGCAATACATCGCCTCGAACATCACGACCAATATTCGTGAACTCGAGGGTGCCCTGATCCGTGTCACGGCCTTCGCCTCGCTCAACAAACAGCGCGTTGATCTGCCCCTGGCCGAACTCGTGCTGAAAGACCTCATCACCGACGACGGCGTCCCGGAGATCACCTCGTCGGTCATCCTGGGCCAGACGGCCAGCTACTTCGAGATTTCCTTGGATGAACTGCGCAGCAAGTCCCGGAACCGGACCCTCGTGACGGCCCGTCAGATCGCGATGTACCTGCTGCGCGAGCTCACCGACATGTCCTTGCCCAAGATCGGCCAGGAGTTCGGCGGGCGCGACCACACCACCGTGATGCACGCGGATCGAAAGATCAGGAAGCTCATGGCCGAGCGCCGCCAGATCTTCAACCAGGTCACCGAGCTGACCAACCGCATCAAGCAACAGCAACGCGAGGGCTGAAACTTATCCACAGCCGCCCGGGTGCCGGTGGATAACCTGTTTATTAACACCTGTGGATGAAAGTGTGGATTACCCGTTGACTTCTGTGGAGCTTAAGGGGAGAACTCGCCGGCGGCTGTGGAATCCCTCGAGAAGCCCCGGAATCCGTGCACAGACCGTCCACTCCGCCGGCGGAAAAAGCCCACAGGATGTCTACAGCCTGAACCCTACTGCCGGCTGCGATGCAGGCACTTTTCCACAGAATCCACATGCGTTATTAACACTACTGATCCTTTAAAGAGATCATTCCAAATAACAAATCTTCGTTCCCGAACCCTGCCGGCAGACCCCTTCGGGTCCGCCCAGAACTGCCCGGTCACTCGTAATTACAAGAATCCTATGGAGACCTCGTCTCCGGTAAGCTCGTCGTACAGACCGACCACTTTTCAGAGAGGGACTTCGCGCACGTGAAATTCTCAGTTGACCGAGACGTACTCGCCGAGGCCGTCACATGGACGGCCCGTTCCCTCTCGCCCCGGCCTCCCGTACCGGTTCTTTCCGGGTTGCTTATCAAGGCCTCCGGCAACGAGGTCTCGATCGCCAGCTTCGATTACGAGACCTCGGCCAAACTCAACATCGCCGCCGAAGTGATGGAGGAAGGCGAAACCCTCGTCTCGGGTCGACTCCTCGCGGATATCTGCCGGTCCTTGCCCTCGGCGCCCGTCGAGTTTGAGACCCACGATTCAAAGGTCTATCTCAACTGCCGTTCCGCGAAGTTCAACCTCGCGGCGATGCCGGTCTCCGAATACCCGGATCTTCCGGGCCTCCCCGAGGTCTCCGGAACGGTCGACGGCGCGGCCTTCGCTCACGCGATCTCCCAGGTGATCATCGCCGCGAGCCGCGACGACACCCTGCCGATCCTCACGGGCGTGCGCGTCGAGATCGAGGGTTCGACCATGACCCTCCTCGCGACCGACCGCTACCGCCTGGCCATGCGCGAACTCACCTGGGAACCCACCGATCCCCAGATTTCGACCTCCGCACTCATCAAGGCCAAGACCCTCAACGAGGTCGCCAAGACCCTGGGCAATGCGGGTCTGCTTAAGATCGCCCTCTCCGATTCGCACGAACTCGTCGGCTTCGAATCCGGTGGTCGACGCACCACGAGTCTTCTGGTCGACGGCGAATACCCCAAGATTCGTTCGCTGTTCCCCGACCAGACCCCCATCCACGCGGTGGTCAAAACCTCGGAACTGGTCGAAGCCGTTCGTCGCGTGTCCCTCGTGGCCGAACGCAACACCCCGGTCCGCCTCGCGTTCAGCCAGGGCCAGCTCACCTTGGATGCCGGAACCGGTGAAGACGCGCAGGCGAACGAGGTCCTCGAGGCGCATCTGGACGGCGACGACATCACCGTCGCGTTCAACCCCGTGTACCTGAGCGAAGGGCTGAACGTCTTCGGCAGCGACTACGTGCGGTTCTCCTTCACGACGCCGCCCAAGCCGGCGGTCTTGTCCGCTCAGGACGATCCCGAAGGCGAAGACGGCAAGGATTACCGCTACCTGCTGATGCCCGTTCGCCTGCCGAATCAGTAAAGGGGCCGCGAGGTGTACATAGATCACCTCTCGCTCATGGACTTCAGGACCTACGGGTTCCTGGATCTCCCGCTGACCACCGGACTGACCGTCATGGTTGGGCCGAACGGCGTGGGCAAAACCAACATCGTCGAGGCCATCGACTACACCGCAAACCTGTCTTCCCATCGGGTCAGCAACGACGCCCCCCTGATTAGGGTCGGCGCGGATCGTTCCTATATCCGTTCGCGGGTGGTTCGTGGCGGACAACAGACCGTCATGGAACTCGAGCTCGCCCCGGGAAAGGCCAATCGCGTCAGGATTAATCGCGCCGCGCCGGTGCGTGTCCGGGAGGCCCTCGGCATTTGCCAGACCGTGCTCTTTTCGCCGGAGGACCTCGACCTCGTTAAGGGCGAACCGGCGGGGCGCCGTCGTTTCGTCGACGACCTCGCGGTCTCCCTGCGTCCGGTCATCGGTGGGTACCGGGCCGACTACGAGAAGGTTTTGCGGCAGCGCAATGCCCTGCTGAAGTCGCTGCGCAAACGCGGCGTCGGAAAATCCCTCGGCGAGGACGAACGCGCGACCCTCGACGTGTGGAACGGTCAACTCGTCAACCTCGGGGCTCGCATCATGCAGGCGCGGTTCCAGGTATTGGCCGGTCTCTTGCCCCAAGCAGACCGGGCCTATGAACAGCTCACCGACGGTGGGAAGACCCTCGGCTTTGTGTACGAATCCGTCGCTCTCGGGCGGGGAGCCGGCGCCGACATCGCGGCGCTCTCACGCATTCCGTTGCAGGAATTGGGTGCGATGCTCGAGTCCGCGCTCGAGGAACGGGCCGTCGACGAGGTCGAACGGGGCATGAGCCTGGTCGGGCCGCATCGGGACGAAATCAGCCTGATCCTCGGAGATATTCCCGCTCGGGGATATGCCTCTCACGGTGAAACGTGGTCCTACGCCCTCGCCCTGCGGCTGGGCTCGTGGTATCTGCACCAGGCCGACCACGACGACGATTCCGCCTGCCCGATCCTGATCCTCGACGACGTCTTCGCGGAGCTCGACGCGACCCGGCGGGCGCGGCTGGCTCGGATCGTTTCCGGCGCCGAACAGGTTCTGGTGACGTGCGCCGTCGAGGAGGACCTGCCCGACGAGCTGGAGAGTGCGCGACGCATCGTGCGGGTCTCTCCGGGCCAGGCCGTGGTCGTGCAGGACCAGTCGGGCACGGGGCTGGACGCCGACGAGAATTCCGGTGCGCCCCCAGACGGGGATGAGTCGGAATGACCACGAACCCCGGAGATGACGCCACCGGCGAGGCCGCCCGGCGTGTGTTGGAGCGCAACCAGATCGATGCTCCGGCCGCGTTGTTGCAACGGCTGAGGAACGCCGCGCTCGAACGTGGCGAAGGTCGGCTCACGGGGAATGCCGCCAAGAAGATCATTCGGGATTTCGGGGATGTGGTCTCCGCGGAGCCCGGCAAGTCGAAGGTGCGCCGTTGGCGCGATGAGGCGTGGGATCCCCGGACCCTGGGCGGATACACCGGGCCGGGCAAGTCCTCGCGGGATCCCCAAGGCCTCGGTTCGGTGCTGACCCACATGATCTCTTCCCGCGGATGGAAGGAGCCCGTCGCGGTCAGCAGCGTGTTGTCGCGCTGGTCCGAGATCGTCGGCGCATCGATAGCGGCCCACTCCAAACCGGAGAGTTA
Organism: Curtobacterium sp. S6; assembly: GCF_000710345.2. Lineage (GTDB taxonomy): Bacteria > Actinomycetota > Actinomycetes > Actinomycetales > Micrococcaceae > Rothia. Next base: position 175,404 of record NZ_KL537415.1, on the reverse strand, counting down.
CGAGGACGCGGTCGTCGTGATCCGCTGCGACTCGACCAACTACGCGACGACCCTCCGCACGATGACCCCGCAGCTCATGCGGACCTTCGAGAAGGAATTGGGACCGGGGATCGTGACAAAGATCAGCGTGCTCGGCCCGAATGTCCCCTCGTGGCGCAAGGGCAGACGCGTCGCGCCGGGCGGTCGCGGACCGCGGGACACCTACGGCTAGTCGGCGGAGGCGACGATCCGTTCACCGCCGCTGTAGATGACGAATCGATGCCCACGGACGAAACCCGCGAGCGTCATGCCGGAGTCCCTGGCGAGGTCGACCGCCAGGGAAGACGGTGCGGACACGGAAGCCAGCATCGGCACGCCGGCCATCGCGGCCTTCTGCGTGAGTTCGAAGCTCGCCCGACCGGAGACCATCAGCACGTGCTGGCTCAGCGGGAGCTTTCCGTCCAAGAGCGCCCATCCGAGAACCTTGTCCACCGCATTGTGGCGTCCCACGTCTTCGCGAACGGCCACGAGCTCGCCGGTTCGGCCGTCGAACAGGCCTGCGGCGTGCAAACCGCCGGTGTGGTCGAAGACTTTCTGCCGATCGCGGAGGATCTGCGGCATGTCCAGGACGAACCGTTCGGTCAGGCGCAGGGGATCGTCATCGACCGAAAACATCGACTTCTGGTGCACCTGATCGATGCTCGTGCGGCCGCACATTCCGCACGCGCTGGACATCATCACGTTGCGCTCTTGGAAAGGAAGCGGCGGGAGGACCCACGGCTGCAGGACGACGTCGATCGTGTTGTCGCCGTCCTCGGCGCCCGGGCCAAAATCTTTGCGGCAATACCGGATCGAGGAGATCTGCTCGCCGTCGGTGACCACGCCCTCGCTCAGGAGGAACCCCGCGGCGAGGGAAAAATCTTCGCTGGGGGTGCGCATCGTGACCGCGAGGCGGCGGCCGTTGACGCGAATCTCCAGCGGTTCTTCCGTGGCGAGCATGTCGGCCCGAGCGTCACGAGTCCCGTCCTCGGAGACTCGCACCACCCGGGTGCGCGATTCGCTGCGGCTCACGATTCCTGGGCCTCCTCGCCGAGGCCGGCTTCGGCCCGAACCTCGTAGACCAGGTCGGAGACCCGGCGGGTGAGGCCTTCCAACTGCGCCGTGGTGGAAGGATCCGGGTGGGTGCCCTCGGCTTCGGCCAGCTGGCGGCCGAGGGCGACCCCCACCAGGAAGGAACTCGTGGGAGCCCCCGGGCGGACGATCCCGTGGGCCACGTCCTTGGTCATCGCCAGAATGGGGCCGGGCACCACGACGTCGCCCGGCAGATCGAGCTCCTCGGCGACGCGGTTCAACCATTCCTCGAGATTGGGCAGCTGTTGATCGGTCATGTCATGCCTTTCGCGGTTGTTCTGGCCACCTTAGACCTGATCAGGGACGATGCTTCCGGTCGGGGCACGGTGTGTCAGGTTCCGAATCCCGGTAGAGCGCTCAAATGGTCTCTCTAGTCTTGGAGGCCCCACGAGAGTGGACCTACACGAACGAGGGTTCAGGCTCGCCAGTAGGCATTGAAATGCTTGTGACGGCCATGAAGAGTCTCGAAGAACCGTCGAAATCGGCCCTGACAACGTTGAAGTCCGGTAGAATCGAAGCAGATCATCACGCAGGTGGCGCGCAGTCCAAGATACTTAGTCATGTTATCTAGCTCGAGCGTACGCCTGCCGTACCCGGACCGGGCCCTTTGAGGCGCCTGGATACAAGGAGCTGAATCCCTACAGTGGCAGCCGAAGAAAAGCACGAATACGGCGCAAGCGACATCACCGTCCTCAAGGGACTGGAAGCCGTTCGCAAGCGCCCGGGCATGTACATCGGGTCCACCGGTGAACGGGGTCTGCACCACCTGGTGTACGAAGTCGTGGACAACTCCGTGGATGAGGCCCTCGCCGGGTACTGCGACCATATCGAAATCACCCTCATGGCCGACGGCGGTGTCAGGGTCGTGGACAACGGCCGCGGCATCCCCGTGGATACGCACCCGACCGAGGGTAAGCCCACGGTCGAGGTCGTCATGACCGTTCTGCACGCGGGCGGCAAATTCGGCGGCGGCGGTTACGCGGTCTCGGGCGGTTTGCACGGCGTCGGCATTTCGGTGGTCAACGCGCTCTCCACCCGCGTGGAGACCACCGTGCGCCAGCAGGGGTACGTGTGGACCATGTCCTTCCACAACGGCGGGTTCACCGATCGGCAACTCGAACGCGGCGCGCAGACCGACGAAACCGGAACCCAGCAGGTGTTTTACCCGGATCCGGAGATCTTCGAGTCCATCGATTTCGACTACGAGACACTGCGGGCCCGGTTCCAGCAGATGGCCTTCCTGAACAAGGGTCTGCGCATCACGCTGACCGACGAGCGTGAGTCGGCCGATTTCGAGAACGAGGTCGCCGCGGAGAAGAAGACCGAGTCCAAGGTCAATCAGGAAGGCACGACGCCCGAGGGGTACCGCTCGGTCGTCTACCAGTACGACGACGGCCTGCTCGACTACGTCAAATTCCTCAACGCCAGCCAGCGCGTCAACGTGATCCACGAGGACGTCATCTCCGTGGACGTCGAGGACACCGAGAAGAAGCTCGCCCTCGAACTCGCGATGCAGTGGACCGAATCCTATAAGGAATCGGTGCACACCTACGCGAACACGATCAACACTCACGAAGGCGGAACCCACGAAGAGGGCTTCCGGACCGCGCTGACCTCCCTGATCAACCGGTATGCCCGGGACAACAAGCTGCTCCGCGAGAAGGACGACAACCTCACCGGCGACGACGTCCGCGAGGGCCTGACCGCCGTCATCTCGGTCAAGATCGCCGAACCGCAGTTCGAGGGCCAGACCAAGACCAAACTCGGAAATTCGGAGGTCAAGACCTTCGTCCAGCGCGAGGTCTGGGATCAGCTGGGGGACTGGTTCGAACGGAACCCCAACGAGGCGAAAGACATCGTTCGCCGTTCCATCACCGCGGCCCAGGCCCGGCTTGCGGCCCGCAAGGCCCGCGAGACCACCCGCCGCAAGGGCCTCCTGGAGTCGGGCGGCATGCCCGGCAAGCTCAAGGACTGCTCGTCGAAGAACCCAGAGATTTCCGAGATCTACATCGTGGAGGGTGATTCCGCTGGCGGTTCGGCCGTGCAGGGGCGTGACCCCGAGCGGCAGGCCATCCTGCCGCTGCGCGGAAAGATCCTGAACGTCGAGCGTGCCCGTCTGGATCGTGCCCTGTCCAACGCCGAGGTTCAGTCCATGATCACGGCGTTCGGCGCCGGCATCGGCGACGACTTCAAGATCGATAAGGCGAGGTACCACAAGATCGTGCTGATGGCGGATGCCGACGTCGACGGCCAGCACATCACCACCCTGTTGCTGACCTTGCTGTTCCGTTTCATGCGCCCGCTGATCGATGCCGGTTACGTCTATCTCGCTCAGCCGCCGCTGTACCGGATCAAATGGTCGAATGCGCCGCACGACTACGTCTTCTCGGACGCCGAGAGGGACGAGGTCGTCGCCCGCGGCCTGGCGAATAATCAGCGTCTGCCCAAGGACAACGGCATTCAGCGGTACAAGGGCCTGGGCGAGATGGACTACACCGAGCTGTGGGAGACCACCATGGACCCCGATCACCGCACGTTGTTGCAGGTGACCATGGAAGACGCCGCGGCGGCCGACCAGGTGTTCTCGGTGCTCATGGGTGAGGATGTCGAATCACGCCGTGAGTTCATCCAGAAGAACGCCAAGGACATCCGATTCCTCGATATTTAGCCGATACTCAATATTCCCATTGAGGCATGTAATGCCTCGGGATGACCGATATCGCGCGACTGACGACTTTCACCAGGACGGAACGAACACAGCATGAGCACCGAAGACAACGGTTCGACCAACGACCCTCAGGACCCGCAGGCCGGAGAGCCCATCGAGGGCGAAGTACTCGGCGGTGACCTCGAGGGCGGCCCTCGGCTGACCGACCGCGTCGAACGCATCGACCTCCAGACCGAGATGCAGCGGTCCTACCTCGACTACGCGATGGCGGTCATCGTGGGCCGCGCCCTCCCCGACGTGCGAGACGGCCTCAAGCCCGTGCACCGCCGCGTCATCTACGCGATGTTCGACGGCGGTTACCGGCCGGACCGGTCGTTCAATAAGTGTGCCCGCGTGGTCGGCGAGGTCATGGGGCAGTACCACCCGCACGGCGACTCGGCGATCTACGACACCTTGGTCCGCCTGATCCAGAACTGGATCATGCGCTACCCCCTCGCCCTCGGGCAGGGAAACTTCGGTTCGCCGGGTAACGACGGCGCGGCCGCGCCTCGTTACACCGAGTGCAAGATGGCTCCGCTCGCCATGGAGATGGTGCGGGACATCCAGGAGAACACGGTCGATTTCCAGGACAACTACGACGGCAAGAACCAGGAACCGGTCGTTCTGCCCGCACGGTTCCCCAACCTGTTGGTCAACGGCTCCTCCGGCATCGCCGTGGGTATGGCCACCAACATCCCGCCGCATAACCTCCGCGAGGTGGCCGACGGCGTGCAGTGGTACCTCGAAAACCCCCAGGCCAGCGACGAAGAACTCCTGGAGGCGCTCTTGCAGCGCGTGAAGGGCCCCGACTTCCCGACGGGCGCCCAGATCCTGGGTCATAAGGGCATCGAGGATGCCTACCGCACCGGCCGCGGATCGATCACCATGCGGGCCGTCGTCAACGTCGAGGAGATTCACGGACGGACATGCCTCGTGGTGACCGAGTTGCCGTACCAGGCCAACCCGGACAACCTCGCGATCAAGATCGCCGATCTCATCAAGGACGGCAAGATCACCGGTATCGCCGATCTTCGGGACGAAACCTCGGGTCGCACCGGCCAGCGACTGGTGATCGTGCTCAAGCGCGACGCCGTCGCCAAGGTCGTGCTGAACAACCTCTACAAGCACACGCAGCTGCAGGAGAACTTCTCTGCGAATATGCTCGCGATCGTCGACGGTGTGCCCCGCACGCTCTCGATCGACGCGTTCATCCGCCACTGGGTCCACCACCAGATGGACGTCATCGTGCGCCGGACCCAGTTCCGTCTCAATCAGGCCGAGGAAGAAGCTCATATTCTCCGCGGCCTGCTCAAGGCCCTCGACGCCCTCGACGAGGTCATCGCGTTGATCCGCCGCTCTCCGACGGTCGACGAGGCCCGCACCGGCCTGATGGAATTCCTCGACATCGACGAGGCGCAGGCCCAAGCGATTCTGAACATGCAGTTGCGCCGCCTGGCCGCCCTGGAACGGAAGAAAATCCAGGATCGTCACGACGAGCTCATGCGCATGATCGAGGAGTACAAGGCGATCATCGCCTCGGAGCAGCGCCAGCGCGATCTCATCTCGGAGGAGCTCGGCGAGATCGTCAACCGCTACGGCGACGATCGGCGCACGCAAATCCTCATGGGATACGACGGAGACATGTCCGTCGAGGACCTCATCCCCGAAGAGGACATGGTCGTCACGATCACCCGCGGCGGCTACGTCAAGCGCACCCGGATCGACCAATATCGTTCGCAGCACCGCGGCGGCAAGGGAATTCGTGGCGCTCAGTTGCGTGGCGACGACCTCGTCGAGCACCTGGTGGTCACCACCACGCACAACTGGATTCTGTTCTTCACTAACTTCGGCCGCGTGTACCGCACTAAGGCCTACGAGCTGATTGAGGCCGGTCGCGACGCCAAGGGGCAGCACGTGGCGAACCTCCTGGCGTTCCAGCCGGGGGAAACGATCGCCCGGGTGATGGCCTTGCGCACCTACGAGGACGCCCCGTACCTGGTCTTGGCGACCAAGCACGGGCTCGTCAAGAAGTCCCGCCTGAGCGACTACGACACCAACCGCACCGCCGGCGTGATCGCGGTCAACCTGCGTGAGGATGACGAGCTCATCTCCGCGCAGCTGGCCCACGCCGACGACGACATCATGCTGATCTCCCGCAAGGGACAGTCGCTGCGCTTCACCGCGAGCGACGAGGCCCTTCGCCCGATGGGTCGCGCGACCAGCGGCGTCACCGGGATGAAATTCCGCGACGGCGATGAGCTCCTGGCCGCCAACGTGGTGACCGATGACTCGTACGTCTTCGTGGTGACCGAGGGCGGATACGCCAAGCGCACCAAGGTTCAGGAATACCGGGTGCAGGGTCGAGGCGGTCTCGGCATCAAGGTGGCCAAGTTGGTCGAGGATCGCGGGGACCTGGTGGGCGGCCTGATCGTGGGCGCCGACGACGAAGTCCTCGTGGTCATGCAGTCCGGAAAGGTCGCTCGGTCCCACGTGGCCGAGGTCCCGGCGAAGGGGCGCGACACCATGGGCGTCATTTTTGCCAAGCCCGCCAAGAACGACCGAATCATCTCTATCGCCCGAAATCAGGACAAGGGCGTTGATGAGGGGCAAGAGATTGCCGAGGACGGTTCGGTTGAAGTGCTCGATACCGAAAATGCAGTACCGTTGGACAACAGTAGTGAACGGACCGATACTCCGGCCGAGTCGGAATCTTCATCACACGGAGGTAATGAGTGAGCACTAGTAAACCTGGGAATGCGGCAGGCAGGTCTTCCGCCGCGCCCGCCGGCTCCTCTGCACGCAAGCCGGCCGACAATCGTCGGCAACCCGCAGCAGGGAATTCGGCCCGAGGCGAATCGGTGACGGCGACCAAAAACGCGCCGTCGAAGGGCCCTTCGAACGGTAATAAGAGGCGCCCGGCCTCGGGATCTCGTCCCTTGGTTCGCCCGGCACCTCGCTCGAAGGTCCGTCGTGCGCACCTGACGGTCGCCAAGGTGGACCTCTGGTCGATCGCCAAGCTGGTGTTCCTGCTGTCGGTCGCCGTGGGCATCGTCGTCGTGGTGGCGACCGTGATCCTGTGGCTCGTCTTCGACATCACGGGCATCTTCGGCGGCGTGGACTCCGTGCTGTCGATGCTGTCCAGCCAGGGCAACGCGGTATCCATTACGGACTACCTCTCCCTCGGACAGGTGGCCCTGTACGCGACGATCCTGTCGATCGTGAACGTCGTTCTCATGACGTTGCTCGGCGTGATCTCGGCCTTCCTGTACAACATCGCGGCCAAACTGGTCGGCGGCATCGGGGTCACCCTGACCGACGACTAATCAGAGGTTTCCCCTTCCGGTGTCCCACCCTGTGGGTGAGGTCACCGAAAGGGGATTTGGCTGGAGCCGGGTAGTCATGTAATGTTTTATTCCGGCCCAAGGCCAATAAGGGCGTATAGCTCAGACGGTTAGAGCGCTTCGCTGATAACGAAGAGGTCCCAGGTTCAATTCCTGGTACGCCCACAGAGTCTTTTCTCCGAGGAGGTTCCCATGCGGAAGATCCTGGCGGCCATCGCGGCCGGTACGGTTGCCTTTGTGGTGACCAAACGAGTCAAGGACTCGCAGGAGACCAAGCGCACGTGGCAAGAGTCCACGGACGTGGTCGACTGAATTTGGGGGCGTGGCGCAATTGGTAGCGCATCTGCTTTGCAAGCAGAGGGTTAGGGGTTCGAGTCCCCTCGCCTCCACCAGGGAAAAGCCCGGGGCATCGTGAAGACGACGCCCCGGGCTTTTTGCTATCCGTCGGTCGTGCGAGGGCGTCCGGGGCGGGCCACTTGGGCAATTCAGCGGCGTTGTTGTAGGCTGTACAAGGCCTCGTTGACATGGGTAAATCCACGAAGCGACGGCACCGATTCGGGGGTGTGGCGCAACTGGTAGCGCAGCTGCCTTCGGGCAGAAGATAGAGGTTCGAGTCCTTTCGCCTCCACCGAATACGCATGAAGGTCCCCTTCCACCGGAAGGGGACCTTTTTCGTGTGTACTTCCCGCTCGAAAGGGCGTGCTCCGGAAGCGGATTGTCTCCTCCCGAGAGCAAACTGTCTACCTTACGGGGAACATAGTTAAAATCACAGGTTACCGATAATGAGTTAACCCTATGTTCACCAAAGTCTGGGTTGGTCTTTAGACGCGCGTCGGCATAATTCACATGTGACACCTGAACTCATCATCCTCGCAATCGTCATCGTGACGGCACTGGTCTTCGACTTCACGAATGGCTTCCACGACACCGGAAACGCCATGGCCACGTCGATCGCCACCGGGGCCCTCAAGCCCAAGGTTGCCGTTGCGCTGTCCGCCATCCTCAACCTCGTTGGCGCGTTCCTCTCGATTGAGGTCGCGAAGACGGTCGGCAAGGAGGTCGTGAACCTCCAGATGACCTCCGGCAGTGACCTGATGATCATCGTGTTTACCGGCCTGGTCGGCGGCATCACGTGGAATCTGCTCACGTGGCTCTTGGGCCTTCCCTCCAGCTCGTCACACGCCCTCTTCGGGGGCCTGATCGGCGCGACGATCGCCGGTCTCGGCGTGAGCGGCGTCCTGTGGACCGGAATCGTCGCCAAGGTCATCATTCCGGCCGTTGCAGCTCCGGTGGTCGCCGGCCTCATCTCGACCATCGGCACCGCCGTTATCTACCGCCTCACCCGCAAGGTCGGAGACGACCAGAAGGAACGCGGTTTCCGCTGGGGTCAGGTCGGCACCGCATCGCTCGTGTCCCTGGCTCACGGAACGAACGACGCCCAGAAGACGATGGGCGTGATCTTCCTGGCGCTGGTCGCCTCCTCCTCGATCGATCCGAGCGCGGACATCCCGTTCTGGGTCAAGCTCACGTGCGCCGGCGCGATCGCCCTCGGCACGTACCTCGGCGGTTGGCGCATCATCCGAACCCTCGGCAAGGGCCTGGTAGAGATCGATTCGCCGCAGGGCATGGCTGCCGAAGGCGCTTCTGCCGCGATCATCTTGACCTCCTCGCACTTCGGCATGGCCCTGTCGACCACGCACGTCGCGACCGGCTCGATCCTCGGCACCGGGCTGGGACGCAGGGGCGCGGAGGTCCGTTGGGTCGTCGCTGGTCGCATGGTCGCCGCCTGGGTCATCACGATTCCCGCGGCAGCCATCGTCGGCGCGATCACGTGGTTCATCGCTCATCTCGTCGCGATGGTGAGCAACGAGCTCGTCGGAGCCCTCGTGGTCTTTGCTCTGCTGATCGCACTGTCGGGCTTCATGTGGGCACGCTCCCGCAAGACCCCGGTCACGCAGGACAACGTCAACGACCATTGGGAGGGCGACTCCGCGAGCCTCGACGGCGCGACGCCGAAGCCCGGTGAAGCTGAGAGTTCTCTCGGCGGACCGATGGTTCCCCAGAAGGTTGGCGAAATGATTGGTCAGGACGCCACGAGCAGCTCCCACCCAGCCGATTCACTCAACCGCTAGTCACGAAAGGATCATCATGAATTTTCTGCAGCTTCTGTCGAATCTGATTCCCGTGACCATTGCGGGCATCGTCTTGGGCGCGGGGCTCCCCGCCCTCTTCGCCCTGGGAATGCGCATCAATTCCGGCCAGACCCAGGTTCAGGAAGATGGCTCCGTGGTGCAGGTCCGTCCGGCGTCCGCCCCCATGCGGATTCTGGGCACCATCGTCTTCGCCGTGATTATCGCGGCGATTCTCATGGGGATCCTCTGGATCGCCAAGGATTTCCTCTTTCATTTGACGGGATTTAACTTCTTGGGTCTCGCCAAAAAGTAGGGTTCTCTCCAGAGCCCTAAGAAAGGAGGCGACATGCGAAACATCGCTGCCTCCGTGATCAGGTGGCTCAGAGCTGGATACCCCGAGGGAATGCCAAGCCAGGACTATATCCCCCTGGTGGCCGTATTGCGGCGTCGGCTGGGTGACGACGAAATCGTCGACATCTGCCGACAGCTCAAGGCCGAAGGGGTCATTCCCGCGGGAACCGTGGATATCGGCGTGGAGATCACCAAGATCACCGACGAGATGCCACTTCCCGAGGACGTCAACCGCGTGGAGGAACACCTCCGTCACGGCGGTTGGGACCTCTAACCCCGGCGTGAACGCTCGGCGCAGGGAACCGATTCTCCCGGTCGAAGCCCACCGTCAATTTCCTCACCGGTCGATATCCCGGCACGGAATTGAATGATCACGTATCAGAACCATAAAAAACGACGCCGCCGCGCTGGATCAGCGCGGCGGCGTCGTCGTTCAGTAGGAAAGAACCTTAGTTCTTGCCGTCCTGATCGTTCTTCGGGGCCTCGTGCTTGCCCGGACGAGCGGGCTTCTCGGCCTCGCCCTTGTCCTGACCATCAGCCGGACGGTTGCCCTTGGCGTCCGGGGTGCCCGCGACCGGCGTGGCCGGCTTATCCATCGGGGCGCCCGGGGCCGGGTGGCTGGTGTTCTTGGGGTCGTTCAGCGACTTGACCTCTTGGTTGGCCGGAGCCGGGGCCGAAGCGGGCTTGGTGACCTTCTGTTCAGCCGGAACGGGCTTGGCGGCCTCACCCGGCTGGTCGTTCTTGGCCGAACCCGGCTTCTGGTTGGCATCCGCCGGAGTCTTCCAGGGATCCTCGACCGGACGGGAAGCGCGCCATGCGGCGACACCCGCGACGGTTGCCGCGGCCAGCAGACCGAAGACGAGAAGACCCTTGTGGGACTTCTTGTTGGCCTTCTTCTGCTGCTTGGCGAACTCCTCGGCGCGCTTGGCCGCGGCCTTCTGCGCCTTCTTGAAGGTCTTCTTGTTGCCGGTGACCTTGGTGGTCCAGGCTTCGACCTGCGGGTTGACCTCGGCGGAGTTGAGCTTATCGGCCAGGACGCCTGCGGCCTCTCCGGCCTTCACGCGGGCGTTCGACACGGCGTTCTCAACGGCCGGGGTGGCGCGGTCGATCTGCTCCTGAATACGGGGAGCGACCTCCTTCTGCGCCCAGTCGTTGGCCTGATCGGCACGCTTCTGCAGCTTGGTCGTCAGATCGTTGACCTTGTCGACACCCTCGGAGTAACGAGCGTTTGCCGACTTGCGGGCCTGCTTTGCGGCCTTCTGGGCCTTCTTTTCAGCCTTCTTCTGGCATCCCATGAGTTACCTCCTCGTGGACCGGTGCGCAGACAGCATCTCTGCCAACGCCACCCGTCGAAGAGACGGGCAGTTTTTACCGAGTCAGTTTTAGTCCTCTCCCAGGATATGTAATGAGCAGTACGGTGTCCCCACCCTTCGGGCGAGTCGCCCCCGTGTTTTCACTGAAGGCGGAACGCTCTTGGGAGGTGGGCGCCCTCATGGGAAAATAATGGACATGACTGCGATTCCCACTGCAAAAGCGACCATTCACACGAACCACGGCGACATCGTGGTCAACCTGTTTGGCAACCATGCGCCCAAGACCGTCAAGAACTTCATCGGTCTTGCCGACGGATCCCAGGAGTGGACCGACCCCAAGACGGGCGAGAAGAAGACCACCCCGTTGTACGACGGCGTGATCTTCCACCGCATCATTCGAGACTTCATGATTCAGGGCGGCGACCCCCTCGGACAGGGCATCGGCGGCCCGGGTTACCAGTTCGACGACGAGATCAGCCCGGACCTGAACTTCAACGAGCCCTACATGTTGGCCATGGCCAACGCCGGCATCCAGAACGGCCGGGGCACCAACGGTTCCCAGTTCTTCATCACCACGGTTCCCACCACCTGGCTTCAGGGCAAGCACACCATCTTCGGTGAGGTTGCGGACGACGACTCCAAGAAGGTCGTCGACGAGATCGAGGGCGTGGCCACCGGCATGATGGACCGTCCCGTCGAGGACATCGTCATGAAGAGCATCGATATCGAACAGCTCTAAGACGCGTCCGCGTCACCTTCGGGATCACTCACCGATCCCACCCGAATGAGGCCCTTCCGCTCCGCGGTGGGGCCTCATTTTTAAACTCACCTTTACTGCGTCACAAACGAGGAGACAACCCATGGATCAGGAACCGCCCCGGTACGGACAGCGAGACGCGTCCGCCGGCGGGGAGCCCAACGGACGGCCCGTTTGCCCGAGACACCCCGACCGGGTCTCCTACGTGACCTGCGCTCGCTGCCATCGACCCGTGTGCCCCGAGTGTCAGGTGCAGGTTCCGGTCGGCGTGCAGTGCGTCGATTGCGTGCGTGAGGTTCAGCAGAACCAGCAAGGCGGTGGTGGCGGACGTAGTTCTTTCCTTCCCGGTGCCTCGGGACTCGCGATGACGTGGACGCTCATCGCGGTGACCGTGCTGGTCTTCGTGGCCCAGTGGGTTCTACCTCGGCAGTTGGTCCTGAACCATCTGGCCTACGCGCCGGTTTTGACCGAGGTGCAGCCTTGGCGGATGCTCACCAGCGGTTTTGTCCATTCCCCGGGCAATCTCCTGCACATCGGGCTGAACATGTACACGCTGTACATCTTTGGCGCGGCGTTGGAACCGCGGATGGGAAGGTGGCGGTTCTTGGTCGTGTACCTGCTGTCGATCATCGGCGGCTCCGCGGCCGTGTACCTGTTGGCGAGCCCGTACACCCTCGTGGTGGGCGCTTCGGGCGGCGTCTTCGGCCTCTTTGGAGCCCTCTTCGCGTGGACGCGATTCCGCGGGGGAGACACCCGTGGACTCTTGGTTCTGGTGGGTATCAACCTCGTCTTCGGTTTCATCGTGCCCGGCATTGCGTGGCAGGCGCATGTGGGCGGACTCGTGGTGGGAGCGGTCATCGCGCTGCTATTCGACGTGACCACACATCGGCAATCCCGGCCACGGCGGGGGAGCGGGCCCAGCAGGTAGGCTTTCGCATTTTTTGTGATTACACGATTCCTGCGGCTGACCGCAGTTATCCACAGGAGTTACCCACAGCTGTTAATAACTACAGGGCTGTAACTCCACACCTGTTAATAACCCTGTGGATGATGGTTTTTCCCGGAATGACGGGGTTGAGTGCGCCGGCGGCCCGTGGGAAGGGGACTGGTTTTCCACTCCTGTGGATAACTTTGTGCACTACTGGGGATGAGTGGGGCATGGACCAGCCGGAGATTCTTGTGATTCTGAGCGGCGACGGCCCTCGCGGCGACGGGGCCTCCTCGGGGTGGAGGCTCGTGGCGGTGTGGTGTGGGGTGGTGTGCTGCGCGAGATCCTCTCCGGGGTGGCGCGTGGGACACGGCTGAGCTTCACAATAAAGAGTTGATTACTTTATTCGTAAAGCAATTTTTCGGCAGATCCTTTTAGTCGCAAGGGAATGCAATTCGAGGTCTGCTCCATTCAAATATGGACTATTGAAATATATTGCTTTGCCCATGGTTTTCTGATGCGGGGCCTTAGACTAGTTTGGCTCTCACCCTGCATCGTCGAGGAACCACCATGACCAAATCATCGTCAGCGCCCCCACGTTCATCCTGGAAGAATCGCTATCCCCGGCGGCTGTTCGCCGCTCTCAGTGGCGGGATGATCGCCGCGCTTCTGTTGACTTCTTGCGGCGAGGAACAGAACGCCGTCGATGACCCCACGAACGTTCTGCAGTCCGTGAATGTTCAATTGGGAAGCGATGCATCAGTGTCATCCGTGGCGAGCAATAATATCTTCGCCAACTCAGACTCGGGGAAGTCCGAAAGCAAAGATTCGCGGTACGAGACCCGCGACGTCGTCAATGATCTTCCCGTGCGAATCACGACCAACTACACAACGGGTGACGATCAGTCGGGGTCGAACCTCAAGGACTTGGATGGGTACTCCGGGAAGGTTCACATCAACCTCACGGTCGAGAACCTGAGCGTGGCCCCGCAAGAGGTCAGTTACGACGCCGGGGGCACCAAGCACAGCAAGCAGGCGCTGGTGGGGATCCCGATGAGCGTTTCCGGTTCGACCGAGCTCGACGGTGTCTCGCCCAATCAGGTGGTCGGCGACGCGACCGATCCCGACAACAAGGCCGACGGGACCAACGGCATCGTGAGCTCGACCAAGGACGGCAAGACCGTGGTGCAGTGGGCCTCGATTCTGGCCCCGCCCTCCTCGGGGGCGAGCACCACCATGCAGCTGAACCTGGACGCCAAGGACTTTCACGCCCCGAACTTCGATGTGGGCGTTCAGCCGGGGTTCTCGAATAATCTCTCGACCGACGGCGTCCTGACGTCGGCGTTCAACAATAACGATTCCACCGAAATGGCGCTGTTGCAGCGCACCATGAAACTTGCCTCCGAGACGCAGCAGACGCTCAACGACGCCGGAACCCAGATCAGCGACGTCCGGAACAACCTGGATGCAAACTCCGAGACCCTGGGCAAGACGGCCTCCGAGGACCTGTCCAAGAGCAATCAACGACTGACCGACACCATGAAGGGTCTCTCGGAGCAGGTGGACACCCTGAGCGGTGATCTGGACCAGGCCGCCAAGGACAATAAGTCGGCCATGACGGAGCAACTGAGCCAAACCGTCAAGGCCCTGGACTCGATGCTCGGGGACACCTCGGGCTCCGCGCCCGCGATGGATTTCAGCGGAGAAACCTGCAACGCGCAGATCCCGCAACCCCAGGGCGGGTCGACGGTGTATTCGTCCCTGATTCAGCTCTCGGGCTTTTTGCAGGGCTACGCCAAGGCGAATGAGGGATGTCAGAAGGAACTTTCCGCGTCGCTGAAGACCCTGGTGGGTCCGGAGAAGCCGAACGCGGAAAACTGCAAGGTGGGGTCCCTGACGTGCTCGCTGTATAGCTCATCCTCGGTGGTCACGGCCTCCCTGCTGGGGACGGTCGACGAAAGCACGAAGGTCATCGATTCCCTGCAGCCTGAAGGGGTGCGCAAGGCCAACGAGAGCCTCGGCAAGGTCAACGCCAATATCGGTGAGTTGGAGGCAGCTCTCGAGAAACTACCCCCGGGGCCTATTAACCCTGATGTTGCCAAAGCTTTACAGGATTTCGATGCCTCCAACGGTCGTTTGAAGGAATCTACAAAAGACCTTTCCATCGACGTGGACAAACTCAAGAAATCCCTGGACGAGATTCATCAGACCGCGGTTCAGGCCAGGCAAGAGATCGGCGCCGCCGGCGACGGTGCTGCGGCCAACGGCACGATGCAGGCGCAAAATAAGGCGCTGGCCGAACAGATTTGTGCACTCCAGGACGATGGGATTGCCCAAGATGGCAAGCTGAGCAAGGAGCAGGTGGCCCAGTTGTTGAAATACGTCAACAACGGGACCTGCGATAAGTCGGCTGCTGCCGCTGCGCCGCCGGAGCCTACGGCGTCCGCCTCGCCGACCGAAAATCCCACTCCGACCCCTTCCGAAGCATCGTCTCAGCCGAGCGACAAGCAACCGTCGAACGGGTCGACCTCGGAATCTCCGAAATCGGAGGAGTCCTCAGACGCTCCTGTGACTCCGACCGCGCAGGCACAGGGGCAGGCCGTCGAGGTCAAGCCGATGGTTGATACCGAACCGACGGTTCCGGAAAAGCCAATGGACGCTCGGCTTGAGAATCAGGCCACACAGTGGGATCAGATCATTAACGAGACGGACCCAAATAGCGCCCAATTCATCGGTGGAAAGATCGCTGATTTTCAGGACAAGATCGAGGCAGTGAAAGCTCAATCCGATGACGTCGGGGACAAGCGAGAGGACCTGAGTTTAGCGCTGTCTCAAGGCGGCGCCATCGGCGATCAGGTCGGCAAACTCAAGGGGGCCGTCAGCGGATTGAAGGAACAGACCGGCGCACTTTCAGGAGATCTCGACGAGATCAAGGAGACACAAACCGAGGTCAAAGAATCCGTGAAGAAGGCCTTCAAGGACACCTCCGACAAGACCGCCCAGCAGATCTCCTCCATGATGGACGAGCAGACGCGCGTGATCTCGAAACAGGGCCAGGAAAGCAGCCAAGCGGTCGTGAACTCCTTCGGCAATTCCGTGGCGGGACTGTCCAACACGGCCACCTCAGTAGTCGGCACGGCGAACGGAACCGTGGAGGAACAGCGTAAGCAACTTGCCGGGCAAGGAAACGCCCTGCAGACCAGTGTTGACCAGCAGACTCAGGGCTCCCTGCAGGGGTTGAACGAGCGCACCTCGGCCGCGACCCGCGACCTCGCCGGATCCTCGACGTTGCTGGCCAACGACATGAATGACCTCCTTCTCGACCTCGGTGACCGGCGCGTCAACGGATCCGGTCTCCTGGGCGCCATGGCCACGAGCTCGGCCAGGGCCGGGTCCGCGGATTACCAGTTGGCGCTCGCCGAACAGAATGCCGAAGGTTTCGCCAACGTGCGGAGCCAGGATATCGACGGGCTTCAATTGCGGCAGGCCCAGTTCAAGGCGTCGTTGGACAAGCTGTCCACTATGAAGGGGTTCCATCTAGATGAACCCAACGGTGTGGCGGTCAAGTCCCTCTACAGCTTCCACATCGGTGAGGTGGAGAAATGAGCAAGAAGGCGCTGATCTGGATTTCCGCGGTCGCCCTGGTGCTGATCGTCGGTATCGCCACCACGCTCGTGCTGGTCAAGACCAACCAAGAGCAGGAGCAGGACCAAGCGGTCGCCGTGACGGTTCCGGTGGCGTTGTCCGCCGAAAAGGTCTCGCAGAAGGCCAAGATCGGTGTGATCGAGACCCTCGGTAGCAACGCGGCGGAAGGCTCGGAATGGGCCGACGCCGCGCAGGGAGCCCGCGTCGCCCAACACCGCTTCCAGATGGGCGGCACCGAGGTCGAGCTCGTCACCGAGAACGATAACGGAACCTCCGACGGGGCCAAGGACGCGGTTCACAAGCTCTCCGAGCAAGGGGTCTCGGGCATCGTGATGGCCACGAGTGGCGACCACACGGCGTCCGGGCTCGACGAAGCCCGCGACAGCGGTATCCCGGTCATCCAGCCGTATTCCCCGACCGACGGATCGCGCGATAACGTCTGGTCGTTGGCTCCGTCAGCATCTGACACCACTCAGGGCGTGCAGAAGGCCCTCGACTCGCACAACAAACCCGTGTTGATCGATGGAGACGGCCACGCGCCCCAGGGCGTCCAGTACGCGGACACGATCTCCTACAAGGCAGGAGACGACGTCCAACAGGTCGCCCGGAAGGTTGCCGACAAGACCAATCCAAAGGACCAGACGCAAACCTCCGCCGACTCGGTGGTCGTCAGCGCCGATGCCTCGACCGAGGCCGCCCTCGTCGCCGCATTGCAGCAAGCCAAGGTCAACGCGCCGATCGTGATGACGCCCGAAGCCACCAGCCCGGAATTTCAGAAGACCCTGAAGGAGAAAGACGGTAGTCCCTCGGGTGATCTGATGACCATCGGCACGAATTCCTTCGACTCCGCCTCGTTGGCCAGCGACGGCCACGGGCGAGCGATGTCGGCGTTCCTCAATGGTGTCCGCGTGCTCTCGCAGGATCCTCAGGCCAAGAACCTCACGGAAGACCAAGAGTTTTCCAAGGTTGCCCAGCAGGCGGATTCGCGGAGCCACGACGCCGTGGTGGCCCTCGTGAACGGCATTTCTCGGGGTGGCAGCGCCGCGCCCAAGGATGTCGCCGACAACCTGCGCAAACTCACCCTCGGGCCATCGGATGGTCTCGCCGGATCTTCCCTGGACTTCTCCCACAAGGACGCCGCGACCGACCCGGTGCTCCCCGTGCATTCCTCGACCCAGCAACTGGGCCTTCGACCCGAAGAATCTTCCGACCAGACCCTCACCTGGTTCTCCGCAACGACTCGGTAGAACCCCGTGACCCCGCGGCCTCGGCCGAAGAGAAGGTAAACCCACCATGCGACTGCTCATCGAATTGGCCGATTTCCACCGAAGCGTGGAGGTCGATCACTGGCGCGAGACCACCACGGTTTCGGAACTCCTCCGTGAGGCCGGCGCTCCCGCGATCGACGAGGCACAGTCCGCGTACCTGGATCACGAGCCCATCTCCCCCACCTCGCGCCTCTCTGAGCTGAACCTGCTGGAAGGCTCACGAATCTCTCTCACGCCGACGACCAAGCCCTCCAGGATCAAGGACTGGACGGCGGGCGTCAGCGACGGGATCACCACGGGCGCCGTGGTCGCGGTGCCGAATCACCGCCAGATGATCATCGGCCGGTCCCCGCAGGCCGACGTCGTCCTTCCCACCGACAGCGCCTCCTGGGAACACTTCCGGGTCGAGCGCACGGGCAAAGGGCTCAAAATTCTGGACTCCGGGTCCACCAACGGGACCCTGGTCGGCGGATCGAAAGTCCCGGAGGAAGGTCGGGAGATCACCGAAGCGACCTCCGTCCAGGCCGGGGGCTGCACCGTCGTCTTCCGACCGAGCATGAACGAGCCCACCGCGCCCGCGGCCGGAACCCTGCCGAACCTCACCCCGGCACGGACCGCGCCGTTCAACAGGCCCCCGCGCCCCGGGGCGCCGAAGGGTCCGGAGCCGGTCAAGCCGCCGGTCCACAAGGACGTACCCAACGCGAGCAAATTCAGCTGGGCGACCGTGATCGCGCCGTTGATCCTGGCGGTGGCCATGGTCTTCGTGATGGGAAACGCGAGATTCGCGTTGTTTGCGCTCCTGAGCCCCGTGATGGCTATCGGCATGTGGGTCGAACAGCGGCACCGTCGCAAGAAGGGGCTCGAGGAAGAAGCCGAACGCTTTAAGAAGGCCCTCCAGGAATTCAGGGAAAAGATCCTGACCGCGGGGGTCAAGGAAGCAGCACGACGTCGGGAGATCATCCCCGACCCGTCGCTCGTCCTTCGCCGACCGGCCCTGCCGAGCACCGAAATGTGGCAACGCCGCGAGTCGGCCGAAGACTTCATGGCCCTTTACATCGGTACGGGAGACATCCCCTGGAGTCCCGAGATCGACAAATCGGGAATTTCGACCGTTCCCGACGAGGTCAAGGACGCCCTCTCCGAGAGTCGGTTGCCGCAGGTTCCCGTGATGGCGGATCTGACGGACGCCGGCGTCATCGGGATCGTGGGGCAGCGCGACGGCGCGCTCGCGCTCGCCCGTAACCTCGTGGTTCAGGCCGCGGTGCACTGCGGACCGGCCGATATGACCCTGGGTGTGTTCTTCGACAAGGGCCGGTCCGACGACTGGTCCTGGACCTCGTGGTTGCCTCATACGCGGCAGGCGGGCTCGCCGACCGGGCAGCGATGGATCTCCGACGACCAGGACACCAGTTCCGCGATGTTGCGGCAGCTGAGGCAGGGGATCGACACTTTTCTGACACCGTCCGTCATGGTCGTGATCGACTCCGAGGTTCTCACCGAGGGGCGCGACGCACCGGCGCGCTCCTTGCTGGGGTACGGACGGTCGATGACCCAGGCGCGGACCTTGCGGCCGGAGGAGCGCAAGCATCGGGTCCCCGGCGTCGTGATCGCGACCTCCGAGGAGCAGCTCCCGGCCTCGTGTAATTACGTGGTTCACGTCGAGAACGATGCCTCGGCGACCATGACCGAGCCCGGCGACCGCAAGACCGTCGACGATCTGGTGCTCTCCGGGATCGACCTCGAGGCCGCGCGCCGGGCGGCGATGAACCTCGCCCACTACGATGATCCGGAGCTCGTGATTCCCGGGGCCTCGCTGCCATCGCTCGTGCGCCTGCCGGAGCTGATGGACCTAGCGCACCCCACCGCCGCGGATATACGCCAGACGTGGGCCGATGCCCGCGGCTTCGCGACCGAGATCGGCGTGGGCGACAATGGCACCTACTCGATCGACCTGGTCAAAGACGGCCCCCATGGGTTGGTCGGCGGAACCACCGGTTCGGGCAAGAGCGAATTCCTGAGGTCGATGGTCGCGGGTCTGGCCGCGCGCCACGATCCGACGCGGCTGAACTTCATCCTCATCGACTTTAAGGGCGGTGCCGCATTCACCGCGTGTGAGCGGCTTCCGCACACCATCGGAACGATCAGCAACCTGGACGAACAGCTGGCCGACCGAGCATTGCGCTCGCTCGAGGCCGAGATGGAACGCCGCCAGCGGGTCTTCGCGGCCGCCGGGGAAGGCATCGATAACCTCCCGGCCTACCTCGCGACGAATCCGGAGGAACCGATGCCGCGTCTCCTCCTGGTCGTGGACGAGTTCGCGATGCTCGCCAAGGATTTCCCGGACGTGCTGGACTCGCTCGTGAGCGTCGCGGCGGTCGGTCGTACCCTCGGCGTGCACATGATCCTCGCGACGCAGCGACCTGCCGGCGTGGTCAACGACGACATCCTGGCCAACACCAACATGCGGGTCGCCCTGCGCGTCCAATCCAAGGAAGACTCCACGAACGTCATCGGTGTCCCCGAGGCCGCGGCGATCTCGCGCTCGCAACTCGGCCGCGCCTACGTGAAGCTGGGACAGGACGACATCACGCCTGTTCAGACCGCGCTGGTGACCGGCAGGACCGAGGCGACGGAGAAGACCTCCGTGGGCATCCGCGACGTCAGCGAATTTGGCGTTCCGGCGTTGCCCGAGGCGCCGGCCAAGCAGGGCGGGAACGAATCGAACGACCTGGATGTGCTGATCGACGCGATCACGGAGGCCTCCGACGACCTCGGATACTCCGATCCCCTCAAGGTGTGGCCCGAGGCCCTGGGCCGCCGCGTCCCGTTGCAAGGCTTTGCGACCGGCGAGCACGAGGGAGCAGTACCGGAGGTGGGTTCCGTCGAGGGGACGATGGTCTCGGTGGCCTTGGCCGACGAACCGGATCGCCAGCGTCAGATCCCGGCCGGATGGGACATGAGCCAGGGCAACCTGATGCTCATCGGCATTCCCGGTAGCGGTACCACCACGACCATGATGTCGATTGCCCTGACGCTCGCCTCATCGGCGTCTCCCGAGGAGCTCGAATTCCTGATCCTCGACATGGGGTCCCGGGATCTCGAACCCCTCGAACGAATGCCCCACACGGTGGCGTACGTGGGGACGGGTTCCGGCGCCAAAGAGAAACAGGCGCGATTCCTCCGGCATCTCATGGAGGAGATCCAGCGACGCCGCGCCCATCCGGGACGCTACCCCAAAGCGGTCGTATTCCTGGACGGGTTCGCGACGCTCAAGGACGAATTCTCCGACTTCGTGGGCGCGGACCTGCTGAGCTTTTTCTACCGCGCCTACGCGGAGGGCCCGAGCCTCGGGCTGTATTTCGTGGTGTCGACCTCGCGCGCCAAGGGAACGCCTTCGGCCATGGAAGAGGTGTCCCTTCAGCGTTGGGTCTATCAACTCGCCGACCACTACGACTATGCCTCGCTCGGGGTTAAGGGGACCAACATCCCCGCTTCCGTGTCGGGGCGTTGCGTGGACGTCAACGTGCTTTCTCAGATGCACGTGGCCACACCGCAGTGCGGAATCTTCGAGGCGATCGACCGCGTGGTCAGCCAGTGGCCGGACGCGAAGGCCAAGGAAGACGTGATCGGCCAACTCCCCGACGTCCTGCCGGTCTCCTCGGTCGCGGGAGAGCCCAGCTTCTCCGGGATGCCGTGGAAGATCCCGATCGGCGTCCGCGAACACGATCTGGCGACGTCGGAACTCGAGTTCTACGACGGCGAGCACGGACTCATCGTGGGGCCGGCACGCTCGGGAAAGTCCACGCTCCTGTTGGCCATCGCCGAATCCGTGCGCAAGCTTGGCGGCGGTGGGGAACATATTCCCGCCGTGTGGGGCGTGTGCTCCCGGAGGTCTCCGCTCGTGGACGCGGATTTGGACAAGGTCGCCGTGGGTCCGGATGAGGTACCGGCCCTGATCGCGTCCCTGCGCATCGAACGAGGTCCGGTTCTGTTGCTGATCGACGACGCCGAACGCTTCGACGACACCGACAAATCCATCAGCTCACTCGTGGAGACCGATCATCCGGGGCTATGCATCATCGCCGCGGGCCGGTCCAATGACCTGAGAACCATGTACAGCCACTGGACCCGCAGCGTCAGGAAATCCCGTAGCGGCATCATCCTGCAACCGAACGTCGACCTCGACGGCGAATTTTTCGGTGCAACGCTTCCCCGCCGCGCCCCGGTGGCACTGACGAAGGGCCGCGGCTACGCCTTTGCCGGCGGAGACATGAGCCTCGTTCAGGCGATGAGCCCGGACGATATGACGACCGACTAATCAATCACCAGGAGAATTAAAGATGACCTCAATGGATTACGCCCAGGCGCAACCGCAACCGCAACCGCGGCCGCGCGTCGGGTTCGGTACCGCCGTGAAGAACTGGGCGAAAAACATGTTCAAGTTTTCGGGACGCGCCTCGCGGTCGGAATTCTGGTGGGTGTGGTTGTTGCTCATTCTGGTGCCGATTATCGTCGTCGTAGTCCTGCAATTCCTGGGGGAACACGTATTCCCCTCGTATGGCGAATGGCAGTATGCGACGGGGCCCGGAGAACTCCACACGCAACGATATGAGAAGTCGAACGGGGCGTTCATGATTCCGGCGGCGATCATCCTCCTGTTTTTGTTGCCGTTGTTCGGAATTTTGATCATCGCGTTGGGAGTGCGTCGTCTGCACGACGCCAACCTCAGCGGATGGTTTTACTTGCTGATCTTGATCCCTGTGGGAGGTTTGGCCCTGCTCATCATGGAGTTGTTACCCGGTAAGCCCGAAGGAGCGCGGTTCGACGCCCCTCAGCGGCCGATGCAACAGTACGGCCAGCATCCTCAGGCGCCCGGTCCGGACGTGAATCAGCCCGTGTCCTAACCATTCTTTGCGGTGAAAACCCGCCGGTCCATCACAGGACCGGCGGGTTTTCTATTTGCCGCGAGCCGTGATGCTGAATTGGTTGCTCTGCAAATCGGTGAAATTACCCACCGACGCATTCACGCTGCACTGAGGCGCGACGGACAGCGCGGTGACCGACTTCCCGTCCTTGGATACGACGGTATTTCCGGCGCATCCGTCGGTGAAATGCACGCCCTGATCCGCAGAGGAAATCGAGGACAACATCTTCGACGGCTCACCCTTGGACGGGCTGACGAAGAGAGGGTTGAGGGTGTCCGGGCCGCTCGGCCACACCGGGTAGAGGGAGATATTCAGTGACGACTGATTGACCGCCCGATCCGGGGCCTTGACCTGAATGTCGGTGAGGCGCTGTGCCGGGTATGCCGTGGAATGGGTGCCTTCATTGGTGGTGGCGTCTTCGGTTTTGTCTCCCACGGCCTTGACCCAGTCCTTGAGGTCCTTTTCCGAGGAAGAGTCCATGTGAATCCTCGCGGTGACCTCGGTCGAATCATTGGCGGGGACCTTGAGGTCTTTGAGCTGCCATCCGCACTTGGCCTCGAGGCCGGTGACCGAGACCTGATTGCGCTGGGCGGAAGCGCCCTCCCAGTCCACCGACGGGCAGGAGCCACCGCCGGCGTCGGGGATGACCTCGAGGAAATCGCCGGAGAGGTCAGCTTTCTGGGCCGAATAGGTGATTTTCAGGCGAGCCGTCCCCGAGTTCGGATCGTATTCCGCCGATCGCTGGACGGACAGCCCGCTCGGCAATGGCGAGGCGGGCTCACCCTGTGCGGTGAAGGACTCCTTCGGCTTGTCCTTGTTCATGCCCGGCCCCCAGATCAGGGCTGCCACCACGGCGAGAACCAAGATCAGGCCCGCGCCGCTCATCCAGAGAACCTTGTTGGTCAGCCAGTCCGGACGGCCGCTCTTTTCCTCCGGGCCTGAAGGCTCTTGGCCCTGCGGCTCGCCGATGTCCGGACGCGCTATGGGGCGGACGATGGTCTTCTGCCCCGCGTCTCCCAACTCGGGGGATTCTTGCGGGGCCGCCTCGACGGCCTCGCTCGGAACCGCGTCCTCGGTTCTCGAGCCATTCCCCGACGCATCAGGGACGATGCCACGGTGCGCGGTCGAGGGCTTCTCGGCCTCGTCGAAGTACATGGGCTCGGGGAGGGGAGCCAGGGCGCCGAGGTCTTGGTACTTCTTGGCCAATGCACGCGTCGTGCCGGCGGCCTCGGCTGCGGAAGGCCGTTCTTCCGGATTCTTGGACAGCAGGACCATGAGCTCCTGCCACAGCGGTAGCGGAAGGTCCAAGCGGGGTGGCTGGGAGCTGACGTGACGGTAGGCGATCGCGAAGTCGGTGCCCGGGCCGGCGAAGGGTGTTCTCCCGGCCATCAATTCGTAGAGCATGATGCCCGTGGCATATACGTCGGCGGGACCTCCCGTGACACCCGTCGTGATGCTCTCCGGGGAGAGGTAGTAGGGGGTGCCGATGATTCCCGTGGAATGGCGGGTGGCCGATTCGGTCAACGAGGCGATGCCGAAGTCGGTCACGCGCAAGATGCCGCCGAGGTCGCCCTCGGTCCGTTGGGAGAGGAGGACGTTTTCCGGTTTGACGTCGCGATGCGCGATGCCGTGCTCGTGGGCATAGGCCAGAGCATCGAATACCTGAGTCGCCGCCTGGAGCGCGGCCGACGGTTTCAGCGTCGAGTGGTGGGATAGATAGTCGCTGAGGGTGCCGCCGGGCTCGTAGTCCATGACGATCGCAAGTCGATCCGCCTCGACGACGAGGTCTCGGACCCGGGCGATGCCCCGGTGGTGAAGTGAGAGTAAGAGCGAGCGTTCGTGGATAAACCGCTCGACGAGTTTGGGATCCCTCCCGTGTTCCGGGTGGAGAACCTTGGCCGCGCGGGTCTCACCCGTCAGGGAATGCGTTACGGTCCAGACCTCGCCCATGGCACCGGAACCGACCTTCTCCGCAAATTCGTAGAATGCGCCGAGCGGTGCTCCCTGCTGGATTCCCTCCACTTATTGGACCCCTGACTGAATACCCGCGATGTGCCGGGATAAAGCATACGCGACGGGGCTGATTCCGGCCCTGTCTTCCCGACACCGATGTTTTTTACAGACTGTGACAAAGGGGTGACGGATTCAACCAATAGCCTCGCGGGCGGTCGTGACAGGGCGAGATATTTTCAGTGTCAAGCAAAATTCCTTTGCTTGAATACTGAACATTGCGTCGCTATTGATTCATGTAACCTAAATCTCGCAACGGTTGGCCGGTTACTACATCGGTTAGAAAATTTCAAAACTTGTCGAATAAGGATGGGATGACCATGTCAGGACGCGTACTCAGCAGTGAAGAGGCCAAGCAGGCCATTACCCAGATTCAGACCATCATCGACGGTGGGCTGACCGACCAGATCCAGCAGTTGGACACCCAGGGACAGCGCCTGTCCGAACCGAACGTCTGGGATGGCCCGTTGGCCGATCAGTTCCGTTCCTCGACCTGGCCCGAGACCAAGACCGCTCTCGAGAAGGCAAAGCAGGAGCTCGACGAGCTCCGCACGCAGCTTCACAAGATTTCGACGGATATCTTCACCGCCGGCGGCGGCGCTTAAGCACCGCGCCCGTTCCAGCAGGGTGGGGCTGATGCGACTGGTTGGCATGAGCGGCCTCGCACCAGCCCCACTTTTGCTGTCCCTATCTACTTAAAATAAAAGTTGAAATGCTAGCTTCAGGAGAAGTGTCCCGTGTCTGATGTCCTCGAGGGAATTGACAGCGATGTCGAATTCGATTTTGGCGTAGCCGAAGACGTCATCTCGGCGTTCAATAACTGTGCCCAAGTGATCGACGGGCAGAAGTCGTCACGGTCCGGGGATGTCGAGACGGGCAAGAAAGAGTTCAAGGGGCATTTCTCCACCCTGTTTGCGGACAACGCCAGGACCGCGGCCTCGGACGCGGACGAGCTGTGCACGCAATTGCGCCAGGTCGCGACGTCCGCCGGTGAACTCCGCGATTCCGCGAAAAGCGAGAACGAACGTCGCCGGCAGGCCCGGGAGTGGGTCCAAAAGCGTGAGTCGCGGAACTTCGTTCAAAAAGCTTGGGATGACAAGATCGGGGACGATTTCCAGGGCCACGACGAGCCCCCGGTCGGTCCGGCCGATGTTCCCCCGAAGCAGCCCCAAGCGGCGGCTCCCCCCAAGAATCGTGAGACACCTGCTCCGGGCGGTTCCGGCGGTGGCGGAGGCGGCGTCAGCTCGGCCGTGCCGGGGAATCTGCGTTCTTTTGCCCGCGGATCCAGTGGGAATAACGAGGCCTTGGCCAGCAAGCCCGGCGAATTGCGCGGCAAACTCTCGGATTTCAAGAGCCAGTGCAAGTGGGGAACCCTCAACGCTGACGCTTTGATGGGTGACTTCGATAAGTGGCTTGAACTGAATAAGGACGACGTCGACTGGGCCAATACGGTGGCCGACGCCTTCGAGGAGGCCGGCGGCGACGGCAACGTCAAGACCGTCTCGGATGCGGCCCTTCAGGCTTCCCTCGAGGCCAAGGGCGTCTCCGCGTCCCGGCAGGACCTGACGGTGAGCCCTCCTCAGGTCGTGGGCCATCCGCCGACGTCCGGGTACGCAAACGATCCTGTCAACACGGCGACCGGTAACTTCATCGAGCCGGAAACCGACCTGGGATTCGCCGGTGCGAGCTCGGCGCTCGCCCTGACCCGCATGTACAACAGCGTGTTCGTCGAGGACGACGCATCTCGCACGGGCGCCTTTGGCCCGGGATGGTCCTCGATCCTCGATGCCCGCCTGCTCCTCAACAACGAGGGTGCCACGTGGGTCTTTGACGACGGCCGACACGTGGTCTTCCCTCGTGAGGGATCCGGGTGGGGACGCGCCGAAGCCGAATCGTTCTGGCTGACCGAGGAATCACGCGATCAGGCCCAGTTCCGGGCGCTGTCCCGATTGGTGGATGAGGCGGGCGTGGATGATGCGGATCCGTTCGCTAGGGTCCTCGTCATTCGCGACAATGTGGGCTCCTGGGTCGCCTTTACCCGCAGCGGCAGCTGGTTGGGAAGCGGTTCCGGCACCGGGAATACGGTGGCCGCGCTGCGCAATGACGACGGCGAAATTACCCGCCTAGTCCACGAGCGAGGACGGTGGATCGACCTCGAGTATTCGTCCGGACGCGTGGTCGTGGCCCGCGCCTCGGACGGTCGGCTCGTCGAGTACGTCTACGACGACAACACCCATTTGATCCAGGTCCTCTCGGAGACCGGCACCCGGGAATACCGCATCGGTGATAACGGCCTGATTGCGGCCGTGGTGGCCGAGACCGGCGTCGTCGAGGTGACCAATACGTATGACGACAAGGGCCGCGTGACCGGTCAGGTCTCGGAACACGGCCGTCGCATCCGCTACGGGTATCTCCCGGGCCGGGTCACGGTGGTCTCCGACGACGACGGCACGTCGTCGAATACCTGGATCGCCGACGCGCGCGGGCGTGTGGTCGGCATCATCGACACCGATGACAACCGTCAGTCGATGGCTTATGACAACTTTGGCAACCGCGTTTCGGTGACCGAGCGCGATGGTTCTGTGACCGCGCGCGGCTTCGACAGCCGCGGCCGGTTGGTCCGAGAGGTCACGCCGGAAGGCGGTGATTTCACGTACGGCTACGATGAGCAGGATCGGACGACCACGGTGGTCACCGATGCGGGCGCCGTCGTCGAGTACGAATACCAGGACGAGGTTGAGCGTAACCCCTCGGTGATCGTCGATCCGATGGGTGGACGCACTCAGCTGACCTGGACCGATGGCCTCCTCCTACAGGTCGTGGACCCCGAAGGCGTGTCGGTTCGGTTCGGTTATGACGACTTGGGGGATCTGGTCTCTTCGACCAATGCCGCGGGAGAGACCGCGCGGTTGGTGCGCGATTCCGCCGGTCGGGTGACCGAGGCCATCACCCCCTCGGGTGCCTCGACGACCTACGAGTACGACAAGAGCGGGCTCTTGGTATCCCGGACCGACCCGGACGGTTCGCGGTGGCGTTTCGAGCACGGCGCCGGTGGCCGGATGACCGCGATGGTGGATCCGGCCGGGGCGCGTACCGAGTTGGAGTACGGGCCCTCGGGTGATCTGGTGGCGACGGTGGATCCGCTGGGGCGGCGTGTGTCCCGCGTCTTTGACCAGATGGGCAACGTTGAGTCGCTGATCCTTCCCGACGATGCGGCGTGGAATTTCACGCACGACGGTCTCTCACAGGTTCGGAAGATTATCGATCCGGCCGGTGGATCGTGGACCCGGGACTACGACAAGAACGGCGTTCTGATCTCGGTCACGGACCCCACGGGGGTTTCTGAATCCGTGGACTACGACCGCACCACACGCTTTGAGCAGGTCCGGGACGCTTTTTCCTCGGTTCGCACCGATTACGACCAGTACGGTCGTCCGACCAAGACGACCTCCGCGGACGGCTCCAGCGAGCTGACCACCTACGACGCCTGCGGGCGTCCGGTCGAGCTGGTCGATGCCGATGGCGGATTGACCCAGATCGAGTACGATCTGGCCGGCCGAACCACGGCGATCACCACGCCCGGTGGCAAAACGTCCAGGTTTACTTATGACGTGTGCGGCCGCCCCGAGACCGAGGTCGATCCGGGCGGTGCTGTCACGCGCCTGGTCTACGACGCCGGCTCCCGGGTGATTCAGCGAATTCTTCCCAGCGGCGATACCGAGTCGGTGACCTATGACGTGATGGGCCGCGTCGTTGAGGCAACCTCACCCGGTCGCGGAACGGCGCGATACGGCTATGACAAGGTCGGGAACCTGGTGTCGGTGGCCGATGGTCGTTATGGGCAGCGCCGCTTCGCCTACGACGCCGCGGGCCAGCTGATCCAGGCCACCAATGGCTTGGGCGGTAAGACGCGTTTCGAGTACGACGTGCGCGGGCGTCTCGTGCGGGTCACCGATCCTTTGGGTGGGGTAACCGAACGAGAATACGACGAGCTGGATCAGGTCGTTCGGAGTGTGGATCCTTCCGGGCGCGTGACCACGGGTGGCTATGACGCCGCCGGTCGTCAGGTATGGCAGAAGGAGCCAACCGGTCAGGTGACCGAGTGGGAGTTCGATGAGGCTGGGCTGGAACGGTCCGTTCGGGTGGACGGCCGGCTGATCGCCGAGACGACCCGTCGCTCTTCCGCCCGTGAGGTTTCCGTCACCGATTACACGTGCCCGGATGCCGAGGCCGTCCATACGTTGAGCTTCGATCGTTTGGGTCGGTTGGTTCGTCGCGACCTCGAGACCGCCACCGAGCGGATGTCGATGAGTTGGGGTTACGACGCGGACGGCGCCCGGACCTTCATGGACACCCCGTCCGGTCGGACGGAGTATTCCTATGATTCCGCCGGTCAGCTGGTATCCGTCCGCACGCCGGCCGCCGGCGAGGTGACTCTGGAACACGACGTCGAGGGCCGGTTGGTCGGTGCCGTCTCGGGGGCTGGGCGTCAGTCGTGGGAGTACCGCGAAGGCCAGATGGTGACCCATCGGAAGGTTTCTCAGGATGGGGTTTCATCGAGCACGCAGGTTTCTTACGATGCCGCGGGTCGAGTCGCCTCGGTGGATCAGTCCGATGGTGGGTTGACGGTGTATTCCTACGACGAGGCCTCACAATTGGTGGCCTCGCGCACCACCGGGTCGACCGATTCAGATATCGAGGATCGCACGTGGGTCTATGATCTTGCCGGGCGTTTGGTGCGCGAGTCCGTTGACGGTGTGGAGTTCACGTATTCCTACGACGAGGCGTCGCAGCTGATGTCCGTAGTGGGCACGGACGGTTCGGAAGCGTCGTTTGTGTATGACGGTTTGGGCCGGCGTGTGCGTGAGACGCGGACCGATGGTTCCGTGCGTCATTTCGCGTGGGGTCCGACGGGCTTCTTGGAGTCTGTGACCACTGACGATGCCGTTGGTGGGGCGGTTTCTGCGATTGATGTGTGGGTTGATGCCACTGGTGAGCCGCGCCGGGTCAATGGCACACCGTTGTGTTGGGATTCGGCGTCGGTGGTGCCGGCGTTGGCCGGTGTTGGTGAGATCCCGGTGGTTGCTTCGGTTGCTGGTGTGGCCGTGGGTGGTTCGTGGGTTGCTGCTGGGTGGCGGTCTGCTCGGGAGACTTTGGTTTCTGATCCGTGGTCTGTTCCGGGGTTGGGTGCCGATGTTGCTGGTTTCTTTGGTCAGGGTTCCGCTGTTGGTGGTGTGGGTCTGACTGTTGGTGGCGCGTTGAGTCTGGATGGTCTGGAGTGGATGGGGGCTCGGGTGTATGACCGGGGTTCTCGTGGGTTTTTGTCGGTTGATCCGTTGGATCCTGTGGTGGGTTCTGGTTGGTCGGGGAATCCGTATTCGTTTGCGGGTAATGATCCGGTGGGGGCGTTGGACCCGTTCGGGTTGTCTCCGGTGTCGCCTGCGGATTTGGAGTCGTATCGGGAGGCGCATAAGAGCCCGTTGGAGAAGGCCGCCGGTGCTGTGGGGCATTGGTGGAAGGATAACTGGGAGTATGTCGCGGCTGGTGCGGCGATTGTTGGCGGCGTCGCCCTTATGTGCACCGGTGTTGGTGGAGTCGCGGGTGTTGCGCTGATGGCCGGTGCCGGAGGTTTGATGTCTGGTGGTGTCTCGGTAGCTTCGCAAAAGGCGACTAACGGTTCCGTTGACTGGAAAAAGGCCGGTAAGGACGCGTTGATCGGCACCGCGACCGGTGCCGTGGGTGGTGCTGGCATGGCGGTTGCAAAGGGTGCGACCGCGGGAATGACTTCCGGTGGAACTCAGCTAGCGAAGGCTATGGGGATCAATGCAGGCGTCAACGGCGTTGCTGGTGGGGCGGGCTCGTCTTTCCAGTATTTGGCAACTCATGGTTGGAAGATTGAGAATGGCCGTGACTTCGCGGGAACTGTAGTGGGCGGTACGGTGGCTTCCGCCGCGGGTGCGAATTTGGGACCTGCGAGCGGTTCTCTTGCGAAGAAAATAGGCTCATCAGTGGAAGGTAGTTCGGTATTCAAAAATATGCCTAGCAACGTAACGAACAAGTTGAATTTCAACGCGTCAGGAAATGTCGCAACGTCAATCAAGACTCTAGGAAACATGGGTATTGGTGCGGGCGGTTCAGTGGTTTCGGACGTTGTAGCAGGGCGTAACATCGATGCAAAAAGTGCCGGGATAGCTGCCGGTGGTTCAGGGGCCACCACCGGTGTAACGCATATAACTGGCAAGTATACAGGGATTGGAAATTATACAAATCAAACAGGGGTAACGACTCTACGGCAGATGAAGAGTTTCGCTCCTAGAAGTATGAACGGCCTGACCAACTTGCAGCAACAAAATACGAAAACAATGTACGGTTCTGCAATCTACGGTACGTTAGTCGGCGGCACGGTAAGCTCGAGTAGTAGCCTGCTATTCAACTAGAAGGTAGAACAACATTGGGTAGAACAAAGTATATATTCCTGCCGGTCGCGACAGTTGTACT
Source organism: Curtobacterium sp. S6 (assembly GCF_000710345.2). Taxonomy (GTDB): domain Bacteria; phylum Actinomycetota; class Actinomycetes; order Actinomycetales; family Micrococcaceae; genus Rothia. Next base: position 144,419 of record NZ_KL537415.1, on the reverse strand, counting down.
CGCATTAGCACCGTGGAGCGACTGGTCAACGGAGATGGTGTATGGAAAATTGGCCGCTTGGATCGAGGCAGTAATTTTATCGCAAATTCTCCTTTTTGGCTTACGAAAAACCAAAGTGGAGCCGTTTATAATTTTTATAATAATCTTTTCAGTGTTTGTCTATTCCATCTTCGGGTTTAATGCCAGAGGGCAAACCACAAATTTCGCGTACATGATGGGTATTTGTGCGTCGATGCACGTATATAGTCTGGTTACTGGAGGACCAGAAAAATCCCGACGGACAAATAGAAGCAAAAACTCGGTCGGCGGATCAGTAGTGGATAAGAGCAGGAAACCTGTTCCTGCCGAAATTATTGAGCTGGATGGTATATCGGTGACAAATTCTCCAGGTCAGGAAAAAAGAGCGGTTCATGTCAAATTCTCATTAGGTTCCAGAGAGCGAATGCCGGCGGGGTTTCGTTCAACAGTGTTCATGGACTCGGATGTGCTCAATTGCAATTTTGAGGTGAAAGAATTCGACGAAGAATTTATTCACAGCGGTAAAATCGTAGACGACAATGGACGTATGAGTAATCAAGTCTTCGCCTTGATATTCAACAGGTCATTTCATGGTGGAACTGATGTTGACAAGATTTTCGGATCAATTTCGAACGGCAAGTTGGTAGTATATTCTCCTGAAAATAACGGAGTTTTGGGTGTAACATTTGATGAGGGTGGAACCAATGAGTTTGTTCAATGGATTGAACAATTTCACTGTAACTGGAAATCCTGATTGCAGCGCACGCAGAAAACGTATTCATAAATGTATACCCAAATAGGTTACCGGGGGTTCGGAAGCCACGTTTAGCAGTGGGGTTCGGAGTGGCTCTAGGTGTAACGTCTACGAGAAATCGGGCCGGAAAGAAGCCCGAGCTACCTTGGTATCAGATGGCCAGGACTTACTGGATTCCGATTGGTGTTGTCTTGCTAGCCGTTATCTCCTGTATGGGAATAAATAAGCTGACTAGCAGAACCGAAATTTGTACCGTAGTGAGCTCCACACCCTCTAGGGGAACCAATGGTATAGCTGGTAGGGAAGTCAATGTAGTAAGGGCAGTGGGTAAATAGTGTCCGGATATTTCTATGGGTAACCCAAACTGGAGTTGGGGTGATGTTAAAACTGAAGCGGAATCTCTCGTGCCTGGGAAGAAATATAAATTCACGATTGACGCAATTCAATGTGAATGGATATTCCACAGTTGGATCGGAAAAGACTTCGAAGGTCCGGTTGAAGGGACGTAGGGCTCCTCTTCGTCCTGCTCGCCCATCGAGGTCATGTCTCCGGGGTTGTGTCCTTCAACCACCACATCACCGCATTGATAGTCATCTATCGACCTCTCCGTTGGTGGTTTCCACGGAGCTACATAGTGTTGTTTCGTCCGCGGGATAGTGCATGGTGCGTTCTATAGGCCTGGGTAAGGCATGACCGTCGTCTGAGTGGTTGGAATCGGGACGGGAGAGGATCCGTCATCGGGTTCTGCTGGTCACGCTTGGCTGGGCCTTTCTCGGGGATTGCGAATTCCGGTGATGGTTGGGGTGGAACGTCCTCGGTGTCGTGAGCCCAACGCCGCTGGGACACCCGATTTGAAGCGCCCCCCACAAGCCAGAATCTTTGTTCCACGTGAAACCAACCGCCGCACGCTGGTCGAGACGTCTTCTCGCGACAGACCCGTGATCCGCATTCCAAGCCGCCGCTAGAGCCGTTAAAACACTCGTGGCGGCCCACCCCGGAGGGGGACCGCCACGAGCAGGCAAGTCAGGTCGCCGAATTAACCCTTGAACTTATCGCCGATGTTGCGAGCGGCGTCCTTGACCTTCTCGGCACCGTCCTTGACGGCTGCGGAGATCTGGTCGCCCTTGCCTTCATTCTTCAGATCATCGTTGCCAACGGCCTCGCCAACTTTCTCCTTGGCGTTGCCGGAAGCATCCTGAAATGCGTTGTTAGCCTTGTCCTCGATACCCATATGGGACTCCTTTCGTTAAGGTTCCCCAAGGAATTACCCGAGGGGGTGAGCAAGATTGAGCGGAAGGAACTGAGTCTTAGTTTCCGAACTTATCGTTCAAGGCGTCCTTGGCCTTGTCGAGGTGCTCGTCCTTGACAGTGTCCTTGCCGGTCTTGTCGTTGACGGCATCCTTGCCCTTGTTCAGAGCGTCGTCAACCTTGTCGTTATTCAGATCGAAACCCATAATCGGCTCCTTTCGTCACGGCAATCCTTTGAATTTTTGTGCTCTGGATCGCCTCTTGTCCAATACACTAGGCCACCGATTGGCCGCCTGTGAACCGTAAACCCCAGGAAGTGCCCGTTGTTCACCCCTGGCAAAACGTTGTAACCGAACCGTGACCACTTGTCCAGGGAATGTCGAGGCGATTTCCGGTAGCGAATCAGTTCGGCCGAATCGGTCTACCGATGGGCGCGGTAGAACTGTCCCGGCCATTCGATGTCCTGGCGCAACTCGTCGGCCGCGCGGAGCGCCCAGCGGGGATCCCGGAGGGCTTCACGACCGATGCTCACGGCGTCGGCCTGGCCCGTGGCCACGGTGTGCTCGGCCTGAATGGGATCGGTGATGATCCCGACGGCGCTGGTCACCACTCCCGTTTCCCTGCGGATATGGGCGGCGAACTCCGTCTGGTAGCCGGGGACCGGCTTGACGTTCGGCTGCACGAGGTTGCCCCCGGAGGAAACATCGACCATATCCACGCCGAGCTCGCCGGCGCGCCGGACGAATTCGGTGATGTCCGCGAGGTCCTCGTCGTTGGCGCGACGCCCCGCCTCGGTGCCCCATTCCTCGCGCCAGTCCACGGCGGAGACGCGAAGCATGAGCGGCATATGCTCGGGCAGCACCTCGCGGACGCGGCGGACCACCTCGAGCGGGAACCGCATGCGGTTCTCGAGGTCATCGCCGCCCCACTGGTCGTCACGGGTATTGACCGCCTTCTGGAGGAACTCGTGCAGAAGGTAACCGTGGGCTGCGTGAATCTGGACGGTGTCGACCCCGGCCTCCACGGCGCGGCGGGTCGCACTGGCGAACGCTTCCGCGGTGTCGAGGATTTCCGTCTCGGTCATCGCGTGGGGCGCGTCGAAGTCTCCGAAGGGCTCTTCTGTGGGGGCCACGGTGGTCCAGGCGCCGTCCTCGGGGCTCAGGGAGCCGCTGGGGTATCCGGGTAGCGCGTGGTATGTCGAGGCCTTACGCCCGGCGTGCGCCAGTTGGATGCCAAATGCGGCGCCCTGGCCGTTTTCATGCACAAAGTCCGCGATGCGGGAGAACGCCCCGATCTGCTCGTCGTTCCACAGGCCCAGGTCTCCTGGCGAAATGCGGCCCTCGGGAACGACGCCGGTGGCCTCCGCTGTCACGAGGGAGAAGCCGCCGGTCGCGAAGGCCCCCAGGTGCATGAGGTGCCAGTCGGTGGGGATGCCGTCGTCCGCCGCGCTGTACTGGCACATCGGGGCGACCAGTGCCCGGTTCTTGAGGGTCAATCCGCGAAGGGTCAATGGCTGAAAGAGGTGGGAGTACGCCACGAGGGGCAACCTTTCCGAGGGGGTTCGTTGGAGTTGAGGTTTCCACCAGCCCAACGGCGGCATGGCGTCGGCTTATTCCCCAGGGGTCCGGAACAGGGTCACGATCCGACACAATAACGCCAGCATTTTCGGAAAAAAGTAGAACTGTGACGCCCGGAGGACAACCTTTGATTAAGATTCGGCCCTCGCGTTGGTGGTCCGTACTCGTGAGTGTTTTATACTTAATCGTCGATATCGACCACGTGCGAAGCTTCGCACAACCCGTGACGCGTGCCTGCAGCGTTGCGGTCTATGGGAGAAGAACCACGTGAGTCAGGCAAGAAGGCGGGGCGCATGACATGCGCTCCGCCTTCTACTTTCTATTGGAACGCTCAGTTGTTGAGCGCCATTATTCGGTACTTCACACGTCTCGATTGGCGGGACGCCCTGGGGCCAGGGGCAGAAAAACGGGTACCTCGAAGTCTCGGTGCGCAAAAGCATCCGCCACCGCCTGGGCGGTTTCGGTGATCCGCTCCCGAGAAACCAACGCCAGAACCGCTCCACCGAAGCCGCCACCCACCAGGCGCGCACCGAGGGCCCCGTGGTCGAGGCAGGTCTTGACCGCGACGTCGAGCTCTTCGCGTGATGCACCGAGGTCGTCACGCATCGAAGCGTGCGACGTGGTGAACAGCGTTCCGAGCTCGGTCCAGGTCTCCTCGTCGACGGGCAGGCGATCCGTGAACAGCGTTCGCGCGCGTTCGACGAGCATCATGTCGGTGAAAACGTGTTTGATCCACGACCTCAGCTTCCGCTCGCCGACGTGCTGGATCACCTCGAGGTCCGCGGCCAGCCGATCCAGGGTCTGCCCGATGACCCGTTGGCGGGCGTCGCGGGCCTGTGCGGCGTCGAGGTCGGGGAACCCGATCTCCTCGGGCAGCAGGTCGCGGAGATGTTCGACGCCGGTCGCGCGTTGCAAGCTCTCGCACACGTCACGACGGCTCGAGTACTGCCCGTCGGCCAGATCGTGCGGGGCGCGGGTGTCGATCACCAGAAAGGCGAGGTCCGCCTCCGTGACATTCACGTCCACCGGCTCGATCGAAAAATCGCGGAAGTCGATGACCATCGCCTGGCCGGGAAGGGAACGCAGGGAGGTGGTTTGGTCGAGGCCACCGGTCACCGCGCCGGCGACCTCGTTCTCGGCCCTCATGCACACGCGAGCAAGGCGGGCGCGCAGGGCGTCGTTGTCCGGTCCGCAGCCACCCACGGGAAGAGGCTGCATCGCGGCTTCCGTGCGCAACGGGCAGGAAAGTTCCAAGAGGGCCAGGGCCGTGGCGCTTTCGAGGGCGGCCGAAGAAGACAGGCCGCCACCGACCGGGACGGTCGAATCGATGAGAAGATCGGCGCCGAAATCCGGGGGCAGGGCGATGTCACCGTTGCCCTCCTGATTCATGGACCACGCGACGCCGCCGACGTACGAGAACCACCCGCAGACCGTGCCCGGCGCGATCTCGGACACCCGGTGCTGAACGGGTTCGGACATTTGGCGAGATTCGGCGTGAAGGATGCCATCGCGGCGAAGACGGCCAGCGATTAGGGTCCGGTAGGGCAGGGGCGTGGGGAAACACGCCCCTCCGTTGAAGTCGACGTATTCACCCAGCAGGTTCAGGCGCCCGGGTGCCGACCAGACGCCGTCGGGTTCCGAACCGTAGCGTTCAAGGAAGGCCTCACGCAGAGACCTCACCTGCGCCGCGTGGTCCGGCAGCGTGGCCCACCGGGCCGAGATCGAAGCCTCGGTCATGGAGTTATACCTGAATTCTTCACTGGGTGATCGGGGACGGATGGCGTGGTGCCCAACTGCGGGGCCGCCGGCTCGGAACCGGGGGTATGGCTCCGAACGCCTCACCCATTGTAGTGCGATCCGCGTAGCGCCCCTGGTGGTGCCGGTCTCGTGGTGTGCAGCAGGCCGGCCACGGCCGAACGGACGCCGAAATCGCACGCTTCGGCCTCAAATCCCGCGACCGAGGAGCCTCCCTCGGCACCCACGCCGGAGGCCCCGGCCGGCGAGATCAACCGTGCGTGATTGTGCTCGGCCGAGACGAACCCCAGCACCGCGTACAACACCGTCCGCGCTCCCCAGTCGGCGCGTCGCTCGGCCAGGCCCGCCGCACCCAGGATCTCCCGAATGCGAACGAAGGCCGCGATGGACTCCGGGCGAGTGGCCATCGCGATTCCGATGACGTCAGCGCCGTCGGGGTAGGGAACGATCGCCTCTCGCACGCCCCTGGCCAGCGCGGACACTGCCTCGATGGTCTCGGCCTCGACGCCGGACGGGCCGTGCGCCGCGGGCGTGGCCCCGGAGCCGGATGCCGGCTCCGGGGCGACGGACCCCCGCGGGACGTCGAGCATTCTGCCGGCCAGAAGGGTCAGCAGTTCTTGCTTGTTCTTGACGTGGTAGTACAGCGCGCCCGGGGCGACGCCAAGTTCCGAGGCGACCCGACGCATCGACAAGTCGCCCAGCCCGTACTCGCTGAGCAGCGAGAGGGCGGTCGTCAGGATGCGTTCTTGCGTCAGGGCCACGGAAAGAGTCTACCGATCGGTCCCGACGCCTGGATTAGGAGAGGGCCTCGGAGATCGCGGCGTTGAAGGCGTCGATGTCGTTGGGGTTGCGGCTCGTGATGAGGTTGCCGTCCACGACCACCGGGGAATCCTCCCACTCGGCCCCCGCGTTGATCAGGTCCGTGCTGATCGAGGAGAACGAGGTCAGGTGGCGCCCGCGCGCGAGATCGGCCTGCGCGAGGATCCACGGCGCGTGGCAGATCGCGGCGACCGTCTTCTCCCGATCGAAGAAGGCGCGCACGAACTCCGTGGCGCCGTCCGCGATCCGCAGGGTGTCGGCATTGATGGTTCCGCCGGGCAATACCAGCGCGTCGAAATCGCTCGGATCAGCCTCGGAGAGCGGAACATCCACGGGGAAGGTGTCGCCGTGGTCCCAGTCGCCGTTCATGGCCGTCAGGGAGCCCTCGGCCGGGGAGACAATGACGGTCTTGGCGCCGGCCTCGTCGAGGGCCTTGCGCGGGCGGGTCAGTTCGACCTCCTCGACGCCGTTGGTCAGCAGGAAGGCGATGGTCTTTCCGTTCAAATCTGCCATGGTGAAATCCTTTCTGAGAAGTACTTTTCGCTTTTACGCTACGTCCGCGACGGCCTCCGGCGGAACCCGTGTGCGCTGAGAGCCGATCCTCGTCAGGGGTGTCCCGCGATTCATCATTGAACACTGTTCAAAAACCGTGTTCAATGCTGGCATGGATATTCAACCCCTTGACCTGGCGCGCCGAATCTCCGCGGGCCAACCCCTGACCCGCGAGGAAGCGCTCGCGATTCTCGACGCCCCCGACGCGGCCACGCTGGGCATCGTCGCCGCGGCCGCCGAGCTGCGGCGCGAGCATTTCGGCAACACCGTCAAACTCAATTACCTGGTGAACCTGAAATCGGGGCTCTGCCCCGAGGACTGCACCTATTGTTCCCAGCGCCTGGGTTCGGCCGCGGAAATCCTCAAGTACACCTGGATCAAACCCGACGAGGCGGTCCGTCAGGCCGAACTCGGCATCGCGGGCGGCGCCGCGCGGGTGTGCATGGTGGCCAGCGGAAAAGGCCCCACGGACCGCGACGTCGACCGTGTGGCTGGGATGATCGACGGTCTCAAGGCCACCAATCCCGACGTCGAGGTGTGCGCGTGCCTGGGAATCCTGCGCGAGGGCCAGGCCGAACGGTTGAGGGACGCGGGCGCCGACGCCTATAACCACAACCTCAACACCTCCGAGGACCACTACGGGGACATCTGCACCACGCACGGCTTCGGGGAGCGCGTGGCCACGGTCGAGCACGTGCGAGACGCCGGGCTCCAGGCGTGCTCGGGGCTGATCGTCGGCATGGGTGAGACCCCCGAGCAACTGGTCGACGCCGTCTACACGCTCGTGGACCTGGGGTCCGAATCGATACCCGTCAACTTCCTGATGCCTTTCGAGGGCACGCCCCTGGAAGGGACGTGGGAGCTCGACCCGCTGAAATGCCTCCGCATCCTCTCGATGGTTCGCATGGCGGCCCCGCAGCGGGAGGTCCGCATGGCCGGAGGTCGCGAGATGCACCTGCGGACCCTGCAACCGCTCGCCCTGCACGTGGTCAATTCCCTCTTTCTGGGCGACTACCTGACCAGCGAAGGCCAGTCGGCCCTGGACGACTTGCGAATGATCCGCGACGCGGGGTTCGAGGTCCTGGGCGCCGAGGGTCGCGACCTCGTGGCCGAACACGAGGAGCGGGCCGAGCGGGTATCCCTGCGGCGCCGCGGGGTAGGAACGGCCGCGGCGCCCAACGCGTGAGATGGCCAGCCGCGCTCGCGTGACGGTTCACGACCGCCGCGGGGGCGGCGATTGCCCATGTCACACTCCCTTGCGGACTTCCCACATTCTGGAGTTCGGATCTCCCCGAGGAGCGCGCGCCACGTAAGGTCGGATTGTGGACTTCATGATCGTGATCATCGTGATTTTGTTGGCAACGCTGGTTTTGGTCGGCGTTGGCGACCGTTTCAACCTGCCCTGGCCGGTGCTGCTGACCCTCGCCGTTGCGGCGATCATCTTCATCCCGGCGGTGCCCAACGTCAGCATCGAGCCCGAGCTGATCCTGCCGATATTCCTGCCCCCACTGTTGTGGGCGCTGGGGCAGCGGGCCAGTTGGCAAATGTTCCGGACGAACTGGCGGGCGATCGTCATCTACTCGGTGGTCCTGGTCGCGATCACCATCCTGGCCGTCTCGTGGACGGCCCTCGTCTTCGTCCCCGGCATGACCATCGCGGCCGCCGTCGCGATCGGGGCCGCCGTGGCCCCGCCCGACCCCGTCGCGGTCGAGGCCGTCGCCGAACCCGTCGGGATCCCGCGGCGCATCGTCGCGACGCTCCAGACCGAGGGGCTGTTCAACGACGCCGTGTCCCTCGTGGCCTTCCAGGCCGCGCTCGCGGCGATCACCGATCACGGCCACCTTTCCGCGCCGATGCTCGGCCTGCAATTTCTCTACACGGCGGTGGCGGCGGTCGCCGCGGGGCTCCTCTTTGGGTGGCTCGGCGGCATCGCCCGGCGGCATCTGACGTCGAGCGTGGCCCGGTCCGGGCTGACCCTGGTCATGCCGTTCGCGATCTACATCGCCTCGGAGGAAATCCACGCCTCGGGTGTCATCGCGGTGGTGGTGGGCGCGGTGCAGATGTCCAGCACGATGGGCGACCTGGAACCCGAAGACCGGCTCAGCGGCACGGCGTTCTGGGGCGTCCTCGAAATGCTGATCACCGGCGTCGCATTTGGCCTGATCGGCCTCCAGGTCCGGGAGGTCATCGCCGACGCGGGGGATCGCCTGGGGGAAATGATCCTGCACGGGGTCATCATCTCGGCCGTGGTGATTCTGCTGCGCCTGGCGTGGATGTGCGGCATCGCGCTACTGATGACCAAAAAGGGCCGGCGCTACATGACGCCGCGAACCTTCGGCGAGGCCCTCGTGATGACGTGGTCCGGGATGCGCGGGCTGGTCACCCTGGCCCTGGCCCTCTCCTTGCCCACGGTCGGCTTCGGCTTCCGCTCCGAGGTCCTGGTCATCGCGTTCATGGTGCTTCTCTTCACGATGGTCTTCCCCGGGTTGACCCTGCCCATACTCGTCAAGATGCTGGGGCTCGACCAAGAGGACCAGCAGGATCGGCAAGAGCGCGAACTCTTGCAAAGGGCTCAGCGCGCCGCGATGGAGGCCGTGAGGGATTCCGCCAAGGACGCGCCCCCGGAACTGGTCGCCACGGTCTCGGAGCTCTACCGCCGCATGGTTCCCCGGAGCCCCCAAGAGGTCGAGAGCACCGAGGTCTACGAACAGCAGATGCGGGAGCGCATCAAGCGCCGCAAGATGTTCACCAAGATGCGTGAGGTCGCGCTGAACGCGGCCCAGGACGAGGTGATTCGAGCCCGCTCGGACCGCGGCGTCGACCCCACGACCGTCGACCAGGTCCTGCGCCGCCTGGACCAGCTGGCGGCTGTCGAAAATCCCGACATGGCGGGGATCCTGCCGGTCATGCGAACGGACGGGCCCGCGCCGACGGCAGCCAAGCCGGTCAGGAAAGAGCCTGGTGATTCGGCGCCGCCGACCTCGTGATGAAATAGAGGCATGAACTATCGCGTCTTCCTCACCCCCGCGTATCTGACCTCACTCTTCGCGCTCCTCGTGGGCGCCATCCTGATGACGGCCCACCTGGGCGTCCTGGGATGGATTCTGCTCCTGGCGGGCATCGCCCTGAACGTCGTGGCCTCCATGGTCAGCCATAATCGCGAAGAACTGCGCAAGGCCGAGCAGCTGGAACGCTCCGCCCCCGCCCAGGGCCAGCCCGCCGCAACGCGGACGTCGAGCACCGCCCGGTCCTAGCTGCACGCGCGGGCCGTGCCGCGCCCCGCACGCGACGACGGGCCCGCAGTCCTCGCTGGGGCGAGGCGTGCGGGCCCGTCGTTGTGGTTCTGAAGTTTTAGCTAGCCGCGGCGCAGGCGCTCGCGAACCCGGCTGAAGACGCCGTGGACGACCTCGGCCTCTTCGAGGGTGACGAGGTCATTGAACATGTCCTGGACGTGCTTCTTGTGGATCGCCCGGGCCTCCAGGAAAATCTCCATGCCGTGGCTGGTCAGCTCCGCGAAAGCCGCGCGGCCGTCGGTCGTATCCTCGATGCGGCGGAGGATCCCCTTGTCGCAGAGGACGCCCACCTGGTAGCTCAGGCGGGACGGGGAAAAGACCATTTCGTGGGCGATGTCACCCAGCCGCAGACGCCGGTCCTTGGCATTGAACAAGAGCTGGCACACGTCGTAATCGGCCAAGCGAAGAGCGGTGTCCTTGCGGAGCAGCTGCTCGAGCTTATTCATCAGCATTTGCGACGTCTCGAAATACTCTCGCCACGAGTCGGCTCGGATCTTCTCCTCAGTCCCGACCGGGCTATCTTGTGGTTCTGTCAACGGTTCTCTCCCTTGGTGGTTTCTCTGCAACGGCGACCACTCGCGGAGCGCGATTTTTCCGCGCGCGAGTAATTGCCATGCGTACAAAGAGTACTAGCATTTTTGCAAATCAAAACTTTGAAAACCATGGTTGAGGAAATTTCTTGTGGGTCTCCGCTGGGCAGGGGGAACATCTCCGGTGCGCACGCCGAATGCTCCCTGACAACCCGCGGAATTTTACTTGTCTAGGAACGCGAGTACGGCGCGTACGCGGCGGTTTCCCGCGTCGGGATCGAGACCGAGCTTGTCGAAAATATTTCCGATGTGTTTGGCCACAGTAGCGGAAGACACATACAGTTCCCGCTCGATTTCCGCATTGGCTTTGCCCTGGGCCATGAGGTTGAGGATCTCGGTCTCCCGAGGCGTCAACAGGTCCAAGGACGACGAGCGGTTGTCGGCCGAGGCGTTGCCCATGAGGTGCTTCACGACGTCGGGGTCGATCACCGTGCCGCCGCCGGCGACGGTCTCGAGGGCACGAGCGAAGTCCTCGACCTTGGCGACCCTGTCCTTGAGGAGGTAGCCGAGACCCGAGGAATCCGCGGAAAACAGCTCCCGCGCATAGGCCGAGGCGATGTACTGAGACAGGACCAGCACGGGCAACCGCGGGTAGCGCTCGCGGAGCGTGTGAGCGGCTTGGAGGCCGTCGTTGGTGTTGGTCGGTGGCATCCGAACGTCCGTGATCACCACGTCGACCCCCTCGCCCCCGCGAGCCTGGTCCACGGCCGTCAGCAGGGCGTCGGCGTCCTCGACCTGCCGGGTGACCTCGTGGCCGAGCCTGGTCAGGACCATGACGAGCCCTTCCCGAAGCAGGGTCGAGTCTTCCGCAAGAACTATGCGCACTGGTTGGCCTTTCGAAAGCGTCGAGGAACGGGGGTGGGCCGCCGTGGTTCCCGGGAGCCCACCGTCACTAGGTTATCTTTTTGCCGTCTCCGAGGTCATCACTCAGGGGATCGCGTACTCGACATCGCGGGCATCGGTGATCAGCATGTGGCCCGGCGCGTGCCCGATGGCGAACTCCGGTCGGGAAGCCATCACCGCCGCCTGGGGTGTCACGCCGCAGGCCCAAAAGACCGGGATGTGCCCCTCGGGTATGCGGACCGGGTCGCCGAAGTCGGGGCGGCCGAGATCCTCGATGCCGATCTCGGCCGGGTTCCCGACGTGCACGGGCGCGCCGTGGACGGCGGGGTACCGGGAGGTGATGCGTACGGCGTCGGCCACCTGAGACGCGGGCAGCGGGCGCATCGACACGACCAGCGGCCCGCCCAGCGACCCCGCGGGGGAACACGGAACCGACGTGCGGTACATCGGAACGTTGACGCCCTGGTCGATGTGGGCCACCGGAATGCCGGCGTCCAGAAGGGCGGTCTCGAAGGTGAAGGAACATCCCACGATGAAGGTCACCAGGTCCCCGCGCCACCGGCCGGTGATGTCGGTCAGCCGCTCGACCGGTTCGCCGTGCTCGTAGACGATGTATTCGGGGATGTCCGTGCGGATGTCGCCGCCCGCCATGAGCCGTCCGGTGGTCTGCCCGGCGTCGAGAACGTCCAGGACGGGGCACGACTTGGGGTTGCGCTGAGCGAAGAGCAACACGTCGAAGGCGAGGTCCCGGGGAACGATGATCACGTTCGCCTGGGCGTAGCCCCGCGAGATCCCGGCGGTGGGGCGCACGAGGCCGTGGCGGAACCGGGCGCGCGCCTCGGCGGGGAGCAGGGTCGTCAGGTCTGGGATCTCGGGCATTTTCCCAGGTTACGCGTCCGCCGGCGCCGGGTTGTTCGCGGAAGCATCGGCGCGCAGCGGCAGGCGTCCGGAGAGGGTGGTCGGGCCGCCCACGGGGGAGTCCACCCAGACCTCGCCGCCGAGCGGTTGCACGCGTTCGTTGAGCCCCGAGATGCCTGTGCCTCGGCTCATGTCCGCGCCGCCCTGGCCGTTGTCCGTGACCTCGACGAGCAGGGCGGAACCCTCGACCGATGCGTTGATCCACAGTGCGTTGGCGGTGGAATGCTTGAGGGCGTTCGTTACCGCCTCGTTCGCCAGATAATAGGCGGTCCGCTGGACGTCATTGGGGAGCTGTTCCGCTGCGGTGTAGTGGAGGTGCACGGGCAACATGCAGTTATTCGCGAGCTCTTCCAGCGCCGCCTTCAGGCCGTGGTCCTCCAAGACGGCGGGGTAGATGCCGCGGACCGTATTGCGGAGAGTCTGCAGGGCGTGGTTCATCTGCTCCTGGGCGCGCACGACCTGCTCGCGGGCCGCGGACGCGTCCACCCCTTGGCCCTCGAGCATTTGCAGCTCGAATTCCGCCAACCCCAGGCGGAGGTTGAGGTTGACCAGTTCCTGCTGGACGCCGTCGTGAAGGTCCCGTTCGATGCGGCGGCGTTCGGATTCGAAGTTGTCCAGGATCCGGGCGCGGGACGAGGTCAGCTGGTGAACCTGGCGCTCGATCTCCTCGGGGCGTGGGCTGAGCAGGAGTTTTGAAACCGTGCCCGTGATCGCGGCGTATAGCCCGTTGAAGTATGCGAAGAGGAGGAGGAATCCTAGGAACGTCAGGGCCGCCATCCACCAGTCGTCCGCGGCAAGGTGGCCCTTGGTTAACCACGAGACCCGAATCGGAATAGACTCCAGGTCGCTCGCGGAAAGACTACGGTGAAGGCCCCCCGTCACCGCCCACAGAAACGCGGTGACGCCGAGGAACATGCCTTCAAAGAGGAAGACGACCATAGTGGCGATGCCGAACATCGTAGAGGCCGCCATTGCCAGTACATTGCGCCAGGAGGCGGGCTCCCTGTAGCGCGTCACGAACCATACTTTGACTGGTCGCAATGGTAGGGCAACGTGAGCAGAGGGGATGTCTCGGAACCCGAGCACCCAGAGGCGCCCTCGTTCGACGTAACTGAACCACAGCCCGAGGATCGGTAGAAAACCACCGCACAAGATCACCATCAAGAGCATTTCGATAATGAATCCGGTGGGGTATTGAATCGGGTTAACGGTGGACGCCAGAGAAACGGAGAACCAGAAGAAGAAGAGCCCGAAGAAGAAAACCGAAGGTTGGATGACCATGCTGATGAGCGCGGCCCACGGCGCCGCCGAGACGAGGTACCAGGGGCTCCTCAGCATGCTCCACATCGACCGATTCATGGTGTCCTTCGCCTCGTGGTTCCGGGTCTTAGCTATCCGTGACGTTACACGCCGGGTCAGGACGAGGCCGAGCCGAAGAGGAAGATGCCGGCCCGGTGAGTTGTGCAGTGGTCGAGACGGACTCACCGGGCGGGGGAGGTCTTCTCTTCGGATCGGCGCTACGTCACCCGTCCAGCATCGCTCGGAATGAGCTCGCGGACAGTGGGGGACGGGCTGATGTTCGGGGTAGTGCTGGTTCTACCCCTCGGCCGGTGCGGCTTCGAGGCCGAAGAACTCCGCGATGACCTCGGCGGCGACGAAGGAGTCCGTGCCCGGTCCCAGCCGTGGCGAGAGCTTGCGTGGCGACGGCACGACGTGGCCCATGCCCTCGACGGTCCACAGTTCGACGGGTTCCCGGCCGGGCTCTCGCCAGCGGGTGACCTCGACGTCGTCCATCGGCCGGTCGCGCGTTGGGGTGGCGGTGATGCAGTTGCGTCGGGCGAAGTATGCAGCGGAATCGGGTGCCGAGAGCACGCAGCCCCGAGACTCGTGCCCCCACAGGGAGGCTTCGCCGCCTTCGTAGGGTGCGAGGGGGTCGGCGGTGCCGTGAATGGCCAACAGCCGGACCGGCTTCGGCTTGGTTGGCAATCGGTCCGCGAGGAGAAAATTCCTCGGCGACGGTTGCGTGGCCGCGATCGTCGCCGCCCCGGCCAGCAGCTTCGGGGCTTCGTGGATGAGGCGGATGACCATCTGACCGCCGTTGGAGTAGCCGACCACGAACACGCGGGACGGATCGACGCCGTGGGTCTGAACCGTGCGGTGGATGATCGCGGCGGTGAAGGCGACGTCGTCGATGCCGCGTTTCCGGGTTTCGAAGCTCGAGCAGATGCAGATGCGGGCGTCGTTGAAGTGTTGGTGGTAGCCGTCCGGGTAGGCGAGGATCGCGCCGGTGGCCGCGGCGGCGTCGTCGAAAATCCCGCCGGTGAACTTCCGGAACACGCGCGAACTCTGCTCGGAACCGTGGAACACGATGATCAGGGGCGGGTTCGGACCGTGATGGTGTGGCTCGACCAGGGTGTAGGTCCTCTCGACCTCCTGGAGGGTCAAGCACTCATGACGTACGACGTATGGCTTCTTCACCCGGATATCGTAGGTCGGTTCGGCGCCCACCGCATATTTCCTGGTCACGCGGGGGCGCCCGCCTCGCCGGGGCGGGGAGCCCCCGTGGGACGTGAAGGGGAGTCGTCGTGGCGGCCTCGCGTGACGCGGTGCGTCACGTGGCATCTCCGGGATGCAGGGCACGTCGCGAACACGATACTTTGGGGAGGCTCTGGCCCCGTCGGGGCGCGTGCCGACGCCGTGACCACTTTGCCTCCAGGAGATCCCCCGTGACGCCCTTGACCGCTCTTCCCCTCGTGGTGACCTGGATCGTCGTGCTGGTGGCGCCCGGGCCGGACGTGCTGATGATCCTTCAGCAGGCCGCCCCGCGAGACGCCGACCGGGACCGCGCCGCGTCGGACGGCCACGCCTCGGCGGAGAACGCACCGAATCCGCGCATTCTGGGGCTCTGGTCGGCCCTGGGCGTGATGACGGGGAATTTCCTGTGGATGATGGGTGCCGTGATCGGGCTCGGGGCGCTGATCGCGCTGTTTCCCGCCATCGTGCCGATCCTCAAGATCCTCGGCGGGGCCTTCCTGACCTATGTGGGTCTGTCCGGGCTGTGGGCCCTGCGCGGCGCCTCACGCGGCGGGCCGCGGGTCAAGGTCCGCCGGGCCAGCCCGCGACGCGCGTACCTCAAGGGACTCGCCACGAACCTCTCCAACCCGAAGGCCCTCGTCTTCTTCAGCGCGATGTTGGCGCCCTTCATGAGTCACGGGTACCCGTGGTGGCAGACCGCGATCCTCGTCCTCGTGTTCATGGCGATCGGGCTGGCCTGGTTCTCGATGTTCGCCTGGATCGCTTCGAGCGCGGTCGTGGTCCGGTGGGTGCGCGCGTACTGGTTCCGGGTCGAGGTCGTCACGACCTGCCTGTTCGCGGTGATCGGGATCGTCTTCATCGTCGACGGCCTGCTGGGGCTGAGGGCCTAGCGCGCGACGGCGTCGAACGGGCCGAACCGCCGTGCGCCGGGCGGGGGCGCTCCGCTCGGCGCGCCGACGGCCGCTACCGGCCCAGCAGCTCCTCGAAAGGCGTCACCGTCAGTGGGGGCAGGCCGCTTCCGCCGGGCAGGACGGGCTGACGCGCCTCGGCACCCCGACCGGACGAGGCCGCGGCCTCCGAACCCGAAGGCACGGATTCCTCGGCCGCCTCGCGGACGGTCGTTACGCCGCGGATCGCCTCGCCAGTCCCGAACCGCCAGACCAGTCTCTCTGCCAGCTCTTCGCCCGCCCGGTCGATCCGAGATTGTAGGGAGGTGTCCGCGCCGAAGTCGTCCGTCGCCGCGAAAACGCCGGTCGGGACGACGTCGGCGTGCAGGTACGCGAAGAGCGGTCGCATGGCCGCGTCGATCATCAGGGAGTGGCGTGCCGTGCCGCCGGTCGCCGCGAGGATCACGGGCTTGCCGGTCAGGTCGGCGTCGTCCGTCAGGTCCCAGAAGGACTTGAACAGTCCCGTGTACCCGGCCTTGAAAGTCGGGGTCACGGCGATGACGGCGTCGGCGGAGCGCACCGCGTCCAGGGCCGCCCCGATCGGCCCGGACGGAAATCCCATGGTCATGTAGTCGGCGATGCCGTGGGCCAACGAGCGCAGATTGACCGTCTCGATCGAGGCCTCGACGCCCGCCCGCTCCAGAGCGGAGCGAGCGGCTTCCGCGAGGCGCTCGCCCAGCAGGGCGGTCGACGACGGTTCGGACAGGCCGGCGGCCACGACCACGATCTTCGGGTTACGCATGGTTCTGCGCCTCCTCGCGTGTTTCGAGGTGGTCCCGGGCCGCGGCGGCCCGGGGGTGCACCGGAGCCTCGGGGACCTCCGGGTCATGGGAGGCCGCGTATTCCTTCCGGAGTTCCGGGAGGACCTTCTCGCCGAACAGATCCAGCTGCTCCAGCACGGTCTTCAGCGGCAGGCCGGCGTGATCCACGAGGAACAGCTGACGCTGATACTCCCCGGCATAATCCCGGAACGACAGGGTCTTCTCGATGACCTGTTGCGGCGAGCCGACGGTCAGGGGCGTCTGATCGGTGAACTCCTCGAGCGTGGGCCCGTGGCCGTAGACCGGTGCGTTGTCGAAATACGGGCGGAATTCCCGCCAGGCATCCTGGGAATTGGGGCGCATGAAGAACTGCCCGCCGAGACCGACGATCGCTTCCTTGGCCGTTCCGTGGCCGTAATGCTCGAAGCGCTCGCGGTACAGGTTGATCATCTGCTGCGTGTGCTCCTTATTCCAGAAGATGTTGTTGTGGAAGAAGCCGTCGCCGTAGTACGCCGCCTGCTCGGCGATCTCGGGGGTGCGGATCGAGCCGTGCCAGACGAAGGGCGCGACGCCGTCCAGCGGCCGCGGCGTCGAGGTGAAGGACTGCAAGGGCGTGCGGAACTTGCCCTGCCAGTTCACGACCTCCTCGGTCCACAGGCGGTGCAGCAGGGCGTAGTTCTCGATGGCCAGGTTGACGCCCTGCCGGATATCCCGGCCAAACCACGGGTACACCGGGCCCGTGTTGCCGCGGCCGAGCATCATGTCCACGCGTCCGTCCGCGAGGTGCTGGACGTACGAGTAGTCTTCGGCCAGGCGCACCGGATCCATGGTGGTGATGAGCGTCGTCGAGGTCGAGAGGATGATCCTCTCGGTCTGCGCCGCCAGGAAAGCCATGAGCGTGGGCGGGTTGCCGGGCGCCACGAACGGCGGGTTGTGGTGCTGACCGGTCGCGAAGACATCCAGCCCGATCTCCTCGGCCTTCTTGGCGATGGCGACCGTGGCCTTGATGCGTTCGTTCTCGGTGGGGGTCTTCCCGGTGGTGGGGTCCTGGGTGACGTCGCCGATGGTCATGATGCCGAGTTGCATGGGTGCCTCCTGGGCCGTGATTCCTTGTCAGTTGACCATAGCAACATCGGCAATCTACCGCTTATTCCCGGGAAAAATTATATGTCTTGTAAAGTATTCCGCGAGGCCGGGATCCCGCAGGATGTGCCGCCGAATCGCGACCTGTTGTGAGAAAACCAGCGGTAGCCCGCGCGCGCGATCATCGAAACCCCGGGGGCAAGGATGATTCGCGCGATCAGTCGGTCGGCACGGTGGTGGGATGCCGCCAGGCCGCACGCGATGGCCTCGTGCCCCCAGCGGTGCGCGACGTCGGGAAGGGTCGCGCCGCCCAAGGGTTTCGGCCCGGCCGCATACAGGGCTTCGTCGGCGAAGCGCTCGATTTCTTCCTCGGTGAGCTCTTCGCGGACCGTCGAGAAAGGGGCCACGTCCAATCTGCCCCGGGTCCGCCGCGCGAGCAGGTGCGCCATGGGAACGCAGGGACCGCAATTGTCGTCATACACGAACACCCTCATGGTTCGAGGTTAGCCCCCAGCCGCCGGCTTGTGTGGAAACGAGTTTGTGCGCCTGGCGGGGCCGTGCCGTGCGAACCCTGGGGAGGGATCCGCCACGGTGTGAGACACCCTTTACAGGCTGTGACTAGGGGCGTATCCTGCTGGCGAGATTTATGCCACACCTCTAGGTCGTTATTGTCAGGTCAATGAATTAGGCAGGGACGGGTCTAGCAATGCAAGTCAAGGTAGAGGGAGTCAGCGACGCAACCGTACGTTCTCGGGATGGTTCTTGGGCGCCACCCGATCGTCGGGCAGCCATCGGCATAGCGCACGGCGTTCTGGGGGAACTCTGGCAAGGGCCGGTAGACGAGACCGTGGCGGTGGTATCGCTACCGACCGCATCCTTCAGCCGCGCTGTACTTTCCTCATCTGCAAAATCGCAAAACCCCGCGTCGTGCCTGACGCCTCTGCGGCAGGCCGCGCTGGTCAAATTCCACGAACGCTACCCGGGGGCGCGGATACCGAGCGGGGCCTGGGCATTCGACTCCGGTTTAGCCACCGGGCACGGAATGGCCAGCTCCACCGCGGATATCGTGGCTTTTCTCCGGTGCCTCGCCGACGCCGCGGGCGTGGTCCTCCTGGAACAGGACGTGATCGCCATACTGCGAAGGCTCGAACGATCAGACCCCGTCTTCCGCCCTTCGGTGTCGCTCTATAAGACGTCGGAACACGTGTTGATCGAGGACTTCGGTTCGGATATCGCGTTTCACGCCTGCTACGCCCTGAGCGGTTCCGGCGTTGAGACCAGGCGCGTCAGTGAGGCCGAACTCCTGGCTGCATACCGCCAGAACGCCCGCGACTACGCCGAGTCCCTGGCGCGGATACGCCAGGGACTGCGCGGCCGAGACCTCGAGGTTGTCGCGCAGGAAGCAACGCGTAGCGCTCTCCTTGCCCAGGACTACCTGCCGAACCCCGTCATCGACGAGCTCGGCAGAGACTTCCGGAAGTTGGGAGCAATCGGCGTCGCCCGAGCACATACCGGGTCCATCGTGATGCTGCTCTTCGCGGCCTCTCTCAGCATCGCGGATAAGGAACGCCTTTCTCGCTACTTCCACGCACGTGACCTCACCGCACGATTCGAGAAGGTGGGCTCACATGACGCATGAACACATCGCACAGTGCTTGGCCGAACCCGACATCGTTCGCGTGGCTGAGAATCTCACGGTGGTCCGCTTCGAATCCATGAAGGTTGCCTCTGTCATCGGCGCCATCGACCATCTCGAGTCCACCGGCGAGATTCGACGAGGCGACACCCTGGTCGACAGCTCCAGCGGCATCTACGCCTACGCGCTAGCCCTGGTCTCCCACTGGAAGGGCTACCGGTGTCACATCGTCGCGTCGGTGACCGTCGACGCCACCTTGAAGGCCCAGCTGCTCGCGTTGGGAGCGACGGTCGAGCAGGCGCCGAACCAGAGTTCGCTGGCCCTGGACCAGAATGACCGTGTCGCGAGGGTCCACCGATACCTCGAAGAACATCCCGACGCCCACTGGATGCGCCAGTACCACGACAACGTTCACTACCTGGGCTATCAGCGGGTCGCCGATCGGATAGCCCAGGGAACACCTGACGAGCCGCTTCTGCTCGTAGGGGGTGTGGGGTCGGGGGCGTCCACGGCCGGAATCGCGCACCGGTGGAACACCACCGGCGTGGACCACAGGCTGTGGGGGATCCAGCCGTTCGGGAGCGTGTCCTTCGGTAGCGAGCACGTCGACGACCCCCAGATCATCATCGCGGGAATCGGTAGCGCGATCGAGTTCCGCAACATCGACTACAGCCTCTACGACCAGATCCACTGGGTCGGGTTCGAACCCGCGGTGGTCGGCGCCCAAGCGCTCCTTCGGGACACCGGGGTTTTCGCCGGTTTGTCGAGCGGAGCGAACTACCTCGTGTCCCGGTGGGCCTCGCGCGAGGCGGAACCAAGGCACGTGGTGATGTTGGCCGCGGACACGGGGCATCGATACACCCGCCAAGTTTTCGAGGAACCTTCCTCCCCGCAGTTGTCCGCTTTCTCCCCCGAACCGGTGACCCGGCGTTCCGACCTGCGGCCACCGTGGTGCTACGCGGAATGGTCGGGGCAGCTTTATCGCGTGGGGCAGGAAAGCTCGTGGGGCACGCGAACCGCGCACACCACGGATCGGCGTCCTGTAGTCAGGAGCCACTCAGCAACCGATCAGGGCTAGACCGAAGGGACGGTGCAAACGGCAGTGAAGATCCTACTGGCCGTGGAGGCGATGACAGCTGGGGTGCGGCGGATGGCCGACCACGCGAGCACGCGCGGGTACCGGCTCAGGCTGCTCGCGGAGGACCCCACGATCTACTCCGATGTGGACGGGCTCGACGTGCTGACCTTTCCCACGCGCGATCACGCGACGTTGCGCGAGTACGTCCGAAGCGAACGAGACACGATCGGTGGGGTTTTCAGCCCCACCGACACCTGGGGCGTCGTCGCAGCTGAGCTCCGCGAAGAGTTCGAACTGCCTCGTCGTTTCACGTCAGCGCGACTGCGAGATCTGCGCGATAAGCAGTGGGTCCGAAACGCGGTGAGCGGGGAACCTGCCGGCTCCCTCGATCAGCTCCCGAAGATCCTGAAACCCCGAGGCGGTACCGGATCCGCGGGTGTGACTCTGGTGCGTACGGAAGACGAACTCCGCGCATCGCTCGAGTCCCTCGACGACCCCGCGGAGTACATGACCGAGCCCTACTACCGCGGCCCCGTCTATTCGGCGGAGCTCTGGTCGAACGGCAAAGCAACGGTCTTCTTCGGCGTGACCAACCGTGTCCTGACGGCCCCTCCACTGTTCTTGGAGAAGGTCAAGACGTTCCCCCACGAGCACGGCACGCCGTGGGAAGCGGACGTGCAACGCTGGGCCCGCGGGCTTCTCGAGGCGCTACGGTATGACGTCGGCTTCGCTCACATCGAGTTCATCGAGACCTCCCACGGGTTCGCACTGGTCGAACTCAACGCCCGGATGCCGGGCGCCCTGATCACACCCGCCATCGACGAATGCACCAACTTTGACCCGTATGCCTTAGCGGTCGACGACGCGCTTAACCTCGAGCCCGACCTGCCGAACTCCCGTGAGATTCACGCCGGGCACAGCCACGTGAGCGTGTACGCCACCAGCATGGGTCGACTGCGCGGTGTTGACGGCCTCCAGGAGCTCCAGAATTACCCTGGGCGGCCGGGGTGGACCGCGTCGAAATCCGTGGGTGACCGGGTCTCGGACACTCACTCGTACCGGGCGCGCATCGGCAACGTCTTTGCCACCGCCAACACGCCGGCACTCGCTCAGGATCGGGCCATCGCGGCATCGCAAGCGCTCACGGTGGACATCCGGTGACCGCGCAGCCTCCCGATGCCACGCTCCCCGGCGCCGGTGGCCAGCCAACCTCGTCAACGGGGCTCCTCCTCTCCGCGATTGTGGTCAGCGGCGTCACCACGTTCATGTTCTATCCGCTGATAACCCTTGAACTCCTGGATCGCGGTATAGGCGCCGGCGCTACCGGAGCGGTCCTCGGGCTCCTCTCGGGCACGGGGCAGATCTTGTCGGGGTTGATAGGCAGGGTCAACGCCCGGTTGGGGTCCAGGGCTCTAGCCGTCGGCGGTCTGGCCCTGCGCAGCGTGGGTCTTCTGGCTTTCGCGATCGACGGCAACACACTGGTCTACGCGGCCGGCGCCGTGGTCGCCAGCATAGGTAGTTCCTCCACCGCTTTGGCGCTCAAAACCGAGCTCATGCGTGCCTCTGCCGACCGTCGAACCATCACGATGAGATCCATCGCCGTGAACATCGGTGCTCTCGTCGGCCCGTCCATCGGTGGTCTGGTCTTCGTCGCGGCGTCATTCTCGGTGATCGTTCTTTCCGTGGTCATCTCATACGTGGTGCTGGGCTTGGGCCTGTTCTTCGTCACGTTCCAGCCGCCGGAGGAGGGTGCCCCGCCGGCGGGACGAGCGGCTGCCCGGTCCGGGCCCGGGTTCGACAAGCCCTTCCTCGTTCTGCTCGGCTGCACGTTGGCGTACTGGGGCATCTACTCCCAGTGGGCGCTCGTTGTCCCCGTCTACGCGGAGAGAGGGTTCGGCACCCCGCTGGGCTCGACGTGGGTGTACACGGGTAACGCGATACTTATCCTCGTCGTGCAGTATCCGCTCCTCGTCGGGCTCCTCAAGGGCGTCCGATCCCCGCATATTCTCGCCACCGGATTCCTGGTGTTCGGTGGAGCGTTCCTGGTGTTGCCCATACCGGCGGGGCCGGGAGCCGTGATTGCCTTCGCGACGTTGTTCAGCCTGGCTGAGCTTCTGATCAGCCCGACCCTCGATGAGGTGACCGCGCGGCTCCGCAGTGAGGGGCCTGGGCTCACTCGCGCGTACGGCACTACCGCCACGGTCGGCGGCGTGTCCTCGCTGGCGGGCTCGAGTGCGGGCGGCGCCCTAATCGAGCATCTCGGCACCCCCGGTTCAGTTCTCTGGCTGGTGCTTCCGGTGGCCGCCCTCGGCTTCTCCGGTTCCGCGGTTCTCTCACGTCGAAAGGTGGACTCGTGATCTTCTTCGTCCTTAACCCTCGCCAGGCCGTCCTCGACGCGGCCGAATCGGTGGGCGCCTCGATGACCGCCGTCGCGGATGCTCGGTCGCTCTCCTCGCTGACCACCGAACGGGAGGCCGTCGAGGTGGCCGACCCGTTAGACGCCCTCGAGGTCACGCGCGCCCTCGAGCCGATCGTCGGGAGGAGCGGGCATCCCCCGGAGGAAGTGCTGTGCGTCGGCCTGGGAGACGACAGTTCTCAGGTGGCCGCGCTCGTGAACAGTGCCCTGGGCCTGGCGGGCGGGAATTTCCCCACGGTGAGGAGCCTGGAAGTGATGCGGGACAAGCATCGACTGCGGGCGTCGCTGCCCACCGATTCGCCCCTTAACGGACTCCACTGGTCAGCAAACATTTCGGAGGAGTCGGACGGAGGCCTTCGGCGGTTCTTCGCGCGAGCTCCCCACGGCATCGTCGTTAAACCAAACTCCGGCTCCGGCAGCCGTGGGGTACACAGCATCACCTCGGAAAGGCAGCTTCACGCCGTCCAGCTGGAGCCCGGCACCTACCTCGTCGAGCAGCGGTTCGTCGGATCCGAGTTCTCGGTGGAAAGCATCTCCTGGAATGGTGTGCACCGCCCCTTGGTGGTGACCGAGAAAGAAACGGGCGGGACGAGCGGACTGGTCGAGACGGGCCACCATCAGCCGGCTCGAATCCCAGACGAGCATCGGGATCGCTTATTCGATGCGGCCCGCGCGGTTCTCGACGCCGCCGACTACCGGTTTGGGCTCTCGCACAGTGAGTTCATTCTCGAGGACGGGCAACCCCGGCTCATTGAAGCCCACGGACGAGTCGGCGGCGACCACATCGCTGACCTCATGAAGTGGAGCGTTGGCCGGTCGGCATTCGAGGCGCTGTTCACCGCCTACCAGCATCAACAACTGCCCGACGCAGAACCAACCGGCAACCAGGCGAGCGTCCTCTTCCCCGATCTGCGCACCTGGCCATCCACCGATCAGCACTGGCTGGACACAGTACGACGGACCGAGAGTGTGCAAGAGGCCGATGTCCTGAAAGCGGCAGGTCACCGCGGCGACATGGTGTGCTCTGCGGACCGGCACGCGTATGTGATCCTCGCCGGAAGCACGATCACCGAAGCGAAACTATCCCTCCAACGCCAGAAGGCACTCCCGTGAAGATCCTCGTCCTGACACTCCACAGAACCCACTACGAACCGGTCAACAACTTCTTCATTCCCCGATCCCTCCACGAGCTCGGCCATGAGGTTGTGCTCGGTGACGTCGACACGCTCACCCTCGTCGACGGCCGTGTCACCGCGCGCACCGCCCCGTTCGAGGAAAGTCAGGTGGGAGACGAGCACCCACGGATGACCGAGGCGCTCTCCTGCGAGGACTTCGACCTGGTGTGGCTCCTGGAATACTCGCACCCCTCCCGAGAGCGAGAGTTCTTCCAGCTGCTCTGGGTGCTTGAGCAGCGAGTCACCTTCGTCAACCGGCCATCATCTGTTGTCTTCATCAACAACAAAATCGGTGTGCTCGGGCTGCGGGCCGCGAAACATTTCGCCCCGTCGCATGTGCTCCTGCAGGAGTCCGAGGTGCGGGAGGTCGTCGACGCGGCGCCCGACGACACCTGGGTCCTGAAACCACCGAACCTGGGGTGCGGCGCCGGCGTCTTTCTCCTGCGTAAGGGTGACTCGAACCGGTCCGCATTGATCCAGGCCGCAACCGGGAACGCCTACCAGAAGTACGAGATGCACACGCGTGAAGCGTACGGTCAAGCCGAGGAATACACCCTCTTGCAGCGGTACATCCCGGAGATGGCTGCGGCCGAGAACCGAGTGATTGTTGCCGGCGGTCGTGTCGTGGGCGGTTACAAAAAGACGCCCACGGGAGCGGAATTCCGCGGTAACTACGCGGTCGGCGGGGTAGAGACCGAACTCGAGATTTCCGAGGCCGCCCGGGAGCTGTGCGAGGAGGTCGGCCGTGAGCTGCAGGAGCACGGCATCAACTACGTCGGCATCGACCTGGCGTTCCCCTACATCGTCGAGTACAACCTGGTGAACCCCGGGGGGATCAGCGGGCAGCTGGCCGCAACGGGCATCGATATCGGGGTGGATGCCTGCGCCGCAGCACTCGATGGTGCTCTGAAGGTTTCGGGCTCTGGGACAGGCTGAAACGGTGTCGTATCCGTAGAGAAATATGGAAGGCCGGGGCGGTGCGAGCGCCTCTGGGCGAGTAGGCTCTAAATACCTAGTGACACTAATTTTTTGGCGCCTTCCGGGAGGGAAGTCTCACCCATGCCCAGTTCCTCACGACGCATCGCACCGGCCTCGAACGTCCGACGCGACGTCATGAAACTCCTGGTCTGTTTGGCCATGGTGCTCGTGGGAGGCCTCGGCTCCTTCCTCGTCCAGACCAACGCGGGAACCGTTCAGGTGCAGAGCCTCAAGATCCCCGGCCCCAACGGGCAGGTGATTTCCGCGGACCTGTACAAGCCGGTCGCCGCGAGTGAGGACCACAAGGTGCCGATGGTCGTGGTGACCCCCGGCTTCCAGCGCACCAAAGAGACCCAGGTCAGCAATTCCCTCGAGTTGAGCCGACGCGGCATGGCCACGCTCGTGGTCGATCCCTATAACCAGGGCGAATCCAGCTCGCAGGATCCCGGCTCCAAAGAATCCGCGCTGATCCCTGCGGTCGACTACGTCACGAAGACCTCGACCTTCAACTATGTGGACCAGGACCGTATTGGAATGACGGGACATTCCGCCGGAGGCAGCCAGGTCAGGACCGCCGCGGCCCACTACGGGAAGTTGGAGAAGGACGCCCTGAAGAAGGCCGCCGAACCTTCCTCGCCCGGCGGCGCCACGGTGACCGAGGACGAGCGCGCCCATGCGCGGTCCCTCAATAAAATCCGGTCGGCGTATATCTCCGGGTGGCTACGCAATTTCGACGAGAAGTCCTTCAAGAACATCGACTCGAACCTGGGCCTCGGTTACGCCCGGTACGACGAGGGCGGATACCGAAACGTCAACGGGGACGGCGACCTGACCGACGCCCCGGAGGCCATCGCGTTCATCAATTCCGGCCTGCCCAAGAGCCAGCACGTGACCTCCGTGGATACCGACACCCCCTATGGGGACGCCTCGGACCGCACCTACCGCATCGCCAATAACGACGAGACCATCCACCCCTTCCAACCGATGTCGCCCAGCGCCATCGGCGGCCTCATGGACTTCTTCACGACGACCCTCGACTGACACACCGACCTCTCGAGCGGGAATCAGACCTGGTTCCTGAAGGAAGTGTTCAACCTGATCTCCCTGGTGGGCGGGCTGGTGATGCTCCTGCCGTTGAGCAGGCTGTTCCTGCGCATCCCGGCGCTCAGCTCTGCGGCCCAACCGGTTCCGGCGCCACAGGGCCGGCAGACCGGCGTCGGCAAGCTGATCTTCTGGGGCACCCTGGTGGTCTCTGCCGCGGTGGCCTGCCTGACGTTCATTCCGCTCTCCAACGCCACGAAATTCGTGTTCCCCGACGCGACCAACTCGGTCAACACGTGGTTCTTCCCCGCGCGCATGGTCAACGGTGTTTTGCTCTGGTCCTTGGTCAACGGGCTGTTCGGCCTGGCGCTGTTCTTCGGGACGCACTGGCTCTATGGGCGACGCCGCGGTGCGAGCTCCCGCACGTGGGGGCTCAGGATCGGCGCCAAGGATTTCGGCAAGACGCTCCTGCTCGCGCTGTTGCTCGTCACGAGCTTCTACGTGCTGCTGTCCGTGATTTACGGGCTGTTCCACTCCGACTACCGCTTCCTGGTGGTCGCGGCCCGCCCGATCTCGGCGCGGTGGTTCTGGGTCGGGCTCATGTACATCGTGTTGCTCTTCGTCTTCTTCTTCAGCAATTCGCTGCGCGTCAACGGGTCGATGCGCATCGCGGGGCACAAGAAGTGGGTGGGCTACCTGATCGCCGCGCTCGCCAACTCGGTAGGCCTGGCGGCGATCTTCGTGATCCAGTACGTCACGTTCTTCTCCACGGGGACGGTGTTCTGGACCGACGACTGGCTCTACGTGAACATGCTCCAGTCGGTGTTGCCGATGATGGTGATCCTCCCGCTGTTCAACAGGGCGTTCTTCACGATCACGGGACGGGTCTGGCTCGGGCCCATCGTCACGGTCACGCTCTTCGCGATGATGGCCCTCGGCGGCAGCGTGATCTACGTGCCGCTGCCGCACTAGGAACGGGGCCGGGTCGGGCCTCGGCGGTTTTCGGCGGCACCGAGGCCTCGTCGTGCCCGCCGGGCCCGGCACTACTCGCGTGCGCTCATCGCCGAGGCCGCACGCCGGGCCTGCCGCCGCTTCGGCACGCTGACCCTGGTGGAGGACAGCGTCGTGCCCATCGACGCGAGGATCACCAGGGTGATCGCGAGGAAGCGGAGCGGGCTGATCGCTTGGTGCAACAGGAAGAACCCGAACAGCGCGGCGAAAGCCGGTTCGAGGCTCAGCAAGATGCTGAACGTCGCGCTGGGCAGAACGCGCAGGGCCTTGAGTTCCAGGGAGTAGGGGATCACGGAGGACAGCAGCCCGACCGCCGCGCAGACGCCGAGCAAGGCGGGATCCGAGAACGCGTGAACGGCCATGGGTCCACCCACGGGTGCCATGGCGATCGCCGCCACGACCATCGCCATCGCCAGACCTCCGGTGCCGGGGACGATCTTGCCGACCTTCGAGCTGGTCAGCACGTACCCGGCCCAAAAGGCGCCGGCGATCAGCACGAACATCACGCCGAGGGGGTCGAGGGCGGCCTCGCTAGAGGTCAGGCTCTCGAAGCCCAAAACGCCCATGCCGCACAGCGCGAGGAGCACCCACAGGAAATCGACCATTTTGCGGGAGAGGACCGCCGCGAGGGTCAGCGGCCCCAAGAACTCGATGGCCACGCCGGCCCCCAGCGGGATGCGGTCGATCCCCGCGTAGAAGAAGCCGTTCATGCCGCCCAGGGCCAGGCCGAAGAGGATCACCGAACGCCACTGGTGCCAGGTCCACCCCGCAATGCGGGGCCGGACGACCAGCAGCAGAATGAGGGCCGCGAAGGCCATCCGCAAGGACGTGACGCCCCAGGCCCCGAGCGTCGGAAACAGTTGTGTGGCGATGGCGGCGCCCAATTGCAGGGAGGTGCAGGAGCCGAGCACCATGAGGACCCCGAGCCCCATGTGCCGCTGCGAGGCCGGGTCGGGGTTGACCGTGGGCATCGACCCGGTCGAGACGACCGCCGGGGTCACGCCGGTCACGGGTCCGGTGTTCATTCTGCTCATGACGGCCCTGCCTGTAGATGACTGCGATGGACGACGCGGAAGACGCCCCTCGGCGACATCCACCTCTATAGCTTGGGGCCTCGGGAATGAGTAGTCTAGCGAAGGTATTTCACGGAACCCGGTGAAGATTATTCACGCAACGCTCGGAGGGTCCATGCTCGATCTGCAACGGCTTCGCATGCTTCGCGAGGTGCACCGGCTGGGGACCCTTGCCCGCGCCGCCGATTCGATGGCGTATACCCCGTCGGCCATCTCCCATCAGCTGTCGTTGCTCGAAAAGGAGGCCGGGGTCGTGCTGCTCGAGCGCGTGGGTCGAGGGGTCCGCCTGACGCCCGAGGCCGTGACCCTGGTCCGGCACACGGAGGAAATGCTCGCCCAGATGGAGCGGGCCGAGGCGGACCTCGCCGGGGCCCAGACGACGGTTGGCGGAACCATTCGGATCGGCGCCTTTCAGACCGCGGTCATGGCGGCGGCGTCGACGGCCCTGGACTATTTGGAGCAGGCCCACCCGCAACTGACCGTCGAGATCACCGAGCAGGAGGTTACGGCGGCCTACGAGGGGCTCGTTTCCCACGACGTCGACATGATCATCGGCGAGGAATATCCCGGCTTGGCGGAGCCCGTGCGCCCGGGCGTCGAGCGAGTCGACCTGATTCGTGACCCGATGTATCTGGTGATTCCGACGACGGGGCCATTCTCGGACATCCCGGAAACCTTCCGAGACCTGGCCGACTGCCCGTGGGCCATGGACCCCGACGACCAGCCGACCGGGCTCTGGGCGCGGGCCCTGTGCCGCCACGCGGGCTTCGAACCGCGCGTCCGGTTCAACACCCACAATCCGCTGATCCAATCGAACCTCGTGGCGGCGGGGCACGCCGTCGCCGTGATTCCGGCCCTGCTCGGCGATCACGCCGCGGCGGGCACGCGGCTCATCGGACTTCCCGGCAACGGGTACCGCATGGTCTACACCTCGGTGCGGACCGGCCGCGAGAACCACCCCGCGGTGCGCGCATGCCGGGAAGCCTTCGAGGCCGCGGTGCATCGCGAGGCCTCCCCGGATCCGGAGCTGCGCTTGAGCCGCTGAGCGGCCGGACGGACGCTCTCGGATCGCGTCGACCGGACCTCCCGGCGCCGCCGTCGCACGTCGTCATATGACGCGTCGAAACGCCCCGGTGAACCGTGTGTGACGCACGGCGCGCATATTCCGTCATGACCTGCCGGGCCCCGGGCGGCGCTGTTAGGTTCGGGGCTAAGGATCACGAGTACCGGTCGAAATGCTCTGGCTGACCGGTCGGCAACCCTTCCCGCTGTGATGGGGTGCCCCAGATGACGATCCGGCCGGGAGCGCCATCGCCTCGGCAAGCACGGCGTTTCGAGACCCTCTCGGCGCCCGCCCAGGAGGAGGTCATGATGTCCGCTGAAACGAACCCCACGGCACCCGGGATCGGGACGGTCCAGGTGCACGGGGGAACCGCGAACCCGCCGGCCGCGCATCCCGTGCACCCGCCGCTGTACCTGACGGCCTCGTATTCCTTCGGCTCCCTGGCCGAGGCCCGCGAATGTTTTGCCCAGCGGCAACCGGGTTTTACGTATTCCCGCACGGGTAGCCCCACGGTGGGTCTTCTGGAACGACGCCTCGCCGAACTCGAGGGCGGGGTCGGGGCGGTCGCCACCGCTTCCGGTCAGGCGGCCATCAGCCTCGCCCTGCTCGCGCTCGCGGGACGGTCCGGACAGAGCCCCGACGGTGAGCCGCACCCCGACGTCGACCCCGGTCACGTGGTGGCCTCCAACAGGATCTACGGCGGCACGGCGGACCTGCTCAACGACACCCTCGCCGAGGCCGGCATCGGCGTCACGTGGGTCAGCCCGCACCGACCCGAGGAATGGGCGCGCGCCGTCACCCCGCGGACCCGCGCGTTCCTGGTGGAATCCATCGGTAACCCCCACGCGGATCTTCCGGACCTGCCCGCGCTGGCCGAGATCGCTCACGCCTCGGGCGCCGTGCTGATCGTGGATAACACGCTGGCGACTCCCTACCTCTTGCGGCCAGGCCTCCTCGGGGCCGACGTCGTGGTGCATTCCGTGACCAAGTACCTGACGGGCAACGGGACCGCGCTCGCGGGCGTCGTCGTGGACACCGGTCGGTTCAGCCCGAGCCTCGATGCGGACCGCTGGCCGCAGTTCACCGCGCCCCGCCGGCGCTTCGGCAACCAATCCATGGTGGCCGCTCGCGGAGAGCACGGTGCTTTTCTGCACCTGGTCAGGGCGCAGTTGCTCAACGACCTGGGCCCGAGTCTGGCGCCGTGGAACGCCCAGCAGGCCCTCGAGGGTATCGAAACCCTGGACGTCAGGGTCCGGCGCCACTGCGAGGTCGCGGAGGAAATCGCGAGCAGGCTCCAGGGGCACCCCAGGGTCGCGGCGGTGCGGCACCCGAGCCTGCCCGGATCGCCCGACGCCGTCATCGCGCGGCGGGATTTTCCTCGCGGCACCGGCGCCATCCTGTCCTTCGAGCTGGACGGCACCACCCGGGAGGTCGAACAGTTTTTCGACGCCCTTCGGTTATTCACGATCGCGGTCAATCTGGGGGACGGCCGGTCCATGATCAGCCATCCCGCCTGGACCACGCACTGTCGGCTCACGCCCGAGCTCAAGGCCGCCGGCGGAATCACGGACCAGACCGTCCGCCTGGCCCTGGGGCGAGAGGACGTCGATGACCTGTGGGCCGACCTGGCTCAGGCCCTCGACTCCGTGGGGGCGCCGCAAACCGCCGCCGCGGCGAACCAGGACGCCACCGCCCAGCACCACGTCACGGAACGGAAGGAGGCGGCGCGCGCATGAGCCCCCTCGACCACGGAATCGACCACAACGATGCTCGCCCTCACGCCATCCCCGAGGAAGCGCCGACCCGCACCCCGCGTCGGCCCGGCTTCCGCACCGCCGCGGTTCACGCCGGCCAGGAGCCGGATCCGCACACGGGTGCGGTGATCCCGCCGATCTATCAGACCTCCACGTTCACCCAGACCGGGGTCGAGACCCTCAAGAACGGCTACGAATATTCCCGCGGCGGCAACCCCACCCGTAACGCGCTCGAAACCCAGCTCGCGGCGCTCGAGCACGGATCGGCGGCCTACGCTTTCGCCTCGGGGATCGCGGCCGAGGACGCCCTCCTGCGGTCGACCCTGCGCCCCGGCAACACCGTGGTGGCCGTCGCCGAGACGTACGGCGGAACGCACCGGTTGCTCAGCCAGCTCTACGCGCGGTGGGGCGTGGCGACCGAATTCATTGCCCCGGGGGACGACGCCGCCCGCGAACGCGCGCTTGCCGCCCCGGAAGCCCGGGTGGTGTGGCTCGAAACGCCCACGAATCCCTTGCTGACGATCGTGGATATTCGCGACTGGGCCGACGCGGCGCACGCCCACGGCGCCCTGCTGTTCGTGGACAACACCTTCGCCTCTCCGGCCACGCAAAACCCCTTGACCCTGGGCGCGGACGCGGTCGTGCACTCGACGACCAAGTACATCGGCGGCCACTCGGACGTTCTCGGTGGGGCAGTGGTCGTGGGCGACGCCGCGTGGGAGGATCAGCCCCTCGCGGACCTGGTCCAATTCCAGCAGTTCGCCGGCGGCGCGGTCGCGGGTCCGCAGGACGCATTCCTGACCTCCCGCGGGTTGAAGACCCTCGGCGTGCGGATGCGGCAACATGCCGAAAACGCCGAGGTCATCGCGAGGTGGCTCCAGGGGCATCGCGCCGTGGATCGCGTCTACTACCCGGGCCTGCCGGACCACCCCGGCCACGAGATCGCGGCGCGTCAGATGACCGGATTCGGCGGGATCGTCTCCCTCGGGCTCCGGGGAGGGGAGGCGGCGGCCCGTCGGGTCGCCGAGGCGACGCAGGTCTTCGGCCTGTCCGTGAGCCTGGGCGGCGTCGAATCCCTGATCTCTCACCCGGCGACCATGACGCACGGCTCGACCAAGGGCACCCCGCAGGCCCCGCCGAGCGACGTCGTGCGCCTGTCGGTCGGCATCGAGGACGTGGAAGACCTGATCGAAGACCTGGACGCGGCCCTGGCGACCGCCTAGGGATCAGTCGCGGTCGGTTTCGCGTTGCACCGGGTACGTGTTGCCTCCGAGGTCGGGGTCCGGCAGGACATCGTCGGGGTCGATGATCTCCACGCGGTGGCCGTCCGCGATCAGGCGGCGTAGCCCTTCCAAGAACATCCTGCGGGCCATCGCGTCGAGGCGCGTCACGCGGGTGAGGTCGAAGACCATCGTGCCGGAAGCGCATTCCAGGCCGGACAGGCGGTGCATGATCGCCTCGGCACCGGAGAACTGGATCACGCCCTGCATCCGCATGATCGTCTCGTCGGGCTCCTCGCTCACGGAGCGGATGACGTTCGAGCCGAAGATTCCGGCGTCCAACAGGTGCAGGCCCATATCCTGCGAGAGCTTATTGAACACGCGGACGCCGCGAACGCTGTTGCCCTTGGTGTCCAGGCGGGGCGACAAGACGCCGATACCCACCTGTCCGGGCAGGACACCGAGGATGCCGCCGGAGACCCCCGACTTGGCGGGGATGCCCACGTTGGAAAACCACGTTCCCGAGGCGTCGTACATGCCGGCCGAGACCATCACGGCGAGCACCTGGCGGGCGACCTCGCGGCTCACGACGCGCTCGCCGGTGAACGGGTGCATCCCGCGATTGGCCAGGGTCGCGCCCATCACGGCGAGGTCGCACACGTTGACCTTGATGGCGCACTGCGCCACGTATCCCGCGACTGCCTGATGAGCGTGCTCTTCGAAGACCCCCAGGTTGCGGAGCATGTGGGCCAGGGCGAAGTTGCGGTCGGCGGTTTCCAACTCGGAGCGGAACACGGATTCGTCCATCTCGAGGTGGCGTCCGGCCAGCCGGGAGAAGAACTCCCGGGTGCGTTCGGCGCGCTCCTCGAGCGACGAGCCGGGGTCGGCGAGCATGCTGTGGATCGTGATCGCACCAGCGTTGATCATGGGGTTCTTGGGTCGGTTGGTGCCCTTCTCGAGGGACAGCTCGTTGAAAGCTTCACCCGTCGGCTCGACGCCGACCTTCTCCGAGACGGCGTCGAGCCCGCGATCCATCAGGGCGGTCGCGTAAGCAAAGGGCTTGGAGATCGATTGGATCGTGAACTCGCGGTCGTCGTCGCCCACCGAATAGGTGCGGCCGTCGATCGTGGTCATCGCGATCGCGAAGACGTCGGGGGCGGCCTTGGCCAGCTCCGGGATGTAGTCGGCGAGCTCTCCGCCGTCCTGGCCTCGGGTTTCCTCGAGCAACTGCTGCATGTACTTGCGTACGGGGGACTCCACGACGTCCTTCCTGGTGATCGACGAGGATCACGGTTGTGGTTCGGTTCAGACCGAGCCTATGCGAAAAATCCGGCGACGCTACGCGCGTCGTGGGGTCGGATTATGATTCCGCATCCCGCAGGGTCCGCAGGGCCATGACGGCCGCGAAGATCATCAGGACGACGCCGATGCCCGAGGTCAGCGCGACCCCCGAGTCGAAGGCCGAGCGGGCGGATTCGAGGAGCTGTGCGCCGGCCGGTCCGCCCAGGTGAGAGGCGACCTCCGTGGCGCCGCCGAGGGTTTCCTGCGCGGTGGAACGGGCCGCCGCGGGAACGTCCGACGGGACGGAGACGTTGGCCGAGTAGGCCGCGTTGAGGATCGAGCCGAGGACCGCCGTGCCGAGCACCGCGCCGGATTCGTAGGCGGTCTCCGAGATGGCCGACGCCGCGCCGGCCTTATGGGCGGGCACCGCCGAGAGGATGAGGTCGTTGGAGATAGTCTCCGCGGAGCCGATCCCCGCGCCCAGGATCACGAACGCGAGAATCAGCCCGAGGTCCGAACCGGCCGGGCCCGCGAAGGTCATGATCGCGAAGCCGATCGCGTTCAGCGTGAGGCCCCCGGCGACCACGTGTGACGGCTTGAATCGCCGAACCAACGGAACCACGGTGAGGCCGGCGATGATCGTCGCCGCGAGCCCCGGGATCAGCACGAAACCGGCCTGCATGGGCGTCATGCCGCTGATGAGCTGGAGGTGCTGGGACACGAAGTACAGGAAACCCACCAGTGAGAACACGCTCAGCAGGTTTGCGCTGACCGCCCCCGAGAAAGCGGGGTTGGTGAACAGGCGAACGTCCAGCATGGGGTCGGGCCGTCCGAGCTGCCGCCGGACAAACCAGATGCCCGCGATGACGGCGACGATCAGGCAGGCCACGACGTCGACGCGGAGCCCGTCGCTGGCGACCGTCTTGATGCCGTAGACGAGCGGCGTCATGGTGGCCATGACCAGCACGATGCTCGGGATGTCAATGCGGTTGGGCTTCGGGTCCTTCGACTCCGGAACCAGCATCGGCGCGAAGACCAGCAACGGGACCAACATGGGCACGGCCAGCAGGAACACCGATCCCCACGTGAAGTGTTCGAGGAGGAACCCACCCACGATCGGCCCGAGGGCCGCGCCCCCGGAGAAGCCCGAGGCCCAGATCGCGATCGCGCGGCGGCGTTCCTGCGGGTTGACGAAGATGTTCCGGATCAGGGACAGCGTGGCCGGCATCAGCACCGAACCGAACAGGCCCATCGCGGCGCGGGCCGCGATCAGCCAGGCCGCACTCGGAGCGAAGGCGGCCGCGATCGAGATGACGGTGAATCCCGTGCTGCCGATCAGCAGAAGGCGACGCCGCCCGATGCGGTCCCCCAGGCTCCCCATGGGGACCAGGAGGCCGGCGAGCACGAGGGAATAGATGTCCACGATCCACAGCAACTGCGTGCCCGTGGGCTCGAGGTCCGAAGAGATGGGCGGCAGCGCGAAGGAGAGCACCGTGTTGTCCACGGCGATCAGCATCACGGGCAGCATGAGCACGGCCAGGGCGGCCCAACGGCGCTCGTGGTGCTCCGGGCGCAGGTTCTTGCGCCTCGAGGTGAGAGACATGCTGCTCCAATCCCGTGATGGTTCGGTTGACTACCGCAACTGTACCGTCTGGACTGTTTACCGCCAAGGCATTATGGTCGACATCATGAGTGCAAAGACCCGCGTCCTGGACGCCTACGAGTCCATTCTGATTTCGGAGGGGGAGCGAGCGGCGACCATGGATGCGGTGGCCGCGCGCGCGGAGGTCTCCAAGGGCGGATTGCTCTATCACTTCAAGGACAAGAACGCGCTGGCCGACGGCCTGATCGAACGCCTCCTCCACTATGCGGAGGAGGACCGGCAGCTCATGCGTTCGTCCCCCGAAGGCCCCTCGCGGTACTACGTGCGCTCCTCCGCGTTTTACCTCAACGACGAGTCGAGCCAGGGTGCGGCGATAGACCGCACGTTCATCGCCGTATTGAGCCTGGGGCAGGAGGCGCAGCCCAAGGCCCGCGAGGCCATGCGCCGGATCCACGCGGACTGGTACGAGATCATCCTGGGAGAGGTCGGCGACCCCGTGATCGCCTCCGCGATTCTCCTCATGGGCGACGGCCTCTACTACAACGCCGCGATGGCGGGCGGCGGGCTCGACTCGGAGGGGGCGCCGGTCGTCGATAGCCTGCGGGAGTCGGCCCCCGGCGCCGCGTCGATCATGAGCCCGGATGGCCTGGAGGACCTGCTGAATCTCGTGGACCGGATCAAGGGCGACGCCTAGGCGTCGCCGCCGGTCAGGCGCCCTACGAGCGACCCCGTGGTGCGTGCGAAGATCTCTTCGCCGAGTTCTTCCGGCAGCGGGCCGAGCTGCCCGAAGAGTTCCATGCTGATGGTTCCGATCAGCGTTCCCCAGGCCTCGATGCCGAACGCGATCTGGGTGGGGGTGGCCTCGACGCCCAGTTTTTCCACCTCCGGGACGATCCACGCGGTCAGGGCTTCGGAAGGCTGGCCTGACCTGGGATTTCCCTCCGCGATCGCCGCGATCAGCATCCCGATGACTCGTGTCCCCGCGCTCGTGGTGCGCTCCTCCGGGGCCGCGTAGCCGGGCACCGGCGATCCGTACAGGAGCGCCCATTGCTCACGGTGTTCCAGGGCCCAGTTCCGCATGGCGTGGGCGATGGCCCGGAAACGCGCGGCGGATTCCGTCGCGGGGTCGACGCGCTCGCAGACGAAGCCGCCGAGAGACTCGTAGGCATCGACCAACAGCATCGTCAGGAGCTCGTCCTTGCTCGAGACGTATCGGTACACCGCCGAGGAGACGACGCCGATCGTGCGCGCGACCTCCCGCAGGGACAGGTTGGCGGCGCCGCGCGTCGCCAACTGCTGGCGACCGGCGTCCAGAATCGCCGCCTCCATGTGCGCGCGGGTTTCGGCGCGGGTGGTACGTGGGGTGCTCATGGATTCAGTCTGCCACAAAAAACGAGAGCACTGCTCTTGAATGAGACCCCGACCTGGCATACGCTGAATCCATCAATGAGAGAGCACTGCTCTCAGAAAGTGGTGGATCATGAAATACCTCGTCACGGGCGCCGGTCAGATCGGTACCCAGATCGTGCGACATCTAGCCGACGCCGGTCATCGGGTGGTGGTTCTGCGACGTAGCCACCAGGAGGTCGAAGGGGCCGAGGTTCAGGTGGGGGACGTTTCCGACCGGGACCTCCTGGCCCGGGCCATGCGGGACGCGGCGGCCGTGTTCCACTGCGTTCACACCTCGTACGACGCCGACGCATGGCGAAAGGTTCTCCCCGAGCGGGAACGAGCCGTCATGGATTTGGCCGCCGAGGCGAATATCCCGGTGGTCTTTCCGGAGTCCGTGTACGGATTCGGGTCGGGGGCCCAAGATCTGGCGGAAGGCGATGCCTTGGCGCCGCGGAGCCCGATGGGCCAGGTTCGGGCGGAGCTTCTCGCGGCCCGCCGGGAGCACGAGGCGACCACGCTGAGCGTCGTCGCCTCGGACCTGTGGGGACCGACCGCCGCGCCGTCGACCTCCGTCGCACATCTGGCGGTCATGGTGCCGCGCCCGCGGGGCAAGGCCGGATATGCCTTGGGAAAGCCCCGTGTGCAGCACACGGTGACCTATATTCCGGACCTCGCGGCGTCGATGATGGTGGCCGCGGAGAACGCCGCGGAGCTGGCGCCGGATGGGGACGCGATACTGCACGCACCGTCGATCACCGAGTGCAGCCTGGAGGAATTGAACCGCGTGGTGTCCGAGGAGGCGGGGGTGCGCCGTCGAGCGATTCGAGCCGTGCCGGTGGGCGTCGTGAGGGCCGTGGCATGGACGCATCCCATGCTCCGGGAGCTGGTGAATCAGTCGTATCTGTGGACCCGTCCGGTGCTGATGCGCCCCGGGACGCTGAGTCGTCGCTACGGCCTGGAGCCGACGCCGCTCCGTTCCGCGGTCCGGGAGATTCTTTCGTCCACAGCCCCCTGACGAGCGAACCTGGCGGTAAGCTGATGCCGAGGTGAGTAATCACATAACATCGCACTCCAAAGGACGTCACCATGAACCGCCCCTTGCAGAACCCATCTCGATTCGCGACCTTCGCCGTCGTCGCTCTCCTGGGCCTCACGGTCGCCGGATGCGGTGGGTCGTCGGATGACTCGAAGGACTCACCTTCCGGGTCGTCGTCGACGTCGTCGAGCTCGTCCGCCTCGGCCTCGCCCAGCGAATCCTCGAAGAAGCCTTCGGAGGGAACGCAGAGTTCATCCCCGGAGCCCTCCGGCTCTTCCTCGAGCCAGGGGAATAACGGTGGCCAGAGCCAGGGAACCGACCAGGGGAACAGTGGAGGCCAGAGCCAGGGGACCGAGCAAAGCCCGACGCCGGCCCCCAAGGCCTCCACCCCGCAGGCCGAGCAGGAGGCACCGGCGGCCAACGGAACCCGATCCGAGCGCGGGAACCTGGTCAAGAGCATCGGCCAGCCAGCGGTCATCAACGGCGCCAGCGGTCAGCCCGCCGCGACCATGGTCCTCAACGGCATTCAAAACTCGCCCCAGTGCACGGCCCCTTACGCCGGCAAGCCCGAAAACGGCCGATTCATCCGCCTGAACATGGACGTCTCGACGGGGTCGGCCGCGGACATGGAAAGCGTCCTGTACGACAACAAGTTCTACTTCTCCGAGGCGAACTGGAAGTTCATCGGCGCGGACGGGAACCTCATCAGCCAGCCGGCAACCGTCTCCACGTACAGCTGCATTCCGCCTCACCAGACGATTCCTCTCGGCATGGGGCCCGGGGAGAAGACGTCGGGCGCGGTCATCCTCGACATTCCTCAGGAGGCGGGCACCCTGGTCTACACGGATCCGCTGATCGACGACGGCTGGGAGTGGCAGGTCCAGTAGCGGATCACGGCTCCGAGGGAACCTTCTCGGGTTCCTGGGCGGGATCGGCGGCCGGCGCGGTCACCTGCTGACGAATGACCCAGCCGAGGGTGGCAACCCAGGCGGCGGCCAAGGCAATCAGCACGATCGTGGAGGCCCCCGCGGGGAGCGCGGACTGCGCCGCGTCGGTCGAGAGCAGGGTCCGGCTGTTCGTGACGATGATCAGTCCGCCCGCGCCGACGGCGAGGATCCGCGGAGCCAAGAGACGCACGAGCCATGCCGCGACGGGCGCGGCGATCACGCCGCCGATCAGTAGGGCAAGGACGAACGGCAGGTTGATGCTCTGGTGTCCCAGGGCCAGGAGGAAACCGGCCGAGGCACCCAGGCTGACCACGAACTCGGAGGCGTCGATCGACCCGATGACCTTGCGCGGGGGGATCTTTCCGGAGGCCAGCAGCGTCGGCGTGCCGACCGGGCCCCATCCGCCGCCGCCGATCGCGTCCATGAAGCCGGCGACCATCGCGAGGGGGATCAGGAGGAATCCGGGAACCTTGCCACGGAAGGACGGCCGCGTCTTCGGGATCCGCAGGAACCTCACCAGGACATAAGCGCCGAGGAGCAACAGGATCACCGACATCACCGGTTCGGCGCCCTCCCCGGACGCGGTCAGCACGTTGGCGCCCAAGAAAGCGGCGATCCCACCGGGCACGGCCATGAAGGTCACGACCCGCCAGTCGATATTGCCGAACCTCCAGTGGGATGCGCCCGAGGCCAGGGTCGTGCCGATCTCGGCCAGGTGCACCGTCGCGGAGACAGACGCGGGCGCGAGGCCCGCGGTCAGCAGGAGCGTCGACGAGGTCACGCCATAGGCCATGCCGAGCGAGCCGTCGACGAGCTGCGCGGCCAGCCCGATGAGGCCGAGGAAGATCAGGGTTTTCACGAGGCACTCCCGGATTGAGGTGATCAATTCTGAACACCATAGGGAGCCGCGCGTGCCGCGCTCAAAGGGTGAGTAGAAGCGAGTACCCGGGTGACCTCGCGTTGCGATCAGGGCGAACGCGGACGGCCCAGGTGACCTACGATGACCTCGCCGAGGAACCCTCCAGGATGGAGTGGATGTACTCGGCAGCGGTGGTCACGACCGTCTGCGTCGCGTCCTTGACTTCCTGCGGTGAGTACGGGAAGGACGCGGCGTGCTGGGCCCATTCGTGCATGGCCAGGTCGTTCCACGAGTCGCCGATCGAGTAGGTCTGGTAGCGCCCGCCGAGGTGGGCCTCGTCGAGCCAGGCCAGGCCCGTGCCCTTGGTGCAGTTGGGCGGCACCACATCGAGGAAGTCCTGGTTGCGGTGGCAGTCCACCTGCCCGGCGAAGCGCTCCCGGATCCAGGTCGCCGTGCTGCCGATCAGGTCTTCCCGACCATCGATCCACAGGGGCACCCCGACGAATTCGTGGTCCGGGATTTCCTCGATGTTCAAGGGCGCGAAGTGGGCCAGGATCGAGCTGGCCTTGGTCCCGGTCGTGGAGGGGAACTGCACGTCGTGATCGGTCTCGAGGGTGGTCCCGTAGACGGCGACCCCGGGTTCACGCGTCATGGTTTCGACGATCTCGCGCACGACGTCGTTGGGGATCGTGTGGCTCATCAGCACCCGGAAATCGGCGTCGGTCACGGCACCGCCGGTATACAAGACGTAATAGTCGAACCGGAGGCCAGTGCCCTTCAGGGCGTGGATCGTCGCGGCGATGGACTTGCCCGTCGAGCAGACGGCCACGTTACCCGCGGCCTGCCAGGCCTGAATGGCCTCGATGCTCTCCCGGCTGATCCGCTGGTCAAAAACCAGGGTTCCGTCGAGGTCGAAGGCCATCAGTTTCGGCGTCATGGAGTCCCCTGGTGTGTCGGTGGGCGCGTGATCTTTGGACCAAGTGTACGGATGTGCGAGGTACGACGCCCGTTCCGGGTAAGGTCCGTCACAGAACCTCGATGACGAGGACGACATCGCGGGCCGCGCGCCACCGGGCGGACGGCCCCACGACCCGGCGTGCGACGGACCGGGCACCAGGGAGGACGCATGGAGCACACGAGTCAGCAACAGCCGCAGGAACTCACGCAGGCGGATGCCTATTACGTGGAGGAAGGGCAGGGGCGGTTCCGTTCCACGATTCACGCTCAGGGGGCGTGGAACGAGCACGAGCAGCACATGGCCCCGGCCTCGGGAATCATGGCGCACTGCCTGAGCCGTCACGAACCGCGAGAGGGCATGCGCATCGCCCGCATCGGCTTCGAGATTCTCGGCGTGATCCCCGGAGGAGAGTTCGAGGTGG
Source organism: Curtobacterium sp. S6 (assembly GCF_000710345.2). Taxonomy (GTDB): domain Bacteria; phylum Actinomycetota; class Actinomycetes; order Actinomycetales; family Micrococcaceae; genus Rothia. Next base: position 103,784 of record NZ_KL537415.1, on the reverse strand, counting down.
TGACCTCGACCATCCGTCCCGGCCGCACGATCGAGCTGATCCAGGCGGAGTTGATCGCCGGCGGCCGCACCGCGATCCGGGCGACGGCGTGGCGCCTGATCACTTCGGACACGAGCGAGGTGGCCGCGACGGAGGAAGCGAGCATCCCGTCGCGCGAGGAATCCACGACGTGGCGGGCCTCCGACGTGTGGCCGGGTGGCTTCATCCGGTCCATCGAGGGCTTCCAGGCGCCGGGCCACCGGAGCGGGCACGGCCTCGGGTGGATTCGCCCGACGCTACCGCTCGTGGAGGGCCAGGACTCGCCGGACTGGGTCCGGCTCATGGGCGTCGTGGACGCCTCGAACGGCATCGCGACCCGCGTGGCCCCCGGCGACGGGGCGTGGATTTTCCCGAACGTTGACCTTCAGATTCACCTCTTCCGCGAGCCGGAAGGCGAATGGCTGGGCCTGGAGAACTTCGTGAGCTTCGGGACCGACGGCATCGGGCTGACCTCCTCGATCCTTCACGATGATCGCGGTGCCTTCGGGCGCGCCGAGCAAACGCTGACCCTGCGGAAGGTCGGGGCGTAGCCCACCTGGAACGACGCCGCCCGCCCCGCTGAGAAACCAGCGGCGCGGGCGGCGTCGTCGTGCGTGGGGTCGGAGCCTCAGCGGATCACGCGGACCCCCTCCGAGGCGGACCAGGTGACCTCGACGCCCTTGGCGAATTTCTGGTGGACCTTGCCGTCCGATCCGCGGTATTCGTCCGTGGTGGGCGCGCCCCAACCGGTCTCGCGGCCATTGTTGATCCACGCCCCACCGATGGCGCCGGTCTCGACGATCGTGTGGGTTCCGGTGCCGGGCGTCCACATGTACAGGTTGGACACCCCGCCCTTCTTGAACCACTGGTAGGCCAGGTTGGACTTGGTGATTTCGTCGCTCGTGGGAATCCCGGAGCCGTTCTCGCGGCCGTCCTGAGCCCATTTGCCGCCGATGCCGCCGGATTCGTTGACGATGTGCGTTCCGGTCGCGGGGCTCCACATGTAGAAGCTACTGGTGCTGCCCTTGACGAACCACTGGTAGGCCGTGCCGTTCTTGGAGATCTCGTCGCTGGTCGGCGCGCCCGAGCCGTTCTCTCGGCCCTGCTGAATCCAGCGGTTTCCGATGCTTCCGGATTCCTTGATCGTGTGGGTTCCGGTCCCGGGTGTCCACATGTACAGGTTGGAGACGTTTCCGTTCTTGAACCACTGGTAGGCCAGGTTGGTCTTGGACAATTCGTCGCTCGTGGGAATGCCCGAGCCGTTTTCGCGCCCGTCCTGGGCCCACTTGCTCCCGATGCCGCTGCCCTCGTTGATGAGGTGGGTACCGGTCGCGGGGCTCCACATGTAGAAGGTGCTGGTGTTGCCCTTCTTGAACCACTGGTACGCCATGCCGCTCTTCGAGACCTCGTCGCTGGTCGGGAAGCCGGAGCCGTTCTCCCGGCCCAGCTGGACCCAGCGATTACCGATGCTGCCGGACTCGTTGATCGCCTGGGCGCCGGTGCTCGGGGTCCACATGATCAGGGTCGACTTCCCCGACTTGGTCTTGAACCACTGGTAGGAGAAGCCGTTCTGCTTGAACTCTTCCGAGGTCGGGTATCCGTAGCCGCGCTCGTACCCGCCGGCCTTGAACTTGGCGCCGATGGCCCCGCTGAAGTTCACCGAATGGGTTCCGGTGAAGGGGGTCCAATAGATCGTGTAGTTCTTGGTGAACTCCTGGTAGACGCCGCCGTCGACCAGCCCGCCGCGTTCATTGGCCCGGGGCGAGCCGAAGGTGCCCGAACCGCCGAGCGCGTCGTAGAGGTTCTTGATGCCGCCGCTGACCACGGGGGTCGCACCGGCCGCGGGCGCCACCGCGTTGACGGCGGCCTTCGCGTTGATCCGCGGGTATCCGCCGACGTTGCTGCCCGTCGAGACCAGGATATTGCGGATCTGCTCGATGCCGATGCCCGGGTTGCGCTGCTTCATCAGGGCGATGACGCCCGCGACGTGGGGCGATGCCATGGAGGTCCCGTTCAACGTGCCGTAGGAGGCCGCGGCGGGGGCCGAGTAACCGGTGTTGTAGGTGGACCAAATGTCCTGGCCGGTGGACCCGCCGGGGGCGACGACGTCGAGCATCGGGCCGTAGTTCGAGTATCCGGTCATGACGTCCGAGGACGCGGTGGCACCGACCACGACGGCGCCCAGGCAGTTGGCCGGGGTTACGTCGTTCGCGTTGACGCCGGAGTTGCCGGCGGCCACCACCACGGGAACGTTGCGGGAATACGCGCCGTCGATAGCGGACTTCAGGATCGAGGAGCACTGGCCGGGCCAGGCCGCCGAGAAGTTGACGACGGTCGAGGGGTTCGGGTTGGCGGGGGCCCCGGCGACGCGTCCGCCGGAGGCCCAGGTGATCGCGTCGGCGAAATCCGACACGTAACCGGAGGCCCCGATGCCGAAGGCCCGAACCGGCTGAATCCTGGCGTCCGGGGCGACCCCCGTGACGCCGATGCCGTTGTTGGTCGAGGCTCCCGCGATGCCTTCGACATGCGTCCCGTGCCAGTTTTCGCCCGCGGCCATGACGCCGGGGTCGGTCGGATCGGAATCGCGTCCGTACACGCCGTCGCGGTCGTAGTCGGGCGAGACGAAGTCGTAGCCGCTGACGACCTTCGAGTTCAGGTCCGGGTGGTTGGTCGTGCCGGTATCCACCACGCCGATGGTCTGGCCCGCGCCCGTGGCGCTCTGCCACGCGCCCGGCGCGTCGATGATCCGCATGTTCCACTGGTACGGCCCGAAGTAGGGGTCGTTCGGCGTGGTCGGGTAGCCGGCGGTCGCGTTCTTGACGATCTTGTCCGCCTCGGCGAACTCGACGGTCGGCTCGTTCGAGAGCTTCTGGACGACCTGATCCTGCTCGGCGGCGTTCAGCTTCTTGGAGGACTGCACGACGTCGGAATCCGCCGCCGAGGTCTTGACGATCTTGGCGTCCTTGGCCGGGGTGGTTTGCGCGGTGTCCTGGACGACCTGGTCCTTGGTGGCCTCGGGCGTGCTGTCCTTGAACTTCACGACCACCCGGTCCGTGGTGTCCTCGACCGTCGCGGCGGGGACGCTGGCGGCGGAACCCGTGGCCTTGGCCAGGGAGGAGTCGCCCGACTGGGCTTGGGACTGCTACTTGCCCGTGGGGCCCGCGGGCGGGGCCGCCGAGGCCTGGGTGGCGGCGAGGCCGACGGCTCCAGCCACAAGGCAGGCAGCGGTCAGGGTACGGAGAGAACGCATGGGGACCTTAACAACTCAGGGTGCGAAAGAGTGAGATTGATCGAGGCGGAATCGCGTTCGTGGGGGCCACGAATGAAATTTTGCACTCTTTCGAAATCATGTTTGAGGAATGCCTCGGTGTCAAGGACTTAAAATTTGCACGATACCGTCATGGTGCTCGTCCGGGCCCGGTCGGGCGGATTTTCGGGGAACGTCAGATTCCGTACATCTTTTGGATATAGGCGCCGTAGAGAATTCTGTAGAGGCGCGGCGAGACTTTGATCAGAATTCCGGCCAATCCGAACACCGGTTTTGCCCGCAGAATCGTGGGAAGCTTCGCCCAGTCGATGCGTTCCCGGCACTCTTCGATGACCTTTTTCCCGTCCGGGCTCTCCATGACGATGGCCTGCTGGGCGTTGTTGAGGTAGGTCAAGATGTAAGAGACCTCATAGGCCTTCCGCCCGCGCGAGGTGTTCAGAAGGGGGCCGGCGACGTCGCGCATCAGGGATACCAGGGTGTCGCTCTCGGTCACCGGGGTGACCTTGCCCCACGTGGCGGAGTGCGGGTCCACGGTGTATTCGTACAGGGAGGTCGGGATCACCGCGACCCGGCGGGAATTCGCGTAGGCGGCCAGGCAGAAGAGGGCGTCCTCGGCGCGGTGAACGTCGGTGTGGAAACGAACGTCGCGGATGGACTCGGCGGAGATCAGCTTGTCCCACACGTAGGGCGTGAGGTTATCCGAGAGCAGTTCCAGCGCGGCGTCCCGCCCCGTCCGGACGCCGGGGGACCCCGCTTGACGGTCGCGCTGGGTGCCGTCGGTGCTCAAGAGCGTGTGGCTCGAGACCACGAGGCTCGCGTCGGAGGACGCGGCGAACGCGTGCATCGTCGAGAGGAAATTGGGTCGGAAGTGATCGTCCGAGTCGATGAACGCGATCCAGTCGCCGCGCGCCTCGTCCAGGGCCTGATTCCGCACCGCGGAGACGCCGGCGTTGACGGGATTGTCGAAGACCCGAACGCGCTCGTCAGGGTGCTCGCGGAGGTAGCCCTCGATGACCTCCGAGGAATTGTCCGGGGAACCATCGATCATGACGAGCAGCTCGAAGTCGGGATCGGTCTGCGCCAGCACGGACTCGATCGAGGAGACCACCCGGGCCGCGGTCCGGTAGACCGGCATGACGATGGATGTTCTCGGGTGCTGGCCTGCGTTCACGTGCTGATCTCCCTGTGGTGGTCTCGTTCTGTGGTGCGTTCCGCCGATGCCGAGCGTGGTCTCCGGGGGAGGGTCTCGTGGCGGCTCATGCGTCCGCTGCTATTGTCTCGCAGACGACGAGGCATCGTCGCCCCAGAGGTCCGTGGCGAGTCGGGCGATGTGCATGGTCAGGTAGGTGTGCTCGTCCTCGGAGAGCTCCTGGCGCAGGTGCACCTGGAGGAGGAGCACGACCTTGTACGCGCAGTCGTAGGCGCGCGGGTACCCCGACCGCACGGCGTCGTGGATCGCGGGGAACGCCGGATCCTCGGTGCTCGCGTGGTGTCCTTGCTCGGCGCGGACGAAGAGATAGCGCAGGTGGGTGACGAATCGGGCCACGGAGAGGTTCGATTGGTTGAGTTCGCGGCCGTAGGCCGAGGAGATCACGTCGAAGATTTCGGTGAAAACCTCCGTCATCTTGAAGGTCTTGACCAGATCCTCGGTCGCGAACTGCGAGTTGACCAGGTGGAGCGCCAAGGGGGTCGACTCGTCCTCGGGGAGGTTCACGCCGAGACGCTCGTTGATCACGGCGATGGCCCGGCGACCGAAGGCGGTCTCCTTGGGGTAGAGGTGCTCGACCTCGATGCTCAGGGGGTATTCGATGCGCAATCCCTCGGAGGCGCGAACGATCGCGTAGTTGATGTGGTCCGCGAGCGGAAGAATGAAAGAGTGCGAGATGCTCGCGCCCATGTCCTCGCGGGCCATTCTTTCCAGATCGGTCGCCACAGAGAGCACGTCCGCGGGGATTTCGGAGAGCATCGCGGTGAGTTGTTCTTCCCCCTGGTGTTCCGGGTAGAACTTCTGGGCCACCGCTTCGGCCTCGACGAGCTGGCCCTTCTTTTTGCCGAAGGCCAGGCCGCGGCCGATCGCCACGACCTGGTCACCGGTCTCGGTTTCCGCGAGGACGACGTTGTTGTTGAATATTCGAAGGATTCGCACGTCTGCCATTCCTTCCTTTCGCCAACGTCGCCCGGCGAAAATGGGCCGGCTCGGTTAGCCTCGATGAACCACTGTGTTCAAATCTTAGAATCCCGGAGCCTTGAACACGACGAGGGCCACGAAAATAGCCGCGAGAAGTGCCACGCTCACCACCATTAGTCCTGTCAGGATCACGGTATTGGTGGTATGGCCCGCGGGGTGTTTGGCGATCCGCGGGCCGGTGGAGGCCTGCGCGGCCTGTGGTCGTGACCCGGGGGTCGCGGTGGCGGCCGGTCCCGGGGACGCGGGCGAGGCGGGTGACTGACCGTCGGTGGCGTTCGCATCGGCATCGGCGGCCGCGCCCGGGGTCGTTTCATCCGGAGCCTTGCGGGCCGCATCCGGGGCCTTGCGCGCGGCGTCGGGGGCGGTCCGGGCCGCATCCGGCGAGGTGCGGGCAGCCTCAGGGGCTTTTCGGGCCGCGTCGGGTTCCTTCCGTGCGGCGTCCGGGGCCTTGCGCGCGGCGTCGGGCGACGCGCGCTCGGGGGTCTTGCGGGCGGCATCCGAGCCCGGACGGGACTCGGGGGACGTCTGGCCCTCGGCCGCGGCGTCGGGGGCACCCTTCCGCTCGGAGGCCCGATCCGACCCGCCGTCGCTGACCGAGGCCTCGGCCGACGTCCCGGCGGCCGGGTCCGCGGCGGACTCCGGAGCCCGGGAATCCTTCTCCGGTCCGGGTGTGGACGGCGAGGCGGACGGGGCGCCCTTTTTCGGCCTGCGAGTTTTCGACGTGCGGGATTTGCTCATGGGCCTCCTATCAGAAGTGTGTCCCACGATACACAGTCAATGACTGCCGTCGACAGTCGCGCTCAGCTCCCGGTCGTCGCGGAATCCGCGTCGTAGCTGACGTCGACCGAGATGTTGTCATCCATCACGAACGGTTGCCCGATATGTGCGGTCTTCTTGGTCTCGAGCGGGGAATCCACCACGATCTTTCCCGTTTGGTCGCGGATTTGGAGGTTGCCGCCCGGGGCAACGGTGTCCTGGACGACCGTGTACTCCGTGGGTTCGCCGTTGACGGTGGCCTTATTGGTGAAGCTGCCGTCGGGATTGGGGGCAGGCTTGACCTCCGCCGAGGGCTTGGGGAACCGCAGGAGGCGCGTGAAGTTGCCGTAGGAGTCGTCCTTGACGTTATTGACGATGAACTGTTCTTCCTTGGCCTGGCCGGATGGCTTGACGTCCACGTAGGCGGTCGAGTCCATGTCCATGACCTGGTACATGATGTGGGGCAGCCCGTGGATGTCGACGCTCGAAATCCGGTCCTGAGGCACGACCGTCTCAACGGCCCGTTGCGCGGATTGTTCGCGTTTTGCGGCGGCCGAGCGGTCCCATACGGCGGTGACCGCCGCCAGGGCGGCGATGACGACGACGGTGGTCAGGACGGCCACGAGGAATTTTCGCATGAGTATTTCTCCGGATTGGTGCGGGAAGTGTCATGAAAAATCATGTCAATTCCGCAATTCCCGGTCAGTGGAGGGGCCTGTAGTTCGGGGTAGACCTGACAATGATTCCGACGCGGCGGTCTTCGGCTCCGGGACAGAGCGGCCCGCGAAAATTTTGCGCCCCGGTGCGTCGCCCGATGCGAAGGATCCCCTAGTCCGGTTCGTTTTTTCGGGGGCGCGACGCCCGGCTATCAGGAGTAGCTTGTAGGGTAGATTTTCGTTTTTTCATGACCCCTCTCAAAGGAGCGAGAAGCATGAGTACTTCTCCCACCGGATCCGCTGCGCGCTCCAGCCGGCGCGTTAAGGTCCTCGCATTCTCGGGCGCCCTCGGCGGCTTCCTTTTCGGTTTCGATTCCTCCGTGGTCAACGGCGCGGTCGATTCGATCCAAGGAACCTTCCATCTGTCCTCGGCCATGACGGGTTTCGCCGTGGCCAGCGCGTTGCTCGGTTGCGCCATTGGCGCGTGGATCGCGGGTCCGATCTCCAATAAGTGGGGGCGCACCAAGGCCATGGTCTTGGGCTCGGTGTTCTTCCTCGCCAGCTCGCTCGGCGCGGGCCTGGCTTTCAACGAATGGGACCTGACCGCTTGGCGCGTGATCGGTGGTCTCGGAATCGGCATCGCCTCGGTGACCGCCCCGGCGTACATCGCGGAGATTTCCCCGAAGGACAGCCGCGGCCGTTTGGGCTCGATGCAGCAGCTGGCCATCACGATCGGTATCTTCGTGGCCCTGCTCTCGGACGCCGTGATCGCCAACAGCGCCGGAGGCGCCGTGAATCAGCTCTGGTTCGGCATCGAGGCGTGGCGCTGGATGTTCATCGTCGGCGTCATCCCGGCCGTGGTGTACGGCATCGTCTCGTGGGGGCTCCCGGAATCGCCGCGTTCGCTGGTGCTCCAGGGCAAAGTCGAGGATGCGCACCGCGTCCTTGAAACCATCGTCGCCTCGGACAAGGTGGAGTCCGAGATGACCGAGATTACCGAGGCCATCGAGGCCGACCGGCAGGCCAACTCCGGATCGATCCGGGGCAAGGCGTTTGGCCTGCGTCCGATCGTGTGGGTCGGCATCATCATGGCGGTCCTTCAGCAGTTCGTGGGCATCAACGTGATCTTCTACTACTCGACCACGCTGTGGAGCTCGGTCGGCTTCGACGAGTCCAATTCGTTCATGATCTCGGTGATCACCTCGGTCACCAACGTTCTGGTCACGCTGATCGCGATCGGCCTGGTGGACAAGATCGGGCGTCGTCCCTTGTTGCTGGGCGGATCGATCGGCATGTTCGTGTCCCTCGCGATCATGGCCATCGCGTTCACGCAGTCCGTGACCGTCGACGGCAGCCCGTCCCTGCCGGGCGCGTGGGGCCCGATCGCCTTGGTCTTCGCGAATATCTTCGTGATCTCCTTCGGTGCCACCTGGGGACCGCTGCTGTGGCTCATGCTCGGCGAGGTGTTCCCGAATACGATCCGCGCCAAGGCCATGGGGCTCGCGACCGCCGCCAACTGGTTGGCGAACTTCGCGGTGAGCATGCTCTTCCCGGTTCTTGCCGGATTCTCGCTGGCGTTCTCCTACGGCCTGTTCGCGCTGTTCGCCCTGATCAGCCTGCCCTTCGCGTACTTCTTCATCCCGGAGACCAAGGGCGTTGCGCTCGAGGAGACGGACACCCTGACCGTGCCGCGTCGACAGAAGGCCCGGATGCCGAAGTTGTAATTCCACGGGTCCCGTTGGGGACCGTCGTCGAAAGAGGGGAGCCCATGGACACCGCAGACCGTTCGTCGTGGGGCGTCGGCGCGTACGACGTCGCCGCGTACCTCAGCGCCGTGGGCCTCCCTGCCGAATTCGGCGAGGCCGCACCCGACCTGGAAACGCTCAAGGCGTTGCACACCGCGCACGTCCGGAGCCTGCCGTTCAGCAACGTGCAGGTCCTGCTGGGGGACCATCCTGGGGTTACGCCCGAGGTGGTCTTCGCGCAACTCGTGGAACGGCGCCGCGGGGGATACTGCTTCGAGCACGCGCAGCTGTTCGCCGGGATCCTGGAACGCCTCGGATTGTCGGTCACGCGCCACCTCGGCCGCGTGGGAGGCCCGGAGAATACCCGCACCCACCTGACCGTCCGCGTGAGCCTTGCCGGACGCGATTACCTCTGTGATCCCGGGTTCGGGTTTAGCCTGTGTGAGCCGATGCCGTGGGAGGACGGCGCCGAGCACGTCGAGAACGACCGTGTGTTATCCCTGGCCCGGACCGGGCAGGGTGCCTCGACGGCGTGGGAGTTCCGCCGCGACGGGGAGGTGCAGCACGTCATCGACGAGCTACCGGTGGTTCCGGCGGATGTGTCCGCCGGCCACGCGGTCACCTCGATGACCACCCTGGGCCCGTTCACGCGGCACCTGATGGTCATGCGGCACACCGATAACGGCCACGTGACCGTGACCGAGGCTGGACGCACGGTCCGCGAGCGGGGGCAGGAGACCCGCCAGGAGCGATTGTCGCCCGCGGAGGTCGTGGCCGCAGTTGAAGACGCCGGGGTGCGGATCGACTGCCGGGAGCGCGAACGGCTCATCGCGGTGGTCGAGACGATGCAGACCGAATTGCCCGACGACTAACCCCGGGCCATCGCCCGGCCGGCGGCGGATCTTCGGGGGCCTGCCGGGGTGATGGGCCGAGGGCCGCAGCCAGTTCGCGGCCCAGCACGACCGCATCGTCTTCTCTAGCCGTTCACGGACACGACGGTGCGCCCGCGGACTTCTCCCGCCAGGATGGCGTCCGCACGGGCGGGGACGTCGTCCAGGGTGATCTCGTCGGTCATCTGGTCCAGCAGGTCGGTGCTGAGGTCATCGGCGAGCCGCTTCCACGCCTGTTCGCGCACCGCGCGAGGTGCGGTCACGGAATTGATGCCCACGAGGGTGACGCCGCGAAGGATGAACGGCATGACCGTCGCCGGTAGATCCGGGCCCTGCGCGAGTCCGCACGTGGTCACGACGCCCTCGTCCTGGGTCTGGGAGAGAATGTTCGCCAGGGTCGTGGACCCCGCCGTGTCGAGGCCCGCGGCCCACCGGCGCTTCTGCAAGGCCGGTCCCTTTTCGGACAGCTCGCTGCGGTCGATGATGTCGGTTGCGCCAAGTTTGCGCAGGTAGTCGCCCTGGCTTTCGACGCGGCCGGTCGCGGCAGTGACCGAGTACCCGAGCTTGGCCAGAACGGCGATCGCCGTGGACCCGACGCCGCCGGCCGCACCGGTGACGACGACGGGGCCGTCGTCGGGCGTGAGGCCTTCCCGCTCGAGGGCGAGGATCGACAGCATCGCGGTGAATCCGGCGGTGCCGATCGCGGCTGCCCGACGGGCGTCAAAGCCTTCCGGCAACGCGACCAGGTATTCGCCCGAGACGCGCGCCCGGGTTGCGAGACCGCCGTGGGCCGATTCGCCGGCACCGCCACCGGTCAGCACGACCGTCTGGCCCGAGCTGAACCGATCATCCTTCGACGCGGTGACCTTGCCGACGAGGTCGATTCCTGGGATCAAGGGCGAGGTCCGTGCGACGCCGGGCTTGCCGGCCACCGCCAAGCCATCCTTGTAGTTGATGCCGGAGTACATGACGTCGATATCAACGGGCGCGTCACCGCCCGACCCCTCGAGAAAACTTTCTGGAATATCTTGGATTTCGGCGCTGTGGTCCCGGATCCGGCCCTTCTCGACGGTCTGTTCGATGACAATTCCGCGGAAGCTCATGGGCAACCTCCTTGCTGTTCCACCAAATGGCTACCTGCACATTGGTGTGCATGCGTCACGCGTTCGATGCTCGGTCCACACAGACACGGTCGCGCTATGTGCGGCATCACGTAACTGACCACAGTGTCCTGCGGCGGGCGTCGACGGAGCAAGTACGGCCGTGAGCGGGGAGCGATCTCGCCGCGGACGAACCCTTCGGCATGGTGACGGCGGACACTTTTGTCGCCCGGAATGACGCGCCGCTCTCCTTGCTGATGGGAGCTTGTGGGCCGGGAAGGGCACACGGTGCGCCGCGCTTCGCACAGCGTCTTAAAGTCCAGGACCCCGTGACCGGGATGTCGGCAGGCGGAGGCCTTGGACGCCTAGAGGCTCATGACGTATGTCAGCGGCACCGCGACGATGAGCACGACCGCCGCGAGCCACGCGAGGATGCGACCCGGGCCTATGCCGCGCGGACCGTCGTCGATCTCGGCGTCGCGCAGCTCAGGCGGGATGCCGTCGGGGTAGATCTCCTCGCGGGGGTGGTAACCCTCGATGGCGAAATCTTCCTCATCCGAGGGCGGCTCCTCCACAGGGAATTCCGTGGTCGGGAATTCGTGTTCGAAGAGGTCCCGGGCATGCACATCCGAGAGGTCGTGTTCGGACGGATGATGCTCTTCCGGATGGCGTGGGGATGGGCTCACGTGATCCTCCTGGGTGGGTGGAAATCCAGGATACCGAGATCTTGCCCGGCGGGATATGGCGCCGAGGAATGAGGCCGGCGCTTTCGCCTACCGCGACTTCTTCGCGCTCCGAGTGGGGCAGAAACGCATGGATCCAGGGAGCACCATCTAGCCTGAGAGGGGACACTTTTCTAGAGAAAGCCGATTCTTCGCATGAGCAACCTTGGGCCCTTTGTATGGTCGATCGCTGATCAACTCCGTGGCGTGTACAAGCCGCATCAGTACGGCAGCATCGTCCTGCCGTTCACGATCTTGCGCCGTCTTGATGCGCTGATGGCCTCAAACAGGGATCAGATGCGGGCCCTGGCGAAGAAACATACCGGGGGCGTTCTGGACGCCCAGATGCGCAGGGCCACGGGCTTGGCGTTTTATAACACCAGCCAATACGACTTCGACCGGTTGCTCGAGGACCCGGACCAGCTCCGCGAGAACCTCATCGAGTACGTCACCAGCTTCTCGTCGAACATCGATGTCTTCGAACAGTTCGGCTTCGAACAGGTCATCAACATCCTGGACGAGAACAACCGTCTCTACCTGGTCGTGGAGAGGTTCGCCGGGGTGAACCTGCACCCGGAGGCCATTACCAACGCGGAGATGGGCGACCTCTACGAACACCTGATCTACAAATTCGCCGAAGCCTCGAATGAGGAAGCTGGCGAGCACTACACGCCTCGCGATGCGATTCGTTTGATGGTCGACGTTCTCTTTGCCGAGGAACAGGAATCGCTGACCGGTGAGGGCGTGGTCCGCACGGTCTATGACCCCACCGCAGGTACAGGCGGCATGTTGTCGGTGGCCGAAGAGCGGTTGCACGAGCGCAACCCCAGCGCGCGGTTGACTTTGTACGGCCAGGAAATCAACGGACAGTCGTACGCGATTTGTAAGTCGGACATGATTTCCAAGGGCCAGGAGATCGGCAATATCGGCAAGGGCGACACCCTGATCAATGATCGGTTCTACGGTCGGACCTTCGACTTCTGCCTTTCGAATCCGCCGTACGGGGTCGACTGGAAGGCCGCCGAGGATTTCGTGAAGGAAGAGCATCGCGCCGGAGGTTTAGGCCGATTCAACGCAGGATTACCGCCGGTCAGCGACGGGCAGATGCTGTTCTTGCAGCACCTTGTGGCAAAGATGCGGCCGGCTCATGAAGGTGGTGGCCGGGCCGGCATCGTCCTGAATGGATCGCCTCTGTTCACCGGTGCCGCCGAGTCGGGGCCGTCCAAGATTCGGCAATGGCTGCTCGAAGAGGATCTCGTGGACGCGATCATCGCGTTGCCCACCGACATGTTCTTCAACACCGGTATCGCCACTTACGTGTGGATCCTCGACAACGACAAACAGCCCGAGCGACGCGGGACCGTCCAGCTGATTGATGCCAGTGGCATGTGGACCAAAATGCGTAAGGGCATGGGGTCCAAGCGCCGTGAGATTTCCGTTGCTCAACGCGATGAGATCGTGGGGATCTACGACGCTCACGAGGAAGGTGAGCATTCCAAGATCTTGCCCACCAGCGAGTTCGGGTACTGGACCATTACCGTTGAGCGGCCGTTGCTCGACGAGAACGGCGAGGTGGTCCGCGATCGGAAGGGCAACCCGAAGCCGGACAGCAAGAAGCGCGACACCGAGAACGTGCCGTTCACCTACGGCGGCAACACCGAGGGTGCTGACGGCAGGGACGCGACGATCAAGGCGTACTTCGACGCCGAGGTGGCACCGCATGTGCCCGACGCCTGGATCGATCCCAAGAAGATCAAGGTCGGCTACGAGATCCCGTTCACGCGGATCTTCTACAAGTACGTGCCGCCGCGTCCCCTCGAGGAGATCGATAAGGAACTAGAGGCTAAGGTCGCCAAGATCCTGACGCTGTTGAAGGCGGTGGAGGCGTGAGTACGGTTAGGGAAGCCCCAGAGTGGGTTGGTTCCCTTCCGCAGCATTGGAGACTCGTTCCGGTTGGGGCGCTCTTCGATGAGCGTAAGGAATCCGTGAGCGATAGCGCTTTTCCAGCACTTTCGGTAACTAAGCAGGGAGTAGTGCCCCAGCTGGGCGATGTCGCCAAATCCCAAAATGGAGAAGCCCGGAAGCTGGTGCGTGCGGGTGATTTTGTGATCAATTCCCGCTCAGACCGTAAGGGCTCCTCGGGAATATCCGAGCTGGATGGCAGTGTCTCTGTTGTTTACACCGTCCTCCGCCCGCGGGAGGGCCTCGATCTCAATTTCACCCACCACCTACTTAGAAGCTCAGCTTTCCAAGAAGAGTTCTACCGGTGGGGAAGCGGCATAGTTGCGGACCTGTGGTCCACAAGATATTCAGCTATGAAGAGAATCGCGTTGCCCATACCACCCCTCGACGAGCAGCGAGCTATTGCTGACTATCTGGGCCGCGAGACGCAGAAGATCGACGAGTTGATCACCGAGCAGCGCAGCCTCATCGAAACGCTGCGGGAACGTCGAGATTCTCTGTCGCACCAATTTTTTGGGGCTAAGAGCGAAATCACGGCTCCTCTTAAGCAGCTAGTTGATGAGATTACGGTCGGCATCGTAGTCACTCCGGCCAAATGGTATGAGTACGGTGGAGGGGGAGTTCCAGCTCTGCGCGGTGCAAACGTGAAGCGCGGATATATTGACCCCACGAGCTTGGTTCACTTGAGTCGAGAAGGTGACCAGCTGCACCGTAAGTCAAGACTGAAATCGGGCGATGTCGTTGTTGTTAGAACTGGTCAGGCCGGCGCAGCCGCCGTTGTTCCTAATACCCTCGAGGGCTTCAATGCAATCGACTTGTTGATTATTAGAGCGAAACCCTCGCTTTGTTCTGACTTCTTGGAAGCGTTTCTAAACTCCCACGCGGCGGCCGCCCAAATTACGGACGGTTCGGTAGGTGCTATCCAGAGTCACTTCAATGTCTCAGCGCTCAGAAGGTTGCGTATCCCTGACATCGGGACGGAACGCCAACTGCAACTAGTTGATCGTTGGAAGTCAGCGTCCTCCCGCATAGACGAGCTCATCTCCGAATCCGAGGACCTCATCGCCCTCTCCCAGGAACGTCGCGCGGCGCTCATCACCGCAGCAGTCACCGGTCAGATCGATGTAAGGACGGCATCATGAGTGGTCAGCACAAGGAGATCGAGTTCGAGCGTGAGCTTGCTGAGTACTTGGCGGCGCACGGGTGGCTCTACTCCGAGAACGACGACCTCTACGATGTCGACCGCGTGCTCGTGCCGGAGGACGTGTTCGGCTGGCTACAAGAGACCCAAAAGGAGACGTTCGAGAAGTTCATCAAGCCCGGCTCCCCGGACGAACCCAAACGTCGTCGGATGCTGCTGGACCGGCTGACCGCTAGCCTGGACAAGCCCATGACGGACCGCGAGGGGGCCCTGCGAACCTTGCGCAAGGGTTTCAACGTCGCCGGTCTGGGTGCCGGTTCCGCCAAGTTCGACATGATGCAGGCCAAGCCCGAGACCTCACTGAACCCGTCGACGCTGGCACGGTATGAGGCGAATCGGCTACGGGTCATGCGCCAAGTCCACTACGGCGACGGCAATAACTCCATCGATCTGGTGTTCTTCCTGAATGGTGTCCCCGTCGCGACCGCCGAGGTCAAAACCGAGAACACCCAAACGGTCGAAAACGCCAAACAGCAGTACCGGGACAGGGTGCTTCAACCCAAGGGCAAGAAGCCCTTCGCGTTGCTGGGCAACGGAACCCGCGCCTTGGTGCACTTCGCCGTCTCCGAGGACGAGGTCTGGATGACCACCAAACTCGACGGAGCCAAGACGCGGTTCCTGCCGTTCAACCGCGGAACCGAGGACGGGGGAGCGGGTAACCCGCTGAATCCGAACGGGCAGAAGACTGCGTACTTCTGGGAGCAGGTTCTCCAGCGTGATGCGTGGTTGGCGATCCTTTCGCGGTATATCTGGATTTCCGAGTCTCGGACCCGTGACAACACGGGCCGCCAAAAGCGTTCGTACACGCTGATCTTCCCCCGCTTCCATCAATGGGACGTGGTGGAGAAGCTCGAGCGAGCGGTGACCTCCCCGGATCCTGATCGACGTTTTCTTATCCAGCACTCGGCAGGGTCGGGTAAGACGAATTCGATTGCCTGGCTTGCACACCGCCTGGCACGGATTCAGGTCGATAATCAGAAGGTCTTCGATACGGTCATCGTTGTCACCGACCGCAATGTCCTCGACGCACAGTTGCAAGAGGCCATCCGCCAGATCGACACCGATAATCAGTCGATTGTGGCGACTATTGATGACAAAGCCATCCGGGAATACGCCGGGCTCCGAGAGGAGAACACGGCCTCCAAATCCGGGGCCCTCGGGCATGCCATCGAGTCGGGAAAACTCATCGTCGTCGTCACGATTCAAACGTTCCCCTTCATCCTGGACAAGCTCCAGAACGCCTCGGACCTGAAGGCGAAGAAGTTCGCTGTCATCGCCGACGAAGCCCACTCGTCGCAGTCGGGCAGTACCGCGGCGAGCCTGAAGAAAGTGCTGACCGCCGAACAGCGGGAGGAACTGGCCGAGACCGGCGAGGTCGAGGTCGATGCCGAGCAAATGATGATCAACAAGATGCTCAGCCATGAGATGGCGGCCCGCGCCTCGCATGAAGGGACGTCATTCTTCGCCTTCACCGCGACTCCGAAGAAAAAGACTCTTGAGCTATTCGGTCACCGTGACAGCGACGAGGGGGAGCCCAGGCCGTTCCACCTGTATTCAATGAAGCAGGCGATCGAGGAAGAGTTCATTCTCGATGTGTTGCGCGGATATCGGACCTACAAGATGTATTTCGACCTCGGGGAGAAGATCGCCGGATCACTGGATATCGAGGTCGACGAGACCGAGGCGCGGAAAAAGGTGATGCAATGGGTGCGGGTCAACCCCATCACGATCGCGCAGAAGGCCGCGATCATCGTCGAGCACTTCCGAGCCAACGTCGCCCATCTGCTTGATGGCTCGGCTAAGGCGATGGTCGTCTCGCCCAACCGTCTCGGTGCCGTGCGGTATAAGCGCGAAATCGACCGGTACATCAAAACCATGGGCCTGGACTACGGGACCCTTGTGGCATTCTCCGGCACGGTCGAAGACGCCGAGACCAGCACAGAGCTCGGCCTGGAGACCCTGACCGAAACAACCATGAACGATGCGGGCGCGCGTGATTTGCGTCAGGAATTCAAATCCCAGCAATACCGGGTGATGATCGTTGCGAACAAATTCCAGACCGGCTTCGATCAGCCGTTGCTGTGTGCCATGTACGTCGATAAAAAGCTCTCGGGTATCACGGCGGTTCAGACGTTATCCCGCTTGAATCGAACGCACACGACGGCCAAGGGGACGAAGAAGACCGCCGCGATGACCCAGGTCGTGGATTTCGTCAACGACCCCGCAGAAATCCAGGCATCCTTCGAACCCTATTTCAACGACGCCAGGATCGACGAGACCACGGACCCGAATCTGATCTGGGATATCGTTTCCAAGCTCGATAGCGCCGATATCTACGAAAATGATGAAATCGACGACGTCGCAACGGCGTTTTTGACCGAAGGCACCGGGTCAGGCACCAAGGTCAATGCCAAGATCGCGGCCGGCCTGGGGCCGGCCAAGAAGCGCTTCAGGGACAGGTGGAAGCACGCGCAGTTGACCGATGACCGCATCGAGGTCAACGAGCTTGAGTTGTTCCGTAAGAACACGACCTCGTTCCTGAACTTCTACGACTTCATGACTCAGGTCGTTGATTACGAGGATACGGACCTGGCGAAGAAGGCGGTCTATATACGGCTCCTCGCACCCCATCTGAGAGATACCGAAGTATCGGAAAATATTGATCTCTCCGATGTCGAGCTGACTCGACTGCAGCTCGTCGAAGAACAACCGGTTGATATCGACATTTCCGGCGGCGGCATCGTGACCGGCACGACGGCCGTCGCGACCGGCGAGGCACGGGACTCGAAGAGGGTTGCCCTTCTCGAGGTAGTGCGTGAATTGTCGAACATGTTGGGTGAATCCGAGGAGACCACCGAGGGTGCTTTGGCGACGATCATCGCCAAGCTCGGTGAAGACGAGACTTTGGTGCGGCAGGCGCATTCGAACAGTCAGAGCCAGTTTGAAGAGAGCCCAGACCTCCAAGCCGGCACCGATGAGGCCGTACTTGGCGCCGGAGAAGTCCTGAGCAGGGTCGGTGAAATCATCTTCGCTGGCGATCTCCATGCAGAGCGTGCGCGTCAGTTGATCGGACGGGCGTTCTACCGGTCGCAGGTCGGAGCAGGTTCACGGTGACGCTCAGAGTAGGGGCTTTCCGCCGCTAATTTTCACGACGTTGGTTCTCGGCCACCTGGTTGAGAATTTGCGGCGTGACGTCCTGCTTCGTGACCCTTACGATCGTTTCGTTCTGGCGGTGTATGGGGAAGAAAATGACCCGACGCCCCCCGTCGATGCGAAGGTCGGACAGTGAAACTCTTGCGATCCACGTCCATCGAAAGTACGCGTCGCGTTCGCATTGGACGATCCGCTTCATGGCGTTGCCCTTTCTGAGTCGCTCCGGGGAGGGGTTACTGGCCTTGGTGGGCTACGCATGGGGCTTCTCTTGGGCGGTGGGTAGTTGGGCACCACCACGTGGTTGTGCCCCATTTTTGGGGTGCAATAAGTGTTGTGGGTGTGGAATACAGAGACACAGCTTTCAAGCACGGGTTAACCGAGCGCGAGATTGCCTACGTGTTCTCTCATGCGATTGAGCGGCTCTCTTTTATTGATCGTCATGGAGACCGGGCCTTCAAGTTCATCGGCCCGGTTCATGCCCAGACGGATCGTTGGGCAGAGGTTTTTATCTAGTTCTCTGAGGGTAACTACGTGGTCTTCCACGCAATGGAAACCGGTGGTCGTGCGCACTAAGACGTTTGTCCTGCTGGGACGCGGAAAGAGAGAGGCAAGATCGTGACTCGCTATCAGAAGCGGTACTGGGATCAGTTGGCCCAAGACGCCGAGACTGGGGCGATGGCCCAGGATACGAATACTCCGGCCCTGCATGACGCTGATGCGGCCGAAGCTGGGAAATCTATCCTGCGCGAGGTCTACGGGACCGATGGCTTGGATTCAATCAGTGACGCTGACCTACGTCGTGGACGACCCGCCCTCAGTGCCCAAAGGGGGCGGGGTGCGGGGGAGTCTCCGATGCTACGTGTGCGTGTGCCCGCCTAGGTTAACGAAGCGATCAATGGGCTGTCTGCGGCGCAAGGAAAAACTAAGTCGGAGCTGATCCGAGGTTGGATCGAAGAGGGTTTGCGCCGGGCGGGATGATGACCTGCATTGTCGTTGTGTGCCTGAAAGCGCTCATGGTCTTAGATTTGATTGGATCGCTCGCCAAGTGAGTTCGAGGTGCCCTGAGGGCGGGAAGGGTTTCTGCCCTTATTGGCGAAACTTCATCGACCAATAGAAGGTGGCCGACAGCGCTATCACCGCGGTAAATCCCAGAAGAATAAGCATTGCCGCTCCTCTGGCAACTAGTGTCAGACCAAGAGCGAGCAAGAAGGCTACCCCAGCGGATGCCGTCGTCACAACGGCTATGCGGCGCTGACTCATGAGTAATTCGCTCCTTGTGAACAGAAGGTTGCCATCCCTACAGCTCCCGGACGCGACGCATCCAACGGTAGTTTCGGTGACCCGGTTGGCAGGGATTTCTGCGACGGGGCTTGGTAGTTACCTGAAAGTCATTTATTTTCTAGGGCTAATTATTGACCTTTACGGGGAGTTGTTCTATCCTCCTGCCAGGATAGTGTACTCTCCAGTACACTATTCATTCGTATAGGTAGATCACTCGAAAGGTCCGACATGGACATCCAGGGCATCATCAACAGCGGAATCGCAATCATCCAGCAGATTCTGCAGATCCTCCACAACCTCGGAATCCTCTAAGGCACTTCTTGAGAAATGGGGCCAGGTGTGGGCCTGATACTTTCAGGCACACACCTGGCCTTTGACGTGTCGGCGAAGAGATCCCCTAGGCAGCTTCAGGTTGAGGACGCCTGCTGGGAGTCGTCGGGCCAGCGCGAGGGGCCTATGTCTGCCTCATGAACTTAATGGTTGGCAAACGTCGTCAGATGGTGGATAAAGCCCTCCCTGCGGCGTGGTCGCTTGGCGACGAGGGCAGCCCCTGGTTCTTCAGTTTCTCCACTAAATCTTGCACGTCGTGTTGCTGGGCTTCGCCACCCTTGAGATAGACCAAGCTTTCGACCAGAAGTGCGGTGCTCTGCGAGATCTCTTCACGGGCATGGTCCAATGATGGGTTTTCGGGGCGGAGTTCGGGGTGCGTCGACCACAGCTCCTGGTACCCCTTTTGCGCGATTTTGCTGGCTTCTATTTGATCGACCACGACTTGACGAACAAGCTCGGGATCGGCCCCGAGTTCCTCCGCCTTCTTGACGGCGGCCTCGATGACGACCTTTTCGCGATCAGGATCAGAAATCGGAAGATGGTGGATCTCTTTATAGGCCGCCACTTCACGGGCCGCCAAGAGCCGCTTGCTCACCGCCTGGAGGGCTTGCCTCAGCGACCGGTCGTTCTCGGACTCGGCACACATACAAGCGGCCGAACCGTTAGTCGAAGCGGCACGTGCTGGGGTGCCTCCTGCGGGGGATGACATCACCAACGCGGTGACCACGCCACCCACGATCAGCCACCGTCCAGAACGGGCAAAACCTTTCCACGCCAAGGTCCCTCTCCTTTCAAAGCGAGGAATGCGATCAACCGACTCGGTGCGTGGCGCCTCCCCGCAGAAGGTCCGGGGAAATCGCCTCCGCGGAATCAAAAGATTACTGACGCCCGAAAGTATGTCAATGCTGGTCAGCGAAGCAATGGCGTTCTCGTGGGTGAAGATGGCTGGAGAGCCATCCAAGGGACTCTGCATCTCGCCTCGATTCCGGGCCGAAACCCAAGGCCGAAACCCTGCTCGCGGTGATCGCCAAGGATCCCTTCGCGACCCCGCCGCGCTACGAGAAACTCCTTCCGTGGCATGGCCTCGAAATATTAGCGTTTCAGCCAGTCACAGAGGGATTTTCGAATATACTCACGTCGTCAACCACCTCGCACACACCCCGGAGCCACCATGCCCTCAGCGCTTCCTGCCCAGAATCACCCCCGTCGAAACCGCGTGAAGAACGTCCGCGGTGGCGCCCTGATGCTCGCCGTGCTCGGCCTCGTCGGCGCGAGCCTGGGGGTGGGGAACATCCAGGCGGCCTCGGCCACTCAGCCGGCGCCCGTCGACGTCGTGAATACCGCCTCCACGAGCGGGAAGGACGCCGCCGCTGTGCTTGACACCCTGGAGGTCAAGGGCCGTGCGCCCAAGACCGACTACTCGCGCAAGCAGTTCGGCAAGGCCTGGACCGACACCGACCACAACGGCTGCGACACCCGCAACGATGTCCTGGGCCGGGATTTCACCAACATCACCTTCAAGGCGGGGACCCACGACTGCAAGGTCACGAAGGGCGATCTGACCGACCCCTATACGGGCAAGGAGATCCACTTTAAGTCCGGCAAGAAGACGTCCCAGGCCGTTCAGATCGACCACGTGGTCTCCTTGTCCGACGCGTGGCAGACCGGGGCGCAACAGCTCAGCAAGAAGACCCGCACCGAGGTCGCCAACGATCCCCTGAACCTCCTGGCCGTGGACGGCCCCACCAATTCCAAGAAGTCCGACGGGGACGCGGCGACGTGGCTGCCCTCCAACAAGTCATTCCGTTGTGATTACGTCGCCCGCCAGATCGCGGTCAAGAGCACGTATCACCTCTGGGTCACCGAGGCCGAGAAGTCGGCCATGAGCGGCGTCCTGAAGTCCTGCCCGGGCGAGCAGCTCCCGGACGGAAACGACCGACCCGAGGTGAACGGCTCGCCGGTGAAGCAGACCGAGTCGCCCGCGCCGACGCCGGCACCCGCCACGACGCCGGCCCCCGCTCCGGCCCCGACGCAGGAAGCCGTTCCGACCCAGGCACCGGCCCAGGAACCGGCCCCGGCGGCACCGGTTCAGCCGGAGCCGGTCCAGCAGGCGCCGGTCCAGGAAGCGCCGGTCCAACAGGTCCCCGCTCAGGAGGGCGTCGTCTACGCCAATTGTTCCGAGGCGCGGGCTGCCGGGGCCGCACCGTTGCTCATGGGACAGCCCGGTTATTCCGCGAAGCTGGACCGCGACGGCGACGGGGTCGCCTGCGAAGCGAAGAAGTGATGCCGACGGGGCGTCGTCATTCAGTGACGACGCCCCGTTTTTGTTCGGGGTGAACATTCCCCGCTGAACCATTCGTGGGTCAAGCAGGTCGCGGCCTCGCGAAACGGACGGTATTCGAACCACTTAAGGAGCCAGTTACCCATGCCCATGCACACCCTGATTTCCGTCGGTGGGGCGATGATCGTGATGGTCGTCGTCACCACCATCGCTTCGTGGTTCGGTCGTCGCAAGAATAAGCAGGCCGACCGTTCAAACGCCCCGCAACCTTACGGGTTCAGTGCCGGAAACGGCGGGCCGCAGGCTTATCCTGGGTCGCCCGAATATATGGCGGCCGGGCGTACTAACGGCAATCAGCCTGTTCCGGTGAAGAGGCAGCGGATGCTGCGGATCATTCCGATCATCGGCTGGGCTTTTGCGGTCGTGGGCGGCATCCTGGTCGTCGTTGCCCTCTTGAGCTTGTTGACGTCAGACCCGTCCCTTCTGGGCATGGGGATCTTCGGTTTCATCTGCCTGCTCTTCGGAATCATGTTCATTGCGTGGTACCGGAATTTCTACATGGAATTCGACGACATGGAGGTTCGCTGGCGCAGTCTCTGGGGTCGGGAACGTCGCATGGCGTATCACGAGATTGATGTGTTCAAGCTGGGGCAGTCGGGAAACGGCATCACCCTGACGGCCAAGAGCATTCGGGGCGACAAACTGGCGATGAGCGCCACCATTTACGATTTCACGCGCCTGATGCGCCAGGTGAAATACCGTCTCGATTACGGGAACTGGGCCATGCGTCCGCTCCTCGAAGGCGAGGTTGGCCCCGAGAATTTCGTGGAACAGTTCAATGGGGTGTCCGTCTCCGGGTTGGCGCGCTCCGTCGAGAGAAATCAGGTGCAGGCCAATGACTAATCGGCCAGAACCGAGCCAACAATCTGCCGCCGAGGAAGCGCCTCATTCGTCCACTGCCGAGGAGAAGTTCTTCGGCGGTATCCCGTGGGCGCATCCGTCGGTCAGGTGGAGGCCGATCGTTCGTGGCCGTCCTCCTGCCCGAACTCGCCTTCCAGCCGGCCCCTCGACCCGGGTTGGATGAGCCGGGCCAGGCTCACTAAACCATCCTGCGACCAGGTGCGACGTCGCACCATGAGGCAGGGTTCCGCGACGTCGATGCCCAGCAGCTCGCATTCGTGCTCGTCGCCGAGCACCGCCTCGACCACGTGCCGCCCGCGGGTCAGGGGAGCCACCTGGGTGAGGTAGTCGTTGGGCGTGACCACGGTGAAGTCCTGGTCCAGGTAGTCCGGGGCGGCCGAGGGCGCCACGTAACGGTCCTCGAGCTGAAGCGGAACGCCGTTGTCGTAGTGGACGATCAACGAATGGTAGACGGTTCCGGTCAGGCCGTCCGACTCGAGCCACTCGGCATCCCCCTCGACCGTCTCGGCCCGCTGGAAAAGCACCTCGGTGCGGTGCGCGTGGCCGCGTTCGTGGATTTCGTCGGCGATATTGCGGATTTCCACGAGCGACGTGGGCGTCTTGAGATCGGCGATGAACGTGCCGACGCCCCTCACCCGCGTGAGCACCCCGTGCGAGCTGAGCTCGCGATAGGCCCGGTTGATCGTCATCCGGGACAGCCCGAGGGCCTCGACGAGTTCGTTTTCGGAAGGAATCTGTTCTCCGGCAGACCAGGTCCCGGCGGTCACGCCGTCCTGGATGACCCGCATGATCCTGCGGTACGCGGGGTCGCTGTGGACACCGAGGTCCTCGTAGGTATCCGTGAACTGTTGGATATCCACAGGGCTCCTTTCTCCTTGACAAGCGGTTGTATATACAGGACTATACGACATAGGCCACTTTGTGATCTACGTTTCCCTCGAAGAGACCGCGGGAGACCCACGACTTGACGAAATGTGTCTCCCAGGCGAGGAAGCCCGGGGACGCCGCTCATTCCGCTCAACTAAGGAGAGTCATCCGATGCACGACGTTTCATCACCCAACCACCAGCCCCGTCCCGTCTCGGCACCTCGCGGCCCCGAGCTCACGACCCTCGGGTGGCAGCAGGAGGGCGCGTTGCGCATGCTCATGAACAACCTCGATCCCGAGGTCGCCGAGCACCCCGATTCCCTCGTGGTCTACGGCGGCACCGGTCGGGCGGCCCGTAGTTGGGAAGCCTACGACGCCATCGTGCGCACCCTCAAGACCCTCAAGTCCGACGAGACCATGCTCGTGCAGTCCGGCAAGCCGGTCGGCGTCTTCCGCACCAACGAGTGGGCCCCGCGCGTCCTGATCGCCAACTCCAACCTCGTGGGTGACTGGGCCAACTGGGACGACTTCCGCAAGCTCGAGGAAGAAGGCCTGATGATGTACGGCCAGATGACCGCTGGCTCGTGGATCTACATCGGCACCCAGGGCATCCTCCAGGGCACCTTCGAGACCTTCGGCGCCGTGGCCAGCAAGCGCTTCGGCGGCACCCTCGCCGGAACCATCACCCTGACGGCCGGCCTCGGCGGTATGGGTGGGGCCCAACCGCTCGCCGTGACCATGAACGAGGGCGTCGCGATCTGCGTCGACTGCGACGAGTCGCGCATCGACCGCCGCATCAAGCACCGTTACCTCGACGTCAAGGCCAAGGACCTCGATCACGCGCTCGAGCTGGCCATCGAGGCCCGCGACGCCAAGAAGCCGCTGTCCATCGGTCTCGAGGGCAATGCGGCCGTCGTCTTCCCTGAATTGCTTCAGCGCGAGGCCCCGATCGACATCGTGACCGACCAGACCTCGGCCCACGATCCGCTCGCCTACCTGCCGATCGAGATCCCCTTCGCCGACATGCAGCAGGAGGCCGAGCGCGACCCCCAGCTGTTCACCAAGAAGTCCCGCGAGGCCATGGCCGCTCAGGTGCAGGCGATGGTCGAATTCCAGGACCGCGGCGCCGAGGTCTTCGACTACGGCAACTCGATCCGCGACGAGGCCCGCAAGGCCGGGTACGACCGCGCCTTCGAGTTCCCCGGATTCGTCCCCGCCTACATCCGGCCCCTCTTCGAGGAAGGGCTCGGGCCGTTCCGCTGGGCCGCGCTCTCGGGCGACCCCAAGGATATTGAGGCGACCGACCGCGCCCTGCTGGAGCTGTTCCCCGAGAACGATCACCTGCGCCGGTGGATCACCATGGCCGAGGACAAGGTCGCTTACGAAGGCCTGCCGGCCCGCATCTGCTGGCTCGGATACGGCGAGCGTCACCGCGCCGGAATGAAGTTCAACGAGATGGTCGCCAACGGCGAGCTCTCGGCCCCGATCGCGATCGGCCGCGACCACCTGGACTCGGGTTCGGTGGCTTCGCCGTACCGCGAGACCGAATCCATGAAGGACGGCTCGGACGCCATCGCCGACTGGCCGCTGCTCAACGCCCTGGTCAACACCTCGTCGGGCGCCTCCTGGGTGTCGATCCACCACGGCGGCGGCGTCGGCATGGGACGCTCCATCCACGCCGGCCAGGTGTGCATCGCCGACGGTTCGGACCTGGCCGCCCAGAAGCTGGAGCGCGTGTTGACCAACGACCCCGGAATGGGCGTGATTCGCCACGTGGACGCCGGCTACGAGCACGCCGCCGATGTCGCTCGTGAGCGCGGCGTCCGCATCCCGATGACGGAAGGAGACGCATGAGTTCCACACGGCTGACCGGAATTTCCGAGCTGGTCACCAACGACCCCGAGCTGGGACGCGGACGCCTCGGCCTGATCGACGACGCCGCGGTCGTTCTCGACGGCGAGACCGTTGCCTGGGT
Source organism: Curtobacterium sp. S6 (assembly GCF_000710345.2). GTDB lineage: Bacteria > Actinomycetota > Actinomycetes > Actinomycetales > Micrococcaceae > Rothia. The sequence goes on along the minus strand of NZ_KL537415.1, from coordinate 78,470 downwards.
CGGGCCGCGCGCGCAGGCTCCCGCGGCGGATTCCGCCCGGGACCTCGGCGGCCGTGCCCTCCTCCCGGGATTCGTGGAATCGCATTCTCACATGGTCTTTTCCGGCGACCGCTCGGAGGAATTCGCCGCCCGTATGGCCGGGCAGAAGTACACCGCGGGTGGCATCCGTGGGACGGTCAAGCACACCCGCGAGGCCAGCGAGGATCAGCTGCGCGCCAACATGCGGCGCCTGATCGACGAGTCGCTGCGTTCCGGAACCACCACCGTGGAATGCAAGTCCGGCTACGGCCAATCGGTCGAGGCCGAACGACGCAGCCTGGAGGTCGCCGGGTCGCTAGCGGATGAGGTCACGCTGCTCGCCGCGCACGTCGTGCCCCCGGAGTACGAGGGAGACACGGACGCCTACGTCCGCGTCGCCGTCGAGGAGATCATCCCCCAGTGCGCCGACAAGGCGAGCTGGATCGACGTCTTCTGCGAGCAGGGCGCCTTCGACGAGGAGCAGTCCCGGAAGGTGCTCCAGGCAGGCATCGACCACGGGCTCACCCCGCGCGTGCACGGAAACCAGCTCCACCAGGGTCCGGGCGTTCAACTTGCCGTCGAGCTCGGTGCGGCGTCGGTGGACCACGTCGTCCACATCAACGACGTCGACATCGAGGCGCTCGCCGGTAGCCAGACGGTCGCGACCCTGCTCCCCGGCGCCGACTTCTCGACCCGCAACGAATATCCGAGGGCCCGCGACCTCATCGACGCCGGAGCCACGGTGGCGCTCGGCGCGGACTGCAACCCGGGCACGAGCTACACCACGAGCCTGCCGTTCTGCATCGCGCTCGCGGTCAGGGACCTGCACATGACGGCCGACGAGGCCGTCTGGGCGGCCACGGCCGGTGGCGCGCGGGCCCTGCGGAGGGACGACGTCGGCGTGGTGCGTCCCGGTGCGCGGGCCGATGTGATCGCCCTGGACGCCCCCAACCACCTGCACCTCGCGTATCGGCCCGGGGTCCCGCTGGTGTCTCAGGTGTGGAAGAAGGGCAAGCTCTCGTATCAGGCCGCGGAGGTTATTCATGACTGAAACTACTGAAGGATCGGCTCTGGCCGTTGACCGCCCCGCCGAGGAATGGACCGGGCGAACCGACGGCCAGGCCCGGGAACATCGACGCTGGCACCAGGTCGTCTCGCCGTACACGGCTCAGGCCGAGGCGGAAGCCCCCGGCGGCGTCGTCTACCTGGGCTTTGCGAGCGACGAAGGCGTGGAGCGTAACAAGGGCCGTCGCGGGGCCGCCGCGGGCCCCCAAGCCCTGCGGGGCACCCTCGGCGGACTGGCACTGTCGGATCGCGACGCGGATATCCGCGCGTGGGACGCCGGAACCGTCGCGGTGACCGACGACCGGCTCGAAGCTGGCCAGGAACGCCTGGGCGAAGCCGTGCGCCGCGTCATCGATGCCGAGCGCCTGCCCCTCATCCTGGGCGGCGGTCACGAGATCGCCTTCGGGACCTACCAGGGCGTCGCCGCGTCCGCGCGACGACGCGGCAAGAAGCTCGGCGTCCTCAACCTGGACGCGCACTTCGACCTCCGCCCCGATCCCGTCCCCAGCTCGGGCACGCCGTTCCGGCAGATGCTCGAGGCCGAAGAGGCCGCCGGGACGGACTTCCAGTACGGGGTCCTGGGTATCAGCCAGCCGAGCAACACCCAGATCCTGTTCGACACCGCCGAGAAGTACGGCGTCCGTTATCTGCTGGACGAGGACTGCTCCGTCGCCGACCGCGACCAGGTGCGTGATTTCGTGACCGGAATGATCGACGACGTCGACCTGATCTACCTGACCATCGACCTCGACGGGCTGCCGGCCTCGACGGCCCCGGGCGTCAGCGCGCCGGCGGCCTACGGGGTTCCGCTGGAGAACGTCCAATTGGCCTGTGATCTCGTGGCCTCGAGCGGCAAGCTCGCGGTCTGCGACGTCGCGGAGCTCAACCCCACCTTTGACATCGATGGACGCACCGCGCGCACCGCCGCGCGACTGGTGCACCGCATCGCGACCGCGTCGCAGAACTAAAACGTTAGGAGTCTTTTTATGAGCACCACCAAGGATCACGGATCCGGAAACCGGCCGGAGGTCGTCGTCGGTGTGGGAGCCGTCAGCTTCCAGGACGTCGTCGACGTCGCCCGGCACGACGCGACCGTCCGCCTGTCCGACGAGGCCCTCGCGGCGATTGCCGAATCCAGCAAGCGTATCCAGGAGCTCGCCAACTTCGACCGCCCGGTCTACGGGGTGTCCACGGGATTCGGCGCCCTCGCGAGCCGCCACATTCCCCAGGAGATGCGCCGCCAACTCCAGCGCGGCCTGATCCGTTCGCACGCGGCCGGGTCCGGGCCCGAGGTCGAGCGAGAAGTCATCCGCGCGCTCATGCTGCTGCGCCTGTCGACGCTCGCGACCGGCCGAACCGGCGTCCGCCCCGAGGTCGCCCGCGCCTACGCGGACATGCTCAGCGCCGGGATCACCCCGGTGGTCCACGAATACGGTTCCCTGGGTTGCTCCGGGGACCTCGCCCCGCTCGCGCACTGTGCCCTCGCCGTCATCGGCGAAGGCCCCGTGCGCACCCGCGATGGTGAACTGACGACCTCCGCCGAGGCGCTCGCCGCCGCCGGCCTCGAGCCCGTGGTCCTCGCCGAGAAGGAGGGCCTGGCCCTCATCAACGGCACCGACGGAATGCTCGGACAGCTCGTGCTCGCGCTGAGCGATCTCGACCGCTTGATGCGTCTGGCCGACCTGGCCGCCGCCATGTCGGTCGAGGGTCAGCTCGGGACCGATCGCGTCTTCCAGGCCGATCTTCAGGCATTGCGTCCCCACCCGGGGCAGGCCGCCGCCGCCGCGAACATGACCGCGATCCTCGCCAAGTCGGGCATCGTCTTCAGTCACAAGGGCGACGACTGCACCTACGTCCAGGACGCCTACTCCCTGCGTTGCTCCCCGCAGGTCGCGGGTGCCGCCCGCGACACCATCGAGCACGCACGCACGGTGGCACACCGCGAGCTCGCGGCCGCCGTGGACAACCCGGTGGTGACCCTCGACGGTCGTGTGGAGTCCAACGGAAACTTCCACGGCGCACCCGTGGCCTACGTGTTGGACTTCCTCGCGATCGCGGTCGCGGACACCGCCTCCATTTCGGAGCGCCGCACGGATCGATTCCTCGACGTCGCGCGCAACCGAGGCCTGCCGCCCTTCCTGGCCGACGACGCCGGCGTGGATTCCGGCCACATGATCGCGCAGTACACCCAGGCCGCGATCGTCTCCGAGCTCAAGCGCCTGGCCAACCCCGCATCCGTGGACTCGATCCCGTCCTCGGCGATGCAGGAAGACCACGTGTCCATGGGGTGGTCGGCGGCGCGCAAGCTCCGCAAGGCCATCGACGGTCTGAACCGCGTCCTCGCGATCGAGATCCTCACGGCAGCCCGCGGCATCGACCTGCGCGAACCGGATGCCGCCCCGGCCACCGCCGCCGTCATCTCGGCCATACGCGCCGCGGGCGTCGAGGGCCCCGGCCCGGATCGTTTCCTCTCCCCGGAGATCGAAACGGTGGTGGGTCTGGTCTCCTCGGGTCAGCTCCTGGAGACCCTCGAGTCCGTGACTGGCGAACTTCGCTGATCACCCGCTCACCGTGACACCCCAGGGCCGCCGGTCGCCTCGCGCGCCGGCGGCCTTGCCGTGGCAACACGTGGCAATAACGTGATCCTTGCTACACCCACCGGGTAGACCGGGGGTAAGCCCGCAACGCGGCGGGCGCCGGATCGACGGGAGTGCTCATGACGACGCTGGGTGTGCAGATGATGATGCTCAAGGACGAGGTCGCACGGGACGGGATGTATTCCGTGCTCGAACGGATCAAGGACCTGGGCTACGAGTCGGTCGAGGTCTCCCAAATTCCCCTGGACGAGCCCAATACCCGAGACCTGGAACGCGGCGTCGCGGAGCTCGGTCTGACGGTCGGCGCGCTGTCCGTGGCCCTGAAGAAAACCCCGACGGCCACCGGCGACGCCCTCGACGAGGATTTCGGGAAGGTCGTCTCCGACTGCCGTCGCCTGGGCGTGAGGTTCGTCCGCATCGGCATGATGCCTTTCGACGCGATGGCATCGAAGCAGGCCTGCGAGGCGTGGGGCCGCGAATGCGAGGAAGCGGCCCGGCGGCTCGGGGCCGAAGGCGTGACCCTCTGCTATCACAACCACCACGTCGACCTCGCACAGTTCGACGGCGAGCGGATCTTCGACATCGTCCGCCGCGTGGCACCGAGCCTGCGCTTCGAGGTGGACCTCCACTGGGTCCAGCGCGGCGGCATGAACCCGCTGGACATGCTCAAGGAGTACGCGGGCATGTGCAAGCTCATCCACGTCAAGGACTATCGGGTGGTTCCCCTCCCGCCGGAGAACATGAGGCTCTTGGAGGACGGAACCCCGGAGGCTCGCGCGGAATTCATGCGCCGTTTCGCGCTGCTGCCGCAGTTCGCGGAGGTCGGCGCCGGGAACATGAACTGGCCGGAACTCTTGCCTGCAGCCCTGGAGGCCGGGGCGGAGCACTTCTTCGTGGAGCAGGACGAACTCTACGGGCGCGATCCCTTCGACTGCCTCGCGGATTCCCGCGCGTACCTGCGCTCGATCGGATACTGACCAAGGCATAGCAACATCCCGCGTGGCCGCGGGCGGTCCGTGCCGACTATCGCTCGGCCTGCTGACCGCTTCTCTCGACCTCTCGGACCGAGATGTTGTGCCGGCCCGGGGTTAAGCCGTGCGCCGCGATGACCTGATTCACCCGCGTCGTCACGGCCCGCGCGATGCTCAGGGCCGTATCCGGGACGTCGCCGGAGACCCACAGCGCCGCGGTGAGCGTGGCGGTCGAGTCTTCCACGACCACCCGGAGCCCGTCGGTGTCCGCGGCTTCGGCTCGGGCGCTCCTCGGCCGCGTCCAGAGGGTCCGGAGGAAATCGCCGACGCTCGGTTCGCGGCGAGTCACCCCGGGGACCGCGTCGATGGACCGGGCCAGGACCTCGAGCAACCCGTCCGGGTGGTCGGGGGTGACCACCGTCCCGCTCTGGGGATCCTGCTGAGGGAATCGTTCGCTAGTCATTGAGCACATCCTCCACGGAGAATTCGATGTCGACGACGCGCGCCCCGAGCGTGCGCGTGATGGCCTCGATGATGGCCGGGCGCACGGCGTGATCGAGGTCGTCGATGTGGAAACGAGGCGAAACCGCCAGGCCGACCTTCAGCCTCAACGGTTGCAGGCCGTCGGTGGGATCGTCGGGTCCGGTCACGGCGCAGCGGCGAGCCGTCAGGCCCGGGTGCGCGTCGACGACCTCGCGGGCCGTCCGAGCGATCACCATCTGGCTGAAGGAGACGGTGGCCTCGGTGTCGCGGTGCACGGGGATGTCTGCGCCGCGCCGGAGATTCGACCGGGCGAAGTTCAGGACGCGTTCCCGGGTCTGGGAGGTGCACGAGAGGGAACGGTCCTCCTGCTGCGCCTGCTGGGTCATCGCCTCGAGCTGGCGGAGCCGCTCGCGGAGGTCGCTGCAGTAGGGGCAGTCGCGCTGGTGCTCGTCGGGCGGGGAATCCTGGGTGTCCATCACCGATTCGACGGTCCGCCCGCATTCCAGAAGTTCGTCGTTATTCATCGCCATTCCTTCATGTCCTGGGCCAGACGCGCGCGTGCTCGAGAGAGTCGGCCGCGCACCGTGGCGATCGGGGTCGCGAGGGTTTCGGAGATCTCCGCGTAGGAGAGGCCCATGTATTCCCGAAGCACCCAGCATGCCCGTTGATCCTCGGGCAGGCGCTGGAGCAAGGTCGAGAGCTCATCCATGCTCGAACGGTTCTCGACCAGTCGTTGCGGGTCGTTGGCCGGGTGGGTGTCGACCATCGAGGGGTGATCCTGGTTGGTTTCGTCGATGGGCAGGGTCTCGGCGTTCCGTGGGGACCGCAGGATGTCCTTGCACCGGTTGACGGCCTGCCGATAGAGCCACGTCGGGAAGGCCTCTGGGATCGCGAGGTAGTCCAGCTTGGTCCACGCGTTCATGAGGGCTTCCTGGGCCACGTCCTCGGCGTCGGCACGATTGCCGAGCATGCGGAACGCCAGCCGGAGCAACGGTGCTTGATAGCGGTCCACGAGCCGTTCGAAGGATGCGATATCACCGTCCTGCGCACGCAGCACCAAGGTGGCGACGTGCTCGGGGGTGAATTCTTCGTCGCGATTCATGGAATGCGTACTCCTCCTCGCTTCGGCCATCCGTAAAAGGCCGTGATGCCCTCCATCTTTGCAGATTCGCGGGCCGAGCGGCACCCTCAAAAATTTTTTCAGAAAACGCGTGACGAATCGATCTCAGGCTCGTCAGTATTAGTACAAGCCCGTTTCGACCAGAATAAAGGGAGTTATCACCATGGCTAACGAAAACAAGGCACCGCAGAACAGCAGCGTCGGCGAATCGGCCGGCCCCCTGCAGACCAGCAAGGGCAACACCACCATCAACGACACCGTCGTCCAGAAGCTCGCCGGCATCGCCGCACGCGAGGTTCCCGGCGTGTACTCCATGGGCAACGCCGCGCGCCGCGCGTTCGATTCGCTCTCGGAGCGCATCCCCGGCTCGCAGACCAACGTCGCCGGCGGCGTCTCGGTGGAGAAGGGCGAGAAGCAGGCCGCGGTCGATCTCAGCATCGTCATCGAGTACGGAACTTCCGTCGTCGAGATCGCTAACAGCATCCGTCGCAACGTGATCCGCACCGTCGAGCAGGCCACCGGCCTTCAGGTCATCGAGGTCAACATCGACGTCACCGACGTCCACCTCCCCAACGATGATGACCAGAACGAAGACTCGAGCGACCGCGAACTTCAGTAATTGAGCTGGGGACCCGGGAGTTTGGCCCGGGTCCCCGACCCATGATCTTTTCTCTGGAAAGGGACACAGCATGAAACCGAGTCAATTGGGACTCATCGTTGGTTTGGCATTGGGCGCCATCGCGTTCTTCGGAGGATTCCTCGCATTCCTCGTCGCGGTCGTGTTCGCGGCCATCGGTGCGGCCGTCGGTCTCCTCTTGGAGGGCAAGCTTGACCTGCGCTCCCTGATGGGTCGCGGCTCCGACAGGAGGTGACCATGTCTTCCAGCGCGCCACAGCAGGGCCACTCCGCGCCCGCGGGCCCCGAGTCCTCGGGTTCACGCGAGGCCCCGGAGAATCGAGGGCGCCTCGTGATCGCCGATCGCGTGGTCGAGAAGATCGCGGCGCAGTGCGCCTCGGAATTCGCGACCGTGGGCGGTCGGGGCGGAGGCTTCCTTGGCGTGGGAGGCCACGCCGACCTGGAATCACGCCCCCACGTCAAGGTCGAACTCACCGGGTCGATCGCTGTTCTCAGCGTCGAACTCGGCCTCGAGTATCCCCTCCCCATCGAGGAGACGACCGAGCGGGTGCGTGAGGCCCTCGTGCGCACAGTGTCCCGCCTTGCCGGCGTCGAGGTCCGGCAGGTGGATATCCGGGTCAAATACCTCGTTCCTCAAGAAGGCCGACGCGAAAGGGTACTGCTGTGAAATCACTACGACGGCGCCCGACGCGCGCCACGGCCTCGATCATCGCGGCCCTCGTGCTCCTCGCGATCGGGGTGTTGCTGACCTGGATGGGTATTCACAAACTCGCCACGGGCCAGTGGTGGCCTCAGGTCAGTAGCGCCGCGGACTCGGCCTCATCGGCCGCGTGGAACTCACCCTGGGGTTGGGCCGCTGCCGCCGTGGCCGCGGTCTTGGGACTCATCCTGTTGCTCTGCGCGTTCCTGCCCGGCGGTTTCAACGCCGCGGCACTCGGGCAGCAGCAGGAGGCCAACGGCCACTCCCGTGGACCGATCGATGCGGTCGTCAACAACCGCGGGCTCGCGACCCTCGCCTCGGCGGCGGCCGCGCAGGTCGACGGCGTCGCCGGGGTTAAGTCCACGGCCACGCCCAAGGCCGTGTCCGTGCGCATCACCACGCCGTTGCGTTCCACCGAGGAGCTCCAGAACCAGGTGCGAGCCGTCGTGGAGGAGCGGTTGGCATCGGCCGATCTCGATCGCTTCCCCAAGGTGCGGGTATCCGCGCAGAGCAAGGACGTGTCATGAAAAAAACCGCAGGTGCATTCAATCGGACCTGGCTCGCGATCATCGGGTTCGTCCTGTTGGCCGCGGGCGTCCTGTGGGGCATCGTCGCCGCCGGTCTGCTCGCGGGCGCCGGAAGTCTTTGGGAGCCTTCCGGAACCCCGCTGAGCGGGGCCAGCGACGTTCTCGATGCCGAATGGTTGGCCGGGGCGGCCATCATCGTCGGCATCGTGCTGGGCCTCTGGGGAATCTGGTGGCTCGTCCGCCAGGCTCCGCGGAGCGCGGCGGCCTCGACCTTCCGGTTCCAGCGGGACCCCCAGCACGGGGTCACCCTGGTGGAACCCAAGGTCATCGCGTCGGCGGTCGCCGAGCACGTTCAAACGCTCACCTACGTCACGGATGCTAAGGCGGGCCTCAAAGGCCAGCGAACCAACGCCGAGCTGATCCTGAACGTCACGGTGAACGAACGTGCCGACCTGCCGACCGTGACTCGAGAAATCCGCGAGCAGGTTCTGCCCGCTGCCTCTCGAGTCCTGGGAAGCCCCGTGGACAGGGTGGGAATCGCGTATGCGGTCTCCCGGGACTCCCGCTCGAAGCGCACCGTTCAGGTGCAATGAGCGGTTCCCCGGCCTGATCGTGGAGTTTCTACCAGCCGGCCTCCTGCTTGCCGAAGTGTTGCCGGCGACGAAGAGGTTTGGGGGGACTCCACGGTCCTGCGCTCAGGGGCACGCCTAGGTGCCTCCGGGGCATGAATACCGAAAGGCCCGTCGAGAATTCGACGGGCCTTTGGCGTATCCAGCGGCGGATCCTTCAGCGCTGAGGGTAGGTTCCCTCCGCGGCGATCCGCTCGTTCAGCAGCTCGAGGTGTTCGTCGAGGTCGAAGTCCAGGGGAACCTCTTCGCCCTTCCAGGCCGAGAGGTGAATCGCGTTGGCCAGGCGGACCCCGGCGATCCCGTCGGTTCCGGGCGCCAGCAACGGAGCGCCTTCCAGCACGTGAAGCGCGAAGTTTTCCAGCACGCCCGTGTGCTGCTCTCCCCACACGGATTCGAACTCGAGCTTTTCTTCCTCGTAAAACTCGTGGGGATCCAGCGAACCTTGGAACAGGCCCTTGACGGCCTGCATATCCAGACCCCGGGAGAGCTCCTGCTCGTCCTCGCGCAGGCGGTAGATGTGGGCCGTGCGGGAGCCATCGACCACGATCTTCCCTCGCTCGCCGAGGATTTCGAGCCGGTCGGTCCCGACCAGGTCGTGCGTGGCGGTGATGAACACGCCGGTCGCGCCGTTTCCGTAGTCCAAGACCGCCGTGACCTCGTCTTCCACGGGAATATCCCGGCGGAAGCCGAACGCGGCCTTCGCGAAGACCGACCGCGGCACCCCGCACATCCACTGGAGGAGATCGAGCTGGTGGGGCGCCTGATTGACCAGGACCCCGCCGCCCTCGCCTCCCCAGGTGGCGCGCCAGGCCGACTGGTCGTAGTAGCCCTGGGGCCGCCACCACGTGGTGATGATCCAGTTCGTCCGGCGAAGGGCGCCGATTTCTCCGGCGTCGATGATCTCCTTGATCCTGCGGTACAGCGGGTTATTGCGCTGATTGAACATGATCGCGAAGGGCACGTCCGGGGTCTGCTCGGCCACGCGGTTCAGCTCGGCGACCTGCTTGGTGTAGACCCCCGCGGGCTTCTCGACGAGCACCGGAATCCCGCGGTGCAGGGCCTCGATGCCCATCTCCGGATGGAGATAGTGCGGGACGCAGGTCACCACCGCGTCGACCAGACCCGAGGCCAAGAGGTCGGAATAGTCCTCGAGCGTGGGGACGCCCGGGTGGTCTCGCTCGGCCTGAGCGCGGCGCTGCGGGTCGACGTCGCAGATGGCGCCGATCGACAGGTGCGGCGTGCGGCCGTCGGCGATGAAGCCGGCGTAGGTCGAGCCCTGAGCGCCGTAGCCAACGATGCCGAGACGGAGCGTTCCCTGGGATGGAGCGGTTGTCATGAAGATCCTCTTTCCTACTGGTCGGTGCGGTGGGGAGCGTCCGCCGGGGTGTCCGGGAGGCCGTCCGCGGCGTCCGGAGCGACCGCGCGCGTGCCGGACATTTTCAGCGTGAGCTGTTTGCGCGTCTCGTTCTCTTCCACGATCCGGCTGAACAGCGCGTCGGTCAACGGATAGCGCAGCATCACGAAGAATCCGATGAGGCACAGGGCGGCCGGCAGGATGCCCGACGTCAGCCGGATCCCCATCACGGCCCCCTCGGATTGGACGGCCGCGCCGCCGACGTACCCCGTCAGACCGATGAGCCCCGCCGCGGCGGCCCCGCCGAAGGCCTGGCCCAGCTTGCGGACAAAGGAAAACACGGCGTACGTGGTCCCTTCGGTGCGGCGGCCGGTCTTCCACTCGCCGTATTCGACCGTGTCCGCTTCCATGGCCCACATCAGGGTGTTGAGCAGGCCGATGCCGAGACCCAGGAAGAAGAAGGCGACGCACGCGAGCCACGGCATCGTCGGCGGGCAGACGAAGACGAGGATGCCGCCGAGCATGAAGGAGACCGCGCCGGAGAGGTACACGAACCGCTTTCCGAACCGGGCCACGGCGCGGCCGATGAACGGCGCAGCGACGAAGATCGAGGCCGTCTGGATGATCGTCAGCAGGGAGAACAGGGCGGCGTTGCCCATGACGTCGCGGGCGAAGTAGATGCCCATGGTGCTCAGGCACACGTGCGAGGTCAGCACGATCAGCGATCCCACCGAGAGCCAGATCAGGGCCTTGTTCTTGGCTAGCACGCCCACGGCCTGTGTGAAGCTCACCTGGTCATCCGGCGGGCGGACCACGCGTTCCTTGGCGGTTAGGAAAGTGAAGACGTACAGCGCGACCCCCAGAATCACGAAGACGAGGGTGATCATGGTGAGCGACCCCTGGAGCCCCGTGGTCGCGTCGTGGGCCGCGGCGGCCTTGGCGGCGTCGAGCTGCGCCTGGGAGGCGTTCGCCTCCCCGCCCAGATCGGCGACCTTCTGCTGATACAGATTCGACGAGCTGAAGCGTTGAACCATCGGGGCCACGACGATCGCGATCAGCATGACGGCGACCTGCGAACCGGCCGTCCGGAAGGTCGCGAGCTTGGCGCGCTCGACCGGGGCCTGGGTCATGGCCGAGGCCAGCGAACCGTATGGGATGTTGACCATGGAATAGAACATCATCATGACGCCGTAGGAGAGGTATGCCCAGAACAGCTTCATCGTCAGGCTGTCGACCTCGGGGAGGGAGAACACCCACACCGAGCAGAGCATGAGCGGCAGGCAGGACCAGAGGATCCAGGGGCGGAACTTCCCCCAGCGGCTGGTGGTCTTGTCCACCCACCGACCCACGATCACGTCGCCGATGCCGTCCCAAATGCGCACGATCAGGAAGATCGGTGCCGCGTAGGCCGCGGGGATCCCGACGACGTCGGTGTAGTACAGCAGCAGGAACGTGCTGACCATGTTGAAGGCGAGGTTATTGCCGGCGTCGCCGGCCGCGTATCCCAGGAAGGCGCGCAGCGGGAGTTTGCCGGTCGCGCCCTTGGTGGGACTCGCGGCCTCGTGGACGGTCTCGGGGGCGGATGTGTGTGACATCGTCGTCATCCTTCGTCGGAAAAAGTGTCGCAGGCCACAAATGGCCGGTGCTTCCCTTCATCCTGAGGGCATCGCGATGGCCGAACTAGTAGTTGCCACAAGTTGCTTGGGCCTCCCAAAAAGTGATCTGTGCAATATGTGGCAACCCGTTGCCGCGTCGCCGCGGGTGGGTCAGGGTGGATGCAGGATGACGCCCGACGTATGAGGAGCAAGAACATGTGGACCCTGTCCGGATTTTCCGACGAGATCTCTCAGGACCTCGAGACCCAGTGCGCCCACGCGCGGTCGCTGGGGCTCGACTACATCGAGTTCCGCAGCGCCTGGGACACCAACGTCCTCGACCTCGACGACCAGCAGCTGGAACGCGCCGTCGAGATCATGGACCGTCACGGGATCAAGGTCTCCAGCATCGGATCGCCCATCGGCAAGATCGGCATTCACGACCCCATCGATCCGCACCTGGAACGGGCGCAGCACGCGGTCGAGGTGGCCCGCGTCTTCGGGGCACCCTACGTGCGCATCTTCTCGTTCTTCATGCCGGACGGGGACGACCCTGATGATCATCGGGACGAGGTCATCACCCGCATGCGGGCCCTCGCCGACGTCGCCGAGGAAGGGCGGGTGACGTTCCTCCACGAGAACGAGAAGAAGATCTACGGAGATATCCCGCGCCGATGCGTGGACATCTTCGAGTCGGTGGATTCCCCGCGGTTGAAGGCCGCCTGGGACTCCGCGAATTTCGTGCAGTGCGGCATCCGTCCCTTCAGCGAAGGCTACGAGCAGATCCGGCCCCATCTGGAATACGTCCAGGTCAAGGACGCGCACCTGTCCGACGGCGAGGTTGTGGTGACCGGCGACGGCGACGGGGAGCTGCGGGAAACCCTGGCCGCCCTGGCCGGTGACGGCTTCGACGGATTCTTTTCCCTGGAGCCGCACCTCTCGGTGACCCACGAACTCGGCGGATTCTCCGGGCCGGACCTCTTCACCGAGGCCCACGCGGCGTTCACGGGACTCCTGAACGAGCAGGGGATCCAGTACCGGTGAGCATTCGATCCCTGATCGTCGGCTACGGGTCCGTGAGCGCGGTGCACGTCGAGGCCCTGCGCCGGATGGACGAAGCGCGGCTCGTGGGCGTGTGCGACGTCGACCCCGAACGACGCCGTGCCGCCGAACGCGACCTCGGCGTGCCGACCGCGGGGCGCATCGAGGACGCGCTCGCGGACTGGGCCCCGGACGTCGTGCACGTGACCACGCCCCACGACCAGCATGAGCCCGTGATCCTCGCGGCGCTCGCGGCCGGGTGTGAGGTGCTGACCGAGAAGCCGCTGAGCTCGACGCTCGAGGGCGCGAGGAGGATCATTGCCGCGGCCCGAAACGCGGCGGAGGGGCCGTCGGCTCGCGTGCCGCGCGTGGGGGTGTGCTTTCAGAATCGGTACAACCGCTCGGCGCAGGTCATGAAGCAGACCATCGATTCCGGCGAATTCGGCGCCGTGACGGGGGCCGTGGCCACGGTCGCGTGGCACCGGCCGCCGGAGTACTACACCGAGAAACCGTGGCGCGGGACCTGGGCGGGCAGCGGCGGCGGCCTGCTCATCAACCAGGCGATCCACACGATCGATCTCCTGCAGTGGATGCTCGGGCCGGTGGCCTCGGTCAGGGGTCGGGTGGGCACCGACGCGCTCCAGGGCGTGATCGAGGTTGAGGACACCGCGGCGCTGACGCTGACGCACGAGTCCGGCGTGCGCAGCGTACTCATGGCCACGAATGCCGCGCCGACGAATCTGCCGGTGACCATGGACGTCGTGATGGAGCGCGGGCACCTGAGGAGCGGGGTCGAGCTGGTGGTCTCTGGGGAAGGGGTTCCGGACCGCGTGATCAAGGAGCGGCTGCCGTCCGATCGCGCGAAGTCCTATTGGGGTGCATCCCATACGGAACTGATCCGGGATTTCTACTCGGGGTTCTCCAGCGGCGAGAAATTCTGGATCGATCCGCGAGAGGCCCTGGCATCGTTGCAAATTCTCAAAGCAGCATATGACGGCCCCGGTGGATTTTCCGACCGTCCCGGCCGTGAATGTGACCGAGAAAACCCCTATATCCCATAAACCCCACTATTTGGTGTGACCTCAAGGGTGTTTACGCGGTAAGATTTGCAATGAGTCAACACCCCGAAATTCGTATACACCTTATGAAGGGAAATTGATCATGAGTATTATCAGCTGGATCATCATCGGAATTATCGTTGGCGCGTTGGCCAAGCTCATCATGCCGGGACGTCAGGGCGGCGGAATCATCGTCACCATGATCCTCGGCATCGTCGGAGGCCTGCTGGGCGGCTGGCTTGGCAAGGTCCTGTTCCACGTTCAGGGCAACGGCTTCTTCTCGCTCACGACGTGGATCTTGTCTCTCGTCGGAGCGTTGATCGTGCTGTTCATCTGGGGCCTCATCTTCGGCCGCAATAAGAACCGCGCATAAGTACAAGGTGCGCGTGCACGATCACTCGTGACGCAACGAAACGGGGCGGCCCTTGGGGCCGCCCCGTTTTGTGTCTCCGCGGAGGCTCACCGCGAGGATTCCTCGTCGCGTGAATCGTCGCGATCCTTCGTCAGCACCCGCTGCCTCTCCCGCTGGCCGTGCGTCATGCGCCGCATATCGGCCTCGGCGTCGAAGCCCGAACCCAGGCCGCCGGCGATGACCCCCATCGAGGCGCTGAGCCACGCGATGACGAGGTAATCGGACAGTACCGGCTCCGACCCCAGGGTCTGCTTCATGAACTCCGGGCTGATGACCACGAGCCCGCCGAGCAGGATCAGCACGAACAGCGACGCATAGAGCGTCGCGATGCAGATGATCAGCGTCGCGATCGTGGAGAGGTTGTACAGAACCACGACGCGTCCCACCCGCCCGCCGTCGAGCGGGCGGTCCCAGAGGCGATTGCGCAGGATGAGCCAGGTGGTCATGACCAGGATCGAGACGACGGTGATGATCGCGAGCCGCAGCGGGGAGAGGGTCGCCGCCATCTGCCAGATGGAACTGTAGAAGATGCCGAAGGCCCCGGCGGCCGCGGCCGCGCTCATCGCGCTCGAAAGCTTGGGGATCGTCTTCCAGGGTTCGTTGGCCATGACCATGCCCGCGACGGTGCGGGTCGGGCCGGTGACGGTGTGCGCGAAGAGGCGATAGATGCCGTCCTCGTCGCCGTTCTCCTGCTTCCGCCACTGGTTCCATCCCTGGGTGGCCCCGTTGTCCTCCGACCACCCCGTCAGCAGCGCCGAGAGGCCGCGGCTGATCACGTCCACGAGCCTCTTCTTGGGGTACAGGACGCCCATCGTGGGGCACGAGACGAAAAGATGCATCCGGTTGCAGTCCATCTGGGCGACCACGGGTTGTTTTTCCCGATGGAGCGGCATTTCGGTGAGGAATACCCGGGCGTCGTAGCTGATGTCCTGGGATTCCTCGGGCAGCTCGATCTCGCTCGCGAGCTCATTCTCGGGGGTCACCGGCACGATCCTGCTGAGGTGATCGACCGTGGTCTCCTCGCCGAGGGACGTGCGGATCGCCGCTTCCAGCGAGTCGCGGCTACGCTCGAGCCGGCGCGTCGGCAGGCCCGG
Organism: Curtobacterium sp. S6; assembly: GCF_000710345.2. GTDB lineage: Bacteria > Actinomycetota > Actinomycetes > Actinomycetales > Micrococcaceae > Rothia. Next base: position 63,170 of record NZ_KL537415.1, on the reverse strand, counting down.
ATCGGTGACGATGAGGATTCGGGGCGGGCTGGAGGAAAGTGTCACGAGTACTCCGTCTTCGGTGGTTCAACGATGCGGTTCGGCGCACTATACGCCGGGTTTGAGGTGCGGGTGGATGGTCGATGCTTCCTCATCCAAATCTCGCATATATGCGGCGAAGCCAGAAGGCGCGCGTCCCTCGCGCCGGGCGGAGGTCAGGACCCGATGCCGCGAGGTGGCGATGCGCCGCGCCGTGATCTCGGTCAGGCGCTCGACGATGTCCACGTCTTCGCCGGTCGAGAGGGCACGGAAGCCGCCGACGTCGAGGTAACGATTCAGCCTCAGGCCCAGGTTGGCCCCGTGCACGTGCGGGTGCCCTTCCTCGGGAGGATGCCTGCTGCTCCAGAGCCGGTGGGCCGGGTGGAGGGGGTCCCCGTCGGGAACCACGGCCCCCAAGACGACGTCCCAGCCGTCGTCGGCGAGAACGCGTTGGGTGTGCAGCCAGTGCGGCGGCACGAGGGTGTCGGCATCCGTGTGCGCGGTCCACACGGTCGCGGGATCGGTGCCGGCGAAGATCTTCTGGACGCGCCGAACCCCGGCCGCCCGGACGGAACCGACGCCGTCGTACGCGCCCTCGAGGATCTCGACGGTGACGGGGCCGGAAGCGCTCGCGGAACGCCTCGCGACGCGGGCGGAACCGTCGTGGCACGAGTCCAGGACCACGACGACGCGGGTCGGGACCGGGACCGGCCGGGCCGCGGCGATCACGGAGGACAGGCAAGCGCCCAAGCCGTCTTCCTCGTTGTGAACCGGGATCACGACCCCGATGCCCCCGATGGGTGCGCGTGTCATGACCGGTGCACTGGCCCGGGCGCCTCATCGGTCCAGACGCGCAGGTCGAAGTCGGGGTCGGTGATGCTGGTCCCCGCGGTCATCCCGAGGTGCTCGTCGAGGATCCGGTGGACCCGCCGGGAGTTCAGGGGCCAGCCGTGAATCGGGTGGCGCCAGTGGCAGGCAAGGACGGCCCGAGGCGCGAGCTCCGATACGCGCCGGGCCAGCTCGACCATGCGGGGCGGGCTCAGAAAATAGCCCACCTCGGAGATCACGACCAGGTCGATCACGCGTCCCTCCACGATGCTGTCCCATTCCTCGGGGAACGAGGCCTCGACCCATTCGATGCGATCGCTGTCCCAGTAGGCCCGGGCCTGCGCGAGGGCCGCGGCGCTCTCGTCCACGGCGGTCTCGGCGTCGCACCGCGAGGCCAGGTCGTGGGCCAGGGCCCCGACGGAGCAGCCCAGTTCCAGGGCCGCGGCGTAACGGCCCTGGGGGAGAGCGGCGAGGGTGAGTGCCCGCTTGCGTTCTTCGTACCAGGCGCTCCGGGTGTTCCACGGGTCGGGCGTGGCCTCGTGCAGGCCCTCGAAGGGGCGGTCCACTCGGGGCAGGGGCCGGATGAAGTGTTCGGTGACCCGGTCGAAGTGAACCGTGACGTTGCGACCCACGATGGCCTCATTGCCGGGTTCCGGTCCCAGGGGCGAGGTCTGCGACGGGTAGCGCGCCATCGCGGACCGTTTGGCCTGAAGGGCGGGGCCGTCCACGGCGAAGCGCACCAGCCGGTGGTTCTCGGTCAGCGGCTCCAGGTCCGAGGGGTGCCCCCAGTGCCACAGCCACAGGGGCGCCTCGAGGTGGGTCGCCCCGGTCCGCGACGCGGCGGTCGCGCAGGCGTCGGCCGCGGCCTCATGGTCGGGATGCCGGTCCCCGGCCCACGGGGAGATCAGCAGGGTCGATTCGGCCTCCGGCCCCAGGGCGGCGACCACGGCCTCGACGAGGTCCGTGAGACGGGAGGCAATCTGCCCGTCGTCGAGCCCGGCCAGGTGCACCTCGGCGCCGGGAGCCAGGGCGCCCACGGCGTCCCGGAACTCGATGCTGCGGATCCGGCGGAGTTCCTCGCGGCCGTGCGTCGGAGAGTCCGGGTGGGACGCCTCGCCCGCGGTGGCCAAGACGACGGTCACCGCGCGTCCCCGGGCCGCCGCGGAGGCGATCAGGCCTCCCGCGAATAAGGTTTCGTCATCCGGGTGCGCGGCCACGACGACGACCCGGTCGAACGGGTCGAGGCGCAGCTCGTCGGCCGCATCGAGGAGCGGGGTCCGGAACCACTCCTCCTCGTCGGTTCCGGTGTCATCGTGCCGGAAGGCCGGTTCGCGGTCGGCCGTCACGAGGCGCTCCAGGACGCGGTCTCGCCGTCGAGCAGCGCCTCGCCGAGGCCCGCGACGTCGCGCTCCGGCTTGTGCTGCTGGCCATAGATCCGCAGATCCGCCACCATGCGGGAGCATTCTTCGTCCTGGGTCAGGGGCCCCGGCCCCAGGACGCTGCCGACGGCCTCGAGCGCCGACTCGCAGGCCTCGTGGACGGTTCCCCTCACCCGCAGGGCGGTGGGCCACGCCTCGGAGGCCGCTCGGGGCGGGGTGGCTTCCATGTCGTGGGCGATCGCGGCGAGCAACGTCCCGGCCGCGTGGAGACGCATCTCGCATCGGCCCAGGTGGTACAGGGCTATCTGATCCGGCGTGCGTTCGGCGCAGGAGGCCTGCACCCGACGCGCCAGCGAACACGCCGCGCCCCACCACACGGCCGCGACGCCGATGCCTCCCAGGGCAAATCCCGGTCGGCGAAGGTACCAGCCGTCCTCGCCCACGGGAACCGCGGGCGCCTCGCGGAAGTCCGTCGCGGAGGAGACGACGTTGTCCAGCCCGCGGGAAACCCACGTCCCCGATTCGACGCCGACCCTGGGGTCCCGGAGAGCGACGGCGAAGAGCCGCCGTTCCGTCTCGGAGGTCCAGGCGGTGACCAGTGCGTGGGACAGGGTGCCGGCGAGGGAACACCACGGCTTGCGGCCGGAAAGGCTCCACGAACCATCCGGCGCAGGCGTCGCGGTGAGGCGGGTTCCGCGGCCCTCGGCGGCGAAGACTCCCCAGGTGGCGTCGTCGGGAAATTGCCCGGCCGGAACCGCCGCTTCGTCGAGGATGGTCAGAGCGTCCAGGTGGGGCTCGAGCGTGCGCGCGACCGTCAGATCCAGCGAGCCGAGGGCGGCCAGGCCTTCCCACCGGGATAACAGCGTGGTGCCCGCGGCGGGACTCAGCTCGGCCACGACCTCCGGTGCCCACCGGAGGATGGCGCGAGGGTCGGGCGCCGCCGAGGCCAGCTCCGAGCGGAGCCGAGCGGGAAGCCTGTGCGCGTGGTTCAAGGGTGATGGCGTCATGACTTCAATTCTTGTGAGACCGACATATCGCCGGTGCCGCCGATAGCGCTATTCTTACCTGAAATTCTTATATCGACGGGCCGACGCGAAAACTATCATCGGGGATTTCCCCGCGCTGATCAATAAGCGACGCGACGAGGCGGATTACTCGTGTCGGAAACGGCCCCTCACGCCGGGTTCTTCTCGAGGTGCTGGGTCTTCTCCTGGGCCGCATTGCTCTGGGATGTCACGCGGTTGGACCATCCGCAGACGCAGGAAATGATGAATCCCAAGGGGGAGGACGATTCCGTGATCGGCTGAATCGAGACGTCGTGAGGCATGAAGAGAATTATGGCATATCGGGGGCGCGGCAAAAGCCTTCTGGCATACGGAAACGTCATTTCACGGGACGCGCCGGCGGCCTTGACGGCGAATAATTTTATATAAATTGGAAAGCAAAGCACTTTCCGCGTCCGAGCCGGCTAGCCCGCCTCGATCAGCAGCACGCCCAGAATGATGAGTCCCATGCCCACGAGCATGCGTCGGGTCAGCGGTTCTTTCCACAAGGCCCTGGCCATCAGCGCGACCATCACGATCCCGACGGCGGTCCATAACCCGTAGGCCACGCCCACCGGCATGCCCGCGTTGAGCGTCAGCCCGAGAAAACCGAAGGCGATCGTGTACCCGAGGACGACCGGGATGAGCCACAGCTTCTTCCGGAAGCCGTCGCTCGCCCGCAGGCTCAGGGTGGCCGTCACCTCGGAGAGGATGGACAGGGATAACCAGAGCCAGCTCACGGATTTCTCCTCTGGAAGGCGGCGGTCGGCTCTTGGTGAGCGCCGGATTCCACGAGGACGACCCCCGCGATCACCGCGAGGATGCCGATCATCGCGGCCGGGCTCAGCGTTTCCCCAAAGAGGGCCGTGCCGAGCATCGCGACGCAGGCCACGCCGGCGGCACCCCAGATGCTGTACACCGTTCCGATCCGCAGCCCGGAACGCAGGGAGAGACCCAGCAGGGTGAACGATGCCGCGTAGGCCAGGATCACGAGCGGGGCCCACCCGGGGGCCTCGATGCTCGCGCGTAACGAGAGCGTTCCCGTGACTTCGGCAATGATTGCCCCGATGAGCAGCGGCCACTGGCGCATGCGGTGTCTTCCCCCTCGCGGTCGTTGGACGCGGACGCCCTTCATCCTCCGGCATGGCGGTTGCGGGCGGCAAACGGCGGGGAAATATTCAGGCCGTCCCGTCGAAAACGTCGTGCGGATGACCCGATATCGGTCCACCGGTGTTCGCCGGGACGGCCTGATGCCGTCAAGCGGTGAGTTTCCTTCAGTCCGAGAGGCTTACTCGATCTCGACGACGGGCGAGTAGTCCGAGGAATCCCCTTCGAGCGAGTAGCTGGAACGGCCGTCCACCGACCGAGGGATGTCACCGGCCACCGTGACCCGTTTGAGCGTGCGGGGAGCGCGGCCGTAATTGTCGATCGCGTAGTGCTGGGTGATGCGATTGTCGAAGAGGACGAGTTGGCCCGGTTCCCACGCGACCCGCACCACGTATTCCGGTCGGGTCACGTGCCGCTGGAAAATCCGCAGGATATCCAGTGACTCTTCGCTCGTGACCCCGAGGATCTTGAGGCGCTGGGCGAAGGCACCGATGAACAGGCCCCTTTCGCCGGTGAGAGGGTGGACCCGAACCACCGGGTGGGCCGTCGCGAACGACGAGGAGACGAACTGCTTCTGGTAGCTGCGTTCGGCCTCGGACGTGACGGTGTCCGGGCGAACGTAGTCGGATTCATTGCTGTGAACGGCCCACAATGAGTCCGCGAAATTCCGCAGTTCCTCGGGCAGGCCGGCGTACGCGGCCGCGGCGTTGGCGATGAGTGTTTCACCTCCGTACTCCGGCAGGGTTACGGCGCGCAGCGTGGAGGCCTGGGGAGGGTTGATCACGAAGGTCACGTCCGTGTGCCATTTATTGGCCACGGAGGACTCGCTGTCGACCGGGAGGATATTCTTCGAATCCGGTCCGTCGAACCTAACGGTTGGGTGCGCGGTGGTCAGGGGGCCAAAGGAGGCCGCGAAGTCGGCTTGTTGCTCATTCGTGGACACGCCAGACTCCTTGAAAATCAGGGCCTTGTGCTCGTTCAGTAGCCCTCGGATCTTCTCGACGAGGTCCGGGGCGGGCGGTGTCGAGAGGTCGGCGCCGGTGATCTCGGCGCCGATGTGGTGGCCGAGCCGACGGACGGTGAGGCCCGAGTCGGCGGCGTGGGAGGTGTTGGGGGAATGGGCCGTGGTGGTCATGAGATTCTCCTGGGGTATGCGTTGTGAGGACGGGGTAGATGGTGCAGGGACGGTCAGTTTTCGGTGTGGCTTCTCCACCGCGAGAATCGCTTCTCCAGGGCCACGAGAGCGGTGTTGACCACCAGGCCCAGCAGGGAGATCGTGATCACCCCCGCATACATCTGAGGTATCAGGAAGCTGTTCTGGCTTGAGGTGATCAGGAATCCCAAACCGGCTTTGGCCCCGACCATCTCCGCGGCCACCAGCACCAGGATCGCCGCGGAGCCGGCGACGCGAACGCCCGTGAAGATCGTGGGCACCGCGCCGGGAAGCACGATGCTGGTGAAGAGCCGGAATTTGCTGAGTCCCAGCGTGCGGCCGGCACGAATCAGGAGCGGGTCCACGGTTTTGACGCCGGCCGCGGTGTTCAGGAGCACCGGGAAGAAGGCCGCGTAGATGACGATCACGACCTTGGACAGCTCCCCGATGCCCAGTAGGAGGACGAAGACGGGAAGCAGGGCAAGTGCCGCGGTATTCCTGAAAATCTCCAGGAGCGGGTTGAGGGTTTGATAGACCACGCGATACCAACCGACCAGCAGGCCGAGGGTTATGCCGAGCACCGTGGCGATCGCGAAGCCGACGACCGACCTCGCGAGGCTGGCCGAAAAGTGTTCCCACAACTGACCGCTCGTGAAGAGACCCCACCACGCGGCCGCGACCACGTGGAAGCGCGGCAGAAAAACCTGAAAAGAGCTCGAGCCCAGGAGCGGGCCAAACTCCCAGAGGAGGAGGAAAGCCGCGATCGCGTAGGTGCCCCGGAGGGCGGCGAATCGGCCGTGCCGGCGCGCCCGCCCGGGAGGGTTTTGGGGCCCGGTGAGGGAGGCGGCGTCGTCGAGGGTCGGTTCGCGGGCCTGGACGGGGAGGGTCGCGGTCTGTGTCACGGTGTTGCTCCTATCGGTGATTGGTCGTGGAGAAGGTTCCAGACGCGGTGCCGAGCCTCCACAAATTCCGGTGTCGATCGAAGGTCCACGCCCGGTTGTGGCTTCTGGTCCGCGACGTCCACCACGGCGGTGACCCGGCCGGGTTTCGCCCGCAGGACCACGACCCGCTGTCCGAGATAGACGGCCTCTTCAACCGAGTGGGTGATGAAGACGATGGTGGTTCCGGTGCGTTTCCAGATGGTGAGGAGCTCGCTTTGGAGCAGTTCCCTGGTCTGGGCGTCTAGTGCCCCGAAGGGCTCGTCCATGAGGAGAATGTCTGGTTCATACGAGAGGGACCTGGCGATCGCGACCCGTTGCTTCATGCCGCCGGATAGCTCGTGGGGGTAGCGGTCTTCGAAGCCGTCGAGTCCCACCAACTGGAGGTATCGGCGCGCGATTCCCCGTCGATCTTCGCCGCGGCGATGCCCCGTGGCCTTCAGCGCAAAGACGATATTCTCTTCGGCCGTTTTCCAGGGAAGGAGGGCGTATTGCTGGAAGACGACCCCGCGTTCTTTCCCAGGTCCGTGGATGGGTTCACCGTCCACGCTGATGGTGCCCGAACTCGGAGCGCTGAGGCCCGCGAGCAGGTCCAGAATCGTGGTCTTCCCCGACCCAGACGGGCCGACCATGGTCAGGAATTCACCGTGCCGGATATCCAGGTCGACGCCTTCGATCGCGGTGGTCCACGAGGCACCCGCCCCGTCCGGTGAGCGGACAGAGAAGGACTTGGAGACCTCCGCCAAGCGGATTTTCGGAGGGTGTGTCATGTGGTGCTCCCGGTGTCGGCCGCGTTACGGATGAGTGAGTTGGTGAAGTAGCGCTCGGGCGAGACGTCGCCGTCGATGATGTGCCCATCCCGGAGCCAGTCGGACCACCGGGAAAAGTCTTCGGCACGCATCACGCCGCCGTTGGTGAGGCCGCTGGACTTCCAGTACTGCAAGGGGGCCGGGTCTTCTCCGCGGTCCCTCCGGCGGACGATGCCCGTGAACCGGCGGACCACCGTTTCGCGGGGTTGCTGCCTCGCCCACCGGATGGCCCGGTCCATTCCCGAGGCGAGTTCCCGCGCGAGCTCGGGGTTTGCCTCGATCCATTCCCGTCGCATGACCATCTGGCCCGCCGGGAACGCGCCGAATTCGGCGACATCGCGGCCCAGCTCGCGAAGGTTATGGTGCTCGCGGGCGAGGTCCTGGGCGATCCCGTCGATCACCGCGGCGTCGAGATGTCCGCGCATGACGGAGATTTCGAGGTCGCTCGGCGGAATGGGCACAAAAGTGATATCGGAAATATCTTTGTCCGCCAACCCGTTGGCGCTGAGATATTGATAAATGAATGCTTCCGCGTGGGCTCCCAGCGTGTTCATTCCGATGGTTTTTCCGATGAGGTCGCGGGGGCTTTTTATGGTCGAATTTCGCGCGGTATATAGCGCGACGTATGTCTTGTCATCCGAGCCGTAGTAATTCGACACACCCGTGATATCGGCGCCGGCCTCGACGAGTTTGATGACCGCTCCCGCGAAGGCGTGACCCACATCGGCGTCGCCGGTCGCGACCGTCTGGATATCCTGGGGCCCGCTCGTCGTGTTCCCGATGTACTCGAGCTCGGCGGTGGGCAGGTAGCCCAGGTCGTGAGCGAGCTCGACGAAAAGCACGGTCTGTGGCCAGCCTTGGTAGCGGACCTTCTTCCCCGAGTTGGCGGCCGACGCCGCGCCTCCGCAGCCGCTCAGGGCGCCGATCAGGCCGATGCCTCCGAGGAAGCCCGCCGTGCGCAGGGCCGTCCTGCGGTTCGGGGTCGGGTGCCTTGGGGGTGGTGGAAGACCAGGTGGGTTAGGCATGGTGAGCGTTCCTTCTGTGCGACGTCGTCCGCTCCCTTCCGCCTGGAGTGCGGTGGCTGCGATGGGTGCGTACGACTTTTCTGTGGGTGTATTTCTGGAACGCTAAACCCGGTCGAAAATCCCGGTCAATGGCCTATTCACACCGCGACATAGTTCATCGAGGGTCACTTTTTGAACCTTTCATGAATCCCGATGAAGGGGGGTCTGTTTTTTGGATGGATTCGGTCGTAGGTTGGCAATTTCAATGTAGGTCTATAAATGAGGAATACGAGATGCCCGATCTGAAGTTCCATTGGTTTCTTCCCACGAATGGCGATTCCCGAGGCATCGTCTCTGGCGGCCACGGCGCCGATATCAGCTACACCGCCGGCCAGAGGGAGCCCAGCCTCGCGTACCTTCGCCAGGTCGCGCAGGCCGCCGAATTCAACGGCTTTGAGGCCGTCCTGACGCCCACCGGCCGGTGGTGCCGCGATTCGTGGTTGACCACGGCGGCGATAGCCCAACACACGGAGCGGTTGAAATTCCTGGTGGCTTTTCGGCCCGGGTCGCTCTCGCCAACATTGGGAGCTCAGATGGCCGCGACCTACCAGCAGATCACCGGTGGACGCCTCGAACTGAACATCGTGACCGGCGGCGAAGCCGCGGAACAGCGGGCCTATGGGGACTTCCTGGACAAACCGGGAAGGTACGCGAGAACCGGTGAGTTCCTCGACGTCGTGAGCAGGCTGTGGGAGGGCGGCGAGCCCTTCGACTACGCCGGCGATCATCTGGCGGTCGAGCAGGCCAGCCTCGCCGAGGTTCCAGAGCCACGGCCCAATATCTACTTCGGAGGTTCCTCGCCGGAAGCGGGGGAGATCGCCGCGCGGCATGCCGACGTGTACCTTACCTGGGGTGAGCCGCCCCAGCAGGCGAAGAAGAAAATCGACTGGATCCGCTCCCTGGCCGCGGAGCGGGGGAGGAATATCAGATTTGGGATCAGGCTCCACACGATTTCCAGGGACACCTCGGCGGAGGCCTGGGCGGTGGCCGAGGGCCTGCTGAAGAACCTCTCACCCGAGCTCATCGCGCGTCAGCAAAGCGCGTTGCGCGCCTCGGAGTCCACGGGGCAGCGTCGCATGCTGGATTTGAACGGCGGTTCTTCCTCGGACCTGGAAGTCCACCCGGGGCTTTGGGCCGGCGTCGGGTTGGTTCGAGGCGGGGCGGGAACCTCGCTGGTGGGATCCCACGAAGAAGTCGCGGATCTCATCCGGCAGTACGCCGCCGTGGGATTCGAGGAGTTCGTGCTGTCAGGGTATCCGTGCCTCGAAGAGGCGTACTGGTTCGGTGAAGGGGTCCGGCCTCTGTTGAGGGACGCGGGCTGACGCACCCGGACGGCGTCCGGCGCCGGGACGGGCCGATCGGGGAAGGCCGCTTAAAAGGGACGGGGTCGGCCGAGAACCAAAGGTCCCCGGGCCGACCCGGCGCCCGGGCAAGTGAAGCGTACAAGAACTCTGCCCGGGGTAACCCCCGAACGGCTCTTGAGCCAACACACCGCTCGAGCGAAGATTACTTTACGGGCCGCCACGTCTCGGAACAAGGTAGCTTGGCTATGGTGTCTGACACGGCCCACGGGCGGCATCCTCGCTTCTGACCCGGGGTTACGGTCGCCCGATCCGGGGCGTATCGTCGCAGGCATGGATGCGATCTCACTGTTGCAAGACCTGGCCCACCGACCCTCAGAGGCCGCCGCGCGGCTCAAGGACAAGCTCACGCCCGAGATGCTGAACTATCACCCGGGGGATCACGATAATTCGATCGCCTGGCTGTTGTGGCACACCGCCCGGGAGATCGACGAACAGGTCAGCGCGATGTCCGGCCGAGAGCCGGTGTGGACCGCCCAGGGCTTCGACCGGCGCTTCGGGCTCGACCTCGAGGAGCACGAGCTGGGCTACGGCCACAGCTCGGAACGCGCGAGGTCGATCGTCGTCGAGGACGTCGACCTGCTCTTCGAGCACCTCGACGCCGTGGTTGACGACGAACTCGAGTACCTAGCTTCCCTGACGGCGTCGGATCTCGACGACGTCGTGGACGAGAACTGGGACCCGCCGGTCACCCGGGCCGCTCGACTGGTGAGCGTTTCGGAGGATGCGCTTCAGCACATCGGCCAGGCCACGTACGTCACCGGAATGCGCTCCACCTTCGAGTAATCCGAGGCCGGGACGGTGCGTCACCGGGCTTCCGGCGTGGCCGGGAGCCTGACCTCGAATTCGGTATGACCCGGGCGCGAGGTCACCGCGATGGTGCCTCCGTGCGCCTCGACGAGGGCCTTGACGATCGCCAGGCCGAGACCGGTGGTGCCCACCTCGCCGGACCTGGCGTGGTCGGCTCGGGCGAACCGGGCGAAGATCTTGTCCTGGAAGTCCGGCGCGATGCCGGGCCCGTTGTCGGTCACCGTCAGCACCGCGTCGCGCCCGTTGGCCGAGAGGCTCAGCGCGGTGGTGACGCGCGTGCCCTCCTCGGTGTGTTTGCGCGCATTGGACAGCAGGTTCACCAGGATCTGTTGGATCTGCCGGGGGTCGGCCCGCACCGTGATCGGTTCATCCGGCAGGTCGAGGCGCCACTCGTGCCCCGGGGCGGCGACCTGAAGGTCCGCCACGTTCTCGACGATCAGCTCGGTCAGGTCCACGCTCTCCCACGCGGGTTCCCGGCCCTCGTCCAGGCGAGCGAGCAGCAAGAGGTCTTCGACGAGCGCTGCCATGCGCTGGGACTGCGAGTCGATGCGCTCGAGCGAGGTGCGGCCGTCGTCGGTGAAGTCCTCGGTCCACTTCAGGAGGTCCGAGTACCCGCGGATCGAGGCCAGGGGCGTGCGCAGCTCATGCGACGCGTTCCCCACGAACTCCCGCATCCTATCCTCGGACTTCTGCCGTGCCGTGAGCGCCGAGCCGACGTTGTCGAGCATGCGATTGAAGGCGTGTCCGACGGCGCCGACCTCGGTGTCCGGGCGGGCGTCGTGGGACGAGACGCGGCTGGCCGCCGGTAGTTGCCCGGATTCCAGGTCGAGCCGAGACACGCTCGTGGCCACCGCCGAAACCCGTTCCAGCGGCTTCATGGTGCGCCGAATCGCGACCGACCCCAGGACCACGGCCAAGAGCAGCGACGTCCCGGAAACCCCGGCCATGATCGCGACGAGGGAACGCAAGGTGTGGTGGACGCCCGTCAGCGGCAAGCCGGTGACCACGAGCTGCCCCGACTGATCAGGTTCGGCCACCACGAGGTAGTCGCCGGCCGAGAGGTCGACCTCGTGCGTGTCGCCCGGTTGGATCTCCCGGAGCGTGCTCCGATCGCCCGGCGTCAGGCTCTGCGCCTCGCCGCCGGAGTCCAGGATCCCCCCGGAGACGAATCCCTGGGAGGAAAACCGGGCGTTGAGCGTTCCCGCCGCTTGGCCCGGGGCGTTCAACGGGTTGGGCGGGGTGTTTCCCGTGGATCCTCCGGTCTGGCCGGGGCGCGCCCCGGAAAAGGTCGTCGCGCGGTGGGACGCGTCCGAGAGCTGGCCGTGAAGTTGGTTCTTCAGCGTCGCATTCATCGCCCCGTAGCTGACCAGGCCGATCGCGATGCAGGCGAGGCCCAGGAATAACAAGAGGATCACGATCAGGCGCGTGCGGAGCCGCCACCCGGCCGGGTGCCAGGACGGCGTCGGGCGGAGCCCGTCTCGCGATGCGGTCGAAGCCATCAGGAGACCGGTTTGATCACGTAGCCCGCGCCTCGAACGGTGTGGATCATGGGGTCGCGCCCGACGTCGATCTTCTTGCGCAGGTAGGAGATGTACAGCTCCACGATGTTGGCCTGGCCGCCGAAGTCGTAATTCCACACGTTGTCGAGGATCTGGGCCTTCGACACCACGCGCCGGGGATTCTCCATGAGATACCGGAGGAGTTCGAACTGCGTGGCCGTCAGGTTGATATCTTCGCCGCCGCGCGTGACCTCGCGGGTGTCCTGGTTGAGGACCAGGTCGCCGACGACGAGCTCGGCGTCGTCCGCCACGGCGATGCCCGAGCGCTGGACCAGGCGGTGCAGGCGGATCATGACCTCCTCCATCGAGAACGGCTTGGTCACGTAGTCGTCGGCGCCCGCCGCGAGGCCCTGGATGCGGTCGTCCACGGCGTCCTTGGCGGTGAGGAACAGGCAGGGGACCTCCGGAAGGAACGAGCGGATGCGCCCGAGGAGCTCGATCCCGTCGAAGCCGGGCATCATGATGTCCAGAACGAGGACATCGGGGCCGAAGCGGCGCGCGGTCTCGAGGGCCGTGGGGCCGTCACCGGCGTGCTGGACCTCCCAGCCGATCATGCGCAGTCCCACGCTGATCAGCTCCGCGAGCATCGCCTCGTCGTCGACCACGAGGGCGCGGATCGGGCTTCCGTCCGGATGCTCGAGGACGGGAAGATTCTTGGCGATGTCTGCGGTGGAGGACGCGCTCGGCTGATGGCTCATGGTCACAGACTAGTGGCTTGTCACGACGGCGTGGGCGTGAAATGGCCCGGAAACGCAAGGTCACAGGCACGCCTGCGGAACGGCACAGCGCACGCTTATGTTCGCCCGCCAGGCTCGGGTTATCGGGAGGCGAACCGCCCCGAACGGAGCGGCATTCGCCGGGCACCCGAGACCGACGAAAGGACCTTGAATGACTCACCACGATCCCGCCGAGACGAGCGGTTCGCACCGCCACCCTCGGACGTCGCCCATGAGGACCCACACCCAGTACCCGTCTTCCTCGACGGGCCGCACGCCCGCGTGGGGATCGCCGGCCTCCGAGTGGAACGAAATTCGAGGCGCCGCGCCCGGGAGGTGGACGGCCAAGAAGACCATCGCGACCGCGGCCCTCGCGCTCGCCGTGACGGGAAGCGCGACAGGCGCGGCCTTCGGGCTGGCCGGGGCCGGATCCGCCAGTGACCAGTCCGGGGGTCAGCAGGGCTCCTCCACGCAACAGGGATCCTCCCCGGAAGGCTCGGGCAGCCAATCCGGCTCGGCGGCCGGCGCCCAGGCCGCAGGCGCCGGGGGTGGGCAGACCGCGCTGCACACCGAGTCGGTCACCCAGCAGAACGGCACGTACGTGACGAACCTGATGCAGACCGGCAAGATCACCGAGGTCTCGAAGGAATCCGTGACCGTAGAGTCCGACGACGAGTACCGGGCCACGTACACGGTCGAGGATTCCGCCGTGGTGTCCGGGTTCTCCGCGGGCGACCGGGTGTCCGTGACGGGAACCAAGAGTGGGGACCGTCGCACTGTGGAAAAGATCACCGATGCGCAAGATGCCGGGACGGGTTCCGCGGCCGGTCAGGCGGGCGCCTCGACGCCGGGCGCCGGGGAAGGCGGGGCCCCGCCCGAGGACGCGCCGGATCAGGCCGGCGCGTCACAGCCTGGCCAAGGAGGCGGTTGAGCGTGTAAATTTGATGGCGGACGATGCGATCGCCGCCCTGGTGCGGTAAAATGATTGTGTCGTTGACAAAAACTTGTACTGCACGGTTGACGTGCCGGTACGTTCAGGCCCCCCGAGCCCTCTCCCTAGGGCCTGAGAAGCTTTGAGCTTCTTAAGGTACGCTCGGGGTCGAAGAGGCCCGTGTTTGTGGTTGTGGTTCCCCCAAACACGGGCCTCTTCTCTTTTAACACCGCCCGGTTCCCGGCTTTCCGTGACCGTCGAAAAATTCTCACAGCCCCACCACAGTCCGGCCATACGGCCCTCTTAAACCGCTGAACGACCGTGGTGGAATGACAACTTCAGCCCAGAACTCCACGCACGTTTCCGACGGACCGGTCGAGACCCCGACCGGGGTCATCCCGGCGGCCTCCCGGGTCACCGATATCGGCCGGGAACCCATCGACGTCGAGGGCGCCACCACGGTCCTGGACGTCACGATCCCGGTCTTCAACGAGGAGGCCGACCTCGAGGCGTGCATCCGCCGCCTCTCCGCATACCTGGCCGAGTACAGCCCCTATACCTTCTCGATCACGGTCGCCGACAACGCGTCCACGGACCGGACCCTGATCATCGCCGAACGCCTGGCCCGGGAGCTGCCCCCGGTGCGGGTCGTTCACCTGGACCGTAAGGGCCGCGGCAACGCCCTTCGGCGGGTGTGGGCCGAACCGGCCGCCGAGGTGCTCGTATACATGGACGTGGACCTCTCCACCGACCTGGCCGCGCTCCACCCGCTGATCGCCCCGCTGGTGACGGGGCACTCGGACCTCGCGATCGGAACGCGCCTGGCACGCGGGTCGCGCGTCGTGCGGGGCGCCAAGCGAGAGTTCATTTCTCGCGGCTATAACCTTTTGCTCCGGACCTTCATGGGGGCGCACTTCTCCGACGCGCAATGCGGTTTTAAGGCGATCCGGGCCGACGTCGCCCGCCGGCTCATCCCCCACACCGACGACGGCGCGTGGTTCTTCGACACCGAGATGCTCGTCCTCGCGGAAAAGGTCGGGCTCCGGGTCGCCGAGGTCCCCGTCGACTGGACCGACGATCCTGACAGCTCCGTGGACGTCGTCGGGACGGCGATCGACGACCTCAAGGGCATGGTCCGGCTCTCGGCAGCGATGGCCAGCGGACGCATACCTGTCTCGGCGCTGCGTGAGGAGCTGGGCCGCGGCGTCATCGCCGGACAGACGAATGCCTTGTTTTCGCAGGTGGTGCGGTTCGCGGTGGTCGGTCTCGGATCGACCCTCGCGTATTTGCTGATCTTCTGGGGATTCCGGCACGTGGTCGACGCGCAGTGGGCGAACTTCATCGCCCTGCTCGTCACGGCGGTGGCCAATACCGCGATCAATCGCTTCTTCACCTTCGGGGTGACCGGCAAACGCGGCGCCGTGGGACATCACGTCCAAGGCCTGGTGGTCTTCGGCCTCGGGTGGGCCTTGACCTCGGGGGCGCTGTGGGGCCTTCACCGGGTCGGGGATCCGAGCGTTCCGGTCGAGGCGACCGCCCTGATCCTGGCCAATCTCGCCGCGACCCTCCTGAAATTTCTCCTCTTCCGGTGGTGGGTCTTCAACCCCAAGGCCGGCCGATGAGCCCCACGACCACGGCAACCCTCGATACCACCGACCACCACACCCAGGAGCATTCGCACACCATGACCACACACACGACATCCCGCGGGCGGTGGGCCCTGCTGGCCCCTCGCGACGGCGACCCTCGATGGGCCCGACCGGCCGTCGCGCTGATGATGATCGGCACCGCGGTTCTCTACCTGTGGAATCTGACCATCTCCCAGTACGGCAACAGCTTTTATGCCGCCGCCGTCCGGGCCGGCAGCAAGTCCTGGACCGCGATGCTCTTCGGGTCCCTCGACGCGAATAACGGCATCACCGTGGACAAGCCGCCGGCGGCCTACTGGATTCCCTCCCTCTTCGCACGAATCTTCGGTTTCAATTCCTTCACGGTGCTCTTTCCGCAGGCCGTCATGGGAATCGCGGCCGTCTGGGTGTTGTATCTGGCGGTCCGGCGCACCAACGGCACCATTGCGGGTCTGATCGCGGGCACCACGATGGCGGTCACGCCGGTGGCCGTGATGATGTTCCGATTCAATAACCCGGACGCGATGCTCACGCTGTGCCTGGTCCTCGCCGCGTATTTTACGATCCGCGCGGTGCAGTCCGGCGCATCGGGCCGATCCCGCTCCGGGTGGTGGATGGTCGCCGCGGGGCTGGTCGTTGGGCTGGCCTTCCTGGTCAAGATGCTCCAGGGATTCATGACCATCCCGGCGCTGGTCCTGGTCCTCGCGGTCGCGGCCCGGGGCGGTTGGCTCCGGAGGATTCGCGACGTCGTCCTCGCCGGGATTGGCGTGTGCCTTCCCGTCGGCCTGTACGCCGCGGTGTTCTCCCTCTGGCCCGAGGGCTCGCGCCCCTACATGGCGGGAACCAACGGCAACTCCTTCTGGGAATTGGTCATGGGCTATAACGGTCTCGCGAGGATTCTCGGTCAGTCCGGCGGGGCGCCCGGCGCCGAGTCGGGAGCGGCAGAGGCCGGGGGCACCGGTGCCGCTGAGGCCGCCGGAGGCGCGATGGGCGGCGGAGGACCCGGCGGTGGCAGCAGTTTCGGGGGGCCCGCGGGTATGCTGCGCATGTTCAACTCGGGCTTCGGCCCCGAAATCTCATGGCTCATCCCGGCGGCCGTGATCGTGCTCGTGGCGGGCCTGTGGTTCACGCGGCACGCCGCGCGGACCGACGTCACGCGAGCCGCCCTCATGCTGTGGGGCGGTTGGCTCGTGGTTAACGCCGGGATCTTCTCCTTCATGGAAGGAACCATTCACCCCTATTACGTGGTGGTTCTCGCCCCGGCGATCGCGGCACTCGTCGGGATCGGCGCGGTCGAACTGTGGAGGGGACGGACCTACACGCCGGTGCGCTGGGTCCTGGGAATCGGCCTGCTGGCCACGGTCATTTGGGGGTTCGCGATCATGCAGGGCCGGGCGCCCGACTGGTTGCCGTGGATCCGCTGGACGATGCTGCTGGGCGGTTCGCTGACGGCGGTCGCGATCGTGGCGCGTCTCGACGAGATCGGCGGCGCTCGAGGCCTCCGCAAGGGCGGGGTCATCCTGGCGCTCGCGGCGTTGGTCTTCGGCGGCCTCGGCAGCGCGTCCTGGGGCGTCGCGACCGCGGGCAACGCTCACTCGGGATCCATCCCGACCGCCGGGCCCGCCGCGGCGGCCTCTCAGGGGGGCATGGGCGGTGCGCCGTCGAGCGCCGGAGGCCAGGGCGCTCAGCAGGCGCAGGGCGGCCAAGGGGCACCGGGCGACGGCCAGGGCAACGCCGAGCTGACCCAGCTGCTGCAGGACGCCGGGACCAAGTATTCCGCGGCGACCGTCGGGGCCACCGGCGCGGCCGAATACATGGTCGCCTCGGACACCGAGGTGCTGGACATCGGCGGGTGGATGGGATCGGACCCCTACCCGAGCCTGGAAGAGTTCCAGCAGATGGTCTCCCAGGGCGAGATCCGGTACTTCGTCTCGGGAGGCATGGGCGGCGGGGGAGCGCCGGGCGGCAGCTCGTCTTCCTCCGAGATCCAGAAGTGGGTCGCCGCGCACTACACGGCCACGACCGTCGGCGGCACGACCGTCTACGACCTGTCCTCGTAGCTCCCCGACACGACGCGGCCCCGGAACTCCAGGTGAGTTCCGGGGCCGCGTCGGCGCACCCTCCCGCGTCCGCGGGACGGTCGGCTATTTCAGGTGATCGTCCATGTGGAGCACGCCGCCCCACGCGAAACGCAGCAAGACATTGCTCAGCTTGGCCTGTTCCTCCGAGGTCTCGGCGGCCCCGATCACCTTGACCGAGGCCAGGGCCGCGCTGATGATCGCCTCGGCGCACAGGCGGCAGGACGGCAGATCGGTGAATCGCGACTCCCGGTGCAGCACGTCCGTGAGGGTCTCGACGAGTTCACCGCGGAGATTATTGACCCGGTCGGCGACGTCGGGCCATTTCAGCATGTCCGACTCGAAGAGGAGCTTATAGGCCTCGGGCTGCTCGACCACCAGGTCAGTGAGCACGGTGATGGCCTGTTCGGTGCGTTCCTGCGAGGTGAGTTTGCCCGCGCGCAACGGGGTGAGGACGGTTTCGAGGAAGAGGTCCACGCAGTCCTCGATCACGGCGAGGTACAGATCGTCCTTGCTCTTGAAGTACCGGTAGAGGAACGGCTTGGAGAGCTTGGCGCCGTCGGCGATCTCGTCCATGGTGGTGTTGTAGAACCCGCTCCGCGCGAACGTATCTCGGCCGGTGCCGATGATGCTCTTGCGGGCTTGCTCGTCGTCCGTGCGCCGTTTCCGGGGCATGTCCCACTCCTCGTTGTCTCTCAGCGGCCGAATTGGCTCGGCGCATTACCCGAGGGTAATCGCGTGCCGGGCACGCCGCCGAGAACCGTTTCGTCCTGGTTAGTGGTCTGCGGCGGACTTCTCGAGGAGAGCCGCCATGAATTTCTCACAGGCATCGATCTGGGCCAGTTCGACCCATTCGTTTTCCGTGTGGGCCTGTGCGATAGACCCCGGGCCGCATACGATCGCGGGGATCCCTGCCGCGAAGTACTGGCCGCCTTCCGTTCCATAGGAAACGTGAGTTGATTCTCCGCCGCCGTCGAGGACTGCCCCTAGTTCCTCGGCAAAGGCCACGATCG
Source organism: Curtobacterium sp. S6 (assembly GCF_000710345.2). GTDB lineage: Bacteria > Actinomycetota > Actinomycetes > Actinomycetales > Micrococcaceae > Rothia. The sequence continues at coordinate 44,735 of NZ_KL537415.1, read as the reverse complement.
GGGCATCCGTCGCGGTGTTGAGCGCCGGAACCCTGGCGAGCACCTCAAAGTCCACGCCGACCTGGGAGAGCGCCTTCTCGTCGGCCTGTCCGAGGGCGCGCACCCGCTCGACGTCGGCCCGCAGGGAAGGTTCGATCTCGGTGCGGAGGTAGTCGCGGATCTTCCCGGCCAGCTCGTCCGGGGAGGTCCCGGGGACGATGCGGAAGTCGTATTCGAGGACGCACCGGTCGGCCACGATGTTGTACGACGAGCCGCCGCGCGCCACGTTAACCCCGCCGGTGGTGTACGGGATGTTGAATCCTTCACCGCGTGGGCCGTTCTCCCGCAGGTCGTCGGCGAGCTGGTTGAAGAAGTGGATGAAATCGCCCGCGTAGCGCACCGCGTTGATTCCCTGAGGGGCCAGGGAGGAATGCTTGGGGACGCCGCGGAAGGTGAGCCGACCGCGCTGCGGTGCCTTGTGCGCGACCACGATGTTCATGAGGGTGGGTTCCCCGACGATCGCGTACTTCGGCTGGATGCCCCGGCCCACGAACTCCTCGATCATGCGGGGCGCGCCCAGGCAACCGAGCTCCTCGTCGTATGTGAAGGCGAAATGGATGGGTTCGCTCAACCGGGTCTCGACGACGCGGGGCAGAATCCAGAGGGCCACACCGATGAACGACTTCATGTCGGCGGCACCGCGCGCGTAGAGCTTGCCGTCGCGAATGGTCGGCTCGAAGGGATCGGTGTCCCAGGGCTGGCCTTCGACCGGCACGACGTCGGTGTGCCCCGAGAGGACCACGCCACCGGTCGTGGTGCCGTCGTGCGCGGGGACGGTCGCGAAGAGATTAGCCCGCTGCCCGTCGTCCGAGTACGTGCGGTGCGTCGGAATATCGAAGCGCGCGAAGGCGGCCTCAATGTATTCGATGACCTCGAGGTTGGAGGTTTCGCTGATGGAGTCGCACCGCAGGAGAGCAAAGATCGTCTCCAGTGAAGCGGGTGTCTCGGTCGTCGTGTTGCTATTCAGTGTCGTAGATTCCTGATTGTCGCCCATGTCACCAGCCTAGTCTGGGCCATACATGCGGCATGTGCACGCCCGGTGCAGGTCGATGAACACAACGGAGGGAAGTTTGAGACGCTGGGTTGCCGCTCACGCGACGGCATCGACTTGGGGGATGGATGCCGTCAGTGAATTCCGGAGGCTTCAGGGCGGATGATCTATGGGGGTCTCATCGCGCCACCTCGGATTGCCGCACTTTGTGTCGCGGCAACCCAGCCATCCCCAAGGTAGTTGTGTCCCCGAGGGGTGAGCGCCTTTATTTCAACAAGTTAAGCAAATTTATACAATTTTTACATCGGACTCGAAAGTAGTATTTAGATCATGTACGAGTGATCGCCGAGCGAGTGGAATGCCCTGCGGTGGTAGACCAGTGGGGTCCCCGGGTGTTCGTTGCGGGAGGCCTCGAGCACCTCTGCGGTGAAGACCAGGGCGGGGCCCGCCTGGGCCTGGGTCAGCGTGCGGCATCGCAGGACGCGGCTCACGTCGGTCAGCAACGGCTCACCGGTCGAGAGGGTCTCCCAGTTCATGGTGTCGCCGAAGCGCGGGGCGCCGTGCGTGGCGAAAGACTTGGCCAGCTCCACGTTCTCGGCGTCGAGCAGGTGCACCAGGAACGTCTCGGCGTCGGCCACGTGCGCGGCGGAGCCTCGCCGGGCGGCCAGGGAAAAGCCGAGGATCGCGGGATCCGCGGAGATCGAGGAGACGGAGGAGGCCGTGAGCCCCACCGGGCCTTCCTCGCTCGCGGCCGTGATGATCGCGACGCCGGCGGGGTGATGGCCGAAGATCTCCTTGAAGATCTCGGTGATCGTTTCCTTGTTCTCTGGACTCGCCTGAGTCATCGATCGTCCTTTCAGCGGTGTTCCGTGCGCCCGCGAGCCGTGCCCTTACGGTCACGATAGATCGGGTGACCGAGGCCGTTCGCGGTGAGTCGGATTCTTACGCCCCATCACCGTTTGTGACCCGAATGTGAATTCGGCTCGACCCGGCTCGACGGGGCGTGCGATTCCGCTCTCTCCCGCCTCAGGTTATCGGGCCGAGACCTCCGAGGGGAGGGGACGGCCGGGAAGCGCGGGCGGTCCGAGCCGCGGCGGCAGGACGGGGCCGACGGGCATGTCGGGCAGCGCCGTGCGGCGACCGATGGACGAGTAGCTGAACCCGGCGTCCGCGACGCGGGCCGGCTCGTAGAGGTTGCGCCCGTCGACGATCACGCGGCCCCTCATGCGGGAGGCCAGCAGGTCGGCGTCGAAGACGCGGAATTCCTCCCATTCGGTGCAGATGGCCAGGGCGTCGGCGCCGGCCAGGGCATCGAAGCTGCTCTCGGTGAAGGTGATGGCCGCGGAGTCCTCCCCGAAGGCCGTGCGGAAGGTATCCGTCGCCACAGGGTCGTAGGCGCGAACGCTGGCCCCCGCGTCGAGGAGCGAGCGGACCAGCGACAGGGAGGGAGCCTCGCGGACGTCGTCGGTCTTGGGCTTGAAAGAAAGCCCCCAGACCGCCACGGTCGCGCCGTCGAGCTCCGGTAGGGCCTCGGTGAGCTTGTGGAACATCGTGGTTTTTTGGTGCGCGTTGACGCCGTCCACGGCCTCGAGGATGCGGGGCTGGCACCCGGTCATGCGGGCGGTGTGGGCGAGCGCGGCGACGTCCTTCGGGAAGCACGAGCCGCCGTATCCGGCGCCGGCGTAGAGGAATTGATACCCGATGCGGGAGTCCGAGCCGATGCCCACGCGGATCTTCTCGATGTCGGCGCCGGTGGCCTCGGCGATCGCGGCGATCTCGTTCATGAAGCTGATCTTGGTCGCGAGCATCGCGTTGGCCGCGTACTTGGTCATCTCCGCGGAGGCGATGTCCATCGCCAGGATCTTTTCGTGCTGGCGGTTGAAGGGCTCGTAGACGTCGCGCATGGTCCGCTCGTCCAGGGCGCACGAGGTTCCGATGACGATCCGTTCGCCGTGCTTGAAGTCCTGGATCGCCGCGCCTTCCTTGAGGAACTCGGGGTTCGAGCACACGGTCACCCGGTGCTCGACCCCGCGGTGGGCCAGGCCGGCATCGATGATCTGCTGTACGCGCTCGGCGGTTCCGACCGGAACGGTGGATTTGTCGACCACGAGGAGCTGGTGGTCGACCAGGCGGCCGACGTCGCGCGCGACCGAATCGACGTACCTCAGATCGGCCGACCCGTCCGCGCTCTGCGGGGTCCCGACGGCGATGAACGCCACCTTGGCCTCGGCGAGGCCTTCCTGCGCGGAGGTGGTGAATTCCAGGCGCCCCTGATCCGCGTTGGAGCGAAGCATGTCCTCCAGACCCGGCTCCCAGATGGGGCAGACTCCCGCTTGGAGGGATTCGACGCGTCCCGGATCGACGTCGATGCAGGTGACGTGGTGGCCTCCGTCGGCCAGACACGCGCCGGTGACCAGACCGACGTAACCCGACCCGAAAATTGCGATTTTCATACTCAGCGTCCTTTGACCGGGGGAGAACCCGCCGCGGCGGATTCCTCGTCGGTCAACCGTAGGCTCGCGGATACGACGTCGAGTTGAACATCCCGTGACGAGCCGCGAAAGCTCTCACGACGATGTGTCGCGCCGGTTCGCGACGGAACCGGCGCGACACAAGCGGTGACGCCTACTTATCGGCGCTCTTCCGCGCGTGACGTGCCCGGTATCGGGCCTGGCGGGTGAGCAGGATTCCGCCGGCCACCGCGGCGACCCCGGTGGCCAGATACATGTCCACGTTCTCGGCGCCGGTCCGGGCCAACGCGCCGGCGGCCTGAGCACGTTGCGTCGAGGCCGAGGCCGCCGCACCCTTCGAGGCGGAGGTGCGCTCGGTGGCATCCTCGGACGAGGCCTGGGGCGTGGCGTCCCCTGACGCGAGGTGCTTGCCCGGATCCTGTTCGGTCCGCTCCGACCGCTCGTGAGTGTGACCGGCGGGACGTAGCGAATCGGTGGAGGACAGAACCGAGGGAGGCTCAGGGGCGGTGGCCTCGGCCGACGCGGGCGTGACCGTGTCCTTCTCTGGGGTCGTCGAAGGATCGGTGACCGGGCTCTGATCCTTCGCCTCGGTGACGAGCACCTCGGTGGGCTTGGAGTCGGTGATCGGTTTCGTTTCGGGCGTCACCTTGGGGGAGGGAACGTCCGGCGAAGGCGTGGCCTGCTCCGGCGGAGTGGGCTTGTCGGGGACCGGGGTGGTCTGCTCCGGCGGGGCGGGCTGGTTGATCGGGGTCGTCTCAGCCGGTGGGTTGGGCTTGTCAGGAGCCGGGGCGGGCTTGGCATCNGCCGGAGCCGGAGCCGGAGCCGGAGCCGGAGCCGGAGCCGGAGCCGGAGCCGGAGCCGGAGCCGGAGCCGGAGCCGGAGCCGGAGCCGGAGCCGGGGCTTCTTCCGGCGGGGTGGTGGGCGTTGGGGCAACTTCTGGGGCCGGAGCCGGCGTCGTCGTGGCGGGAGCGGTCCGGATCAGCCGCAACAGTTGGAGCCGACGGGTGCCGCCGCTGTCCTCTCCGGCCGTGGGAATGATGAGGTCACCGGACGCCAAGCGCGTGGCCACCAGGTTTTCCTGGTTGGTCTTGGCGAGACCGGGGAGGGGCATTGTGGAGATCGTCGTTCCGTCCGGCGTGGACCAGATGAGACGCCCGTGGGCGGCGTCGATCGTCACGGCTTTGTCCCCGTCGAAGAGCATTTCGGCGATCTCGCCCGCTCCTTCGTTCGGTGCGCCACTCTTTTTGGCGACGGTGAAAGTGCCGTCGGTGTAGTTGAGTCGCTGGGTGGCGGAGTATGCGCCGGAGGCAACGTTCCACCGCAGGATGTTCTGCCCGTCCGTGGCCAACCCACGCAAGTCGATGCCGGGGGCATTCGCGGGCGCGCTCTGGGGAACCTCCTCCACGGGGTCTTGGCCACGTTTGAAGTGCAAGAGGTATCCGCGGTGGAGCAGGTTGCCTTCGGGATCTTCCACGTAGGAGCCGGGGGCGTAGAGGAACGATCCGTCGCTGAGGGGAACCAGGCTGCGGGCGTAGCGGACGTAGGGATCTCCGTAGTAGTCGTTGGACTGGAGCCGCTTGCCTTCCGCCAGCAATTGGGTCAGCCGCGGCGAAATCGTCTCGGGTCGTGGCAGCTCATGTGCCTCGACGGCGCCGTCGGGGCCCACATAGGTGATCCACGCGGCACCATTTTTGCCAAGGCTGAGAACCGCGAGGGTGCGTGTGGCGGGGTCGAAGCCCATCTCAAACGGCTCGCCCGAGATCTCCAGGGTCTTGCTGAGGGCTCCCAACCGGACGGGCGCTCCCTTGTCGTCCAGGCCAATTTTTTCGATGGCCCCGGTATCCGAGTTGTAGACGTACAAGATCCCCGCCGCGGAATCCGCGGCCATCGGCACGCTCCGGCTCGTGGTGAGCGTGGTCGAAGAGATTTCCTGCATCGTCTCGGGGTCGACGGTGGTCAGCTTGACGGGATCGTATCCATATTTTTGCCCCACCGCGTGCACCAAGCGATTGCCCACGGCAAAGACCCTGTTGACCTCCGTGATGTCGGCCCGGGAATCCCACGATGGTCCGATGCGAAAATCGCTGGACTCGAGGCTGAGTGGCTTGCCGATGTAACTGAGGCTCACGGGCGCCAGGGGCGCGCCTTCCTGGTAGAAGTCCGAGAAGGCATGGGCTCCGTCTTTGGTGAGATTGGCGGTGATATTTGTCCAGGTGACGTGGTTGCCTTGCGTCGTTTGGGTGGCCCCTGCGAGGCCCAACGTGGCCATCACGACCTCGTGCGGGCCTTCGACCTGTCCGGACTGGTAATTACGGGTCGTCACGGTATAGGTGAGCGTGGACTGTCCCTGCGGGTCCAGCACGAGTTTCGGATTCGCCAAGGTCATGTTCAACGCGCAGGTTGCCAGGTCTTGGGGGTGCGTGCAGTGCGCGGCGAACTGGACGAAACCTTTGCCTCTGATGTCGAGGTGGTGCTCGTCGCCGGTGATAGAGGTGGTGGGGAAGGTGTAAATGCCGTTGTTTTCCGCGACACCGTCGCCAATGGCGTGATGCCCGCCGACGTAGGAGACGAAGGATGGCCGAATACCCCAGCTCAGCGACTGCGTCTGCTGGGTCTCGTCCCCGGGCGCTACGGACACCGACGCGGAACCTGTCGGGGTCTCGGCCGCGAGGGCCGGGGCTAGGGGAACCGTGAACGTGCCCAGGAGCATGGCTCCGCAGGCGAGGGTTATTGGCTTGAGGTGCGAGATGGATGTAGCCACAAGAAACCTTTCCACAGGCGAAGTGAGGATGGGTTAACTGTAAAGATAACCAACCCTCACTTCCAGTGGATCGAGGCCCGGGGATCCCCGGTATTCCGCCTTAGTTGAGGATCAGGTGTGCGGCTAGGGAGAACATGATCAGGGCGATGATGCCATCGAGAATCCGCCAGGTGCCCGGGCGCGCGAACAAGGGGCGAAGGAGCCGGGACCCGAATCCCAGGGCAAAGAACCAGATGGTCGAGCCGAGCACGGCGCCGATGAGGAAGACCCAGCGCCCGGTCTCGCCTTGCTGGTTGCCGACCGAGCCGATGAGCACCATGGTGTCCAGGTAGGTGTGCGGGTTGAGAAAGGTCATGGCCGCGCAGGTCATGAGCAGGGCGAGGACCGTGGGTTGCGTCGACTCGGCGACCCGCGTCGGGGTTGGGGTGCGCTGCCGCAGGGCGACGCCGCCTTCTGCTCCCCCCGCCGGCTCGTCGGAGGGGCCCTCCGGGAAGTGGGCGTTGGGCCCGATGGCGTCTTCGGGAGTGACCACCAGGGCCTCGCCGCTGGGCCAGATCGCCCTCTTGGCGGCCATGGCCCCGTACGCGGTCATGAAGATGACCCCGCCCCACAGGAGAACCGTCTGCACCCACGGGGCCTTCTCCACCATGTATCCCATGCCGCCGATTCCGGCCGCGTATAGCACCGCGTCCGCCAGGATGCAGAACACGATGAGCGGAAGCATGGGTCGCCCCAAGATCCCCTGCTTGAGGAGGAACGCGTTTTGGGCGCCGATGGCGGTGATCAGGGCCAGGGTGGTGCCCAGTCCCAGGAGGATGGTGGAGAAGTCGACGGTCATGACTCCAAGCTAGGGACTGCGCGACAAACAGTACAGCTAAGGTTTTTTAGGATACCTAAGCTTACCTTATGATGGGTGCATGAAGAGATTCACCGCCGAACAGTTGAGGACCTTCGCGACCGTGGTCGAGGAGCAGACCTTCGAGGAGGCCGCGATCGTGCTGCGGGTCTCGGCGTCGGCGATTTCCCAGCGGATCAAGGCGATGGAGCAGGCCTGCGGTCAGATACTCCTGCGGCGTTCGAATCCCGTCGAGCCGACGGATCCGGGCCGGGCCGTGCTGCGGCTGGCCCGGCAGATCGAACTGCTGACCGTGGAGTCCGAGCGGGAGTTGGCGGGCGAGGATCGGGCCCGACGGCTCGCCATCGCCGCGAACTCGGATTCGCTGGCCACATGGCTCCTCGACGCGCTCGCGAGGATCCCGCGGGAAGAGCGAATCTATTGCGAGGTCCGACGCGAGGACGAGCGTCATTCTTCGGGTCTCCTGAGGTCCGGCGGCGTCATGGGGGCGTTGACGGTCGACCCCCAACCCGTTCAAGGGTGCTCGGTCGAGCTACTGGGTACGACGCGCTACACGATCGCCGCGGCCCCCGACTACGTCGACTACTACTTTCCCCAGCTTTCCGGTGTGGGTGGAGGGCTGACCGAGCGGCAACTGGCCGCGGCCCCGATGATCCAGTTCGACCGCAAGGACGTGATGCTCGACGACATGGCCGAGCACCTGGCCGAAGCCCACGGCGTGCGCCCCCAATACGAGGCTCCCCGCGTGTATATCCCCTCGTCCACCCAGTACTACCGCGCGGTGCGGCTCGGCATGGGCTGGGGCGCCGTGCCGGATCTCCAGGCCGCGGACGATCTGGCCGATGGGTCGCTGGTCCCACTGATCGCCGAGCCCGTGGACCTCCCGTTGTACTGGCAACGCTGGACCATCGATTCCCCGGCCTTGCAGACCGTGACGGAGGTTATCCGGCAGACGGCGCGGGAAAGGTTGCGGCAGTAGGTCTGCTATTCGGGTCTGATCAGGGGGTTTGATGAAACTCGACGCGGCTTTGGGGTCGCGCAACACCCTTGGTAAGTGATCTGCAACACTATTTATGGTCGGTTCCTGAAGTTTTAAATAATATAACCCGCATCATATCGAGGGGGGTCTGATGCGGCGGGAAAGAGGTCTAGGGCACCAAACCCCGACCCCGTGAAGCGGCGCCGTGCGCGTCGACGATGTGCCTTGCGGTTGGCCGGCGTCTTCGTCATGGAGCTGGTGCTCTTTGCGGTGGCGTCGTCGGTATTGGATAGGGACCCGGACGCCGGTGTGGGCTTCTGGGACACCATCTGGTCGGTGGATCTCTGGATCTTTTGCGGTGGGATTTCCTTAGCGGCGACCCTGAGCTATTGGTGGGTTTCCCGGAAGGGTTGACGATCCGTCCCCACTCACGCGTGTCTGACGCGGGTCAGGAGGATGGTCTTCCGCGGTTGCCCGTCGTCGCCGAGCTGTGACGCTTGGCATGAGGCGAGGCTCAGCCGTTGCCGACCGGCCGGAATCGAAATGTCGACCCTTCTGTCTCGACGTAGCCACCCGTGGGTGACGGGAAGTGCGAACCGAGCAAGAGCAGGTGGTCCTTGGCGGCCCACCGCAGGAGGTCGAGCCGGGTAGATCGAGCCTGGGAACCGTCGATGTCCACGCTGGCGTTAATCTCCGGCCGTTCGACCTGGATCGAGTGGTGGAGTGCGTCACCGGAGATGAGGGCCTGGAAGCCTTCGGATTGGATGAGCACGGAGAGGTGTCCCGGCGTGTGGCCCGGGGTCGGGATGAGGCGTACCTCGGGGGTGATGTCGAGACCGTCCGGCGGGACGTCGGGTAATGAGAGCAAACCCAGGGCCTCGAGGGGTTCGATCGAGTCGCCGATCATGGCCGCGCGAGACGGCTCGAGAGCCGCGTTTTTCCAATAGTCCCGTTCTGCGCGGTTCATGACATATTCCGCCTGAGGAAAGGTCGCCTCCCACCGTCCGCTTCGGAGGACGGTATTCCAACCGACGTGATCGGCGTGAAGGTGGGTGAGCAACACCAGGTCAACGGTCCCGGGCGAGAAGCCGGCTTCCGTGAGCCGATCCAGATATGGAGTGTCGAGATGATCCCATGCGGGGTTGGCGCGTGGCTTGTCATTGCCGATTCCGGTGTCCACGAGGATTTTTAGACCCTCAGAGACGAGCGCGAACGAGTGCGTGCCCGAGGCGATCCCCCCGCCGGGCGTTCTGTGGCGGCTGTCGGAGATGTCGTCCGGATCCACGTCGGGCAGGAGCCACGCACCGATCCGCGACGAGAACTGGGTCTCGTCGATTTTGTGGACGGTGACGTTCCCGATGGCCCACTGGTTCACGTGCCTCATCCCCTCCCCAGACAGTCTTTGCGTGGATATCCCTAGGCCCCTCGGTGGCGGTCCTCGTAGAGACCCAGAGTTACCGGCCCAGGTACTCGGCGGCCGCCTCCCCGGCGATGCGGCCGGAGTTGAAAGCGAAAGCCAGGGTCAGCCCGTCGATCTGCGGGTAGGTTCCCCCGTAGAAGCCGGTTGCCTCGTTGCCACCCGCGAAGAGCCCGGGTACCGGGACGCTGTGCGCGTCCAGAACGCGGGTGCGCTCGTCAATGCTGATGCCGCCGAGCGTCCCGCGCACGGTGTTGACCACCTTGACCGCGTAGAACGGCCCCTCCGTGATCCGGTGCCGGAGCACCCGCTCGGGGGTGAAGAACTCCTCGTCACGGCCCGTGGCCACCGCGCGGTTGTACCGCTCGACCGTCGCCGCGAATTCCTGGGCCTGGAAGCCGACGGCGCCCGCTAGCTCCTCGACCGAGGTCCCCATGAACGCGGACCCGCAGTCCACGGCCTCGCCCAGGGCTTCCACGAGTTGTGGCTGGGCCGGCGTTCCCTCGGTGCCCGGGGGCAGGGGCGCGCCGTGGTCCTCGGCGGGGGCGAGGTCCGATAGCCCGTCCGTCGACAGCTTCTCGACCGTCTCGGAGTCCAGGATCATCCAGAACTGGCCGCCCTGCTGATGCACGGCGGACCCCCGATGGCCAAAGCGATAGGTCACGGCCTCGTCCACGAACCTCTTGCCGGCCCGATTGACCCACAGCAGCGGCAGGTTGGCCAGCACCGCGAGCGAGCGTGAGGAGAACCGGCCGGGAACCGTGAACGCCGGCATGTCCAGGGCGACGTCGGCGTCGGCCACGCCGCCCGCGGCCGCGGCGATCTGCCCACCGGTGCCGACGGCCTTGCGTTCGCCCGTGAAGTGCAGCTGGGCCGCGTCGACGGAACCCAGGACCCGCTGAACCAGACCGTGGTCGCCGACGAATCCGCCCGTCCCCACGACGACCGCCCGGGCGGAGATGTCCACGAGGACGGGATCGTTATTTTCCTCGGAAGCGATGTCTTCCTCGGCCTCTTTGCTCAACGCCGTCCGCGTGGACAGCGGCGCCCCGGCGTCGGTCTTTTCGGCACGGATGCCGAGGATCTCGCCTTCGGCCCCCAGGACGATGTCGGTCGCTGCCGTCTCGGTCAGCAGGACGCCGTCCAGGGCGGCGAAAGAGGCGAGCAACTTTTTGAAGCCACCGAATTTGGAGACATACCGGTGATACGTCCGGGCCTCGCGATGCGCGGTCAGGATTCCGGTCTGGGCGGTCACGAGGCCGTGCTGAGCTTCATCGTTCTCGGCCAGGGCGGTGCGCAATCCGTGGGCCTCGAGCCAGGACACGGTCTCCCCGGAGCGTCCGACGATCTCCCGGACTAGCTTCTCGTTGCACCGATGCCGGTTGTACTCGGTGATGGCGTGGAAGGCATCCTGCGCCGAGAAGGTCTCACCGGCCTCCTTCTGGGCCTCGGATTCGTAGGCGGCAAAGCCCGTGGCCCCGAACATCGCGGCGCCTCCCGGGCGGTTGCCCTTCTCCAGAAGCACGACCTTCACGCCGCGTTCCGCGGCGGCGAGGGCAGCGGCGATTCCGGTTCCGCCGGCACCCAGGACGACGAGGTCGGCCTCGTGGTGTTCGGCGTCGTCGCGCGGCTCGAACGCGGGAGCGATAGTCACATGTCCTCCATCAATTTAGGTTTACCTCACAGCGTAGAGGGGAAAACCGCGGTGGAACAGTGCAGGGCTGGTCCGTGTGCAAGGCAGAGTCATGCGACGAAAACATCCGTCACGACCTCGACAGCACCGATCGCGACCGATGCGCTTCCTCGGAGAGGTCAGGAGATCGGGCGGCGTCGGAACCCGAGCGTTCCGAGAGCGCCCAGGGCCGCCGCGATGATGGCCACGACCAGCACCCCGGTATAGGACGCCTCCCCGCCGCCAACCTCGGGGACGTGCCAGAACGGGCTGAAGCCGAGGGCCCAGTCGTCCAGCTTGAAGGTTGGTCCCAGGAGCGTGAGCCCGAAGGAGATCAAGACGCCGAGCCACGCGGCGGGCACCACCTCGGGGCGGTTGCCGATCACGAGGGCGGCGACCATGGTGACGGCCCAGACCGCGGGGATCGTGAGAAGCACCTGGAGGATGGAATCACCCCGTTCGAGTCCGGTGCCCGAACCGACGGCGATCGAGACGATGATGCCCCCGGCCAGCGCGGTCAAGAACGCCGAGAGGATGAGCGCGAGGCCGACCGGCGCGAGGAAGAGCCGGACCCTACTCAGGGGCGTGGCCAAGAGCGGTTCGACGCGGAAGGCCAGCTCCTCCGCGCGGAGCCTGGTGATCATCTGGATTCCCGGTACCGCGGCGATGATCCCGACGAGCGTGAGGATCGTCTTGACGAAGGAGCGCGTGATGTCCTCTTGCGTCGTGGCCCCGGCGGCCAGAATCGTGCTGACCCCGCTATTGCCGCCGACCAGGTCCTGGACCGACGTCGAGAGGTAGCCAAAGACGACGCCGAGGACGAGGAAAAGGAGCACCCACACGAGGACCGTGCCCCGATGGATCCGCCAGATCAGGCCCCACGGGCCGCGAATCCGGCCGGTCGCGGGGCCGCCACGGGGAGAGATCATGCCCTGGCCGAAGTCACGTCGCCCGTGGGCCGCACAGGCGATCCCGACGAGCACGAGGGCCAAGCCCAGCGCCGCGAGCAGTGGCCACCAGGTGTTGGACTCGCCGGGCTCGGTTTGGCTGATCCACGCCAGCGGGTTGGCCCACAGGGTCCATTCCGGGGTATCGAGGGTCTCCAAGACCCCACGCGCCAGAAAGAGGACCGCGAGGACGCCCACGGCGAGGTCGTTGGCGATGTGCGCATCCGAGGCGATCTGCGCGCAGACGGCCGCGAGCGAGGAGAAGAGCCAGCCCGACGCGGTGAAGGTCCCGCCGAGCAGCATCGAGACGCCCCCATCGGCGCCGCACAGAGCCGTCACGGCGCCCGCGATGAGCCCGAGCAGCAGGCTCCCGATCCACGCCAGGGCGAGCGGTGCCAGCAAGCGGGCCGCGCGACCGAGAACCCCGGAGGCCAGGAGCTCGGCCTGCCCGGAATCTTCCTGACCGCGCGTCGTCGCCGTGACCGTCACAATGGCGCCGAGGGCCGCAAGAAAACCGCCGAGGGCCAGGCCGCGCCACACGGCGAAGCCGTCGACCGTGGTGAGGTCCCCTGCGGTTCCGAAAATCAGGCTCAAGGCCGGGTTGGAGCCGACGGCCGAGGACAGGCCCATGCGGTCCTTCTCGGTGCTGAAAATCCACGGGTACACCAGCGACGACGAGGCCGACAGCGCCGTGACGATCGCGATCCACGGCAAGAATCTGCGCCCGTCAAAGGCCAGGAGGGCCCGGAAAAGGGTCCAGGCGCCGGCACATGAGCGGATCATCGATCGGCCTCCGGCGCGCTCGCGGGCTGATCCGAATCGGATTGCGCTTCGCCGTAGAGGCCGAGGAACAGGGTCTCCAGCGAGGGTGGCTCGACGCTCAGGGCGTGGATTCCCTGCTCGGCCAGTTGCGACATGACCCGTCCGAGGTCGTGAGGGGCGACGGTTCCCGTTAGCTGCCGCCCCGCGACGGTCACGTCGCGCATCCCGCGGACGGGGAGGCGCGAGGGGTCTTGGTCGATCGTTGCACGGACCGTGGTCCGGGCGTCCCCGCGCAATTCCTCCAGCGTCCCGCGGCGGACGGTCGCGCCGTCGCGGATGATGCTGAGTTGATCCGCCAGATTTTCGACCTCCGCCAAGATGTGGCTACTCAACAGGACCGTGGCGCCGCGGTCGACGGCGTGGGCCACCTCCTCCTGAAAGACGTTCTCCATCAGGGGATCGAGGCCGCTCGTTGGCTCATCCAGGATCAATAGCTCCGCGTCGGAGGCGAGGGCTGCCACGAGCGCGACCTTTTGGCGATTGCCCTTCGAATAGTGCCGTCCGCGTTTGGTCGGCTCGAGTTCGAAGCGTTCTATCAAGCGTTCGCGTCGCTCCCGATCGAGACCACCGCGGAGGGAACCGAGAAGATCGATCGCTTCACCGCCCGTCATGCCCGGAAGGAGGGGGCGCCCGGAAAGCGATCCGTCGGACGCCGGGGCGGCGACGCCGAGACGCGTCCCGCGATCCTCGAGGCGGCCCTCGAACTCTTCGCTCGTCAGGGGTATGACATGACGTCGATCCGGTCGATCGCCACGCTCGCCGACGTGGACCCCGGGCTGATCCGGCACTTCTTTGGGAGCAAGGAGCGGCTCTTCGTCACCGCGGTCGCGGATCGGACCAAGATCCCGCCGATACTCGCGGGAGTTTTTCTGGGTCCGCCGGAGGGCCTGGGGGAGCGACTGGTGCGAACCTACCTGGGACTGTGGGAGGCGGAAGAGACGGGGCCGGTGCTGCGCACGTTGATCCGCTCGGCGATGACCTCGGAGGACATCGCCGAGCTGTTGGTGGAGATCGTCTTCGGAAACATCAAGGGGGTCGTCGAACAGGGGCACGGGGAGAAGGCGCGGATTGAGCGCGCCGTGCGGGTCGCGCCCGAACTGCTCGGGGTGGCCATCGCGCGCTATCTGCTACGGGTCCAACCCCTGGCGGACATGACCATGGAGGAGATGGTGGCCGAGTATGGGCCGGTCGTCCAGCGTCAGCTCCAGGACGCTCCGGCTGAGGGGCATTGACGCGGAGTTGAAAAATTTCTCGCCGGGGGCTTGCGGATAATTACTTTACGAGTAAAGTAATTATCGACAGAACATCAAGAAAGGATTTCCCCCATGACTTCGTTCAACGACCTGACCCCCGGCGCCTGGAACTTCGACCCGGCCCACTCCGAGGTGGAATTCACCGTCCGCCACGCGGGCATCTCGAAGGTTCGCGGCAACTTCCAGGAGGTCTCCGCTGACCTCGTCGTCGCCGAGCCCGCCGAGAACTCCTCGGTCACGGCCACCGTGCAGATGGCCTCCATCGACACCCGCAACCCCGATCGTGACGGTCACGTCAAGGGAGCCGACTTCTTCGACGTCGAGAATTACCCGACCATGACCTTCGCCTCGACCTCGATCGTCTCCGAGGGCGAGGACTTCACCCTGAACGGCGACCTGACGATCAAGGGCGAGACCCGCCCGGTGTCCTTCAAGGGCGAGTTCGGCGGCGTCGCGGTCGATCCGTTCGGTGCCAAGCGCGCCGGCTTCTCGGCCACCGCCACGATCTCCCGCAAGGACTTCGGCATCACCTGGAACGCCGCCCTCGAAACCGGTGGCGTGCTCGTCTCGGACAAGGTCGCCATCTCCCTCGACGTGGCGTTCACCGCTCCCGAGGCCTGATCGACTCCTCGAATGAGGCAAGCCCTCCCTGCCGCGTGCGCGGTGGGGAGGGCTTTGTCGTGCGTGACCCACGGTCGGTCGGGTGCGCTACCGTCGAAGGAGGTACAACGGCCGGCGAGAGAAGAGGCGCATGACGACGCTCAAGGAATGGTCCACAGCTCATCGACGCTGGGTAGACGAGTTTGTCCTCTCGTTGCGGCTCGCGGGCGCGAACCCGACGCAGATCGCCGACCTTCTGACCGAAGCCCACGAGGCCAGCGACGCCGCCGGGAAAGACCCCGAGGGGCTCTTGGGTCCGCCGGCCGACTACGCGGCCTCGCGAGGCTTCCGGGCCCCCTCTCGAGACGCGACGCCGTTGCTCAGGATCGCGCTGCCCGTGGTCGTGCAAGTTCTCATGCTGCTGATCGGCTCGTACGCGATCCGCGACTGGATCACCGGCGCGGACCTGGTTATTAACGTGGCCACGCTGGTCTGCTGGGTCCTGATGGCGGCGATCGTCTTCGTGGTCACCGCGACCTCCGCCTGGGGAAGCACCGCGATCTACCGCGTGGGGGTCTTCGTGGCCGTCTTCGGCATCGCGATCATCGCGGGCGCGGCCGGCGCCATCTTGTCCCGGCGGGATGCATTTCCCGTGGTCTTCACCGGGATGCCGGCTTTCCTCGCGGTCGTCGCCGCGGCGGGCGTCGTGGGGATCGCGATCGTCTCGACGCTCGGCCGGCTCCGGGCCACGCGGCGGTCAGCCGCCGCCGCGCGGGATGCCGCGCAGGGCGGCGGGAGGCGGGGCCCGGCGGCATGGTCCCTGGTGTTCTGGGTCGTGCCGGTCTTCATGGCCGTCGACGCCGGGTACACGGCGATCACGGGCTAAGGGCCGGGGCCGTACCGCGTGCGGTGCGTGGCCCGCCCGTTGCTCTGGTCCTAGGAAAGAAGCTTCTGGATCACGAAATACGCGGCGGGAATCAGCACCAGCAGGAGGAGGGCCCAGCGGCGGACGGCCGTCTCCGTTTTGGCCGCGCGGATATCCGGCCGGTCTTCGCGAGTGTGGTGCGGCGCGGGCCGATTTTCCTCGGAGGCACGGCGTCCGTCGGTCGCTTCCTCGACGCCCTCGCCACCGCTGGCACCCTCCCGATCGGCCGGGTTCTGTGGCTGCTCCCCGGAGGGAGCCTCCGAGCGGTCTTCCGGCACTCAGCGCCACCTGGTCGTCATGACCAGCCCGATCATCATCAGTCCGATGCCCACGGCGATGTTCCAGAAGCTCAGGTCCGGAATGGGCAGAGTCTGATCCGAGATGTAGAAGGTCATGATCCACAGCAAGCCGATGATCATGAAGCCGAGCATGATGGCGATGTACCAGGTCGGCGTCGGGGAGGCCTGACGAACGTTCGAGGTCATCTCGTCGGCGATCTTTTGAAGCCGCTCATCCTCCGCGCTCAGGCGCTTCTTCTTGGCCTTCGGGCTCTCGGTGGCCTCTGCCGAATCGTCGTCGGCGACCAGAGACGTGGTGCGCTCGGTCTTGTCGACGGCCTCGCCGCTGTCGGCGGGAGTGGTGTCCTTGCCGGCGCGACGCGAGCCGATCCGGCGTCGGCCGGACGTCTTGGCCGCCGTTTCCTCGGTGGCCAGGTCTTTCTCGCCGGTGTTCTTCTTCTCGGCCATATGGTCCTCCTGAACTTCCGCGTGATGTGCTCGGCGGTGACCCCTACACGCTAGAATGATGTGTCGGGTGGCCCCAGTCTTTTGGCCGCATACCCGATTGTCGAGTCTAACTAATCCGTCTGGCACATGCCCCTTCGGACCGCGGATTCACAGCGTGATATCAGCAGAGTCAGCGGCGTAGTTTTCCACTTGGAGGTACCTGTGGGATCTTCCCGCGAAAGGCGCCGCGGCCAAGCCGGCACGCGAAGGCCACGAGGCCCCCTGGGGTGGGCCGTCCAGATCGTGGGTGAATTGCTCATCACGGCGGGGCTGATCGTCGTCCTCTTTGTGGTGTGGCAGCTCTGGTGGACCAACATCGCGGCGGGTCAGGCTCAATCCGAGGCCGTGCAGAGCATGAAGGACTCATTTCAGCACGCCTCCCCGCTGCCGCCGCCGGAGGAAGGCAAGGAAGGCGAGCCCCCGGTCAGGCAGGCGCCGGAGCACGGCGGTCCGATCGGCATTGTGTACATACCCCGCTTCGGGGAAGACTACGAGCGCCCCGTCATTCAGGGGACGGGCAGCGACGTCCTGGATACCCTCGGCCTCGGCCACTACGCCCACAGCGCGATGCCGGGCCAGGTGGGGAATTTCGCGGTCGCGGGGCACCGGCAGACCAACGGAAAAGTGCTGGACCAGATCGACAAGCTCGTTGCCGGCGACAAAATCTACGTCCAGACGGCGGACGGCTTCTACACGTATACCTTCCGCAATAACGAGATTGTGTTGCCGAGCGAGGTCTCGGCCATCGCGCCTGTTCCGGGGCACCCCGGGCAGGAGCCCAAGGACAGGATCATGACGTTGACCAGTTGCAATCCGCGGTTCGGGGCGCAGGAGCGCATCATCGCCTACGCGGTCATGGACGGCTGGCAACCCAATTCCGCGGGGCCACCCGCCGAGATCGCCCACGTGGTGGGGAAGGGCTGAATCGACCATGTACGGATGGATCTTCCGTCACCTGCCGGGCCCCCTGTGGCTACGGATCGTCTTCGCGATAGTCTTAATTGCCGTTGCGGTGTGGATCCTCATGGAATATGTGTTTCCACACTTCGCGCAGTACAGCCCCTTGCGGCCGGACGTGACCGTGGATGAATAGGAGTCCCGTATGACCATCAAGATTCTCGTGGTGGATAACTACGACAGCTTCGTCTTCACCCTGGTCGGTTACGTCCAGCAGCTCGGTGCGGAGACCACCGTGATCCGCAACGACGACCTCACCACGGAACAGGCGATCCGCATGGCCGAGGATCACGACGGCATCCTGCTGTCCCCGGGGCCGGGCGCGCCCGCGGATGCCGGGGTGTGCGTCGACCTCATCCACTGGGCGGCCGAGCACCAGAAATCCCTGTTCGGCGTGTGCCTCGGACACCAAGCCATCGCCGAGGCCTTTGGCGGAACCGTCACCCACTCCCCGGAGCTGATGCACGGCAAGACCTCCGTGCTCACGCACAATTCGGCGTCGGTCTTCGAAGGGGTCCGCTCGCCGTTCACCGCCACGCGCTATCACTCCCTGGCCATCGCCGAGGGCACGCTGCCTTCCGAGCTCGAGGCCACGGCGACCACCGAATCCGGAATCATTATGGGGATCCGTCACCGGACGGCCCCGCTCCACGGGGTGCAGTTCCACCCCGAATCCGTGCTGACGGAGGACGGCTACCTCATGGTCGGAAATTGGCTGGAATCGCTCGGCCTCTCGGGGGCCGTGCGCCAGGCCCGCGAGCTGTCGCCGCTGATCGACTCCTAGGAATCCCGCTGGCCCCCGGGCTCCGGGGGCCAGCGGGGCGGGGCCTGCTTACTGGCTCTTGCTCGGGTTGGGCTCGGCGGAGCTGGACGGGGCCGGGCTCGACGGCGACGGGCTGCTGCTCGGCTTCGAGTCGTTTCCGGCGCCCGGGTTGTTGTTGGACCCACCGCTGGGCGAGGAGGACGGCGTCGGCGAGGGAGTCGCCTTGGGGCCGGAGGAGACCGTGATCGTCACGGTGGATCCCTGGGCGATGGACGTTCCCGCCTGGGCCGACTGCCTGATCACGGTTCCGGCGGGCTCGGTGGAGTCCTCCGTGATGATCTCGGTCGAGAGCAACGTGTCCTGGCTGGTCAGCGTGGAGATCGCGGTGTCCCGATTCATCCCCACCACGTTCGGGACCTGGACCTTGCCGGTCGACAGAATCAGGTTGACCGTGCTCCCGGCCGAGGCCGGATCACCCAGTTTGGGCTCGGTGCCGATCACCAGCCCCGCCTGGACGGACGGGCTGTTGGCGGTCTGAACTCGCCCGGCCTTCAGCCCCATCTCTTCCAACCGGGAGCGGACGTAGGCCTCGGACTGGCCCGCGAGATCGTCCGGGATCGTGACCGAGGAGGGTCCCTTGGAGACCTTCAGCGTCACGGTTGAATCCTTTTCGACCTGAGTTCCGTCTTCCGGATCGGTTCCGATCGCGTGGCCGGACTCGACCTTGTCGGAGTAATCCTCCTTGACGTTGACCTTGAGGCCCTCGTTGCGGAGGCTGTCTTCGGCCTGCTGCTCGGTTTGGCTCGCGACGGTCGGAACGTTGACGTAGACCGGCTTGTTGAGCTCGTTTTGGTAGTAGAGCCAGGCGCCCAGGGCGGTCGCGGCCAGCAGGAAAATCACGAGACCGAGGATCACGTTCTTCCACGCCGTGCGGCGTCGCTTCTTCGCGGCCAAGGCCTTGTTCCGCTCGTACTCGTAGAGTTCGTCGTCGGTGTACTCGTCTTGGGCCGAAGGGAAGAAACCGGAGACGCTGGCGTCCTCCATTTCGGTGCGGGCGCCATCGCTCATGGTGTATTCGGAGTCGTCATCCGGACCCGCGCTCTGGTCGGAGACCAGTGACGTCTCGGTGGCCTCGTCGTCCTGGGCGATGCCGTGGTGGTCCGCCGCGCGGGAGGCCGCGGCGCCTGCGCCGGCCGCAGTGGCTCCGGCGGCGATGCCGGTGACGCCCCCGATGGCCTGGGTGGCGTCATCCTCGGTGGACCCTGCGTGATTGACGCTGATCCCGTGGGAGGCGTTGTCCAGGGCGAAGGCGAAGTCTTCCGCGGACTGGAAGCGGTCGGCGCGGTTCTTCTCGAGGGCCTTCAGCACGAGGGCGTCCAGGGCGGGCGAGATCTCCTGGCGGTATTCGCTCGGCGGCGCGGGGGTCTGGCGCAGGTGCTTGCCCACGATGTCGACGCTCGACTCCCCGTCGAACGGGGGCCGGCCCGCCAGCATCTGGTACAGCAGACAGCCGACGGCGTACAGGTCGGAGCGCTCGTCCACGGTTTCGCCGCGAGCTTGCTCGGGGGAGATATAGCGGGCGGTCCCCATGATGGTCTGGGCCTCGGTGAGGGGCTTTGCGCTCTCCGTCATGGCGCGGGCGATGCCGAAGTCCATGACCTTGATCCTGGACGGCCGATTCAGCGCGCGGTCCTCTTCGGTGCGCTCCAGGACCATGACGTTCGCGGGCTTGACGTCACGGTGGATGATGTCGTGCTCGTGGCTGTACTGGAGGGCGTCGAGCACGCCTTCCGCGTAGCTGACGGCGTGCTCGACCGGGAACTGGCCGGTCGTGGCCATGACCTCTTTCAGGGTGTGGCCGCTGAGGCTCTCCATCACGATGTAGGGGACCGCGTCGGCGTCGTCCTGGTTCTTGAGGGCGGTGTCCTCACCTTCCACGCGATCCAGCTCGACCTTGGGCATGGGCGCGGTGGCCTCGGGGTCGGCCTGCGCCTCATCGGCGCTCATGGGCCGGAAGGTGCCGGTGTCGAAGACCGCCACGATGGTGGGGTGGTTGAGGGATGCTATCGCCTCGGCTTCGCGCCGGAAACGGATCCGAAAAACGGCGTTCTTGGCGTGTTCGGGGCGCAGGACCTTGATGGCCACGGGGCGCCCCAACCGGGTGTCTTCGGCGGCGTAGACCGTGGCCATACCGCCGGAGCCAAGGATCTCGCCGAGCTCGTAACGATTATCGAGAATGCGAGGGACGCGAACAGTCATAGAGTTTCCATCACCCGTTGGAGCTGGGGGTGTTGCCTTCGGCGTTATCACCCTGTTGATTCGATGATTCTTGGTTCAGACCTTCGCTCTGGGGAACGGATTGCGATGGTGCGGGAGTGTTGGTCTGCGTTGGCGCGGGCGTCGCCGTCTGCGAGGGGCTGGGGGTCGACGTCGGGGAGGACGCCGAGTCGGATCCCGTCGAGACGTACACGTCCACGTTGGATCCCACGGTGACCTTGGCGCCTTCCGCCGGCGAGGTGCGGATGACCTTGCCGGAGGACTGCTCGTCCGAGGGCTGCTCGTGACGGGTCACGTTGACACCCAGCTTGGTGATCTCCTGAATCACCGAATCCGCGTCCTTGCCGACCATGGAGCCCGGCAACGAAACGGATTCCGGGCCCGTCGAATACACGACGGTCACGTTGGAGCCTTCGGCCACCTGCCCGCTCGGGGAGACATCGAGCACGGAGTTCTCCGCCTCGGATGAATTCTGGCCCTCCGAACGCACGGTCAGCCCCAGGCTGGCGAGCTGGGAGACGACGTCGTCGAGCTTCTTCCCCTTGTACTTGCTGACATCCACCGAGACCATTTTGCTCGAGCTGGAGCTCGACCCGGAGCTGGCCTGGGATGAGGAGGTCGTGGACGGCGCCGAGGAGACGGTGCCGTTGCTTCCCGGAGAGGCCGAGGCGCCCGTGTCGGAGCCCGACTGGACGATCCACCAGATGCCCAGCCCGACCGCGAGCAACAGCACGAGGACCGGCACGAGCCACTTCCAGACGGCCGAGCCTTTGGACGTCTTGGCGTCGGCCGAATCGGAGTAGTCGCCCTGATACTTCAGGGACCGGGGTTCTCCGACGGCCGGCAACTGGGAGGTCGTGGGCTGGGTCTGATACCCCGCGGCGGAGGCGCCGGATCCAAACTGCTTTGAACCGTCCCCGCCGGTCATGGCCTCCGTGGGCGCCGTGACCGGCTGCGTCTGGCCGGTGTCCGTGCTCATCGGCAGGTAGGTCGACAAGCCGGGGACGGCCTTGACCGCGGCCTTGAGGTCGTTGCGGCGGATGGCGTCCACGCCGCTGGCGAGCGTCGTGGCGTTAGCGGGTCGTTGCGCCGGGTCCTTGGACAACAGGCACATGATCATGGCCTGCGCAGGAACCGGAACCGACTTGGGTAGCGGCGGCGGCGGGTCGTTGACCTGGGCCAACGCGATCGCGATCTGGGACTCTCCGGTGAACGGACGCTTCCCCGCGAGGCACTCGTAGCCGATGATGCCGAGCGAGTAGAGGTCCGAGGACGCCGTGGCGGTCTGCCCGGTGGCCTGTTCCGGGGCCAAGTACTGGGCGGTGCCCATGACCTGGCCGGTGGCGGTCAGCGGAACCTGGTCCGCCAGGCGGGCGATGCCGAAGTCGGTCACCTTCACGCGGTTGTCCGGCGTGATCATGATGTTGCCGGGCTTGACGTCGCGGTGCACGAGCCCCTGGGCGTGGGCGGCCGCGAGGGCGCGGGCCGTCTGCGCGATGATGTTGAGGGTCCGGTCCGCCGGCAGGGTCTTTTCCCGCTCGATGATGTTCGACAGCGGCTCGCCCGGGACGAGCTCCATGACCAGGTAAGCCGAGCCCTCTTCCTCGCCGTAGTCGAAGACGTTGGCGACGCCAGGGTGATTCAGCAATGCCGTGTGGCGGGCCTCGGCGCGGAAACGCTCGAGGAAGCCCGGGTCACCGGTGTATTCCTCCTTGAGGATTTTGACGGCGACGATTCGGCCGAGGACTTTGTCCTTGGCCTTCCAGACCTCGCCCATACCGCCGACGGCGATGCGTTCGGTCAGGCCGTAGCGACCACCAAGGGTCGTCGAGGATGAGGGCCTCACTGATTCAACACCGCCTCAAAGAGTTGCTTGGCTCCGGGGCTCGTCAACTGGGCGCCGGTGACCGCGTCTACGTCTTCATAGACAATAGCAACAGCCAGCTCGGGATCGTCCGCCGGGGCGAATCCGGTGAACCACGCCTCGTTGCTTCCGTCCGTGCCGGTCTCCGCGGTTCCGGTCTTGCCGGCGACCTTCGTGCCGTCGACCTTGGCGCCGGAGGCGATGCCGTTGTCGACGTCATTGACCATCCAATCGCGAACCTGGTGGGCGACGTCGGGCGACGTCGATTGGCGCAACTGTTCGGCGGAGAAATCGTACAGGGTGCTGAGGCTATTGGACCGAACGGTCTTGATCATGTTCGGTTTCATCTGGACGCCGTTATTGGCGATGGCGGACGACATCATGGCCACCTGCAGAGGGGTGGTTTTGACGTCATACTGACCGATCGAAGACAACGCTAGCTCGCTCTTGGACATGCCACTGGGGAAGTTGGACGGAGTGACGCTCATCGGAACATTGAGTTTTTGTCCGTATCCGAAATTCTGAGCCGTCTTGGCAATCTTATCCTCCCCCAGGTCCATTGCGATCTGGGCGAACGGGGTGTTGCACGACTGTTCCAGAGCCCATTGGATGGATGCCTTGTCTCGGGTCGAGCACTGACCGTTCACATAGTTCGGAAGGGTCGTGTTGGTTCCCGGCAGCGGGAGGTTCTGGGGATTGTCGATGGTCGAATCCTTGGTGTACTTGCCGGATTCCAGGGCCGCCACCGCGTCCATGATCTTGAAGGTCGATCCGGGGGCGTAGAGATCCCCGCCGATCGACCGATTGAACAGGGGCTTATTCTGATCCTGGTTCAGCTCGGAGTACGCCTGAATCACGGACTGCGAGTCGTGGGCCGAGAGCTGATTGGGATCGTAGCTCGGCGACGAGGCCATCGCCTTGATCTCACCGGTCTTCGGGTTCATCGCAACGATGGAACCCTTGTGGCCCTGCAATAGCTCGGTGGCCTTGGCCTGCAGCTTGGGGTCGATGGTCAGCTCGACCGAGGCGCCGTGGGTGTCCTGATTCGAGAACATCTGGGCAATGCGGTCGTAGAACTGCGAGTCCGACTTGCCGGAGAGCTCGTCGTTGAGGGCGGACTCCAGGCCGGTTGAACCGTAGACCATGGAGAAGTACCCGGTCAGGGCGGCGTACTCATCGGTCTGGGAGTACTGCCGCTGGTAGCCGAAGCTGTCGTCGGTCGGCACCGACTGGGCGATCGGGGAACCGTTGACCAGGATCGAACCACGCGCCGAACCGTACTGGTCGTAGAGCTGGCGGCTGTTCCACGGGCTGGATTCCAGCGCATCGGCGTGGATGTATTGGACGTAGGTCAGCGACCCGACGAGCAGAATGAAAACTCCCGCCGCTGCGAGCCACGTCCTTCGAATGGCCTGGTTCACGAGTGACCTCCTGCTGAATGTGGGGAAGAAGCAGTTTCCTCATGAGTGGGTTTGCCGAGCCGGGAGATGGCCGCCGTGGCGCCCAGCTCGCCGGTATCGGCGATCTGCTCGTTCTGCGCGTCGTCGTTGACCACGCGGGGGGAACGAGCCGAGTGAGAGATCGCCAGGAGCAACCCGACGATGATCCAGTTGGCCAGCAACGAGGAGCCGCCGGCCGACATGAACGGGGTCGTCAGGCCGGTCAGGGGGATCATGCGGGTCACGCCCCCGACCACGACGAACAGCTGAAGGACCATCGCGGCGGAGAGCCCGGCCGCGAGGAGCTTGCCGAAGGCGTCGGGAGTGCCGATCGCGGCGCGGAAACCGCGGGTCACGAGCAACAGGAAGAGCATGAGCACCGCACCGAGTCCGAGGAGCCCAATCTCCTCGCCGATGGCGGTGATGATCATGTCCGAGTTCGCGAAGGAGACCAGGTCTGGTCGGCCGTTACCGAGACCGCGCCCGAAGAGGCCGCCGGACGCCAGGCCGAACAGCCCCTGGACGATCTGCCCGGATCCGCCCATCTGCTGGTTGTAGACCGCCGGATCGAACGCGTGCAACCAGGAATCGATGCGTACGGTCACGTGGCTGATGGTCTTGTAGGCCAGGAAAGCGCCGATGGCGACCAGCACCAGGCCCAGCACAACCCACGTCAGCCGGTTGGTCGCCAGGTACAGCATCGCCAGGAACAGGCCGAAGAAGAGGATCGCCGAGCCAAGGTCGTGTTGGACCACCAGGACGCCGATGCTCACGAGCCAGGCGACGAACATGGGCGCGAAGTCGCGGAAGCGAGGCAGGCGGACCTTGCCGATCTTCTTGCCGGCCAGCAGGATCAGGTCCCGGTTGGCGGAAAGATAGCCGGCGAAGAATATGGCGAGGGTGATCTTGGCGATCTCACCCGGCTGGAAGGTTCTGCCGCCGACGGCGATCCAGATGCGGGCGCCGTTGATCTCCTGGCCGAGGCCCGGGAGGAGCGGAAGCAACAGGAGGAAGATCGACGCCGCGAGGCTGATGTAGGTCACGCGCAGCAGCAATCGATGGTTCGTCAGGAACCACAGCGCCGCGGCGCAGGCGACCATGGCCACGGCGCTCCAGGCCGTCTGCGAGCCGATGACCGACGACGACGTCGTGAGGTCGATCCGGTAGATCATGGTCAGGCCGATGCCGTTGAGCACGACGACGATCGGGAGGATGAACGGGTCGGCGTATTTGGCCTTGACGTGCAGGATCACGTGGATCAGGAGCGATCCCAGCACGAGCACCAGGCCCGCGCCGATGATGTGTCCGTCTCCGGCCGCGACTCGGTCCAGGTCGACGAGGCACATGGCCCCGATGCCGACGATCCACGAGATGACCAACAACACCAGTTCAAAGAATCGGCGGGGTTTGGGGACCTGCGGCTCGTCCGTGACGTCGGGGTCGGTGCTCTGCGCGGTGTGAGTCTGAGTGCTCATTGACCGTCCCCTCCTGAACCACTTGAGCTGGGCTTCTGTCCATCATTGCCGGAATCGGACGAATTTTCATCTGATGGCCCCGCATTTGAGACCGTGCCGTGCGGCGTCGGCTGCGGGCCGTTGGGCTGCTTGTCGAGCCCGAGATCCGAGACGATACGTTGCGCGTCCTTGACGGAGTCCGCGTGGATTCCGCTGGTGACCCGGCTCTTCGAGTATTCGGGGAGGTCCTTGACCTTGATGTCGGTGTCCTGCTCGATGCTGTTGAGGTGGATCGGGCCGAGGGACTGGTCCACGCCGCGGTAGATCGCGACCTTGCCGTCGTTGACGCCCACGTAGTACTGGTTGTTCACCCACGTGAGACCGGCCCATGCCGCCCCGGCCAGGAGAACCACGATGAAGGCCCAAATGAAAGCGGTCAGCCCCCAGCGCCGCTTTCTGCGGTGGTCTGGGGTGTCCATCTCTTCGAGGAGCTCGTCGGGAATCTCCTCGCCGTCGTCGGAATCGATCGACGTGGTGCGGGCGAGCGTCGCCCGTCGCTGCACGGTCGAGTCGGTGACGGTGGGGATCTGGCCGGTATGCGTTGCCGAGGCCGCGGCGCCGACCAGCAGGTGCGGGCGTTCTGCGAGCTCTCGCCGGAGGATCGACGCGGAGCTTTCGACCTGCTGCCGGGCTTCGTCGAGGTCCATGCCCGAGCGCTGGGTCATGGCGTTGAGCACCGAGTCCGAGAACGAATCGCCACGCCAGCGACCGTGACGCAGGGTGTGTGCCGGCTTCTCGCCGTTGTGGCGAGGAAGGCGACGGCGCCAGGGCGCTCGGACGGGATCCTCGGAATCCGCGGAATCCTCGGGGTGTTCGTCGTGCTGGTCTGGCTCCTGGCTGGGACTGCCGGAGGCGTCGTCCTCGGACGGGCTCTCCTTCCAGGGCGGGGTAGAGGCTTCGTCCTCGTCGAGGAACTTGGGCCACTCGTGGTCCGCATTGCGCACGTCGTTGCCTGCGTCGTCCACGGCGGAAACGCCCGCGCTGGCAGGCAGGCCCTCCGGCTGGGGCTCCTCGGAGACGCCCTGGGGGTGCTCGTCCGCCCGGCTATCCCGCCCGACGGCGTCCATGCGGCTCGTGACGGCGTTGGCCAGGCTGGCTGCTTCGTTGACCTCGACGATCGCGACGGTCACGTTGTCGGGTGCCCCTCCGTCGAGGGTCAGCTCGACGAGGGACTCGCAAATCTGTTGGAGGTCGTTCGAAGACCCGAGGAGGGACTTGATGACCTCGTCCGAAACCACTCCGGAGAGCCCGTCCGAGCACAGCAACCACCGGTCGCCGACCTGGGCGTCGACCCGCTTGAGCTCGAGCTCGGGGGAAGCGTCGGTGTCGCCCAGTACTCGCATGATGACGTTCTTGTGGGGGTGGTTTTCCGCTTCCTCGGGCCTCAGCCTGCCTTCTTCCACCAGGCGTTGGACGAAGGTGTGGTCCGTGGTGATCTGTTCCAGCTCGTCGCCGCGCAACCGATAGGCGCGGGAGTCGCCGATGTGGGCCAGCTCGAGTTCGTCGCCGTCGACCAGCAACGCCGTGCAGGTGGTTCCCATGCCGGCCAGAAGGGGGTTCAGCTCGACGAGCTGGTTCAGAATGATGTTCGCCGTCTGGATTTCGTCGGCCAGGAAGGTTCCGGCGTCGCCGTCGTAGTCGCTACGGTCCAGCGGGGTGAGGTCCAGAACCGTCGAAGCGGACGCGACGTTTCCGCCGACGTGGCCGCCCATGCCGTCTGCGACCACGGCCAGGTATCGACCCGCGTAGGCGGAATCGTCGTTTTTACTGCGGACCCGCCCCGTATCGGAGCGCGCTGCGTAGCGGAAGGCGATGCTCATCGAGGTCAGGGCCTCAACTCGAGGACGGTTCTACCGGTGGTGAACGGGACGCCGGGTTCGATGAGGGTCGCCCGGGTGAGGCGTTGGCCTTTCACGAAGGTGCCGTTGGTGGACCCGAGGTCTTCCAAGAACCAGCGGGACCCCTGCGGGAACAGGCGGGCGTGGTGACCGGAGCAGTAGTCGTCGTCGAGGGGCAGGGTGCAGTCCGGGGCGCGACCGAGCATCACGGGAGAGGCGCCGATTTCCAGGGTCGTACCCGAGCCGGGACCCTCGATAATGGAGAGCTGACTAGGACGTTTGGGGGCCTGTTGCTTCTGAGGGCCGGTGGCGGCCGCGCTCTGGGTCGCGGCCTGCTTTTTCTTCTTCCGCCCGGGCAAGGACGTGAATCGCAACGTTTGACCGATGCCGAGATCACGCCGTTGCCCGGCGAGGATGACGAAGATGAATACCCACAGCAGGGCCAGGAATCCGAACCTGAGGAGTGTGACGGTCAGCTCTGAGGCCATTAGTGACTACTCCTCGGTGTCAGCAGGCGGAACGTGATCTTGGTTCGACCCATTGTAATGACCGTTCCGTCCACGAGTTCGTGCCGGCCGCGCAGTCGTTCGCCGTCGATGGTGGAACCGTTGGTCGACCCGAGGTCTACCGCGAGGAAAACGCCGTCCTGGTTGAGAATCTCGAGGTGGCGCCGGGATACGCCGGTGTCTTCGATCGTGATGTCCGCTTCCGAGGAGCGTCCGAGAACGATCGAGGATGCCTGGATCGAGAAGCGCTGACCATTGATGTCCAGCACCGGCTTGTAATTCGGTTGCGCCCGGTGCGGCGGGCGTTGACCGCCCGTCGAGTCCATGACCTGGGTTGCGTCGGGTGATGGCTGGCGCTGGGACGGGCCGCGGCGGCCGGGGGCGCGCGGGGCGATTCTCGAGGACCCGCTCGGCAAGGAACTGCTCGACGCGGCCGCCGCCGCAACCGGTGCCGCATAGGAGGCATCGGGCGAGGAATGACCATAGTCCGGCGCGTATCCGCGGGCATGGCCATCGGATTCGGCGGGAACGCTGGTTGCTTGCTGGCCGACGGCGGATTCGGGGCGTCGCCCGCCCTCCTGGCCGCCGTTGTATCGGTGCTGCTGGCCCCCGGAAGGTGCCGCGCCATTGCGTCCTCGCGCCCCGGAGCGTTCCTGGGAGGAGAGGACAAGGAACTCGCCCTTTTGGAGCTCGTCGGATTTGGTGCGGGCGAAGGTCACGCGGACGGCGCCTCGCAACGTGTATCCCTGCGATCGGGCGTGGCGGATCGCGACGTCGCAGAGTTCTTCGGCGAGTTCGTATCCCCAGTCTTGGGCGCGGGGGAAGTCGGCGTCGGAAAATTCGATGGTGAACACGTTGGGCGCGATCGTGCGGCCCTCGGCGATTGCGTAGGACTTCTTGTCCATTTCGGAACGCAAGCGACTGGCGACGTCGACCGGTTCGATCCGGCTCCTCGACCCCGCGTTGAAGACGCCTCGCACAGCCTTTTCGAGGCCACGCTCGACATTTTCAATGAGTCCCATGGTTGCCTCCTGGTCTATCGGTCACGGGCCCGGGGCAACCCTGTTTCTGGGTATGGGGCACCGCCACCGCGTACGGCCTCGGTCATAAGAATAGTAGAGACCGAGCCTGAATAGAGGATGATAGGCGCTTCTCCCGCGTGATAGCGGGTCGAGTGTGGATTTGACGGCCCTTCCTTCGGTGCGCTTTTTCGGCTGTGGATGACCTCTATACGGGGATTCGAGGCTAGGAAAAGACGCGATGCCCGCGCGGACCCGTGCGGTGGCGAAGGACACCGTTCCCGGATTAGACACTCCCGGGATCGTCTGGTTATGATAATCAGCGTTGCCTTTCGCGTGTCCGCTTCGGTGGGGCGCGAGTCACTTGCGCGAGTGGCGGAATTGGCAGACGCGCACGGTTCAGGTCCGTGTGCCCGAGAGGGCGTGGGGGTTCAAGTCCCCCCTCGCGCACCAGGGGTCGCGATCGAAGGTTTTCGATCCGACCGAATGAAACTCCCCGGCCACCATGGTGGTCGGGGAGTTTTTCGTTAACGCACTCGCGGGCGATCCGACCCGCGTGCCGGGTCAGTGGGCGGGGCCCGCTCGGGTGAAAAGTAAACTTACCTAGACGGCTCGCAAAAAGTAAACTTACCTTTATGCGCACACCCCAGCACTCCCCATTCAGCCCCGGGTCCGACACCATCCCAGACGTTTGGGCAGGTAGGGTGCCTGAATTGTCGGACTGGAGAGATGTTGTCCGCCCACGTCGGCTCTCGGGCACCCCGGAGCGCGGCCGAACGATCCTCGGGGAGCCCGGGATGGGAAAATCGTCCCTGGTCCGACGCATAGCTCGTCACGCGGAGAAGGAGGGTGATTGGGTCACCCCTCAGCTGAGGATCGCGTTAGGGGCTGATCCGATCAAGATGCTCGCGACGGCTCTCCTCCGTCTGGCCTCTCAGGCCGGGCTCGCGAGTGCCCGCGAGAAGCGAGTCGCGGATCTAATGGGACGGGTCGAGTCCGTCTCCGTTGGACCAGCTTCGCTGGGCCTCCGCCCGGCAGAGGGCGCGTTACCCCACGAGGCACTCAGGGATCTATTGATCGAGATCGGTCGCGCGGCCCGGCAGCGGGGAAACACCATGGTGCTGATCCATCTGGACGAAATTCAGAACATCGAGGACGACGCCGCGCTTTCTCAGCTGCTCATTGCGCTCGGGGATGCCCTTGTTTACGAAGAAGAATATGAGGCTCCCGGGGGTGCCTTTTTCAGTGAAGCGCTTCCGTTAGCGGTTTATCTGACGGGTCTTCCGGAGTTCAACGAACGTGCTGGTGCCAGTAGGGGTGCGACCTTTGTGCGTCGATTTCGGACCATTACTCTCAAGCCCCTAGAGGCCGACGATCTCCGTCTTGCCCTGGATCCCTTTACCCGTAGCGGATGGAAAATGCTGACGCATGATGGGGCGGTTTCCTCGATTCGAATGGCCCCTGAAGCGCGCGACATGATCGTTGGAATGTCTGCCGGGGACCCGTTCCTCTTCCAGCTTGCCGGCGAACGTGCCTGGTATGCCGGATCAGGCGATGTCATTACCGCGGACGATGCGGCGCGCGGTTGGGAGACCGCAAAGGGCGAGGCCGAAGACCATGTCGCCCGCGTTCTGGAGCGTCTCGCTCCCAAGGAGCGCGAGTTCATCGAGATCATGGCGGAACTCGACCCGAGCGATCGCTCCATGACGCGGATCGCCCGTCAAGCAGGGTATGCCAAGGCCACCACGGTCGGTCCGCTAGCGCGAAGACTCGACGAAAAACGCGGGCTCATCGTCCGGGGAAAGCCCGTGTATAGGTTTCGGCACCGTGCCATCGAGGCATATCTGACCACCGATTGGCCCAATCTTCCGGAGGGCAATGAGCCGTCATCGTGACCGGTAGGCATTTGCCAAATCGGGGTGGCGGTCCGTAGACCCGGACCCTCGCCCTTATGCCTCGAACTTGGCCTTCGCTCGCGACCGCCATGACCGCGACCCCGGCCATGGAAAAGAGGTGCGAAGGCAGAGCGATCCGCGACCCAAGTTCCTCCACGTGGCTTTGCGCGCTGCCGGCGAAACCAACGGAGAAGGTCATCCACCATAGACCCACGATGAGGGCAAAGGCCCTCGCCAGCAGGGTGCTGAGCGGCCAATTCCACTCCTCGTTGGAGGCAACGCTACCGATCTGCATGAAGATCTCGCCGAGAACGATGATGAAGAACAGGCCTAGGCGCTCTTGGAGATGCTCCGAGTCGACGTCGACCATGCCCATCTGGAGCCACCGGTTGCCGGAGTTCGTGATTTCCTCCCGTGTGTGCGGCCCGTCAGTGGGCTTGTGCGCCCGATTAGCCTTCCGCTCGGCCTGCCGGTGCTTGTGCTGGAGGCCTCGCACCTGAAGCTGACGTAGGTCCTCGTCTTGCATGGGCTTGGCGGTGACGACGAAGACGAGATCGATGACCAGGGCGACCGCCCAGACCAGGTGCTTCCATGGGGCAGGGACGAAAAACGAGATGACCCACAGGACCAGGCCAACCCCTCCGAATTGGAGTGGGAACGAGCGGAGAAAGGTGCCGGTGGTTCCCAAACTGCGTGAAACCACCATTCTCAGAACGATGAACGCCGCCGTAAAGACCCACGCGCGAGAAGGGTACTCGAGGGGGTTGGAGGCCGCTATCGCGAGCACACAGTTGAGTGCGACTGCGATGGTCTTGAAACGGGTCACGGCCCGGGCGCTGTTGGCATACATGACCACGACGAGCCAGCTCAGCCCAATTGCCGTGAAGGAGATGGCCCATGAGCCAAGGGCCTCGAGCGATGATTCTTCGTGCAGGTCGGCGGTCAGAACGGAAATTGCCGCCACGACGCCCAGGTCGAAGAAGAGCTCCACCCATTCGGTGCGGGCGCGGCGGTCAGGGATTCCGAGGTCATCGGCCTTCGGGCGCGCGTCGGAGGACGACGATGCGTCGGGGGGAGGGCATGGGGCCATTCTCCTCGATCCTGGTCGCCCCTGCCGCAAGACCCACGAGATGTGGAAGACATTCGGCGTGAGTCAGAGAGGACGCCTGTCCAGAAGTTTCTGATGATCCTTACAGGGAGTGTTGTGACTCACATATACTTATGTCCATCAACCGAACCACTAGGAGAAACACGTGAAATATCGTTTGTCACTCGCGGCGCTCGCTGTCCTAGCTCTCGCAGGGTGCGGCAATGACGCATCTTCAGACGCATCTCCGAGTAGCGCCAGCTCGTCGTCCGCCACGTCCGCATCCGCGTCTCCCTCGGCCTCTGAGACCGCCTCATCATCGGAGACATCTACACCTGCCCCCGAGCAGACTGAAGAGGCCACGACAGCGCCGTCCCCGGAGCAAACTAGTGAGCAAGCGGGGCCTACCCCCAACGCTGAGCCATCACAAGCGACGACGTCTCAGGCGACGTCGGATCAGCTCACCGAATACTTCAACACCGGTGGTGGATGCATTTCGGACGTGTGGAATTCGTCGAGTGTGCCGTACAGCGAGGCCCTGTATCAACAAATGGTGCAGTACTGCTCCGCGCATCAGCTCGGTGACTGGGCGAACGGCGTAGACCCTCTGGATACGAGTCAGTACGGGGGAGAGACCGCCCCAGGGTCCTCTAGTGAGGCTAGTGCCGATGCGTTGCCGGAGGCCGATGCTCGCCAACAATGTGAGGACAGGGCCCGGAACCCCGAGGGCGCATCATCGGGCGCAATTCAGTATTGTTATATGGAATTTGGGATTGATATTCGCCCCGGTGGGTGAATAATAACTCGAGCGAAAAGCGGCGCGCATGCCGGCTCGTTGCTGGGTGCGTGCTGCTTCCCCGGGCGTTCTACCCCTGATCCGATAGCGCTTCGCGCGTGGCCTTCTGAATATCGTCGCCCGCCCGCAACGGCTTGTTGGCGAAGATCCCTTCGTGCGCCAGGACGGGCCGCCGGTCGCCCGCCAATTCGGGATACTTTTCTTCGAGTTTCTCCCGCTTTTCAATTTTCTTTCGCCAGTGTGCCACCGCGTCCGGGTGGGCACCGCCGATGCCTTGCCAGCTGTGCGGCATCTGTTCCCGCGACGGGCCGGCGTCGGCGGCATTACCCATGTGGATGGCCGACATCAGCTTCCGGGTCGGCGACTCGCACACGGGGCAACGCGGATTCTCGGCGTGCATGGACGGTAACGCCGCCTCAAAGCGATGTTTCTGCTCGCACTGAAAATCGTGAAGGATCATGAGTAGAACCCTTCCGGCGCCCAGCGGATATCATTGGCGGCCTGGTCGGCATCGTGCCCAAAGAACACCTCGGCGTCGTTGTCTTGCGCAATTCTGCGGAGTTTCTCGACCGAATCGAGCCAGGCCAAGTTGTTCCATACGATGGCGGCGCCGACCGCGGGCGGTCCCCACGAATCGCGCATGTAGACGGCGTCGGAGGTGAAGATCTTCTTCCCGTCGTTCGGCAGGTCCAGCATGAGCGACATCGTGCCCCAGGTGTGGCCGGGCGTCTGGATGACGCGGACGCCGGGGAGGATCTCCTCGTCGCCGTCAATGCCGCCGATGTCGAGACCCTCGTAGTCGGACGGGATATGTGCGCCCTGGTTGTAGCCGGTGATTTCCTTGACGCCCTCCAGCTCGGCCGAACTGGTGACGATTTTCGTCTTCCCGTTATCGAAGGCCTTGGCGTTGGCTGCGTGATCGAAATGGAGGTGGCTGAGCACCAAGAGGTCGATGTCCTCCGTGGTCAGCCCCATTTGAGCGAGGCTGTGGTCGAGGTACCCGGCCTCCGGGTCGTCGGCGTCATCCACGACGGGAAAGAATCGATCGAACGTGGTCGGTTCCCACCGGCTCGCCCAGTCGCGCGGAACGCCGGTGTCCCACAGCATCCGGCCTTCCGGGGTTTCGACCAGAATGGCGTGGGTCGGCACCAGGCCGAATTCCCGCGGGGTGTTCTTTTCTTGAACCGGTTTGATGATGCGATCCGGCTTCAAGAGCAACCAGGTGTAGTCGGCCTCCATGTCGCCCGAGTGGAGCACATGAGCTTTCATATCCATCCGAAGTCCCGCCTTTCACTCCCAAGGTGTGATGTGGGACACGCTTCCACCCGGAGGGGGTCGCGTCAAGGAAATTTTTCCTGGTCACGTGGGTGGGGCTGAGACCTATAGTGAGAGTCACGCCACATCAGCTCGAAAGGAACCGCCATGAAAATTCGTGCCGCCGTACTGAACACCATGGACGCCGAGCGACCGTTCGCGGAATCCCAGCCGTTGACGGTCGAAGAACTCGAATTGGATGCGCCGCAGAACGGCGAGGTTCTGATCCGCATGACGGCCGCGGGGGTCTGCCACTCGGATCTCTCCGTGGTGGATGGCAATAGACCGCGACCGCTCCCAATGGCTCTTGGCCACGAGGGGACGGGTGTCATCGAGGAAGTCGGCCCCGGCATCGAAGGTCTGAACGTGGGGGACCACGTGGTGACCGTTTTTCTGCCGCGTTGTGAAGACTGCGAGAACTGCCGGACCGACGGGAAGTTACCGTGCTCCCGTGGGACGGAATCCAATAATTCCGGCTACCTTCCCGGCGGCGGGCACGAGGTGCGCCTGCATCGTCCCGATGGGTCGGAGGTCCTCCATCATCTAGGCGTTTCCGCGTTCGCGACGCACGCCGTGGTCAACCAGGCAAGCGTGGTCAAAATCGGGTCCGACGTCCCCGCGGAAGCGGCCGCTCCTCTGGGGTGTGCCGTGCTGACCGGTGGAGGGGCCGTGGTCAACGCGGGTCAGCCCGAGGAGGGGGACTCGATCATGGTCGTGGGGCTCGGTGGCGTCGGGATCGCGGCCCTGCTGACCGCGATCGGCCTGAAGAAGGGGACGGTGATCGCCGTCGATGCTCAGGAAGCCAAGCTGTCCCGGGCCGCCGAACTGGGCGCCGACGAGACTTATACCCCGGGTCAGGTCTCTGAGCAGGGAATCAAGGCCAACCTGGTGATCGAGGCCGCCGGGCACCCGAAGGCCTTCGAGACCGCCTTCAACGCCACGGCGGTTGGCGGTCGAACCGTCACTGTGGGCCTACCGAGCCCCAAAGCGGAATCCGTGATCAATCCGGTGGTGCTCACGGCTGAGGCGCGCACCGTCATGGGTAGTTACTTGGGGTCCGCGGTGCCGTCACGGGACATTCCCCGGTATGAGGACCTGTGGCGTCAAGGAGAGCTCGCGGTCGAGGAGCTCGTCTCGTCCCGCATCGCGCTTGACGACATCAACCAAGCCATGGACACCCTCGCCGACGCGAAAGCAATCCGACAGGTCATCATCTTCGACGACGCTTCCGCCTGACACGGGTGAGGGCCGTTGCGTGAGAGGTGCTAGCTAGCTCTACCCCCAGACTCATGGGCAGGGACGATGCCGTACTCGGGGCGAAAACTTAGTCTAAGAATATGAACCGCATCGAATCGCAGGAATTGTCCGACCAACAGGCAACAAATGACCCGGTGTACTACCGCCGGGAAGCCCCGCAGCGCTACACCGAAGACACCGGTTTGGGCACGGCAAGCCTCGTCCTCGGCATCGTTTCGATCTTGTCGGGCTGGCTCCTGATCGGCCCCATCGTCGGGCTCGTTCTCGGCGTGAAGTCACGGCATCGTGAGCCCATGGCCCAAACGCAGGCCAAGTGGGGAATCATCCTCAATGGCGTCTGCCTCGCGATATGGCTGATCATCGTGCTGTTTCTGCTCGGGGCCGTGGTGTTCGGTGGGTGGATGGCCGTGATCAATCAGTAATTAAGGATTAGTCCCTGCCGGAATCGCCCGACGCTGCGGACAGAACGTCGGCCGCCGTCTCGGCGGGCACACTGGCCAGGAGCCGGGTTGTCCGGTGGTGGGGCTCGCCGTCGGCGTCGAGTCCGCCGACGGACCCCGCGTCGTTCGCGCCGACCCAACGGTGCAGGCTCGCGCAGTAGGCCACCGGGTCGGTGATCGACGCCGGGAGGGGAAGCTCGGGCACCGTGGGCGCCGCGGAGTCGATCATGCGGGTGCGAATCTCGACGTTGCCTTCCTCGTCGCACACGATGTCCAGGTGGCGTAGCTGTACCGGCCATTCCGCGACGGCCGAGGTGGTGATTTCCCAGAAGGCGGCGCTTCCGGATCCGCGGGCCTCGATCTCGTTGACGTGCGTGTGCCCGTTCATCCAGAGCGCGACGTTGTCGAACCCGGACAGTAACCGCAGGACATCGTCGCGCAGGTAGGCGCGTTGTTGGCCGTAGTCGTTGATGAGTTTGCGGGTCCCGTGATGGGAGACCAGCACGACCAGCCGATTGGCGACGTCGTGCCGCGCCTCGGAGCCGTCCGGCAGGCGGTAGGTCGAATGAACCTCTCGAAGCCGCTCTTCAATCCAGTGGAACTGTTCCTCACCGAGGCAGCCGTCCACGTCCCCGCGCGTATTCGTGGTGTCCAGGGCGATGAAGCGGATGCCGGGGTGGCCGTCGTAAACGTAGTAGGCGGTGTCGTTTTCTACGTTCTCCGGCGAGAACCCGCGTCCCGGGATCGAGACCGGGGAATCGGCCGCGTCGAGGTGGGCCTGCATATACTCGCGGCGTGAGACGATCCGACGTGCGGCATCGGCGGTGATCTGTTGTTGTTCGCCCGGTGTGTGGATCAGGGGGTCTTCAAGGTACTGGTCCATCGCGTCGCCCGGCTGGGGTGCCGGGGCGCGGGTTCCACTCGATTTGTCGGAGCCTTCCAGATAGGTATTCACCCGGCGGTTGGTCTGCGCGTCGAGACTCGTGTGGCGTCCCTGGATGAGTTGGTCGTGATTGCCGAAGCAGGTGAGCCACGGAATGTCGAGGCCTTGGTGCTCGAATGGGGCCGCCGCGATGGTCCGGATGCCGGGGATATGCGGAAGACCGCACGAGTCCTTCCACTCGTCGCTCCCGGAGGATTCGGGAAGCCAAAAGGACGTGTCCGTTCCGAAACTCGGCGCCTCGGTGAGGTCCGCGGTATGCCGTCCGGGATGCACGGTGCCCCCATCCATGAGGCTGAGGTAATCGCGCAGCTCGTTGACCTGGGAAGAATCGGTCGCGTCGCCGGTGCACAGCAAGAGATCGGCGCTCAGCTCGGGGACCTCTTGCATGGCATTGACGGTTCGCACGATCGTGGCCAAAGCATGCCACTGCAGGAATTCTTGCGGACGATACGCGGGAAGCAACCGCGCCCAATAATCCTGGCCCGCGTATTTCTGCAGATAGTCGTTGCGCATGGGTGAGGCGAGGTCCCCGTGCTGGAAGTCGGTGATGTGGACTAGCCGCAACAGGCTCGTGGCGTTGGCCTTTGGTGTGATCGGCTCTGAGCCGGCCGCGCGGGTGACCGGTTCGTCCGCCGGGCCGGTTGTCAGCCGGGCGGGGGTCCCTGGGCTCCGACGGATGCGGTGCTTCGTGAGAGAACGCGGCGTTTCCATGAGACTCCTCGACGTCGTGGCCGAACGGCTCCCGGCCCCTGGGGCCATCGTGGCACATGCGTTGGGGCGACGGGACGGGGCAGAGGGAATGTGGATGAAGAGTCACGGGCTGACTACGCCGCCAGGACCCGAAAGCGAACACTCAGTTTCGGAGGAATATTGGTACCGTAAGTATCAAATACACAGCTTCCATTATGGTAATTCCAAGGTTATACTCACCTGGTCAAATTCTTCGCACCCCCTGGGAGAGCCCATGAGTCACTCGTCCGAGTACCCCACACCCCACCCATCTCAGCCGCAGCCCGGTGGGCCGTACTACCAGCAGCCGTCTCCGAAGAAGGAGACCAATATTCTGGGGCTGATTTCCCTCATCGCCGGCGTCTTGGGATTCATCTTTGCCTGCATCCCCGGAATCTTGATCGTTGGCTGGGTTCTCTTGCCCATCGCTTTCATCTTGGGAATCATTTCGCTGTTCTTGCACGGCAAGTCCAAATGGATGGGGCTCGTGGGGCTGATCCTCTCCGTCGTGGGAACCATCGTTGGCGTGTGCGTGTTTATCTTCGTCGTGGGAAGTGCGATCAACGACGCGGGAAACATCTCAGCGGGAGACCCGACCCCGGAGAGCTCTACCTCGTCGAGCAAATCCAAGGCCCAGGATTCCCCGCATTTTGGGCAGAAGTACACGTGGGATAACGGGCTGGCGATCACGGTGGGAGAACCGACGGGATTTACTCCGTCCGAGACCGCATACCTTGACGATAGCCACGGTGAAGTGCCGCGAAAGTTCACGGTCACCATCCACAACGGAACTGATAAGCCGGTGGACGCGAGCATGATTTCCATGCAGGTTCAATCTGGCGGTAGGCAAGCAGGTTTTGCTAGTGATTCTGAGCAAAATGTAACGGGTGGCGGGCAAGGAAAGATTCAGCCCGGTAAGGACCTGACGTATGACATTGGGTTCACGGTGATGGATCCGAACAGCATCAGCATGGATGTCAGTTCATACGACGACGAGACTTTTGACAGTTACGAGGTCACCTTCTTGTCCTAAGTCCGGACGCGATCACCGTCGCCCCCTCGGCCACAGCCGAGGGGGCGACGCATTTAACCGTCGGTCGCGCGAAGCGATGGCACACCGCTCCCGCCGGGAAGGTCATCCCCATGATCCTTTTGCCCTGTTTTTGCACCAAAAATTGCCAGAGAATTCCCTGCCAACTAGGTTGAATGGGGTGCCGATAGCTCGCGCGTTGCTGTTCAGCGTTGGGTTTTCAGGCGAATCCCACGGGCATTTTTCCCGCGAGCCCCGCGAATTCCACCGGTGGGGCAACCGACGCCCGGCAGACGGGCCCTCATCGCCGAGGGCCGGACCTTGTCCAACGCCCGACGCCGCCCGGAACGTTATGCCGGGGGTTCCCGCGTCGATTCTTCCGCGGAGGAACTGCCTATGCCCTGGGCGAGGAATCGCGGCGCCGGCGGTCGAAACGAGAGTGGTCGAGTAGAGGAGAGCGAGTGCACGAAACCGAAGATTCCGGTGTCCGCCGCAACGTGGCCCCGTGGGGCGTCGAGCGGGAGCGATTCGGAGGATCGAGCCGCACGGCGGCCGAGGCCAACGAACGCGACGAGAAGCGTCCCCCTCGGACGGGCGAAGAGATGAGCCGGGGCCCGGCGGACCTGCAGAAGGCCCCCGGCCCCAAGGTCAACTGGAAAGTATTGGGCGTCTCCTCCGCCGTGGTCGTGGCGTTTTCGATCTGGGCGATGCTCGTCCCGGACCGTGCCGAATCCACCATGAGCAACGTGGTCGCGTGGATCGCCGAAAACCTCGGTTGGTTTTACGTCCTCACGGTCACCTGCGTGATCCTCTTCGTGTTGTGGGTGGCTTTCTCAAAGCAGGGCAGCGTCCGGCTCGGGCCCGACCACTCCCGTCCGCAGTACAAATTGTTCACGTGGGTCTCGATGCTCTTCGCCGCGGGTGTCGGCATCGATATGTTGTTCTACTCCGTGACCGGGCCGGTCACCCAATACCTTCACCCGTTGGGTGGTTCCCCGGAGAGCACCGAGGCCGCCAAAGAGTCCGTGGTGTGGACCATGTTCCACTACGGGGTCGCGGGCTGGTCCATGTATTCCCTGCTGGGAATGGCCATGGGGTACTTCGCGTATCGCTGGGGCATGCCTCTATCGATCCGGGCCGTGCTCTACCCGCTGCTCGGAAAGCGTGTTCGCGGCGCGACGGGCGACGTGATCGACATCTTCGCCCTCGTGGGAACCGTCTTCGGGGTCGCAACCTCGATGGGCATCGGCGTGGTTCTCCTCAACGTGGGCTTCGCCTGGCTCTTCGGCCTGCCCGAGGGATTGGCCCTCCAGATCGCGTTGGTCCTCGTGGCCGTGATCATGACGATCGCCGCCTGCACCTCCGGCGTGGACAAGGGAATTCGGTGGATCTCCGAGCTGAATCTCTGGTCCGCCGCGGCGATGATGATCTACATCCTCGTCACCGGCAAGACCGCCTTCCTGTTGAACGCGATGGTCGAGAACATCGGCCGGTTCATCTGGTCACTGCCGGAGCGGACCATGGAAACCATGGCGTACGAGGACGGCGGCTCGGGATGGATGTCCACCTGGACTTTGTTCTTTTGGGCCTTCTGGCTCGCCTGGGGCCCCTTCGTGGGGCTGTTTCTCGCGCGCATCTCGCGCGGACGTACCCTCCGAGAGTTTGTCATTGCGGCGATCACGGCGCCCGTGCTGTGCGATTTCATCATCGTGACGATCTTCGGCAACAGCGCTCTTGCGCGTGTGATGAGCGGCGATCACGAATTCGCGCAACTGGCGATCGATTCCCCGGAGGCCGGTTGGTACGCACTGTTGGAGAGCTTCCCGGGGGCGGCCTTCCTGATCGGCCTCGCAACGCTCTCCGGCCTGCTGTTCTATCTCACCAGCGCGAACTCCGGCGCCATGGTCATGTCGAATTTCTCCTCGACGATTCCGGATCCTTCCCAGGATGGTGCCAAATGGCTCCGCATTTTCTGGGCCGTCCTCACGGCCCTGCTGACCATCGCGATGCTCGTGGCCGGTGGCGTGACCACCATGGAATACGCCACGTTGATCTTCGCGCTGCCGGTGACGATCATTGCCTACCTGGTGATGGCCTCGTTTTCCAAGGTGTTGCGCATGGAGCGGGCCGAGCAGGAAGGGCGTCGACTGAGCCGATCCGTCGTCGCGGCCGACGGCGGCAGCCCGCCAGAGAAGAGCTGGCGTCAACGACTGGCTCGTATGAGGTCCTACCCGTCCAAGAGATCCGTTGCGCAATGGGCGGAAGACGTCGTCCGCCCCGCTCTGGTCGCCGTCGAGAAAGAGTTCACGGCGCAGGGCTATGCCTCAAGCCTCGCCGTGGTCAGCGACGACGAGACCGGGATCGAGGAACAGAGCCTCATCGTGGAGATCCCGGATCGGAGGAGTTTCCGGTACCAGGTCGGCGTCGTCGAGGCGCCGGTGCCCATGTTTGGTGGGCGCATGTCCCGCGAGACGGACGTTTACTACCGCCTCGAGGTCTTCACCCAGACCGGATCGGAGGGTTACGACCTCATGGGCCTTTCGATCCAGCAGATCATTGACGACGTTGTCGACCGATTCGAGGGCCACCTGGGATTCCTGCGGTACAGCGACGAGCACGACGCTTTGTCGACCGTGACCCCGCCGTCCCGGCCGACCGATTAGGCGGAAGAAGTGTGGGGCCAGATTGCCGATGGCCGGCGTTGTGACAGGCACCTGGCCCCTTCACACCTCCTCTTCTTGGGGGTCTTCCCTATTTCTTGGATTCGCAAGCAACACCATCCCCGTCGCGGTCCAATTTGGAGCTATAGCCTGGTTGACCGGCGTAGAGAGGTGCTGCTCCGGCCGCTCGAGCCTCCGCGCATGAGGCGTATGTTGTCTGCGCCGGTGCCTGGGCCGGTGTGGTGGGTTCCTCTGGAGCGGGTGCGGCCGGCGCAGGGGCTTGGGTGGGTTCTGCTGGTGCGGTCTCGGGCTCATCCGTTGGGCTGGGAGCGGTCGGTTCCTCCGGTTGAGGCGCCTGGTGCGAGCTCGGCGCAGGAGTTTGGGAGGGCGTTGGTGATGGTGTGGGCGTGGGCGTGACCTTGGGCGTGGGCGTTGCACTTGAGGAAGACGCGGAGGCCGTTGGGGTCGGCGTCGAAGTGGCCGATGCCGGCTGCGTCTTGGTCGGTGAAGGGGAAGGGGTCGAATTCTGATGGTCATTATTGTCAGACATGGCGTTGACGAGACCGGCGATGATGGCTGAAATGACGAAGATCGCGACAATGAGTCCTAGACAGCCGAGGCAGCCAATGCACCCCCATTTGCCGTAACGGCGCCGTTGAGGAGTCGGCTGGTTTTCGTCGTCGGGCTGGGGTGCATAGTCGTAGTGTGGTTCTTGCTGCGTCATGGGTTCCCTAGAGTATGAGTTTTGTTGCGAACGGATTGATGAAGAATGGTCGGCGCCTATATTTCGCCGGTTCCTAACCGTGAAATTTTTGTATTTAATTTTCATTGAAAATGGTTTGGAACCTTTCATTCAGCCTATGAACTTACCGCAATAAATTACTTCCGATGGGGAATTCTGAATGAACTTTATTTGACGTCAGGGGGAAGGAGTTGCCGGGGTGACTAGTGCAAACGGCGGTCTTTAATGCCCCCCATGTCGCGTCGGGTGACGATGCTGGACCGTGCCCAGCGTGATCTGGCTCATCCGAATCCAGGGTGTAGTCGGGGTCTGAACCCGCCGGTCTCGAGCAGGGATCTGGCGATGTAGTTGGTCAGGTTGCGGAACCCCAGCGCCGAGCCGCGCAGGTGCTCGAGCCTGCCGTTGATCGCCTCGGTGGGCCCGTTGGAGGTGCTGGGCCGGTCGAAGTAGGCCAGGACGTCGGCGGCGCGCTTCTTCAGCGTCCTGCCGAGCTTGGTGATCTCGACCAGGGCCTTGGGGACGCCGGTGCTGATCGAGTCGATGAGCCGGGCCATCAGCTCGCGGCCGTGGCACCGGTTCTCGTGGCGGTAGGCGGCGATCATGCGCTGGTAGACGCTCCAGGTGACCTCGACCTCGACGTGGGCGTCGTCGGCGAACAGGGTGTCCAGTCGGTCCTTCTGCTTGTCGTTGAGCAGGTCGGCGCCGGTGGACAGGGCCCGGCGGGCGGCATAGAGCGGGTCGCCCTTGCGGCCGCGGTGCCCACAGATGGCCTGCTGAACTCGCCGTCGGCACTCATCGAGCGCCTCGCCAGCGAGGCGCGTGACGTGGAAGGGATCTAGCACGGTCACCACGTCGGGCAGTTCCTCGACGGCGGCGGTCTTGAACCCGGTGAAGCCGTCCATCGCGACCACCTCCACGCCGTCGCGCCACTCCTGCGGGCGGTCGGCCAGCCAGGTCTTGAACGCCTGCTTGGAGCGTCCTTCGACCATGTCCAGCAGCCGTGCCGGGCCGGTGCCATCTCGCACTGGGGTGAGGTCGATGATCACGGTGACGTACCTGTCGCCGCGACGGGTGTGCCTCCACACGTGCTCATCGACCCCGACGACCTTCACCCCCTCGAAGCGGTGCTCCTCGTCGATCAGCACCCGCTTGCCCTCGGCCATAACGGCGTCGTTGGCGGTGTCCCAGGCCACCCCGAGCCCCTCGGCGACCCGAGCCACGCTCAGGTGCTGGACCACGATCCCTTCCAGCGCCCACCGCAGAGCGCGCCGAGACAACTTGGCCCGGGGCTCGGCCGCGGCGGTGGTGTCCTGGCGCCACACATACCCGCAGCCGCTGCAGCGGTAACGGCGCACGACGACCTCCAGCGTCGTGGGCCGCCAGCCCAGTGGTTCGTGGGCAAGCCGTCGGACCACGGTGTCACGTGGTCTCCCTTCGCAGCCGCAGCGCCGGCACCACTGGTCGGGCTCGACCACCTGACAGGCCAATACGGCACGATCCGGCTCGAGTCGCTGCCCGGTGACAACGAGGCCGAGTTCGTCGAGGCGGCAGAAGGCAGTCAGGTCGGGGCTGGCGAACGCATCAGCGCGCCCGCCGACGGTAGCGTCGTGCACGTCGAGGTCTTTCGGGCTGAGTGTGTAGGAGCTCTCATCCTCGGGAGACCTCGACCCTCACCCCGACACCGACGCGCCGGCCCGCCGCGCGACGTGCGCTACACCCTCATCTGGGAAGAGCCCGTGATCTTTGGGTAGATACTTAGCGACACTAGGTATAAGTTCGAGGAGTGGAACGCTCACGCATTACTCCGGGTCGGACGCGCCGGGCCCACGCTTTCGGATGAGAGGGAAGCTAAAGTGTCAAATTCATCATCCACCGAGCAGACGGACGACTTCCGGTGGGACATCACCGGATTCACGCTGACGGACAGCGACGTCGAGGCCGCCGCGCCGCCCCGGGAGGCCGAGTGGATACCCGCCGTCGTGCCCGGCGGGGTGCACGAATCGCTCATCGCCGCCGGAAGCCTGGCGCACCCGTACCGGGATTTTCACGAACGGGATTCGCGGTGGATCGAGGAGCGTTCGTGGTGGTACCGGTCGGTCGTCGACTTGCCTGACCTCCCGGAGGGCCGGGCGTTCTCCCTCACCTTCACGGGCCTGGATACGGTGGCGACCGTGTGGATCGACGGCGCCGTCGTGGCCGAACACGCCTCGCAGTTCCGCCCGCTCAGCGTGGACCTTCCCCGGACCGGTCGCACCGCGGAAATCCTGCTGCGCTTCGACCCTCCGTTGCACGGCCTTCCTCAACCGCAGGGGCCCGAAGAGACGGTTCGGAGGTTCAAAGAGATG
Organism: Curtobacterium sp. S6; assembly: GCF_000710345.2. Lineage (GTDB taxonomy): Bacteria > Actinomycetota > Actinomycetes > Actinomycetales > Micrococcaceae > Rothia. Next base: position 802 of record NZ_KL537415.1, on the reverse strand, counting down.
ACCGGCGGGGACCGGGAAGACGGGCAGAGCATCGGCGACACCGTCTCGGACGATCTGTCCCTGACCCTTCGCCGCAAGGCGTTCTTCTCGTGGGGCTGGGATTTTGCGCCGCGCATTCCGTCCATCGGGCTGACCGGGAACGTGACCCTGGAGGCGAAACCCACACCCAAGATCACCCACGTTGCGTGGGAATCCGTGTCCATCGATCGGGACATCGCGACCTGTCGCCTGACGGTCGAGGCCGAGCACCTCGAGCCCGAGGACCGGCTCGAGTTTCGCCTTCTCGCGCCGGATGGAGCGCTCGCGGTCAACGCATCGTTGCCAGCGGGCCGAGCCGTTGGTGGAGGCGCCATCACGGTCGACGTGGAGGTTCCCCACCCGCAGCTCTGGTGGACGCGCGACCTCGGCACGCCGGCCCTGTACCGCGCGGAGGTCGACCTGCTGCGGCGCGAGAACACCGAGGACCGCCGGGAGCTCGCCGTGGGAATTCGCACCATCCGCCTTCGGGAGGACCCCGACGCCGAGGGCGGGCGCCATTGTGAGTTCCTCCTCAACGGGCAACCGATTTTTGCCCGAGGGGCCAACTGGGTTCCCGCGGACATGCTCACCGGGTCCGTGACGAGTGAGCGCCGCGCCCATCTTCTGGACCTTGCCCGTGAGGCCGGAATGACCATGATCCGTGTGTGGGGCGGCGGCCTCTACGTGTACGAGGGCAGGAGGTTGGTGACGCCAGCACGGAGCTGAGATGCTGGGGGATGTCCGCCCGCTCCGCTATGGGGGCGGTGGTAGTTGTAGTGGATGT
>NZ_KL537414.1 GCF_000710345.2 Curtobacterium sp. S6 | reverse complement strand
GAACAAGTCCCCCGCACCTCGCGGCGACAAGAAAAGACTTTACACACACGTGAACAACCACGGCAACTCGAAACCACGTGAAACACACCACACACCCCCACAACCCCGGAATGGCAAGGAAAAACGGCCCGGAGACCGCCGTCTGGCGTTCTCCGGGCCGTTGTTCATCCGTAGGTCACGTGCGAGCTAGGTTCCGGGCTGGCCCCCTAGGAGCTCCGCACCGTGACCATAGCCATGTTCTTTTTACCCCGGCGAAGCACCGCGTACTTGCCCAGTAGCAATTCCTCCGGGCTGACGGCGGCGTCCTCGCCCTGGACCTTGACGTTGTTGACCGCCGCTCCGCCTTCCTTGAGGGTGCGTCGCGCGGCAGACTTCGATTCGCAGAGCCCGGTCTCGACCAGCAAGTGCACCAGGCTCAGGTCATCGCCGTCGACCTCCGCGTGCGGCAGTTCCGACGTCGCTGCCATGAGAGTGGCCTCGTCCAGGCTCGCAAAGTCTCCCTTGCCGAACAGGGCCTGGGAGGCCTCGATGACTTTCTCGGTCGCTTCCACGCCGTGGACGAGCGAGCACACCTCGTAGGCGAGCGCTTTCTGTGCTTCCCGACGGAAGGGCTCCTCTTCACTCTTCCGGCCCAGCTCTTCGATCTCGGCCCTGGACTTGAAGGTGAAGACCTTCAGGCGGTCGACCACATCGGCATCGGCGGTGTTGAGCCAAAATTGGTAGAACGCGTACGGGCTCGTGAGCTCCGGATCCAGCCAGATCGCGTTGCCCTCGGATTTACCGAATTTGGTTCCGTCGGAATTGGTGATCAGCGGCGTTCCGATCGCGTGCACCGTCTGGCCCTCGACCTTGCGAACCAGCTCCGTGCCGGAGGTTAGATTTCCCCATTGATCGGAGCCACCGGATTGCAAGGTGCATCCGTACTGCCGGTAGAGCTCCAGGAAGTCCATGCCCTGCAAGATTTGGTAGCTAAATTCCGTGTAGGAGATGCCCTCATCGGAGTTCAGCCTCTTGGCGACGATCTCCTTTTTGATCATGGTCCCGACCCGGAAATTTTTGCCGATGTCCCGCAGGAAATCGATCGCCGACAGTCCACCGGTCCAGTCCAGGTTGTTGACCATTCGCGCCGCGTTATCCCCCTCGAACGAGAGGAAGCGCTGGACCTGACCGCGTAGCGCCTCGACCCAGGCCCCGACGACCTCCCGCGAGTTCAAGGTTCTCTCCGCGGTTTGCCGGGGATCGCCGATCAGGCCCGTGGAGCCGCCGACCAGTCCCAGGGGCTTGTGCCCGTCGAGCTGCAGGCGCCGCATGAGCAGAAGCTGGACGAGGTGGCCCAGGTGCAACGACGCCGCGGTCGGATCAAAGCCGCAGTAATAGGTGACGGTTTCTTCCGCGAGGGCCTTCTCGAGGGCCTCCTGATCCGTGGAGACGTGGACCAAACCACGCCAGGTGAGTTCTTGCCAAATATTGTCGAAGCTCGGGTCATTGGACTGTTCATTGAGCCCATGAACCGATTCGATCACCTGTTGTTCCATCACTTTGCTCACATTACCATTCGTCATTCGTCACCCTTATGGATCACTGATCGGTATCCGGGTCGGTTGCCTGATCGAACCACGGCTCCAGGCCCTCCGGAAATTCTCGCGCCCCGATCATCGCCAATCGTTGCGTCGGTCGAGTCATGCTCACGTACAGGTCCCCCACCGTCCCGTGGGCCGAATCCACGATAGACGCCGGCTCGACCACGACCACCGCGTCGAACTCCAGCCCCTTGGCTTCCCACGGGGACAGCACGAGGATCTGCCGTTCGAGCGCGGTCTCGGAGGTCCCCGTGAGGTCGGCGAATTCCCGGCGGACCGCTTCGACGACCGCTTCGTATTCTGGCCGGGCGACGATCACGCCGATCAGGCCACCGACCACCGCGTCGAGGTCCGCTCGGATGCGGTCGACCACCCGCGGCACGACGTCGTCCGTGCGCACCATCGTGGGAGGCCACTCCCCTTCCCGCACGGCCTTCGGCGCGGACACCTCTCGGCCCGCCGCCTGGGCGACGGCCACGGCCGCCTCGGAGATCTGCGCGGGTGTGCGGTAGTTGACGGTGAGCTCGTCCAGGCTGAACCGATCGCCGACGAACGGTTCGAGCGCGTCGGCCCAGCTCGAGGAAGCGGCCGCGGCGGACGCCTGCGCGATGTCGCCGACCACCGTGAAGGACTTCATGGGGCACCGCCGCATCAACAGGCGCCACTGCATGGGCGAGAGCTCCTGCGCTTCGTCCACCACGACGTGCCCATAGGCCCACCTTCGGTCCGAGGTTGCCGCTTCGGCCGCGGTCATGCGGGACACCCCGGTCTCGTTCATGTCCGCGAGCATCTCGGCGGTGACCACTCCGTTGATGCCCATCTCTTCCAGAGCAGCATCGACGTTTTCCATGGTCTTCGTCGCGTTCTCCAGGTTGGCTTCGCGCTCGGCGGCCGCCCGGGCCGCCTGCTGACCGACCGCCTGCTCGAAGTCCCCGAGGAGTTCCGCCGCTTCGTCGAGCAACGGCACGTCGGCCTCCGTGAACGCGGCGTCCCGCGGCCGCAGGAGCGATTCCATCTCGTCGCGCGGAAGCCTGCGAGCCGCCGATTCGAGATAGCGCCTCTTGGAGAAGAGGTCCCGGACCAGGGTTTCGGGCCGCAGCGGCATCCATGCCAGATTCAACGCGACCCGCACGTCGTGGGCCTGGCGAACGTCCTCGACCAGGTAAGACCGATCCATGTCGTTGCCGCTGGACTCGTTGAGCTGGTTTTCGAGCTGATCTGCCAGCTCTTGCACGAGGATCTTGACGAAGGTCTCGCGAGCCTGATTATGCGGTTTGCCGGTCGCGCGGGCCCGCTCCCTGGCCTTCTTGACCGCCTGCGGCTTCAACTCCACGGTCGATGAGTCGACGCGCAGGCGTTGCGTTGCCTCCGGCACCTTCTGCCGGTCCGCCACCGCGCGTTTCATGACCTTGACCATCTCCAGCGAGCCCTTGACCCGCGCGACGCGGGTATCGAACTCCGGAATCCCTCGCACGCCCGGGTACAGGGTGGCCAGGGACGACATGACCACGCCGGTTTCCCCCAAAGAGGGAAGGACGCGTTCGATGTACCACATGAAGGATGAGGACGGGCCCACCACGAGAACGCCCGACTTCTGGAGCCGCTCCCGGTTGGTGTACAGCAGATACGCTGCGCGGTGCAGGGCCACGGCGGTCTTCCCGGTCCCGGGACCGCCCTGCACGACCCGGACTCCCGGCAGGTCCGCCCGGATGATGCGGTCCTGCTCGGCCTGAATCGTCGCGACGATATCCGTCATGCGGCCGGTCCGCTTACGGTTGAGGGCCGCCAAAAGGGCGCCCTCACCGTGCAGGACCTCTTCGCTGTCCAGGAATTGGGGATCGAGGACATCGTCTTCGATATTCTTCAACGTCCTGCGGTCCAGGATCAGGTGGCGGCGACGTTGCACTCCCTGACGTTCGAAGGCCGTGGCTTGGTAAAACGTCCCTGCCTCGGGCGCACGCCAGTCGACCATGAGCCTCTCGTGGTGCTGGTCCGCGAGACCGATGCGGCCGATGTACCGCGTGGAGTCGTCGTCGAGGTCCAGTCGCCCGAAGACCAGGCGATTGTCGACGGCGTCGAGCTGGGCCAACCGGTCCTCGTAGAACGTCGCGTAGGCGTCCCGCTCGGACCGGTTCTGGTGGCTACCCGCGGAACCCACGCGCCGGATATCGGCCAGTTTCTCGCGGTTTTCCTCCCGGAGTTCGTCCAGTCGGGTGTAGAGACGGGCGACGTAGGCGCGCTCGTGGTTCAGGGCCTCTTCGAGCTGCCGCTCGTAGGCCTCGTGATCTGGGTTTCCGCCGGGTGAGATCTGATCCCCGGTGACCTCGTGGGTGTGAGTCATGTGTGTGCTGAAGTCCCTCAGAAAAGCCGTGACGTGGATATGAAGACTATCGAGTCTAGACCGTGTACAAGGCCTCGACCGTCTGACCGGCCAAATTACTCCGACCGCTGAGACCGTCGAGCTCCATGACCACGCCGATGCCCGCGACGGTGAGGCCCGCCCTTCCCATGAGCCGAACCGTGGCTCCCAGGGTTCCGCCCGTAGCCAGGATGTCGTCCAGGATCAGGACCCGCGATCCCACGGGGATGTCGTGGCGATGGATCTCCAAGGTCGCGGTCCCGTACTCGAGGCTGTACGACTCGGAGTAGGTCTCTCGGGGCAGTTTGCCCTCTTTTCGCACCGGCATGACGCCCACGCCCGCGGCATACCCCGCGGCCGAGGCGAGCAAGAAGCCGCGGGCCTCGACCCCGGCGATCACATCGAATTTTCCCTCGAAGCGCTGCAACAGCGCGTCGATCACTTCGCGAAAGGCGGCGCCGTCCGCGAACATCGGTGTCAGGTCCCGAAAGATGATGCCTGGTTCCGGGTAATCGGGAATCACGGCACACACGTTGTCGATGGTCTGGGCGACGCGCTCGTCAGCGGTGGGCGTGGTGGAATCGTTCATGAATCGCCTGTATTTCCGGGCACGCAACAGCCCCTATGGTCACAAAGTGCACACAACAGGGTACGCCAACACCGCCCCGGCAACATAGTTCACCGGGGCGGTGTTGAGATCGACGTTTGGCCCGCCGACGTGGGCCACGACTAGGAAATGTGCTGGGGCCGGGCGGCGAATTCCCGGTCCTGCGCCAGTGCCGCCCGAAGGGCCTTCAGCTGGGCCGCGACGGCCGAGGGTGCCGTACCGCCCTGCGAGGACCGCGAGTTCAACGACCCCTCGACCGTGAGCACCTCGCGAACCTCCGGCACCAGGTGTTCAGAAATATTCGCGAAGTCCTCGTCGGTCAGATCCCACAGCTCGCAGTCCTTCTCCTCGCAGACCCGCACGGCATCTCCGGCGATCTCGTGCGCCACGCGGAACGGGACCCCCTGACGCACCAACCATTCGGCGACGTCGGTGGCCAGGGCGAAGCCCTGCGGTGCGAGTTCGGCGAGGCGGTCGACGTGAAAGACCAGGGTCTCGACCATGCCCGAGACGGCAGGTAGCAGTATTTCCAGCTGGTCGATGGCGTCGAAGGTCGGCTCTTTGTCCTCTTGGAGGTCGCGGTTATAGGCCAGCGGCAGCGCCTTGAGGGTCGCCAGCAGTCCGGTGAGGTCCCCGATCAGACGTCCGGATTTGCCGCGGGCGAGCTCCGCGATGTCCGGGTTCTTCTTCTGCGGCATGATCGAGGATCCCGTGGAGAAGGAATCGTGGAGCGTGACGAAGGAGAACTCCTTGGTCGCCCACGTGATTACCTCCTCGGAGATCCTGGACAGGTCGACCGAAATCATCGCGCAGATCCACGAAAACTCGGCGTAGACGTCCCGGCCCGCGGTGCCGTCGATCGAGTTGTGGGTGGCCGAGTCGAAGCCCAACTCGTGAGCGACGACGTTCGGGTCCAGCCCGAGCGAGGACCCAGCGAGAGCGCCTGACCCGTAGGGCGAGACCGCGGCACGGCGGTCCCAGTCGCGCAGGCGTTCCAGATCCCGGGACAGGGCCCAGGCGTGCGCGAGTAGGTGGTGGGACAGCAGGATCGGCTGGGCGTGCTGCAGGTGGGTCCGTCCGGGCATCGGAGCGTACGGGTGGGCCTCCGCCTGGGCGATCAACGCGTCCACGACTCCGAGAACTCCGTCGGCGAGGATGGACGCGTGATCGCGAAGATACATTCTGCCCAAGGTCGCGATCTGATCGTTCCGGGAGCGTCCCGCGCGGAGTTTCCCTCCGAGGTCGGCACCGGCGCGTTCGATGAGGCCCTTCTCCAGGGCGCCGTGGACGTCCTCATCGGATTCCGCGGGCACGTAGGCCCCCGAGCGGACATCGGCTTCGAGCTGATCGAGCGCGGCCAGCATACCGTCGAGCTCGGCATCGGTCAGGAGGTCCTTGGCATGCAGGACGCGCGCGTGGGCCCGGGAGCCGGCGATATCGTACGGGGCCAAGCGCCAGTCGAACTGCGTCGACTTGCTCAGCGCCGCGAGCGCGTCCGAGGGGCCCCCGGAAAAGCGACCGCCCCAGAGGGCTCCGTCGTTCGTGCCGTGCTTGTCGTGGGTCGAATTCACCGTTCGCCTCTTCTGCTGTTTCCGGGGCTCATTCGCCTCCGCGGATAATGCTCTTGAAAAGTAAGGCGGCCCGCCGAACTCATGGCATGAGCTCTGCGGGCCGCGATCGCCGAGGCGCTACAGGCCTAGCTTCTGGTCGCGGCTCGAGGCCACCTTGGAGGACATGCCAAACAGCTCGATAAAGCCACGCGCGGTGGACTGGTCGAAGCTGTCACCCTCATCGTAGGTCGCGAGGTTGAAGTCATACAGCGAGGTATCGGAACGACGCCCTGTTACGGTCGCCCGGCCGCCGTGCAGCTCCATACGGATCTCGCCGTTGACCATCTTCTGCGTGTCGTTGACGAACACGTCGAGGGACTTCTTGAGCGGGGAGAACCACTGGCCGTCGTAGACCAATTCGGTCCAACGCTGGTCGACGGTCTTCTTGAACCGCGCCTGTTCGCGCTCGATCGTGACGTTTTCGAGTTCCTTGTGGGCCGCGATGAGAGCCATCGCCCCGGGAGCCTCGTAGATCTCGCGCGATTTGATGCCCACGAGGCGATCTTCGACAACGTCGATCCGGCCGATGCCCTGGACGCCGGCGCGGCGATTCATGATCTGGATGGCCTCGAGCGGCGTGACGGTCTCGCCGTCGATCGCCACCGGCACACCCTGATCGAAGGTGATGGTGACCTCGTCCACCGCCGGCGGGAAGGTCGGATCGTCGGTGTAGTCGTAGACGTCTTTGGTGGGCCCGTTCCAGATGTCCTCGAGGAATCCGGTCTCGACGGCGCGGCCCCACACGTTCTGGTCGATCGAGAACGGGTTCGACTTGGTCGTGACGATCGGAAGGTCGTTCTTCTCGGCGTAGCTGATGGCCTTCTCGCGGGTCAGGGCGAGGTCACGCACCGGGGCGATGCATTTGAGGTCCGGGCCGAGGGTCTGGATTCCGACCTCGAAGCGAACCTGATCGTTGCCCTTGCCGGTGCAACCGTGGGCCACGGTCGTGGCGTTGAACTGCTTCGCGGCCTTGACCAGGTGCTTGACGATCACCGGGCGAGACACCGCGGAGACCAGCGGGTAAGCGTCCATGTAGAGGGAATTGCTCTTGAGCGCCGGCATGCAGTAGTCGGTGGCGAATTCTTCGCGGGCGTCGGCGACGTAGGCCTCGACCGCGCCGCAGTCGAGCGCACGCTGACGCACCGTCTCCAGGTCTTCTCCGCCCTGTCCGACATCGACCGCCACGGCGATCACCTCGGCCCCGGTCGCTTCCCCGATCCACCCGATGGCCACGGAGGTATCCAAACCTCCGGAATATGCCAGGACAACCCGATCCGTCATGGTGTACACCTTTCTTCCCAGCCCGCCCCTTCGCTCAAGGGCGGTTCGTATCTCGTTCTTGTATGACTATACATGTTTTATTGTATTTATACACATGAGGTCCGCGGAACGATGATCCGACTGTCGTCGCCAGCCAAACTCGGCTACTGTTATTCTGAATGAGTCACAATAAGGCAGGGAGCATCATGACCGAGCCACAGCAGAATTCCCCAGACCTCACCCAGGACGAAGTCGATTTCTTGAATCGCGTCTTCGATCTGGCCAGGGAGGGCGAGGCGGACCAGTTGGCCGAACTCTTGGATCGCGGAGTGCCGGTCAACCTCACCGACGCCAAGGGCGACACCTTGCTCATCTTGGCCTCCTACCGCGAGCAACCCGAGGTCGTCTCCCTGCTCATCGACCGCGGGGCGGACGTGGACCGCGTCAACGATCGCGGACAGACCGCCCTGGTGAGCGCCGTATTCCGCAATAGACAAGACATCGCGGAGAGGCTCCTCGATGCGGGCGCGGACGCCTCCCTCGGCACCCAGACGCCGGTCGCCGTCGCGGAGTTCTTCGGCATCGACGACATGCGCGACTTCCTGAGCCAGCGAGGGATCCGCTAGCTCACCGGCTCATCCGTGGTCGGTCATTCCGACCACTCGAGGAAGCGCTGCGCCAGGGCCGCTCCCCCGTTGGGGTCTCGAGATATGACCATGACCGTATCGTCGCCGGCGATGGTTCCGATGGCTTCGGGAATTTCGGTGTGGTCCAGGGCCGAGGCCAGGAACTGCGCCGCCCCGGCGGGCGTCCGGAGCATCACGATGTTTCCGCTCGATTCCGCCATGATCAGCAGATCCCGGAACAGGCTCTTGAGGCGGTCGGGGGCGTCGCGATCCCGCGTGGGGTCGGCGCCCGGCACGGCGTAGACGAGCACTCCGTCCGAGCCACGGATCCGTTCGGCACCGATTTCCACCAGGTCGCGGGAGAGGGTCGCCTGGGTGACCTGCACGCCATCTTTCTCCAGATGCTCGGCGAGCGCGGACTGCGACCTGATCTTTGATGACTCCAACAGGGCGATGATCCGCGCCTGTCGCGCGGCTTTGGTGGACGGAATTCCCATGTTCTTCATCGCTCCCCTGCGGCTCGAACCGACGCGCTCATCAACCAGGCCATGAGCGCCTTCTGCGCGTGGACCCGGTTTCCGGCCTCTTGCCACACCACCGACTGATCGCCGTCGATGACCTCGGCCGTGACCTCTTTGCCACGATACGCCGGCAGGCAGTGCATGAAGATGGCCTCCGGGGCAGCCTGGTCCATGACGCCGGAATCGACCTGGTAGGGCGCGAAGGCCGCGCCGCGTTGGCCGTCCTCGTCGTGCTGGCCCATCGAGACCCACGTGTCCGTGATGACGACGTCGGCCCCGGCGACGGCCTCATGGACCTGGGTCGTGGCGAGGACCGAGGCGCCCGTCTGGCGACCCCGTTCGCGGGCCGCCTCCAAGATCTCGGGCCGCGGCAGATGCCCTTCGGGACCCGCCACCCGGACGTTCATTCCGGCGGTCGCTCCACCCAGCAGGTACGAATTGGCCATGTTGTTGGCCGCGTCACCGACATACGCCATCGTCAGACCCCGGGTATGGCCGAAGCGTTCCCGAACCGTGAGGAGGTCCGCGAGGATTTGGCACGGATGGTAGTCGTCCGAGAGCGCATTGATCACGGGGATCGAGGCGTGCTCCGCCATCTCGTCGAGGCCAGACTGCTCGAAGGTCCGCCACACGATGGCCGCAACCATCGTGGAGAGCACCTTGGCCGTGTCGGCCACGGATTCTTTATGCCCCAACTGGGATTCCCCGGGATTCACGATGATGGGGGCGCCGCCCAGATCCGCGATGCCGGTCGCGAAGGAAAACCTCGTGCGCGTCGAGGTCTTATCAAAGATCACCGCGACGCTCTGCGGGCCTCCGAAGGGACGGTGCGCCCAACGATCCTCTTTCATCTCGAGGGCCAGGTCGAGGACCTCCTCCTGCTCGTGGGGCGTGAGGTCGGTATCAACCAGGAAATGCCGTGTCATGGGTTGTGTTTCTCTTCCAGTGGTCGTGGTCGTTACGGATCCGGTTGTCATGCGTCGACCACCGCGTCGATGATGCCGGGAAGGGCCTGCAAAAATTCCTCGACCTCCGATGCGGTGATGATCAGGGGCGGCGCCAATCGAAGGGTCGCGGGCCCGGTCGCGTTGAGGATGAAACCGCGCTTCCTGGCCTCTGCCACGACGGCCGGGGCCGCACCGCCGTCGACCGCGTCCGCCCGAGACAGGTCGGCGGCGATCAGCAGTCCTTCGCCCCGTACCTCGTCGATACCTTCCATCTGGCTGAGCCCGCGCACCAGGAGCTCTCCCATCGACCGCGCATTCTCGAGCAGCCCCTCCTCCTCGATGGCCTCGATCGTCGCCGATCCAGCCGCCGTCGCCAAGGGGTTGCCACCAAACGTGGTCCCGTGGTTGCCCGGCCCCAGGACCCCGGTGGCCTGGGGCGTCATCGTGATCATGGCACCGATCGGGAATCCCCCGCCGAGGGACTTGGCGAGCGTGATCACGTCGGGGGCGTTCTCGCCACCCAGTTCGTCGCCGCTGGCTAGCCACCGGCCGGTTCTTCCCATACCGCTCTGGACCTCGTCGACGACCAGAATGGCGTCCCCGTCCGCGGTCAGCCGACGCGCCTGAGCCAAGAACCCCTCGGGCAACGGCCGGACCCCAGCCTCTCCCTGCACGGGCTCCACGATCAGCCCGGCGACGTCGTCGCCCATGGCCCGATCGAGGGCCTCGAGGGTCGGCTCGATGAACTCGACACCCCCGGGCAGCGGTTGGAACGGCGCCCGGTAGGCCTCTTTCCAGGTCACGGCGAGGGCCCCGGCCGTCCTCCCGTGAAAACCGTGGTCCAGGGCGAGCACACGCGACTTGTGCGGCGTGGCCGCGTTACCGTGCGACCTGACGAGCTTCAGCGCCGCCTCGTTGGCTTCGGTCCCCGAATTGGTGAAGAAGACCTTGCTCCCCTCGGGGGCCGCAAGGATCTCGAGCAGCTTGTGGGCCAGGGAAAGTTGGGGCGGCGTCGTGAAAAAATTCGACACGTGCGCCAGGCGACCGGCCTGATCCGCGACGGCCTGCACCCATCGCGGGTGAGCATAGCCCAACGCGTTGACCGCGATGCCGCCCAAAAGATCCAGGTAGGTCCCGCCGTCGGCATCCGTCACGCGGCACCCCCGCCCCTCGGTCAACACCAGGGACGGGTCCCCGAAGACCCCCAAGAGGTCCTTCCGATACTCGGTCAACAATTCATTTTGTGTCATGCCGTCTCCTCGGCTGAGTTGAAGGGGTTCACCAGGACGAAGTCCGCGAGGGGCTTCCGCTGGGCGTCGCCGTCGGTCACCTGCGTGCCAATTCCGGAATCGGTGAAGATTTCGAGCAGCGGCGAGTGGGCCCGTCGCCCGTCGACGATGGACGCCGTCGGCACGCCGTTCTCGACCGCGGCCAGGCACGCTCCCATCTTGGGGATCATGCCCTCGCTGAGCGTCGGGATCATGTGTCGCAGTTCCTCCGTGGTCAGAGAGCTGACCACCGAGGACGGATCGGGCCAGCGGGCGTAGAGGCCTTCGACGTCGGTCAGCATGACGAGCTTTTCGGCACCGATGGCGGCGGCGACGGCGGCGGCCGCGGTATCCGCGTTGACGTTCAGGACCTTCCCGGTCAGGGTGTCCAACGGCATTCCTTCCGCGTCGGCCCGACCATCGGCCAGGATCTCCGGCGCGATCGAGGAAATCACGGGGATTTTGCCGGCATCGATCATCGACGTGATCGCCGTGGTGTTCACCCCGACGACCTCGCCCACCAGGCCGAGGTCCGTTTCTTCGCCATCGATTTTCGTGGTGATCCGACGGGCACGAAGGAGCCCGCCGTCCTCTCCGGACATGCCGACCGCGTGGGGGCCGTGCTGATTGATCAGGCCGACGAGTTGGCGCGCCACCTGACCCGTGAGGACCATCCGCACCACGTCCATCGCTTCGGGCGTCGTATACCGCAATCCCCCACGAAATTCGCTCGGGATATTGAGCCTCTCCAGCATCGCCGAAATCTGCGGTCCTCCGCCGTGCACGACGACCGGCTTGATTCCGACCGACCGGAGAAACACCATGTCCTCCGCGAAAGCGGCACGAAGCTCGTCGCTGATCATGGCGTTTCCGCCGTATTTGAAGACCATGATCTTCCCCGCGAACCGCTGGATCCACGGGAGAGCCTCCATGAGGGTCTCGGCCTGAGCTTGGGCGGAGGCGTACCTGTTGTGCTCGCTGTGCTTCGGCACGATGCTCCTAACTGGAATACGCCGAGTTTTCCTCGACGTAGTCGTGGGTGAGGTCGTTGGTCCAGATCGTCGCGGATTGGTCACCCGCGCCGAGATCGATCACCACATCGACCCTGCGGTTCGCGGCCAAATCCACGTGGCTGCGATCTTCTCCGATCGCCCCGCCCCGGCAGATCTCGACGCCGTTGATGCTCACGTTGACCGATTCGGGCTCGTACGCGGCGTCGGTCGTCCCCACTTCCGAGAGGATCCTGCCCCAATTGGGGTCGTTGCCGAAGATCGCGCATTTGAAGAGATTGGAACGTGCCACGGCCCGGGACACCTCGAGGGCCTGGTCTTCGGTCGCGGCGGAACGGGTCGTGACGTGAATGTCGTGGCTCGCGCCTTCCGCATCGGTGATCAACTGCAAAGCCAGGCTGACGCACACCCGGGTCAGCGCTTCCGTCATCACGTCCTCGTCAAGGCTTACCCCGGACGCTCCGGAGGCGAGAAACGCGACCGTGTCGTTCGTCGACATGCAACCGTCCGAGTCCGCCCGGTTAAAGCTGTATTCGACGGCTTGCTTCAGGCAGGGCTCCAAGCGATCGGCCGGAACGGAGGCATCCGTGGCGAGGACCACCAGCATGGTCGCGAGTCCCGGCGCGAGCATGCCGGCCCCCTTGGCCATGCCGCCGATGTGCACGATGCCGTCCGCTGTCTCGATCGACACCGAGGCCTTCTTGGGGACGGTATCGGTGGTCATGATCGCGCGCGCCGCGGCGTCGTCGGCCTCGGCTCCGACGCCGAGTTTCGTGGTCGCGGTCTCGACCCCCGGCAATAGCTTGTCCATGGGCAGCTGCTCACCGATCAGCCCCGTCGAACACACGATGACGTCCAGGGCGGAAACGCCCAGGAGCTCTGCGACGTGCTCCGCGGTTCGATGGGCATTACCGAATCCTTCGGCGCCCGTGCACGCGTTGGCTCCCCCGGAGTTCAGGACCACGGCATCGGCGCGCGCATCCGAGACCGCCTCGCGCGACCATTCCACGGGCGGCGCGGCGAATCGATTCGTCGTGAAGACCGCGGAGGCCCCGTGGTCGGGGCCCAGATTCTGCACCAGCGCGATGTCCTCGCCCCCGCTGGCCTTGAGCCCGGCGCTGACGCCCGAATACCGAAATCCGGCAACGTCGGCGAGCCCCCGATCCGTCGATACGGCCAGCACGTCTTCTTCTGAGGCGCTCATGGCACCATGCCTTCCTGTTCCAAGCCGGAGGTCTCGGGCAAACCGAGGGCTATATTCATGGACTGAACCGCCGCCCCGGCGGTCCCCTTGACCAGATTGTCGATCGCGCAGGTCACCACGACGCGCCCAACGTGCTCGTCCACGGCCAGTTGCATCGCCGCGTGATTACTTCCCTGCACGGATTTGGTGGTCGGCCATTGTCCCTCGGGGAGAACATGGACGAACGGCTCATCGGCGTAAGTCTTTCGCCACGCCTCCCGGAGGGCCGACTCGTCGATCCCCTGGGCCACACGCGCCGTCGCCGTGGTCAAGATCCCCCGGGGCATGGGCGCCAAGGTCGGGGTGAAGCTGACGCTGGTGCGAACCCCCGATGCATCCGCGAGCCCCTGCTCGATCTCGGGTACGTGGCGATGGACGCCGCCGACGCCGTAGGTCGACATCGAGGACATGGCCTCGCTGGCCAACAAATGCGGCTTGAGACCCTTGCCCGCCCCCGAGGTCCCCGAGGCGGAGACGATGACGATGTCCTCGGCCTCGATCAGGCCATGAGCGAGGCCCGGCGCGAGGGCCAACTGCGCGCCCGTGGGATAGCACCCCGGCACCGCGACTCGGCGGGCACCGATCAATGATTCCCTGCGCTTGACCCGCCGCTCTTCCCGCACCGGCTCCGTGACGAGCTCGGGCAGCCCGTAGGGCCAGTAACCCGCGTGCTCGGTCCCGTAAAACTTCTTCCACGCCTCGGGGTCCCGCAGGCGATGATCCGCCCCGGCGTCGATCACGAGGGTGTCCGCGGGCAGTCGCGCCGCGATCGCGGCACTCGCGCCGTGCGGCAACGCCAGGAAGACGACGTCGTGGCCCGCCAGGGTCTCGACCGAAGTCTCCTGAACCGTCAGGTCCGCGAGTGATCGCAGGTGAGGCATCAGCGTGCCAAAGGTCGCTCCCGCGTTTGAATGTGCCCCGACCGTGGTCACGTTCGCTTCTGGGTGCTGGGCAAGGAGCCGGAGGACCTCTCCCCCGGCGTAGCCCGTGGCGCCGGATACCGCTACCGAAAATGTCATGAGAACAGCCTATCGCAGATTTATACAGACTACTAAATTATTATGCATTAGGCGGTTAGACTGGCCGCAGTCAACGACGTCATCGGAAGGATACGGCCTTGTCAGAGCAGATTCCTCGCAACATGTCGGCCATGGCTGCGGCACGCAGCGGAGGGCCCGAGGTCCTCCAGAAGAGCAATGTTCCCGTTCCGGAACCCACCTCGACGCAACTGCTGGTACGCACCGAAGCCACCGGGGTGAATTTCATCGAGACCTATCAACGGTCCGGCGTCTACGACGTCGAGTATCCCTTCGTCCCGGGAGGCGAGGCGGTTGGCGTCGTCGTGGCCGCCGGCTCGAGTACCACCCACGCGCGGGTCGGCGATCGGATCGCGACGAGCCTGGCCCAACGGACCTACGCCGAATATTTTGTGGTCGAGGACGACCGCGCGGTCACTTTGCCCGAGGGGATCGATCCACGAGACGCGGCCTGCCTTCCCTTGCAAGGCGTCACGGCGCATTATCTGGTTCGCTCGACCTACCCCGTCTCGGCCTCGGACACCGTGCTCTTTCACGCCGGCGCCGGCGGTGTCGGCGGCCTCGCGATCCAAATGATGAAGAATCTCGGCGCCCGGGTCATCGCCACGGTCTCCACCGACGAGAAGGAAAGGATCGCGCGCGCACACGGCGCCGACCACGTGCTGCGCTACGACGGCTTCGGCGCGGCCGTCGACGAGATCACGGAAGGCCGAGGCGTGGACGTCGTCTACGACTCGGTCGGGCTGGCCACCTTCGAGGAATCCCTGTCGACCCTCAAGCCGCGTGGCATGGCGGTACTATTCGGCGGATCGAGCGGCCAAGTTCCGCCCTTCGACCTGCAACGATTGAACTCGATGGGCTCGCTCTACGTGACACGCCCGTCGATGGCCGCCTACCTGCAGGATCGTCGGGAGCTCGAATACCGCATGGGCGAGCTCTTCGACGACGTCCTCGCCGGCAGGCTCAAGGTCACGCTTGACACGACCTTTGAGCTCGGCTCGGCCGACGAGGCTCACCGTTACCTCGAAGACCGCAAAACCCGCGGCAAGGTGCTCCTGATTCCGTAACCCCGGGCAAACATTAACAAAGGGCCCGCCGAACTCTCGGTTCGGCGGGCCCTCGTGCGAGGAAAGCGATTTCTCAGAGGTACCGGACGGCGTCTTCTTCCGCGCGAGTTCTCTTGACGGCGTGCACGACGCCGTAGGCGCCGGCCGCGATCACCAGGCAGGCCCCGATGATCTCGAGCCACCCGATCCATCGTGCCTTGGCGATGCTTCCGTCCGTGACGGGAGACAAAGACCCGGCGTCATCGGTCTGGACGACCTTCATGACTCCGTGATCCACCGCGACCAATGCGTCGATTTGTCGGGGGAAGTCGGAATCCGTCTCCCCCGTCTGCGTACCCCGGAATTGGACCTGTTGCCCCGACTTCACGTCCGCGGGATCGTTCACCCCGCCGTCGAATTTCTGGTATGAAACGTTGCTGTCCTTGGGCAGATTTCCCTGGTAGACGCCGTTGAAGGTTTTGGTTTTCAGGTCATCCGTCGAGGTGACGAATTCCCCGGACATGACCCACGAATGACCCGCGTACGGTTCATCCTGCTTCGCAACGCTCAGGGAACGTAGCCCCCCGTACATCAACAGTCCGCCGAGCACCAGCGCGATCAGGACGATGACCACCCCGATCCAGCGCCATTTGGAGCGATGGCGCAGGCTCAGTCCGGCCTGCTCCTCGTCTTCGTCAAAGCCAAAGAAGTCTTCGGACACGATTCTCCTCGTCTACCGGAATGATTGGGGAAGCCGGTGTCGATGGGATGGACTCCGCGAGAGTCTACCCGCGCAGGACCGCCGAGTGGCGTTGTGACGCGAGCTCGATCGCCGCTTCACGAGCGTCGCTCGCCTCGTCGTTGGTCAGGGTGCGGTCCTCAGCACGGAATCGCAGGGCGAAGGCCAGCGATTTGTGGTCAGGCTCGATGCCCTGCCCCCGGTACTCGTCGAAGACACGAACGCTTTCCAACAGGTCGCCCGCGCCCTCGCGCAGGGTCTCCATCAATTCGGCCGCCGGGAGGTCGGCGGCGACCACCAGGGCCACGTCCTGGCTGACCGCCGGGTACCCCGAGATCTCCTGAGCCTCGACGGGCTGCCCCGCGTTCTCCGCGAGGACATCGAAATCTATTTCCATCGCCACGGTTCGCTCCGGCAGATCGAGGTCCTTGATCACCTGCGGGTGCAGTTCACCGGCGAAACCTATGCTTCTGCCCCGGGCGTCGAAGAGCTCGGCCGTGCGTCCCGGGTGGAACGCCTGGTGACGCCCCTGTTTGACGGTCAACGCCACGCCCACCGCACCTGCCGTCAGCCTGGCGGCGTCGAGGGCGTCTTGCCAGTCGTACTGCCTGGGAGAGACCCCCGGCGCGGGCTGGGAATCCTGCCCGCAGAACATCGCCGCAATGTGCCGAGGCTGATGCGGGATCCCGGCGTTGAGGTCGGCCAGAATTCCCGCGTCCGGCTTCATGCCGACGGCGGGGATAGCGCTCGTGCCCGAATGCTCACCGGGGTGGAAGACCAATGCCGACTCGAAGAGCGCCAAGTCCCGGAAGCCGCGGGCGTGGTTCCGCTTGATCACCTGGGTCAACCCGGGCAGCAGAGAGGTCTGGAGGTATCCGTTGGCCTCGCTGATCGGATTGGCGAGCCTGACGGCGTGCACGGTAGCCCCCGCCACGGCGGCACCGAACAGGTCGTTGTCGGCCACGCTCACGAACGGATAGGAGACGACCTCGGTCAGCCCCGCCGCCGCCAACGCGTCCGAAGCCCGACGCCGCGCGGCCTGCTGCACGGTCAGCCCGCGTCCGCTCGGCGGAACCGGCAGACGCGAGGGGATCTTCTCGTAGCCGGTCAAACGAGCGATCTCTTCCGCCAGGTCTTCAGGCTCGTTGAGATCGGGGCGCCAGGACGGAACGGTGACCTGGAGCACCTCGCCGGTGCGAACCACGGTCGCCCCGATGTCTTCGAGGATGCGCACGGTGTCCGATTCGGCGATGTCCACGCCAATCAGGCGGCTCGGATAATCCGAGGACATATGAATTTCATGCGGGTAGTAATGGTCAAAGACGTCGGTCACGCCGTCCTCGGCCTGCCCCCCGGCCAGCTCTTCCAGGAGCTCGACGGCGCGCTGGGCGGCCGCCGCGGAGGCCTTGGGGTCGACGCCGCGTTCGAATCGCTTGGACGCTTCGGACGGCAATTTATGGCGCCGACGGGTCCGGGCGATAGAGACTTCCTCGAATCGGGCGGCCTCGACCAAGATCCGACGCGTCGAGTCCGTGACCTCGGTGCTGGCACCACCCATGACGCCCGCCAGGCCGATGGGACCGGAAGCATCCGTGATGAGCAGGTCCTCGACGTTCAGTGCGCGTTCCTTGCCGTCGAGGGTCGTGAGGGTCTCGCCCTTCCGGGCACGACGAACCACGATCTCGCCCTGCACACGGTCGGCGTCGTAGAAGTGCAACGGCTGGCCGAATTCGAGCATGACGTAGTTGGAGATGTCCACGGGCAGGGAAATCGAGCGAATGCCGGCGAGCCTGAGCCGGGAAGCCATCCATGTGGGGGTCGGAGCGTCGGGATCGATGCCGGCGACCGTGCGGGCCACGAACCGGGTCGCGCCCTGACGGTCGTGGATCGGGGCATCGTCCTGGATCGTGACGGGCTGACCCGATGCGTTGCCGTGCGGGGCGCGCTGGTCAACGGCCAGGACGGGGTCCGTGAACGGCTCGTTGACGGCGTGGCAGTATTCCCGAGCAATGCCGCGGACGGAGAAGGCGTATCCCCTGTCCGGGGTCACCTCGACCTCGGCGGCCTCGTCGTCCAATCCGAGCAGTTCGAGAGCGTTCGAGCCGATCTCGGGGTCGAGCCCCAGACGGGACAGGACCAGAATTCCATCGTGGTCGTCGCCGATGCCGAGTTCGCGCACGGAAGCGATCATGCCCGCCGACACGTGGCCGTAGGTCTTGCGTGCCGCGATGGCGAAGTTTCCGGGAAGAACGGCCCCGGGAAGGGTCACCACGACCTTGTCCCCCGGCCGGAAATTGTGGGCACCACAAACAATGCCCTGCACGCCGGACGGCTCAATGCCCTTTCCGGACAGGGTCTGTTCTTGGCCTTCCGGGACCACCCGCACCGTGCACCAGTTCACGGTCTTTCCGTTGGAGTGTTCTTCCGGTTCCATGGTCAGGACCTGGCCGACCACGACGGGACCGGAAATCTCATCCGAGGGGCGGTGAACGGCCTCTTCTTCGAGGCCGACCTTCACGAGGGTCTCCATCAGGTACTCCGCAGAGGCACCTTCGGGCAGCGGCGCGTACTCACGCAGCCACGACAGGGGAATACGCATTCCTTAAATCTCCATCCCAAAATGTTCGCTGAAGCGGATATCGCCTTCGATCATGTCGCGCATGTCGGTCACGCCGTTGCGGAACATGAGCGTCCGTTCGATGCCCATTCCGAAGGCGAATCCCGAATACTTCTCCGGGTCTACGCCGCCGGCTCGAAGGACGTTCGGGTGAACCATGCCGCAACCGCCCCACTCGATCCATTGGGGCCCGCCCTTGGCATGGGGAACCCACACGTCCATCTCGGCCGACGGCTCCGTGAAGGGGAAGTAATGCGGACGCAGGCGGATCTGCGCCTCGGGTCCGAACATCTGCCGGGCGAAGTGCTCCAGCGTTCCCTTCAGGTCGGCCATGGTCAGCCCGCGATCCACCGCCAGGCCCTCGATCTGCGTGAAGACGGGGGTGTGCGTGGCGTCAAGTTCATCGGTCCGGTAGACCCGCCCGGGGCACACGATGTACAGGGGCACATCGCGCTTGTGCAGCGCACGCATTTGAACCGGCGACGTGTGGGTCCGCAAGACCAGGTGGGCGTCGACGGGGTCGACGAAGAACGTGTCTTGGAGTTCCCGGGCCGGGTGGTCCGGCTTGAAATTCAGGGAGTCGAAGTTGAACCACTCCGACTCGACTTCAGGGCCGTCCTCGACTTCCCATCCCATCGAGACGAAGATGTCGGCCGCGCGTTCCTGCAGCGTGGAGACGGGGTGACGCCCGCCGATGCCTCGGCGGCCCTCGCTCGAGGTGACGTCCACGGCCTCTTCCACGAGGATCCGCTCGGCGTGCTCCGCCTCGAGGACCTCGTTTCGGGCCTCGAGCGCCTGAGTGATACGCCCTCGGGTCTGCCCCAGGAGCTGACCGATCTCCTTCTTGTATTCATTGGGCAACGACCGCATGTGCTTATTGGCGGCCGAGACGCCTGACTTCTCGCCGGTAAATCGGAGCCGAACTTGCTTGAGGGACTCGAAGTCCGGGGTATGGGCTTCGATGCTCTCGAGGGCCTGTTGCGTTTCGGCCGCGAAGGCCGCTCGTACGCGTTCCAGCCCCCCTTCCGGATCGTTTTCCAGAACTCGTGCCAGATCCTCCAGCACGGGGTCCGGTCCCGCGGACGGCACGGCGCTCTCCGGCGACGCTTCAGTCATGAACAACTCATCTCTTGTGACAGTCGACTAGTGGGGGTGCGACCCGAGCGATGCATCCGTCGTTCGGATCGGGCCTCCTCGAGCACATCCAGTCTAGTGGATGTGCGTCCGGGTCAGGCCAACCTGTGGATCAATGCCTCAACGATCGGGTAATCCGCGGGGATCCACGCCAGGCCGAGCAACCCGGCCTGGTCGTCGAGCCCGTGCCAGCTCAGCTCACTGTGGTCTTCCAACGGCCGAGGTTCCCCGGAGGCCACCGTCCCGATGAAGACCCGGAGGGCGAGCCGCTCGTTCAGCGGCCAACCTTGCGGGTGGGGCCCGGTGACTTCGTCGCCGAGTTTCGCTTCTATGCCGAGCTCTTCGCGTAGCTCCCGCCGGAGGGCGTCGCGGACGTCTTCCCCGGCTTCGACCTTCCCGCCGGGGAATTCCCAGAGCCCTCGGAGCTCGGCCGGGGCGGAGCGTCGGGCCACCAAGAGACGCCTGGGAGTATCGAGGTCGTCGACCAGGGCCGCTCCGACCACCTGGACGGGAAAATCGCGCACATCCGCCATGCGTTAATCCTCTTCCTCTTGGGCGGGAGCGCCCGTCGTGGATTCGTAGTCGTCCCGGTAGATATCCGGCTCGATGTACACCATGCGTGCCTGCGACACGGCATCGCGGATCCTGGCCTCGGTCGCGTTGATCGCGTCGACGAGTTGCTCCGCGCTCACGTCGGCCTTCTGCACCGAGATCTTGGCCGCCACGAGCAGTTCGTCGGGGCCCAGGTGCATGGTCTTCAGGTGAATCAGACCGATGCCCCGCTGGGTGTCGATCGCCTCGCGGATGCGCCGGTCGGTCTCGGCAGACGCGGACTCGCCCACCAGCAGAGACTTGATCTCCACGGCGAGGAAGATGGCGACCACGACGAGGAGAACGCCGATGGCGCCCGATCCCGCCGCGTCCCATCGGCCGTCGCCGGTCACGACCGTCATCACGACGCCGATCAGCGCGAGGACCAGGCCGGTCACGGCCGCGGCGTCTTCCAGCATGACGACGGGAAGTTCCGGAGACTTCGCCGCCCGAAGATAGCCGATCCACGAGCGCTTACCCCGCGTGGACTGGGCTTCCTTGTTCGCCACGAGGAAGGAACGGCCTTCCAAGAGAATGGACCCGACCAGCACCACGATCGGAACCCAGGCCCAGGAATCGATGCCGTGAGGTTCGTGCCATTTCTCCCATCCCTCATACAGCGAGAACAACCCGCCAAGACTGAACATGACGATCGAGACGAGAAATGCGTAGATGTACCGGTTCTGCCCGTGCCCGAATTGATGCTCGTCGTCCGCCTTCTTTTTTGAGGCCTTCCCACCGATCAGCAGGAGCACCTGATTTCCGGTATCGGCCACGGAATGGATCGATTCGGCGAGCATCGACGAGGACTTGGTGAGCAGGAACGCCCCGAATTTCAGGATCGCGATGCCAAGGTTTGCGCCCAGAGCCGCGAAGATCGCTTTATTTCCGCCGTGATCGGCCATGTGGTTCCTTCTGTTCCGTTCGGTTCGTGGATTCGAGGCGGATTGCCCCGCAGGCTACGGGCGTCGTGCGCGTGCGGTCGCGTAGAGGCACACGGTCGCCGCCGTGGACACGTTGAGCGACTCCGCATTTCCGTACACGGGAACCGCGACCCGGGCGTCGGCGAAAAGCTTTTCCTGGCGCGTCAGCCCCTGGGCCTCGTTGCCGAAGAGCCAGAGCGTGGGTCGCCTGAGGTCCGGGCCCTCCGAGCGCAACGGAGTGTGCCCCGCGCGGTCTTCTGCCGCGCGATCCGCCAGGTCGTCGAGGTTGTGGTCGCCATACCCATCCGCGGCGAGAATCTGCATTCCCGCCGATCGGGCCCGGCCGACGAGTTCGTGAATCTCCATGCCGTGAATCACCGGGAGGTGAAAGAGCGAACCCGCCGTAGACCGGACGGTCTTCGGGTTGAGCACGTCGACGCTCCCCTGAGTCGCCACGACGGCGTGGGCGCCGGCCGCATCGGCGGCGCGAATCAGCGTGCCCGCATTTCCCGGATCTTGGACCCGGACCAGGGCCGCCAAGAGACCGGGTTCGGCTCCCTCGGCCCAGGGGTCCGTGCTCAGGCTCGGTTCGATGTGGGCCACGGCCAGCACGCCCTGCGGGGTCAGGGCGTCAGACATCGCGTCGAGCACCTCGTCGGTCACCAGTCGGATGAATACTTTGCGCGATTTGCCGCCGGCAGAAGGCGCGGGGCTGCCCTCGGCTTCGGCGATGGCCTCGGCCAGGTCGTCGTGACGCTCGAGCGCGCGCTCGGTCACGTACAGAGCGTCGATGATCGGGCGCCGTCGATGTGCGATGAGCGCTTCCCGTACGCCCTGCGGGCCTTCGACGACGAACAGCCCTTTCTTCCCCCGGGTCCGGGGGCGCGCCAAGGCCGCCACATCCTTGACCCGGTCGGCCGTGGGATTGATGAGTGTGCGTTCACGAGAAAGTGCGTCGAAGATATCCACTGTGTCAGGCTACCCGACGGCCGGCACCAGTGCCCCGCCGACGGGTGCAAAGACGCCGCCGCACCCATCACGAGCGGATGGGTGCGGCGGCGTCTTTGTTAGCCGGCGAGGCTCCGGGCCTGGCCCGAAATGCCTTAAGCGGCCTGGGCCGAAGTGTCTTCGGGGAGGCTCTTCTTGGCGATGTCCACGAGGGCGTTGAATGCGGTCGGCTCGTTGACGGCCAGCTCGGCCAGCATACGGCGATCCACCTCAACCTCCGCGGCCTTGAGGCCCTGGATGAAACGGTTGTAGGTCAGGCCCTGCGCGCGAGCGGCAGCGTTGATGCGCTGGATCCACAGACGACGGAAGTCGCCCTTCTTCTTGCGGCGGTGGTCGTAGCTGTAAACGAGCGAGTGGGTGACCTGCTCTTTGGCCTTCCGGTACAGGCGCGAACGCTGTCCGCGGTAGCCGGACGCGCGGTCCAGGGTTGTACGACGCTTCTTGTGGGCGTTGACCGCCCGCTTCACACGTGCCACGTGTGTACTCCTAACTGTTCACCGGGCCGATTCGACAGGCCCGTACAAAAATTCAGTGGTTGCGGTGGTATTCCGCGAAGGTCCGGAGGACTACTTGGTCAGCATCTTCTTGATGACCTTGGCCTGGCCGCCCGTGACGATCTGGTCGCTCGCGAGGCGACGCGTCAGGCGGGAGGACTTGTGCTCCAGGTAGTGGCGGCGGTTAGCCTGCTGACGCTTGACCTTTCCCGATCCGGTCAGCTTGAAGCGCTTCTTGGCACCAGAGTGAGTCTTCTGCTTCGGCATATCTGCCGTTCTCCTTACGTTCTGTCCCCGTGGCCCTTTCGGGCACCCGGGTGGGCTTGCAACGACCGTCCAGGCCGCTGCTGGCGAAACCATGTGGGAAAACTCGTCCCCCACCCCGTCGGTTACCCGATCGGGCGGTCCTTAGTTAGCTGCGGGACCCGGCTTCGGCGCGTCCGACGGAGCGGATTCCTGCGCCTTGGCCTGGTCTTTGAGCTCGGCCGGCATGGCATCGGCCATGCTGTTCGACACGGGCTCGGCAGTGGTCGTGTCCACGCGTTCGCGTGTCTTTCGGCCACCGCCTTGTTGCTTCTGCTCGCGACGTGCCTGCGCACGCGCTTCCGCCTTATTGCGCAGAGGGCCGATCACCATGACCATGTTGCGGCCATCCTGGCGGGGGTTGGACTCGACGGTCCCGACCTCGGCCAGATCGTCGGCCATGCGCTCCAGCAAGCGAACGCCCATCTCGGGGCGCTGCTGCTCACGGCCGCGGAACTGGATCATTGCCTTGACCTTGTCGCCTGCGGCCAGGAAACGCTTGGCGTGTCCGACCTTGGTTTCGTAGTCGTGGGAATCGATCTTCAGACGGAAACGGATCTCCTTGAGCACCGTGTTCGTCTGGTTCCGACGGGACTCGCGAGCCTTGACGGCGGCTTCGTACTTGTACTTACCGAAGTCCATGAGCTTGCATACCGGCGGTTTCGCGGACGGTGCTACCTCGACCAGATCAAGATCCGATTCGCGCGCCAGACGCAGGGCGTCTTCTACGCGGACAATCCCGACCTGTTCACCGCTGGGGCCTACCAGTCGGACTTCCGGGACGCGGATACGGTCATTGATGCGTGGATCGCTAATGTGGCACTCCTGTGGTTAGTGGGTTTCCCCATCTTGGTCTTACTACGTGTCACGGACACAAAAAATGCCTCCGTCACGATCAAACGGAGGCACACACCCAATTTTCCACGACGGAATACCCTGTGTAACCACACAAGGCACCCGATGGACCGGGCCGTGACCCGGCCATCGCATCGATGGTCGCGGGTGGGAGACGAGTCTCCGCTTGAAACTCCTCAATACTATACACCATCCCCACGACGGATCCCAGGGTGATCCACAACAACAAGGCACGACGTGGCCCTGCGAACCCGGACGATGTGGGAAGCTAGAGGGCATGAGCACCAATTCATCATCTCAGGATTCCGCCCCCGACGAGTCCGCCGAGAATACCTTCCGCTTCCCCGAGGCCGACGCGGACGCGACGACGCGGGAACCTTCCGAGGCCGAAATCGCCGCGATCGGGCAGCAGATGCGAGAC
This sequence comes from Curtobacterium sp. S6, assembly GCF_000710345.2. Lineage (GTDB taxonomy): Bacteria > Actinomycetota > Actinomycetes > Actinomycetales > Micrococcaceae > Rothia. The sequence continues at coordinate 332,984 of NZ_KL537414.1, read as the reverse complement.
ATCGCCGACGTCGCCGCGGTTGAAGTCATCACCACCTCGGCGGTTCACATGATGAGCGCGGCCGCCGTCAAATGCGGTCTCGCGGCCGAAGACGACGCCGACGACGTCAAAGACCTGGACGAAGCCCGCAAACTCATCACCGCCCTCGCCGGGCTGGTGACGGCCGCCGCACCCGAAATCGGGTCTCAGCATGCCGGCCCGCTCCGGGATGGCCTGCGATCACTTCAGTTGGCCTTCCGCGAAGCCTCCATCGCCCCGGATGCTCCGGGGCAGGGCCCGGGAGAGAAATTCACCGGCCCCGTTTTCTGACACCCCGCCCACTTCTCACATCAGAAAAGGTCCCGTTGGTCATCGAACCAACGGGACCTTCTCACGTCCTGAAGCCTGGCGATGGGTCGCGGCCGTCGGTCCCGCGCTATCCGGCCGGTCGGATGCGAATATCCGCCGAATCAACGCGTTCGGCCAACAGGGAGTGTTGGGAGAAATTGCGCTGGAAGGCCCCGACCACGCGATCGAGCTCCTCTTGATTCAGCCCCCGGACCACCGACAGCTCAATACTCAGTTCCGGCCCCGGTCCCCCACCCGGAAGCATCCGGCCGGCTCGGTCCCTCGACCCGACGCCGCGGCCCGGAAACATTCCGACCGATGAGATCTGAGGATCCGGTTTCGCGCAGTCTTCGAGGGCCGTCATGACGTCCGGGTCCGAATAGGAAGGCCGCCAGCGGTGCCCCTTGGCTATGGCCCACAGGGCAGGACGCCGGACCACGAAGGTGATATCTCCCCCGGGGTTCACGACGAGGAGCTGGTTGTCGTCCTCGACCGCCGAGAGGGCGACCTTGCGGGAGTCCGCGGCCACGGGACGCGCCGAGTCGTGCCACGCGGAGAGTGCATCGACGCTGGTGAATACGGGCAGGGCCTTACGACCGTCCGGGGCCTCGATGCTCACCAAGGCCATATCGGCCTCCTTGTCGGCGACCAACCCATCATCGGTGATCTGCGATTGTGACACCTCGGCCACCACGGGGACGAACAGCCGGACCTCCGCGAGGGCGTCGACGATGGATTCTTCGGGGATTTCGCCTCGTTCAAAACGATCCAGCGCCTCGGCCAGGACCGCCGGCGTTGCGCCGTCGTCCTGGGGAAATGCGTGGGTGTGCGAGGTTCCCTCTCCGAGGTTTCGACCCTTCCACGCTTGCCCGCCGGTGTCCGTTTCCCTACCCGCACTCCGGAGTTGTGCCTTAATGTGCTCGGGAAGCTCGCGCGGGGAGGACATCAGCGCACCGGCCGACCGGCGACGTCGAGGGCCTCCGCGAGCGTAAATTTGCCGGCGTACAGGGCTTTGCCCACGATAGTTCCCTCGACGCCGTGACCGACCATCTCCCGGAGGGCCCGGATATCCTCCAAGCTGGAGATTCCGCCGGAGGCGACGACGGGCTTATCCGTGCGTCGAGCGACCTCGGCCAGCAACTGCGTGTTCGGTCCCTGAAGCGTGCCATCTTTGGTTACGTCGGTGACGACGTAGCGTGCGCAACCGTCGTCGTTGAGGCGGTCAAGGACCTCCCAGAGATCCCCGCCTTCCTGGGTCCATCCGCGCGCGGCCAGCGTGGTTCCGCGCACGTCCAACCCCACGGCGATGACGTCACCGTGCTCCGCGATGACCCGACGGGTCCACTCCGGATTTTCCAGCGCAGCCGTTCCCAAATTGATCCGAGCGGGACGAAGTTTAAGGGCGCGTTCGAGGGATTCATCGTCTCGAATCCCGCCGGACATCTCGATACGGATGTCCAACCGCTCCGAAACCCGCTGGAGCACATCGAGGTTGTTACCGCGACCAAACGCCGCGTCGAGGTCGACCAGGTGCAGCCACTCCGCGCCGGCCTCCTGCCACGCCAGCGCCGCGTCGACCGGGTCCCCATAACCCGTCTCTGATCCGGCTTCGCCCTGAATCAGGCGGACCGCTTGCCCGTCGGCGACGTCCACCGCCGGAAGGAGCTGCAATCGTGCGTTGTCGGTCATGCTGAATTACTCCAATGTCGTGACGTAGAAGCCGTAGGCAAAACTCGCCACGGCCAGGATCCACAAGACCGCCTGGGCGATCACGCTGATCTTCTGTTTTCGGAACGAGATGGCGCCTCCTGCGAGGAATGCGCCAAAGGTCATGAGCAGTAGCCCTGAGACGAGTGGACTCATGAGGCGGTTGCATCCTTTCGGGCATCACGTGTGGTCGTGAGATCTACGGGTTTCCCCTCGGAGTCCAACCGTCCCGTTCGCGGAAGGGTAGACAGCCAGTTGCGCAACAAGCGTAGGCCGGCTCCCGAAGACTTTTCGGGGTGGAACTGCGTCGCCGAGAGGGGGCCATTCTCGACGGCCGCGATGAAACGGCCACCATGATCCGACCACGTGACCTGAGGCGGTGTCATCTCGGCGATGGTTTGGTCGAAGGCCCACTTCTGGACCCCGTAGGAATGGACGAAGTAGAAGCGTTCGTCACCGATCCCCTCGAAGAGCCGGGAGCCCTCGGGCGGTTCCACGCGGTTCCACCCCATGTGGGGGACCACCTCCGCCTGGAGCCTCTCCACGACACCCGGCCATTCGCCGAGTCCCGCCGTGTCACGGCCGTGCTCGACGCCTTTGTCGAAGAACACCTGGAGCCCGACACAGATCCCGAGGACGGGGCGACCGCCGGCGATCCGACGTCCGATCATCCTGGGCGCCCCCACGGCTTGAAGCGATTCCATCACAGCTGAGAAGGCCCCAACGCCTGGAACGACCAGGCCGTCGGCGCCCAGAACGTCTCGCTCGGACTTCGAGAGCACGACGTCGGCTCCGGCCGACTCCAGGGCTCGGACCACCGATCGGACGTTGCCGGCGCCGTAATCGAGGACGGTCACGGTGGGACGAGCGAAGGAATCCCCCGCCGCACTGGTTGCTGCCGTGGAGTCACCCATCAGAGTGCCCCCTTGGTCGAGGGAATGCTGTCGACGCGGGGGTCCATCTCGACGGCCTGCCGCAACGCCCTGGCGAATGCCTTGAACTGAGCCTCGGCAATATGGTGTGGGTCCCGCCCCCGTAGGAGATCCACGTGGACGCAGATTCCGGCGTGATACGCGATCGCCTCGAAGACGTGACGAACCATCGACCCCGTGAAGTGGCCGCCGATCAGATGAAAGGCGAATTCGGCGGGTTCGCCTTCGTGCACCAGAAAAGGGCGTCCTGAGATGTCCACGACGACGCTCGCCAGAGATTCGTCGAGCGGGACCGAGGCGGAGCCAAATCGACAAATGCCGCGCTTATCCCCCAAGGCCTCCCGGAGGGCCTCGCCCAATACGATGGCGGTGTCCTCCACGGTATGGTGCACGTCAATGTGGGTATCGCCCGAACATTGGATATCCATGTCGATCAGCGAGTGCTTGGACAGCGCGGTCAGCATGTGGTCATAGAACGGAACCGAGGTGTCGATGGTCGACTGACCCGTTCCGTCCAGATCGATCCGGACGGATACGCTCGACTCGCTCGTCTGACGTGTGAGGGCAGCCGTCCTGGACGGTGCAGAGGTGCTCATGGATTTCTCCTGATCGTGAGGGCCGGCCCTGAAGGCCGGGTCATTCCGAAGGCGTGGCGCGGGGCGTTTGCCGATCATCGAGGTGACGTTCGAGGCTCCGAAGGAAGGCCGTGGTTTCCTCTTCGGTACCCGCGGTCACACGCAGATGGCCGGGTATCCCGACATCGCGGATCAGGACGCCGTCCGACAATAGATCCTCCCATAACGCCCGGCTGTCGGGCACTCCGCCGAAGAACACGAAGTTCGAATCCGACGAGGCGGGCTTGAGACCGCATTCCGTCAGGGTGCGCACGATGCGGTCCCGTTGGCGCTTGATGTCTTCGACGTTGGCCAGCAGCTCCGACCGATGACGTAGGGCCGCCAGGGCCGTTGCCTGAGTGACGGCGGAGAGGTGGTACGGCAGGCGGACCAGCATGATGGCGTCCACGACACTGGGATCGGCCGCGAAATACCCGACGCGCGCGCCGGCGAAGGCGAATGCCTTGCTCATCGTGCGCGAGACGATCAGCCGCTGCCGACCGGGAAGAAGAGACAGGGCGGTGTTCTCCGGATCGCGAGCGAATTCGGCGTAGGCCTCGTCGACCACCACCATGCCGTTGAACTCCGAGGCCGCTTCGTAGACGGCGGTGATGACGTCCAGCCCAAGGCCCGTCCCGGTGGGGTTATTGGGCGAACACAGGATGGTCACGTCGGGACGGTTTTCGGAAACCTGACGGGCGGCGGACTCGGCCGACAGGGAAAAGTCTTCGGCGCGGTGACCCGCGATGAACTCGGTATTCGTTCCGCTGGCCAGAAGCGGGTACATCGAGTAGGTGGGCGTAAAGCTCAGGACGCTACGCCCGGGCCCCCCGAAGACCTGAAGGATTTGCTGAAGGATCTCATTGGACCCGTTAGCCGCCCACACGTTCTTCGACGCGAGCCCGTGACCCAAATATTCGGCTAGCTCCTCACGCAGGGCCACGAAATCCCGGTCCGGGTACCGGTTGAGCCGGCCGGCGGCCGCGCGCACGCCATCAACGATGGCCTCGACGACTTCCGGAGGCATCGGATGAGTGTTCTCATTAACATTCAGCGCGTATGGAACCTCAATCATGGGCGCCCCATACGGGGAGCGCCCCCTCAGGTCATCCCGGAGTGGCAGGCTGTTCATGGCGTCCAACGAAGTAGTCACCCACTCATCTTAAGGACCCTGGGCTAACGCCCCGAAATCACCGGGACAATAAGTCGTTGCCCTGGGGTCACGTGACCGCTCGACAAATCGTTCATGTCGTCGATTTGGCTGATGATGTCGCGCGTATCAGCGGCGGGGTCAACCTCGGCGGCGATGTCCCACAACGTCTCCCCACTACCGACGATGACGGTCTGCGTGCCTTGCCCGGCAGATTGGGGGCTGGCGGAGGCGGTTCCCGCAGAGAGGAACAGCATCAACAAGGCCACGACACACAGTCCCACCATGAGGGTCGGGAGGCCGATGAGGATAAAACGCCCCCGACGGGTGAGGGTCAGTTGCCCTTCGCGGCGGTCGCTGGCTACTTCTGCTGCATGGGAACGGGTCAGGTGCTCCGTGGGGCGCGGTGCGGCAAGTGCGGTACGCATCAGGTGCTTCCTCCTGTAGATCGCGAGCAACGATGATTCGAACATCTGTTCGAGTTAGTACATCAGTTCTACCAAAAGATTCGAACACTGTCGAGAAAAATAGAACACATGTTTGATTTGCCACTCCGACTGGCCTAGCCTGATGGGTGACACGTCGGTTCGACTGGTGAGCCTTCGAAGCGTGGAAACTCCCGCGTTTCGCTGATCTCCTCGGTCGTACTCCCAGTACACACAGGGCGACTGACAACTTAAGCACCCCAGGGAAGGACGAACCGGTGGCCACCCAGCTTCCTCATCAGGCCAAACCGCTCACGCCGCGCCAGCGGAAAATCCTCGAAGCGATCGCCTCGTCCATCGCCTCGCACGGATATCCGCCATCCATGCGAGAGATCGGCGACCTCGTGGGCCTGTCGAGCCTCTCGAGCGTGACCCACCAATTGACGCGCCTCGAAACCCTGGGGTTGATTCGCCGAGATCCCAAACGGCCTCGCGCCATCGAAGTGCTGTGTGACATGCCTCTGCCCACCGACGGCGTCCCCTCGGTCCCGGCCGCACTCACCGAGGACAGCACGTCCAACGTCGTGGAGCTCTTCCCGGCGTCGGAGGGCCACGAGACCGCCCGCGTTCCGCTGGTTGGCAGCATTGCCGCTGGCGTTCCGATCACCGCGGAGCAACACGTCGAAGACGTCGTCCCGCTCCCCCGCCAATTGGTCGGTCAGGGCCAGTTGTTCATGCTGAAGGTCCGCGGCGATTCCATGGTGGAGGCCGCGATCTGCGACGGAGACTGGGTCGTCGTGCGCCAGCAGAACACCGCAGACAACGGGGACATCGTCGCCGCGCTTCTGGACGAGGAAGCCACCGTCAAGACGTTCCGTCAGCGCGACGGACACACCTGGCTTCTTCCGCAGAACCGCCAGTACGAACCGATCCTGGGCGACCACGCCACGATCATGGGCAAGGTCGTCTCCGTTCTACGGTCGGTCTAAGCCCTCGCCACGACGAAAAGACCCCGGCACGTTACCGTGCCGGGGTCTTTTCTCTGCGCCTCGCGGATCCTGCGCCCGCACCTTGACCGGTTACTCCCGGGAGGTCTCGGCCAGGCGTCGCAGAGCCCCGGTGACCGTGGGAAGTTTGTCGGTGGTCCACAACGGCGGCAGTGCGCTCCGCAGAAAGCCCCCGTACCGCGCCGTCGCCAGGCGTGAATCCAACACCGCCACGACGCCTCGGTCATCGCTCGCACGGATCAGCCGGCCCGATCCCTGAGCCAGTCGAATCGCGGCGTGGTAGGCCGAAACGGCCATGAAGCCGTTACCACCCGATTGGCTGACGGCGCGCGTCCTGGCCGAAGAAAGCGGGTCGTCCGGCCGGGGAAAGGGAATGCGGTCGATCATGACCAGCCGGCAGGAGCGCCCGGGGACGTCGACGCCCTGCCACAGGCTCATGGTTCCGAACAGGCAGGCGTCCTCGTCATCCGTGAACTCTTTCACAAGCCCTCGGAGGGACGATTCGCCCTGAACAAGGATGTTCAGATCAGAATTCTGCCTCACGTACTCGGCGGCCTGTTCGGCTCCTCGCTTGGAGGAAAACAGGCCCAGGGCCCCTCCGCCGGACGCCTCCACGAGCTGAAGGATCCGTTCGAGTTGTTCCTCCGATACGCTACGTCCCGGCTTGGGCAGGTCGGCGGCCATATACAGCATTCCCTGCTTCGGGTACTCGAAGGGCGAGCCAACGTCGAGCCCCTCCCAGGTCGGGGCCTTCTCTCCCTTGAGCCCCAGGGAACCGGCCACGGAGTCGAAGGAGTGCCCGATGGAGAGGGTCGCCGACGTGAGGACGACGGTTCGGTCGTGGAAAAGTCCTTCCCGCAGCCGCGAGGCCACGGACAGCGGAGCGACGTGTATCGTCGCAGGATCGGTATCCGCCGCGGCCACGTAGCCTCGGCCCGGTTCCCATCCACCGACTCGGCTCAGCCACACGACCTCGAATGTTCCGTCGGCGCCGAGCGTCCGCTCCGACAGCTCGAGGACCTCGGTGAGTCTGGCCCGTGCCATCTGCCGACCGGCATCGGAATCCTTGGCCTCGGGTTTGGTATCCGACAAAGCCGCGCGGGCGGCGTCGCGTGTCAACTCCATGGCCCGCTTCAGATCGGACGTCAGGCCCTGCGGCAAGAGCTCGGCGGGTTTACCGGTGCACGCGGCATCCAGCGCCTCCGCGGCGGCCTGGAGGGGCTCGTGCTCCGCGGAGGTGTTCTTTCGCATCGCTCGCGCCGCGGCACGCACCATCACCGGCGAAATTGCGCCCGTGACCGCGCCGGTAACCCGGTCGACCAGCTCGTGCGCCTCGTCGACGATCACCGTGTCGTGCTCCGGCAGAACCCCAATGCCTTCGAAGGCGTTGATGGCCAGCAACGCGTGGTTGGTGATCACGACGTCGGCCTCCCCCGCCCGGTGGCGCGCGAGCTCCGAGAAGCACTCCTCGACCAGCGGACATTTGCGTCCTAAACATTCCGAGGCGGTCACCGAGACTTGCCTCCAGGCCTTATCCGAGACGCCCGGGAGGAGTTCGTCCCGATCACCTGTGTCCGACGATTCCGCCCACGAGCGCAGCCTCACGACCTCCTCGGCCAGGCTCGATCCCGCTCGATCTGGGTGGCCCGATGCCTGCGCACCTTCCGAATTGAGCGAAAAGAGGGCGCTCGGGTCTTCCTCGTCGGGGTAACCGCCTTCCAGCTTGTGCAGGCAAACATAGTTATTTCTCCCCTTGAGCAACGCGACGTCGACCGGCCGTTCCAGCTGATCGTCCAGGGTCTCCAAGAGCCGGGGGACGTCCCGGTTGACGATCTGGGACTGCAAGGCAAGGGTCGCCGTGGCGATCACGATCGGCGATTCGGAGTCGATGGATCGCTTGATCGCGGGCACAAGGTAAGCCAACGACTTGCCGGTCCCGGTGCCGGCCTGAACCAGCAGGTGCCGGCGCGTATCGAGCGCCTGGGCCACGTGCGCCGCCATGGTCCGCTGACCGTCTCGGCGCTGGCCTCCCGTCCGCTCGACCGCGGTATCCAGCAACTCCAGCGCGTCCTTGGCCCCGGGAAGCGTTTCCGGCTCGTCCCCGCGAGGCGCGACGATCCTCTGGCTATTCACCGACTTCACGTCCCTACTCGGCTTCGACGACGAATTCGTGGAGCTCGGCGGCTATGTCCGCACGCACCAGCACGGACAGACGCGTTCCTGTCTCGTGGAACTCCGTCGAGAGAATCTCGGCATCCCACGAATGCAACCGCGAGACGACCTCGCCATGGGTGTACGGGACCAGCAGTTCCATGCGAACGTTGGGGCGCGGGATGGTCTCGGAGATCAGCCTCTTGAGATCCTCGATCCCTTCGCCGGTTCGAGCCGAGACCACGGCGTGCAGAGGCTCGCGCTGTCGCAACCTCTCGACGACGAAAGGGTCCGCGGCGTCGGCCTTGTTCAGGACCACGATCTCGGGAACGTCGCGTGCGTCGACGTCCGCCAGGACCTCCCGCACGGCCCGGATCTGCCCTTCGGGCTCCGGGTGCGAAACGTCCACGACGTGCAAGAGGACGTCGGCGTCACCGACCTCCTCGAGGGTCGAGCGGAACGCCTCGACCAACTGCGTCGGCAAAGACCGGACAAAGCCCACCGTATCGGAGAGCGTATATCCGATGCCGTCCGGGGTTTCGGCCTTTCGGACGGTGGGGTCCAGGGTGGCGAAGAGGGCATTTTCCACCAGGACACCGGCGTCGGTCAGACGGTTCAGCAAGGACGATTTACCGGCGTTGGTGTATCCGGCGATCGCCACGGACGGAACGTGATTGCGCCGCCGGTTCAAGCGTTTGGTCTCCCGCGCCGGCTTCATGGCCGCGATCTCGCGACGCAGTTTGGCCATGCGCCCTCGGATGCGACGGCGATCCAGCTCGATCTTGGTCTCACCCGGACCACGCGAACCGATCCCCTCGCCGCCGGCGGCCCGGCCACCGGCCTGACGAGACATCGAATCGCCCCAACCGCGAAGTCGAGGCAACAAATATTCGAGCTGCGCGAGCTCGACCTGCGCCTTACCCTCTCGCGACTTCGCGTGTTGCGCGAAGATGTCGAGAATCAGCGCGGTGCGATCGATGACCTTAACCTTGACGATGTCCTCGAGGCCTCGCCGCTGAGAGGGGGCCAGCTCGGAGTCGACGATCACCGTGTCGGCCCCGGTTGAGCTCACGATCTCTTGGAGCTCCTTGGCCTTGCCGGACCCCAAAAAAGTCCCGGGGTCCGGTTTGAGACGCCTCTGGACCAGCCCATCGAGGACTTCGGAGCCGGCGGTCTCCGCCAGAGCGGCAAGCTCGCGCAGAGAATCTTCGGCTTCCCGCTGGGTGCCCTCGGACCAAATGCCCGCCAGGACGACGCGTTCCAGCCTGAGCTGGCGGTACTCGACCTCGGTCACGTCCTCGAGCTCGGTCGACAGGCCCTGGACACGACGCAAGGCGCGACGTTCGTCGAGCTCCTGCTGGTCCCCATCCGCCGAGGTGTGGCGGGTCCCCTCGTCCGCGAGTTCGGGCGCCTTGTGAGACAAGATGGATGTCTCACGCTCGTCCTCGGCGGAGAACCTGCCGAGGACTCGATCCACCGAAGCCCGCAATTGGGCGTCACTAGGCGTTGAGTCGCCAGTGTTTTGATCGGCGGGTCCTGTGGTTTCTTGTTCGGGCATAATGCCTTTCTGTGATTCGTGATGGGAGTACCCACCACGGTGGTATGAAGTCGATTCTATCCGGGATCCTCTGTGATGACCGGCGGTTCGGACGGGTTGTGGATGGCATCTCCCCAACGAATGGCCTCGTCCCGGCCGCCTCGGGCATGGCGTAAAATCGTGCACCATGGCCGAGCACTATTTCTCTTCCCATTCCGGGGACCCGTTGCACACCCGCCCTCTCACGGTGGAGCTCGACGGCGCCCCGAGGGATTTGGTGACCGCACCGGGGATTTTCAGCCCCAAGGGTCTCGACAAGGGAACGGCGGTTCTCCTTAAAGAAGTCCCGGAGCCGGTAGGAAATTCCCTGCTGGATATCGGATGCGGCTGGGGCCCGATCACCCTCACCATGGCTTTGCGGTCGCCTGAAGCAACCGTGTTCGGCGTCGACGTCAATCACCGCAGCCTCAGCCTGACTAGCCTCAACGCCGCTCGACTCGGCCTAGATCGCGTCGTCACGGCTCTTCCGGAAGATATCGATCCCGAGGTTCGGTTCGACACGATCTGGTCCAATCCGCCCGTCCGGGTCGGCAAGGACGTCTTGCACGACATTCTTTTGACGTGGCTACCGCGGCTCTCCCCGGGCGGCCACGCCTACCTGGTCGTTCAGAAGAACCTCGGCGCCGATTCCCTCCTGCCGTGGATCGGCGAACACTTGGGAGATTCGTTCCGGGCCACACGATTCGCGACCTCCAAGGGATTCAGGATTTTGGAGATCGCGCGCCCTGCCTGAGGGGCACCGAACGAGCCGAGCTTCCCGGATTCACAGGAGGACAACCCTGCCGACGAGGGCGGCGGGACCGGAGAGCACCACGTGTTCCAGTTCATCCGGACCGAGCACGAACGTGGCTCCGAGGGAGCCGCCCGGCACATCGATGATCCATTCGTCCGGCGCATCCTCGCCCGCCCAAAACCGGGTGGCCGCGGCCGCGGCGCACGCTCCGGTACCGCACGACTGGGTCTCTCCGACCCCGCGCTCGTGGACACGCATGGCGATGTGACCGATCGTCTCGCTGTCCTCGGCGTCGATCGGCACCACGAACTCCACGTTGGTGCCGTTCGCGGGGTGCGGCCTCACGGTCGGGGCGGTCTCGAGGCCCAACTTTTCCAGCTTTTCTTCCCCGGCGAGGGCGACGACCGTGTGAGGATTTCCCATCGTGAGGGATAGCCCAGGCCTCGGGGTCTTGAGCCCCCGCGCCGTGACGAGGACGTCCGATCCCGTCGAACGGGCCTCATCGCCGTCGATGAATCCCCAAGCGCCCATGTCCACCGCGTACCCCGAGGCCACTCGCCCGACGGTTTTGGCGCCGCCACGGGTCCCGATCGTGAGGGTCTCCCCCTCCTCGAGGGAAACCAGCTCCTCGTGGATCAAATAGTGCACGAACGCCCGGACGCCGTTGCCGCACATTTCCGACAGGGAACCGTCGCCGTTGCGGTAGTCCATGAACCACTCGGCCTCCGGATGGGATTCGCGGACCGAGCGGCCCGCCTCGAGGTTCTCCGAACGGATCGCCCGGATAAAACCATCGGCGCCGATGCCGAGGTGACGGTCGCAGACGGAAGCCACCAAGTCGGCATCCAGTCCCAGGTGTCCCTCGGGATCGGTGACGATCACGAAATCGTTGCCCGTTCCGTGCGCCTTGGTCAGTTGACGCCCCGCGAGCTCGCCCCACGGGGAGCCCGGGGTGGGGGAAGGCGCGTTGTGCCCGTCGGCCGCGGACACGGGATGACCGGTCTGGGCAACGTCGGATGCGGGAGAGTTGAGGCGATGAGAAGTCACCCCATCATGTTAGCCCTCGGCGACCGAGCGAAACAGTTCCACCGCGGCGTTCACGTTCTCGGCGAAAGGCGTCGAGAAATCCATCCACGTCACGCGCGGATCCGCCCGGAACCACGTGATCTGACGCCGCGCGAACTGCCGCGTGGCAATGATGGTCTCCTCCGCCGCTTGTTCCACGGTGGCCTCGCCATCGATGACCCGCAAGAATTGTTGATATCCCAGGGCGCGTTGAGCCGTCTTTCCCTGCCTGATACCGCGTCGGTCGAGGTCCCTCACCTCATCCTCGAGCCCTCGACCGACCATCCCGTGGACCCGATCGGCCAGGCGGCGGTGGAGGATCTGCCGATCGCCGTCCAAACCGATCTGAAGGGCCGGGCGGTGGTACACGCGTTGCGGCATGAACGAGGAAAAGGGCCGGCCGGTGACCTCGTGAACCTCAAGGGCCCGGACCAACCGGCGGTCGTCCTTGACCCTCTCGGCTGACTCGGGATCGATGGACCGCAGCCTGTCCAACAACCTGCCACGCCCGCAGGTCTCGAGTTCTTCGCCGAGACGCCGGCGCACGGCTGGATCCGTTCCGGGAAAATCCAGCACATCGAGGGCCGCTCGCACGTAGAGTCCTGACCCGCCGACCAGGATGGGAACCCTGCCCCGGCCCATGATCTCATCTAAGCACCGTCGCGCCTCGCGCTGAAAGGTCGCGACGGAGGCTTCCTCGCGCACGTCGAGAACGTCGAGCAGATGGTGAGGGATTCCCCCTTGCTCGTCGCGGGTCAGCTTGGCCGTGCCGATATCCATGCCCCGATAGAACTGCATCGAATCGCCATTGACGATCTCCCCGTCGATGCGTCGTGCCAGGGCGACCCCGAGGTCGGATTTGCCGGTTCCCGTGGGACCTACGATCGCCACGACCGGGATCGGTGTGTCCGCCCCCGAGCCGAAGGCTGGCGACGACACTCGGCCGCCGGTTTCGTCGTCCACGATCTCAGGCGCCACCGGGCAGGGAGACCGCGTCGCGCCGAGGGATCGACGGCATCCCCAGGTTCGTGGTCCCGGGTTTGGTCGCGCCGACACCGCACGAATCCGCTTGCGAGCGGTCCCACGCGTCGCCCGCTCGGGAACGACGCACCGAATATTCCTCGGGCCGCGCCGAGGAGGGATCCGAGAGGAGGTGGAACGGGGCTGCCTCGGTGATCTTCAAACTCACCAGGTCCCCGGGGCGCGGGGTCTCTCCCCCGGCGGGAACCGAGAAGTGAACCAGCCGCTGATCACGGCTCCGCCCTGACAGGCGGTGAGTCGCGGCGCTCTTGCGCCCGGATTCCGCCGAGACCATGACCTCGACGCGCTGCCCGACCTGCGCGGCGTTACTTTCGGCGCTGATGCGGTCCTGGAGGGCCGTGAGGCGCTCGTAACGCTCCTGAACCACGGCCTTGGGAACCTGATTTTCCATCTCACCCGCGGGAGTCCCGGGGCGAATCGAATATTGGAAGGTGAAGGCCGACGTAAACCGGGATTTCTCGACCACGTCGAGCGTGGCTTGAAAATCCTCTTCGGTCTCCCCGGGGAAGCCCACGATGATGTCCGTGGTAATGGCCGCGTGGGGAATACGCTCCCGCACCTTCTCCAGGATTCCCAAGAATTTCTTGGACCGGTACGAACGCCGCATGGCCTTGAGCACCCGGTCCGAACCGGATTGCAACGGCATGTGCAAAACCGGCATGACGTTGGGGCTCTCGGCCATGGCGTCGATGACGTCATCGGTGAAGGCGGCGGGGTGCGGACTGGTAAAACGCACCCGTTCTAGCCCTTCGATCTCTCCGCACGCGCGCAACAGTTTGGAAAAGGCCTGCCTGTCGCCGAATTCGACGCCGTAGGAATTCACGTTCTGACCGAGCAGGGTGACTTCGATGGCGCCGTCGTCGACCAGCGCCTGGACCTCCGCGAGAACCTCACCGGGACGGCGATCCTTCTCCTTGCCTCGCAATGACGGAACGATGCAGAACGTGCAGGTGTTATTGCATCCCACCGAAATGGAGACCCATCCCGAGTAAACGGAGTCCCGCTTGGTCGGAAGCGTCGAGGGAAAGACCTCCAAGGATTCGAGCAGCTCGGTGGCGGCCTCGTCGTTGTGGCGTGAGCGCTCCAGGAGCGTGGGCAACGAACCGATGTTGTGCGTTCCGAACACGACGTCGACCCAGGGCGCCTTCTCGACGATCGTGTTTTGGTCCTTCTGAGCCAGGCAACCCCCCACGGCAATCTGCATGCCCTCATGGGCGCGCTTGGTCGGCGCCAATTGCCCCAGGTTCCCGTACAGCTTGTTATCCGCGTTCTCTCTGACGGCACACGTGTTGAAGACGACGAGGTCCGGCGTGCCCTCGACATGAGGAACGTAGCCCGAAGACTCCAACAGACCGGAGATTCGCTCCGAGTCGTGGACGTTCATCTGGCATCCAAAGGTTCGGACCTCGTAGGTACGGTGCTTTCCGGTACGCTCGTCGATTCCCGGCATGGGTTGACGAACGTCCAGGGACGGGCTGAGTGTTTCGGTTGCGTTGACGGTCACCGTTCCAGCGTACAAGAATCCCCACGGCCCGTGGCCCGAGGTTGACCTCCGTCACCACTCGTCGGAGTCCTGATTCCGCGTACCCTTCTGATGTGACCTTTCCCGCCCGCAGCACCAGTTCCTTCCCCGGTGACCCCCGAGAATTCCTTCACGTCGAAGACCTCGCCGAGGCGGTCGCCCCGCGCGCCCGGCAGCCCCTGACCCGCGCTTGGGATGTCGCTGCGAGCCTCATGGGAAGCAACGTCGCCTCGGCCCAGATCCTGTCGGAGACTTTTCGCTCCGTGGTGGTCCGTTTTCGGACGGCACAGGAAACAGTTGTGGCCAAGCATTTTCGTCGTCGCGACGCCGCGAAGAATGCCAGCGGCTTCGGGTTCCTCCGGGCCCTCCACGGGGCCGAGGCCTTACCCGGCACCGCACGCCTCCTGGGAGCCGACGCCGAATCTCGGCTGATATTTGCCGAAGACGTGGGGCACGGGGCCGCGGTCACGGCCCATCGGGAGACGTTTCGCTCGTGGATCGCCGCGTGGCCGCGGCTGTGTCTGCCGGCCGATTCCCCGAGGGCACAAGCATTCCGGCGACGCCTCGCGGAGGCCGATCCGGAAGCCGCGCGGCGAGGCCACCCGGGCGCATTACCGTCGTTGGGCCTTCTCCGCCGCTCCGGAATCGCCGAGGCGGACCTCCGCCGACTGATCACACCGGACCATTCGGTGCTGTGGTGCGGAGACATGAACCCGGCGAATTTCATTCATCTTCCCGACCGCGGCTTCGTCCAGCTCGATATGGAGGGCACCGGATACTGCGACCCCGGCCTCTTGGTGGCCGAGGTGCGGGGGTGCCTCCCCTCCGCCCTGGACCGCGAGGGGTTTCTGCCCCTGCTTCCGGCTTCCGAGTGGGACGAGATGGCCAACCACCTTGCGGACACATGGGGAGTCAGCCCGGTCGACGAGATTCGTGGTCGCGATTGCCTGGAGGCTCTAGCAGCCGCACTGGACGGTCCAGGCCGCTAAAACCGGTACATTACGGAAGTTCGTCGAAGGCTTCGATGAATTCTTCGTCTCCCGCGCCATCCTGATCGGTTCCGGCCGAGGAGACGCTCGACAGCTCGCTCCTGACCACCTCGAAGGCGAGACCCGGCGCGTATCCCCTGCGGGCAAGCATCGAGGCAAGTCGTCGCAGCTCCTTGTCACGCGCCGCGCGATCCGTCAGATCAACGCTCGGCTTCAACTTTTTGCGGACCAGGTCCGCCGCGTCCGATCGCTCGTCGTCATCCGACCGTTGCGACAGGGCTTCTTCAGCCATCTCACCGGTGATGCCTTTATGTGCCAATTCTCGTCGCAACGCGGGCTTGGCCAGCTTTCTGCTCATCGCACGGCTGCGCACGAACATTTCCGCGAACTGCTGATCGTCGACCAGGCCGAGGCCTTCGTATTTGTCGAGAATCTCGGCGATGGTCTCCTCGGGAATTTCTTTGGCCCGCAATTTCTCTTCCAGCTCATGCCGGCTCCGAGCGGAGGCCGTCAGCTGTCGAAGGACAATTTCTTTGGCCCGGTCGTACTCCGGTCGAGACGGCTCGTTCTTGTCGACCGAGGCGGACCGGTCCGAGGGCACCGGTGTGCCACCGCGAGGTTCGGCGCGCCGTCCACGATCTTTCACCGGCTCCCGCGAAGCGTTGGTGTCTCCGGGAGTCAGGCCGACATCGACGTGTCTCGAGTTACCGGATGGAGCACCCAGGCTCCGACCCTGACGACGACGGCCGGAACCATTGCGGTTCCGGCCGTCACCGCGTCCTGAGGTGAAAGACATTAGAAGTTCTCGGGCAACGCATCCAACGGATCGTCGCTGAGCTCGCCGGTCTCCGCGGCCTCGACGGGTGCCTCGTCTTCGGGGGCGGATTCCTCGGTCTCGAGAATCCCCGACTTGATGAGAGTCTTCTGCTGAATCTCCTCGGCCAGTTCGGGATTGTCTTTCAGGAATCGGCGGGCATTTTCCTTGCCCTGCCCCAATTGGTCCCCTTCATAGGTGAACCACGCGCCGGACTTCTTGACGATATTGTGCTCAACGGCCATATCGATGATGCCGCCCTCAATGGAGATGCCCTCACCATAGAGAATGTCGAATTCGGCCACCTTGAAAGGCGGGGCCATTTTATTCTTGACGATCTTGGCCTTAGTGCGCGAACCGATCGGGTTGGCGCCGTCCTTCAGGGTCTCGATGCGTCGAATATCGATGCGCACCGAGGCGTAGAACTTCAGTGCCTTACCGCCGGTCGTGGTTTCCGGGCTACCGAAGAAGACGCCGATCTTCTCGCGGAGCTGGTTGATGAAGATCGCGGTGGTACTGGTCTGCGAGAGCCGACCGGTGATCTTGCGGAGTGCCTGGGACATCAAACGCGCCTGGAGGCCCACGTGGGAATCTCCCATTTCGCCTTCGATCTCGGCGCGCGGCGTCAGGGCTGCGACGGAGTCGACGACGATGATGTCGATCGAGCCGGACCCGACCAACATGTCCATGATCTCGAGGGCCTGTTCACCCGTATCCGGCTGAGAGACGAGGAGGTTATCCGTGTCGACCCCCAGCTTCTCTGCGTAGACCGGGTCCAGTGCGTGTTCCGCGTCGATGAAGGCGGCGATGCCGCCGTTCTTCTGGCAACTTGCGACGGCGTGGAGCGCAAGGGTGGTCTTACCGGAAGACTCCGGCCCGTAGATCTCGACGACGCGGCCCTTGGGCAGCCCGCCGACGCCGAGCGCGACGTCCAGGGACAGGGCCCCGGTCGAGATGGTCTCGGTCTTGACGGCCTCTCGGTCGCCCAGACGCATGACCGAGCCCTTGCCGTAGTTCTTGTCGATCTGCGCCAGAACGGTGTCCAGCGCCTTCTCTCGATCCGATCCGGTCGCGCGGGAAACGGACTGGGTGTTTCGCGATTTGGCAGCCATGGTTACCTCATTTCCGGGGCCCGCCGGAGGCGAGACCTGATGTCGTGCGTTTCAGTCCTCACGCTAGTCGGCAGGACTGACAAGTTAAGCGCTCGGGGCCATCTGTGGATAACCCGTGCATCGCGTTCTAGGAACAGCCTACCCGATGTCGAACATAGTTTCGAATACTTTTTTCGGCGCGTCGCTCCGGTCACCTCGGTTCGCCGGGATCCGTACCCAACCAACGATCCTGAGGCAGGTCGTGTTGGGCGCATACCGCTTGCCAGACCTCGAGCGGCGGGACCCCCGCGTCCAAGGCCTCATCCGATGTTCGATTCCCCACCCGGTCCAGAACCGTCTGCGACGCCACGACGCGGGCGTAGCCCGCGCCGAACTCATCGTCCATGCTTCGCCAAAACTCGGATAATTTCATACCTCGTCCGTCCCCTGATTCATCCCGATCGTGCCCCGGTCACGGTGGGCCGACCCCGATCGAGGATGCCACAAAAAATCCGCGCCTCCCGACACGTTCAGTGCTGGGAGGCGCGGATGGTTGAGCTTGAGATTCTTACCCCGCGCCTCGTGGGCTCGGTGGCTCGCCGGAGGGCGCTACGGCCTACCGGGCGATGGGGCGATGCCGCTGGACGTTCGGCAGGTCGCTCGAACCCGTGGCGTTCATGCCGTACTCCCGGCGGAATTCCTCCGACAGTTCGTTGGGCACGGTATCGGGGATGCTCAGGCCCTCGGCCGTCGCGAGTCGGTCCGAGACCTCACGCAACATCTGGGACATGGGGATTTCCAAGGCGGCGCAGATGGAGGCGAGAAGTTCCGAAGAGGCTTCCTTTTGCCCCCGTTCCACCTCGCTCAGGTATCCGAGCGAGACGCGGGCGCTGTGCGACACCTCGCGCAGGGTTCGCCCCTGGCGCTGACGGATATCGCGGAGTACCTCACCGATTTCGTGACGAAGAACGATCACTTTGGGCTCCTGTGATTCGGGCGTGTATGTGTCTGACTGTCCCACGTCCTTCCAACGGACGACGCCGTTCACGGACACGGGTTGCTTAGTCATCTTTATGCCTGTCTCCCTTTCGATGTGGCCGTTGACGTTGTTTCGGGCCACTGGTGTACTTCAGCCTAATCCAGTCTTCACTGTGTTGTTAGGCTTCCCGACGGCTTTTTCTTGAACCGTCACATTCAGTCAAACCAAGTTACCTGTGAATTCATTCCCGCTGAGGGCGAAAGATGCCTGGGAATACCCTGGGCAAACGGTAAACAGCCTCGTCAGCCTTCGGCGCACATGGCATCGAGCAAGACCCTGAGCGCGGCGACAACGCTGCGTTCGCGGATCTCTGCACGGTCCCCGGTCAGCCGAAGCTCCTTGGTCCGGAATCCCCCGGGTCCGGCGCACCCGACGTAGACGAGACCCACCGGTTTACCGTCGTGAGGCTCCGGTCCGGCCACCCCGGTCGTCGAGACCGCCCAGTCCGTCCCGCAGGCCCGGCGTGCACCGGCGGCCATGGCTCGCGCAACCTCGGGATCCACGGAGCCCCGTTCGGACAGCAACTCGGCGCGAACGCCCAAGACCTCCGCCTTGACGGAGTTGGCATAGGAGACGACGCCCCCGAGGAAAGCCGAGGACGCCCCCGGCACCTCGCATATCGCCGACGCGACCAAGCCGGCCGTCAAGGATTCGGCGGTCGCGATGGTCTGACCCGACACGGTCGCCGAAGCGACGATCCGTGCGGCAAGGGAGGCCACCGATTCGTTCGCGGGTACGGCCGAAGGACTCATCGTCGTCCGTCCCCGTCATTCTTCGCAAGGTAATCACGCCGCAGCTGAATCGCCTTGACCACGTAGTCGATGCCGGTCACGACAGTGACGACGAGGACCGCGGCCATGACGATGAAGCCCGGCAGCACCGCCCACCAGCCCAATACGCCGATCGGGAGGATGAAGAGGATCAGGGCAATGGTCTGCAGAACGGTCTTCAGCTTTCCGCCCTTGGACGCCGCCATCACGCCGTAGCGGATCACGAAGAACCGCATGATGGTGATGCCCCACTCGCGCACCAAGATGACGATGGTGACCCACCACCACAACTCGCCCAGCATGGACAAGACGACGAACGCGGCACCGGTCAGCAGCTTATCCGCGATCGGATCGGCGATCTTGCCGTAGTCCGTGATGAGGTTCCTGGACCGAGCGATATCCCCGTCGAGCTTGTCGGTGTACATCGCCGCGCCAAAGACGACGACGGCCGCCCAACGCATGGGCATCGATACCTCGCCGAGGTGCCCACCGGCCAGCAGGAACCAGACGAAGAACGGCACCATGATGATGCGCAGGGTCGTCAGGGCGTTCGGCAGATTGACGTTGGACGGCTTGGCGGCCTGCTCCGGTGCGCCTGGATTACTCATGACCCATCTCTTTCATCGCTGGTCCCCCGGGGAGGGGATGTGGCCTCGGCTCACCGACCGGTGAGTTGCCAGGCGTCTTCGCCGCTCGGCTCGTCCGCCTGATCGTGGTACTCGGTCGCGACGTCCTTCAAGGATTCTTCCACGGGATCCGACCCCGCGGATCCGCCGCTCGGTTCCGGCGGCTCTTCGCCTCGGAGCCGGGCCAACGCGTTCGGCAGGTCGTCGGGAGCAACCAAGACATCGCGCGCCTTGGAACCCTCCGACGGGCCCACGATCTCCCGCGATTCGAGCAGGTCCATCAGGCGTCCGGCCTTGGCGAAGCCGACGCGCAACTTGCGCTGAAGCATCGAGGTGGAACCAAACTGCGAATTGATGATCAGCTCGGCGGCCTGCAACAGGACGTCGAGGTCGTCTCCGATGTCTTCGTCGATCTGTTTCTTGGGCTGATCCTGAATCACGTCCGCGCGGTAGCTGACCGGCATCTGCGTCTTGACGTGCTCGACGATGTCGTGGATTTCGGATTCGGTGACCCACGCACCTTGCACACGCATCGGCTTCGAGGCGCCCATCGGCAGGAACAGCGCATCGCCCTGGCCGATGAGCTTCTCGGCGCCGGCCTGGTCAAGCACGACCCGGGAGTCCGTGACGGACGAGGTAGCGAAGGCCATGCGGGAGGGAACATTCGCCTTGATCAGGCCGGTGACGACGTCCACGGAAGGCCGCTGCGTCGCGAGAACCAGGTGGATGCCGGCGGCACGGGCGAGCTGCGTGATGCGGACGATCGCGTCCTCGACGTCGCGCGGCGCGACCATCATGAGGTCGGCAAGCTCATCCACGATGACCAACAGGTACGGATACGGCCTGATCTTCCGCTGCGACCCGGGTTCCGGCTGGACCTTTCCCTCGCGCACGGCTTTGTTGAAGTCGTCGATGTGCTTGAACCCGAAATGCGAGAGGTCGTCGTAGCGGGCGTCCATCTCGCGGACGACCCACTGGAGGGCCTCGGCGGCCTTCTTCGGGTTCGTGATGATCGGGGTGATCAGGTGCGGCACGCCCTCATACGCTGTCAGCTCGACGCGTTTGGGGTCGACCATGACCAGGCGGACCTCGTCGGGCGTGGCCCTCATCAGGATCGAGGTGATCATGGAGTTGACGAAGGAGGACTTACCGGCGCCCGTGGCACCCGCGACGAGCATGTGGGGCATCTTCGCGAGGTTGGCCACGACGTATCCACCCTCGACGTCCTTGCCGACGCCCATGACCATGGGGTGCGGCGAAGCGTGTGCCTTCTGGGACCGCAGGACGTCACCGAGCGCGACGGTTTCGCGATCCGTATTGGGGATCTCGATGCCGATGGCGGACTTGCCGGGAATCGGCGAGAGGATTCGCACGTCGGCACTGGCCACCGCGTAAGAAATGTTTTTGGACAGCGCCGTGACGCGTTCGACCTTGGTGCCCGAGCCGAGCTCGATCTCGTAGCGGGTCACGGTCGGGCCGCGCGAAAATCCGGTGACCTCCGCATCGACCTTGAACTGTTCCAAGACATTGGTCAGGGCGCGGACGACGGAATCGTTGACCTCCGAGCGCTCCTTGGCGGGCGGCCCCTGGATCAGCATCTTCTGCATCGGGAGGGCGTAATTGGTCGTGGACAGCGCGGCCTCGCGGGCGGCGCCGGTCTGCGGTTGAGCGTGCGGCAGGTTCTCGTCCGTGGGCTCGATGGCGGAGACCCCGTGCGTCTTGGCCTCTTCCGGGTCGGCCTTCTCCACGATCGGAGAGACTCCCTCGGACGGTGCGTGCAGCTTCCCACTGGCGCCCGAATCGGGCGTCGACAGATTTTTCGTCTCGGCCGGCCGGCCCTTGCGGGGCGTGTCCTCTGAGGTCGGCAGGACCTCCGTCGCGTCGGCCGTCGGGGAATCCAACAAGCGAGTCTGGTCCATCTGCTCTTCGGACGGGGCAGGCTCCTGGACGGGCTCTCCCCTGACGGCACGGGCACGATTGAATTTTCCGAGGTCAAACAGCTCGGACTTCTTGCGTTGTGCCTTGCGCGACGGCGCCTTGCCCGACGAATGATCGAAGAGTTCCGTGGTGGCCCCGTCGATCCGGCCGCCGTGGGGATCGGGGCGGCTGCCATCTTCGTCGACGACGGCACGGGCGAAGGCCTCGTCTCCGTCGTAAAGATCCAGCTGGTCATCCTCCGGCGCGCCCTTCCGGCGCCGACCGAACAGGGATTTCTTGGCCTTGGGCTGTGGCTCGGGATGATGGCGTTCGTCGAGATAGCTACGGTCGTGATCCGCGGCCGTGACGTCGGTCTGCGATGATGCGGGCTTCTCCCCCATCAGGCGGCCGAAGGCCCCCTTGATCTTGGGACCGATCTGGCGAATCGGGGTCGCGGTCACGATGAGGATCGAGATCAGCAGAAGGAGGATGTGCACGACCACCACGCCGGGCACCGTGATGAGCTTGCCGGCCGTGGCCCCCGCCAGGAGACCCACGATCCCGCCGCCACGTCGAACGCCGTCGAGCCCACCATCGATACTGGGCGAACCGGCCGCGATGTCGAAGAGCGCCGAGCCGCAGATGACCATGAGCAACAGGCCCACGGCGATACGGTTGTTTGCGCCCATCTCGGTGGGATGCCGGAAGGCGCGGATCGCGAACCCGCCCAGCAATACCGGTGCGACGAGAGCCATGTGCCCAAAGGTTCCGGCGACCACGGCGTGCCAGGCCGTTGCCGGCCACGACACCGCCTGAACGCCTACCGAGGCCAGCGACCACCATTCGACCGCGGCCGTGATGAGCGCGAGGAGCAACATCAGCAGCGCGCCGCCGTCGCGACGCTCTTCAGGGTCCAGTGAGGTCCGGAGGGTTCCGATGCGGCGCGTGGCACCGCCGACCACATGGGCGCAACCGACCCACGCACCGACGATGGCCCGGATGATCCAATTGGGCTGGTCGGGTGCGTTGGTGCTCGCACGCGAGGATCGATTGGCGGCCTTGGTGGTGCCGCCCGACGAACGTCGCGACTGCGAGGCGCCCTTTTTCGGGGTGGGGGAAGTTCGAGTCGCCATATGTTCCAGGGTAAACGATGAGGGCGGAACCCACACTCACGTGCGGTCAAAACCGCACGCCGAGGTGGATACCGCCCCCAGAACCCCAGCGCCGACTGCGCCTGGGGATGAACCGTTTTTTACTTGTTCTTGCCGGCCTCCACGACGACCGGGATGATCATCGGCTTGCGGCGCAGCTTACGACCGATCCACTGGCCGATGGTCCGACGCACGATCTGCTGCATCTGGTGATTGCTGACCCGCTTGGAGTTCTTCTCCTGCAGGGCCTCTTCCAGGGCCTCGGTGATCTTGGGGATCATCGGCTTGAAGACGGAGTCGTCCTCCGCCACGCCGCGGGCGTGGACATCCGGTCCCGCCACGACGCGCTTGGTCGCGCGATCGACGACGATCACGATCGAGACGAAGCCTTCTTCGCCGAGGGTCCGGCGATCCTTGAGGTCCTGGTCGGTGATTTCGC
Source organism: Curtobacterium sp. S6 (assembly GCF_000710345.2). Lineage (GTDB taxonomy): Bacteria > Actinomycetota > Actinomycetes > Actinomycetales > Micrococcaceae > Rothia. The sequence continues at coordinate 309,877 of NZ_KL537414.1, read as the reverse complement.
CCACGGACTTACCGTCGACGTACACGTAACCGCAGTCCACGGCTCCGACGATCTTGGCCTGGCCGTTCTTCATGTCCACGACCACACCCGACTCGCCGAGGAGCACGTTCTCCTCCGGCACGCCGGTCTCCATCGCCAGCTTGCCGTTGGCGATCAGGTGTCGAACCTCACCGTGCACCGGCATGACGTATCCGGGCTCGAGGATGTTGTAGCAGTAGAGCAACTCCCCCGCGGCGGCGTGGCCCGAGACGTGCACCTTGGCATTGCCCTTGTGGATCACGTTGGCGCCGAGCTTCAGCAAACCGTTGATGATGCGGAACACGCTGTTTTCGTTGCCCGGGATCAACGAGGAGGCGAGCACGATCGTGTCGTCTTCCTGGATCTGCACCCGGTGATCGCCGCTGGCCATACGGGACAGGGCAGCCATCGGCTCGCCCTGAGAGCCCGTGCACATGAGCACGACCTCGTCGTCCCGGTAGTCGTCGAGGTGCTTCATGTCGATGAGCACGTTCTCCGGGACCTGGAGGTAACCGAGCTTCTCCGCGATGGACATGTTGCGCACCATGGAGCGCCCGATGAGAGCGACCTTGCGGCCACGTTCCACGGCGGCGTCAATGACCTGCTGCACGCGGTGAACGTGCGAGGAGAAGGAAGCCACGATGATCCGCTTGGGTGCGTCACGGAAAACGTCCGAGAGCACCGGCCCGATGTTTTTCTCGGTGGGTGTGAATCCCGGGACCTCCGCGTTGGTGGAGTCCGGGAGGAACAGGTCCACGCCTTCCTCCCCGACGCGCGAGAAGTGCCGCAGATCCGTAATGCGTCCGTCGAGCGGCAACTGATCCATTTTGAAGTCGCCCGTATGCAACACGTTGCCGGCGGGCGTGCGAATGAAGACCGCGAGGGCATCCGGAATCGAGTGATTCACGGCAATGAACTCGCACTCGAACGGGGCGAGATCCTCGACGTCGCCTTCCGCGACAGCCATCGAGGTCGAGCGGATCCGGTGCTCCTGGAGTTTTGCCTCCACGAGGGCGAGGGTCAGCTGCGAACCGATGAGGGGAATATCCGGCCGGCGCTTGAGGAGATACGGAACGGCGCCGATGTGGTCCTCGTGGCCGTGGGTCAGCACGATCGCGAGGACGTCGTCGAGACGGTTTAAGATGTGGTTGAGGTCCGGCAGGATCAGGTCCACGCCGGGCTGGGTTTCCTCCGGGAAGAGCACACCGCAGTCGACGATCAAGAGCTTGCCGTTGATCTCGTAGACCGTCATATTGCGGCCGACTTCTCCCAGACCGCCGAGCGGCACGACACGCAGGGTGTCTTTCTGGAGCCTCGGAGGCTTGGGCAAATCTGTAGGAATCTGGGTCACGTGACCCCTTTCTGATGGTTACGGTCGCGCGGTGACGCGACGACCGTGTTTATCTAATGCTTGAGGCTGCCACGGTGCCCTCAAGGTCGGATCGCATCTGAGCGGTCTCTGCCTCGGTGGGGACAACGTGGGGCAGACGCACCCGTCGGGATGCCAACCGGCCCTGCCATTGAAGAATTGTCTTTGCCGCCACGGCGCCCGGAACGCGGGTCATGGTCGCGGTGACGACGGGATGAATCGCGCGATGAATCTCCCGCGCGGTGTCGAGATCGCCGGCAACGACGGCGTCGACGAGGTTCCGGAACTGCTCCGGCACGACGTGGGTCGTGACGCCGATCAGGCCCTGGGCGCCGATCGACATCCACGGCAAGGTCAGGCCGTCGTCACCCGAGTAAAACTGCAGGTCGGTCCGGGCCATGACCTCGGTCGCCGCGGCGAAATCCGCCTTGGCGTCCTTGACCGCCACGATGTTGGGATGCTCGGCCAGAGCAACCATCGTGTCCGGTGCGATCGCGATTCCGGCGCGACCCGGAATGTCGTAGAGCATGATGGGAGTCTTGACCGCGTCGGCCACCGTCCGGAAGTGGGCCAGCAGACCCGCCTGCGTCGGTTTATTGTAATACGGGGTCACGACCAGGAGTCCGTCAACGCCGACCGCCTCCGCGAGGGAGGCGACGTGCAAGGTGTGCGCGGTGTCGTTAGAACCGACTCCCGCGATGATCGAGGCTCGCTCACCCACCGCTTCCTTGACGATGCGGAAAACGTTCGCGTTCTCCTCGTCCGTCATGGTCGAGTACTCGCCCGTGGTCCCGCAGACGACCAGGCCGTCGTTGCCTCGGTCGACGAGCTCGACGGCCAGCTTGGCCGTCGCCTCCTCGTCGACGCTGCCATCCTCCGTGAAGGGTGTGACCATGGCGGTCAGCAAGCGACCGAACAAGGGCTGTGCAGTGGGGGTGTTCTCGCGCGAAGACTCAGACATATCCCCCAGGCTACAGCACAATCAGCCCTCTTCGCCCTGGTACAACGCACCCACGGAGCGTCCCCGGTTCAGTGCTACGGCGTCGCGCATCGATCGACGCGCCCGTTTGCGGTCCCCCGCGGCGTCGTACGCGCAGGAGAGCCTGAACCACGAGCGCCAATCCCCCGGATTCTCTTCAACCTCGCGTTGAAATTGAGGAAATTGCTCGTCCGCGGCCGCCCGGTCGATGCCTCCCGCGGCCGTGCGCGGCAGGTTGTCCTCCGGCAGGCCGCCCTCTTTGGCCAGAATTGTTGCCAATTGTTGCACGCGAATTCCGAAGAGAACCTCCCGGATCAGGGCCCAGGCCCCGATGAGCGGCAGGACGATGAGGGCCGCACCTAACAGGATGCCCGCGACGTTACCGGCCGCGACGAGCAGAATCCCCCGCTGAAGGGTCAGCACCAGGTACAGGGCCAGCAGGGCCACGGTGACCGCGGCAAAAGTCTTGCCCTTGTGCGTGGAATCCACGAACACGAACGCTGCGCTAAAGACCAGGATCACGAGGATGAACAGCCGCGTCCCGCTCGGAAGGGGCAACAACCAGACGCTGATCGCGGCCAAGACCGCGACGACCGCGGTAAATATTTTGAGTCCGCGCACCACTCAGTCCAGGTTCAGGTAGCCGTCGAGGCCGTGGGTCAGGCCGGGACGCTCGCCCACGGTGCGGACGCCCAAGAGGACACCGGGCATGAACGAAATCCGGTCAAATGAATCGTGCCGAATGGTGAGCTGCTGCCCGACGTCGCCCAGAACGATTTCCTCGTGGGCCACGAGCCCGCGCAGCCGGACGGCGTGGACGTGAACATCGTCGATCACGGCCCCGCGAGCGCCCTCGGGATCGCTCTGGGTCGCATCCGGGCTGGGACCCACCCCGGCCTCGCGGCGTGCCTGCGAGATCCCGCGGGCGGTGTGCTTGGCCGTGCCCGACGGCGCGTCGAGTTTATTCGGGTGATGAAGCTCGATGACCTCGACCGATTCGAAGTACTTGCTCGCGGTCGCGGCGAATTTTCCGGCCAGCACGGCACCGATCGCGAAGTTCGGGGCGATGAGCACGCCGGTCTCCGGGTGCTTCTGAAGCAATGCCGTGAGCCGGTCCAGCTTGTCCTCGTCCCACCCGGTCGTGCCGACCACGGCGTGCATGCCGTGCTCGACGGCGTAGTGGACGTGCGCCTCGGTGACATCCGGAACGGTCAGGTCGACGACGACCTCCGCCCCCGAATCCGCGAGGGTCTCGATCGAATCCTTCGATCCGAGCGCGGCCACCAATTCCATGTCTTCTGCTGTTCTCACCGCGTCGACAGCCTGCGAACCCATGCGGCCCGCGGCGCCGAGGACGGCCACCTTGATCACGTCAGTCATGCGCCCCACTCTATCGCCGTCGCGAGGGACCCCGCGACGACTAGGGGCTGAATGAGTGGAGGGATAGGCCTCACCACCGGCGGAGGGCCCCCCGATGTTTCGCGCGGTGGATATCATGAAGTCCATGCGCCTTCCCCGCCGGAAGACCATGAACCACACGCATCGCTTCCCCAGGACCCCCAAGGCCACATGTCTTCCCCCACTCCCTTCGCCTCGTCCGTGCCGCCCGAGGCCGCCGAGAGGAAATTCATCCTCCGCGGACTCGACGGCCTGCGCGCGGTGGCCGTCGTCGCCGTCATCGTCTATCACCTCTGGCCCCGGGCCCTTCCCGGAGGTCTGATCGGCGTCGACCTGTTCTTCGTCATCTCCGGATATCTGATCACCGCCCTGCTGCTCAAGGAGGCGGCCTTTACGGAACGCATGAGGCTGCCGCAGTTCTGGATGCGACGCCTCCGCCGCCTCGTTCCGGCCATGGTGCTGTGCGTCGTCGTGTGCACGAGCCTCGCGCTGCTCATCGGTGGCGACGTCCTCGTAGAAATGCCGCGGCAGGTACTGGGGGCCGTGACCTATACGTCCAACTGGACCAACATCGCCGCGGGCAACGACTATTTCGCCCAAACCAGCCCGGAGCTCTACACCAATTTCTGGTCCCTCGCCCTCGAGGAGCAGTTCTACCTGGCCTGGCCCGTCATCCTCGTGGTCTCGTGCATGTTCCTGACCACCTGGCTCCGGCGGCGTCTGGTGCCCGCCCTTCTGGGGGTCGGCTCCGTCGCGGCGATGATCGTGTGGAACGTGATCGACAACGACACGACCCGCGGATATTACGGCCTCGACACCCACGCCTTCGGCCTGATGATCGGCGCCGTGTTGGCCCTGTCCATTCCCTGGAGCATGTACCCGCCCCGCCCGGGGGTGCGCGTGTGGAAGGTCGAGGAGCATTACTCCCCCGGCCGCAATGTCCTGCGCATCCTCATCGGCTGGGCGAGCCTGGTCCTTCTCCCCGTGCTGGCCTCCGTGCTCTCGGAAGAGAACCCCAAGGTTCTGGCGCCGTGGGGCCTCCTGGCCGCCTCGATCCTTGGGGCGGGCGCGATCCAGTGCCTCCTGCCCGATGTTCGCGGCACGGGGGCCGAAGGGCTCCGCGCGCTCCTGTCGTGGAGGCCCCTGACCTGGATCGGGGCGCGGTCCTACGGCATCTACCTGTGGCACTGGCCGCTCATGGCGCTGGCCCACTACTCGATGCCCGGTTTCCCCGAGCAGCTCCGAAACGGCCTGGTGCTGTTCCTGACCGTCATCATCGCCGCGCTGTCCTACCGTTGGCTCGAGCAGCCGGTTCGTCGCCTCGGATTCCTCGGCGCGACCGCCGCGCTGGCGCGAGCCCTCGCCCGGCCTGGCCGAGCCCGATGGGTGGCCGTCGGCTTCTCGACCGTGGGAATCCTGTCCGTCGCCGGGACGGTCGTCGCGTGCGTCCATGCCCCGCAGATGACCCAGGCCGAGTCCGTGGTCGCCGAGGGGAAGGCCGCGCTCAGCTCCGGGCCGTCGCCCACGCCGTCGCCGTCCGCTTCACCTTCCGAAACCGCGCCCGAGCCGTACCACCCGAAGCCCGGAGGGCAAGACGTCACGATGATCGGCGACTCGGTGACCCTCGCGGCCGCGACGTCGCTCCAAGACCAGATGCCCGGGATCGATATCGACGCGGCGGTGAGCCGCAACGTCGGCGCGGGTATCGACCTCGCCCGCGAGCGGCTCGACCGGGGAACCCTCGGGCGGATCGTCGTGATCTCGCTGTCCACGAACGCCGAGATGACCCAGGGCGACATCGATCAGCTCTCTCACATCGCCGAGTCGGGCCAGGTCCGGGAGGTGGTCCTCGTCACGGGGCAGGCCCCGGCGAACCTGGGGTGGGTCGATCAATCCAATCGCGCCATCCGCGAGGCCGCCGCCAAGAACGACAAGCTCGTGGTCGCGGACTGGGCCAAGGCCTCGGACGGCCGGCCGGAACTCTTGGTCTCCGACGGGGTCCATCCCGAACCGGCCGGCCAGGACCTATACGCGAGCACGGTGGCCGACGCCGTGCAACGGGCCAAGGACACCTTGGCGAGGCTTACCCCGGACGCCCCGGCGGTTCAGGCAAGCCCCACGCCGTCCCCCGGGGCCCCCGCGCAGGGCTGACCGCAGGTGTGCCGTGACCGGCGCAGACAATCCCTGCTAATTTCGGGGCATGGCGAACTACCCCCTGACCACGCCCGAAATAGCCTTTGTGCTCGCGGATTCGCGGGGCGCCGCCCTCGCCCACCGAGGGGCTCGGTCGCGGTTCTACGCGGCGTCGACCATCAAACTCGCCGTGCTTCTGGCCGTGGGGTACGCGGTCCACGAGGGCGAGATGGCCCTCGATCGCGAGTTCCCGGCCACGCGCACCTTCCGCGGATCCGACGGGGCCGAATTCACGCTGACCGGCGACCATCTGGACGCCGAGTTCCCGCCCCCGGGCGCACGAGTGGCCCTGACCGACCTGCTGCTCGGGATGATCTCCCGATCCTCCAACGAGGCGACGAACATCATGATGCGCGCCGTCGGCCTGGACGCCATCGCCGAGATCGTGGCCGATGCCAGCCTGGTCGACACCCGGGTCGAACGGTTGATCGGTGACGAGTCCGCCTCGGCCCGGGGCCTGACCAACGAGACGAGCCCCGCGGACCTGGTGAGCCTCCTGCGAGCGACGACGAGCGGCCGCGTCGGGGACCGCGCACCCTTGCCTCCGGAAATGGTCGGATTCTTCCGCTCCATCTTGGAGCAACAACGCATGGCACCGATCGGCGAGGCCCTGCCCGGTGGTCGGCGCTGGGGGTCGAAATCGGGCGAGGTCCCCGGGTACCGGCACGACGTCGCGTACATCGGCGACCCCGAATCCCCCGATTGCCGTTTTCTCGCGGTGTGCACGAGGGGCTACCAGCAGGACGCCGCGGACGAGGCCATCCACTCCTTGGTCACGGCCCTCGGCCTCACCCGGGGAGGGTCCCGGAGGCCGGAGGATCGCCGTTGAGCGCCTCCGCGACGAGTCGCCGGTTGTCCCCGGCGAACATCGCGGCGTGGTCCCCCGGCACGACCCGAAGGTCGACGGCCCCCACGAAGGCTCCCCACGAGCCAGGGTCCGCGCCGTCCTCGAGGCTCGCCCTCGCCGCATAGAGGATCACGGACGTGTCCGTCGGGGTCGTATCGCGCCCCCGCGTGTACGCGATCGCCCGACGCACGGAGCCGATGCAGGTTCGCAGGGCCTCATCGTCCAAGGCCGCCAAGGCCGAGCCGTGTTCCCTGAGGGCCTCGACGGTTTCCTCGAGGTTGGTCGGCGGGATGACAGGGTCCACTCCGCCCATGCGCATCAGCCCGATCCAGAGGTCCGCATCGCCGGGTTCGGCACGTGTTCGCCAATAGGCCGGCGGGTAGGCGTCCAAGAGCACGACGCGCTCGAGCGGGATGCCTCGGCCGGCGGCCCTCGAGGCGACCTCCGCGGCGGCTATTCCACCCACGGACCAGCCCGCGAGAACGCACCCCGAGGGAGCGATCGAGGCCAGAGAGTCGAGGTACTCCTCCGCGAGCGCCCCGATATCGGTCGGCCACCTCGCCTCGGGCTCGGAGAACCTCCGGTCCTGAAGGGCCCAGATCGTTCTACGGGGCTCAAGCTCACGCAACAACGCGGCGTAACACCAGCCCAACCCGCCCGCCGGCGGCAGAAAGACGATGGGCCGCGCCGTCGGGTCCGTGCCGCGGCGCAAGAGCAGGCGGCTGTCGAACCCGTCGGAGGCCGCACCCCCGAGGGCGCCGGTCAGTGCCCGCGGGGTGGGGTGCGCGAAGACCTGCGCGAGGGAACATTCCTCGCCCAGGTGCTCTTCGATGCGAGCGCACAGCTCGAGCGCCGAGAGGGACGCGCCTCCGGCCGAGAAAAAATCCGTGTCCCGCCCGACGGACCGCAGCCCGAGCACCTCCGCAAACAGCGCGCACATCCGCTCTTCCAGGAGGCTTTCCGGGCCTCCGCCGGACTCCGACGGCGCCACCGGCCTCGACGCGAGCGCCCTCCGATCGGTCTTCCCGTTGGTCGTGACGGGCATGTCCTCGACGGCGTCCCAGAGGCTCGGAATCATGTAGGTCGGCAGCCTCGCCTCGGCGTGACGCCGGGCGCCGTCAAGGAGAACCTCCGGGTCTCGACCGTCTCCCTGCAGATAAGCCACGAGAATCTGCTGCCCGCCGGAGCCGTGAACCAGGACCGCCGCGGCCCCAACCCCGGGGGCGTCGGCCAGGACGGACTCGACCTCTCCGAGTTCCAGCCTTTGGCCCCGGATCTTGACCTGGTGATCGAGGCGGCCGCGATACTCGAGCACTCCGTCTTGTCTCCAGACGGCGAGGTCCCCGGTGCAGTAGACCTTCGTGGCGGTCTCCCCCGTTCCGTATCGGAGCATCTCGAAGGCCGCGGCGTCGGCGTCCGGCCGGTTGAGGTATCCCTCCATGATCTGGGTCCCGGACAGGCACAGCTCCCCGGGGATCCCGGGTGGGCAGAGATGGCCCGCGCGGTCCACGACGTGGCAGCGGGTGTTCCATGCCGGCCGCCCGATCGGCACGACCGCGGCCTCGGGGTCGGCGGACGTATCCCACGAGGTCACGTCGATCGTGGCCTCGGTGGGTCCGTAGAGGTTCAGCGGAAACGTGCCGAGGAGCTCCCGTGCGCCCCGCACGTGATCCCGGGTCAGGGCCTCGCCGCTGCACACCACGTACGTGGGGCGGTGGGTGTGGGCGGACAGGATACGGCGCGCCGCCGGCGAGGCGAGGAAGGCCGACAGCATGGTCGGGACGAAGTGGAGGCATGTTGCCCCGGCCTGGGTCATGAGCCGTGCCAGGTACTCCGGGTCTTTATGCCCCTCGGGGGCCGCGATCACGACCGCCGCGCCTTCTTGGAGCGGCCAGTAAAGCTCCCACACGTGCACGTCGAAAGAGATCGCGGTCTTGTGAACGACCCGATCCGACGGGCCCAGGGGCATCAGGTGCTGCTGCCACCGCAAGCGATGGTCCAATGCCTCGTGAGTGATCGGCACCGCCTTGGGACGACCCGTCGAGCCAGAGGTGAACTGAATATACGCGCGATCCCTCGGCTCGACCGTGTGCCCGGCGGGGGCCGATCGGTGCCCCGCGGCGAGCGCCGAGGCGCCCTCGAATCCCCGCAAGAGCTGCTCCCCGGCCAGTCGCACGAGGCTGTTCGCCGTGCCCGCGGGAAACCTCAGCCGAGGCAGGCCCGGCCCCTCGATCAGGAAGGCGCCGTCGGCGTCCTCGAGCATGTCCGCGACGCGGCGGGCGGGCAGGGAGGGATCGATCGGCAGGTACACCGCGCCCGCGTACATCAGGCCGTAGAGAAGCCCGAACTGCTCTAGGCCTCGATCGGTTCTCAGGGCGACCGTTTGCCCGGGACGAACGCCCGCCGCTTCCAGGTTCGCGGCCACCGCCCGGGCCGTCTCGCGCAGCTCCGCGTAGGTGATCCGGCGACCGCCGAAGCCCGAACCCGCCGCGTAGGCCGGGCCTTCGATCACCGCGGTCCGGTGCGGGGTCCGTTGGCTCTGCTCCTCGAATCGGGAGAACAGGGTGCGTGGCCGATGGTGCCGTCGGGTCCGGTTGAAAGCTCGGAGCGTTTCGAGCTCTTCCGGCAACGCCTGATCGAGTCTCGTGGTGTCCCCGTCCCCGGCGGCCACCCGGGCCCACTGGCCGAGCCAACGACGCAGTCGGCACGCATGACGCGAGACGTCGTCTCGCGTGTAGAGCGCCGGATTTCCGGTGACCTCCAGGCTCAGGTGGTGGCCCTTGCCGGGCAGGCCCCTGACGCAGACGGTCAGGTCCGGGACGGGTCCGGCCGTGACGTTGTGGATGGGCGCCGCGATCTGCCCGAAGTGCACGACCGCGTCGAAAGGAATCACGTTAATCTGGGCCCCGAACAGCCGGCCGTGGGCCGTCGAGCACCAGCGCTCCAGATCTTCGTGGCGGGCCAGCCCGTGCCTCCTGCTGAAGGCCAGCTGCCGCCTGACCTCCGCGAGTTGCTCGGCCGCCGGGCCGGCCGCCGCGACCCGCACGGGCAAGACGGTGACGGCCGTGCAGGCAGCCCTCGCCGTGACGCGCTGGCCTCCGGGAAGAGCCCGATTCATCTGGGGAACCCCGAACCTCGCCGATTGCCTGCCGAGGGCTCGGGCGAGATACGAGCCCGCCGCGGCGATCACGACGGTCGGCCACCGGTCACCGCTTGACCTCCCGGCCTCGGCCAAGAGCCTCTGAAGGTCGGCGTCGATCACCAGGTCGGTCCGGTGGGCGGCGGGCGAGGGCGGGGCCGATCGTTGGGCCAGGGAGTAGTCTTCCTCCGTTCCCTCGGCGGTGAGCCGGTCCGTCCAGGCGGCCACATCGGCGGCAGCTTGAGGGGCGTCCCTCCGATCCTGTTCCGCGAGCTCGTCCAGACCCGGCCGGATCTCGGGGACGATCCGGAGGCCCGAGGCCAGGCGCCCGTAGAGTTGGCCCACCCTCCGGAGGAATTCAAAGACCGCGAATCCGTCCGCGACCAGGTGATGCACGCAGTGGTAGAGCCAGAGGCGTCCGCCGCAGTCGAGCAACGCCGAGGCGACCGTTCTGCCGGTTGCCGGATCCAGCGGACGGGCGGCGGCTTCAGAGCACCACCCGAGCACGGCCTTCCGTGCGGCCTCCGGGCTCGCCTCGATCCGGACCCGGGGCAGAATCTCGATACGGTCGAGGAACCTCGAAGGCTCCACGGACCGCCAGGAAAATCCGGCTCCGCCCCGGGCAACCTCGGCCCTCAACGTGGGATGCTCCGTGTACGCGAGGCGCAGGGCATCCCGCAGAGCCTCGACGTCGACGTGTCCGTCCAGCTCGACGCACTCGGCGGTGTTGAAGCACGGGTTGTCCGGATCGAGGTGATGAGCCAGGGCTATTTCCCGGGCCGCGGCGGTCAGCGGGCACCAGGCGGAGAATTCGTGGTGCGAGGCCGTCATGCGCGTTCGGAAGCCTCGCGCAGAAAATTCAGGGTCGGCGTCGAGATCAGTTCGGTGAATTCCACCGTGACCCCGTGCTCCTGAAGGTCGTCGATCAGGGCGAAGGACGACAGGGAATCCAGGCCGAGCTCGACGAGGTCGGCGTCCGGATCGGCGAAGGCGGCCTCCAGCGCGCCGTCTTCCCCCAGGTGAGGGGCGAGGATGTTTTTGAGAGTCGTGTCGTCAATCATGAGTTCTCCTTGGATTATTCTCGAAATCTTCCGGGCATCAGGCGCGGGCCGCCGTCATCTCCCGGGCAAGTGCGGCGCGCAGGTGACGTCGAGAGATCTTTCCGACACTCGTGGTCGGCAGGCTGTCTCGGACCTCGACCCGCTCGGGAATCTTGAATTCCGAGACCCCGCGCCGTCGGAAGAATTCGCGGAAATGCGCCCGGGGATCCGGCCCGAACGAGTGGCCGGAGTGGGGAAGAACGACGAGACCGACCCTCTCCCCCACGGCGTCATCCGGGATGCCGACCACCACGGCGTCGGCGACGCCCTCGGCCGTGAGCGCCAGGTTCTCGATCTCGTCCACCGCGATTTTCTCGCCCGCCCGGTTGATCTGGTCCTTCGCCCGGCCCGTGACCTCGAGGTGGCCGGAGGGGTGCCTCCGGACGATATCGCCCGTCCGGTAGAAACCGTCGTCGGTGAAATCGAGGCGGTTGGCGTGCTCCTCCAGGTAATATCCCCGGATCGTATAGGGACCGCGGGTCACCAGGTGCCCCGCGACCCCGTCGGGCACCGGCGTGTCCTGGTCGTCCAGGATCATGATTTCGTCGTCGGGGCTGATCGGACGGCCCTGGGTATGGATCACGAGATCCTCGGCGTCGTCGTCCCGCGTGTAGTTGACCAGCCCCTCGGCCATCCCGAAAACCTGCTGGAGCCGTGCCCCGAGCACCCGGTTCACCCTGGCGGCGATGCTGGGGGCGAGTTTTGCGCCACCCACCTGGATTTTCTCCAAGGTCCCGAGGTTCGGGCGACGGCGTTCGGCCGAGAGGATCCAGGCCTGGAGAAGCGGCGGGACGAGGGACGTCACGGTCACGCCCTCGGCCTCGATCAGCCGGAAGGAGGTCTGCGGGCTGGCATCCGCCGCGAGGACGAGCGTGGCCCCGGCATCGACCACTCCGAGGATTCCGGGCGAGCTCATCGTGAAGTTGTGGGCGGCCGGGAGCACGGCCAGCATCACGCTTCGCTCGTCCAGCCCGCAGATCCTGGTCGATTCGCGGACCGAATACAGGTAGTCGGCGTGCGTCCGAGGAATCAATTTCGACAACCCGGTGGTTCCCCCGGACAGTTGCAGGAAGGCGACGTTTTCGCTGAGGCGTTCGGCTCCCCTGTTGCGGAGCGGCGCCGGCAACGTGACCAGGGGCTTCACCGTGTCCGGGGCCACGACGACGCCGGGCAACGATGCCTCGATCCGGCCGCTCGCGTCGATCAACACGGGCGGTTCCAGGCCCTCCGCCGTCATCTCCGCGGCGTACCGCCGGTATGCCGCGAGGTAATCGCCGCCCTCGGCGCCCTGGCACACGACGTGCGCCGCGGCGTCGGTTCTCCGCGCGAAGTGGCCCAGGTCCCGGGCTCGATGCTTGGGCAGAGCGAAGACCGGGAGGGCACCGAGCAGAAAAGTGCCCACCATGTAGGCCATATATTCCACGGTATTCGGCAGCTGGAGCAGAACCCTGTGCCCCGCCCGGACGCCCTCCGCCTCGAGCATCGCGGCCGCGGACCTCGCCTCGGTCTCCAACCGGCCGTAGGTCCATCGGACGGTCCGGGCGTGCCCAGCGTCGATCTCGCGGGCGCTCAGGCCCACCACCGCCGTGCGGTCGGCATGTCGCCGAAGACGGTCCAGGAGGAATTCCTGAATCGTCTCGTCGATCCAGTAGCCCGCGCGGCGGTATTTTTCCGCCCATTCTTCGGGCATTCCAGGGAAATCGGCCAGGTCGCTCCGGTTGTGCCCTGAACTCGTGATCATCGGTGAGCTTCTTTCGTCGTAGCAAGCGTGGGGGCGCCCCGGGAGCGTCCCCTCATCCGTCGTGGTTCGCGGGAGATCAGTCGTGCATCGGTATCAGCACCGGGTCCCCGGTCTGCGGGTGCGTCAGCCGGCACACGGGCTGGTGGTACACGTCGTCGATGCGCTCCGGGGTCAGCACGTGCCCCGGCGGGCCGTCGGCGACCAGGCGGCCGCCGTCGAACATCAGGATCCGGTCGGCGTAGCGCGAGGCGTGGTTGAGGTCGTGAAGAACGACGACCACGGCGGCCCCGTCCTCGGCCCGCTTCTTGGCCGAGCGCAGGAGTTTTTCCTGGTGGTGAAGGTCCAGGGCGGCCGTCGGCTCGTCCAGGAGCAGAATCGGGGTTTCCTGGGCGGTCGCCCTCGCGTACCCGACGCGGGCCCCCTCGCCTCCGGAAAGCGTCGTGACGTCACGCTTCCTGAGCGGAGTGAGGCCGGAATCCTCGAGGGCCTCGTCGACCACCCGGCGGTCCCGTTCGCGGTCGACGTCGTGGGGTAAGCGGCCCATCTCGACCGCCTCGTGGACGCTGAAGGAAAAGTGCGTGGTCTGCTGCTGCAACATGACGGCCCGCTCCCGGGCCAACTCGAGGGGCCGCCAACGGCCCGCCGCACGGTCGCGCAGAAAGACCGTGCCGTCGCTGGGTTGGTGATCCCCGGACAGGAGCCCGAGCATCGTGGATTTACCGGCCCCATTGGGCCCGATGATCGCGGTGAAGGTCCCCGGCGAAATCTCGAAGCTGACGCCATCCACCAGGGTCTTCTTCCCGATGCGGTAGCTGACCGAGTCGACCCGGATCATGCGATCCTCCTCTTCTCGCGCAGGATCAGGAACAGGAAGAACGGCGCTCCGACCGCCGCGGTGAACAGCCCGATCGGAATCTCGGTCGGCGGGTTAATGGTCCGCGCGGCCGCGTCGGCCGCGACCACGAGGATCGCACCCGCGACGGCCGAGGCCGGAAGCAACGCCTTGTGCCCCGGGCCCACCACGAAACGCATGATGTGCGGAACCACCAACCCCACGAATCCGATGGACCCGGCGAAGGCCACCGCCGCCGCCGTCAACAGGGCCGTGGTGGCCACGATGAGGAGCCGGCTGACGGCGACGTTCAGGCCCAAATGCTGCGCTTGGCGCTCGCCAAGGGTCAGGACGTCCAACGTCGTGGACAGCCGAAGCACCAAGAGCATCCCGACGACGAAAATCGGTGCGACTCCGATCAGCTGCGGCCAATCCGCGCGCCCGAGCGAACCCATCTGCCAGAACACCAGCGTCTGAAGCTGGGAGTCGTCGGCGATATAGGTGAAGAACCCCACGAGGGCCTGGCAGGCGGACCCCACCGCGATGCCGACCAGCAACATGCGCGCGGTCCCGGTGGTCCGGCCCGGTCGGGCCAGGACGTAAATCAGCCCGGTCACCCCGAGCCCCGCGACGAAGGCCCCGAGCGGCACGACCCACTGGGTCGCGAATCCGCCGGCGAGCACGATGGCCCCGACCGCTCCCACCGAGGCGCCGCTGGTGACCCCCACGATTCCGGGATCCGCCAGCGGGTTATTGAAGAGGCTCTGCAGAGAGGCCCCCGCGACGGCGAGGGAGGCCCCGACGACGACCGCCAAGAGGGTCCGGGGAACCCGCAGCTTCCACACGACGGAGGCGTCCCGCTGGCTGATGGAGTCGTCCCCGCCGAGGATCGGCGGCGACATCAGGATGTGCCACACCTCCCCCAGCGGAACCCGGAGGGGCCCGACGGATATCGCGACCACCACGAGCCCCGCCAAGACCACCAACCCCACGATCAGGGTGACGGGCAGGGGAAGGCGGCGGACTTCCTCGGCGACGGCGGAGGAACGGACGGAACTCATCTGCGATCAGTTCTCCGAGATCGCCCGGGCCAGGGCCTGCGCGCCGGCGCCGATCTCCGGGCTCGAGTACCGGATCTGGGCGTCGGGCATGACGATGATCTTTCCCGCCTTTCCGGCCTTGGTCTCCTTCAACGTCGGGAAGGCCTCCCACACGCCGTCTTCTCCGCCCCACTTCTGGTAGTCGGACTCGGCCATGACGATGACGTCCGGATCCGAGGCCAGGATTCCTTCGTTGCTGAATTCCCTCGACAGACCGCGAAGCCCGCTCTCGGCACCCACCGATGTCATGCCGAGGCTCTCGATCATTTCCGTTCCGGGGGTTCCGGTTCCGGCGACGGAATTGGCCCCGCCCGCTCCCGTCGCGGTGATCTGAATGACGCTATGGCCCTGCAGGCCGTGGTCCTTCACGGTGTCCTTGGCCTTGGCCATGTCTTTTTCCACGGAGTCGACGAGCTTCACTCCGGCGTCGTGGGCTCCGACGTAATCCGCCACGGCCTGAAGCTTTTCGCTCTGCGTCGCCTGGTCGTCCACGACCACGGCCGGCGTTCCCGCGTCGCGGAACTGCTGTGCCACCGAACCGTGCCTCTTGGTGTTATCCCCAATGAACAGCGTTCCGTCCAGGGCGAGAAGGCCCTCGGTCCCGGTTTGCTTGGTGTATTCGAAGTGTTCGGGGGCGTCCTTGCCGGCCGGGGAGGTGCTGTCCTTCGACGCGGCGTAGATCTTGTCCTTCAGGCCCAGCGCCTCGAGGGTCGAGGAGATGCCGTCACCGGCGGAAATGATCTTGGAATCGTCCGTGACCGTCACGCTGGCTCCGGTTGCGTCCGTCACCGTGGTCGGGAGTTTGGTCTCCGCGTGAATTCCCTGGAAGTCGGTGGTGCCGACCGCGTGCTTCCACCCCGCGGGCAGCTTCAGGTCCTCGCTGTGCTCGCCGCCCGCCGAGGAGGACGCCGAGCTCGACGAAGACGCGGCCGAATCCGAGGAACCACACCCGGTCATCACGAGCAATCCCACGCTCAGGGCCGCGGCGGCACCCGAGGCCCGCAGGCCTCGCATCCCGACGCGGCCGCGATCGGACGAGGGGTTCGCGAGCTTGCTGGACATGGTTCCTCATTTCTTGGCCGGACGGCCTTTTCGGGGGGGCGAATGACGGCGTGGCAAGTCACCCTCGCTCACACCTTTGAGAAGGCTAACCAAAGCCTTGGTCGAATGTCCACGATATCTGAACCTTCCGGCACGACGACGCTTGATGACGGGAATTGCGCCCGGACGCGTTGTTCGGACTTGAAGGGCCCGGGATATTCGGTTAGTTTTTTGTAGCGTAATTCGTGGGGCGCCTCGGGTGGTCGACACGATGCCGTGACCAGGACAAGGATCCTCCCCATGAACACCATCCCCCCTGCTCGTCGGGACGGCGCGTGGACCGACGAACGCTCCATCGCGAGCGCTTTGTCCCAGGCCGGGCCCGGGGAAACCGAAGAATTCTGGAGGTCCGTCGCCGAGAGCGGGACTCCCCTCAGGGGCCGCGATCCTCGATCCACGACCTTCGTGTGGCGGGGGCCCCACGCCCGGGACCGATCGGACGGGTCCACCGCGGTGCATCTGTCCATGAACCGGGTCACCGATAAACACCGCTACGAGAACGGGTACATGCGCCACGTCCCGGGCACGGACATCTGGGTGCGAACCCTCGACCTCGACCCTGATCTGAGCGTCAGCTACGGATTCACCCCGCTGGGCCCGGGCGAATCACCGCGTCCGGGGCCGCCGCGGTTCGATGCCTACGACCGATTTCTCGACCCCTTCAATCCCACCCCGCCCCTGGTCCGCTCGGGTGACAAGGGGCTGTCGCTGCTCCACGGCCCGCAGGCCTCTCCCCAACCCGAATGGTGCGACCACTCCCGCCGGCCCTTAGCCGGTCAGGTCCGGCGTGAGGCGCGCCGCCTGACCGCACGCGACGGCGACCGCACGCGGCCCCACTGGTTGTATCTGCCGCCTTCCGGCACGACCACGGGGAGGTCCGGCCCCCTCCCCCTGCTGACCATCTTCGACGCCGAGACCTGGTTCGGCCGCCTGGATCTCCCCCGGGCCCTCGAGGCGGCCGTCCAAACGGGCCGGCTGCCCCCGCTGGCGGTTCTCGGAATTGCCAACGAGAGCACGGCAGATCGCATCGCAAGCCTCGGCGCGAATTCCGATTTCCTCGGCAGCGTCGTCGGATCATCCGTTCCCTGGGCCGTGTCCTCCATCGTCGCGGCGGGTTTCGTCCCGCCCGGGAGGGCCGAGCGGGTCATCGCGGGGCAGAGCCTCGGAGGGCTTTCGGCCCTGGTCTGCGCGCTCGAATTTCCGCGGGCCTGTGCGCACGTACTGTCCCACTCGCCCTCGATGTGGTGGACCCCCGATGGCACGTCCAAACCCAAAGACCTGGGGTCCGTTCCCGAGGAGGACTGGATCGTCCGTCGATTTTCGGAGGGTGCCGTTCACGACGTCTCCGTCTCCCTGGCGGTCGGCAGTCTGGAAGGACCCTCGATTTCCCACGTCCACGCCCTCGACCGGGTGGTGAGGCAGCGGGGGTGGGCCGCATCCTCGCGGATGTACCCCGGGGGTCACGATTTTGCCTGGTGGCGGGAGGCCCTCTTCGACGGCCTCGAAGCGGCGTTGGGTGAGGCTCGATGACCTCGTCATGGCCCAGGGACCCCCAGGAATTCCTACCGTGGAGGAGAATCAGTTGGCATTGCCGATCATCCCGTCCTATCGCCTCGGTCCGGAGCCGACCTGGGCCAACCGGACCAGCTGGCGGCTGGACCCGGCCCGGGCGCTTCTGTTGGTACACGACATGCAGAACCACTTTGTCCGGGCCTTTGACCGAGCCCCCGAGTCCCAGATAGAGACGGCGATCGACGAGATCGCCGCGCTGTTGCGCACCTGTCGGCGTGTCGAGGTTCCCGTCGCCTACACGGCGCAACCGCCGGGTCAGGCCCCCGAGGACCGGGGGCTCCTGACCGACTTTTGGGGTCCCGGGATGACCACCCGGGATTCAGCGCGCATCGTCGAGGAGCTCGCCCCGCGCGAGGACGACGTCGTGCTCACCAAGTGGCGGTACAGCGCGTTCTATCGCAGCGATCTGGAACATCGGATGCGCAATGCCGGAAGGGATCAGCTCGTCATCACCGGGGTGTACTCCCACATCGGCTGCCTGACCACGGCCCTCATCGCCTTCATGCACGGCTTCCAGGTATTTTTCGTGGCGGATGCCCAGGCGGATTTCTCCCCCGAGCGGCATCGCATGGCCGTCGACTACGTCGCCTCGTGCTGCGGGCAGGCCTGCACCAGCCGCGACGTCGACGCCGCCCTCAGCGGCCAACGCGCCCTGGACGAGGGGGTGGTCTCGTGACGCCTCGCCCCGATGTCGTCATCGTGACCGGCGGCAGCGGCGGCATAGGCCGCTGCGTCGCGCGCCTGATCGAGCAGCGAGCCTCGGACCACGGGCACGCCGAGGTCGTTTCGGTGGACCGGGTCGCGCCGGCTCGTGAGGACGGCATCAAGCATCTCGACCTCGACATCACGGATCAGGCGGCCGTGGACCGGCTGATCGAGGACCTCGCCGCATCACATCGGCTACGGGCCGTGGTCAACGCGGCGGGAGTCATCGCGACCGGCGCGGCCGTGGAGCTGTCTCAGGATCAGATCCGGCGGATGATCGAGGTCAACGCGTTGGGGGTTGTCAACGTGTCCTCGGCCGTCGCCCGCGCCATGATGCGCCAGGGCGGCCACCGCCCGGGTGCCCGGCCGGAACGGACCATCCTCACGATCGCCTCGAACGCGGGGACGGGACCCCGGGCCGGATTTGCCGCCTACGGCGCGAGCAAGGCCTTCGCCTCTCACTACACGCGCAGTCTCGGGCTCGAGATCGGGCCGCGAGGCATCCGCTGCGCCGTGGTCAATCCCGGCACCACGAGGACGCCCATGGTCGATGCCCTGTGGGCCGGGGCGGATCGGTCCGCCGAAGCCATCGCCGGCGACCCGTCGCTGTACCGCGCGGGCATACCGCTAGGCCGCGTGGCCGATCCCGAAGACATCGCGGAGGTCGTCGAGTTTTTGCTCTCACCCCGCGCGGCCCACATCACCGCGACCGAGCTGACCGTCGACGGAGGAGCAACCCAGAGGTGAGCGTTCACCCCCGGGCGCTCCCTTCCGCCGAACGGGTCATCGTGGCCGATCACATCATTCTCTGAGCCCCCGAGAATTCTCCCTGGGAGTCCCACTGCTTCCAATCGACGATCGAGACGCTCGTGGATTCGTTCGGGGCGTGAATCATCTTTCCGTCGCCGATGTACATGCCGACGTGATGCACCGCGCCGGTGCCACCGGGTTTCGCGAAGAAGAGCAGGTCGCCGGGCCGCAGGTCCTTCTCGGCCACCGACGTACCGTATTCCGCCTGCGCGTCGGCATCGCGCGGAATGTTGATGCCGTGGGCGCGGTACGCGTTGTAGGTGAAGCCGGAGCAGTCGTATCCGTACGAGGACATCCCGGCCCACAGGTAGCGCAGACCCAGGAATTGCTTCCCGGTCGCCACGACGTCCTCGCCGCTCGGTCGCGGTGGCCTCTGCCCCGGCAGATACACCTCGACGTCGTCGGCCGACACCGTGCCTCGCCCGCCGTCCGGCAGTGCCACCGTGACGGCGTCGCCGTGATGGCCCACCACGGGCAGTTCGGTGTTGAAGCTGAGGTTGAGCTCGCCGCCGGCCGGGCCGGATTCCCCGGTCAAGCCCGCCTTCTTCGCGGTCACCACGGCGCGCGGTGACTGGGCCCGTTGTTGCGCGAAGGATCCGTTGTCGACCAGCTGCCGGGTCGGAACCCAGCCCGGGTAACCCCGCGGATCCCGAGGCGTATCTTGGCCGTGGACGACCACCTTGGCCCAGTCCCCGGAAATCTCGTCGACCTCGACCTCGCTGCCGTAGAGGGCCTGCGTCTCGAGGTGGCCGGTCAGCCAGCCGCGCGTGTCGGTATCCTCCATATTCGCGTTCCACCGGTCCAAGTCCACGGGGTTCGTGGTCGAGGGCCGATCGATGTCCCTGGCGATATTCGGCTCGGTCCACAGCGTGGCGACCTCGGTGTCGACGTATGCGGTGTCGCCGACGGAAATACCGCCCTGGTCTTCGGTCTTGTGGGTTCCGGACTGCGCCACCGCCGCCGTGCCGGTCGTGGTGCAGGCCACCGCTAATGCCAGCGTCGCGACGATGATTCGTGGGGTCTTCATGCGAATGATCCTTCCGTGAGTGAATCGTCCAGGTCTATCCCTAGCCCCGGGCGGTCTGAGAGTCGGAGGCTTGCGCCGTGACGCGCGTATCCCCCGGTTATCCGGGAATCCTTGATCCATTCGGCCGAATCGAGGTCCACGATGGTGATGGCCGGGTGGGCCATGGTCAGGTGCATCGCCGCGGCGATGGACGGTCGAGGCTCCATCATCGCGCCGATCATGCAGCCCATCTCGGCGGCCTCGGCCAGGTGGGCGATCGCGAGGGCGGGCCCGATCCCGCCGCATTTGGCGAGCTTGATATTCAGCAGGTCCGCGGCCCCCCGGCGAATGATCTCGAGGGCGTCCCGTGGCGTCGCCACGGATTCGTCGGCCATGATCGGGGTGTCGACCGCCGCCGTGACCTTGGCCAGGCCCACCAGGTCGTGCTTGGGCGTCGGCTGTTCGACCAGGTCGATCGGAAGACCGGCGTCCTCCAATCGGCGGATCGCGGAGATGGCCTCCTTGGCGTTCCAGCCTTGATTGGCGTCCAACCGGAATCGGGCCCTGGGAACCGCCTCGCGGATGGTCTCCAACCGGTTGACGTCCCGCTGCCAATCCTGGCCGAGCTTGATCTTCAGGATCTCGAACCCGTCCGCCCATGCCGCGACGGCTTCCTTGGCCATGCGGTCGGGATCCGCCAGGCTCACGGTCATGTCGGTCTCGAGGGTTCCGGCGGTGTTTCCGCCCAAGGCCGTGGCGAGCGGAACCCCCAGGCCGGAGGCCCAGGCGTCGTGGAGGGCGACGTCGACCGCGGCCTTCGCGCTCGTGTTGCCCTGGCAGCACGTCGCGACGGCATCCGCGGCCTCCCGCAGGCACAGGTCCCGCCCCGTCAGGGAGTCGAAGATCGGCCCGTTGATCGTCGCGAGGATCGAGGCGACGGACTCCCCGGTCACCGCCCAGGTTTCCGCGGTGGTGCCGATGCCTCGGGCACCGTTGTCCAGATCCACCTCGACCAGGACGCCCTGGACGGAGTCGACCCTGCGGCGCGAGGTGACGAACGGACGTTTGAGCGGGCCGCTGTACGGTCGCGCGCGGAGGTCGGTCAGTCTGAACCGACCGTCGGCCGAGAGGGACCCGTTGCTTGGTGCGCGTGTCGTCTCGCTCATCACAGCACCGCCAAGACCTGGGCGGTCAGCAGACCGAAGAATGTGCCCGCAAACGCCCCGATCAGGGCGAAGAGCACGCCGACGGGGACGAGCTGACGGTTGAAGGCGCTCGCGACCACCGGGGCGGAGGCGATACCACCGATGTTGGCCGTGCTGGCCACCGCGAGGCTGAACAGTTCGGTCCGGGTCAGCTTCGCGTAAACCACCATGATGACGATGTGAACCACCATCACGATGACGCCGGCGACGAGATACAGCGGCGCCTGCGTCAGGGACGCGAAGTCCGACTGCGAGGCGATGATGCCGATGATCATGTACAGCATGACCATCGCGACCTCGCTGGATCCGGCCACCGCGCCCAGCTTGGTCGAACCGATCACCAGGCCGAGCACGCTGACGATCAGGATCGTCCAGGTGCTGCCGGTGACGACCACGCCGATCTCGGGCAAGAGCTCACCGATCTTGGTCGCGAACGCCGAGATGAGGATGCTGAATCCGATCACGCACATGAGCGACGCCTGATCGATCGGCTTCTTCGCGACCTCCTCTTGGTTGCCCGAGTGCTCGTCCAGATAGCTCGTATCGGCCTTGGTCCACGCGTTGAATTTCTCGGAAATCGAGACCGACCCGAACATCACGAGGAGCCATACCGAGTAGATGATGGTGTCGACGATCAGCACGTACCCGAAGACGTCCTGCGGCGCCTGGAGGATCGACTGGACCGCGACCATATTGGCCGATCCGCCCGTCCAGGAAGCCGAGAGGGCGCCGAGGGCCTTCCACGCCTCGGGGTCCAAGGTCTTCTGCAAGACCAGGTAGGCGACCACGAAACCCAGGAAGATGCTGAAGGCCGTGACCACAAAGGTCAGCAGGAGCTTCGGGCCGAGTTTGATGATCTTGCGGACGTCGCACTGGAACAGCAGCAACAGGATCATCGCGGGCAACAGCGCGTCCTGGACGGAGGCCCCGGTGGCGGCGACGTCGTCCGTTTGCTCAAAAACGCCAAAGGTGTTCATGAGGGCCGTGATGATATACATCAGCACGAAACCGGGCACGTACCGGAAGAAGGCGTAGCGCGTCCTCTTCTCTAGGTACACGATGACGGCGGCCAGCCCCAGAAGCACCCCCAGGTAGAGGAATCCTTCGGTGATCATGGTGGTATTTCCTTCCCGCACCTCGTGACAAAGAAAAAGCCGGAAACACGGGACCATGAGGTCTCGATGTTTCCGACTGGATCCGGCCCTCGGGAAAGGGCCAAGCAATCAGATGTGCTTACTGCTCGGTGACGGCGACCCCGCGATACTTGGCCGCCGCATTGCGCAATGCGGTGATCAGGGCTCGCTGGGACGAACCGTGGTATCTGGCGGAGATCTGCTCGACCAGACCCTCCTCCTCCAACAGGTTGGCCCCGACGATCAAGCTCCGGACGAAGCTATTCGTCAGGGCCAACGTCGCCGTGCATTCCGCATCGAGGATTCGGTGGGTTCCGCGATCGACCACGATCCCGATGAAGAACAGGCCGAACTGGTTAGTGATCGGGTTGTTCGACGGGGATTTCGCTTCGCCGGTGACGAAGATCGAAGAACACATGGTCAAACCTTAACCCAGATCACAGTGATTGCGCACACGTTACGACGCGGGAACCTCGTCGGCGATGCCGGTCCCGACCCACGTGGTCACGGTTTCCCGCTCCGCGAGGTCCGCGGCGAGCCGCTGAACCTCGCCGGCGGTCACGGCCCGGATATTCTGGTGCAGCTCGTCGAGATCGGTGAAATGGCCGGTATCGAGTTCCGACCGGCCCAACCGCGACATCCGCGATCCGGCGTCTTCGCTGCCGAGGAGGGTCGCGCCGCTCAGCTGGCCGGTGACCTTATCCAGCTCGGTGTCGCTCATGCCGTCGTGGGC
The DNA here is from genome assembly GCF_000710345.2 of Curtobacterium sp. S6. Classification (GTDB taxonomy): domain Bacteria; phylum Actinomycetota; class Actinomycetes; order Actinomycetales; family Micrococcaceae; genus Rothia. Next base: position 286,896 of record NZ_KL537414.1, on the reverse strand, counting down.
CAACCGATGCAACTCGTCCCGCATGAGCCCGACGACCGCGGGCGCCTTGTCGGCCGTGCACCCCGCGTACATGCCGAAGTACCCCGCGTCCGAGTACGATCCGCCGAAGGAGAAGGTGTTGTACGCGAGCCCCCGCTTCTCCCGGATCTCCTGGAAGAGACGCGAGGACATGCCGCCTCCCAACGCGGCGTTGAGCACGGACATCGTGAAACGTTGGGGCGAGCCCGCGATCAGCCCGGTGCTTCCGATGATCACGTTGGCCTGTTCGAAGGCCCGGTCGACGACGTGGTCGCCAACCTGCGGCGTCAACGGCGCCGGCCGACGCACCCGGCGCGGGGCCGGTATCGCCGACTCCTTCAGGTCCCAGCCGGAGCGCTCCAAGGCGTCGAGCACCTGGCGCACGACGTCGCGATGTTCGAGCCCACCCGCGACGGAGATGACCAGTCGATCCGGCGAATAGTGCCGTGAATAGTGGTCCCAGACCGCCTCGCGCGCCACCGAGGTGATTTCCGACGGGGTGCCACCGATCGGCCGCCCCAACGGGTGCTCCCCCATGATCTTCGCGGTGAAGTTCTCGAAGGCAACATCGGTCGGATCGTCCAGATCCATCGCGATCTCCTCGAGGATGACCCCGCGCTCCTGTTCGAGTTCCTGGGGGTCCAGAACCGCCGAGGTCACCATGTCGGCAATCACGTCGACGGCCATCGGGAGGTCTTCCGAGAGCACCCGCGCGTAGTAGCAGGTGTGTTCCTTCGCCGTCAGGGCGTTGGACTCGCCGCCTACCGCGTCGAAGGCCTCGGCGATCTGCAACGCGTTGCGGCGGGTGGTGCCCTTGAAGAGCAGGTGTTCGAGGAAGTGGGTGGATCCGTACATCCCGGCTTCCTCGTCCCGGGATCCCACACCGACCCAGAAGCCCAGCGCGACGCTGCGCTGTCCCGGCATGCGCTCGGTCAGGACCCGGACGCCGCCGGGAAGCACCGAGCGGCGCACCTCGTTGCCGCCCTCGCCCGCCCAGACGAGGCGCCCCTCCTGCGCGTGCATCTCCTCGGTCAGGTCCTCGGGTTCGAGCCCCAATGTATACGGCATGTCGGCTGGTCGTTCCTCACTGGTCGGTCACGGTGGTCGGGGCGCGCTCCGCGGGGTCCCGGCGATCAGTCTAGGGTACGGAGCGCACGGTTCTCGACGCGACGAGGCCCCGGCCGAATTCGCGGGGGAATTCGGCCGGGGCCTCGTGGTCGGGCGGGAGATTAGTCCTCGTCGTTGCCGGCGGCGCCGGCCTCGTCCTCGGCGACCACCGGGGCGAGCGACAGCTTGCCGCGGTCGTCGACCTTGGTGATCTCGACCTGGACCTTCTGGCCCACTCCCACGACGTCTTCGACGTCGTTGACGCGGTTGCCGTCGTTGAGCTTACGAAGCTCCGAGATGTGCAGCAGACCGTCCTTGCCGGGGGTCAACGAGATGAAAGCGCCGAAGGTCGTGGTCTTGACGACCGTGCCCAGGTAACGCTCGCCGATCTCGGGGACCTGCGGGTTGGCGATCGCGTTGATCGCCGACCGCGCGGCCTCGGCCGACGGTCCGTCCACGGCCCCGATGAACACGGTGCCGTCGTCCTCGATCGAGATGTCCGCTCCGGTGTCTTCCTGGATCTGGTTGATCATCTTGCCCTTCGGGCCGATGACCTCGCCGATCTTGGAGACGGGCACGTTCACGGTGATGATGCGCGGGGCGAACTCGCTCATCTCGTCCGGGGCGTCGATCGCCGCGGTCAACACGCTAAGAATGTGCAGGCGGGCCTCGCGGGCCTGCTTGAGGGCCGAACCCAGCACGGAGGCGGGAATGCCGTCGAGCTTGGTGTCCAGCTGGATCGCGGTGACGAACTCGGAGGTTCCGGCCACCTTGAAGTCCATGTCGCCCAGCGCGTCCTCGGCGCCGAGGATGTCCGTGAGCGCGGCGTAACGGGTTTCGCCGTCAACCTCGTCGGAGACCAGGCCCATCGCAATGCCCGCGACCGGCGCGCGCAGCGGCACACCGGCGTTGAGCAACGACAGGGTCGAGGCGCACACGGAGCCCATCGAGGTCGAGCCGTTCGAGCCCAACGCCTCGGAGACCTGGCGGATCGCGTAGGGGAATTCCTCGCGCGACGGCAGGACAGGGGTCAGGGCGCGCTCGGCGAGCGCTCCGTGGCCGATCTCGCGGCGCTTCGGCGAACCGACGCGACCGGTCTCACCGGTCGAGTACGGCGGGAAGTTGTAGTGGTGGATGTACCGCTTGGACTTCACGGGCGACAGCGAATCGATCTGCTGCTCGAGCTTGAGCATGTTGAGCGTCGTGACGCCCATGATCTGCGTCTCGCCGCGTTCGAAGATGGCCGAGCCGTGCACGCGCGGCAGGACCTCGACCTCGGCGGTGAGCTGACGGATGTCGGTGAGCCCACGACCGTCGATGCGGACCTGATCCGTGAGGATCCGCTGACGCACGGTCTTCTTGGTCAGGGCGTTGAAGGCGCCGTTGACCTCGTCCAGACGGCCTTCGAACTGCTTGCCCTCTCCGGCGAGCTCTTCGACGATCTCCTTCTGAAGGTTCTCGGAGGCCACCTCGCGATCTTGCTTGGCCGCGATCGAGTAGACGTCCTTGACCTTCTGGGCGAACTTGGACTCGACGACCTCGGCGACGTCGTCGCCGTAGCCACCGAAGCGCTCGATTTCCATCGTCGGCTTGCCGGCGCGCTGGGCCAGGTCGGACTGGGCGTCGCACAGCGCCTTAATGAAGGGCTTGGCGGCCTCGAGGCCCTCGGCCACGACGTCCTCGGTCGGCGCGGTGGCGCCGGACTGGATGAGGTTCCAGGAGTCGTCCGTGGCTTCCGCCTCGACCATCATGATCGCGACGTCTTCGGTTCCGTCGGCCTTGGTCACGACGCGACCGGCGACGGCCATGTCGAACACGGCGTTCTCGAGCTGGGAGTGCTTGGGGAATGCGACCCACTGGCCGTCAATCAGGGCGACGCGGACGCCACCGACGGGGCCCTGGAAAGGCAGACCGGACAGCGTGGTGGACATCGACGCGGCGTTGATCGCCACGGTGTTGTAGATCTCGTCCGGATCGATGGTCAGAACCGTGACGACGACCTGGACCTCGTTGCGGATGCCCTTGCCGAAGGCGGGGCGCAACGGGCGGTCGATCAGGCGGCAGGCGAGGACCGCGTCCGTCGAGGGGCGTCCCTCGCGGCGGAAGAACGAGCCGGGGATGCGGCCCGCGGCGTACATGCGCTCTTCGACGTCCACCGTCAGCGGGAAGAAGTCGAATCCTTCGCGCGGGTGCTTGCCGACCGCGGTCGCGGACAGCATCGTGGTTTCTTCGTCGATGGACACGAGCGTCGAGCCCGCGGCCTGCTGGGCCAAACGGCCCGTTTCAAAACGAACGGTGCGCTGACCGAACTTGCCATTATCGATGATGGCTTCTGCGTACTGAATCTCGGGACCCTCCAAGGGTCACCTCCATTTCTTGATTGTTCGCGCGAACCCGCCTCGACTCGGTCTTCGATCGAGGCCCACGGATGAATCGTCATCCGGAAGCCACTACCGAGGACCGTGAGGAGAGGCCGGGGTCCACGCTGTTTTCCTATTGGACCCCCGGGTTCCTCCCGCGGGGTCCGCGGCACGGAGTTCCGTGCTCACGAAGAGAGAAGGCGGTGCCGCTCTCGGTCCCTAGTCTTCCATGAATGGAGACTCAAAGCCCGAAAGCAGCACCGCCGCTCACGCTCATCGTTGTTATCGGCGAAGGCCGAGACGCTGAATCAGCGTACGGTAACGCTCGATGTCGATCCGGCGCAGGTAGCCGAGCATGTTGCGGCGGCGACCGACCAGGATCATGAGGCCACGACGCGAGTGGTGGTCGTGCTTGTGGGACTTGAGGTGTTCCGTCAGGTCGCTGATGCGACGAGTCAGAACCGCAACCTGAACCTCGGGCGAACCGGTGTCGCCTTCGCTGGTTGCGTACTCTTTAATGATTTCCTGCTTGACAGCGGGATCCAATGCCACTGAATAACTCCTAGAGTTAGTGCCGTGAACCACCCGATACGGTGTCTGCCGCCGGGAACCCCTGCGTCGCGGACAGTCCCGGTCTGGACAAAGCCAGCCGAGGATCACGACGCGAGGGACGTCTGGCAACCACGGACTGCAGCCAGACGTACCCCTACTCTAGCGGAAGGACGCCCCCTGTCGGAAGGCCAACGGCGCGCCGCGGCGATTCCGCGGTGTGAGACTCGCGACCCGAACGTGACAGCATGGCGACCATGATTGATTTCTCCGAACCCGCCGACCGGGTCGCTCCGCAACTCCTCGGGGCCATCCTGCGCCGCGGCGGCGTGACGATTCGCCTCACCGAGGTCGAGGCGTATCTCGGCACCGCGGACCCGGCCTCCCACGCCCACAAGGGCCCTACCCCCAGGTGCCGGACGATGTTCGGCGCCCCGGGCCACCTGTACGTCTACGCCTCATACGGAATTCACCGCGCCGGAAATCTCGTGTGTTCGCCCGACGGGACGGCCAGCGGTTGTCTCATGCGCGGCGGAGAGGTGATCGAAGGGATCGACATCGTCCGGGCGCGTCGCGGGCCCACGGCCCCCGACGCCGGCCTCGCCCGCGGCCCCGGGAATCTGGGGGCGGCGCTGGGCCTCACCCTGTCCGACGACGCGACCCCGGTCCATTCGGTCTCGGGCCGGGACCCGGAGGCCGAGCGGCAACGCGAGGCCCACCCCGACACGGACCTCTGGATCCAGGAAGCGCCCGGGCCGGTCGAGATGGTCAGGGGTCGACGGATCGGCATCAGCAAAAACGCCGATGCCCCGCTTCGCTACTGGATCCCGGGCGACCCGACCGTCAGCTCCCCTCGCTCCCTGCGCGTGGCCCTCGAGGTCCTCTAGCCCTGGAGCTGCTCGGCCTCGTACGCGGCGACGGCTCGCTGAAGCCTGTTCACGCCCTCGACGATGTCTTCCTCCGCGTTGGTCACGAAGGACAGCCTCATGGTGTTGCGGATGCTGGTGTCGACGTGGAACGAGCTCCCGGGCACGAATCCGACGCCTTCCCGCATCGCGTAGGGCAACAACGTGTCCGTGTCATAGGCCTCGGGCAGCTCCGCCCAGAGGAACATGCCGCCCTGCGGCGTCGTGACGCGTGATCCGGCCGGCAACGCGCGCGGGAGCTCCCGCGCCATCGCGTGGCACCGTTCGCCGTAGACACGCAGCTTTTCCTCGTCGGAGCGATGGGTTTCCGGGTGCGCCAGGTAGTAGGCGGCCGCGTACTGATCGACCGTCGAACTGTGCAGGTCGATCGCCTGCTTCGCGACGATCATCGCGTCCCGGATCGAGGACGGCACGCGGGCCCAGCCCAGTCTGATCCCGGGGGCCACAGACTTGGAGAAGGTCTGCAACAGGGCCGTCTGCTCGGCCATCCCGTCCAACGAACAGATCGCGTCCAACGCTTCGCCGGAGTACCGCAGGCTCGAGTACGGGTCGTCCTCGATGAGCATCGTTCCGGTGGCCAACAAGACGTCCGCGACCGCGCGTCGACGCTGCATCGACATCGTCCGGCCGCTGGGGTTCTGGTAGCTGGGGATCAGGTAGACGAGCTTCGGGTCGTGCTCGGCGATCGAGGATTCCAGGCTGTCGGGGATCATGCCTTCCTCGTCGCAGTCCACCGCGACGAATCGGGCCCCCGAGAGCCCGAAGGTCTGCAGCGCGGCGAGGTACGTCGGGTCCTCAACGAGGATCACGTCACCCGGATCGACCATGACCTGGCCCATCAGCGTCAGGCCTTGCTGGGATCCGGTGGTGACCAACAGGTCGTCGGCTTGGGTCGGGATTCCCTCGACCGTGAGGTTGGCCGCCAGGATCTCGCGGAGTTCACGCTCTCCCTCGCTCGAGGAATACTGCAGCGAGCGCTCTGGCCGATCCAGGGAAGCCTGGTACGCGGCGCGAATGGCCTCGAGGTCGAAGTACTCGGGGTCCGGAATTCCTCCGGCGAAAGAAATCACGCCCGGCCGGCTCACCAGGTCCAGGAGCGCCCGGACCGGGGAGTCTTCTGTCCCGGCGAAATTGCGGGAGAGCCTGGGGATGAATTCTGTGACGCCCGTGGTCATTGTTCCTCTTTCAGATCATGCGGTGGTGTGGTGGTGTCCATAATGTCTCATATATCGATACGGAGCGCGGGGAGGCGCTCAGGCGGCGGTTCTCGTGGCGACCACGAAGACTCGCCGGAACGGCATCACGGTCCCGTGCTCCTCGGCCCGGTAGGCCTTCCGCAGCGCGGCCCGGTATTCCTCGCTGAACCGCTCCTTGTCTGGGGAGGGAAGAGCGTTGAGGACCGGACGCGCCCCGGTCGCGGAGATCCACTCAAACACCGGGTTCTCCCCCTGCAAGACGTGCAGGTACGTGGTCTCCCAGGCGTCTACCCGCCACCCCGGCCGGGACAGGTCCGCGAGGTATTCGTGGGCCCTGATCACGGTATCCCTGAGCTTCTCGGTGACGTGTCGCGCGTACTCCGGCTTGGCGGCGATCTGCCGCAGCAAGGCGTGCGATGGGGCATCGAAGTTCCCGGGAACCTGAAAAGCGAAGACCCCTCCCGGGGCGACCAGGTCGGCGATATCGGGCAGGAAGTCACGGTGCCCGTCGATCCACTGGAACGCGGCGTTCGAGATGATCAGCTCGGGGGCCGGTTGCCCGCCCTCCCCGCGGGCCGCGGCGCGGAGCCACTGCCGCACGTCGGCAAGCTCGTAGTCGGAATGCGCGCCTGCCCGCCGACGTGCCTCCTCGATCATCGAGGGGCTGTTGTCGACGCCGTGCACGTGCGCCTCGGGCCATCGGGCGTGCACCAGCGGGGTGTCCGTTCCGGGCCCGCACCCGAGGTCCACGACGCGTCGCACGCCCTCCAGGGGAACCCGCTGCAGGAGATCCGCGAGCGGGCGGGATCGTTCATCGCCGAATTTCAGGTACTGCGTGGGGTCCCACGCGGCACCCGCGGCGTCCCCGCGCCTGGCCGGTTCTTCCGGATGGCGTGCCATCGGGGCGTCAGGCCTAGTCTCGCCCGGAGGCCTTGACCCCCAGGTCCCGGCCGAGAATTGCCGAGGCGGCACCGGTCGCGGCCGTGACGGCGAAGACGCTCGGCCAGGCGCCGAGCTTCTTGGCCAACGGGTGTGAGAGGCCGAAGGACAGGACGTACACGCCGGTCAGGGCCGCGGCGGTGCCCGTTCCGGCATTCTTCTGCCATCCGCGGAACGCGGCGGCACCCGCGGCGGCGAGGACGGCGCCGCCCAGGGGGCGATTTCCGGTGGCTCGGGCCACGCCGTAGCCACCGATCAGTCCGGCGGTCGAGTAGAGGGTGGGGGCGGTTGCAGACATGGCGGTCCTTTCGTCAATGAATGTGCTTCCTCTGGTATAGCTCACCGTCCTGGACGTTCGCCAATGAGCCCTCCGGCTCGTCACACAGGCGCAGGTTCGCAAAAGTCGGCGGCGCCCACCCCGGGAATTCGCGCGAAATGGCCGCGGCCGACCGACGAACGCGCTCCCTGGTCACATCGATGATCCTCGGATAATCCGCCGCGATCTCCGGCTTCCGGCGGGCATCCACCCGCTCCCCGTTCTGGACGAGCACGACGCCCCGCCGACCCCCGTCCACGGCGTTCTGCCGCATGACCGCGTGAGCGGTGGTGCCGGATCCGGCGAAAAAGTCCAGGACCATGCTCTCCGGACCCGTCGCGACCCGCAGGAGCCGCTGCATGAGCTCGACGGGCTTCGGCGTCTCGAAGACGCCCGTGGTGCCGAAGAGTTTCCGCAGTTCGGCCCGGGCGCCGTGGGTATGGCCGGCGGCCTCGCGCCCCCAGAGCGTCGTCGGCACGGCTCCCGGACGCACGTCGGACAGATAGCGCTTGAGCTGCGGGCCGCTCGTCCCCGTAGCACCCCAGTAGATGCGCCCTTGGGCGATGAGCCGCACCATGGCCTCCCGGGATACCGACCAGGACCTACCCTTCGGGGGCCGGTGCGCTCGCCCCGTCGAGGGGTTGACCACGGGATAGTCGCGGTCGACCCGATAGGTGCGCACGGACAGATCGCTGGCCCGATACCTCCCCCGGCCGTCGCCGTCGTCGTGGCGATACGGTCGATCCATGCGCTCGGTGCGCGGAAGCAGCCCCCAGGAGCGGCCCGGGCTGGCGTAGATCAGGATGTATTCGTGGACCGCGGAGAAACCCTTCGCGTCGTTCGCGGGGGCATATTTCTTCTCCCACACGACCGTCGCCACAAAACATTCCTCGCCGAAGACCTCGTCCAGGAGCAGCCGCAGCCTGGGGGCTTCGTGGTCGTCGATCGAGATGGCCACCACGCCCGATGCGTCGAGCAGCTCGCGCGCGAGCAGAAGCCTCGGATACATGAGGTCGAGCCAGAGGGAATGACGGCGCCCGGCGCTCGATCGGGCCCCTGAGGCCTCGCGCCCCGACGCCGCCCGGTCCTCGCTGGCCTGCGATCGCCGGAAATCGTCACGATAGTCGGCGCACGTCCCGGAATTATAGGGAGGATCCGCGTAGATGAGGTCGAAGGCCGCCGCGTGGGTTCGGGCGAGGACCTTGAGGGCGACGAGGCTATCCCCCTCGATCACCACGTTGCGATCGGGGTGAGCCGGCCGGCCGTCGAGAGCGGTGAACCGGGCCCGCGCCGGAGCCTCCGCGAGCGCGCGGGCCGCGGCCTTCCCCGGCCAGGTCAGACCGTAGATTTCTGTACCGTCGCCCGACCGCGGTGGTTCGGTCTCGTGCAGCACCCTTGCCCCCTCGATCGCCCGCCGTGTACACTTTGCATCACAGGATAGCGAAGTTTCGCAAAGTGCACTTGGTAGACCTGACCCGCAGGCGAACCGATTCTGGTGCAATGACTTCCGACTCCCTCGACCGCGACACCGCTCAGCGGCTGGGGAGTCTCTTGCAGACCTACCGCGCCGATCTCGGCATCTCTCAGGAAAAGGTCGCCTTGGAGGCCGGCATCTCGCGCCAGCACTATCAACAGATGGAATACGGCTACAGCGACCGCGCGAGCCGGAGCCCCTCGAATCCAAAGTTGCGCTCTCTGATGCGCATCGTCGCGATCTTGCAGATCCCCCGCGAGGAGGTCCTCGACGCCATCTGGCCCCAGGAGGCGCCCCTGCCGCACGACGCCGTGGACGTCGATTCCTGAGCCACGTTACGGATCGTGCCCCGTCGGTCTGTCCCCCTGCGCACTTCTGCGCGACAATTGGTTCATGCAGAAGATGAATGTCGAATCCTTCAATCTGGACCACACCAAGGTCGCCGCACCCTATGTGCGCATCGCCGACCGCAAAGAGCTTCCCGGCGGTGACACGCTCATCAAGTACGACGTGCGCTTCGCCCAGCCGAACACCGACCACCTGGACATGCCGGTCGTCCACTCGATCGAGCACCTGACCGCCGAACACATGCGCAATCACACCGATGCGCTGATCGATTTCTCCCCCATGGGATGCCAGACCGGCTTCTACGCCCTGACCCTGGGCCTGGAGCCCGACGCTTTCCTGCCGGTTCTGGAGGAGACCTTCCGCGACATCACCGAGGCCGAGGAGGTTCCGGCGGCCAACGCGACGCAGTGCGGCTGGGGCACCAACCACACGCTCGCCGGCGCCCAGGACGCCGTCCGCGAGTTCCTGCGCCGGCGTGACGAATGGTCCGAGGTCTACGCGTGAGCGCCTCGGCCACGCTGAACTTTCCCGAGGACGTCTCGCGCAGGATCGACGGCGGGGTCGTCGTGCAGGTCGCCATGGACGAAGAAGCGCGTCCTTTCCTGGACCGATGCACGCGCTTGGGCGAGCCGGTGGACTTCGGCCGGGCCCGGTTTACCGCGCTCGACCACGACGGGCAGCCGATCCTCCTGGTTCGCTCCGGGATCGGGCTGGTCAACGCCGCGAGCGCCGCGACGAGCGCGATAGCCGCGTGCGCGCCCCGGGCCGTCTTCTCGGCGGGTAGCGCCGGCGGGCTCCGCGCGGACGTCGAGGTTGGCGACGTCGCGGTGGGAACCACCTACACCTTCACCGACGCGGACGCGACGGCCTTCGGCTACGAACGAGGCCAGGTTCCGGGAATGCCCGTGGACTACGCCTCGGATGCCCTTCTCCTGGCGGCGGCTCGGGGCCTCCCGGCCGAGGAGGGCACCCACCTGGTCGGCCCGATGCTCGCCGGCGGTTCCTTCGTCACCGCCGCCAACGTCAAGGATGCCCGGCAAATGTTTCCCGAGGCGCTGTCCACCGACATGGAGACCACGGCCATCGCGCAGGTCTGCTCCTCCCACGACGTGCCGTTTCTCTCGGTGCGCGGCATCTCGGACCTGTGCGGCCCCGCAGCGGACCAGGATTTTCACATGGCCGTCGACGTCGTGGCGGAGCGATCCGCCCGCGTCGTGCTGAAGACCATGGCCCTGAGCTCGGAAGCCACCGACTGATCGCGGAGCAATCCGCTGGATCGACTCACCGTCCACACCATTCAAGGAGACCGATAATGAAGACGTACACCATGCGTGACGGTCGCGATATTCCCGCGATCGGCTACGGCACCTACCCGATGTCCGATGCTGAGGCCGAGGCCAATGTGGCCGAGGCGATCATCCGGGGGCACCGCCTCATCGACACCGCGGCGCAGTACGGCAACGAGCGCGGGGTCGGCCGGGGCATCCTGAACTCCGGGGTGGACCGCGAGGAAATCTTCGTGACCACCAAGCTCGCAGGGAAGGACCACGGCTACGACACGACCATCGCCGCCGCCAAGGAATCCCTGCGGACGATGGGCCTGGACTACGTGGACCTGTACCTGATCCACTGGCCGAATCCCTCGGTCAACCTCTATGTCGAGTCCTGGAAGGCGCTCATCGCCCTCAAGGAAGAAGGGCTCGTCCGGTCGATCGGCACCTCGAATTTCCTCCCGGAACACATCGACCGGTTGGAGGAGGAAACCAGCGAGATCCCGGTGGTCAACCAGATCGAGCTGCAGGTCCGGCAGCAACAAGAAAAGTGGCGGGCCTACCACGAGAAGAAGAAGATCGTGACGGAAGCCTGGTCGCCCCTGGGCCGCATGCAGAACCTCGAGGAGACCCCCGAGCTGGGCGATATCGCCGACACGATCGGTGTGACCCCGGCGCAAGTCGTTCTGCGGTGGATGGTCCAGAACAAGATCGTGCCGATTCCGAAGACGTCGACGCCGGCCCGCATGGAAGAGAACCTCAACGTGTTCGACTGGGAGCTCAGCGACGAGCAGATGAAAACCATTGCGCTGTTGCACACGGGCATCGGGCTCAAGGGCTTTGATCCCCGCACCCACGAGGAATTCTGATCCCCGGCCGGCCCACGGATACGCGCAGGCCCCCTCGAGACGATGATCTCGAGGGGGCCTGCGCGTATCCGTGCTAGCTCCGGGGTGCTCCGGGGACCGGACCCGAGGATGAGCTCTGACCCAAAACCGCCCACGCGTCGTCGACGTCCTGGGCCATCTGCCGGATCAAGGCGTCCATGCCTTCGTAAGCGACCATGGGCCGCAGATGCGCCACGAACTCGAGGAGCACGTTCTGTCCGTAGAGGTTGAAGTCTTCGACCTCTTCCTGCGGACGGCCCATCACGTGCGCCTCGACCTGACGCGATACCCCTTCGAAGGTGGGGTTAGAGCCCACGGAGATCGCGACCGGCCAGCGCAACCCGGCCTCGTCGTGGAGCCATCCGGCGTAGACGCCGTCTGCCGGGATGAGCCCGTCGGAGCCCGGTGCCATGTTGGCCGTGGGAAATCCCAGCTCACGCCCGCGCGCGGCGCCGTGGACCACTTCGCCGCGCATCCGGTGGAAGCGACCCAAGAGCTTGGCGGCCGTCTCGACGTCGCCGGCGGCCAACAGCTCGCGGATCCAGGTGGAGGAGCATCGGCGATGCGGGGCGTCGCCGGTCAGCTCGCCGAGGTCGTTGTCGGTGGACAGGTCCTCGACCACCACGACGTCGAACCCGTATTCCTCCCCCAGCGCCTGCATGGTCTCGAGATCGCCCGAGTTGTGCCGACCGAACCTCACGTCGGCCCCGATCACGACCTTTTTCGCGGCGAGGCCCTCGACGAAGGTCTGGCGAATGAAGTCCTCGGGGGTCTGGTGAGCGAACTCCAGCGAGTACGGAAGTAGCACGAGCGCGTCGAGCCCCAGCTCGTCGAGGAGATCCAGGCTGTCGCGCATTCCCATGATCGGGTAGTGCGGAACATCAGATCGGTGCACGAGCGCCGGATGGGGGTCGAAAGAAATCGCCACGGCCTTGAGGCCCGCGGCACGGGCCTGCTCGACCACCGTCTGAATGACGCGCGTATGGCCGCGGTGGACGCCGTCGAAATTTCCGATGGTCACCGCCGTGGCCCCGAAGTCTTCCGGAACCTGGTCCAGACTCCTGAAACAGTCCACAAATCTCCTTGGATGATGAGCCGACCCGGTCCTCGGGTCGCGGGCTCATTCTAGTCTGTGCCGACCGGTGGTTTCCGGCCGGTGCCCCTACGAACGCCGCGCGCGCTTCTTTCCGCGCTGGGCCTCGGCCGAAGGCGACGCTCCCTGCGTCATGTCTCGCCGGATGCGATTTGCCTTGGTGACCCACGCGTGCCACACGAGCAGGCACGGCGGGATCACCAAATCCAGGACCATGAGAACGATCATGAGGGCGTTCGGAAGGCCAAAAATCGCCCACGCCAGGATCCGGCCGATGCCGCCCATGAAGATCATGAGGCACACGAACCAGAGCACATTCGCCCACTTAAACTTGATCGCGATCGCCACAAACGCGGCGCCGACCCCGCACAGCACGGCGGCCATGGCTCCGTACGAGCCCGCCACGGTCGCGCTGGGGCGTTCGGTCTCGCCCGGAAGCGCCGTGGTTCCCGCGACGATCTGCCACACGCCGTAGGCGATGATGGCCAGTCCGTACAGGGCGACGACCGTCCGGAAGAGCCCCCAGTCCTGCTGCTTGGCCTGGCCTGGGCGTGATGACTTCTGGGAATTCTTGGTGGTCGTCCCGCGAGAGGACCGGCCCGATGCGGCGTCGCCGGCCGCGTGGCCCGCGGGCTCCCCCGCCCGGGGACGCTCGGCTCGTCCGGGGCCGGCCACCCGATCGGTCGGCTGGGCATTCGACGGTGCGGATTCGGCGGCTCGTCCGGCCCACGGGCCATCCGAGCGGGGCCCGGGGGTCCCGCCGTTGTCCGGCGTTGGGGGTGTCGTCATCGTGATTTCCCTTCTCATACGGTGACTGCTGTTGCTTACCACTCTAGAGCGGAGACGGCACGGCCGGGTTCAGCGTGCGCCGGTGGCGGGCCGATTCCGATACAACCACAGCAGCCCGACGATCGGCAGAACCAGGGGGACGTAGCCGTATCCGGCCCCGAAATGGGACCAGACCGAGGCCAGGGGGAAGAGGTCGGGCCGCACGAGGGAGAAAATGCCAACGGCGATCACGCCGAGGAATTCCACGACGATCGCCCAGACCGCCGACCAATACGAGCCGACTCCTCGACGCGCGAGCGAGACGGTCGCGAAGATATAGATGGCCGCCGCGATGCCCGACAACGCAAAGGAGACCGGGGCTTCCTGGAACTTCACCAGGATCTGGTAAAGCGCGCGTGCGCCCGCGGAGAGCGAGAACACGGCGTAGACGGCCACGAGGATCATCCCGGGGCCGCGGGACTTTGCGGAGGGGCCCCTGCGCTGGGGCGTTGGCCTGGTCTCGGCGTCATTCTTCAAGGGTTTCGAACTTTCTATGCTTCGGTGGGCGGTGGGACGGCGTCCGGGCTCAGTAGTAGTACCAGAGCACATTCATCCGCTGAACCATCACGACGATGATCGGCCCGGCCACCGCCAACATCAGGGTGGACCATCGCGTCCGCTCGGTCAGGGACCAGATAAAAGTTCCCGCGGGGATCAGCATGGCCGTCAGGAGGTAACCGTAGTATTCCCAGGCGTCTCCCGAGGGCCCGTCGGTGACGACCTGCATCACGATCGAGCCGACGAGGTAAACCAGCAGGAATGCCTCGAGGATCAGGACGGAGCCTTGGGACAGGTCATCCGGGGCCTTGCCTCGGAAGAATTGGATCAGGCACGTCAGGGCGGCCACCGCGCCGAGAACCGCGGCGATCCAGAACCAGAGGTCGTAACCGGCGATCACGGGTTGGGTCCTTTCTCGTCGGTCGCCTCAAAGGATCGGCCCGAGGCGAACACCAGGTGCGGCACCGCGACCGGACGCCCGCGCCGCGCCTGATTCTGCGCCAAGGCCACGAACGTTCCGTCCGGGGCGTAGGCCGCGGCCAGGTGGTTCGCCGGCACGACATCGTTGGCCCCGGAGGGCCTTCCCGCTTGCGGCAAGCCGGGTGTGGGCTCGATCCAGCGTCCGTGGGAAAGCGCCGAGGCCTCCTCGGCGGTGAGATCGCGGCGGCGGAAGAGCCGGTCGGCAGCCTCGGCCATCGGCAGCATGGGCAGCTCCCGGCCGTGTTGTTGCCTCTCCTCCAGGTCCGGCAGGGTCGCCGCATCGCCGATCGTGACCTCGCCGATCGACGTCCTGCGCAGGCTCGTCAGATGAGCACCCACGCAGAGGGCTTCCCCGAGGTCGCGGGCCAGCGCGCGAACGTACGTTCCGGAGGTACACCGCACGGACACGTCTACGTCGAGCACCGCGTCTGCCTCATCGGTCGTCGCCTCCCGGAGCCCGTGGACGTCAAAGGCGTGAACCGTCACGGGGCGGGCGGCGAGCTCGACGTCCTCCCCCGAGCGGACCCGGGCATAGGACCTCACACCGTCGACCTTAATCGCCGATACCGCGGAGGGAACCTGTTGAATATCCCCCGTCAGATGCGCCACTGCCGCCTCGACGCGGGAACACTCGAGGCCCCGCACGCGGTCCTCGGCGGCGGTCGCGGTCACCTCGCCTTCGGCGTCGTCCGTGACGGTCGATTGGCCCAGGCGAATCGTGGCGTCGTAGGTCTTCTCCTCGCCGCTGACCCAGGTCAGGAGCTTGGTCGCCTGGTTAATTCCCAGGATGAGCACTCCGGTGGCCATCGGGTCCAGCGTGCCGGCATGGCCCACACGGCGGGTCCCGGTGATGCGTCGCATCTTGGCCACGACGTCGTGGCTGGTCCACCCGTGGGGCTTGTCGACGACGATCAGGCCCGCCGGGCCGTCCTGTGCATTGCGCCGACGTGCCACCTACTCGGGAGCTTCCTCTGATCGGGCCGCCTGGGAACCGGAATCCGGGTCCCCTCCGGTGGTGCCGAAATCTTCGTCGACCGGATCGTAACCGTCTCGCAGACCGCCGACGTCCTGCCGCGCTTCGTCGATGTGGCGGGTTGCGGCGGTCTCCGGCTCGTCGTCCTTCTTGTACGGATCGGCGTCCCCGGCGTAGCTCTTGCCGCGGGCGGCCTCGGCCAGTTCCGCATCCCGCGCGCGTGCTTCCCGGAGGATGCCCTCCAGGTGGCTCGCGTTGACCGGGACCTCGTCCGGCACGAAGGTCAGGGTCGGCGTCAGGCGTGCCGTGATGTTCTTGCCGACCTCAGAGCGGAGAATGCCCTTGGCCGACTCGAGCGCCGCTCGCGTCCCCGCCTGCTCATCTTCGGTGCCGTAGACCGTGTAATAGACGGTCGCGTGCTGCAGATCATTGGTCACGCGCGCGTCGGTGACGGTGACGAATCCGAGCCGCGGATCCTTGACCCGCCGCTCGAGGGCCTGGGCCACGATGACCTTGATGCGGTCCGCCAAGCGGGCCGCGCGGGCTGCGTCAGCCATGTTGTCTCCTCAGGTCGCCGCGTCGTCATTCGACGCGATGGTCATGGGTGGTGTCCGTAAAAACGGGCCGATGTCCAGGGTACCCCTGGACATCGGCCCGATACTTCACGAGTCGTCGACGACTCGTGTGCGACCCGGCGTCAGTCGCGGGGCTTTTCCCGCATCTCCCAGGTCTCGATCATGTCGCCTTCCTTGACGTCGTTGAAGGATCCGAGCCCGATACCGCACTCGTAACCTTCGCGAACCTCGGTGGCGTCGTCCTTGAAGCGACGCAGCGACTCGATCGTGAGCGAGTCGGAGACGACGTTGCCGTCGCGCACCAGACGCGCCTTCGCGTTGCGACGGATGAGACCGCTGCGGACGATCGAACCGGCGATATTGCCCCACTTGGACGAGCGGAAGACCTCGCGGACCTCTGCCGAACCGAGCTCGACCTCTTCGTACTCAGGCTTGAGCATGCCCTTGAGGGCCTGCTCGACCTCGTCGATGGCCTGGTAGATGACGCTGTAGAACTTCATCTCCACGCCTTCACGATCGGCGAGATCGGCAACGCGTTCGGCGGGGCGAACGTTGAAGCCGATGATGATCGCGTTGTCCACGGTCGCCAGGTTGACGTCGTTCTGCGTGATGGCGCCGACGCCGCGGTGGATGACCCGCAGCTGCACCTCGTTGCCGTCGCCGACCTCGATCTTGAGCAGCGAATCCTCGAGCGCCTCGACGGCACCGGAAACGTCGCCCTTGATGATGAGGTTGAGCGTGTCCATCTTGCCCTCGGCCACGGCCTCGTCGAAGGACTCAAGCGTGACGCGCTTGCGGCGCTTGGCCAGCTGGGCGTTGCGGTCGGCGGCTTCACGCTTCTCGGCGATCTGCCGGGCGGTGCGCTCCTCCTGCGTGGACAGGAACGTATCGCCGGCGCGCGGAACCGTGGACAGGCCAAGGACCTGCACGGGGCGCGAGGGACCGGCCTCGTCCACGTTCTGGCCGTTTTCGTCGAACATCGCACGAACGCGGCCGTGGGCCACACCCGCGACGATCGAGTCGCCGACGTGCAAGGTACCGGACTGAACCAAGACGGTCGAGACCGCGCCGCGGCCCTTGTCCAGGTTGGCCTCGATCGCGACGCCGCGGGCTTCCTTATCCGGATTGGCCAGGAGCTCAAGCGCACCGTCGGCGGTCAGGCAGACGGCCTCGAGAAGCTCATCGATATTGAGGTTCTGGCGAGCCGAAACGTCGACGAACATGGTGTCGCCACCGTATTCCTCGGGGACCAGACCGTACTCGGTCAGCTGACCGCGGACCTTGTCCGCGTTCGCGCCTTCCTTATCGATCTTGTTGACCGCGACCACGATCGGCACGCCGGCCGCCTGGGCGTGGTTGAGCGCCTCGACCGTCTGGGGCATGACGCCGTCATCGGCCGCCACGACCAGAACCGCGATATCCGTGACCTTGGCACCGCGGGCACGCATGGCCGTGAAGGCCTCGTGACCGGGGGTGTCGATGAACGTGAGCAGGCGCTCTTCATCCTCGACGGTGGTCGTGATCTGGTACGCACCGATGTGCTGGGTGATGCCACCGGCCTCGCCCTCGATCACGTTGGTGTGACGGATCGCGTCGAGCAAACGGGTCTTACCGTGGTCGACGTGGCCCATGACCGTGACTACCGGGGGACGAGCCTCCAGCTGCTCTTCGGTCTCGGCTTCGCGCTCGGCGTCCAGGTTGATGTCGAAGGACTCGAAGAGCTCGCGCTCCTCGTCCTCCGGCGAGACGATCTGGACCTTGTAGCCCAGCTCCTCGCCCAGCAACTCGAAGGTTTCCTGGTCGAGGGACTGGGTCTGGGTAGCCATCTCACCGAGGTGGATGAGGATGGTCACCAGCGCGGCCGGGTTGGCGTTAATCTTCTCGGCGAAGTCCATGAGCGACGCACCGCGGCGCATCCGCACCACGGTTTCCCCATTGCCACGGGGAACAACGACGCCGCCTGCCGACGGTGCCTGCATCTGCTCCAACTCATGACGCTTTGCCTGCTTCGACTTGCGCTGCTTGCGGCGCGAGTTGCCCCGCCCGAAAGCACCCTGGGCGTTGCCGCGACCGCGACCGCCTCCACGGGGAGGGCCGCCGGCGCTGGGTCCGCCGCGACGGGGTCCGTTATTTCCGCCCGAGGCTCCGCCAGGGCGTCCGCCGACGCCCGTGGGCATCTTGGCAGGCATCATGTTGGGGCTCGGACGATTCCCACCGCTCGGGGCCGCCGCGGGGCGAGGCGCGTTGCCGCGCTGGCCACCGGCGGGAGCCCCCGGACGGGGGCCACCCTGGCCGCCTTGGCCACCCTGGCCCTGGCGAGCGGCGGGACGGGGACCGCCCTGGCCTCCCTGACCCTGGCCGGGGCGCGGTCCGCCACGGCGATTGCCCTGGCCGCTTCCGCGCATGCCCTGTTGCGAGCTGAACGGGTTATTTCCCGGACGCGGGGCGCCGGGCTTGGGAGCCGTGCCGCGCGATGCGGCCGGACGCGGCCCGGGGGTGGGCGCGCCGGGCTTCGGGGCCGAAGATTCGCCCTTCATGCCCTGCTGCGAACTGAACGGGTTATTACCGGGGCGCGCCGCACCCGGCTTGGGCGCATTGCCCGCGGGCTTGGGGGCCTCTTCCGGAGTTTCCTGAGGAGCCTCGGGCTTATCGGCCGGGGCTTCGGCCTGGGGCTCGCTACCGGTCGAGGCAGCGCCAGGCTTGGGAGCGGTTTTTCCCGCGGATGCGGGAGTGGCCGCCGGCTTCGGGCCGGGCGTCGGTGCCGATGCTGCCGGCTTGGGAGCGGGCTTCTCGCCCGGCTTGGGAGCCGAGCCTTCGGAAGCCGGCTTCTTCGCGGCAGCAGGCTTGGGCGCGGCGGGCTTGGACTGTGCGGAATCCTGGGCGCCGGAAGCGCCCTTGCCGGATCCCTGAGCGCGATCCGCGAAGGCGGCGCGCAGTTTCTTCACCACGGGGGGTTCCACCGTGGAGGATGCACCTCGAACGAATTCGCCCAGATCTTGAAGCTTGGCGATCGCTTCCTTTGAGGTGATGTTGAGCTCTTTCGCGAGCTCGTGAACGCGGGGCTTGGCCACATTACTCCTGTCTCGGTTTGCGCCGAGACAGGCACAAACCGTTAATTCCGTATAAGATTCCCGGCGATCAAGAGACCGCTCCGGGATTCGCCGTTTGCAAGCACAGTGAAGTACTCATTGCGCGGCACTCATCGGGTTTCCATCGGTTTTCTTCTCGCTTTCTTCAGGCTCTCGCCCGTTGATTCAGCTAGGACTGGTCCCCGCGGACCTCGACGCTCGGGCCGGACTCTTCGTCCGCGTCCCACAGTCGTTCCAGGTCTCCGGTATCCACCCGGGCACGGAACGACCTGGCAAAAGCCCTGGTCTTGAGTGCCCGGTCCAGACATTCCCGGGATGGATGCAGCCACGCGCCGCGACCGCTCCGATTCCCCTGAGGGTCCAGAACGACGACGCCCGCCCGCTCCCCGGGTGGCCCGTGGAGGACCACACGTACTAGTGCGGTGCGATCTTCGGTGCTACGGCACCCGATGCACGTCCGAATGCCGGCGGGGGAAGACATGAAACCTCCCCTTTCCGGCACGAACATGCTCGGTGGGTTGCCGAGCAGAGTCGATGATCGTGTTCAGTCTATCCCCTAGGCCGCCTTTTACCCCAACGATGAGGCGAACGGCATGCTCACTGTGAGGACGATTACTCGGCGTCTCCCGTTTCCGCGGCGCGGGCGTTGGCCTTTGCCTTCGACTCGGAGACGATGTCGATGCGCCAGTTCGTCAGCTTCGCTGCGAGACGAGCGTTCTGGCCTTCTTTGCCGATCGCGAGCGAGAGCTGGTCGTCCGGGACGATGGCACGAGCCTGAAAACGCCCCTGGGGATCGATGTCGACCTTCGCGACCTTGGCGGGGCTCAACGCGCCCGCGATGTAGGCCGCCGGGTCGTCCGAATAGCTGACGATGTCGATCTTTTCGTTATTCAACTCGGAGGTCACGGCCCGGACACGCGAGCCCATCTCGCCAATGCACGAGCCCTTGGCGTTGATGCCTTCCCTGGTCGCGCGGACGGCGATCTTGGTCCGGTGCCCCGCCTCACGAGCGATCGACATGATCTCGACCGAGCCGTCCTCGATCTCGGGAACCTCGTGTTCGAAGAGGCGACGCACCAGATCCGGGTGGGAGCGCGAGAGCGTGATGGACGGGCCCTTGAAGCCACGCCGGGCCTCCACCACGAAGGCGCGGATGCGCGAACCGTGGGGGTAAGACTCCCCCGGGACCTGCTCGTGGGGAGGCAGAACGCCCTCGACCGTGCCGAGGTCCACCTGGACCGTGTCGAAACGCCCGCCCTGCTGAACCTGACCGGAGACCAATTGCCCCTCGCGGTCCCGGAAGTCCCCCAGGACCTGGTTGTCCTCGGCCTCACGGAGTCGCTGGAAGATCACCTGGCGGGCCGTGGCCGCGGCAATCCGCCCAAAATTCCGCGGTGTGTCGTCGAAGTCGCCGATGACGGTCCCGTCCTCGTCGATCTCGGGCGCCATGATGCTCACGTGGCCCGAGGACCGGTCGATCACCGCTCGCGCGTTGCGGATCGCCCCCGGATTTTTCTCGTAGGCCAGCAACAGGGCGGACTCGATCATCTCGATCAGCTGATCGACGGGGATGTCACGCTCCTTCTCCAAGAGTCGGAGGTTGCTCATATCGATGTCCATTGCTGGCCTTTCCTTGCTCTATGTGCCAAAGCACCGGGACGCTCCCGCGCCCCGGCACCTGGTCCGGCCCCGGCAGAAATCACCGGTGGCCCATGTGTTCCGACCTATTCTAGCGGTCCCCGTCTAGTGGTTGAACTCCAGCTCGACGCGAGCCGTCGCGACGTCGGCCAGATCGATCTCTTCGGGGTCCCGATACTTCTCCGGAACGCCCTTGGGGGTCTCAACCCTCTTCGCGATCGTGGCCCGGCTCCCGTCGGTGTCTTCGAGTCGGGCCACGAAGCTCTCCCCCGCGACGGTCTTGACCGATATCAAGCGCCCGCGGGACCGTTTCCAGTGGCGCGGCTCGACGAGCTTTCGCGTGGCGCCGGGCGAGGTGACCTCGAGGAAATAGGCTTCCTCGGGGTCGTTATCGACCGTGTCCATGGCCTCGGACATGGCGCCCGACACCTCGGAGATGGTGTCGAGAGCCACGCTGCCGACCTCGTCCTCCTGGAGGTCCACCACGATCGTCAGCGTCTGGCTCTTTCCGGCGCCGCGGGCCGTCACCTCCTCGATGACCAGTCCAAACTCCTCCGCGACGGGGCGCAGAGTCGCTCGAATCTCCGCGAGGCTCACGCTGTCGGCGAGGTGATTACGGGGATGGGCTTGGTCCGAGTACGAGGCGTTGGCCTTTTCACGGGCCAGACGGCGTCGTTCGCGCGAGGGACTCTTGCCGCGCGCCGAAGAGTTCGAGGATGTATTGGCCACGAGACCTCCCTGTCGTAGTGTCTTCCGGTTCTCGTCACAGAATATCGCGGCCCGTCACCAACCTTGACGTGCGATGATGGTGATTTGCCACAGGAAACCGCGCACGAGAGAAGTTCATCCGGATGAGAGCCACCCTCAGCAAGACCGTCTTCACGATTCTCGTGGTTGTTCTGTTGATCCTGGGAGCCATCGCCGGGTACGCCTGGTGGCGTCTGAACCATCACGACGCCGGATACGACGCTCAGCACAATGCGGCGGTCGAACTCAAGACGCTCCAGGAAAGCCTCGACGGATCGGATCTCCCCGCGCAGTCCAAAGAGGCGTTGGGTCATGACATTTCCGACCAGCTCGAGGCCTTGAACCGCACGGCGGTCGAGGAGGCCCGGGCGGATCACGACGCCGAGAAGCTCACGACCTCCAGCGCGGCCGCCCGGCTCGATGGGTCCGCGAAAAAACTCTACGTCCTGTCCGGGACGCAAGGCATCGACCCCGACGAGCAGGCGACCCTGGTCTCGATGGCCGTCAGCCACTGGGCCTCGGCGCGGCAACTCGACGGAACGCTCCAGCAGGTCGCGGACCCGAAGTCCGCGGGTTCCCAGAGCTTGGCCTCCATGACGGGCCTGTCGAGGGGCGATACCTTCGACGCGTCGGGCCTCTGCCCGGCCGCCTCCGGCGACGCGCGGGCTTCGCCGTCGGGAGCGTCGAGCAACCAGGGCTCGGCATCGAAGGATCCCGACGCCGAGGACTCCGAAGGGCTCTCCGCGGTGCTCACGGGCCTGTATCGGTCCACGTGGGCCGAGTCCTACTATCAGGCCCGCTCCGACGTGGATCATCTGCCGGAAGACACCACCGCCTACCTCGGCGGGTCCGCAGCGGTTCACGACGCCCAGCTCGGCCAGTTGCGAGCGGGCCTCGGCCGGCACTGCTCAACGATCCCCCAGCCCCAAGCCGCCTACTCCGTGAGCGGGACGGAGGAAACGGATCCGTCCGGCGTTCTCTCGGATCAGGCGAAGCATCTGGCCCAGCAATCGCTGTCCGTCGTCAGGTCGGAACCGGCCGCCTCCGGCGATGCCACCGGCGCTCGGTCGTGGCGTGCGTGGGGCGCCAATTCCCTGGCCCTCAACACGGCCCTCGCCGCGCAGGTCGACGCGGACGTTCCCGCCCTGCCGGGAACCTGATGCGGGCGGTGTCGGCCGCCCCGCGGCCGGCCGAGCAATCGGTCGCTTCCGGGCCTCAGGGCTCCCGACGTTAAAAGAAAAAGGCGGGCCCGCGTGAATCGCGGGCCCGCCTCCTCGTCAGTTCTCCGAGCGAACGTCTTTCAGGACTTCTTGGGTCGCGGCGTCCACCGCGACCTCGCGTGCCTGCCCGGTGGCCCGGTCCTTGATCTCGATCAGGCCGTCCTTGAAGCCGCGCCCCACGACCACGATCGTGGGCACGCCCAGGAGTTCGGCGTCGCCGAATTTCACGCCGGGAGACGTCTTGGGACGATCGTCGAAGATCACCTGGAGCCCCGAACGCTCGAGCTCCGAGACGATGCTCTCCGCGCCGTTCATGATCTCTTCGCCCTTGCCGGCGGCGACCACGTGAACGTCGGCCGGGGCCAGGTTGCGAGGCCAGATCAGCCCGCGCTCGTCGTGGTTCGACTCCGCGATGGCCGCCAGGGCCCGGGTCACCCCGACGCCGTAGGAGCCCATGGTGACGGTCACGAGCTTGCCGTGGGAGTCGAGTACGCGCAGCCCCAGGGCATCGGCATACTTGCGGCCGAGGGCGAAGATGTGACCCATCTCGATGCCCCGGGCCGTACGAAGCGGACCGGATCCGTCGGGGGCCGGGTCGCCTTCTCGAACTTCACACGCTTCGACGACGCCGTCCCAGGAGAAGTCTCGTCCGGCGACCAGGTCGTAGACGTGGCGGCCCTGCAGGTTAGCGCCGGTGATCCAGGAGGAACCCTCGACCACGCGGGGATCGACGAAGTACGGAATGCCCGTGATGGACTCGGCCCCGAGGGTCGCCGCGTCGAGGCTCAGGCCGGGCCCGATGTAACCCTTGACCAGCATCGGGTAACGGCGCAGGTCCTCGTCGCCGGCCTGGGCGACGTCCACCTCGCCTCCCACGCCGAGGAGGTCACCCAACCCGACCTCGAGACGCTTGAGGTCGACCCCGCGATCACCGGGGACCCCGACGCCCACGATCTGCTTCTCGCCGGTCGGCAGCGTGACCGACACCAGGAGGTTTTTCAGCGTATCCGCCGCGGTCCACTGGCCCTCCGCCCGCGGATGCAGGGCGTTCGACTGCGCCACGAGGGTCTCGATCGTCGGAGAATCCGGGGTCTCTTCGACGTGCGCCGCGGGCAGGCCCGAGGCGTCGATCGGCTCGGGGGCAACCGTTGTGACGGCCTCCACGTTGGCGGCGTATCCGCCGTCGGAACGGACAAAGGTGTCCTCCCCGACGGGAGTCGGGTGCAGGAATTCCTCGGACCGCGAACCTCCCATGGCCCCCGACTGCGCGCGCACGATGACGATCTCGACGCCGAGACGCCGGAAAATGCGCTGGTACGCGGCCCGGTGAGCCAGGTAGGCCTCGTCCAGCCCTTCGTCGTCGACGCTGAAGGAGTACGAGTCCTTCATGATGAACTCTCGTCCGCGCAGCAACCCGGCGCGAGGACGGGCTTCATCGCGGTACTTGGTCTGGATTTGGTACAGAGAAACCGGCAGGTCCTTATACGAGGAGTACATGTCCTTGACCAGCAGGGTGAACATTTCCTCGTGCGTCGGGGCGAGCAGGTAGTCGGCGCCCTTGCGGTCCTTGAGGCGGAACAGATTCTCGCCGTACTCGACCCAGCGATTGGAGGTCTCGTAGGGCTCCCGCGGCAACAGCGCCGGGAAGTGCACCTCCTGCGCACCGATCGCGTCCATTTCCTCGCGGACGATGTTCTCGACCTTGGTCAGAACCTTCAACCCGAGGGGCAACCACGAATAGATGCCGGGCGCGGCCCGACGAATATACCCCGCGCGCACCAACAGCTTATGGCTGTCGACCTCCGCGTCAACAGGGTCTTCGCGCAACGTGCGGAGGAAAAGCGAGGAAAGGCGAATGGCCAACTAATGTATCCGTTTCTCTGTGTAGACGAACTTCTCTGGGGCAAGTCTAGATGAGGCGACCGACCGGTACATACCATTCCGGGATTTACAACAAGACCGTCGAGAATGCGCCGATTTCCTCGAAACCGACCGCCTTGTACAACGAGCGTGCCGGGGAGTTGTAATCGTTGACGTACAGGCTGATCGTCGGAAACCTGGGACGAATCAGCTCGCACGCCTGCGCCAGGAACGATTCGGACAGCCCTTGCCCCCGGAGCCGAGGCGCGAGCCACACCCCTTGCAACTGACACATGCCCTGCGTCGCGAGGCCCAGGTCCGTCTTGAAGATCACATCTCCGTCGAGGTCGGTGGCCAGGACGGTCCGCCCCGAGCGGACCGTCTCCCGGACGCGCCGGAGATATCCCTCGGGGTCGCGGCTCAGCGGAGAGTACCCGACCTCTTCGGTAAACATCGAGACGCTGGCCGGGACCAACGCCTCGACGTCCTCCTCGTCGGCCCATCGCACCCTCGACAGGCCCGGCGCCGAGGCCCTCTCGGCAATCCTCGGCGAGCCCTCGAGGTCGGTTTGAACCAGCAGCGGCTGATGCGGCCGCACGTCGAACGGCGTCGGGAAGGTCCCGCGCAGCAGCTCCCACAGGGGCATCACGAATTCGGCGGGGCCGAAAACGGAGGCCGGACGCTTGCGGGTGCGCAGGATATAGTCCGCGACCCGCGGCACGTGACGAGGTTCCAGATGCAGCGGAACGATGTTGACGCCGAACCAGACGCATCCCCGGAGCACGGGAAATTCCTCGTCCGGCGTGTCCTCAAAGACGCCCACGAAAGGCGACGCCGAATGCATTTTGGTCAAAAAACTCGGGCGAGGCAGGCCGATGCGTTCGTAGTGCTCCAGCGGAAAGAGATTCGACACGGGGCTGTCGTGAATCATCTCCAACAGGGCATCGGTGTCCTCGACCGTCAGCGGTCGGACCGTTGGCCCGTTCATGCGGTCTGCTCGTTGAGCCCAGAATTTCACCATGCGGCGGCCCCCATCAGAAGATCTTCACCGGGTCAAAGATGTCCGCGGCGATGAGCAACACCGACATGCCGATGAAGGCGACCGCCACGACGTAGGTCAACGGCAGCAACCGGATCGGGTCGAAGTGACCGGGATCGGGCTTCTTCCGGAAACGCGCCCAGCGTCGGCGGATCCCCTCCCAGAGCGCGCCCGCCACGTGGCCTCCGTCAAGTGGCAGAAGCGGAATCAGGTTGAACACGAACAGGCTGAAATTCAAGGTGCCCAGCACGGAGACCAGGTACGCCGCCTTGGTTTCGGTCGTGATGTTCTCGGTGGCCGCCACTTCCCCGGCGACGCGGCCGACGCCGACGACCGACATCGGGGAATCCGCGGGACGTTCCTGCTGGGTAAACAGGGCGACCCCGACCTCCCACACCCGCACGGGCAGCTTGACGATCACGCCGCCGATTTGGGTAAAGGTCTGGCCGATCACCGGCGGAACCTCGGCGATGCTGCCCGGCTGCAGATCCTGACGAGGGCTGATGCCGATGAACCCGACGTCTTCGGTCACGTATTGCCCGTTGGCGTCCCGGGTCGGATTTCCCGCGGCATCGGTGACCGGACGGGGAGTGACGATCGGCGAAATGGTCGTCTCGACCGTGGTTCCGTCGCGCTCGAGGCTCATCGGGACCTTCTGGCCCCCGTGTTCCTTGATCAGACGGCTGAGCTGCTCCCAGGAGGTGATGTCCTGGCCGGCGAAGGTGACGATGCGATCGCCAGGCTTCATCCCCGCCTGGTAGGCCGGGGAATCCGGGTCATCCGCCGAACAGCTGGTCGACTGGTTCTGGTCCCCCACCTCGACCTTGTGGATGCATTGGTTCACCGAGGCGACGTTCGTGGTGGGTTGGCTCGTTCCAAAGCCCATCACGACCACGCTGAGGCACACGACGCCGATCAGCAGGTTCATGCACGGTCCGCCGAGCATGATGATGATTCGCTTCCAGATGGGCAGCTGATAGAACTGCCTGTTCTCGTCGCCCGGCTGGAGCCTTTCGGCCTCCATGCTGCGGGTCTCCGAGGCCATCTGTTGAAAGAGCCCGGTGGAATCCGCGGTGATCTTTTCCCCGTCGCGGTCGGGAGGGTACATGCCGATCATCGAAATGTAGCCGCCCAGCGGAATGGCCTTGACGCCGTATTCCGTTTCCCCGCGGCGCCGCGAGAACAAGGTCTTGCCAAAACCGATCATGTACTGCGTGACGCGCACGTTGAAGAGTTTGGCCGGGATGAGGTGCCCGACCTCGTGCAGCGCGATGGACAGCGCGATCCCGACGGCCATGATGACGACGCCGACCACGAACATGAGCCACGAGCCGCCCACGATGTGTGAAAGATCCACCTGCGTTTTCCGTTCTGTGTTTCCTCGGGCGCTCCGCCCCGGTCGATTCTACGTTGCCCCTCCGGGCGTACCGTGGACGATTCCTGGACGATCGCTACCCCACGATCCCGAATTCTTTGAGCCGCTTCCGGTCCGCCGCGCTCGCGGACATCTGGAGGCGTAGCAGCTCGGCGTAGACGCCCCCGGACTGGGCCAGTTCGGCCGGGGTGCCCGTCTCAAGGATCCGGCCGTTCTCCAGCGTCACGATCCTGTCGACCGAAGAGATCGTCGAGAGCCGATGGGCAATAATCAGGCTCGTCCGGCCAACCATGAGCCGATCGAGGGCATCCTGGACGATGCGCTCCGACCGCGTGTCCAAGGCGCTGGTCGCCTCGTCGAGGATCAGGATCGGCGCATCCTTGAGGATGGCCCGGGCGACCGCGATGCGTTGCTTCTGGCCGCCCGAGAGCTTCAAGCCCCTCTCCCCGATCAGCGAGTCATACCCGTCGGTGAACCTTTGGACGAACACGTCCGCGTTGGCTTGCCGGGCCGCGTCGATGATCGCTTCCCTCGGGGCGTCGGGTCGCGCATAGGCGATGTTCTCGGCGATCGTCCCGGAAAACAGCGAGGCGTCCTGAAAGACCATTCCCATCGCGGAGCGCAATTGCCCGAGGGTCGACGTCGAGGTGTCGAAGCCCGCCACCCGCACGGATCCGCTGGTGGGCATGTACAACCCCTGGAGCAGGGACATCAGGGTCGATTTGCCCCCGCCGGATTCCCCGACAAAGGCGATCTTCTCCCCGCGGCGGATGGACAGGTCGATGCCGTGCAGAACGGGTTGCTCGTTGTCGTAGGCGAAGTCGACGCCGTGGAATTCGATGACCGGGTCCGGAAGCTGCCGAGAACCCGTCTCGGCGGCCTCCCCGGAGCCGGAACGGACCGCGTCGATCGTCGAGGTTACGGTCGGGGGAATCACCGAGGCCGCCCGCGGATCGTCGGGCAGGCTCATGACCTCGAAATATTCCCGCGAACCGGCCACCGCGCGCTGCGCCGAATCGATGATCCAGGACAGCATCGAGACCGGCTGGGAGGCCATCGCCATGAGCTGGATCATCAGGACCATGTCGCCCAGGGAGAACTCGCGGGTCAGCGTCTTCCAAAAGATCAGCAGGTACATCGCGAAGAAGACCAGGTTCAGAATGGCCCGCCGGTAGACGTCCATGCTGTGCCAGTGCTTGGACTGGCTCTCCGTCAGCGAGACCGTGGAGGTGAAGTGTCCGGCAAAGCCGGCCAGCTCCCGCGCCTGTGTGCCGAAGGACTTCACGACCCTCAGCTGCGAGATGACCTCGTTGAACCGGCCACCGGCCCGGTCCACGTGATCGTTCTTGTCTTTCTCCCAGACCTGCCACTTCCTGCTGGTCAGCCCCGTGAGCCAGAGGTAGGACGGATAGATGATGAGAAGCAGGACCGCGAGCGGCCAGTAATAGATAAACATCACGACCAGGACGGCGACGGTCGTGACGATCATCGAGAAGAAGTTATTCGACATCGACTTGATGAAGAACGTGACCTCCGCGATGGACCGGTTGAGCCGCGAGACAACGGTGCCCGTGAGCTGCGTATCGAAGTAGCTCTGCGGCAGGCTCAGGAGCTTGTGAAAATACCGAGTCGAGAGCAGGGACCGCATCTTCTGGCCCATGATGTCGCCTTTGTACCCGCCGTAATTCGACACGATGGTCATGAAGAGCTGGACCACTAGGTACAGGCCCGCAAAGGTGAAAATGGTCCTCACCGTGGAGCCGCCCTCGCCATTGAGCGAGGCGACCACGGCGTCGGTCGCGAATTTGAGGACGAAGGGGGTGGCCAGCGACGCGATGGCCGTGAAGATCGAGCACAGCAGAATCACGAGGTAATAGGGCCACAAGGACCCCGTGGCCCTCATGATGCGAAAAATGCTCTTGATAATGGTCTCCTCGTGCCGGGGTCGCCACCCCGCGGGGGATAGCGGCGGGGTGTTCCGTGGGCCCCGGCACCGGAGAGCTTGCCCCGCGCTCTTAGCGCAGGGCGTGGATCAGACGAATCGCGGTGTCGAGGAAGGCGTCTACCTGCGCCTCATCGTAAGCATGTTTCCTGGTCGCGGGGCGAAAGGAGGCCTCGCGAATCACCGTCGGCTCCACGTGTTCCGCGTCTCGAAAATAGCCCAGGAGACGGTTGCAGAGGTCGTCGACGTCGCCGACGAAGTACCCTTCGACGCGGCGTCGGGCCGGGCGCCGGAAGCGCTCCCCGTTTGCCCTCTTGAGCCGTCCCATGACCAGGTCCGCGAGCGACGCCGTGTAGTCGTGCCATGCTTGCTCGCCCTGGCTGTGACGGTACGCCTGGTTTTCCGCCTCCGCGAATCGATCGTCATAGTCGTCCATGAGCGCGTCGACCTCGGCGGGATCGTACCCGCCACGCTGGTTCGCGAAGGTGATTCGGCGGACTTCCTCGGCCTGGATCGTCGGGGCCGAGGGGTCTTGGGTCAGCTGTTCCAGGTCTCGCTCGAGACGATCCAGGGTCTCGTCGACGGCCTCGGGAGAATATCCCTGCCGACCCTTCGCGACGCGCCTGGGCTGGCCCGGATCCCGCAGGGCCGAGATGGTGCGGTCTTCCTCCGCGGGTGTGGCGGCAGACGATCCGTTCATGGGTTCCTCCAAATTCAGTTGCTCGGCTCAGGCCAGCAGGACGGCGAAAATCACGTACCCGATGGCAGCGGCGAAGACAATCGAGTCGAGCCGGTCCATGACTCCTCCGTGGCCGGGGAGCAGGTTGCTCATATCTTTGATCCCGATCTCCCGCTTGACCATGGACTCGGCGAGGTCGCCGACTGTCGACACGATGACCAGGAGCCCCGCGATCACGATCCCGTGCCACCACGGCTGGTGCAACAGGAACAGGGCGCACAGGACGCCCACGATCATCGAGCCGATCATGGACCCGGCGAAGCCCTCCCAGGTCTTCTTGGGGCTGATCTTCGGCGCCATCGGATGCTTACCGAACAGGACCCCGGCGATATAGCCCCACGTGTCATTGCCGATCGCCATGAGGACGATGGTGAAGACCTTTGCGGGGCCGTCGACGTCCCGGAAGATCAAGACGGCCAGCGCGAGCATGAACGGCACCCAGCTCATCACAAAGATGCCGCCCATGATCGACAACAGCATGCCGTCCTTGCGGCTGAAGGCCCGCCAGAGGGTCACGAGGCTGACGGAGCCCAGCACGGAGAGGATGAGAGCGTCTCCCCCGCCGAAATAGGCGGCGAAGGGGAAGAGCGTCCCCGTGATCACCGCGGGGATGAGCGGGACGCGCATCCCCCGTTTCTGGTTGAGAGCCTGCCCTACCTCCCACGTGCCGACGCCGGCCGCCGCCGAGGCGACCAGCACCATCACGAGGGGGACGAAGAACAACCCGATCACGACGAGCACGATCAGGGTCACGCCGACCCCGATCGCCGCCGGCAGGTCGCGGCCCGCCCGAGACTTCTTCTTCTCGGGTTCGGCCGAGGGCTCGATGGGTGAAGTCATCAGACTGCCAGGAGCTCCGCTTCCTTGCGCTTGAGCAGCTCGTCGATCTGCTCGATGTGCTTCTTCGTCTGTTCTTCGAGTTCCTTCTCGGCGCGGTTGCCCTCGTCCTCGCCGGCGTCGCCGTCCTTGACGGCCTTCTCGATGGCGGTCTTGGCCGTGCGGCGAATGTTGCGCACGGACACGCGGGCGTCTTCGGCCTTGCCGGAGACCATGCGGACGTATTCCTTACGGCGTTCCTCGGTCAGCTCGGGCATGACCACACGGATCACGTTGCCGTCGTTAGCCGGGTTGGCGCCGAGGTCCGAATTGCGAAGAGTCTTTTCGATGTCGCCCAGCGCCGACTTGTCGTACGGCGTGATGAGGAGGGTGCGGGCCTCGGGGTTTTGGAACGATGCCAGCTGCTGGAGCGGCGTCGGGGCGCCGTAGTAATCCACGAGGAGTCCCGAGAACAAGGAAGGGTTCGCCCGCCCGGTGCGGACCGACGCGAAGTCCTCCTTGGCGGAGTCCACCGCCTTGCCCATCTTGGTTTTGGCTTCTGACAGTGAATCTTCGATCAATTCGGTCTCCTCATTTGGTGTGGACGCGCCCCGGGGGCGGCCCGCTTACGCGACCTCGGCGTGCCCCACCCTGGGGGCGGGCACGCCGGCCGCAGTCTCCGTGGTCCAGTTTAGCGATCCAGCGCCAATCCTCGCGAACCCTACGGACATGGCTGGGGCTTACGCCGTGACCAGGGTCCCGATCTCTTCGCCCAGGATCGCGCGAGCGACGTTTCCCTCGCCCTGCATCCCGAACACGCGCATCGTGACGTTGTTGTCCTTGCAGAGGCTGAACGCCGTCTGGTCCATGACCCGGATGTTCCGCTGCAGGGCTTCGTCGTAGGTCAGGTGGTAGAGGCGCTGCGCCTCGGGGTCCACCTTCGGATCGGCGGTGTAGACGCCGTCGACGCCGTTCTTGGCGACCAGCACCTCGTCGGCCCCGATCTCCAGGGCGCGCTGTGCGGCCACGGTGTCGGTCGAGAAGTACGGCAGTCCCGCGCCGGCACCGAAGATCACCACGCGGTCCTTTTCCATGTGCCGGATGGCCCGACGGGGAATGTAGTTCTCGGCGACCTGGGCCATCTCGATCGCGGACTGAACGCGCGTGTCCACCCCGGACTGTTCGAGGATGTCCTGCAGCGCCAGCGAATTCATGACGGTGCCGAGCATCCCCATGTAGTCCGCGCGCGAGCGGTCCAACCCGGCGGAGGAGAGCTCCGCACCCCGGAAGAAGTTGCCGCCTCCCACCACGATCGAGGTTTCGGCCTGACCGACCGTCGAGGCGATCTGCTCGGCGAATTGGCGGACCACCTCGGTGTCGATGCCGACCTTGCCGCCGCCGAAGACCTCTCCAGAGAGCTTCAGCAGAACCCGACGACGGTGCGGTTCGTGTGACGTTGCAGAATTGACGGACATGGATCCTCCCGGGCGAAATGCCCCGTGTTCTCGTGTGAGTGCTGCTCTGTTGCTTAGCTTACGCAAAGAGGGAGCGCCCACACGCGGTGGACGCTCCCTCTGCGCAATCGACAGTGATTAGTTTCCGACGCGGAAACGCACGAAGCCGGTGGCCTTGGCGCCCGCCTCCTCGAGAACCTGCGCCACGGACTTCTTGGAGTCCTTGGCGAAGTCCTGATCGAGCAGGGTGTTCTCCTTGAAGAAGCCCTTCAGGCGTCCCTGGACGATCTGGGGAATGATCTTCTCGGGCTTGCCCTCGGAACGAGCGGTCTCCTCGGCGATGTGGCGCTCGGACTCGACCTGGTCCTCCGGGATCCCGGACTCGTCCAGGTACTTCGGGGACATCGCGGCGATGTGCACGGCGACGTCGTGAGCGACCTCGTCGGTGTTCTCGCCTTCGACGGAGAGCAGAACGCCAACCTGTGCCGGCAAGTCCTTGGAGGTCTTGTGCAGGTACACGGCAACGTTCTGGCCCTCGAGGCGAGCCACGCGACGAACGACGACCTTCTCGCCCAGCAGCGCGCCTGCCTCGGTCACCTGCTCCTCGACGGTCTTGCCGTTCGAGGTGGCCTTGAGGAGGTCTTCGAGGTTGTCGGCGCCGGCGCTGACGGCGGCGTCGAGGACGGAGTTGCCGAATTCGATGAACGGTGCGGACTTGGCCACGAAGTCGGTCTCAGAGTTGACCTCAACGAGGTAGCCAACGCCGTTGTCGACGCGGGCGGCGACGAGGCCCTCCGCGGTCGCGCGACCCTCACGCTTGGTGACGCCCTTGAGGCCCTTGACCCGGATGATCTCCAGAGCCTTCTGCTGGTCGCCCTCGGCCTCGTCCAGGGCCTTCTTGACGTCGAGCATGCCGGCACCGGTGCGCTCGCGCAGAGCCTTGATGTCAGCTGCGGTGTAGTTCGCCATGTGAACTCCTTTGGTTTGTGTCTGGAACACGTGGACGCGGGGCCGGGCCGGAATGGCCCGGCCCCGCGGAATCTGGGCGGCTCACCCCGTGGTGAGCCGATCAGGTTGACTTAGTTGGACGTCGATTCGGTCTTCTCGGCGGCTTCGGTCTCGGAACCCTTCTCGGCCTCGGCGGCCTTCTGAGCTTCGTGCTGCTCGAGGAGTTCCTTCTCCCACTCTGCCATGGGCTCTTCCGGCGCGTCTTCCTTACCGGACTGCTTCTTGTTGCGCTCGAGGAGGCCCTCGGCGACGGCGTCGGCGACGACGCGGGTCAGCAGGTTCACGGAGCGGATGGCGTCGTCGTTGCCCGGGATCGGGAAGGCGACTTCGTCCGGATCGCAGTTGGTGTCCAAGATGGCGACGACCGGGATGCCCAGCTTCTGAGCTTCGTCGACCGCGAGGTGTTCCTTCTTGGTGTCGACGACCCACAGGAGCGAGGGAGCCTTGGTCAGGTTGCGGATACCGCCCAGGGTCTTTTCGAGCTTCTCGAACTCGCGACGCAGCAGGAGCAGTTCCTTCTTGGTGTACTGCGAGGCAGCGACGTCGTCGAAGTCGACCTGCTCGAGTTCCTTCATGCGATCGATGCGCTTGGACACGGTCGCAAAGTTGGTCAGCATGCCGCCCAACCAGCGGTGGTTGACGTAGGGCATGTTGACGCGGGTCGCCTGCTCGGCGATCGCTTCCTGGGCCTGCTTCTTGGTGCCGACGAACAGGATCGTGCCGCCGTGAGCAACGGTGGCCTTGACGGCCTCGAAGGCGCGATCGATGAATTCGAGCGACTGCTGAAGGTCAATGATGTAGATGCCATTGCGCTCGGTGAAGATGAAACGCTTCATCTTCGGGTTCCACCGACGGGTCTGGTGACCGAAGTGGACACCGGAATCGAGGAGCTGGCGCATAGTTACGACGGGCATGTCGTCTCCTTTGTGATGGCGCGTCCCATGTGCCTTAGGGTCCCGCACCATCGTTGTAGTTATCGGTTCATCACGCGAAGGAATGAGTCCTTCGTCGTTCCTGGCGATCGACGATCACCACCGCATTCGTGACGCGGCGGATCAAAGCCCACCTTTCCCGACGCCTCGAGGCGACGGACCGCTGGTGGGCGCCGCACCTCGTAAGAGGGCGCGACGATCACGCGAAGTCAGTGGGCACAATCGTGCCACTGCTATGGCCACTATACAGTACGAATCCTTGCCAACAGGCCGCGGAATCGCCGATCTGGATCACAGTTATCCACACGTCGCGGGCGTGCAGGGCGCACGCCCGGAAGGCGGCGGTGGGTCAGCGCTTGACTGATGACATGTCTCGACTCTCCCGCTTCCTCGTGGTGGCCGCCGTGCTCGCGCTGATTTTTCCGGCCACCGCCGCACGGGGCCTTCCGCGCTGGTCCTGGCCGTTGACGCCGGTCCCCTCGGTGGCCCGTCCGTTCGATCTGCCGGCGCGGCCGTGGTTGCCGGGTCATCGCGGGGTGGACCTCGCCGCCGCCTTCGGCCAGGAGGTTCACTCCCCCACCTCCGGCGTCATCGAGTTTTCCGGCTGGGTGGTCGACCGTCGCGTGCTGACACTCGCCACCGACGACGGGCACAAGGTCAGCTTCGAGCCGCTCACGGATGCTGCCGACGTCGGTCGCCGGGTCGCGGCGGGTGACGTGATCGCCCGACGCGACCCGGAACAGTTGCACGCCCCCTGCGGGTCGTGTCTGTACTGGAGCGTTCGCGACGTGACCGGCTACCTCAACCCGCTCCTCTTCGTCGGCGCCGCCTCGCCCTCGGCGCTGTGGCCGGTTCCCTCGAAAATCTCCGCGCCGGGGAGTCAGAGCCCACCGCCGGGTGAGCCCGTCCCCCGCGATCAGTAGATGCCGTCCGGGCTCACGCCGCTGACGTCCTTGACGATCGTGGAATCCACCGGGACCGTTTGCGGGCTCACGATGGTTCCCCCGGACACGCTCGCCACCACCAGCTTGTTGGTGATACGACCGGCACGAGACGCGCCATCGCGAAAGGTAAACAGGACGTCCGGAACGCTGGTCCCCGTGCCGATCTTCGGAATCTGAGTTCCCGCCGGAAGGGTCCAGGTGATGACCGTGGTCCGGGTGGCCGAGTTGTAACTATCCCGCGTGATGGACCCATAACTCGACCCTGCCGAAAAGGACCGTTCATCCGTCGCGGTTTCCAGCAGGCCCACCACGTTAATCACGACGGTCAGCGTCGCCTGCAAGGTGATCGGACTATTGGCCGCTGGAACCCCGAGATTCAGGTAAGTGCTATTGAGAAACCCGTTGGCCCCGCCGCCTCCGTCGAAAAGGACCGCGAGGTCGGGATTGGTCGGCGAGGCAGCCACGGCGGGTACCGCCGCCGCTGAGGCCACGACGGGCACAGACCACACCGCGCCGCGCGCCAAACTCCGCCGGCTGACGTGATGGTCGCTCATGAGCGCCTCCCCGAGGGGTCGGGAATGATGAACCGGTATTCGTCGGCGTCGCCAAAACCTTAAACGCCGAACGAATTTTTACTCAAATAATTATTTATATTCTTAAAGGTAACAAGATATGCCGCCTTTGTCTCCCGCCAACGGGCCCGGTCGAGCGTATCGTCGAGGCCAACAAGAAGGAGCCGGCGCCCGCCCCGCTATCGGCCGGCGGAGCCGAAAACCTGACCTTCGGCCGGGGCCGCGGAAATTCGGTACCTGCCGGAACGAGGACCCAACGAGGCAAGCCCCGGCCTGGCGCCGTGGGTTCGGCGGTCGCGCGATAAGAAGACGAAAAAACCCCGCCCTCCGGGCCGTACGGCCTGGAGGGCGGGGTTTCGGTAGGGGGTGCGGGGCTTGAACCCGCGACCAAAGGATTATGAGTCCTCTGCTCTGACCAGCTGAGCTAACCCCCCGTAGTGGTATTCGCGCCGCACGAGGTCGCCACGAACAGCTTCACAGCTTACCGTATCCGCGATCGCGCGTCGGCCCGGAACCTGCGCCGACACACGCCCCCATGGGGGCCTGCCGGACGGTCTACCGAGCCTCCGGCCCCCGGTATTCGCCGCGGTACATGGCCTCGAAGGCGTCCCACGTCTTCTCGACCGAGTGCTTCTGGACCATCTCGTGGCTGACCTCACCCATCCGTCGGCGGGTCTCAGGGGAAGCCTCCAGGACCAGGGCGAGCTTCTCGCTGAGATCCTGAGCGTTCCCGGGCTCGAAGAGGTACCCGTTCTGGCCGTCGCGGATCAGGTGCGGAAGGGCCAGCGCGTCGGCCAGGACGAGGGGCCGGGACGCGGACATCGCTTCCAAGCTGACGAGGGACTGAAGCTCCGCGGTGCCCGGCTGGCAAAAGACGTCGGCGCGAAGATAACCCTCACGCAGCTCGGCATCAGAAACGAACCCCAAGAAGTGCACGCGATCTTCGACTCCTTGCGTCCGCGCAAGCGACTTCAGATCGTCCTCGATCTCCCCCGTCCCAGCGAGCTCCAGATGGGCGTTGAGCTCGGCCGGCAAGAGCGCGATCGCCCGAATCAGAACGTCGATATTCTTTTCGACCGCCAAGCGACCGGCGAAGAACACCACGGGGTGGTCACGCTTGGCGATGACCTCGCCAGGTTCCAGCTCGTAGCGTGCCGAATCGATGCCGTTGGACACCGGAATCACGGGAGTCACGAATCCGTGATCGTGCATCGCCTTGGCGCCGATCGGGGTAGGCGTGGTGACGTGATCGGCCCGCCCCAGGACCCGTTCCATGTCCTTCCAGGAGCAGTAGGCGATGAATTTGAGCGCCAGCTCCGGGAATGGCAGGAAAGGATTCAGATTTTCCGGCATGAAGTGATTGGTCGAGATCAACCGGATCCCCCGACGCTTGCAGGCCCACGAGATCATGCGTCCCACGATGTAGTGGCACTGAATATGAACGACGTCCGGCTTCACCTCGTCGAGAATGCGCCCGACCCGGCGCTGGACCTCCCACGGGAAACACAGCCGATAGTACGGATGCGTCGGCGGCCGGTGCGACCGGAGGCGATGCTCGTGAATTCCGTCGATCTCGATGTCATAGGACGGCCCGTCCGAGGCTCGCCCGGCGATGACGTGCACTTCGTGGCCGCGGTCCCTCATTCCCACGGCCAGGCGATGGCCGAATTGGGCCGCACCGTTGATATCGGGCGGGTACGTATCCGCGCCGATCAAGATCTTAAGGGGACTCGCGTTCATGAATACCTGTCATTCCGTTGGCTCATTGAGGAACAGGGCGAAGACAATCCCTGACAGTCTACCGGGCGCCTCGGGGGCGGCCTCAAACCCTGCGGGTGAGGCGTCAGTCATGGTGCCCCGGGCATGCAAAGACGCCCGCCCTCCCGGAGGAGGACGGGCGTCGTCGTCAGGTCTCCGGCCGATCGCCGGGTGATCCGCCTACTTCTTGAACAGGCGACCCAAGAACACGAAGAACGCTCCGACCGAGACGGCCAGGGCCGTCAGCGGCTTCCAACGAGCCTTGAGGTTCTCCGGATCCGAGACGTTGCTACCCAGGTTCGACGCGGCGGCCTTGGCACGGTCCGGAGCCGACTTGGCGTCGGCCGAGGACTTCTCGGCAAGGCCGGTCGCGGAGGACTTCACGGAAGAGAACTGCTGACCGAAGTCGTCGCGGAGGGTCTTGAGGTGATCGCGACGTGCCTTGGTGCGCTGCTCGAGCTGGTCCTGGGTCGGCTGCGGGTTCTCCGGAACCTGACCGGACTTCTCCTGGCGCTTCTTTTCCGCCTTGGCCTGCTGCTTCTCCTCGGCCTTGGCCTCCTGCTTCTCCTTCATCTCGCGACGCAAGCGGCTCGAGGTGTAGGAGGAGCCTTCCTTGGCAACGCCGAGGTCGTAGAGGAAACCGAAGATGGCCGACTCGGGCTTGAGCGGCATCTGCTTCTTGATCTTGAGCAGGCCGATCAGGGCGAAGATCGCCAACAGCACGATGAACAGGGCCGCAAACAGCAGGGCCGAAAGCCACAGCGGCATGATCGTCGCGAGGCCGGCAATAGCGGCACCGATTAGCGCGATGGTTGCGAACAAGAGGAACACCAGGCCGACCGCGACGAATGCCGCGCCGACTCCAAGCTTGATCCCCTTGTCCTTCATCTCGAGCTTGGCGATCTGCAGCTCGTCCTTGATCTGCTTGGGGCCCAGGCGGGTCGCGACCTTGCCGATCCCCATGACCTGACTTGCCCCGGCCTTCAGGGAGCTCAAGCCGCCCCGATAGGAACGGGGCCGTTGCGTGGTGGTGGTCTCTCCGTGATTGATGGAGTGAGACATCAAGCCTCCCTAGTGAATGCCATTGATTTTCACAGCTAAACCTATCATCGACTGGCCCTCCGCGAGAGTTGGAGCACTAGGAAAACGCCGATTCTTCACCTCCCGTGGAAAAACCTTCCTGCGTCCGCCTTGATCGATTTGCCCGACGGATCCCCGTGACCCGGGCGAATCGTCCCGACGCCGGCGGGGCCACGGCGACGTCCCCGCCGAAAGGAGTTTCTCGTTCTTGGCGGCATTCTTTCGGCATGAAAACCTCCCCGGGAGAACAATTCACCGTGATACCCACGACGCTTTGATGGGGCCATCTCGAGGTCTATCCCTGAAATCCATTGTGGCGCGCGAGCATCGAACTGTACTCTGGAGTACGTCGGCAGGGACCGACATCCGCGTCGGCGATGTCCCCCAAGAAGATCAGCCGCGCGGTGAAAAATCCCCAGGCGCCCCGGCCGACCCATAGCACGCCGGGGCGCCGCCCACAGCACCGCCGCTCAGAAGCGGACGACCACCACGGGCCTTCGCAAGCCGCCCCGAAAACCACGCATTCCTGGTTCTCGGCTGCGCCGCGCGCACGGCCAACCATAAGGCCATAAAAAATGAGGCCCGAATTCACCAAGTGAATTCGGGCCTCATGCCTCGCATTTCTGCGTTCCGCTCCCCCGACTGGACTCGAACCAGTAACCCTTCGATTAACAGTCGAATGCTCTGCCAATTGAGCTACGGGGGACCGCTACTGAAGCGCTCTTCAACGCTTGCAACAGCATTAGACTTTACAGGCTCCATC
Organism: Curtobacterium sp. S6; assembly: GCF_000710345.2. Classification (GTDB taxonomy): domain Bacteria; phylum Actinomycetota; class Actinomycetes; order Actinomycetales; family Micrococcaceae; genus Rothia. The sequence continues at coordinate 248,082 of NZ_KL537414.1, read as the reverse complement.
GGCGGGACGCAAAACCGATCCTAAGTGAGGATCGTCACTGCACCTCGGAGAGTTCGCGACGCTTCGCCTCGAGATCGGCAATCTCGCGTTGGACACCCCGGAATCTCTCGGCCTCGACCACCGCATCGATCCGTTCGAGCTCGCGCACCTTGTCCCGCTGTCGCGCGCTGAGCTCCTGTTGCAACAAACTGTTGAGGATCGACACCGTATAGGCCTCGAGCTGCCGCTGCGTCGAGGCGGGCAGAGGAGCGACGGTCAGCTCGGCCAGCAATGAATGCGTGGCTTCATGAGCGTGCCCCCGAATCGCGTTGATCCAGGCCGTACCCGGTTGCGGCGCCACCTCGCGAACCGCCGCCAGGATCCCCTGGAGGAGCTCATAGTGGACGCGGTACCGCACCCGGATAGAGCCCAGCGCGTTCCACTGGGACTGTTCCACCAGGTCGGGCACCTGGATCAGCACCTCGAGGGCCTGCTTTTCCCTCCGGGCGGCGGGATCGCGGTAGTCCGGAGCTTCGATCTCCGGCTGGGGCGCTGAATCTTTCTCCGCCGCGGCCTCGACCTCTTCCCGGCGCTGCCCGGAAGGTTTGCGGGCTTCGGCCCGGACCGCCTGGTCCAATTCCTGAAGGTCGACGCCGATCCACCGCGACACCTCGCGCTGATAACCGTGCCGCAGAACCTGGTCCCGAATGGAAGCAACCATCGGCGCGACCGTCCGCATGGCCCGGTAGCGTCCCTCGATGCTGTCCAGGTCGAAGTCCCGGAGGGTCACGCGGATGGCGAATTCGAAGAGGGGGCGCTTGTCCTGGAGGAGATTTCGGACCGCCCGATCACCCCGCTTGAGCCGAAGATCGCAGGGGTCCATGCCGTCCGGAGCGACACAGACATAGGTCTGGGCCGTGAACCTCTGGTCCTCTTGGAAAGCGTGGAGGGCGGCCTTCTGCCCGGCCTCGTCGCCGTCGAAGGTGAAGACCACCTCTCCCCCGCTGCCGTCGTCCCCGAGCAACCGTCGAACGATCTTGATGTGTTCCGTTCCGAAGGCGGTCCCGCAGGTCGCCACGGCCGTTTCGATGCCCGCGAGATGGGCGGCCATCACGTCCGTGTATCCCTCGACCACCATGATCTGCTTGCCCTGGGCGATCTTCCGCTTCGCGAGGTCGATGCCGTACAGGACCTGCGACTTCTTATACAGCTGGGTCTCGGGAGTATTCAGGTACTTCGGGCCTTTGTCGTCCTCGAAGAGCTTGCGGGCGCCGAAGCCGATGGTTTCTCCGGTGATATTTCTGATGGGCCACATGAGCCGTCCCCGGAAGCGGTCGTACATGCCGCGCTGGCCTTCCGAGAACATCCCGGTGGCCTTGAGCTCGTCCTCCGAAAACCCGCGGTCGCGAAGGTGCTTGAGAAGATTTGACCAACCCTGCGGCGCGTATCCGACGCCGAACTTTTTCGCCGCCTCGCCGTCGAATCCGCGGCCGCCTAGGAAAGCCTGGGCCGCGTGCGCCTGTTTGGTGTAGAGGTGATGCTCGAAGAACTCCTGGGCGATCTTGTGGGCGTCGATCAGCCGCTGGCGGCGTCCCTTCTCCTCCCGAGAGGGTCCGCTGCCCTGCTCATAGTGGAGCTCGTAGCCGACGCGGGCCGCGAGCCTCTCGACGGTCTCGGAGAAGCTCGTGTGGTCCATCGCCATGAGGAACGCGATGACGTCGCCGGATTCGCCACACCCGAAGCAGTGGTACGTGCCCATCTGCGGCCTGACGTGGAATGACGGAGTGCGCTCATCGTGGAAGGGGCACAGTCCCTTATACGAACCGATGCCGGCGGATTTGAGCGTGACAAAGCCCTCGACGACCTCCCGGATATCCGTCCGGGACCGTACTTCGTCAATATCCTCGCGTCGAATCAAACCAGCCACGCATGACAGTTTATCCGTGGCTGGCAAGCTCCGGGTGCGGCTTCGCGCACCGTGGACATCTCACCAGAGCGGCTTGTCTCCTGTCCGCCAGTTCAGCCCGGTAATCCGGTCGTGCAGACGCACGGCCGAGGAGTCCGTCAGGGAGGCCACCTGGTCCACCGCAAGGCGTAGCCGGGCGGCGTCGTCGGACGGGTCCGTCTGACGCCAATCCTCGGCGAAGACCGGGTCGAGGTACTGCCCATCCGTCTCGACCAGGGCCTCGACCAGGACGGTCAGCATCTCGCGCTGGTTCTCGTACATGGGCCCCTGGTCCCGAACCGCCAGGACGAAGGCCGTGGCGATGCCCTTCATGACGGCGATCTCGGATAGGGTCTCGCGCGGAATCCGCAGCTGGGCATCGTACCGGGTCAGCCGCCCCGTCCCGTATTCGGCCCGGGTCGCGGCGATGGCTTCTCCCGCGAACCGACCGATGAGTCGGCTCGTCAGGGCCTTCAGCGCCGCCATCGAGCCGCGCGTGCCGGTCATGGTGGGCAGCCACTCGTCGAGTTTTTGGAGACGGGCGAGGGCGGCCTCGAGCTCGGCCGGTTCCGCGTCCTGGAGGTAGAGGCGTTGAGTCCAGCTCAAGACGCGCTCCCGCTCCGCGGTCCGATCCATCCACCCCAACTGGACGTGACCCGCGAAGACGGCGTCCTCGACGTCGTGCACGGAGTAGGAGATGTCGTCGGCCAGGTCCATAACCTGCGCCTCGAGGCATTTCTGCCCCTGCGGGGCCCCCTCACGGAACCATTCGAAGACCGGAAGGTCGTCCTGGTAGACGCCGAATTTGGGGCTGCGGACGCCGTCGACGACCGGGGCGTCTTCCCGAGCCCACGGGTACTTGCACGCGGCGTCCAAGGAAGCCCGCGTCAGGTTGAGCCCCGCGGATCCGCCGTCCGGGAGAATCACCTTGGGTTCGAGCCGGCACAGCAACCGCAGCGTCTGGGCGTTGCCTTCGAAGCCTCCGGCGGAGTCCGCGATCAAGTTCAGGGCGGTTTCCCCGTTGTGGCCGAAGGGCGGGTGCCCCAGATCGTGGGCCAGGCACGCGGCGTCGACGACGTCGGGGTCACACCCGATCATCCGGCCGACCTCACGCCCGACCTGCGCGACCTCGAGCGAGTGGGTCAGGCGCGTGCGAATGAAGTCATCCGAATTGGGAGAGACCACCTGGGTCTTGAAGCCGAGACGGCGCAGGGCCGAGGAGTGCAGCACGCGGGCGCGGTCGCGTTCGAATTGGCTGCGGTAAAGGTTCTTGTGGTTTTCCGGCAACCAGCGTTCGGCGTCGCGCGGCGAATATCCGGGCTGGTTCGGTTCCATCGGGGAAGACATGAGGGTGGACACCTTGGTCGGAAACGATCGGGACAAGCCCACAGTACCGCGAGTTTCTGCGGCTGGAGGCCGTTTTCCACAGTGTTCCCCGTGACCGGCGGCGACTACCCTCCCGAAATGTCCAGTTCCGCGTCCGCCAGGCCCAGTCGTTCGGCGTCCCCCAGGATCCGCGAGTTCAGCCATCCATCCGGCACGTGCGGCTTCTTGGGTGAACCGGCGCGGCCCCGAGGGCCTTCGACGTCGGCACCCGGATACGGCAGCGAGAGGTCCAGCTGGTTGAGCAGGTCGCGGAATTCTTCGAGGGTCGAGACCTGCGCCATGCTGGCACGCAACTGGCCGCCGACCGGATACCCCTTGAAGTACCAGGCGATGTGCTTGCGGATTTCGCGCATGCCCCGGTGTTCGTCGTGGAAGGTATCGACCAACAGTTCAGCGTGCCGATAAATGATGTCGGCGACCTCGGCAACGCCCGGCCGAAACCGGTCGGCGCGCCCCTCGAAGGCCGCCTGGAGATCGCCGAAGAGCCAGGGGCGGCCTTGGCAACCCCGGCCGATCACGACGCCGTCCACGCCCGTTTGCTCGACCATGCGGGCGGCGTCTTCGGCCGACCAGATGTCGCCATTTCCGAGAACGGGAATATCCTCGATGGCCCCGCGGAGCTGCGCAATGGCGTCCCAATCGGCCTGGCCCGAATAGTGCTGAGCGGCCGTGCGACCGTGCAGGGCGATCGCGGCGACCCCGGCGTCCCGAGCCGTCTTGGCGGCGTCGAGGAACGTCATGTGGTCCTCGTCGATCCCCTTGCGCATCTTGACGGTGACGGGGATGTCGGCGCGTGAGGCCTCGCGAACCGCGGTCGTCACGATCGCCTCGAAGAGGTCGGTCTTCCACGGCAGCGCCGAGCCGCCGCCGTTCTTCATGACCTTGGGCACCGGGCACCCGAAATTCAGGTCGATGTGGTCCGCGCGATCTTCCTCGGCGACCATGCGGATCGCCCGACCGACGTTGACGGCGTCGACGCCGTAGATCTGGATCGATCTGATCTTTTCGTCGTCGTCATGTTCGATGATGCGCAGCGAGTCCGGTCGCCGCTCCGCGAGCGCCCGCGCCGTGACCATCTCGGTCACGTACAGCCCCCCGCCGTATTCGCGGCACAGCCTGCGGAAGGCGCGGTTGGTCACCCCCGCCATGGGCGCCAGCACCACCGGCACGTCGACCGTGAGGCGGCCGAGGCGTAGCGGTGGCAGGGAGAGCTGGGTGGGAACGGTTTCGGTAGTCACCGTGCGATTTTCTCACAGCTCATCGGGTTCGGCACGACCCCGCCGGCACATGTGAGGGGTTCGACAACCTCGCAGGTGGCCGCGCCTGGCCCCTCACTCGGCGTGCGCGTCGGCCACCGCCAGCGCTCGATCCAGGATATCCAGACCCTCTTCGGCCTGCTCGCGCGTGATATTCAGCGGGGGCGCGACGTGGATGCGGTTGTAGTTGGCGAACGGCAGCAGGCCCAGCCTCTTCAACTCACCGATGAGCTCGTTCATCTCCGGCGAACTTCCGCCGTAGGGCGCCATCGGCTCCCGGGTCTCACGATCCTTCACGAGTTCGATGGCCCAGAAGCACCCGAGTCCTCGGATCTCGCCGACGCTGGGATGCCTCTGGGCGATGCGTTCGAGCCCCGGGCCGAAGACCTCGCGGCCGAGTCGATCGGCGTTCTCGACCATGCCTTCCTCGGCCATCGCGCCGATCGTGGCCACCGCCGCCGCGCAGGCCAGGGGGTGGCCCGAGTAGGTCAGTCCGCCCGGGTATTGCCGGTCCCGGAACGTCTCGTAGATCGCCTCGGAGATGGCGACGCCGCCCAGCGGAACGTAGCCGGAATTGACCCCCTTGGCGAAGGTCATCAGGTCGGGGACGACGTCCCAGTGGTCCACGGCGAACCAGGCGCCGGTTCGGCCGAACCCGACCATGACCTCGTCGGCGATGTACACGAGCCCGTAGCGGTCGGCCAGGCGACGCACCCCGGCCAAATACCCGGGCGGGGGCGCGTAGATTCCCGCGGTGCCGGGAACGGTCTCGAGGATCACTGCCGCGATCGTCTCGGGTCCCTCCAGGACAATCGTGTCCTCGAGGTGGCGCAGGGCCCGGTCGGTCTCCTGCTCGAGGTTTTCCGCGTCGAAGTAGGAACGGTAGGGGTACGGCGGCATGAACCGGACGACGCCGGCGTCGCCGTGGTCGCTCGCGAACCTGCGGGTGTCCCCCGTGACGTTGACCGCCAGATCCGTCCCGCCGTGATAGCTCCGGTACGCGGAGAGGACCTTGCGGCGACCGGTGTGCAGGCGTGCCATGCGGATCGCGTGCTCGACGGCCTCCGCCCCGGCGTTGGTGAAGAAGATGTGGTCGAGATCGCCGGGCGTGCGCTCGGCGATGAGCCGGGCCGCCTCGGAGCGGGCGTCGTTGACGTGGGACGGGGCGATCGTGCACAGCTTTGCGGCCTGTTCCTGGATCGCCCGGACCACCACCGGGTGCTGGTGGCCGATATTCGTGTTGACCATCTGCGAGGAGAAGTCGAGCAGCCTCCGGCCTTCTCCGTCCCAGACGTAGGACCCCTCGGCCTTGGTCACGACCATGGGCTTGAGCGACCCCTGAGCGGACCAGGAATGGAAGACGTGTCGCCGGTCCAGGTCGTAGGCCTTCTGTCCCGCCTCGAGCTCGGCCTGGCTCGGCCCGTCGTGGTTCGTGGGATCCGCGTTCGCGGTGCGGTCTTCCGGGGTCCTGCTCATTGCGCTACCTCCAGTCGTGGTTCCCCCAAGTCGGGGCGGCATTCGGGTTCATTTTAGGCGCCCTGTGCCCGTCCGCGTCGAGGAACGGTCCGGCGTCTCCGGGATGTCTTCGGATGACGTCCCCGACGCTTCCTGCCCGTGATCGTGCCGGAGGTCTTCCGTGACTCGTTCGACGTCGGCACGAAGGGCCTCTTCGTCCACGGCGACCTCGGCCAGCCTCACTCGGAGCGTCACCTCGTTGCCGGTGTCTGCGGCGGCCGCCGCGGCGGCCAGCTGGCCCTCGCGCACCCAGTGGTCGCGGACCCGATGGCCGTGCCCGGGGATCTCGCCCCGCGCGTTGACCACCCGCCACCACGGAACGTTCGAGCCCCACCGGGCCATGACATTACCCACGACCCGCGGCGACTCCCCCACGAGCCGACCGATGGTCCCGTAGGTGGTGACGCATCCGGCCGGAACGCACTCGACGGCGCGGAGGATCCTCTCGACTCGCAGATCGTCCATGGTTTCCTCTCGTGGGCAGGCAACTCGAGCAGGACCCTACCCCACGTGCCGGGATGGGGGCGGGTCACATGCGCCGCGAGAGCCCTTCGGCCCGTCGCGATCGTGTATAGATGTGGATCACACGGCATGTCCGATGCGTCGGACCGTGCCAGCCCGTTCCCGACGCCGCGTTCCGCCGAACGCTCGAGGAGACCGATCGTGCCGAAGAGTACCCCAGCAGCTTCATCCTTCCCGCGTCCGAGCGCGAACCTGGCCCGCATCGGGGTCGTCGGCCTCGGCCACATGGGCTCTCCCATGGCCGGTCACCTCGCGTCGGCCTTCCCCGGTCGGGTCGCCGTGACGGCCCGCCGCAGGCGCAGCGCGGAGGCTGCCGTCGAAGCCGGGGCCGAGTGGATCGACAGCCCGCGAGAGCTGGCGGCCCGGTCCGACGTCATCGTGTCGGTGCTTCCGGATCTGCCCGAACTTCGGTCCATGCTCGACGAGCTCCTCGCCGGGGCCGAGGGGCATCGCTTGGTGCTGGTCATCGCCTCGACCTCCTCGCCCACGGAAGTCCGGGAGCTCGCCCGCGAGCTCGACGAGGGGCCGCACGACGCCGTCGTGCTCGACGCCCCGGTCTCCGGGGGCGAAGACGGCGCCCGGGCGGGAAACCTGTCGATTATGCTCGGCGGGGACCCCGACGACGCCCGGCTGGTCGCCGAGCTCCTGGAGCCCTGCGGCCGTGCGGTTCGGCTGGGCCCGGTGGGCGCGGGGCAGGTCGCCAAGGCGTGCAATCAGCTGATCGTCTCCGCGACGGTCACCGCGGTCTCGGAAGCCGCGATCCTCGCCGACCGAAGCGGCCTCGACGTCTCCGCGCTGTTCGAGGTGTTCGCGGGCGGGTACGCCGGGAGTAGGATCCTGGCGACCCGAGGTGAGCGCATTGCCACGGAGGACTACTCCCCCTCGGGCGCGGCAAAGTACCTGGCCAAGGACCTGCGATTCGCCACGGACGTCGCGACGGACACGGGCTCCTCGCTGGTCCTCCTGCCGCACCTGAGACAGACATTCGCCGATCTGGAAGACCGCGGGCTCGGAGACCTCGACCTCTGCGTGATCAGGCGCTACCTCGAGCTCGGCGACTCCTAACGGTCCGCGAGGACCAAGGCCTCTTCCTGCACCTCGGCGGTTCCCCGCTGGATCAACGCGTCCACCAGCTCGCAGAGCACGGTCATCGAGTCGTCGACCTGGAGGACAACCGGGTACTGGGCGACCAAGAGCGCCAAGAGCTGCTCGACGTCCTCGCCCGCGCGGGGTGAGTCGACGTCATAGCCCAGGAGCACCTCGGTGGGCTCGTCCTCGGGGATCTCCCGGCCGGGCGCGTCCGCGTCGAGGGATCGATAGCTGATGGCAAATGCCGTAATGGGCGCCGTTTTCGCCTCGTGGTTCGCGGCGATGACATCGTCTCGCACCACGATGGCCCCGAAGGCCTCGGCCTCGTCGGAGAGGAACAACCGGTTGACCCGACCCAAGGACTGTTCGGCCGGCGGGTCCCACGTGTGCACCGAGCGGTAGAAATTCCACACCGCCTGCGTGAGTTCGAGCGATCCCGTCGCGAGGTCCTCGACCGCTTGGTCCAGACGGTCCGCGCCATCCACCCGGAGCGGCTGCGGCGCGAGGGCCCCGGCGTCGACACGCACCATGCGGGTGCGCTGAATCGATCCGAGCCCGGCCCACTGGGCGAATCCGGCCCCGGGGGTCGACTCGACGATCTTGGTCCGCAGGGCCGTGACCCCCGACGGGGACTCCTGGGCGAGCCGTCGAAGCTGTGCCAGGAGCTCACGGCCGACACCGGCGCGACGGTGGTCCGGGGCGACCTCGACGTAGGCCCAGAGACGGCTCACGTGCAACGAGGTCTCGTAGACCGTTGCGGCCGCGACCGGGACGCCCTGATGCTCCGCGACGATCGAACGCTGCCACGGCGCGTCGGTATCGGGTCCCAGCTTGGCGCGGAACACCGAAGCCTGGATATTGTCGGCGTCCGGCCACACCTGCATCAATTGCAGGTCGTCGCCCTCTTGCCAGGGTCGGAAAGTGTAATCCGGCACCACGAACTCCGTTCCTTACTTGATCAGCCGGCCGGCGAGGTACGAGGTCACCTGATCCAGGCTGACGCGTTCCTGGGCCATGGAGTCCCGCTCGCGAATCGTCACCGCCTGGTCATCCAGCGTGTCGAAGTCGACCGTGATGCAGAACGGCGTACCGATCTCGTCCTGGCGACGGTAGCGGCGACCGATCGCGCCCGAGGTGTCGTAATCCACGTTCCAGTGCTTGCGCAGCTCCGCGGCGAGCTTCTCGGCGGTCGGGGTCAGGGTCTCCTTCTTGGACAGCGGCAAGACCGCGGCCTTGACGGGAGCCAGCCGCGGATCCAGTTTGAGGACCGTGCGGGTGTCGACGCCGCCCTTGGTGTTGGGGGCCTCGTCTTCGGTGTAGGCGTCGACCAGGAAGGCCATCATGGAACGGGTCAGGCCGAAGGACGGCTCGATGACGTACGGAACGTACCGCTCGCCGGTGCCCTGGTCGAAGTATTCGAGCCGGGTATTCGAGTTCTCGTTGTGCACGCCAAGGTCGTAGTCCGTCCGGTTGGCAACGCCCATGAGTTCTCCCCATTCGCTGCCTTGGAAGCCGAACTTATATTCGATGTCGATGGTTCCGGCGGAGTAGTGGGCCCGGTCGTCCTCGGGCACGTCGAACCGGCGCATGTTGTCCGGGTTGATGCCCAGGTCGACGAACCAGTTCCAGCAATCCTCGACCCACTGGTCGTAGTACTTGGGGGCGTCGTCCGGATGCGTGAAGAACTCGATCTCCATCTGCTCGAACTCGCGCGTGCGGAAAATGAAGTTTCCGGGGGTGATCTCGTTGCGGAAGGCCTTACCGATCTGGCCGATGCCGAAGGGCGGGCGCTTGCGGGAAGCGGTCACCACGTTATTGAAGTTCACGAAAATTCCCTGCGCGGTTTCCGGGCGCAGGTAATTGAGCCCCTCCTCGTTGTCCACGGCGCCGAGGTAGGTCTTCATGAGACCCGAGAACTGCTGCGGCTCGGTCCAGTTGCCGGGCTGGCCGGTTTCGGGATCGTTGATATCCGCCAGGCCGTTGGCCGGCGGATGCCCGTGCTTGGCCTCGTAGGCCTCGAGCAGGTGATCGGCGCGGTACCGACGGTGCGTGTGGAGGGACTCCACGAGCGGATCGGTGAACGTCTCGACGTGTCCCGAGGCCTCCCAGACGGCCCGCGGCAAGATGATCGAGGAGTCCAGGCCCACCATGTCCTCGCGGGAGCGGACGAAATTCTGCCACCACAGTTGACGGATATTTTCCTTCAGCTCGGCGCCCAAGGGGCCGTAATCCCACGCGGAGCGAGAACCGCCGTAGATCTCACCGGCCTGAAAAACGAAACCGCGGCGCTTGGCCAACGTGATGACGTTATCCAGCGTGGACTTTGGTGCCATAAGTATTGCTCACTCCGTAAGTCGTCGCGCGCGACCAAGCTCCGGCGCGCACAGGGATCGATTCTCTCGGGCCCAGCCTACCGGTTCGGTCTCGGCCTCGCCCATCCGAGACTCTCGCTCCCGTGCGCCCGGAACACCCCGCCCACGTCAGCGGATAGGCTGTCACCATGATGACTCGAGGAGAATCCGTGGAAGAGATCGACATCCGGGACGACATGATCCGCCTGGGCCAGCTGCTGAAGCTGGCCAATCTCGTGGGAGACGGCCTGGAGGCCCGCGAGGTCATCGCCGAAGGCCTCGTGACGGTCAACGACGAGCCCGAAACCCAACGCGGCAAGCAGGTCCACCCGGGCGACGTCGTGCGCTTGGGCGACGCCGCCGTCCGCGTGACCCGCTCCGCCTCCTAGATCCCGGTAGCCCCGCGGCCGAGGCGTTCGGCGAGGATCACTGATCCATCGTCAGAACCATGCGGAAGCGCGCGTCGCCGGCCATCATCTTGTCGTAGGCGGCCTGGGCCTGGTCCAGCGGCATCGTCTCGATCCGGGGACTGACCTCCGAGTGGGCGCTGAAATTCATGGTGTCCTCCGAATCCTGCGCCGTGCCGGAGGCGTGACCCTTGACCGTGAGGGCCGACGGGATCAGCGCGAACGGCGGGATCTGCATCGGCTCGGGGCTCGCCCCGACCACGACCAGCTCGCCGCGCGGGGCGATTCCTCCGAGAACGGAGGTCATGGCCGACGGCGCCGTCACGGTCGCCAACACCACGGATGCCCCGCCGAGCTCACGCAGTTTGGCCGAGGGGTCCTCCGCGGTCGAGTCGATGTAGTGGTCGGCGCCCAGTTCCAGGGAGAGGTCCTTCTTCTCGGTGCCTCGAGCGATCGCGACCGTCACGAAGCCCATTTTCGCGGCGTACTGAACCGCCAGGTGGCCCAGGCCGCCGACGCCCAGGATCGCGACGACGTCGCCCGGGCGGGCGGCGGAGTTCCGCAACGCGTTGAACGTGGTCACGCCCGCGCACAGCAACGGCGCGGCGTCGACGTCTTGAAGTTCATCGGGGATCGCGGCCAGCGCTTCCTGGGGCACGACCGTGTACTCGGCGTATCCGCCGTCGTAAGCGATGCCGGGAACCTGACCGTTGGAGCAGGTCACGAAGTCCCCGCGGCGGCAGGAGTCGCAGGTGAAATCGCAGCCGCCGAACCAGCCGACGCCGACGCGCTGCCCGGGGGACCACGCCGTGACGCCCTCCCCCAGTGCGTCGATCTCGCCGGCGATCTCGTGGCCGGGCGAGCGCGGGAACTCGTTGCCCATGGCACCGGCCACCGTGAACGCATCCGAGTGGCATACGCCGCAGGCCGCGACCTTGATGCGCACCTGGCCGGGGCCCGGCTCCGGAATCGGGACCTCGACCACCTCGAAGGCGGCGTTGGCTTCAGGGACTCGGACCATCGTCATGTGTGTCATGTGCGCCACCCTACGCGCGCCGGGCGATCAAGGAAACGGACCCGGGCCCCGTTCGCGCCCCGCATAGTCTCCCGGACGCGGCTACCGCAGGACGTAGGTCAGGAACTCGGAGACGTGCTTCATTTCTTGATTGCTCACGCCGTGGCCCATCCCCGCGTAGAGAACCTTGGTCACGTCCGTGTGGTCCCGGGCCCAATCCAGCGTGTAGGCCACCATGTCCCCCGTGATCACCGGGTCTTCCTGGTCCCTGCCGTAGAAGAAGGGCAGCCGCGGAGAGCGAGCGGCCAGGGCCGCGTCGTCGAGGAAAGGGTCCGTGGAGTCGATGGCGAACCCGGACAGCCCCACCAGGGCGCTCACGAGGTCCGGCTTGTGTCGTGCCACGGAGGTCGCGATCGACATGCCCTGTGAGAAGCCGAGCAACGTCACGTCGGCATACTCCGCGCCGTTCTCCTCGATCCACGCCGTCACGGCGCGGGTCGCGGTCTTGGCGCCCTCGACCGCCGGGACGATATCGCCGCCGGGCGCGCCGCTGAGGTCGTACCAGCTGTATCCCGGGCCGCCACCGGGCATCGGGTCCGGCGCGCGCATCGAGGCGTAGGTAAATCCGTCCTCGGGGAGGGCCGGGACGAGGCCCATGAGGTCCTTCTCCTGCGATCCGTAACCGTGAAGCATGAGCACCAGGTGCGTTCCGGGACGTTCCTGGGGCGGGCGGGAGTAGTCGACGAGGGGTTCTTGAGTCATGGACCCAGTCTATGCGGAGGGCCCGCCGCTACTGGTCGGCCGGCGACCAGCTGTCCCTGAGGTACTTGCTGATCTGCGAGGTCTCGATGAGAAAGCCGTCGTGGCCGCTCGGCGAGCTGACGAGGCGCACCGGAACCGGATGCGGCAGGGACTCCGCGAGCATCTCGGATTCCTTGGGGTAGAACAAGCGGTCCGAGTCCACGGCCACGATGGTCCAGTCGCACGTGGTGCGGGCCAGGGCGTCCTTCAGGGTGCCCCTGCCGCGGGCGACGTCGTGGCTCATGAGCGCGTCGTTGACCACGAGGTAGGAATTCGCGTCGAACCGTCCGGCGAGCTTCGAGGCCTGGTGGTCCAGGTAGCTTTCGACGCGGTATCGTCCCCGCCGGTTCACGCAGGGACCGGAGGGGTCCTCGTCGTCCTGCGGGAAGCGGCCGAAGCGGTAGTGCAGCTCGGTGGCGGAGCGATACGTGATGTGGGCGATCCGGCGCGCCAGGCCGAGACCGTCCACGGGGAAGGAACCGGAGTAGTAATCCCCTCCGGCGAAGTGAGGATCCTGGCGAATCGCCAGGCTCTGGGCCTGCCCCCAGGAGAGCTGCTCGGCCGTCGACTCGGGCCCGCAGGCCACCACGGCGCAGTGCGCGACCCGCTCGGGGCACGTCACCGCCCATTCCAGGGCCCGTGCCCCGCCCATGGAACCCCCGATGACCAGGGCGAAGCGGTCGATCCCCAAGGCATCGGCGAGAACGGCCTCGGCGCGCACGGCGTCCCGGATCGTCACGAGTGGAAAGCGGGACCCCCACGGGGCCCTGTCCGGATCCTGAGAGGCGGGCGCGGGCGAGGCCGGGCCCGTGGACCCGTAACAACCGCCGATGATGTTGGGGCAGACGACGAAGTAGCGGTCCGTATCGATCGCGGCCCCGGGCCCGATCAGGCCCTCCCACCAGCCTTCTTCTTCCGCCGCCCGGCGCTCGAGCTCGGAGGCGTGGGCCTCGGCGTGGCCGTGGGCCGCGTGCGTGTCTCCCGTGAGGGCGTGCAGGACAAGCACGGCGTTGCTGGCATCCTCGTTCAGGATGCCCCACGTTTCATAGGCCAATTCGGCGTCGGGAAGCACCGTCCCGACCTCCAGCCGGAGGTCCCCGACGCGGAGTCGGTGAACGACGCCGTCGCCTTGCGTCTCGGCTCGGTCGGTTCTGGTCCCTGCGATCGTCACTGTTCTTCCAGGCTCCTTAGCTCCTCGCGGTGGTCTCGGCCGTTTGCCCGGCTCCGGCATGGTCGTCGGCCAAGGCATCGAATCCCGAGGCGAGGTCCGCCAGGATGTCGTCGATGTGTTCCAACCCGACCGAGAGACGCACAAACCCCGGTGCGACCCCCGCCTCGCGCAGCTCCTGCTCGGAGAGTTGCGAGTGCGTCGTGGACGCCGGGTGGATCACGAGCGAGCGCACGTCGCCGATGTTGGCGACGTTGGAGTGCAGGCTCAGGGCGTCGACGAACCGTTGCGCGGGCCCGGACCCTCCCTCAAGTTCGAAGCCGACGATCGCCCCGACGCCCTGCGGCGCGTATTTGCGGCCCCGTTGGTACCACGGCGACGACTCGAGCCCGGCGTAGTGAACCGCGATCACCTCGGGCCGGGCCTCGAGCCAGGCCGCGACCTGGCGCGCGTTGGCCACGTGACGCTCGACGCGCAGGGACAGGGTTTCCAGCCCGATCGCGATGTTGAACGCGTTGGTGGGCGAGATCGACGATCCCAGATCGCGCAGCAGGCTGACGCGGGCGCGCAGGATATAGGACAGGTTGACGCCGAAGACGCCGTTCGGCCCGAGGTCCTCGGCGAAGACCAGACCGTGATAGCTGGGATCCGGCTGGTTGAACTGCGGATAGCGCTCGGGGTACCGGGAGAAGTCGAAGGAGCCCGAGTCCACGATCACGCCGCCGAGGCTCGTGCCGTGTCCACCCAGGTACTTCGTGGCGGAATGCACCACGATGTCGGCGCCCCACTCGAAGGGACGCACCAGGTACGGCGTCGGAACCGTGTTATCGACGATCAGCGGAACCTGGCTCTCGTGGGCCACGCGGGCGATCGGCTCGATGTCCAGGACGTCGCTGCGAGGGTTCGGCACCGATTCGCCGTAGAAGGCCTTGGTATTGGGGCGGACCGCGGCGCGCCACGCCTCGGGGTCGTCGAAGTCCTCGACGAAGGTCGTCTCGATCCCGTAGGTGCCGAGAGTGTGCTTGAGGAGGTTATAGGTTCCCCCGTAAAGGCTCGGGCTGGCCACGACGTGGTCCCCGGCCTGTGCCACGTTGAGAATCGCGATCGTCGTGGCCGCCTGGCCCGAGGCCACGAGCAGGGCACCGACCCCACCTTCCAGCGCCGCGATGCGGTTTTCGACGGCTTCCTGGGTCGGATTGGTCAGACGGGAATAGATCGGCCCGAGTTCCTTGAGGCCAAAGCGGTTGGCGGCCTGTTCGGCATCCTGAAAAACGAACGACGTCGTCTGGTAAATCGGCAACGCCCTGGCGCCGGTGGCCGCATCCGGCTCTTGACCGGCGTGGATCTGCTGGGTCTCGAATTTCCAGCCGTCGGGGCTGCTCGGCGTGGGAAGGTTCGGGGACTTCGTGCTCATGTTCTGCTCCTGGTATTTCAAGGGCATGGAGCGTCCGGCCGTCCGCGTAAGTCCGGGTCGACCCGGCATCATCCGATGCACCGGGGAATGCGAGGCTCACTGCTCATCAACGGCCGGGCACACCGCGCCCGCGCTTGTGGCCGCATACTCACGACCACCAGGTCCTCACCCAGGGCACCCCACCGCGGTTGGAGGGTTGCCGGCCAGCAAGCTGGGGCTTATCGCTGGCTCTCTTGACCTGACTCAAGTTTTCTCGGCTGCCCGCCCGTCGGTCAAGCATGTGTCGGATGCTAAGCACACGTGACACGTCGTGACTTTTATGACGACTATCCGCGCCGTTGCGTAATCTGTCCTGTGTCACGTTCAAGACTTCCGGTGGAGAGTTCCTGTCCACCGGCGCAAAGGAATACCGTGCAGGACAGCAGTTTTACCCCTCAGCACCAGGCCACGACGGCGCCCGACGCCGCGCCCACGCGTGAGGGCTCGCTCCGCCGCGGGCTGACCCTGCGGCACATTCGTTTCATCGCCCTCGGCTCGGCCATCGGCACGGGGCTCTTTCTCGGTTCCGCCGACGCGATCCAATTTGCCGGGCCGTCCGTGCTCCTCGCGTACGTCATCGGCGGCGCGGCGGTCTTCATGGTGATGCGCGCGATGGGCGAGATGGCCATGGTCCACCCGGTGCCCGGTTCGTTTTCGGACTACGCGACGCAATACCTCGGCCGCTGGGCGGGATTCGTCACGGGCTGGAGTTTTGCCTTCGAGATGGCGCTGGTCGCCGTCGCGGACGTCACCGCGTTCTCCCTCTACATGCGATTTTGGTTTCCGGGGTCCCCGAGTTGGGTGTGGATCGTCGCGGTCGTGGCCATCATCATGGGCATCAACCTGATGAAGGTCAAGGTCTACGGCGAGGTCGAATTCTGGCTGACCATCGTCAAGGTGGGGGCGATCATCGCGATGATCGTCGGGGGCATCGCGCTGATGCTGTTCGGAATTTCCCTGCACGATGAGGTTCAGCCGTCGGTCACGAACCTGTGGGAACAGGGCGGGTTCTTCCCCCACGGCTTCACCGGGTTCCTCGCGTGCTTCACCGTGGTGATGTTCGCCTTCGGCGGCGTCGAGACGATCGGCATCACCGCGGGCGAGGCCGAAAACCCCGAAAAGTCGATCCCGGGCGCCGTCAATACCGTTCCCGTCCGCATTCTGCTGTTCTACGTCCTGACCATGGGCGTCATCATGTCCCTGTATCCCTGGAGCAACATCGGCGACGGCGGCTCCCCGTTCGTCCAGATCTTCTCGGGGCTCGGCATCCCCGCGGCGGCTCACATCCTGAACGTCGTGGTGTTGACCGCCGCGGTCTCGGCCATCAACTCCGACATCTACGGCGCCGGGCGCATGCTCTACGGCCTGGCCCAGCGCGGGCTCGCGCCGCGATCCTTCACGCGCGTTTCCTCCCGAGGCACCCCGACCATGACCGTCGTCGCGATGGGCCTGGTCCTCGTCGTCGGCCTCGTGGTCAATCTCCTGTTCGAAAACGCGTTCCTCTACATCGCCACGCTCGTGACCTTTGCGACCGTGCTGGTGTGGGTCATGATCCTCGTGACCCACCTGGCCATGAGGCGACGCCGCAGGCTCGACGGGGAAGGCCCCTCCCCCTTCCCGACCCCGTGGTGGCCGGTTGCCTCGTGGGCCGCGCTCGCGTTCATGGTGTTCGTGGTCGTGCTCCTCGGGTTCTTCGAAGACACCCGCATGTCTCTGATCATCGGGGCCGCGTGGCTGATCCTGCTGGCGATCCTCTACCCGTTGACGCGCCGGACCCGGGCTGCCTCCGAATCCGCCGAGGGCTAAGGTACCGGGCCCACCGGGGTGACGGTCCTTAGAATTGGTTCATGACTTCAGCCGATCCCAGCACCCCATCAGGACCCCGGTGGAATCCGGCGGCCGTGCCGCCCGAAACGCCGCGCGTTCCCACCACGCGCACGATGCACGGCCACGAGTTCCGCGACGACTTCGAGTGGCTGCGTGACAAGGACGGTCCGTCCGTCCGCGACTATCTGACCGCCGAAAACGCGTATGCCGAGAGCCTCACCGAGGGCCTGAGCGACCTGCGCTCGGCCATCGTGCGGGAAATCAAGGATCGCACCCAGGAAACCGATCTCTCGGTGCCGAATCGCCTGGGCGACTGGTGGTATTTCCAGCGCACCCGCGAGGCCCAGAACTATCCCGTCTTCTGCCGCGTCCCGGCCGCAAGCACCGGGGACCTCGGCGTGGACTGGACTCCGCCGGAGGTCCCGGTGGATTCCGCGCTGGCGGGCGAGGAAGTCCTCTTGGATTGCAATGAGCTGGCCGCGGATCTTCCGTTCTTCTCGCTCGGCGCCTTCCAGGTCACCCGGGACGGGCGCTACCTGACCTACTCGGTGGACGATTCCGGCGACGAACGCTTCGACCAATACGTCAAGGACCTGGCCTCCGAGCGCATGCTCCCCGACGTGCTGAAGGGGGTCTTCGCGGGAGGATTTCTGACCCCCGACGGCTCGCACCTGATCTACTCCGTCGTCGACGAGTCCTGGCGGCCCTATGAGGTGCGCGCCCACCGGCTGGGCGGCGAGACCACGGCCGATCAGGTCCTGTGGAACGAGCCCGACGTCGCCCTGTGGCTCGGCGCCGAAGTCTCTTCCGACGAGCGCTATCTCATCATGGACGCCGGATGCTCCGAATATAACGAGACCAGGATCCTGCCGCTCGCCGACCTCGACCGCGCGGATTCCGGGGCTCCGCGGGCACGCGTCGTCATCCCCCGAGCCGATCGGGTTCTCTACGAGGCCGATCCCGTGGACCTTCTCGGAACCCCGTACCTCATGATCAACCACGACGCGCAGGCCCCCAACGGTGAGCTGATCCTCGTGGATGTTCAGGCGGCCCTGGATGCGGCGTCCGTCGCCGAACTGCGCCGGGCCGCGACCGTGGTGCTGCCGGCGTCATCGCAGCGGCGCATCAACGGCTTCATGGTCAACCGGACGCACCTAGCGCTGTCCCTGCGCCAAGACGGCCTGGAGAAGGTCGGCATCGTGGCGCTGGCCGACGTCGCCGCGACGGTTCGCGGCACGCCCCTGCCCGAGCCCTACGAACCGTTCGCGGACGAGGAGCTCTACACGGCCAAGATCTCCTCGATGTCACCGCATTCCCCGGTGATCGGCCTCGGCTATATCTCGTATGTGACCCCGTGGCGACGCTTCGACTACTTCCCGGTCAGCGGCGACCTGACCCTCCGACGACAGACACCCGTGCTCGGCGGTTTTCGCTCCGAGGACTACGTCGCCCGCCGGGAATGGGCGGTCGCGCCGGACGGCACCCGAATTCCCGTGTCGGTCCTGCACCGGGCCGATCTGGACATGACCGTTCCCCACCCGATTCTCCAGTACGGGTACGGCTCCTACGAGGCCAGCTCGAACCCCGGATT
This sequence comes from Curtobacterium sp. S6, assembly GCF_000710345.2. Taxonomy (GTDB): domain Bacteria; phylum Actinomycetota; class Actinomycetes; order Actinomycetales; family Micrococcaceae; genus Rothia. Next base: position 229,777 of record NZ_KL537414.1, on the reverse strand, counting down.
TTCGATCGCCCGCCTGAGCCTGCTCGACCGCGGGGTCGTCTACGTGGTCGCGCACATCCGCGGCGGCGGGGAACTCGGCCGGGATTGGTACCTCCAGGGCAAGAAGCTGCGGAAGGAAAATACGTTCACGGACTTCATCGCCGTCACGGATTACCTGTCCGAGCAGCCCTGGGCCGACCACCGACGCATCGTGGCGGAGGGCGGCTCCGCGGGAGGCCTTCTCGTGGGGGCCGTGGTGAACATGGCCCCCGAGAAGTACGCCGGTGTCCTGGCGGTCGTCCCCTTCGTCGATCCCGTCACGAGCATCTCGGATCCCGATCTTCCGCTCTCGGCGCTCGAGTGGGAAGAGTGGGGCAACCCGATCGAGGACCCAGAGGTGTACCGGTACATGACCGGGTATTCCCCGTACGAGAACGTCCGGGCCGTTGACTACCCGCCGATCGCCGCCGTGACCAGCCTCAACGACACCCGCGTGCTGTACGTCGAACCCGCGAAGTGGGTTCCCCAGCTACGCTCCCTGACCACCGGAGACGCCCCGGTGATGTTGCGGATCGAGATGGACGGCGGCCACGGCGGCGGATCGGGCCGCTATCGCCGCTGGGAGGACGCGGCCTGGGAGTTCTCCTTCGTCCTCAACTGCCTCGGAATTCACGCCTGAGGCCACGGGGATACGGCAAGGGCCCGGCACCGCGATGCGGTGCCGGGCCCTTGTTCTCGATGCGAGGTTTAGCCCTCGACGCCGAGCTTCTCCAGAATCAGTTCGCGCACGCGGCCGGCGTCGGCCTGACCGCGCGTGGCCTTCATGACCTGGCCGACCACGGCGCCGGCCGCCTGGACCTTGCCGCCGCGGATCTTCTCCGCGACGTCGGGCATCGCGGCCAGGGCCTCGTCGACCGCGGTCGACAGCGCGCCTTCGTCCGAGACGACGGCCAGCCCACGCTTCTCGACGACCTCCGAGGGCGAGCCCTCACCGTCGAGCACGTGCTCGAGCACCTGGCGGGCGATCTTGTCGTTGATCTTGCCCTCCTGGATGAGCCCGTCCAGCTCCACGACGATCGCTGGCGTGGCGCCCACTTCCCCGGGTTCGACCTCGCGGGCCTTGGCCAGCCGGGAGATCTCTCCCATCCACCATTTGCGAGCCACCGGAGCGCTCGCGCCGGCCGCGATGGTTTCCTCGATCTCGCTCATGACCCCGGCGTTGACGACGTCGCGGAACTCCTCATCCGAGTAGCCCCACTCCGCCTGGAGCCGGTGCCGGCGCTCGGCGGGAGGCTCGGGCAGCTCGGAGCGCAGTCGCTCGATCCATTCCTCGTTGGTCACCACGGGAACCAGGTCGGGCTCCGGGAAGTAGCGGTAGTCGTCGGCGTCCGACTTTGGGCGTCCCGAGGTGGTCACGCGGGTGTCTTCGTGCCAGTGACGGGTCTCCTGCACGATCTCCCGGCCGGAGTCCAAGACCGCGGCGTGGCGGCAGATTTCGTACCGGACGGCCCTCTCGACCGAGCGCATCGAGTTCACGTTCTTGGTCTCGGTTCGGGTGCCCAACGTGTCGGAGCCCTTGGGCATCAGCGAGACGTTGGCATCGCACCGGACATTTCCCCGTTCCATGCGGGCGTCCGAGATGCCGAGGTTCTTGACGATTTCGCGGATCGCGGCGACGTAGGCCTTGGCGAGCTCGGGTGCCCGCTCCCCCGCGCCACGGATGGGACGGGTGACGATCTCGATCAGCGGCACCCCCGAACGGTTGTAATCCACGAGGGAATACTCCGCGCCCTGGATGCGGCCGGCGCCGCCCTTGTGGCTGAGCTTGCCGGCGTCTTCCTCCATGTGGGCGCGCTCGATGTCGATCGTGAACGTCGTGCCGTCCTCGAGCTGAACCTCGATCGAGCCGTTCTCGGCGATCGGTTCGTCAAACTGGGAGGTCTGGAAGTTTTTGGGCGTGTCCGGGTAGAAGTAATTCTTCCGGGCGAAGTGGCTGACCGGCGCGATATCGCAGCCCAGCGCGAGGCCGAGCTTGATGGCCGATTCCACCGCCTGCCCGTTGACCTTGGGCAACACCCCCGGCAGACCCAGCGAGACCGGACTGACGTTGGTGTTCGGGACGTCGCCGAAGGCGTTGGGCGCCGCGTCGAACATTTTGGTCTTGGTGTTCAGCTCGACGTGGACCTCGAAGCCCAGCACGGGATCGTACTTGGCGATCGCCTCGTCAAAGGACACAATCTGATCCGTCATTTACTTGGCACTTCCTTCGGTCCGGGCGGCGATGAGTGACTCGGTGTCGGGCAGACGGCTCAGCAACGGGCCGCCCCACTTCTGCGTCAGGGCCGCCTCGAGTCCGGCGCCCACGCGATACAGGCGGGCATCGTGCTTGGCCGGGGCCATGAACTGGATTCCCACCGGCAGTCCGTCCTCGTCGGCGAGTCCTCCGGGCAACGAGATGGACGGAATGCCCGCCAGGTTGACCGGAATCGTCGCGATGTCGTTGAGGTACATTTCCAGCGGATCGTCCGTCTTGGCGCCGAGCTTGAAGGCGGTGGTCGGAGAGGTCGGCGAGACCAGCACGTCGACCTGTTCGAAGGCCCGAGTGAAGTCCCGCTGGATCAAGGTGCGCACCCTCTGGGCCGAGCCGTAGTAGGCATCGTAGTAGCCGGCCGACAGCGCGTAGGTGCCCAAGATGATGCGCCGCTTGGCCTCCGGGCCGAAGCCCGCGGCTCGCGTCGCGGACATGACCCGTTCGATCGTCACGGGCCCCTCCTCGGGAAGCTCGCGAAGACCGAAACGGACGCCGTCGTACTTGGCCAGGTTGGAGGAGACCTCCGAGGCCATGATGAGGTAGTACGCGCCGAGGGCATGCTTAAGGTTCGGCGTGGAGACCTCGACGACCTCGGCACCGGCCTCGCGCAGCAATTCCACGGATTCCTCGAAGCGCTTGGTCACACCGGCCTGGAAGCCCTCGCCGGTGAGTTCCTTGACCACGCCGACCTTGAGGCCCTTGAGCCCGCCCTCGGCCGCGCCCTGGTCGGCGGCCTCGGTGTAGGCGCCGACCGGCTCGTCGATCGAGGTCGAGTCCATGGGGTCGTATCCGCCGATGATCTCGTGCAGGACGGCCGAGTCTCGGACCGAACGGCTCACGGGGCCCACCTGGTCGAGGGATGAGGCCATCGCGATGACGCCGTAACGCGACACCGAGCCGTAGGTCGGCTTGACCCCGACCGAGCCGGTCAGCGACGCGGGCTGACGAATCGATCCGCCGGTGTCCGTGCCGAGGGCGAGCGGCGCCTGGAAGGCCGTGACGGCCACGGCCGAGCCGCCGCCGGAACCGCCGGGGATGCGGTCGAGATCCCACGGGTTGCGGGTATTGCCGAAGGCCGAGTGCTCCGTGGAGGAACCCATGGCGAATTCGTCCAAATTGGTCTTGCCCAGGATCGGCAACCGCGCCTGGCGAATCTTCTGCACCACGGTGCCGTCGTACGGGCTCATCCACCCCTCGAGCATGCGCGATGCCGCGGTGGTGGGCTGGCCCTTGGTCACGATCAGGTCCTTGACGGCGATCGGAACGCCCGCCATCGGGGGCAGCTCCTTGCCGGCCGCGCGGTCGGCGTCGACCTGACGGGCCGTCTCGAGGGCTTCCTCCCCGCTGACGTGCAGGAAGGCGTTGAGGCCGGTCTTGCCCTGGGAACGGTCCTCGGAGGACACCGGTGTCCCCTCGGTCGCGGCGATCCGGTCCAGGTGGGCCTGGGTGAGCTCGACGGAGGTGATCTCCCCCGACGAAAGCTTCGCGGCGGCCTCGGTGGCCGTCAGGGTGATGAGGTCTTGGGTATTCACTGTTGCGTTCACGCCCCTAGTCTTCGTTGAGGATGGCCGGGACCTTGAATTGACCGTCCTCGGCGTCGGGCGCGTTGGACAGCGCTTCATCATTCGTCAGCGTCTCGCCGACGACGTCCTCGCGGAACGCGTTGGACAGCGGAAGCGGGTGCGAGGTCGGCGGGACGTCCTCGATGGGCGCCTCCTGGACCGATTGCACCGCATTGACGATCACATCGAGTTCGGCGGCCATGGAGTCGAGCTCCTGGTCGTCCATCTCGATGTGGGCCAGGGACGCGAGGTGCGCGACCTGGTCACGAGATATGGCAGTCATGAATTCTCCTGCTCGATTGGCGCTGAGGACGGGTCGACGTGTGCTCGTCGTACCGGCGCTGGCGTCACGGGGACCCGCGCGGTTTCCATCCCAGTCTAGTCACGGCGCGAATGACCCTAAAATGCGGTCCGCCTCGCGGCGCCGGGCCCACTTGACACGCGACGGCCACGCCCGGGCGAGGTGCGCAGACAAAAGTGCCCCGTCCTGCAGGGCAGGGCGGGGCACTTTTGTCGAAGATTCATTCCGTGCGCCGTGAGGCGACGGTGATCACCGTACTTACGCGGCGGGGATCTGCAGAACCTGGCCGGGGAAGATCAGCGTCGGGTCGGAAACGACCGAAGCGTTGGCCTGGGCCAGCGACTGCCAGTCGGTGCCGTGCGCGGCGGCGATCTTCACGAGGGTGTCACCGGCAACCACGGTGTAGGTACCGGCAGTGGCGGTCTGAGCCGGAGCGGCAGCCTGGGTCTCGACCGGAGCCTGGTAGGTCTCCTGGACGGGAGCCTGCTGGACCGGGGCCTGCTCGGGCTGAGCCTGCTGGACCGGTGCCTGCTCGGGCTGAGCCTGCTCGGGCTGAGCCTGCTCGGCCGGGGCCTGGTAGGTCTGGGTCTCCTGAGCCTGCGGGGCAGCCTGCTCGGTGTTGGCGGCGGTCGAACCGGTGTCGGCCGCGCCGAGCTGCTGGCCGCAGACGGGCCATGCGCCGGCACCCTGGGTCGCGAGAACGCGCTCGGCAACCTGGATCTGCTGTTCCTTGGAAGCGTTCTGGGGGTCACCCTGGCCACCGTTGGCGGCCCAGGTGCTGGGGGTGAACTGGAGGCCACCCGAGAATCCGTTACCGGTGCTGGTGGACCAGTTTCCGCCGGACTCGCACTCGGCGACGGCATCCCAGTTGTTTGCTGCGTTAGCAGGTGCGGTGGCCAGTGCACCGGCGGCTGCGCCACCGATCACGAGAGCGGCGGCACCGCGGCGGGCGTTACGTCGGAAAGTGGAAGTAGTGTTCACGATGCTCCTCAGGCCACCTACGCTCCATCCATCCCTGGACTTCTTGGCGCCGTCGTCTACCTATCAGATGTTTAGGTTAGGTTTCAGGTGTCTGCCTTGTAGACGACGTCCGGTGTACGGCAGCACCCAGCATTGTTCTGTGGTTGACCCCCGCGAAGGTGCGTGAGGCCAGGAGCCACCTCTCGGTGGCGAACTGTTTATAACGATACAGTAACGAATTTGAAGTTCGCAACCAGTTTCTCGATGGATACGAAACTTTTTTTGTGAGACTTGCGATTCGATCACGAATCGATAACCGCAAGCACGCGTGCCAGCCTATGAGGGGCACCGGGCCGATGCAAGCCCCCTCGCGATGGGCTACGTCACAAAATCGTCACCGTTTCGAGACCGTTTCGTGACCTTAATCCGCGGCAGGACCGCGATCCAGGCCCTCGGCCCCGGCCTCCAGGAGCAGGCGGAACTGTTCGGCGTCGAGAATCGTCACGCCCAGATTTTCCGCCTTATCCCGCTTGCTGCCGGCGTTTTCGCCCGCAACCAGAAAATCTGTGTTCTTCGACACAGAACCGGAGGCTTTGCCGCCGCGCGTGATGATCGCCTCCTTGGCGGAGTCCCGGGTGAAGCCGTCGAGGGTTCCGGTGACCACGATCGTGAGGCCCTCCAGAACGCGGGGCACCGAGGCATCGCGTTCGTCTTCCATGCGGACGCCGGCGTCGGCCCACCGTCGGAGAATCTCGCGGTGCCAGTCCTCAGCGAACCATTCCTTCACGGCGCGAGCGATCGTGGGCCCGACCCCGTCCGTGTCGGCGAGCCGCTCCTCGTCGGCATCGCGAATCGCGGGGATGGACCCAAACTCCGTGGCCAGGGCCCTGGAGGCGGTCGGGCCGACGTGCCGAATGCTCAGCGCCACGAGGACGCGCCACAAGGGTTGGCTCTTGGCCTGTTCGATCTGTTCAAACATGCGCACCGTATTGGCCGTGGGCGCCGACGGCTTCTTGGCCGTGCCCCGGGAGTAGAAATAGGGAACCAGCTCGGTCTCCCCCGTCTCGACCCCCTTCTTCTTGACCGCCCTCTCGATGCGGACCTCGGCGAGGTCCTCCGGACGCAGGTCGAAGAGGCCGGCGATGCTGGTCAGCGGCGGAGTCTCGGGCTCTGCCGGCTGGGTCAGCGCCCGCGCGGCCTCTTCGCCCAGGGCGTCGATGTCAAAGGCGCCGCGCCCGGCGGTGTGGAACAGGGTCTGCCACAGTTGCGCGGGGCAGGACTGGGAATTAGGGCACCGGATATCGACGTCGCCCTCTTTGGCGGGGGCGAGCTCCGTGCCGCACGACGGGCAGTGCGTCGGCATGACGAATTCACGCTCGGAACCGTCACGCAGGGCGACGACCGGCCCCACGATCTCGGGGATCACGTCCCCCGCCTTGCGCAACACGATGGTGTCCCCGATGAGCACGCCCTTGGCCCTGACGACGTCCTGATTGTGCAACGTCGCCATTTCGACGGTCGACCCCGCGACCTTGACCGGCTCCATCATTCCGTAGGGGGTCACGCGCCCGGTGCGCCCCACGCTGACCCGAATGTCCTTGAGCTTGGTGTTGACCTCTTCGGGAGGGTACTTATAGGCGACGGCCCAGCGAGGCACCCGGGAGGTGTGGCCCAGCAACTGTTGGGTCCGGAAGTCGTTGACCTTGATGACGATGCCGTCGATCTCGTGCACGAGGTCGTGGCGGTGTTCCCCGTATTCCGCGATGAACCCGAGGATGTCCTCGACCGAGCCGAGCAGGCGCGTGTAGGGGCTGACCGGCAGCCCCCAGGAAGACAGCAGATCGTAGGTCTCCGCCTGGGAGGCGGCCTCGAGGCCCTCCCGAGCACCGATGCCGTGGACGAACATCGAGAGTCGACGACGCGCCGTGACGCGCGGGTCCTTTTGCCGGAGGGAGCCGGCCGCGGCGTTGCGCGGGTTCGCGAAGGGCGCCTTGCCCTCTGCGACCAGCGCCTCGTTGAGCTCCGTGAAGTCGGCGGTCGCGATGAAAACCTCGCCGCGCACCTCGATCTCTTCGGGGTGATTCTCCCCGGCCAGGCGCTGCGGAACGGAGTCGATGGTCGCGACGTTGTGAGAGACGCCTTCCCCGATGGATCCGTCGCCCCGCGTGGCCGCGCGCACCAGGGTTCCGTTGCGGTACAACAGGTTGACGGCCAGGCCGTCGATCTTGAGCTCCGTCAACCACCGGTTCTCGTGCCCCGGCCGGACCTCCTGGATCGAGGCTTCGGCACGTTCGAGCCACGCCTTTAACTCGTCGATCGAAAAGACGTCCTCCAGGGAGTACATGCGCTCCAGGTGGGTCACCGCGGCGAAGGCCTCGGACGGCTCGCCGCCGACCTCCTGGGTCGGCGAATCGTTGGCCTTGAGTTCCGGGTTCTCGGCTTCGAGGCGTTCGAGATCCCGGTAGAGGCGGTCGTATTCGGCGTCCGAGATCCTCGGGGCGTCTTCGACGTAATACGCGGAGCGGGCTTCCCTGACCCGTTGGGTCAGCTCCGCGTACCGTTCCTTGAGGCTCTCCGCGGGGACATCGCGGTCGGTCTCATTCGTGGCTTGATGGGCTCGTCGTTCTTCAGCGCTACTCACAAGGCTCCATTCTTCCGCACGCGGGAGGATTCCGCTCGCTCCCGCGGCACCCCGCCTCGGCTAGTCGGCGTCGGGACGGGCCGGGGGCAATTGCTCGTCCGGCGCCAAAGGGCCATCCGGGCGGCCGCCGGCGCTCTGCGGATCGTGCAGATCGTTGGTGTGCCAGTTGTCGAGGTCGATGACGCCTTCCTCCGGCTCCTCGGCGTGGACACCGTCGGTGTCCCCGTCGCACCCGTGGTTGACGCAGGATCCGGCCTCGACGGCGTCGGCGACGATGACCGAGATGTTATCGCGGCCTCCCGAACGGATCGCGGCGGCCTGCAACACATCGGCGGCGTCCTTGGGGTGGCTCACCGTGGACAAGACCCGCGCCATGTACTCGTTCGACAGTTCCCCGGACAGCCCGTCCGAGCACATCATGAGGCGATCGCCCTTCTTGGCGGGGATCACCCAGAAGTCTGGTTCCCAGTAATTTCCGGTGCCCAGGGCCCGGGTGATCACGTTGCGGCGCGGATGGGTCAGGGCCTCGAGGGCCGTGATCTGCCCCGTATCCACGAGGTACTGGACCTCGGAGTGATCCACCGTGATCTGTTCCAGGCTCACGCCCTCGATCGGGGTCTGCGAGACCGACGTCGGCTGCTCGCTGATCGGCTGGTCGGTATCGCGGCGGAGCCGGTAGGTCCGAGAATCCCCGACGTTGAAGATGATCCACATGTTCTGACCGCCGATTTTCACCAGCCACGCCCCGGTGAGGGTCGTTCCGGCGCGCATCGCGGCGGCCGATTTGATGGACTCGTCGGCCTCCCCGATCACGGCCTTGATGTCGTTGAGGATCTCCATGATCTTGGCGTTGAGGTTCGAGGTCGCCTTGCGGCGGCGCTTGAAGATGCCGCGGGAATCGTCCGAGGCCTCCCCCGCGGAATCGACCTCGAAAGAAGAGCGGGTGAACAGCTCGGCGGCGGCCAGGGTATTGACGCACATCGCGCTGGCGACCTCGCCGGCCTCGTGGCCGCCCATGCCGTCGGCGACCGCGGAGAGATTTCCCCGAGTCATCAGGGAGTCCTCGTTATTGGAACGGTGGTTCCCGCGGTTCGTGGTCGCGCCAATGCACGTGGCCAGGTCGAGCGATTCGGTCATTCGAAGTCAATCTCCAATTCGGTTCCCACGCCCGGGGCCAGGGCCGCGGGCTGCACCTCTCCGAAACCACGAACGTTGCGCGGCCCCAGGGGCTGCAGGACAAAACGCTCGTCGCCGTCGAGGACGCGGGCAGTCGATGAGTCAGTCAGGACGGAGCCGGGTTCGGCGAGCGCCACGAGGCGCGAGGCCAAGTTGACGGTCGGACCGTACACATCTCCTAGTCGAGGCAGGATCCGTCCCCATACAAACGCTACACGTGCTTCGGGAAGGTTGGGGTCTTCCCGGATGATGTGCGAGAGCGTCAGGGAGATGCGGGCCGCCGCCTCGGGAGATTCTGTCATGAAAAGGATTTCGTCCCCGACGGTCTTGATGATCCGCCCGCCACCTACGGCCACGACCTCGGCGCATTTCTGTTCGAAGTGCTGCACGAGGCTCGCGAGCGTCTTTTCGCTCATTTGGCGGGAGAGGGACGTGAAGGACACGAGATCGGCGAATCCGATGCCCCTCACGAGGGGCAACGATTTGTAATCCAGGGCATCCTCGTCGTCGTGGACGGGCTTCTCCGCCTTCAGGGCCAGACGGATGACCGCGGCGTTGAGCTGACGCCGGTAGCCGTACCGGATGAGGTCTTCGAGCTCGTTGAGCAGCTCGGGCAATACGTTGAGCAGTTCGCGGCGGGCCTCGGCGTCGGTCATGCCCTGGTGGGCGACCATATCTTCGACGATGGCCTCGACCTGCCAGGCCACCATGCGGTCCATCATCTGGCCCACCGAGCGGACGATCGAGAGCACCGCGTCTTCCGTCACGTGACCGCTTCGCACCATCGCGGAGACATTGCCCAGCGCCTCGGAATCGGCCCCGGTGAAGTAGATGTCCTCGTCCTTGAGGTTCGGCATCCCCAGGGCCCGCCAAATCTTTCGGGCCGACAGCAGGGAGATGTCGCCCGAGTGGGCGGCCTCGCGGCGAGTCATCCAGCGGTTCTCGCCCAACAGGGTGCGTTCGAGGGCTCCGACGGCCGCCCGGGCGTCGTCGGATTTATACAGGTTCGACTGCGCAGGATTGTGCAGATTGAGCGCGCTCGTCTGCGGTCCGGTATAGACCGGTTTGCCTTCGGGATCGTCCTGCGGCACTGGGGTGCTCCACCTTTCTCGGCAATACGTCATGGTCGGGCCCGCCGGTGGTGATGCTCGAGGCACGATGACGGCGGAGCCCGCCCCCTCATGCTACAGATCACAGCCCTCGGGCCGGTAGCGTTAGTAGGTTCTTCCCTGCCAACGCACGGTATTGACCCAGCGGACGTGGGCCTCGTGGCACAGTTCCGAAAACCGGGCCGGATCCTTCTGGTACGTCAGCTCGTAGGTCTGCCCCATCGCGGAGATGCGAATCGTGCCGCACCCGGTCAGCCGACCGCGACCCCGCGGCCCCACCACGCCGGCGACGGTCTCGAGGGGAATCGAGACCGCTCCCCCGCGCCCGAATCCCCGGAGGACCACGATACGCCTGTCGGTGAGCGCGTACCCGGTGGTCGCCCAGGCGATCGCCTGGACTACCGCGTAGAGGAGCGCGGCCACGAGGATGATCGGCGCGACGGCCGACCACCCGGGGTGCACTCCCGTGACGACCTGCACCAGATTCGCCAGGAAGATCGCCACGAGCAGCACGAGCGCCGGCTTCAACAGCTTCAGCGGATGCGGTCGATTGCACGTGATGACGCGTTCGCCGGCATCGAGCCTGTCGCGGAAGGTCACGGTCGCTCACCGTCCGCCCAGCTGCCGCTCTCGGGGCGAAGGTGGACCACGTCCCCCACGCTCACGGTCGCAAGCTCCCCGGACTCCGTCAGCACCCGCAGCGAACCGTCCTCCGCAATACCCCTGGCGAGACCGACCAGGGGCGCCTCGGGTTCGACGCGCTCGACGCGCACGCGGCGCCCCACCGTGTCCAGGTTCTCCCGGATCTGGTCGAGCAGCGCGGGCTCCGAACCGACGGCGATCGTGGGGTCGCCCCCGGCCTCACCAAAAGCGGTCACCAATCGGCGGAATTCGCCGATCACGCGAATCAGCAGCTCGGTGCGGTCCACCGGGCGCGAGGCCTCGGTCATCAGGCTCGTCGCGGTCTCGAAGGGCAGATCGGCCGCGTCGATGTTCACGTTCAGGCCGACCCCCACCACGACGTTCAGCGTCGAGGAATCCACCGGGACGACACGGGCCAAGATTCCGGCGATCTTCCGGCCCCGGAGCAGGACGTCGTTCGGCCATTTCATCGTCGCGGGCAGGCCGGTGGTTTCGCGCACGGCGCTCCGGGTCGCGAGGGCGAGCATTTGGGTGACCCAGTGCAGCGAATCGTGAGGAATCACCGTGCCGTCGTGGCGCGAGGAGACCGCAAAGGAAACGATCGCGGAGCTATAGCGCGGCGCGTTCCACACGCGATCCCGGCGCCCGTGGCCCGAGACCTGGTGTTCGGTGAGGAGCGCCGTGAGGTGCTCGACGTCCTCGCCGGCGGCCCAGCGTCGAGCGATCTCGTCGTTAGTCGAATCGATCTCGTCCACGAGTTCCACCGGGGCGCCCATCAGCCGATAGTCCTGCCCAGGACCGGGCAGGAGGCGCTGACCGTCGAGCGGCTCTGGCGTCGTGCTCGTCATCGGTGTGCCTTCCCTGCTGCTCTGCGTCCCGGTGATCCGGCGACGACTTTGGCTCGTGAGCTAGTTTAGATGCGGGAACCAAACACTACCCGGAAGGTCCGATATGACCCGCTTCGCTGTCCACTACTCCTACGGCCCCGCCGAGCAACAGGCCCAGCACCGCCCCGAGCATCGCGCGTACCTGTCGAGCCTTCTCGAGCAAGGGGCCCTGCTGGCGTCGGGTCCGTACACGGACGGGATCTCCGAGGGCGCCCTGCTGATCTTCGAGGCCGAGGACTCCTCCGCGGTGCAGGCCCTGCTGGATCAGGACCCCATGATGGTCAACGGCGTGGTGAAAAGCCACCAGATCCGCGAGTGGAACCTCGTGCTGGGCTCCGTCGGCCCGTAGGCGAATCAACGCCGCTCCGCGCACGGATCGGCACGGCGCGCGGGCGACGGATTCCGCGTTTGCTACCTTGGTTCAGTAGGTTTACCAGAGTACTTTCTGCCGGCAGGCCCAGCGCATCCGGCGTGACGTCCCGGACATCTCGTAGCAGAGGACATAATGACCGAAGATCTCTCCCGCAAGGATTCCGTCGACGCGCGGACCGAGTCGGGCCCCGACCTGACGACGACGGCCGGCAAAATCGCCGACTTCTACGCGCGCCGCGAAGACTCGTGGATGCCCACGGGCGCGGCTCCCGTCGAGCGGCAGCACGCCCGGGGCAAGAACACCGCGCGGGAGCGCATCGAGATGTTCCTGGACGAGGGCTCCTTCGTCGAGTTCGATGCCCTCGTTGCGCACCAGACCACCGCCTTCGGGATGCAGAAGAAGCGTCCGACCGGCGACGGCCTGGTCTCCGGCTACGGAACCGTCGACGGCCGTCTGGTCGCGATCTACTCGCAGGACTTCACGGTCTACGGCGGATCCCTCTCCCAGGCGAACGGCGAGAAGATCGTCAAGGTCCAGAAATTCGCCCTCCGCAACGGTTGCCCCGTGATCGGCATCAACGACGGCGGCGGCGCCCGCATCCAGGAAGGCGTCGCGTCCCTGGCGATGTTCGCGGACATCTTCCGCATGAACGTGCGGGCATCGGGCGTCGTTCCCCAGATCTCCGTGATCATGGGCCCGTGCGCCGGCGGCGCCGCCTATTCGCCGGCCCTGACCGACTACGTGATCATGGTCGACAAGACCTCGCACATGTTCATCACGGGCCCCGATGTCATCAAGACCGTGACCGGCGAAGAGGTCGACATGGAGACCCTCGGCGGCGCGAACTCCCACAACTCCGTCACGGGCACGTCCCACTACCTCGCCGAGGACGAAGAGGACGCCTTCGACTTCCTCCGCGAGCTGCTGGAGTTCCTGCCCTCCAACAACCTCCAAGACGGCGTGATGCTCGAGCACGACCAGGATCCCGAGATCACCGTCGACGACACCGACCTCGACACCCTGATCCCGGACTCGGCCAATCAGCCCTACGACATGCGCGCGGTCATCGAGACCGTGGTCGACGACGACCACTTCCTCGAGATGCAGGCCCTCTACGCCCCGAACGTGATGACCGGCTACGCCCGCGTCGAAGGCCGGACCGTGGGCATCGTGGCCAACCAGCCGATGCAGTTCGCCGGCACGCTGGACATCGCCGCCTCCGAGAAGGCCTCGCGCTTCGTGCGCCACTGCGATGCCTTCAACATTCCGATCCTGACCTTCGTGGACGTCCCCGGATTCCTGCCGGGCACCGAGCAGGAATTCAACGGCATCATCCGCCGCGGCGCGAAACTCATCTTTGCCTACGCCGAGGCCACCGTCCCGCTGATCACCGTGATCACCCGCAAGGCCTACGGCGGCGCGTACATCGTGATGGGCTCCAAGAAGCTCGGCGCCGACGTCAACCTCGCCTGGCCCACGGCGCAGATCGGCGTCATGGGCGCCCAGGGGGCCGTCAACATCCTGTACCGCCGAGACCTCAAGGCGGCCGAGGAAAACGGCGAGGACGTCGAGGCCCTCCGGCAGGAGCTCATCCAAAAGTACGAGGAAGAGTTGCTCAACCCGTATCAGGCCGCCGAGCGAGGCTACGTCGACGCCGTGATTCCGCCGTCCGAAACGCGCATCAACATCATCAAGTCGCTGCGGGCATTGCACGACAAACGCGCGGCCCTGCCCGCCAAGAAGCACGGCAACATCCCGCTGTAAGGGGAATCATGTCCAACCAAGAATCTCCGCAGGAGCAGAGCCCGCTGCTGAGCGTCGTCAAGGGATCCCCCACCGAGGAAGACCTCGCGGCCCTCACGATCGCCGTCATGATGCAGCAGCGGCAGCAGCCCAAACGTTCGCAGACCGGCAGCCCGATCGTCGAGGTCGGGCGGCTTCTCTCGCGCCGCCAGCGCATCGGGGCCGGGCTGGCTCCGGGCCCCGGCTCGTGGCGGCGCGCTCGACCGCGCTGAGCGCTCAGCCCGCCCCGGGACCACACCGGACCGGGCGGAGGACCCGTGGCGGCGAATCATCCGGCGCCACGGCGTCGCCACCAGGGCATCTGCCCGCCCGTGGGAACGCGACGCTAGAGTATGCGGCATGACACATCCCACCGCTTCCGAGGACCCCCGCGGCGTGCCGACCGCGGACCGCTTGCCCACGGCCATCGACGAGATCGCCAATCGTTACTACGAACGACTCATGGAGCTGGATCCCGCCGAGGCGACCATCGCCGGCATCGCGGGCCACGAAACCGAATACGGTGACTACTCCCCGGCCGGCACGACGGCCCACATCGAGGCCACCCGCTCGGCGCTCGAAGAGGTCAACCGGCTCGAACCGGCGGACGACGTCGACCGGGTGACCCTCGACGCCATGAACGAACGCCTCGGCCTCACCCTGGAGACCCACGAGGCCGGCCTCGGCGCCTGGGAGCTCAACAACCTCGCGACCCCGGGCCACGCGATCCGGCAGGTCTTCGACCTCATGCCCCAGGAATCCTCCCAGGATTGGCGGCACATCGTCGGCCGGATGAGCAATGTGCCCGGGGCGCTGGACGGATATCGGGAAACCCTGGCCGAGGCGGCCGGGCGGGGCCGGGTCTCCGCGGCGCGCCAGGTCAGGAACGTCATCGAGCAGTTCGGCGCGTACGCCGCACCGGGCGGTTTCTTCGACGATCTCGCCGCGAGCGCCGGTCGGACGGACTCGGCCCTCGCCGCTCACGCCGACCGGGCGGCGGCCGAAGCCCGCGCGGCCTACGGGGAGCTGGTCACGTACCTTCGCGACGAGCTGCTCCCCCTGGCACCCGAGCAGGACGCCGTCGGCCGCGAACGCTATTCCCTGCGGTCCCGCGAGTTCCTGGGCGCCGACGTCGATCTCGACGAGGCCTATGCCTGGGGCGTGGAGGAATTGGACCGGATCATCGCCGAACAGCACGCGGCCGCCGAACGCATCGCACCGGGGCGTTCGATCGACGAAGCGAAGCAGATCCTCAACGAGGAGCCGAGCCGGCGGCTGGACGGCCCCGAGGCGCTCCGGGAGTGGATGCAGTCCCTCGCGGACCGCGCGGTCGAGGACCTCGCGGGCACGCATTTCGACATCGAGGGGCCGATGCGCCGCATCGAATGCCTGATCGCCCCGACCCACGAAGGCGGCATCTACTACACTCCCCCGTCGGGCGACTTTTCCCGGCCGGGCCGCATGTGGTGGTCCATCCCGGAGGGCGAAACCCGGTTCGCCACCTGGAGCGAGACGTCGACGGTCTACCACGAAGGGGTCCCCGGGCATCATCTCCAGATCGCGACCGCGACGGCGCTGGCCGGGTCCATGAACCTCTGGCGCGCGCAATTGCTGTGGTGCTCCGGGCACGGCGAAGGCTGGGCCCTCTACGCCGAGCGGCTCATGCAGGCCCTGGGGTATCTGTCCGACCCGGGAGACCTGATGGGCATGCTCGACGGCCAGCGCATGCGTGCCGCGCGCGTGGTCTTCGACATCGGGATGCACTGCCGGTTCGCGATCCCGGAGCATTGGGCCCGAGAGCTGGGTGCGAGGCCCGGAGAGTGGACCGCTGAGGCGGGGCACGAGTTCCTGCGCCGCAACCTGGATGTCTCCCCGGGCCAGCTCGATTTCGAGTTCAGCCGGTACCTCGGCTGGTACGGCCAGGCGCCCTCGTACTCGTTGGGGCAGCGCGTCTGGGAGCGGCTCCGCGACGAGGCGCTGGGGCGCGGCGAGTCCCTCCGGGACTTCCACTCGCGGGCCCTGGCCGTGGGGTCGGTGGGATTGGAAACGCTCGAGCGAGCGCTGACCCCGTGACGCAGCGACCGTAACCCTCGGGGGCTCTCGGTCGTCATACTTCTTCTCACGAAGTACCTGTGTTATCGCGCTCGGGCCTAGGGTGGTCCGCATGTCTGATCACTCCTCCCCCTCCCACGACGACCCCGCGGCGTCCGTCGCAACCCCGCCGCGTCGTCATGTCCCCTCCTGGATGACCAATTTCGGGGTCCAGATCCTTCTCGGCCTGGTCATCGGTGTCGGCCTGGGCTTCGTGGCCCTCGGCATCGGTGGCGACGCCGAGAAAAACCCCAACTGGCTGATGACGACCCTCGACACGATCGGCACGAGCTACGTGTCTCTGCTGAAGGCCGCGGTGGTTCCGCTGGTCGTGACCGCCGTGATCTCCTCGATCGCCAACCTCAGCGAGGTCACCAACGCGGCCCGCCTGGCCGTCAAGACGCTCTTGTGGTTTGCCGGCACGGCGCTGATCGCGGTCGTCATCGGGATCCTGCTGGGCGTGATTTTCCGACCGGGCGCCAACACGGGCCTGTCGATGCCCGAGTCCTACGCGGGGACGACCGGCTCGTGGCTCGCCTTCGTGCAGAGCATCATCCCGGAGAACTTCCTGGGCCTGACCGTCAAGACCAAGGACGCCACGGAGAGCGGCCTGACCTCCACGCCGAACTTCAACGTGCTGCAGATCCTGGTGATCTCCGGGGCGATCGGCATCGCCGCCCTCAAGGTCGGCAAGGCCGCCGAGCCTTTCCTGTCCTTCATCCGTTCGGCCCTGACCATCATCCAGAAGGTTCTGTGGTGGATCATTCGCCTTGCGCCGTTGGGGACTATGGGCCTGATCGGCTCGGCCGTTTTCACCTACGGCTGGACGACCATGGGTTCGCTCCTGAAGTTCGTGGTGCTGCTGTACGTGGGTCTGGCCATCGTGGGTTTCGTGGTCTACCCGCTGCTCGCCAAGGCCAACGGCCTGTCGGTCAAGCAGTTCTTCTCCGGCGTCTGGCCCGCGGCCCAGATCGGGTTCGTCTCGCGGTCCTCGATCGGGACCATGCCGGTCACCCAGCGCGTGACCGAGCGGAATTTCGGCGTGCCGCGGGCCTACGCCTCGTTCGCCGTCCCCTTCGGCTCGACGACCAAAATGGACGGTTGCGCCGCGGTGTACCCGGCCCTGGCGGCGATCTTCGTCGCGCAGTTCTACGGCATCGAGATGCACCTGGCCCAGTACCTGCTGATCGTGGTGGTCTCGGTGCTCGGCTCGGCGGCCACCGCCGGAACGACGGGCGCCACGGTCATGTTGACCCTGACCCTCTCGACCCTGGGCCTGCCGCTGGACGGCGTCGGGCTGTTGCTGGCCATCGACCCGATCATCGACATGGGCCGGACCGCCCTCAACGTCACGGGCCAGGCGCTG
This sequence comes from Curtobacterium sp. S6, assembly GCF_000710345.2. Classification (GTDB taxonomy): domain Bacteria; phylum Actinomycetota; class Actinomycetes; order Actinomycetales; family Micrococcaceae; genus Rothia. The sequence continues at coordinate 212,597 of NZ_KL537414.1, read as the reverse complement.
ATTCCGGCCATCATTTCCCGGCGCGAGGGAATCCTCGATGAGAGCCTCTACAACGCCCCGCGCTCGAGCGACTGGTTCGAATCGGATCTCTCGGCCGAAGATTACGCCGCGCGGCCCGGTGCCGAGGCGACGGCCCGCGCACCGCACCTCGCTTCTTCCGCCCGGGACTAGGCGGTATTTCCTACGCCCGAACGGCGGCCGCGGATCGACTCCGCGGCCGCCGTTTTTTGTGGTTTCGGGCTCTGGTCCACCGGTGGGCGACCTCTATATAGTGGCTCATATCACCATCATCCGGACGTCAAAGGAGACACCATCATGACGGTCTACGCCCAACCGGGACAGCACGGCTCGCCGACCGAATTCCGCGAGCGCTACGAGAATTTCATCGGAGGCCAGTGGGTTCCTCCGGTCAAGGGTCGCTATTTCGAGAACAAAACCCCGATCACCGGCCAGGTCTTCACCGAGGTTCCGCGCAGCACCGCGGAAGACGTTGATCTGGCGATCGACGCGGCGTGGAAGGCCTTCCCCGCCTGGTCGAAAACCTCGGTCGCCGACCGCGCCGGCCTGTTGCTGCGCATCGCCGACGCCATGGAGGCCCAGCTCGAGCGCATCGCCGTCGCCGAGACCTGGGATAACGGCAAGCCGGTCCGCGAGTGCCTGGCCGCGGATATCCCGCTGGCCATCGACCATTACCGTTACTTCGCCGCGGCCATCCGCACCCAGGAAGGTGGCATCTCCCAACTCGACGAAGACACCACGGCCTATCATTTCCACGAGCCCCTCGGCGTCGTCGGACAGATCATTCCGTGGAACTTCCCCATCCTGATGGCCACGTGGAAGATCGCGCCCGCCCTGGCGGCCGGTAACACCGTGGTCCTCAAACCGGCCGAGCAGACCCCGGCCTCGATCCTGGTGGTCGCGGAGATCCTGCAGGACATCCTGCCGGACGGCGTGCTGAACATCGTCAACGGCTTCGGCGAGGAAGCCGGCGCGGCGCTGTCCGGTAGCGACCGCATCTGCAAGATCGCCTTCACCGGCGAGACCACGACCGGCTCGACCATCGCCAAGGCCGCCGCCGATCACCTCATCCCGGCCACGTTGGAGCTCGGCGGAAAATCGCCGAACATCTTCTTCGCCGACGTCGCCGACAAGGACGACGCGTTCTATCAGAAGGCCCTCGAAGGCTTCGTGTCCTTTGCCCTCAACCAGGGTGAGGTCTGCACCTGTCCTTCCCGCGCGCTAGTCCAGGAGTCGATCTTCGATTCCTTCGTCCAGGACGCCGTGGAGCGGGCCAAGAAGATGGTGCAGGGCAACCCCCTCGACACCGAGACGATGGTCGGCGCCCAGGCCTCGGAAGAGCAGTTCACCAAGATCACCAAGTATTTGGAGAAAGGCCCGCAGGAAGGCGCGGAGGTTCTCCTCGGCGGCAAGCCCTTGACTCTGGAGGGTGACCTGGCCGGTGGCTACTACATCGAGCCCACGATCTTCCGCGGGGACAACTCGATGTGCATTTTCCGCGAGGAAATCTTCGGCCCCGTGCTCAGCGTGACCTCGTTCAAGGATTACGACGAGGCCATCGCGATCGCCAACGACACCGACTACGGCCTGGGCGCCGGGGTTTGGACCCGCGGGCAGAACACCGCGTACCGGGCCGGCCGCGCGATCCAGGCGGGCCGCGTGTGGGTGAATAACTACCACACCTACCCGGCGCACGCCGCGTTCGGTGGGTACAAGAAATCCGGCTACGGGCGCGAGAATCACCTGATGATGCTGGATCACTACCAGCAGACCAAGAACCTGCTGATCTCGTACTCGGAAGACACGACCGGGCTCTTCTAAGGCGGTTACTCGTCAATCCCTCGGGGTGCGCACGGCTGGCCTAGACTGGTCAGCGTGTGCACCCCGACGTCGTTCTCAGCCAGCCAGTCGACCAGCCCGCTCCTGATCCTTGCCTCCCAGTCCCCGTCGCGGGCCTCGATCCTTGCCACCTCGGGGATCGGGTTCAGTTCCGTCGTCTCGGGGGTCGACGAAGACGCCGCGTTGGCCCGTGCCGAGCGCGCCCACGGCGGAGCGCTGAGCCCTCGGGACACGGCGCTGACGCTGGCGCGCGCCAAGGCCGAGGCGGTCGCGAAGTTGCCCGAGGCCGAGGGACATCTGATCCTGGGGTGTGACTCGGTCTTCGAGCTAGACGGTGTTTGCTACGGCAAACCGTACGAGCCGGACGTCGCGATCTCCCGCATCCGGGACATGAGCGGCCGCACCGGGACGCTGCACACGGGGCACTGGCTCGTCGACCGCCGGGGCCCCGAGCAGGGTCCCGCATCGGGTGGCGGCGTCGCCCGTTCCGCGGAGGTCACGTTTGCCACCATGAGCGACACGGAAATCAGGGAGTATGTGGCGACCGGGGAGCCCCTCGAGGTGGCCGGATCCTTCACGATCGAGGGGTACGGTGCCGCGTTCATCGCCGGTATCAGCGGCGAGTCCCACACGGTTCTCGGGCTGAGCGTCAACGCGCTGCGCGAGCTGCTGACGGACCGTGGAGTGAGCATCACGCAGTTGTGGTCCCGGAATACTTAGTTAATCGCGGCAATTGCTACTAAGCTCGCGGGAGGATTAAAAGGAGTACATGAGTGACGAATACTGAGTCAGAGCAGAACCGAAGCGCGAGCTCCCGCTATACCAGCGGGCCGGTCAGCAAGGTCTTGATCGCCAATCGCGGCGAAATCGCGGTTCGCGTGATGCGCGCCGCCACCGACGAGGGCCTCAAGACCGTGGCCGTCTACGCGGAGCCCGATCGGGAGGCGCTCCACGTCAAGGTCGCCGACGAGGCGTACTCCTTGGGCGGCTCGACGGCCGCCGATTCGTATCTCGTCATGGACAAGATCATCGACGTCGCGCAGCGCTCCGGCGCCGACGCGATCCACCCCGGGTACGGCTTTCTCTCGGAGAACGCCGAATTTGCCCGCCAGGTCATGGACGCCGGTCTGACCTGGATCGGTCCCTCCCCCGATGCCATCACCGAACTCGGCGACAAGGTCGCCGCGCGTCACCTCGCCGAAAAGGTTGGCGCCCCGCTGGTCCCCGGAACCAAAGATCCCGTGGCGAACGCCCAGGAGATCCTGGATTTCGCCGATCAGCACGGGCTCCCCATCGCCATCAAGGCGGCCTTCGGCGGCGGCGGTCGCGGCATTAAGGTCGCCCGCACCAAGGAAGAGATCCCCGAGCTCTTCGAATCCGCGGTCCGCGAGGCCACGGCCGCGTTCGGTCGCGGCGAGTGCTTCATCGAGCGGTTCCTGGATGCCCCGCGGCACGTCGAGACCCAGTGCCTCGCGGACGCGCACGGCAACGTCGTCGTCGTCTCGACGCGCGACTGCTCGCTCCAGCGCCGCAACCAGAAGCTCGTGGAGGAGGCCCCCGCGCCGTTCCTCAGCGACGCCCAGTTGGAGCGGCTCTACGAGTCCTCGAAGGACATCCTGCGCGCCGCCGAGTACCAGGGCGCCGGCACGTGCGAATTCCTGGTCGGGCAGGACGGCGTCATCAGCTTCCTCGAGGTCAATACGCGCCTGCAGGTCGAGCACCCCGTCTCGGAAGAGGTCTCGGGCCTCGATCTGGTGCGCGAGCAGTTCCGCGTGGCCCGCGGCGAGGAGCTCGGATACTCCGACCCCGTCCTGCGCGGCCATTCCTTCGAGTTCCGCATCAACGGCGAGGACCCGGGCCGCAATTTCATGCCGTCCCCGGGCAGCGTCGAGACCCTCGCGGTCCCGTCCGGTCCCGGCGTCCGCTGGGACTCCGGCGTCGTCGCGGGCGATGTGATCGGTGGAAACTTCGACTCGATGCTGGCCAAGCTCATCGTGACCGGCAGCTCGCGCCAGCAGGCCCTCGAACGCTCGCGGCGCGCCCTGTCCGAGCTCACGATCTCCGGCATGCCCACGGCCACGACGTTCCACCGCGTGGTCGTCTCCGATCCGGCCTTCGCCCCCGAGGGGGACGCGCCGTTCACCGTGCACACCCGGTGGATCGAAACCGAGTTCAACAACACGATCGAGCCCTACGGCGGCCAGCCGGGCTCGGTCGATAGCGAAGAGGACGAGCGCCAGAAGGTCGTCGTCGAGGTCAACGGGAAGCGTCTCGAGGTGCTCATTCCGTCCCTGGGAGACGCCCCGGCATCGTCCGGTAAGCCGGCGAAGTCGCGCCAGCGCAAGAACCGTTCGGGCGGTGCCGCCACGGCGACCAGCGGCGATGATCTGACCTCGCCGATGCAGGGCACGATCGTCAAGACGGCCGTCAAGGACGGAGCCAAGGTCAACGAGGGCGACCTCATCGTGGTCCTTGAGGCCATGAAGATGGAACAGCCCCTCACCGCGCACAAGGCCGGCAAGGTGACCGGCCTCAAGGCGAAGCCGGGCGACACGGTCACCGCGGGATCGGTCATCGCGACCATCAAGTAATTCCCCTCCCCCGGACCCCACGGCGGCGCGACGGATCTGCGGATCTGTCGCGCCGCCGTCGTCGTATACCGTCACGCAGGAATTTCACTATCTGGAACGATTGTCCAGCATCTAAACAGGGCTCCTAGGGTAAGGAACATCATTCGCGCCGCTTCCCCCTAAGGATTCGGCTTCCCTATCCGACCTGTGAGGTGCTTCGATGCCCGTAACCGAAACCTCCGCTGCGACCGGCTCGAGCGCGGCCGCAGAGGACCTGACGACAGCAGCCGAGCGCGTGCCGAGGCACCGCATCATCACGGCCTCCCTCGTGGGCACCACGATCGAGTTCTACGACTTCTACGTCTACGCGACCGCCGCGGTGGCCGTCTTCCCCGCTCTGTTCTTCACGGGCCAGGACGACACCACCAAGCTCCTGGCCTCGATGGCGACCTTCGCGGCGGCCTTCTTCGGGCGCCCGATTGGCTCGGTGGTCTTCGGCCACTTCGGCGACCGCATCGGCCGCAAGGCGACCCTGGTCGGCGCCCTGCTGACGATGGGACTGGCGACCTTCCTCATCGGCCTGTTGCCGACCTATCACCAGATCTCGTTCTGGGCACCGGCCATCCTGACCATCCTGCGTTTTGCCCAGGGCATGGGCCTCGGCGGAGAATGGTCCGGCGCGGCCCTGTTGGCCAGTGAATACGCCAAACCGGGCAAGCGAGCGCAGGCGGCGATGTGGCCGCAGCTCGGCGCACCCCTGGGATTCATCCTGGCCAACGGCTTCATCCTGCTCTTGACCACCTGGATGAACTTCGACTCCTCGACTGATGCCGGGGCCACCGACGCCACGTTTATGGTGTGGGGCTGGCGCGTGCCGTTCCTGTTCTCGATCGCGATGGTCGCGATCGGCCTCTACGTGCGCCTCAAGCTCGAGGAAACGCCGGTCTTCAAGCAGTCGATGCGGCAGGGCGAGAAGGCCAAGGCGCCCGTCGTGGACGCGTTCAAGACCGCGTGGAAGCCCATGATCCTCGGAACGTTCATCATGCTTTCCTGCTACGTGCTGTTCTACCTGATGACCGCGTGGATCTTGTCCTACGGCATCGGCAACCCCGCCAAGGGCGCCGGCCTCGGCATTCCGTACCACACGTTCCTCAAGGTGCAGCTCCTGGCCGTCCTGTTCTTCGCCGCCTTCGTCCCCGTCTCCGGCTGGCTCGCGGACAAAATCGGCCGGCGTCGGCAGCAGATTGCGACGAATATCTTGCTCGTCGCGTTCGGCCTGAGCTTCGGGATCTTCATGGCCCCCTCGACCCTCGGGACCGGCGAGAACGCCAACATCCCCGGGCTGGTCCTGTTCATCTCGATCGGCATGGCGATCATGGGCCTGTCCTTCGGCTCGATGTCGGCATACCTGCCCGAGCTCTTCCCGACCAACGTTCGCTACACCGGTTCGGGCATCTCCTACAACGTGGCGTCGATTCTGGGCGCGGCGATCACCCCGTACGTGGCCGTGTGGCTCAACGCCCAGGGCGGGGTCTCCGCGGTGGGCTGGTACCTGGCCGGGGCCGCGGTCATCACGCTGATCGCCCTGTTCATCTCCCACGAAACCCGCGACGTGGACCTCACCGAGGTGGGTTCCCGCCGGTAGACGGCACGTTAAACACCGCCGCCGGCCTCCTCTGCGGAGACCGGCGGCGGTGGTGTTTTAACCTACCGATTTTAGGCCGGCAGGCGGTGCAGCCTGCGGGCCGCTTCGGACATCGACCCGGCCAGGGAGGGGTAGACCGAGAAGGTGTCGGCGAACTCGTCCACGGACATCTTCTTGTTGACCGCGAGCGAGAGCGAGAAGATCAGCTCGGAGGCACGCGGACCGACCACGACGCCGCCGATGATCGTGCCCGATCCCTTCCGCGCGAAGATCTTCACGAAACCGTCCTCGACCGCCATCATCTTGGCCCGAGCGTTCGTCGACAAGGAGAGCATGACGCTGTCGGCCTGGTAGCGGCCGCTGTCGATGTCGGCCTCGGTAACGCCAACCGTGGCGATCTCCGGGGAGGTGAAGATGTTCGACGCGACGCGGTGCTTCTTGAGCGGTCCCACCGAGTCCCCGAGGAGGTGAGCGATCGCGATCCGGCCCTGCATCGCCGCGACCGACGCCAGCGGCATGACCCCCGTGCAGTCGCCGGCGGCGTAGATATTCGACGCCGTGGTGCGGGAAACCCCGTCCACCGCGATGTGGCCGGAATCCGAGACTGCCACGCCGGCGTTCTCCAGGCCGAGGTCCGCGGTATTGGGGATCGAACCGACCGCCAGGAGACAGTGCGAGCCGGCCACCTTGCGGCCGTCCGAGAGGGTCACGATGACCCCGTCGCCGGTATTCTCCGCCGCCGCGGCACGGGACCGCGGCATGACGTTCATTCCGCGGCGGTCGAAAACGTCCTCGAGCACCTTGGCCGCGTCCGCGTCCTCGCCCGGGAGCACCTGCTCGCGGGAGGAAATCAGCGTGACCTCGGAGCCCAGGCCCCGGTAGGCCGAGGCGAACTCGGCGCCCGTGACGCCGGAGCCCACCACGATCAGGTGCTCCGGAACCGTTTGCAGCTGGTACAGCTGGGTCCAGTTGAAGATCCGCTCGCCGTCGGGGCGAGCGGTCGGGATCTCGCGCGGATGTGCGCCGACGCTCAGCAGGATCGCGTGCGTCGACAGGCGATAGGTCAGTCCCTGGCTGTCCGTGACCTCGACCGTGCGGTCGTCGACGAGGCGGCCCTTGCCGTCAATGACCTTGACCCCGGCCTTTTCCAGCGTGCGCCGGATGTCCTTGGACTGTTCATGAGCCAGGTTCAGCAGGCGCTGATTCACCTTGTCCATGTGGACCTCGAGCTCGACCAGCTCGTCGCCGGCGCGGGTTCTGATCCCCAGGGCCGGGGCCTCGCTGAACCGGTTCATGGTGTCGGCCGACGCGATAAGGGTCTTGGAGGGGACGACGTCGGTCAGCACGGCCGAGCCGCCCAGCCCCTTCTCCTCGATGATGGTGACGTCCGCGCCGAGGTTCGCCGCCACGAGGGCGGACTCGTATCCACCGGGGCCGCCGCCGACGATGATGATCTTCTGGGGTGTAAATGCAGTAGCTTCGCTCACGGGCCCATTCTCCCCCAGCACACCGAGTCCTTCCAAGTCATCCGCGGATATGGGAGGAATTGGTACGCGTGAAGCCCGTGTCGTTCATACTTCGGGGGACGATGATCAGCGAGGCCCACGTCAAACACGCGCAGGACAGCACGGTCATGACGCTTCCCGCCACCGGCCCGGCCACACCTAGGGCCAGGCCACAGCCCCACGTCCCCATCGCGATGCCCGTTCCTACCCCGCTGACCGCCCAGGCATTGGCCTCATTGAGAACCTCACGGGGCACAGACCTTTCGATGAGGTGGAATATTTGAGCCAGAGCCATCGGAAATCCGATGCCCGCGAGGAAAACCGCGACCGCATAATAAATTTCCGAAACCTGAACGGACACGAGCAACACGAATGAAGCCCCGAAACTGATAATCGTCCAACGCAACGTCACCGTGATGGGCCTTTCGAACTTCCACCGGCTCATCCAAATCGTTCCTAGGAACCCACCCACGCCGTTGATCCCCAGCAAGACGCCGGGCAAGATGGCGGACTCCTTGAGCTCGCCGAAGGTATTGACGAGCACCGGTAACGCCCCCACCGGGAGGCCAAAGAGAAATTGGGTCCCGATGATCCTTCTCAAAACCGGGTAGGACAGCGGAGACACCGCCGCTTGTGTGGCATGCCCGGCGGCGACTCTCCTCATCACGGGGGACATGGAAAAAGCGATCGATCCGGTCGTCGTCAACGCCGCCATCAACAAGATATTGTTCGATGGCCCGATCACGGACAGCGTCACCGCGTTGATCATCGGCGCGAGGACGAAGAGGAATTGTTGAGCCGCAACATCCAAGCTAAATGCCTGGTTGAGCTGTCGGCCCGGATTCATCAGTAGCGGCCACGTCGATCGGAGACACGATTCCAGTGGCGGCGTCGCCAATCCGGCCACGGTGGTCGCGCCGACGAGAAGCATCCCGTGCTCGACACCGAAGAATGCAACGCAGCACAGACCGATCCCGCCACTGATCGAAATCAGGCACACGGCGGCCCGAGGGCCTCGCCGGTCGACGACACGACCCCAAAAAGGTTGCCCCAAAGCGCCGCCCAGAATAAATGTCGCCGTCGCGATTCCGGCAAGGTTATACGACCCGCCTCCGTCCCGGATGAATGACACCAGCGCGAGGGCTCCCATGGCCTGGGGCAGTCGTCCGAGAAATGCCGTCAGGAGGAGATACATGGCCCCGGAAACTCGCCATGCGGGGACGGACGAATCTTTCATAGTCGTGCTCCGGGGATTGCTTGTCATCTTTGCACTTCCACAAGTATGTAGGGTCGGTCCGCACGAGATTTTCCGTGCGGACCGACCATGGGCTCGGAACCATGGAGCGCTTGGCTAGGCGCTGTGAGACAAGTCCCGAAGAGTCGTCGCGGTCTGCAGGGTAGCGGCCGTTACGTCGTACCCTTTATCTTCGCCGGATCCGTCCAGTCCGGCCCGGTCCAAGGCCTGCTCTTCGTCGTCACACGTCAAGACCCCAAAGCCGATCGCTTTGCCCGTGTCCAAGGCAACGCGTCCCAAGCCGTCGCACGCGGCGGCGCAGACGTAGTCGAAGTGCGGAGTGCCACCGCGAATCACGACGCCGAGGGCAACCACTCCGTCGTGCGTCCGCGCCAATTCCTGTGAGACCACCGAGAGCTCGAAGGCGCCCGCAACCCTCACGAAGGTCGCAGCTTCCTCGAGCCCCACCTGACGCAAGGCACGTTGCGCCCCGCCCAGGAGGCCGTCCATGACCTTGTCGTGCCAGGACGCGGCGACCACCGCGATTTTCAGTCCATCAACATCAAGATCATCAATATTCGTGACTGCAAGTCCGTTGCTACTCATATTTATCCTTAAACCTTTACGTATCGATACACTATGTCTCATTTTCGCGTCACGGCGTGCGGCTCCGAGGAGGGCCCTATCTGCCGATCGCGTTCAATTCAAGATGATGATCCATGCGGGCCTTCTTGGTTTTCAGGTAATTTTCGTTTTCAGGACGAGGTGCAATTTCATCAGGAACCATGCATTGGACATCAAACCCATATCCTTGCAGGGCATTGACCTTCGCAGGGTTGTTTGTCATCAAACGAAGTTTGCGAATCCCAAGACCATTCAACACGATGCCAGCTTGCTCGTAGTCGCGTTGATCCGCCTCGAACCCGAGGGCGATGTTCGCATCGACCGTATCCATGCCCTGATCCTGCAACAGATAAGCCTTCAGCTTGTTGACAAGGCCAATTCCCCGGCCCTCGTGCCCGCGGATGTAGACGACCGTCCCGCCTCCCACGGACACCTGATGCAACCCCTTGTGAAGCTGAGGGCCACAGTCGCAACGATACGATCCGAATATATCCCCGGTAGCGCATTCTGAATGCAACCTCACCAGCGGATATTCGTGCTCATCGTTCAGAATATGATCGTCCTGATCGACCGCGGTAAAACTGAGCAATTCCCGTTCGGCCGGAAACATCCAGCCACGCACCGAGAACCGACCGAAGGGTGTAGGAACGATTACCGGTTCCGTTTTTTCGATGAGATTATTGTCTTTCCTGGTGGAGATGTCCATTATGCAAGCACACTTTCACTCACAGACTTCTTATCTGACTCTCGGGCGTTGAGCCAAGAGATCATTTGTTCGATAGAAATCATCGGCAGGCAGTGCATATCGGCAAATTCCCGGAGGGCATCGAACCTCATCATGGTTCCGTCGTCGTGATTGAGTTCCGCGATGTATCCGACCTGCTCCACGCCCGCCAACCGTGCCAACTCGACGGCGGCTTCCGTGTGGCCGGCACGGGTTCGGACTCCTCCGTCGACGGCTCGGAGGGGCAACACATGCCCCGGACGGGTCACGGCCGACGCCGAGGAGGAAGGATCCGCAAGGACATTGAGGGTCTTGGCCCTGTCGTGACCGCTGATCCCCGTCGTTACCCCGTATGCGGCGTCGCACGTTACCGTGTAAGCCGTCGCCTTCGGGTCCTCATTTCGGCTGACCATCGGAGGTAGGTCCAACGCGTCGGCGCGCTCTTGCGTCATCGGCGCGCACACCACACCCGACGAGTAACGGATCATGAACCCCAGCGTCGTGGGATCGGCCAGGGCCGCTGCCCCAATCAGGTCACCTTCGTTCTCGCGATCTTCATCGTCGACGACGACCGCGAGGCCTCCGCGGGCAATGGCATGGATCGCGTCTTCCACGGAATCCAGATGCGACGTCGATTGGCCGTCACGAGGGGCGAGGTCCTTCTCAGCCCCAGGAAAGTGGTGCACCCGCCCGAAATTGCGTGACCGCGACAGATATTTGGCCACCGGATCGGTCTCCAGGTTGACGAGATCGCCGAGGCGCGCGTTTCCTAGCGTCGTCACCGAGAGAGTCGTGGGAATCACTCCGACCTCAAACCAGTGTTCATCGGAGGAGGGGGCACTGACGTTACTGATAGTCAGCGAAACCCCGTCGACGGCGATCGATCCCTTTTCCGCGATCTGCGGCGCCAACTGCCCCGGAACGCCGATGCGAATCGTGACCCATCCGTCCGCGTGACGCATGACCTCTTTAACCCTGCCGGTGGCGTCAACGTGCCCCTGAACAATGTGGCCGTCGAACCGACCGTCCGTGGTCAGGCATCGTTCCAGGTTGACCTTTGCACCTGGGCTCAGCGAGTCTAAATTACTCCGCAACATTGTTTCGCCGATGACGTCGGCGGTGAATACGTCGTCGTGGGGCCCCTTCTTGGTGGCGGTCAGGCAAACGCCGTTGACCGCCAATGATGCACCCTCAGGGATATCCCCGGCTAACTCACTCGAACGCACGAATATTCGGGCTGAACGATCGCTTCGATCGATATTTTCAACGGTACCCAGCGACTCAATAATTCCAGTAAACAAGACATCCTCCATTGAATTAACGTCATGAACTACGGTTTCAGGTGAGATAGAACGTCGCGACCCAGTATGCCTACTCCTTTCGTCGTACCATCTTGCTCACCTCCCGCCTGATCGAGTTGCAAGTCAATTCCTTCACCCAGCGTGGAGACGTTGAGGTTTCCCATCGCTGAAATTCCTGGACCTAATAGTTTGGTCGCCTGATACCAATAGACTTCATCTATCAGATCCGCCATCATGAACGATGAAATGAGGCTGGCCCCGCCTTCGAGTAGGACATGGCGGACCCCACGATCGGCAAGCTCTTTGAGCGCTTTCCCCGGTTCTCTTGTTGCTAGGTGCACAAAACCCGGGCTTCTCTTCAATGGGGCTTCTGCGGGGATGGATCGGTGGCCCATAACCACACGAAGGGGTTGATCGTCGGCTAATGACTCATCCGCGTTCCGGGCTGTCAATCGCGGGTTGTCGGCAATCGCCGTCCCGGTGCCGATGAGGATCGCGTCGACGCGCCGCCGCAACCCGTGCCCGTGCCCCCGCGCCTCTTGACCCGTGATCCACTGGCTCGTCCCGTCCGCGGCAGCGATACAACCGTCCAAGGTGCTGGCTATCTTCGCTGTCACGAAGGGCCGCCCCTCATCCTGCGCTGACCACCACCGCCCGTTGAGCTCGTGCGCCTCACGTCCGAGGCACCCTTGGCGAACCTCAACGCCGTGCTCTGTCAGGAATGCGCCTCCTCCGGCCGCTTGGGGCGTGGTATCGGATTCCGCGTAGGTGACCTTTCGGATCCCTGACGACACAATCGCTTGCGCGCAGGGTCCGGTCTTTCCCGTATGGCGACAAGGCTCCAAGGTGACATAGAGATGTGAGCCAAGCGCAGTCTGACCCGAGGCCTGAAACCTCTCGATGAGGTCGGCTTCTGCGTGGGGTGTTCCGCTTCCCCGATGATGGCCCTTCTGCAGCACCCGCCCATCCGGTCCCACAAGAACGGCGCCGACCAATGGATTGGCACCTCTCGGTCCTTGACGGGCAGCATCCAGGGCCATCTTCATTGCGCAGCGGTCAATTTCGGTAAAGGAATCGTCCATAACATCCTCCTGCTTTGAAGGCTTATGTCATTCAATACAGCAATGCCACATCACGGTTCTCGAACTCCTTACTGATGAGTTCAGAAACCTCCACATGTCCGGGCCAATCAAAGGATTGTCCTGAACGTGTTCCACGCTATAGACGGATGTTAAAAATCTCAACCCCCTTACAGAAGTTTATTCGTACCTTAAAGTAAGTTAAGTGAATCCTGAATGAATCCGGCATGCGTGAGGCTCGTCATCATTAAGGAAAGTTTCACGGCGGCTTCGCGTTCGATTTACACAAGTCCTCACCGATTCAAACGCATGCGGGTTATATCGGACTCTCCGCCTCGACGCCACAATCATCTGAATCAGATCGAAACGCGTAACAACCATTGACAACATGAAGTCAACGGGTTTTTATCAAGATGTGACCTACAACAAAGCAGGTCATTACACACCATCGAAAGGAATACTCATGAGTATCATCGACAGCATTAATTCTGCCCTCTCGAACCTCAACTCTTACCTGGGAGACGCCGTCTCTTATCTAGGACCCATCGTTAAGCCCATCCTTCAGGCCCTCGGCCTGGAGGTCTGAGAAGCCCGCAGGGGAAAGAGCGCCCGTCCACCTTGACTGTGCAGAGTAGGTGGATGGGCGCTCTTCGTGCGCTCACGCCGATTACCTAACGTTGGCGCGCCCCGGATCGATGATCCCCTGGGTTCCTCTACCGAGACCCACGCCGTGATCGAGCCTTGCCGCTCCGACGGACCAACACGGTGGTGAAGCCGTTGGCCGCCGCGAGACATTCCTCGGATGGGACAACGAGGCAGAGTAGGCGGACCGCCTCGAACACCCGCCGTCGTCCTCTTCCTATCCCCCGACATCCTGCTAGTTTGGACGGGTGAGCAACAGCGAAAATACTCTGCCCCGACGACTCCCCGGAAACTCCTCGGACATGGCCTTCGAGCCCAACCGGCTCGCCGACGAGACCGCCGCGTACATCCGGGAGCAGACCGGCGTCGAGAACTATGACTATGCCCTGACCCTGGGCTCCGGCTGGAGCGGGGCCGCCGAGCTGATCGGCCGAACCGACGCGGTGCTGCCGGCCTCCGAGGTTCCCGGCTTTCACGCCTCCGGAGTCGCCGGGCACGCGGGCACGATCACGTCCATCACGACCCCGTCCGGCCGGCACGCGCTCGTGATCGGCGCCCGGACGCACTTCTACGAGGGCCGCGGCGTCGACGCCGTGGTTCACGGGGTCCGCACGGCCGCGGCCGCCGGCTGTTCGACCATGATCCTCACCAATGGTTGCGGCGGTCTTCAGCCCACCTATAGTCCGGGCACCCCCGTATTGATCAAGGACCACATCAACCTCACGGCGGCCTCTCCCCTCATCGGGGCGCATTTCGTCGACCTGACCGATCTGTACTCCCCCCGGATCCGCGAGATCGCCCGGTCGATCGACCCCAGCCTCGAGGAAGGCGTGTACCTTCAGCTCCCGGGGCCCCACTACGAAACCCCGGCCGAGATCCGGATGGCCCGCACCCTGGGCGCGGATCTCGTGGGGATGTCCACCGCGTTGGAGGCCATCGCCGCCCGCGCCGCCGGACTCGAAGTCTTCGGAATCTCGCTGGTCACCAACCTGGCCGCCGGCATTTCCGAAACACCGTTGAACCACCACGAGGTGCTGGAGGAAGGCCGCAATGCCGGACCACGCATCTCGGCTCTGCTTTCCCAGATCATCGACCGACTGGACAGCTGAGCCCACCGCCAGCAGGAAAACAACGAGGTTTATCCCATGACACCGATGAGCGAATTGATCGATCAGGCCATGCAGTGGGTCCAGGCGGATCCCGACCCCGAAACCCAGAGGGAGCTCCTGGACCTGACCAGCCGTGCGGAGGGTGACGACGCCGTGGCCGCCGAGCTACGGGATCGCTTCTCCGGAAATCTCCAGTTCGGCACCGCCGGATTGCGCGCCGCCCTGGGCGCGGGGCCCATGCGGATGAATCGGGCCGTCGTGGCCCGAGCGGCCTACGGCGTGGCGGAATACCTCGCGGAGAGGGCCTCCCAGGAGAAGTGGGGCACGAGCGTGCGGGCCGTCATCGGCTACGACGCCCGGACCAAGTCCGACGCCTTCGCCCGGGACACCGCGGGTGTCTTCACGGCCGCCGGGATCGATGCCTTCCTCATGCCGTTGCCGCTGCCCACACCGGTCCTTGCCTGGGCCACGCGCCTGCTCAAGGCGGACGTGGGTGTCATGGTCACCGCGTCTCACAACCCGCCCGCCGATAACGGATACAAGGTCTACCTGGGTGGCCGCGCCGTCGGCGAGGATGCTCGGGGCGCCCAGATCGTGCCTCCCACGGACGCCGACATCGCCGCGAAGATCGCTTCCGCGCCGCCGGTGGATCAGATCGAGCGGGCCACGTCCGGGTGGACGACCCTGCCCGAACGCATCGCGCGGGATTACGAGCACGAGGTCACCTCGTTGATTCCCGGCATCGCGCCCGAACAACGTTCCCTCAGCGTCGTGCTGACGCCGATGCACGGCGTCGGCGGCGAGGTAATGTCCTTCGTGCTCTCCCGGTCGGGCTTCGACAAACTGCATGTGGTCCCCGAGCAGGCTCTCCCGGACCCGAAGTTCCCGACGGTCGCCTTCCCGAATCCGGAAGAGCCCGGCGCCATGGATTTGGCCCTCGAGCTCGCCCGCGTCCGCAACGCCGACCTCGTGATCGCCAACGACCCGGACGCCGACCGAGCGGCGTTCGCGATCCCCGACCCCAGCGTCGAGGGAGGCTGGAGGATCCTGCGCGGCGACGAGATCGGCGCGATCCTGGGTCGCATCATGCTCGACCGGATCCCCTCGGCGGGAGGGGCCCGCCCGTTCTTCGCGAATTCGATCGTCTCCTCCCGCCTGCTCGGCAAGATGGCGGCGGAACACGGCATCGGTCACCAGGAGACCCTCACGGGATTCAAATGGATCGCCCGGGTCCAGGGCCTCGTGTACGGCTACGAGGAGGCCCTCGGCTATTGCGTGGCTCCGGACCTCGTCAAAGACAAGGACGGCATCTCGGCGGCCCTCGTCGTCGCCGACCACGCCGCCAAGCTCAAGGACGCCGGGAAGTCGTTGCTCGACGTCCTCGACGACCTCGCGCTGCAGCACGGCGTGCACTCGACCGATCAGCTCTCCGTGCGCGTGGACGACCTCGCGCGCATCGAGGCGATGATGATTCGTCTGCGAGGGAACATCCCGACCGAGCTCGCCGGATCCCGCGTGACCGAGTTCCGGGACCTCGCCCAGGGGTCCAAGGATCTTCCCCCGACGGAAGGGATCCTGCTCCTGACCGATGACGACAGCCGCGTCATCGTGCGGCCCTCCGGGACCGAGCCCAAGCTCAAGTGCTACCTCGAGGCCGTGGTGCCCGTCGCGGAGAGGGATCGCCTCCCCGACGCCCGCGCCGCGGCTTCCGCCCGACTGACCGAGCTGCGCCACGACATCGCCCGCGCCCTCGGCGTCGACACCGAATCCTGACCACCGTCAGCCCGCCGAATCATTCGCGAACCTCCCCAGAAAATGGAGACCCCATGACCGAGAAATCCACCCCCGACAATCTGGCCGGCATGATCGACCACACCATCCTGGCCGCCGACGCCCGCGCCGCGGACGTCGAGCGGCTCTGCGACGAGGCCCGCGAACACGGTTTCGCCTCGGTGTGCGTCAATCCCATCTGGGCGAACCTCGTGGCCGAGCGGCTTCGCGGCAGCGACTCCGTGGCCTGCGTCGTCGTCGGGTTCCCCCTGGGCGCCACCACGACCGGGCAGAAGGTTCACGAAGCCACCTCCGCACTGACCGCCGGCGCCCAAGAGGTCGACATGGTCATTAACATCGCCGACGCCCTGGAGGGCGACCGCGAGGCGCTCACCGCGGACATCCGCGCGGTGGCCGACGCCGTCCACGCTCACGACGGGCTCCTGAAGGTCATCATCGAGACCTGCCTCCTCGAGGACGATCACAAGGTCCTCGCGTGCCAGGCCGCGGTCGAAGCCGGCGCGGATTTTGTCAAAACCTCGACGGGCTTCTCGACCGGCGGCGCGACCGTCGCCGACGTGAAGCTCATGCGGCTGACCGTGGGCCCCGACATCGGGGTCAAGGCCTCCGGGGGCATCCGGACTCGCGAGGATGCGCTCGCGATGATCGAGGCCGGCGCGAGCCGCATCGGGGCCTCGAAGGGGATCGACATCATCCGGGCGAGCTAAACCCCACCACTTGCTCCTATACTGGAATCAGCATGTCTATCGACCCTGCGTTGCCGCGCCCCAGTCCGGGCGGCCCAGGGGAACACACCGTCAGGATTGAGGATCACATGACCCACGCCACCGAATCGGCCTTTCGCGAAGAAGGCCAGGAGTACGCAGAGAATTCCGAGATGCGCAGCGAGAACCGCAAGGTCCGCAACCACTCCGGTGAGGGCCATCTCGTGTCGAATCTGCTCTTCTTCATTTTCTGCATGATCCTGTTCGTCGCCTCGCTGTACTGCTTCGGGCTGTGGATCTCGGATTCGAAGGCCTGGTTGCCGTTCGCCATCGCGATCGTTCTCTACGCCCTGACGTACCTCATCCCCTTCCAGGTGCTCAGCAGCAAGACCGCCAAGCATTCGACGCACGGCAAGGAGCTCACGCAGAACTAACGGCCGAGCGCGGTGCGCCTCGAACACCAACAACGGCACAGGGCCGGTTCTCCCCCACGGGAGAACCGGCCCTGTGCCGTTGTCGACCCCTTCACCGGGGCCCGAGTGACCGCGCTCGATGAAGCTAGCGGCACCGCGTGGCCCGGCTTAGGCCATGATCGCGTCGATGAAGCCTGCGACCCATTCCAGGATCGCGTCGTCCACCAGATCCTTGCCCCCGACGGGAGCCGATTTCGGCTTGGGCACCAGAATCTGTTGCTGCTCGGTGCCGGGAATCGTCTTGACCAACGCTCCGGGGTACATACGCTTCAACCGCATGTCCTTCGACTCCGGCAGATCCACGGGGTAGAACCGAATCTTGGGCCCCATGACCATGACCTCGGTCAGGCCGACCGAGCGGGCCTTGATCCTCAGGCGCGCGATCTTCAACAGGTTCTGGGCGGGCTCGGGCAGCTCGCCGTAACGGTCCCGCAGTTCGGCCGCGACCTCTTCCACGGACTCTTCGGTGGCCGCCGCCGCCAGATTTCGGTAGGCCTCCAGCCGAAGCCTCTCCCCCGGAACATAGTCGTGGGGCAAGTGGGCGTCCACGGGGAGCTCGATCTTCATCTCCGCCGGGACTTCCTCGCGCTCGTCCCCGCGGAAGTCCGCGACGGCCTCGCCCACGAGCCGCAGGTACAGATCGAAGCCGACGCCGGCGATGTGGCCCGATTGTTCTCCGCCGAGCAGATTTCCGGCGCCGCGAATCTCGAGGTCCTTCATGGCCAGTTGCATGCCCGCGCCGAGCTCGTTGTGGGCGGCGACCGCCTTGAGTCGCTCCAGGGCGACCTCGCCGAGCGGTTTCTCGAGGGGATACAGGAAGTAGGCGTAGGCGCGTTCCCGGCCTCGCCCCACGCGCCCGCGCAGCTGGTGCAGTTGCGACAGGCCGTAGTTGTTGGCGCGGTCGACGATGAGCGTGTTGGCGTTGGAGATGTCCAGGCCGGTCTCGACGATGGTCGTGCAGACCAGCACGTCGAACCTCTTCTCCCAGAAATCCACGATGATCTGTTCGAGCCGCGCCTCGCTCATTTGGCCGTGAGCCACCGCGATGCGCGCCTCCGGAACCAGTTTCTGCAGGTCGGAGGCCACCCGGTCGATCGACGACACGCGATTGTGGACGTAGAAGACCTGACCCTCGCGCATCAATTCACGACGCACGGCCGCGGCGACCTGCTTCTCCGTATGCGGCCCCACGAAGGTCAGCACGGGGTGCCTCTCCTCGGGAGGGGTGGCCAGGGTCGAGGTCTCGCGGATGCCGGTCAGGGACATCTCCAGGGTTCTCGGGATCGGCGTCGCGGACATCGCCAGGACGTCCACGTTGGTCCGCAGCGTCTTGAGCTTCTCCTTATGCTCGACGCCGAACCGCTGCTCTTCGTCGATGATCACCAGGCCGAGGTCCTTGAAGTTGATGGCCTGGGACAGCAAACGATGGGTTCCGATGACCACGTCGATGGTCCCGTCGGCGATGCCGGCCTCGACGGCCTTGGACTCCTTGGAGGTCTGGAACCGTGACAGCGTGGCGACCCTGACGGGGAAGCCGCTGAACCGCTCGGTGAAGGTCTCGGAGTGCTGCTGGGCCAGGAGCGTCGTCGGGACCAAGATCGCGACCTGCTTCCCGTCCTGGACCGCCTTGAACGCGGCGCGGACGGCGACCTCGGTCTTGCCGTACCCGACGTCGCCCGAGATCAGGCGGTCCATGGGGATCTCTTTCTCCATGTCGGCCTTGACCTCGTTGATCGTGGTCAGCTGGTCCGGGGTCTCCACGTAGGGGAAGGCTTCCTCGAGCTCGCGTTGCCACGGGGTGTCCGGCCCGAAAGCGTGTCCGCGCGAAGCCATGCGCGCGGAATATAGGCGGATCAGGTCGGCGGCGATCTCCTTGACGGCCTTGCGGGCCCGGGATTTGGTCTTCGACCAGTCGGAGCCGCCCATCTTGGACAGGGTCGGTGCGTCCCCGCCGACGTAGTTGGTCACCTGATCGAGCTGGTCGGTGGGCACGAAGAGCCGGTCGCGCGGAGCGCCCCTCTTCGACGAGGCGTACTCGAGGACCAGGTATTCCTTCATCGGCTTGGGCTGGCCCGGCTTGACCATCGCCCCGGCGATGGGACGCTGGATGAGCTCGACGAATTGGCCGATGCCGTGCTGCTCGTGCACCACGTAGTCCCCCGGCTTGAGGGCGAGCGGGTCCACCGCATTGCGACGCCGCCGCGCGGGCAATTTGCGCATGTCCCGCGTGGTGTACGGGCTGGCCTTGCCCAGCACGTCGGCCTCCGTGAGGAGCGCGATCTTCGCGTCCTCGAGCACGAAGCCCGTCCCGTGCGGGGCGGTCGTGAGCTCGATGAGCCCGGGCTGCGGTTCCGAGACGAGGTCGTCGCTGCGCGAGGCCGGAAGGTCCGCCCCCTGGAAGAGCTCCGCCAAGCGGTTCAGCGGCCCGGGGCCGTCGGTCACGGCGACGACCTGCCAGCCGTCGCGCACGTGATCACCCACGACCTCGAGCATCGCCTCGACGTTTCCGGCGAAGGTCAGGGGCGCGCGCACCGCGATGGTCAGGGTATCCGCCTCGTCGTCGATCGCGTCGTCGACGCCGAGGGACGTGACCGACCACCAGCCGACGCCCGCGTCGAGGGCCTCGGCCCTGGCGTCGGCCACCGACATGAAGCTCGCCTGGGCCAAGCCGGTCTCGTTCAGGTCGATGGGGGCCTGCTGTCCGTCGGAGGCCTGCTCCCAGGCGGCCACGAGGAATTCTTCGTTGGTCGCGACCAGATCGGCCGCCCGGGCCCGCACCTTCTCCGGTTCGAGCAGCACCGTCATCGACTCGCCGGGGAGGGACGCGATCAAGGTCGTCATGGCGTCCACCAGCAGGGGTGCCAGGGACTCCATCCCCTCGACGTAGATCCCGCCCGCGATGCGTTCGAGCATCGATTCGGCTCCCGGCAGGGAATTCTTCAGGTGGGCGGCCCGGGACATGACGTTCGGCGTGATGAGAATTTCGCGGCACGGGGGCGCGATGAGCGACGTCGGGTCCCCCTCGTCGCTGGGCGTGAAGGTTCGCTGATCCGCGACCGCGAACCACTTCATCTGATCGATCTCGTCGCCGAAGAAATCGATGCGCACCGGGTGGTCCTCGACCGGAGAGAAGACGTCCAGGATCCCACCGCGCACCGCGAATTCCCCGCGCTTGGTGACCAGGTCCACGCGGGAATATGCGGCGTTGGAGAGGGCCGCGACGGTCGCCTCGAAATCGTGTTCCTCCCCGACGCTCAGGCGCACGGGTTTCATGGACTCGAGGCTCGCGGAGATCGGCTGCAACACCGAACGGATCGGGGCGACGACCACGCGGACGGGATCCTCGGCCTCGGAGAGGCGGCGGAGCACGGCTAGGCGCTGACCGACCGTGTCGGATCTCGGCGAGAGCCGCTCGTGGGGCAGGGTTTCCCAGGCGGGGAACCGGGTCACGGCCTCGGGATCCAGGTAGGAGCCGAGAATGCCTTCCAGGTCTTCGGCCTCCCGGTCCGTGGCGGTCACCGCGAGTACCACGGGGGCATGCCCCGACCCGTCGTCGGTTGTCTCCCGCGGGGCCGCGGCCAATCCGTCCGAGATCTGGGCGACCAGGGGTGCTCGGAGCCCCTCCGCGGCGCCGATCACCGTTTCCGCGGATCGTTCGGCGGCGGGCCGCGAGGCCTGCGCGAGGACGTTGGCGAAGGTGGGTTCCTTGTCGAGGGCTTGTCGCAACCCGATGAGGCTCATAGAAGTCTGGATCCTTGGGTGGTGGTCGGTGTGGGGCGGCCAAAGGGCACACGAAGAGGCGCCCAATGACGCGGACCTGGTGGCCGAGACGGGCGTGATGCGGAGGCAATCCGCACGACCCTTACCCTACGCCCGTCCCCGCCGGTCCTACCATGCCCGCATGCTGCCGGCTTAACGACGCGGTCGTGACGCATGCGGCGCTCGTGACCATCGCCGCTAAACTGGACCACGAATCTGTTGACCACTAGGAATTGAGTGAACTCATGGCTATGCAGGAATCACACACCATCAACGCGCCGATCGATCAGGTTCTGGAGGCCTTCAGCTCGGAGGACTTCGCTCGCCACGTGGCGCAGAAGGCCGGGGTCGAGTTCGAGAGCCTGTCCGTGGACGGGGACCGCTCCGCCGCGTTCACCGTCACGACGGTCCGCGCGGTCGGCGCCGACAAGGTCCCCAGCGTGGCCCAGAAGTTCGTGGGCAACGGGGTCAAGCTGACCCAGGTCGACTCGTTCAGCGCCCCGCAGGGTGACGGTTCCCGCACCGTCGAGACCAAGATCGACGTCGCCGGCCTGCCCGTCTCCGCGACGGCCCACCAGAAGCTCACCTCGCAGGGCGAGTCGACCCTCGTCGAGGTCGAGGGCGAGGTCAAGGCCAACATTCCGCTCGTCGGCAAGAAGATCTCCGCCGCGGCCGAGCCGTACATCGGCAAGGCCCTGTCTCTGCAGAGCACGACCGCCGAAGCCTGGATCAAGAACCACGGCTAAGGGCCGGCACAGCACATCACGGCGTCGCCTTCCGACACACGGCGGTGACGGGACCACCCGTCACCCACCGGGAGGCGACGCCGCCGTCTAGAAACGCGCATCGCAGGTAGAGGGGACCATGACCGCAACGCTGCAAGACGAGGGGTACCACCAGGGCCGCTTCGGGATGAAACTCCGGGAAGGCAATACCGGTGGCCTGCTGATGATCGCCGCGATGATCCTGGGCCTTGCCTTCGCCAATACTCCGCTCGCGGACGGTTACTTTGGCCTCCGCGACGCCCACGTCGGCCTCCCCGGCGTCGATAGCGCGTTCCACACCGTCGGAGAGTGGGCCTCCGAGGGGCTTCTGGCGGTCTTCTTCTTCATGACCGGCCTGGAGCTGAAGTCCGAATTCGTCGACGGCGAGCTGCGGAGGATTCGCAAGGCCATCGTTCCGGTGGCCGCGGCCTTCGGCGGCGTCGCGATGCCCGCGATCATCTATACGGTCATCAATCTGATCTCGGGAGACTCCGCGACCCTCAAGGGCTGGGCGATCCCGACCGCCACCGACATCGCCTTCGCCGTCTCGGTGCTCGCCGTGGTCGGTTCAGCGTTGCCGACCGCGATGCGGACGTTCCTGCTGACCCTCGCGGTGGTCGACGATCTCATCGCGATCGTCATCATCGCCTTCGTGTACTCCGAAGGCGTCAATTTCCTCTACCTGGGTCTGGCCATCATCCCGGCCGCGGCCTTCTGGGTTCTGACCCACCGTTGGCCCCGCTTCTTCGCCTACAGCCGGTGGGGAGCCTGGGCCATCCTGCTCCCGATCGGCATCGTCACGTGGGTGTTGATCTATTCGGCCGGGATTCACGCGACGATCGCCGGCGTGGTCTTGGGCTTCATGGTCCCCGTCCTGCACCGCTCCACCCCGCAGGCCGGCGAGGCCCCCATCGGCTTGGCCCCGCGCCTGTCGCACCGGTTTTCCCCGTTATCCAACGGCATCGCGATCCCGGTCTTCGCGTTCTTCGCGTCGGGCGTGGCCGTCGGCGGGTGGTCCGGGATCGTCGATGCCTTCACGGACCCGGTGGCGATCGGCGTCGTCGCCGGCCTGGTGCTCGGTAAGACCATCGGCATCTTCTGCTCGACGTGGATCCTGACGCACGTGAGCGGCGCCGAGATCGACGAGGACATGTCGTGGGTGGACGTGGTCGGCCTGGCGATGATGGGAGGCATCGGGTTCACGGTGGCCTTGCTCGTGGCCGAGCTCAGCTTCGGGCTCGGAACGATCCACGACGACCACGCAAAGGTCGGTGTCCTCAGCGGATCGTTGTTGGCCGCCTTCCTCGGCGGAATCCTGCTCAGCTTCCGCAACGCCCACTACAAGAAGCTGCGCGCCGCCGGTTACCCGGTCGACACCTACGACGGGGCTCCCCCGAACCCGGACGAGGCCCGCGCCGCGGCCGCTTCCGACGAGGGGCCCACCGCCTGGGAGACCCGGCGCGGCTAACGGGCCCGTCGTCCCGGGACGACGCCCCCCCCACGAACGGAGAACCACCTTGTCAGATCCGCCGCTCTTGTCCGTCATCGTGCCGTGCCGCAATAGCGTGACCACGCTCGAGACGTTGCTCGATTCCCTGCTCGACCAACGCTCACCCGTGTCCTTCGAGGTCCTGCTCTGCGACAACGGTTCCACGGACGACCTCCGGGGATTCGCACGGAACGCCTCGACCCCTGGGATCGACCTTCGATACGTGGACGCCTCCGAACACCGCGGTGCGGCCTTCGCCCGGAATCGCGGAATCGGCGAGGCCCGTTCGGAGCATCTCGCCTTCTGCGACGCCGACGACGCCGTCGGACCGGCGTGGGTGCGCTCCGCGTTCGAGGCCCTGCAACGGATACCGGTCGTCAATGGGTCGGCCGTGCCCGTCTCACACGAGGACTTCGCAGACCCCGATCGGCTCCGCGCGTATCGGCACCGCCGGCTCCGCGGGGATGTTCCGGCGGACCTGCCGTTGGCGGGCCACGGAAATATCGCCCCGGCGCTGATGGCCGGAACCTTCGCGGCCCGCAGGAATTTCCTCCTCCAGATGGGCGGCTTCGACGCGAGCCTGTGGCGGGGCGGCGAGGACAACGACCTCTCCTACCGCATCGCCGCGACCGGGCTGTCCCTGCAGGAATCCGACGGCATGGGCATCCTGTACCGTTCCGCGTCGTCGGCGCGCTCCCGATGCCGCAAGAGCTTCCATCACGCCTTGTCCCTGGCCCTGGTCTGCGCGCGTCACGACGCCTGACACGAGGCCCGCTCGTATCGCACCCATCCGGTCGTGACCCTGGCGCGATCGCTGTGTGCCTTGGGCATGATGATCCTCGGACGGCGAGACAGGGCCGTCGAATCGGCGGTTTCCAGGGCCAGCAATTCCCTGGGCCTGCTCGAGGGCCTCGTCCGCTATAAGTATCTGTCCAGGATTCCGCCCTCGCGCGTCGGCCAGGGGCTCGGCGGGGCGTTCCCCCGGCGGTGACCGGTCCCGCGGACGTTCCTCGGGTTCTCAGTCGGTCGACGCCCCGCCGGCCTCGGCTCCCCCAGCGGAGAAGCCCGGGCGGGGACCGACGCTGGTGCTGGTCCGCGTCAGGGTCTGCCCGTTGGACAGCCAAGCGGTGGTATAGACCATCTGGCGCCCGACGTCTTCCCGGCGAGCGCGCACCATATTGCGGTAGGTCACGTTGAAGGTGCCGGAGGGCCGCGTGGTAAATCGGCGGCACCCGTCCGCCTGGTCCGTGTAGAGGTTCGGCAGACGATTGCGCCGCGCGGACCATTCGTACCACAGGGTCCACGAGCGGGTCCGCTGACCGTCGAGCCAGTCCACGAATTCGGCGGTGTTTTTCGCCTTCACGAACGGGTCGTAGCCACTGCCCGGAGCCGGGAAAAGCGTCGTCACGGTGAACCGCCGCGAGCCGTCGGTCGTGTGATTCTGGGCCGCCTCGGGCACGTGTCTGGGCGTAAACCCCGAGGACTGCCGAGCGAAGGTCGCGGCCGGATTGGCGGGGTAAAAATAGCCCGGACCGGGCGACTGCTGGCCTTCCCTTCGCGCGATCACCTGCCGAACCTCGATGCGATCGACCGAGACACCCGGCGGCAGATTCTCGATCACGACCTCGCCGGCTTGAAGGGACAGGACCTGCGTCGTGCGCGCCTGCGAGGCCTCGCCGAGCTGCCCCCAGTGGTATCCGAGCCCGCCCCAGTAGTGGGTGATTTCGGGAATGCATCGCGAGGCCGCGGCGGCGGGCACGGCGGCAGAGGCCGCGATAGCGGGAAGCGACCATGCCGCGCCAGAGACGACGGTTCGACGAGAGGGAAGGATGTTCACGGGCAACACCTCGGGATAGCGACTGAACGTTTGCCCTCTACAGATTAGGCGGTCTGTTTCAAATTTACGGGAATCGTTGCGAACACCACACCCACTCCGGGAGCAACCGCCTCCCCGGGGCCGATTTTCGGCAGAGTCGCTCGTTCCGTAGGCGCATTCGGTATGATGCTCCCCGGAAGGTACGAATGGGGCTCGATTCCACGGAGTCCGGAGACCACACTGCCTGAGAATCTGAGTGGGATCGTCCGATATAAGTACCTTCAGCGAATTCCTCCGGCACGTATTGCGCAGGGATTGAACACATGACCCCCTCAAGTTCAGGATCCTGACATTCCACGTATCTGCATCGTCAGCGGCGGCGACGAAATCCGGCAACGTTCCTACATCAACCACTCGATCTACGCGCGCGAGCACGGGCTGGATTACCGGCTCGAATGTGGAATCGACCCCCGCATCACCACCAAGTACGACTACAAAATGTCGATCGTCCGTAGACTACTCCCCCAGTACGACTGGCTCGTGTGGATCGACGACGACGCGTACTTCACCAATTTCGAATCCGACGCGATCCGCGAGATGGTGCGTGAGGCGGAACGAGACGGCAATGTCCTCGTGATCGCGGAGGGCCCCGAGGAGCCCAACGGATTCTGGTCTCGGATCAATACCGGGGTGTTTCTCCTCAAGAACTGCCCGGAAGCAGTGGCGATGCTGGAATCGATGTCCACCGTCCGGCTGGAGACAGTGCGCGAATGGTGGAACAACGCCGAATACGGCGTTTTCACCCATGGGGATCAAGATCAGATGTGGTGGTACCTGTGCACCTCGGGATTACTGGCACGAACCCGAATCGTCGGGCATCGACAGCTCAATTCGCGGGGGCACTACTACGGCGCGTCACTGCACGACGCGTTCGTGATGCACTTCTGCGGATATCCGGATAAGGCGTGGGGAGCCGCCCGGTTCGCCCGTCGGTTCCCCGACCAGGTGGGCCAGGAGTTGGTGCCCTCACATCTGCTGGACAAATATTCGGTGTCTGTGCGCGATCCTCTCGGACCGGCCCGTTACCGCGTCGTGGATACGAAGATTCGCACCGTGGGAGCGCTGAAGAAGCGTCTCCGCCCACTGGTGCATTCGTGGCGGGAACGATGCTCATGACGTAACCGCCCCGGTGCCTCAGCGCGTTACCGCAGAGGCTTCCCGCGCGGCCTCTTCCGCCGCGACCCAGGCCAGCATCGCGCATTTGACGCGAGCGACGAATTTGGAGACCCCGGCGAAGGCGGCCGCGTCGCCCATGACCTCCTCGTCGGGCTCCTCCGCGCCGCGGGACCTCAGCATGTGGCGAAAGCAATCGACCGTCTCCTGGAATTCCTCGAGGCTCATGCCGGGCGCCATCTCGGAGAGGACCGACGCCGCGGCCATGGAGATCGAACAACCATCGCCTTCCCAGGCCATCGAGGCGATGCGCTGCCCGGAATCGTCGAGAACTATGCGCACGTTGATATCGTCCCCGCACGTGGGGTTGTACTGATGGTTCTCCGCAAAGGGGCCCATCGGCGCATCGGGAAGCCCCTCCCCGGAGCGGCGGCGGGAATGGTCCAGAATGATCTGCTGGTACAGCTGTCCAAGATCGCTCATGACGTTGAAACCTGCTCTCTTGCTCAGAGTCCGAAGAATCCGCGGACGCCCGCGAGGTGCTCGAGGAATCGGTCCACGTCGTCGGTCGTGTTGTAGATGTAGGCGCTGGCTCGGGTGGATGCCGTGATCCCCAACGCCCGGTGCAGCGGCTGCGCGCAGTGGTGGCCCACACGCACGGCGATTCCTCGGGTGTCCAGCAACTGCCCGACGTCGTGCGGGTGGACGCCGTCGACGCTCAAAGACACAAGCCCGGCGCGTTCCCGGCCCGCCTCCGGGCCGAGCAGCCGGACGCCCTCGATCGCGGCCACGCCCTCCGCGAGCCTGTGTCCCAGGCTCGCCTCCCACGCGGCCACGTGGTCCATACCGATGGCCTCGAGGTAGCGCACGGCGGCGGCCCACGCGACCGCCTGCGAGACCCGTTGGGTGCCGGCCTCGAATTTCATCGGCGGTTCCATGAACTCGGCTTCCTCCATGGTCACCCGGGTGATCATGGAGCCGCCCGTGAGGAACGGCGGTAGGTCCCGCAGGAGCTCGCGGCGCCCGTAGAGCGCGCCGATGCCCGTGGGTCCCAGCATTTTATGTCCGGAAAACGCGGCGAAGTCGACGCCGAGCCGCGCGAAGTTGACCGGCAGGTGCGGCACGGACTGGCACGCGTCCAGAACCGTCAGCGCGTCGTGCCGTCGCGCCAGGGCCACGAGACGGTCGACGTCGGTAATGGACCCCAAAACGTTCGATACGTGCGTGAAGGCCACGATTCGGGTGGCCGGCCCGATAACGTCCTCGGCGGCCTCGTAGTCCAGGAGCCCGTCCTCGCCGAGCGGAACGTAGCGAAGCGTCGCACCGGTCCGGGCGGCGAGCTGTTGCCACGGAATGAGATTCGCGTGGTGCTCCATCTCGGTGGTCACGATCTCGTCCCCCGGCCCCAGCGCGAACCGGGCCGCCTCGGCTCCGCCCAAACCCGCCGAGGCATTGGATAACGAATACGACAGCAGATTCAGCGCCTCGGTCGCGTTCGAGGTCCAGACGATCTCCTCGGTCTGCGCGCCGACGAATCCGGCGATGGTTTCGCGGGCGTCCTCGAAGGCATCCGTCGCCTCGACGGCCAGGGAATGCGCCCCGCGATGAACCGCCGAGTTGCGCCGCTCGTAGTACTCACGTTCGGCGTCCAGCACCTGCGTGGGGTTTTGACTGGTCGCCCCCGTATCCAGGTAGACGAGCCGCTGGCCATCGACGGTCCGGTTCAGGATCGGGAAGTCGTGTTTGAGCTGGGCGACCGCGGCGTCATCGAGGGGGCCTGTGGCCGAGGGAAGGGTCTGTGTCGTCGCATCACTCATGTGTTCCATCCTATGACCTGACGCGGGACGCACGACCGTCGCGGACACACGCCTTAACGGGCGTGGTACTTCTGCTGCGCCTCGGTGAGCCCGGCGGTCATGACCATCTCGACGGCGTCCGCGGCGTCAACCAAGAGCGACGGCAACTCCTTGGATTCCGTGCTGGAGAAGGCCTTGAGGACGTAATCCGCGGTGTCCATCCGGCCGGGAGGGCGCCCTACGCCCACACGTACGCGCACGTAATCCTTGGTATTGAGGGCCTTCGAGATGTCGCGCAGGCCGTTGTGCCCGCCTTCGCCGCCGCCCTTTTTGATCTTGAGGGTGTCGAAGGGAATGTCGATCTCGTCGTGAACCGCCAGGATCCGCTCGGGGGCAACATCGTAGAACTTGGCCAGGGCCGAGGTGGGGCCGCCCGAGGTATTCATGTAACCGGTGGACTTGGCCAGAACCACGCGGGGACCGCCGATGCCCAGCCGGCCCTCGACGACGACCGCGCCGGACTTATGCCGCTTGAAGGACGCCCCCATACTGCGGGCCATCGTGTCCACGACCATGTGACCGACGTTGTGCCGGGTATTGGCATATTGTGGGCCGGGATTTCCCAGCCCCATCACGAGCCACGTCTCGCTCACGGCTATGCTCCTCGCTTCCGGTAACACCGGGTGTAGATGGTGTGGTCCATTCTCCCGCGGCGGGCACTTCCATGGCACTCGGACACGGGAAAGGCCCGTCGATCGGGATCGACGGGCCTTTCTCAGGCGGTGGAGTTTTACTCGTCGCCCGACTCGTCCTCGGAAGACTCTTCGCCTTCCTCGGCGGTCTCTTCGCCTTCTTCGGTCTCTTCCTCTTCGCCGAGGTCCTGCTCGACCTCTTCGGAGACGTTGACGATCAGAAGCTCGGGGTCCGACGCGAGGTTAACGCCCTCGGGTAGCTCGAGGTCACCGGCGGTGACGTGCTCGCCATCGCTACGGCCTTCGATGTCCACGAGAACCTCTTCGGGAACGTCCAGGGCGTCGACGTCCACGAGGACGACCTGCTCCGGCTGGGTCCAGAGGTTACCGGGGGCAACCTCGCCCTCGACGGTGACGGGGATTTCGACCTCGACGCGCTCGCCGCGGCGAACGGTCAGGAGGTCGAGGTGGTAAATCTCCGGGCGGATCGCGTGACGCTGGATGTCCTTGATCATCGCCAAGTGATTCTTGCCCTCGATGTCCAGGGAAAGGACAGCGTTGGGGTTACGTGCGGCCAGCATGGTCTCGTGGCCGGGAAGGATGATGTGGATCGGCTCGGCGCCGTGGCCGTAGATCACGGCGGGAACCTTCGCGTCGCGACGGATGCGGCGGGCGGCGCCCTTACCGAATTCGTGACGCTCTTCAGCGGAGAGCTTGGTGCGGTCAGCCATGCTGGACCACCTTTCTAATCGGAACGAATTACCTGTGCGCCAAGTTGAAAGCTAACTGGCGCGGTTCCGTACGGGGAGAAACCCGCGGTGTGCTCGCTGACCAGCCATCGTCGATCACGGAGGAATATTCCTCCCTCGCCTTGGCATACCGCACTATTATGCGGTATTGACCGGCCCCCTGACAACCTACGATTTGTCGAGGTATTCCTTCAGCGCCACCCGGTGATCCCTCGGGGCGAATCCGGTGGCTTCCAGCGCGGAGGTGTCCAACGCCGAATTGGCGGGCCGCGGCGCCCAGACCGAGGCCTCGGCGAAGTAATGCTCTGTGCTGGTCGCAGTGACGCGGCCGGCATCCTGCCCCACGAGCCGGAAGACCTCTCGCGCGAGATCGAACCAGCTGATCACGGGCCCGGTATTCGACAGGTGATACACGCCGTAGTCGGCCTTTTCCTCGAGCAGGTGGAGTATCCCCTCGGCCAGGTCGGAGGCGAAGGTGGGCCGCCCCCACTGATCCGAAACCACCCGCGGGTTCACGCCGCGTCCCGCGAGATCTCGCATGGTCGCCACGAAATTTCGTCCCGCACCGATCACCCAGCTGGTGCGAACGATGTAGTGTCGCGGCGCGACCCCGGCCGCGAGTTCCCCGGCGGCCTTGGACTGCCCGTAGACGGACAGCGGCGCGAGGGGATCTCCCGGCCGGTACATATCCTCTAGCGGTTTGGCGCCGTCGAAGACGTAATCCGTCGAAACGTGCACCAGGGGTATGTCGGCGCTCCGGGCCACCTTGGCGAGGGCCTCGACCCCCGTGGCGTTGGCGGCCCACGCGACGGCCCGGCCCTCGGGCGTCTCCGCGGCGTCGACCGCGGTCATGGCCGCCGCGTTGATGATGCCGCGGAAGCTTCTCCACCGGAAGGCGCCCGCCCACGACGCCGGCCGGGCCAGGTCGATCTGGTCTCGCCCCGCCGCGACGTAAGGGATGCCCCGTTGCGTCAAAAGCTGCGTCATCGCCGATCCCAACTGCCCTTGGGCTCCCACCACGAGATACGGGGCCCTGGGGATCGGAGCCACCTGACCGAGCCGCGGGTGATGGCGGTCTTTCTCGGACAGCTCGGCCTCCGCCAGCGGGATGGGCCAGGGGATGCGGACCGACTCGTCCGCGAGATTCAGAAAAGAGTAATCATCCTGCGCCTCGCGGGACCAGTGATCATTGACGAGGTATGTGTAGGCCGTATCGGCTTCGAGAGTCTGGAAGGCGTTGCCGACTCCCCGAGGGACGAAGACCGCCCGCGATGGGCCGAGCTCGATCGTGAACGACCGCCCAAAGCTCTCCCCTTCCCGCAGATCCACCCAGGCGCCAAAGATCGAGCCGGTCGCGACCGAGACGAATTTATCCCAGGGTTCCGCGTGAATACCGCGGGTGGTCCCGCGACGAGAGTTGAACGAGACGTTGTTCTGCACGGGCGAGAAATCGGGGAGGCCGGCGGCCACCATTTTTTCCCTCTGCCAGTTCTCCTTGAACCACCCCCGGTTGTCCCCGTGCACCGGAAGGTCCACCACGAGGAGACCGGGGATGGGCGTCGTCGATACGGTCAGCTCGCTCTGGCTCATTGCCCCGCCTCCGCGTACCGGCGTTCGACGCTCACCTTATGCGCTTCCCACCACTGCCTGTTCTCCTCGTACCAGCGGATGGTCTCCGCCAGGCCGGACTCGAAATCCGCGTGCCGCGGCCGCCATCCGAGTTCCTCACGCAGGCGCGAGGCGTCGATCGCGTAGCGGAGATCGTGCCCTGCCCGGTCCCGGACGTGGTCGAATTCGTCCTCCGGGCGCCCCATGAGCCGGAGTATGGTCCGCAGGACCGTGAGGTTGTCACGCTCGCCGTCGGCGCCGATGAGGTAGGTCTGCCCCACCCGGCCCCGTTCGAGGATCAGCTCCACCGCGGTCGAATGGTCCGAGACGTGAATCCAATCGCGGACGTTGATACCGGCGCCGTAGAGCTTGGGGCGCCGACCCGTCAGGACGTTGGTGATCTGCCGGGGAATGAATTTTTCGATGTGCTGATATGGACCGTAATTATTCGAGCAGTTGCTCAGGGTCGCCTCGATGCCGAAGGACCGTACCCAGGCGCGCACCAGCATGTCCGAGCCGGCCTTGGTCGAGGAGTACGGCGAGGAGGGATTATAGGGTGTGGCTTCGGTGAACTTGGCCGGATCGTCACGCTCGAGGTCCCCAAAGACCTCGTCCGTGGAGATGTGGTGGAAGCGGACCCCGTGGCGACGCACGGCCTCCAAGAGGGTGAAGGTGCCGACCAGGTTGGTGTGCACGAACGGTGCCGGGTCGCCGAGGGAGTTGTCGTTATGGGTCTCGGCCGCGAAGTGCACCACGGCGTCGGCGGAGCATACGAGGCCATCCACGACCTCGGCATCGGTAATGTCACCGCGCACCACCTCGACCCGGTCCCCCGGCAGGCCCAGCAACGATGCCTCGTTGGACGCGTACGTCATGCTGTCCAGGACCACGACCCGATGATCCGTGTGTTCCACGAGGTGATGGACGAAATTCGAGCCGATGAACCCGGCTCCCCCGGTGACCAAAATTTTTCCCATACCGACGAGTCTAAAACAGCCGCGCCCGGCGCCGGGGCGGATCCGGCTATATTGTGGACGATCAACGGAGGTCTCTGGGGATGGCCTCCGGGCCACGGATCACGACGAAAGGACACCGTGAAGGGCATCATTCTGGCTGGGGGCACGGGAAGCCGACTGCACCCGATCACCCTGGGCATCAGCAAACAACTCACACCGGTCTACGACAAGCCGATGATCTACTACCCGCTCTCGACGCTCCTCTTGGCGGGCATCGACGACATCCTGATCATCACGACCCCCGAGGACGCGGACCAGTTCCGTCGGCTCCTGGGCGACGGCGGCCGCTTCGGCATCCGCATCTCCTACGCGACCCAGGCCGCCCCCGAGGGCCTGGCTCAGGCCTTTCTGATCGGCGAGGAGCACATCGGTGACGACTCCGTAGCGCTCATTCTCGGGGACAATATCTTCTACGGCCAAGGGCTGGGCACGCAATTGCGTCAATACTCGGATGTCACCGGTGCGACGGTATTCGGATATAGGGTCGCCGACCCTTCCGCCTATGGCGTCGTTGAATTCGACGAGCACCATCGCGCGGTATCGATCGAGGAAAAGCCAAAAGTACCAAAGAGTAACTTTGCGATACCAGGCCTGTACTTCTACGACAACCGGGTCGTGGAGATGTCCCGTGAATTGAAGCCTTCCGCGCGCGGGGAACTGGAAATCACAGATCTGAATAGACGCTATCTCGAGGCGGGCGAGCTCCGCGTCGAGGTTCTCCCCCGGGGCACGGCCTGGCTGGACACCGGAACCTTCGCCTCCCTGGCGGATGCGACGGCCTACGTGCGCACCATCCAGGCCCGCCAAGGACTCTCGATCGGATGCCCCGAAGAAATCGCGTGGCGCATGGGATTTCTTGACGATGACGCGTTGCGACGCAGCGCCCGGGATTTCCTCAAGAGCGGCTACGGAAAATACCTGATGGATCTTCTCGATTAACCGTCAATTCGCTCCCAGCGCCGAAATAGTCGATACAGAATAAAGGCGCCCAGGAGGGATCCAACTATTCCGCCGAGAGAGTTAAATAGCGCATCCACGGGATTAAAATTTCGCCCGCTCAAGAAAGCGAGTTGAATGAGCTCGATCGAGGTTGCCCCGCACGCCGCGAGGACCCACCACACCCAGAGGCGAACCCGCGGGAGAACCAACACGGCACAGGCCACGATCGGAATGAAGACCGCCGCATTCATGCCCTGCTCCACGTACTCGGGCTTGATATGACTCCGCAGCCACGGCGTGGGGGTCACCGCGAGCCAGATGGAGATCAGAATCTGTCGAATCTGACCTCCGTCGGGCCAGAGAAAGCACACCGCGGCGACCCCCACGAGGAGCACGAGGAGGCCGGCGGCGCCCCAGCGCACGACCCAGAGTCGTCGACTGTGGCGAAGATCCCTCTCACTTCCTGAGAGGAACAGGTACTGACTCACGTGAATTCCTTCAAAGATGTTAAAATCGATTATTGTCCGCAAACGGGCCGCGTTCGTCGCGACCGACGACCGAGCACGTTTCTAGCAGAACCGCCGCACGATATCCCTGACAGGGCAGATGGGGCTACCCTCGAGGAACTCAATGACATTACTGGACTTTATAAGGATTACTAGGGCAAACATTATTTTGCTCGTGGTTGGAATCATAGTCGGAGGCCTGCTGGGATACGGCGTGACGCTCGTCCAGCCGAAGACCTACGCCGCGACCTCCTCCGGATACGTGACCCTCGGCAAGGGTGACGATTCCACCAACGGCAGCGCCGGGGACATCCTTTCGGGCGACGCCGCGGCCCAGTCCAAGGCGAAGGCCTATCTGCCGCTGATCACCAGCGCACCCGTGGCCCAAAAGATCGCCGGGACGACCAAGACCAATCTGGACGCCGCGTCGATCCCCGGACATCTCTCCGCCTCGGTCGAGGACGGGTCGACGCTCCTCCGCGTCCAGGCCACCGCCGATTCGCCCGAGGACGCCGTGGAATTGGCCAACGCGTCTCTGAAGGCGACCGCAGACACCGTCAACGACATCGACGGTTCCCAATCGGTGCGCGTGATCCCCCTGGATGATGCGCAGAAGCCCGGTTCGCCGATCGCCCCCAGCCTCAAGAAGTACGTTTTGCTGGGCGCCCTGGCCGGTCTGGTCGTCGTGTACATCGTGGTCTTCATGCGGCGTTTCATGGACGTCCGCGTCCGGACCACCAGCGACCTCGAGGAGGCCACCGGCGTCGGCGTTCTGGGCGTATTGCCCAAGACCAACGCGTTGGACCAGAACCGTTTCCTGGAGGACCAGGCCGACCACCAGTCCGAGGAGTCTCTCCGCCAGCTCCGCACGAATCTGCGCTTCGTCAGCGTAGATCAGCCTCCGCGCTCGATCATCGTCACAAGCCCGAATCCGGGCGAGGGCAAGTCCACCGTGACGGCCTCGTTGGCCCACGCCTTCGCCAAGGCCGGTCAGCCGACCGTGCTGATCGACGCCGACCTTCGTCGCCCCACGATCGCCAAGATCTTCGGCATCGACAACGGCGTGGGTCTCTCGCAGATCCTCTCCGGTCAGGTCGGCATCGAGGACGCCATCCAGCGGTTCCGGGAGTCCGAGTTGTACGTGATCCCCGCCGGCCGCATCCCACCGAACCCCTCCGAGCTGTTGGGATCGGCCAAGATGCGCAAGCTCGTCGAGGAGCTCTCCCAGGAGTACCTAGTCCTGATCGACGTTCCGCCGCTCCTGCCGGTGACCGACGGCTCGCTCCTGTCCACGGGCGTCGACGGAGCCATCCTGGTCACCAAGGTCGGCGCCACGCGCAAGGACCAGACCGAGGGCGCCATGTCGATGATCAACAAGGTCAAGGGGACCGTGCTCGGCACCGTCATGAACATGGCACCGTCCAAGGGCATCGGGTCCCAGTATTACGGCTTCGGTTATGGCGGATACCGCTCCGAATACAAGTCCTACTACGGCCACTCCGCCAAGGAAGCCACGTCCGTTCAGGAGAAGAGCTAGGGCCTCGGTGGTCGCCCGGAAACGGCCGACTGGGCGACCACCCGCGGCACCACCCCGGATAACAGTGAGGAAAGCCCCCGTGGATGCATTCGAGATTGGCGATCGCATCAAACTGGGTCATGCGGCATTGCAATGCCTTGCCGACGACGCCGGTGTCCAGCTGATTCATATCAAGGGATACGCGACCCTCGAGGGCCTGTACCCCACCCTCCGGACCAGCACCGACGCCGACATCC
Source organism: Curtobacterium sp. S6 (assembly GCF_000710345.2). Taxonomy (GTDB): domain Bacteria; phylum Actinomycetota; class Actinomycetes; order Actinomycetales; family Micrococcaceae; genus Rothia. The sequence goes on along the minus strand of NZ_KL537414.1, from coordinate 177,259 downwards.
TCGTGAGGCCGAGCCACATGTCTCGTTTCTTGGGGGCTCTCCAGGACCACCGGTGGGAAAAGGTGACCAGTTTTTTCACGGGGTCGGCCTTTCACCACGCGGCCTCCTACCGGCATCCCTGGTGGGGTGCCGTGGACGTCCATCGCCTCTTTCCCGGTCTGCAGGCGGACCCGGAAGAGGCCTTCGACGCGCTGTGGGCGCGGCGTCAGACCGCCCACATCGCGCATTTTCCGTGCACCGTGCTGAGCTATCTCGACCAGGTGCTCTTCATCCTGCTGCACTCGGTGCGGGACGGCTCCCGGGGTATCAGGGATTCCGCTCACCTCCGCAAGATCCTCTCCGACCAGGACCTTCAGAGGGTCTCGGATCGCGCCCGGGAGCTCCGTGCCGAGGTGGGCCTGGCCGCCTGGAACGGCACACTGGAGAAGTATCAAAACCACTCCGACTATCTGCTGTGGAAGTACATGATGGAGGGCGGTTCGCGGATGGACGAGTGGCGAGCGCGCCTCGCCGCGGCGCGCACCCCGCGAGACAAGGCCGCCACGCTGGGTCAGGCCTTCCTGGTCAACACCGATCACCTGGCGATGAAGTTGGGCCGCTCCCCCACCCGCGGGGAAATCATTCGGGAGTGGTTCGTTCGCTTCGGGTTGGGTGCGCGCGAATTCATCCGGAGCGCACTGCACAGGGCATCCTCCGGCACACGCGGTGGGGGTGGCCGTGCGGGTAGCTGACGACGTCGCCTGGGTCCGGTCCAGCGCGGAGATGAGGGACTACTGCCTCATCGCCCGGGTCCCGCATCGGATGCCGCTGGAGCTGACGGGCTCCGCGGTGTATTTGTGGGAGTGCTGGGCCGGCGGGATGAGCCTGGAAGAATCCGTGTCCTACCTCGCCGAGGTCTTTTCGGAGGACCCGGAGGTGATTCGTCCCCAGGCCGAATCGACGCAACGAAGCCTCGTCGATCAGGGCTTCCTCATCGACGATTCCGGCGAGTCTGTCGCGGAGAACCGGGCGGCGGAGTAGTTCTCGCGTACCTCGCCGCCCGGCGCCTCGAGCGCCGGCTGCGGTCGCCGAGCCGCGGGGAGCGCGCCCGGGCCGGCTATTCCTCTCCCGCCCCGTCGGCCAGGCGGGCCAGGTGCCCCTTGATCTCCCGCACAAATCGCTCGTGCGCGAACCCTTCGGCGTGCGTGCGTATCTCCTCGGCGTCGTAGTCGGTAGGTCGGAAGGCGTCCAGCGCGTCCCGGATGTCCTCCGCTCGGGGGTTATCGATGAAAGCGCCGGTTCGGCCCGGGCGAATGGTATCGAGGAACCCGCCGGCCTGGAGCGCGATGGTCGGTTTGCCGAATGCCGCTCCTTCCAGCGGCGTGATGCCGAAATCCTCGTAGGAGACGGCCAGCACCGCGGCGCAGTTCTCGTAGGCCCATCTCATCTGCGCATCGTCCAGCCCGCCGACCACCCGGACATTGACCGGCGCCTTATCCCGGAGGGTTCGGGCGAGCGGGCCGGCGCCGATCACGAGGAGCCGGTGCGAGGTCCCTCGGACCGCCTCGATCGCGTGGTGCACGTTCTTGTACGGCAGTAGGCGAGAGACGACCAAGAAATACGTGCCGCTCGCCCAGCGGACGCCGTCGATGGGTGACTGCGGAGCGTGGCGGTCCACGCTGTGTGGGGGAAACACGATCGGCGCGTCCACCCCGTACACGGCGGCAATGCGGCGCCGCACCACCGTCGAGTTCGCGATGTACGGCTGGGACCGTTGGCCCACCGACCAGCGATCCCACCTCGTGAGGCTTGGCCGCAGGGCCGCGAGGACCGCCGCCGTGATCCCTCCGGAGGCCTTGTCTCCGAGGTACTGGTCGCTGAGGTAGAGCCAGCGCGCCGGGCTATGACAATAGACGAGGCTGCGCCCGTCGATGTCGAAACCGTGGGCCCATCCCGAGCTGGAGACCACCGTGGTCTCCGCCGGAACGCGCAGAAGACCCGCCGCGAGCGGGAGGAACGGCAGGGCCCACCGATGCCTCTGGCGAAGGGCGGGGATGCGGTTCAGCGGCGACGTAATAATGCGGGCGTCCCGGAACTCCGGGTAGGTGGAGTCGGGGTCGTAGAGCGTCGTGTAGATGGGTGCCTCGGGAAAGGCCCGATGCAGCGCCAGGACCACGCGCTCGGCGCCACCGCGTTGGGTCAGGTAGTCGTGAGCGATCGCCAGCGGAATCGTCGGACGGGACGATGAAGAACGCAGCGCGCGTCCGATCCGAGTCAAGGTGGTGTACACGGTCGTCTCCTCAGAACTTTGAGCGGGCACGGCCCGGGTGCCGCACCCCGGACAACCCGGCCGACTCGACGCAGAGCGCCACGAGCTTGCGGCCCACCGGGCGCGGCACCGTCGGAAGAAGCTTGTCCACCAGCCCGGCCAGGAGGCCCGCGACGGGTTCGGTCATGACGCTGGCCAACGAGCGAACGGCCAGCCCCCACGGCCCGCCGGGCTTGGGCGCGGGACCCAGCGCGTCATTCCCGTGGATCAACAGAAAGGTCTCCCGCGCCGCGCCCGAGTGGAGGGCCCTGAGCGTGCGGGCCCGAGCGGTCAGTGACGGCCCGTGGTGTCGTGCCGTGAGCGAGGGATCGATGCGGACCTCGAGGCCGGCCTGCGCCAACCGGTACCCCATGTCGACGTCTTCCCATCCGTAACGACGGTATGACTCGTCGTAACCCCCGACCGCGGCGTACGCCTCGCGGGTGGCCGAGCAATTGGCCGCCCAGTACCTCCATTGCATCGCGGGCGCGGTGTCGAGGGCGTCCGAGAGAAAGGATTCGTTGGTGTCTCGCCCGTAGGCCTCGGCGTATGCTCCGTCCGGGAATACGTTGGTGGTGAGGCCAACCACCGCGGAGACTTCCTGATCGTCGTGGGCCCGGAGGTGCCGGTCGACGAAGTCGGTTCGGACCTCAAGGTCGTCGTCGCACCGGATGATGACGCGCCCGCGGGCCGTCTCGATGCCGCGGTTCAGGGCGCCGGAACGGCCGTGGTTCTCCTCAAAGCGCTCGACCCGCAGGGCCCTCCAGCCGCCGTTCCGGTATTCCTCGATGAGTCCGGAGGTGTCGTCGATATCCCCATCGATCACGACGATGACCTCGAAATCCTCCCGCGTCTGCCGCATGAGGGAGTCCAAAGGGTAATGCAGTCGGTCACGGCCGCCTCGCGTCGGGATGATGACGGATGCGGCGGGTTCGGCGGTCATGGTGTCGTCCTTTCCGTGGGATGGGGCCCGTCGGGCATCAGTCGGTCCAGCAAGAGGCGCATTCGCTCCGCGCCGGCGTCCGGGGAGTACAGCCGGCGCCACCGCTCGTAGGCGGCCTCCGTGATGTCACGGACCCGTCCCGGGGACGCCACCGCCGTGTTGAGGAAATTTTCCACGGTCCGGGCCAGGGCGTCGGCGTCGCCCGCGGGAAAGATCCACGGGTGCTCCGGCCCGACCACCTCGGTGAGCGCACCGTCGTCGCTGACGATCAGCGGCATGCGAGCGCTCATGGCCTCGGCCGCCACGAGCCCGAAGACCTCGCCCCATTCCGACGGTACAACCAGCACATCGATCCGCGGATAGAGATCCTGCGGGCGCACGAAGCCGTACCGCGTCACCGCACCCCGCAGGTCCTCCAGGGCCTGATCGACGCGGCGGGTTTCTTCGGGCGTCACGTACGCCGTTCCGCCCCCGAGGTGGAGCTCTACCTCGATCCCCCGGTCCCGGAGCGCTCGCGCGCCGCGGGCCAGGGTCACGAGCCCTTTCTTCCGCGAGATCCTGCCCACGAACCCGACGCGCAACGGCCGTTCACGCGACGGCCGGTCCGCGGATGGCCCGGCCTGGACGGGCAGAACCCAGTTGGGGAACGCCTGGCTGCCGGGTATCTCGGGAGCGGAAGTGTACGACGGCGCCAACCGCGCCCGGGCGCCGATACCCGCGATGCGGGCGAGAATCCTGTGCGACCCGGTGGGGATCTGATGCAGGTGAACGATCCGCCGCGGATGCGCCGTCAGCGCGAAGGAGGGCACGAGCCCGTTACACCAGATCCAGTCCCGGCGATGCCTTAGCCCAAAAACGGCCAATCGCATCATGTACGCCCGGCGATGGGACGCCGGCATCTGCCTGACCTCGTATCCTTCCGTTCGTGCGCGAGCGATCACCTCACCGGGCTGGGACGGGCCGACGATGATCACCTCGCGGCCGGAGTCGCGAAGGCTTCGGGCCAGCTCGAACATCATGTTCTCCCCGCCAGAGATATCACCGTTGTTGGTGGCGAGGAATATCCTTCCCGGGTGGGGCATCTTCTTCCTTCCGGAACCGAGCGATGTCACCGTCACCGCCCTCATCGCCGTGTCGCGGCAGCGAGGGACCCCGCAGTCGTCTGACCGATCCCGTCGTCGCGGTTCGCCGTCCGGATGCCCGCACCCATGACCAAGGCCCACGAGGCGGTCAGGAAGACGTCACCGAGCTTCCAGGCGCAGACGAGCACGACGATGGTTGCCGCTTGGGTGATGACTCTTTCGGTGCTCGTGGCGCCGGCCCGCAGGATCCGCGTCCCGACGAACAGCGTGAAGCCGAGCACCGCTAAGAGAAGTACGATTCCTCCTTCGATCTGCAATTGCCAGTAGCCGTTGTGGAAAAACCAGGTGCGGTTCTCCATCTCGACCGTGGCCTGCCCCAAGCCACGGCCGTACCACGGGGAATCCTGGAGCTTCAGGAGGGAGGCGGCGTCGATCCGATCCCGGAGGGCGTCGGTGCCTCGACGATCGGAGAACACCCCGACCCGGGCAAAGTTCTCCTCCACGTTGGCAACCAGCCACCCCAACACGGCGCCCACGATGATCTTGATCGGGAGGGAGACCCTGCGGGAAAACAGCATCCACAGCACGGCGACGGCGTATGCGGCGAGGGAGGTTCGGGACCCCGTCAGCCACAGGGGAACCCCCAGGACCACGAAGATCGCGATGCCCAGGCGTCGTTGCCCAAAGGCGAGCAGGGCGAGGACCGCGCCCACGGCGTAGTTCAGGCCCGCCTGGTTCTTGTCACCGAAGATTCCCGTCAGGTAACCGCCGTAGGTGTCGGAGGTGAGGCCGAGGTAGAACAGCGGGACGTTGACCAGGAGCATCGTGATGAATCCGCGGAGCACCGACCGGAAGTGGAGCCGCCCTGAGCCGAGCACGAGGGCAAACGCCACGACGATGCCCAATCGGAAGATTCTCCTGAGCCATTCCCCGGTCGAGGCGTAGCCCGCGACCACCGAGACCACCACGGCCGCCGCCAGCCCGAGCGCTAAGGCGAGAGTCCACCACCGAACGTCGGACGGGAAGGCATGCCGAGGGCGTCGCAGGAAGGCGATCCCCAGGCCGAGGAGCACGGCGACGTAGGAGAGCGGAAGATTCCCGGGCAATCCCGGCGCGGACGTGCCGACGAACGCGATCAAACAGCCGATGAAAAATTCGAGGAGCCGCAACGACCCGGCCTCCGCGACGACGGCCCGGTGCGCTCGGGCATAGATGCCCGCGGGTTTCGGGCCGCTTTCAGCGCGAACGGTCATTCTTCACCCTTCCAGAGCGTTGTTTGTGGTGCGGTCCCGCGTAGAACGCGGCCAGGGATTCGGTCATCTCGCGGATACTCGAGAGGGACTCCGCCGCGGCCGCGGGCCGGTTCAACGCGGCGTCCATGCCTCGTGCCAGGTCGTGAACTCCAATATTACCGCGCAGTACAGCATCGTGCGCCAGTATTTCTGCGTTTCCGCCCACGTCGTTGGCCACCACCGGAATCCCGGCCGCGACGGCATCGAGCAGCGTGTAGGAGTAGTTCTCCCACGCCGAGATCTGCACCAAGACGTCGGCCCCGGCCAGCGCGTCCAGGGGATCGAGGAACCCCGCGAAGCGCACGGACTCTTCGAGCTGTAGCCCACGCACCAAAGATCTCAGGCTCTCCTCCGACGGCCCACGGCCCGCGATCACGAGCTTCGCGTCCGGCCGGCGTTTGAGCACCACGGCGAAAGCTCGCACGACGACGTCGAGGCCCTTCTCCTCCGACAGCCGGGACAGGGTGAGAAAAGTGGGGGCCTTCGGGGCCAGCGTTTTCCGTCGTTCCTCCACCGTACGTCGGATTCGCCCCACGTCGACGCCGTTCCGGATCACCTCGACCCGGTGGGCTTTCCACTTGGCGGCCATGACGCGCCGGGTCGACTCGCACACCGCTGCCTTCCGGTCGGTCACGCGCAGGCGCACGCCGTGGACCAGCCTCATGGCCGGGCCTCGCCACCGGGAGTCCTGATACGTCGAGTCTTCCGGGGCAATGCCGTGTTCGGTCGTCGCCAGGAGGGGCGCCCCGGTGCGTCCGTCGAGGAAGGTCGCGACCTTGAGGTAGTTGACCACGACCGCGGCCACGATATCGGCGTAGGCAAGATGCGCGTGGACCACCACCGGGGAGAGGTCGTCGATCGCGGACCGCAGAGTGCGCACCGACGCACGAAACCCGTGCTCCGTGCCGAATTCACCGGTGATGACTCGGCACCCCGTCGCCTCGAGGCGGTCGGCCAGGGCGCCTTCCGGGCAGAGTACCGCGAGGTCCCACCCGGGAATGCCGTGCTCGGCCACGTCGATGACGTGCCGCGCGACGCCGCCGAAGTCCGGCACGGGGACCAGCCAGAGGGCACACGGACGAGTCGCCATCAGATCCACTGCTCCAGGCGTTCGAGTGCGGTGAAGAAACCCTCCCCATTATTGACGTGACCCTGCCAGATCTCCGGGATGAATGAGGCGTGGGGGGCCAAGCGGCGCAGCTGTTCGCCCAGGGACGCCCAGTCGACGTCGCCTTCACCGACCTGCACCCCTTCGCCGTCCACGCCCGTGCCATCCACGAGGTGCAGGTGGATGGACTCGGGGGCGAGAAGCTCGACCGCGTCGTACAGCGGCAGACTTAAGAAGTTGGCGGCCAGCACCGTATGGCTGACGTCGAGGCACAGAGAGGTGTCGAAGGAGCGCGCGAACTCGACCGTGTCCCGAGGATCGACGAAAAGATTGTGGAATTGCTGTCCGCCCATCAACCACGGGAACGGCGGGAGGGTCTGGGCGGCCAGGCGCACGCCCGACGTGTCGAGCCGCTTCAGGGCCGCGCCGATGCGCTCGTACTTGGCCACCCTCCGTTCGGCGGGGATATGGCCGTCCTTGGTGAATCCGCCCATCGTCACGACCATGACGGGGTCCTCGTCCGCGGTGAAGAAACGCCTCAGGTCCCGGGTGGTATCGATGGTCCGCTGGACCTCGGCGATGGAACGTTCCCAGTGATCGGCGTCCTCCGAGGCGAGATCCACCAGGAAGTCTCCCGCGAAGAGGTCCGGAAGGTGCGTCGTGAACGACATCTCGAGCTTGTCCTCGAAGACGTCGTCGATGTCGATGTCCAAATCCTTATACGAGAAGTGGAATTCCAAGAAGTCCGGGGAGGACTCGGCGATCAGGTTCCGGAAGTCGTGGTACCGGACCGGCAACCCCCACGGGCGGTCGAAGCGGAACCCGCCGCGGCGCACGGCGGCGTCCTTCAGGTCCCCCTCGTAGAAGAAGTCTCCCTGGGATACGGCGCGGTGCAGCCTCCGACCGATCAGGGCGTTGAGGTAATTCGGCTGGAGCCCGCGACCCGGCGATTTCACCGCGACGTCGTCGGCGGAGACGACCTCGCCGACGGACAGATCCCGCGCCGCGACGAGGGACTTGGCCAGGTTGACCCGGTTCATCTGTTCCCCGGTGGAGACCTCGCGGGGACCATCCGAACCGATGGATGCTTCGACCTCACGAATCTGCCGGACCATCGCGGCGAATTCCTCGGGAAGCAGCGAGACGGTGTGGTCGTTGCCTTCCAGGGTCTTGTCCACCGTGAAGTGCTTTTCGATGATTTTGGCCCCGCGAGCCACCGCGGCCACCGCCACGTGGTAGCCGCGCTCATGCCCCGAATAGCCGACCAGGCACTGTCCCAGCTCCGCCAGCCGATCCATGTACGCGAGATTGACGTCCTTATACGGCGCCGGATAGGTCGACTGACACTGCAGCAGCGCGAAACTCGCTCCGGATTGCCGCAGAACGTCAACGGAACCGAGGATTTCGTCCTCGCGGGACATCCCCGTGGAAACCAGCAGCGGCAAACCGTGCCGCCCCATCTGACGCAGAAGCGCGTGGTTGGTCATATCGGCCGAGGCGACCTTCAGCCCCGGGATCCCGTACTCCACCAGCGCGTCGAGGGACGGGATGTCCCACGGTGTGCAGAGCACATCGATGTCTCGCTCCCGGCAATGATCGAAGACCCGGTACATCTGCTCGACCGTCAGGGAGAATTTGGACAGCAGGTCCAGGGTGTACTGGGCGCCGAGGTCCTCCCCCGTGGAACGCCCGCCGGACTGGCGGTAGAGGGCGTCCATGTCCCGGAGCTGGAACTTCACCGCATCCGCGCCCGCCTCGACCGCGAGGTCCACGAGTCGTTTCGCGAGGTCGGGATCCCCCTGATGGTTATTGCCGATCTCTGCGATCACGAAGGCCGGGTGGTCCTTGCTGATCGTGTGGCACCCGATGCGCAACGAGTCCGAGGAGTCCTGCGCGATACCGAGCAGATGCCCTCGGTCATCCACGAGGGGAAGATGCTCGATCCCCTGGCCGAAGAGCCCGGCCAGATCCGAGGCGTCGCTCGTATGCGAACACGTTCGCGGATTGCGGTTGGCCACGGCCAGGCACGCGGTGGTCAGATCGGCGTCGGGGTTGGCCAAGAGCCAGCGGCGAAAATCGCCGTCGGTCAGGGAGCCCTGAAGAATTCCCGAGGCGTCGACGCAGAACACAATGCGGTGGCCGTTCGCGGTGATCTTTTGCAGGGCGGTGAGCACCGAATCTTCCGAAAAAACCACGTAGGGCGTGACGTTGCGTTCGATAATCACTGGTCGGATCCTTCACTGAAGTGATGTGGGTAGGTTGCGCGAAGTTGCGCCTCGGCCACGGCGAAGTCGATCGGGGTATCGATGTCGACGCCTTCGACGTCGTCCATGATGAACAGCTCGATGGTGCCGCCGAGACGATTGTGGAGTTGGTCGTAGATATCCGCGGACGTGACGTATAGGGAGCCGTTTTCGCGGTAACGGTAGGTCTCGCGGGTCAGCTCCTGGCGCCGGGGCCGATTCATGACGTCGTATTCGGCCCGCGGGGTCTCGCCCGCCGCCCAGATGAACGGCCCCTGAGGGATCACGCCCACCATGGAGTCGGCGCCGCATCGCTCGAATTCGCGGACGGCCCGGGCGATCGTCCCTGGCAGCCGGAGGGGCGACGTCGCTTGGAGCAGCACCACGGCATCCGGCGGAAAACCGTGGTGGCGGTAGTGCGCCATGGCGTGCTCGACGACGGGCTCCGTGGCGGTGGTGTCCTCCGCGAGCTCGGCCGGGCGCAGGAAGGGAACCTCAGCGCCCGCGGCCGCGGCGATATCCGCGAGCTCCCGATCATCGGTCGACACGACCACGCGAAACCGCACGTCCTCCGCCAGATCGGCCTGGGCCTCGAGGGCCTGAAGCACCGTCCACTCCACCAGCGGACGACCGGCGATCGGCCGGAGATTCTTCCGGGGGATCCCCTTGGATCCACCCCGCACGGGAATCACACACAATACGTTCTTCATGGTTTCCATCCGTCGTGAGATCTAGTGGGAGACGATATCCGCGATCAGCCGCGCCGGCTCGTCGTGGAGGGGATCGGGCGCGGGCGTGGGAGCCTCGCCCCACTGATTCATGCCGTAGCGCTGCCAGAATTCTCGCAGCCACGCCGGCGGCCGCGAGTGGTAGACCCACGCGTCCAGCCCCCTGGCTGCGGCCTCGAGCACCCCTGTGGAAAAGGTCGATACCACCGGCGAACGCAGATCCGTGAGGGCCTCGCCGGAACGGTCGAATTCGATGCCCTCGCGTTCCCACCACCGGTGGATTGTCCGCGAGAACAGATCCTTCTCCCCGGGGTGCGGCCGGTACACGGCGCCGGTGTCGCGACAGAATCGCCGCGTGGAGGCCACCAACCCCGGTTTGCTCAGTTCGACCCCGTGGAGCTGTCCCAGAAAGACGGGCGCCGCCGAGGTCTTCGTGCCCACCCGCGCCAACCGTCCGGCCTCGTGCAACAGCTGAGAACCGACCGGATGAATCTCGATATCGCGGCGACCGCTGGCCCAAAAACGCCCGTCGGCCTCGGTGAAGGCCAGCAGGTGCGCCTCGTGCGGCAACGGCGGGGCCTTGGGCGTCAGGAGGCCGTGCTGAACGATCCATTTCCTCAGCCCGTGGCTCTGCGCCCAGGCGTCGAGGAGGGACCCGACCGGAAGGTAATGTCCCGCGCTCATGACGGAGTCGATCCGGCCGAGCGTCCCTCCGGAACCCCTCTGCGCATCGAGTCCGGCGAGGGTCCGCGGGATCCGCCTCACGGCCCATCCCTCCCCCGGCAGTTGCGCGGAGATATCCCCGGGCGCCAGGACCGCGACGGGAACCCGGCCGACGAGATGCCTCATCGGTCGGATCAGCGCGGCGATCTTCGTGGGAGTCGTCGCGTCGAGGGCCACGAGCAGTCGCGGGTCTCCGTCGGCGACGTGAAGAACCACCGCATCGACCGAGGGTTCCCGCCTTTGAAGCAGGGTCGACGCGGCGGCTTTGGTTTCACGCAGCACATTGCGCCTCCGCTGCCACCGGCTCCACGCCGTGAGGTCTTCCGGGTGATCCAGACCGATCATTCGACACCTCCTCGGGCCGTGGGGCGAACCGCGCGCTGGTACGTGCCGTCGGAGGCGGCCAGACGGCGTTCCCCGCGAAGGTTCGTCAGCGGCCGGCTGCAACCGCCCAGAAGGCGCACGATCACCAGGTAAAGAAAATTCACGTAGACGCAGGCCATCAGCGCGAGCCGGAGCCGCCGGTCTCCGCCCCATTTTTGCGCGTACCTCACGCGTGAGGCAACGAGCCACTGCCGTCGAAGCGCGCTCGCCGAGGAGCCACCTCCCCGATGAACCACGGTGTGCGTGCCCAGGAAGACCGAGGGCACACCGACCTCGCGAAGCCTTCGCTGGAGATCGACTTCCTCACAGTTCATGAAGAAGCGTTCGTCAAAGCCGCCGATCTGGCGCACGGTGTCAACCGGCAGGCACATGCAGGCGCCGAGAACCCAGTCGACCTCGACGATCGCGCCCGCCGTGCATCGGGTGTCATGCCCCACGCGCTCGTGCAGGAATCGGGTGTGGCGCCACCTGGCTAAGGGGATGAGCCACTCGGTAGCTTGGTGCGCGACCGTGGGAAAATACCTGCCCGCCCACTGGGAGAGCCCGTGTTCGTCCACGACGTGCGGCGAAACCACCGCTCGCCCGCGGCTTCGGGCATCCCGCAGAAACGCGTGAACGAATTCCGGGGCGATCCTCAGGTCGCTGTTCATGACCAGGGCGATGTCGTGCGATGCCGCGTTTAACCCGGTGTTCACGGCCGCGCCAAAGCCGCCGTTCGTCTCACGCCTGATGACGACGCACGGCGCCGGCAGCGGTGGGAAGGCCTCGGGAGAGTGATCGTCCACGACGATGACCTCAGTCTTCATAGACTGCCCCCCCCCCCGCCAAAATGGCATTCACGAGGGAAAGGGTCGGCCGTGGATCCCCGTAGTGCGGAATGACGATGGTAGCGGCACTCACGCTGCCCGCTTCCACGAGGACCATGACGCACCGACGGCTCGCGCCTGTGACCGTGACATATTGTTTTTATCCCCCAACAAAACAATGCCCAGGGCAGCCTTCCGGACCCCCATCCGGATCGGCGCCCTCATAACTACTACCCCACGCCCCCGAACAGGCTCGTGACCGAGCCGTCCTCGAAGACCTCCTTGATCGCACGAGCGATGAGCGGTGCGATCGACAAAACCGTGAGGTTCTCAAACTGATGCTCTTCCGGGACCGGAAGCGTATCCGTCACGATGACCTCCGAGGCACCGGAATTCGCCAAGCGCTCGCATGCCGGCCCGGAGAACACCGGGTGGGTCGCGGCGATGATGACGTCCTTGGCGCCGGCCTCCTCCAGGACCTTCACGGCCCCGGAGATCGTTCCGCCGGTGTCAATCATATCGTCGATGAGCACGCACGAGCGTCCCTCGATGTCGCCCACCACGGTCTTGGACATGGCCTGGTTCGGCACCGAGATGTCGCGGGTTTTGTGCACGAACGCGAGGGGCGCGCCGCCGAGCAATTCGGACCACTGCTCGGCCACGCGCACGCGCCCCGTATCCGGAGAAACGACCGTGACGTTGTCGAGATTAAAACCGCGAGACTTGACGTAGCCCGCGAGCAACGGGATGGCCATCAGGTGATCCACGGGACCGTCGAAGAATCCCTGGATCTGCGAGGTGTGCAGGTCGACGCTCATGATGCGATCCGCACCGGCGGTCTTGAAGAGATCCGCGATCAGGCGGGCCGAGATCGGTTCGCGGCCCTTATGCTTTTTGTCCTGGCGCGCGTAGGGGTAGAACGGCGCGATCACGGTGATCCGACGGGCCGAGGCGCGCTTGAGCGCGTCGATCATGATCAACTGTTCCATCAGCCACTGGTTGATCGGCATCGGGTGGGACTGCATCACGAAGCAATCGGCGCCGCGGACCGAGCCTTCGAAGCGGACGTACGTCTCGCCGTTGGCAAAGTCGTATGCCGAGGTCGGGAGCAGATCGCACTCGAGCTCTTGGGCGATTGCCTCCGCGAGTTCGGGGTGAGCACGGCCCGTCACCAGGACCATCTTCTTCTCACCCGGATTCGTCATGGTCTGGGTCATGGACTAGCCTTCCTCGATGCTTTCAACAGCATTCTGTTCACGAGCCGCGCGGGCGGACTCTGCCGCAGCCGTACCTGCTCGCTTCTTTTCGACCCAGCCCTCGATATTGCGCTGGGGAGCCTCATTAATCGCGAGCGCACCCGCCGGAACGTCCTTGCGGATCACGGTGCCCGCACCGGAGTACGCGCCGTCACCCACCTTCACGGGGGCCACGTACATGTTGTCGGAGCCCATGCGGACGTTGGAGCCGATGACGCTGCGATGCTTGTCGACCCCGTCGTAATTGACGAAGACCGAGGCCGCGCCGATATTCGAGTTCTCACCGATTTCGACGTCGCCCACGTAGGACAAGTGGGGAATTTTCGTGCCTCTGCCAATATCGGCGTTCTTGGTCTCGCAGAAACCGCCGATCTTGCCCTCGTCGCCCAAGACCGTGCCCGGGCGCAGATAGGTGAAGGGACCGACGGTCGCGCCGTCGCCGATCACCGAGCCGAAACCGTGCGTGCGCACCACGGTGGCGTCCTTGCCGACGCGGATATCGGTCAGGGTGGAGTCCGGCCCGATGGTGGAGCCGGTGGCGATCGACGTCTCTCCGTGCAATTGCGTGCCGGGAAGGATGGTGACGTCGTTGTCGATCGTGACCGTGGTGTCGATCCAGGTCGTGGCCGGATCGACGATCGTCACGCCGTTGCGCATGTGTCGTTCGGTAATGCGTTCGTTGAGGATCTTGCCCAGTTGGGAGAGTTGAACGCGGTCGTTCGCGCCCTCGACCTCCCACCGGTCCTCGATGGTCAGCGCCGAGGTTCGGTGACCGTTGTCCCGGGCGATCGACAGGACGTCGGTCAGGTACTTCTCGCCCTGGGCGTTGTCGGTGGTCACGGCGTTCAGGGATTCCCGCAAAACGGAAGCGTCGAAGGCATAGATGCCGGAGTTGACCTCGGTGATCGCCAACTGCTCGGGGGTGGCGTCCTTGGCCTCGACGATCGCGGTGACCTCGCCGCCCTCATTGCGAATGATGCGCCCGTAGCCGCCGGGCGTCTCGAGCTTGGTAGTGAGGACCGTCACGGCGTTATCCTGCTCACGGTGATACCGGGTGAGGTCGCTGATCGTCGCGGAGGTCAACAGCGGGACGTCACCGTAGGTCACGATCACGGTGCCCTGCATCCGCCCGGAAGGCAGAGCGTCCAGCGCCTCCAGGGCGACCTCGACGGCTCGACCGGTTCCGGGGAGCTCATCCTGATCGACGATGCGCACCTGCTCATCGAAGCCGCGCACGTGCTCAACCACGCGGTCTCGCTGGTGCCTGACGACGACCGCGAGATGCTCCGGGGACAGCTCCCGGGCCGTCGCGATCGCGTGCTCCACCATGGAACGCCCACCGATCTGGTGCATGACCTTGGGGAGCGATGACTTCATACGGGTTCCAGCTCCGGCTGCCAAGACGATGACGGCGGAAGGGGATTCCTGAGTGCCAAAGGTCAAGAGAGTGGGACTCCTCGATGTGGGTGATGTCGACGCGGGGCGCGCAGACTCGCTCCGCCTCTAGGACTCGAACCTAGACTAACGGCTCCAAAGGCCGCTGTGCTGCCATTACACCAAGGCGGATTGTCATGGGGACTTGCCGTCCCGGACGGTTACTCATCGTATCAAAGCATCGAGGCCGTTCTGCACGCCGGTTACGAGCACGTAGTCTATGGATGTGGCACATCTACTCGGCGGCGAATCGCTTCATGTTCAGTTCCCCACCCGCACCGTCTTCGAAGGCGTCACGGTCGGAGTTTCGGAAGGCGACCGCATCGGCATCGTCGGACGCAACGGCGACGGAAAGTCGACCTTGCTGTCCCTGCTGGCCCAGCGCCTCAAGCCCGACGAGGGCCGTGTGACGGTGCGCTCCGGCGTGCGAGTCGGTTATCTGGACCAGTCGGACGTGCTCGAGGACGACCACAGCGTCGGATACGCCATGGTCGGCGACGCCCCCGACTACGAGTGGGCCTCGGACCCCAAGATCCGTGACGTCATCTCGGGCCTCGTGCAGGATCTCGACTGGACCGCGCCCATCAATTCCCTGTCCGGCGGCCAACGGCGCCGGGTCGCGCTGGCCCAATTGCTCATCGGCGACTGGGACGTGCTGATGCTGGACGAGCCCACCAACCATCTCGACGTCGGGGCCATCACCTGGCTCGCGCGCCACCTGAACCAGAGGTGGCCCAAGAACCAGGGCGGACTGCTCACCGTGACCCACGACCGGTGGTTCCTCGACGAAATCTGCACCGATACCTGGGAGGTGCACGACGGCCTGGTCGAGCCCTTCGAAGGCGGCTACGCCGCGTATATTCTCCAGCGCGTGGAACGCGACCGGCAGGCCGCGGCCGCCGAGGCAAAAAGGCAAAACCTGATGCGCAAGGAGCTCGCGTGGCTACGCCGCGGGGCACCGGCCCGCACGTCCAAGCCCAAGTTCCGCATCGACGCGGCCAACGAACTGATCGACGATGTCCCACCGGTTCGCGACCAGGTCGAGCTCTCGCGCATGGCCGTCTCCCGGTTGGGCAAGGACGTCGTGGACATCGAGGATGTCTCGGTCTCTTACCCGCTCCCCGACGGCGACGAGAAGCCCGTTCTCCAGCGCGTGACCTGGCGCATCGCGCCCGGCGAGCGCACCGGAATTCTGGGGGTCAACGGCGCCGGAAAATCGACCCTCCTCGGGCTCGTCACCGGCGATGTCGAACCCACGACGGGCCGCGTCAAGACGGGAAAGACGGTTCGCGTGGCGACCCTGACGCAGCAGCTCGATGAGCTCAAGGATATTGAGAACGAGCGCGTCTCGGACGTCATCGGCCGCAAACGCAGCAGCTACATGGCCGACGGCAAAGAGATGACGCCGGGGCAGCTCCTCGAGCGGCTCGGCTTCACGAATGCGCAGCTCTCGACGCCGGTCCGCGATCTCTCGGGTGGACAGCGGCGCCGACTGCAGCTTCTGCTCATCCTGTTGGACGAGCCCAACGTGCTGATCCTCGACGAGCCCTCGAACGATCTCGACACCGACATGCTGGCCGCCATGGAAGATCTCTTGGATACGTGGCCGGGCACGCTCCTGGTGGTCTCGCACGACCGATACCTGATGGAGCGCGTCACGGACCAGCAGTACGCCGTGATGAACGGGCGGTTCCGCCACGTCCCGGGCGGGGTGGATCAGTACCTCGAACTCCAGGAACAGGCGGAGGCCGATTCCCGCGCCGCGACGGCATCGAACTCGGCCGGCCCGGCGCCGTCGGGCGCACCCAAGCGTTCCGGCGCGGAGGTCCGCGAGGCTCAGAAGGAGATCAAGGCGATCGACCGCAAACTGAGCCGGCTCAGCGAATCCAAGCGCGCCGTACACGAGGAGATGGCCGCTCATGACCAGTCCGACTACGAAGGGCTGGCCGATTTCGGCCGCAAGGTCCAGCGGATCCAGGACGAGGTCGACGAGCTCGAGATGCGCTGGCTGGAGCTGTCCGAGATCGTCGACTGATTCCTCCGCAGCGCTGTTCCGCTAGAACCGGATCAGCGGCGGGAAGGAGACCATCGAGTCGATGACGCAGAAGGCCGGTGCCGCCAACTCGATCCGTCCGGACCGAATGGCCGGGGACACCACGTGCGCGAACCTTTCTCCCTCCAGAGATTCCCTGAGCCGACCGTCGGTGAGCCGGTAGGAGAGGGTGATGTGGAACCGATAATCGTCGAACCCCGGGGCTGCCCACTGCAGCACTTCCCGGAGGAGTTCTCGGAAGCGCGCGACGCGTTGCCTCTGGCGCGAATCGGTGATCTCCACGAGGACTCGAACCTCGTCACGCCTGGAATCCAATCCGAGGATCTCGACCTCGAGGGGCCCGATGCACGGTACCGCCGAGGCCTCGATGCGCCGGAGACACTCGCGGGTGAGCCCTTCGATGGTCTGATCCGGACCCCACCGGGCCTCACCGAATCGATCGGGATCGAGGTCGTACTCGGTCAACCCGGGAAACACCGTCATATGCAGGCTGGAAAGCGGGTGGTGAGACCACTCCCCGGGGCCACTGGCCTCGTGCAGCCGGCGCATCGCCCGCCGAGCCTGTCTCCTCCACGGTGAGAAATCCGGAACCTCCGCAACCACGGTCCACCCGCGAAACCGACGCGGTTCAAAGGTCGAGCACCATTTTCGCCGCGTCGCCTCCGGAACACGGCTCGGGCGGTGGCACGGATCATCACGCCGTCTTTCGCCGCGTGGCTCTTCCCCATGACGGCGTCCTCGCTCAGACATCGAAGCTCCACGTGCTCCAGGAACCGGTCGATTGCTCCGTGAGATGGGCGTAAGCCCACGGGACTCCCCACGAATAGCGGTCGTCCCAATCGAAGCTCAGATAGCGGCCATCGACGTCGCGGTACTCGTCGTTCGCCGTGCGGCTCCAGAGGGTTCGCGGATCGTCGCAGTTGGCCTGCCAATACACGAGGTCCCAGTCCCCGGGATGGGTGGCGAGGCATTGTTGGTCGAAGACATTCTTGATCCTCATGAAGTGGTCGTTGACCACCGAAATCTCCATCTCGGGTGAGTATCCCGACTCTTTGTCGTACCAGCAGGCGGCGACCCATCCCGGCTGATCCCGCCAGTTGAAGAGACAAACCTGGCCCTGCCACGTGTGGGAGGCTCCCCCGCCCCACCCCTTGAGGGTCACGCGCGACTCGTTCGGGATTCGCATGCCCTGCAGTTGCCAATACAACCACGACCGGCTCTCGGCAGCGGCTCTCCGCGGGCTCGGAACGGACGCGCGATCGAGAATGTTGTTCTCCGACAGGTATGTGTGCACCGAATCGGAATCGTCCACGGTGAAGAGCCGCACTCCCATGTCGGCCTGCCACGCAATATTCGCCCGGAGGTCCTGCGCTTCACGGGCGTACTTCGAGGTGGACCGCTTGTCGTCCAACGCGTAGCAGCATCGTCCATCGGCGTTGTAGAAGGCCCGCGTCACGTTCAGCGGGCGATGGTCACCACCGATGTTGGGAACGGTGTAACCGGAGAAGGAGCGGGTTTCCCACAGCATGCGGTCGGGCAAGGGGACAAAATTGCCCAGGGGCTTGCCCGAAGCCAGCACGGTGAAGGCCATCTGGGCCATCGAACCGGGCTCAGCATTTCCCGGGTCGCGGCTCTTGGGAGTCTGGTAGTCCCCGAATTCACTGAAGACATGTTTGGTGGACCGGACGTCCGAAGAGTCTTTAATCAGCACCTCGACGGCAGGGGCAAGCGTGGACGGGGCCTCGGTCCAAGCCCGAAGCGCCTCCTGGGAGCGTGGCACGGACCCCTTCCCCGGAAACGCATCGAGGGCCGCAGCGACTCCGGGGTTCATCATGGGCAGCACCATGATCGTGCGGTGAACGCCCGCCCGGTCCAGGGCCGCTTGCCAGTCACCTGGAGTCGGGTACTCGCTCATCGGCAATTTCAGGACCACCCGTTGGCTCATGTGTGAGTCAGGATGCGAACTCTCAAAGTCCGCGATGGTACGGGCGATGCGTACGGCCTGATCGGGCTCCTTCACGTCCAGGTGCATCAGAGTCGGCGCGTGCATGTTCTCGGCGGTTTGGAGCAGCTGATCGAGAGTGGGCACCTCGAACGACGTCGGCTTGCGGTCCTTCGTCAACAACGGCTTCCGCTCCAGGTCTCGATAGTCCAGAGAAGACAGGGCGGGATTCGGTCCCGTCCCCCGCTCTGGATCGAATGTCGGCTCGAGGGCGAGCCCGACATGGGTGTCGTGAAACAGCACCAACTGTCCGTCGCGGGTGGTGCGCACGTCGGTTTCGATCGCCGGCTGACACGCTTCGAAGGAGGCCCGGAAGGCCCCGAGGCTGTTACCCGGAAGCGTCGCCGAAAACGCACCGCGATGTTGCACCGCGAGTCCGAGATCATTCCCCTCAAGGCCGTGGACAAATCTGTCGTACATCACGTGATAGTCGGGGCAGGAACCCGCGTGGTCCTGGGCCTCGGCCGATGGGGCGCCTAGCGCCGTTACGACCAGGGCCGCGGCCATCCCCCACCTCAATACATGTTTCATGAATTCTCCTCCTACTCTCCGTCTTGCCCGCCTCGATGCGTTCGATGCCTACCAGGGTCAAGAAGCCTTGATGAGCCGAATGTCCTGTGGCTCGAAGGCGATCAGGCAGCCTTCCCCGACCTTCCAGTGCCTGGACTGCCCGTACAGCCTGGCCTTGACCGCGCCCTCGGCGGTCTCGCATTCCAATCTGGTGTGGTCGCCGAAGTACTGGTATCTGGTGACCCTCCCGGGTGCGGTGATCTGCCCGCCGACCTCCGCGCCTTCCGAGTGGACCCTGACGCGCTCCGGCCGAAGGAGCGCTTTACCGGCCGCCCCTTCCTCCCAGCGAGATCCGGCGATGGGCACGGAAACATCCTGGCCGAACAGTCGAACGACCGCCCCACCTCCCCCGGATGAAAGCCGGGGATGCCGCACATCGAACAGATTGGACGAACCGATGAAGTCGGCTACGAACTGGTTCACCGGCTCTTCGTAGATGTCTTCCGGCGTGCCGACCTGCTCGATCTTGCCGGCCCGCATGACCACGATCCGGTCGGAGATGCTCATGGCCTCTTCTTGGTCGTGGGTCACGAAGATCGCCGTGATGCCCAAGTCCTGTTGAATACGACGGATCTCGGTCCGCATCTTGACCCTGAGCTTGGCATCCAGATTGGACAGGGGCTCATCGAAGAGGAGCACCCGGGGCTCGGTGACGATCGCCCGCGCCAGTGCCACGCGCTGCTGCTGTCCCCCGGAGAGCTCGTGCGGGGCGCGGTCTGCATACTGGCCGATGTTCATGGTCTCCATCGCGGTGTCCACGAGCGAGCGAATCTTCTGGCCGGATTCTTTACGTAGCTTGAGCCCGAAGGCAACGTTGTCCCGCACCGAAAGGTGCGGAAACAGAGCGTAGGACTGGAAGACCATCGAGATTGGCCGTCGATGCGGCTCGATGTCGTTCATGCGCTGACCGGAGATCAGCAACTCACCTTCGGTGATCTCTTCGAATCCGGCGATCATCCGCAATGTGGTGGTCTTGCCGCAGCCGGAGGGCCCGAGGAAGCTCACCAACTCGCCCGGGCGCACGCTCAGCGTGAAGCCCTCCACGGCCGTGACGGCACCGTGTTTGCTGCGGTATCTCTTGACGATGTTCGTAAAGTCGACTGACGACGGCTCGATGTTTTTCGCGCTCACGACTTGTTCTTTCCCTTCAGGTTCTCGATGCCGCGACGGCCTAGGAGGCGGTGGAGGAGCTCGGTGACGACCAAGATGGCGAGCACGATGGCGATCAACAGCGTGCAGTAGGCGAAGGCATTGCCGAAGCGACCGGCGTCGACCTCGTCCAAGATCTGCCCCGCCATGACCTTGGTCTGTGGGGTGATGATGAAAATGACCGCGGTAATGACCGTCATGGATCGGGTGACCGTATACGTGAATCCGGTCAGCATGGATTGGTAGATCAAGGGGGCGGTAACTTTCCTGAGCACCGTCAACGGTCCGGCCCCCAGGCTCGCGGCCGCTTCCTCCAGGCTGGTGCTGACTTGTCGAAGGGCCGCGATCGAGGACTGCTGGCTCGCCGGTAGCCCTCGCGCGATGTAAACCATGACGATCGCGACGGCGCCTCCGAGCACCGCGCCTCCGGCCGCGAGGGCCGGGAGGATTCTGACTCCGAAGAGCCAGGTGGGCTGGGAATAGGCAATCGCGAAACCGAGGCCCAAGATGGTCCCGGGTACGGCAAGGCCAAGCATGCCGACGAGATCCAACACCGCCCCGAATCGTTTGAACTGACGGACCACCAGCCACGCGGTGAGGGTTCCGATCAGCACCGCGAACGGTGCCGCGATAAGGGTCATGACCGTGGTCGTCACGATCGCTTCCTTGCCGAGACGGAAAATGAATTCGTAGTGCTCCCAGCTGAAGTCGTTCTTGACCCCGAGGATCGTGACGAATCCGCCCGCGACGATGGTGAGATACATCAGGAGGATCAGCAGTATCCACGCGCCAGCCAGGATCCCGATCGGGGCCTTAATCCACCACGACTCAAGGGGTTTCGGCTGCCCCGAAGGTTTTCCCGTCACGGAAACGACCGACTTTTTGCTCACCCAGTAGCGCTGGATCAAGAACACGGACAGCGACGGGATAAGCAGGGCCACGGCCACCCCTGCCGCATACGAGATGTCGCCGTTGCCGGCCACCGCAAAGTAGATCTCCGAGGCCAGGACCCTGAAGTCTCCGCCCAGCGCTAACGGATTCGCCAGGTCGGCGGCGGCCTCCACGAAGAGCAAGAGGAAGGCCGTGGCAAAACCGGGGAGCAACATCGGCAGGATGACCTTGCGCAGCGTCGTCAGGTGACTAGCGCCCAAGGACTGCGCGGCTTCTTCCAAGGTGGGGTCGAGATTGCGGATCATTCCGCTGAAGTTCATGTACGAAACCGGCGTAAAGCTGAGCGCCAGGACGATGACCAAGCCAGGGAGCCCATAGACGTCCACGTCGAGTCCAAGGAGCTTGTCCGTGATGAGGCCCCGCCTCCCGAAGAGGGTTACTGTCGCGGTGGCGATCGCGAAGGGCGGGGAGATCAGCGGCAACATCGCAATCCAGTGGAAGATCCTCTTGCCCCGGAATCGCAGACGGGTCTGGGCCATCGCGAGGACAAAACCGGCGATCATGCCCACGAGCCCGACCAGACATCCGAGAATCACCGTGTTCACCAAGACGTTTTTTCCGCCGGTTCCCACGATCGACTTGGTGAACGCGGTGATGCCTTGGGAGCTGAGCCCCTGGCCCAACAATCGAATGCTGGGCAGGAGGACCACAAAGTAAAGGGCAATCAGGACGATCGCGGTGAGAATCCAGATATGGATGCCGCGTTTCTTCAGCGCTGTCATGGTGTTGGGGACTTTTCGGGCTTGAGCCCGACCCCGCCAAGGGTCTCTCTCGACGAGCGACGGGGTCGGACGACATCGGTCGGTACTACTTGGCCTCGCTGGCCTTCTGGATCTTCTCTTCGAAAAGCGTGTTCAGATCCTGACGCTTTCCGGCGGCATCGGCGACGTTCCAGCTGACCTTGGAGACCTTCGTCTGGTCGGGAACGTCGGAGCCGATCGTCACCTCCGGGTTAGTAGGCGCCGCGAAGGAAGGAACCTCGGCGAACTTCTCCTGGGCTTCCTTGCTCAGGATCCAGTCGAAGTACTTCTTGGCCTGATCCATGTGCTTGGCGCCTTTGACGATCGACACGGAGCCAACCTCGAAACCGGTGCCACCTTCCGGATAGGTATTCTCGAGCGACCCGAAGCCCTCGTGCTGGGCCTGGGCACAGTCCGAATCCAGTGCGATGCCGACCGCGGCCTCGCCCCGGCCCACCATCTGCGTGCTGGTCGCAGCAGATTTGGAGTACTGCACCCCGTTCTTATTGAGCTTCTGCATGTAGTCCAGGACCTTGCCCTCGTCCCCGCCGAATTTCTGATTGAGCGTGTACAGGACCATGTACCCCACGCCCGCCGTGGCCGGATGCGGCATGGAGATCTTGCCTTCGAACTTGGGATCCAGAAGGTCATCCCAGGACTTGGGCGCGTCGGCCCCCAGGCGTGCCAGCTCGTCCTTGCTCGAACAGAAGCCGATGGAGTCCGTGTAGAAACCGGACCAGA
The DNA here is from genome assembly GCF_000710345.2 of Curtobacterium sp. S6. GTDB lineage: Bacteria > Actinomycetota > Actinomycetes > Actinomycetales > Micrococcaceae > Rothia. The sequence continues at coordinate 154,767 of NZ_KL537414.1, read as the reverse complement.
CCCCGTCGGGATCGTTGTATTCGGACGGCAGCTTGGCCGCGTTGGGCGAGACGTAGGGCTCGATGTTGCCGTCCTTGTGGGCGACAATATGGTTCTCCGCCTGCCCTCCCGACCAGACGTCAAACTCCCCCTTGTTGGTCTTCAGACGGGCCAATACCTCGCCCGATCCCAAGCGAACGTACGTCGCCTTGATGCCGGTGGCCTGGGTGAAGTTATCGGTCATCTTCTGGCAGAAGATCTCCTGTTGCGAACAGGCGATCTTGAGATCCCCGTCGCCGGAGGTCTGATGCGCGGATTCCTGACCGCTCGGCGCCGAACACGAGGCCAGCAGCAGGCCCGTTGCCGCCACGACCAGGGAGAATGATGTCTTCTTCACGAGGTACCCCCAACATTCAACTTTGAAATGATGGGGTAGATATTAGTGAGAGCTATCACAAGGAACAACGCGGTGCGCGAGTGTTACCGACCGGTATAACTGCCTGTCAGGAGCGTGTTCTCATTCCAGAGGAAGCGTTTCACCCAGTCAGGATCCACCCAAGAAGTCGAAGAATTCCCCTACTGTGAATACCCGCGCGGGAGGACATCACCGCGCGCCACCCAGGCGGGGACCGTCTCGGCCGCCCGAGCGATGCTGATGAATTCGTTGACGCCGAGCCGTTCACCGCGCAGAGTGGGGTCCACGCCGGCGGCCTCCAGGATCCGGCCCGCCCGCTGCGACGAACCGGCCCAACCCGCCAGGGCGGCCCGGAGCGTTTTGCGTCGCTGGGCGAAGGCGGCGTCGATCACGCCGAAGAGCGCGACCCGGTCCACGTCTGCCAGCGGCTCCTCGCGACGAGTGAAAGACACCAATCCGGACCGGATCTTGGGGGCAGGCCAGAACACGTTCGTCCCGATCACCCCGGCCTTGCGGACCTCGGCGAACCAGGAGGCCTTGACCGAAGGAACCCCGTAGGTTTTGTTGCCCGGCTCGGCGGCCAGCCGATCCGCGACCTCGTCTTGGACCATGACGAGACCGTGGGTGATCGACGGAAACTGCGCCAGGAGATGCAGCAACACCGGAACGGCGACGTTATACGGAAGGTTGGCCACGAGCGCCGTCGGCTCGACCGGAAGGTGCCGGACCTTCATGGCATCCGAGAGCACAACGTCGAGGCGGTCCGCCTTCTCAGGTCGGAAACGTCGGACCGTGTCGGGAAGCTGCTCGGCCAGCGGGGGGTCAATCTCCACCGCGACGACGCGTTCGGCCGCGTCCAAGAGCCCCAGCGTGAGGGACCCGAGCCCTGGACCAACCTCGAGAACCGTCTCTTCCGGCCTGATCTTGGCCGTGGAAATGATCCGTCGGATCGTATTCGGATCGATCACGAAGTTTTGCCCGAGGGTCTTGGTCGGGCGGATGCCGGCCCGTTCGGCGAGATCCCGGATCTCCGCGGCTCCCAGTAGCGCTGTTTCCATCACGTCCCGAATTCTACAGGCGAGCCGACGTGGGAAGACCCGGGTCCTCCGTGAACCCTTCGATCCCCCAGGAACCGTAAACGCGCACCGCATTGGACCGTATCTGCTCGCACAGCTCGGTCAGGTCTTGCCCCCGGCGATCCGCCATGTAACGGACCGTGTAGTTGGTCATGTAAGACGCGTTGGGGCGGCCCCGATACGGGTGCGGTGTCAGGAAGGGCGCGTCGGTTTCGGCTAAAATCAGCTCGGGGCGCGCGATGTCGAGGGATTCCTGGACCGCGTGGGAATTCTTGAACGTGACCGTGCCCGCGAAGGACATGTACCACCCGTTCTCGTTACATACCCTCGCCAGATCTGGACCTCCCGAGTAGCAGTGGAATACGGTTCGCTCGGGGGCTCCTTCCTCGTGCAGGATCGCCACGACGTCGTCGTGCGCGTCACGGTCGTGAATTTGCAACGCAAGTCCGCGTTCTTTGGCCAGGCGAATGTGGCGACGGAAGGACTCCTGCTGGGCGGCGCGACCATCGGGTTCGGTGCGGAAGTAGTCCAGGCCGGTCTCGCCGATGGCCCGCACCCGGGTGGACGAGTCCACCATCTCCGCCAAGGCTTCGAGGGCCGCATCCAATTCGCCGGCGGCCACGAGCCCAGGGGCCTCATTCGGGTGGATCGCCACCGCCGCCAGGACCCGCGGGTCGGCCTGCGCGGCGGCCACGGCGTAGGCCGACGATTCCAGATCGCATCCGACCTGGACGATGGCCCCGATGCCAGCGGCTTCGCCCGTATCCAGCGCGTCACGCGCGCTAACCTCGACCTCGCCATCAAGCAGATCCATGTGGGTGTGATCGTCCACGATGGGGACGGGAAGCGGCTCAGGCGCCGGGGGAAAGACGAGGTTGCGCGAGCGGCCGTCGTCGCCCGCGGTGTGCCGGCGACGAGTGCCCTCCCCCGAGGGTTCCTCGGCGATGCCGACATAGCGCTCGGCCTGATACGCCGGCGGTGTCTCTCCGGTGACCGGGTACGGCCGCTCTGATGGGACCGGCCACAGCGTCTTCGTCAAGGTTCGGGTGTCCGGGGCGAGCTCCCGCCAGGAGCTCGATGCTGTGTTGCTCATCGGGTGAGAATGCCTTTCTCGTCGGTCACGCGGTCAGTCATCGGTTTCGGAGCGTTGGGACAACACGGCCTCGTACAGATCTCGCTTGCCCACCTGATGCTGCGAGGAGACGTCGTTGACGGCCTGCTTCAACCGCAGGCCACCCTCGACGAGGGCCTCGACCTCGCCCACGAGGTCTTCGGGTCGCTCCGCCTCGGGCTCGGGGGCACCCGCCACCACCACGGCGATCTCGCCGCGGACCTGATGCTGATCGGCCCACATGAACAGCTCCCCCAGCGACCCCCGAAGGGTCTCTTCGTGGAGCTTGGTCAGCTCGCGCGCGACCACGGCCCGTCGTTCATCGCCGAAGGCCTCCACGAGCGCCCCCAGCATGGCTCCGAGGCGGTGCGGGGCTTCGTAGAAGACCATCGTGCGGGGCTCGGCCGCCAATTCCGCCAGGCGGGCCTTGCGCTCGGAGGCCTTGCGCGGGATAAATCCCTCGAAAGTGAATCGGTCCGTCGGCAAGCCCGAAACCGCGAGCGCCGCCAAGACCGCGGAGGGGCCGGGGGCGCAGGTCACGGTCTGGCCCGCGGCAACGGCCTGTTCGACCACCCGGAACCCGGGATCGGAGACGGTCGGCATGCCCGCGTCGGACATCAGCAACACGGTCTTGCCCGCCGCGATCTCCGCGACGAGCTCCTCTGACCGGCGGCCCTCGTTGTGGTCGTGGTTGGTCACCACGCGGCCGGTCACGGTGACGCCCAAGCCCGAGGCGAGGGTCCGCAACCGGCGGGTGTCCTCCACCGCGACGACGTCGGCGCTCGACAGATATTCCTTGAGCCTTTCGCTGGCATCACGGAGGTTTCCGATGGGGGTCGCGGCCAGGACCAGTTGCCCGGCGGAGGCCGCATCCGGGGCGGGGTCAGGGGTTTCGTTTGTCGAGTTCACCCGTCCAGACTAGCCAATCGCCCGACCGCAGACCGAGCCGCCTCACCACAACTGCGCGATGGCACGCGCGCGATGGACCAGGGTGTGCTCCGCGAGAGTGCGGCTTCGGGCCCGATCGCGGATGGCTCCGGCCCAGGTTGGGTCGGCTTGAACCCGCGAAATCTGTTCCCGGGCCTCGTCCGTGGAGCCAAAGGTCAGAATTTCGCGGTCGGGCTCGTAGTAGTCGGCGACGTCGGCCCGGTCGCACAGCTGGATCGCCCCGACGCCCGCGGCCTCGAAGGTCCGCATGGTGAAGCCATCCTGGTCTCCGTGGATATTGAGGGTCGCCAGGCAGTCTCGCATCGTGGCGTAGGCATTCGCCCTGTCCAGGTCCCTGCCGGCGGGAAGCTCGGGACGGTCGCCGCCCCAAGTGCGGAGCCTGTCCCGCACGTCGTGGGACCAGTCCCGGCCATAGCTCTTGACCCGGAACCCACGGCCGTAAAGATCCGTGAGGATCGCCTCACGCTTGGGGTATCGGGCCCCGATGTGGGTGATCTCGGGCACGACGGGCCCGTTCGGAAATTCGAGGAGATGGTCGAAGCCCATCGGCACGTAGGAGGCGTTGATGCCCTCGGCTCGAAAGGCCTCGACGTCGAGGGCCGAGTAACTGGCGACACTCGGGATCACGCGCAACCGGTCGGGCTGCCAACGGGTTCGGCGCACCTCGTCCCACAGCCAGAGCACGACCGGGATCCCTCGCGAGGCGATCTCCTGCCATACGTTCGGGTGGAGCACGTCCCCCTTGACGACCAAGACGAGATCGGGCTTGACCTCCCGCAAGGCGGCCAACGCCCCGGCATTGGCGTGCTCCTCGCGAAGGGCGGTGGTGTCCCGGCCCAACCTCTCGGGTAGCTCGAAGCGCACCTTGTTCTTGACCTTCTGGGGAAGGCTCGCAAAACGGTCGTAGAGGTGGGTGTGTGTCTCGTATCCGATCTGTTCGAATGCCGCCGCAAAGGCGACGTCGTAATCGTGGAAGGCCGGGCTCAGAATGAGCAGGCGATTCGCGGCCCTCACGCGCGAACTCCCCTGCTCCCGCATTCCGATACCCGGGCCTCGACGGTTCGATGGTGCATGAAGTCCCCCGCAGCGCAAGTGCTCACCCGTTGGTGAGCGAAATCTCGGTCATCGGCCCTTAACTATATAGGGAATTTCGGCGGCCTCCCGCACTCGTGGTCGGGGTCTCCACAGGCGACATGACGGTCAAGCACAGCCGCCCTCCCGTAGCATGGGACGGGTGAGAACCCCCGATGACATCTCGACCTCGCGTTCGGCACGACGGGCCCCAACCCGACGCCGCCCGACCGCCGCAACTCGGTTCCGACCGGCGCATTTCTCCCCGGAGTCACTGTGGGATCGGCTCCGCGTCGGCCCGGCCTACCTGCCTCGGTACTGGTGGATCGGACCGGCCGTCGTCATGGTCGTGGCGGCGCTGCTGAGGTTCGTCAGCATTTCCCATCCCAACGCGATGGCCTTTGACGAGACGTACTACGCCAAAGACGGTTACTCGCTGTTCCACTTCGGGTATGAACGTCAGTGGCCCGAGAACGCCAACGACTCGTTCCTCGCCGGGAACCCGGTGCAGCCCTCCGACCACCCCGAATACGCGGTGCATCCGCCGCTGGGCAAGTGGATGATCGCCCTCGGCATGCTGCTCTTCGGCGACGACAACCCCCTCGGGTGGCGCTTCTCCGCGGCGCTCTTTGGAACCTTATCGATCGCGGTTCTGATGTGGGTCGCCTGGATGATGTTCCGGTCCATCACCCTCGCGTCGATCGCGGGATTCCTCATGGCCATCGACGGGCTGCACATCGTCCAGTCTCGGCTGGCCCTGCTCGACATCTTCCAGATGTTCTGGCTGCTCCTGGCCTTCGCGCTCCTGGTCGCCGATCGCACCGCGAGCCGACGACGGCTCGCGTGTCTGGTCTCGGCATCGGCGGGTGACACGGGAATTCCGAGCCGGTCGTATCTTTCGTACGGACCGTGGCTGGGAATCCGTTGGTGGCGGATCGCGGCGGGCATCGCGTGCGGTGCGGCGGTCGGCGTCAAGTGGAATTCGCTGTTTTTCGTGGCGATCTTCGGCATCCTGACCGTGCTGTGGGATATCTCCGCGAGGCGGGTTGTTGGTGTCCGCAACTGGTTCACGGCCGCGCTCCTCAAAGATGCCTGGAGGGCCTTCATCTCGGTGGTCGTCGTGGGGCTCGGGACCTACCTGGTGACCTGGGTCGGCTGGTTCGCGTCCTCGGACGGTTTCAACCGCCATTGGGCCCAGGAACATCCGGACCAGGGGGTTCAATGGCTCCCGGCCCCGTTACGGAGCCTCTGGGCGTACCACGTGGAGGCCTACGAATTTCACACGCACCTGGACACGCCGCACACCTACATGTCGCCGGCGTGGCAGTGGCTCATTCTGGGCCGGCCCACCTCGTATTACTACCAGTCCTACGATTCCGGCCAGGCCGGATGCGCGGCCGATCACTGCTCGGCGGCCATTCTCAACGTCGGCAATCCCCTGATTTGGTGGTCCGCGGCGGCGGCCATGATCTTCGTGCTGATCTGGTGGATCATCAAGAGGGACTGGCGCATGGGCGCGATCTTCTTGGTCTTCGCCGTGGCCTATCTGCCGTGGTTCGCCTATCCCGAGCGCACGACCTTCTACTTCTACGCCCTGTCGTTCCTGCCGTGGCTGATTCTCGGGCTCACGGCGGTCCTGGGGCTTGGCCTCGGCAGGCCCGGAGACACCGTGCGCCGACGACGCCTCGGGCTCATCGTCGTCGGCACATTCCTCATCGCCGCGCTGCTGATCAGCAATTTCTTCTGGCCGATTTGGACGGGCCAGACCATCCCCTACGATCACTGGCGGTGGCGGATGTGGTTCAACGCCTGGATCTGATCCGCCCACGACCACCTCACCTCGCACCTCGGAGGAGTCTTCCGTGAACAGCCCCACGAATTCCGGGCCCGCTGCACACGCGGCGGGTCCGGCGCCCTACGCCACTCTGTTCGTCTGCACCGGCAATATCGCCCGCTCGGCCTCCGCCGAGCTGCTGGCCCGCCAGCGGAGCCCGGAGGATTCGCGCCTGGTCTTCGCGAGCGCCGGAACAGCGGCGGTCGTGGGCTCTCCGGTCGCCGAGGAGGTGGGCGCCGAACTGCGCGAGCGGGGCGTGCCGTTCGGCGAGCATCGGGCCCAGCAACTGACCGGGGAGATGATCCGCCACGCGGACATCGTGCTCGCCATGGAGGGACACCACCGTCAGTGGATCCTCGACGAATGGCCGGCGGCGGTCGGCAAAACATTCTTGCTCAAGCACGCCGCCCGCAACCTTTCCGCCGCCCACGCGCCGGTCTCGGGAATGACCGATCCGGCGGTGTGGCTGCGGTCGCATGCCGCGGCCGGGCAGCCCGAGGACGGCATCGCCGATCCCTTTCGCAAGGGAAACGAAGCCGCCCGCCGGGCCGTCACGGAGATTCAGGACGCGATCGGCGAGCTGCTCCCCGCGCTCCACCGCTGGGTGGACGACACCGCACGCTCATCGTGACCCGCGCTGTTGCGGGCCGCGGCCTCAGTGGCTGAGCCGCTCGCGGGCTCCCTGACGCTCGTGGATCCGCTGGAGGGTCCGCTGACGGCGTGCCTTGGTGGGCCAGGTGATCGCCAGGATCACGGCGCTGACGATGATGCTCACCGCGGCGATCACGACCGCCGAATCCACCCAGAACTGCTCCGGGAAGAGCCGGATCAGGCTGTCGGATTCGCGGAAGGCCCAGTTGCCACCGGAGAAGAAGATTTCGTGGAACGTCGTGAAGAAGGATTCCCAGCCGACGGCCGCGAGGACCCCCAGGACGACCAGCAGAATGAGCGTGAGCCACGCGCCCAGGAATAAGCTCTTCCGGATCGCGCCCGGGGCCCGACGCCGCAACCCGGTCATGCACAGAAGAGCGACCAGGGCCAACGCGGTGATTCCCACCAGCGACCACAGCATCACGTGCTTGACGTCGGTCATGTGGCCCACCTCTGCCGGCAAGAACACCGTCTGTCCGTGCGGGGTGACGACGTCGCTCAGGAAGCGCGACGGCGCGAAATTCAGGATGTAGTTCAGCCCGTAGGAGCCGAAGGTCATGCGGTCATCGGTCGAGAATCCGTAGGCATCCTCGGGGAAGCCGGGGCGGTGATATTCGAGCCAGAGAAAAGCCGGGGTCGCCACGAGCCGGATGGCCAGCATGAGCGTGGCCAGGGGGACGGCGATGGTGATCACGGCCCGCCGAAGGCCGAGGGCTCTGGGGCGGTCCTCGATCGCCTCGTCCCGGGCCGCCGCCCGGGAGCCTCGGCCCGCGCCCCCTCGTCGGCCGTCCTCGGCCTGCGCGTCGGCCTGGAGATTGCCGGGGTCGGCACGCTCCTCGCCCGCGACGGCAACTGCCGAGGTGCCACCGCCTGAGGCCCGCGAGCCATCGCCGGTCGACGCCGCAGACGATGCGTCGTGCGCCGAGGCGGTGCGTGCCGTCGTTTCGGGGCGGCGGAGTCCGGCACGACCCGTTGCCCCGGTGGTGCCGGTATCCACCGTCTCCGGGGCCACCGCCGGGAGCAGGTTATCCCATTCCGGTCGAGGAGTCTCCGCCCAAGGGGCCTCGGGTTCATCGGGTCGTGATGGGGCGGGCATGCTTCTCCTCACTAGAAATGCGGTGACGCTGATACGCGGGAAGCCACGACTCCCCCATCACTGGGGGCGCCGTGGCGCACCGGAAGACGTCTACCAGTTACCCTTCCAGCTGGTATCCGTGTAGTGCTCCCACGGGATATTCCAGTCACCATACCCGTTATCCGGGTCCGCCTGGCCGTAGCCGGTGTTTTCGGTTTGGACCACGTCGCCGACCATGAAGGTGTCGAAGAAGAATTCCGCGTCGTCGGGCAACAGACCGATGCAACCGTGCGAGATATTCGCGACGCCCACGTAGGCATACGCGGAGGGCTCCGCCTGGTGAACGAAGGCTCCGCTACTGGTCAGCCGGTTGGTGTTGGTCGCTTCAAAGGTTTCGTACCAGTGCGGATCGCCCTTCTTGATGCCCAGGGTGCTCGCGTCAAACTTGTACTTCTTGGCCTGCTCCATGATGACGAGCTTGCCGGTGACCGAGGGCCACTCCGGGTCGCCCAGGGTCACCAAGGCCTCGCGCACCTTCTTGTCGTTGACGTACATGGTCATCGTCTTCGTGTTGTTGTCCACGTAGGCGTAGTGCTTGTCACCGGTCTTGAAGGTGACCTGGTAGTTCTGGTTGCCGATCTGACCGCCGCCGAGGTCTTTGCCCAGCAGGTCGGCGTTGATCGTGATCTCGGAGTTCGGCGCCCACAGGTCCTCGGGGCGGTAGCGAACCATCGTGTCTTTGTACCAGCGGAAACGTCCGGGGCCCATGCCGCCGCCCGTCACGGTGATGGCCTTTTCGATCTCGGCCCGGTTGGTCACGGGCTCGGAGAAGTTGATCTCGATGATCTGGCCGGTGCCGTAGGTCTTGCCGTCGGCGACGTTGATCTTGGCGTCCGCCTCATTGGCCGCGACGACGGTCGTGAAGCCGCTCTGCCCGTCCTTCGAGGCCTTACCGTTGCTCACCGAGTAGTTGACGGTGTACTGGGTATCGAAGTCCAAGGGGCCTTCGGAGGTCCAGGTCAGCCCGTCCGGTGAGACCTTGCCCTGCACAGGCTCCTTGCCACCGTCAACGGTGACCTTCTCGATCTTGCCCTGCTTCGTGCTGACGGTCACCGGGGCCACCGGGTTAATCTCCTGCGCATCGGCGGCGGGAACGACCGTGACCTCTGGCTCGAAGACCGGGGCAGCGGCCGATGACGCGCCCGACGAGCTGCTCCCGGAGGCCCCCGGGGAGCCCCCGGAATTATTGGAGCACGCCGAAAGGATCGCGGCGCTGAAGAGCCCCAGGGCGCCCCCGGCGACGGCCTTGCGCCGGCTCAGGAGGGGGCGGGCGTTATCGGGATCGGAAAGACTTCCGATACGCCCCTGAGCTCGATGCTCGCGGTGGTTCGAGGTGGGTTCGGCCAAAGCTAAGGTTTCCTTCCGATGTGCGGCATCACGGAAGATCGTGTTCCCTAGCACGACCATCCGACGTAGTCTAAGCGCGCGAGCCTGGCCCGCGCATAAAGTGGAGAGTCCTCACGTTGTCCGGCATATCCGGCTTGCTCTCTTCCGTGGACAGATTCGCCGACGGATCGGCGTCGTCACCCTGGGGTGACGGATGCGAGTCATCCATGTCCAACCGCACAATATCCCATCCACGCGGTGCGGTCAGCCGGGCGGCGTGCGCAGAACACATGTCATAGGCATGAGGTTCCACGCGAGTCGCCAAGGGCCCGATCACCACGGTGGACTCGGAGTACGCGTACGTCAAGGTGTAAGTTGCCTCGCGCTGACACATCATGCGCGAGCACATGCGAATGTTCTCAATCATGGGAATCCAAATGCTACCCCGCTCAGCTGTGAGTCAGGTTAGCGTCCTTCAGCTGGCACGCCTGCGGAGGCGACGACGTTCACGCTCGGACAGGCCGCCCCAAATTCCGAAGCGCTCGTCCTTGGCCAGTGCGTAGTCCAGGCACGCCTGGCTCACGGGACACTCCGAGCAGACGCGCTTGGCGTCCCGGGTGGATCCGCCCTTTTCCGGGAAGAAGGCCTCGGGATCGGTCTGGGCGCACAGCGCGTCGGCCTGCCAGGCAAGCTCGCCTTCTTCGTCGTCCGTTCCGTACTGCCCCGCGGCCGCCTGCCACATCTTCAAGACGTCGGGATCCGACGAAAAGAGATCCACGCGCTGGTCTTCCGCCTCGGTGGGCGCGGCGGTTTGTTTGGGGGTATCGTCGGCAAGAGCGAGAAAAGCGGTGGCCTGATCTTCCAGGCTGTCGGTCGATTCACGGTGGTCGCCCTGCGTCTCCGCGGGATCGACGTACCAGTCGGCCGGAACGGTTTGGCGAAGGCCCATCCTCCCCTCGGAAGCGGGTGATGTGCTTCGGTTCCGCACTGCTTCGCCCATGCTCGTCCTTTCCTTGCGCCCCCAAGATGCGCGCCGGTTCGTGGAAAATTCCACTCATAATTACATCGGTGTAATCACGTCGCGTCAAGCTCGAATTTGATTCAAATGTCAAGCAACCACGCCGAACCGCTACATTTCCGGCGTGTCTCGCACGTCTCATCCGCAGATAGACTCGAACCCATGAGCCATTTCGCCACGCCCTCGTCTTGGGCCAATCTGGAAACCTTCTCCCGCGCGCTGTCGGCATCGCCGCGGCCCGCCATCATTTGGTACGGCGTCGGGGGCGAGCGCATCGAGCTCTCGGGCAAGGTCCTGGAAAACTGGATCGCGAAATCGGCGAACCTCTTCGTCGACGAACTCGACGCGGTCCACGGCGACTCGATCGCCGTCCACGCGACGGCGCACTGGCGTAGCATCGCGGCAACCCTCGGCGCGCTTCGGGCGGGGTGCACCGTAACCGCCGACGAGGCCCCCGCGTTCTGGCTGGGCTTTGACCACGACCCGGCGGCCGACGCCGCCGACATCGCCGTCTTCATGGGCCGCGGATCCCTCGCGATGTCCTACGACGGCCCGTCCGAGAACTTGCCGGACGGCTCGCTCGACTATTGCGCCGAGATCAGGTCCTTCGGTGACGTCTTCGACCCGATCGACGCCGTCGCCTCGGATCACGTGCTCAACGCACCCGCCGATGGTTCTGCAGGCGGCGAGACCACGGTCAGGCAATGGCTCGATCGGGCCGCCTCGTGGGCCGAGGAACTGGGCGATCTCGAGGAACAGGCGGTTCAGGTGGTCGTCCCGGCCGGGCACCTCAACCTGGAGTTTCTCGCCTGGTGTTGCGGCATCCTGGCGACCGGGCGGGCCGTCGTCCTCCTGGATCCGTCGGTCGCCTCCGAGGAAGACCGCGCGGCCTCGATCTGCCGCGATGAGCGGGCCACGCGCAGCCTCACGGCGCCGTGATCGCCTCCCGCACGCCGCGCGACAGGCGGGGCTAGGACTCCGGCCGATCGGCGTCGCGGGGGCCCTGACTCGAGGGTTTTGAGTGCCGCGCGATCTCGCGCGCGTCCATCGAGCCGGTGACGATTTCGGTGGCTTCGGCCACGAAGCGGCCGACGCGTTCCTCCCGCGTCATGTCCTCCTCGGAGACCGCCGATTTGGTCTTGGATTCGTCCCCGTAGACCCAGAACCGGTAGGCGAAATACCGGACGATGGTGCCCAGGATCGTGCCGATGATCGTTCCGGAGATGAAAGAGGCTTCCTTCGAGGTCATGCCCAAGACGTAGAAGGTGAAGAGCACGCACCCGGATTCCACGCCGATGCCGATGAGGTTGACCACGGCAAATTGGACGGCTTCCCGCAGCTTGTTCTGCTGCCGCTTGTCGCGGAAGGTCCACAGGCGATTGACGATCCACGAAAAGATCGTCGCCACGATGCCGGCGATGAACTTCGCCTTCACGTGCCCTTCTGCCTCGAACACGGTGTTCATCAGCAGAAGCGTGACACCGGCATTGACGACGAAGGCCAGGGCGCCGACGATCCCAAACTTCAGGACCTCTTTCAGGAAGAGGTTCCACAGTCCATGGACTTTCTCAGCAATGGTCGACACTCAGACTCCACGTGATTGGGGGCAGGAAGGCCGCAACCGGCCGCACGGTGCGCGAGATTTTCCGGGCGACTGGCCGCGATGATGGGGTCCGCACCTCGTGCGGAGGCCCAATGCTCACGGTGAGTCTACCCGGGACGGGAAGAAATCCTGCGCAGGAAAATGACGCATCCGTCACCCAGAGCACCCTCAGCAGGTAGCCTGGAAGCGTGAATTTTCCCAGTACCGGACCCATTGTCGGCGTCATCGGGGGCGGCCAGCTCGCCCGCATGATGGCGCCCGTTGCCAGCGAGCTAGGAATCGAGCTCCGCGTCCTCGCCGAATCCCCCGAGGTATGCGCCGCGGCCGTCGTTCCCCATTCCCCCGTGGGCGACTACACGGATCTGACGGCCCTTCGCGAATTCTCCCGCGGCGTCGATGTGGTGACCTTCGACCACGAGCACGTGCCCACCGAACACCTTCGGGCGCTCTTGACCGACGGCGTAGCCGTGCATCCCGGCCCCGGCGCGTTGATCCATGCCCAGGACAAGATCGCGATGCGCCGGGCCGTGGATCGCCTCGGATTGCCCAACCCCCGCTGGGCGGCGGTCTCCTCCCCCGCAGAGCTACACTCCTTCGGCGAGGAGGCAGGCTGGCCGGTGGTCCTCAAGACCCCGCGCGGCGGATACGACGGCAAGGGCGTCATGCTCGTCGAAGCCCACGAGGTCGACTCGGCCGACGTGGCCGACTGGTTCCGACGGGCCCAGGACGCGGGATGGACCGACGGGGCCCTCCTGGCGGAGGAGAAGGTCGAATTCTCCCGCGAGCTCTCCGCGCTGGTGGCCCGCCGGCCCAGCGGCCAAATCGCCGCGTGGGAGGTCGCGGAGTCGATTCAGGTCAACTCGGTGTGCGACGAGGTCATCGTTCCCGCGCCGGGCCTTCCCGAGGAGACCGCGAAGGCCGCGAGCGACGCGGCCCGGCGCATCGCCGAGGAACTCGACGTCACGGGCGTGATGGCGGCCGAGCTGTTTGAGACCCCCGGACGCGGCCCCGGGTTCCTGGTCAACGAGCTCGCGATGCGCCCCCACAACTCCGGGCACTGGACCCAAGACGGGTCGGTCACGAGCCAGTTCGAGCAGCATCTCCGGGCGGTCCTGGATCTTCCCCTCGGGTCGACGGATCGCGTGGCTCCGGTCAGCGTGATGAAGAATTTCTTAGGCGGAAGCAACCCGAATCTCTTTGCGGCCTATCCCAGTGTGATGGCCGAATTCCCGCGGGCCAAGATCCACACCTACGGTAAGTCCGTGCGCGAAGGCCGGAAGGTCGGCCACGTCAACGTCACCGGTTCCCACGACGAGGTGGAATCGCTCCGCCGGATTGCGCGCGGGGCCGCCGAGGGAATCCGCGACTACCCGACCCGGGAGTGGGATTAGCGCCCACCCTCCAGCCCGGCCGGGCATCCGACCCGGTCACCAGCACCACGAAGGAGCACACATGAGCCCCACGCAGGAAACCCCTCTCGTCGGCCTCGTCATGGGGTCCGATTCGGACTGGCCAACCCTGGAGGCAGCCGCCGACGTCCTCGAGGACTTCGGAATTGCGTACGAGGCCAAGGTGGTCTCGGCACACCGGATGCCCGAGGAAATGATCGCGTACGGCAAATCGGCCGAGCAACGCGGTCTCCGGGTGATCATCGCGGGCGCGGGCGGCGCGGCGCATTTGCCGGGCATGTTGGCCTCCGTGACCGTGTTGCCCGTGATCGGCGTCCCGGTTCAGCTCAAGACCCTCGACGGCATGGATTCCCTGCTGTCCATCGTTCAGATGCCCGCGGGCGTGCCGGTGGCCACGGTCTCGATCAATGGCGCGAAGAACGCCGGCCTCCTGGCCGCCCGGATTCTCGGCTCCGCCGCCACGCGTGAGGGCCAGGAGATCCGCGGCGAACTCGGGGAATTCGCGGCAAACCTCTCGGAGACTGCCCGCAATAAGGGACTCGCGCTGAGCGCCAAGGTCGCCGCGCGCCGGGACCCCGCGGAGGAAGATCGCCCGGCCGCCGCACCCAAGGCGCCGGAGGACGAGGACCGCGGTGACGGCCCCGCCGCGGCCTACGCCCCGTAATTCGACACCCGGCACACTTCCCCTCGCGCCTTGACCCGATATCGGGGTATTTGCGCATGTCAGACGGTAGGATCGACCTCGATCATGACTACTTCCTCCAGTAACCAGGACCACTCCGACAAGATCGAGGCCGCCCGAGGCCTGGACGAGAGCGTCGGCAGCACCCGCTTGACGGATCCGCTCAGGAATCCGCGCTCGGGTGGGGCTGTCACGCGCACCAAACGGGCCTGGCTGCTGTTGTTGCTGACCACCCTGATCCCGGGGTCAGCGCAGCTGGTGGCCGGCCACCGGCGGTTGGGCCGCATCGGCCTGACCGTGACCCTCAGCGTGTGGGCCCTGATCATCCTGCTGTTCCTGGTTTACCTGATTCACCGGGCGTGGGTCATCGATCTGGTCACCGGATCGTTCATGTCCCTGGTCCTGGTGATCGTGCTGATCGCCCTGGCGTTGTTCTGGGCCTTGCTCTTCGTCGATACCCTTCGGCTCATTCGGCCGGTGCTCCTGGCCAAAGGCATGCGCCCGGCCGTCATCATTGGCTTCGTGGTGCTACTGTTCGTGACCGCCGGCGGCGTGGGCTATACCGCATACCTCGTGGGGGTCGGTCGCGGGGCCGTCAGCAACATCTTCGCCTCGGGTGACAAGGTCAAGCCGGTCGATGGTCGGTATAACTTCCTCCTCATGGGAGGCGACGCCGGGAGCGACCGCGTGGGCCGGCGCCCGGACTCGATGACCGTCTTCAGCGTGGACGCCAAGACCGGGCAGGCCGTGACGATCTCGCTGCCGCGCAATACGCAGAACGCCCAGTTCTCCAAGGACTCCCCGCTGTGGAAGATCTACCCGGACGGCTACAACTGCGGCGACGAGTGCATCCTCAACGCGCTCTATCCCGACGTGGCGAATAATCACAAAGACCTCTACCCCAATGCCTCCGATCCCGGCGCCGAGGCCATGAAGGACGCCGCCGAGGGCATCACCGGGCTGCCGATCCAGGCGTACGTCCTGGTCGATATGGACGGGTTCGCCAACCTCATCGATTCGATGGGCGGGATCGACATCAACGTGGGCGGCCGCGTTCCGATCGGCGGCGGCCACGATGAGATCACCGGCGCACCGAACCCCATCGACGGATACATCGAGCCCGGCAGACAGCACCTGGATGGTTTCCACGCGCTCTGGTACGGACGCTCCCGCGAAGGCGCATCCGACTACGACCGCGAGGCACGCCAGCGCTGCGTGCAATCGGCCATGCTCAAGCAGCTGGATCCCGCGACGGTCCTGACCCGGTTCCAAGACATCTCGAACGCCGGGCAGAAGATCATCGAAACCGACATTCCCGAGAAACAGCTCTCGACGTTTGTCGACTTGGGCATCCAGTCCAAAGACCACTCGCTGATCCAGTACGGCATGGCCCCGCCCTATTTCCCGGACACCTTCCCGACCTATCCCGACTTCGATCAGTTCCACTCCTCCGTGGCGAAGGTCATTCAGGACTCGAAGGACGGCAAGACCCCCGACACGAATGACGGCAGCAGCCCTCAGGCGGCGGGCTCCGGGACCGGCGTCGCGCCCGTCTCGGCGGTCTCCCCCATGTCCCTGCTCCAGCCGCTCGGCGTGACCACCGCCCAGCAGTCCTCGACGCACGGCGCCTCGAGCACCGTCGACGTCCAGCTGGCGGCGGAGCTCACGGAGAACGGAACCTGTTCGGTCCCCTAAAGCCATAGGATGAAAAGAATGAGCACGATTCTGCAGTCAGACGCATGGGCCACTTTTCAGCGCGATCTGGGACACGAGGTTTTTCAGAAGACCGGAGACGGTTATTCCTACCTTGCGATCCTGGAGGGTGGCCGCGCCGGTCGCTACCTGTACTGCCCGTACGGCCCCATCGCCGAGTCTCCCCAGGCCTTCACCCAGGCCCTGGACGACCTGCGGCGGCTGGCGGCCAGCAAGAAGTGCCTCTTCGTTCGCGTCGAACCGACCGAAGACACCATGTTCCCGGTGGGCTCGGATCCCGTTGAGGATCTCACGAGCCGCGGGATGTATTTCTCCCCGCGTCAGATCCAGCCCAGCCACACCTGGATGGTGGACCTGACCCAGGATGAAGACGCCATCCTGAAGGGCATGAAGTCGACCAACCGGAATCTGCACCGAAATATCCACAAGAAGGCCGTGACCTTCGAGGAGTCTCACGACCCCGCCGATGTGTCGGTCCTGCTCACCTACCTGAATCAGACCGCCGAGCGCGTCGGTTTCAACCGGCAACAGGACGACTACCTCACCCAGGCCGCCAAGTCGCTGTTCCCGTTGGGCGCCGCCTCGGTGTATCTGATCCGTGTGGAGGGCGAACCGATTGGCGCGGCCATGGTCTACGACTCCGAGGACACGCGCACCTACGCGCACGCCTCGATGTCCTACGAGCACCGTCGGCTGAGCGCCAATAACCCCCTGGTGTCGACCATGATGCTCGATGCCAAGGCCAAGGGCCTTCAGCGCTTCGACATGTTCGGCATCGCGCCCGAGGGTGAGCCGAATCATCCGTGGGCCGGATTCACCGGGTTCAAGAAGTCCTTCGGCGGCTACGCGGTGACCACCCCGGGCACCTGGGACCTGCCGGTCAGCCTTGCCGCGTATCGGGCCTTCCGCGCCGCCTACGCCCTGCGCGAGAAGGGCCTCCCCCGCCTCAAGAAGCTGGGATCGCGGGCCGTCTCCTCGGTACGGTCCGTGGCTAAGCGCTGACCTCCCGCGGGAGCCTCACACGCCCAGATCGCCGAGGGCAACCAACCGGGCGAATTCCGGTTGCGTTTCCTTGAGCTGCGTCATCGTGCCGCGTCCCTGAAGGCGTCCGCCGGCGAAGAAGAGGATCTCGTCCGCGTTCTTCACGGTGGAGAGCCGGTGGGCGATCACGATGACGGTCATCTGCCCGCGCAAGGCGTCGATCGTTTCGGTGATCTCGTGCTCGGTCTCGTTGTCGAGGGCGCTCGTGGCCTCGTCCAGGATCAGCACTCGCGGCTTGCGGTACAGGGCCCGGGCAATGCCGATCCGTTGCGTTTGCCCTCCTGAGAGCCGTGCGCCGGCGTCTCCGACCATCGAGTCGAGCCCGTCCGGCAGATCCTTCAAGAGCGAGTCGAGCCGGGCTCGTCGCACGACCTCGTCGAGCCAGGCCTCGTCGATCTGATCGTGGGGCTCGCCGAAGGTGATCAGGTCGCGCACGCTGGCGTCCCACAGATAGACCTTCTGGGAGACCATGGCGACGTGCCGCAACCAGGATCGAGGATGGGTCGAGATATCGATGCCGCCGGCGCTGACCGTCCCCGAGCTTGGCTCGTACAGGCCCGCCAGAATATCCGCGAAGGTCGTCTTCCCGGCGCCCGACCCACCGACCAGGGCCACGGTGTGCCCCCGGGGAATGGTCACGCTCACGTGCTCCAGCACCGGTCGCGACGAGTCCGGGTAGGCGAAGCACAGATCCCGCACCTGAATCTCCGTGTCCGGGAACTCCAGGATCGTCTCGTCCCTCGACCGGCTGCTCGCCTGGTCGGCAGCGAGCTCCTCGATATCCGCGGCGACCTCCTTCAACGACGGGCCGCCCGACCTGACCTGGTTCAGCGTGGCCACCACGCGGTTGAGGGCGGGTACGACGCGCATCGCGGCCGCGGCGAAGACGGCCAGGAGGCCGAAGGCGGTGGCCTGATCCTTGACGCTGAAGAGCAGGATCGCGACCACGAGGATCCCGAAGATCATGACGATCTCCAAGAGGTATTTGGGCAGCTCGCCCATGATGCGCAGGAAGCTTTGGTAGCCGGCGTACTCGAGCCGATTTTTCCGGAAGGCATCCGCGAAGTACTGCTCGCGCTGGAAGATCCGCGATTCCCGGAACCCCTCGATCGCCGGGTTGAGGTACCCGAAGGCCTCCATATCCCGGAGGTAGGCGGAGTGTGCGTGTTTCAGGGAATACGGCTTGACCACCCGCGCCAGCAGGTACGCGGCGCCCCCAAAAATGATGACCGCGGCCGCGGCGGCCACCGGCGACATCACGGTGATGGTCGCGATGATGAGCACAATCGTGATGCCGTCCACGGCGATCGTGATGTAGCCCAGCAGAACCTGTTCGAAGACCTGCGCGATGCCCCGGGTCAGAATCTGGAGCATCCCGGCCTTGGACCGCTGCCGGTGGCGCGCGTACGGGGCGGCCAGATATCGCTCGAGGACTTCCGCCTCGGTGGCCGCGCGGGCGTATTCGATCTCGCGAATGATCCAGCGGCGGATCAGGATGATGGCGCCATTTTTGATGAGGAAGGCCAGGCCCACGCCGAGGGCCAGCACGAAGAGGATGGTCTTGCGGTCTTCCGTTCCCAGGACCGGAACGACGAACCGGGTAATGATGCCCGGCAGCTGGTCACCGGCAGCGATGACCTGGGTCAGCGGTAACATCGCCGCCACGGCGACCATGTCGAGCACGGACGCCGCGAAGGCGGTGATGAACATGGCCACGATGCGCGAGCGCATGCGCCACGGAACCAGTCGGAAAACTACTCGTAGACGGCGGTAGTCGTCCTTTGCGGACAATCCGCTCCCAGAGCCTCGAGCCACAACATCCCCCTATGCAGTCTCTCCTCGGCCGCGCCATCGAGATCGACAATGATGACGCCGCCGAGCACCAGACATTACCGGCAACGGCCCGTCAGTACAGCGTGGTACACCGCACTCCCGGGCCGTTGCGGGCCTCAGGAGACGCTCAGCGCTGGTACTTATCCCATTTGGACGCCACGTGCTCGGCCTCGACCATGCGGACGGTGCCGGACTTCGACCGCATCACGATCGATTGCGTGGTGATGGTCGGGCCCGAATAGCGCACGCCGCGCAGCAGGTCCCCGTCGGTGACCCCGGTCGCGGCGAAGAAGCAGTTATCGCTGGTCACGAGCTCGTCGGTGGTCAGCACGGCGTCCAGATCGTGGCCGGCGTCGAGGGCTTTCTGCTTTTCCTCGTCGTCCTTGGGGGCCAGGCGACCCTGGATCACGCCACCGGTCGCCTTGATCGCGCACGCCGCGACGATGCCCTCGGGGGTTCCGCCCGTGCCGATCATGACGTCCACGCCCGTGCCCTGGCGGCACGCGGCGATCGCGCCGGCGACGTCGCCGTCCAGGATCATCCGGGTGCGTGCGCCGGTGGCCCGAATCTCCTCGACCAGCTTCGCGTGCCGGGGGCGATCCAGGATGCACACCGTGAGCTGGTTGATGCGCTTTCGCTTGGCCTTGGCCACCAGGTGGAGGTTCTGCTTGACCGGCAGCCGCAGGTCCACCAGGTCGGCGGCCTCGGGGCCCGTGACGAGCTTTTCCATGTAGAACACGGCGGACGGATCGAACATCGACCCGCCATCAGCCACGGCGATCACCGACAGGGCGTTGTTCATGCCCAGGGCCGTGAGGCGCGTGCCGTCCACGGGGTCCACCGCGACGTCGAGCGCGGGGCCGTCGCCGTCTCCCAGCTCCTCACCGTTGAAGAGCATCGGGGCTTCGTCTTTCTCGCCTTCGCCGATGACCACGGTTCCGTTGAAGTGAACCGTGGAGAGCATCTTGCGCATCGCATCCACTGCCGCGCCGTCGGCCGAATTCTTGTCTCCGGCACCTACCCAGTTGCCGCCGGCAATCGCCGCGGCCTCCGTCACTCGAACCAGTTCGAGCGCAAGGTTGCGATCGGCCTGATTATTCTGTTCGCTGACTTCCGACACAGAGTTCCTCGCCTTCGAAGTTGTCATCCACGATGAGCGTGTAGTCGTCGCCCACCGCGTGGTCTCCCTGGAGCGCGTTGCCACCGGGGTTGCCCCTTCAGCTTACTTCCCCCGCGCGGGCCAGGCCCGTCTCCGTTTCATGTGACATGCCCGTATCTCGGACCAATCGATGATCCTGGGCACAATATTGCGTGAGAGATCCCTGGGCGCGGCCCCGTCAGCTTGGACCGCACTGGACCCTGCGGCACAATGGCCACGTGAGCCAATCCAGCCCTGAACCTCCCGAGCCGCGCGACGGTAGCGCCACTGACCCGACCGAGCCTGCCGCCGGGGATGACACCCCGATCACGCCGCAGCTGACGGAGTCACAGGCCAAAAGGCTCAACACTCCCCTGCGCGCGATGGTTTTCTCGATGATCGCGCTGTTGTTGATCCTGCTCCCGTTCCTCTGGCTGGTGCCACGCCCGGACAACGAGTCGTATCGCCCCGAGGTCGACCTCACCAAGACCGCGCAGGAGGCGAGCGAGGCCGCGGGTTATACGGTCGCCGCCCCTCAGCTCGATGAGCCGTGGCACGCGAATTTTGCGCGGTGGAATTCCGGGGCGGCCGACGGAGTCCCATTCTGGGAAACCGGTTTCGTGACCCCCTCACAGGGGTTTATCACCATTTCGCAGACCAATAAGGCCAACCCGACCTGGACCGCGCAGAAGACCAACGGCTCACCGGCAACGGGCCACACCCAGATCGGCGGGGTCGATTGGGAGACGCACGTCAAGCCCGGCAAGAAGGACGATTCCGGCGGCACCTCGTACGTCGCGAATATTCAGGGCACCACGATCGTGCTCTCCGGCGACGGAACCAAGGACGAGTTTTCGACCGTGGCGGAACATTGCGTCACATCCGTCAAGGAAGGCCCGCAACCCCAGGCCTCCTCGACCACCCCGTCCACGGACCAGGGCTAGCCTGGCCTACCATCGAAGAACTGGGCGCTCCGACAGACCGGAGACCGCCTTTGTCCCCCACGTCGAAAGTTTCCTCCATGTCGGATGCACCCCAGCAACTCACACCCCAGCAAGCGTGGCAGCGCCTGACCGACGGAAACGCCCGTTTCGTCGCGGGCAAGACGGACCACCCGAATCAGGATGCGGCCCGACGCGAATCGCTCACGGGCGGCCAAAACCCCTTTGCGGTCATCTTCGGTTGCGCCGACTCACGGTTGGCCGCCGAGATCATTTTTGACCTGGGCCTCGGGGATACCTTTGTGGTCCGCACGGCGGGGCAGGTGCTCGGAAACGCGGCGATGGGTTCCCTCGAGTACAGCATCACGGATCTGAACGTCCCCCTGATCGTGGTCCTCGGCCACGACTCCTGCGGAGCCGTGACCGCGGCCAAGCAGTCCTACGAGTCCGGATCCATGCCTCCCGGTTTCGTGCGGAACCTCGTCGAGGAGATCATGCCGGCCGTCATCGAAACCGAGCGCAATTCCGAGGCCGGGGAGGCGACCGTCAACGACATGGTTCGCACGAACACCCGCCAGACCGCCGAACGCATGATCGACCAGTCCAAGATCATCTCCGGCGCCGTGGCCGACGGAAGCACGGCCGTGGTCGGAATGTTCTACCACCTGCGCGAGGGGAAGGCCGAACTGGTCTTCTCGTCACACGACTTGGACGCCTAAGACGCAAACGGGACGCTGATCGGCCTAAACTGGCGGCATGGCTGAAAATACAGAATTCCGCATTGAACACGACACGATGGGCGAGGTCCGCGTCCCGGCCGAAGCCCTGTACCGCGCCCAGACCCAGCGCGCCGTCGAAAACTTCCCGATCTCCGGCAAGACCCTCGAGTCGGCCCACATCGCCGCCCTGGCCCGCGTCAAGAAGGCCGCGGCCCAGGCGAATCTCGAGCTCGGCGTCCTCGACGCCGACCGGGCGGAGGCCATCCGCAACGCCGCGGACGAGGTCATCGCGCACCGGCACGACGGAGAGTTCCCGATCGACGTCTTCCAGACCGGTTCCGGAACCTCCTCGAACATGAACACCAACGAGGTTCTCGCCACGCTGGCGAGCCGCTCCCTCGAGTCCAAGGGCATCGAGGTTCACCCGAACGATCACGTCAACGCGTCACAATCCTCCAACGACGTCTTCCCGACCTCGGTGCACGTGGCCGTCACCGGCGCGCTGATCAACGATCTCAAGCCGGCCCTGGACACCCTGGCCACCGCCCTCGAGAAGAAGTCCTCCGACTTCGCCTCCGTGGTGAAGTCCGGCCGCACCCACCTGATGGATGCGACCCCCGTGACCCTCGGCCAGGAATTTTCCGGATACGCCGCGCAGGTCCGTTACGGCATCGAACGCATCGACGCCGCGCTCCCCCGCGTCGCGGAGGTCCCCCTCGGCGGCACCGCGGTCGGCACCGGAATCAACACGCCCGACGGCTTCTCGGCCCGGGTCATCGAGTTGCTCGCCGAAGAGACCGGACTGCCCATCACCGAGGCGCGCAACCACTTCGAGGCGCAGGCCAACCGTGACGGCCTGGTCGAAGCCTCCGGCCAGCTCCGCGGCATCGCCTACTCGCTCATGAAGATCTGCAACGACATCCGCTGGATGGGTTCGGGCCCCAACACGGGCCTCGGCGAGCTGCGCATCCCCGATCTGCAGCCCGGGTCCTCGATCATGCCGGGCAAGGTCAACCCCGTGATCTGCGAGGCCGTCATCCAGGTGGCCGCGCAGGTCATCGGCAACGACACGGCCGTCGCGCTGTCCTCGACCAACGGCGCCTTCGAGCTGAACGTGGGCATCCCCGTCATGGCCGCGAACCTGCTCGAGTCGATCCGTCTGCTGTCCAACTCCACGCGGGTCATGGCCGAGAAGATGGTCTCCGGCCTCGAAGCCAACGAGGAGCGCGCGCGCTTCCTGGCCGAGGCCTCGCCGTCCACCGTCACCCCCATGAACAAGCTGATCGGCTACGAAGCCGCCGCCAAGATCGCCAAGCACGCCGTGTCCCACAAGACCACGGTTCGCGAAGCGGTCATCGCCTTGGGTTACGTGGAACGTGGAGAAGTCACCGAGGAACAGCTCGATGACGCGCTCGACGTGACCAAGATGCTCGGTAGCCACTAGGCTTCAACACCAGGTGCTCCGGCACGCGCCAAGGGCCGGCGACGTCGTGAACTTCCCACCATTCCACGACGCCGTCGGCCCTTTGGCGTGCCTCGGGAAAAGGCGAAGGCCGAAAGGTAGAGCTGGCTCTGCCCGAGTCTCCATCTGCCTCTGATCCCCCGCCATCACGCGGTCCGTAGAGTCGTAGACGTCATGCAGCACAAGGCATGACCGGCTCTCGAAAGGACCACGCGATGAACTTCCTTAAACTCGTCACCACCCCGCGTCGCGAGGATCGGAACGCCTCGGATTACTCCCTGAGCGATCCGGAGGTCAACGACATGACCATGGCCATGGGAATGTCGACCCTGCTCACCACGGCCACCCCTCTCCCAACGATTCCGATGGCCGCCTAAACCTCCTGACGTGAACTCGCCGCGCCGATTTCGGCGCGGCTTTTTGCGTATCTGCTCATGTCAAAGGTCACATCCAAACTAATTGCACCCTTCGGTGCGTAGTGCAAAAATACACTGAGTGACCGATAGTGAAATGTTTCTGACGCCGTCCTGCGTGGACAGCCTTCGCGAGCGCAAACGGCTCGAGACGCGTAAAGCCATCCACGAGGCCTGCCTTGATCTGGCCGAGGAACGCGGAGTCAGCGGCTTCACCGTCGAGGAAGCCGCCGAGCGTGCGGAGATTTCTCGACGCACCTTTTTCAACTACTTCGCCAGCAAAGAAGACGCGATCTTCGACTTCGATCCCGAGGACCTCCCGGATGCTTACCGCCAGCGCTACGTCGACGGCGTCTACGCATCTCCCGAATCCTCGGTCGTGTTGGAAATGGTTCGGATGTACGCCGACGTCGAGCAGTCACGATTGGTCGGATACCAGCCGTCCCGCATGCGTCGCGTCCGGGACCTCCTGAAGGACAATCCCAAGCTCATCGACTACGTCATCAAGAAGACGGACGCGAATTTCCATGATCGCTCAGCGTTGCTCCAGCGCCGGCACCCCCAGCTGACCGAGGCGCAACGAATGCTGGCCCTCAAGACCGTCGAGGGCTTACGACATATCTACCTCGAGAGGATCCGGGATTCCGGTTCCCTCGAGTACGGCCCCCAAAAACTCATGCAGACTTACGACGACCTCGCGGACATGGCCTTCCGGCCCACTCCGCGAACGACGGACCACGACGTACAGGAGACACCGTGACACAATCGACCGCGACCGGCGCGGCCCCCGCGACGAGCAAGAAGTCGCGGCGCAAAGATCAGCTGACCGACGCCA
Organism: Curtobacterium sp. S6; assembly: GCF_000710345.2. Classification (GTDB taxonomy): domain Bacteria; phylum Actinomycetota; class Actinomycetes; order Actinomycetales; family Micrococcaceae; genus Rothia. The sequence goes on along the minus strand of NZ_KL537414.1, from coordinate 130,414 downwards.
ATGGCAAGTTTCTGCTGACCAAGCGCCGCATCTGGACCATTTTCGGCGCCCTCTTGGTCGCGATGTTCCTCGCATCGATGGACCAGACCATCGTTTCGACCGCCATGCCGACGATCGTCGGCGACCTGGGCGGCGTCGAGCACCAGACCTGGGTGACCACCGCGTACCTACTCGCCTCTACCCTGGTCATGCCGATCTACGGCAAATTCGGGGACACCTTGGGCCGGCGGAATCTTTTCCTCATCGCGCTCACGATCTTCACCGGTGCCTCGTTGGTGATCTCGCTGTCCACGAGCTTCTGGTTCTTCGTGGTCTTCCGCGCTGTCCAGGGCCTGGGCGGCGGTGGCCTGATGATCCTGTCGCAGGCGATCATCGGCGACATCATTCCCGCCAAGGATCGCGGGCGCTACATGGGCGTCATGGGCTCGGTCTTCGGCATGTCCGCCGTGATCGCCCCTCTGCTCGGCGGCTTCTTCGTGGATCACCTCTCCTGGCAGTGGTGCTTCTACGTCAACGTGCCCCTGGGTGTCATCGCCCTGATCGTGGCGATCGTCTTCCTCAAGTTGCCCTCGCACAAGGCCCAGAACCGTATCGACGTTTTGGGCGTCATCTTCCTGTCCATCACCACAACCTGCCTGATCTTCTTCACCGACTTCGGTGGTTCCAGCGATCACGGCTGGGACGCCCTGGAGACCTGGCTGTGGGGCGGCGGCGCGCTGCTGGCCGGGTTCGTCTTTGTCCTCGTCGAGGCCAAGGCCAGCGACCCGGTGATTCCGCTGACGCTGTTCAAGAACCGCATCTTCATCATCGCGACCGCGATCGGCTTCTTCCTGGGTATGTGCATGTTCGCGGCATTGGCCTTCATCCCGACGTTCCTGCAGATGTCCACGGGAACCTCGGCCGCGGCCTCGGGACTGCTGATGTTGCCGATGATGGCCGGGCTCATGCTGACGTCGATCCTCTCCGGTAACTTGATCTCCAAGACCGGCCGATACAAGCTGTACCCGATCTTGGGAACCCTCGTCACGGCCGCGGTCATGGTGTGGATGACCTCGCTGTCGGCCGACACCGCCGTGTGGGTCATTTGCACGATGCTGTTCTTCTTCGGCGTGGGCCTCGGCCTGATCATGCAGGTCGTCGTGCTGGTGGTGCAGAACTCCGTCCCGTTCACCCAGCTCGGCACCGCCACGAGCGCCAACAACTACTTCCGTGAGATGGGCTCGTCCGTGGGCGTGGCGATCTTCGGCGCGATGTTCACCTCGCATCTTTCCGAGAAGCTCACCGACCTGTTTAGCTCGCTGCCGCCGCAGGCCGCGCAGGCCGCCCAGGCCGGTGGCGCAGGGGGCGACGCCGCGTCCTCCCTGACGCCGTCGATGCTCAACGACATGCCGGACTTCTTGAAGGACGGCATCGTCAAGGCGTACGCGGAGTCCCTGGCACCGGTGTTCTGGTACCTGCTCCCCTTCATGGCCCTGGCCTTCATCCTCTCCCTGTTCCTCAAGGAAATTCCGCTGCGGTCGGTCTCCGGCATGGTCGCGCGAGGCGAGGCCATCGACGGCGACGCCGCCGAGCAGGCCTATCAGAACCTGCACACGGGTCAGTTCGCCGCGATTCCGACCGGCGGCCTGAGCGTCGTGCCCGGCCCGCAGGACGAGGATTCGAGCGAGGCGCCCCCGCGGTCCGAGGACGCCACGGCGGCCGACGCTGGCGGGGCATCCTCGGCCGGTGAGGCCGACCCTTCGCCCAAGCCCGCCGGTCGCCACGTCGCGGATTCGCCCGTGGACGCCCGACCCGGAACCCGTGAGGCAGATTCCACGCAACGGTGATCGGTCCCACCGGTCTGTTTCCGAAACAGTTCCTTTGAACACTATTCCGCCCCGATCCTAGTGATTCCGGTCAATTTAGGACTCGGGGCGGAATAGCATGGCGTCAGGACTGGTTGACATGACCAGAATTTGGGATTTCCGTCCCTGCTCCGATCGATAAGGAATCGAGGAACTGTGAAACTCGCAGAACAGATCGTCCAACAACTGATCGAGGCCGGCGTACACCGCATTTACGGTATCGTCGGTGATTCTCTCAACCCCATCGTTGACGCGGTCCGAGCGACCGGCGGAGCTAAGAAGGGCGGCATCGACTGGGTGCACGTCCGCCACGAAGAGGCTGCGGCCTTCGCCGCCGGCGCCGAGGCGCAGCTGACCGGAGAGCTGGCCGTCTGCGCGGGTTCCTGCGGGCCCGGCAACCTCCACCTGATCAACGGGCTGTTCGACGCCAATCGTTCGCAGGCCCCGGTCTTGGCGATTGCTTCGCAGATCCCGAGCGTCCAGATCGGCCAGGGATATTTCCAGGAGACCCATCCGGACCGTCTCTACGAACAGTGCACGGTCTATAACGAGCTCATCTCCACGACCGACCAGGCCCCGCGCGTGCTGTCCTCGGCGATCCGTTACGCCGTCGGAAAGTCCGGTGTCTCCGTCGTGACCCTTCCGGGCGACCTCGCCGACGAGGAAGCCACCGCCAAGTCGCCGGTGCTCGGCGAATTGCGCCGCTCCCCCAAGGTGCCCCACGACGAGACCATCGCGGAATTCGCGAACGCCATCAACTCGGCCGACAAGGTTGCCTTGTTTGTCGGTGCCGGCGCGAAGGGCTCCCACGACGTCATCGTCGAGCTCGCCGAGAAGATCGGGGCCCCGATCGGGCACTCCCTCCGTGGCAAGGACTTCATCCAGTACGACAACCCCTTCGACGTCGGCATGACCGGCCTGTTGGGTTACGGCGCGGCCGCCGAGGGCATCCACGACGCCGATCTGATGATCATGCTCGGCACGGACTTCCCGTACGACCAGTTCCTGCCCGATACCAAGACCATCCAGGTCGACACCGCCCCCGAGCACATGGGCCGACGCACCAATGTGGACCTGCAGATCGAGGGCAGCGTCCTGGAAACCGTGCACAAGGTGCTTCCGCTCCTCGAGCGCAAGACCAACCGCAAGTTCCTCGACAAGCTGCTCAAGCGCCACGACACGATCATGAACAAGGCCGTCGGCGCGTACACGCGGAACGTGGAAAAGCACAAGCCGATCCACCCGGAATACGCGGCGTCGATCCTGGATCAGGTCGCGGACGAAGACGCGATCTTCACCGCCGATACCGGCATGTGCAACGTGTGGTCCGCCCGTTACATCAACCCGTTGGGAACGCGCCGGCTGATCGGCTCGTACCTGCACGGCTCGATGGCCAACGCGCTGCCCCAGGCCGTCGGCGCGCAGGTTGCCTACCCGGATCGTCAGGTCATCTCGATGTCCGGCGACGGCGGGCTGTCGATGCTCCTGGGAGAGCTCGCGACCGCCGCGATGTACCAGTTGCCGCTGAACATCGTGGTGTTCAACAACTCGACCCTGGGCATGGTCAAGATGGAGATGATGGTCGACGGCCTTCAGGACTACGGCGTGGATGTCCCGGACATCAACTACGCGGACGTCGCCAAGGCCATGGGCTTCCACGCGGAACGCGTGACCGATCCGAAGAAGCTCAAGAAGGCCTACGAGGACGCCCTGGCCCACAAGGGACCGAGCGTCGTCGAGATCATCACCGATCCCCTGGCCCTGTCGGTGCCGCCGCAGATCAACAACAGCATGGTCTTCGGATTCGCGACCGCGATGTCCAAGATCGTCTTCAACCGCGGTGCCGGTGAGGCCGTCTCGATGGCACGCTCGAATATCCGCAATATCAACTCGCTGAGGTAATCCTCCCGAGTTGTCCAAGGGCCCCGTCTTCGCCATCCGTCGTGATGGTCAAGGCGGGGCCCTTGAGCGCGGTGGTCCCGTGGACGGTCAGTCCCCCAGTCCGTCGAGGGAGAATTCCGCGGCCCCGGTGAATTCCACCGCGGAGCGAATGCGGTAGAGCATGCGGTCGCTCATCTCCGGCAGGTCGTCCAGATGGAACCAGCGCACGTCGGTGGATTCTTCGTCATTCACGCGCGCGGCTCCGGCCACGTACCGGCACCGAAAGGTCAGGTCCAGAAACTGAGCCTGGTCCCCGTTCGGGAAGGTCTGGGGCGGGCAGGCCTTGACCGAGGCGAGCCCCTCGACGCGGATTTCGACGCCGGCTTCCTCTTCCGCCTCGCGGATCGCGGTCACCGCGGGCTCCTCGCCCGGATCCACGATTCCGGTGATGGGCGTCCACGCTCCGTTATCCGAGCGTCGGCACAGGAGGATCCGGCGGTCGTCGTCGAGGATCACCGCGGTCACCCCCGGCATCCAGAGCGGGTCGTGTCCGATCTTCTGACGAATCTGGACCACGAATTCCGGCGTTGGCATCGGGGGTTCTCCTTGGCGGCTCGGCTTTATTTCTGCAACCACCCTACCCGCGGCGGCTCAGGCGACCCCGGACGGTAGGAGCACGCAGGCCGCCACCGTGGCGACCAACAGCCACGGTCCCAGGGGCAGGTGGGTGCTCTTCTGCGCCCGGCCCGTGGCCAACAAAGTGGTCGCCCAGATCCCCGCGCCGAAAAATGTCATGGCCAGCTGCGCGACCGCGTGGAGAACGGACAGAAATCCGCAGGTCCATCCCAGGACCGGGGCCAGAAACAGGTCACCGCGGCCGACGGAACCCTGACTGAGCCGGCGCGAGACCGCCAGCACCGCCCACGCGAGACACGCTCCGAACAGCCCCGAGGCCACGCGTTGCGGCTCCCCGGCCAGCAGGGCTCCCAGCAGGAGCCCGACGCCGAGCACCGGATACAGCGGCCGTGACAGGCGGCGGGGCAACCGGTGACGGGTCAGATCGTTCCAGAAGAGGCCCGCCCCGAGGACGAGAAATGCCAGCGCGTCCAGCGCCACCAGACTCGCCGCGACCTGCCCGGAAGGACCGGTCTGCCACCACATGCGCGCAAGGTCCCACACCGTGGCACCTCAGGAACCGAAGCGACGCTGCCGTCCGGCGAAATCCCGCAAGGCCCGCAGAAAGTCGACCCGACGAAAATCGGGCCACAACGCCTCGCAGAAATAGAACTCGCTGTAGGCCGACTGCCACATCATGAAGCCGGAGAGCCTCTGCTCGCCCGACGTGCGGATCACCAGGTCGGGGTCCGGCTGGCCCCGAGTGTAGAGATAGCTCGAGATGTCCTCCGAGGTCAGCGTGTCGGCGACGTCGGCAGCGCTCTTGCCTTCCTCCGCCGCGTCGCGCAGGAGCTCACGTACCGCATCCACGATCTCCTGACGACCGCCGTATCCGACGGCAATATTGACGTGGAGACCCTCGACGTCGGCGGTCTGCGCCGTGACGGCCTCGACGGTCTCCGGCAGATCATCCGGCAGGAGGTCCAGGGCTCCCACCGGCTGGAGGCGGGCGATCTGGCTCTCGCCCAGTTCGTGCAGGAGATCCTGGATCACGCCGATCAGATCGCCCAGCTCGGAGGCGGGACGCTTCAGGTTCTCGGTGGACAACATGTAGAGGGTCACGACGCCGATATTCAGTTCCCGGCACCAGCCGAGGAATTCGATGATGCGCTCGGCACCCTTCTGATGACCGTGTTTGGTGGTCTGCCCCATGAGCGCCGCCCAACGACGGTTCCCATCGACCATCACGCCGACGTGATGCGGCAACCGGTCCACCGGGATGGACGCCGTGAGGTTTCGCTCGTACACGCTGTACAGAGGCTTTGAAAGCTTCATGGCAGTCCTTTGGGTCGTGGCGGCTGGGAGTCCTCCGCACTGGACTTTCCAGCGGGTTCGTGTGGCTTAACCGTACCTGCTCGTCGGCGCCGGTACGTTCGTATCCACCCCGACACAGGAAACCGACAGCGCGGGCAAATAGGCTTGTTCTTGTACGTCAGGTTCGAAGAGGAGAATCAGGACATGAGTTCGTCAAGCCGTCAGGCTTCCCCCGGGGATAAATTCCCAGACTATCGCGGCGATCGCGCCACGGAGACTCGCGCCCTTCGTTCCTCCCCCTGGGGCGACCGGGCCCGAGAGGCCACGGCCAAGGCAGAACGGGCCGCCAACCGCGCCGCCGAAAGTTTTCACGAGGTGCTCGAGAAAAAGCCGTTGTGGCGCGGGTGGATTCACGCGTCCTTCGCGCCGGTGGCCTTCGCCGCGGGCATCGTCCTGATCGTCCTCGCCGGTGGCGGCGCCCTCTCGGCCGCGTGCGCGGTCTTCGGCGCAACCAGCGTGATCCTTTTCGGGGTTTCCGGCATGTATCACCGGGCGTATTGGCAGGGGCGGGTCCGCATGACCTTCAAGCGTCTGGATCACTCGAATATCTCGCTGATTATCGCCGGAACCTACACTCCCTTGGCGTTGACCCTGCTGGATCAGCCCAAGACGTCCGTCCTGCTCTGGAGCGTCTGGGCGTGCGCGATCCTGCTCATTCTGTTTCGGGTGATCTGGACCGGGGCCCCACGCCTGCTCTACACGCCGCTGTACGTGGTCATGGGCCTCATGGCGCTGTTCTTCCTGGGTGACTTCTGGTCCGTCAGCCCGGTGGCCACCGTGCTGATCTGTGCCGGCGGCGTCTTCTACATCGTGGGGGCGGTCTTCTACGCCCTCAAGCGCCCGGCGCTCTCGCCGCGGGTCTTCGGGTTCCACGAGCTATTCCACGTCTGCACCATCTTTGGGTTCGCCTGCCACTACGCGGCCGTGGTGTTTACCCTGTACGCCTAGCCCCTTAGCGGGACTCGCCGCCGGTGCGATGCGAGCCGTTCCCGGCCGAGTCGGCCCGCTCCTCGCCGCTGTCTTCGGCGGGCACCGGGGCCCCGTCCTCGGCTTCTGCCAAGCGCTCTTCCTCCCGCGCCATCGCGTAATCAAAGCGGTTTTGCAGGCGCCGTTGCCGACGCGTGTGATCCAGGCCCACGAGGATAATCAGCACCGCGAGCAACAGCGTGATCAGGAAGCCGATCACTCCGGGGGAAACCTGGTTGGCGTCCAGCCCCGGCTTGAGGCTCGGGGATTCATCGGCGGCGAGAATGCTCGCCGTCTGGGTGACGACTAGGTTCAGCATTATCGGTCTCGTCCTTCCTCTCCCGCGTCCGCCGGGGAGGTGGACAGGTTCAGGCCCTCGGAAAAGCTGTGCTCGGGAAATGACGACTCGACCCTGCTCGCGGCGAGGACGTAATCCTCGTAGGGCCAGATTTCGCGCTGGAGATCCGTGGACACGGCGAAGAAGAAGCCGGTCGGGTCCACCTGGGACTCGTGCGATTTCAAGGCCTCATCCCGAACCTCGAAGTAGTCTCCGCAGGGAATCTGCGTGGTGGTTTCGTGTCGGGAGACCGGCGGCGCTCCTTCGGGCTCCGACTCCGCGAGCCGCGCCATGAACTCCGCGTACGGAGAATCCATGCCACGATCTTCGAGGGCGTGGTGCAGGGCCAAGAATCGGTCCGTGTTGAAGGCCATGTCGTAGTAGAGCTTGGACGGCTCCCAAGGGGTGCCCTCGGCGAGGTAACGACGAGGGTCTCCGGCGGCCTCCCACGCCTCCACGGCGACCTTATGCGCCATGATGTGGTCGGGGTGGGGGTATCCACCGTTCTCGTCGTAGGCGAGGATCACGTGCGGTTTGAAGTCGCGCACCAGACGCACCAGCGGGGCCGCGGCGCGCTCGAGGGGCGTCGTGGCAAAGCACCCCCACGGGAGCGGGGGCAGGGGGTCGCCCTCGGGCAGACCGGAATCCATGAACCCCAACCAGCGGTGCTCGACCCCGAGGGCGGCCTGGGCGTTGGCCATCTCACGGTGACGCAGCCCGGGAAGGTCCCAGTGCGAACGCGGGTTTTCCTCCACCGCGGGGTTCAGGATCGATCCCCTCTCGCCACCGGTGCAGGAGACCACCATGACGCGGGCGCCCCGGCGGGCATATGCCGCCATCGACGCCGCGCCCTTGCTGGATTCGTCATCCGGATGGGCGTGAACCGCGAGGATTCGCAATCCGCTGTAGTCGGTCTCGAGCGTGGGCACGGCGGAGGTTGCCCCCTCGGCGGAGCCGGGTTCCTGAGCGGTCGTCACGTACGGACACCTCATTCTTTTCGATACAGTGGAGAGTGCTTTATGGGCCGTCATCGGATTCACCCGAGAACCTCGAGCTGAGACGGACGGCCCGCAGACTAACGGACAGGTTCTCCCCAAATTGACCACTTCCACTCTAGACCAGCGTTACGGCAAGAAAAGATCGCGCCGCGGCCTCTCCCGACGCGCGTGGTGGGGCATTGTGGCCGTATTGCTGGTCTTAGCGGTCTCCCTGGTCGCGTGGATCGCGTACGGAAACTCACAGGGGCCCACCTTCAAAGAGGTCAGCTTCGACGATTCCCGAGCGACGGAGGCCACATTGGACTTCGACCTCACCAAGGAACCGGACGAGACGGTCACGTGTGCGGTCCAGGCGATCAACGACCAGCACGCGATCGTCGGGTGGAAGGAAGTCACCATCGGGCACGTGGCCGAGGATCAGCTCCGCGGCAAGACCTCCCCCCAGCGCGTCACGGTTCGCACCACTTCACAGGCGCACACGGTCACGGTCGATTCCTGCTGGAAGGCCCCCTAAAGAGGCATGTTTTTCCCTTCCGAGCACCTGTCGGTACAATAGAATCTTGACGTCTCCCGCCACGGGTCTACCCGGGCGGGTTTTATCTATCCGTAAAGACGCCGCGGGGAGGTCCGCCTCCCCCAGGGAACCACCGCGGAAGGCCCGCGGATGCAGCGTCGCATCAAGGAGACATCATGTCTGAAGAGACAACCGAGAATGGCACGTGGCTGACCCAGGAGGCCTACGACCGCCTCCAGGCAGAATTGGACGACCGCGAAGGTCCCAAGCGCCAGGACATTATCGACCGCATCGAGGCCGCCCGTGAAGAGGGCGATCTCAAGGAAAACGGCGGCTACCACGCGGCCAAGGAAGAGCAGGGCAAGAACGAGGGGCGCATCGCCCAGTTGCGTTACCTGCTCGAGAACGCCGAGGTCGGCGCCAAGCCGGCCGACGACGGCATCGTCGAGTCCGGAATGCTCGTCGAGGCCGAGATCGGTGGGAAGAAGCTGACCTTCCTGCTGGGCAGCCGTGAGGTCGCCGAAACCCTCGTGGGAGACCAAGACATCCAGGTCTTCTCGGAGAAGTCGCCCATGGGCCAGGCCATCAGCGGCCACAAGGTGGGCGACAAGCTCAGCTACAAGGCCCCCAACGGCAAGGACATCGAGCTGAAGGTCCTCTCGGCCAAGCCGTACTGATCGGAATCTTCCCCGAAGAGCCAAAGGCCGGGTCCCGCTGCGTGCGGGGCCCGGCCTTTTTGCGTCCGTGATTTTTGGTGCGTCGCGCCTCGGGCCCCTCGCGGGGCTCGCGACGCCGCCCGGTCAGCCGACGACGATGGGTTTGAACCCTTCGGCCTCGAGGGCCTGGAGCACCTCGTTGCTGTGTTCCTCGCCCTTGGTTTCCATGTCGATGGTGATCGAGACGTCGCCCATCGAAAGGGAACCGCCGACCCGCGTGTGGTCCACGCCGGTCACGTTGGCGTCGCACTCCGAGATGATGCGCGAGATGTCTCGGAGCTCGCCCGGGTGGTCGGTGAGCATGATCTTCACCGTGAGGTAACGCCCGGCCGCCGAGAGACCGCGCTGGATGACCTTGAGCATGAGCATCGGGTCGATGTTTCCGCCCGAGAGCAGGCACACCGTGGAACCGAGATTGCCGTAGGACTCGTTGAGCTTGCCGTTCATCAGGGCGGCGACGCCGACGGCACCCGCGGGCTCGACGACCAGCTTATTCCGTTCGATCAGGAAGATCAGGGCCTTGGCCAGGTCGTCCTCGGTGACCGTCACGACGTCGTCCACGAGCTCCTTGATGATGGAGAACGGCAACTGCCCGGGGCGGCCCACCGCGATGCCGTCGGCGATGGTCGAGACCTTTTTGAGCGGGACGAGGGCGTCCGCGGCCAGGGAGGGCGGATAGGCGGCCGCGTGCTCGGCCTGCACGCCGATCACCCGGATCTTCTTGCCGGTCTTCGCCTCGTGGCTCTTCGCGGCGATCGCGACGCCGGCCAGAAGCCCACCGCCGCCCACACCGGTGATGATGGTGTCCACGTCGGGCACCTGCTCGATGATCTCCAGACCGAGCGTGCCCTGTCCAGCGATGATGTGTTTGTTATCGAAGGGGTGCACGAAGATCGCGCCGGTCTCTTCGGCGTAGCGCTGGGCCTCCGCGAGGGCCTCGTCGACCGTGTTGCCGTGCAGCACCACGCGGGCGCCGTGCCCCTGGGTCGCGGCGATCTTGGGCAATGCCGCGCCCTGCGGCATGTAGATCCGCGCGTCGATGCCGAGCTTGGAGGAAGCCAGTGCGACGCCCTGGGCGTGGTTGCCGGCCGATGCCGCGACCACGCCGCGGGCCTTCTCCTCGTCGCTCAGCTGCGCGATGCGGTTGTAGGCGCCCCTGACCTTGAAGGACCCCGATCGCTGGAGGTTCTCGCACTTGAAGTGGACCGGCGAGCCGATCTTCCGCTCCATGGCCCGAGAGTGAGCAATCGGGGTCCGTTCAATGATCCTTCCCACGAGCGTGGCGGCCTGTTCGACGTCGTCGATCTGGACGGGGAGGTTCTCCAAAGGATTCACTGATTCAACCTTCGTTCTGGGGTTCGGCCCCACAGCCTGTGGGGCGCCTCCATCAATTTACTTGCGCTCGGAGCCGGTGGTCGACGTCGCGTCCGTGTCGTCCGATTCGTGGACACCCGCATCGACGGGCTGCTTCTCCGATTCGTCCTGGGAGGCCTTGCGACCGGCCTTCTTGAGCTTTTGTTTGGCCTCTTGGGCGGCGGACTTCTTTTTCCGCTTGTCGATCTCCCATTGATACGCAAAGGGCGTGGTCCGAATGTTCTCGTCGTGCTCCCACTCGCGGTTGGCGAGGTATCGCACCACGGTGTTGACGACCGCCAGTACCGGCACCGCGAACAGGGCGCCCAGAATGCCCAAGACCATGGACCCCAGGGCGACCGCGAGCACCACGGCGAGCGGGTGCAGGGACACGGCCTTGCCCATCACGAGGGGCTGAAGGATGTGGGATTCGATCTGCTGAACCAGGAGAACCGCGATCAACATGATCAGCGCGTTGATCGGGCCGTTGGCCACCAGGGCGAGCAAGACGGCGATGACACCCGAAACCAGGGCGCCGATCACCGGGATGAAGGAGCTCAGGAAGACCAGCACGCCCAAGGGGAACGCCAGCGGCACACCGAGGATCAGGGCCGCGATCCCGATGCCCAGGGCATCGACAAAGGCCACCAGGACCTGGACGCGCGTGTAGGAGACCAGCGAGTGCCAGCCACGGCGTCCGGCGCCGTTGACGGCCGTCCGTGCCTTACGAGGCAGGAGCTTCACCAAGAACAGCCAGATCTGTTCGCCTTCCAGGAGGAAGAAGATCAGGGTGAACAGGACGATGAGCAGGCCCGTGCCGATTTCGCCGGCCGTGGAGCCGGCCGCGGCGGCGCCGCTGAGCAGCTGGCTCGAGTGGCCCTTGGCGGCGCTCGTGACCGAGCTGATCGCGTTATCCACCTGATCCACGGACAGCTGCAACGGGCCATCGGACAGCCACGACATCAGCTGGTGGTAGCCGGAGACAACCTGATCCGAGAGCTCCGAGAAGCCCTTGACCAGCTGCTGGCCCACCAACGTCAACAGTCCGACGACCAGGATGATGGCGCCAAGTTCTACGATGGCCGTCGCGATGCCCGCGCCGATCTTCTTGCTGCGGAACCACAACACGAAGGGTGAGAGCAGTCCGGCGATCAGCGCCGCGACCAGGACCGCGGTGATGATCGTGCTGACGCTTTTCGACAGGTACACCAGCACGCCGGCCATGGTCAGGATGACGATGAGTCGCCACGACCAGGCCGCCGCGACGTTGAGGCCGTAGGGAATATCTGGGCTGTGGGAACGCTGGGACGATCCCCCGCTGTGGTCCAGGTGGACCTCGGGGGTATTTTCTGAGGTCACTCGCGAGATCGATGTCATGGGTTTCATCATAAAGGCAGGAGACCGGTCATCAACGGATGCGGGGCCTCACCCGAAGGTGAGGCCCCGCATCATTCAGGCAATAAATCCTGCAGATCGCGCTAATTCCTCGGCATGAAATAGCTGAGCAGGCGAAGAATCTCGACGTACAGCCACACGACGGTGAGGATCAGGCCAAAGGCCAAGCGCCAGGATTCCTTCTGCGGGACCCCGGCCTTGAGCGCGCCATCGATGTGCTGGAAGTCAGAGATCAGGCACACGCAGGCCATGATGACCGCGAGCAAACCGATGATCACGCCGAGCGGGATACCGAAAACGGTGACTTCTCGCATCGAGTGGCCGGTAAAGGCGCCATAGAAAATATTTCCCACCATGAAGATGAGGTAAGCGATCATGCCGATGCCGACAATCTTGGCGACCCTGCCGGAAACGCGCACCCCCTTGGCGAAGAGAGCGAGCATTCCGAGGAAGACCACGAGCGTGGACACCACGGCCATCAGGACAATGCCGCCAAATTGCGATTCGAAGGTCTTCGACAATGCGCCGAGGAATGCACCCTCGCACACCGAATAGGCAATGATGAGGCCCGGCGAGACCTTTTTCTTGAAGATCACGATCATCGCAAGAACGAAGCCGATGACGCCGAAGACGATGCCGATGATTCCCAAGAACCACCCGACGGCACCGCCCACGGCGATAAGACCCAACATGCTGAGGGTCTTGACGACGACGTCGTCCATCGTGGCCCGCTGGGTATCCTGGGGACCCGCCGCGGGGGCGTTGTACATCTGGTTCAGCGAGTCGGCGCTGGCCGCGTACTGGCCTTGGCCGTACTGCTGTTGCCCCTGCCCGTACCCGGGCTGCTGGCCGTAGGGAGCCTGCTGGCCGTAACCGGGCTGCTGGCCGTACGGGGCTCGCTGCCCGGCGTGAGCGTAGTCGTTGCGCTGCGCATTTTGATCCATGCGCCTGATCAGGGGATTTCCACGTCCCATGGGATTCCTCAATTCTCAAGCGGCGGTTCACATCGGTCGCGCAACGATCACGAACGCGCGCCGGGACGAACCGGTGTCTGCTTCATTCTACAGACCGCCGAGGTGTGTGGGCAGGCCGTCCGGCCGCGTACGCTCTCGGGTGATGAAAATTGAACTCTTGGTACCCCAGGTGGGACTCGAACCCACACTGAACGGATTTTAAGTCCGCTGCCTCTGCCGATTGGGCTACTGGGGCGAGGCCACCCCGCAGCGTCCGGGGGCGGTGCGGGGTGACATCAGCGTGATCCCGCCGCGGGGCGGGGAACAGCATCGTTACAGGTGCGACTTGGTTTCTTCGGGGGCCGTGTTGGTGGCCTCCTGGAAGGGCAGACGCGGGGTGCGCTCGTTGCGGATCGGAGAGGTGTCACGACCGAACACGAGGCTGAGGACCCAGTTGGCGGCCACGCGGGTGGTCCGCTCGACCGTCGGGATAGCCATGCCGTGGTATCCACGGTGCATCAGCCACGCGAGGGGCCCTTCGAAGGAGCGACCCTTGATGTTGGCGACGCCCTTGTAAGCACCGAGACCGGCAACCGCGCCGATGTTCTCGTGGTAGTAGTCCTTGAGCTCACCGCCGTTGCGTGCGGCCAACAGGTTGGCCGCAAGGGTCATGGCCTGGCGCGAGGCGTGCTGAGCGTTCGGGACGCAGAAGCCGCCCGGGCCCTTGCCGGTCAGGTCCGGAACCGCGGCGTTGTCGCCGGCGGCCCAGGCGCCTTCCACGACGCCCTCGTCCCCGGTGACGCGGAGATCCGCGCCCACGCGGACGCGTCCGCGCTCGTCGATCGGAAGGGAGGAATTCTTCAGGAACGGCGCGGCCATGACGCCGGCGGTCCAGATCAGGGTCTGGGTCTCGACCTCGCCCGCGGGGGACTTATCCGACATATTGATCAGCTTGCAGGTGTCGCCGTCGACCTCACCCAGGGAGGTGTTCAGCAGAACCTCGATGCCGCGGGAGCGCAGGTGCGCCACGACGGATTCCGCGCGGTCTTCGGGGACCTCGGGCATGATGCGGCCCATGGCCTCCACCATGACGAAGCGCAGGTCCGAGACGCGCAGACGCGAGTTGCGGGATACGGCGTCGCGGGCCATGTCCTCGAGCTCGGCGATGGTCTCGACGCCGGCAAAACCGCCGCCCACCACGACGAAGGTCAGGGCGCGACGGCGAGCGTCTTCGTCCTTGAGCAACGAGGCGGTCTCGATCCGGTCGAGGACCCAGTTGCGCACGTGCACGGCCTCTTCGATGGTCTTCATGCCGATGGCGTTCTCCGCCAGGCCCGGGATCGGGAAGGCGCGAGTCACCGAACCGGCGGCCACGACGATCTGGTCGTACTTGAGGTCGTAGGTGTCACCGGCGTCATTGGCGCGCAGAGTAGCGGTCTTGGTTTTGTGGTCGATCTTCTCGACGCTGGCACCCAGAATCTCGCATCCGGGGAGGTGCTGACGCAGCGGAACCACCGCGTGACGACCCTCGATCTGGCCAGCGGCAACCTCGGGGAGGAAGGGCTGGTAGGTCATGTACGGATTCGGGTCGACGACGGTCACGACGCCGCCCGAGGCCTTGATCGCAGACTGAATCTGCTTGGCGACGGTGAAGCCGACGTAACCTCCGCCGACGATCAGGACACGAGGGCGGTCGTTCGCCACTTGATTAAAAGACATGGTAAAAATGCTACTCCCTTGGTTTCGTGTGGGATTCGACGATCTCGATTCCCCATGATGCCACCGAAAACATTACGCCGCTATCGAGCAACACACAGCTTCATGACCTCGGACCCCAAAAATCCACAGATCGGTTGTGCGCCGATCCATCGGGACCCCGCCCCCGACGACGGCCCCACCCCCAGTATTCCATCAGGACCCTGTGCGGTGGATGTGGCGGCGATCCCAGTATCCGCCGCAATCTGGCGACGGTCCCGGCCGCGAGCAAACACATCCACGCGGCCACGGCGGCGATCAGGACCACGGGCAGCATCAGGTTAAGGCGCGGCCCCGGTTCGGGCCGGGGCGCGGCGACCGGGTCGATCTTCTCCCCCACCGCGTGCTTGGCCTGCGGCGGCTCGCTCGGCTCATCGCTCGGCTCGGCGCGACGGTGGATCTTGGCCCAGGCCGCCACGGATCCGAGCGGGTTCTCGTGAACCCCGGAGACGTCGACCTTCCGGGTCAACGCCGCCGCCGGGTCCACGACGCCGAAACCGTATTTCGGGTCCCGCCCGGGGTCCCCCTGGTCCTTGGCCGTCTTGATGAGTCGCTGAATGATCTGCGAGGCGGACTCGTGCGGATATTTCTGCCGCATGAGCGCGACGATTCCCGAGACCATCGGGGCCGAGCCCGAGGTACCCGACCAGAGCCCGTACTTATTTTCGGGCATCGCCCCGATCAGGTCTTCGCTCGGGGCGCTCACCGCGATGGATATCCCCTGGGAGGACGAGTCCCAGGACGCCTTGCCGTCCCGGTCGATGCCGCCCACCGAGACAACCCCGGGGATCGTCGACGGAGCACCGACCTGCGTGACCCCGGAGCCCCTGTTGCCCGCGGAGGCGACCACCACGACGTCGTGGTCCTGGGCGTATTGAAACGCGGAGTCCCACGACTCCGGCCAGGTGGTCTTCGAGGATCCGATGGACAGGTTGATCACTTGAGCGCCGGAGTCCACCGCCTGTTTGACCGCGCGGGGAATCTGCTCATCCACGCTGACCCCACCGGGATTCTCCGTGCCCAGCCACGTGGAAATCGGGATGATCGTGGAGCCGGGGGCCACCCCGATGACGCCCGCGCCCTTGCCGGGCTCGCCCGCCGGCGCCTGGTCGGCGTCGCGACCGTCGTGGCCGTGACCGGCGATCATCGACGCGACGAGCGTTCCGTGTTCGGGCTCCGCACCGATGGGCTTCCACCCGTCGTCGCTCCCGCCGCCGGAGACGTCGTGGCCCTTCTCGACCGATCCCTTGAGGTCAGGGTGGTTCGCGTCCACGCCCGTATCGATCACCGCGACCTTGACGCCCTTTCCGGTGGATTCCTTCCACGAGTCACGGATACCGAGTTCGTCGAGCCAATACTCGTGATTGCGCACGTCGTCGCCGTGTGACGGACCCGCCGTCGCGGACGGGGCCGGGTCCGCCGCAGCGCCGGGCACCATTCCCACCCCCAGGACGGCCGCGGCGATCAGCGCGGCGACCGTTCGAACCGCATGCCCTCGGACCACGGCCCGGCCTACTTCCGAGGTTCCGCGACGGACAGGGCGATTCCGTCCAGGATGTCGTGTTCGCTGGTGATGGCGGTCGAGATCCGTCCATCCGTCATGCCCCGCACGCGCTCGGCGATGCGCGACCAAATCTGCGCGCCCGCGCCGATGACGTCGGCGCGGCCCTCGTGCATGAACCCCAGGGCGGCCCGCTCGGACTTAGTCATGAGGGTCAGGCTCCGCGCGGCGGATTCGATCTCGGAGATCGGCGATTCGTGCGCGTGGATGCGCTCGGCGTCGTAGGTCTCGAGCCCGAGGGCCTGCGCGGTGACGGTGGTGACCGAACCGGCGAGCCCGATCAGACGATCCGCGGTGGGGATCGGAACGGAATCGAGCACCGTGGTCAGGGCGGCGTCGACGTCGTTCACGACTCGCCGAATTTGGCTTTCGGTCGGTGGATTCGAGCTCAGGTGGCGTTCCGTCAGCCGGACGCTGCCGATATTGACCGAGCGGGAGGCCACGACCCCGTGTTCGTCGCCGAGGACGAATTCCGTGGAACCCCCGCCGACGTCGACGACCAAGGAGCGCCCCGATCGGACGGCGTCGACCGTCGCGGCGGCCCCCAAGAAGGACAGCTCCGCTTCCTCGACCCCGGAGATCACCTCCGGCTTCACGCCCCCGAGGCGTTCGGAGATCCCCTCGATGAAGGCCTCGCGGTTCCCGGCGTCGCGGGTAGCGCTCGTGGCGACCATGCGGACGTGCTTGACCTTGTGCTTCTTCAGGAGCCGAGCGTATTCCTCGGTGGCCTGGAACGTCCGGTCGAGGGCCGCCTGGGAGAGCCAGCCCGTGGCGTCGACGCCGGCGCCCAGGCGGACGATGCGCATCTCGCGCACGAGGTCCTCGACCTTGCGGGGAGAGCCTTCGGTCGGATGCTTCTCGACCTCGGCTATCAGCAAGCGGATGGAGTTCGTTCCGCAGTCAATCGCGCCAACGCGCATGGGGTTTCCCTCTCCTTAGGACTGGTTGCCGGCCGCCGGGTCGTCGCGCCACGACGGATCGCACGCGCACTGTTCGGGGGTCCACCACTGTCGGATCGAGCGAAGGGTCTGGTCACCGAAGGGGTTAATACCCGTCCCCACGGAAAGGGTGTGGCCCAGGACCGCGTGCAAACACTTGACCCGTTCCGGCATGCCGCCGGCCGAGATCCCCTCGATTTCGGGGACCGGATCCGTTCCGGAGGCCACGCGAATCCTCTCGCGCTCGGCGAGATAGTTGCGGTGGGCGGCCTCGTAGGCGGCGGCCAGCTCGGGATCCGAGGCGACGCTATCTGTCATCTCGTACATCAGGCCGGCGGCCTCGAGCCGCGAAGCCGCCTGGGTAATCACGGGATGGGCCAGGTAAAAGACCGTGGGAAACGGTGTGCCGTTGGCCAGGCGCGGAGCCGTGGCGGCGACCAGAGGGTTGCCGCACACGCACCGCGCGGGAATTTCCACGACGTCGCGCACCGGCCGGCCCAATTGGCGAGAAAGAACCCGCACATCCAGCGGAGTCGGGGCCAAGGTCTCCGCGCTCACGCCGAAGCCGTGCGGTTCGTGTTCCTGAGAATTCTGAGTCACCGGGTTCCTTCGTGGATGATTCGGACGAAAAAGCGTGCCGCTACTGCGAGGCTTCGGTCAGCGAGGACCAGAGGTTGGCTCCCCAAGAGGGAGGCATCGAGGAGGAAGCCTCGGCGGAGTCGTCTTTCGGCTGCTGACTCGACTGGTCCTTGCCCGAGACCACGTACGGGGTCTCCCCCGGGTTGACGTAGAACAGACGCTCCCGCGCCTGCTGACGCACGTAGTCGTCGTCGTTCCAGCGACTTTCCTGCTTCTTCAGGTCCGACTGCTCGGCCTTGAGCTTGTCGATATTCTGCTGAAGGCTCGAGATCTCGGCCTGCTGGGAGAAATAGCGGTGAACGGTCGGCGCCAGCGGAAGAACCAGCGCCAGGACCACGAGGAGCAAAAGCACCGTGCGTCCCGAGAAGCTGCGGGCCGCGACCGGTTCTTGGATCTCGTCGACCTCGCTCCAGTCTTCCTCGCCGAGGTCCTCCTCCGAGCGTCGGGCGTCGGCCTCGGGGTCCGCGCGCTCGACGACGCGCTTCGGGCGGGTCTTGCCGAAGCCGACGAAATGATCCGCGCTCGAGGCCTCGGGCTCCCGGCTGGGCTCCGCCTCCGCTGCCTCGGCCTCTCGGCGCTTCGCCTCCCGAACCCTGGCAGCTCCCGCGCTGAAGAATGTCGACGCGGCGGAGAAGGGGTTCTTCATCTCGTGTGACCTCTCGATGCGGGGAAGCAAGGTGTTGTGAGGACACTCTACCGAACGACGCCCCGCCCCGAAGAACCCGGGGCGGGGCGTCGTGCACTCGGAACGAGCGGCTACGCTTACTTTGCGGTGAAGCGCGGGAAGGCCGCGGCGCCGGCGTACTTCGCGGCGCGTCCCAGCTCCTCCTCGATGCGGAGCAACTGGTTGTACTTCGCGACGCGCTCCGAACGGGCCGGTGCCCCGGACTTGATCTGGCCGGCATTCGTCGCGACCGCGATGTCGGCGATCGTGGTGTCCTCGGTTTCGCCCGAACGATGCGAAACCATGCAACGGAACTCGTTGGTCTGGGCCATCGAGATCGCGTCGAAGGTCTCGGTCAACGAACCGATCTGGTTGACCTTGACCAACAGCGCGTTGGCGGCGCCCATCTCGATGCCCTTGCTCAGGCGCTTCGGGTTGGTCACGAACAGGTCGTCGCCGACGATCTGGACCTTGTCGCCCAGCTCTCGGGTGATCGTCTGGTAGCCCTCCCAGTCGTCCTCGTCGAGCGGATCCTCGATCGAGACCAGCGGGTAGGCCTCGACGAGGTCACGGTAGTACGCCGACATCTCCTGGGCCGTCTTGCGCGAGCCCTCGAAGGTGTAGGTGCCGTCTTCCTTGTTGAAGAATTCGGAGGACGCGACGTCCAGGGCGAGGGCGACGTCCTTGCCCGGCGTGAAGCCGGCCTTGGTGATCGCGTCGAGGATCAGGTCCAGGGCCGCACGGTTCGAGTCCAGGTTGGGGGCGAAGCCGCCCTCGTCGCCCAGGCCGGTGGCCAGGCCGCGGTCCTTCAAGACCGACTTGAGGCTGTGGTAGACCTCCGCGCCGTAGCGAATCGCCTCGGCGAAGGTCGATGCGCCGATCGGAGCGATCATGAATTCCTGGATGTCCACGTTGGAGTCCGCGTGGGAACCGCCGTTGAGAATGTTCATCATCGGGACAGGAAGCACGTGGGCGTTGGGGCCGCCCAGGTACTTGTACAGCGGCAGCTCCGAGGCCTCGGCGGCGGCGCGCGCGACGGCCAGGGAGACGCCGAGGATCGCGTTGGCTCCGAGCTTTTCCTTGTTGTCGGTTCCGTCGAGCTCGAGCATCGCGGCATCGACCACGCGCTGGTCGGTCGCGTCGAGACCGATCACGACCTCGGAGATCTCGTCGACGACCGAGCGGACGGCGCCCAAGACGCTCTTGCCCAGGTAAACCGACGTGTCGCCGTCGCGGCGCTCGACGGCCTCGAATTCGCCGGTCGAGGCGCCCGAGGGGACGGCCGCGCGACCAAAGCTGCCGTCCTCGAGCAGAACCTCGACCTCAACGGTGGGGTTACCGCGAGAGTCGAGGATCTGACGAGCGTTAACGTCGATGATGATAGCCATCTGAATGCTCCTTATGCATCGTGAAGGATGAATTGGCTTGTCCTGATCGAGCCTAGTGAGTTCGTGGGAAAATCGGAATCAACCCCACGATCTCGGCTCCATCTCGGTACCGATCATACCGAATTCCCACATATTCACACACGTTCTCAGGTGATCCCACGTGAAGAGTCGGTAAATTCGCGGACGACTCCGCGAAGGGCTTTTTCGGGATCGACGCCGCGGCGTCGGGCCTCGACCACGAGCCCCAGGAGCTCGCGGCCCAGGCGGTCTTCCTCGCCCGTGCTCGAGCCCGGCACGACCGATTCCGGCGAGACCTCCACGTCCGGTGTTCGACCGGGCGCCCGCGTCTCGACCGCGGCTCGCCCTTCGGAGGGTCCCGCCTCGGCGGCCGCCGGCGGAGGCGTCGTCTCGGGGCGCCCGCCCGGCCAATAGCCATGCTCGTCGGGAAGCGGAAGTGAAGCCTTGGCGGCCTTGTTCAGCGCCTTCTCCGCGAAGGCCAGCGCCGGGAGGGCCGGCGGGATGCCGTCAAAGGGATCCCGGCGTTCGGGCTTTTCCGCGCGCTTGATGTCATCCCAGCGGCGCGTCAGTTCTTCTAGGTCCGAGTTTCCCACGCCGCGGGCCGAAGCTGGGGCCGACGGGGCGTCGTCGCCCCTCGCGGAGTCGGAATCGGCGAAGACGTGCGGATGCCGCCGGACGAGCTTTTCGTTGAGGCCGCGCACCACGTCCGCGATGCCGAATCCGTCCGGGGCCTCCCGCGCGATCCGCGCGTGAAAGACCACCTGCAGGAGGACGTCTCCGAGCTCCTCCCGGAGCAGGGCCGTGTTGACCCCTTCGGGAGCCTCGATGGCCTCGACGACCTCGTAGGCCTCCTCGATGAGGTAGCGCACGAGCGACGCGTGGGTCTGCTCCCCGTCCCAGGGGCATCCTCCGGGAGAGCGCAGACGATCCATGATCGTCACCAACCGGGAGAATTCCTCCGCCGCTTGATCCTGGGCCCGCTGCGTCATCAACCCACCACCGGGGAGTCCGAATACCCCGCGACGACCCGGTCAACGATCTCGTCCTGCTCCTTGAGGGGCAGGAAAGTGGCATTCGCCGCGGTCATCGTGATCTCGAAAAAGTCTTCGCGTTCATACCCGAATTCCTCCGCCAATTTCAGGAATTCGTGGGTCATGGAGGTGCGGGACATGAGCCGATTGTCGGGATTGATCGTGACGGCGAATTCTAGGCCGCGCAGCAGCTCGACCGGGTGCTCCCGGTACGTCCGCGCCCAGTGGTTCGGGGAGTCTTCCGTGCCCTGTGCCGTGCCGACCTCGCCGACCCGGGGAGCCGCGTCGGTCTGCACGTTGGAGCAGGGGCATACCTCCAGCACGATGCGGCGGTCGCGGACCCAGGAGGCCACCTCCCCCATCTCGTAGAGGGAAGACGCCGGAACCAAAGAAATGTCTCGGCTGCTGGGGAGGCGCGAGACGTTGTCCGCCAGGTCGGCATCCCGATCGCGGCGGGTGAGGTCCTCCAGGATGCGCACCCCGTGACCGAGCCGCAGGCATCGGCCATCGACCACGGCCTCGCGAATCGAGGCGACGCCGTCGGCCTCACCGGCGTGCAAGGTGACCGGCAGGAAGTGTCGTGCGCAGTAGTCGAGGGCGTCACGGTGGGCGGTCGGGGGAAAGCCCTTCTCGGGCCCCGCCAGATCGAACCCCACGATCCCGCGGTCGCGATGACGCACCGCGGCCTCGGCGATGTCGAGGGACCGATTATTCTGGCGCATCGCGCACAGAATCTGACGCACCGTAATCGTCGAACCTCGGTCCGCGGCGGCTTCCTCTCCCAGGAGGATCCCGCGGGCCACGGCCTCGATCACGGAGTCAAGATCCAGCCCGGCCCTCACGTGCTGCTCGGGAGCCCACCGGACCTCGCCGTAGACGATGCCGTCGGCCGCGGCGTCGAGAACGTATTCCTTGGCGACCCGAGTCAGGGCGGAGGCGGTCTGCATCACCGCGACCGTGTGTTCGAAGGTCTCCAGGTATCGCTCCAAGGAGCGGGAGTCCGCCGACTCGACGAACCACCTCTCGAGGCTCGCGGGATCGGACGCGGGCAACTCATGCCCGATGTCCGCCGCGAGCTCGATCAGCGTTTCCGGGCGCACCGCGCCGTCGAGGTGATCGTGAAGACACACCTTGGGCAATGCCGCGATCCACCCGACGTCGTAGGAGATATCGAAGAGGGGCGTGACCACCTGGGCACTCATCGCGAACCTCGCCTTCGACTCGTTGCGCTCATAACCTGCTTAGAGGCTCCACTGGGTGAGCGCGTCCGTCATGTGCTCCGGGATGTTGGCACCCGTGCGGGGGAACATGCGCAGCTCCTCGATGTACTGCTGGGCCGGCAGGCGGTCCTTGTACTTGACGAAGCTCTCCTCGTCCTCGTAAGAGAACGAGACCTGCGGCGGCACGCCGGGGGTGAACCGGAACATCATCGCGATGGGCGAGCCCGAACCCTCCTGGTACGAGTCCGACTTGAGCTCCAGGATGTGCAAGGCCTCCTCGGGAACGAGGTCGAAGGTCTTGCGCTGATCCCAGAAACCGTTACGACGGACGTGGGTCAGAGCGTCGTAGTAGGAGCCCAAGGCTCGGACGCGGATCAGGACCGTGGAGACATCGCGCGAGGAGCCCTCGGGCCCGAAGAGCATCTTCTGTGCCTCCCGCATGCGCTGGAGGACGTCGGCTTCGGTCAACACGAGGTTGCCGGGGGCCAGCTGCGTCGTCGAGGGCTTCTGCGGGGCGGGCTGGGCCGAGCTCGAGTAGGACGGGGCGACGTCGGTCTGGTCCGCCGTCGACGGCACGGAATCCGGAAGATCCGCGGCGACCGACGGCGCGGCCGCGCCCGGACGATCCGATTCTCCATCCCATTGGCCGTCATCGACCACGGACGGGACCTCCTGGGAATCCTTCGCGGCGGCGGGTTCCGAGGCCTTGGCATCATGCGAGGAGGCAGCGGTTCCCGCGGCGGCTCCACCCAGCGCGGCACCGCCGACGACGGCACCCGTGGCACCGCTCGCCGAGGAGCTCTTCTCCGACGCATCCGACGCATCCGGCGTGCCTTGGACGGCCGGCTGCGGGGCCTCGGAGCCCTTGGTGCCCGAGACCGCGGCATCCGTCACGGAAGCGCGAGACTCGGAGCCCGAGACCACCGTTGCGGTGGCGGGGCTCGAGGTGATCTTTTCCTCGGCTTTTCCGCTCTCGGCGGGAGTACCCAAAACCTTGGTCTGCTTCGAGGCGTCCGAGGAAGAGGGGGTTGCACCCTTCCGGGCTTCGGCGTCCTCGGCCACGGTCTTCAGGGCTTCGTCTTTATCCTGACCCGAGGTGTTCGGGCTCTTCGGGGCGGAGGCCGCCGCCGTGGCGCCCGCGGCCGCGCCCGTACCGGTTGCGGCCTCGGCCGACCGGGGGGTCGGCTCGGCGGGCTGAGCCGGCTTGGCGGTGGCGGCGTCCTTGCCGCCCTTCGCGAAGGTCGTCTGCACGACCTGCGTGTACGCCTCGCGCGTCTTTTCGTCGCTATTGGGGTAGGAGTACTCGATCTCGACCGAGCGCTTGCCCTCGCGGACCGACGAGATCATGATCTCGGCGCGGCGCCAGGGGCCGTTTTCGCTAGCCTGACCGGCGGTGTAGAGCTTGGCGACCGGGTCGAACCAGGTCGACTCGGTGTCCACGGTGGCCTTGCGCTCGGGCTTTTCGCTCGGATCCATCACGGCCGTCATCTCGTTGCCGTGTTGGTTGAGCTGCAACGTCGCCACGTGATGGGACTCCATGAGCTTGACCAGCTCGGGCAGTCCGTTGGTCGTGGGCAGCTCGGGGCGGTCCGGAAGAGCTCGGACCTCCGAGGGAGACGACTCGTCGCCCTGCTGCGTCGCGCGATGCGGTTCGTTGGTCGAACCCTGCGCGGCGTCGTCGTCTGAGTTCTTGCGGAAAAGCTTGAAAGCCACGACTCACCTATGTTTCTGCGCCTGCGTCAGACGCGCTCGAGAAGTGCCCCATTCGGCGCGGGGCAAGGACTTTTGGACCCTATTCTGCCGACAGTCTACCGAGGATGAGCGCTCTTTCGGCACCAGCTGAATCGGTCGTGGCGATGTCGTAGGCGCCGGCCAAGGATTCCAAGGCCCTATCGAAGCGCTCCGGTGTGTCCGTCAATAGCGTCATGAGGGGTTCGCCCTCCTTCACGCGGTCACCGGGTTTGGCGTGCAGGCGCACGCCCGCGCCGGCCTGCACCGGATCTTCCTTGCGTGACCTGCCCGCGCCGAGCCGCCACGACGCGACGCCCACGGACAGCGCGTCGAGCCGTCGTAACGTTCCCGTGGCGGGTGCCACGATGACGTGCGACTCGCGGGCAACCGGCAGCGCGGCCTCGGGGTCACCACCCTGTGCGCGAATCATCTCGCGGTAGACGTCCATGGCCCGCCCGTCGGCCAGGGCCTCGGCGGGATCCTCGTCCACACCGGAGGCCTGAAGCATCTCCCGGGCCAGCGCCACGGTGAGCTCGACGACGTCGGCCGGTCCCCCACCGGCGAGCACCTCGACCGACTCCTCGACCTCGATCGCGTTGCCCACGGTCAGACCGAGCGGCGTCGACATATCGGTCAACAGCGCGGTGGTCTTGACCCCGGCCGCGCCGCCGAGGTCGACCATGGTTTGGGCGAGCTCCCGGGCGGATTCCTCGTCTTTCATGAAGGCACCGGAGCCCACCTTGACGTCCAGAACGAGAGAATCCGTGCCCTCGGCGATCTTCTTGGACATGATCGAGGAAGCGATCAGAGGGATCGCCTCGACGGTTCCGGTCACGTCCCGCAGGGCGTAAAGCTTCTTGTCGGCCGGGGCGAGTCCCGTGCCAGCCGCGCAGATCACGGCGCCGACGCTGCCGAGGATCGACATCATGCGATCGTTACTGACCGCGGCCTGCCACCCGGGGATCGACTCCAGCTTGTCGAGCGTGCCGCCGGTGTGGCCGAGGCCGCGTCCGGAGAGCTGCGGGACAGCCACGCCGTAGGCGGCGACCAGGGGTGCCAGCGGAAGGGTGATCTTGTCCCCGACCCCGCCGGTCGAGTGCTTATCCGCGGTCGCGATCTTGCGCCCGGGACCGATGATCGGCGAGAAATCCAGCCTCTCTCCGCTGGCGATCATGGCCTGCGTCCATTGCGAGATCTCCCGACGGTCCATGCCGTTGAGGAAAATGGCCATGCCGAGCGCCGACATCTGCTCGTCGGCCACGGCGCCGCGGGTGTACGCGTCCACGACCCAGCCGATCTGCTCGTCGGATAGCTCGTGGCGGTCCCGTTTGGCGCGGATGACGTCGACCACGTCGAATCTTTCGCTCATGAGAGTCTCATTCCTTTGTTCGATACTTTGGTCTCGTGAGGCCCCGGCAGGCGGCCCCGGGTCAGCCCCCGGTCACGTTCGCGGCCCCGAACGCCTGCGGCAACACCTCATCCATCGTCCGCGGACCCAGGGGCGTCATGATCCGCAACTCGGGGGCTCGGTGCTCGTTGAGCAGTTGCCGGCATCGACCGCAGGGCATGATCACCTCTCCCGATCCGTTGACGCAGATGAACTCGGTGAGCGTGCCGCCGCCGGTCCGGAAGAGTTCCGAGACGAGGGAGCATTCCGCGCACAGGGTCACCCCGTACGAGGCGTTCTCGATGTTCGCGCCCGTCAGGAGGCGGCCGTCGTCGGCCAGCGCCGCGGCACCCACCGGGTAGCGGGAGTACGGGCTGTAGGAATGGCCCAGCGCCTCTCGCGCGGCGGCAGCGAGGCGATCCCAGGGGGCCTGGTCGAGCGAAGCATTCTTAGACATCATCGCGTCACTCCTTGACGTACGGGACACCGCTCGCGGCGGGCCCTCTCGAGCGGCCCACCAGCCCGGTCACGGCGGCAATCGTCACCACGTAGGGCAACATGGCCAGGAATTGGCTGGGCACCGTGGTGCCCAGGAGCGACAACACGGATTGCAGGTTGGTCGCGAAGCCGAACAACAGCGCCGCGAACAGCGCGCCGAAGGGCCGCCACCGACCGAAGATCAGCGCCGCCAGGGCGATATACCCCTGTCCGGCCGTCATGTCCTTGTTGAAGCTCGACACGGAGACCAGGGTGAAGAAGGCCCCGCCGAGCCCAGCGACCGCCCCCGCGAGCAGAACGTTGAGGAACCTCAGCCGATTAACCGAGACGCCCAGGGTGTCGGCCGCCTTGGGGTGTTCCCCGACCGCGCGGGTTCGCAGGCCCCAGCGGGTCTTGGACAGCCCAAACCAGATAAGGAAGACCACCACGTACATCAGGTACACGATGACCGACTGGTCGAACAGAACCGGGCCGATCACGGGGATTTTCGACAGCAGGGGAATCGCGAAACTCGGCAGGTGGGCCGGCGCATTGAGGCCGACATCGCTCCGGGAGAGCACCGTGGAGTAGAGGAAGCCGGTCAGCCCGGACACCAGCACGTTGATCACGACACCGACGATCACCTGATTGACCAGGTACTTGATCGAGAAGGAGGCGAGGATCAACGACACCAGCATGGCCCCGATCATGGCGGCGATCAGACCGACCCAGGCATTGTGGGTGACCGAGCCCGCGATGGCGGCCGCGAAAGCACCGAACAGCAGCTGCCCTTCGATCGCGATGTTGACCACGCCGGATCGCTCGCACAGCAGCCCGGACATCGAACCGAAGATCAGCGGCACCGCGAGCGTGAGCGATCCCCCGAGCAGGCCCGGCAGGGACAGGCTGTTTCCGTCCGCGTGGCTGACCGCCCACACGAGCATCGCCACGATGAAGGCGACCCAGAAGACCGCGACGGCCCAGCGGCCGACGGGCCGCCCGCGTGAGGTCACGATCCACGCGTACACGGCGATCAGCACCATCACGACCGACAAGATCCACCCGGTGGCCGCCGCGGAAACGTTCACATCGGCCAGGCGGATAACGTCGTGTTTGTCGGACAGGCGGAACGTCACGGTCGCCGATGTGGCCCGGAGGCCGCACAGGAGCACGGCGAGAACCGCCAGGACCGTGAAAATGATGGCGTGGCGCCAGTTCCGGACCACGGCCGTCGCCTGGGCGGGGACGCCCTCGGCGCGATGGGAGGAAGAGACGGGGGCGTTGACAGACGTGCTCATTGTGCGGCTCCTGCCTTCTGTGTTGCCGGGCGACGACGCTGAGCCGAGCCGGCCTTTCGCGGATCCGGAAGCCGGAAGATCGCTCGGACCAGGGGCGGGGCGGCGATGAACAAGACGATCAGCGACTGAACGACCAGAACGATGTTGATGTTGGTGCCGGTGTTGGTCTGCATCGCCACTCCCCCGGCGCGGAAGGCGCCGTACAGGAGCCCGGCCCAGAACGTGCCCCAGGGATTGGAACGGCCGAGCAGCGCGACGGTAATCGCGTCAAAGCCGAAGGACGCCGCGATGTCACCGGTCAGGATCTTTTCGGTGCCCGAGACCTGGGAGACCCCGGCGAGCCCCGAGAGGCCGCCGGACATGAGCATGACCACGATGTATCCCATCGTGACGTTGATGCCGGCCGACTTGGCGGCGTTCGGGTTGGCCCCCACGGCGCGCAACCGGAATCCGATGGTCGAGCGATTGATCATCCAGGAAACCAGGAGGACGGCGAGGATCGCCAGGATGAACCCCCAATGCAGCCTGAAGGCGTCGCCGAAGAGCTTCGGGAACTGGGCGCTCTCATCGATTTGCGGGGAGATCGGGTTGGTGGAACCGGGACGCTGGAACCCCGGCGTCGTGAGCAGATAGAGGATCAGGTTCAACGCCACGTAATTGAGCATGATGCACAGGATGACCTCATGGGCACCCGTCTTGGCCTTGAGCAGGCCGACGAGCCCGCCCCAGAGCGCGCCGCCGATGGCGCCGCCGATGATCACCAGAAGCACGTGAATCGCCATCGGCAGGTGCCAGCTGAATCCGATGTATCCGGCCACGATCGCGCCCACGATGATCTGGCCCTGCGCACCGATGTTGAACAGCCCGGAGCGGAAGGAGATCGCGACGCCCAGGCCCGCGAAGATCAACGGCGTCGCGATCGTCAGGGTCTCCGTGAGCGGGTAGATCTTTTGCGTGAAGTCCTTGCCGTGCGGGTTGAAAATCGCGCCTTCGAACAGCGCGACGTAGGCCGAGCTGGCGGACTTCCAGGCCGCGACGAAGGTATCGCTCGGCCGGTTGAAGAAGTAGTTCATGCGGGTCAGGACCCGCTGATCGGTGAAGATGATCAGCAAACCACCCACGACCAGGGCCGCGACGAGCGCCGCGGCGGACAGAACGAGCGGAGAGGACGTGATCCGGTAGGCCAACGAGGGCTTCTGCGGGCCATCGGCCCAGGGCGGCGTCACGGGCGCCTGCGGGGCGTCCTCGGCGGGCACGGCGGCGAGGCCGTCAGCGGGCGCCGGAACGGGCTGGGGTGACTCGTTGGAGCTCATGAGATCTCTCCTTCGGCGGCTTCCGCCGGTGCTGGGTGCGAGGATTCTGCGTAGGCTTCGTCGGCGGTGGCCCCCGCCATCATCATGCCGAGTACCTCTCGCGGAATATCCGGGTTGACGATGCCCATGAGGCGACCGTGATGGAACACGGCGATGCGGTCGGCGAGCGCATAGACCTCATCCAATTCGGTGGATACGAGAATCACCGGTGTTCCGGAATCTCGTTGCGCGACGATGCGTTGGTGAATCAGCTCGATGGAGCCGACGTCCACGCCGCGGGTCGGCTGCGAGGCCACAAACAGCGCGAGTCGATGCGACAGTTCGCGGGCCACCACGACCTTCTGCTGGTTTCCGCCGGAAAGCGTCTCGACGCGGTCCGAGAGGCTGTTCATGCGGATGTCGAAGTCGGCGGCCTTCTCGCGGGCGTTGGCCTTGATAGCCCGGCGCTTGAGCTGCGGGCCCTTGGAGAAGGTCTTTTCGTCGAAGCGGTTCAGCACGAGGTTCTCCTCGATGCTGAACGAGCCCACCAGGCCGTCGTCGAGCCGGTCCTCGGGGACGAAGCCGACGCCGGAGCGGATGATCTTCTTGGTCGAGCGGCCCAGCAGGTTCTTCCCGTTCAGGCTCACGGTTCCGGTCGCTTTGGGATGCAGCCCCATGATGGTCTCGGTGAACTCGGTCTGTCCGTTGCCCTGGACGCCCGCGATCGCGAGGATCTCGCCGCCGCGGACCGTCAGGTCGATCTCGTCGAGGACCTTGACGCCGGTCGGAGAGACCAGGGACAGGCCCCGCACCGAGAACTCGGAATCGTTGGTCTTCGGCGCGGCCTTGTCCACGACGAGGTTGACGTCGTGCCCGACCATCATGGCGGCCAGCTCGGTGGTCGACGCCGACGGCTCGACGGTTCCGACGACCTTTCCCCGACGGATCACGGTGATCTCGTCCGAGACGGCCCTGACCTCGCGCAATTTATGCGAGATGAACAGGAGGGACTTCCCGTCCGACCGGAGCTGAGCCATGATCGCCAACAGCTCGTCGGTTTCGGCCGGGGTCAGCACCGCCGTCGGTTCGTCCAGGATCAGGATTTCGGCGTCGCGCACGAGCGCCTTGATGATCTCGACCCTTTGCTGAACCCCGACTGGAAGATCCTCGACGATCGCGTCGGGGTCCACGTGGAATCCGTATCTTTCGGAGATCTCACGGATTTTTTTCTTGGTGGCCTCGAGGTTGAGGGATGCGCCTTTGGTTTCCTCCGCGCCGAGGGCCACGTTCTCCGCGACCGTGAAGACCGGTACGAGCATGAAGTGCTGGTGGACCATGCCGATGCCGGCGGCCATCGCGTCCCCGGGGCCGGAGAAGGTCACGGGTTGATCGTCCACCAGGATTTCACCGGCGGTGGGTTCGTAGAGCCCGTAGATGACGTTCATGAGGGTTGACTTGCCCGCACCGTTCTCGCCGAGGAGACAGTGCACGGTCCCGGGCTCGACCACCAGATCGATCGAGTCGTTCGCGGTGAAGGAGCCGAAGCGTTTGGTCACCGACCGCAGTTCGAGTTTCATTCTCGGCCTTCCTGATTACTTCTTCACCGGGCTGGCCTTGGAAGAGACCGTGATCTTGCCGTCGATGATCTGCTGTTTGAGGTCCTTGAGCTCATTCTTCAGCCCATCCGGGATATTGCCTTCCTGGTCGTGGTAGGGGGCCAGCCCCACGCCGTCGTTCTGAAGGGTTCCGACGTAGGGCTGATTGGTGAATTTGCCGTCCATGTCGTCCACGTAGGCGCTTTCCACGGCGTCGCCCATTTTCTTGATGACCGAGGTCAAGACGTATTCCTGGCCCCCGGAGAGGGTTTCGTAGCCGTCCGAATCGACCCAGATGATGCGCGCCGGGTTCTTCGGCTCGTCCGAGTTGTAGCCGTTCACGGCGTCCACCGCCCCGTTGCCCACGGGGCCGGCCACGGGCATCACGATGTCGGCTCCTTCATTGAGGAAGTTCTGGGTCGTGGTCTTGCCCTTGCCCGTGTCCTCGAAATCGCCGGTAAACGTTCCGGTCTGTTTGGCGACGTCCCAACCCAGCAGCGTGACGTCCTTGTGCTTCTGCTGGTTGTAGTACTTGACGCCTTCGGCGAAGCCGTCCATGAAGATCGTGACCGTGGGAATCTCCATGCCGCCGAAGGTTGCGATCTTGCCGGTCTTGGTGGATCCCGCGGCGAGGTACCCGGCCAGGAATGCGGCCTGGGAGGTGTCGTAGATGATGGGACGCACGTTCGGCAGGTCGATGGAGTTGTCGTCCACCGTGGCGAAGTGCATGTCCGGGTTGGCCTGCGCGGCCGCCTTGGTCGCGTCGGCAATATTGAATCCGACGGTCACGGTCAGCCCGCACCCGCCCTGGACCATCGAGTTGACGTTGGGTTCGTAATCGGTGACCGCCTGCGATTCCGCCTGCTTGGTCTGGATCCCGTAGTCGTCCTTGGTCTTCAACAATCCTTCGTAGGAGTTCTGGTTGAAGGAACGGTCGTCAAAGCCGCCCGAGTCCGAGACGATGCACCCGGTGTAATCCGAGCGGTCGTTGGCGATGTCGGCATCTTGATCCGGGGCAGGCGCGCAACCGGTCAGGACCAGGGCGGACGCGCTGACGAGGGCACCGGTCACCGCGACGGCGCGGCGTGGTCCCGAAATGCGAGGGGCGGGCATGAATTACCTCCGGGTGCGCCGACCCGGAGGGCCAAGGTGCCCCCTGCCGGGAAAGGACGCGAGTGATGTGCGGTACGGCTTCTAGTCTAAACCGTCACATCGCGCATGGGTGCCCATCCACAGGATCGACCGGGCTGGTCAGCCGCCGCGACGCTCAAGATTGACGGCCCGGAGCGCCGTCGCCGCCATGACGCGGATGCCGCACTCGATCGCGCGTTCGTCGGCGATGTAGTCCGCCTGGTGGAGGTCGTAGGTGGGCCCGCCGGGGGTGCGGGTTCCCAGCCTCATCATCGAGCCGGGAACTTCTTGGAGCATCCACGCGAAGTCCTCGCCGCCCATGGACTGTTCCATGAGCACCACGGAGTCTTCCCCCAACTCGGCCCGCGCGGCATTCTCCAAGAGGGTCGTCTCGGTCTCCGTGTTGACCACGGGCGGGACACCAGGGACGTGCTCCAGCTCGACCTCCACGCCGTAGGGCGCGGAAACCTGCTCGACGACCTCGTCGAGCAGCTCCCCGGCCCGGTACCAGGCGTCGGCGTCCAGGCACCGCATGGTTCCGGCCATGTAACCCGTGGCGGGGATCGCGTTGGGGGCGACGCCGGCCTCGATCTGGCCCCACACCACGAGGACGCCGGATCGGACGTCGAGGTTTCGCGACAGCACGGCGGGCACGTTGATCGCGATCTGGCCCATCGCGTAGATCAGGTCTTCGGTCAGGTGCGGACGCGAGGTGTGGCCGCCTCGCCCGTTGACCTTCAGTTTGATGGTGTCGGTCGCCGAGGTGATGGCCCCGATGCGCGTGCCGACCTGCCCGACGTCGACCTTCGGCTCGCAGTGCAACGCGAAGGCGCGCGGGACTCCCTCGAGGGCGCCCTCCTTGATGACCGACACGGCGCCGCCGGGCAGCTGCTCCTCGGCGGGCTGGAAGATGACCCGGACGGTTCCGGCCAGCGGCGCGGAAGAATCGATATCCGCCAGGGTCAGCGCCACGCCCAGCATGACGGTCTGGTGGATGTCGTGTCCGCACGCGTGCATGACGTCGTCGTTCACGGAGGCGAAGTCGAGTCCGGTCTTCTCCTGGATGGGCAGGGCGTCGATGTCGGCCCGTAGCGCGACGGCGATCGGCCCGTGACCGATGTCCACGTAACACCCCGTGTGCGAGAAACGCACGGGCTTCAGGCCCGCCTTCTCCAAGCGGGCGACGAGACGTTCGGTCGTCTCGTGTTCCCGGTAGGAGAGCTCCGGATAACGATGCACCGTGCGCCGAAAGTCGATCAGTTCGTCAACGAACTTTCCGACCAGGGGCGTCACGTGGAGGGGGCTACCGGATGCTGAGAGAGTCGGACTATTTGCCATATGAGTGACCATAGCGCGCATACCCGAAAACGCCGTCACGTTGCATTCGTGTTAAAACATGACGCCGCCCTCTCCCCTGCGGCGGGGAGAGGGCGGCGTCGATTCACCGGCGTGACCGATCACGCATCAGAACGCGCGGGCGAGAACCGCCTGCTTGACCTCGGCGATGGCCTTGGTGATCTGGATGCCGCGGGGGCACGCCTCGGTGCAGTTGAAGGTGGTCCGACAACGCCAAACGCCTTCCTTGTCGTTGAGGATCTCCAGCCGCATGTCACCGGCGTCGTCGCGCGAGTCGAAGATGAATCGATGCGCGTTGACGATCGCGGCCGGACCGAAGTACTGACCGTCGGTCCAGAACACGGGGCACGAGGATGTGCACGCCGCGCACAGGATGCACTTGGTCGTGTCGTCGAAACGATCCCGGTCCTCTTGCGACTGGTACCTCTCGCGCTCGGGTTCGTGCCCCTCGTTCATGAGGAACGGCATGATCTCGCGGTAGGACTGGAAGAACGGTTCCATGTCCACGATGAGGTCCTTCTCGCAGGGAAGGCCCTTGATCGCCTCAACCGTGACCGGCTTCTCGAGATCGAGATCCTTGAGAAGGGTCTTGCACGCGAGGCGGTTGCGGCCGTTGATGCGCATGGCGTCCGAGCCGCACACGCCGTGGGCGCAGGAGCGGCGGAACGACAGCGAACCGTCGATCTCCCACTTGACCTTGTGCAGTGCGTCCAGGACACGGTCGGTGCCGAACATTTCGAGCTGGAATTCGTCCCAGTAGGCCTCGTCCGAAACCTCGGGATTGTAGCGGCGGACCTTCAGGGTCAGGTTGTACTTGGGGATCTCTCCCCCGCCACCGGACTCGCCCGGAAGATCGACCTTCGATGCCGGCTCTGCGGCTTCCTTTTCCTGAGTAGTCATTAGTACTTACGCTCCATTGGCTCGTAGCGGGTGAAGATCACCGGCTTGGTCTCGAGGCGGATGCCGGCGACGCTGTCGGTCTCGGCGCTCTCGTCCAGGTAGGCCATCGAGTGCTTCATGAACTTGTCGTCATCGCGGTCCGGGAAGTCTTCGCGGAAGTGACCTCCGCGGGACTCCTCACGGTGCAGGGCGGCGACGGACATGACCTTGGCCAGCTCGAGGAGGAAGCCGAGCTCCACTGCCTCCAGCAGGTCCAGGTTGAACCGCTTGCCCTGATCCTGAATCGCGATGCGGGTGTAACGATCCTGGAGTTCCGCGATCTTGTTGAGCGCGTTGTGGATCGTATCGGCGGTGCGGAACACCTGCATGTCGGCGTCCATGACGTCCTGCAGCTCCTTGCGCAGCACGCCGACCTTCTCGTCGCCGTGGCCGCTGCGGACCATCTCGAGGAGATCCATGGTGCGCTGCGTCGCGTCTTCCGCGATGGGCAGGAAGTCCGCCGTCGCGGCGTACTCGGCGGCGCGGATGCCGGCCCGCTTGCCGAACACGTTGATGTCCAGCAACGAGTTGGTGCCCAAACGGTTGGATCCGTGAACCGACACACAGGCGACCTCGCCGGCCGCGTAAAGGCCGGGGACCGTCTCTTCCGAGTTCTGGTAGACCTCGGCGTCGATGTTGGTCGGGATGCCGCCCATCGCGTAGTGCGCGGTCGGGAAGACCGGGACCGGCTCGGTATAGGGCTCGACACCCAGGTACGTGCGGGCAAACTCCGTGATATCGGGGAGCTTCGCATCGATGTGGGCGGGTTCGAGGTGGGTCAGGTCCAACAGGACGTAGTCCTTATTGGGGCCGCAACCTCGGCCTTCGCGCACCTCGTTGGCCATCGAACGGGCCACGATGTCGCGCGGGGCGAGGTCCTTAATGGTCGGGGCGTAACGCTCCATGAAGCGTTCGCCCTCGGAGTTGCGCAGAATGCCGCCTTCGCCGCGGGCCGCCTCCGAGACCAGGATGCCCAGGCCCGCCAGGCCGGTCGGGTGGAACTGCACGAATTCCATGTCCTCGAGGGGAAGACCGTTGCGGAAGGCGATGGCCATGCCGTCGCCCGTCAACGTGTGAGCGTTCGAGGTGGTCTTGAAGATCTTGCCGCAACCGCCGGAGGCGAAAACGATCGACTTGGCCTGGAACACGTGGATATCGCCGGTGGCCAGGTCGTAGGTCACGACGCCGGAGGGGCGACGCTGCCCGTCGACCTCCGTCATGATCAGGTCCAGCACGTAGTACTCGTTGAAGAACTCGACGTTGTGCTTGACGCAGTTCTGGTACAGCGTCTGGAGAATCATGTGACCCGTGCGGTCGGCGGCGTAGCACGCGCGACGCACCGGGGACTTGCCGTGGTCACGGGTGTGGCCGCCGAAGCGACGCTGGTCGATGCGTCCCTCCGGGGTGCGGTTGAAGGGCAGGCCCATCTTTTCCAGGTCCAGCACGGCGTCGATGGCCTCCTTGGCCATGACCTCCGCGGCATCCTGGTCGACCAGGTAGTCGCCACCCTTAATGGTGTCGAAGGTGTGCCATTCCCAGTTGTCTTCCTCGACGTTGGCGAGTGCCGCGCACATGCCGCCCTGGGCCGCACCCGTGTGCGAACGGGTCGGGTAGATCTTGGTCAGTACGGCGGTTCGAGCTCGCTGGCCAGACTCGATGGCCGCGCGCATACCGGCCCCGCCGGCACCGACGATGAGCACATCGTACTTGTGAAGCTGCATTCTTGGATGCTCTTTCCTGTTTGAGTCTTGAAGGGTTGGGGGCCGCCGCGTGGGCCGCTCCCCTGCGTCGAATGTCCGGGCGAAGCTACGGGGCCGGGCAGAAGGACGGGACCAGCGAGGGGTCCGCTCCGGTGGGGCACGGCGAGAAGGTGAAGATCACCAAGGTGCCCACCAGAAGGATGAACCCGGCCGCCAGGAACAGCAGGGTCTTGAGCCAGAAGCGGGTCTTGTCCTTTTCGGCGTAGTCGTCAATGACGGTGCGCACGCCGTTGGTTCCGTGGAGCATGGCGAGCCACAGCATGATCAGGTCCCAGACCTGCCAGAACGGGTTGGCCCATTTGCCACCGACGAAGCCAAAGTCGATCGCGTGCACGCCATCACCGACCATGAGGTTCACGAAGAGGTGTCCGAAGATCAGGACGATCAGGACGACACCGGAGACACGCATGTAAAGCCATGCGAACATCTCGAAGTTATTGCGCTTGGAACCGGATCGGTTGTACTTGACGCCATTGACGCTGTTGTCGCGGCTGCGCGGTACGGCGATCCGAGTTTTCAACGGAGTTGCCATGGGTTAGTGACCTCCAAAAACGATCGCGAGGTGGCGGATGGCGAAGGGAACGATCGCGATGACCCAGAGGATCAACACGCCCCACAGCATCGCCTTTTGGTTCTTTGCGCCGTTCTTCCAGAAGTCGATCAGGATGATGCGCAGGCCGTTGAAGGCGTGATAGACGATGGCCGCCACGAGGCCGGCCTCACCGAGACCCATGATGGGGTTCTTGTAGGTGGCGATCACGGCGTTGTAGGCCTCCGGGGAAACCCGTACGAGGGCCGTATCCAGCACGTGGACCAGCAAAAAGAAGAAAATCGCGATACCCGTCACGCGATGGGCCACCCACGACCACATGCCTTGGCGGCCACGGTAGAGGGTGCCTTTGGATGTATTCGGCACTGAATAACCTCCCTGATTCATCAAGCGGAGGGCCGCGGCGTCGGTCTTCCGCCGGCGGGGGCCCACATACTACTGCCACTGTGCAGATCGGGCAGGCCCCGATGTGTCATAAGTGAGCGAGTTCTACGGCCAGATTACCAGCCGATTGGCGCCTTGGTGACACCATGTCGACGGCCTCGATCCGCGCCGTGACGGGGATATTAGGTAACCTTTTTGTCCACTATTCCGTTGCTTCCCTTACTTTCCGCCGATCGGTGCGGATCCGCCTGGATCGAGTTCGGGTCAGACTGCATCGAAGGCCCCGTGGCCCGCCTTGAGAATTATGACGAATCCAACGGTTACGATGGGGACGATGAAAACTCACAGCGCACATTTCTACCCGTTTATCCCGGCTGGGGGTGTCGGGTCACGACTCTGGCCACTGTCTAGGGCGGACGCACCCAAGTTCCTTCTGGACCTGACCGGTTCGGGCCACTCCCTGTTGCGCGCGACCTACGATCGGCTGATCGACCTGAGCTCCGACGGGGTGATGGTGATCACCGGACGCACCCACGCGCAGGCAGTACAGCAGCAGTTGCCGGAATGCGCTGACGAGAATCTGGTCCTCGAGCCGTCGCCCAAGGACTCCGGCGCGGCCATCGGTTTGGCCAGCGCGATCATCTCGCTGCGGGATCCCGAGGCGATCATCGGTTCCTTCGCCGCCGACCACGTCGTGGAGCCCACCGAGGAATTTCACCGGGTCGTCAAGGAGGCCGTCGCGACCGCCGAGACCGGCCGGATCGTGACCATTGGCATCAACCCGACCTCCCCATCCACGGGATTCGGCTACATCCGCGCCAGCGAAGGACTCAACATCGACCAGGCGCCGTCCGCGCTGAAGGTCGAGGACTTCGTCGAGAAGCCCGACGAGGACACCGCCCGCTCGTACGTGCGCAGCGGAAACTACACCTGGAACGCCGGCATGTTCGTCGCCCCGGCCCGGCTCTTGCTCCACCATCTCCAGGCCAATCAGCCCGAGCTGCACGACGGCATCATGGAGATCGCCCAGGCGTGGGAGACCGATCAGCGCGACGCCGTGATGGACCGTGTCTGGCCGGACCTGCCGAAGATCGCGATCGACTACGCCGTGGCCGAGCCCGCGGCCGCCGCCGGCGATGTGGCCATGGTCCCCGCCTCCTTCACCTGGGACGACGTCGGAGACTTTGCCGCCATCAGCCGGCTCAACCGCGCCGTCAACGTCGACGAGGTCGCGGTGATCGGCAAAAATAAGCGAGTCATGACGGACAATGCCTCGGGCATCGTCGCCTCGGATACCAGCCGCATCGTCGCGCTGATCGGCGTCGAGGATATCGTCGTCGTGGACACCCCGGACGCGCTGTTGGTCACCACGCAGGAGCACGCGCAACGGGTCAAGAACGCCGTCAACGCCCTCAAGGAGAACGGCGACACCGACGTCCTCTAGGCCTTTGCCTCCCGGGGCAGGCGCCCCGCGAGGCGAATCTCGCCCAGGTGGCTCCAGCCGTGTGCGTCGCTGAGATACGCGGAAACGCGGTCCACCGTGAACGACGCGTGGAAATGACGGAAGTCGTAGAGGGCCGCTTCCAGGAGGCGGCGGTCCTCGTTCTGCGCGATCGTCATGTGGGGGTGGAAGAGAAAGGGCGAGGCGCTGTCGCGGAAGGCCCGGCAACGATCGTGGAACCGCCGCAGAAAATCGTCGCCATCGGAGATCGTCAGGAACACGACGTCGCTGATCGGCCGAAAGGTGCCCGTCCCGGACAGCGAGATCGTCGCCTCGCCCGGGGAGCCACGGTCCGCGCCAAGCCCCCGCAGGAATTCCCGCGCGCTCCGAAGCGGGTCCTCCCCCAGCTCGGTCATGAACACCGTGATGTGGAGCGGATGACCGGGGTCGGCGCCGTTGTCCCGCCGCCAGTCCATCACGACCTTCTGGATGTGCTCCGGAACCTCGAGGACCAGGCTCAGGTAGCTCCGTCCGGGAAGGATCGTCGGGCTCACGCTGAGTCTGGGGCTCGTAGGCTGCTCCGGGGTGGTCATGATGGCCGTGACGCTAAGCCTTGGGGGCTAGGAAGCCCATGTGCTCGTAGGCCGAGGCCACGGTCGGGATAGCGATCTCCCGGGCCTTGGCCGCACCGATGGCCATCAGACGGTCCAGCTCGGCGGGATCGTCCATGATCTCGAGCGTGCGCTCACGGATCGGCCCGAGGGTCTCGACGACGACGTCGGCGAGTCCGACCTTGAGGTGGCCGTACATCTTGCCCTCGTACTCGGCGACGATGTCCTCGACCGCGCGCCCCGTCAGGGAAGAATAGATCGACAGCAGGTTCGAGACCCCCGGCTTGGCCTCGCGGTCGAAGCGGATCTCAGAGCCGTCGTCCGTCACGGCGGACTTGATCTTCTTGGCCATCTTCTTGGGCTCGTCAAGCAGCCAGATCGCCCCGTTGTCCGAGGGGCCCGACTTTGACATCTTGGCGGTGGGATTCTGCAGGTCGTAGATCTTGGCGGTGGAGGTCATGATTTTGGCCTCGGGGACCACAAAGGTCTCCCCGAATCGCTGGTTGAAACGCTGTGCCAGGTTACGCGTCAGCTCGAGATGCTGGCGTTGGTCCTCCCCTACCGGAACCTGGTCGGTCTGGTAGAGGAGGATGTCGGCGGCCATCAGCATGGGGTAGGCGTACAGCCCCGCCGACGTGTTCTCCGCCCCCTGCTTGGCCGACTTGTCCTTGAACTGGGTCATGCGGCGCGCTTCGCCGTCGCCCGTGATGCACGTGAGCAACCACGCGAGTTGCGAGTGCTCCGGCACATGGGACTGCACGAAGAAGGGCGTGGTCGTGGGGTCGATTCCGGCGGCGATGTACTGCGCGGCGGTCTTGCGGGTCCGCTCCGCGAGCTGGGCCGGGTCCTGAGGAACCGTGATGGCGTGCAGGTCCGGGATGAAGTAGATGCACTCGTGATCCGACTGCATCTCGACCCAGTTGCGCACCGCGCCCAGGTAGTTGCCGAGGTGAAGAGAGTCGGCGGAGGGCTGAGCGCCGGAAAAGACCCGGGGCGCCGTCGTGGATGCGTTCGGAATGCTGCGTTCGGTCATGGTGATCTTTTCTCTTCCCATGGTCGCCGGCCGCCCGTTCTCGGGCGCCGGCGGCCGCCTTAAAACTGGTAGTCGACCACGAGCGGTGCGTGGTCGGAGAATCGGGTGTCGTAGCTGGGCGCGCGGTCCACGACGGCGTCGACCGCCGCATCCGCGAGCGCGGGGGTCGCCATGTGGTAGTCGATGCGCCACCCGGCGTCGTTGTCGAAGGCCTGGCCGCGGTACGACCACCAGGTGTACGGTCCCGGGACCTCGCCGGCCAGCCCGCGGGCGACGTCCCGATACCCCAGGTCGCCGAAGAAACGATCAAAATAGGCGCGCTCTTCCGGCAGGAACCCGGCGTTCTTGACGTTGCCCTTCCAGTTCTTGATGTCCAGTTCGGTGTGACCGACGTTGAGGTCGCCGACGATCAGGGCGTGATCGGAGTGTTCGGCCAATTCGGGCAGGCGCCGGAGCATCACCTCGAGGAAGCGGTACTTGTCGTCCTGGCGTTCGGTTCCGACCTCGCCCGAATGCACGTAGGCGGACACCACGGTCAGCGTCTGGCCGTTGGGCAACTCGTAGTCGGCCTCGACCCAGCGACCCGACGTGGCGAAGTAGTCTTCCCCGATGTTCTCTCGGGTTGCCACCGGCTGGCCGGAGAGCCTGGAGGGCCGATCCTCGGAGTCTCGTCGGGTTGCGATCGCCACCCCGGCGCGGCCCTTGGCTTCTGCCTCGGCGTGAAGGATGTGCCAGTCGTCCTCGTTCAGGAGCTCGCGGAGCTTCTTGTCCGGCGCACGCACCTCCTGGAGGCACAGGATGTCCAGGTCGCGGCCCTCGAGCCAGTCCCCCATGGTCTGCTTTTTCTTGGGGTTGAAGGCCGCCCGGATGCCGTTGACGTTCACGGTCGCGATGCGGAGGCTGTTCGCGTCACGAGTGCTTGCTGCCATGGATGTGCACGCCTTCCTGAAGCTGTGATGGGGTTGCCGCCGTCGCCGGCGGTACGCTCACGTACCCTACCGGACGACGACCGGGGGGCTAGTCGACGACGGTGCCGTCGACGGTCTGGTCGGAACGGACCATGCCCATGCCATTCTTGGCGGTGAAGTTGATGGTGTCGATGGCGCGATCCACGACCTCGGGATCCGCCTTCTCGCCCTTGGCGAGCTCTTCCTTGAGGACCTTGTTCTGCACCAGGACAATTTGGAAAGAATGCGCGAGCTTTTGATCCCGCATCTCGTCCTGCCGGGAGGCCGCCGAGGTTCCGGCCGATGGCGCCTTCAACTGGGCCTCGGCGAGATCGCTCTGCAATTTACGGACGGCGGATTTGCCGAAGCGCAGGGTCCCCCGCACCAGGAACAGCGCGTAGACGGCCAGGGCAAGCCAGCCAAAGGCAATGGCCGCGAGAATCCATCCGAGAACGGACTGTTCGTTGGCCGCCTGAATCACGGCGAAGACGAAGATCAGAACCATCACGGCCATGCCGATGACGGTGGCCCAAAAGGCCCGTCCGCTGGTCGAGGTTGACGGTGATGCGGCGCCCGCGCGAGGGTCTGAACTTCCGATGGGTTGCATATTTGCCATTGTACAAGGGGCGAGCGACCCGGGCTTTCGTTACCCCGTCGCTCGGCTATCGGCTGCGGCCCGGCGCCCGGGCGCCTCGGCCGGTCCCGGGTGCGCCCTATGCCCGCATCGCTCCGGCCGGATCTTGCCTGCTCGCGACCCACGCCGGATACGCCGAACTTGCCAGCCCGACCACGCTGCCGACGACCAGCCCCAGCACGGGGAGCCAGGGGTGGAGAATGGCCTCCCATTCTTGACTCGTCGCGATGACCACCGTGGCCGTCATGCCACCGAGCGCGCCCCAGGCTCCACCGACCAACCCCATCAGGAGCCCTTCGGTCATGAATATTCGTGCGATGGACCCTCGGGTCGCCCCGATGGCCCGCCGAAGGGCGATCTCGGAAGACCGCGATTGCACCGACAAATACATGGACGTTCCGGTGGACAGGCCCGCGAGGACTAGAAGGACCCCCGAGAGAACCGCGACGAACAGACCCAGGTCTCCGGCGACACCCCTGCGGAGCGCCCCGAGGTCGGATGCCACCGTCACGGAGATACCGCCGGGGTTCGCCGGGTCGAGGGCCAGAGGAATCGCGGTGTGGACGGCCCGCGCGAACCCCGGTTCCACGTCAACGGTGAATTCGACGACCGCCGCTTGCAACTGATGCGTGACCTCTGGGGCGACCAGAATGCTATTTCGCATGAGCGGCAGGCCATCACCGGGATCGTACATTCCGACGACGTCGAGTCGCCGCCCGTCGACCCACACGTGATACCCGTGGGGTTGTTGCTGAAAATCTCCGCTGTACATGCCCAGGCTCTGCGCCGCGCTGCGCGAGAGGATC
This sequence comes from Curtobacterium sp. S6, assembly GCF_000710345.2. GTDB lineage: Bacteria > Actinomycetota > Actinomycetes > Actinomycetales > Micrococcaceae > Rothia. The sequence goes on along the minus strand of NZ_KL537414.1, from coordinate 88,882 downwards.
GCTTCGTGTTGGGCCTCCCCCGCATCCATTTGGCGTAGCACGTTCGCGGCTGCGTCCGGGTAGAAGCGAACCTTCGCCTGCCGCGCCCTGGCTAGGGACAACGTCGCGACGCTCGTGGATTGAGCCTCCCCTTCCGCGTCCCAGGGCGAGAACCTGCTCACCCGCACGTCGGACGGGGCCGCTTGCGCTAGGTAACCCACGCTCTTCACGTAGCGCAACGACCCGAGGGCGCGCTCCGCCTGATCCGCCGGGGTCAAGGAGCCGGTGCGTTCGCGCTCCAAGAGCGGTCGCGCATCGCGGTAGGACGCCGTGAGTTGGGTGCTTTCTCCGTGGACGATTCTGGACTGAACCTGATGCCCGGCCGTTTCGCTGAGGCCGATCGAACTCGTGAGCCCGCCCACGCCGAGCATGAACGACAACACGACCACCACCGCGCGGAGGGGCCTGGCCAACAGCGCCCCGAAGGCCTCCGCGAGATCGTCCCGCAGCCCCGTCCCGGCGGCTCCGCGGGGCAAGTCGGTGCCGGTCGCCACGGATGCGGACCCTCCATCGGCCGCTTGCCGTGGCGAGGGGCGGGGCCGAGTCAAGCCCCGTACACCGAGTCTCCCGGTGTCCTCCGCGATCCGGCCCCCGCGGAGAAGAATCCGCCGTTCGGCGGACGCCGCGACCTCGGGATCGTGCGTGATGACCACGACGGTTTTACCCCGCGCATGGAGGTCACGAAGTATCTCCATGACGCGGGCGGTATTTTCTTCGTCGAGATTTCCCGTGGGTTCGTCCGCGAGGACCACCGGCGGATCCGTGGCCACCGCCCGAGCTATGGCACAACGTTGCCGTTCCCCGCCGGACAGTAATTTGGTGCGCGTTCCCAACCGGTGGCCCAGCCCCAGGCCCCGCAGGGTCTCGGCGGCGCGGTCCCGGCGTGCTCGCCGAGGAACGTGACGGACCCTCAAGCCCATCATCGCGTTCGTCAACGATGACTCGTCCATCAACATGTTGGACGACTGAAAGATCAACCCGAACATGCGCGCCCGCAAGGCGTTGCGGACCGAGGCACCGCAGGTGGACACGTCGCGTCCCGACAGGACGTAAGTCCCCCTGCTCGGCCGATCCAGCAGGGCCAGAATGTTCAGGAGGGTGCTCTTTCCTGCCCCTGAGGGGCCCACAATCGCCACGAATTCTCCGGCGGATATCGACAGGTCGACCTCGTCGAGTACCGGCGAATCAGCTCCCTCAAAGATCCGGCTCACTCCCGTCAGCCGAATCAGCGGATCCGAGGATTCCGGTGGTTCGGGAAGGTATTGCCGGCGGCGTCGAAAAAGCCTCATCACTGCACCCGAATTCTCTGGCCCACCGTGAGGTTCCCGACCACCGCCGCGTAGCCCTGGCCTCGACGCAATACCTGCACATCGACCCGCCTGGTCGGAGCCTCGGAGGAGAGATCGCCCGTGCTATCGGTCGTACTCGCTCCCGCGGCATCTTCCACCTCCACGAAGGTCTTTCCGCTCTCCTGCCGCAGGGCCGTCAGTGGTACGGCGAGGGTTTCTCGTCGGTCCCCAGCGCCGTGAATGCTGACGGACTGCCCCGGGACCAGGACGTGGGCGTCGGCGACCGAGACCTCCACGTCGTAGCCTCCGCCCGCGGCATCCTGGCCGGGATCAAACGGGCCGATGCTCCGGACGGACCCGGAGCTTTGGCCCAGGCTAGTGTGGACCTCAACGGCCGTCCCCTCCGCTATTTGGCCTCGGAGTTCGGCGGGAAGCCGGAAACTCACGTGGGGAGGGGCGGTTCGCAGGGTCACCAAGGGTTCTCCGGGGCCTATCTCGGATGCCACATCGGCGACGGCTACGACGGTGCGGGTTCCTCCTGGAAGGGACACGAAGGTCTCGTGCGGAATAGACGAGATGCCTCCCTCGGGAACGCGGAGCCGGTCGCTACGATAAAGGTTTTCCACGGCCGCGAGCATCGACCGGGTGACGGTTCCCGTCGGGGCGACGCGGTATCCCGCTTGGGTCAGGGACCGCTGAAGGGCCAGCACGTCGTCGCCCGAGTCGTCCACCGCCAAGTCTCGATACAGGGGAAGCGGCCCGTCCAGACCGTAAACCGGCTCACCATTGACCATGCCCAGGAGATCCCCCGCGGAGACTTCTTGACCTGGCGCTATGGTCTGACGCGTCAGGATTCCCCCACGGAGAGGCTTAATCTCGACGGTCGTTCCCTCCTGGACCGTGCCGGCCGCCTCGATCCCCTCCGTGACCAGGCGTTGCTCCACTGACGCCCAAACAGGCACCACGGCATTCATCTGGTCCACGGACGAAGGGCCCCGAGACTGATAGGCGATTCCCAACCCGAACGCGGCCAGCACGCTTGCCACGGAGGCGAGACTCACCAGGGCCGTGACCCAGGGCCGGCGTCGGCTTCGATGTGCGCCCCGGCCCCGACTATCTCGGGGTGAGGCGTCGACCAGCTCGTAGTCCCCACCGCCGTCGGGTACTTCTGGCCGGTTCGAGGCGGTCTCCGAGGTCATGATTCCGCACCTTGCAGGAACGACTGGGCGCCCTGCACCTTGGCTTGGATCAGATTTTTCACCTCGTTCAGCTCGGCCTGGTGCTCCTCGATCAGAGGAATCTGGAAGGAAGCCTCGATATCGGCCAACTTCTGCGCCATCCCGGTGCTTTGGGAGCATTTCGCCTCCAGGAGAGAGACACGCGTCAGCTCCTCGGCATTGCCGGGATCCGAGAGGTCCTTACTCGAGGCGTTCAGAGATTCCTGGGTGATCCATTGTTCGCGCACGGGTGTCAGGCCGTTGTCCTTCAGGCAGCTTTCCCAGTCCGCCACGGCGTTGCGCCATTCCGGGGTGTTCTTGGCCTTGTCGTTGACCTCGAGGCTCAGTTTGTCGGCGAGCCCGTAATTCTGGTCCCCCTCGACGAAGGACACCCGTTGGACCTGGTCCTTGCGCTCCTCCAGGCATTGCGCTCGCACATCCCCCGTCGCGGCGTCGTAGAAGGTTCCCCGGTCCTCGTGGTTCTGACCGACCGACGCCATGAGTTGCGCTTCTCGTCGAGCGGCCGTTTCATTCCACAACCCGTAATTACGGCTCCCCCAGTCGAGTCCGTCTCGACGCCCTTCCACGGGTTTCACCGGGATGCCATGATCACGCAGGCAGCCTTCGACGATGCGAATGCGCGCCAGCTCCATGGTCCGGATCTGGTCGTCACTGACGCGGTATTCGTCGAGGGGATACACGATGAGATTTCGGGATTCATCGAGCCTTGCGTGGGCCTGCATATCGCGCGACGTTCCGGCAGCGGAACAACCACTCAGCACCATCGAGCCCAAGAGGACCCCGGAAATTAAAAGTCCTTTTCTCATGGTTTACCTCGAATAAATGTTCCGGGAAGGGGCTACCTCCCCTTCCCGGACTAGGCGATCACCTGACATTGACGTGGTGGAATGAGCTTATTCGGTCGTTCCAGTTACCGAATCCCGTATTTCGCACGTCACTAAAACATTCGTTCGCTGTGAAGGACGCGCGCAGTAAACCTGAATGGATCATGTGACCGTACAGTACTACGGCGTTCAGTGGCCCCACCGTTAGCACTAGGCACACCTGACGTACATGCAACAACCAATAAATCCCGTGATTACTGAGACATCACAATTTCCCTCTAAAACTGCGGCACCGACAATGCCACGCTGACCCTCCCGTCCCCATTGACCGAAAGTTTATCGGAGCATTTACACCATCCGTGAGTTAGCTCTCCGATACCCATATTATGAAGCGGTCCGGCAACCCAAATCAAGCGTTTCCTGCAAATTTTTAGTTTCAACTAGTCACACGCCTTTTAACAAAGCAGGCCCCCGGCATGGAATGAAATATTCCATGCCGGGGGCCGACCGGAGTGTTCGCCGGTTACTGCCTCAGGAAGCGGACCGTTCGGCGGCCTCCACCACGTTGACCAGGAGCATCGCGCGGGTCATGGGCCCGACGCCGCCCGGGTTCGGCGAGTACCATCCCGACTTGGCCGCGGCCTCGGGGTGGATGTCCCCGGTGAGCTTTTTCTTGCCGGATTCGGGATCGAGCACCCGGGAAACTCCCACGTCCAGGAGGATCGCCCCCTCGGAGACCTGCTCGGGGCGCACCGCGTGCGGCACGCCGATCGCGGCGACGATGACGTCCGCGCGGCGCAACACCTCGTCGAGGTTCTTGGTGCCGGTGTGAGCCACGGTGACCGTTGCATTGATGTCCCGGCGGGCCAGCAGGAGACTCAGCGGGCGCCCCACCGTGATGCCCCGCCCGAGAACGACGACATCCTTGCCGACCAGGTTAATCCCGTGCCGGTGCATGAGCTCGATGATGCCATTCGGCGTGCACGGAAGCGGAGAGTCCATGCCTCCGTACACGTTGAGGACGAGCTTACCGAGATTGGTCGGGTGCAAACCGTCGGCGTCCTTGAGGGGATCGATGAGCTCGAGGATTCGATGGGTGTCGAGGTGCTCGGGCAACGGCAGCTGAACGATATACCCGGTGCAGGCCGGATCCTCGTTGAGCTCTCGAACCACTCGTTCGAGCTCTTCCTGGGTGACGTCGGCCGGAAGGTCCCGGCGAATCGAGGCGATGCCGACTTCGGCGCAATCACGGTGCTTACCGCCCACGTAGGAGCGCGAACCGGGGTCGTCGCCAACCAAGACGGTGCCGAGTCCCGGGGTGATGCCTTTGCTCTTCAGCGCCTCGACGCGATCGCGAAGTTCGGTCTTGATGGCCGCCGCCGTGGCCGTACCGTCAAGGAGCCGCGGCGCCCGTGCCTGTTCTGTCATGTTGGCCTTTTCTTCGGTGGTCTGGTGCTGGTGAGGGTGCTCCGTCACCACTGCTCGAGACCTTCGTACAACGGGAATTCGCCGGCGAGCTTCTCGACGCGCGCACGGAGGGCCGCGACGTCGGCCCCCGGCTTCAGGGCGGTGGCGATGATGTCGGCAACCTCGGTGAACTCCTCCCGGCCGAATCCGCGCGTGGCCAGCGCGGGGGTTCCGATGCGCAGGCCCGAGGTGGTCATCGGGGGGCGGGGGTCGTTGGGTACCGCGTTGCGATTGACCGTGATGCCCGCCTCGTGCAGGATGTCCTCGGCCTGCTTGCCATCGAGCTCCGATTCGCGGAGGTCCACGAGCACCAGGTGGACGTCGGTCCCGCCGGAGAGCACCGAGATGCCGTGCTCGGCCACGTCGGGTTCCGCCAGACGCGCCGCGAGCAACTGGGCGCCCTCGACGGTCCGCTGCTGGCGCTCCTTGAACTCCGGGCTGGCGGCGATCTTGAAGGCCACGGCCTTACCCGCGATCACGTGCATGAGCGGTCCGCCCTGCTGGCCGGGGAAAACCGCCGAGTCGATCTTCTTCTTCAACTCCTCGACGCAGAGGATCACGCCGGAGCGCGGCCCCGCGAGCGTCTTGTGCACGGTCGAGGAGACGACGTGGGCGTGGGGAACGGGATTGGCGTGCAGTCCGGCCGCGACGAGGCCCGCGAAGTGTGCCATGTCCACCCAGAGGTAGGCGCCGACCTCATCGGCGATCTCGCGGAAACGCTTGAAATCCTGCTCGCGGGGGTACGCGGACCAGCCGGCGACGATGACCTTGGGCTTCGCCTCGAGGGCGACCTGACGGACTTTGTCCATGTCCAGGCGCCCGGTCTGGGGGTCCACCTCGTAGGCGGCGATGTTGTACAGCTTGCCGGAGACGTTGAGCTTCATGCCGTGCGTCAGGTGACCGCCGTGGGCCAGGGACAGGCCCATCAGGGTGTCACCGGGCTGCATGAGCGCCATCATCACGGCGGCATTGGCCTGCGCGCCCGAGTGGGGCTGCACGTTGGCGTGCTCGGCTCCGAAGAGAGACTTGGCCCGCTCGCGCGCGAGGTCCTCGACGACGTCNCTCGGCTCCGAAGAGAGACTTGGCCCGCTCGCGCGCGAGGTCCTCGACGACGTCGACGTGCTCGCACCCGCCGTAGTAACGGCGGCCGGGGTAACCCTCCGCGTATTTATTGGTCAGGACCGAACCCTGCGCCTCGAGGACGGCTCGGGGCGCAAAGTTCTCGGAAGCGATCATCTCCAGAGTGTTGCGCTGCCGACCCAGTTCCGCCGCGATGGCTTCCGAGATTTCGGGGTCGAGCTCGCTCAGCGAACGGTTGTTGACATCCTGCGTGGAAGGGTTCGTCATTGCTCTCCTGTTGGGCTGAACACACGCCGGCCGACGTGGCACGCGAAAAGATTCGGTTCAAGTCTAGGACATCGCGCCCATCAGCCGGGGCTCCACGTCACATAACTGTGGATGAGATATAGCCATGCGTGAAAGTCGTCAAAAATTCGTGCCACCGACGGTTCAAGCGGGGCATCAGGCGTGTTTAATGGGTGCCTGAGCCAACCCGAAAGGTCTTTTGCCTTGATGAATTCTCTGAGCCCGCTCGGCACGAGCGACCCGCTGAACCTCCGTTCCGGTTCGCCCTACAGGCCGGATTCGAGGAGAACCCGAGAAAACCGCTCGGATCTCAGCATGTCCATTCCGCAGAAAGCCGTCATTTTCGACATGGACGGCGTCGTCACGGACACCGCTTCGGTCCATTCGAACGCTTGGAAACGGCTCTTCGACGCGATCCTCTCCGACCGGCGATTGGGCCCCGCGGAAGGCAAGACGGCGGAGGACATCGATCGGAGCGAGTTCAGCATCTCGACCGACTACCGCGCCTACGTGGACGGCCGCGCCCGCGAGGACGGCGTCCGGACCATGCTGGCCGCGCGCAATGCGGCCCTTCCGGAAGGTTCCGAGCAGGACGACGCGGGCGCCTGGACCGTACAGGGACAAGCGCGCCTCAAGAACGATTTCTTCACCGCGGAGCTCGACACGCACGGCGTGACCGTGTTTCGCGGGACCGTGGACCTGGTCTGCCGCCTCCACCGCAGCGGCATCCCGACCGCGCTGGTCACGGCGTCCCGCAATTCCCGGCCGGTGCTCGAGGCGGCCGGCCTGGAAGAGCTCTTCGATCTCATCATCGACGGCACCTACGCCCTGGAGCACGGGGTTCCCGGCAAGCCCGCCCCGGACATGTTTCTCGCGGCCGCCGAGCAGCTCGGGGTCGATCCGTCCGAGGCCGCGGTCATCGAAGACGCCGTCTCCGGGGTTGAGGCCGCGCGGGCCGGGGGCTTTGGCCTGGTCGTCGGCATCAATCGGCACGGCGAGCGCGAGGATCTGGAGAACGCCGGGGCCGACGTCGTGCACAACGACGTCGGTGAACTCGACCTCGGCGCCCAGCGCGACGACTCCTGGAAGCTCGTCTACCACGGCTTCGACCCGCAACAGGAGCGGCATCGCGAGGCCCTGCTGACCTTGGCCAACGGCTATATGGGCGTGCGAGGGTATCGCCCCGAGCGCAGCGACGACGGCATCCACTACCCGGGCACCTACGTCGCCGGCCTGTTCAACCGCGTGGTCTCGCACATCAACGGTCGGGACCTCGAGCACGAGTCGATGGTCAACCTGCCCAATTTCCAGTTCTTCGACGTGCGGCTGCGGGGAGGCGACTGGTGGTCCGAAGGCGGCATGAAACCGATCGACGAGGTCACCGAGCTCGATCTCCGGCACGGGATCCTGACCAGGATCTGCACGTTGGAAGAGGTTCCCGAGTCGGATGCCCCGGCCCCCGAAGGCGAGCCGCGTCGGGTCAAGGTGACCCAGCGACGCCTCGTCTCGATGGCCAATCGCCACCTGGCGGCCATGGAAGCCTCGATCACCCCGCTGGGCTGGACCGGACGAATCCACGTCCGCAGCGGGATCGACCCGAACGTCACCAATAACAACGTCGCCGAGTACTCGGAGCTCGCCCGCCACCACCTGGTGGTCGAGGGGTCCACGACCCTCCCCGACGACACCCTGGTCAACGTGGTGCGGACCAACCAGTCGGACCATCAGATTTCCGTCGCCCAGCGGACCAACGTCCGCTCGGCCGTGACCACTCGCCTCGAGCGCGAGGTCCGCCCGGGCGGCATCGAGATGCGCCGCTACCGCGTGGACGGGGAGGCCGACCAGCCCATCGTCTTCGACACCACCACGGCCCTGGTCACCTCGCGCGACGCGGCCATCGCCTCGTCCATCCTCGGCGCGGTCGAGGCCCTGAACCGTTCCGAGGGCGGCTTCGAGGGACTCTACATCGCCCACGAGAAGGCCTGGTCTCGCCTGTGGGACCGGTTCGCCGTGGATATCGACACCGACGTGGACACGATGCTGGCCTTAAGGTTGCACATCTTCCACATCGTCCAGACCCTGAGCCCCAACATGGAACTCAACGACGCCGGGGTCACGGCTCGCGGCCTGCACGGCGAAGGCTACCGCGGTCACATTTTCTGGGACGAGATCTTCATCCTGCCCATCATCACCCTGCGGTTGCCCTCCGTGACCCGTTCGTTGCTGCAGTACCGCTGGGCCCGCCTGCCCGCGGCGCGGCACAAGGCCGCCGAGTTCGGCGCGCAGGGCGCGATGTTCCCGTGGCAATCCGGCTCCGACGGCCGGGAAGAAACCCCCGTGGAGCTCTACAACCCGCACTCGGATCGGTGGATGCCCGATAATTCCTGGCGGCAATTCCACGTGGGGTTGGCGATCGGGTTCAACGCGTGGCAGTACTACACGGCCACCGAGGACACCGCATGGCTTGCGCACCAGGGCGCGGAGCTCATGATCGAGATTTCCCGCTTCTTCTCGTCCTTGGTCAGCTACGACGAACAGGACGAGCGATACCACATCGAAGGCGCCATGGGGCCGGACGAGTACCACGACGGCTACCCCGGCTCGGTCGACGGGGGCGGCCTCAAGGACAACGCGTACACGAATGTCCTGGCCGCGTGGCTGTTCCGCCACACCGCGGAGATTTTCGACGTGCTTCCAGAGCACCTGGCCCTCCAGGTCACCTCGGCCAATAACGTCACGGAAACCGAGCTGGCCTCGTGGAAGCACATGGCCTCTCGGCTCGCGGTGCCGTTCAACCGGGACGGAACGATCAGCCAGTTCGAGGGTTACGACGACCTCAAGGAAATCGACTGGGACCACTACCGCCGCAAGTACGGCAATATCGGGCGCATGGACCTGATCTTGGAGTCCGAGGGCGACGCGACGAACAACTACAAGCTCTCCAAGCAGGCGGATACGCTCATGCTGGTCTACCTGTTCGGCCAGCACGGATTCCAGGAAGAATTGGCCCAGCTCGGCTACGACGTCTCGCTGGCCAAGATCGAGGAGACCATCGCGTTCTACCTGCCGCGCACCTCGAACGGTTCGACGCTTTCGCGCGTGGTCACCGCCTCGATCATGGCCCGGGTGGATCCCCGCCACTCCTGGAGCGTGTACCAGGACGCCCTCATGGCGGACCTGGACGACACCCAGGGCGGCACGACCCAGGAAGGCATCCACCTCGGCGCGATGTGCGGAACCTTGGACGTGCTCCAGCGCGCTTACGCCGGCGTGCAGATTCTCACCGACTGCATCCAGCTGGAGCCTTCCATGCCCGAGGAGTTGCGATCGGTCGGCTTCGAGATTCAGTACCACGGTCAGCTGCTGGACGTTTTCATCGACTCCACGCGCATCAGGGTCGCGGCCCGCTCCGAACGCGCCAGCGAGGTCCGGGTGAGGATCGGTGACTCGGAGACCGTGTTGCACGGCGGCGACTCCTGCGAAGAGTTGCTGGAAGACCTCCGCACCCGCACTCGCTGACCGGGGGGCGCCTCGGTGTCCGGCGTCTACCGGCCGGACACCGAGCGCCGCCGCAGGAAGGCGGCCAGCAACGCCCCGGAGACGTTGTGCCACACGGAGAAGACCGCGCCGGGTAGCGCCGCCTCCGGGGTGAAGTAGGTGTGCGCCAACGAGGTGGCCAGGCCCGAATTCTGCATTCCGACCTCGATCGCCGTGGTGCGCCGGGCCGACGGCGCGAGGCGGAACAGCGCGGCCGCACCGTAGCCGAGCGCGTATCCCAGCCCGTTGTGGAGGATGACCGCGACGAGGACCAACAGCCCGGCCGAGACGATGGCCGCGGCGGAGCCGGAGACCACGATCGCCACGATCACGGAGATCGCGATCACCGAGGCCCACGGCAGAACCGGGGTCACGCCGGTCACGATGCGCGGCAGGAGCCACCGCACCAGCAGACCGATCAGCACGGGAGCCAGGACCACCTGGAGGATGGACATCATCATGGCTCCGCCGCTGACGGACATCCGCTCCCCCGCGAGGAACACGGCCAGGACGGGGGTCACGAACGGGGCGATCAACGTCGAGATCGTGGTCATCGCGACGGACAGGGCGACGTCGCCCTTGGCCAGGTACGACACCACGTTGGAGGCCGTGCCTCCCGGGCAACAACCGACCAGGATCACGCCGACGGCGAGTTCGCTCGGCAAGTGCAAGGCCCAGGAGATCAGGAAGCCCAACAACGGCATGATGACGAACTGCGCGATGACGCCGATCACCACGGGGATCGGACGGCGGGCGACCATGCCGAAATCGGGCCAGGTCAGGGTCAGCCCCATCCCGAACATGATGAACCCCAACAAGGGGTTGACCCATCCGCTCAGCCCGGAAAACGCGCCCGGAAGGACGAACCCGAGCACCCCGGCGGCGAGGATCAGTAGGGGAAAGATCGTCACGGCGTAGAACGCGCTACGCTCCTCGGGGTCGCGGGTCTTCCGGGTTTCGGTGCTTTTCTGGGGCGAGCTCATGGCATATCTCTACCAGTCAGCGGCCCCATTGGCCTATGGCCTCAACACATTCGTCCAGGATGTGGTCCACCGTCCCGGACACGTCGACGGTCGCGCCCGGCTCATCGCCCTCCAGGTGTTCGAGGGTTTCGAGCTGTGACCGTAGGAGTGCTGGGGGCATGAAATGGTCGCTGCGCCCTTCGAGCCTGCGGGAGAGGGTCTCTTCGGTTCCGGCAAGGTGCACAAAGAATGTCCTCGGCGCCTCGGCGAGGATCGCGTCCCGGTACACCCGCCTGAGCGCCGAACAGGCCATCACCATGCGTCCCCCTCCCGCGTCGGCTTCCCCGAGGCGACGGCCGACGATGCTCAGCCACGGCCACCGGTCCGCGTCGGTGAGGGGATGGCCGCCGGCCATCTTCTCGATATTTGCCGTGGGGTGGAGGGAGTCGGCGTCAACGAATTCGGCGCCGAGACGCGTGGCGAGCAGGGAGCCGATGGTCGTTTTCCCCGTCCCGGACACCCCCATGACCACGACGAGTGGGGCCGCGTCGCTCACCAATTGTGCACCGTGCCGTCGGCGAGGCGGTTATAGGGCAGGTAGGCCTGCTCGTAGGGGAAACGCGCGGCGGCTTCTTCGTCGAAGTCGACCCCGAGACCGGGCTTGTCCCCGGGGTGCAGATAGCCGTCCTCAAAGGTGAGGCCCTCGTGGAAGACCTCCCGGGTGAGCGCCGAGTGCGGCATGTATTCCTGCAGGCCGAAGTTGTGGATCGACAGGCCCACGTGCAGCTGCGCGGCGAAGCCGACCGGGGAGACGTCGGTCGGGCCGTGAAAGCCGGACCTGACCTGGTACATCTCGGCGAAGTTCATGACCTTGCGCAGCTGCGTGATGCCGCCGAAATGCGTCGAGGCGCACCGCACGTAGTCGATGAGCTGTTCCTGGATGAGGTCCTTGATGTCGTAGACCGAGTTGAACACCTCGCCGATGGCCAGTGGCGTCGTCGTGTGCTGACGGACCAGGCGCAACGCCTCCTGATTCTCGGCGGGGGTGCAGTCCTCGAGCCAGTACAGGTCGTAGGGTTCCAGGGACTTGCCGAGTTGCGCCGCCTCGCGAGGGGTCATGCGATGGTGACCGTCGTGGAGCAAGGGCAACTCGGGCCCGAACTCGTTGCGGACCGCCTCGAACACGGACGGCACGTGGCGGAGATACGCGCGGGTGTCCCAGTCCTCTTCCACGGGCAGAGCGCCCCGGTTGGCGGGCTCGAAATCGTACCTCTCCCCCGTCGACTGAGCCTGCGCGGCGACGCCGTAGAGCTTATCGATGCCCGGAACGGACGTCTGGACGCGGATGGACTTGTATCCGAGCTCCAGCTCCTCGCGGATCGAGTCGAACAGCTGCGGCAGGTCGGTCCCCGAGGCGTGGCCGTAGGCGCGGCATCCGCGACGGGAGGCTCCGCCGAGCAACTGGTAGACCGGCAACCCGGCGACCTTTCCCTTGATATCCCACAGGGCCATGTCGACGGCCGCGATTGCCGCCATGGTGACCGGCCCGCGGCGCCAGTACGAGGCGCGGTAGAGGTACTGCCAGGTGTCTTCGATCGCGCTCGGATCCTTGCCGACCAGCAGGGCGCACACGTGCTCGGTGAGATAGGAGGCCACGGCCAGTTCGCGACCGTTCAGCGTCGCGTCGCCGATGCCGGTGATCCCGTCGTCGGTCGTGATCTTGAGGGTCACGAAATTCCTGGAGGGGCTGGTCACGAAGACCTCTGCCGATGCAATGCGCATGAGATTTCCTTTCAAAGGATCGAGTTCAAGGTTAAGGGTGTTAGTTCCGCGAGTCGTGGGGGCCGCCCGCGGATGACGGGCCGTCGGCCTCCGGAGCCGGCGGGTCGGATTCCTCGGAAATGATGCGGATCCGGGCCTGGTCGTCGCCGGGGACCGCCGGGGTGGCGTTCGTCGTCGGGTGGGATTCGCTCGCGCTCGGGCCCTGCCGCTCGGCGCCGGTCGCGACCGCCGTGGGCACGGCCCCGGTGTGCAGGTCCTCGTGACGCAGGCGGCGGTTGGCCTCGATGGACTTCATGATCTCCCGGAATTTCTGCTCGGTCAGCGGGTACCCCAGCATCACGAGCATCGCGAGCAGAAAGATCACGCCGGGAACGATCCCGTAGGCGATGCTCATTCCGCTGCGCACCTGATCGACCTGCGAGGACGCGCCTTCGGCATACCCCACGATTCCGAGGGACCACGAGGCGATAGCCCCACCCAGCGCCTGACCGACCTTGCGGGTGAAGGAGAAGGCCGCGTAGGTCGCGCCTTCCGTGCGAATTCCGGTCTTGTACTCCCCGTATTCCACGGTGTCCGCTTCCAGGGCCCAGGTCATGGTGTTCAGAACGGCCATGCCGATGCCGACCATGAGCATTCCGAGCAGGCTGATCCACAAATGGTGCATCACGGCGGCACCCAGGATGAAGATCAGCCCGCCGAGGAAAGCGAAGGCGCACGAGTAGACGAATCCCCACTTCTTGCCGAACGCGCGGGTCACGGCCGGACCGAAGGGACCCACGTACAGCACCGCGCCCGTCGTCAGGACCGTGCCGATCGCCGCGACCCACCCGCCGGTGGAGTATTCGGAGAGCACGTCCGTGGCGATGTAAATGGTCATGGCCCCGACCGCCGACTGGCCGGTCAGGTACAGCACCGAGGATAGGCACAGCCGCAGCAGCGGGCCGTTGCGCTTCATGGTGCTGACGGTTTCCCGTAGCGAAACGCGCTCGACCTCGCGGTAGACGATCTCTTTCGAGGTCAGGAACGTCGTCGCGAACAGGCCCGCACCGACCACGGTGAAGACGACCGCGGTCACCAGGAAAGTCGTGGAGAGGTCTCCGGCCTGCTTGATGCGCGGCGAGAGAAATACGGCCAGCAACAGGATCGTCGCTCCGGAGCCGACCATGCGCGCGGCCGCGAGCCGAGAACGGTCCACGGGGTTCTGACTCATCGCACCGGCCAGCGATCCGTACGGAATGTTGACCAGGGAATACAGCAGGCCCATCAGGGCGTAGCTCGTGACGGCCCAGACGATCTTCCACCCGTAGTCGGAGACCGGGATCCAGAAGCACAGCAGGTTCGACAGCAGTAACGGCACCGAATACCAGAGCAGGAAGGGACGGAATTTGCCCCAGCGGGTCATCGTGCGGTCGACCATGCGGCCGGCGAACAGGTCGGCGAAGGCGTCCCAGAATTTGACGAACAGGAAGACCAGCCCGGCGTGCGCGGTGGAGATGCCGACGACGTTGGTATAGAAGATCAGCAGGAACAGGCTGGTCATCTGGAAGGCGATATTGCACCCGGCATCGCCGAATCCGTATCCGATGATTCGCCGCCGGGGCAGCTGTTCCTGGGCCACGTGAGGTATCGACGAAGTGGCTAATTCTGACATGACAGGCTCCTTTGCCTGAATGGCCCCCGAGGAGGCCGTGACGATCCGGACGAGAGGGGGTGACCACGACGCCGCCCGCCCAGCCCGCCTCGGCGTCGAGGAGGGCACGGACGGCATCGTGCTGAGTCGATGGCCCGACCCCGGCGGGGTTTAGCGACCGAGCTTCGCGGCCCATCTCGCCCGCAGATGGTGCGCGAGGGCCTTGGGCTTGCGGTCGCGGGTGAAGGCGCCCTTCTTATTGCCATCGACCCGCGCGAAGCCGTTTTTGGTCTGGAAGTCGGCGAAGTTCCACACCTGCTCGCCGACCATGCACTCCACGCGGTCGAATTCCTCGTGGTACATGCCCAGTAGCGCTGTCTGGTACTCCTCCGTGAACGGCACGTCGTAAACGGAGTGAAGCCCCGCGACGGTATCGGCGCCGTATTCGGTCATGAGCGTCGGCTTGCCGTACTGCTTGTCCCAGGCCTCGAGTTCGGCGCGCAGGACCTTCCGGGCGCCCTCGATGTCGCCCGAGTTTTCGTACCACCCGTAGTACCTGTTGAGCATGAGCACGTCGAACAGGTCGGAGATCTTGTCCACCCCGCACGGCGCGAACATGACGTTGACGAATCCGACCGGACGGCTCGGGTCCAATCGCCGGGTGAGCTTCTCGAGGGGCTCGAAGTACTCGCGGGCGCCCTCGGCCCCGGAATCCGGCTCGTTCGCGATGGACCACAGCACGACCGACGGATGGTTTTTGTCCCTATCGATCAGTTCGGCGATGTCGCGGGCGTGAACCTCGCGGGTCTTCTCGTCGATGTTGCCGGGGTCGAATGTGTTTCCGCCTCCCTGATCCATGATGCCGGCTCCCATGTGCCAGTTCAGGCCGACCGCCGGCGTCTCGTCGATGACCACGATGCCCCGCTCGTCCGCGTAATCCATGATCTCTTCGGAGTAGGGGTAGTGCGAGGTGCGGAAGGAATTCGCGTTGACCCAGTCCAGCAGCGCGAAGTCCTGGACCATGTGGGCGTCGGAGTGTGCCTTGCCGATGGTCTCGTGGTCCTCGTGCATGCCGAATCCGGTGAAATAGAAAGGCTCGTCGTTGATGAGGAACTGCTTGCCCCGGACCTCTACCGTGCGCACGCCGAAGCGTAGGTTGTAATCGTCGACGATATCCTCGCCGTCGAGCACCTGGACCCGAAGGGTATACAGGTAGCCTCGGCCGGGCCGCCACAGGTGGACCTGCTCCCAGCTGAGCTCGCCCCGCAGCACGGCGTCGGCGGCCGTCGCGGGTTCCGCGGACGCGACGGTCCGCCCCTCGGCATCGATGACCCGCACGATCACGCGCGCATCGGCCATGCTGAACCGGGCGGCGTAGGAGACGGTTCCCGTGCCGCCGTCGCCTCCGGAGAACGAGGTCGTCACGGTCACGTCCTCGAGGCGGTCCTCCGCGACGTTGTACAGCCACACGGAACGGTGAATTCCGGCGTAGTTGAAGAAATCGTGACGGTACGCGAGGTGCTTCCGGCCGTCGTCGTCCTGGGTGACCTCGCCGGGAGGAAGGGTCTGGTGTGACAGCTCGTTATTCACCGCGATCGTCAGCGTGAACTCTTCGCCGGCGGACACCAGCTCGGTTACGTCGGCTTCGAAGGGCAGGTAACCGCCCTGGTGCCGGGCCACCTCCGTGCCGTTGACGAACACCACGCCCCGGTGTGTGGCGGAGTCGACCCGCAGGATCGTCCGGCCCGAGGTGTAGCTCCGGGGTACCCGGGCCCGACGGGAATACCAGACCCATCCGACGTGCTCGCGGATCTGTTGATCGGCGAACAGATCATTGAACGAACCCGGCACGGGCGCCTTCAGCCCCTGGTCCGGCGGGCCCGCGGCCCATCCGGCGTCGAAGCCTTCGTGATTCCAGTCCACGGCGAAGCCGAACAGCCCGTCCAGCGCAACGCGTTGCCGCGTCGATGTTTCTTGAGGTCGCAACATGAGTGCAGTCCTTTCCGGTGCCGCGGGCTCCTCGGCCCGCGGCCCCACCACGATGGGGCCCGCTCAGGCCCTTTCCCGGTCGGCGACGACGATGGACACGAGGTGCTCGTCCTGGCCGAGGTCGGGGTGAAGAATGTTCAGGAGCGCGCGCACGGGCTCCCGTTCGGCGAGTGCGGCGCGGATGTCCGCGGCGGCCGAGTCCCGGATGGATTCGGGATCCTGCGTTCCGAGCCAGGCGATCCACGCGGCGATCACGCGCGCGGCCGCCGAACCGTCGCGTCCGGCGGCCCTCTCGGCCCGGTAGATCGGGAGGGCCCTGACGCGCAGTTTCCCGGCCCCGTCGGTTCCGATCTGGGCCAGGCGGTGTTCGATGCGCGGGTTCCGGAACCGTTCCAACAGCGCCCGGCGGTATGCCGGGACGTCGAGGCCCGGCTCGGTGAGGTGCCGGGCCGCCTCGTCCCACAGCGACTCGACGCGCTCAAGGATCTGCGGGTCGGCGATCGCCTGGGCGACGGTCTCGTGGCCCGCGATCCGTCCCGCATAGGCCATCAAGCTGTGGGAGCCGTTGAGCAACCAGAGTTTGCGGCGCTCGAAGGGTTCGATTCGCTCGACGAATTGCGCGCCGGCCCGTTCCCAGTTCGGGCGCCCGGCCGGGAATTCTCCCGACAGGATCCACGACCGGAAGGGCTCCGCGACGACGGGGGCGGCGTCGGCGTACCCCGTCTCGCCGGCCACGAGGTCCCGGAGTTCGTCGGTCGTCGCCGGGGTGATGCGGTCGACCGAGGTCCCGACCCAGGACACCGTCGCATCAAGGCGTTCGGCGAGGTCGGGGTCCACGGCCCGGGCGGTCCCGAGGACGGCGCGGCGGGCGGCGGTCGCGTTGTCGGCCATGTTGTCGCAGGACACGACGGCGATCCCGGCTGATTCTCCGAGGGCGTCGATCCGCCGGGAGAGCCCGTAGACCAGGCGGGCCGCCGCGGTCCGCAGCTCGGGGGCCTCGCGCCCTTCCCCGGCGTCGGGGAGGCGGGCGAGGTCGTGGGCGACGTCCTCGTGAGAGGCGTCGAGGTCGAGGTCCGCGGTGAGATGGTACCCGGCCTCGGTGATCGTCAGGGTCACCAGCGAGGTGTCCGCACGGACCAGGAGCTCCCCGAGCCGGCGGAGGTCGCTCGCGGGGCGGGCCTCGACGATCGGCGTCATGAGCTCGTAGGAATCGCCGTCCGCCGAGCGCTCGACCAGCGTGTACAGGCCGTCCTGGGGCGCGAGCTCGTCGGCGGCCGTAGGCGTCCTGCCCGTGAAGGCGGCGATGCCCCAGGCGGGGTTCGCGGGATCTGTCTCGGCCCGCTGGGTGTACCAGGCCTGGTGCGCCCGGTGGAAGGCACCCAGCCCGAGGTGGACGATGCGGACCGGGGCGGCGCCGCCGGTCTGTCCCGCGGTGCTTCGGTTCAGGGGCATGGTCACAGCTTGAATACCTTCCTCGGGTTGGTGTCCGTCAGTTCGACGATCGCCTTCCGCGCGCGTTCCTCGGTGATGCGGTGTTCGACCACCAGGGTCGCGAGGTAGCCGGCGTCCACGCGACGGGCGGCGTCGTGGCGCGCGGGGATCGAGCAGAACGCGCGCGTATCGTCGATGAATCCGGAGGTCCGCGAGAATCCCAGGGTTCCGGTGGTCGCCGATCGGAACCGACGCATGGCGTCGGGTTCGTCGAGGAACCACCACGGCGCGCCCGCGTAGACGGCTCGGTAGAAACCCGCCAGGGGCGCGATCTCGCGGGAGAAGGTCGTCTCGTCCAGCGTGAACAGGACCAGGTTGAAGTCGTCGGAATTGCCGAAGTCGCTCAGCAGCGGTTGCAGGCCACGCGTGTAGTCGACCGCGAAGGGGATGTCGTTGCCCGTATCCGGGCCGAAGCGCCCGACCGTCTTCTCGCTGTGGTCCCGATACGAACCGGGATGGATCGTCATCGTCAGGCCGTCCTCGACCGACATCCGCGCGAACTCGTAGGTCATGGCGGCTTCGAAGAGCAGGGCCTCTTCCGTCGTGGCCTGTCCGCTGCGTCCCTTGTCGAAGAGGGCGGCGGCCTCGGAGGGATCGAGCCGAACTGACGTGGGGGTCCACACCCCGTGGTCCGCGGAGACCGCCCCGTTCTCGATGAAGTAACGACGCCGGTTGGCCATCGCCCGGAGATACCCTCGGTACCCGGTCTGTCCCTCGCCGGCCACATCGATCAAGCGGTCGACGTTGGCCGGGAACTGGTGATTCCAGAATTTCACGTACGCGTCCGGGCGGAAGGTCGGGACGACCCGGCTCGTGAAGGCGGGGTCTTGCGCTAACTCCCGATGGGGCGCCAGGTCGTCGAGCGGGTCGTCGGTGGTCGCGAGAACCTCGATGTTGAATTCGTCGAAGAGCTCGCGGGGCCGAAATTCCGGGCGGGCCAACACCGCGGAGAGCTGATCGTAAAGCTCATCGGCGTGGGCCGCGTCGATCGTCGAGTCGTCGAGACCGAAAACGGTCGCGAATTCCCGGCGGAGCCAGTATCCGGAGGCGGTGCCGTCGAAGAGCTCCCACCGTTCGCAGAAGGTCCGCCAGATCTCGCGCGGGTCGGTCCCCTCGGAGGCGCCGGCGTTGACGTCGGCCAGCTCGACGCCGTCGGCGTTAAGGAGGCGGTAGACGTAGTGGTCCGGGCTGATCAACAGGGTCGCGGGATCGGGGAACGCGTCATTGCGCGCGATCGACTCGGCGGCAACGTGTCCGTGGGGCGAAAGCAACGGCAGATCCTCGGCGATCGCCACGAGCTCGCGGGCCACCGTGCGCGTCGCCGGATCCGCCGGGAGGAGGCGGTCGGGGTTCAAGGCGATGGACTGTGTCATGTCCTTATTCCACGCCGCGGCCGCCCCGGGAGGCCACCAGTTGCCATAAGTTGCCAGGAGGCCCTATCCGCCGCCGGTCCCCAAGGAACTCGCCCGGACGATGAGCCGGGCCGGCATCGTGACCGGCCGGTCGGTCGCGGCGTGCGCCCCGTTGGCGATGGCCATGACGTGGGCGGCCGCGGTGGCCCCCATTTTTTCGAACGGTCCGACCACGGTGGAGAGCTGGGGGTTCACCAGGGAGGACGCGAGGAGGTCGTCGAATCCCACGATCATCACGTCCTCGGGAACCTTCACGCCGTCTTCTTGGACCTGTCTCATGAAGGACAGCGCCATGAGGTCGTTATAGGCGATCACGGCGTCCGTGCGATGCAGGAGCCAATCCCGCGCGGCCTGTCCCCCACCGGCCATGGTTGGCTCGTACGCCCCCATGCGACGAGCCTCGACGCCGTGGTCGCGGGCGACATCGCGGATGGCGGCCCACCGCATTCCGTTGGCCCACGACGTCTCCGGGCCGGCCAGGTACGCGACCGAGGCGGCGCCGCGCTCCGCCAGGTGTTCCACGGCCAGACGGGCCCCCTGGGCCTGATCGATCACCACGCTCGCCACGCCGCGGACGCTGCGGTTCATCACGACCATGGCCTTCTGTTTGGCGAAGGTCCGGATCGCGGCGTCCGGCAATCGGGCCCCGGCCAGAATCAGCCCGTCGACCGAGGCGATGCTGCGCTGGATCGCCTCGCGTTCGCGTTCCCGGTCTTCCCGGGAATTCGACAGGATGGTGGTCATGCCGGACTGCCGCGCGGCGAATTCCACGCCCTGAACCATGTCGATGAAGACCGGGTTCGAGATGTCGGCGACCACGAGGCCCAGCACCCACGACGGCCCGCGATCGGCGCTTCCCGCGCGACGGAGCGCCTCTTTGCGATACCCGAGCCTTTCGGCGGCGGCGCGCACCTTCTCGGCGGTCGCGAACGAAACCCTTCCGGGCCGGGAGAAGGTTCGCGACACGGTCGACGCCGCAACCCCGGCCTCCCGGGCGACGTCATAGATGCTCGCGCGGGGCCCGACGGCGGATTGGTCGCGGCCCGCCCGATCTTCCGCGCCGTCTTCGTCGTTGGTCATGCCTACATTGTGCCCAACTGTGGCCTAACGCACGACGCCGCCGGCTTTCGTGACGAAAGCCGGCGGCGCGCCAGAGTGATCTGTCAGAGGGATTCGTCAGTGGAAGAAATGGCGGGCACCGGTCGTGTACATGGTCACGCCGGCCTTCTGCGCTGCCTCAATAACTTCTTCGTCGCGAATCGATCCACCGGGCTGCACGACGGCGCGCACGCCCGCGTCCAACAAGACCTCGAGCCCGTCCGCGAACGGGAAGAACGCGTCCGATGCGGCCACCGCGCCGCGGGCACGCCCGGCGCCGTCCTCGCCCAGGGAATTGGCCCTCTCGACCGAGAGCTTGCACGAATCCACGCGATTAACCTGGCCCATGCCGATGCCAACCGCCGCGCCATCGTCGGCCAGCAGGATCCCGTTGGACTTGGCGGCGCGCAATGAGCGCCACGCGAAATCCAGGTCTTTCAGCGTCTTCTCGTCCGCGGGCTCGCCCGCGACGAGGGTCCAGGCAGCGGGGTCGTCGCCCTCCGCCTGGAGCCGGTCGCTCTGCTGGAACAGCGCGCCGCCGGAGACCTGGCGGTATTCGATCGAACCGCGCTCGAAGCCCTCCGGGAGGAGCAGGATCCGCAGGTTCTTCTTGGTCTGGAGGAGCTCGAGCGCTTCCTCACTGTACGACGGGGCGATGATGACCTCGGTGAAAATCCCCTTGACGGTCTGCGCCATACCGAGAGTGACCTCGCGGTTGGCCGCGATCACGCCGCCGTAGGCGGAGAGCGGGTCGCACGCGTGGGCCTTGCGGTGGGCCTCGGCGATCGGGTCCTCGGCGTCGGCGGATCCGACGGCGATGCCGCAGGGGTTGTTGTGTTTGATGATCGCGACGGCGGGCTCATCGAAGTCGTACGCGGCACGTAACGCGGCGTCGCCGTCGACGTAGTTGTTGTACGACATCTCCTTGCCACCCAGCTGTTCGGCCTGGGCGATCCCCGGTGCCGAGGCCGGGTCCACGTAGAGGGCCCCGCGCTGGTGGGGGTTTTCGCCGTACCGCAGGGACGCGGATCGTTCGAAACCCAGGCCCGCGTACGGGGGCCAGAAGTTGGCGTCGGGATCCTGCGTGAACTGCTGCTGGGTCCAGGTGGCCACGGCCGTGTCGTAGGCGGCGGTGTGGGCGAAGGCCCCCGCCGCGAGCCGGCGGCGGGCCGCCAGGTCAAAGCCGCCCTGGTGGGCCGCGGCCACGACGTCGCCGTATTGGTCCGGGTTCACCACCACCGAAACCGAATGGTGGTTCTTGGCGGCGGCGCGCACCATCGAGGGACCGCCGATATCGATCTTCTCGATGATGTCCTCTTCCCCGGCCCCCGAGGCAACGGTGTCGACGAAAGGATACAGGTTGACGATCACGAGGTCGAACGGTTCCACGCCAAGGTCGGAGAGCTGGTCGACGTGGTCCTGCTTGCGGCGGTCCGCGAGGATCCCCGCGTGAATCTTGGGGTGAAGGGTCTTGACTCGGCCCTCCAGGCATTCGGGGAATTCCGTGATCTCGGCGACCTCGGTGACCGGGACCCCGGCGTTCTTGATCGTCCCCGCGGTCGACCCCGTGGAGACGATGTCCACGCCGGCCTCGTGCAATCCGCGGGCCAGATCCTCCAACCCGGTTTTATCGAATACGGAAATCAATGCTCTTCTGAACGGAATGCGATCCAGGTCGGTCTGGGACACGAAAACTCCAACTCGTCGACGATGGCGCTGATCGGCCACTGACGGACCTCAGTCTATTAGCCCCTCGGAGAGTTTTTTAATCGTCGTCACCAATAATGACCTCTCCTGGACCTTGATCCGCTCGTGCAACGAGGACTCGTCGTCCCCCTCGAGAACGGGAACCGCCGCTTGGTCGAGGATCGGCCCGGTGTCCACCCCGGAATCCACCAGGTGCACCGTCACGCCGGTGATCTTGACCCCGTGGGCCAGGGCATCTCGCACGCCGTGGGCACCGGGGAAAGAGGGCAACAGCGCCGGATGCGTGTTGACGATGCGGCGTTCGAAACGCCTCACGAACTCGGCGTCGACGATGCGCATGAATCCCGCAAAGATGACGTAATCCGGCGCGTAATCCGCGACCCGCCGTTCGAGGGCGCGGTTCCAGTCCTCGCGCGTGGAATGCTCTCCCGGCGCCACCGTGAAGGTCTCGATTCCCCGGTCTCGGGCCCGCTCGAGTCCCCGGCAGGGCTTGTCCGCCCCGACGGCGGCGATGTCGACATCGAGCAGACCGGCCGACGCGGCATCGAGAATGGACTGAAGATTGGTCCCAGAACCGGAGACCATGACCACTATGCGCATGGGCATACTCTACCCAGCCGCCCGGTAGGGTTGAGCCTATGACCTCACCCAGCCCCGAAACGGATCCGGAGACCATCAAACGGCATGAATCGCTGATCTATCGATCTCGGCTGATGATCGTCCTGTCGGTGGCGGGTTTCATGGCGACGGTGCTGTCCGCCACGCCCGTCGGCTTCTGGGCGCTGATCGTCGCGATGGTGCTTCTTCTCTTGGGCGCCGTCTGGACGATCCTGACGATGATCTCGCTCAAGCGGGTCAAGGGCCCGTGGATCGGGCACGTCGTCCTGGTTCTGCTCCTGCTGGGGGACCTTTATTTCACCGCCAACGCCGGCATTAATCTCGCGTTCTGGGGCGTCACGAGCGACTACCGCGAGTGCGTGCAGAACTCGCTGACCATCTCATCCACCGGTCAGTGCCAGACGGATCTTTTCGACGCGCTGATGAATAGGCTGTTGGGCCGCTAACGCCGCGGCGAGATTTTTACTTCTCGCCGTCCCCCTTGGCCTTGCGGGGCCGACGCGGCGGACGGGCGATCACGGGTCGCTCCGACTCAAGCGCGTGGTCCGACTCCGGCGCGGCGGCGGATTCTCCCCGCGGCGCGGGGCCTTCCCACGGTGCCCGCGAGGATGGCCTGCTGGCCCTCGGCGTCCGTTCCGGGGTGACCACCGGTTTAGCCGCACTGCCCGCGCCCGGTGTGGACTCCTGGGCGGCGGCGGAGAACCGGGTGGAACCGCGGGGCCTCGGGGGCAGGGGGCCCTTGCCGTCGCTGCCCCTGCGGGGCTCGCCCCCGGCGGCCGTCGAACCGGCCGGCCGATCAGTACGCGAACTCGGCGTGGCGTGCGATGCCGACGCCGGCCCTGGGGATGATGCCGCACGCGTCCGCGAGGTTTTCGCGCCGGCCGTGGATGCCTCCCGCTGGGGTGAGCCCGCCGACGAGGCCGTCTGGGTCGCCGTGCCCGCGGCTGCCGCACGCGGGGCGGTGGCCCCGGAAGCCGCCGGAGTGGACGTGGCCGTCCGGCCGCGAACCGAGGAACCGGACCGGAACGTCTCCGCCGCGGGATCCCGCTCGATCCACGGCCCCAAGAGCTGTCCGATCAACGAACCGATGCCGACGGTCACCGCGGCCCACGCGCCGGTCAGCCACGGATTGGGCCCCACATCGGTAAAGCGGCCGACGCCGAGGGAGCCGTGCGCCAGGGCAGCCAGAATGCAGGCGACGATCCCCACGAGTAGCCCGAGACCAATCGCCGCGGTGAGGCCCGACAGGACCGCGGCCAGCCAACGCCAGGACAGCCGCAACGTGAACCATTCATCGAGGTGGTTTTCTCCGTCCCGGATGAAGTACCAACCGGCGAGCGCGCCGACCACGACCGGCAACACGAGCACCGCGTAGCCCCAGACCCCGGGTTCGGCCGGGACGGCGCCGAGGATCGGGAGGGTAGGGAGGGCACCGGCGTTCGTCGCGGCCGGGGAGATGAGGGTCCCCGTTCCCAGGGAGAATCCGGCGCCGGTCCCCCACGCCAGACCAAAGATGATGAGGTTCGGCAACAACGCCAGTTGCAGCAGGGTCACGGCCAAGTCGCCCACGGCTCCCGCGTGGAGGCCCTGGTACAGGGAGATGATGCGGTTCCAGTGGACAAAGATCGACAACCCGGTCAGCAGCGCCCCGACCCCGACCAGCCCGACGGCCGCCAAGGACGCGGCCTTGACGAGCGAGACGAGATACGCACCGGTCCACCGCGAGTACTGGCTGTACTTCTCCGACAGTTTGTCGGGGTCGATTCCGACGAGCCGCAGCCATGAGCCCGCGACGCGATGCCCGCCCCACAGCATGCCCACGACCACGACCCACAGGGGGATAATGGCCGCGGCCACCGGATGGGATCCGAGAGCGGAGCTGCTGGTCAGGAGGCTGACGGCGGCGCAGATGACCCCGTAGGTCAGGCCGCCACCCACGATGGCCTGCCAGAACTGGCCTTCGTAGGACGCGCGGGCGAGGCGTTTTCCCGCCCGGCGGACGAAGAGGAGCACCACCACCGTGAGGCCCAGCGGCGTCAGGCTCGCGACGCCTTGTACCGCGGTGGTCCCCACGCCGCTCGGAATGTTCAGGTGGAGGCCAACCCCGTGGCCGGCCAACCAGAGCTGACCCGATCCGCCCAGGACCGCGCCGACGGACCCCGGCATGCCGAGGGTGAACCAGCCGATGAATACGATCACGACCACGAACAGCAACGAGCCGATCGCGGTCAGGAGGATCTCGATCACTGCCTGCATCCACAGGGGCATGGGCAGTGACTGGGGAAGCGAGGGTCTACGAGGCGTCTTGATCATCGCGATTCATCATCTCACGAGCCTTGAGTTTTGGCTTTTCATTCATCGTTCAACCGACCGTTACTTGTTGATGACCACCCGGCATCCGCCACGCGATTGTATGGCTGTGTGCGAATCCTCATGGTTGCCGAATCGTTTGTTCCCCACCTCAGCGGTGTGACGACCTCGCTGCTGCGAAGCGCCGAGAACCTGCGGCGCCGTGGACACGAGGTCATGTTCCTCGCCCCCTCCGGGCGGGGATTCACCCCGTCGGACTGGTCCCCGACCATCCTGCCGTCCCTCCCCCGGGTAGGACCGGCGGAAGACGTCCAGGCCTCCCGCCCGGCGCCCGCCACCTGCCCCGTGACGCTGGCCCCCGGCCAGACGTACGAAGAGGTAGAGGGCACCCCGACCATCAGGATGCCTTCCCTGCCCCTCGCCGGGTACCCCACGTTGCGATTCTCGATGGGGACCGTGACCGCGGTGCGCCGCATCATGGCCGAGTACCGCCCCGATGTCGTGCACATCGCTTCCCCCTTCGTGTTGGGTGCCCGGGCCGTCACGGCGGCCCACGCGCTGGGGATTCCGTCCGTCGCGGTCTACCAGACCGACGTCGCGGCGTACACGCACCGATACGGCATGCCGTGGCTCAAGGCCTACGCGAATAAGCGCATCGCCTCGATCCACACGACCGCCACGATGACGCTGGCGCCGTCGCACTCGTCGATGGACTATCTCGATTCGCTCGCGATCCCCCGCGTCTTCAAGTGGGGCCGCGGCGTCGACACGGAACTGTTCCACCCCGGACGGCGGTCGGAGCGCGTTCGGCAAAGCCTCGGTGTGGCCGAGGGACAGCTCGCGGTGGGTTTCGTCGGCCGCCTCGCGTCGGAAAAGCAGGTCGAGGACCTGCGGGTCGTGCAGTCATTGCCCGGGGTGAGGCTCGTGATCATCGGCGCGGGTCCCGAACGCGCCCGCTTGGGCGCCACGCTTCACCAGGCCGTATTCACCGGTCAACTCACCGGAACCGACCTGGCCGAGCACGTCGCGAGCCTTGACGTGTTCGTTCATCCCGGCGAATTCGAGACTTTCGGCCAGACCCTCCAGGAGGCCATGGCATCAGGGGTCGCGACGGTCGCCGTCGGCAAGGGCGGGCCCCTGGACATCATCGACGACGGCGTGACCGGCCGCCTGTACGAGCCGGGGCAATTGGGCATGCTTCGTGCGATCGTGGCATCCCTCAGGGACCACGAGGTGCGCGGTGAGCTCGGCGAGAAGGGCCGCCGGGCGATGGAAGCGCGGTCTTGGGGCGCCGCCTCGCTCAAGCTCGAGGGCTACTACGATCGCGCCACGGAATTCCACCGGAGCCGGCAGCTCCGGCGATGGCGAGGGGCCCCGCGTCGGGGCGCGGCGAGCGCGGCGTCTCGCCACCGGGTGTGACGGGAGCCCACGGCCTCGGCCGTTTAGCTCTCTCGCCAGGGGTCCTGCGCCTCGACGCCCCATGCCCGGTAGACGTCGGCTTTGGAGGACACCACCGTGAGGTCGTGCACCTCGGCCGTCGCGGCGACCAGGCCTTCCACGGCCGCGCCCGTCCACGAGGTCGAGGCGTGCTTGCCCATGCGAAGTATGGAATCAGGGGTCGAACGCCCCGCCCAGGCGCGGGCCACCTGGGGGTCGACGTTCAGCACGTGATCCTGGAAGCGTTCGCCGAGCTCGTCCAGCCAGCGATCGGTCTCACCGTGCGGGTACAGGCCTTTCAGCTCTCCCACGGACAGCGCCGAGACGAACAGGGTTCGGTGCGACCTGCGGCGAAGGAACGCCACGATCGTGGGATTCGGCCGTGACCGACGAATCTCGGCGAGAACATCGGAATCCAGCAGGAGGCCGCGCAAGCCAGAACTCATGCGGCGTTGTCCACCGCCAGAGAGACGATGGGCTCACCGGTGCCCGCCGGCGCCAGCAAAAAGTTGAGGAATTCCGTCCGCGCGGAGTCGACCCGCGCGTAGTCCTGGATGCTCATGGCACGGTACCCATGGGAAACGGGGACCGCCGCGGAGAAATCGGGGCGGGGAGTGGAGGTGGACATGGCCATCAGCGCGATTGCGCAATCCTTTCGATGCTCTTGCCTATACCAAACATCAGTGCCGCAGGCGCGGCGAATATAGACCGCTTCGTCATCCGAACCACCCGTGAACATGGGGTTGGTGCCCAACCAAGTCGGAGCTTGGCAGTTGGGTCTCTTGAAGCTGTTCACCAGCGTACCCAAGAACTTCCCCGGTTGAAAAGTCCTTCCTCCGAAGTTTTTCGACGGGGTATAGATTGGAAGTTATGCCATTTCCCGCTCAGCAGATGCCGATCTCCGTCGCGCAGATCATCAAAGCCGTTGGCCACAACGCCTTCGGCCGAGGTGAGCGGTACTATCGCGCGGGCAAGGTGCTCTCCGCGGCCTACGACGCCGACAGCCTGACGTTCTCCTCCAAGGTCTCCGGCAGCGATCGCACCTCCTATTCACAGACCGTCATTTTTCCGGCCGAGCAGACCCTTCATTCGGCGCCGTTCCATTCCTTCTGCTCGTGCCCCGTCGGCACGAACTGCAAACACGTCGTCGCCGCGTTGCTCGGGTGGTTCCACGAAGGCGGGTGGGGCGAGGCCACCTCGGATCGCCCGTTGCGTTCGGCCTCGCCCGCGGGAAGCACCGAGCCCGGCTCAGAGGCGAACCCGGAGGTCCCCGACGCCGTGCGTCGCTGGTCGGAGGAGAGCGGCGTGACGCTGCCGGAGTCTGCCCTGCAGACCTTCACCTCCTTGTCCCGGAAGCAGGAGGAACCCTCCAACCGTGCGCTGGGGCAGATGCACACGTCCTGGCGTCGGCAAATGACCCGCGCCCTCCAATCGCAACGCGCCTATGGGTCCGCTCACGACCATCGTGTTCCCGCCGCTTTGGACCTCGACGTCGAGGTCCCCCATCACCGGTGGTACGGCCGTCAGCCGGATGGCTCGCCCGCGCCCGTCCGGCTGACGGCCCGCCCCATGCGCCTGGGCACTCGCGGCCGTTGGATTAAGGGAGGGCTGAATTGGAACGTGTTTTCCGGAGACAGGAGCCACGACGGAACCATCCCGGACGAGCACGCCGACTGGTTCCGCGAGTTCTACTCGGTCGTCCACCCGGATCAGGGCATGTACGCCTCGACCCACGATTACGTGAGGCTCGACCACGTCGCGTCCTCGTTGCTGTGGGACCTCTTGGAACGCGCCTCGTCCCTGGGCATAGCGATCTTGGTGCGGGAGCGGCCGGTCGTGATCGGGCTCGCCCCCGACACCAGACTTCAGCTGAGGATCGAGCGTGCGGAGGACGGCGGCCTCACCCTCTCCCCCGGCTTCCGCTTCGATTCCGGCGCCACGGATGAGCCTGAGGGATCGCAAGGTTCCGAGGCGCCGTGGGTTCCGGCCTCCGAGACCTTCCCCCTCGGCAGGAACAACGATCCGCAGGCCTATTTCGCACTGGGAGGCCAACTGCACGCGCAGTACAGCCGCGACGCCGAGAGCTCCGGGTCGTGGGGCTCGGTCCGCCCGTCGCCCCTTCCCGCCCTGGCCCGCGACGCCCCCGAGGAACCGTGGATCTCGGAGGAAACCGAGCTCTTATTCATCCCCCTGGCCGAAAGGCCCAGCCAACTGGCTCGTTCGATCGCCGAAGACGGCACGTTAGCCATTCCCGAGGCCGACGTCCGCGATTTTGCGGAAGACTTCTACCCCCAGGTGGCCCGCCGGGTTCCGGTGGTCACCGACGAAGACGCCGCAGCGTCCCTGCCCGAGGTCCTCGCGCCCGAGCTGATCTTCGACGTGGAATTCTTCAAGCCCGGCCGCGACGACGCCCGGTTGTTCCCCGCCGCGGCCGACTGGTACTGGCTGTATCCGTCGTCGCCGGTCAGCTGGCCGCACGACGCCGAGGAAGACCCGGGATCCGAGGAAGAACGCATCCGGGTTCCGGTCGGGGTCGGGCACCCGGACCCGTACCGTGAGATCCGCGACGCCGAGCTCGAGCTCGGCGTGATTTCCGACGTCCGGCGGGCCCTTCCCGACACCGCCCTTCACTCGACCGAGCATTCCGGCTGGGAAAGCCACGACCTCGTCGAGCGCGTCATCCCCACGGTCGAAAAGATCCCGGGAACCCGCGTGATCGTCAGGGGCGACGTCCCGGAATTTACGTCGTTGGACTCCGACGCGGACGTGACCGTCTCGGTCGAATCCACCGGTGACCGGGACTGGTTCGATCTCGGCGTCACGGTGCGCGCCGGGGCCTGGTACGTCCCCTTCGTGGACATCTTCCGCGCCCTCGATTCCGGCCAGAAGCACCTGCTCCTCGGCGACGGCTCCTACTTCCGCCTGGACCGCCCCGAATTCATGAAATTGCGGGAGCTGATCTCCGAGGCTCGGCAGCTTCAGGACGAGTCCGCCCCGCTCCAGATCAATCGCCATCAGGCCGGTCTGTGGGAAGACCTCGAAGAACTCGCCACCAACGTGCACGTCGCCGACGAGTGGAAAGAATCGGTCCAGGCCCTCCTCGAGCTGGACGAGATCCCCGAGGTGCACCTCCCCGGCGATCTGACGGCCACGCTGCGTCCGTATCAGCTCGAAGGCTACCGCTGGCTGTCGTTCCTGTATGACCACCGGCTGGGCGGCGTCCTCGCCGACGACATGGGCCTGGGCAAGACGGTACAAACCATCGCCATGTTCCTGCACGCCTTCGAGGTCTACCGGACAGAACGCTCAGACGCCGCCCGCCGGCCCCGGTTCCTCGTGGTCGCCCCCACCTCCGTGGCCCCCAACTGGGCCCGGGAGATTCAACGGTTTGCCCCGTCCCTGACGACCGAATTGATCAGCAGCACGTCGGCCAAGTCGGGTAGCTCCGTGGTGGACCGGGCGGACGGCGCCGACGTGATCATCACCTCCTACGCCCTTCTCCGGCTCGACGAGGGAGAGTACCGCGATCTCGGGCTGACCGGTCTGATTCTCGACGAAGCGCAGTTCATCAAGAACGCCAAGACGAAGGCCCATCGAATCGCTCGGGACCTGCCGGCTTCGTTCAAGCTCGTGGTCACCGGCACCCCGATGGAGAACGACCTCATGGAGCTCTGGTCCATGTTTTCGATCGCCGCCCCCGGCCTGTTCCCGTCGGCGCGGAAATTCCGTGACTCCTACGCCAAGCCGATCTCCAGCGGAGAGAGCGACGAGGCCCTGCCGCGGCTCCGCCAACGCGTCCGACCCCTCATGATGCGCCGCACCAAGGAGCTCGTGGCGGCCGAGCTCCCCGAGAAGCAGGAGCACCGCATCGACCTGCCCCTGTCCGAGGCGCATCAGAAGGTCTACGACACCCGTCTGCAGAGGGAGCGTCAGAAGATCCTCGGCCTGCTCCAGGACATGGACAAAAATCGGTTCACGATCTTCCAGTCCCTCACCATGCTCCGGAGGCTCTCCCTCGCGGCCGGACTGGTCGACGAGGAGCACGCCGGGGCCGAATCCGCCAAGCTCACGTATCTCCGGGAGAATCTGCCCGAGATCATCCAGGACGGCCACCGGGCCCTGGTGTTCAGCCAGTTCACCTCGTTCCTGAAGATGATCGCGCAGGTCTTGGACGAGGCGGGCATCCCTTACCTCTATCTCGACGGCACCACGCGAAACCGCGGGGCCGTCCTGGATGCCTTCAATAACGGCGAGGCACCGATCTTCCTCATCAGCCTCAAGGCGGGCGGCTTCGGCCTCAACCTCACCGCCGCGGACTACTGCTTCATCATGGACCCGTGGTGGAATCCCGCCGCCGAGGCACAGGCCGTGGACCGGACCCACCGCATCGGCCAGAAGCGCAACGTGATGGTCTATCGTCTGGTCTCGGCCGGAACCATCGAGGAGAAGGTCATGGACCTCAAGAAGTCCAAGGCCGCCCTGTTCACCGCGGTCATGGACGAGGGGCAGGTCTTTTCCTCGGCCATCGGCGCGGACGACATCCACCGCCTGTTGGAGGGGTGAGCCGCCGCCTTCGCGGCGCTCGGACCCGGCGACGAGGGCCTCCTCAGACCGCGGAGTTGGTCCTGAGCGGACGCATTCTCCGCGTTCCCCACCAGGTCACCCGACGCCAGATCCGTTCCAAGGGCCCCTGGGTGAAGGTGCGCAACCAGGCGGTCGAGCACGCCCACTGGAGCACCAGGAGGGCGACGCAGCCGATCATGCACCACGTCCACGAGGAGGAATCCTCCGACCCGCGCAGGTCGGGCACGAGGATCCCGGCGACCGTGACGACCAGGGTCGCGCCAATGTAGTTCGTCAGGGCCATCTTCCCGAGCGGGGAGAAGACGGCGACCATGACCCGCCGCAGCGGCGTCGTCATGAGCGCCAGGGCGACGAACGCGTACGTGAGTGCGCCCAAGAGCCCGATCTGCGCGGTAAAGGACATGTCGATCAGACGGTCCATTCGGGTGGTCGTGAGGTACACGGCCGCATCGGCGACCACGAGCACCACCGCGATGGAGCACGTCAACACCGGATAGGTGGTCATCCTGCGGACCCACGTCGATGATCCGAGGGCACATCCGAGGAGGAACAGCCCCGGGACCATGGCTAGGCCGCCGCTGGCCATGGTGACGCTCAGGGCGGTCAGCACCAGGCCACCGGCGAGAGTCACCCAGACCCGCGCGCGGTCGGGAATCCAGGTGCTGGGCACGAGGAGCAGGAGACCCGCGAGACCGTATCCCAGCAAGGCCTCCCCCGGCTGAAGCACCTGGTGCACGGCGCCCAGCACCGCGAGCATCGAGAAACGGCGGATCATCGCCCACCGCGGAGACTCGCCCTTGGCGCGGGCGGCCGTCCACATCAGGCCGAAGCCGATGCCGAAGAGCAAAGAGAAGATGGGGAAGAACCTTTGCTGGACAAAATCGTCCAGCCACATCCTGGTCTCGTTCGAGACGCCGCCGAGACCGAGGATCGCCGGTGCGTTGACGAGAAGGATGCCGGAGAGCGCCAGGCCCCGCAGGACGTCGAGCTCCTGGATTCGGCCCGGTGCGGGAGCGCGGACGGCCGCGTCGGCGGCCCGTTGGTGATCAATAATTTCGCTGGTCATGATCGTGAAATTAGCATCCCTACAATTTTTGAACTACCGCTGTGAGACAGATTCAGTGCTGGGTGACCAGAGTGGATTCCCAGGTCTACGCACGGGGTAGAGGTGGCTCTACCGAGGGGCACAAGCTCATGTGGCAGACTCATAAGAATGATTCTCGTGTGGTTGTTGCTGGTCATCGCGGCCCTGTTCGCGGCCCTCTACATCGCGGGGCACCGCCGCGACCCCCGAATGCTCCGCAACGGCGTCTTTTTAACCATGTCCCTCGGCCTGGCGGGACTGACCGGAATCTACTGGGCGGCACTCGTGGTCCCCGGCGGAGAAGTGGTTCTCGCCCTCATGGTGTTGGCGATCCTGGTGGCCACGGTGACGCTGGCCATCGCCCTGATCGCCAACGGCATCACGATGATTCGGCTCGAAGGAAAACGCCTCAGCAATGTTCTGTCGCTCCTGGCGGGGATCGGGATCATCGCGCTTCCGGTCCTCGTGGCCTTCCTCTTCGGCCTCGATCTCCAGCACCTTCCCGGCCTCACGGTGACGATCCGGGCGGTCGCGTCTCTGCTGGTGCTGGTGACCATCTACTTCGGGGTGGCATTTATTTCTTTCGCCGTGTACTCCGTGGTCTACGGCATCACCCCCGCGACGAGCCGGCCCACCGCGATCATCGTGCTGGGGTCCGGCCTGATCAACGGCGAGGTTCCACCTTTGCTCCGGAGCCGTCTCGACAAGGCCCTCGCCCTGTACCATCGCGAAAAACTCACCGGTCACCGCCCGATTCTTGTTCCGTCCGGCGGGCAGGGTGCCGACGAGCCTCGCCCCGAGGCGACCGCGATGGCCGAGTACCTGCTGAGTCATGGCGCCGACGCCGAGGACGTTCACCCTGAGACCGAGTCGCGCACGACCCGCGAGAATCTGGCTCTGTCTCAGAAAATCCTGAGTTCCCTGGGCGTCGAAGGCGAGTACCTGGTGGTCACGAACAACTACCACGTGCTCCGTGCGGCGAGCCTAACCCGTCAGGTCGGGTTGCCCGCTCGCGCCGTCGGCTCTCCTACGGCACGTTACTTCCTGCCGAGCGCATTCATCCGTGAATACGTGGCCATCATCACGCAGTACAAGGCCTTCAACGCCCTCGCGTGCCTGCCTTTCGTGGCACTCGTCGGTTTCCTTCTCTGGGAGGCCCTTCAGAAACGCTGACCTCAAGACCCAGACGAGTACAAGGAAGCAGCCGGCGGTTCATCCCGACGACCGTGTGAATTTTTAACCGGTTCACACCTCGTTGGCTTGGTCAAGGTGACGGGCGCAGACCCCAAAAATGCCTGGTCAACCGTGTTATAACGTGTTTTGCGGCCGATTCTTAGCATTCCAAATATTTCTATCAACGCTCAGAAAGGACCCATGACAGATCCCGGTAGCTCATCCTCCACGCCCGCTCGTACTTCTCAGATCTTCCCCTCGAAGGAATCACCCGACCCGGGAACGGATCCACATCCTCCCACCGGAATGAATAAGTACGCACCGAGCAAGACCAATTGGAAGGTCTTCGGAGGCGCTGCACTGGGGATCCTGCTGATCTCGGTCTGGGCGCTGATTTCCCCGGACTCCGCCAGCACCGTGCTCGGCGCCGTGGTGACCTGGGTATCGAAGAACTTCGGCTGGTTCTACGTGCTGACCGGGACCGTGGTTTTGGTCTTCGTGATCCTGGTGGCGCTCGGCAAGACCGGCAATATCCGCCTCGGGCCCGATCATTCCCGGCCGCAATTTCCCATGTTCTCCTGGGCCGCCATGCTCTTCGCGGCCGGGATCGGCGTGGACCTGATGTTCTACTCGGTCCTGGAACCGGTCACGCAGTATTACTCGCCCCCGCAGGGCTCCGGCGAATCGGCCGATGCCGCCCGCCAGGCCGTCGTGTGGACCCTCTTCCATTACGGGCTCACCGGCTGGGGAATGTACGCCCTCATGGGGCTCGCCTTCGGCTACTTCGCCTATCGGTTCAACCTGCCACTATCGATCCGCTCGGCCCTCTACCCGATCATCGGCAAGCGCATCAAGGGAGCGGCGGGCGACGCCGTCGACATCGCCGCCCTGCTCGGCACGATCTTTGGCGTGGCCACGTCCCTCGGCATCGGGGTCGTGCAGATCAACTACGGTCTGCACTTCCTCTTCAATCTGCCTCAAGGCGTCGCCGTGCAGGCGGGTCTCATCGTCGTCTCGGTGGTCCTCGCCACCGCATCGGCCGTCTCGGGCGTCGACAAGGGCATCCGCCGCCTCTCAGAGCTGAACATCTACCTCGCCCTAGCCCTGTTGCTGTACATCCTCGTCTTCGGCGACACCGCATTCCTGTTCAATGGGCTGGTCACCAACCTCGGCGACTACGTCAGCCGCTTCCCCGGAATGACCATGGACGCCATGGCCTTCGATCACCCGGACGACTGGATGAACACCTGGACCATCTTCTTCTGGGCCTGGTGGGTCGCGTGGTCCCCGTTCGTCGGGCTGTTCCTCGCCAGGATCTCCCGCGGCCGCACGATTCGCCAGTTCGTGGTCGGCACGTTGACGATCCCGTTCGTCTTCATTCTGATCTGGATCTCGATCTTCGGAAACTCGGCGCTGCACAGGATCTACGAGCAGAAGGATTCCGGATTCGGACAGGCCATCATGGGCAACTCCGAGGAAGCCTTCTACACGCTGCTGGCCCAGTACCCGGGGGCCACCGCCGCGGCGGCCGTCGCGACCTTCACGGGGCTGCTGTTCTACGTGACCAGCGCCGACTCGGGCGCCCTGGTGATGTCGAACTTCGCCTCGACGATCGAGGATCCCAACCAGGACGGCCCGCGCTGGATGCGCATCTTCTGGGCGGCGGCCACCGGCCTGCTGACCCTGGCGATGCTCATGATCGGCGGCATCACGACCCTCCAATCGGCGACCATCGTGTTCGGCCTGCCCTTCGCGATCGTCCTCTACCTGGTGATGTTCGGGCTGTGGCGGGCCTTGAGGGTCGAACGGGCGGACATGGATTCTCGCGTCGCGGCCTACGCCGGTGTCCGCGCGGCGAACCGCTCGTCGAGCATCGAGCCGGCCGGGCAGACCCGCAATTGGCGTCAGCGCCTGACCCGCTCGCTGTCCTACCCCACGCGCCGCGCCGCGACGCGGTACGTCCAGTCGGTCGCGTCCCCCGCGTTGGAAGAGGTCGGCGAGGCCCTGCGGACCGAAGGGGTCACCGCCGAGGTCGAACACGGCCTGGACCCGTCCAGCGACATTCCGTATGTGACCCTCACCGAACACATGGACGGCGAGCGCGACTTCATCTATCAGATTTACCCGGTCGCCCGGCCGACCCCGCGCTACCTCCTCAGCCCCTCCACCACGGAGGACACCTACTACCGCTTCGAGCCCTTCTCCCTGACGGGTTCGCGCGGCTACGACGTCTACGGCTACACCAAGGAACAGCTGATTCACGACGTCCTGGACAACCACGAACGCCACCAAGAGTTCATCCGCTTGAGCGGGCCGAACGTCGAGGACACCGGATCCACGGAGATCATCGGCTCCTCGGTGGCGATCACGGACTGGTCGATGGACTTCCCGTCCACCGATGAACACATCGAGTCCGAGAAAACCTCGGGCACAGCAACCGCGAAGGAAGGCACTCAGTGAGCAACACGCTGTACATCGACGGACAGTGGGTTCCGGCCCAAGAAGGCGGCACCCGAACGATCACCTGCCCTGCGGACGGACGCGAGGTCGGCGTCGTCGCCGAGGCGACCTCCGCCGACACCGAGAAGGCCATCGCCGCCGCGCGACGCGCTTTCGACAGCGGAGCCTGGTCGGCCTCCGCGCCCGAGCGCGGAGACTTCCTGCTCGCCGTGGCCCAGAAGCTGCGCGACCGCAAGGACGAATTCGCCCGCGCGGAGTCCCTGGATACCGGTAAGCGCCTGGTCGAATCCGAGCTGGACATGGACGACATCGCGGCCTGCTTCCAGTACTACGGCAAGGCGGCCGCCCAGGAAGCCGGCCGCGTGGTCGATTCCGGGGATCCCGCGGTCTCTTCGCGGGTCGTCACCGAACCGGTCGGCGTCTGCGGCATGATCACCCCCTGGAACTACCCCCTCCTTCAGGTGGCCTGGAAGGTCGCCCCGGCGCTCGCGGCGGGCAACACCTTTGTGCTCAAGCCCGCGGAGTTGACGCCCCACACGGCGATCCTGCTCCTGGACATCCTGGACGGGCTGGGCCTTCCGGCCGGCGTCGGAAACCTCGTGCTCGGCGCCGGGGCTCAGGCCGGCGCGCCGCTGTCCTCGCACCCGGACGTGGACCTCGTGTCCTTCACCGGCGGTCTCGTCACGGGCCGCACGGTCGCCCGGAGCGCCGCGGACACGGTCAAGAAGGTGGCCCTCGAGCTGGGTGGCAAGAACCCCAACGTCATCTTCGCGGATGCCGACTTCGACGCGGCCGTGGACAACGCCCTCAACGGCGCGTTCGTCCACTCCGGCCAGGTCTGCTCGGCCGGTGCGCGCATCGTCGTGGAGGAATCCATCGCCGAGAAGTTCACCGCCGAGCTGGTCCGTCGCGCGGAGAATATCCGCATCGGCGGCCCCTTCGACGAGAATGCCGAGACCGGCGCGTTGATCTCCGAACAGCACCGCGAAAAGGTCACGGCGTACGTCGCGGAGGGCGTCGCCGAAGGCGCCCGGGTCCGTTGCGGCGGCGAGTGGGCCACGGACGGTGAGCTGGCCAAGGGCTGGTTCTACAAGCCGACCGTGATCGACAACGTCAAGCGTGGGATGTCGGTCGTCCGCGACGAGGCCTTCGGGCCGGTCGTGACCGTCGAGACCTTCACGACCGAGGACGAGGCCGTGGCCACCGCCAACGATACGTTCTACGGTCTCGCCGGCGCCGTCTGGACCAACGACGCGGGCAAGGCGGAACGGGTCGCGGGGCGCCTCCGCCACGGAACCATCTGGATCAACGACTTCCACCCGTACCTCCCCCAAGCCGAGTGGGGCGGCATGAAGCAGTCGGGTGTGGGCCGGGAGCTCGGCCTCGAGGGCCTGGGCGAATACCAGGAGACCAAGCACATCTACCACAACACCGCCCCGGCCGTGACCGGCTGGTTCAGCGACGACCGCTAAGCACGCGAAAGGACACCACGCTATGACCGAATCCCAAGAATTCGACTACATCATCGTCGGCGGTGGCTCCTCCGGGGCCGCAACCGCCGCGCGTCTGAGCGAGAAGAACCCGCAGGCGCAGGTCGCGCTCATCGAAGCCGGCCCGGACGACGCCGACATCGACGAGGTGCTCAGCCTGAATCGCTGGATGGAGCTCCTCGAATCCGGCTACGACTGGGACTACCAGATCGAGCCCCAAGAAAACGGCAACTCCTTCATGCGGATGGCCCGCGCGAAGGTCATGGGAGGCTGCTCGTCGCACAACTCGTGCATCGCCTTCTGGGCCCCGCGCGAGGACCTCGACGAGTGGGAGTCCGTGCACGGAGCCCAAGGTTGGAACTCGGAGAACGGCTACCGGCTCTACCAGCAGCTCGAGACCAATGAGGACGCCGGAACCGACGGCGGCGAGCACCACGGCGATTCGGGCCCGGTCACGCTGATGAACGTTCCGCCGAAGGACCCCTGCGGAGTGGCCCTGCTGGACGCAGCCGAACAGGCTGGGATCCCCAGGACCCGGTTCAACTCGGGCACGACCGTGACCAACGGCGCCAATTTCTTCCAGATCAACCGCCGCCCGGACGGAACCCGTTCGTCCTCGTCGGTCTCGTACATCCACCCGATCCGGGAGCGGGAAAACTTCCACCTGCTCACCGGCACCCAGGTCAAGCGCGTGATCCTCGACGAGAACCAGCGTGCGACGGGTCTCGAGGTGGTCGACAACGCGTTTGGCACGCCCCGTGTCATCACGGCACGTCGGGAAATCGTGCTCTCCGCGGGCGCGGTCGATACCCCGAAGCTGCTCATGCTCTCCGGGATCGGCCCGGCCGGTCACCTGGCCGACGTCGGCATCGACCCCGTGGTCGACTCCCCCGGCGTGGGCGCGCACCTCCAGGACCACCCCGAAGGCGTGATCCAGTGGGAGGCCAAGAAGCCCATGGTTTCCGTGTCCACGCAGTGGTGGGAAATCGGCGTGTTCACCCAGGTCGATGCCGGGTTCGACGACGAGCTGCCCGGTCGGCCGAACCTCATGATGCACTACGGCTCGGTCAACTTCGACATGCACACCCTGCGTCGCGGGTTCCCCACGGCGGAGAACGCCTTCTGCCTGACCCCCAACGTGCCGCACGCCCGCTCCCGCGGCACCGTGCGGTTGCGTTCCCTGGACTTCCGCGACAAGCCCATGGTCGATCCGAAGTACTTCACGGACGACGAGGGTTACGACATGGCCGTGATGATCGAGGGCATCCGCACCGCGCGGAAGATCGCCCAGCAGCCCGCCCTCGATGAGTGGCGCGGCCGGGAGCTTTTCCCGGGCGAGGACCTCACGACCGACGAAGAGCTCGCGGATTACATCCGGGACACCCACAACACCGTGTACCACCCCGTGGGCACCGTGCGCATGGGCGCCGACGACGACGCGATGTCCCCGCTCAACGCTCGGCTTCAGGTCAAGGGCATCCAGGGCCTCCGGGTCGCTGACGCCTCGGTAATGCCGGAGATCGTCTCGGTCAATCCGAACATCACCTGCTTCATGATCGGCGAGCGCGCCGCCGAATTGATCACCGAGGACAACGCGAGCTAGTCGCCGAATCGATGGGGCGGGCGGGGAATACTCCCTCCCGCCCCCTCGTTACATAGCCGGACACAGTATTAGCTTGGGAAAGGACTCATCCATGAACACGTCTCCGAACATCACGTTCAACGACGGTCAGCAGATTCCGCAGCTGGGCTACGGTGTATGGCAGGTCGAGGACGACGTCGCGGAGAAGGTCGTGGGCCAGGCCCTCGACGCCGGTTTCCGCCACATCGACACGGCGAAGATCTACGGCAACGAGGCGGGCGTCGGACGAGGCATCGCCGCCTCCGACGTCGACGAGAAGGACATTTTTGTCACGACCAAGCTCTGGAACGACGACCAGGGCTACGAGTCGACCCTCGAAGCCTTCGATCGTTCCGCGGAACGCCTGGGGCTGTCCAAGCCGGTGGATCTGTACCTGATCCACTGGGCGCAGCCGGAGAACCACCTGTACCTGGACACGTGGAAGGCCATGATCGAGCTCCAGCGACAGGGCAAGGTCGTCTCGATCGGCGTCTCCAACTTCCCCGAGGAGCAGCTGCGGGAGATCATCCGGGAAACCGGCGTGACCCCGGCGATCCACCAGATCGAATTGCACCCGTACTTCAACCAGGCACGGATGCGCCAGGTCAACGAGGAGCTCGGCATCAAGACCGAGGCGTGGTCCCCGCTCGGCCAGGGCGGTGACGTTCTCAAGGAGAGCACGGTCACCGAGATCGCCGAACGACACGGCGCTTCCGCCGGGCAGGTCGTCATCGCATGGCACCTGGCCATCGGCAACGTCGTGATCCCGAAGTCGGTCACCCCGGAACGCATCGTCGAGAATTTCAAGGCCCTCGACGTTTCGTTGTCCGCCGACGAGGTCGAGGCCATCAACGGCCTGACCAAGTCGGACGGTCGCATCGGCAACGACCCCGTGGAGACCATGAAGTAGACCACGACCAACGTCGACGACGGCGCTCTTCCCCCTGGGGGACGGGCGCCGTCGCCGCGTGGGCGGCCGTGCGCCACCTCCGAACGCCGTATCAGGTAATATCCACCTCCGGTGTTGGCACGGCTATGCGGGCGTGCCTACGCTCATTAGGTACGACACGAAATGCGCGTGCGGATCGACAGCGCGGGCGCCGCGATTGCGCGGCTCCGCGGCGAAAGCAAGGGGACATGGACGGTATAGACAGCGAGGCCTACCGGGCCTTCCGCGACGCCTACCAGCCCCTCGTCGAGGAACTCGCCGAGGCGGGATGGACCCGGTCCGAGACGCGATACCGGCTGGTCACCCTCTTCCCCACGATTCCGCGCGATCTTCTCGACCAGGCCCTGGCCGAGAATCCCGAACGTTTCCTGCACTCCACGGATCAGACGCTCAACGGGACCCTCTTGGCCGCGGGCGTGTGGTTGGCGATCAATCACCTGTTGGACCTGGGCGAGGACCGACGATTCATCGCCGTCTCGGGAGACCCCGCCGTGGTGCAGGATGTCTCCCGAGTCTTGGAGTCGGCCGGCGCGACCGATGAGCAGACCGCCTCGGTCCTGGGCCGTCTGGGCGCCACGCACGCATTTCTGACGAAATACCCCCACACGACCCTCTCGAGCCCGGAATACCAGTCCTTCCGCGAAGATCCCCCCGAGGATCTGCGCGAGGTCTTTTCCCTGATCCATCAGGCCTGGCCCGCGAGCCCCCGATATCTCAGCTCGCAGTTCGGCGACGGGTCCTGGTCCCGGGCCCTCGTTTCCATGGGTCTCGCTCCGGCAAAGCGCTTCGCCCCCGACGGAACCGACCGCATCCCGGACTTCACGGAAGAGCGATTCCGCAGCGCCATTGCCGATTTCCTCACGTATTGCATCCGCAATAACCGCAAGCCGCTGGCCCTGCTCTATGGCCGTTGGTCCGCCGATACCGCACGCCACACCACGCCGCGCCCCAATTTGGCGACCATCCGGCACCTCTACGGCTCGTGGCACGAGGCGCTCGCCCACGGCCGACGCCTCATCAACGATCAGGCTCCCGAAACGTGCGACCCACGCTATGAAGAGCACTGGGTCGGGCCCTGGGGGTCGCCTGCCGGTGGCGGTATCGACGAGCCCGGGTCGTGGTCGCCGCAGAATTGGATCGATCGCGGCATAGGCGTCGTGGAAACCGTGGGCCAGGAGGCCAGCGGCGACGAAGACTCATGGCGCGACCTCATCGAGGAGATCTCCGAGGCCGTGCGCACCCTTCCGTGGAACCACTTTTTGACCGTGGACTACGAGACGGGAAACACCGGCGGAGACTCCCCCTACGCCCAGGCGTTCACGGGGCCCGCCGGCGTCACCGCGACGCTCGTCTCGGAGCAGTTCCTCCCGGCCGTGATGTGGCCCCTCGACGAGGAATACCTCGCCGAGGCGGGGTGGCGGCCGCCCAGCCCGGATCAGCTCCATTGGGAGCGCACCCACCTGGGCCTCGCGGAGGCCGCCCACGTGATGGTCGACGCGCTGCGTTACGGGCGCGACTGCTCCGACCCCTACCGATTCCGTTGGGGATCGGGGGCCATGTACGACCGGGACGTCCCGGCCACGGCCCCGACCCTCTGACATACTCACCCAACATCGCTTTGTTCAGGAGATGATCCCTGGTGTCCACACCCCCGGACACAGGCAGTAACAGCGCGTCATGGCACGGATACCGTCGTGGCACCCCGGAGTTCACGCGGATGCTGGTCGCCATGTTCTGCGCCGGCGTGGCGACCTTCGCCCCGCTCTATTCGCCGCAGGCGGTCCTACCGTCCATCGCCGCGGATCTGGACCGCGACGTCGCGTCGGTGGCCCTCACGGTCTCCTCCGCGACCTTCGGCCTCGCCATCTTCGCCCTTCCATGGACCTACGTCGCGGACCGGTGGGGGAAGACCCGGGCCATGGCCATTGCGATCTCAACCGCGAGCATCCTCGGGTTGATCATCCCGTGGACGCCCGACTTCTCCCTCTTGCTGGTCCTGCGTTTCGTTCAAGGCGCGGCCCTCGCGGGGCTCGCGGGCGTTGCGGTCGCCTACATCACCGAAGAGACCCTCGCCCTGCACGCCGGTGCGGCAACGGGCCTCTACGTCGCGGGAACGACGATCGGTGGGCTCGCCGGACGCCTGATCTCCGGGCCGGTCGCCCAGTTCACCGGAAACTGGCGCATGGCCATCACGTGCGTCGCCCTGCTCGCGGTCGCGGCCGCGATCGCTTTCCTGGTCCTCCTCCCCCGGGCCAGACGATTCGTCCCGGTCCCCTCGCGGGGCGCCCTCCGCACGACCGCCCGGAGGA
Organism: Curtobacterium sp. S6; assembly: GCF_000710345.2. Lineage (GTDB taxonomy): Bacteria > Actinomycetota > Actinomycetes > Actinomycetales > Micrococcaceae > Rothia. Next base: position 47,017 of record NZ_KL537414.1, on the reverse strand, counting down.
TCCGCCGCCATCTGAGCCACTCCGGCATGATCAGCCTCTTCCTGTTGGCCTTCACCCTGATGGGCGCGTTCGTGACGGTCTATAACTACGTGGGGTTCAAACTCGAGGTTCCGCCGTACTCGCTCTCCGAGGTCGCCATCTCCCTGTTGTTCCTGGCGTATCTCTCCGGAACCTTTACCTCGGGTATCGCGGGGCGTCTTTCCGCCCGCTTCGGTCGTCTCCTGACCGTCGTGGTCTCGATGGGGGTCATGATCTTGGGCATCGGGTTGACCACCGCGCGGCCGCTCGTGGTCGTGATCGTCGGGCTCGTCCTGCTCACCATGGGCTTCTTCGCGGCCCACTCGACTGCCTCCGCGTGGACAGGGCTCCTGGCCGGGGAAGGCAAGGCCCAGGGAACGGCGATGTACAACCTGTTCTACTACGCCGGCTCGGCCTTCATCGGGTGGATCGGCGGCTACTTCTACATCTCCGGCGGATGGCTCATGACCGGGTGGTTCTGCATCGCCATTGTGGCGTTCGGCGCAATTATTGCGGGGACGATGCTTGGCCGGCAGGATTCCGCTAGAGTTGTCCGGAACGAAGGGGAGTAGTTCCCACCGGCGCCTTGAGCGTCGCAGCGGGATGTCGACACACTGGAGATTTCTCCCGGCATTCCACCCGTTACCGACGCGGCACACGGCGCGTCCCCGCGGGCGAGCGAGACCTTCGGCCTGAAGACCCATTAAGGGACAACATTCAAGGGCCGAAGACTCCGCGATGATGGCATCGCGTCGCTCGGCCCGGAGGAGATACCCCATGAGCCGTAAGCCGATAACCCCCCTCCCCGCCGAGGACGGCAGCCCCACCCCTTCTGAACCCGGATTCGAGGCCCCGCGGGATTCCGCGGAGATCCCCCGCCGCGAACCGACCAATGCTCAACGACGCCGCTGGCGCCGCTACCTGGCGGACGAAATCTCCGAAGAGACCGTCTACCGCTACCTCGCGGATCGCTCCGAAGGCCGCGACGCCCAGATCCTCGCCGAGATGGCCGACGCCGAGAAACGCCACCAACAGCACTGGCGGGACCTGCTGGGTCCGGACGCCAGCAAGGATCCCCGGCCCTCGGCCTCGTCGCTGACCCTGCAGTTCATGGCCAAGCATTTCGGACACGTGTTCGTCTTAGCCCTCGCGCAGCGATCCGAGGGCCGTTCACCCTATGACGAAGACCCCGATGCGACCGACTCCATGGCCGCCGACGAGGCCGTGCACGAAGAGGTGGTCCGGGCGCTGGCCACTAACGGCCGCGAAAAGCTCTCCGGCAACTTCCGGGCCGCCGTGTTCGGCGCGAACGACGGCTTGGTCTCCAACGTCGCTCTGATCATGGGCATCGGGGCGGCCGGTGCGAGCCCGCACATGGTGCTCCTCAGCGGCGTCGCGGGCCTGCTGGCCGGCGCGCTCAGCATGGGCGCGGGTGAGTTCGTCTCGGTCCGTTCCCAGCGCGAACTTTTGGACGCCTCGCGCCCCACCCAGGTGACCCTGGACGTCGCCCCGAGCCTCGATATCGACCGTAATGAGGTCGAGCTGATTTACCGGGCCCGTGGCATGAGCGAAGAGGCGGCCCATCACCGCGCCCTGGAGCGCTTCGGCTACTTCGACTGCGACTGCGACCCGTCGCTCTCGCACCGGGACGACGAGGACGCGTCCGAGGATGGGGCCGAAAACGTGGCCCTGGGAACCGATCTCGGCGCCGCGGCGTCGAGCTTCTGCTTCTTCGCCTCGGGCGCGATCATCCCGATCCTGCCCTATATCTTCGGGATGTCGGGCTATCCGGGCATGATCTTGTCGCTCTTGCTCGTGGGTATCGCCTTGCTGGGCACGGGCGCCGTGGTGGGCCTGCTCTCGGGCGCATCCCCGTTCAAGCGCGGATTGCGGCAGCTGTTCATCGGATACGGGGCCGCGGCGGCCACCTATCTGCTCGGTCTCCTCTTCGGCACGTCGGCCGCGTAATCGGCCGCGGTTCTAGACCGTGATCGTCGGTTGCCACAACCCGATGTCGTCGTTGCCGAAGTTCGGGGCCGTGGGGCCCAACAGGGTGAACTCGAATCGGAGCTCGACGGGACCCGTTGTCGCGGGCGTGAAATGGGAGACCATGGTGGTGGACGACCTGGAGGAAAGGGCTTCCCGCTCCGGCGTCGCGGCACCCGTCGTGACGCCGGACAGCCGCGTTCCGCCGATATAGAGGTCGGCCCACTGGTCCGTGTGATCCGGCTGGTTTTCGCCGTTGTTCTGGACTTTGATCGCCTCGTACGAGATCGCGTACCGACACCCGGCGGTGAGTATGACGATCGTCGAGAGCGACTGCGTGGCCGTCGGCTGGCGCCTCAACACATTGTCCCTGGAATAGAAGCGCTGTTCCCGCCCCACGCCCAGGAATTTGGTGCCGAGCTCGTGCCGCACGTGGGTCGCGGGGTTGGGGTTGACGAACGTCCAGTTCTGGTCGGTAAATTTCGGAACCGTCACTTCGAGGCACGCGGAGGCCGCGTAGGCGGGAACCGGAGTGACGACGGCCGCCACCGGCACTGCCCACGCTATACCTGCCGCGAACTTGCGCCGGGTTACGGTGCCAGAAAGAACGGGGGCGGGCTTCACGGCGTTTGGCATTTCACTCTCCAGCATCATCGTTCGATCCCTCCGAACGGTTTTCCCAGAGAATACCGCCGTTGCGCCGCTATTTCAATTTTGAATCGAATCCCCCGGTCAACGCCCCTCACGCACAAGTCGCCCGGGCCGTAACGGCCCGGGCGACTTCGCGGTGATGCTTCGCTGACCTACTTGGCCGCGAAGATGTCGCGCATGAGCTGCGCGGCCTCGGAAGGAGTCTTGCCGACCTTCACGCCGGCGGCCTCGAGGGCCTCCTTCTTGGCTTCGGCCGTGCCCGAGGAGCCGGAGACGATGGCGCCGGCGTGGCCCATGGTCTTGCCCTCGGGTGCGGTGAAGCCCGCGACGTAGCCGACGACCGGCTTCGACACGTTGGCCTTGATGTAATCCGCGGCCCGCTCCTCGGCGTCGCCACCGATCTCGCCGATCATCACGATGGCCTCGGTCTCGGGATCCGCCTCGAACGCCTCCAGGGCGTCGATGTGGGTCGTGCCGATCACGGGGTCACCGCCGATTCCGATCGCGGTCGTGAAGCCGATGTCGCGCAGTTCGAACATCATCTGGTAGGTCAGGGTGCCCGACTTCGAGACGAGTCCGATCTTGCCCGATCCGGTGATGTTGGCCGGCGTGATGCCGACCAGGGATTCACCCGGGGTGATGATGCCGGGGCAGTTCGGGCCGATGATGCGGGTCTTCGGCTTGCCGTCCGCACCGGTCTTCGCCTTGGCGTGGGCCCAGAACTCGGCCGAGTCCTGAACCGGGATGCCCTCGGTGATCACGACGACGAGCGGGACCTCGGCGTCAATGGCCTCGATGACCGCGTCCTTGGTGAAGGCCGGCGGAACGAAGACGATCGACACATTGGCGCCGGTCTCCTGCACGGCTTCGGCAACCTTGCCGAAGACGGGCAGGTCAACGTCGGAGCCGTCCTGAGCCTTGTGCGACACCGTGGTGCCGGCCTTGCGTGCGTTCACGCCGCCGACAACCTGGGTTCCGGCGGCCAGCATGCGCGCAGTGTGCTTGGTGCCCTCGCCGCCGGTGATGCCCTGAACGATGACCTTGGAGTCCTTGTTCAAAAAGATAGACATATTTTCCTCTGAATCTTGAGATGTATCGGCGGGTGCTTAGGAAGCCTGGTGGGCCAGCTCGGCGGCCTTATCGGCGCCCGAGTCCATGGTCTTCGCCTGGGTAACCAACGGGTGGTTGGCCTCGTCCAGGATGCGACGTCCCTCTTCAACGTTATTGCCGTCGAGACGGACGACGAGCGGCTTGGTCGCCTGGTCGCCGAGGATCTCGAGGGCCTTGACGATCCCGTTGGCCACGGCATCGCACGCGGTGATGCCGCCGAAGACGTTGACGAACACGGACTTGACCTGCTCGTCACCGAGGATCACGTCGAGCCCGTTGGCCATGACCTCGGCCGAGGCTCCGCCACCGATATCGAGGAAGTTCGCCGGCTTGACGTTGCCGTGCTTCTCGCCCGCGTAGGCCACGACGTCGAGCGTGGACATCACGAGGCCGGCACCGTTACCGATGATTCCAACCTCGCCGTCCAGCTTGACGTAGTTGAGGTCGTTTTCCTTGGCCTTGGCCTCGAGCGGATCGGTGGCCGACTTGTCCTCGAGTCCCGCGTGGTCCTCGTGGCGGAATTCGGCGTTGTCGTCGAGGGAGACCTTGCCGTCGAGCGCCAGGATCTCGCCCTCGCCGGTCTTGACCAAGGGGTTGACCTCGACCAGGGTCGCGTCTTCCTTATCGAAGACCACGCCGAGCTTGACGAGGACATCGGCGACCTTGCCGCGAAGCTCCTCGGGGAAGCCGGCGGCGGCGACGATTTCGGCCGCCTTCTCGGCGTCCAAGCCCTTGGCCGGGTCGACCTCGACGCGAGCGAGCGCATCGGGGCGCTCGACCGCGAGCTGCTCGATCTCCATGCCACCCTCGACCGAGCACATGGCCAGGTACGAACGGTTGGCGCGATCCAGCAGAACCGAGAAGTAGTATTCCTCGGCAATATCGGCGCCCTGGGCGATCATCACACGGTGAACGGTGTGGCCCTTGATATCCATGCCCAGGATCTGGGAGGCATACTCGTAAGCTTCATCGGCGGTCTTGGCGACCTTGACGCCGCCGGCCTTGCCGCGGCCGCCAACCTTAACCTGCGCCTTGACGACGGTCACGCCGCCGATCTTCTCGGCGGCAGCTTTAGCTTCTTCAGGAGTTTCGGCGACGATCCCTTGAAGTACGGGTACACCGTGCTTCTCGAAGAGATCGCGTGCCTGGAATTCAAACAGGTCCACGGATATGTGTCCTTCTTCGTCGAAGTCGTGCCGGGTGAACCGTCCAGCCCATCCGGCCTGATTATCGTGGAACGCCAGCCTCCGCCGTGACCCATGGATCATCGCGGGAGACAGCGCTCCCCTGGTGTGACTCTAACTCAGATGGTCACAGGCACCCTAACCATGGCGGCGAGTTTCGCCCCGAGATCCCGCGGGTGAGTCACAATTCACGCGCCGTTCGCCACGAGTGCAGATAGTCGACGGCCCGAGCCCATCCCTCACCGGCCGCTCGGAGCGGATTCCTCGGCCGGCCCAGGCCGGCCCTCCGCGTCGCCTGCGGTCGGTGCGACGTCGTCGATCTCCGTCCTCGAACGATCCTTGGACCACAACACGGCGATCAGGGCCAGGAGGGCCGCCGCCATCAAGATATAGGCGGGCCACAGGGTGTTCCCGGTCGCCGAAATCAGCCACGTATTGAGGGCGCTCATCGGTCCTCCAAAGAGCGCGTTGCCGATGTTGAACACCAGCGCGAAGCCGCTGAAGCGGACCGCGGTGGGGTACAGCTCCGAGACCGCGGACGGAAGCGCGCCGTCGTTGAGGGACAGGAAGGCACCCATCACCACGAGGACCAGGACCGCGAGCCAGTAGTGCCCCGTCCCCATGACCAGGAACGCGGGGACGCTCAGCACCAGGAATGTCGCCGAGGCCAGGATCAGGGTGCTTCGGCGGCCGATACGATCCGCGATCCTCCCCGTGAGGAAGATGAACGAGATGTACGTGACGAGCGAGATCGTGGTCGCCAATTGCGAGGCCGTGGCGTCGTAGCCGAGATTCTCCGAAAGATAGGTCGGCATGAAGGTCAACACCACGTAGAAGCCGACGGCGTTGAGAAGGACGATCCCGAACCCCTGGATCAGCTCGGGCAGGTTCTTGGTGACCAGCTGGAGCGTCGGCGACGGCGGCTTCTGGCCCCGCTCCACGATCGCCATCTGCCGGGTCGTGTGGGCCTGGAACGCCGGGGTGTCGTCGATCTTGCGCCGGATATACAACCCGACCAGCCCCAACGGGCCCGCCACCAGGAAGGGAAGCCGCCATCCCCAGGATTCCATCGACGACTCGTCGAGCAACCCGTACAGGAGCGTCGCCGAGAGCGAACCGAGGAGCAATCCGGAGGCGGTAGAGGCCGGGACGATCGCCGCGAATCGACCCCGCTTACCCCGGGGCGCGAATTCCGAGAGTAACGCCGAGGCACCCGCGTACTCGCCCGCGGCCGAAAACCCTTGGATCAGCCGGAAGACCAGCAACAGGATGGGGGCCGCCATGCCGATCGTCGACGCACCAGGCAAGCAACCGATCAGGAACGTCGCTCCCGTCATCAGGAGAATAGACCAAGCGAGCGTTTTGGTGCGGCCAAATTTGTCGCCCCAGTGCCCCCAAAAGAACGCGCCGAACGGGCGAATCAAAAAACTCACGGCGAAAAGCGCGAAGGTCATGAAGAGGGAATTTTCGGTATCCCCGGGGAAAAAGGCCGCGGCGATCGTGACGGCGAGGTAACTGTAGGCGCCGTAGTCGAACCACTCGACGAAGTTTCCGAGAAAGCTGGAGACCACCGCCTTGCGCCTCTGCTCTGCGGGGGCCTCCCCCGCGCCAGCATGGTCTCCGGAGGGGTCGACGGTACCGGCGGTGCCCGAATGCGAGGTCATGAAAATCCTTCGGTGGTGTGGTCGCTACAACACCTTACCGAGTATTTCCACTTGTCACAGCCGGTTTACGGGGACCGTAGGCCGATTTTCGGCCCGCGGCGCCTAGGATTCCACCTTGGTCAACGGCGCGTACCGGAGGAGCAACCGCTTTTCTTCGCTCGAGAATTTCACCTTGGCAACGGTCTTGTCCCCGCCGCCTTCCAGCGCGACGACGCGTCCGCGCCCGAACGTCTTATGCTCCACGGTGTCGCCGATGGCCAGGGACGGGATCTCCTTGGACTGCTGAACCCGGGAGGCCTTGGTCGCCCGCGATCCGAGGTTCGGCGAGCCCTCGATCCCGCGGCCGTATCCGGCGTCCTGGCTCGCCGCGGCCGGCCGGTTTGCCGATCCGGACCCTCTGCCGCCCCACGAGGAGGAGTCCGCCCACGAGGTCCGGCCGCCTCGGGGGCTTCCCCCGGAGAATCCGCCCGACCCGTAAACGGCCGAACCGAACCCGGACCCGAAGCCGGCGGAGCCGAGCCGCTTCCACTCGATGAGGTGCTCGGGGATCTCTTCCAGGAAGGGCGACGGCGGATTAAACTGCCCCTGCCCCCACATGGAACGCGATTCGGCCCGCGTCAGGTAGAGGCGTTGCATCGCGCGGGTCAGCCCCACGTAGGCGATGCGTCGTTCTTCGCTCATCTCGTCGTCGTTGGTCAGGGCTCGCTGGTGGGGGAAAATACCGTGTTCCATGCCCGTCAGGAAGACCACCGGAAATTCCAAACCCTTGGCGGTGTGCAGGGTCATCAGCGTGACCACGCCTTCGGCACGCGCCTCGGCGACCTCCCGCGCGACCTGGGCGGCGGAGACCCCGCCCTCTTCCTCGTCATCGTGTTTGGGCCGGTTGGGGATTTGATCGGCGTCCGCGACCAAGGACACGTGCTCCAAGAACGCGCCAAGGCCGGCCTCGGGCTGGTCGCGCTCGAATTCGCGAACCACCGCGACCAGTTCGGCGAGGTTCTCCACGCGCGACTCGTCCTGCGGATCATCCGAGGTCCGGAGGGCTTCGAGGTACCCGGACTGCTCCAGCACCGCTTCGAGCGACGTCGCTGCGGTCTCGGTCGCTGCGATCTGCCCCAGATCATCCATGAGGGTCACGAAAGCCGAGATCTTTTTCGCTCCGGCCGCAGCCAGGCCGGGGGCTTCCTCGGCCTGGCGTGCCGCCGCCATGAACGACGACCTGTTCCGGGACGCGAGGTTGGCGATCGCGCCTTCCGACCGGGCCCCGATGCCCCGCTTGGGTTCGTTAAGGATCCGACGCACGCTGATGTCATCGTCCGGGTTCATGAGGGCCCTGAGGTAGGACAGCGCGTCCTTGATCTCTTTGCGCTCGTAGAACCTCGTCCCACCGACGACCCGGTACGGCAACCCGACCCGCATCAAGATCTCTTCGAGGGAACGCGATTGGGCGTTGGTCCGGTAGAAGACCGCGATATCGCCCGGGGCCACGCCTTCCTCGTCCCGCAGCCGGTCAATCTCCTCGGCGATGAAGCGGGCTTCGGCGTGCTCATTCTCGGCGACATAGCCGACGATCGGGACGCCGTCGCCGGAGGCCGTCCACAGCTTCTTGTCCCGCCGGTTCGGATTGCGTTCGATCACGGCATTCGCGGCCGTCAGGATCGTCTGGGTCGAGCGATAGTTCTGCTCCAGAAGAATGGTCCTGGCCTGGGGGTAGTCTCGCTCGAAATCGGTGATGTTGCGGATGTCCGCCCCGCGGAAAGCATAAATGGACTGATCGGAGTCGCCGACGACGGTGAGCTCCGCCGGTTCCGAGGCCGACGGGTACGGGTTATCCGTGCCCGGGGCGACGGCGTCGTGCCCGGTCAGCTCGCGCACCAGGGCATACTGCGCGTGGTTGGTGTCCTGATATTCGTCGACGAGAATATGCCGGAACCGGCGCCGGTAGTACTCGGCCACCTGCGGGAAGGCACGCAGCATGAAGACGGTCTGGGAAATGAGGTCATCGAAGTCGAGGGCGTTGGCCGCCCTGAGCCGCCGCGTATATTCGCTGTACACGCGGGCCACGGTGGATTCCCACGGGTCCGTGCTCGACGCCGACGTCGCGTTCTCCTCCGCATCGATCAGTTCGTTCTTCAACGCGGAGATGGCGTTCAGAACGGCCTTGGGCGCGAACCGCTTGGAATCCAGCTCGAATTCCTTGGAGATCAGCGTGATCAGACGCAGCGAGTCCGCCGAGTCGTAGATCGAGAACGACGACTTGAGGCCGATGGTCTTCGCTTCGCGCCGCAGGACACGCACGCAAAAACTGTGGAACGTGGAAATCCACATTTTCTCGGCACGCGGCCCCACCAGTTCCGCCACGCGCTCCCGCATCTCGGCCGCGGCCTTGTTGGTGAAGGTAATCGCGAGGATTTCGCCCTGGTGCGCCCGCCCGGTGGCCAGCAGGTACGCGATGCGATGGGTCAGGACCCTGGTCTTGCCCGATCCCGCGCCGGCCACGATCAGCAACGGGCTGCCGGAGTGCGTCACCGCCGCGGCCTGGTGCTCGTTAAGCCCTTCAACCAACGACGCGGGATCGCGCTGGTCGGCCCCTTGCCGGTCGGACAAGGAGCTGGGCGGTGTCAGGAACGAAGAGTCGCGCAGAAAATCCATACTTCCCCCAGTCTAGGCGAACATAGTTTCGATTCGGAGTCCCCCGCCGGTTCAGTGCATCAAGCCGCGGGGTTCATAATGGAGCTATGGGTATGTCCAAGGGCCAGAAGCAGCGACTATACGGAGAGGCCGCCGCGAATCCGGCACCGGCCCCCGAGCGGGCACGGCGGGGGCCCACGCCATCCACGGAGGGGCGCGGCGACGGCATCGGTCCCGGGGAGTGGGTCCCGGCGGGCCGCCCGAATCCCCAAAAATCCTCATCCGGAATGATCGTCGTGGTCCTCTTCGTGGTCGCGGCCCTCCTGTTCGCCGCCCTCCACGCGTGGATGCTCCCCCAGCTCGGCTCGCAGACCCGCGTCGCGTTGCCCGAGTTCCGGCCGTTCACCTTCCCGCGGGACGCCGCCGGAATCTCCGAGTCCATGGGCGATGGTGGCCGGAGCGCCTATTCCGCGGTCCACTGGTCCTGGGGGTTGCTCACGCCTCTGTTCGTGAGCCTCGCGTGGGTCGCGATGATCGGCCGTTCCGTTCCCCGAGGGAGGGCACGCTGGGCGCTGTGGTCGGCCCCGCTGGCCTACCTGGTGATCTTCATCGTGGGCAACGCCGTGACCGACGCAGCCCTGGCCGCACCGGATGGCGCCGCCCCCGTGGCTTCCGCGATTCTCCTGACCGTCCGCTGGGCCCTGTTGGCGATCATGATCGTCGAGGCCGTGTGGCTCGCGGTCCGGTTGGTTCGCGGCAAGTTCGATGCCTTCTCCCGTGGCGAGCTCGAGGGGCAACAGCCTCTCCGCTGAGCCCGACGGGAGCAAACGCAACGAGCTAGGACGTGACCGGCCGCTTCATCCCCCGGCGGCGGAAGAAGGCCGCGACCACGGTCGCCACGAGGATCGCCGCCGCGGGCAGAAGAATGGACTCCCCCATGGCCGTCGCGTAACCGTCCCGCAGCATCTCGGGAAGCTGCGTGGCCCCGCCGGCCGCTTCGCCGGAGGGAGCCGATCCCGACATCTGCGGCAGGTTCGCGGCCAGGCGGCTCTCCATCATCATGGAGATCAACGACGTGCCGAGCACCGCGCCGACCTGTCGGGTGGTGTTGAAGATGCCGGACCCGGCCCCGGATTGGCTCGGCGTCAGATCGCGCGTCGTCGTGATCGAGATGGGGGCCCACATGCAGGCGCCCCCGATGCCCATCACGAGCGACGGCAACAGCAGGAACCAAATGGTCGTGTCGGGAGACATGAGCCACCAGTAGCCGGCCAGGCCGATCGCGTTCATGAGCAGACCGAAGACGGCGATGAACGGAGCTCGGCCGGCCGTGAGCATCTTTCCAACGACCGGTGCGAGGACACCCGAGACGACCGCCATGGGCGCCGTCATCAAGGCAGCCTGCGTGGGCGTCATTCCCCGCACGAGCTGGTAGAAGAGCATCAGCGGCAGGGCGAAGGACACGATCATCAGGCCGACCATGCTGATCGCCATGTTGCCGAGCGAAAAGTTGCGGTCCTTGAAGAGCGAGAGCGGAATCAGGGGCTCCGCGCGGGTGACCTTCTGCCAGACGACAAAGAGGATCAGGAGCACCACGCCGGCGATGATGAGCTCGGGGACCGTGATGGGCCCCCAGATCTGGCCCCAGTCGTGACCTTTACCCTCTTGGATTCCGAAGACGATGAGGAACATCGCCACCGCGCTCAGGAGCACGCCGAGATAATCCATCTTGTGGGTATGGATCGGGAAGGCCGGGAGCTTCTGCCACGCACGGATAAAGGCGAAGATGCCCACCGGGATGTTGACGAAGAAGATCCATTCCCAGCCCAGGGTGTCGACCAGAACGCCACCCAGGATCGGTCCGACGAGGCTCGCCACGCCGGCGGTCGCTCCCCAGACGCCCATCGCCGCGCCGCGACGCTCGGCCGGGAACATGCGGGTGATGATCGCCATCGTCTGAGGTGTCATGATCGCGGCGCCGAGGCCCTGGAAGACGCGGGCCACGATCAGCGTCTCGATGGAACCGGACAGCCCGCACCAGAGCGACGCGGCGGTGAACAGCACGAGCCCGCCGAGATACATGCGGCCCGGCCCCAGCCGGTCCCCGAGCCGACCCGTGATGAGCAGGGGCACGGCGTAAGCGAGCAGGTAGGCGCTCGTGACCCAGACCGTCTGGTTGATATCCGCGTCGAGGTGTTTCATGATCGCCGGCATGGCCGTGGAGACGATGGTCCCGTCGACGAGGATCATGAAGAAGCCGATCACGATGGCCCACAGGGCTCCCCAGGCGGTCTTGTCCTCAACCGCCGGCCGTGTGTCCGTGATGTGGTGCTGACCCGTGCCGGTTCGGTCCGCGCCCGGCCGGTCCGCCGCTGCGGTGCGTTCGGCCCCGGTCGCGCGGGCCTGGGTCGCGGGTTCCTCGTGGTCTTCACGCTGAGTCGACGCGTGCCGAGGCGAATAATCTGAGTTCATGACGTCTACTTTCGTGTGGCCGGGTGGGTTTACGCCGAGATCCACGACGTCACAGCGTCATCGATCGATCCGTTCCCGTGACCATTCTGGCCGTTGTTAGGCAGATGACAAGGGAAAAGAGATTTCCCCGGGAGTAGGCTCGGCGGGGATTGCGGCAGATACGCAACGAAAAGATGCGTCAGTAAAGAGTGCCCCCGAGTGGATTCGAACCACCGACACCGGCTTTAGGAGAGCCGTGCTCTATCCCCTGAGCTACGAGGGCGCACCGCTCTACTCTACAGGGTTCGCGTGCGATGCTGGAGTCATGACCGTATGGATTGATCAGCCTTTATGGCCCGCGCACGGCACAATGTTCGCCCACATGGTCTCGGACTTCCGCCTCGACGAGCTCCACGACGTGGCCCGACGCACCGGCCTGAGCCCCAGGGCCTTTGACCAAGATCACTACGATGTCCCCGCTCATCTCATCGAGGTGGCCGTGGCCCACGGCGCGAGGCAGGTCTCCGCGAATGAGCTCGTGCGGCGGCTGATAGCCTCTCCCCTCCGGATTCCGGCCAAGGAACGGCCCGCGAAGATTCGTGCCCGTCTGCTCCGGGATTGGGAGGCCCTGGCGCCGGGTCACCCCGAGCTGGGGCGCGTTCTCCTGGGGCGCTGGGAGGCCCCGAACCGCGGCTACCATTCGTCGGTCCACCTCGGCGAGGTCCTGGAACATCTGGCGGTCCTCACCCAGGACGGCCCCTCGGAGGCGTCCTCGTCGCGAATTCTCCGTGCCGCGGCCTGGTACCACGACGCGATCTACGACGGCGTTCCCGGGCAGGACGAAACGCGTAGCGCTCAACTGTGCGGCCGGGAACTCGAGGGGATCATGGTGCCCGACGAGCTGAGCCGCGCCGTCGACCTCATCGACGCGACGGCCGATCACACGCAGGAGTGCAGGGATCCGCTCTGGCCGCTATTCCACGATGCCGATCTGGGGATCCTTGCCGCTCCGGGGGCCAGGTACGACCGCTACGCGGCGGACGTGCGCGCGGAATACGCGCACGTCCCCGACCGAGAGTTTTGCGCCGCGCGGGCCACGATCCTCGAGGGCTTCCTGGCTCAGGACCGGATGTTTCTCACCCGCGGCGCCCGTGACCGCTGGGAAGCCCGGGCCAGAGCGAACGTCGCCGCGGAGGTGCGTCGCCTCAGGGAGTTCTAGCGGGTCTTCCGCGACCGCCGCTTGGAATAGATGACCGCGGAAATCAGCCCGATCACGATGCCAATTCCGCCCACGATGGAGACCCACATCGCGGGGTTACCGAGGGACAGCGACAGGATCAGCCCGATCACGATTCCGGGGATGGCTCCGGCGACCATGCCGACGGCCATGGCCTGGAACTCTTTGTCGCTGCTACTTCGGGGAGGTTCGAACTGTGGGGGCATGACTCCATGATAGGACGCGCACCTGGGATATGGCGCAAAAAAGGGGCGTCCGGGTTTCCCTCCCGGACGCCCCTCGTGCCTCACAAAGTGAAACTTGAGTTACGGAAATTACATTCCCGGCATGCTGTAGTAGCCATCAACCGGCATCATTCCGCCACCATCGACCGAGGTGATGATGGTGCCCTGGCTGGGGTTGAGAGCGGAGACCATCTCGCCGTTACCCAGGTAGATGCCGACGTGGGCGTAGTTGTTGGTGAAGACGATGTCGCCCGGCTGCGGAGCCGAGGTCGGGGTCAGCTGATCCTTCATCGAGTAGGTGTAGGAATCCAGCTGAACGCCGGACTGAGCGGCAACGTAGGAGACGAAGCCGGAGCAGTCCCAAGCCTTGAAGCTCTTGCCGCCCCACACGTAGGAGCCGCCGATGCCGGACTTGGCGTCCTCAACGATCTTGGCGCGGCTACCGGTGGCAGCGCCGGTGCTGGCAGCGGCGTTGTCGACGGTCTGACCCTGGTTGCTGTAATCGGTGGAGTAGTCAACGGTCTGAACGTTGGTCGCCTGAGTGGTGGCGGCGGTGTTCTGGACCGGAGCGGCCTCGGCGAAAGCGTTAGCCGGGGCGACGGAACCTGCAACGACGCCGGCGGCGGCAACTGCGATACCGGTGTTACGGACGACGTGGGACTGGGTTGCTGCGCGGTGACGCGCGATGTGCTTAGCCATGATAAAAGTTTTTCCTCCCTGTGCCTGCGAGGTGAGCTGTCGGGTTCGGATGGGAGACACCCGGTCGCCTGAGCGACTTAACCCCAAGGGCTCTTACGAGGAAGAACCCAGATGATTGGGTCCCCCGCCTCTGCCATCGGACGTGTTTGGTTTTTTTGGTTTCACCGCGTAGTGGCAGAGCTAGGCGTTCTACTCGGTGGTGCCGTCTCGACCAGTGATTGGCACGATTACGAGCGTACACACACGATCACCAAAAGTCACGTTTTGATCACGGCAACCCCGTACAAGCACGATTCGGAACGGGTTTCCGGCCTTGACGCGCGCCACATCTCGCCGACCCCCGTAGCCGGAAGGACCTGCCCGATCCCCGCCATGATGGGGATCGAAGGGCGCCCGCACGGAGTGATACACCACACCGATTCCTCCCCAAAATTTTAACGTGTCCTCTCGCACAGAAGGTTAACGTCCTCGAAAATCGACCTTAAACCGGCCCGGGGCGCTCGGCTCTCACGGAGGATTGGATCACGAAACGATTAAGGTGATCCGCCGTTTGGTCAAGGAGTCGTGACCTTTGGGTGCTCGGACGCGCCATCCGGGTCGACCCCGTCCCCCAAGCGACCGCCGGTTTCCCGCAGGTAACAGGTCGCGCAGAGAGATTCGTAGGTGACGGCCTCACCATCGATGGCGATCTGGCTTCCCGCGAAGACGAATCGGTCACCCACCCGGCGGCCGTTAAAGAGGGCCTTGCGTCCGCACCGGCAAATCGTCTTGAGCTCTTCGAGCGTGTGGGCGAGTTCCAAGAGCCGCCCCGACCCTGGGAAAGCGCGGGTCTGAAAATCGGTCCGAATGCCGTAAGCCAGCACGGGGACGTCGTCGAGCACGGCGATCCGCATGAGGTCGTCCACCTGCGAGCGCGTCAGAAACTGCGCCTCGTCGACCAGCAGGCACGCGACCGGCGGAAGCTCCACGCGTAGCTGGAGGCCGCCCTCGTCCCCGGCCGCGTGATGGAGAAAGGTCGCGCGGGCCGATTCCTCGGGGCCGAGGAGGAAATTGACGTCTCTCGCCACCCCGAGCCTCGACACGATCTGCGACTCCCCCTTGGTATCCACGCGGGGCTTCGCCAACAGGACACGCTGGCCGCGCTCTTCATAGTTGAACGCGGCTTGAAGGAGCGCGGTGGATTTTCCGGAGTTCATGGCTCCGTAACGAAAATAGAGCTTCGCCACGACCGCTCAGGCGCCGCGCTTGACGACGATGTGGTCGGCGATCTCCAGGTCGAGGTCGACGCCTTCGTCCTGCCCCTCCACCTGGACGTGGATGGCGCCGGCCTTGGGCTCGATGCTGATAACACTCCCACGGTGCAGCCCGGCGCGACCCAGCACCTTCATCACGTCGACGTCGGCCTGCAGGACCTCGGGAAAACGAGCAAGCGTGAACCGATCATCGGGCGAAGAATCCTTGGCTGCGATGGTCAGGGTGACCGTCTTGGGATCGTCCCGTTCGCTCGTGATGCCGAGGCTTTCTAGGCCGGGGATCGCGTTGCCGTAGGGCGAGAATTTGGGCGAATTGAGCAGTTCCACGAGACGGCGCTCGACGCGTTCGCTCATGACGTGCTCCCACCGGCAGGCCTCGTCGTGGACATAGGCCATGTCCAGCCCGACGACGTCGGCCAAGAGCCTCTCGGCCAGGCGGTGCTTGCGCATCACGGACACCGCACGCTCGCGGCCCTCGGGGGTCAGCGACAACGAGCGGTCGCTTTCCACGTGGACCAAGCCGTGTCTTTCCATGCGGGCGATCGTCTGCGAGACGGTTGGTCCGGAATGGTCCAGGCGCTCGGCGATACGGGCGCGCATCGGGGTGATGCCTTCTTCCTCCAAATCCAGAATCGTTCGGAGGTACATCTCTGTTGTGTCGACGAGGTCCGTCATCGGAGGTATAACGCCCTTCTCGTAATGTCCATGCTGCGTGCCCAACCATTCTAGTTGCTGGGGGTCATGTTCGGTCCACGATTCTCGTCCAGCGGACGATTCCACGCACAATGGTGGAGTCAGGACGCAACACTGCCGTGCACACACTCTTTTGATCATTGGAGCACACTTCGTGACCGAATCCATTGTTATCCCCCAAAATCTCCTCCCCGCGGACGGTCGTTTCGGCGCCGGCCCCTCCAAGGTCCGCCCGGCCCAGCTCGAGGCCGTTTCCGCGGCCGCACGGCTCCTTGGCACGTCACATCGGCAGGCTCCTGTCAAGGACTTGGTCGCCTCGATCCGCTCCGGCCTTCGTGAGCTTTTTGCCCTGCCGGAAGGCTACGAGGTCATCCTCGGCAACGGCGGGGCCACCTCATTCTGGGATTCGGCGGCCTTCGGCCTGGTACGTTCGCGGGCGGCCCACCTGAGCTTCGGTGAGTTCGGTTCGAAATTCGCCGCGGCCACCGACAAGGCGCCGTTCCTCGAGTCCTCCCACATCGTGACGGCCGACCCCGGGACCCGCCCGGAGCCCGTGGCCTTCGCCGATGCCGACGTCTACGCCTGGCCGCAGAACGAGACCTCCACGGGCGTCGCGGCCCCCGTGCGCCGACCGGAGGGCATCTCGAGCGACGCTCTGGTCCTGATCGACGCGACCAGCGCCGCGGGCGGAATGTCCGTGGACCCGTCTCAGGCCGACGTCTACTACTTCTCGCCACAGAAGAACTTCGCCTCCGACGGCGGCCTCTGGTTGTCCTTCTTCTCCCCCGCCGCCCTCGACCGCGTCGAGGAGATCGCCGCGACCGACCGTTGGGTTCCCGATTCCTTGAACCTCGCGACGGCCGTGGACAACTCGCGGAAGAACCAGACGTACAACACCCCGGCGCTGACCAACCTGATCCTGCTGGACCAGCAGATTTCGTGGATTCTCGACAACGGCGGGCTCGACTGGGCGGCTGCCCGGACGGCCCGCTCGGCCGGCTTGGTCTACGAGTGGGCCGAGGCCAGCCCGTTCGCCACGCCGTTCGTCGAACGACCGGAGGATCGCTCGACCGTCATCACGACCGTGGACTTCGACGATTCCGTCGACGCCGCGCGCATCGCCCAGGTCCTTCGGGCCAACGGCATCGTGGACACCGAGCCGTATCGCAAGCTGGGGCGCAATCAGTTGCGGATCGCGACGTTCACGGCCATCGAGCCCGACGACGTCGCCGCGCTGTTGTCATGCATCGACTACGTGGTCGAACGCCTCGACTAATGCCGCGGCGATGCCCACGATCACCGCGGTTCCTGGATTTCCAGGGCCGCGGTGATCGGTGAGTAGTCGGCGTCCTTCTCCAGGCGCACGAAGCCGCGCCGGGAACGGTCGAAGGTCAGGTGCAGATCTTGGCTGCGCCAGTACCAGACCAGGCCCAGGCCGGCGGTCACGATGCCGGCGACCACGGCAACGCCGAGTCCCCAGCGTGCGCCCATGACGTCGTTGATCACCCCGACGATCGGTGCACCGATCGGGGTGCCTCCCATGAACACCGCCATATAGATGCTCATGACCCGGCCACGCATCTGCGGTTCGGTCGAGACCTGCACGTACGCGTTCGCCGAGGTAATAAACGTCAGCGCCGCCAGCCCCATGGGCACCAGGATCACCGCAAAGACCACAACATTGGGCGAGAGCGCGGCGGCCAGGCAGCTCAGCCCGAAGGCCCCGGACGCGCCAAAAATGAATCGCAGCCGTGGCCGCTCACGCTTGGCCGCCATCAGGGTCCCCGCGACGGAGCCGATGGCCATCGTCGAGCTCAGGAACCCGAATTGATTGGCACCGTAGCCGAATTCGCTCGTCGCCATCGCCGCAATGTTAATCGCGGAGTTCATGCCGAACGTCCCGACCAGGAACGCTCCCACCATGACGACCAGGATGTCGGGGCGGGACTTGACGTAGGTCAACCCGTCGCGCATCCGCGAGCCCGCCTTGGAGACCCGGGGCATGGGCCGGAGGCGGCTCGTGTTGATCACGGCGATCGCCCCGATCATGGCCAGGAAGGTCACCGTGTTGATCAGAAAGACCGGGCCGGAGCCCATCGCCGCCACGAGGATGCCCGCGATCGCGGGGCCCACCATGCGCGCCGAGTTAAAGGACATGGAGTTCAGGGCCACGGCATTCGGCAGGTCCCGGTCCGAGACCAGGTTGGACACGAAGGTTTGCCGGACCGGTGAGTCGATGGCCGTCACCACGCCCAGAAGCAAGGCAAAAACGTAAACATGCCACAGTTGCGCCGCACCGCTGAGAACCAGCGCACCCAGGAGGCCGGCAAGCACCGCCATGGATCCTTGCGTCACGTACAGCACCTTGCGGCGGTCGGCGCGGTCCGCGATCAGCCCCGCGTAGGGCGCGAGCACCAGTTGCGGGAGGAATTGCAGGGCCATGACGATTCCCATGGCCGTCGAGTCCTCGTGGGACAGGTCGTTGAACACCAACCAGTCCTGGGCGATGCGCTGCATCCAGGTCCCCACGTTGGAAATCAGCGCACCAATAAACCACCAGCGGTAGTTGGGCACTCGCAGAGATCGGAACGTCCCGTTCCGTTGTTTCTTCTCATCAGTGATGATCTCGCGTGTCGTTCCCGGTCATCTCCTCGCACTGGGCCGTGCCCGGTGGATTATTTCCCCGGTGTGGTCTCCTCGGTGGAGTCCCCATCGTGGTCCGCGTCGTGCGAGTTGTCGCGGTTGTCGTTCGCATCGGAGGTTTCCGACGCGCTGGTTTCTTCTTCGGTCTCCTCCGAGACTACGTCCTCGGGACGGATCCGGTCCGCCCAGGGAACCCACTCGGGCGCGAGCAGAGCATCGTCTCCCGGGAGGAGACCGACCTCGCAGACCGTTGCCTTCTTGGATCGGGGGGCCCGGGCCACCGTGGAAAACCAGTACCAGCCGCGGTATCCGGGCAGTGCACACTCAAAGAGGTGAGTGCTCAGCCGGTCTTCCTCGCCGCGGACCTGATGTTCCGTCCCGATGGTGGATTCGTCGGTGATCTCCAGGATTCCCGCCCGGGCCACGTCCGTCGCCTCGGCGAGCACCGCGTCGAGCCGCGTCGTTCGACGCCGCGCCTTCCGTGGGGCACCTAATGTGGGAGCCACCGTGGCGTCGACGGGTCCCGCGGGGGCCGTCACCGGCTCCGCTTGAGACTCCGTCATCGTCGATTCGCCCTGCGCTGTTTTCGCCATACTCCTATTTAACCTTGTGCCGATCCGATTATGCGTCGAGGTTATCCGCGACATTCCGAAGAATAGTCGCGACCTTCTTGCCGACGGCCCGTTCCGGGTAGCGTCCGCGTCGCAGGGAATTGGACACCCCGTCCAGGAGCTTGATCAGATCCTCGGTGATGACGGCCATTTCGTCCGCGGGCTTGCGGTGGTTCTTCACGGAGGAGGGGATCCTGTCGAGGAGCCGCGCCGAGAGCGCCTGGGCCCCACGGCGCCCCTCGGCGATCCCGAATTCCAGGCGAGTACCGGCCTTGACGGTCTTGACGCCCGACGGCAACGCGGAGGACGGCAGGAAGACTTCCTGCCCGTCCTCGGCGGTCACGAAGCCAAAGCCCTTCGAATCGTCGTACCACTTCACTTTTCCAGTGGGCATGATGTTTTCCTTTGCTTCACTCATGGGGTTACACCCCGTTGTTAAAGCACCCACGACCAGGGCCATGACGCACCCTGTCGCCGCGGGCGCCCGCGACGGTCCTCTACCCGCCTCCCGATGGTGGTTCACCCGAACGTGATCTCCACGTTTGGGGCTCGTCTCGGGGAGGACCCTGACGCCAGAAAGTCTGAAGCATCAAGTATACAGGCACCCCCTGAGACTCGGGGGGCTTCATCCCCGAGCGGAACGGTACGGTAGGGCCTATGACTTCTCGTTCTTCAGCGGACCGCCCCGCCTCGAATGCGTCCGCGAATCCGGCAACGACCACGTCTTCGACCCCTCGCTCCGAATCTCGGGGGTTCACCTGGTTCGCCGGGGTCGCCGCGGTTTTGGCCGCCCTGAGCGTGCTCAGCGGCGTCGTCATGCTCATCCTCAAGTGGGTCGGGCTGCACCCGTGGAATGGCCTAACGATTCTCCCGATGGTTTTGCTGCCGGTCGCTTTCGTCCTGCTGATGATCGCGCTGTTCCTGGCCGCGAGGCGTCGTCGCTCTCAGTAGCTTTTTCCGAGCGGCCGTTCCGGCTTCCACAGTGCCGAATCAGATTTCGCCTCGGCAATATCCAGGCTCCACTCAGGGTGTTGGGTGAGACTAGGGGCCGTGAAAGCACATCAATCTGAAGCCAAACTGCTCGTTGTCGATGACGAGCCCAATATCCTCGAGCTCCTCGCGACCTCGCTGAGGTTCGCCGGCTTCGAGGTCATCACCGCCGCGAACGGCCGAGAAGCCCTGGACAAGGCCACCGCCGAGTCCCCGGACTTGGCCGTCATGGATGTCATGTTGCCTGACATGGACGGATTCACCGTCACCCGCAAGATTCGCGCGACCGGTTTGCTCTTCCCGATCCTCTTCCTCACGGCCAAGGACGACACCGAAGACAAGGTCACCGGCCTCACCGTGGGCGGAGACGACTACGTGACCAAGCCCTTCAGCTTGGACGAGGTCGTCGCGCGCATCCGAGCGGTCCTGCGCCGGACCCAGGCTCTCGAAGAAGAAGACTCCCGGCTTCGCGTCGAG
Source organism: Curtobacterium sp. S6 (assembly GCF_000710345.2). Taxonomy (GTDB): domain Bacteria; phylum Actinomycetota; class Actinomycetes; order Actinomycetales; family Micrococcaceae; genus Rothia. The sequence continues at coordinate 26,495 of NZ_KL537414.1, read as the reverse complement.
GACCTGGTTCTCGACGACGACGCCCACGAGGTCTACCGCGGCGAGCGCGAGATCGACCTCTCCCCGACCGAGTTCAAGCTCCTTCGCTACCTGATGCTCAACCCCAATCGCGTTCTCTCCAAGGCACAGATCCTGGATCACGTGTGGGAGTACGATTTCAACGGGGATGCGTCGATCGTGGAGTCCTACATTTCGTACCTGCGCCGCAAGATCGACAACGACAAGTCGCTTCCGCCGCTGATCCATACCAAGCGCGGCGTCGGCTACCTGCTGCGGACGTCCAAGCACTAGATCGTGGTGCAATCCGTCACCAGCCGAGTTCGGCAATCCAAATTGGGTGCGCTGTCCCTGCGCACCCAATTGGTGATGCTGACGGCGCTCCTACTGGCGCTGGCCATCGCGGTGACGAGCCTGGTGGCCATCTCCGCTTTGCGGGGTCAATTGATCCAGCAAATCGATTCCGAGATGAAATCCTCGGCGGCGAATCTCACCAAATATCTCGGCAATGACAAGTCGACCTCCTCCGACGGCCCCGGCTTCCGGTACTCCGCGTATCTGATGGATTCCGACGGAAATCTCGTGAGTTCAATCGTCGCCGACGACGGCAATTCCTCCCCCCGTCTCAATGGTTGGAACCATGACAACGGCGTGAGGTACAACGGCCAGGGCCTCACCGTCCCCAGCAATAGCGGGGACACCGAGTGGCGGATCCTGCCCATCGCGTCGCAGGACTCCGGATACACCGTGGTCGTCGCGACGCCGCTGACCCAAACCAACGCCGTCGTCACCCTGGTCGGCGTGTTGACCTTCGCTTTCGGTATGGCCACCCTGGCCGCGGCCGCGGCCCTCGCCTGGGTCTTGGTGACACGCGCGTTCGAGCCCCTGGCACGGGTCGAGCGAACCGCCGCCCGCATTGCGGCGGGTGATCTCTCCCAGCGCATCGAGCGTCACGATCCCCGAACCGAGATCGGCCAGCTCTCCCTCTCTCTCAACGTCATGCTGACGCGCATCGAGGAGGCTTTCGACGCCCAGAAGCACTCGGAGGTCAAAATGCGCCGCTTCGTCGGAGACGCCTCACATGAGTTGCGGACGCCCTTGGTATCGATCCGAGGCTACTCGGAGCTCTACCGCCACGGCGCGCTCCAGACCGACGAGGACGTCGCCAAGGCCATGAACCGCATCGAGGCCGAGTCCAAGCGCATGGGTCAGCTGGTCGAGGACCTCTTGGTACTCGCGCGCATCGATGAGAGGCGCACCCTGGAGGTGACCACCGTGGACCTGCTGGACCTCGCGCAGGATGCCGCGGATGACGCCGCGGCATCCGCGCCGGAACGGGACATCTCGGTCGTGGGGATCGAGGAAGGGCCCGGGCTGCCGGCTCCGGTTCGCGGGGATGAATCTCGGCTCCGGCAGGTCCTGGCCAACCTGGTCACCAACGCCCTCCGGTATACGCCCGAGGGAAGCGCCCTCGAGCTGGCCGTGGGCTCCCGGCCTGGCATCGACGGAGAGTATCTGTCCGTGGTGAAGGTCGTCGATCACGGCCCCGGAATTCACGGGGACGACATGGAAAAGGTCTTCGAAAGGTTTTACCGCTCCGACACGTCTCGCACCCGTGACACGGGAGGCACCGGGTTGGGGCTCGCCATCGTGGCGGCGATCGTCACCCAGCATCACGGCACGGTTCGCGTCGAAGAAACCGAGGGCGGTGGCGCCACGATGGTCGTGCAGATCCCCCAGGCACGGCCGGAGGCCGACGAGCATCGTCCACAGACGGGTAAAACCACCGCGCAGTAAGCTCCGGTCCACATCCGGCCGGCGGCATGCCCGCTTCGATCACGACGACGCGGGTCACGACCTACCCTCCTGATATCGGATCTCGCGGAACCCGTCCGCGGGAGCAATTCCACTCTTTGTAGGAGGACGTCATGGCCCAATTCGTCGTTGATTCCGAAATCATCGCCACCAAGACCTCCGAGGCCAGGGGCTTCATGGAACGAATCTCATCCGAGGTCAACGCGCTCACCGCGTCTCTCCAGGACCTTCAATCCAGTTGGACCGGCACCGCATCCGCCCAATTCCAGGAGGTCGTGGCCAGCTGGCGGCGGACGCAGTCTCAGGTCGAGGAGAGTCTCGGGCAGATCAATCAGGCGCTCGCGAGCGCCGGAATGAACTATGCGGAAACCGAGGCGGCCAACGCCTCGATGTTCGCGGGTTAGCGGGCTAGGCCTCGGGGGTGTCCTGCCGGACGGAGAGCTTCCAGCGGTCCCCCGCACGGGTCCACAGGCTCGACCGAAGTGCCGGGCCCCGGGGCGTCTCGACGCGGCTGACCACGAGTCCCACGTCTTCGGCCGTGGAATGGAAACTGACGATGTCCGGGGCACCCCGGAGGCCGAAGGCCTGCTCCGGGTATCGCAGCGCGGTATCCCGGCCCGCTCGCCGCCCCCTCACCGTGATCCAGACCAGCTCGTCGTCCAGGAGTGGTTCCAGGCGCGATGGGTCAGGATAGGTCGCCGGATCGCTGAGCTCCAGTTCGTGGCGTCGGGCGATCTCGCCGGACGTCTCCTGCGCACGGGAGGGTTGGTCCCCCGTCGGCGTGGACGCGACGTCCGTCGAGTCCCCCGATTCGTCGGTGGTGAAGCCCGGTCCCTGATCGGGCGAGCGATGCTTCTGGTAGGCCGTGGCGGCGGCCCGGGCCTTATCGTCGGCGTGTTCGTTCAGCTCGTGCCCTGCATGGCCCTTGACCCACTCGAATTCGTAGGTCCGGCCGTTCAGGGCGGCGTCGAGCTGTTCGAGGAGATCCCGGTTGAGGACCGGCTTCCCGTCCTTCTTTTTCCAGCCTTTCGCCTTCCAGCCGGGCATCCAGGCGGTGATGCACTTGATGACGTACTGGCTGTCGCACAGGATCTTCAGGGGGCGCTCCGGCACGGAGGCGGTTGCTTCCACGAGGTCTAAGACCGCTTTCAGCTCGCCCATGTTGTTGGTCCCGTGTGGCCAGCCACCGGCGCGCCAGCAGGACTCGTCGACGTACCAGGCCCAGCCGGCGGGCCCGGGGTTTCCGAGGGCGGACCCGTCGGCGGCCGCGACGATCGTCGATGGTTCGTCCGAGCCCTCCGTGGCTTCGTGACTGTTTCCTGGTGACGAGCGTCCGAGGCCCGCGGTGTTGCCCGAGGTTGTCATGGGTTTTACCTTACTGACCAAGTTCGGCCAGGTCGTTGAGCGTCAGTCCCAGGGCGGCGAGGAAGGTCGAGAGCTTGACCGCCGTCTCGTGATGCTCGCCCCCGGGGGTGGAGCCATTGACGATTCCCGCACCCGCGCACAGTGTCGCCGTCCGCGGCCCGACACGGCCGCTGCGCAGGTTCAAGGCCCATTCTCCGTTACCGTCAGGATCGGTCCATCCGACCAAACCACCGTAGAAACCACGGTCGTAAGGCTCGAGTTCACGAATCAGGTGGAGGGCCGCATTCCGGGGTGTCCCACAGATCGCCGGGGTCGGGTGAATCGCCCGGGCCGCGTCCAGCGCGGAGAGGCCCTCCCCGAGGATGCCGGTAATGTGTGTGCCGAGATGCCACAATTGCGGCGTCCCCACCAAGGACGGCGCCGGAGGCACCGTGAGCTCCCGGGATATGGGCCCCAGCCTCTGGGCGATGTCGTCGACCACCGTTGCGTGTTCGGCACGGTCTTTGGCCGATTTCATGAGCGCCTCGCCGGCCTGCGCGTCTTCGGTCGGCCCCGTCGACGTGGCGCGGGAGGCCGAGCCGGCGAGGGGTCGTGTGGAAAATTGCTGCTGATCGACGCCGACCACAAGCTCCGGGCTCGCGCCCATCAGGTATTCCCCCGTGGACTCGTCACGGACGCTGAACACGTACGCCGTCGGGTTCAACGCCATCAGATTCGCGTAAACGGCGGCCGGGTCCAACGGTGCGTCGTCGTAGTGCAGTTCCAATGCCCGGGAGAGCACGACCTTTTCGAGTTGTCCGTCGTGGATTCGCCGCACCGCCGAGGCGACGGCGTCGCGGTAGATCTGGCTGTCCACGCCCAGGCTTCCGGTGGGTCGCGCCACGGGGGCCACGTCCGCGTGATCGTCCGTGCGCGATATCCATCGGTAGGTTTCCGGAACCGCGAGCCGAGGCGCTTCGTCCGGGTCAAAGGGCAACAGGCCGACGACGATGGACTCGCGTTCCCGAGCGACGGCCAGACAGTTATCCGCGTCCACCGGAAGGAGCGCGCCGCCGGTCTCCAGGGTCCCGCGCGGAGATCTCATGGTGAACTCCGGCAACCGCTCGACGGGGCGTTCAGAGGTCGCCTCGGAGCCCGGCCGTCCGCTGGCTTCTGATCGCGGAGCTCTCATGCTCTCCGACGGGGTCATTGTCACGTTCCTCGGTCTCGTATCGATAGTGCCTGGACCATTTTAGCCCCGTTCCCGCCAGCGGCCGGTCGCGGATTTATGCTCCGGAGCGCCGCCGCAGAAGAACCATCGTCTCGGAGTGGGTGGTCTGCGGAAACATATCGAATAGCCGAGCCTCACACGGCTCATACGACGGCAGGGCATCCAGATCGGTCGCGAGCGAGGCGGCGTTACAGCTCGAGTAGATCACGGTGTCGACGGCCGCGGTCTCCAACCACCGCGCGGTCTCGGAACCGATGCCCCGTCGCGGCGGGTTGACAACGACGCACTGGGGCGACGACGCTCCCATCGTCGCAAAGGTCCCGGCATCCGCGGCGGAGAAATGGACGTGATTCAGCCCGGCGGCGCGGGCGCTGGACTTGGCGGCTTCAATGGCCTCGGGATCGATTTCGATTCCGTGCACTTCGGCCTCCTCGCCCAGGCGTTCGGCGAGGTGCAACGCGAATCCCCCCACGCCACAGAACAGGTCCCAGACGCTCGCCGGGCCCTCCTGCGCCGCCCAGTCGGCGGCCTGTCGGTACATCGCGGCCGCGATATCGGAGTTGGTCTGAAAAAAGCCGTGCGGCCGCAGGTGAAGATCGATGCCGTTGAGGGGCATGGGAAGGATCTGCTCGTCGGTGAGGGGCACCTCCTCGGGGCCCTCGGGCACGGCTTTGTGCTCCCGGAGAATATTCGCGCTGACCACCCGCAGGTGAGGCAACCGACCGAGCAACCCGGGAAGGGCCCGACGGATCGGCACCACGTACTTTTTGCTGCGCACCACGAATCTGACCATGAGCTCGCCCCGAGGGGACACCGTCACGATGATGTTCTTGAGTTCGCCCCTCCGGGTGGAGATGTCGTAGGGAACGAGGCCATGATCCCGGATGAATTCCTTGAGGACCGGCATGACGCGGGTGATTTCTGCTGGGTACAGACCGCATTCGCTGAGGTCGGTGCCCCTGCCCCGACGGTCCACGATGCCCAGGTTCGGGTCCTCGGCGCTTCCGGTCACCACCATTTTGGCTTTATTGCGGAAGCCAGATTCACGGCTGGCCATGGGCGAGGCCCACCGCAATCCCGGGCGGTCTCCCAGGATTTCGCGCACCTTGATCTGCTTGTCCTCGAGTTGGCGTCCGTAGGGGACGCCCATCCTCACGCAGGAGCGGCAGAGGTCGGCGGAAAAATAATCACAATGCATCGTACGTCCATGCTAGTGCCGCCGACGGGCCCGAGAAATTCCTCAGCGGCCCACCGGCCCGGCTCCCGATCGGCCGTATCGCATGAGCTTTTCTCCCGCCGACCCCAAGAGGAGCACGCACGTCAGCCAGATCGCTCCCGCGGGCCCCACGGGCGCGACCACGGCGCCGGCGACCAAGGGGATGATGACCTGTCCCACACGATTCCCGGTCAGCCGTACCGCCAATGCCGGGGACCTCCACGCCTCGGGAACCGAGGTGATGATCATCGTCATGGTCAGCGGTTGCGCGAGACCGATGAAGAATCCGCCGACCAGCAGAAGCACGAGAGATAGGGGGATCACGTCGATGACCGGTGGCACCGCCGCGACGGTCAACGAACCCATCACGAGGGAGACGATCACCAGTTGACTCCGATTCCACCTGCGAGACAGCGCCGAGATCATCGTGCGGGAAACGATGGAGGAGAGGCTTCGGACCGCGAGAAGCACCCCGATCCACATCGGGGACACGCCGGCCCTCTCCCCCACGAGCGGAAGAAATGAGGTCAGGATGTCCATGATCGACAGCATCGCGAGAGAGGCGAGAATATGCGAGGCGACCCCGGGGCGCCGCAGCACCCGCAGGGTCGTGGCCCGCGGAGGTGCGTCGGGATCGTTCCCTCGGACGCCGGCCGAGGCTCCCTGCCCGGAGGGCCCATCGGATGTCACGGGACGAGAGCCCCCGGACCTGCCGGGAAGAACGACCGGCAAGAGCATCAACGGGATGGACGCGACGGCGCAGGCCACGCCGATCCACGAGGCCGTGGCGACATCGTGCAGGCGTTGGGCTTGGGATGGCGCGGCGTGTAGTCCCAAGATCCAACCGCCGATCAAGGGGCCGACCAACTGCCCCGCCGAAAGCCCCGCGGTGGTCCATCCGAATCCCTGATCCAGTTCCGAGTCTTTCGCGTACCGAGCGACCGCGGATTGGGAGCCGATCTGCGATGCCAGATGTCCCATTCCGTACATCACGCTGGCCACGACGATGGGCCATATTCCGCCGGCAAGGGCCAGAACGGCCGCGCCCACAGCAATCAGGAGGCCGCCACCCGCGACCAAGATCCGAAGACGCCTCACCCTTTGCGCGAGCCGGCCCAGGGCGATGGCGGCGAAGACCGGAACGATCGCGTAGGCCGAGGTCACCAGCCCGATCACGGCCGGCGGGGCGTCCAACGCGATGAGCTTGTAACTCGTCAGCGGTCGCACGAGGTTCAGGCCGGTCTGAGACAAGAACATGAACCCCACCAAAGCCCACAGCCACGCTTTGCTCTGCCTCTTCGTCATGGGCCCTTCCTCGGTTCGTCCCGCCGTCGTGTGATGAACGTGTTCACCCTACGCCCGCACGCCCCGCAGCACGCGCAGTGGCTCGGCCGAACCACCCGAGAAACGCAGAACCCCCGCACGAGCCGAAGCTCGTGCGGGGGTTCTGGCCGTCAGATGTCTCGGTCGAAAGGACCGAAGGTTACATCATGCCGCCCATGCCGCCCATGGCGTCCATGCCCTCGGCACCGGCGCCGGCGTTCTTCTCCGGCTTATCGGCCACAACGGCCTCGGTGGTGAGGAACAGACCCGCGATGGATGCGGCGTTCTGCAGTGCGGAGCGGGTGACCTTGACCGGGTCGTTGATCCCTGCGCTCATGAGGTCCTCGTACTGGCCGGTCGCGGCGTTCAGACCGTGACCCTGTTCCAGGCCCCGGACCTTGTCGGCGACGACGCCCGGCTCGAGACCGGCGTTCGAAGCGATCTGCTTCAACGGAGCGTCCACGGCGACCTTGACGATGTTGGCGCCCGTGGCTTCGTCACCCTCGACCTTCAGGGTCTCGAAGGCACGAACACCGGCCTGGATGAGGGCCACGCCACCGCCGGGGACGATGCCCTCTTCAACGGCGGCCTTGGCGTTGCGCACCGCGTCCTCGATGCGGTGCTTGCGCTCCTTGAGCTCAACCTCGGTGGCGGCACCGGCCTTGAGGACGGCGACACCGCCGGCGAGCTTTGCGAGACGCTCCTGGAGCTTCTCACGGTCGTAGTCGGAATCGGTGTTGGCGATCTCGGCGCGAATCTGCGAGACGCGGCCTTCGATCTCCTCGGCGGAGCCCGCACCGTCGACGATGGTGGTCTCATCCTTGGTGACAACGACCTTGCGAGCCTGTCCCAGCAGGTCGAGGGTCGCGGTGTCGAGGGAAAGACCGACCTCTTCGGTGATGACCTGGCCACCGGTCAGGACCGCGATGTCGGCCAGCTGGGCCTTGCGGCGGTCGCCGAAGCCGGGAGCCTTGACCGCGGCGGACTTGATGGATCCACGCATCTTGTTCAAGACGAGCAATGCGAGAGCTTCGCCCTCGACGTCCTCGGCGATGATCAGCAGCGGCTTGCCGGACTGCATGACCTTCTCCAGCACGGGGACGAGGTCCTTCACGTTGGAGATCTTGGAATTCACGATGAGGATGTAGGGATCCTCGAGGACGGCTTCCTGGCGGTCGGCGTCGGTCACGAAGTAACCCGACAGGAATCCCTTGTCGAAGCGCATGCCTTCGGTGAGCTCGAGGTCCAGCCCGAAGGTGTTGGACTCCTCGACGGTGATGACGCCTTCCTTGCCGACCTTCTCCATCGCCTGCGCGATGAGCTTGCCGATCTCGGGGTCTCCGGCGGAGATCGAAGCGGTGGCCGCGATCTCTTCTTCGGTTTCGATTTCCTTGGCCGAGGAGAGGAGCTCCTGGGTCACGGCTTCGACGGCCTTTTCGATCCCGCGCTTGAGCGAGAGCGGATCGGCGCCGGCCGCAACGTTGCGAAGTCCCTCGCGGACCAGGGCCTGGGCCAGAACGGTCGCGGTGGTCGTGCCGTCACCGGCGATGTCGTCGGTCTTCTTGGCAACTTCTTTGACGAGCTCCGCGCCGATCTTCTCGTAGGCGTCTTCGAGCTCGATCTCCTTGGCAATGGACACACCATCGTTGGTGATCGTGGGAGCGCCCCACTTCTTTTCGAGAACCACGTTGCGGCCGCGCGGCCCCAGCGTGACCTTGACGGCGTCGGCAAGGGTGTTCAGACCCTTTTCGAGTCCGCGACGGGCCTCTTCATCAAAAGCAATCAGTTTTGCCATGGCGGTTGACGTCCCTCCTGGACGGTAGACGGATGCGTCGTCCACGGTGCCCGCGACGGACGGCCGGACTTCCCCTCGCGCTCTGGGCGACGGGCCACCTGGCCTCACCGTGGTGACTGAGTCTGTGCTCATCCCCCTGCTCCCACTCAACCCACGACACCTGGCGAAAGCCCGGCCACCGTGGATATTTAGCAGTCGAAGAGGATGAGTGCTAACCCCAATCTTGGCACTGTGCCGCGGAGAGTGCAAACGATACGGGCCTACTTTCCCGGCCTTCGCTCAGAGCACAGCACCCTCCCGCGTTCAGCCTTGGAGGGGTTATCAGCAGGGCTACTGGGCGCCGTTTCCCGCACCGTCGTGCTCCGAGAGAACGACGACAACCTCGTAGTTGTATCCGGTCGCCTCCTGGACATTCTGAATGCCGAGCTTCTGCGCGATCGCTTTGGCCTGGGCCTCCGAGCCGCTGGCGTAATACACCACCGAGGCGTCCTCCGCCCCGCCTTCCCAGTTGCTGACGTCGGAAATCGTCCACCCGGCCTCGCGCAGGGTCGACGCCGCCTTGGTCGCGACCCCTTCCTTGGAGGCGTAGTTGTACACCCCAACGCTCGTCGACGAGTCGGGCTCGGCGCTTCCCGCATCGCTCGAGGAGGGCGTCGATGACTCGCTCTGTCCGTCCCCAGACGGCGATGACGAGGAACTCGACGAAGAGGCCGACTGCCCCGCGGCCTCGGGGCCGGCCGTTTTGGGGGACAACAGAAAGAACAGCCCGCCGATCACCAGGGCGCAGATACCCGCGACGATCACCGCGGCGAGATGCTTGTACCCGCCGGTCTTCTCCGGTTGCTCACCCCGATAGGCGCCGCGGTAGGGCGAGTCCCAGGGGACGTCGTCGAATTCATCGTGCTCGTGCTCGGCCATACCTGTCCTCAAAGTCTGATGGGCGCACCCTACGGTGCGCATGCGGCCCAAATTCTAAGCGTATCTTTTTTTGACCGTGAGATGGTTTGCGGCCTTCCGATACCCGGAATGGTTAGCCATCCCGGTGATCCCGGAGACGCCGCATCAGCGCCGGCTCCATCCGGATGGCACGTTCGTCATCGATCAGTCGGTTGAGCCGCATGTAGTACTCCGTGCCCGATATTCCCAATTCGGTGCGAACGGCGCGCTCTTTCGCCCCGGGGTACTTCCACGGTCTCTTCTCCATCGCGATGATCGCGAGGTCGACTTCGGTCAATGATTCCACGCCGTTAGTCTAGGGAGAATCAACGCCGTCGACGAAACCTCGTAAGGAATACTCATGCCCGTCAAACCCCTGGACCAGATCATGGCAGCGGATTGGGCGGAATCTCTGCAGCCCGTCGAACCAACGATCCGCCAGATGGGCCGGTTTCTCCGCGAGGAGCACGACAACGGCCACGCGACCCTTCCGGCTTCGGAAAATATCTTTCGCGCATTTCAGGAACCGATGTCATCGGTGCGGGTTCTCATCATCGGCCAGGATCCCTACCCCACTCCCGGGCACGCGATGGGCCTATCCTTTTCCGTCAAGGACGACGTCCGACCCCTGCCGCGATCCCTCAAGAACATCTATCAGGAGCTCCAATCCGACCTGGGCATCACTCCCCCGGAACACGGTGACCTGTCGAGCTGGTCTCATCAAGGCATCATGCTGATGAACCGATGCTTGTCCGTTCGCGCTGGGGAAGCCGGATCGCACAGGAACAAGGGTTGGGAAGCCATCACCGATGCCGCGCTCGACGCCCTCGGCGCTCGGGACCAGCCGCTCGTGGCGATCCTTTGGGGCCGCGACGCCAGGAATGCCGGGTCTCGGCTCGGGCCTCAGGTCCCCAAGATCGAATCGGTGCACCCCTCGCCTCTGTCGGCATCACGAGGTTTCTTCGGATCGCGCCCCTTCAGCCGGGCGAATGCCGCGTTGGAATCGCTGGGCCAGCAACCCGTGGATTGGACCCTTCGCTGATCGGACCAAACGAGGTCGCCGACGACGCGCATCCGGTTCGTGGGCGGCCTCAGTTGCCCAGCGGATCCGGCTCTTGTTTGCGTCGACGGACCAGCTTCCGTCGGGTCTCGGGGTCTTTGCTCATGAACGGCCTCATCAGATAGTTGCCCAACACGACGGATGCGGCCATCGACATGATGATCGCGCCAGCGTTGAGCATCGGAATCAGGCCCGTCACGGGATCGATGTTGACCGTCAACGTATACATCCCGCGGAAGATGGTGAGCCCGGGCAACAGGAATGTCAGTCCCGGAACGGCCAAAACCACCTGTGGAATCAGGTGCCGCTGAGCGATCAGTGCCGAGGCACAGCCGACGCCGATCGCTCCGAGCATGGACGTCATGCGCCCACCGGCTCCCGCCAGCGCGAAGAGATGGAATACGGCCAGCCCGCAGAAACTGCTAAATACCCCGGGGAGAATATGTCGCGGCTTGACCTGCACCGTGATGGCGATCAGCGCGGTGGCGATCAGCATGAAAACGATGTTGACCAGGGGCTCCGCCCCGGAGAACACCACGCTGTCGACCTCGATCTCTCGAAAGCCCAAGCTGGTGGTGATCGACACCGCGATCGCGATACCGACGATGAGCCCGGTAAAGGATAGCCCGGTGGCGATGAGCCGTCCCGCGGAGGTGACGGGAAACCCATTGATCGCGTCCTGGATCGTCGAGACCAGCGTGAGCGTCGGAAGAAGCATGATGAGGCCCGAACCGACGATGTGCGCAGGCGAAACCGGGGCACCGAGGGCATAGAGAACCATCGCGATGAGGGTCACCAACGCGGAACAAGCCGCCATGGTGAAGAACGACGGGATTCTCCAGGCCGCGAGTTTGCCGGCCATGAACTGGACCACGGTAAAGGTCAAAAACGAGACGATCGCGCCGAGCCACGTGCCACCGATACCCACCGTGAGCACGCCGGCGGCGGACGAATTGCAGAGATTCACGAGCCACCGCGGATACGGCTTGGGCTTGGAGAGTATTCGGGCCAAGCGCCGCTCGGCCTCGGCCCTCGACAAATCGCCGTTGGTGATCCTTTTGACCAGCCGATGTGTCTCCGTCAGGCCGGCGTAGTTGTCGGACCAGGAACGAACCACGCGTACCACCGTGTGGCTGAAGACCTCGTCGCTATTGGCCGCGACGCCGGGACTGTCTTTGGTCCCGTCCGACTCCGAAATGTAGTTGATGATCACGGACTGGTTGGTGATGTCGACATCGACGTCTTCCACCCCGTAGGTCGCGCACGTCGCGACGATCGCCGTTTCGACATCGCGGGAGTCGGCCCCGAAATGGAACATGGTTTCGGCCAGTCGCAACGAGAAGTTGAGGGTTCTGCGAACCTCCGTGCGTTCCTTAAACCGTCGGGGATTCGCAAACGGGGAATTCGCCAACCGTTCCACGACGCGCATCGGCGCGGTGGGGAGGTTCTCCGACTGGATCATGCGGCGCAGGCCGAAGCCTCGGCGCCCTCCTCGCGGCACAGGGGGTGCGGCCTCCGCGGAAGGATAGCTCGCGACGGAGACACCCGCATCCGGCTTCTCCTCCGCGGCATACGGCGTCGCGTGAGCCCTCGTGGCGGCGGGATCCGAAAGATCCTGGGTATTTCGGAAGATGTCCTGCGGGGCGGTGCGGGTCGCGGCGATCCGTTCGGCGTCGTGCACCCCGGAACCCTGAGTCGCGGCGCTCAAAGAATTGGGTTCAGCCCGCGGTTCCGGGACATCCGGGGTGTACGCGCTGGAGCCGTTTCTCACGCCCTGCGGGGCATCCGACGTGACCGACCCGGTACGGTTCTGGTCGGCACCGGGTCGGTCCTCGCGCCCGAATCCCGCGGACGGATCGACACGGGGAATCGAGGTGACGAATGTTTGGTGATCGCCGGATTCCCCCTCGGCGGGTATGCCAAAGGGATCTTCGTAGCTCGCGGGGCGTTCGTCGGTCTCGGTCCTATGGGTGGGGGTTGAGACCGGATCACCCGACGGTTCGACGGTGGGTCGGACCGTCGTGGAACTCGAGAACGGGTCCGAGTACACGTCCTCCGACGTATCAGGCCCGAAAGGATCCGAGGGGGTCTCGGCCCCTCGGGAGATGCCCGATGAAGGGTAGGCACCCGTTAGGGGCTCACCCTCCGTCCCTTGGCTCATCTGCCCTCCTCATACTCTGTTCCTGTCACGGTAAACCCCGATCCTGTGACCGCGGTTGATGCCGACTGGGTCATCGGCTTAGTAGAACGGCTGCTGAGTGCGACGCCACCAGATCTGACGCATCACGCGTTCCACGATGGTCACCCACGCTTTATAAGCGGCCGGGGATAAGACCTGGTCGTAGACGCCCACAAAGTCGACCACGGTTTTGGTGAAGCTCGTTTTGAACAAGCCGAGACCGTAGTAGCTGTGCTCCTTGTTCTTCAGCTCGGCCTTCGGGGGTGTGCCGCAGAAGTCGTATTCCTGGATTCCGTAGTCGTGCATCAGATCCGTCATCGCGGTCCACTGCACCAGGTGTGAGTCACCGTATTGCTTGCGACGCGGCTTGGATCCGCCGTCTTTGTACGTTCCTTTGCGGCCATAGCGGATGACGTAGGCGCCGACGGACGGTTCCCCATCCTCGTAGGTGAAGTACAGCCTTCCCTGACCTGCTGCGGCGAAGGTCGTCCAGAATTCCTTGTAGTACTCAAAGGACCGCAGGTTGACGTTGGCGTGCCCTTGGCCGACCGTGTCCATGAGGGAAAACATCTTCTTCATGTTCTCTTCCGTCAATTCCACGCGTTCCACCTCGGCGCCTTCGCGCTTGGCACGGCGGACGGCATTGCGTCCTCGGGAATGCAACGATTTCAGCACGGATTCCTCGTCGGAATCGGTCGCCAAAATGGCGGTCGAATCATTCGGCTGGATGTTGAACTGCTTGACCAGCCCGGCGCGATTCAAGAACGCCGCGTTTTCCTCGGAATCATAGATATCCGGTTCGATCTTCACCGCGAAGACTTTGAGCCCTTGGTCCCGCACGAATTCGCGATTGGCGTCCATGATGGCCGGAATGTCACGGATATCCGCGACGTCGGGCCCCTTGATCATGTACCACAACTTGCCCAGCAACGGGATCGATTTTTCGAGGATCAGGTTGTAGCTGGAAACTTGGCGATCTTCGATGGTGCCGTCTTCGGTCCGGACCTCGGTGACCCCCTCGTACACGAGGTGCAGGGGCTTCCAGCCGTGTTGGGCCTTCACCGAGGCAAACGACGCCGATTGCAACAGGTTGCCGCCGTTGGGGTTGGCGGTGACGTGGTCATCCCAGTGATTGATCTCGTGATCGGTCGCGAATCGAGCGGTGAAGTGTCGCAAAGAATCCTCATCTGCCGTGCGCGGAGGTGCTCTCCGCGCCGTGGTTGGTTGACCCGGTCGGCGGGCTGTTCTGTCCCCCAGTTTAGGCGGACCACATTGAGAAACACATGCAAAGGCCCGAGACCCCGACCACGTGGGTCGGCGGTCCCGGGCAACTGCGTGCGTGGCCGGCGGCCGGGCCCTCGGGCCCGGCACGAATCCGGTGGAGCGGAATTACTCGGCGTCGTGATCCGTCTCGAGGATCTTGACCAGGCTATCCAGAGCTTCCTCGGCTCCCTCGCCCTCGGCACGGAGGACGACCTTGTCGCCGTGTTTGGCGCCCAAGGACATGAGGGACAGGATCGACGAGGCATCCATTGCGTCGTCGGCCGACTCGCCTTCACCCGCGATGGTGACCTCAACGGGGAGGTCGCCGGCGGCTTCGGCGAAAATCGCGGCCGGGCGGGCGTGAAGGCCGACGCGGCTAGCGATGGTGGCGATACGTTCTGCCATGATTGTTCTCCTTGATTATGGGGTCATGCGGGTTCACCGGGGCTCACCCTGAAATCCGGACTGATTACAGACCGAGGTCATCAAGGATGGGCAGCTCCGCGCGGGCCACATCCTTAGTCTCTTCAGCCGATCGCGCGTCCATCACCTTGGCCGCGATCTGCTGTGCTTGTTCCAGGGTAACGGATTTGAGCACCGCGGCGACGGCCGACAAGGACCGAGTGTTCATCGACAGGGCGTTGACGCCGAGTCCGACCAGCACGACGGCCAGGGCGGGATCGGCTGCGGCCTCGCCGCATACCGAGACCGTCTTGGTGCGGCCCGTCGAGGCCTCGGCCCGCTTCGCGCCTTCAACCGTCAGCTGAATCATCTTCAGAACGGCGGGCTGCCACGGATTGTTCAGCTCGGCCAGCGCGCCCAAGAGCCTGTCGGCCGCCATGGTGTACTGCGTCAAGTCATTGGTCCCCATGGACACGAAATCGACCTCGCCGAGGATGGCCTCGGCCGTTACCGCCGCCGACGGCGTTTCAACCATCACGCCGTGAATGTTCAGATCGGCTTCGCGCAGCATGCGGGCAAAGTCGCGGGCCTCCGGGGCGGTCGAAATCATGGGAGCCATGACCCACACCTCGGCCGACGATTCCTTCGCCGCGGAGGAAATGGCCTCGAGCTGGCGCCCGAGCACTCCCGGGGTGGTCCAGTCGGTGCGGTATCCGCGGACGCCCAGGGCGGGGTTCGGCTCGCTGGAGTCGGTCAAGAACGGCAGCGGCTTATCGGCACCCGCGTCGAGGGTCCGCACCACCACGTGCTTTCCGGGGAAGGCGTCAAAGACGGCCTTGTATTCGACGGTCTGTTCCTCCACGGAGGGTTCTTCCTCGCGGTTGAGGAATGCGAATTCCGTTCGGAAAAGACCGACGCCTTCGGCTCCGTTCTCGGCAGCCGTCTGCGCCGCTTTGCCGTTGCCCACGTTGGAGTACAGCGGGATGCTCGTGCCGTCGGAGAGCAGACCCGTTCCGTCGAAAGCCGGAATTTCCTTGCGGTTGGCGTACTTCTCGGCCAGGCGCTCCTCGGTCGCGCCGGGAGTGATGACGACCGTACCGTCGGTGGCGTCCACGTACACCTGCGTGCCGTTCGGCACCTGGGTGGCCCCGGTGGCCGCGACGATGGCCGGAAGGCCCAGGTCACGGGCCAGGATCGCGGTATGCGCTTGGGGTCCGCCTTCGGACGTCACCAGAGCGATCACCTGTGCCGGATCGAGGGTCGCCGTGTCGGCAGGGGCCAGGTCCTCCGCGATAAGGACAAAGGGCGCCTCGGATTCCGGGATCCCGGGGGCGGGCTGGTCGGTGAGCTCAGCGACAATACGCGACCTCACGTCCAGGATGTCCGTGACTCGCTGGGCCATGTAACCGCCGAGTTCCTTCATCTGCGACGCGTAGGCCCCCGCGGCCTCCCAAATGGCCCTCTCCGGCGTGTACTGCTTTCCGGTGATGAGTTTGCCGGCGTTCTTGAGCAGAGCCTTGTCCCCCGCCATCAAGGCGGTGGACTTCAGCACGGCCGCGGCGTTTCCGGACGTCCGCCCGGCGCGTTCCTTGAGATTGTCTTTGACCCGGCCTGCGGCCCCCTGGAGGCGCTCGATGGCCGCCTCCGGGCTCTCGCCCTCCGAGAGGGTCGATCCGACCGCGGGTTCCTGGATGGGTTCCGGCATCTGCAGAACCGGTCCAATGACACGTCCGGCGGAAACGCCGACTCCTGTGAGCTTCTTCATGATGATTAGTCCTTACTCGAAATGCTCTGAGCGGGTGGTTCAGGCGGCCGAAGAGACGCCTTCGGCTGGTGCCTCATCGTTCGTGGCGTTTCCGATCCGCTTGAGAATCAGATAGATGATCGCGGTGATGAGGGAACCGACGATCACGGACACGAGGTACATGGGCCAATTGTCCACCAGGAAGAGGATCCAGACACCACCGTGCGGTGCCGGCGAAGCGACGTGACTTCCCATGCAGATCGCGCCGGCGATCGCGCTGCCCACCACGGAGGAGGGAATCACGCGCAACGGGTCCGCCGCGGCGAAGGGAATGGCGCCCTCCGAGATGAACGAGGCGCCCAACAACCAGGCCGCGCGCCCGTTCGAGACCTCTGCCTGCGTGAAGTACTTCTTGCGAACCGACGTGGCCAAGGCCATGGCCAAGGGGGCCACCATGCCCGAGGCGATCACAGCGGCCATGATTTCCTTCGACACGTCCGTTCCGGCAGACAGCCCGGCCGTCGCGAACAGATACGCGGCCTTGTTGATCGGTCCGCCGAGGTCCGCGCCCATCATGGCGCCCAAAACCAGACCCAGGACCACGGCCGAGGCGCCGGACATCGACAAGAGGAAGTCGTTCAGGACGGTCATGATCCAGGCGATCGGCTGCCCCAGGATCAAGAACATCAATCCGCTGGAAATCAACGTGGCCAAGAGCGGGATGATGACCACCGGCATCATACCGGCAAGCCAACGTGGGAGCTTCGGTTTTGCCAGCATAAAGGCGACGAATCCGGCCAACAGGCCGCCCACGATGCCGCCGAGGAAGCCCGCGCCCACCATATTGGCGACCAAGCCCGCGGCGAAGCCTGGGGCGATGCCGGGACGGCTCGCCATGCCGTAAGCGATGAACCCGGCAAGAGCCGGGACGAGCAGGCCGATCGCTTGAGTACCGATGACGTTGACCACGGCGGCAAGATAGTTCCAGAGACCCGCATCTCCCGGGTGGAAGAGCGAGGCACCCTCGCCGGTCACCGAGCCATCCTTGATCCCCAGGATGTCGTTCGCGTTATTCGCGATCTCGTAGCCACCCATGATGAACGAGATGGCGATGAGCAGACCGCCCGCGGCGACAAACGGAATCATGTACGAGACACCGGTCATCAACGACCGATAAACCCGAGATCCCCAGGAGCCGTCCTCGGACGATGCGGACGAGCCCTCCGAACGCGATCCCGAGACCCGACGGGCTTGGGGGTTCTCCGAGGCCTCGATCGCCTCGTCGATCATGACGCCCGGCTCATCGATGCCCCGTTTAACCGGAGACTCCACGACGGGCTTTCCGGCGAAACGTTCCCTGTCACGAACGTCCACCGAGGCGGCAAAGATGACCGCATCCGCGGCGTCGATGACCTCCTGCGACAAGACCTCGTTGCCGGAAGAACCCTGGGTCTCGACGTCGAGACGCACGCCCTTCTCTTCGGCCGCCTGAGCAAGCGAGTCCGCGGCCATGTACGTGTGGGCGATGCCCGTGGGGCACGAGGTCACCGCGACCAGCCGCTTCATCGCGGAGTCGGCACCGGCCGTCGCGGGCGATGCTTCGCGATCATCGTCGCTGCCCTGTGCGGCCTCGGCCGAGGCCCCGGCGGCACCTGATGCCGAGGCTGCCCCGGTCGAGCCAGTGGCTGCGCCGGTCGAGTCGTTGTGAGCGGGGTTGGCCGACGGGTCAGACCCCGAGGCCTGAGGCGTCGGCGCGAGCCCGAGGGCCCCGTCCACCAGATCGACCACGTCCTGCGGCTTCGTGGCGCTCCGCAACGACGCCACGAAGTCCTTCTTGACCAGCGAACGCGCCAGCTTCGAGAGAAGGGTCAGGTGCTCTTGATCGGCACCTTCCGGAGCGGCGATGAAGAAGATCAGGTCTGCGGGACCGTCCTTGGCCCCAAAGTCCACGCCGGGAGCCGGGCGGGCCATCGCCAGCGTCGGCTCGGTCACCGCGGCGGAGCGGCAATGCGGAATCGCGATGCCACCGGGAATCCCGGTATCGGTTTTCGACTCTCTCGCCTTGGCGTCCCGGAAGAGGTCTTCGAGAGACGATGCACGGCCCGCGTCGACCACACGATCGGCCAGGTGACGAATGACGTCGAACCGATCGTCGCCCAGGTTCTCATCCAGCGTCACGAGCTCCGCTGATATCAGTGCGGACATGAATCTCCTTGGTGAATTTGAGTCGGGGAGCCCAGGCCTTCTCTGAGGCGTCCATGCTCCGGTTGCTGTTCGGGGGGGAAACTCGCGTGTCGCTAGCCCAACGAGGTGACGGTCACGGCGTCGGGGTTGGTCTCTTGCAGCGACGGAACCTGGGTTCCGGGCAGAGAGGCCGCGGCGGACCCGTGGGCGACGGCCTGGACAAGGCAGTCCCGCGGGGATTTCCCCGCCTCGTCGGCCAGGAGGAAACCGGCGAGGGAGCAGTCCCCCGCACCGACGGTGCTCCGGGCCCTGATCGGCGCGTGCTGGGCGTACCACGATCCTTCGGGGGTCACGAGAACGGCCCCCTTGGAACCCATCGTCGCCAGAACCGAGCCGACGCCGCGGTCCACGAGCTGCCGGGCGGTTCGGGCCGTGGCCCGCGGGTCGTCTTCGAGCGCCCCGCCGTCCCCCGGCCGGCCCACCAGTTCCGCAAGCTCTTCGGAATTGGGCTTGATCAGGTCCGGGAGGCCGTCCTGTCCGTTAAGGGTGTCTCGTAACGACGCACCCGAGGTATCCACGGCCATCCGCGGCGCCTCGTCCCCGAGGACCTCACGGACCGCTCGCGAGACCACGGCGTAGTAGTCGCTCGGCACTCCGGGCGGCAGTGAACCGGCCAGCACCAGCCAGCTCGCCCCCTTGGCATCGTTGATGAGCAGTCGTGTCAATTCCCGCTGGGCGACGTCGTCGAACGGCTCGCCGGGAGCGTTGATCTTGGTCGTGGTCCCGTCGGGCTCCGCAATGGTCACGTTGGTGCGGATCGGATACCCCGTCGCGAGGTTGGAATACCGGACGTTGGCCTCGGTGAGGCCTGCCAGGACGGGGTCGCCGTCGTCGCCGGGAAGGACCGCGACCGTCTCAACGCCGCTGACGCTCAAGGCGCGCGCGATGTTGACACCTTTGCCTCCGGGATCGGCCACGGAACGGGTTGCGCGGATAACGGTCCCCCGGGCCAAATCGGCGGGGATCTCGACGGTGCGGTCGAGACTGGGGTTCGCTGTCAGGGTGACGATCATGCGATGAGAACCTCTACGTTCGCTTCTTCCAGGGCGGAGGCCAGGGATCCTTCCGGGGCCTTGTCCGTGATGAGTGCATCGATGTCCGGCAGCCCGGCGAAGCGGACGAGCGACTCCTGCCCAAACTTGGCCGAGTCGCACAGCAGCACGACCCGGCGGGCCGAACGAACGATGGACGTCTTCACGATGGCCTCGTTGAGGCCTGGGGTCGAAAGACCGAACTCTTCGTCGAGTCCGTTGACCCCGATGAGTGCAATATCGGGTCGAATGGTGGAGAAATGGTCGGCGGCCCGCGTCCCGACGGCGGCCCAGGTCATTTTCCGCAGCTGCCCGCCCACCAGGTCCAGGACGATTCCGTCCGCTTCGGCTAGCTTAACCGCGATGTGCAGGGCGTGGGTGATAATCAGGCGGTCCGCACCGGATTTGAGCGAGAAGTCCGAGGAGGCGATGATGTCGGCCAGGATTTCGGTCGTGGACCCAGCGTCAAGGACGACGGCGCCGGCATCGGAGTCTTGAAGCAACTGATAGGCGCACGCGGCGATGCGCTGCTTTTCGGGGGTGTTGACTGTCTGCCGGGAAGAAATGCTGGATTCGACGGCGGTTGACTGTTCGACCGTGACCGCTCCACCGTGAACGCGACGCAGTTTTCCGTCGGTCTCTAAGGCGGCGAGATCTCGCCGAACGGTTTCCATGGTGACGTCGTACCGACGCGATAGGTCGGCGCCGTTAACGCGTCGGGCGCTACTGACCAGCTTGGCTATCTCCGCCCGTCGTTCCTCAGCGAACATGGTACAAACACTCCCCAGCGATGACTACGGGGACAGTCCCGTCTGTGCATTCTTGATTTTATGTGGCTTTAAGTGGCCTGGTCAATGGGAACGTGTGGGAACGGTCATGGTCACAGGCCTCCGCCGATGGTTCAGTCGAGCTCGAGGCTCTGTGGATCCCACGCGAAAAGACCCTCGATATCCACCTCGATCGGCGTCGCGTTGGGGACGTGCTGACTCCAGTCGCCCGGGGTGGTCGCGATGAGTGTCCGGCGGATCAGGGTCCCGTGGCTGACGACGAGAAGGTTCTCTCCCGGATGGTCCATCACGAGTTGCTTGAAGGTCGCGACGCCACGTCGGTAGACATCGCCCTCGGGTTCTACGCCGTCGAAGAGATCCTGCGGGTGTCGCGAATCTTCAAAGCTGAGAGTCTCACCCTCGGCCGTACCGTACGCGCGTTCGATGACTCCGGGGATCGTGTGGATCTGCCCTATTCCGACGTACTCACCGATGATGCGTGCGGTCTCCTGGGCGCGGGAGAGCGGCGAGGAACCCAAGAAGTGCCACGAGGCGTTCTGCTCGGCCAACGCTTGGCCGGCCTCGCGGGCCTGCTGCCGGCCGGTATCGTTCAACGGGATGTCGGAGCTTCCCTGCATCCGCCCGGCCTTATTCCAGTCGGTCTGCCCGTGACGCACCACGACGAGTCGTCCGCTCATCACTGGCTCTGCCGTGTCTCGATCGTTCACTAGTGGCTCCTTGCGCGTGGGTACTGCGCATTCGATTCTACCCGGGTGTGTTGTTTGGTGTGGACTCGTGTGTGCGTCCCCGCCTGTCGCTTTGCCAACCCGAGGGCGTGACGGCGCGATCCTCCCGCCTTCGCCGACGCGCCAAGCCCGCGCCGGAGGCACGCACAAAAATCCCCGACTCACCGCTCGAAGGGAGGTGTGCCGGGGATTTCGCCGAGCCCCCTGCCGGATTCGAACCGGCGACCCTCTGTTTACAAGACAGATGCTCTGGCCAGCTGAGCTAAGGAGGCGTGCTCTCGCGGGTCATTACATTACCTGGAACGCCGCGACGATCCCAAACGCGCCTCGGGTCGCAGAAAGGGAGGGATGCAACGCCGTATGGCGTCGCATCCCTCCCCCGATCAGCCCGGCTACTTACCGGACTTATCCTTGATGACTCCGCTGAGGAAGTCGCTGAAGCTACCGTTGCCGTACTTCTTGCTGTCGGCGTACGTGGTCGGCGTCCCGGTGATCCCGTTCTCTTGGGATTCCTTGACGGTGACGTTGACCAGCGGACGGTACTTGTTGTTGTCCAGGTCGTCCTTGATGTCCGCGCCGTACTTCTTGGCGAGGTCGGCCAGCTTCTGGTTGTTCATGCCTCCCTGGCCCTGGTGGGAGAACATTTCGGCCTGCCAGTCCAGGAACTGCTCCGGCGAGACCTGCTCCGCGACGGAATAGGCCGCCATCGCGGCACGGGAGGAATACTCGGTGCTGGTCTCCTGGTCGAGGAAGTTCAAGTTGCGGATCTCGAGCTGGATGTCACCGTTGAGAACCTGCTTCTTCAACTGCTCGCCGTTCGTCTTTTCAAACTCGGCGCAGTGGATGCAGTTGTAGTCCTGGAAGATGGTCACCTTGACCGGTTGCCCGTTCTTCTTGGCGTCGTCCTCGGACGGCAAGCCCACCGGTAAGGTTGCCGGCTTGCCGCTGGACTGGTCGTCGGCCGGGCCGGTTTCACTGGAGGTCTTGAGATCGTTGATGTCTCGAGAGTCGACATCCGAGGTGTTCTTCTTGATGCCGTCCTTGGTCACGACGATGCCACCGTATTGGTTGGAGCTCGCCGCGACCGGGCCCGAATCGGGGATCTCGGCCTTCTTGTTGTGCTGGTATACGGCCGCAATAATGCCGATGATGACCACCAGCACGACAACCGAGGAAATTTGCCACCACAAGCGCGATGAGTTCTTCGCGTGCTTGCTCTGCTTTGCAGCGACCTGACGCGCCTTTTCCCGCGCCTCGCTACTCCGCGGCGAAGAGGAGGATGCCACGTTATGCTCCCTGTTCGTTTGGATGATCAGTACAAAACCACAGATATTCTAGCCGAGCCACCTGAAAGGCCGATGAGTGAGTTGACGGAGTCTCTCACGCCCTCCTCCTGACGCCCAACTGCGGATAGTCTTAGAGTCAGACTGGGTCGAAGGGAGAATCAGTATGCACCACACTGCGAATGCGCACCAGAACCAATCGAGTGCACGCGATACAAGCGAGGGTGGTTACGACTTCGTCGTCGTGGCCAATCGACTGCCGGTGGATCGATCCATCGATGAGGACGGAAATTCCACGTGGCGCCGTTCGCCGGGCGGCCTCGTCAGCGCCCTGGCCCCCGTCATGGCGGCCCACTCGGGCGCATGGATCGGCTGGCACGGTGCGTCCGACGAAGATTTGGAGCCCTTCGATCACGACGTCTTCCACCTGGTACCGGTGCCGTTATCCGAGGATGAGGTCCGCCGTTACTACGAAGGCTTTTCCAACGCCACCATCTGGCCGCTCTACCACGACGTCATCGCTCCGCCGGAATTCCACCGTACGTGGTGGGACACCTACCGGGCCGTCAACCGCCGCTTTGCCGAGACGGCAGCCGGCAGCGCGGCCCAGAACGCGACCGTGTGGGTTCAGGATTATCAGCTCCAATTGGTTCCGGCGATGCTTCGCCATCTGCGGCCGGACCTGACGATCGGATTCTTCGACCATATCCCCTTCCCGCCCCTGGAGATTTTCGCCCAATTGCCGTGGCGTAAGCAGGTGTTGACCGGCTTGCTCGGCGCCGACCTCCTTGGCTTCCAGCGCCCCGGAGACGCCAGCAATTTCCGACGCTGTTGCGACAAGATCCTCGGCGTTCAGTTCGACGACGAACGAGCGGAAGTCACCCAGACCCCGCAGGATCAGAACGAGGACGAAGGCAACGAGAGGTACCGTCGCGCGTATACCAACGCGATGCCCAACGTCACCTCCCGACGCCGTGCCCGCAAGGAACGTCTCAACCAAGACCTGCCCACGTGGATCACGAGGGCAACCTCCTATCCGATCTCGATCGACGTCGAAGCCGTGACAGAAATGGCCTCCCGGCCGTCGACCAAACGACGAGCCGAACAGATCCGGCAGGAATTGGGCAACCCGGAAACGGTCTACCTCGGCGTCGACCGGCTCGACTACACCAAGGGAATCCGCCACCGCCTCAAGGCTTACGGTGAGCTCTTGAACGACGGTGACCTCACCGTCGAGAACTCGACGATGATTCAGGTCGCCAGCCCCTCCCGCGAGCGGGTGGCCTCGTACATCGAGCTCAGGGAACAGATTGAAGGCATGGTCGGTCGCCTCAACGGGCAGTTCGACACGATGGCTCACACCGCGATCCGCTATCTTCACCATGGTTATCCCTTCGAAGAGATGATCGCCCTGTACCTGGCCACGGACGTCCTCGTCGTCTCTTCACTCAGGGACGGTATGAACCTGGTGGCCAAGGAATACGTGGTGAGCCATCTCGATCACACGGGCGCGCTCGTTCTCTCCGAATTCACCGGCGCGGCCGAGCAGTTGCCCGATGCTCTCCAAATCAACCCCCACGACATCGACGGCTTCAAGGAAGCCCTGCTTTATGCCAAAAATATGTCGCTCGAGGAGCGCCAATATCGAATGAAGGCGATGCGGGAACAAATCTTCGCTCACGACGTCGAAGACTGGTCCATGCGATTCCTCGACGACCTGGCCCGGACCCGTGACGATGATCTCGGCCCCGAGCCCAAGACCGATGAGCTCCCGATGGTCGGAGAAGTCGACAGGGGCCATGGGCCGTTCCCGACACCGGCCGTCGAAGACGAGCTTCAGCGTGCCGCAAGCGCCGAGAGGCTCCTGATTGCGATGGATTTCGACGGAACCCTCGCGCCCTTCACGACCGTTCCGGACGAGGCGCGGGCACTGCCGCTCTCGCAGTCTTCCCTCGAGGACCTGGCCGAACAGCCGGATACGTTCGTCGCTTTGATTTCCGGCCGGCCGATCAGCTTCCTCAAAGAGGTGGCCGATCCCCACGGCAAAATGCTGCTGTCAGGTTCCCACGGTGGGGAGTTCGACTATTCGGCCATGGGGCACAGCTCGCCCGAACTCAAGCTGACCGACGCGCAGCAAGAGGCGCTCCGTCGCGCGACGGAGGCCGTCGAGGATCTGGTGCAGCGTTATCCCGGCTCCGAGATCGAGCATAAGCCGGCGGGCGTGGGGTTCCACACGCGCACCATGGCGGACAACGACGCGGCTCAGACCGCAGAGGCGGAGGCCGTACGCACTCTCAAGGACATTCCTGGAGTTCGCCTCTCCCCCGGCCAGTACGTGGTGGAGTGCGCAGTTCTCGAGGTCACCAAGGGGGACGCTATGGGTCTCTTCAAAGAGTTCACCCACGCCGACACCACGATCTTTGCCGGTGACGACCTCACGGACGAGAACGCCCTGGAAGCTCTCGGACCGCAAGATCTGGGGATCAAGGTGGGAAGGGCGGAGTCCATCGCCAGAGTACGGGTTACAGGCCCCGAAGCGATGTCCCACGCTTTGGCTCGTCTTGCCCATTTGCGCCGGAAGCACACCAAGACGCTCCAGGAGGTTGAGTCGGCAACCTCGACCGACTAACCCGCGCAAGGAAAGCACACAAGGGGCCCAGCTTCGACGGATGCGTTGGAGCTGGGCCCCTTGATGTCGTGACGCATCGTCAGCGGATCAGACGGATACATAACGTAAACTTTAAGTATCGTGACGAAGCGATCAGAGAGGTAATCATGTCCGAGTCCATGAAAGCGATGACCTACTACGGAGAGCACGACATCCGCTTCGAGGAACGACCTAAGCCGAGTCTGATCGACCCGACCGACGCCATCATCCGCATGACCAAGACGACCATCTGCGGTACAGACCTTGGTATCTACAAGGGGAAAAACCCAGAGATCGAGGCGTCCGCCCGCGCGGCAACGGGCGCCTGGAATGGAAGAATACTCGGTCATGAAGGCATCGGTGTCGTGGAGGCGATCGGAGAATCCGTCACCTCCGTCAAACCGGGAGATCATGTACTCGTCTCCTGCATCTCACGATGCGGGGCCTGCGAGAACTGCCAAAGGCAGCTGTATGCGCACTGCCAGCGCGGTGGTGGCTGGATCATGGGATACATGATCGACGGGACGCAGGCGGAATACGTGCGAACCCCGTTCGCCGACAATTCACTCTTTAAATTGCCCCCAACACTCGACACCGACGTCGCCGTCTTCCTCTCGGACGCCTTGCCCACGGGCCACGAGGTCGGGGTTATCAGCGGCAATGTCACCCCGGGGAGCGACGTGCTCATCGTGGGCGCCGGCCCGGTCGGTATGGGGGTCCTCCTGACCGCGCAATTCTATTCACCAGCCAGCATCATCGTCGCCGACATGGACGACAATCGACTCGAAATGGCCAAGACAATGGGCGCAACACATACGGTCAACCCGGGGGCTCATGACCTTGCCGGAGTGGTCGCCGAGGTGACCGGCGGACGCGGCGTCGACACCGCCATCGAAGCGGTGGGGCTCCCCGCGACCTGGAATCTCTGTACGCCCAACGTCAAGGAGGGCGGCCACATCGCCGTGGTCGGTGTCCACGGGAAACCGGTCGAGTTCGAGCTCCAGAAGCTGTGGATTAAAAACCTTACCGTCACGACGGGGCTGGTCTCCGCGAACACCACTGGCATGCTCATGAAAGCTGTCCAGAACAGTCGTCTGCCCATTTCCTCCCTGGCCACCCACCACTTCGCCTTCGAAGACCTCGAGAAGGCATGGGACGTGTTCAAAAATGCCGCGGATTCCAAGGCCATGAAGGTCATGATCGATCTCTAGATCAGGCCCACGGAGAGACGCGGCGCCTTAACGCAAAAAAGGTGCCGACCGGCCCAGGAATTCCCTCGAGACTGGTCACCTCACTGGTGACTATTTCTCGCCGGTTCCTGGGCCCGTCGGCACCCTCACAACGTCAGCAAACAACGCGCACCCTCGCGAAGGGGTGCTTAAACAGGTGTGGTGTGGGGGTCACAACCCCCACACCACACACTCACAAAAATATTTTCGGCGGCGACCTACTCTCCCACACACCTACCGGGT
>NZ_JHEL01000010.1 GCF_000710345.2 Curtobacterium sp. S6 | reverse complement strand
CATGCGATGAGCCCCTCACCTGCCGACCTGTCGCCACAGGTAACACCCACCCGAGCCTCCGTTGCGTGTAAACAACGTCATGACCCGCAACACCTAGACCTAAGGTCGCCGCCGTCCACGTCGCGAGGGCCCGCCGCCCACGTCGGTGAAGTGATGCTTTCATGATGTTCTGATCCAATGGTGTGAAGGGTTCCGAGTGATACGGAGTGCAAAAATAAAATGTCTGGCCGATCACAACCGTGTCAATGCCCGAATGAACCCGTTATCGCGTGATTTTTCGGCGTCACAGGCCCCCGATGGAGTGTTTTCCCTAACGACGCGAAAATGGCGGGATGCCGGCTATAGATTGATCATCAATGTTTTCCCCGTAATGTGAATTCGTTCGAGAGCGTTACCGCCGGTAGCGGACTCCGCGGACGGTCCCTCGACCGAGGTGGTGGCGGCGTCATAGCCTAGGAGAAAGCCCTTGTGAGGGGTCATGTCGGAACGATCGACGCGAAATGGAGCTCGCCATGACGAATCAACAGCCCGAGAACTCGATGCCCGACGACTCCTCCGGCGAGCGTCGGCACGGGGCCGACTACGGCCGTGGCGACGCCCAGCTCGGTCCCTCAGGCCAGCCGGGCCCTTCCGGCCAGTCCGGTGGCCCGGGGTACCCCGGAGGTCACGAGGACTCGAGAAGTCAGGGCCAGCCTGGCGGTCAGGGCCACCCGGGCTGGCAAGGTCAGCCCGGCAATCAGGGATATCCCGGAGCCCAGGGACATCCGGGTGCTCAGTGGCAACCCGGTGCCCAGGGCTATCCCGGCGGGCAGGGCCCGGGCGGGCCGCGGGATGGTCGGCCGAACCCCGGATACGGCGAACCGGCGTCCTTCGACGCCTATGGAAACCCCATCCCACACGACGCCCGGACGCTCGCGCTCCTATCTCACCTCTCCACGGTGATCGCCCTCGTGGTGTCCGTGGGCTCCCTGAGTTTCCTCGGCCCGCTGATCTTCTGGCTGATCTACAAGGACAAGCCGGGTTACCAGTTCGTGCGCGTCAGCTCCGCCGAGGCCTTCAATTTCAACGCCATCGTGTGGATCGTGAATATTGCGGGCCTCCTGCTGACCATCGTCACGTTCGGCATCGGCGGCATCATCGCGATTCCGGTGATGATCATCGTCAGCATCCTGGCCCTGATTTGCCACATCATCGGGGCCGTCGAGGCCAACCGGGGCAAGATCTATCGCTATCCGATGCGTATTCGCATCCTGAGCTAGCGGCATCGGGGCCTCCCACCGAGCCTCGGGACACGTAAAACAGAAGATCACTGGGGAACTCGTGACCTCCAGCGGGTATCCTGGACCCTGGCCCGCGGGGAGGACTCCCGGCGCGCTGTTGTCCGCCGTGAAACCCGGCGGAAACCTGTCTACAGGAGTGGATGTTCCCAAATGCCCGCAATCGTAATCGTTGGTGCCCAGTGGGGCGACGAAGGCAAAGGCAAAGCCACCGACCTCCTCGGCGGACGCGTGGACTACGTGGTCAAGCCGAACGGCGGCAATAACGCCGGACACACCGTCGTCGTCGGGGGCGAGAAGTTCGAGCTGAAGCTCCTTCCCGCCGGCATCTTGAGCCCCAATGCGACGCCGATCATCGGCAACGGCGTCGTGGTCAACCCCGAGGCTCTGTTCGAGGAGATCGACGGGCTCGAAGCGCGCGGCGCGGATACCTCGAAGCTCCGCATCTCTGCCAACGCGCACCTGGTGGCGCCCTTCCATCAGACCATGGACAAGGTCACCGAACGTTTCCTGGGCAAGCGAGCCATCGGAACCACCGGGCGCGGCATCGGCCCCGCGTACATGGATAAGATCGGCCGCCTGGGCATCCGCGTGCAGGACATCATGGACGAGTCCATCCTGCGGCAAAAGGTCGAAGGTTCGCTGCGCCAGAAGAACCAGCTCTTGGTCAAGGTGTACAACCGCCATCACGTGGACGCCGACGAGATCGTCGACTACTTCCTCTCCTTCGCCGAGCGCCTCAAGCCGATGATCGTCGATTCGACGCTGGTGCTGAATCAGGCCCTGGACCGGGGGAAGACAATCCTCATGGAGGGCGGCCAGGCCACCTTCCTGGACGTCGACCACGGCACGTACCCGTTCGTGACCTCGTCCAACCCGACGGCCGGCGGCGCATCGGTCGGTTCCGGCATCGGCCCCACCCGCATATCCCGTGTGGTCGGTATCCAAAAGGCTTACACGACGCGCGTCGGCGCGGGGCCTTTTCCCACGGAGCTCTTCGACGAGTGGGGCGAATTCCTGCAGCGGACCGGCGGGGAATTCGGCGTCAACACCGGCCGCCCGAGGCGTTGCGGTTGGTACGACTCCGTGCTCGCGCGCCAGGCCGTGCGGATCAATGGCTTCACCGATCTCTTCCTGACCAAGATGGACGTGCTGACCGGTCTCGAGAAGATCCCCGTCTGCGTGGCCTACGACGTCGACGGCGTGCGCCACGACGAGATCCCCATGACCCAGACCGAATTCCACCACGCGAAGCCGATTTACGAGTACTTCGACGGCTGGACCGAGGATATTTCCCAGGCGACCTCGCTCGAGGACCTGCCGCAGAATGCGCGCGCCTACGTGGAGAAGCTCGAGGAGCTCTCCGGGTGCCGCATCTCGGCGATCGGCGTGGGGCCGGGCCGCGAGAACACCATCGTGGTGCGTGACCTGATCGACTAGTCGGGCGGGGTCCGGAGTCCATTGCGTGCCTCTATAGTTGGTCCTCATGGCCTACCTGATGAATACGCTGATCGACTCCGACGACCGCGTCATGACCCACGATTCAGCGGAGGAGACGGTCTCGGCGTTGCGAGAGCACCCGGGCTCCTCCGCGTGCATCGTGCTGGAAGGCCCCACCGAGGACGAGCTGAAGCACCTGGGGGAGGCTTTCGATCTGCATCCCCTGGCCCTCGAGGACGCCTCCCACGGCCATCAGCGGCCCAAGCTCGAGCGTTACGGGGATTCCCTGTTCCTGGCCGTGCACCCGATCGCCTACACGGATCGCACCGAGAAGCTGACGCTTAACGAGGTGCACGCCTTCACCGGGCCGAACTACTTTTTGGTGACCATGCCCGAGGGAGGTCCGGGGGAGACGGTGGTGCGTCAGATGCAGCGGGCGTTCCGGCGCCCGCACCTGGATCCGCACAATCCGCAGACGCTGCTGTACTTCCTCCTCGACGGCGTCGTGGACGGCTACGAGCCGGTCATCATGGACCTCGAAGAAGATCTGGACAATATCGAAGAGGACCTCTTCGCCGGGGGCAATACCTCGCAACGCATCTACGAGCTGTTCAACGAGGTCGTGAAGTTCCAGCGGGCCACCCGGCCCCTGAGCTACATGTTGGAGTTGCTGATGCGCGGGGCCGAGAAGTACGAGACGCCCGAACAGTTGCACCCACACTTCCGTGACGTGCGCGATCACGTCCTGCGCGCCCTCGAGCACCTCGATAGCCTGCGTTCGGCCCTGCAGAACGCGCTGACGGTCGACGCCACGCTCGTCGGCCAGCGACAGAACGACGCCATGAAGAAGCTCTCCAGCTGGGCGGCGATCCTCGTGGTGCCCACGATCATCGCGGGGATCTACGGAATGAACTTCGAGAACATGCCCGAGCTGAACTGGCCGTTGGGCTATCCGTTCGCCCTGGGGCTGATGGTCGTCATCGCCGGGGGCCTCTACGGGATCTTCAAGAAGAAAAACTGGCTGTAAAGATCTCGGTACCCGTGGTATCGCTTACAGTACGATAAGTGGTGAATTATCAGGGGTCCTAGCGAAGGAGCAAGTCGTGAGCCAGTTGAACGACGTCGTCATCGTGGGCGGCGCTCGCACGCCGCAGGGGAAGATCATGGGTCAGCTCTCGAGCCTCACAGCGGTGGACCTCGGGGCTCACGCCATCCGTGCCGCCGTGGAACGTTCGGGTCTCGAGGCGAGGCATGTGGACCAGGTCTACATGGGTCACGTGATCCAGGCCGGATGCGGGCAGAACCCGGCCAAACAGTCGGCCATGGCGGCCGGCATTTCGCGGGACGTTCCCGCGATGAGCCTGAATAAGGTCTGCCTCTCGGGGCTGGCCGCCGTGACCGAGGCGGCGCGACTGATCCGTTTGGGCGAGGCGCAGGTCGTCGTCGCTGGCGGTCAGGAGTCCATGTCCTCGGCGCCGCACGTCGCCCCCGGGGTGAGGGCCGGCAAATCCTACGGCGACCTACGGCTCGTTGACGCCGTGGCCCGTGACGGCCTGACCGACGCGGAGGACGGCCGCGCGATGGGCGAGATGACCGAAGAGGACAACCTCGCCCGTGGCATCGGCCGGGCCGAGCAGGACGAGATCGCCGCCGCCTCCCACCGGCGTGCCGGATCAGCCGCGAGCTCCGGAATCTTCGCGCAGGAGATCGCGCCGATCACGATCCCCCAGCGTCGAGGAGAGCCGGTCGTGGTCTCCGAGGACCAGGGCATTCGCCCCGATTCGACCCAGGAAACCTTGGGGAAGCTACGCCCCGCGTTCGCTCAGGAAGGCACCATCACCGCCGGTAATTCCTCGCCCCTGTCGGACGGCGCCGCCGCCCTGGTGTTGACCTCCAAGGAATTCGCCGAGGCCCACGGGCTGAGCATATGGGCCGAGGTGGGCGCGGCCGGTCAGACCGCCGGTCCCGACGCGTCCCTGCACTCGCAGCCCTCGCAGGCCACACGATCGGCCCTCGATAAGGCAGGATGGGAAGCTGCCGAGCTTGATTTTTGGGAGATCAACGAGGCCTTCGCCGCGGTGTCCCTGCAATCGGGCCGCGACCTCGGCGTCGAGCAGGAAAAGATCAATATCCACGGCGGAGCTATCGCGCTGGGGCATCCCATTGGCGCCTCGGGCGCGCGTTTGGCCCTGCATGCCGCGCTGGAGCTGAGCCGGCGGGGCAGCGGCAGGGCCGCCGTGTCCCTGTGCGGCGGTGGCGGTCAGGGCGAGGCCCTCCTGTTGTTCCGCTGAAGCCACCCGCGCACCCAGGTCGGCCCCCCCGGGAGCCGGAGGGTGCCGCACCACGACCATGAGCCATCGCGCCGCCCGTCGGGGATCCGACGGGCGGCGCGCCACGAGTACGGAGAACATATGACGCAACCCATCGAGCACCTGAAGGACCAGGCCTGCCTGGTGGTCAAGGGGCCCGATCGCCCCGGCATCGTCGCGGCGGTGGGCACCGCGATCGCGCGCAACGGCGGGAACATCCTGCAAAGCGACCAGTTCACGAGCATCGACGCGGAACCCGTTTTTTACCAGCGCACCGTTTTTCATCGCGTGAATTTCACCGAGTCCATCCGGGACATCGAGGAAGACCTCCACGAGCAGCTCGCCCACGTGGGCCTCGAATGGACGCTGATCGACCGGTCCCGGCCCAAACGCATGATCGTCCTGGCGCCGAAGTCCGATCACTGCCTCCTGGATCTGCTCTGGCGTCAGCAACGCGGCGAGCTCCCGGTCGAGATCCCCATGGTGATCTCCAACCACCCCGACCTGCGCGACGAGGTCGAATACTTCGGCATCGAGTTTCACCATGTGCCGTCGCGGGGCGCGGACAAGTCCGAGGCGGAAGCCGAGATCCTGAACCTGGTGAAGGGGCAGGCCGACTTCATCGTGCTCGCGCGCTACATGCAGATCCTCTCCGAGGACTTCCTGCGCGCGGTCGAGGTCCCGATCATCAACATCCACCACTCCTTCCTTCCGGCCTTTGTGGGCGCCGGCCCGTATCGCATGGCGTGGGAGCGGGGGGTCAAGCTGATCGGCGCGACGGCTCACTACGTGACCCCGGAGCTGGACGCCGGCCCCATCATCGAACAAGACGTCACCCGGGTGAACCACACCTTCTCCCCGGCGGACCTGCAAAAACACGGTGCCTACGTCGAGCGGGCGACGCTCTCGCGGGCCGTCCAGGCCCACGCCGAGGATCGGGTGTTCTGGCACGGGAACCACGCGATCGTCTTCTGACCGACGCCCCACCCGGCGACCCGGCGGTTAAACCCCCGCCGGGTCCCGCTTGCCCAGGCGCACCTTCTTGACCTCGCGTCCCTTCTCGACGTCCGCGTCCCGGAAGCCGAAGAACCAGGTCAGGGCGAAGGAGAGGGCCAGGGCGACGGCCGAGGAGATGAGGTACCCCCAGAAGCTGAAGTCCAGGCCGTCCGGGTTCACGAAGGACGTGAACCCGATCAGTGACCCGGTGAAGCCCCACATGTTTACCTGGAAGATGCCCGTCAGCAGGCCGCCCGCCGCCGCGGCGATCGAGGCCATGATGAAGACCCGGCCGTACTTCAGGTTGATGCCGTACATCGCCGGTTCGGTGATGCCGCAGAAGGCCGAGATAGCCGCCGGTCCGGAAAGCTGCTTGATCTTCTGAATGCGCGAGCGAATGAAGACCGCCGTGACCGCGCCGCCCTGGGCCACCATCGTGACCGAAATCAGGGCGTTGAGCTGCGAATGGCCGCTCGCGGAGAGGTCCTGGGCGACCAGCGGGATCACCGCCCAGTGCAGGCCGAAGATCACCAGGCACTGGTACAGGCCGCCGATGATGAGCCCGGAGATGGCCGGCGAGAGGTCGTAGAGGAACTGGATCCCCTGGGCGATGCCCGAGGAGATCAGGGTGACGATGGGCCCCAGGATCAGGATGATCGCCAGCGATACCACGACGACCTCGATCAAGGGCACCAGGATCATACGGAGGGTTACCGGGATGATCTTTTTGAGCCAGGGCTCGACGATCGACGCGAGCCAGGCCGCGACGATGATCGGGAAGATCGTCGAGGAATAGTCGGCCATGTGGTACGGCAGTCCGAAAAATTCGCCGTTGAGCGACATCCCAGCGACGGATCCGCTTCCCTCGCCCTTGGCCATGTCGATGAGGCTGGGGTAGGTCAGCACGCCACCGACGATCGCGACGATGATCGGGTCCGATCCCAGCCGCCGGGCTGCCGTGTAGCCGACGAAGATCGGCAGGAAGAAGAACACCGCCCCCGACATGGCGTCGATCAGGGTGTAGGTCTGGGAGTCCTCGGTCGTGACGTCGAAGGTCAGCAGCAGCGACAGGATCCCCTTGAGGATTCCGGCCGCGGCGAGCAGGCCGATGATCGGGATCATGGACCCGGTGATCACGCCGATGAGCGAGCTGAACCCCTGTTTGACCCAGCCCCAGGCGGAATCGGGGCGCTCGCCGGCGGGCTCGCTCGCCTGGTCCTCGGCCGCCCCGGCCCCTCCGAGTTGGGCCTCGATCGCGGAGTAAACGTCCTCGACCGCGGGCCCGATGACCACCTGATACTGTCCGGCGCCCTGGACAACGTCGATCACGCCGTCCAGGTCGGCGACCGTGGCGTCGTCCGCCTTCCCGTTGTCCACGAGGTAGAACCGGACGCGGGTGATGCAGTGGGTGACGCTGCGGATGTTTTCGGGCCCACCGACGTTGTGGATGATGTCCCAGGCCAGAGCGTCGTATCCGGTGAGGTCGGTGGGTCTCTGCGAGGGGGATCCGGCGTCGGCCACCGCGCCGTCCGGGGCGTGATCCTGCTCTTCGGAGCCAGGCCGCCGCGTCGATTCGGTGGCCGTCGACTCGCGGGTCGATCCACCGGCCGGCGGCGTCGGGGCTTGAGCCGACGCGGCCGCGACGGGCTGGCCGGCCTCGGTCTGGCCCCGACCGACCGTCAGTCTCCCGAGCCTTTTGGCGGAATTGGTGATCACCAGGATCACGGTCGGGTCTTTGCCCGCCTCGCGGATGGCCTCGATGTCGATGGTGCCGATCGGCCGACCGGCGGTGACGGCGTCGCCCTTGCCGACGCGCAGGTCGAAGGGGCGTCCCTGAAGCTCAACGGTGTCGATGCCTAAGTGAATCAGGAATTCGAGACCGGACGGGGTCGTGAAGCCGAGCGCGTGGCCCGAGTCCGCAACCATGGTCACCGTGCCGCTGACGGGCGCGAGGACCTCACGCCCGTGCGGTTGGCCGATGCCCAGGCCGTCGCCGACCATCTTGCCGGAGAAGACGGGATCGGGGACCTCCGCGATGCCGATGATCTCGCCGGAGATCGGGGCGAGGATCTCGACCGGTTCCTCTGGGAGTTCGCTCATGGTTCTGGCTCCTCGTTGAGTCGTACCCCACGCCCTGTGACGTGGGGTACACCCAAGAGTAGCTTTCCGCAGGCCAGGACGTGAGGCCCCCGGACACGAGGCGAGTCTCGGCGGTGAGGCCGGGGCGTTTAGCCCTTGACGGTCGCGGTGGCCGCGACGTCGCCCGCCGCGGTCTCGCCGCCCTGGACGACCAGGGTTTGCAGGCGATCCGCGGAATTCGTGACGACGATGATCGCCGTCGGGTCCTTGCCGGCGTCCTCGATGGCCCGAAGGTTCATGGTTCCCACGCGCTGCCCGGCCTCGACGCGGTCACCCTTGACGATGTCGATCTCGAAGGGCTCCCCGCGCAGTTCGACCGTGTCGATTCCGAGGTGCAGGAGGACCTCCAGGCCGTCGTCCGTCTTGATGCCCAAAGCGTGCTTGCTCGAGGTGGCGACCGTGATGAGGCCGCTGACCGGCGCGACGACGTCGCCCGACGTGGGATTCTGGACGCCGAAGCCTTCCCCCATCATCTTCTGTGCGAAGACGGGGTCTCCCACGTGCTCGATCCGGATGACCTCGCCGGAGACCGGGCTGAGGATAGAGCTGGGGTGGCCGCCCTCGGCGGAGCCGTCCTGGAACTGAGAGGAAACGGTGTTCATGGCATGAATCCTTCGTGAGGGAATAGATATGTCCTAGACCACTCTAAAACAGTCTTTCGCTCGCGATGCGAGCCCCCTCGACCAGCGACCTGATCTTGGCCTCGGCGATATCCGGGTGCAACCGTCCCCCGAGACCGCAGTCGGTTCCCGCGATGACGTTCTCCCGCCCCACCGCGGAGGCGAATTGCTCGATGCGCTGCGCGACGAGCTCGGGGTGCTCGATCACATTGGTCGAGTGCGAGACCACGCCCGGAACGATGACCTTTCCCTCGGGAAGGGTCACGTCTTCCCACGCTTTCCATTCGTGGGCGTGGCGCACATTGCCCGCTTCGAAGACGTAGGCGCCTGCGTTGATGGTGAAGAGCGACTCGATCAGGTGCTTGATCTCGATATCCGTGCTGTGGGGGCCGTGCCACGATCCCCAGCACAGGTGGAAGCGGACCTGGTCTTCGGGTATGCCGCGCAGGGCATGATTGGCCGCATCGATCGCGAGTCGGTTGAAGGCGAGGTACTCCTCGATCGTCGGCTCGGGCACGAGCTGATCCCAGGCCTCGGCGATCGAGGGATCATCGAGCTGGAGAACGAAACCCGCATCGGTGATGGCCTTGTATTCCTCGTGAAGCACGTCGGCCCAGGCGTAGATGAACTCTTCGTCCGTCGCGTAGTGGCGGTTGCCGATGCGGGAGGCCGAGCCGGGGGATAGGGCGGCGACGAAGGCCTCCGACGCGTCGTGCTTCCTGACCGCGGCATCCAGATTCGAGATGTCCGTGGCGACGGCGTCCTGCCCCTGGTACGTCAGCGGGCCGGTCGCGATCGGAAATTCGCCGTCCGGGTCGTTGCCGAGATCGATCGAGCGGTAGAAGTCGGCAAACCGGTTCCAATCGCGGCGCACGGCAAAGCTGTTGTAGCGGCCGTTGCCGGGTTCGCTGAGAATCTGCCGGAACGAGGCCCCGTCGACGGTCTCCAGACCGCCGGTGCGGGCGAACGAATAGTGCCACCAGGCGCCGTAATCGATGTCGTCGACCATTGCGTGGCCGTATTCCCCATCGTTGACGGTGTCGATGCCCCACTCGACCTGGCGGGCGACGACCTCGTCGACCGAGGCCGACAGCGTGCGACGAAAATCGTCCTGGCTGATCTCGCCGTCTCGTCGAAGGGCGTTGGCCCGGATCAGGTCGTCGGTGCGGGGCAGGGATCCGACGTGGGTCGTGCGGATGCGATCGGTGCTTGTGAGCATGGGTCCTCCATCGTTCCTGGCGTTAGCACCGGCACCCGGTGAGGGCGTGTCGGTTGCTGCGGCGTCGTGGAGCCAGGTCTCTCGGCCGCTCGGGATGGTGATGTACGAACTTCACCCTCCCCGTGTCCGACTCGAGAATCCAGCCGACGAACGACCGTGAGCGCATAAGACAGGCTGTTTCGGCTCCCGCGCGTGTTACGCATTTGTGACCTTTGGGGTTATGGTGCGATTACCAACCATGTCGACGCGGATCACATGGCACATTTCTGTGCCGGTATCGCCGACCGGGGAACCACACCCCGCATGGGGAAAATCATCATTGTCGTCGCAGGTCGACCGGTTCATACCGCCTCGCACAGGAACCGGTGCGGCTCAGCGGCGTCACGTGTCTTAAAAGGGAACTTATGTCTCAAACCTCTCAACAACAGGTTGGTCAGGACCCGGAGGAATCAGCCTTCCACCAGGAACAGGCCGGCTTCCACCAGAGTCTTGGACCACGGCAACTTCAGATGATCGCCATCGGCGGTGCCATCGGTACGGGGTTGTTCCTGGGAGCCGGCGGGCGGCTCGCGTCGGCAGGACCCTCGCTGTTCCTCGACTATGCACTCTGCGGAATCATCGCTTACCTCATCCTCCGCGCGCTCGGTGAACTCGTCGTCCACCGGCCGTCGTCGGGGTCCTTCGTCTCCTACACCCGCGAGTTCTACGGAGAGAAGGCCGCATTCGTCTCGGGATGGATGTATTGGCTGAACTGGGCGACCACGGCGATCGTCGACTCGACCGCCATCGCGATCTACGTCCACTGGTTCGGGCAATACAGCACCTTCATCGACGCGATCCCGCAATGGTCTGTCGCGCTCCTCGTGATCGTGATCGTGGTCCTCATGAACCTGATTTCGGTCAAGGTCTTTGGTGAGATGGAGTTCTGGTTCGCGCTGATCAAGGTCGCGGCCCTGGTGATCTTTCTGGTTTTGGCCATCATCTTCGTGATCTTCGGGACGCCGACCGGTTCGCCGCGCGGGCTCGGCCTGATCTCCGAACACGGCGGCCTCTTCCCGAACGGCATCATGCCGGCCCTGGTCATCATGCAGGGCGTGGTCTTCGCCTACGCGTCCATCGAGTTGGTGGGCACGACCTCGGGCGAAACCAAGAACGCCGAGAAGGTGATCCCCAAGGCGATCAACACCGTGATCCTGCGTATCGCGATCTTTTACGTCGGCGCGATCTTCCTGCTCTGCCTGCTGCTGCCGTACACCGCATTCAGCGAGAACGAATCCCCGTTCGTGACCTTCTTCTCCTCGATCAACGTCGGCGTCGCCGGACCGATCATGGAGCTCGTGGTCATCACCGCGGCCTTGTCCTCGCTCAACGCGGGTCTATATTCCACCGGTCGCATTCTTCACTCGATGTCGATGGCCGGATCTGCGCCCAAGTTTGCCCAGCACCTGACCAAGTCGGGCGTTCCCTACGGCGGCATTCTGTTGACCGCGGCCGTGGCGTTGCTCGGCGTGGTGCTGAACTACTTCGTTCCGGACGAGGCCTTCGAGATCGTGTTGAACGTCGCGTCCCTCGGCATCATCGCCGGGTGGGCTGCCATCACGTTGGCGCACATGAAATTCGTCAAGTTGGCCGGCCAAGGCAAGTACAAGCGGCCCGAGTATCGGGCGCCCGGCGCCCCGTACACCAACTGGATCACCTTGATCTTCCTGGCGGGCGTGATCGTCTTGATCGGTTTCGACTATCCCGTCGGAACCTTCACCTTGGCCTCGATGATCATCATCATCCCGGCGCTGATCATCGGCTGGTTCGCCGTGCGCAAGCGCGTGCGTGCGATCGCGGCCGAGCGCGAGGGGTTCACGGGTCTCTACCCGGTCGTCGCGGATCGGCCCGCCGCCAAGCGGCGTCCGCATCATCACGATGGTCACAGCAACACGACCATCATCCACGAGGAGGACGATCCCGAAGATCGCTGATCTTCCTCTTCCGTGCGGCATCGGCCCCGACCCTGACTCATCAGGAGCGGGGCCGATGTCGTTCCCGGGGCGTGTTTCACCATGCAAGACGACGCACCTAGCCCGTGGGCGCCGACGGGTGCCGGAGTACTCTGGACGAAGCACGCGACCTTGAAGGAGAACTCATGCCTGACTTGCGATCCAGGACATCGACGCACGGACGAAACATGGCCGGTGCGCGCGCCCTATGGCGCGCGACCGGCATGAAGAAGGAAGATTTTGGCAAGCCGATCGTGGCGATCGCCAACTCCTTCACGCAGTTCGTCCCGGGGCACGTCCACCTGAAGAACATGGGCTCCCTCGTCGCCAGCGCGGTCGAGGAGGCCGGCGGCGTCGCCAAGGAATTCAACACGATCGCCGTGGACGACGGCATCGCGATGGGCCACGACGGAATGCTCTACTCCCTGCCCTCGCGCGACATCATCGCCGACTCCGTGGAGTACATGGTCCAAGCGCACCGGGCCGACGCGCTCGTGTGCATCTCCAACTGCGACAAGATCACCCCCGGAATGCTCATGGCCGCGATGCGGCTGAATATCCCGGTGGTCTTCGTCTCCGGCGGCCCGATGGAGTCGGGCAACGCCGTGGAAGGCGTCATCGAACACCGGATCGACCTGGTGGACGCCATGTCCTACGCCGTCGACGAATCGGTGACCGACGAACAGCTCGGCCTGATCGAGGAAAACGCCTGCCCGACCTGCGGCTCGTGCTCGGGCATGTTCACCGCGAATTCGATGAACTGCCTGACCGAGGCCCTGGGGCTTTCCCTGCCCGGCAACGGCACGACGCTGGCCACCCAGGTGGCCCGCCGGGACCTCTTCCTCAACGCCGGACGAACCGTCGTGGAGATCGCCAAGAAGTACTACGAAGAGGACGACGAGTCCGTGCTTCCGCGGAACATCGCGACCAAGAACGCGTTCACCAACGCGATGGCCCTGGACATCGCGATGGGCGGCTCGACCAATACCGTCCTGCATATCCTCGCCGCGGCCCAGGAGGGCGGCGTGGACTTCACCCTCAAGGACATCGACGATCTCTCCCGGCACGTCCCCTGCCTGGCCAAGGTGGCGCCGAATTCGACGCAGTTCCACATCGAGCACGTCCACAAGGCCGGCGGCATCCCGGCGATCCTCGGCGAACTCGACCGTGCCGGGCTCTTCCGGCACGACGGCGTCCGCACGGTCCACGCCGAGTCGGTCGAGTCGTGGCTCAACGAGTGGGACATCCGCCGCGACACCGCCTCCGAGCGGGCGCGTGAACTCTTCCTGGCCGCGCCCGGGGGAGTCCGCACCACGCAAGCATTCTCCACGGCGAATAAGTTCGAGGAGCACGACACCGACCCGGAGTTCGGGTGCATCCACTCGGTCGAGCACGCCTACACCAAGGACGGCGGGCTCGCGATCCTGTTCGGCAATATCGCCGAGGACGGCGCCGTGATCAAGACGGCAGGCATCGACGAAAGCCTGTTCCACTTCCGCGGCAAGGCCTTCGTGGTTGAGTCGCAGGACGAGGCCGTGTTCGAGATCCTGTCCAAGCACGTCGAGCCGGGTGACATCGTCGTGATCCGTTTCGAGGGCCCCAAGGGCGGTCCGGGGATGCAGGAGATGCTGTACCCGACCTCGTACCTCAAGGGCCTCGGCTTGGGCAAGGAGTGCGCGCTCATCACCGACGGCCGGTTCTCCGGGGGAACCTCCGGGTTGTCGATCGGGCACATCTCGCCGGAGGCCGCCTCGGGCGGCGCCGTCGGGCTGATCGAACACGGCGACGAGATCGAGATCGACGTCGCCAACCGCCTTCTCCAGGTGCACGTCTCGGACGAAGAGCTGGCCCGGCGCCGCGAGGCCCGAGGGCCGTTGCCGTGGAAGCCCTCCCAGCCGCGTGAACGTGAGGTCTCCAAGGCTTTGCGCGCGTACGCCTCGATGGTGACCAGCGCCGATAAGGGTGCCGTTCGCGTCGTTCCGGAGTAAACTCTCCGAGGCGGTCCGCAAGGTCCGCACCCCTTTCACAGAAGACACGGTTGTCCACGAGGAAGTTTCCTCGTGGACAACTTGTGTTGTGGCATCGGTTACATGTGATGCACATCTTGGATATGCTGTCGAGCAGAATTCACGGGCCGAGAGGGGTTCGTGCTCTGACACTTTGCGAGGTTCACATGTCTTCACGCGGCTCAGTCGCTTCGGCCAAAGCCCGATCGGCCGAGGGGGCTCAGAATCAGTTCGAGGCCGAGCAGGAAGGCTTCCAGAAGGGTCTCAGCCCCCGGCAGCTTCAGATGATCGCGATCGGCGGTTCCATCGGCACGGGGCTTTTCCTGGGGACGGGTGGGCGCTTGCAGTCCGCCGGCCCGACCCTCTTCATCCTGTACGCGGTCGCGGGCTTTTTCGGTTACCTGATCCTTCGGCAGCTGGGTGAGCTCGTGGTGCATCGCCCGTCCTCCGGCTCGTTCGTCTCGTACTGCCGCGAGTTTTTCGGGGAGAAGTCCGCGTACTTCGTCGGGTGGATGTACTGGCTAAGCTGGGCCACCACGACGATCGTGGATGCGACCGCGATGGCGATCTACGTCAAGTGGTTCGGGCACTACGTTCCGTTCCTGGGGGAGATTCCCCAGTGGGTCCTGGCCTTCGTCGTGATCGTGATCGTGACGGTCATGAACCTGATCTCGGTTAAGGTCTTCGGCGAGATGGAGTTCTGGTTCGCGGTCATTAAGGTCGCCGCCCTCGTGCTCTTCATGATCGTGGGCATCTTCTTCGTGATCTTCGGTTCGCCCTCGGGTGCCCCGACCGGATTCCACCTGATCTCAGAGAGCGGCGGGATGCTCCCCAACGGATTGCTTCCCGCGCTGGTCGTGTCCCAGGGCGTCGTCTTCGCCTATTCCGGTATCGAGCTGGTGGGCACCGCCTCGGGCGAGACCCAGGAGCCCGGTCGCGTGATTCCGCGGGCCATCAACTCGGTCATCGCCCGCATCGCGGTGTTCTATGTCGGATCGGTCCTGTTGCTCTGCCTGCTGCTGCCGTACACGCAGTACAGCGACGACGAATCCCCGTTCGTCACGTTCTTCTCCTCGATCGGCGTGGACGCCGCGGGCCCGATCATGCAGCTCGTGGTCATCACCGCCGCCCTGTCCTCGCTCAACGCGGGCCTGTACTCGACCGGACGGATCGTGCACTCGATGGCGATGGCCGGTTCGGCCCCCAAATTTGCGGGGAAGTTGACCAAGTCCGGCGTGCCGTTCGCGGGCATCCTGCTGACCACCGGCGTCGGTATGCTCGGCGTGGTCCTCAACTACCTCGTCCCCGAGGCGGCCTTCGAGATCGTGCTGAACCTGTCGGCGGTCGG
Source organism: Curtobacterium sp. S6 (assembly GCF_000710345.2). GTDB lineage: Bacteria > Actinomycetota > Actinomycetes > Actinomycetales > Micrococcaceae > Rothia. The sequence continues at coordinate 255,583 of NZ_JHEL01000010.1, read as the reverse complement.
CATCATCGTGGGGTGGGCCGCGATCACCTTGCCGCACCAAAAATTCGTGGCCCTCGCCCGGAAGGGTCTGTACCAACGCCCCAAGTACCGAGCCCCGTTGGCGCCCTTCACTAACTGGCTGACCATGCTCTTCCTGGTCGCGGTGATGGTGCTCATCGCCTTCGACTACCCCGTCGGTACCTTTACCCTGGGGTCGATGGTCGTGATCATCCCGCTCATGATCATTGGGTGGTTCCTCGTGCGCCGCCGGGTTATGGAGGTCGCGGCGCAGCGCGAGGGATACACGGGCGCCTTTCCCGTGGTGGCTCAGTGGCCGACCACGGGTGAGAAGGACGAGCCGTATGACCACGGCCGGTCCAACACCACGATCCGGGTCGACGACGAAGACTGACCTCGCTCGTTTACGGGCTCCCTCGCCTCGGCGGGGAGCCCGTGTACTTCTCTGCCAACATGACCGTGCACAGCTACTTCGACGCAGATGGGCGACGTTGACGGTCCCTGCTCAGTTCCAAGGCCAGGCTCCGCGCGAAGAGGGGCATCCCGCAACCTGTCAGTTTTTCGACGTAGGCGTCCATCGTCATCGGCGGATGATGCGCATCATGCAAGAGGTTGTGGACGGCAGTCGTCACTGATTCCGGGGACAGGTCTAACTGATCGAGGAGGAAGTCGTCTGGGTTTCGGACATCGAGATCGTATGGCGCGACCGATTCCGATGGGAAGTCTTTCTTGTTGAAGGTCACGATCAGTTCGGCTCCGGATCGAACTGCCGCCGCCAGAACATGGCGGTCTTTAGGATCATTGGTCATGGCGTTGGTCAACGGTTCATAGTTTCTGACCATCGCATCGGGGAAGTAAGTTCTCATCGTTGTGACTCGAGAGCGCGCCTTCTCCGGGGGTAAGCCGAGGCCAGAGATCAAATTGCGTTCCGTCTCGTCGAGAATTTCTTCTGACCAGAGTGGACGAAATTGTTTGGCCTCGGCCAGTCTGAGCATCAAGTCCGCGGTCGGCATGGGGATGAGCACGCAGGCGTCGAGCAGTACCGGGAACGACATGTTTACCGCGTTCGGTGGTCGTCAGGCATGGTGAAATACGTTCCGTCCTGGGCGGCTTGCCGGGTTTGATCCGCGAGCGCGCGCCGACGTCGGACCGCCATGTTGTCTTCGTATTCTTGCAAGTCAGCTAGCAGGACCCTGCGATGGCGGCCGACCTTGGTGAAGGGGATTTCACCGGATTCCAGAAGCTTGACGAGCGTTGGCCGGGACATTTGGAGGAAGTCCGCCGCATTCTGGGTCGTCAGTTGAGCATGAGTAGGCATGACGGTGATGCCGTTGCCCTCCGCAAGAGAGGTGACGATGAATTTCAGGGCGTCGTAAACGCGGGCGGGAATCTCATGCTTCTGCCCGTCAGGGGATGACAAGTAGGGGATCTCTCGTGGCGTGCCGTCTGGCGAGTCGGCAAGGAACCGGGCGATCTCTTCGACCTCTTCGGGACGTAAGGAGGAGGGCGAGATAGTTTCACGGGCGTGAATTGGTGTAGTGGTCATGCCCCCAGTATAGCCTATTCGAATTATTCGAAAATGGGAGGGCCTGTCCCCTTGCTCTGCAATGGAACCCGCTGCCAAACCCCGAGTGCCACCGCCCGGACTCGAATAGCACGCCGACGACGCATGGCCTCCAGCTGGCTCACCAATGCCCCCTTCTTCCCCACACGGGTCCGTCAATGTCGACTCGCCAGCGGAAGAATGAACACCCGGTGAGGCGGACGGCACGTGGTTCTCAGGCGGCTGAAGCGAACTGCGGGTCGATGCTTCCTCGGCATGAATCCGCGGGAGTTCCGCGTGGGTTTCTCGGGCGGGTGTGTCGCCGGGTACACTTCTGCAAGCACTCGGATTCGGTGAGGTGTATCACAATGTGGTGACGCCTCGCCGGATACGAGCGCGCGCATTTACCGTGAGCGCCGGTGGCCGTGGGCTCGTCAAGGACGACGTCGCCCCGAGCCGGACGCTCTCATCGGAATAACAGGGGGCTTGCATGACATCGAAAACGACCGCCGGAGGGGATCCGGAATCGGTTCAGGGGACCGCTCAGGAATTTCTGGCCGCGGAGGATGAGGGCCTGCATAAGGGCCTGGGGGCCCGCCAGCTGCAAATGATCGCGATCGGCGGAGCGATCGGGACCGGCCTGTTCCTGGGGGCGGGAGGGCGGCTCCAGAGCGCCGGACCGTCGCTGTTCATCATCTATGGCGTGTGTGGATTCTTTGGGTACCTCATTCTCCGATCCCTGGGGGAGCTGGTGTGTCACCGGCCGTCCTCGGGATCCTTCGTCTCGTACACCCGGGAATTCTTCGGTGAAAAGGCCGCGTACGTTTCCGGCTGGCTGTACTGGCTGAACTGGGCGATGACCGCAGTCGCGGACGCCACCGCGATCGCGATTTACATCAAGTGGTTCGGCCACTACAGCGACTTCGTCGCGGCGATCCCGCAGTGGGTCTCGGCCTTGGCGGTGATCGCGATCGTCGTGGCCACCAACCTCATTTCGGTCAAGGTCTTCGGCGAGATGGAGTTCTGGTTCTCGCTGGTCAAGGTGCTGGCGCTGGTGATCTTCCTCGTCGTCGGCATCATCTTCGTGATCTTTGGATCCCCGAGCGGGGATCCCACGGGCTTCCACCTGATCACCGATCACGGCGGCCTCTTCCCGTCCGGTGGCTTGGCTGCGCTCGTGGTCGTGCAGGGCGTGGTCTTCGCCTACGCGGGTATCGAGCTGGTGGGCACCACGTCGGGTGAGACGCGAAATGCCGAAAAGGTCATCCCGAAGGCGATCAACACCGTGATCCTCCGCATCGCGGTCTTCTACGTGGGTTCGGTCTTGCTGCTGTGCATGCTCTTGCCGTACACCCGGTACAGCGAGGACGAGTCCCCGTTTGTCACGTTCTTCTCCTCGGTCGGCGTGGATGCCGCCGCCCCGATCATGCAGCTCGTGGTGATCACCGCGGCGTTGTCCTCGCTCAATGCGGGCCTGTACTCGACCGGCCGTATTCTGCACTCGATGTCGATGGCCGGATCGGCCCCGAAATTTGCGTCGAAGCTGAACAAATCCGGCGTGCCCTTCGGCGGAATCCTGCTGACCGCGGCGGTTGCTCTGCTCGGCGTCGTGCTGAACTACTTTGTTCCGGAAGCGGCCTTCGAGATCGTGCTGAACATCTCCGCGGTGGGCACCATGGCCTCCTGGGCGGCCATCACGCTGTCCCATCAGAAGTTCGTCAAGCTCTCCAGGCTCGGGCACTACGTCCGACCCGGATATCGCGCGCCACTGGCGCCGTTCAGCAACTGGCTGACCGTGGCGTTCCTCGTGGCGGTGATGGTGTTGATTGCCCTGGATTATCCTGTCGGCACCTACACCTTGGGTGCGATGCTGATCATTATTCCGCTGCTGATCATCGGCTGGTTCGTGGTGCGCCAACGCGTCATGGAGATCGCGGCCGAACGCGAGGGAGTCACGGGAATCTATCCCGTCCTGGCCGTGCCGCCGAGCGTGGAGATTTACCACCACAACGGCAACGACCGCGACGATCGGTGACCGAGGCCGACGCGCCGACGCCGACTCATTTGTGGCGGCGTCGGCGTGTTAGCGCACCACGGAGCTGAGCAAGAGGCTCGTCTCGCTGTTGACGATTCCGTCGATGCCGCGGATGCGTTTGAGGACGGCGTCGAAATCCTGGAGATCCACGCACGTCAGCTCGGCGACCAGGTCCCACCCGCCGTTGGTGGTGTGCAGGGCCAAAATCTCCGGGAGACCCCGCAATTTGTGGATGACGTGGTCGGTCGTGCGGCCCTCGACCTCGATCAGCGCGATCGCGCGGACCTGCGATGCCTCGGCATAGTCCCGCACGCGGACGCTGAAGCCCACGATGATGCCCCGAGTGGTCAGGGAATCGATGCGTTTCGTGACGGTGGCTCGGGAAACCCCGAGTTGCTGCGCGAGGGTGGCGATGGGGGCCCGGCCGTCCTTGCGGAGGGCGGCGATCAGGCGTCGGTCGAGATCCGTGATGCGTTCCATGAACATAATGCTAACCAGATGGGCGCAGAGTGTTCATCGTAGATACAAAATGAAGTAATTATGTCAATTTTGAGTCGATAGTGAGATCGCTAGGCTCATACTTAACACACCGGCGTTGACCGTAGGGTCAACGCCCGATACCACGAGGAAAGGACTCCAATGACGCAGTTCGTTGACGTCAAAAACATGGCCCGCTGGATCCAGCGTGATGGCGTGGAGAAGATCATCGGAAACATGATCGAGTACCTGGAGCGCGACTTCTCCCGGTGGGAAAAGTTCGACAAGATCCCGCGCATCGCCAGCCACACCCCGTTCGGGGTCATCGAGCTCATGCCGACCTCGGACGGTGAGCTGTACTCCTTCAAGTACGTCAACGGCCACCCCTCGAATCCGGCCCGCGGCTTCCAGACCGTCACCGCGTTCGGTGTCCTCGCCGACGTGGATAACGGCTACCCGACCTTCGTGGCCGAAATGACGCTGCTGACCGCGTTGCGCACGGCCGCTACCTCCGGCATGACGGCGCGCAAGCTCGCCCGCCCGGACTCCAAGAAAATGGCCCTCATCGGCGCTGGCTCACAGTCCGAATTCCAGTCCCTGGGGTTCCGTGCGGCTCTCGGCATCGAAGAGCTCTCGGTATACGACATCGATCCGCAGGCCATCGAGAAGGTCAAGCGCAACCTCGAGCCGCTCGGTTTCCGGATCACCGCGGCGGAATCCGTCTCCGAGGCGGTCAAGGACGCCGACGTGATCACGACCTGCACCGCCGATAAGGCCCAGAACACGATCCTCTCCAACGAGAACGTCAAGCCCGGCGTGCACCTCAATGCCGTCGGCGGCGACTGCCCCGGCAAGACCGAGCTCGAGGGCGAGATCCTCAATCGCGGCAAGGTCTTCGTCGAGTTCACCCCGCAGACCCGGATCGAAGGGGAAATCCAGCAGATGGACCCGGACTTCCCGGTCACCGAGTTCTGGCAGGTCCTGAACGGCCAGGCCGAGGGCCGCACCTCGCCGGAGGACATCACGATCTTCGACTCCGTCGGCTTTGCGATCAACGATTTTTCGGCGCTGCGCTGCGTGTGCGACGCGACCGCCGATTCCGACCTGCAGGATTACATTGATTTGGTCGCCGATCCGGACGACCCGAAGGATCTGTTCTCCCTGGTCAACGCGATGAAGCCGGTCGGCTGATTCTTGCCCTGAGGCCCATCGGGACCGTGGTGCACTGTGGTGTGCGCCACGGTCCCTTCTTTTAATGGGTAACATGTTCGACACACCGAGTCGATATTATTCGGCAGTTACTCGCATCCTGGTTACCCAGCAGAAGGACCGACATATGTCATCCAAAGCATCACGCACGGAGGCCGCGCCTCAGGGCGGCACCACAGAGCAGTCTTTCAATGACGAGCAGGCGGGGTTCCATAAGGGGCTCGGTCCGCGCCAGCTTCAGATGATTGCCGTCGGCGGCGCCATCGGTACGGGCCTGTTCCTCGGGGCCGGCGGCCGCCTGCAGACCGCGGGCCCATCCCTCTTCATCGTCTACGCCGTCTGCGGTTTTATGGGGTATCTGATCCTGCGGAGCCTCGGCGAATTGGTGGTGCACCGACCGTCCTCCGGCTCTTTCGTCTCTTACTCCCGCGAATTCTTCGGCGAGAAGGCCGCGTATTTTTCCGGGTGGATGTACTGGCTGTTCTGGGCCACCACGGCCGTGGTCGACGCCACGGCCATCGCGATCTATGTCCGATGGTTCGGTCAGTACCTGCCGTTCTTCGGCGACATTCCGCAGTGGGTCATTGCCTTCTTCGTCGTGGTGATCGTGGTCGCCATGAACCTGATTTCGGTCAAGGTCTTCGGTGAGATGGAGTTTTGGTTCTCCCTGATCAAGGTCGCGGCCCTGGTGATCTTCCTGATCCTGGGCATCATCTTCGTGATCTTCGGAACGCCGACCGGCTCGCCCGTCGGCCTCCACCTGATCACCGACAACGGCGGCGTCTTCCCGCACGGTCTGATGCCCGCGCTGATCATCGCCCAGGGCGTCGTCTTCGCGTACGCCGGTATCGAGCTGGTGGGAACCACCTCGGGCGAGACGAAAAACGCCGAGAAGATCATCCCCAAGGCGATCAACACCGTGATCCTTCGTATCGCCGTGTTTTACGTTGGCTCGATCCTGCTGCTCTGCCTCTTGCTGCCGTACACCTCCTTTAGTGAGACCGAGAGCCCGTTCGTGACCTTCTTCGCCTCGATCGGCGTGGACGCCGCGGGCCCGATCATGCAGCTCGTGGTCATCACCGCCGCCCTGTCCTCGCTCAACGCGGGCCTGTACTCGACCGGCCGCATCATGCACTCCATGGCGATGGCCGGCTCCGCGCCGTCCTTCGCCCGGAACCTGACCAGGTCCGGGGTGCCGTACGGCGGGATCGTCCTGACGGCCATCGTGGCGCTCCTGGGCGTCGTGTTGAACTACTTCGTTCCCGAAAACGCTTTCGAGATCGTGTTGAATTTCGCCTCGATCGGCATCATGAGCGCCTGGCTGACGATCACGCTCTGCCACATGAAGTTCGTGTCGCTGACCAAGCAGGGCAGGTATGTGCGGCCGCACTATCGCGCCCCGCTGGCTCCGTTGACTAACTGGTTGGTCCTCCTGTTCCTCGCGGGCGTCGTGGTGTTGATCGCGCTCGACTATCCGGTCGGAACCTTCACCCTGGGCTCGATGATCATCGTGATTCCCGCCCTGATCATCGGTTGGTTTATGGTTCGACGCCGCGTCATGGACATCGCCGCCGAGCGGGAAGGCGTGACCGGACTCCACCCCGTGGTCGCCCAGCGCCCAGCCGCCAAATCCCGACGGGACCGCTAGGACCGCGAACCCCTAGGTTGCCGACGCCGGCCCCAGCGCCCCGTGCGCGTGGGGCCGGCGTCGTTGCGTATGCTTCCCGTTCGGTCCCCGGGTCACCGAGGGCTACCATGTGGCCATGCGTAACGTCAGCCTCGTATCGGAACGTCTGTCCCTAGACCCGCCCTGCGCCGACGACGTCGCGGCGATCGCCTCGGCGTGCCAAGACCCGGAGATACCGCGGTGGACGGGGCAGGTCCCCACCCCCTACGACGAAGACGACGCCCTCGAGTACATCGAAGGGCTCGTGGCCCCCGGGTGGGCGAGGGGCGATTGCCTGAGCTGGGCCGTGCACCTCAAGGAGGACGGGGTGCGGCCGAATGACGGAAGCCTCATGGAGGTCCCTAAGGAGGCGGCGGAGCAGACGCCGGGGCATGAGAATCTGGGGCTCTTCACCGGGATCGTGAGCTTGAGCCTCTGCGGCTCGGGTGGCGCGTCCATCGGGTTTTGGACCGCGCGCGCCGCCCGCGGCCTCGGCGTGACCCGGGAAGCCTGCGAGCTCGTGCTCGACTTCGCCTTCCGTCCCTCGACGGACGCCTCCGACCACCAACCCCCGGGGCTCGGTCTCCACCGCGTCGAGTGGCGCGCGATGGTCGGCAACGTGGCCTCCGCAGGTCTCGCCCGGCGCATGGGATTCAGCTACGAGGGCCTGCTGAGGCGGGCGTTGCGGGCCGTCGACGGGCGCATCCTGGACGTGTGGATCGCGGGGTTGCTCGTCGAGGATTCCCGCGAGATGAAGGGGTGGCCGGACCACGTCTTCGACGCCGTGGGCTGACCCGCGGCGGGGCGCCCGGACGCCGGGCCGGGGCCCGATGCTCCCGTGACGATTTATGACAAATTTTAGTTTTGTGCCGTCTGACTAGGGAAAACAATCACGGCGAGGATTCGTGGATGAATGAACCCTCCAATTTCGTGACCGTTTCTTTATAAAATTCTGCCTGTCTCGAGAGCGATCACTCATGCACCTTGCCGTGCTCGGGGCGAATTCCACGTGTTAACTATCGTCACCATTTGAACGGAGCCTTGACCATGGGCCACTCGAAGTCCCGCCGGTACGTCCCGCGCCATGCCACCGCTCGACGCGGCATGGTTTCCACGGTGCAGGGGGCTTTCGGCTCTCGAAGCACCCGCGTTGCCATCGCGGCCTCCGCGCTGGCAACCACCGCGCTGACCGGCATGCAGTTGCACAGCGCGACCCCGGCTCACGCGGCTACCCAAGATCTGGTTCGGGTCGGGGATGCGCAGCGCCAGTCCGACACCCAGCGCCTGCTCGACGGCATCAATGCCTACCGCATGTCGCGTGGGCTGAACCCCGTCACGTACTCCGCTCGCCTCAGCGAGATCGAACAGCCACACTCCGACGCCCAGATCGTGGCCGAGAACTACTATCACACCAACGACTTCCTCACGGATGCGAGGGCGGGCCGCTACACCCACGCCAACGAGGTCATCGCGCTGAGCTACCAGCGAGACGTGATGCAGTTGTTGGCGTGGTGGAAGACCTCTCCCGCCCATAACGCCGCGATCCTGAACCCGAACGCACAGGTCATCGGGATCGGATTGAGCTACGCCGACGGGCGGTTGAGCAACACGGGGCAGCCCTGGCAGATCCTCGGCAGCGTGAATCTCTACGGGTACCGCAATGGCGGCGCCCCGGCCGACGCCTCGCCCACGGTGGGCGGCGGGGTCATGCCTCAGTCCTCTTCCTTCACCCCTTACGGGGCCATTGGCGTCACCTACGCGACCAACGGTGGTTCCGGGGCCTTCGGTCGTCCGGTCATGGCCGAGAGCAACGCGACCGGCGGACGTTACCAGATCTTCGAGGATGGCTCGGGGCGTCGGTTCAAGTTCCTCTGGAGCGAGAGGACCGGAGCCTACATCGTCAAGGAATTCGGCGGGATCGGGAAGTTCTGGTCGGCCGCCGATTACGAACGCGGCTACGGATTCCCGGTCTCGAACGAGTACCGGTACGGAAACGAGATGCGGCAGAACTTCTCCAAGGGATACGTCATCGGATGGAATATCTACGACGGGAGCATCCGCGTCTACCGGTGACCCCTTCGGCACCGCTTAACATGGGAGGGTGACCTCCTCTCAGCCCGCCCCGCACCTGACCCGTAGCATTCTCTTCCTGATGTGCTTGGCCACCGGGTTGTGTGCGGGTGGCAACTATTTCAACCAGCCGCTGCTCGACGAAATCTCGCACGCACTGGGCGTCAGCACGGCCACCGCGGCGACGTCGGTGACCGTGGCGCAGGTGTCCTACGCGGTGGGGCTGATCTTCTTGACCCCTCTCGGTGATCTCATGGAACGCCGGAAACTGACGGTCGGGCTGATCGGTCTCACCGCGGTGGGGCAGGCCTTGGCGGGATTCGCTCCCGCCTTCGGGGTCTTCATGATCGGCGTCGCCGTGGCGGGGCTGTTCTCTGTCGCGGCGCAGGTTCTGGTGCCTTACGCCGCGATCCTCGCCCCCGCGGGAAAGGGTGGCAAGGCCGTCGGGACCGTCATGTCGGGCCTGCTGGTGGGCGTGCTTCTGGCCCGCGCGGTGGCCGGGGTCCTCTCCGACATCGGCGGATGGACCCTGATCTATCACGTCTCGGCCGTGCTCATGATCCTTATCGGGATCGGCCTGTGGCGGGTGCTTCCGCCCTCGTATCCCGAGAATCCCCCGAACTATCTCGGCCTCGTCACCTCGATGGCGCGGATGATCCGCCGTCACCCGAGGCTCCGGACGCGCTCGCTGATCTCGGGGATCTCTTTCGCCTCGATGAGCGCGATTTTCGCGACGACCACCCTGTTGCTTGCCGGTGATCCCTTCCGCCTGAGCCCCACGGTGATCGGTCTCGTGGGCCTGACCGGACTTGCGGGCGCCCTGATGGCCAGCGTGGCCGGAGGCATGGTGGACAAGGGGCATGGCCGACGGGGCACTTTGATGGGGCTCGTCGCCTTGGCTCTCGGGTGGGCCGCCTTCTACCTGGGCGGCCACAGCGTGATCTGGTTCTGCGTCGGCATGGTGCTGACGGACGTCGGCATCCAATTGGTGCACATCATCTCGATGAATACGGTCTATACCCTCGACCCGTCGGCTCGAAACCGCCTTAACTCGGTATACATGACCGTTTATTTCGTGGGCGCGGCGGTGGGGTCTGGCGTGGGCGTTTGGGCCTGGAGCGTCGGGGCGTGGCTCGCGGTCTGCATCGCCGGAAGCGTCATGACGGCGCTGTGCGTCGTGATTTGGCTGCGGGACATCGCGCTCGAAAAGCGTGAACGCATCCCGGCCTGAGTCTCACCTGCGTGCCGACTAGGAAAGTTGTGTGCATCACGTAATATAGTGATGCACACTATTTTCCCCACCGTTGAGGTAAATCATGTCGAGACTGAACCACGTATATCGCACCGCCGGATTGGCCGCCATCGGAGTCCTGGCCCTGGCGGGCTGCGGAGCCGGGGGCTCGAGCGCGTCGGGCGACTCTTCCTCGGAGACGTCGATCTGCAAGAAGGACGCCTCGGATAAGACCAGCATCGATTCGGCGCCGAAGGCGGATTGGAAGCCGAGTTCCTTGGACGTCAAGGTTCCGAGTTCCGATGAATACGGCCCCGAAAAAACCGATGACAACAAGGTGCCCTCGTGCTTTGCGCATTCTCCCGAAGGGGGACTGTTTGCCGCGACGCAGTACGGCACCCCGCTGGTGATCGGCGACTACAAGCTGATGAGCGAGATCACCAGCACGCAGGCCATCGATAACTCCGACCGCGACAAGCTGGTCGAGGAGTATAAGGATAAGCCCGCCGAGTACGCCGGTCAGGAAGATCAGCTCAAGGGCAAGATCCAGGTTTCCGGATACAAGGTCACGGATTACACCAAGGACAAGGCCACCTACGAGATCGCCTTCGGCATGGATTCGAAGGAATCCCTCGGCGTTATGACTTTCACGGTGGAGTGGAAGGACAATGACTGGCGCTTCGACGCGAGCGAAGAGAACCAGTCTAAATACGGCTTCAAGGAAGGCGGGAGCACCGACGGCTTCACCAAGTGGGGCCCCGATGCCGAGAGCGGCTCCTCGGCCTCCTCGTCGTCCTAAGGTTGCGGAGCTGGGAACGTGACTCCCGCGCAACAACGAGCCCGGCCCCGGAGAGGAATTCTCCGGGGCCGGGCTTGTCTGTGCCAGGGGCTAGGCGGTTCGCTGCCTCTTGGACGAGATCACGCCGGTGTTGAAGCCGGCCAGGTGAAGTCCTCCGTGGAAGCGCGCGTGCTCGATCTTGATGCACTGGTCCATGACCACGTTGAGTCCGCCCTTTTCGGCGATCGCGGCCGCTTCCTCGTTCCAGGACCCGAGCTGTAACCAGAGGGTCTTGGCGCCGACGGCGACGGCTTCCTCGGCCACGCCGGGGAGGTCGTCGTGGCGTCGGAACACGTCGACGACGTCGGGAACCTCGGGTAGGTCCGCGAGCGAGGCGTAGACCTTCTGGCCGAGAACCTCCTTGCCCTTCTCCGCGAGGATCGGATTGACGAAGTAGACCCGGTACGGCGAGCTCGACAACAGGTACGTCGAGACAAAGTACGAGGCGCGGGCCGGCTTATCGGACATGCCGATGATCGCGACCGATCGGGTGTTGTGCAGGATGTTGAGTCGTTCCGGGGCGCTCGGGCCCTGCCAGGACCGCTCCGAATTCTGTGACTGGGTCATTTCGTGGCCTCCTGCTCGGTCGCGGAATCTCGGGTCAGGCCGGTGGCGGCGGTCAACGCCTGGTCAAGATCCCAAATGATGTCCTCGGGGTCTTCCAGGCCGACGGAGATGCGAATGAGATCCGCACCGACACCTCCCGCCTCGAGCTGTTCGGGGGTGAGCTGCTGGTGGGTCGTCGAGGCGGGGTGAAGCACCAGGGTTCGCGCGTCCCCGATATTCGCCAGGTGGCTCGCGAGCTGCAGGTTCTCGATGAAGCGTCCGCCGACCTCGCGTCCGTTCAGGCCGTTCGCCTCGGCCACGCCGAAGCTGAAGACCGAACCCACGCCCAAAGGCAAGTACTTCTGCGCGCGCTCGTAGTGCGGGTGGTCCGGCAGGCCGGCGTAGTGAACATATGCGATGCGCGGGTCCGTATTGAGCCACTCGACGACGTTGCGGGCGTTGGCCAGGTGTGCGTCCATGCGCTGGGGGAGGGTCTCGAGGCCCTGGATCAGGGAAAAGGCCGACTGTGGGGCCAACGAGGGGCCGATGTCGCGCAGCTGTTCGGAGCGCAATTTGGTCAGGAATCCGTATTCACCGAAATTTCCCCACCAGGAGACGCCGTTGTACGAGGGCACCGGCTCCGTCATCGACGGGAAGTTGCCGTTGCCCCAGTCGAATTTCCCGGATTCCACGACGACGCCGCCCAGGGTTGTGCCGTGACCGCCGATGAACTTGGTCGCGGAGTGAATCACGATGTCCGCGCCGTGCTCGAAGGGCCGGATGAGGTACGGGGTCGAGATCGTGGCGTCCACGATCAGGGGGATTCCTGCCTCGTGGGCGATCTCGGCGAGCCCCTCCAGATCGGCGACCTGGCAGGCCGGATTCGAGACGGCCTCGGTGTAGATCGCGCGGGTGTTCTCCCGGATCTCGGCCTTGAACGCGGCGGGGTCCATCGAGTCGACGAAGCTGGTCTCGACCCCAAACCGACGAAGCGTGACGTCGAGCTGGGTCACGGTGCCGCCGTAGAGCTGCGAGGAGGAGACGATGTGGTCCCCGGCCTGGGTTAGGGCGGCGAAGGTGATGAATTCGGCGGCCATGCCCGAGGACGTGGCGACCGCGCCGATGCCGCCTTCCAGAGACGCGACGCGCTCCTCGAAGGCCGCGACGGTCGGATTGCCGAGCCGCGAGTAGATGTTTCCATACTTCTGGAGCGCGAACAGGTTGGCCGCGTCGTCGGAGTCCTTGAAGACGAAGGAGGTCGACTGGTAGATCGGCACGGCGCGGGCGCCATGTTCCGAGTCGGGTGTTCCGCCGGCGTGCAGGGCGCGGGTGCGGAATCCAAAGCTGTGTTCGGCCATGTGAGTCCTTTTCGGGGTCGATTCTCGCCGTGAAGGGTTTTCCTCCATCGTCCGGGCCGGGGCTGGGCGGGTGCAACTATTGCGATTGTGTCGGTTCGAGGACGAATGTGACGCGCGCCGGCGCCCGGAGTATCCGGGAATATCCACTGACTAGACCAGATGCAGTGACTGCACAAACTTGGCATTCATAAGCACGCTGATTATTGTGGCAGTGGGAGTCTGTGTTCACAGTCTCCGTTGAATCACACCACTAGGAACACCATGAGCGAATTTCTTCGCCAGCGTTGGGGGCAGATCCTCTTCTCCAGCTGGCAACACATGAGCCTCGTGGTGCAGTGTCTGGTGCTGGCTACGATCATCGCTATCGTGCTGGCCGCGCTGTGCTATCGAAGCCGGGGGCTGACCTCCGTGGCCAACAACGTCTCGGCCGTAGGCCTGACCATCCCTTCCTTCGCGCTGATCGGCATCTTGATCGTGCCGCTCGGCTTCGGTGTGGTCCCCGCGGTCGTGGTGGTGACCTTCTTCGCGATCCTCCCCATCCTGCGCAATGCGGTGGTGGGCCTCGCGGGGGTCGACCAAGCCACCATCGAGGCGGCGCGCGGCATCGGCATGGGGCGGTTGAAGACCTTCTTCAAGGTCGAGCTTCCCCTCGCGTGGCCCGTGATTCTGGCCGGGATGCGCGTCTCGGCGCAGATGACCATGGGCATCGCGGCCGTGGCCGCCTACGCCCTCGGCCCCGGACTCGGCGGATACATCTTCTCGGGGCTGTCCCGCCTCGGCGGGGCCAACTCCCTCGAATCCGTGGTGACCGGCGTCGTCGCCGTCATTATCCTCGCCCTCATCCTCGACGTGGTGCTGATCCTCGTCGGCCGACTGACCACCTCAAGGGGTATCCGTGTCTGAGAACCTTCATAGCAACGCCAGTTCCTCCCACGCGGCGGGCCACGACGTCGACACCACCGCCGGTGGACAGGCCCGGTCCGGCGACGGCGCCGCCGACAGCGCCAAGGGCGCGTCCATCCTCATCGAGAACGTCACCAAGCGCTACGGCTCGGGCAAAAAGCCGGCCGTGGACCAGCTGACCCTCGAGATCCCCGCGGGCCAGACGATCATGTTCGTCGGCCCGTCCGGTTGCGGCAAGACCACCACGCTCAAGATGATCAACCGGCTCATCGAGCCCACCGAGGGACGGCTGATCCTCGGGGGCAAGGACGTCACCAAGATCAACGGCGATAAGCTGCGCCGCACCATCGGCTACGTCATCCAGGCGGGTGGGCTCCTGCCGCACCTGACCGTCGCGGCAAACATCGGCTTGGTGCCCAAGATGCTCGGGTGGAGCAAAAAGCGCATTGCCGACCGGGTCGATGAGCTCCTGGATCTGGTGTCCTTGGACGCCGACACCTACCGGGACCGTTACCCGCGTGAGCTCTCGGGCGGTCAGCAGCAGCGCATCGGTGTGGCCCGCGCGCTCGCCGCGGACCCGCCCGTGCTGCTGATGGACGAACCCTTTGGCGCCGTGGACCCCATCACCCGTCAGCGCCTTCAGGACGAGCTGATCAACATCCAGAATGAGCTTCGGAAGACCATCGTGTGCGTGACCCACGACTTCGACGAGGCCGTGAAGCTTGGCGACTGGATCGCCGTGTTCGATGAAGGCGCCCAGATCGTTCAGTACGACACACCGGAACGCATCCTCGCGAATCCGGCGAACGACTTCGTCGCGAACTTCATCGGCTCGGGGGCTGGGCTCAAGCAGCTCGGCCTGGCCCGAGTCGGCGAGGTTGACCTGATCCCGGGAGTCCTCGGGCGACCGGGCCAGGACGCGCAGGAGCTGTTGCGCCACGTCGATATGGCCGGCCTGAACAGCGCCGTGATCCTCGACGAGCGCGAACGCCCGATGCGGTGGCCCTCGAAGGAGGAGCTCGGCCGCATGACCACGGTGCCGAACGACGTCGACCCGAACCTGCCGCTGGTGAGCACCCGGTCGACCCTCAACAACGCCCTCGACACCATGCTCGTGGCGAGCACCGGTGAGGCCATCGTGGAAGGGGCCCGGGGACGCTACGAGGGCATCATCACCGTCGAGACCGTGATGAACGCGATCACCGAACTGCGCACTCACAAGCCGGGGGAGTACACCCCGGTGGGCAACAACACCGGGGAGATCCCGGTGGCCGAGGTCGCGGGCGGCGAGCAGGGCGCCGGGCGCGAGGCTGCCGGGGTCGAGCCCTGGAACGAGGGCGGTGACCGTTCATGAGCCAAGCCGCTGAGACGAGCGCCGTCGATGCTGGCGGGCGCCGGTGGATCGGCCTGGTCATCCAGCCGATCGTCATCATCCTTGCCTTGCTCGCGATCATCTGGTGGCTCACCCACGCGAACCTGACCGATGCGGAGAAAGTGACGCTCGCGCCCAAGGACCTCGTGGATATGACGCTTCAGCACCTGTGGCTGACCGTGGTCGCCGCGGTGGTCGTGCTGGTCCTGGCGATTCCCCTTGGTGTCGTCCTGACCCGCAAGTCGCTGCGCTGGCTCGGGACGCCGATCATGTTTGTGGCCAACCTCGGCCAGGCGGCCCCGCCGGTCGGACTGATCGTGCTGTTCGCCTTTTGGCTGGGATTCGGTTTCCAGGCCTCCGTGATCGCGCTGATCCTCTACGCCTTCCTGCCCGTCCTCAAGAACACGATGGTGGGCCTGGACGCGGTCGATGCCCGGGTCGTCGAATCGGCCAAGGGCATGGGTATGTCCACGATGGGCGTGCTGATGCGGGTCGAGCTTCCGCTGGCCCTGCCCATCATGCTGGCCGGTATTCGCACCGCGCTGGTCCTGCTGGTCGGCACGGCCACTCTGGCGACCTTCGTGGACGGTGGTGGGCTCGGGCTGTTGATCACCACCGGCGTGAACCTCTCCTTGAACAGCGTCCTCATCACGGGATCGCTTCTCGTGGCCCTCCTGGCCTTGACCGTGGACTGGATCGCTCGCGTCTTCGAGCAGGTCGCCCGACCGAAGGGAATCTAACCATGTTCGGAAAAAAGAAGCTCAAGGTCGCGACGCTGGGCGTCGTTGGGCTGATGGCGTTGAGCGGTTGCGGATTGCAGCCGGCCACGTCGACCCTTCCCGAGCTTCAGGAAGGAACCCTGAAGCCCATCGAGGGGGTCAACGACGAGAAGGTCACCGTGACCTCGAAGAACTTCACGGAGCAGCTGGTTCTCGGGAAGATCGCGGTGCTCACCGCCGACGCCGCCGGATTCGACGTGACCGATATGACCAACGTCCCCGGCTCGCAGCCGTCGCGCAACCTGATGACCAGCGGCCAGGCCCAGATCGGTTGGGAGTACACCGGAACGGCCTGGCTGACGTACATGGGCGAGAAGGAAGCGATTCCGGACGCCCAGAAGCAGTGGGAGGCCGTGAAGGACAAGGACGCCGAGAACAACCTGACGTGGGGGAAGCCGGCACCGTTGAACAACACCTACGCTTTTGCGGTGCGGGAGGACTTCGCCAAGAAGAACAACATCAAGAGCCTGGACGACATCGCCAAGGTTCCCGTGGATCAGCGGACCATGTGCGTGGAGTCGGAATTCAATTCCCGCAGCGACGGGCTGAACCCGATGTTGGAGAAATACGGGCTCAAGCGCGGTGCTCCGGATGGCATCCCGAATAGCAATATTTCCGTGATGGATACCGGCACCGTGTACGCGGCGACGGCGAAGGGCGACTGCAATTTCGGTGAGGTCTTCACCACCGACGGCCGCATCCCGGCCCTGAACCTCACGGTGCTGCAGGATACGCGTGAGTTCTTCCCGAAATACAACGGTTCGCCGGTCTTCAACACCGACCTGGTGAAAAAGCACCCCGAATTGGAGGATCGCTTCCAGCAGGTCTCGAAGCTCTTGGACGATAAGACCATGCAGGACCTGAACTACCAGGTGGACGTCGAGGGCAAGGACCCCGGCGACGTCGCCCTGGACTGGATGGACAAGCAGGGATTGGTGAAGAAGGAATAGCGGAGGGTCACCCGCGAGAGAAGCGGCACGGGCCAGTGGGCCCGTGCCGCTTCTGTCGTTCTCGGGTCTAGTTTTTCGGCAATCGGCGTTTCTTGCGTTTTTCGTGAATGCTCCAGAAATTCATGCCAAATGCTAAGAGCGTCCAGAGAAGGAAGAGCATCGCCTGGAAATATCCGCTGCATTCTATGGTCGAGGCGACGTGGATGAGCGATAGCGCCGCGAGGCCCGGATTGAGAAGCTCGATCATGTGTTCCAACGATTCATTACGTTTTGTCATGACGTTGTTTACTTGTCAAACAATCTGGCTTTAGAGAAGTGATCACCAATAGGAACCATGTCATCGTCGCCAATACGGCGATAATTCCTATGAGTGGCCCGCTGGTTTGGAAAGTGGAGGGGAGTTGAATGGCCGCGAGGTACCCGAGCCCGTATATTGCATAGTGCGTCAGGCTGGGTGGCGAGTATATTTTCTTGCGCATCGATACCGCCTGGGCTGAATGGGAAATAATACGTTGGCCGACATGACTGGCCTGAACGAAATTTCAAGCGTCGCCATTGGGGAGCTGGTGGCGGTCAAAGATTTGATCTCCATTGATCCTCCCGGGTCCTCAAAACTATGAGGTAAAAGTATTCCGGGAGGGTGGGGAGGTCAACGGATTTTTCGATTTTCGCCGGTTACCACGCGTCGCTATTGATCGATCCCGGACGTGATGTGGTGAAACGGAACACAGTTCACTTTTGAAACAGTTCGTCACATTCGGTGGTGGGGCTTGATGGCTATGCGGTCTGCCGGCGGAGCAACTCCGTCAGCGCCGCGACCCCCTCGGCCTGTTCGTGCCACCCGGTGCGAATCAGCGCCTTGCTGACCGCCTGTGGGGACACATCCAGGGCCTGCGCGATCGCGCCGTGCTGGCCCCGAACGCCGGGCACCAGCAGGTCGACGACTCGCCATTCCGCCTCGGTCCGGGCGCAGATGAGACGGGATATCAGGCGGGCCAAGCTCGTGGCGGCGTCCGCCAGGGTCGGGTCCGGCCCCTCGACGGCAATGTTCCTCACCGTGGCATGTCCCGTTTCCGGTCGCGGTGAACAGCGTTCCGCCGCCGCCCGGGCGTAGGAGAGGGCGACCTCCGCCGCGTCGTCGAGCTCCGACGGGCAGGCGCCTAGCCCCACGGTGACGCCGGACGAGCGGAGCCCGTTAAGGGCGGCGTCGACGGCCGGGTTCGGGCGTTCGTACGACGCCCCGATTTTTCCCGTGCCGCCGCCGAGGTCTGCCTTGATCATCTCGGCGGCGCCGGGCAGGGCCGCGAGGCGTTCACCGAGGCCGGGAGCCTCGGGGGAGGCGATGAAGAGGGCGTACATAGTCGACCATTATGCCTGGAGGGCGCCGGTTCACCGGGAAGCGCACCCTCGGGCCTAGCTGGTCGCCCGCCGGATGGACTCCCGCAGGGCATCGAAGTGGGAGCCCAAAAGTTGCGAGGCCAATTCCTTGTGCCCGGCCAGAACGGCGTTCAGGATGTCGCGGTGCATCTTGGCATTCTGGAGAGCCACGGGCGCGGACTGGCCGACGCTGTCGCGGATCCTGTCGTAGACCGACCAGAAGACCTCCAGCAGGCGCGTGAGGAGATCGTTGGCGAGGGGTCCGAAGAGGAGCCGGTGGAACTCGTGGTCCAGCTCGGCGCTCATCGTGCCGTCGTGTGCCGCCCGCTCCATGCCGGCCACGCACTCCTCCAGGGATGCGTGATCCTCCGGCGTCATCGCGTCCATTGCGGGCCCGATGAGCGTTGACTCGAGGGCTTGGCGCACCTCGATGACGTCCAGGGCTTCCTTGCCCTCGCGGTGGAGGGACATGCGGGCGTGGAACTCCAAGCCCAGGGCCAGGGCCCGCAGGTTCTTGTGGCCGACGAACATCCCGTAGCCGTGCCGCACCTCGACGATCCCCATGGACTGGAGGACCTTGAGCGATTCGCGCACCGTATTGCGGCCGACGCCGAGCTCGTCGACCAGCTCGTACTCCGTGGGCATCGGGTCGCCGGGGGCCAGCCCTCGGTCGAGGATGATCGCCATGATGTCCTGTTGGAGTTCGTGCATGCGTTCCGTCGCGCCAGCCCGCTTCTTCGGGACTCTTCTCTCGCCGCCCATGTGCCCCCGCTCGTCGTCGTGTTCGTCGTATTCATTGTGCATGGCGCCGCGGCTTTCCAGCGTGAGAAGTGTAAACAGAGTGATGTTGACAACATCTCGCGCTCTTACTACATTGAAGCATCAAGCATAGGACATCCTACATCCGACGTGGCGGAGGCCCACATGAAGCCCCAGTTCTCGACGACGCAGTCGATGACCCCTCACCGCTTCTCGCGGAGAGGTTTTTTGAAGACGGCCGGCGGCCTGAGTGCCGCCCTGGCCTTCACCGCCGGACTCTCGGCCTGCTCGGCAGAGGGCGCCCCGACCAAGCGGCGCATCGAAGCCGGTATCTCTTATACGTTGTCCACCGGGTTCGACCCCATGATCACCACCGGCGCGACGCCGATGGCGGTCAACCTGCACGTCTTCGAGTCTCTCGTGGACCTGCACCCGGCGACCCGCGAGCCGTATCTGGCCCTTGCGGCCAAGATGCCGACTCAGGTGGATCCCACGACCTACGACGTCGAATTGCGTTCGGGTGCGAAGTTCCAGAACGACGCACCGGTGACCGTGGACGACGTCGTCTACTCCTTCCAGCGGGTCCTGGATCCCAAGAACAAGTCGGCGTTGTTCCAGTTCATCTCGTTTATCGACAGCGTGGAACCTCGCGGGGATCGCGGAGTGCGCTTCCACCTGAAGCAGCCCTTCGCGGTCTTCCTGGAACGCCTGTCCTGCGTCAAGATCGTGCCGCGGGCCGAGGTCGAAAAAGACCCGAAGGGCTTCGACGCTCACCCGATCGGTTCGGGCCCCTACACCTTTGTCCGGGCCCTGAAGGATAACCGCATCGAATTCACCAAGTTCGACGCCTACAACGGTCCGTATCCGGCGAGCGTGGACGAGATGACGTGGTTCCTGCTCTCGGACTCCGCCGCCCGCGTGACGGCCCAGGACTCCGACCGCGTGCAGGCGATCGAGGACGTCCCCTATCTGGACTCCGAGTGGCTCTCTCAGCGTTCGGATCTGAAGAAGGTCGCCTCCTTCGGTCTGCTCTTCGCGATGTTCAACCTGCAGAAGCCGCCGTTCGACAAGGTCCAGGTGCGTCAGGCGTTGCATTACGGACTGGACACCCAGAGGGTCATCGACCGGGGCCTGCTCGGAAACGGCACGGCGGCGACGTCCTACATGCAGCCAGAACACCCGGACTACATGCGCGCCAGCACCGTCTACGACTACGACCCCGACAAGGCCGTGCAACTGCTGAAGGCCGCGGGCGTGGACTCCCTGGACTTCACCGTGATGGCCACGGACACCTCGTGGGTCAAGGACGTCATGCCGGTGATCCTCGAATCGTGGAACGCGATCCCCGGCGTGACCGCGGGCCTGAAGGTCATGCAGTCGGGCGCCCTGTACGCGCAAAACATCGATACGGGCCAATACGAGGTCTGCGTGGCCCCGGGCGACCCGTCCGTGTTCGGCAACGATCTCGATCTCCTCCTTTCCTGGTGGTACCGGGGAAAGGGCTGGGCGGACAAGCGCTATCACTGGGCGGGAAGCCCCGAGCACACCCGGACCGTGGAGCTCATGGACCGCGCGGTCGGCACCACCGACCACGACGAAGCCAAGAAGTACTGGAGCCAGGCGATCGACATCATCGCCGAACAGGTCCCGCTGTACCCGCTCTTCCACCGGAAGCTTCCGACCGCCTGGCACGGCAACGAACTCAAGGGCTTCCAGCCCCTGCCGACCACCGGCCTCTCGTTCCTGGGAGTGGAGCGAGCATGACCACCTTGTCCTTCCCGCTCGCGAACCTAGGAGCATAACTCGTGGGGAATATTCTGAGATTATTGGGGCGGCGGCTCATCGCACTGCCCTTCATGATTTTGGGCATCACTCTGTTGGTGTTCATCGTTCTGCAATTCGCCCCCGGGGATCAGGCCACGGCCGCTCTGGGCGAGAACTCGACCCCCGAGGCTCGCGAAGCGTATCGCGAGTCCCACGGGCTGAACGATCCGCTCGTGGTCCAGTACCTCTCGTTCCTGGGACGGCTGCTGACGCTCAACTTCGGGACCACGACGCCGCCGGAGTCGCCGATCTCGGCGATGATCGCCGGCGCCTTCCCGGTGACGTTGCAGCTGACCTTCTGGGGGGTCTTGATCGCCGCCGTGGTATCCCTGGTGCTCGGCATCGTCGCCGCGTTGTGGCGTCATCGGTGGCCCGACCAGGTGATCCGCGTCGTGTCGATCGCCGCGGTCGCGACCCCGTCGTTCTGGCTCGGCATCCTGCTGATCCAGTGGTTCGCGGTCGGTTGGAGGATCCTGCCGTCCGGCGGCTACACCTCGTTCTTCGACGACCCCGGAAAGTATGCCGCGTCCATGATCATGCCGGCCGTGGCTCTGGCGATTCCCGTGTGCGCGTCCCTGATCCGAGTGGTGCGAACCTCGATGGTCGAGGAGCTCGACAAAGACTACGTGCGCACCGCGATCGGCAACGGCGTTCCGCGCGGCGAAGTGCTGCGGACCAACGTGCTCCGCAACGCGCTGGTCACCCCGATCACCGTGCTGGGCCTGCGCATCGGATACCTCCTCGGAGGTGCCGTGGTCATCGAAATGATCTTCTCGATGCCCGGCATGGGTCAGCTGATCCTCAACGGCATCACCAATAAGGACGTCAACCTGGTGCAGGGCGTGGTCATCACCATCGCCGTGACGTTCGTTCTGGTCAACATCGTCGTCGACCTTCTGTACCTGCTCATCAACCCGCGCATTAGGACGGTGTGACCATGAGATACAAGCTCGCCGATCGTCTCTCACAACCGGGGATTCGCTTCCGCAGGATGCCTTGGGGCTCCAAAGTGGCCACGGTATTCCTCATACTCATCGCCCTCGCCGCGATCTTTGCGCCGCTGATCGCGCCGTACGATCCGCTCGCCACGGGGTCCGGGATGCCGGCCGCCCCGAGCGCGCAGCACTGGTTCGGCACCGACCGGCTGAACCGGGACATCCTGTCGAGGATGCTCTACGGCGCGCGGAGCTCGCTGCTCATCGGTCTCGGATCGGTGATTTTGGCCCTGATCCTTGGCGGAATCATCGGGTCGCTGGCCGCGACGGGACGCCGCTGGGTCAACGAGACCACGATGCGCGTCATGGACGTCATCATGGCCTTCCCGGGCATCGCCCTGGCGGCCATGTTGCTCTCGACCCTGGGCAACTCGATTCCGGTGATCATCGTCGCGATCGCGATCATCTACACCCCGCAGCTGGCACGCGTGGTGCGGGCGAACGTGCTGACCCAGTGGAACGAGGATTACGTGCGGGCCGAGCGCATCATCGGCGCACGCCGCGCGTTCATCCTCGTCAAGCACGTGGTGCGCAACTGCGCGGCGCCGGTTCTCGTCTTCGCGACCGTCATGGTCGCCGACGCGATCATCTTCGAAGCCTCCCTCTCCTTCCTGGGCGCGGGCATTCAAGACCCGGATCCCAGCTGGGGCAACGTCATCTCCTACGGCCGCAACGTGGTGTTGGCCGGAGCCTGGTGGGCCACGACCTTCGCCGGTATCACGATCCTGCTGACCGTGCTCGCCCTCAACGTTCTCTCCGAGGGCATGACCGATGCGATGGCCAATCCCAAGTTGAGGAGCAACGCGACCTCCTCGGAGGACCGCGGCGAGCCCACTGCGGAATCGCACCCCAACACCGAAGCCCTGCAGATGCAGCACGCCAACAGCGACATCCCGACCTCGAATATTCAGACGGTACCTCCCGGCGCGCGCAGCCTCCTCGGGGAGCAGCTGGCGGCCCTCTCCCGGGCGGAACGGTCCCGAAGCGACCGTTTCATGCCGGATCCCGAGGCCACACCCCTGCTCGAGGTCAAGAACCTCTCCATCGCGTTCCCCGACCGCTACGGCGAGACCGAGGTGGTCAGCAACGTCAGCTTCACGGTCGCGCACGGCGAGACCATGGGACTGGTGGGCGAGTCGGGGTCCGGAAAGTCCATCACCTCGTTGGCGATCATGGGGCTCCAGGCGCCGAACGCCCGCGTGACCGGATCTATCCTGTTCAACGGCCGGGAACTCGTGCCGAGCGCACCGGGTAGCCGGGCCCTCGACCAGACCTTCGCGGGCTTGCGCGGCGAGCAGATCGCGATGGTCTATCAGGACGCGCTGTCGTCCCTGAACCCGTCCATGCTCATCAAGGACCAGATGCGGCAGTTGACCCGCCGCGGCGGACGCACCACCCCGGAGGAGCTGCTCCGTCTGGTCAACCTCGACCCGGAGCGAACGCTGGCCAGCTATCCGCACGAGCTCTCGGGCGGTCAGCGTCAGCGCGTCCTCATCGCGATGGCCCTGTCCCGCTCGCCGAAGCTCGTGGTCGCGGATGAGCCAACCACCGCGCTCGACGTGACGGTGCAGCGACAGGTCGTGGACCTGCTCCTGGACCTTCAGAAGAAGCTCGGCTTCGCGATGATCTTCGTCAGCCACGACCTCGCGCTGGTCGGTTCTCTCTCGCATCGCGTCACCGTGCTGTACGCCGGTCAGGTGGTCGAGATGGGAACCACCCGTGACGTCCTCTCCGACCCCCGGCACGAATACACGCAGGGCCTCCTCGGCGCCGTGTTGTCCATCGAATCGTCGGCGGAAAGGCTCTACCAGATTCCCGGAACCGTCCCGAGCCCCACGGACTTTGCCTCGGGCGACCGGTTCGCGCCGCGCTCGCAGCGGCCGGACGCTGACCCGAACGCGACGCTGCGGCTCGAGCGGGTCGGTGACCGGGACCATTACTGGGCCACCAACGCCCCGACGTCGGGCGAGGCCAAGGTTCATATCGTTCAAGGAGTCGAATCATGAGCACCGCGGCATCTCAGGTAGAAACCCCCGTGCTGGAACTCAAGGACCTGCGGGTCCACTTCACCACGCGAACCGGCGCCCTCTTCCGACGCAACGTCGTCAAGGCCGTCGACGGAATTTCCGTCTCGGTGCGGAAGGGGCGCACGGTTGGCGTGGTCGGGGAGTCCGGCTCCGGGAAGACGACGCTCGCCAACGTGATCGTGGGTCTCCAGGAACCGACCGGCGGCGAACTGCTGTATCGCGGCCAGCGAGTCGGGACCACCCCGGCGGCACACAAGGAGTTCGGCAAGGCGATCACGATGATCTTCCAAAACGCCTCGACCGCACTGAATCCCCGGATGACAACCCACGACATCATCCGTGACCCCATGGATGTGCACGCGATGGGCTCCACTGCGGACCGGTCGAAGCGAGTGCGGGGACTGCTGGACCTGGTCGGTCTCCCCGGATCCGCGGCCGAAGCCGTCCCGGCGCAGCTCTCGGGAGGTCAGCGCCAGCGCGTGGCCATCGCCCGTGCCTTGGCCCTGAAACCCGAAGTGATCGTCGCCGACGAGCCCACCAGCGCCCTGGACGTCTCCGTCCGGGCGCAGGTCCTGAACCTCCTGATCGACCTCAAGGAGGAATTGGATCTCGGAATGGTCTTCATCTCCCACGACATCCAGACGGTCCGCCACATCTCCGACGACATCCTGGTCATGACCGGAGGTAAGGCCGTGGAACAGGGCCCGGCCGCCGAGGTGTTGACCAACCCCACCACGGACTACACGCGATCTCTGCTGCGGGCGGCCCCGAGCCTTCTGCACACCACCTAGCCTTCGGCCCTTCACGGTCCGAATCATCACGCGGGGAGGGAACTTCGTCCCCGCGCAACGCATCCCCAACGCAAGGAGAATCCTTTCGATGTCAGCACAGCCCGCCTTTCACGGAGTCATCCCGCCGGTCATCACGCCCCGCACCGCCGAGGGCGCGATTGACCGCGAGGGTCTGCAGCGGGTGATTCGCCACCTGCTGGATGGGGGCGTCCACGGCCTGTTCATGCTGGGTTCCTCCGCGGAAACCCCGTACATGAGTAATGACGAGCGACGCGAGGTCGTCGAGCTGACGGCCGAGTACGCCAACGGCTCGGTTCCGGTGATCGTCGGGGCGAACGACCAGACCGCGGTTCGCGTGGCCGACGAAGCCCGGCGAATGACCGATTTCGGTGCGGATGCCGTGGTCGTGTCCAGCCCGTACTACGTCATCACCGATCGCACCGAAATCTTGGACCACTTCCGGTGCGTCCGCGAGGCCGTGGACGTTCCGGTGTTTGCCTACAACGTGCCGGTGCGCACCCACATCCCGTTGAGCGTGGACGTGCTCGCCGAGCTGGCCCAGGAAGGCACCATCGTGGGCGTCAAGGACTCCTCGAACGACGACGTCTCCTTCCGCCAGCTGCGCCTCGCGACCCGCGACCTCGAGAATTTCTCCTTGTTCACCGGTCACGAGGTCGTCTGCGACGGCGCGATGCTCTCCGGCGCCGACGGCCTGGTCCCCGGGCTCGGCAACGTTGACCCGGCCGGATACGTGCGGCTCTACGAGGCCGCCAAGGCCGGCGACTGGGAGGCCGCCCGCCGCGAACAGGACCGCCTGGCCGATCTGTTCACGATCGTGACCTGCGCCGACGCCGCCAAGGTATCCGGCGGGGCCGCCGGGCTCGGGGCCTTCAAGTCAGCCCTCGTGGAGCTTGGCATGATGGAATCGAACGCGATGTCCCGCCCCATGGCGTCCCTCGACGACAAGGCCGTGGCATCCATCCGAAAGATCTTGGAAAGGAACGGACTTCTATGACCCGTGCTGCGGTCGCCCTGGACCTCGGCGGAACCAAAACCGCCGGCGCGCTCGTCACCTCCACGGGAGAAATCCTCGACAGGGCGGCGGAACCGACTCCGGCGGCCCAAGGCCCCGAGGCGGTGCTCGCGACGGCCGCCTCGGTTTCTCGCCAGCTCTTGGAGAAGGCAGCGGCCCAGGGCATCGAGGTGCGCCCGATCCTCGGCATCGGGTCGGCCGGGGTGATCAACCCGAATACCGGGCAGGTCGTCTCGGCGACGCCGAACATCTCCGGCTGGGCCGGGACGCTCCTGGCCGACGAGCTCGCCGCGAGGCTCGCCGACGTTCCGGGACGACCCATCCGCACGGTTCGACCCGTCAACGACGTCCACGCCCACGGGCTGGGTGAGCACATGTTCCGCCTCAACAACGGTGAAGACGCCTCGGGGACGACGATCCTCGTGGCCTTCGGGACCGGAGTCGGCGGCGCCGTGCTGATCGACGGCAAACCCCAGGTCGGACGGCACTTCGTGGCCGGTCACGTGGGGATGATGCCGGCCCCGCATCATCCGGAGATCGAGATCTTCGCCCCCACGGCGGAGGATCCCGAGCACCTCATCTTGGAGGACGCGTGCGGTGGCGTCTCGCTACCCGGCGCGTACCGCACGGCCGGAGGGGCCCGAGAAGTCGCCACGACTCGTGACCTCTTCGAGCAGGCCGCCGACGATCCCACCGCGCAGCGCGTGATCAGGGTTTCCGCGGAGATCGCCGGATCCTTCCTGGCGGGGCTGGTCAACGCGATCGATCCGGACCGGTTGGTGCTCTCGGGCGGTCTGGCCGATTCCGGTCCGCTGTGGTGGGAACCCATGCTCCGCGTCTATGAGCACGTGCGTCTCCCCGGAATAGAGACGGTCCCGGCGCCCGCCTCTTCGGGTGGGTTGGCCGCGCTCCTCGGAGCCGCCTCGCTCGCCTGGGCCGATGACAACCCGGCCGACACCCACCACTAGACACGAGGCCCGTTCGAACCGCGAGGTCGATCGGGCGGAAATGGATCCTGCCATGCTTCTCACCGATAGTGAACTCGAATCGCTCACCGGACGGCTGATCGTCTCGGCCCAGGCCTATCCCGGGGAGGCGATGAGGGACCCACGCACGATGGCTCAGGTCGCGCAGGCGGCGGTTGCCGGCGGGGCGGCCGCAGTTCGCGTGCAGGGCATCGCCGACATCCAGTTCGCTCGCTCGGCGGTGGAGGTCCCGGTCATCGGTCTTTTCAAGGACGGACACGAGGGGGTCTTCATCACCCCGACGCTGCACCACGCGCTCGCAGTGGCGCAGGCCGGCGCCCACATCGTGGCCTTGGACGGGACCCGGCGCCCGCGACCGGACGGCCGAACCCTCCGCGAGACCATCGAGGCCGTGCACGAACAGACCGGCGCACGGGTCATGGCGGACTGCGGGTCCCTGGAGGACGCCGTCGCGGCGGTCGAGGCCGGGGCAGATCTGATCGGCACCACCCTGGCCGGATACACCGGCGAAAGAGACAAGACTCCCGGCCCCGATGTGGAACTCATCGAGTCCATCTCTCGGACCGGGCTGGGTCGGATGCTCGTCGCGGAAGGGCGGATCCATACCCCCGCCCAGGCCGCCGAGGCCATGAAGGCCGGGGCGGACGCCGTGGTCGTCGGGACCGCCATTACGCATCCCACGAGCATCACGTCATGGTTTGTCGAGGCTCTCGGCTAGTTTTGCCCAGACGACGACGCCACATCCGGCCGGACCGTACAGGACCGGCCGGATGTGGCGTTTTCTGAGGCGTGAATCGCGGGGCGATGCGTGGCCCCGCGGGCCGTCAGCGCTGCCAGCTCGGGCGGTTATCGCGCACGAAGTCGTAATATTCGCGCTGCGTCAGCTGAGAGGCCGCGGCCTCGTCGATCACCACGATCGCGCGACGGTGCCACTGAAGCGCCGAGGCGGGGCAGAAGGCCCCGGCGGGACCTTCGACCATCGCGGCCACCGCCGCCGCCTTTTCTTCGCCGTTGGCAACCAACAGGGCGATCTTTGCGTCCAGGATGGTGCCGATTCCTTGAGTGAGGCAGTGCGTGGGCACCCGTGAGAGATCGTTGTCGAAGAACCGGGCGTTGTCGGCCCGTGTTTTCGGGGTGAGCGTCTTGACCCGTGTTCGCCCGGCGAGGGACGAGCTGGGCTCGTTGAAGCCGATGTGCCCGTTGGCACCGATGCCGAGCAACTGAATGTCGACGCCGCCGGCCTCCCGGATCGCACGCTCGTAATCCTCGCACGCGGCGGGGATATCCGAGGCGTGTCCGTGCGGGACATGCACCTTGTCGGGATCCATCCCGAGGCGTTCGGTGACGTCGCGACGGATCACCTCGGCGTAGCTCTGGGGGTGCCCGAGGGGAAGACCGACGTACTCGTCGAGGGCGAAGGCGCTCGCGCGGGAGAGGTCCAGGCCTTGGCCGACGCGTCGTTCGAGGGCCTCATAGGTGGGCACCGGGCTGGACCCGGTCGCCACGCCCAAGACCGCCTCGGGATTCGAGGCAAGAACCTTGGCGATACGATCCGCGGCGAATTCGCCGACGTGTTCCGGGGTGGGTGCAACGATGATTTCCATGTCTTCATCATAGACCCATGAAGGCAAATTGGTACGTACCAACCACCTCTCAGCGGGGTGCCGTGTATGTTTGGTTCGTACCAGTATGGGGAAGGTGATGAGCATGGCTGACGGTTCCGGTGGGGCCCTCACTCGGCCAAAATACCTCGAACTTGCCGATTCTCTTCGCGCCGATGTCCTGAGCGGACTCGATTTTCACGAGGCGATCCCGACCGAACGGGAGCTTCAGAAGACCTATGGGGTGAGCCGAGCCACGGTGCGTCGTGCGCTCGCCCGACTCATTGACGAGGGCGTGCTCTACTCGGTGCGGGGGTCGGGGACTTACCTCGCCGATCCCAGCCTGATCCGCAAGGATTTGCGGCTGACGTCTTTCTCGCAGGATATGTCGCAGCGCGGGCACACCCCGGATAGCACTCCCTTGGGCTGCGATATCGTCGCGGCGCCGGAGCGGCTGGCCGAACAGTTGAGCATCGCCGTGGGGTCGCAGATCGTTCGATTGCACCGGTTGCGCTTGGCGGACGGCGCACCCATGGCGTTGGAAATCGCCCATCTCCCGCTGGACGTGCTCGGCGGGCGGCTTCCCGATCCGCACGCGTCACTCGATCAGCACCTGATCGAGTGCGGGCACCGCGCGGAGTCGGCCTATCAGTCGATTCGGGCGGTGAATCTGACCGCCGAGGAGGCCGGACACCTCCTGCAGCCGGTGGGGGCCGCGGCCTTGAGGGTCGCCCGACTCGCCTTCGATGGCCGGGGGCGCCCCGTAGAGCAGACCGAAACCACGTATCGGGCAGACCGCTATGGATTCGATCTGACCGTCATTCGTACCCCGAAGGATCACTTGTCATGACAACTCTCTTGCATTCGGCGCGCCCCACGCGTTCCCTGAACGACCACCCGGTGCTGGGCCACCTACCGGCATCCGCCCTCGCCGACGGCGCGAACACCGTGTGGGTCCTCCTGGACGAGACGGGTCTTCCGATCCGCGGTGGACTCAATGACACGTTTCACGGCACGGAACAAGCCCTGACCGCCGAACGCTGGGTGGATGCTTCCGGCCTGCGGTTGGCCCTCCCGTTCACGGACATTCATTGCCACGGGGGCGGAGGATTTTCCTACGAGGACCCGGGATGCCTTCCGCGCGCGCTGGAGGTCCACGGGGAGCACGGCACGGGACGCGCCGTGGCCTCCTTGGTGGCCAACCCGATTCCCGATCTTGAGGCCTCCTGCCGGCGTCTGGCCGAGGCGATCGACGCCCGTGACGTGGTGCCGGACGGCATGCGTCTGGAGGGCATTCACGCGGAGGGGCCCTGGATCTCGCCGAGCCACAAGGGCGCACACCGCCCCGATTATTTGCACCCGGCCTCCGTGGAGGAGGCTCGTCGTTTGGTCGACGCCTGCGGGGGCCACCTGCGTCAGGTCACGCTCGCCCCTGAGGAAGACCCGGGGTTGGCCGTGACGCGGTACCTCGTGGACCGGGGCGTGCGGGTGGCCGTGGGCCATACGGACGCCGACTACCACACGGCCCGAGCCGCCTTCGACGCCGGTGCCTCGGTCTTGACCCACGCGTTCAACGCGATGAACGGGATTCATCACCGGCGGCCGGGCCCCGTGGTGGCGGCGATGGAATCCAGCCACGTGTACCTGGAGGTGATCGCCGACGGCGTGCACGTGGCACCCGAGGTCGTCTCGATGCTCTTCCGCTCCGCCCCCGAGCGGGTCATCCTGGTCACCGACGCGATGTCCGCGACGGGGCAACCCGATGGCGACTACCGGTTGGGGAGTCTGGACGTTCGGGTGGAGGCCGGCGTCGCGCGACTGGTCACCGCCGACGGTTCCCAGGGCGCGATTGCCGGATCAACCCTGACCGTGGATCAGGCGGTGCGCACGGCCGTCGCAGCTGGAATCGATCCGGACGAGGCGATCATCGCGGCAACTTCTCGTCCCGCCCGGGCGCTCGGCCTTAACCCGTGCGACGAGGCCCTGCCGTTGCGCCTACTGGACGCGGATTTCTCGCCGGTCGCTGACCTTAGTCCCAGAACATCGTCTCGACGTCCACGCCCCTGACCATGAGCTCTTCGAGCAATACGTGACGGCATTCGATGGGTAGGGCCACCGAACCGATGGCGTCGTCCGGGCCGAGGTAGGGAGTCAGCTGTTCGAAGCCGACCCGGAAACGACCCAGGGTGCGGCACAGATCGGTGATGTCCTGAAGGTCGTCCTCGGCGGCGAAAACCCAGAAGGAGTCCTCCTCGGTGAGCTGGAAGAGGCCCACCGGATAGCCTCGCCCCTCGGCGGTATTGCGGCGGCGGATCCAGCCGCCGGGGCCGCCGGGGCCGAGAGGAGGGCACACGGGGTCGAAGAACCACGACTGCGCCTGGGCCAGCCAGTCCGGGATGTGCGGGGCGTAGGCGACGGCGTCGTCACCTTCGGGCCATTCCGTCTGCTGGAAAATCGCCGATTCGATGGCGCTCCAAAAGGTTTCTTCGTCGCCCTCGATCCCGACGCTGTTGATATCCTCCGGCTCGGGATCCGGATCGAAGTCCTCTTGTTCGGCGGTGATGCGGTCCCAATAGGTGGTTCGCGTCGCGAGGTCGGCGGTCAACAGGTAGGTCTCAATGGGCTTCAGGAACGACGGGTCCCCCAGGACCACGGTCTGCTCCTCAAAATGGAAGATATAAGGAGTCCGGGCCTTGTAACTGGGCTTGATGTTCACCGTCCCCTCCTCTTCTCGGCTTCTTCTACGGTCTCCATCATTATTCACGGGTCGCACCTCCGTTGTCCTGCATGCTCCCTGAGAGCGGAAGTTCGTGCCACGCACGGGCGTTCCGGCGAAGGCTCGTGAAGCCTCCGAGGATCGCGAGCGATTCCGGCGTGACAGGCCAAAAGTTCGTCAGTTGAGGTGAGCTGACGACGACGGCGGCCCACTGCCCACGCGAGACCGCGACGTTTAATCGGTTGGGGGAGAGGAGGAAATCCATTCCCCGGGGAACCTCGTCCGCCGACGAGGCCGCCATCGAGACGATGACGACCGGCGCCTCTTGGCCCTGAAATTTATCCACGGTTCCGACGCGCACTCCGGAAAGGTCGTGACCCGCGAGCCCGGCGTCGGCCAGGGCCTCGGCGATCAGTTCCACGTGAGCGTTGTAAGCGGCGACCACCAGGATGTCGTGTGGTTCCAGCGGAACCGCCGGGGCACCCTCTCGAGGGGTCCACGGCGTGCCGATGATCTGTTCGGCCAGCCGGACCACGGCCTCGGCCTCTTCCGGGGACGAGGTCGCGTTGCCCGTGTGCTCGACGTCCAGGTGATAGACGCCCGGCGGTATGCCGTGAAGATGGCGCCGGGATGCGGCCGGTGCCGATCGGAGGCGTCCACGGTACGAGAGCCTCGAGACGGGCCCGCAGAGTTCCGGGTGCATCCGCCACGAAGAGTCGAGGAAGTACCCGAATTCCGGCGGGAGGGTATGCCGACCGGCGGACAACCAGCCGAGGGCCGACTCGTCGACCGGCTGAGGGTGGCTTCCCTGGGTCACCTGCGGCAACTGTTGCGGGTCACCGAGGAGGAGCATGTTTCGCGCCGCCCTCGATACGGCGAGCATGTTGGCGAGAGAATACTGCCCGGCCTCGTCGATCACCAGGAGGTCCAGGCATCCGGGGGAGAACCTGTCCTGATTCGCGAAGTCCCACGCGGTTCCGCCGTAGATGCGGCCTTCGGCAGGACCGGTCGATTCCTGGGAAGCTTCCTCGAAGAATGCTGGGATGTCTTTCGGGGATATCTCACGCCACGGTGCGGCCGGTCGGTCGGAATCCTCCGCGCCGCGGGACCTTTTGGCCTTGGCGATGGCTTCGCCCGGGACCCCGCCATTGGCGATGCAGCCCCTCAGCAGATTCTCGACCACGGCGTGGGACTGGGCGACGACTCCCACCGTCCAGCCTTCTCGCACGAGCCGTCCGATGACATGCGATCCCACGAAGGACTTTCCCGTTCCGGGAGGCCCCTGGACGGCGAGGTACGACTCGTCCAATCGGGACACCGCCGAGTGAATGGCGTCGGCCATGGGAATTTCGCCATCGCCCAGTCCCGAGGCTCCAACCGTGGGTAGGGGGCCGCCGTCCCGAAGCCGCGGCGGTCGGCGAGCGAGGATATCCAGCCCCGCTCCCAGGGGAAGGTCCGGCAGGGCGGCGTCGACCTCCTCGGCCAACGCGTGCAGGGAATCCTCTTGGGCGGCCGTGCGGATCGGCGCGGGAGGAGTGATCGCCATGGGAAGCTGATCGAAGGCGTCGGCGGCTTGGGGGCGTGACTCGAGAAGGCGCACCCGGTATTGCCCGGGGGTTCCGGTGGGTTCGATCTCCTCAATGCTCAGCCGAGCGTCGCTGGCCCGCGTGGCGACGGCCCCGTGGGGGCCCTGACCATCCGCCTCCTGGCTCCCCTGGTCGACCGCCTGGCGCAGATAAGGCGGCAGCGGGGGCGCGTACATCGCGAAGAGGCCGGAGTCTCCGGGGCGTAACGACGAACCCTCGGCCAGACGCACCGTTCCACCGAGAACCCTCTTTTCCACGCGTCCGCGGGCGGAGGGTTTGTGCCAATCCTCCTCAACCGCCAATCGTTCCACGACCGCGACGTCCCGCTGATCTTCCCAGTCCGAGACCGGTGCGCTGAGACGATCGAAATGGGACCACCAGAACTGCTTGCGTTCCCGGCGATGGTATCCGGTGGCGCTCGCGACCATGGCCACCGCGCGAACCACCGCTCGGTGCTCCTCGGGATCAAGGCCCGTGGTCTCCGGGGAAGCGGTTTCGACGAAGTGACCGAGCGAGGCCTCGACGGGCGAGGCGGACGCGTCGTCCAGCGGGACCTCCGCCGCCACGGCCGGAAGCGCGGGTGGATCCGCTCGTTCACGGTCCGCGGAGCGCGAGGCCAACGTGAGGAGCCAGTCGCGAAGACGGAGGGTTGAGAGGCAGTCGTACTCGTTGTAGTCGCCGATCGCGGAAAGGATCTCACGCGCCCGGTCGGGGTGGCCGGTGTCTCGGGCGGTGCAATATTCCGAATAGGCGACCACGGAGGCCGCCGCGTCGGTGACGTCCCCGCTGCGAAGATTCTTTCCCATGTAGAGCGGTTCAAGCTTCTTGATGGAATACGAGCCTTCGGAAATGCGCAGGGCCTCCCTGACCGGCTCGTAGAGATCCACCAAAACCTCCTGGCGCAGGAGATCGTCCACGTCTTCCTCGCCGACGCCGTGGCGTGCGGCTAGCCCGCGGAGTGCACGCTTTTCGTAATTGGCGTAGTGATAGATCTTCATGCGGGGAAAGCGTTCCCTGCGCTGGCGTACGTAGGCCAGGAAATCCACGAGGGCCTGCTTTTCCTCCGCACGGGAATGCGCCCAGAACGGCACGAAACGGGGCTCGGAATTCGCGCTCTCCGGGGTCTCGACGAGTCCAAAAAGGTACTCGATGCCCCAGGTCGAGTCCTGTGGGTCCTGCCACAGCGGGTCCCCCTCGAAGTCGAAGAAGATATCCCCCTGATCGGCACGCGGGATGCGGGCGAGGGGCGCGGAATCGGTGACGAGGTAAGAGACGGTGTGCTGTGCGCCGTCCTTGGCGGTATAGGTGACCGAACGATCCGGCACGGCCAGCCCCGCTTGCATCGCGGCTTGGTCCCGCGCCTTGCGCACGGAAGAGGGGAGAGATGAACCCTCCAGACGGGCGAGATCCTGAAGCGTCCGGACCCCATACCGTTCCCGGAGCCTTGCCCGACGCATCCGAGACATGCCGGCCACGAGGAGGACGTCCTGGTGGGCCTCGATCTCGACGGTGCAATGCGGGCAGGAACCACAGCGAGCCACGGATTCGTCCCACCAGTCCAGCGGCGACGGATTGCTCATGCGGCCACGTGCGAGGGATTCGAAGCGCTCGCGTCGCTCGTGGTAAACGGCCATGAACTCGGCGACGGGAAAGCTCGCGCGTTCCAGATTGCCGAGAATCAGGGTTACCTCGGGGGAGACCGGAATTCCCTCGGCCTGCAGCTGATCGGCGTACGCGGCGAGTTGGAGCAACGCCGTGACCTTGGTGTGCCGGGCCAATTTGGTGTCGTAGACGGCGTAGCGGCCATCGGGGCCCTTCACCAGGAAGTCGGAGCGGCCGTGAAACCTCCCATCGAAGAAGGATGCCTGGAAGACCACGTCGGCCCCGGACCGTAGGGCGTCGAGTGATTCGCGATGCTTGGCCTCGAGCGTCCGGCGATCCATGTTTCGCGCCGGTTCGATCTCGTAGACCCCGCGACCGCTCTCGGGGTCATAGCGCCCGAAACGCTCAATCATCTGCCGCAGGACGGCCGCTTCGTGCTCGTCGCCCAGGCGCGAGGTGCGCTCGAGCATCGGATCCGCGGGAATATTCAGCCGGGGGACCACGCCGAGTTTCTCGTCCAGCAGGTGCATGGTGGCCCACGTGCACTCGGCGGCGCGGACCAGATCGGATGCCGAATAGATGAGGGTTTTCGGGGAGCCCTCGGGCGCACTCGTCGGAGCCTCAACGAAGAACACAGCCACCTCCTGGGAGACGGCCCGGCGCGGTACCGGGCGTTGAAACCAGGGTACGGGTGGGGACCGACAAGTTAAGGAGTCGGGGTGGCGCCGTGGACCTCCAAGGGATCGGGCGAGAGCTCAAGGTGCATCGAGAGCTGGTATCGATCCGAGCGGTAGGTCGAGACCGAGTATTCGAGCGGGATCGGCGCGCTGTCCCTGACGGAATAGGTATGGCGGAAGAACCGCAGGACGGCGGCGTGGTTGTCGATGTCCAAGACCCGCGCCATCTCGGGGTCGACGGTCGCCGCCTCCACGGTCTGCCGCGCGGAGCTCACCGGATAGTCCGTGGACGCGAGGTGGCCGTAGAGGGACTTGGTGAGGTCGTGGGCCAGGAGGTAATCCGTCAGCTCCGGGCGCATCCAGGATTCGTCGACGCTGACCGGGGCATCGTTGGCCGACCTCAGGCGCTTGATGCACAGCGTCGTGTCCCCCGCCCCGAGGTCGAAGAAG
Organism: Curtobacterium sp. S6; assembly: GCF_000710345.2. Lineage (GTDB taxonomy): Bacteria > Actinomycetota > Actinomycetes > Actinomycetales > Micrococcaceae > Rothia. The sequence goes on along the minus strand of NZ_JHEL01000010.1, from coordinate 220,185 downwards.
GTCGCGACCTCGGACGGGGGCACCATGTTTTCGGCGACCAGCACGACCGTCGAGGGGGCGAGCCCTGCCTGTTTCATGTCTTCGGTGAAGGACGCCAGATGCAGATCGGATCGAACCCGCCCGTGAGAAACGAAGGTTCCCTTGCCATGAACACGGATCAGGACGCCCTCGGCCACGAGATCCGCCACGGCACGGCGGACCGTGATCCGGGAGACCCCGAAATCCTTTTCGAGCTGGCGCTCGCCGGGAATCGCGGCTCCCGGGGACAGCTCGGTCAGCGCGTACCGTCGCAGCTGGGACCTGACCCGTTCATGTTTGTGAACCATCGATGGGCGCTGTTCTACAGCAGGTCCTGGATATCTTCGGCGATGTTCTCGGCCTGAGGGCCGACGACGACCTGGACCATGCTGCCCGACACCACGACGCCGTGAGCGCCCATGGACTTCAGCGCCTCCTGGTTGACCAGGGAGGAGTCGCCGACCTCGGTGCGGAGCCGGGTGATGCAGCCTTCGATGTCCTCGACGTTCTCCGCGCCGCCGAGCGCTTCCAGAATGTTCTTCGGATCCAACATGGGATTCTCCTCAAGTCTTGACAACTGCCGATGGGTCTAAGAGAGTGATCAGAACCACTGGTTATAATCAGTAGTACAGAGCGTATCACCACGCCGCATCATCACCAACGCACTCCGATCTCGGATTCCCGACAAACGAGGTAACCATGACTTCCCAAGCAGCCCCCGCTGTGTCCCCGACGAAGAAAAGGGGCGACGGCCGGGCCATGAAGGTCCTGCAACGTTTCGGCCGAAGCCTGATGCTCCCGATCGCCGCCCTGCCCGCCGCGGCCATCTTGCAACGTCTCGGCCAAGACGATCTCCTCGGGCAGTTCTCCTCGATCGAGACCGCGGCGCACGTGATCGGGGCGGCCGGCTCGGCCCTCTTCGACGGGCTCCCGCTGCTCTTCGCGGTCGGCATCTCCTTCGGGTTCGCCAAGAAGGGCGACGGCTCCACCGCGCTCGCGGCCGTCGTCGGCTACTTGGTGATGACCAACGTCTTCAAGGTCATGTCTCCGATCGTTCTGTCCGGAAACTCGGTATCCTCGGGCGACCAGGGGGACGGGATTAACTACGGCGTTCTCGGCGGCATCGTGATCGGCCTGACCTCCGCGCTGCTGTGGCAGCGCTTCCATCGCACCAAACTGCCCGACTTCCTCGGATTCTTCGGTGGGCGTCGTCTCGTCCCGATCCTGACCTCGGTCGCGGCCCTGGTTCTGGGCGTCGTGCTGGCCCTGGTGTATCCGTTCTTCGACAAGGGGCTCTCGGCCGTCGGCCACGCGGTCTCGAGCAATACGGTCGTCGGTGCCGGCGCCTACGGTTTCCTGAACCGCTTGTTGATCCCCTTCGGCTTGCATCACATCCTCAACTCGATCGTCTGGTTCATCCTCGGCGACTACAACGGCGCCCACGGCGACCTCAACCGCTTCTTTGCGGGCGACCCGAGCGCCGGCATCTTCATGACCGGGTTCTTCCCGATCATGATGTTCGGCCTTCCCGCCGCGGCCCTGGCCATTTGGCAGGAGGCCAAGCCGAGCCAGAAGAAGGTCGTCGGCGGCGTCATGCTCTCGACCGGCCTGACCGCATTCCTGACCGGGATCACCGAGCCGCTCGAATTCTCCTTCATGTTCATCGCTTGGCCCCTGTACCTGATCCACGCGGTCCTCATGGGCACCTCGATGGCTTTGGTCAACTTCCTGGATATCCACACCGGATTCGGGTTCTCCGCGGGCCTGATCGACTACTTGCTGAACTTCGGGATATCGAAGGACTCGATCTGGCTGATACCCATCGGGTTGGGCTATGCGGTGATCTACTACTTCCTGTTCCGGTTCGTGATCAGAAAGTGGAACCTGCGTACCCCGGGGCGTGAGGAAGACGCCGAGGCCCCGGCGGCGTCGGCCGACGGTGCGGTCCCCGCTGAGGCGGTGTCGGCCGGTCCCGCGAGCACGGAAGGCAAGGCCGACGTCGCGGATCCCTCGGGGGAGGCTCCCAGCGAGGCGACATCGGGCGACACCCCACGCCCACCGGAGAAGTAGCCCCTGGTCACGCCGGGAATCGATCTTGCTAAAGTCTCTGAAATGGCACAGAACGATTCCCGGCGCACCAGCGGCCCTCGAAACTCATATTCCAAAGGCGTGGCCAAACGAGCGGAGATCCTCGATTGCGCCCTGCGCCTGTATGGGATGACCCCCGCTCAGCCCCCGACGTTGCACGCGATCGCCGACGAGGCCGACCTCACCGAGGCGGGCGTGCTGCACTACTTCGGTTCCAAGTCCGAATTATTTGTGGAGGTTCTTCGGGCCAGGGATGAGAAGATCCGCGAGTCCTACAACGTCGATGACCCGGAATTCGTCTGGGACTACCTCCAGGACATGACCAAGACGCCCGGTCTCATGCGCCTTTTCGAAGATATGGCGCTGGCCGCGGCCGATCCCGAGCATCCCGCCGCACAGTTCATGGCCGAGCACGAGGCCGCGGTCATGTCGGTGGTCTCGCGGGCGCTGAACACGGACGATCCCGTGGTGATCCGCACGCTCGTGGCCACGGCCGAGGGGCTGAGCCTGAAGTGGCTCCGGGATCAGACCGTGGATATCGGCGGTTCGCTGCGTGACCTGGCCGAGCGGCTCGGATGCCTGCCGAAGGGCGCCGCTCGGGGCTAGAAGTCCCAGTCGGAGTCGTCCGTTTCCTCGGCCTTGCCGATCACATAGGCCGATCCCGAGCCGCTGAAGAAATCGTGATTCTCATCCGCGCCGGGGGCCAAGGCAGCCAGGATTTCGGGTTTGACGGCGGTCTCCTCGGCCGTGAATTGTGCGGGATACCCCAGATTCATCAGCGCCTTATTCGCGTTGTAGCACACGAAGACCGCGACGTCCTCCATGAGTCCGAGCGGCTCGTAGAGTTCCCCGGAGTACTTCAGCTCCAGGTCGTAGAGCTCCTCAAGGAGCCCGAAGGTGAACTCGCGGATCTCTTCCCGCCGAGACTCCGACGCGCGATCCAGGCCGCGCTGGAATTTGTACCCCGAGTAATAGCCGTGAACGGCCTTATCCCGCAGGATCAGGCGGATCATATCCGCGGTGTTGGTCAGGGTGGCGCGCACCGAGAAGTGCAACGGCAGGTAGAAGCCGGCGTACAAAAGCAGCGAGGAGAGCAGGGTCGAGGCGACCTTACGCTTGAGCGGATCCTCGCCGTAATAGTGCACCAAAACCTTTTTGGCCCGCTCTTGGAGCAGATCGTTGCCCACGGCCCACCTGTAGGCGGCGTCGATCTCGGGCGTACTGGTCAGGGTCGAAAAGACGCTCGAATAGGACCGCGCGTGCACCGCCTGCATAAACGCGATATTGGTGTACACCGCTTCCTCGTGCTCGGTCCGGGCGTCCTGAATCTGGCTGATCTCGCCGACCGTTGCCTGAACCGTATCCAGCATGGTCAGGCCCGTGAAGACCCGCATGGTCAGCGTGCGCTCTTGCCGCGACAACTGATTCCAGGCGGGCAGGTCGTTGGAGAGCGGCACTTTTTCCGGGAGCCAGAAGTTCGAGGTCAGCCGGTTCCACACCTCGCGGTCCTTCTCGTCCGGAATGCGATTCCAGTTCACGGGCCGCAGGCGCGCCGTGGGGTCGTGGCGGAACGACGGCGGCGTGGCGGAGAAGTCGTCGAGGGGAAGGTTTTGGGGGAGCGAGGTCATGATCGGCTTTCTGATTCGAGGTGGGATGGGTCGTGGAACGGGTGGCGGCTCAGTCCGCGGACTCGGACCAGAAGGTCGTGAGCCCGCGCTGGATGGTTTCGACGTCGTGCTGATTGCCCAGGAGCTCAAAGCGATATAGCTCCGGGACGCCGCATTTGCGGGCGATCACGGGTCCGGCGATGCAGTAGTGCTCACCGAAATTCGTGTTTCCGGCCGTGATGACGCCGCGGATGAAGCTCCGGTTTTGGGGGTCGTTGAGGAAAGAGATGACCTGCCGGGGCACGGCCTTGGCGGGGTCTCCTCCGCCGTAGCTCGGGACGACCAGCACGTAGGGGCGGCTCACGCGGATCATCCCGTCGCGTTTGGGCCTGAGGGGGATGCGAACGGATCGAACACCGAGGCGCTCGACGAGGCGACGGGTGTTCTCCGAGGCGCTGGAGAAGTACACGAGTCGGGGAGATTTCTCCGGAGGGAGGTCCGTAAACGTGAGGGGAGGCTTGGAGAGCGCGGCGTGAGTGGACACTGTCTTCCTTTCGCGACGGCCGGTCGGGGCACTAGATGTGGGGGTCTTGGGGTATCCGCTGGCCCATATATAGAAATATCACGAGTGCGAACTTAAAACTACGGCATGGCGAAGTGGTTGACGTGACTCACAAATGGAGGAAAACTCCACACTGTGTGTAGCGATAAGAAGGAAAACTTCACAGAGGGGGATATCCTCTCGACCCTGCGCGTCCTGGCGCCGACGCTGAACCGTGGCCCCGCCGCGGTGGCGGACTTCCTGCTCGCCGACCCGGGGCGTGCCATGCCCATGACGCTCGCCGAGGTCGCGCGGCAGAGCGGCACGAGCGACGCTTCCGTGATCCGCCTGGCGCGGGCCGCGGGATGCCGCGGATACCGCGAATTGCGCACGCGCTTGGCGACGTCGCTCGGGCGGGCCGAGGGCGCCTCCGAGGAAGGCTCCTATCCGGCCGGAGTGGCCGCGGGGGATTCCCCCGAAGCGGTGATCGCCAAGCTCGCGGCGACGGAGCGGGAGACCATCGCCCAGACGCAGAGAACGCTGGACGCCGCCGTCGTCCGGGACGTCGCGGAGTCCTTGGCCTCGGCGCGCAGGATTCTGGTGGTCGGCATCGGGGCCTCTGGCTTGGTCGCCCGGGATCTGGCCGCCAAGCTCAGCCGCATCGGACTCGTTGCCCACGCGGCGGCGGAGGCCCACGACGCGCTGACCTTCGCGGTTCTGCTCGGTCCCGAGGACGTTTTCGTGGGCATTTCGGTCTCGGGCCGCACCCGCGACGTCGTGGACGCGATGGACCTGGCCGCGAACTCGGGAGCCGCGACGGTCGGCCTGACGGCCCAGCCCCGCAGCGCCATCGGGGGAGCGGGACGGGCGCTGATCAGCGTCGCCCCTCGGGAAGCCGGTTTGAGGATCGGCGCCACCACGTCTCGTTCGGGTCAGCTTTTTGTGGTCGATGCATTGTTCACCATGGTTTACCAGCTTCGCGAGGAGGAATCCGCCCGCGCGCTGGCCCTCTCGCGGGACGCCCTCGCTTTCAAGCGAACACCACGATCGCGGCGGAACGCTCCGCCGGAGGAGACCTCGGCATGAGCCAAAACCCGAACATTCCCACCACCGAATCCGTCAACACGACGTTTTCCGCCATCGACAGGATGCCCACCGACGAACTCGCCCGGCTGATGAACCAGCAGGACTCGACGGTTCCGCTCGCCGTGGGGCAACACACCGAGGAGATCGCGGCCCTGATCGACGCCGCCCTGCCCGGTCTGCGGGTCGGGGGCCGGCTGATCTACGCCGGCGCCGGAACCGCGGGCCGGCTCGGGGTCTTGGACGCCTCCGAGTGCCCGCCGACCTTCAACACCCGGCCGGGCCAGGTCGTCGGCCTGATCGCCGGTGGCCCGGACGCGTTGGTGTCTGCGATCGAGGGGGCCGAGGACGACGACGCCGCCGGCGCCCGAGCCGTCGCGGGCCTGGACGTCGGCCCTCAGGACACGGTCGTGGGGGTTTCCGCCTCCGGGAGGACCCCGTACGCGATCGGGGCCGTGCGGGAAGCCGCCCAGCGCGGCGCGACCACCGGGTCCATCGCGTGCAACGACGGGTCCGCGCTCGCGGCCGCCGCCCGGCACCCGATCGACGTGGTCGTCGGCCCCGAGCTGGTCGCGGGTTCGACACGTCTCAAGTCTGGCACCGCCCAGAAGCTCGTGCTCAACATGATCTCGACCATCGCGATGGTCCGGCTCGGGAAGACCTACGGAAACCTCATGGTCGACGTGCAGTCGACCAACATCAAACTTCGGGAGCGGGTGCGACGCATCGTCGCCGAAGTCACCGGGGCCGAAGCCGAGACCGTCGAGCGCGCGGTGGATGCCGCCGGCGGCAGCGCGAAGGTCGCGATCCTGTCGATCCTCGGCAATCTCTCGGCGGAACGGGCCGAAACCGAGCTGGCACGAGACGCGGGCGTGCTACGAACCGCCCTCGATCGCACCGCCCACCAGGGCTGAAGAAACACCACGGCACACGGACAAAGGAGTCGTCATGGCCGACGAGAAGCACATTTCCCAGCAGGTGATCGCCGGCCTCGGCGGCGCCGCAAACATTGGCGGTGTGGAGAACTGCATCACCCGGTTGCGCATTCCGGTCGCGGATGAGTCCCGGGTCGACGTCGAGGCCCTGCGCGGCATCGACGAGGTCCTCGGGGTGGTGCCCGGACCCACGATGCAGGTCGTGCTGGGACCGGGCATCGTCGACACGGTCGCCCGAGACATCGAGACGACGCTCGCCGGGGCTCCGGAGGCGGAAGGCAGCACCGAGGCCACGGCGGCAACCGGGGCGAGCGAGCCCGAGGCCGCCACGGGAGGGGCTGCCTCCCCGGACGACCTTCAGGCCCTGGGCGCCCGCATGAAGAGCTCCCAGAAGGCCAAACGCTCCTCCCCGGTGCGAGCTTTCCTGGGCCGCATCGCCAACATCTTCCTGCCGCTGATTCCGGCGCTGATCGCGTGCGGCATCGTCGCGGGCATCAGCGGTGTGTTGCAGAACTTCGCGGCCAACGGGGCGTGGCCGTGGGCGACCGGCGTGGTTCCCGTGCTCACGGCGATCTCCAGCGGATTCATGACCCTGATCGCCGTCTTCGTGGGCATGAACGCCGCCAAGGAATTCGGCGGTACGCCGGTGCTGGGCGGGGCGGTCGCCGCGATCATCCCCTTCGCGGGCGTGGCCAAGGTGTCCATCCTGGGCACCGAGCTGGTTCCGGGGCAGGGCGGCGTGATCGGCGCGCTGTTCGCCGCGATCCTGGCGGCCTACATCGAACGATGGTGCCGCAAGTGGGCGCCGGAATCCCTGGCCATGCTGATCGTGCCGACCGTGACCGTGCTCGTCGCCGGCGCGTTGACGCTCTTCCCACTCATGACGGTCGCCGGGTGGATCTCCACGGGAATCGGCGCGGCGGCCACCTGGTTGCTCGGCGCGGGCGGCGGCTTCGCCGGATTCGTCCTGGCCGGGCTGTTCCTGCCCCTCGTGATGCTCGGTCTGCACCAGGCCCTCATTCCCATTCACACCACGCTCATCGCGCAGGCGGGGTACACGGTGTTGTTGCCCATCCTCGCGATGGCCGGCGGAGGGCAGGTCGGGGCCACCGCGGCCGTGTATCTGCGCATCCACAACCACGCCCTGCGCAACACCATCAAGTCGGCCCTTCCGGCGGGCATCCTGGGCGTCGGAGAGCCCCTGATCTACGGCGTGACCCTGCCGATGGGACGCCCGTTCATCACCGCGTGCATTGGCGGCGCCTTCGGCGGCGGATTCATCGGCCTGTTTAACCAATTGGGGTTCGCGACGGGATCCACGGCGATCGGGCCGAGCGGCTGGGCGCTCTTCCCGCTGGCGGCGGGCAATCACGGCATCGGCTCGGCGATCGCTATCTACGGCGTCGGACTCGTGATCTCCTACATCGCGGGATTCCTGCTGACGTACTTCTTCGGCGTGCCGAAGGATCTGGTCGAGCGGATGTCCGATGACGCCTCGACTGTGGAGTCGGAAGCCGCATGAGGTAGAAAAGGGGGATCATGATCTCTTATCTCCTGCGCCACGTCCGCGACGCCGCCACCGGGGCCATCGTGGACGCGCGCCTCGCCGACGGCCGCGTGGACCTCGGCCCGAGCATCGAGCCCCGCCCCTCGGACGAGGTCGTCGACGCCGACGGGCGATGGCTGATCCCCGGCCTGTGGGACGCCCACGTGCACTTCGACCAGTGGGCGGTTTCCCGGTCACGCCTGGACCTGCGCGGGACGGCCACGGCCGACGCGGTGACCCGCATCGTCGGGGAGGCTGTGCTGGAGAATCCCGAGGACGAGGCGGTGATCTTCGGCTTCGGATACCGCGCGTCGGTGTGGCCCAGGCAGCCGACCGTCGCGGAACTGGACGCGGTGACAGGCGCCCGGCCCGCGATTCTGATCAGCGGGGATATGCACAATGGCTGGCTGAATTCGGCGGCCCTGGCCCTGGTGGGCGTGAGTGGAATCGACGGTCTCATCGACGAAGACCGTTGGTTCCCGCTGTTCGCGAAGATCGAGCCGCACGTGCCGGATACCGCCTCGGCGGTCCGCGACGCGATGCAGGCGGCCTCGGCCCGGGGCGTGGTGGGGATCGTCGACCTGGAATTTGCCGCGAATCACGATGTGTGGCCCGAGCGGCTCGCGGGGGAGCCCGCCCCGTTTCGGGTCCGCACCGGCGTGTACCCCGACCGGATGGATGAGGTCCTGGCCCGCGGCCTGACCAGCGGGGACGCCCTGGACGAGCACGGTCTGGTGCGCATGGGACCCCTCAAGATCATCTCCGACGGCTCGCTCGGGACCCGGACCGCACACTGTTGCGACCCGTACCTGGACGCCGCAGACCTCACGAATGCGCGCGGCGTGCAGACGGTGCCCGCACCGGAGCTGCGCAGGCTCTTGGGCCTGGCGAGGGGCTCGGGGCTGGATGTGGCCCTGCACGCCCTCGGCGATGCCGCCGTCGGGGAGGCCCTCGACGCCTTCGAGCAGACGGGCGCGCGCGGCTCGATCGAGCACGCCCAGGTGATCCGCTGGGAGGATATCGATCGTCTGGCCCGAGCCGGCCTGACCGCAAGCGTGCAACCGGCGCAGTTGCTCGACGACCGCGACGTCATGGACCGGTTATGGGCCGATCGCGCCGAGCGATGCTTCGCCTTGCGCACCATGCGCGACCGCGGGGTGACCCTCGCGATGGGCTCGGACGCCCCGGTGGCCCCGCTCGACCCGTGGCTCGCGATGGCGGCGGCCGTTCATCGCTCGGCGGATGGCCGCGAGGCGTGGCATCCCGAGCAGTCCCTGACGGCGCGGGAGGCGCTCGCCGCGTCGACGGACGGAATCAACCGGATCCGCACGGGCGACGCCGCCGACGTCGTGCTCGTGGACCGCGACCCGTTCGCGGGGGCGACGCCGGAGGAATCCGCGCGGAACCTGGCGGACATGCCGGTGGCCGCGACGTTCGTCGGTGGTCGGGCGACGCACTGGGGGATGCAATAAGTGGCTCAAGAGGCGGACGGCGGTATGCACTTGTGATATTATCGCCTCAACCGTTCAGCCTGCCCCGACTACGGTTGGGAGTGGGCTGGATCTCTTTCTAGGCACTGAGGACCACGAATTGGCTAGGTCGCTTAAACCGTCCTTGACGGTCGAGCAACACGTCGAATTGCTCAGGCGTCGTGGTATGTCTGTTGATGAGGGCCTTGCTCTCCAGTGGCTCTCCAACGTGAGTTACTATCGGCTTTCCGCATATTGGTATCCGGCGAGATCGATGGATCCCCGGAACATCCGAACGGACAATTTCGTTCAGGGAGCAAGGTTTCGTGACGTTGTTGATCTTTACGAGTCGGATAGAAAATTGCGCACCTTGGTTCATGATGGCATGGAGCGGATCGAGGTTACTATGCGTACTCGTATGGGTGAATTACTGTGTGTTAATGGACCTCTCGCTTACTTGGAGCACGATAGGTTTCGGCCAAAATTCTGTCATTCGGATTGGATGAAAGTTGCCAGAAAGCGTATTGATCTTGCTGCTCGAACTAACGAGTCTGTAAAGCATTACAAATATGAATACGCGGACAAATATCCTTTTTGGGTCTTAGCTGAAGTTCTAGACTTTGCAGATGTTTCCCGGCTCTTTGAAGGCCTCCCGGCGCGTGATCAACGATGTATTAGCGAGGGGCTCGAGATAGTCCCGGATCTTGGTCAACTATCGCTCAATCAACAGCGCAAGGTAAAAGCACTTCCTCCGTTGGTTCGATGGATGGAACAACTTACGGTCGTGCGAAATGTTTGTGCCCACCATGGTCGGTTATGGAACAAGAAGTTCACGCCGGCTCCGACAGTGGCCTTGCGGACTCAGCGCGAGTTTAACGGCCTCCCTGAGGGGCAAAGCGAAAGAATCTTTGGCGCTCTTACCGTTATGGCTCACCTCTTGCGGATGGCCTCCCCGGGGACGAGCTGGCCCGATAAAATTTCTCAAGTTATCAACTCGGATTTCTTGCGAAATCCACTTGTAGATCCAGCGGCCATGGGATTGCCAAACAATTGGAGTGGCAATTTTTAGGTCGATGAGGTCGTGCTTTAGGTGACCAGGATCGCGAATCTCAGGCCCGCTTCGGGGTAAGACATTCCATGCAAAATAGGTTCGGAATCAGTGCGATGGTTACCAAATTAATTCTTTATTTCCATGGATTGACGCGCGTCCGCGCCTTTTCCGGGCCTGAGCCCCTCATCCCTTCGATGCCGTAGCGACGAATCCGACGCCGCACAGGTGCTCGCCGTATTTCCGGAAGACCGCCCGCATCGTCAGCATCCTGTGCCGGCCGGCGGGATTGACGATCATGTTCTTCGCGATGCGCGCTGTGCCCAGGAGGCCCTCGTCCGCGAGTACGCGCCGGGGCTCCAGCAGATTCATCGGATTCTGATGGGCGAACCGTATGCTGAACCCAGCTTCCGTGAGGAGGGCTCGCCACTGGTCCATCGTCGACGGCCTGGCGCCGACCTTGACCGTCCGGGAAATCTCCTTCTGAAGCTCGGCGGCCGTGTCCGGGTCGATGTCTTCGGGCGCGAGCCCCATCTCGTGGACCACGTAGCGGCCGCCCGGCTTAAGGATCCGGGCCGCTTCGGCAATGATCGCGACCTTGTCCCGCGGGTTCATCATGGTCAGCATGGCCTCGCCGATCACGACGTCCGCGCTTTCATCCGGGAGGCCGGTGGACTTGGCGTCCGCGGTCACCACACGGGTGCTGACATGCGGAAAGTCCGCCAACACCTTCCGGAGCGCGGGCGCCCCTTCCGGGTTGGGGTCGACGCCGATGTACCGCGCGGGGGACGTTCCGAGCAATAACCTCGCGGTCCTGCCCACGCCGGGACCAAACTCGACCACCGTTTCGCCGGGTAGCGGACGCGCGTGCTCCAGCAGGGCCTCGGTCATCTCGAGGCCTCCGGGACGCAGGACGGTCTTGCCCATCGTGGCGAGCAGCCAATGCCCCTGGAGACGTTTCTCTTCCGGACCGCTGCGCGATCCTTTCCGGTCCCGGCTCACCGTTCCTCCCCGCCGTCCGCGCGGACCAAAGTCAGCGACATGCGGGACGGCTCGAGGGCTTCCACGGCGTGCCGTTCATTCGGTGCCAGGAAGATCGAGTCACCCGCCGTCACCGTGTGAGCCGTGCCGGAGACCGTGAAGACCATGCGACCGCCGAGAATCGTGACGACGACGGCCCGGCTGGAGGCGTGCTCCGTGAGAATCTGGCCGGCGTCCATCGAAAATGTCACCTGGCGCAGAAGCGCGTTATTGACCAGAACCCTCGAGGTGGTGGATTCCTGGACGATCGGTAGCTTGTCGAACACCTCCGTGGTCACCACGGACTCGGATAAACGGGTTGTATGCGGCATGAGACGGCACCTCATAGGACGAATCATTGATGTAGCCCGAGATGTTACTCCAACCTCTCCGAGTTGTCCGAGCGTCCCGACGCCGAACCCCGCGACCTGCGTTACCGCGGTTGCCCGCCCAACCCGGCCTGCGCGTCGGCGTCGGCCCCCGGGACTCGCATCTCGAAGGTGTCCGTGACCACCGTGTAGTCGAAGTACCCCATGCGGGCGATCGGCTTCACGGCCTCGATGTCCACGCGCCCGGTGTCGGTCAGGAACCGCTCATCCAGGTGGATGCGCTCGACGGTCGCGTAGACCACGTCGATCGTCCCGACGTTGGACTTCCCCGGAAGGCGGTGCGTGGTCAGGTACTTGCACTCGTAGTGGAACGGGCTCTCGGAGACCATCGGGGTGTTGGAGAGGTCCGCGTAGCTGCGCGTGACGTCGAGGCGGTCGAATTCGCTCTCCTCGGAGGGCAACACCATCGCGCTGGTGTTCACGGCCTCGCGGAGGTCCCACGTGGCCATGTTCCACACGAACCAGCCGGTCTTCTCCGCGTTGACCACGGTGTCCTTGCGGCGCCCGTCCGGGTACTGGTTCGCGGCGAACATGACCATCGGCGGATCGAAGGTCAGGTTCTGCCACTGGCTGTACGGCGCAATATTCTCGACGCCGTCCTCGCTGACGCTGGAGAGCCACCCGATCGGGCGCGGAACCGTGAGCGCCTTGAACGGCGAATGGTCCAGGGGCTTGGTGGCTGCGTTCGGATCGTATTTCACGAGGAGACCCTTTCGGTGGTGGGTTCGGTGCGGGTGAGGGGCTTGCCGGCGGGGTTGAGCCCACGGGCTTGGTTGCGTTTGGCGATGTAGAGGTACAGCGCACCGGAGACCGCCAGGCCGATGATCCAGGCAACCTCCGCGCCTCCGAAGAGGTTGGCGATGGGTCCCACGTACAGCTCGGAATTCATGAACGGAATCTGGATCAGCACGCCCAGCCCGTAAGCGAGGAACGCTCCTTTGTTGATGGTTCCGTAGGGGCCGTTGCGCTGGAACAGGGCGTCGACGTCGTACTTCTTGTGGCGCACGAGGTAATAGTCCACCAGGTTGATCGAGGACCACGGCGTCATGAAGTAGAGCAAAAACAGCAGGAAGTCGGTGAAGACCGCGACGAAGTTGTCCGATGCCAACAACGCGATGATCACGGCCAGCAGCGAGATGATCAACACGTAGATCGAGCGGGCCTTGGGCTTGATGACCTCGTGGCGGGCAATCGCGGTGACGATCGTCGCCAGGGACATGAAGCCGCCGTAGGAGCTCAGCGTATTGCCGGTCAGCTTCCCGACGACGACCGCCAGCAGCACCAGCCAGAAGAACGATCCCGCCAGCCCGGACAGGTACCCGACCTGGTGGGCGCCGAAGGCTTCACCGCCGAGGTGCGCCGCGAAGGCCCCGACCGTCATGGCCAGGGAAGCCCCGAAGAAACTGCCGCCGAAGGTCCAGCCGATCGTCGAGCGCTGCGAGGTGGATTCGGGGAGGTACCGGCTGTAGTCGGCGATGTACGGGCCGAAGGTCAGCTGCCAGGATGCCGAAAGGGACACGCCCAGGATGAACGGCGCGAGGGCGAAACCATTGCTCGAGGCGATCTCGTGGCGCATGGGACCGCCCAGAATGATGACCAGCAGGACGATGAAGACCAGGCCGCTCAGCACGGACGCGACGTGGGAGAACTTGTGAATCCACTTGTAACCGGCGATCGCGAGCACCGTGGAGAAGACCGCGAAGATCACCGCGCCCCACCGCACGCTCACGTGCAGGAGGGTCGCCAGGGCCTGCCCGCCGAGCACCAGGCCGGTCGCGTAGAAGCCGATGTAGATGATCAGTGCCAAGATCAGCGGCAGGATCGCCCCGTAATAGCCGAATTGCGCGCGGGACTGGATCATCTGCGGCACACCGAGCTGCGGGCCCTGGGCGGAGTGGAGCGCGGTGATGAAGCCGCCGATCAGGTTGCCGATGATGATCGCGGGAATGGACCATAGGGCGGAATTGCCGAGGATCACGAAGAGCCCGCCCGTCACGAGCGCGGTGATCGAGCTGTTGGCCGCGAACCACAGGAAGAACAGCGACAGCGGGGAACCGTGCCGTTCCTTGGGAGGAATCCAGTCGATGGACCGCATCTCCATGGTCTTGGGGCCGATGTCGGGCGTGGTGGTCATGTGTCATCTCCTCGTCATATCGCCGATCGAGTGATCTGCGACACTTATGTTGTGGGACACTCTACCGATATATCGGTTGTATATATAACCTCCACGCCAAAATTTTTTTCTGACCACCGATTCCCCGCCCGGAAGGACGCCGCATGACTCACGCCGAGCGCACCGCCGCCCCACGATCCCTGACCGATCGAGCCTACGAACGCATCGAAAACATGATCATCCACGGTGAGATCGAACCGCTGACTTTTGTCTCCGAGGCGGACTTTATGGAGCACACCGGCCTCGGCCGGACCCCGGTGCGGGAAGCGGTGCACCGGCTCGCCAGGGAGCGCATGGTCGAGATCCACCCGAATCGCGGCATCCTCATCACGGACGTCGGCGCCGAAACCGAGATGCGGATCTTGGAGCTGCGTCGCGAGCTCGACGGCCTCGCCGTGAGGCTCGCCTGCGATCGCGCGACCCTCGCCGAACGCGAGGCCATCCAGACCATGGCCCGACGGCTGGCGACCGAGGAGTTCACGCTGGCCGGCTACTCCGAGACCGTCCGCGAGACCCACCGTCTCGTGCACGGGGCGGCGCACAACGACTTCCTGGTCGACTCGATGATTCCCCTGCAGAATCTCTCGCGCCGGTTCTGGACCTCGCACGTGAGAGACCCCGAGGACCTCGTGACCGGGGCGGGCCTGCACCGCCGGATGCTGGAGGCGATCCTGGCGCGGGACCCGGAGGCGGGGGATCGCGCGGCCCGGGAACTCAACGACTATCTCCGCGGCTTTGCCCAACGGGTGCTGAGCGCCTGACCGTTCCGGTATCCGCGCCGGGCTCCTAGGCTGGAGGCATGCAGATCGACATCCATCCCGGAGACATCACCCGATTCAGCGCCGACGCCATCGTCAACGCCGCGAATTCCTCGCTTCTGGGAGGCGGGGGCGTGGACGGCGCGATACACCGTGCCGGCGGGCCGACGATCCTCGAGGAATGCCGCCGGCTTCGGCAGACACGATTCCCCGACGGTTTGGAGGCCGGCCAGGCCGCCGCGACGACCGCCGGGAACCTGCCGGCCCGCTGGGTCATCCACACCGTCGGTCCGACCTACGCGTCCTCCCCGGAGAAATACGCGCAAAAGGCCCCGATTCTGGCCTCCTGCTACCGCACGTGCCTGCTGACGGCGGCCGAGCTCGGCGCGAAGAGCATCGCTTTCCCCGCGATCTCGGCGGGGGTCTACGGGTGGCCGATGAGTGATGCGACCCGGATCGCCGTGGAGACCGTGCGGGACATGGACGGACAGGTGGGGCGGGCCATCGAGACCGTGACCTTTGTGCCGTTCGGCCGAGAGGCGGAAGATGGGTACCGAGCGGCCCTGACCGGTTAGGCCCGCGGTGCTCCGATCCGGCCCTTTGCCCCGGATCGCTCGATGATCAATGGGAGGAACACATGGGAGATCAGCCCGAGAACGTCCTGGCGCAACTCGCGGACCAGATCGATTGGCAAGAGGAACTCTACAAAGACCTCCACCGCCACCCCGAGCTCGGAATGCAGGAGGAGCGCACCAGCAAGGTCATCCAACGCGAACTCACCGACCTTGGCCTTACGCCGCGGGTCATCGGGAAGACCGGCGTCGTGGCCGTCGTCGAGAACGGTGACGGACCGACCATCATGTCCCGCGCGGACTTCGATGCCCTGCCCGTGGCCGAGCGAACGGGCCTCGAATACGCTTCCGAGAACGACGGCGTGATGCACGCGTGCGGCCACGACATGCACGTCGCGTGCCTGCTCGGGGCCGTGCGGTTGATGTCCCAGAACCGGGATGCTTGGGCGGGGACCTACATCGCGCTGTTCCAACCGTCGGAGGAGAATTCCCGGGGCGCCCGCGCCATGATCGACGACGGCCTGGTCGAAAAGGTGCCGCGCCCGGAGGTCGTGCTCGGCCAGCACGTGATGCCGAAGCCCTCGGGTCAGGTTTTCCTCGGCTCGGGGCCCATGCTCTCGATGGCCGATTCCCTCAAGATCACCGTGCACGGTCGCGGCTCGCACGGGTCGATGCCGCACCTGTCCGTGGACCCGGTCGTGCTCGCCGCGTCGATCGTGCTGCGGCTTCAGACCGTGGTCTCCCGCGAGGTCGAGCCCGGGGCCTTCGCGGTACTGACGGTGGGATCGCTCTCGGCTGGGCAGCAGGCTAACGTCATTCCCGATCGGGCGGAGCTCCGGCTGAACCTGCGGACCTACGACGAGCAGGTGTGCGATCGCGTGATCGCCTCGATCGAGCGGATCGTGCGCGGAGAGTGCGAGGCCGCCGGCTCTCCCGAGGAGCCCGATTTCGAGTACTACGACCAGTTCCCGCTGACCGACAACGACCGCTCCGTGACCGAGCACGTGAGCAAGGCCTTGATCGGTGGTTTCGCGAAGGGAACGGTTCAGGAGGGCTCCCCGGCGACGGCCTCGGAAGACTTCAGCGAGATCCCAGACGCATTCGGGGTCCCGTACTGTTACTGGTTCTTCGGCGGGGCCGACGCCGAGGAGTACCAACGGTCCGCGCAGAACGGCAGCATCCAGGAGGATATCCCCGCCAATCACTCGCCGTACTTCTACCCGGTGATCCATCCGACCCTTGAGACCGGCACCCAGGCGCAGACGATCGCCGCCCTGGGATACCTGGGGAAGTAGCCCCGAACGCGAACGGGCCCGCCGCGCGGCGTCTTGCCGCGGGGCGGGCCCGTGAGGAGCCGGCGAACTACTTGTTCAGGCGCTCCTGAGCCTCGGTGACCAGGCGCTCGGCCTCTTCCTTGGAGTCCCAGCCTTCGCCCTTGACCCACTTGCCGGGCTCGAGATCCTTGTAGCGCTCGAAGAAGTGCTTGATCTCGCCCTTCTTGAAGTCATCGACGTCGTCGAGGCTCTGGATCGAGTCGTAGCGCTTGTCGGTCGGCACGCACAGGACCTTGGCGTCGCCACCGGCCTCGTCGGTCATGTTGAAGACGCCGATCGGGCGGGCCTCGACGATGACACCGGGAATGATGTCGACGTCCATGAGAACCATGGCGTCCAGCGGATCGCCGTCTTCGCCCAGGGTGTTCTCGAAGTATCCGTAGTGGGTCGGGTACTGCATCGAGGTGAACAGGACGCGGTCCAAGTGCAGGCGCCCGGTCTCGTGGTCGATTTCGTACTTAACGCGGGATCCCTGCGGGATCTCGATCATGACATCAAGTTCCATGAATGGTGCTCCTTGAACGTGGGTTCCGCGGGGGACCCGCGGCGGATTCGGCCGGCGATGCGGCCCTTCGTCTTCACAATCTATCCTCCGGCACATACTTTGGGAAAAACCCCGGTCCCGCGTTGGGCCTAAACTCGTGGAAGATCATTGTCACTGCCCAGGCCGAACAGCGGCGGGGGAGAACCGCCCGTCCTGACGAAGGAGATCGATGAGCACGCGCCGCCCGAACCGCCCGAACCGGAAATCCGCGCGGGGATGGTGGGTCGGCTCCGCGATTCTCGCCGCCGGATGCATCGGCATCGGGGCGTGGCTCGTGCCCACCGCGACCGGCCGCTGGGATCAGCTCTCGGGCACCGACCAGCCGAAGCCGATGTCCTCGATCTCCACGGTGGCTTCCTCCCTTAAGGACCTGCCGGAGGACGCGCCCCAGCCGACCGCGGATCAGCTGCAGGCCCCCCTGGCCGCGACCGCGCAGAAGCTCGGCGACGGGGGAACCATGGTCTCGCAGGTGGTGGACGTCAAGAGCGGTGAGGTCCTGTACGGGCAGGACGCCGAGCACCCCGTGACCCCCGCCTCGAACATGAAGCTCCTGACCGAATTCGCGTTGCTGAGCCACTCGGATCCCAACGCGAGGTACTCGACGGACGCGTACCTGTCCAAGGACTCCTCGTCTCTGAACCTCGTGGCCGGCGGCGACACGATGCTCGCGGACGGCGCCTCGGAGGACGGCTCGGTGCTCGGCCACGCCGGTCTGGGAACGTTGGCCGATCAGACCGTCTCGAAGCTCGCGGCCGACGGCGTCACGGGCACGCTACCGGTCAATCTCGATGCCTCGATGTACACGGGCCCCGCGGTGAACCCCGCCTGGGCACCCGAGGACGTGAAGAGCGGATACGCCACGGGGATTTCGCCCATCGCCCTGTGGGACCACCACACCCAGCGCCCGTCGGATGGGGAAGACGTCTCGCACCGCCCCCGGGACGCCGGGGCCGAAGCCCTGAGCTCGTACGTGGACGCCCTCAACAAGGCCGGGGCCGAGCACGGGCTGGCCTTCAGCGCCGGCTCGACCACGCCCGCGGCGACCGATCAGGACTCGGCCCGGCGGGTCGCCTCCGTCGAGTCGGCCACCGTGCTCGAACAGGCCCGATACATGATGGAGAACTCCGATAATGTCCTCGCCGAGGTGCTGGGGCGTAACGCGGCGATCTCCGCGGGGAACGAGGGCTCCATCGACGGCGCCGTCGCGACTGTCAAGAGTTCGCTGACCGACGCCGGGATCTCGACACAGGGCCTCACTCAGAAAGATTCCAGCGGCCTCTCCGCGGACGACCGCGTCACCCCGGTCACGCTGTCCCAGCTGATCGCCAAGGCCACGCAGTCCCGCACGGCGACCTCCAACCTGGCCGAAACCCTCCCGGTCGGCGGCGGGACCGGGACGCTGGCCGCGCGCTTCGAGGAAGACGGAACCACTGCGGCGCAGGGAAACGCCAGGGCCAAGACGGGTACCCTGCTGACCGTGAACTCGTTGACCGGGTACACCACGACCAGCAAGGGACGTTTGCTCGCCTATTCCTTCGTGGTCAACGACGTCAAGGATTCCAAGGCGGCCGTGACGGCGCTCGATAGCTCCGTCGCGACCCTGACCCAGCTGTGAGTCCGGGGCCGCGCGTTCGGAGGAGGCCCCGGACAGCGGCCGTCGCGAGGAGCGCCGCCCCCGGGACCGCGGATCGCGGCGGCCGTCGGTCAGTCGATCGCACCCTGGGCGCGGGCGTCCTCGGCCGTCAGTTCGTTCTCCTCGACGGTCGGGGCGTTACCGTCCGGGCCCACCCCGCGGCGGCCGGTGCCGGCAGGGAAGAATAACGACTGCGCGTCGCTGATCGCGGTCAACGTCGAGAGGCTTCCGTCCCCGTTGAGATCCGCCGAAACCGGGGTCGTGGCGATCTTTCCGTCGTGGTTCAGGTCCAGCGGGCCGTTGGCCGGAATCAGCCGCGACCGGTCCCGCGGGTCCTCGACGGCATAACCGGCGGCGCCGGCGCCGAAACCCCGGGTCTCGTCCAAGGCGTTTTCGTCCAGGGCCGGCAGGGTGCGGGTGGAATATCCGAAATAATTGCTGTTATGCAGTCGGGGGACCCCGGTCACCTGATATCGATAATTCATCACGCTGAAATAATTTGGCTTATCATTAACGCCATCTCTGCCCCCGTGACCCAATCCCAAGTTATGTCCGAGTTCGTGAATGAATGAGCCGACTCGGGCCCCCGGGCTAGCCTTACCCCAGAATCGCGGACCCACGGTCACCATGAATTCCATTCCCCTCGACCAGGCGAGTCCCGAGGACGAGGAATTCTGATAGGAATCTCCCCACACCATGTAGTGGAAAATGCCGCGTCGGGCCGGATCGGAATCCGTCCGCCGCAATTGCATCACGCTGTTAATGCCTCCGAGAAGATCGCTGTGAGGGATCTCGTTGCCACCCCCGAGGTCGTAGGCCTGCCCCCGTGCGGGCCCGGCGTCGAGATGGAGGTTGATCCCGCGATTCCCGTCGGGATTGACGATCGGCAGTTGGGCGAAGGAGTCCACGATGACCCCGAGCTCATAGGCCGACGGCAGGAGGCCCGGCATATAGTCCATCTCCACGAAGAGATCTTTGTGGTAGGGGGAGGCTCCCATGGCCGGCAGGTCCACGTCGACGATGCCGTCCCCGTCGGCGTCGTAGCCGTTGATCTCCCACGCATCGGGAATGCCGTCTCCATCGCTATCCCCAGGGCCCGCTGCGGTCGCCGGGGATAGTCCGGCGCAGACAATGACGAGGGAGAATCCCCAGGTCAGAATGTGTTTCATGATGTTTCTCGAAGGCATCATGCGGCAATTCCTTTTCTTATTAGTTAGTGAAACAAACCGATATCGACCGCGTTGGGCGATGGATATTAGAATAGAACACTCGGGCCATTGGGGGATGTGGTCAAGAATGGGTGGAAATTCCCCGAATCCCAGGGGTCAATGACAGGGGGTAAATACTATGAAATGTGGTTCTGACCAGCGTTTTCTTCCGTCGCGGAGGGGAATTATCACGACGGCCGCGTGGTCGGTGCCGCTGATTGCGGCGAGCACCACGGTCCCCGCGATGGCGGCGTCGACCCGGGAGGGCATTTCCGCGGACGTCGGGCTGTTCGTGCAGGTCGCCGACGCGCAGTGGGACGACCCCTACGACACGATTTTCGGGGTCACCTCCTTCGCGGGCCGGGCGGCGGACCCCTCGGGGACCGCTCCCTACGCCGAGCGGGACCACGCGACGCCGCGAGGCTTCGTTGCGCGGGGCGCGGGAACCTTCACGCCGGGCGGCACGGTGACATTCGGGGGCTTGGACGGCTACGGCGGGGCCGGGCTCTTCGTGTCGATGCCGAAGGCCTCCGACGGTTCGTGGCTTCCCGGACGGACCTATCTCGCCCAGGGCGCCGCCGTCGAGGTGGAGTACCTCGTGACCTTCACGAACGATCCGCCCTACGAGCCGATCACCTGGGTCGGCGGCCGGTCCGATGCCTTCCCCGCCATGCCGGCCGGCGGCAACGCTCACCGGGCCGGGCTTCAGGGTGCCGACGTCACGGGGACCTTCGGCCCCGGGACGATCACCGGCCGGCAGTGGCGCGGAACCCAGACCTTCAGGTTCACCTCGGACCTGCTGGTCAAGGACGTCAACCGGCCCTATGCCCAAATTCTCACGAGCCATCAGCCCGTCTATTACACGGAACACGGGCCGGATTCCATGCAGGTCACGATGAAGATCACGCACGGCATCGTCATCGTCGAGCCGGATGGTCTGCCCCGACAAGTGCTCCGGCCGGCCGGAACCACGGTGACCGCGACGTTGTCGCGCAACGATCCTCCGGGAAAACCCGCCGGCCCCTGACGCGGCGGTATTTCGCCCATCGAGGAGCCTCGCGGTCACGCCGAATCGGCCGGGGCGAATGTGGCAAGGTGGGGGTCATGAGCGACAACATCATCAGGTGGGAGGCCGCCGCCGCCACGGCCGCGCGGCTCACGCCGGCCGGGCCCAAGATGTCCGCCGCGGAAGTCCGCGGCGCCGTCGAATCCATCCGCTACCACGCGACCGCTTCGGTGGACCACGTTCACCGGATCACCGGGCTCGATGCCGCCGAGAACCTTCACGACTCCCAGGTCCTGGTGGTGGATCGGGCGGGGTGGTCCCGGGCGAATTCCCAGACCTTCTCGCACATCCTCAATCGCCTGATCCGCTCCGGAATGAAAAGCCGATTCGAGCAGATGGGCGAGCTGGACCGGAAAGTCGCGGAGGTCGGCACGGCCGTCGAGCTGGGCGGCGTGCTGGGCTTCATGTCGAGCAAGGTCCTGGGACAGTACGACCCCTTCGCGGCGCTGGGCGGTTTCGGGGCGCCGGGCGGTCGGCTGCTCCTCGTCGCCCCGAACATGATCATGATCGAGAAAGAGCTCAACCTCGATCCCGAGGACTTCCGTCTGTGGGTGTGCCTCCACGAACAGACGCACCGGGTGCAATTCGCGGCGGCCCCCTGGTTGCGCGAGCACATGCTCGATCTCATGACCCGCCTGCCGGAATCGGTCTCCGGCGGTGGGCAGGAACTCGTCAATCGCCTTCTCGAGGCCGCGAGTGAGGTCGCCAAAAACGCCGTGGGTCGGGGGAGCTCGGCGCCGTCGCCGGATGCGGAGGAAGAGCCGTCGGCCGGGGATGGCGTTCCGGCGCTGCGGCCCGTGCCCAAGAACCGCATGACGGCGATCCTTGACGAGGAATCCGCGGCCGTCTTCTCCCGGCTGACGGGCATCATGAGCCTCATGGAAGGCCACGCCAACGTGGTCATGGACGCCGTGGACGCGAGCGTCGTCCCCTCGATCAAGACCATTCGCCGGCGCTTCGACGGCCGGGCCAAGAACCGCGGCGCGATGGACACGATGATCCGCAAGGCGATGGGCCTCGACGTCAAGATGCGCCAGTACCGGGACGGGCAACGCTTCGTGCAGGCCGTCGTGGACGCCCACGGAATGGAAAAGTTCAACCGCATCTGGGAGGGGCCCGAGAACCTCCCGACCGAACTGGAGATCCACAACCCCGGCCTCTGGATCGACCGGGTCCTGCACGGCGAGGCGGGGGCCTCCGCCTCGCATTCCGCCGACCATCCGGGAGACCGCCCGGAATCGCGTCCGGGGGACCGGCGCTAATGGCGCAGTCGGGACGGACGGGCCGGCTTCATCCCGCGGTCGGTTCCGCGCGCCGCCACGTCGTCGAGTGCCTCTCATCCCACCTGCCCGGATTCTCAGCGGCGCCCACGGGAAAGGCCTCGAGGCGCACGCGTTCGGAGGCCCCCGGCCCCGAGGACCGGCCGCTCGTGCTCGTCGCGTGCAGCGGCGGACCAGATTCGCTGGCCTTGGCCGCGATCGCCGCGCACTTCGGCCGCCGCGGAGATCTGCGGGCTGGGGCGGTCGTCGTCGATCACCAGATGCAAGAAGGCAGCGCCGAGCAGGCCGAACGGGCCGCCGAGCAATGCCGAGGCCTGGGGCTGGAACCCGTCCGGGTCGTGACCGCCGAGGTCCGCCGCGGGGGATTAGGCCCGGAGATGGCGGCCCGGCTCGCGCGGTACGACGCCTTGGAGCGGGAAGCCCACCGCGCCGGGGCCGCCGCGATTCTGCTCGGACATACCCTGAACGACCAGGCCGAAACGGTTCTGCTGGGGCTTAGCAGGGGCTCGGGCACCCGGTCCCTGGCGGGAATGCCGGCCGCCCGCCCCGTGCGAGAAGGCTCCGACGGGCCCTTGTTGCTCCGGCCCTTCCTGGGGTTGCGCCGCGAAGAGATTCACGAGGTCTGCGCGGCCGAAGGGCTCACCGCTTGGGCCGACCCCACCAACGACGACCGGGCCTACCGCCGCAATCAGGTCAGGCACGAGATCCTTCCGTACCTGGAAGAACACCTGGGCCCGGGGATCGCCGAGGCCCTCGCCCGAACCGCGGCCGTCCTGGGGCCCGACGCCGAACTCTTGGAAGAGCTGGCGGAAGACACCGCCGCGGCGGCGCAGGTGAGCCCGGGTGCCTATCAGCCCGTCCCGGAAGATCACGGCCGCGCCGTCTCGGGGTTGTCGATGCCCGCTCTCCGGCGGATGCATCGGGCGCTCCGCCGACGCGTCATCGCCCGGGCCGTGGTCGCCGCGGGTGGTGAGTCTCCGAGCTTCGAGAGGCTCGGGGCCGTCGACGAGTTGCTCGGGGCCTCCGGCAAGGCCGGTCCGGTTCAGCTCGCGGGCCACGTGGCCGTGTGGCGACGTCGTCCGCTTCCGTCCGGCCCCGGCCGCGGCGGCAATGCCCGCGACGGGGCCCTCGTTCTCGCCGTGACCTCAGGGCCGGGCGACGAGACGTGACGCCGATAAGGTGCACGGGACACGGACAGGTAGAGTGACCATGTGCCGCCGCGGTCCGGGCGGACCCCTCCGCTCGGCGCACGACCACAGACTTCAACACTCACGCAGGAGACAGCAGTGGATTCACAGGACGTCAAGGACGATCTGAAGCACGTTCTTTTCACCAAGGACGAGATTCAGGAAAAGATTTCCGAGCTCGCGGCTCAGATCGACAAGGACTACGAGGACAAGGACGTCCTCCTGGTGGGCGTGCTCAAGGGCGCGATCATGGTCATGGCCGACCTGTCGCGGGCCCTGCACGCGCACTACACGATGGACTGGATGGCGGTGTCCTCCTACGGCTCCGGAACCAAGTCCTCCGGCGTCGTCCGGATCCTCAAGGACCTCGATACCGATCTGCACGGTCGTGACGTGCTGATCGTCGAGGACATCATCGATTCGGGCCTCACCCTGTCGTGGCTCAAGGCCAACCTGGAATCGCGCGGCGCCAACACGGTGGAAATCTGCGCGCTCCTGCGGAAGCCGACGTCGGTCAAGACCGATATCCCCGTCCGTTACATCGGATGGGATATCGACCCCGAATTCGTGGTCGGTTACGGCCTCGACTTTGCCGAGCAGTACCGCAACCTGGATTGCATCGGTACGCTCGCACCCCACGTCTACTCCTAGACCGACGGCGACCACCGACGCCGTCGGTGCAGTGTCCGCTGTGAGGTGAAGGGCCAACGCTCTTCAGCTTGCGGCGGTACCCTGTTCCGAGTATCAAATCGCGACCGTGAACGCCTCACGCGGAGGAACAAAGCTTGGCTCAGCAGAATACGAATCGGAAGAAGACCCTGCGGGAACGCATCCTCAAGGGACCTTATTTCTGGATTTTCTTGGCGCTCTTGGTCTTATTGCCCATGATCTTCGTCTCGACCTCCTCCAGCAGCAACCGCGTGGACACCAACGTCGGCATGGAGCTGCTCAAGGACGACAAGGTCGACGAGGCCAAGATCTACGACGGCGACCAAAAGGTTGAGCTTTCCCTCAAGGATTCCTACCACGAGGGCGATCGCGATCTCGGCAAGAAGGTCGAGTTCTACTACGTCCAGCCGCGTGCGGGCGACGTCGTCAAGGCCATGGACGATGCCGGGCTGAAGGGCTACACGGACCAGCCCGTCCAGAACAACTGGTTCACCTCGATGCTGGGCTTCATCGTTCCGTTCCTCATCGTGATGCTGCTCTTCTGGTTCCTGCTCTCCCGCATGGGCGGTGGCGGCGGCCAGATCATGAGCTTCGGCAAATCGAAGGCCAAGAAGTTCAACAAGGAAAACTCGACCGTCAAGTTCCACGACGTCGCGGGCGCGGACGAGGCCGTCGAGGAGCTTCAGGAAGTCAAGGAATTCCTGACGGACCCCGCCCGATTCACCTCGGTGGGCGCCAAGATCCCCAAGGGCGTGCTGCTCTACGGTCCTCCCGGCACGGGTAAGACCCTGCTGGCCAAGGCCGTCGCGGGCGAGGCCGGGGTGCCGTTCTACTCGATCTCCGGGTCGGATTTCGTGGAGATGTTCGTCGGCGTGGGCGCCTCCCGCGTGCGCGACCTCTTCGAACAGGCCAAACAGAACGAGGCCGCGATCATCTTCGTCGACGAGATCGACGCCGTCGGCCGCCAGCGCGGCGCCGGCATGGGCGGCGGCAACGACGAGCGCGAGCAGACGCTCAACCAGCTGCTCGTCGAGATGGACGGCTTCGACGAGAACACCAATATCATCCTGATCGCCGCGACCAACCGCCCCGACGTGCTCGACCCGGCGCTGCTGCGCCCCGGACGTTTCGACCGTCAGATCGGCGTGGACGCCCCCGACCTCAAGGGCCGCCTGCGCATCCTCACGGTGCACTCCCAGGGCAAACGCCTGGCGGACAACGTCGATCTGGCAACCGTCGCGAAGCGCACCCCGGGCTTCACCGGTGCCGACCTGGCCAACGTCATGAACGAGGCGGCCTTGCTGACCGCGCGCTCCAACGCGCAGATCATCGACGACCGCGCCCTTGACGAGGCGATCGACCGCGTCATCGCGGGTCCCCAGCGCCGCTCGCGCCTCATGAAGGAACTCGAGCGCAAGATCACCGCTTACCACGAGGGTGGGCACGCCCTGGTCGCCGCGGCCCTGCGCAATACCGACCCGGTCACCAAGATCACGATCCTGCCGCGCGGCCGGGCCCTGGGATACACCATGGTCATGCCGGTGGACGACAAATACTCCACGACGCGCAACGAACTGCTCGATCAGCTGGCCTACGCGCTGGGCGGGCGCGCCGCGGAGGAGATCGTGTTCCACGATCCCTCGACCGGCGCGGCCAACGACATCGAGAAGGCCACCGGGACCGCCCGGAAGATGGTCACCGAGTACGGCATGAGTGCCCTGGTCGGCTCCGTGAAACTGGGCTCGGGGAGCTCGGAACCGTTCATGGGTCGCGACGGCGGCTCCGGCGGCCCGGAGTACTCGGACGAGCTCGCGGCCACGATCGATTCCGAGGTTCGCGCCCTGATCGATCGCGCCCACGACGAGGCCTACGAGATCCTGACCGAGAACCGCGACGTCCTCGACCGTCTCGCCTTCGAGCTGCTCGACAAAGAGACGCTCAACGAGCGTGAGATCGCCGAGATCTTCCACGACGTGCGCAAGCGTCCGCTGCGCGATGTCTGGCTGTCGAAGTCCTCGCGGCCGGTCTCCGAGATCCCCCCGATCACGACCCCCGCCGAGAAGCAGGAGGCCGCCGAGGCCGGTGCGGCCGACCCCGAGACCATGGCACCCCAGGACCAGGCCGTCGCGGCGAAGCCCGAGCATCCGCTCGAGGTTCCGGAGAATTCCACCGGGGCGACCCCGCCGGAAAACGGCCCGCAACCGGGACCGGGCGAGCCCGGATCCGATGAGCCGGGCAACGGCCCGTCGGGAGTCCAGGGCGCCGGCGACGGCACCGACGGTCGGGGGTAAAAGTGGACCTGCCCCGCATTGAGGCCGCCGTCCGGGAGATCCTCTCCGCCATCGGAGAGGATCCGGATCGTGAAGGACTGAAGCAGACGCCCGCGCGCGTCGCCCGCTCCTACGCCGAGGTCTTCTCCGGGATGTCCGCCGGGCCGGCGGAGCTACTCGAGACGACCTTCGACATCGGTCACTCGGAGATGGTCCTGGTCAAGGACATCGACTTCTTCTCGATGTGCGAGCACCACCTGGTGCCCTTTTTCGGGCGGGCCCACGTCGCCTATATCCCCGGCGAGGACGGCCGAGTCACCGGCCTGTCCAAACTGGCCCGGCTCGTGGACCTCTACGCCAAGCGGCCGCAGGTGCAGGAACGACTCACGACGCAGGTGGTCGAGGCCCTCGAGGAGTATCTCAAGCCGGCCGGCGCCATCGTGGTGCTCGAAGGCGAGCACATGTGCATGGCCATGCGCGGCGTCCAGAAGCCGGGAACGCAGACCGTGACCTCCGCGGTGCGCGGGCAGCTGCGCGACCCCGCGACCCGTGCGGAGGCCATGGGCCTCATCCTGGGAGGCGCGCGCCGGTGACACGCGCCGCGGCCCCCGACGTCCTGAGCCTCCGCGGCTGGGGATCTTACGAGGCCCTTCCCCGAGACCGGACCCTGATCATGGGGATTCTCAACGTCACCCCCGACTCCTTTTCGGATGGCGGCCTGCACGACGAGCCGTCCTCGGCGGTGCGGCACGCGATGCGGCTCGTCTCCGAGGGGGCCGACATCATCGACGTCGGTGGGGAATCGACCCGCCCCGGGGCCGAGCCGGTCGCCCCGGAGATCGAGCGGAAAAGAATCCTTCCCGTGATTCGGCAGCTGGCCGCGCGCGGGGTCGTGATGTCGGTGGACACGATGCACGCCGAGACCGCGCGTGCCGCCGTCGCGGCCGGGGCCCACATCATCAACGACGTTTCGGGGCAGCGCCTGGACGACGCCATGATCGACGTCGTCCGCGAGACCGGGGTGCCCTACGTCCTCATGCACGCGCGCGGAGACTCGCGCACGATGGATCAGCTCGCCCACTACGAGGACACCGTCGAGGAGGTCCGGGCCGAACTCGTGCAGTGGCGCCAGCGGCTCGTGGACGCGGGCGTCGACCCGGCCAAGATCATCCTGGACCCCGGTCTCGGCTTCGCGAAGGGCGGCGTCCAGGATTGGGAGCTGCTCGCCGGAATGCACCGCATCGTCGAGCTCGGTCACCCGGTGCTGATCGCCGCCTCCCGGAAGCGCTTCCTGGGGACCCTGTTGGGGGAGGCCCGGTCGAGCATCGCGGGGCGTGGCGCGGGCGACGCGGGGGAGGTTCCCCGGCCCGCGGAGCGCGACGCGGCAACCGCGGCCATCTCGGCTTTGTCCGCCGAACACGGGGCGTGGGCGGTCCGGGTCCACGACGCCGCGGCCTCCCGCGATGCGGTGGAAGTCACCCGCAAGCTACTCGCGGCCAGGGTGGATCGTCCAGCATCCTGATACAAAGGATTTTTCGGCATCGCCGCGCGATGCACCCCAGCACCTGATGAGGAAGGCCAGCACATGACGGAGAACCTCGACGCGGTGACGACAACGTTGCCCCGCCTTGCCACGGACCGACGCGACCAGATTTCGGTCACCGGCATCGGAGCCGTGGGATACCACGGTGTTTTCGACAACGAGCGCCGGGTCGGCCAGCCGTTCTTCGTGGATGTGACCCTTTTCTCCGACTGCGCGGCCGCGGGCGCGAGCGACGACCTCAACGACACCATCAACTACGGGGCCGTGGCCGAGACCGTCAAGGAAGCCATCGTCGGCGATCCGGTGAACCTCATCGAGACCCTGGCCGAACGCATCGTGCGGAACATCTTCGACCGGTTCGGTGTACCGGCGGTCGAGATCACGGTGCATAAGCCGAAGGCCCCCATCGAGGTCACGTTCGCGGACGTCGCCCTGACCATTTACCGGGAGAACACATGAGCGTCGAATCCGTCATCGCTCTCGGCTCCAATCTGGGCGAGTCTCGTGACACCCTCGCGCGGGCCGTGGCCGCTCTCGAGGAGCACGAGAAGATCACGCTTCAGGCGGTCTCGCCGATCGCGGTGACCGCCGCCGTGGGCGGACCCGCGGGCCAGCCCGACTTTCTGAACCAGATCGTCAGGATCCACACCGATCTGAGCCCCTTCTCCCTGTTGCGGTTTGCGCAGCACCTCGAAGAGGAATTCCACCGCGTCAGGACCGTGCGCTGGGGGCCGCGGACCCTCGACGTCGACATCGTGACCTTCGGGGATCTCTTCATGGACGAGCCCGAGCTGTCCCTTCCGCATCCCCGGGCCGCCGAGCGGGCCTTTGTGCTGGCGCCGTGGGCCCGTATGGACCCGGGCGCCGAACTCGATGGCAGGTCCGTCGCCGTGCTCGCCTCGCGTGCGGCGGACCGCGACGGCATCCGCGGGTATCTCGACGAAGCGACCGGCGAGGTCGGCCCGTGAAACCCCTCCGGTACCGTTGGCTCGCTCTGATCGCGGCCGTGGCCCTTGCCGCGGGCGGCGTCGTCAGCGGCCTGTGGCCGGACCTGCGGCGCGTGGTCTTCACGGTTCCGTGGCCCACCCTGGCGCTCAGCACCCTGCTGGCCGTCGTGTGTCTGGTGCTCGCGTGGCGCGTGAGGGCGTATATCAAGGATCCGCGGCGACGGCCCATCAACGCGGTCTTCGCCTCGCGGATCGCGGTTCTGGCGCAGACCTGTGCGGTCTACGGCGCGATCCTCTTCGGGTGGGCCGGCGGCGTCCTGCTGTACGACCTGTCTCTCCTGAGGTTTCGGTCGGGAACCGAAAATCTCTTCCTGACATTGGCAAACGTCGGGGTTGGCGTGGGAGTGTGTATTGCCGGTTGCGTGGCCGAAACCTGGTGCAAGAGGCCGCCGGAAGGTCCCGAGGATCCGAAGGACTCCGGCGATGCCGCCGAACGCCGACCGCGCCGCAACGAATTTCCCGAGGGAGAAGGTGGTTATGCCCGAAACAGAGGCCGTTGACATGTCCGGGGACCCCGCTGCCTCCCGACGACCCCGGCTGGGCCCGGGGAGCCCGCGTTTCGAGGCCCGGCTCGGCCGGCTCGACGTGTGGAACACCGACTGGACCCGCCCCGATCGCCGTTTCCTCAAGGCGCACCTGCTGTACGAGGCCCTGACCGGCGTCATCCTCTCGGCGTTGCTGTGCATCCCGTTGATCCTGGTGCTCTCGGGGGTGTGGGACTGGCCCCTGCCCTGGCTGTTGGTGTCCATCCTGGTCCCGGCGGCGTCCGTGGTGATCACCGTCGTCAATCTCTTCTTGGCGCCCCGCCGATGCCGCGCCCGCGGCTACGCGGAGCGCGAGGAGGACCTGCTGGTTCGTCACGGCGTCATGTGGCATAAGGTCAACGCGATCCCGTACGGGCGCCTGCAGTTCGTCGAGGTCTCCGTGGGACCGATCGACCGGATGTTCGGCCTGGCGAAGGTCGAGCTGCACACGGCCTCGTCCTCCACGGACGCCAAGATCTTGGGCATCAGCGCCGAAGACGCCGCGCGGCTCCGGGAGGACCTGTCCCAGCGCGGCGACGATCGTCTCGCGGGGCTCTGATGAGCGAGCCGACCCGAACCGACAGCCCGCACCCGGACACCTCGACGTGGGAGCGGGTCCATCCGCTGAGCCCGCTGGCGCGCTTCTGGATCGCCATCGTGGTGCTGATCTTCACCTTCGGTCGGCACTTCCTCGAAGACTCCCTGGAAGGCGGCGACGACGCCCACGTGCTTCAAGACGGCGTGGGGCGCATGGTTGCATCCCTGAGCCTCCTCGCCTGGCTCGGCCTCATCGCGGTCGTGCTGGTCGTGATCGGGATTCTCTTCTGGAGCTGGTGGTTCACCCGATACACCATCACGGACGGCACCGTCCGCCTGCGTCAAGGCGTCATTTTCCGAACCGATAAACAGGCGCGCCTGGACCGGGTGCAGAGCATCGAGGTCACCCAGCCGTTCTTTGCCCGGTTGATCGGCCTCGCCGAGTTGCGCTTCGACGTCGCCGACTCGGGCGACTCGACGCTTCACCTGCAATACCTGCGGAAGGCCGACGCCGAAGACCTGCGCGCCCGCTTGCTCGGTCGCAAGCGCGAGATCCAACGGGAGGCCTCGTCCACGAACGAGCCCGCGCCGTGGGGCCCCGAGGCCTCCGTCGCGGAGGCATCGACGGCCGCCCCGACGCCCCGCGACGCGACCCCGGATCCGTCGACGGACCGGCCCGGTGCGCCGTCGGCCGATACCGAGATCGCGCGGATGTCCGTCGGCCGGGCCGTCGGCGCGACGTTGATGTCCGGAGTGGGCCTCTGGTTCGTCGTCGTGTTGTTGGGGGCCGGGATCATGACGGTCTTTCTCCCGGGCGTCGGCCTGGTGTCCTTCGTCCCGACCCTCCTGGGTTTCGGAAGTCTCATCTGGTCGGGGATTAACGAGGGCGCGAATTTCCGGATCTCCCGTCACGGCGAGGGTTTCCGGGTGCGGCACGGGCTGACCTCGACGTCGGCCCAGAGCATCCCGCTCGGAAGGATCCAGGCGGTCGGCATCGATCAGCCGTGGCTGTGGCGCATTCCGGGCTGGTTTCGTGTTCGGATCAATTCGGCGGGGCTGGGCACGGACGCGGGCGAAGACTCGCGCCACGTTCTGCTTCCGGCGGGGTCGGGTCAAGATCTGTTCGACCTCATAACGCACGTGATCCCCTCGCCCCAGGACGGCGGGGTCTCCGGCCAGACGCTTCGGGCGGCGCTGGAGGGCCGCGGCGATGGCCACGGATTCGTCATCGCTCCCCGGCGTTCTCGGTGGTTGGACCCGTTCGCCCAACGCCGCAACGGTTATGCCAACACCGCGGACCTGATTCTTCTGCGCGGCGGATGGCTTGACCGTAGGTTGTCGATCGTGCCGCACGCCAGGACGCAGTCGGCCGCGATCTCCGATGGCCCCCTCACGCGTCGGCTCGGACTGGCGGATGTTCGCTTGGACTCCGTCGGCGGGAGCGTGCAGACCACGGTCAAACATCTCGCGTTGGACGACGCCCGGACGCTGGTTCGGGACCAGGCCCGGCGCGCCTCCTTCGCCCGGCGGATCGACGCGGCGGGGCCGAGCACCACCGCGACGCCCATCGAATCCCACGACCCGATCGAAATAGGAAGACACCATGACTGAAGCATCCCGCCGCCCAGGCCGGCTGGGGATCGGCATCATAGGCGCGGGACGCGTCGGTGCCGTGCTGGGGGCCGCGTTGCGGGCCGCGGGCCACGCGATCGTCGGGGTCCACGCCCTATCCGAGGCATCGCGCACGAGGGCCGAGGCGCTCCTGCCCGACGTGCCGATCCTGCAGATCCCGGAGATCGTCGAGCGCAGCGAGGTCGTCCTGTTTGCGGTGCCCGACGACGAGCTGGGCCCTCTCGTCTCCGGCCTGGCCAGCGGCGGCCATTTCACGGCGGGCCAGATCCTGGTGCACACCTCGGGTCGCTACGGAACCGACGTCCTGGAGCCGGGGCGTGAAGCGGGCACCGTGGGCTTGGCGATCCATCCCGCGATGACGTTCACGGGCCTGTCCCTCGACCTGACGCGCCTGCGGACGGCGTCCTTCGGCGTGACCGCCGGGGCGGCCTTCCTGCCGATCGCTCAGGCCCTGGTGGTGGAGATGGGCGGGGAGCCCGTGGTGATCGCGGAGGGAGATCGTCCGCTGTACCACGCGGCCCTGGCCCACGCGTCGAACCACACCGTGACCCTGATCGGGCAGGCCTCGCAGATCTTGGAGAGCATCGGTGTGGACAAACCCGGGGAGATGCTCGGTCCGCTGGTGCGGGCCAGCGTCGATAACGCCCTGGCCTCCGGGGACGCCGCCCTGACGGGTCCGGTGGTCCGGGGGGACGTCGGCACGGTCGTCTCGCACCGGGACATCCTGCAAGGCTTTGCCACCGAGGAGGACGCCCCCGATATTGGCGCCGCGTATCTCGGGTTGGCCCGTGCCAGCGCCGAGCGCGCGCATCGTCGCGGGGTCCTTTCCGATGAGTCATTTCGAGGAATTCTTCGTGCTTTGGCTCTCGATGAGGGGCCTCGACGTGAAAGCGGCGATCCAGATCAGTAAACTCTATGGCGGCCGTTCACGCATCGGGCGAGGTAGTTCTCTGCGCGCCGGCCTCTCAACACCGGGCCGGCCAGAGCGGTCGGCGTGACTTTGGTACCGGTGAAGGAAGGACGACTATGACGGGTGAGCTCTTTGTTGCTCGCACCCTGGAAGAATTTTTCGCTCAGATCAGCCAACGCATGGGCGAAGCAGAGGCTCGCATCCACGCGGAGGAGTCGGAGCGTATCGCCCACGAGGGGGTCGACCCCGAGGGCGAGCCGGGCAAGCCCCGCGTCGCGACCATGGGCCTCGTGCCCACGATGGGCGCCCTGCACGACGGTCACGCAACCCTCATCCGCCGCGCGCGCGAGCAGAACGACGTCGTGGCGGTCTCGTTGTTCGTGAACCCCCTGCAATTCGGGCCGGACGAGGACTACGACAAATATCCTCGCACCGAAGAGAAGGACCTCCAGCTGCTGCGTGAGTACGGCGTGGACATCGCTTTCGCCCCCTCGCTCGAGGCCATGTACCCCGGTGGGGAGCCGCTCGTGCGGGTCAGCTCCGGGGAATTGGGCACCATGTTCGAGGGCGCGGCCCGTCCGGGACACTTCGACGGCGTGTTGACCGTGGTCAACAAGCTCTTCAACGTCGTGGTCTCCGCGGCCGGAACGCACCGCGCCCGCGCCTATTTCGGCCAGAAGGACGCCCAGCAGGTGGCCCTCGTGCAGCGCATGGTCGCCGACTTCAACATCCCGATCACGGTCTGCCCCGTCGCGATCGTTCGCGACGACGACGGTCTCGCCTTGTCCTCCCGCAACGCCTACCTCTCCCCAGAAGAGCGCCGCGCCGCGCTGGTTCTCTCCCGCACCCTCGCGCTGCTGCGCGAGGAGGGCCTCTCCCGGGGGTACGCGGGCATCGACGTGGACGCCGCGAGGGAACGCATCTCTGAGCGAGACGGCGTCGAGCTGGAGTACCTTGAGATCGTGGATCCCCTGACCTTTGCCGCGCCGACCGAGGGCTCTGAACGCGCGACCGCGTTGGCGGCCATCCGGGTCGGCGGGACCCGGCTGTTGGACAACATGGACGTCATCTAGGCGACCGCCTGACCCGCACTCTTCCTCCCCGGCTACCCGACGATAGGCTAAAGACCGTGACTACCTCAGATTCGACGTCCCCTCAGCCCCAGCACGACGCCACCTCCGTGGAGGTGAGCGAGCAGATGCAGATCCGCATGGATAAGCGTGCGGAGCTGATCAAGCGCGGTCGCGAGTCCTACCCCGTCGGCGTGCCCGTGACCCGGACCATTCAGTCCATTCGGGAGCAGTACGAGCATCTTGAGGCCGGAGACGAGACCGGGGACGTCGTCGGCGTCGCCGGGCGCGTGGTCTTCATGCGCAACACCGGCAAGCTGTGCTTCGCGAGCCTCCAAGCGGGCGACGGTACGCGCTTGCAGGCCATGATCTCTTTGGCCAAGGCCGGGCAGGAGAACCTGGACGACTGGAAGGGCCTCGTGGATCTGGGTGACCACGTCTTCGTGCACGGCGAGGTCATCAGCTCCCGACGAGGAGAGCTCTCGGTCATGGTCGACGACTGGAGCATGGCCTCCAAGTCGCTACGCCCGATGCCCACCCTGCACAAGGACCTTAACGAGGAGACCCGGATCCGTCAGCGGTATCTGGACCTCATGGTTCGCCCCGAGGCGCAGGAGATCGTGCGCAAGCGGGCCAAGATCATCAACACGGTTCGCCAGGTCATGAACGACGACGACTACGTCGAGATCGAGACCCCCATGCTGCAGCTCGTGCACGGCGGAGCGACGGCTCGTCCGTTCGCGACGCACCTGAACGCGTTTGACCAGGACATGACGCTGCGCATCGCGACGGAGCTGTACCTCAAGCGCGCCGTGGTCGGCGGCATCGACAGGGTCTTCGAGATCGGTCGCGTCTTCCGCAACGAGGGCGTGGACTCAACCCACAGCCCGGAGTTCACGACGATCGAGGCCTACCAAGCCTACGGCGATCAGTACACGATGGCCGATCTGATCCAGCGGATCATCTTGGCCTGTGCGGATGCCGTGGGAATCCACCAGATCGAGACCGAGAACGGCACGGTGGACCTGACGGGGGAGTGGGCCTGGCTGGGCGTGTATCCGGGCCTCTCGGAGGCCGTGGGCCAGGAGATCACCCCGGAGACCCCGGCGTCGACGCTGCGCGAGATCGCGGCCGAGCGCGGCGTTTCCGTGGACCCGGCGTGGGACGCCGAGAAGCTGGTCATGGAGCTCTTCGAGGAATTCGTGGAGCCGACCCTGATCAACCCCACCTTCGTGTGCGATTACCCGCCGTCGGCTCAGCCGCTCGCGCGCCCGCACCGGAGCAAGCCCGGCGTCATCGAGGCCTGGGACCTCATCATCGGCGGCATGGAACGTGGCACCGCCTTCTCCGAACTGATCGATCCGGTGATCCAGCGGGAGCGCCTGACCGAACAGTCCCGCCTGGCCGCCGGCGGCGACGAGGAAGCCATGCAACTGGACGAAGACTTTCTGCGGGCCCTGGAGTACGCCGCCCCGCCGATGGGCGGATTCGGCCTGGGAATTGATCGCTTGATCATGTTGTTCACTGGATTGGGGATCAGGGAAACGATTTTGTTTCCCCTGATGAAACCCGAATAATTTCGGGTCGTTCGATGATCGGGCCGCCGGGCCCGGAGAGAAGGTCTAGCCATGGAATATGTGGCCGTTTTACTGCCGTCTGTGGCGATCGGTGCACTCTTCTACCTCTTGATGCGCTGGGCGTTCCGCGCGGACAGCGCCGAGCGCAAGGCGCGCGCGGCCTCCGAGGACGACGCGCGGCGCTGGTACGAGGACATCAAGCGCCGGGAAGGCGACGGCGAGATTTTTCGACCCCGCGCTGACAAGGATTCATAAGTTATTCCCAGGAAGAACATTGGGAATACGGCACTAATCGGCTGTAATTTTTCGCTAATGATTGCTAACCTGTCTCTCAAGACGGACATTAAGTCGCATTGACTTTAGTATCGCGAGACGGGTTCGGGGATCCTCGCTTCGCTAATCGTTTTGAGGTCGAGAACGCAAATCCGCGCCGACCAGTGCTGACAAGGATTGAGGAGACATTCATGGCTCAGAAAGTAAAGATCATTCTGGAGGACGACCTCGAGGGTGGCGCCGCTGACGAGACCGTTCGCTTCGGCTTGGACGGTGGCCAGTTTGAGATCGACCTGACCTCGGAGAACGCCGCGAAACTGCGGGACGCGATCCGTCCGTACGCCGCCAAGGCTCGTCGGGTCCAGTCCCGCAACTCCAACCGCACCGCGAATAAGGGGACGGGCCAGGTCCGCAACCCGGAGACCGCCCTGATCCGCAAGTGGGCCAAGGAGAACGGTTACAACGTTTCCGACCGCGGACGCATCCACCAGGAGATCCAGGACGCCTACTACGCGGCGCGCAAGAAGGACTCCTAGGTCGGCATCGCCGAATACCCCCTTTTGAGATTCACCGGCACGGCCCGGGACGTCGCGGGAGGGTAGTTTTTCCAGCTCAGGGCGGAAATGTTCACGCATTTTCCGCCCTGAGCTTTATTGCGTCTCGCCGCTGGCGAACAGCTGATGATCAGCGATTTTCTCTGCGTAGCATCGAAACAAAGACGTACAAGGAGACCACCTATGTTTGAACGGTTTACGGACCGCGCACGGCGTGTTGTGGTGCTGGCTCAGGAAGAAGCCCGCATGCTCAACCACAACTACATCGGCACAGAGCACCTGTTGCTGGGTCTGATCCATGAGGGCGAAGGCATCGCCGCCAAGGCGTTGGAATCCATGGGCGTGACCCTTTCCTCCGTCCGGGAGCAGGTGCAGGACATCATCGGACCGGGCCAGCAGGCGCCGAGCGGGCACATCCCGTTCACGCCGCGGGCCAAGAAGGTCCTCGAGCTATCGCTGCGCGAGGCATTGCAGCTCGGACACAACTACATCGGAACCGAGCACATCCTGCTCGGCCTCATCCGGGCCGGCGAAGGCGTCGCCTCGCAGGTCCTGTCGAAGCTCGGCGCCGAGCCTTCGCGGGTCCGGCAGACCGTGATCGACATGATCTCCGGTTACCAGGGCGGCTCGGGCGACTCCAAGGAGACCGCGGGCGTCGGCGCCGGCGGCAAGGACGGCACCCCGGCCGGTTCGGCGGTGCTGGACCAGTTCGGCACCAACCTGACCGCTCAGGCCCGCGAGAGCAAGCTGGACCCGGTCATCGGCCGCTACAAGGAGATGGAGAGGGTCATGCAGGTCCTCTCCCGCCGCACCAAGAACAACCCGGTGCTCATCGGTGAGCCCGGCGTCGGCAAGACGGCCGTCGTCGAGGGGCTCGCGCAGGCGATCGTTCGGGGCGATGTTCCCGAGACCCTGAAGGATAAGCACCTGTACACGCTGGACCTCGGCTCCCTCGTGGCCGGTTCTCGCTACCGCGGTGACTTCGAAGAGCGCCTCAAGAAGGTTCTCAAGGAGATCCGCACCCGCGGGGACATCATCCTGTTCATCGACGAGATCCACACCCTCGTCGGAGCCGGTGCCGCGGAAGGCGCGATCGACGCCGCCTCGATCCTCAAGCCCATGCTGGCTCGAGGCGAGTTGCAGACCATCGGCGCGACGACCCTCGACGAGTACCGCAAGCACATCGAGAAGGACGCCGCCCTGGAGCGTCGCTTCCAGCCGATCCAGGTGGATGAGCCTTCGCAGGCGCACTCCGTCGAGATCCTCAAGGGCCTGCGCGACAAGTACGAGGCTCACCACCGCGTGACCATCTCGGACGAAGCCCTGGAATCCGCCGTCAGCATGTCGGCCCGGTACATTTCGGATCGCTTCCTGCCGGATAAGGCCATCGACATGATCGACGAGGCCGGCGCGCGTCTGCGCATCAAGCGCCTGACCGCGCCCCCGGAGATCAAGGACCTGGAGGAGCGCATCGCCAAGCTCCGCTCCCAAAAGGAGTCCGCGATCGACGGCCAGGACTTCGAGAAGGCCGCGTCCCTGCGCGACAAGGAGCAGAAGCTCATCGCGGAGAAGGACGAGCAGGAAGAGCAGTGGAAGGAGAGCGACTCCGCCATGGGCGAGGTCACCTCCGACGTCATCGCCGAGGTTCTCGCCGCGGCCACGGGCGTTCCCGTCTACAAGCTCACGGATGAGGAATCCGGTCGCCTGCTCAACATGGAGGAAGAGCTGCACCGCCGTGTCATCGGTCAGGACAACGCCATTAAGGCCCTGTCCCGCTCGATCCGACGCACGCGTGCCGGCCTCAAGGATCCTCGCCGTCCCGGCGGCTCGTTCATCTTCGCCGGCCCCACCGGCGTCGGCAAGACCGAGTTGGCCAAGGCCCTGGCGGAGTTCCTCTTCGGCGACGACGACTCGCTGATCACCCTGGACATGTCCGAGTACCAGGAGAAGCACACGGTCTCCCGGCTGTTCGGTGCGCCTCCCGGATACGTCGGCTACGAAGAGGGCGGCCAGCTGACCGAAAAGGTCCGCCGCAAGCCCTTCTCCGTGGTCCTCTTCGACGAGGTCGAGAAGGCCCACGCGGACCTGTTCAACTCCCTGCTGCAGATCCTCGAGGACGGCCGTCTGACGGACTCGCAGGGCCGCGTCGTGGACTTCAAGAACACGGTCATCATCATGACGACCAACCTCGGTACCAAGGACATCTCCCGCCGGGTGCCCGTGGGATTCCAGTCCCACGAGGACCCGACGACCAACTACGAGCGCATGCAGGCCAAGGTCCAGGAGGAGCTCAAGGAGCACTTCCGCCCCGAGTTCCTGAACCGCGTGGACGACATCATCGTCTTCCCGCAGCTCTCGGAGAAGGAGATCATCCAGATCGTGGACCTGTTCGTGGCCCGCCTGGCCGAGCGCCTGCGCGAGAAGGACATGTCCATCGAGCTGACCGACGCCGCCAAGAAGCTCATCGGGGAACGCGGTTACGACCCCTCGATGGGTGCACGGCCCTTGCGCCGCACGATGCAGCGCGAGATCGAGGACCAGCTCTCGGAGAAGATCCTCTACGGCGAGATCAACGCCGGCGAGAAGATCACCGTGGACGTCGAGGGCGAAGGCGAGGACGGCAAGTTCGTCTTCTCCTCGCAGAAGATGTCCGAGCTGTCCGACGACGGATTCGACTACGGCGACGCTTCGTCGACCGACTCGAACCCGGACACCCAGCAGGTGTCCCGCCCGTCGACGCCGCCCCGCTACGAAGGCGGTAACGGCAGCGGCGGTGCCGCCGGCTCGGCGACCGCCTAGCGCGTCGCACCGGACCGACGAACCGGCCATATCGGGGCCGACCCTTGCGAGGGTCGGCCCCGATGCCGTTAACCCTCGCACGGGCCGACTCATAGGAGACATGTTCTCCTGCGGGCCTGCCGTGGGCGTAAACTCGACGCCCATGACGACCCTCACGCTGCGACCTGCCCAAACATCCGACGTCGCCGGGATCCGCCGGCTCGTGCAGCCGTACGTTGACACCGGGGCGCTCATCGCCAAGGAAGCGGTGGACTATTTCGAGGCCATCCAAGAGTTCCTGGTGGTCGAGGAGCGCGACGACGCCGGGGACGCCCGCCTTCTGGGCTGCGGCGCCCTCCACATCCTGTGGGAGGATCTGGGCGAGGTCCGCACGCTGGCCGCGAGCGAAGAAGCCCGGGGGCGAGGCATCGGGCGGATGCTCGTCGAAGCCTTGATCGAACGCGCCCGCACGATCGGGGTTTCCCGCGTGTTTTGCCTGACCTTCGAGGTCGACTTCTTCCGACGCATGGGCTTCGAGGTCATGACCCACCAGGAAACCTTGGACCCGGAGGTTTTCGCCGAATTGCTGCGCTCACCGGATCAGGGTGTGGCGGAATTCCTCGACCTCGCCCGGGTCAAACCCAATACCCTCGGGAATACCCGCATGATCAGGGCGCTGGGAGCCCCAGAGCCTCGCTAGGTTAGTGGGGAAGCGCGATCCCGCCGTTTCGCTCTTCACGGGCCAGGCCGTCGCGGATCAGCCCGTCGAGGCACCGCGTCAGCTGTTCCCGGTCCGCACCGAGCATCCGCAGCGCGTGCATCGGCGAGCCGTGTTCAGTCCCCGTCGCAGGGGCCTGGCCCACGAGCGATTCCCGGGGGACGGGGCCCTCGGCCTCGCGCAGGACGGCCATGATGGCCCCGCGGGCCTGACGGTCGGTCCCCTTCCACGCCTGCCCGCGGGGCACGTACTCGGGCTCCGGGCGGCCCGCGGCGACCCACGCGCAGTCGTCGACGATCGGGCACCGCTCGCACGCGGGCGACCGGGCGGTGCAGACCAGGGCACCGAGCTCCATGACCGCGGCATTCCAGGCGACGGCCGCCGCGTCGTCGGCCGGCATGAGGTCTTCGGCCAGGCGCGTCTCGGCGGCCGTCAGGGACTTCGAGGGAAGGGCCTTTCCCCCGACGGCGCGCGCGTGCACCCGGCGGATGTTGGTGTCGATCACGGTCTGGCGGTTCTCGAAGGCGAAGACCGAAATGGCCGCGGCGGTGTACGAACCGACCCCGGGGAGGGCCAAGAGTTCGTCGTAATCCTCCGGGACCCGGCCGCGGTGGCGCTCGGTGATCGCGACGGCGGCGGCGTGCAGGCGAAGCGCCCGGCGAGGGTACCCGAGCCGTCCCCACATCTTGACGGCCTCACCGGGCGAGGCCCCGGCGAGGTCGGCGGGCTCCGGCCAGCGGCTCATCCATTCCCGCCACCGGGGGAGGACCCTGACCACCGGGGTCTGCTGCAACATGAACTCGCTGACCATGACCTGCCACGGCGTGCGGTCGGGCGACCTCCAGGGCAGGTCGCGCGCGTGGGTCGAGTACCAGTCGATGACCGCGGCGTGGAGCCGTCCCGGGGGATTGTCGAGGGGCTTCGCGGGTGTCCCGTGGGCGCGATCGCGGTCCCTCGCCGTCGCCCCGGCCGGTGCTGTCGAATAATTCATGACGTGACCACTGTAGTGGCTCGTTTCGTGCCCTGAGTTGGGCGATTGTTTTAGTAGCCTTAGACACATGGCTGAGTACGAAGACCCCACCCCGGACGGGGAGCACCACGAGGATGGCTATCGGCGCGAATCCCCCGAGGTGTATCGCCGCCGCCGGATCATCGCGGTGATCCTGGCACTCTTGGTGGTGATCCTTCTGGTATGGGCCATCGTGTTCGCGGTCGGCAAGGTCGCCGCGAGCTTCGGGGGCGGGGGAGAGGCGAGTTCTTCCGCGTCGTCGAACGACAATTTCGCCAGCTTCAGCGCCCGACCGTCTCAGTCCGCCTCGGGAAGCGCGTCCGCCTCGGGATCGGCCAGCGGTTCGGCCTCGGCCTCCTCGTCGGCCAGCGCGAGCGGTTCGGCGTCGCCGTCGGATCAGCCTTCCGAATCCCCGAGCCCGAGCGAATCCTCCGCCGAGGCGGCCCCGGCGCCAACGTCGAGCGAGCCCCCCAAGGTCGAGGCCTGCGGCTCGAACATCGAGGTTCAGGCGGCCGTGGACAAGAAAACCTTTGGTCAGGGCGAAAACCCGGTGATGACGGCGACCGTCAAGAACACCGCGGCCAACCCCTGCACGATGGACCTGAGCGCCGCCAAGGTCACCTATGACATCACCTCCGGCCCGGCGGACGTGTACTCGAGCAATAATTGCGGCCCCGACACCGCGCCCAAGGAGGCCACCATCCAGGCCGGGGCGACCGAAACGACCACTCAATCGTGGGACCGCACCATGAACACGACCGGCTGCGGGGCAGAGGCGCAACCGGTTCAGCCGGGCTACTACTGGCTGACCGTGTCGGTCAACGGTGTGCCGAGCCAGCGCCAAGCGATCGTGATCCAGTAGAACGGACCGGTCGGTCACGCACGGATCGCGCCAGAAACCCCCGAGGGCGGATGCCTCTCGGGGGTTTCTTGGCGTTCGGGGGCTACATGAAGCGGTCGAGGAGGCTTGTCTCGGCCATGCGGGCCAAGGACTCGCGGATGCTTCGTGCGCGGTACTCGCCGATGCCTTCGACGCTGCGCAGGTCCTCGAGGTTGGCCGCCATGAGCGTCTGGAGGCCGTCGAAGCGCGCGACGAGGCGCTCCGAGACGCTCCGGGGGATCGACTTCACGCCGTTGAGCAGACGGTAGCCGCACGGGTGCAGGGTGTAGTCGAGGTCCGCCCCGCCCGGGAGGCCCACGGCCCGCGCGACCGCGACGGGGTCGGCGAGCTCGACGGGAGACAGCTCGGCGAGGCTCTTCTGCGCGCGCCGGATGATCTGGGGGTCGTGAGCCTGGGGGAGATAGTCACGGAAGACAAGCTCGGTGGTCGGCTGATTCAGCACGAGTTCCTCGAGCTGCATCGCGACCATGCGCCCCTGGTCGCCGAGCTCGACGACGCTGTCTCCGATTTCTTCGGAGATACGGCGCACGAGTTCGAGGCGTTGCAACGTGAGGGCCACGTTGCGGACGGTCACGTCGGATTCGATCTCGAGGGCCGAGAGGTTCGACAGTTCCTGTTCCAAACGAACGGTGTACCGCTCCAGGGTCTGAATGGCCTGATTGGCCCGTGCCATGATCTCCTGGGCCTTCTCCAGAGGGTACCGCTGGCCGTCCGCGTAGATCGTGATGACGCTCATCGACTTGGACACCGAGATCACCGGGTACCCGGTCTGTTTGGCGACCCGCTCCGCCGTGCGGTGTCGCGTGCCCGATTCGGTGGTCGTGATCTCGGGGTCGGGCATGAGCTGAACACCGGCCCGGTGAATCGTGGTCACTTCTCTATTGCAGATGATCGCGCCATCCATCTTGGCCAGCTCCCGCAGACCCGTTCCGGAGAATTCGGTGTCGATCACGAAACCGCCGCTGGCGATGGTCGTGACGGGCTCGTCGGACCCGAGAACGATGAGGGCGCCGGTGCGGCCCTGGAGGATGCGGTCCAGGCCGTCGCGCAATTGCGTTCCGGGCGCGAGAAGCGCCAGGGTCTTTTTGAGCTGGTTCTTCCGGGTAGTAGGCACGTTCTCCAGCCTAACCCGTCAACCTCGCGCCGGCCCGGGAACTCACGATCGTCCCGGGAACAGCGTGTCCACGGCCTCCACCACGGAGGCGACCTCTTTGACCGTGACGCCCTCGGGGGTTCCCTCGACGCCCGCCGGGGATGCCGGGACCATGACGTGCGTGAAGCCGAGGCGGGCAACCTCCGCGATGCGTTGACGGATGCCCGGTACCGCGCGGACCTCCCCGGCCAGGCCGACCTCCCCGAAGACCGCGAGCTTGCGTGGGAGGGGGCGGTCTTCCGCGGCCGAGGCGAGGGCCATGACGGTGGCCAGGTCCGCGGCCGGCTCGGTCAGCCGCACGCCGCCGACGGTCGAGAGGTAACAGTCCAATTTCCCGACGTTGAATCCGGCGCGTCGCTGGAGGACCGCCAGGAGCATGGCCGTCCGCGCGGAGTCGAGCCCGGCCGTGGCGCGCCGGGGCTGTGCGGTCGCGGACTCGTCCAGGAGCGCCTGGACCTCCGCCAGGAGGGGCCGCCGGCCCTCCATGGTCACCGTGAGGCAGGTTCCCGCGACGGGATGCGCCGTGCGGGAGACGAACAGGCCCGACGGGTCCGAGACGCCGGCGATGCCGTCCTCGACGAGGTCGAAGCACCCGACCTCGTCCGTGGGGCCGAAGCGGTTCTTGACGGCCCGGAGCATGCGGATACGGGAGTTTTTGTCCCCCTCGAATTGGCAGACGACGTCGACCAGGTGCTCCAGCAGCCGGGGCCCGGCGATCGTGCCCTCCTTGGTCACGTGCCCCACGAGCAGGGTGGTCATGTTGCGCTTCTTGGCTTCCGCGGTGATGGAGGCCGAGACCTCCCGGACCTGGGTCACGCCGCCGGCCGAACCCTCGATCTCGGCGCTCGCGAGGGTCTGGACCGAGTCGACGATCAGCAGGCTCGGCGCCACGGCA
Organism: Curtobacterium sp. S6; assembly: GCF_000710345.2. GTDB lineage: Bacteria > Actinomycetota > Actinomycetes > Actinomycetales > Micrococcaceae > Rothia. The sequence continues at coordinate 176,666 of NZ_JHEL01000010.1, read as the reverse complement.
TCGATCTGGGCGAGGGCGGTCCCGAGGTCGGTCTCCGACGCGAGGTACAGGGTGTCCGCGACGGCCCCGATGCGGTCGGCGCGGAGCTTGACCTGGGCCGAGGATTCCTCACCGGTCACGTAGAGGACGTCGTGCCCTTTCCCCGAGGAGCCCCGGGCGAAGGTCGCGGCGACGTCGAGCAGAAGGGTCGACTTGCCCACGCCGGGCTCCCCGGCCATGAGGATCACGGCCCCGGGAACCAGGCCGCCGCCGAGCACGCGGTCGAACTCTTCGATTCCGGTCCCGGCGAATTGGGCGAGCGACGCATCGACCTCGCCGATGGGTCGGGCGGGGGTCTCGACGCTGCGCGCGGGTGCCGTCCGGGCCACGGACTGGCCCCCGACCTCTTCAATGGTTCCCCATTGCTGGCATTCGCCGCAGCGGCCCACCCATTTGGCGGTGGTCCATCCGCATTCGCGGCATCGATAGGCGTTGGCGTTGCGAGAGGTCTTTCGTGCGGGACTCATACGAGCATCGTACGGGCCGGGACTGACAACTTAAGAGTCGGTATCCTGCGGTTCTTCGGGGTCCACGATGTCGATGGCCTCGGTCAGCTCTTGGCGTATCGTGGCCAGGACATTTCCGGCGGCCCGCTGGTCCATGCCGGTCATGACCAGCAGGTCGACGGTCAGCGGGCGGATGATCATGACGAGGGCCTCGCCCTGGTAGGTGCGAACCCCCAGGAGCTGCGGGTCGAGCTTCGCGGCGACCGAGCTGAGGTCGATCCGGGCCCGGCGCAACATCGCGTCGCGGGCATCGGTCGACTCCGCCTTCAGCGACAGGCCCAGCACGTCGACGGCTTCGGAGAGCTCCAGCAGGACGTCGCGCAGCGAGCGGATCGCCTCGTCGCGCAGGTGCACCGTGGTGATCACGTTGGCGATGCGCCGGACGAGCACTCGGGCGTTGCGGATCGAGTAGTCGAACCCCTGGAGGGCGCGCTCGTAGGCGCGGACGTCGTCGAGGGCTTGGCGCCGCGTGAGGGCGACCTTGGCCAAGGATTTGCTGGTCTTGAGCGAGCTCTCGATCGAATCCAGCGTGGGCTGGGTCTTACGCGCGCGGGCCAGCGCGTGCCAGGCGAGGGTCGCGTCGTAGTTCCCGATCGCCTCCGAGGCCTCGCGGAGCACTCGGGAGAATTCCCGGGTGAGCTGAATCATCTGGTCCTTGGGCTGTCTCCTCGGGTCCTGGGGGACCAAGGCCATGATGACCAGGGCGCACAGCCCGCCGACGACCGCGTCGAGGCTACGGGCGAAGGGACCGTCGATGGCCGGGGGCAGCAGAACCACGAGCACGGCCTGAAGGCCCATCTGCGTCGAGAAGATCGTGCCGTTGTCGAGGAAACGTGCGAGCAGGAGCGAGACGAGCAGCACCGCGAAGGCCTGCAACGGCCCGCGGCCCAGGAAATACATCAGGGAGTCGCCGACCGCGATGCCGAGGGTGCAGCCGATGGCCACCTCGAGGATTCGGCGCATGTGGTTGCCGCCGGAGACGTAGCCGAGGGACACGATCGCCGCCGTCGCCGCGAACAGAGGTTGGTGGTGGCGGAGCAGAACTTCCGCGAGGAAATACGCGCCCACGGCGGCCACCGTGATTTGAATGGACTGGAAGAAGCCGGCCCGAACCCGGGACATGCCCAAGCGGCTGCGTGAGGCCAGGTCCGTGCGGGCCGATCGCATGCGCTGGGAGAAGGTATTTCGGGCCATGACGCCATCATAGTTTGCCGAGGACGCGGGGTCGCCGGGAAAGTTCACGTTCCGTTCACCAGGGACAACACCCGTGGATACCTGCCCTCCCTAGCGTGTACTGGTGTTGGGAACAGTGCCGAGGCAGTTACTCGTGCGTCACATCAACGGATGGTCGCCTCCATTCCCGACGACCTCACACCTCGGACGTCCCGGGAAGACCCACCGGATCCTGGACACCGACATACAGCACTCTTGAAGGGGTACCTTTCGTGAAGATCTCTCGCATCGGGCGTTTCGCCGCCATCGCCGCCGTCGGAACCATCGCTCTGACCGCTTGCGGTTCCGACAACGCCACTGGCAAGTCCTCCTCGGACACCAGCGCCGCCGCGGCGAACGTCTCCGGCAAGCTCTCCGGCGTCGGTTCCTCCGCGCAGCAGGCCGCCATGACCCAGTGGCAGACCGACTTCCAGAACGCCAACGACGGGGCCGAGGTTCAGTACTCGCCGGACGGATCCGGCGCGGGCCGCAAGGCATTCCTCTCCGGCGGTGCGAACTTCGCCGGCTCGGACGCCCACCTCAAGGACGAAGAGTACAACCAGGCCAAGGAGCAGTGCGGCCCGGACGGCGCCATGGACATTCCCGTCTACGTCTCCCCGATCGCGGTGGCCTTCAACGTCAAGGGCGTCGACGAGCTGAACCTCGATGCGCCGACGATCGCCAAGATCTTCAAGGGCGAGATCAAGACCTGGGACGACGACGCGATCAAGAAGCTCAACCCCGACGCCAACCTGCCGAGCACCCCCGTGACCGTGGTTCACCGCTCGGACAACTCGGGCACCACCGAGAACTTCACCGACTACCTCGAGAAGGCCTCCGAGGGCGCTTGGGGCGAGAAGGCCTCCGGCGACTGGCCCAAGGCCTTCGCCGGCGAAGCCAACAAGGGCACCTCCGGCGTCGTCTCGACGACCCAGAGCACCGACGGCGCGATCACCTACGCCGACGAGTCGGGCGTGGGCGACCTCAAGACCGCGAAGGTCAAGGACGGCGAGGACTTCGTCAAGGTCTCCTCCGATTCCGCCTCGAAGGCCGTCGAGAGCTCCAAGAAGGTCGAGGGCCGCGGCGAGCACGACATGTCGCTCGAGCTGAACCGCACCCCGAACGACGGTTCGTACCCGATCGTTCTGGTCTCGTACCACATCGTCTGCTCGACCTATAAGGACCAGAACACCGTGGACCTGGTCAAGGGCTTCGAAAACTACGTCGTGAGCGAGGACGGCCAGAAGTCGGCCGCCGATGCCGCCAAGTCCGCCCCGCTGCCGAAGAGCATGCAGGAAGACGCCAAGAAGGCGATCGACTCGATCAAGACCAAGTAACGCTCCGGCCGTCCGCGTGACGGTTTGACCGAGATTCCCGCCAGGCCCTTCCGGCCCTGGCGGGAATCTCTCACCTCTCATCCATCATCGACCAGCAGAGAGTCTCGAGGATTCATGTCTCATTCTTCGTCGACGGCCCCCGAGCAGGGCACGCATCTCGCGCCCGGGGACGACCACGACAACGAGCCCCAAGGATCCAGCTCCGCAGCCAAAACCCGTGACTCGGGTGCGAAGGGCGGGCCCGCCCAAGACCGGGCCTTCGCCAGCATCACCGTGATCGCCGGCGCGATCATTCTCGTGGTGTTGGCCGCCGTCGCCTTCTTCTTGACCTGGCAGGCCTCGCCGGTCTTCGGCGCCGATCCCTCGAAGATCACGGGCGGCAAGGGATTCTCTTCCTACATCTGGCCGCTCGTCGTCGGGACCCTGATCGCCTCGGCCATCGCCTTGATCCTGGCCACCCCGGTGGGCATTGGCGTGGCCCTGTACATCTCCCACTACGCCCCGCCGCGGTTTGCCAAGGGCGTGGGCTACGTGATCGACCTCCTGGCCGCGATTCCTTCCGTGATCTTCGGTGCGTGGGGAGCATCCATCCTGGCGCCCAAGATCGTGCCGTTCTACGACTGGCTGTCCCACGTGTTGGGCTTCCTGCCGATCTTCCAGGGACCGCCGACCGCGACGGGCAAGACGATCCTGACCGCCGGCATCGTCCTGGCCATCATGATCCTGCCGATCATCACCGCGATGTGCCGCGAGATCTTCGCCCAGACCCCCGTGTTGCAGCAGGAGGCCGCCCTCGGTCTCGGCGCGACGAAGTGGGAAATGGTCCGCATGACGGTCTTCCCGTTTGCCCGCGCGGGCATCATCTCCTCGATCATGTTGGCCCTCGGGCGCGCGATGGGCGAAACCATGGCGGTGACCCTGGTGCTCTCCGGCGGCCCGTTCAACCCGTCGCTCATCCAGTCGGGTAACCAGACGGTGGCCTCGGAGATCGCGCTGAACTTCCCGGAGGCTTACGGCCTGCGCCTGAACGAACTCATCGCGGCGGGCCTGGTCTTGTTCGCCATCACCCTCGTGGTGAACCTGCTGGCACGCCTCGTGATCAGCCGGTACAAGGATTTCTCTGGAGCTAACTCATGACCACCACGAGCACGCATACCCCCTCGAAACTGACCAGCGGCCAGGCTCCGAGCTGGATGCCGTACGCGATCGGGGCCGGCGCCATTATCCTCGGTGCGGCGCTGTCCGCGCTCGTCGGATTCAGCATCGGCCTGTGGGCGGTCTTCGCGGCCGTCATCTTCGTGGTGGTCGGACCGATCGTGGTCGGCTCGATCGAAGGCGGCCGCAAGGGCAAGGACGCGTTCGCCCGTTACCTCGTCTACGGCGCGTTCATTCTGGCCCTCATCCCCCTGGTCTCCGTGATCTGGGTGGTTCTGAGCCGAGGTATTCCGGGCCTGTCCGGAAACCTGCTGGGAACCTCGATGAACGGCGTCAGCGGCGTGACCGACAACCAGGCCAAGAGCGGCGGCCCGGCCTACGGCGGCGCCTACCACGCGATCATCGGAACGCTCATGATCACCCTGTGGGCCGCGGTCATGTCCGTGCCGATCGGCCTCCTGACGGCGGTGTTCTTGACGGAGTACAGCAGTGTGAACCGCGCGTTCCGTTGGATCGGTCGCATCATCACGTTCCTCGTCGACGTCATGACCGGCATCCCGTCGATCGTCGCGGGTCTGTTCGCCGTCGCCCTGTTCGTACAGGTCCTCGGCGACCCGTCGGCCCGCTTCGGCTTCATCGCCTCGGTGGCCCTGTCCGTGCTCATGATCCCGACGGTCGTGCGAAACACCGAAGAGATGCTCAAGATCGTGCCGAACGAGCTCCGCGAGGCCTCCTACGCGCTGGGCGTTCGGAAGTGGCGGACCATCACCAAGGTGGTCATCCCCACGGCGATCTCCGGCATCTCCTCGGGTGTGACCCTCGCGATCGCCCGAGTGATCGGTGAGACCGCCCCGATCCTGGTGACCGCCGGCTTCGTCGCGAGCATCAACTACAACGCCTTTAGCGGCTGGATGACGACGCTGCCGACGTTCATTTACTACCAGATCATGAACCCCACCTCGCCCACGGCTCCCGAGGTTTCCGCGGACCGAGCCTGGGCCGCGGCATTGATCCTGATCGTGATTGTGATGGTCTTGAACCTGATCGCACGCCTGATCTCCAAATTCTTTGCCCCCAAGACCGGCCGCTGAGCCCGTCGCCCCGAAGTAAAGGAAACTCATGTCCAAGCGCATCGACGTCGAGCATCTCAACGTCTACTACGGCGATTTCCTGGCCGTGGACGATATCTCCATCGCCATCGAGCCGCGATCCGTCACGGCGTTCATCGGCCCCTCGGGCTGTGGCAAATCGACGTTCCTCCGCACCCTCAACCGCATGCACGAGGTCATTCCCGGCGCCTATGTCGAGGGCAAGGTTAACCTCGACGGCGAGAACCTCTACGGAAAGAACGTGGATCCGGTCCGCGTCCGTTCGCAGATCGGCATGGTCTTCCAGCGGCCAAACCCGTTCCCCACGATGTCGATTCGCGACAACGTGCTCGCCGGGGTCAAGCTGAATTCCCGCCGCATCTCCAAGAGCGATGCGGATGACCTCGTGGAGTCCTCGTTGCGCGGGGCCAACCTGTGGGAAGAGGTCAAGGACCGGCTGGAGAAGCCGGGATCCGGTCTCTCCGGCGGCCAGCAGCAGCGTCTCTGCATCGCCCGCAGCATCGCGGTTCGCCCCGATGTGATCCTGATGGACGAGCCCTGCTCGGCTCTCGACCCGATCTCGACCCTGGCGGTCGAGGACCTGATCAACGAGCTCAAGGAGGAGTACACGGTCGTCATCGTGACGCACAATATGCAGCAGGCGGCCCGCGTCTCCGACAAGACCGCGTTCTTCAACATCGCCGGAACCGGCAAGCCCGGCAAGCTCATCGAGTACGCGCCGACGCAAGAGATCTTCAATAAGCCGCAGGAAAAGGCCACCGAGGATTACGTGTCCGGACGATTCGGCTAAACCCCTCGTCGTCACAAGGGCCCCCGGGCCTCACCCCCGCAAGGGTGAGGCCCGGGGGCCTTTCTTGCGTCGGGCTCCGGGGGAGTGGCGATCGCCACCGCCCGGTTCCGCCGGCAAACCTGAAATTACAAGATCGGCGAGAGCGCGAGGAAGAAGATCGCCGACCCGAGGGCCGATATCGGCAGGGTGAACACCCACGTGAGCACGAGGCGGGCGGCCATGTTGGCGCGAACGGCGTGGAATCGTTGATTCGATCCGGACCCCAGCACCGCGGAGGCGGTCAGATGGGAGGAAGAGAACGGGTCCTTCGCGACGGCCCCGGTCGCGAAAATCAGCAGGCCCGCGACCACTTGGGCGACCGCCCCGCGGAAGGGATCGAGCCGAACGAGCTGGTCGGTGATCGTATGGCCGATCCGCCAGCTACCGAGCAGGCTGCCGAGGACCATCATGATGCCGAGCACGATGCAGAACCAGAGAACGTGCGTTCCGGTGATGGTCTGACCGATCGACATGAACATCAGGGCGGCAATGACCACGACCCGGTGCCCGAAGTAGATGCCGTGGCCCAGGGAAATGACCGAGGCGCTCAGGGACAGCACGTAACGCGACTGGCGGTGAATGCTGTTGGGGCTGGTGTGTTGCAGAAGATGCACGAGCGGGATGACGAGCACCCACGCGAGCAGGAAGGCGATGAGGGGCGCGAGGACGAGGGGCAGGATCACCCGTCCGAGCATGTCCGCGGCCAGATCCAGGTAATTCCCCAGGTGGACGTGCTGAGTGGCCCAGAGGGCCCCGAAGACGGCTCCGACGAGGGCATTCGTCGAGGAGGACGGCATCCTGCGCCACCACGTGATCAGCTCCCACAGGATCACCATGAGCAGGGACGACGTCAGGACCCCCAGCCCCGTGGAATTGTGGGGGATCTTCAGCCACAGTTCGGTTGTCGAGCTCAGCGATACCGTGCCCACGACGAGGCCGAGAAGATTGAACAGGGCGTTGAGGAGCAACGCAACCCGCGGGGTCAACGACCGGGCCCGCACGGGTACCGCGATCGCGTTGGACGCGTCGTGGAAGCAGCCGATCACGGTGAATCCGAGAAGAAAAATCCCACACAGGGCGAACAGGGCGTAGGTCACCCTACGACTCCTGAACGAGGATGCGGCCGACGTCGGTCGCGACCTGGCGCACGCTCAGGGAGGCCGACTGGAGCTTTTCCGTGAACTGGGCCTCCTTGATATAGGAAGCGGGCTTGAGTCGATCCATCATGTCCGCCTGGTAGAGGTCGGTGGTGCGGATGGACTGCTTGGACATGCGCAACACCTCGACCCAGTACTCGTCCAGGCCTTCCAGGTCGGAGAGATGCCGCATCGCCTCGGTGGTCAGCGATGCCTGCCGCTGCAGAAGGTCGAGCAGGTCCGAGGCCCGGGAGGAGAAACGGTCCAGGCCGTGGATCTTGATGATATTGGTCGCGGAGGTCAGCGACTCGGTCGCCTGGTTCAGACGTTGGGCCAACTGGTAGAGGTCCGCACGGGGCAGGGGCAACACGAAGGCGCTGCGGACCGTGGTCATCAGGGCGAAGAAGTGGTCGGTCGAATGTCCCTCGATTTCCAGGGCCTGCTGAAACACTTCTTCGTGGTCCGAGACCGGAGAACCCATCATGCGGGAGGTGGCGGAGGTAGCGTCCACCACGAACTGGGCCATCTCGGCAAGGAGCTCGAGGGCCCTGTTCTCATGAGGGAATAGGCGAATTGCCACGCTTAGCCTTCCAAGGTATTCGTCGTGATCGTTCTTAAGATAACCGCCCATGGTTAACAAGTTCGTCACGGCGGCTTCATGACGTGCCGAATCGTCGACGGAATCCGGCCGCGCCGCGCGAAAAACGCCCCCGACGACAATCGGGGGCGTTCCACAGCGTAAGTAGGGGGCACTGGACCGGGTGCGCCTCTCGGCGGAAGGCCGCTCGTAGCGGCTAAATGATGGAGCCCGGGGCAACCTGCGGCCCAGTGCCTTGCCTCCAGTGTGAACCCCGCGTCGAGGCCGTGTCAACGAGCGCCTCGGCGGGGCCACCGAGCACTCAGGGCCGGATCCCCGTGGGATCCGGCCCTGAGTCTCGACTCGCGGCTAGCGTTGCCGCGCGAGCGGTGTGTGAGGCCTTAGCGTGCCTGCTGCTTGCCCTGGAGGGCGTTGAACCACGCGGCTCCCTCGCCCCGCCACAGCTGGATGGTCGCGACGACGACGAGGACCAGGGAGACGATTCCGGAGAAGTTGCCGCCGATCAGGCTGATGATGAAGATGACCAGCAACAGGATCGCGATGACGAGAATGGCCACCCGGCCCCAATTCTTGCCCTTGCGCACGGCCACGCCGGCGAAGATCAGGACGAGGCCGAGGACGAGCTCCAGGACGCCGAGGCCGATGAGGGCGCCCGGGGTCATGACGCCGCCGAGGGCTTCCTCTGCCTCTGAGGAAGAACTGGCGGCGAGGCCGCCCAAGAGCAGGAAGAGCGCGGCCAACGCGGTCAGGCCGCCGACGATGAAGACCAAAACGGACGCCGTCTTGACCGCCTTGGGGCGATCCAGGGCGTTGCGCTGACCGTAGTCATTGCCCTGGTACTGGGGCTGGCCGTAAGGCTGATTGCCGTTTTGGTACTGCGGGGCGCCGCCCTGCTGGCCGTAGGGCTGGTTGCCGCCCTGGTACTGCGGGGCACCCTGGTCGGAGTTTCCCCCGAACTGGGGAGGCTGGTTTCCGGTGGGGCCCTGCGGGTTGTCAGACATCATTACCTCTCGAGGTGCGAAAAATTGTTGTGTTTACTATGTAAACACGGAATTATCCCGGCCACAACGAATAATTCTCGGCCCCGTAACAGATTTTGACTATTCTGGTGGAAACGATTCGTGGACCAAATGGTTGAAACAGGCACGTGGGGGCGTCGTCGTGAAGATTGGTGGTTGGGGAATTTCGTGTGTGGCTGGGGCCGTTGCGCTCGGATGCGCAGCGTGCACCGCTGTCGAAGAGGTCGTGGTCGAGACGCCGAGCGCCTCGTCCCCGGAGCCCGTGCCCACCGCGGAGCCCCCGCGGGTCAACGAATGGCACCGCGGCGCTCCGACGGTCGTGTTGTACATCGACTATCAGAGCCGATACGCCGCCGATGCGTACGCCACGTTTCGGGCGGCCGGCGAGGAGCTGAAGGGGCGCATGAATCTCGAGGTGAAGAACTTCCCCCTGAATGTTCACGGCAGCTCCCGAGAGGTCGCGTACGCGATGGAGGCGGCGCAGCGGCTCGGGCGCTTCCCGGATATGGCCGCAACCGTCCTGGAGCATCGCTCGCGCTGGCGGGACCTTGAGGGCTCCGAGGAGGTCTCCGAACAACTGGTTCGGCTGGCGTCGTCGATCGGCATGGACCCGGACCTGTTTCGCTCCGAGATGCACCGCCCGGAGGTGCAGGGGGCGGTCGAACTGCAGCGGCAGGAGGCGGAGGCGCTGCACATCGCCAGCGCCCCGGCCTTTGCGGTCGACGGACGCCTGGTGCGGGACTTAGACGCGAGCAGCGACGTCGAACATATGGTTCAGAGATTTGAACAGATAGCGGGCCAAGGGTCGACGTTTTCTGGGTAATGTCCACTTTATTGGGAGTAACGTTTGACGAGTCGTGAATGTCGTTGAAGAAATATGCCATTCACGTGACTTGGCGGGGATTACGTTACCGATGAACTAATTTCCCCGGAAAATATCGGACGGCGCGTGAAAGTTACTTTTCGGTTGGAGCGGCGTGTGGCGTTCGGCCGGCCCGCGTCACGGAGCGTCGGGGACGATCGTCGCGACGTCGGCGGTGAGTTGCTGGATGTCCGCCTCCGGGTCCACGGCGGACCGGAGCAACACGCCGTGGAGGAAGAGCATCATGACGTTCGCCAGCCGGGCTGGGTCGGTGTAGGGCTCCGGGGTCGAGCCCGCGGGATGGTTCGCGGTGTGAGCCGCAACCCACGGGGCGAGCACCTCGGTGAGCAGCTCGCGGGCCCTGCGGAGGTTATCGCGCGCCACGATCGAGAGCTCCGGGTTGACCGTTGACTCGGCGATGAACTGGAGCAAAAGGGGGCCCAGGCCGTTGTCTCGGAGCGTGGTGGCGAGGAGCCGAACCAGGTCGGCCGGGCTCGGCACGGAGCCTTTGGTGCGCTGGAGGTTCGTCAGGTCGACGATCGCGGTGCGGAAGATGGCCTCCGCCGTGCCGCGCATGATGTCCGCCTTGCCGTCGAAGTGGGAATAGATGGATCCGGCGGACATGCCGGACTCCTCCACGATGTCGGCCATCGACGTGTTCGAGAAGCCATTGCGCCGAAAACACTCCCGCGCGGCCTCGATGATGCGGTCGCGGCGGAGGGTCTTCGTCGATTCGGTGAGTCTGGGCATGGAAAAAAGAATAGACGTTCTGTTACGCTGATGGCAACAAAACGAACGTTCCTTTTAGGAGGCATGATGAGTAGTACGCCATCGACGAGCGCCGCCTCGTCCACGCACCATGGCAGCCACCTCGGCAAGGTCCTCGGGGTATCCCTGATCGCCGCGATTGTGGTCTCGATTTTTGTGCTGGCTTTCAGCTGGCCCACCAAGACCAGTGAAACGCACAACCTGCCGGTCAGCGTGGCCGGTCCGCAACAGGCCGTCGACCAGTTCGAGTCCAAGATCAAGGAAAAGTCCGGAGATACCTTCGACTTCGTCGAGGCAGACTCCCGGGATCAGGCGGTCGACCAGATCAAGCACCGGGAAACCTATGGCGCCATCATCTTGGCCGAACAGCCCAAGACGCCGGAGGTCCTCACGGCACCGGCCGCCAACGCGACCGCCACACAGATCCTCAAGGGGATGGGCGACCAGCTGACCACGCAGATGCGGGGCCAGATCTCCGGGCAGGTCCAGCAGATGCAGGCCAAGTCCGGCGGAAACCTCTCGCCCGAGCAGGCCAAGCAGGCTCTCGCGATGGAGCAGAAGGCCGCGACCGCCGAGGTCCCGGTGACCGAGGTCGTCCCGCTCTCCGACGACGATCCCAACGGTGCCGGACTCACCGCCGCGGCGTTCCCGCTGGTCCTGGGCGGCATGATCGGCGGTGTGCTCATCACCTTCCTGGTCAAGGGAGTATGGCGGCGCCTGATCGCCTCGGTGGCCTACGGCGCCCTGGCGGGCCTGAGCCTCACGCTGATCCTGCACACCTGGTTCGGCTTCGTCGAAGGCAACTTCGGCCTGCTCTGGTTGGCCTTTGGGCTTTCCGCGATGGCCACGGCGACCTTCATCCTGGGCTGCACGGCGATCCTGGGTGCCCCCGGGATCGGCATCGGCGCCCTGGTGACGCTGCTGATCGGCAATCCGCTCTCCGGGGCCACCGCCGCGTGGCAATTCATGGCCGAACCGTGGGGCCACATCGGGCAGTTCCTGGTGCCGGGCGCCTCGAATACGCTCTTGCGCTCGGTCAGCTACTTCCCGGACGCGCCCACGGCGCAGCAGTGGTGGACGCTGATCGCGTGGGTCGCCCTCGGCGTCGTGCTCACCAGCATCGGGCATTTCCGGCACAACTCGATCAACGAGGACGAGCCGGCCTCCGAGCCGTCCGAGCATGACGGTCACGATGAGAACCGCGTGACCTCCGGCGATTATCACGCCCCTCGGCACCTGAAGACCTCGGAGAACGAACGGCCGAGCGGGGCGCAGGCGTAACGGGCCTTCGCTCCCGGTCAGGGGCGAGGCCACACAATAAGGGCTGGCCGGTGAACGAGTGGATACTCGATCACCGGCCAGCCCTTTGCATTAAGCGCCTCGGTCGACGGCTCGCCCGGACCGGCGGCCTCTCGGCCCCCCGACCCGGGCGGCCCGGCGGCTAAAGCTGCTGATTGCGCACGCGCACGGTGCGCTCATTGGTGAACTGCTGAAGCGCCCACTGGGCGTTCTCGCGGCCGTAGCCCGAGCGGTTGATGCCGCCGAACGGGAACTCCGGGCTCGAATCCATGTGGGTGTTCACGAAGGTCATGCCCGCGTTGATCTTTTCGGCGAACTCACGACCGTGCTCCGGGTTGTTGGTCCACACCGAGGCCATCAGGCCGTACTGGGTGTCGTTGGCCAACCGGAGCGCTTCGTCTTCGTCCTTGGCCTTGTAGATCATGACGGCGGGGCCAAACAGCTCGTTGCACCCGAGATCCGACTTCGGGTCGATGTCCGTCAGCAGCGCCGGGGACATGAACCAGCCATCGCGGTCGAGCTTCTTGCCGCCGGTGTGCAACGTCGCGCCGTCCTTGACGGCCTGGGCGATGCGCTCGACGACCTCGTCGCGGGCGCCCTCGGAGGAGAGCGGTCCCATGTCGGTGTTCGGGTCGTCATAGTTCCCGACGGTCACGTTCTCCACGGCCTTCTTGGCCTCGGCGACGAATTCGTCGTAGATGTCCTCCACGACGATGAACCGCTTGGGCGAGGTGCAGACCTGGCCCGCGTTGGCCACGCGAAGGGTCACGGCCTTCTGTGCGAGGGCCGGAACGTCGTCGGAGTCGAGGACGACCAGCGGGTCGTTGCCGCCGAGTTCCAGGACCGAGCGCTTGAAGTACTTCGCGGCGATCGCGGCCACGGAGGCGCCCGCGCCCTCGGACCCGGTCAGCGAGAAGCCCTTGACGCGGAAGTCCTTGAGGACCTCTTCGGCGTCGCCGCTGTCCAGGTAGATGTTCGTGTAGACGCCCTGCGGCAGTCCGGCATCTTCGAGCATGTCCTGGAAGGCCTGCGAGGACTTCGGGCAGATCGATGCCTGCTTCATGAGGATCGCGTTGCCGACCATGAGGTTCGGCAGGGCGAAACGGGCGATCTGGTTGTAGGGGAAGTTCCACGGCATGATGCCCAGCAGAACGCCCAGGGGGTCGTGCTTGACGTAGGTCTGAGCCGCGCCCTGGGCCTCGGAGAGGTCCGTGTTCTCCAGGAACTTCGCGGAATTCTGGGCGAACCAGCGAGCGGTGAAGGCGACCTTGGTGGCCTCGGACTTGCCCTGCTTCAGGGGCTTGCCCATCTCGCGGCCGATGATGTCGGCGAGCTCGTCGGTGCGCGACTCGACGATGTCGGCAAATTTCTCAAGGATCGCGGCCTTCTCGGCCAGCGGGGTGTCTTTCCAGGACTCGTGGGCCTGATGGGCCCGGTCGATGATCCCGGGGATCTGATCGGTGCTCAAGGAGTCGAAGGTTTCCTCGACGACGCCGGTATTGGGGTTAGTCACTGCGAAAGTACTCATGGGTACCAGCAAACTCTCGCAACCCCGCCACGTCTAGTGGATTTCGGTGGCGGCGGAATGTTTCTCGTGATGAAGCGGGCAAAGGCGCTCGCTGAGGGTCGCGGCGGCCTCCTGCGGATCGTCGGCCTCCGTGATCGCGCGCACCACGACGACGCGGCTGGCGCCCGCGGCGAGCACCTCGCCGAGATTCTCCGCGGTGATGCCTCCGATCGCGAAGAAGGGCTTGTTCGCATCGTGTCCCGCGGCGAAGGCCGGAAGCTCGAGGCCCACGGCCGCCCGGCCCGGTTTGGTCGGGGTCTCCCAGATGGGACCGGTGCAGTAGTAGTCGACGTCCGAATCCTCGAGCGCCGCCGTCACGTGGTCCGTGGTGTGGCACGAGCGACCGATCAGGATGTCGGGGCCCAGGACCTGCCGGGCCTGCCGCGGGGTCACGTCCGTCTGCCCGACGTGGAAGACGTCCACGCCGGCCAGGGCCGCGAGGTCCGCCCGGTCGTTCGCCGCCGCGAGGCCACCTTCGGCCCGGGCCACCGAGACCAGGATCCGCAGGGCGGCCAACTCGGTCTGGGCCGAGACCTTCTTGTCCCTGACCTGGATGATGTCCACGCCACCGCGGAAGCAGGCGCGAAAGAACTGCGTCAGGCGGGTCGAGCTCAGCTGCTCGGGGTCGAATTCGTGGGGCTTGCGATCGATGAATTCTTGCAGGCCCGTGCAGAGGTAGAGGGAAGCATCGTTCAGCCGTTCGAGGCGGGACGGATGCGCTGAGGTCTGGTCATGCGGCGACTCGTGCGTGTGTGTCACGCACAACAGGCTAGTACATGAGGCTTCTGCGGACCGTGGTCTTGGCCATAGACTAGGGGGACGTGGGAGACCGGGAGGGCCGGTCTGAGAGGGCAATTCCGCCGACCATTCGAACTCGATGCGGGTCATGCCGCCGTGAGGAGAAGAAACTCGTGCATATAGCGATCGCCGGCGCCGGGATCATCGGCCTGCAGACCGCGTGGCGCCTCAGGACGCGGGGTCATCGCATCACGATCCTGGACCCCGACCCGAGCGGCGGGGCCACCTTCGCTGCGGCGGGAATGCTCGCGCCGGTCAGCGAGGTGCAATTCGGCCAGGAACGCCTCTACCCCCTGCTGGTGGCCGCGCGCGAGGAATACCCGCGGCTCATCGACGAGCTGGGCAGAGCCACCGAGCGTCCCCTGGGCTTTCTCGACAACGGGACCTTGTTGATCGGCGGCGATCGCGCCGATCTCGACAGGGTTCGCGACCACGCGCGCGTGCACTCCGAATACGGGCTGAACATCCAGAAGCTCTCCACGCGGGATATCCGGGAGCGGGAACCTTTCCTCAACGCCAGGCTCGCCGGCGGTTTCGAAGCCCCGGACGACGCGCAGGTCGATCCGCGGGTCCTGTGCGCCGCCCTGAGGGACGCCCTCTCCGCGGCATTGGACCCCCAAGACTTTCCGAACGCGGGCCCGCCGGTCACGTGGGTGACCGAGCGGGTGACCAGCGTCGACGGCGACCCGTCCGGCCCGTACGCCGTGGCGTGCGATGGCGGGGAACGCCTCACCGCAGATCGGGTGGTGATCGCCTGCGGCACCGGTTGCGCCGCGGTCGCTGGGATTCCCCAGCGGACCCCTCTCGATGTCCGCCCGGTCTACGGCGACGTTCTGAGGCTTCGACCGCATCCGTCCGCGGCCTCGAAGCAGTTGCTTTCCTCGACGATTCGCGCGACCGTGCTCGGCCGCCAGGTCTACCTCGTGCCCCGCGCGGACGGGGAGATCGTGGTGGGGGCGAGCGTCCGGGAGGACGGCCTCGACGGCATCAGCGTCGGCGGCGTGCACGAATTGCTCGAGGACGCCCTGACGATTCTTCCGGCGATTCGCGATCTCGAAATCGCCGATATCACCGCGCGTGCGCGCCCCGCCTCGCCGGACGACATTCCCCTGCTCGGCCTCCTCCCGGACGCTCCCGGAATCCTCGTCTCCGCGGGGTATTCCCGGCACGGCATATTGCTCGCTCCCCTCGGGGCGCGGCTCGGGGCCGACCTGCTGACCGGCCGGGCCCCGGAGGCCGCCGACCGTGAAATGCTCCGGACGATGGACCTCGGGCGAGGCGGAGCACGCCGCGCCGCGCCCAGCGACACCCACAGATTGGAAGGTGCCTCGGATGGCAACAGTCACCGTTAATGATCGACAGCTCGAAGTCGCGGACGACGCGACGCTGGTCGACGTCGTGGCCCTGGCCACCGGCCGGAGCCTGACCCCGGATGGACGGCCGAGCGACGGGGGCCGGCTCGGCATCGCGATCTCCCTCGACGGGACCGTGGTCCCTCGGGCTTCGTGGTCCCAGCGGCGGGTCATCGACGGCGTCGCTCTGGAACTCGTGACCGCCGTACAGGGTGGTTAGAAAGGTAACCCATGGAGAATTCACCGAACACCGTGACCACCGACGCGCCCGCCGAGGGCACCGAAGGGTCGATTCCCGCGATCCGCATCGGCGACTACGAGCTGACGAGCCGACTCATCATGGGCACGGGCGGCGCGACCGACCTGGCCTCCCTGGAACGCGCGCTCGTGGCCTCGGGGACCGCCCTGACGACGGTCGCGGTCCGAAAATTCAATCCGGAGGGCCGTACCAGCGTCTTCGAGCTGTTGGAGCGACTGAACATTGACGTCTTGCCGAACACGGCCGGCAGCTTCACCGCCAAAGACGCCGTGCACACCGCCCAGCTCGCCCGGGAAGCGCTCGAAACGAACCTCGTCAAGGTCGAGGTGATCGCCGACGAGACGACCCTGCTTCCCGATGTCGTGGAGACCCTCCGGGCCACGGAAACCCTCGCGGACCAGGGCTTCGTGCCGTTCGTGTACACCACGGACGACCCGAGCATCGCGATCCGTCTGGAAGAGGCCGGGGCGGCGGCGGTCATGCCCTTAGGCTCGCCGATCGGCACCGGACTGGGAATCCTCAACCCCTTCAATATCGAGCTGATCGCCGCCCGGGCCTCGGTACCGGTGGTCGTCGACGCGGGGCTCGGAACCGCCTCGGAAGCGGCCCAGGCCATGGAGCTGGGGTGCGACGCCGTCTTGGCGGCCTCGGCCGTGACCCGTGCCCGAGATCCCCGGGCGATGGCCCGCGCGATGCGCGCCGGTACGGAAGCGGGCTACTGGGCCCGGAACGCCGGCCGCATTCCCCGCCGCGCGGACGCCGTCGCTTCCTCGCCCATGAGCGGGCGCGTACGAGCGGAGGACCGGCTGTGACGAGAGTCGAGGACCTGAACCCGAGCCAGATCGAACGCTTCCAGCGGCACCTGGGCCTGGTGGGCTTCGGTCCCGAGGCCCAGTGCGCGCTTCTCGACGCCCGGGTCGCGGTGATCGGCGCGGGCGGCCTCGGGGCACCGATCCTGCAATATCTCGGTGCGGCCGGGGTGGGCCATATCGACATCGTCGACGACGACGTCGTGGACCGATCCAACCTGCACCGGCAGGTCATCCACCGGGAGTCCGACATCGGGCGGCCCAAGGCATCGTCGGCCGCCGACGTCGTGCACGGCCTGCACCCCGAAGCCGAGGTCACCGAGAGGCGCATCCGCCTGACCAAAGACAACGCCCTGGACGTGCTCCGGGAGGCCGACCTCGTGCTCGACGGGTCGGATAACTTCCTGACCCGATACATCGTCTCGGACGCCGCCGAGATCCTCGGCAAGCCCGTGGTCTACGGGGCCATCCTGCGCTTCGAGGGGCAGATCAGTGTGTTCTGGTCCGGTCACGGACCCACGTACCGCGATCTCTTCCCCGAGCCACCGGCCCCGGGCGAGGTGCCCTCGTGCGCGGAGGCCGGGGTGATCGGCGTCCTCCCCGGCGTCGTCGGGACCCTCATGGCCACCGAGGCGATCAAGGTGCTGACGGGAATCGGCGAGCCGCTGCTCGGGCGAGTGCTCGTGTACGACGCGCTCGCCGCAAGTTTCCGCGAACTGAGGCTGAGCCCTGACTCCGGCCGTGAGCCGGTGACCAGCGTGGCACCGGACCTCCAGGACGAATCGGACGGGCCGTTGTGCGCGGTTCCTTCCGAAACCGCGGAGGCCGAAGCGATCAGCGCGGCCGAGCTTCGGGAGCTCCTGGAACGAGGCGAGGGGCTCACGATCCTCGACGTCCGGGAACCCTGGGAGCATCGTCTCGGAGCCATTCCGGGGGCCGTCAACATTCCCCTCGGGGAGATCGACGCGGATCCCGAGGGCGTTGCCGCGGCCTCCGTCCCGTCGGGTCGACCGACGGTCGTGTACTGCAAGGCGGGGGTCCGGTCCCGTCGGGCTCAGGACCTCCTCGTGGGAGTCCTGGGCGACGCGCAGATCCGGAGCCTGACCGGCGGCTACGACGCGTGGGACGTCGGGGCGCCTACTGCCGAGGGCTGACGAGCAAGAGCTCCGTGTTGTGGTCCTGGTCCCGCCCCATGAGGGAATCGTCGGCGTGGATGTCGTTGAAGGAATATTCGCGGTAGAGGGTCGCGGCCGAATCCCCGGAGTAGGGCGCCTCCGACTCCAGCACGGTCGTCAGCAGGGAGAGGGTCCCGTTGCCGTTGTCGACCACCTCGATCACGCGGGCGTGCTGCGGGTAGTGCACGTGGGATGCCGTGTTGATTTCCCAGTAGGAACGTTCAGGGACCCGGTCCTGCTTGAGGGTGATCTCATGGCGATGCGTGTGGCCGTTGACCCACGCCAGAACGTTCGGGAAACGACCCAAGAGGTTCTCCACGTCCCAACCCGCGTGCCGCAGCTCGGGATTTCCCGGTTCCAACAGCAGGTTATTCATCGAGGCCGGGGTGTGGTGGCTGAAGACGATGAAGTACGTGTCCTCCGCCTGCTGGGTCTTCCGGGCCCCGACGCCGTCGTACCAGTGGCTCGAACCCTCACGAAGGGTCTGTTCTAGCCAGCGGTATTGGGCCTCGCCGATGGAGCCGCCGGTGAAGCCCGCCCGGTTGGTCGAATCCAGCGCGATCCCGACCACGCCATCGGCGATGTCGAACGCGTAGTAGCCGATCTGCTGGGCCACGTGGTCCGGGGTGAACCCGTTCCCGAGGGGACCCGTCGGTGACGGCCGGTCCAGGTGGGCCTGCATGAATTCGGCCGGGGTGAACGGCCTGCGACGCGGATCCGGGGTCACGTGGAAGTCCTGCTTCGGCGTCTTGTCGGCCGTCACCGCGGGCGCGTCGTGGGACTGGGTCGTGTCGGTCGTGATCTGGCGTTCCAGCTGACGGTTCGCCGTCGCGTCCCGGAATCCCGTGAACTTGATCGATCCGGTGAACATGTCCCGGAAGGCCGCCCAGTCCGAGGGCAACGTGCCGCAGATGGAGTCGTCGTGGTTTCCGAAGACGCTGAACCACGGGAACTTCAATCCTGGGCTGCCGTGTTCGGCCATGGCACGCGCAAAGAAGTCGCTGACCACCGGAAATCCGGCGTCCTTATACCGGTCGCCCGCCGGATCCTCCGGCAACCAGTACAGGGGGTTGGACGAGCTCTGCACCCCTTCCCACCGGTCGGGTGCGCCAGAATTCGGGGTCAGCGATCCGCCGTTCATGATGGTCAGGAACCAGTCGAGTTCGAGGCCCTCGTGGTTGTCGGTGCTGTCTCCGGTCGTCACGACGCAGTCGAGCGGCCGCCCGGTCTGCGGCCCCTTGCCGAGGGAATTGACCTTCTCGATGAGGGAGACGGCCCCTTGGGTGCCGAGGGCCTCCTGCGGCCGGAACGCCGAGCCGGTGAGGTCGTGCAGGTACTCGAAGCGCATGGGGGACTGGGCGTCGACGACGTGCAGGTCCGTGAGTTGCACGAAGGAGGCCAGGGTGGTGCGCCGATCCGTGCCTTCCGCGGCGGGCGGCGTCGGTAATGCCTCGGAGCGCACTCGCACCGGGTACCCGGGTCCGGCGCCGAGTTGCCGGTAGCCGGTCGTGCCGATGGGGACCGCGGCTTTCTCGAGGGTCGTGCCGGCCGGGGAAGCGAGCCGATCCGCCGCCATCGCGGGCGTCAGGGTGGCCGGGAGGATGCTCGCTCCGGCCGCCGCGACGCCCGTGGCCAGGAAGAATGTTCTGCGTGAGTATCGGGGCATACCCCGCATTCGAGCACGCGCACTTGGACTCAAAGTAACGATCGACTGGCCTGCGGGTTGCCACCACGAGGCGGCGACAACAACCACCCGGACTCCAAAACGTCATTTTTCGTCATAAAACTTGCGCCCGAGATGCGCCCAACTGGTTGCGTTTGGTTGGGATTGAGTGAGACCGAGCGGGCGCGACTAGGCAAAAGTTGAAGCGTCATTGTACTGGCGAGTACGAAAAGGCGTCCGGGTCCGGAGGTGGCTTCCGCGAGGGGGCGGGCCTGGATGCTTCGGCTCGCTAAGTGATCGATTGTCGGAGTGTCACCAAATAAACGACAACCTTTCGTTTGGATTTCGGTGAAATTGCATGGGTTGCCGTTCGATCACCGAAATCTCGGGGATGAAGGTTTCGAAAAATCATCCGCTTCATTCTGTACTGGGCAGTAATCAACCGTCGGGAAGTTCTGTAATGTCCCATGTCAGATCTCGGCGAACGAGTCGGATCGCGGACCTGACCAGGGCCCTCGGTACCGGTTCGCTGACTCTCGAAGGCCTGAGCCGGACGAGAGTTCCTGGGGACGGCAGATACGGATCCGGTCGTCGAGATCTCTCGGAACCGGTATGAACGAGGAGCACCTATGAAGCTGACAGGAAAGCTGGTCGGAATCTTGGGAGGCAGCGCGCTGATGCTCGGCGTCGCCGCGATGCCCGCCAACGCGACCACCATCGAGAATCACTACCCTGAAACGCCCGCCCTTAACCCGACGTTGCCGATCGTGAACACGTACCACAAGTCGGATCACATCAAGCCGAACGCCCTGAACCCGCACCCGGTGTGCAACGCCCTCGAGGATAAGCGCACGGTGGTCTACAAGGTCCAGGATCATTTCTCCCCGGTGGGAACCGTCTCGACCACCAACCACACCAACGCGAACATCCCGCTGACGCAGGAGACCTCCAAGTCTCAGACCATCAGCATCAGCGCCAACGGTGAGCAGGGCAGCAGCACCACGATCAACGGCGGCGTGTCCAAGGAAGGCAGCAACCTCGGCATCGCCCAGGAGTTCTCCAAGAAGATGGGCTTCGAGGCGTCGTACCAGTTGTCCTGGAACGTCGGCCAGACCATCGGCCCCTACGATGTTCCCCCGGGATACACCGGTGAGGCCACCTACGGCTTCCGCACGGTGACTATGTCCGGTACGCAGCAGATCTGCGGCGCCAACGGAACCTGGACTAACCCGACCGCGTGGAACGCCTTCGTTCCGATGAAGAACGAGGTCGCCGTCAAGCTCTACAACAACCCGGCCGACTCCTAAGTCGCTGCACTACCGAACGGAGAACGAACACCATGAAGCACAAGTTCATCGGACGCGCGGCGGCCGCCGCATTGGTGCTCGGTCTGGGCGCCAGCACCTTTTCGGCCGGAGCGGCCAACGCCGCCGAGGCCAAGCCGGCCCACGACCTGAGCGTCAACTACACCGTCTCGAGCGCCAAGGCCAAGGGGTACGCCGGGCTGGTCGCGATTCACGCCAAGAACGAGGGATCACAGCGTTACTACTCGGACTTCCCGGCGATCAGTTTCCGCATCGACGTGAAAACCGACAAGGGGCCCGAAGGGGTGGACCGTGTCATCACCCCGGGGTGGTTCAACGGTGCGTACACCCAGGACCTCGGATTCGACGAGAAGACCTCGACCCGCTCCTTTATGGTCACGTTGTCGAATCCCGTCAACGTGGGTGAGAACCAGCTCATCGCCAATCTGAACTTCGGCGACGGCCTGACCAAGGAGGGACGACTGAATAACTACATTCAGGTGACCCAGGTTGGACGCCTCGATGACGACACGACCACGGACAACGACCAGAACGTGGATTCGCGCCAGCACACCCTGAGCGACTTTGGAAAGCCCATCGACGGGGTTTTCTAAAGCGTTTGACCGTGGAACGCCCTAGAACGTGAGGGCTCACGTGGCCGGGAGGGAATGTACCCTCCCGGCCACGTGCGTCTTTAAGGGTCTCGGCCCTAACTCCAGAACGATGAATTCTCGGAGCGGTCGTCTTCCTTGAGGCTGTCCAGGTGCCGCTTGAGGGGGATGAACAAGAGGGGTAGCCCGCAGACGATGAGCGCCCATCCCGTGATCTGGGTCCACGGGGTGACGAATTGGAGCAGTATCCCGCCGCACGCGATGAAGAGGGCGCGGACCTGGAAAAGACGGCGGGAAGTCACATTCATGCCTCCGAGGGTAGCAAGCGCCGGGGTTACCAAAGATCGTGGCGACTTCGTGAGGAACTACGCCTCGGCGTACAATGGGCTTTCACTATCACGCAGGTCGACGAGTGAGGAGAGCCCGGAGATGAGGTCCCCGACGCCCACGGTTCCCTGGGCCACGGAAGAGGGCACCGGCGAGCCCGAGGGGCGTCGCTTCGGCCGCTCCCGCTCCCGGGGTCGGTGGATCGGCCTCCTGGGGCCGGCCTTCGTGGCGTCGATCGCCTACGTCGACCCGGGCAATGTGGCCTCCAATCTCTCGTCGGGTGCCGAGTACGGATATTTGCTGGTCTGGGTCCTGGTGCTGGCGAATCTGATGGCCGTCCTGGTGCAGTATCAGTCGGCCAAGCTAGGCCTCGTGACCGGGCAGAGCCTTCCGGATATCCTCGGCACCTCCATGCGGCGCGGTCCACGCCTCGCGTTCTGGGCGCAGGCCGAAATCGTGGCCGCCGCGACGGACCTCGCGGAAATCATCGGCGGTGCGCTCGCCCTCCACATCCTCTTCGGTGTCCCCCTTCTCTGGGGCGGCGTGATCGTCGGGCTGTTGTCGATGGTTCTGCTGATGACTCAAGGACCCGGCAGCCAGCACCGCTTCGAGGGGTTCGTGATCGGGCTCTTGGTGATCATCACGATCGGGTTCATGGTCGGCCTGTTCGTGAGCCCGGTTGATTGGCCGGAGGCAGCCCGGGGGATCGTGCCGCGGTTCCAGGACTCGCAGTCGGTCCTCTTGGCGGCGAGCATGCTCGGGGCCACCGTGATGCCGCACGCGATCTACCTGCATTCCGCGCTGGTCCGCGACCGGCACGGGACGCCGACGGGCCGTAGCGAAGAGACCACGCGGCGCCTGGTGGTCGCGACCCGATGGGACGTGTTCTTGGGCCTTCTCATCGCCGGTTCGGTGAATATCGGGATGCTTCTCATGGCCGCGGCGGCCCTGCCGGGGGTCTCCGGGACCGACACGATCGAGGGCGCGGCGGCGGCGATCTCGGAGCACCTGGGTCCGGCGATCGGCGTGATCTTCGCGGTGGGGCTCCTGGCCTCCGGCCTGGCCTCGACGTCGGTCGGTTGTTACGCGGGCTCGATCATCATGAACGGCCTGTTGCGCGTCCGGGTTCCCCTGCTGGCGAGGCGGCTCGTGACCATGATTCCCGCCCTGCTGATCCTGGCCATCGGTTGGGACCCGACGTGGAGCCTCGTGATCAGCCAGGTGGTGCTATCCCTCGGAATTCCCTTCGCCCTGATTCCCCTCGCGGTGTTGACCAGCCGAAAAAGGCTGATGGGACGCTGGGCCAACCCGGCCTGGGTCAAGGTCTTATCCGTGGTGGTGACCCTGGCGATTGTCAGCCTCAATATTTTGCTGGTCGTTCTGACGATCGCCGAACTGTAGCACCCGGACCGAGAAGGTCGGCCGCGCTCGCCGCGGCGGCGGACTCCCGCACGAGAAACTCGAAGGATCACGTAAAATCGAGCCGATGACTTGGATTGACGTAACCATGCCCGCGCTCGTGGGGCTCGCGGCGGTGTTTTTCCCCGGATTCTTCATGGGGATGGCCCTGAGACTGCCCCTCCGTTACTGCCTGACCCTGGCGCCCATTCTGTCCGTCGGGTCGATGGTGGTTGCCGCCGTGGTGGCCGGAAAAGCGGGCTGGAGCTGGGGATTTGCCCCATATCTCGTGCTGAGCCTGGTGTTCATCCTGGTGATGGCCGCGGTGAGTTTTCTCCTGAGGAAGCGTCGTTCACCCTATCTGCGGATCGCGTCCCGATGGACCGTGCCGGGCGCCGGAATGCTCGGTGTCGCGCTGGCGGCCTTCGTGATCGTCGCGCAGCTCAAGAAGAGCATCATCCACCCCGAAGCGATCTCCCAGAGCTTCGACAATATTTTCCACCTCAACGCGATTCGCTGGATCCAGCAGACGGGGGACGCGTCAAGCCTGTCCCTCGGCGCGATGACCACGTCCGACGGCTCCGACGCCTTTTACCCGGCGGGCTGGCACGATCTGGTCTCCCTGGTTTTCTCGGTCTTCCCCGACTCCGTGCCGTTGGCGGTCAACGCCACCACCATCGTGGTCGGCGCATTCGTCTGGCCGATGTCGGTCCTCGCCCTCGCCCTGACGCTGAAGCCCGGAGACCGCATCTTCGCCGCGGCGGCCGGCGGGCTGTCCGGGGCCATGGTCGCCTTCCCCGGACTGTTGCTGAAGTGGGGCATTCTCTACCCGAATCTCTTGGGATACGCGGTGCTGCCGGCGTTCCTCGCCGTATTGATGTGGACGATTCGCATGATCGCCCGCCGCGACGGGAAGGCCTGGTGGCCGGTCGTGCCTGCGTTGCTGGTGGCCACGGCGGGCATCGTTCTGGCCCACCCCAACGCGTTGACCTCCGCCGCGCTGCTGATCCTTCCGCTGGTCCTCGCGCAGCTCGTGCGAACCCTCGCCGGGCGGGCCGCAACGCCGCGGCTGGTGCCGGCCATCTTGCTGGCGCTCGCCGCGCTGGCCTGCGTGGGCATCTGGTGGAAGGTGCGTCCCGCGCCGGAAACCTCCACGTGGGCGCCCAAATACTCGGCCATCGACGCGATCGGCCAGTTCGCCTCGAACGGATTCAACCTCAACGTCCCCGAATGGGCCCTGAGCGGGCTGGTCCTCGCCGGCATCTTCTGGGCGCTACGCACCAAGAGCCATCGCTGGATCGTGATCTCGTGGCTGTTGCTCGGCTGGATCTGGGTCATCGTCGCCTCCCAGCCGATCGGCCCCTACCGTCTGCTCATGGTCGGTCCGTGGTACGCGGACGACATCAGGCTCGCGGCGTTGACCGCGATCCCGGTGATCGCGCTGGCCGCCTTTGGCGTCTCCTACCTCGTGCGCATCGCGGTCTTCGCCCTGCGCCACTTGGGCGTTCCCCAGCGCGGGCTGATCCGGGCCATGACGGCCGCCGGTCTGGTCATCGCCTTGGCCTCCGCTGTGACGCTCGGGAAGGCCGAGCCGATGGCGAAGGCGGCGGACTCGACGGCGCACGAATTCACAGTCGACGATGGATCGATTCTGATCACCAGCGACGAGCAGAAGGTGCTCGACCACCTCGACGCCTACGTTCCGAAGGACGAGACCATCATCGTCAATCCGTGGGAAGGCTCGGCGGTCGCCTACGCGTTGGAGGATCGCAACGTCACGACCAAGCATTCGCTGAGCGCCCAGCCGGAACAGTACGACACCATCCTGCAACATCTGAATGAGGCGAAGACCGACCCGAAGGTCTGCCAAGAGGTCCGCGACCAGAAGGCGCTGTGGTACCTGAAATTCGACGACACCTTGGATCTTGGCGCGGGGAGCAAGGGCATGTACAAGGGCCTCGACGACGTCGAGGGTCGGGGCATCGTGACGCCGGTGTACACGTCCGGCCCGGTCGGCCTGTACAAGGTCACCGCCTGTAGCTGAGGGCCTCGGTCACCGGGGTAGTTCGTCGATCATCTCGGTCCGCGGGCCTGCGCCCGATCGAGAAATTCTCGGGCCGCCGCGGAGACCCGTTCTCGCAGGGTCTCCGCGGCCGAAAGATCCGTGGGGGTCGCGTAGACGCCGGTGGGAACAACATCCGCGTGCAGGAACGTGAACAACGGCCGCATCGCGTAGTCCAGCACCATGGATTGGCGGGCGGAACCGCCCGTCGCGCCCAGCATCAGGGGCGTCCCGGTCAGGTCGTCCGTCGAGACCAGGTCCCAGAAAGATTTGAACAGTCCTGAATAGCTGGCCTGGAACGTGGGGGAGACCGTGATGATGCCGTCCGCGCCCTGCACCTCGGCCAGGAGCGCCTCGAGCTCGCCCTCGGGATATCCGTTGGAGATGAAGTCGGCGATCTCGTAGCAATACTGGCTGAGGTGGTGCGTCCGGATCGAAACGTCCACCCCGCGGTGGGAACCTTCGGCCTTGACGGCGTCCTTGAACCGATCCGCGAGTTGCGCCGAAGACGAGTGAAGGGCCAGTCCGCCGGTGATGATCGAGACGTTCATGGTGCTCATGGGGTCCTCCTCGCGGCGGGAAAGCGGGCGAGGCGCAGAGGGCGCGGCCTCACCCGCGGGTCATCCCCAGCATATGCAGAAGGGATGCCCGGCCGGATCCGCGAAGACATGAAATCCGTGGCGAACATCGGGATCGGGGGCCATGCGCAGGGGCTTCGCCCCGAGGTCTCGGACCTCGGCGACGGCGGCCCCCACGTCGTCGCGCGCCACGGAGAGGTCGTAGTGCATCTGTTGGCCTTGCTCCTGGTCTCCCTCCGGCGGCCACACGGGGACGCGGTGATCGGGGGCGTGCTGGACGGCCACGACGACCTCGCCGTCGACCAGCACGTCACGCCAGGTGCCCGGATCGTAATTCTCGACGTTGTCGACGGTTCCGACGAGCACGGCCGCCCAGAACGACGCTTCGGCATCGATATCGGGGGCGTCGAAGACGACATATTTCCGGAGGATTCTCATGGCTTCTCCTGTTGGGGCGGGTGCTCGGAAGGATCCTGGGACCCCGGAACCGAGACCTCGCCGCGGATTCATGATTTAATCAGATATTTGAATGGTAGGTCACACAACCACGTGACGTGCCAGACATTCGCACCATCTACGAGGGGACTCTCGTCATGAGCAGTCAAACCGCCCCGGCGGAGACCAGATCACCGGAGCTCAAACAGGTCATCGGCCCGAAACTGCTGCTATTGCTGATCGTCGGCGACATCATTGGAGCCGGAATCTTCGCGATTACCGGTCCGGTCTCCGCGCAGGTCGGCGGCCTCGCCTGGCTCCCGTTCCTGATCGCATTCGTCGTCGCGACCTTCACCGCGTTCTCTTACCTGGAGCTGGTGACGAAATACCCGCAGGCCGCGGGGGCGGCCCTGTACATCCACAAGGCCTTCGGCGTTCACTTCGTGACGTTCATCGTGGCCTTTGCCGTGGCGTGTTCGGGCATTACGAGCGCGGCGACCTCGTCGACCCTCGTCGGAAAGAACCTGCTGATCGGCTTCGGGGAGTTCATCCCCGGGCTTCCGTCCGGACCGACGGCCTCGATGTTCATGGCCATCGCGATCATCGTGATCCTGGGGCTCATTAACCTCCGCGGCATCGGCGAGAGCGTCAAGTTCAACGTGCTTCTGACCCTGGTGACGATCCTGGTCATGGGCATCATCATCGCCATCGGCTTCGCCGCGATCCTCAGCGGACACGGGGACCTGGGACGCATCGTCATCTTCGAAAACCACAGCGATCGCAACATGTTCGCGGCCGTCACGATGGCGACGTCGATCGCGTTCTTCGCGATGGTGGGCTTCGAGGATTCCGTCAACCTGGTCGAGGAGTGCAAAAACCCGAAGAAGGATATGCCCCGCATCATGCTCACGGGGCTCGGGATCTGCGTGCTGATCTACGTGCTGGTGGCCATCACGGTGACCGTGGTGATCCCGCCCGGAGACATCGCCAACCCGAAGAATCCCGATGCCGGCGTGCTGCTCGACGTCGTGCGCGTGGGCGCCCCCGGCATCCCGATCGACCTGATCTTCCCCTTCCTGACCGTGTTCGCCGTGGTCAACACCGCCCTGATCAACATGCTGATGGCCAGCCGTCTCATGTACGGGCTCGCCAAACAGCACGTCCTGCCGAAGCCGTTGGCCACGGTCCTGCCGAAGCGGCGGACGCCGTGGGTCGCCATCGTGTTCAGCACCTTACTTGCGATCGGCCTGATCGTGTTCGTGAACGTGAGCGGGGCCAAGAGCATCGTGAGCGCCCTCGGCGGAACGACGGCCCTCCTGCTGCTGTGCGTGTTCGCCGTCGTGAACGTGTCCGTGCTGATCCTTCGGCGCGACAAGACTCCCGCGGGCGCCTTCCGCGCCCCGACGGTCCTGCCCGTGTTGGGGGTCCTGACCTGCCTCTTCCTGGCCGGGCCGTGGGCCCGATCCGCCGAGGACCTGATCCAGTACCAGATCGCCGGGGCCCTGCTGGTCATCGGCATCGTTCTGGGAGTGGTGAATTGGTTCTTCGTGCATCGCGGAGGCCAGAAGGTCGAGGCCTTCGACGACATCGAGAACCTCGAGGACTAACCCCGGGAGGCGGTGGCCCGCGAGGGCTTCTGAGGCGGGGCGAGAACGATCCATCGGGTCGTTCCCGCCCCGCCTGATTCATATCGAGCCCTCCGCGCGAGGCGCGTTCGGTTGAGGTGCGGGCTGGGCGACGACGATCAGATTGTCCTGATACTGGAAGAGGCCGGGCGAGACCCCGGGGGTCTCCGGGCCCGCGCAGGTCACCAGGTACAGCCGCGGCGGCCCGGCCCGGTCCGTCAGCTCCGGGTGATCGGGTAATTCTCGCTGCGGAACGATGTAGAGGTCGGTGACCAGATACGCGTGCGGTTTCCCGGCGGGATCGGTGGCCGTGATCCGGGAGCACTCCCGGATGCGGTGGAGCTTGCCCCACGGCGAAAGCCGGCCGTCCGGGTAATTGACGTGCCCGGCCAGGAGCGTGGCCCCGGCCTCGGAGCCGATGGGCCCGGTGGCGTCGTCCCACACGCCGTCCGGGGCATCGACGAGCGGAATGACGCCGTCCTGCCTCACCGTGGTGGAACGCACGACCGACTCGGCGTGGATCGACGGTGCCCGCCAGGAGGACGCGCGCGGCGGGGAGGTCTCCTGGTCGTGGGGGACCGTTGCGGCGTCGCAGGTCGCGTGGCGAAATTGCCGGGCCGGTCGTGGGGCGTACTGACCGCCGGAGGTGAGATCGATCGAGGTCATGGTCTCGCCGCGGGCGAGGAGGTCGTGCCCCTCGTCGGAGCGCAGGCGTTGGGCCGCGAGCAACGTGGGATCGTTCAGGTAGAAGCGCCAGCTTCCCGCGGCATCCCGGGCCGCCAGCAGCGTCAGAAGCAGCAGAATGGCCCCCGCGACGAGGGACGTCGCGCCCGCGATGCGGCGAAACCTGTCCCTCCTTCGTGTCCTCATGAGCGGCCGCCTGCGCGATGGCGTCCCCTGTAGAGGCCGGCACCGGCCAGCAGCGCCGATGTTCCGACCGCCCCGGCCACCCAGGGGGAAGCCACCGGGAGCCCGGTCGCGCCGGTGTGGGCGGTTCGCCCGACCGGGGGCCGGGCCGGGGACGGTGCCGGCGACGAGGGCAGAGGGGAGGGGACCGGGCCGGGTACTTCGGGGGCGTGGCTCTCGGGTGGTGAGGGGGTGGCCGCGTCGGGGGCCGGGGTATGGGTCGTGACCGCATTGGACGGCAGCCAGTACCCGTCGAGGGACTCGGTCATGACGTTCTCGACGTCTCCGGCGGCGGTGCGGGTCATCGGGATTCGGGCGACCCATCCCTGGTCGGCGTCCTTGTTCTCGGGAAGATTGATGAGGTCGAGGAATTCCTGCCGAGCCGCGACCGTCAGGGAGCCTTGGGCCTCATCGACGGTGGTCGCGAAAAATCCGGTGATGTCGGAGCCGGCATCGAGCCTGGCCCCGTTGGCCAGGGTCAGCGGGAATCGCGTCGTGACGGTGACGGGTCCGGTCAGGGAATCGTGTCCCTCGTCGAAATCGTCCGCAACGGTCCACTCGGAGGTCTCCGAGGCGACGTGGGCGGGCCGGGTCGAGGATTCCAGCTCGTACGAGAACCGGGAATTCATGGCGATGACGGTGTCATCGAGCCTCTCGTGGCCCGCCGAGTCGGCGACGGCGTGTTTGTGCGGGGCACGGGCGCGGAGCGGATTGACGACCGTCTCCGTGGGGGTGCGCGTCTCGTCGACGATCTGCCACGCGGCGTTCTTGACCTCGCCGTCGGAATTGTCCGTCACCTCGTACGGAATCTCGACGAGAAACCGCCCGCCAAGCTGCGGCACCAGACTTTGGGCCCCCGACCGCGCCATGACGGACAGGCCGTCGGACCCGTGATCGGTCACGGTGAACTGGTCGGTGACCTCCCGCGCCCCGGCCGCGGCGAGGCCGGCGAGTTCCCGCGGTGACGAGGCGTCCGCGGTGGGCGGGATGTCCATGACCCGCACGCGATCCGCCAGGATGCGTCCGTGAGCGTCGTCGTAGTGGTCGATCAGCCCGAGTCGCGAGACGGGTGTGACGGTCCGGTCCAGCTCCGATGCGTCAAGGACCAGGAGGTACGTCAACGTCTCGCCCACGGTGGTGGCGCGGCCGTCGGCGGGCGAGGCCTGGGCCCCTGCGGTGGCGAATTTATGGGGGTGGAGCGACGGCTCGGGATAGGAGTGGGGATCGGTGTAGTCCATGTCCTCGTTGACGATCGCGAAACCGATGTCGGTTTCTTCATCCGAGACGCCGTCATCCAGCGCGGTTTGCTCTACGTGGAGCGTGTACTCCGTGGCGGCCGGAAGGGACCGCGGGGACGTTGCCTCGGCCCGGACCTGGAGCACTTTTCGGTCCTTGAAGACCGCCTCCTCGATGCGCACGCGGAACTCGTCCGTGACGTCAACATCGCCCGACGTCACGTGCACGGCGGCGGGGTCAACCGAGACGGGAAAACGACCGTCCTCGGTCGCGAGGATGTTGTCGCCCAGGACAAAAGCGTCCAGAGGCCGGAACCCGGTCCCTTGGGTCACCGCATGATGGGTCTTCTGACCGGGGAGAACGAATCCGCCCTCGCCCTCGGCGACCTTGCGCGTGGGGCGGAAGGGAGTCTCGAGCCGGTGGTAATGCACGGTGGTGTGCACGGGCTCCGGGGGATCCGGGATGTTCTTCTCGGGTTCGCTGGGCGGCGTGGGGGCGATCGGTGCCTGCGCCGTGGGGGCCACTGTGTCGGCGGAGAGCATCACGTGGTTGTACGTGGCGGTGACGCTGCCGACGTCCTCGGGCTCGTGCCCCGGGGATCCGCCCGAGGTGCCCACCCAGAAGGAGGAACCGTTGTGGGCCAGAAACGTCACGCCGAGCCGGCGCATGATGTCGGGCTCGGTGTCCCCGATGTCCCTCGACTGACCCGAGCCGTGGGGCAGCATGAACGCCCGGACCGAGCCGTTGCCGCCGGTCCCGTAGACCTCTTGGGATCGGCGGGCGATCTCGGAGACCGGATTCAGAAAAGTCGCGATCACGCCGCGATCCGCCTCGGCGTACTCGCCCTGGGCGAATTCATAGCGGGAGGCCTCCGAGGTGTACTGCCCGTTGAGGGAACCGAAGGAGACGTAATACCGGTCGGAATACGGCGAGCCGTCGTCCGCGTAGGTGTACGTGAGCGTCTGTTTGGCCGCGGTCACGTTGTAGAGGGCGATGTTGTCGGAGAAGTTGGAGAACACCTCGATCAAGGGTGGCCCCGGGTTGATCGCGGACACCACCACGTCCGAGACGCGCAACTGAGCGTTGAGGGCGCGACCGGTGGCCTTGTCGACGGCGACGTTGCGATAGAACGCCGTGAAGGATGACCCGTTGCCGGGGTGAACGTGGGTCACTGAGTCCGAGTTGTAGTTGTTGTGCGCGTCGTAGGTATTGGTTTGGCCAGGTTCGTTGTCTATCCCCTCCACGCGGACCAGGCCGTTACGGTCCGGGGAGATCGTGAACGGTTGTTCGTACACGAGCCGTTCCGGCGTGAGGGCCGCGTCGGGGTCGGCGTGCGTTATTTGCTCGTCCACGAGGCGCTCGTAGTCGGCGCGCGACCGAAGATATTCCTGGCGCCGAGATTCATAGTTGGCGCGGTCGCGGCGGTATTGCTCCATGGCGGAGTCGTAGGCGGACTGGGCCACATCGCGACGGCGTTCCCACTCCGCGTGCTCCTGCCGATAGCGATCGGTGAGGGCCTGAAGGTCCGCGGCCTGGCGCGCGATGGACGCCGAGAGCCTCGCTCGGGCCGCCCCGACGGCCCCCGCCGGAACGGACTCCGGGGGATCCTGGCGGCTCTCGACGCTGATCCCGGCCTCCTCGGCTCGGTGGACGGCGTTCTCCAGGGCCGAGTGATCGAGCGGGACCTGCTCGGTGAGTCCGGCGGCCTCCTGCGCGGAGTGCACGCGCGGAACCTCGGTCTCGACCGCCGCCGCGGCACCCGTTCCGAGGAGGGCCGAGATCATGAGACCGCTGAACGTGGTGGCACCCAGGGGCAACGGACGAGAGATACCGCGCGACCGACGCGGCGGGGCACAGAGGGACATGACGAGATTCCTTTCCGTCGCAGGGCGGAAGCCCCGATGCTGTTGGCGATGCGCACAGGCTAGATCGGAAATTCCGCGTCGACGCCGCGGCGAGGCAACTGTGGATGAAGCCCGGATCGCGCGGCCCGACCGTGGGGCCTCGCGCCGTCGATCCCCGTTCCGAGGCGCCACAGACCGCGGGTCATACAGGGGATGGGGACTGACATCGAGACGGGTGACACGATATGTTGACCTGACGCTGGCCATCCCGGGTGCCGTCGACGGTGACGGAGCCGTCATCGATGGGAGCCACGACCGAAAGGTGCTGAGTCGTCATGCTGAACCCCGGAAAGAATCGCACGTGGACGAGCCGGCTGCGCGGGCCGGCCCTTGCGGCCGTCGCCTTGCTCTTCCTGGCGTCCTGCTCCTCCGGGCAATCCGGTGCGGGGACCGCTTCATCGTCCTCGTCGACGGCCCCGTCGGCTGGTCCCTCGGCGTCATCGTCGGAGGCCGAGGGGGAGCACGCGGAAGCGGTCGTCGAGCGCGACGAACCCCACGTTTCCCGCGTCCAATACCCCGTCCAGGGGGAGGGGGATCCGGAACAGAACTGGGGCGACCTTTATCTTCCGGCCGGAAAACACGAGCCCAAGACCGTTCCCCTGGTGGTGCTGATCCACGGCGGTGCGTGGAAGGGCGGAACGGGCGCGGAAGACTTCAGCGATTACGCGGAAGCGCTCGTCGACCGTGGCATGGCCGTCTACAACGTCGAATATCGCCGGGTCGGCACGGGCGGGGGATGGCCCACGACCTTCACCGACGTGGCGGCGGCCATGGACCACGTGCCCCAGATGAGCAAGGAACACCCGGAGTTCACGACCGACGACGAAACCGTGGTGGGACACAGCGCCGGCGCCCAGCTGGCCATGTGGGCCGGAACCCGCGACTCGAAGGAGGAACACGAGCTGGGAGCACACCCGAAATTCGTTCCCACCCGCGTCGTCTCGCTCGCCGGACCCTTGGACATGACCTTTGCGGCCGACCACGGCGATACGGCCATCGTCGATGCCCTGGGCGGCATGCCCGCTCAACGGCCGGATCGGTACAGCGACGTGGACCCGATCCAGAACATCGATACGACGGTTCCGGTGGTGGCCATCCACGGAACCAGCGACACGGTGGTCTCACCCGAGAACTCCCGGCGCTACATCGACGCCGTCCAGCAGGCCGGAGGCCGGGGGAAACTTTCACTGATGGACGGCGACACTCACGGGTCGATCATTCAGGCCGAGAGCGCGCACTTCGAGGAAATTCTGGGCATCATCACCCGCGTGACGAATAAGCCCGTGGATGCGGTGGGAGAAACGAAGTCCGCCTGATTTCCCGGGCTACCGCATGATGGCCGCGAGCTGGCGGTCGGTCAGGTCGCGATCCGCGTAGACCACCCGTACGGCCTCGGGGTCGGGATTGCCCGCATCCGGCCCCCGAAACCGCTGCGTGAGCCCGGTCTTCCGCGCGACCGCGGCCGACGCGGCGTTGTGCTCGAGAAGGTAAGCCACCACGGGAACCTCCGGGCGGAGTTGCCGGGCGCGCTGGACGGCTCGGGCGGAGAGCTCCGAGGCGAATCCGTGGCCCTGAGCCTCGGGTGCAAAGCGGTAGCCCAGATTCCAGAAGCCGCCGTCCCTCAACGCGCACCCCCCGTGGCCGACCATCCGCCCGGCGTGGTGCGCGACCCACGCGCCCAGCCCGGAGGCCCACGAGGATTCCCAGATGCTCAGCTGCTCGAGGGTCTGCTCGAAGGTCTCGAACCGGCCCGAGGGCAGGTGACGCCACGTCCGCTCGTCCGAGTACAGGCGATGAAGATCCTCCGTGTCGAGCCCGGTCGGCTTGTACAGCTCGAGCCTTTCCGTGCGGTCTTCGGGAACGCGGGAGACGGCTGGCGAGGGCCCGTGAGAAGTGGTCATGTGGCGAGCATTTCATGCCCGCCGCTCTGGGCCCAGGGGTATCGGGCTCGGGAGGCCTTTGGGAGGGTCGACGCAACACGGCGGGCGTGACCTTAAAAAGGCGGGATTCTCCGGGCCAGGCGGCGCGGGTGGTCATGAATTCCGCCACGTAGACGAACATCAGGTAAACGCGTGGTGTACCGTGGTGGGGATTAAGTTAATCACTGCAGAATTCAGACAGGAAGCTTCGGGCGGGTGCGATCGGGCACGAAAGGCTCGGAATCGTGAGGTAGAAGCATGTCCAGCCGGACCAAGCACGGGATCAAGCGCGCCAGCATCATCCTGGGAACCGTCGTGGTGTACCTGCTGATCTGGGCCGGACTCACCTTCCTGATCGCCGCGCTCGGCATCCGCCATTTCTGGGGCAAGATCTCCGTGTCGCAGATGCTGACCAACCTCGTGTCGGTGCAGACCGACGGCGGCGGTGGGGCCCTCGTGTGGATGGGTATCGGCTTCGTGGGCGTTCTGCCCATCGTCCTGACCATCGGCATCGCGCTTTTCCGTCGCTACCTTCGCCGCAGGCGTGCCCGGCGGGACACCGAATCGCGGCCGCGGCGCTCGCCGTGGATCGGTCGTTCGGTCTCCGCGGTCATGGTTCTGGCCCTGACCATCGGCGGCACGTCGTCGTTCGCGACGACGGTCGGCATGGGTGACTACATCCGCTCGGCCAGTTCCCCCTATGACATGGCCGATTACTACAAGGATCCGAAGGTCACCGGGGATTCACACAAGAACAACATCGTGACCATTTACCTGGAATCCGGGGAACAGACCCTCGCGGACGATCAGCTGTTCGAGAAGAACGCCTTCGAGTCTCTGCAGCAGGCCACTCCGGAGTCCGAGGGATGGCAGAGCGTGGACTCCCTGCAGCAGTACAACGGCGGCGGCTGGACCATGGCCGGGCTGACCTCGACGCAGTGCGGCGTCCCCCTCAAGGGATCCAGCTCGGTGCTCAGCAGCGCGGGCTCCTCCGACTCCGACGGGCAGGGGGCCAACTACCTGGGTGGTTTGAACTGCGTCGGCGACGTCCTCGGCAAGCACGGGTACAAGAACGCATTCCTCGGCGGCGCCAACGGTTCGTTCGCCGGCAAGGACAAATTCCTCGGCGGGCACGGCTACACCGAGGAAAAGGACCTCTCGACCTGGCGCAACATGGGCGAGCCCGAGAAGAATTTCCGGAGCGACTGGGGCCTGAGCGACCAGCGACTCATGGAGCACGCCAAGGAAGAGATCGACCAGCTGCACGCCGAGTCGGAAAAGACCGGCCAGCCGTTCAACCTGTCGATGCTGACCTTGGATACCCACGAGCCCGTCCACGTCTACGACTACTGCAACGTGGACACCAAGTCCGACGTCACCTCGGTCTACGCCTGCTCGATGCAACAGGTCGCCGGCTACGTGGACTACATGAAGGAGAAGGGCTACCTCGACGACACCGCGGTGGTCATCATGGGTGATCACCTCAAGCACATGAGCGCGGGCGACGCCTTCCACGAGGAGCTCGACAATAACCCGAACCGTTCGATCTTCAACCGGGTATGGGTCCCGGGGGATAAGAACAGCGCTCCGTTGCGCCCGCGGGTTGATCAGCTGAACATGTTCCCGACCCTCTTGGAGGCCGCGGGCCTGGAGCTCGAGAACCACGAGGCCGGACTCGGCGTTTCGGCGTTCTCGCCGACGGTTCCGGAAGGCTCGGCCCAGAGCCTCTCGCCCGATGCCTACTCCGGGCTGCTGGATTCGCTGTCCAGCAAGTTCTACGCCCGAGCCTGGTCGGGGACGAAGCCCGAGGACTGACGGTCGCGCCGTCCGCGTGATTGCTCACATTTGTAGTAAACCCCTTGAACTCAGTGACCATTGTGGCAAGGTGTGGTGAGGAATTCCCACGTGCGACCGTGGAGCCGTGACGGAGAGCGAACGGGAGAGAGCGTGGGCGACCCAGCAAATCGTGGACACTCCGGGGTCCACGCAAAGTCCATCTGCGTGATGGCCCTCTTGGTTCTCGTGACCTCGTGCTCTCTGAATAAACCCGAGGAAAACAGCAAGCCGCTGGCGGTGAACGATTCGACCATCGCCGCGTTCGAGCAGAATGTCTCCCAACGCCCCATGTCGAGCATTCAGCGGGTGGGGTATCCGGTGCAGGGCGTGGGGGATCCCGCCCAGAATTGGGGCGACCTCTACCTCCCGGCCGGAACCCACAAGGCGCAGTCCGTGCCCATGGTGGTCCTCATCCACGGTGGCGGCTGGCGGAACTCCGTGGGCGCCGGAGACTTTGCCTATTACGCCCAGGCCCTCGCGGATCGAGGTGTCGCGGTGTACAACATCGAATATCGGCGCGTCGGCTCGGGCGGTGGCTGGCCCACGACGTTCACCGACGTCGCCTCGGCCCTCGACCACGTGCCCCAGATCGCCCAAGACCACCCCGAATTGCGGCCGGATGCCCAGGTGGTGGGGCACAGCGCGGGGGCCCAATTGGCCCTGTGGGCGGGGACCCGCGAGATGCATCGCAACGATCCCTTGACCCCTGACCCCAAATTCCGGCCATCGCGGATCGTCGCCCTTTCGGGGCCCTTGGATATGCATTTTGCGGCGGGAACCGGCGACCAAGGCTTGGTCAACGTCATCGGTGGCCAACCGGCGATCCTGGCCAAGCGCTACTCCAACGTCGACCCGATCCAGAATTTGGATCCCAAGATCCCGGTCGTGGCGGTCCACGGAACAGCGGACAAGACCGTCTCCTACCTGAACTCTCAGCGCTACATCCAGGCCCTTCACCGAGCCGGCGGCGCGGGTACGCTCCGGCTGTTGCCCGGGGATAACCACGGCAGCCTGATCCGGCCCGGCACCCCGAACTACGATTCCGTTCTGGACCTGATCGCCAGCGGGCCGGTCGTGCCCGGCGCGGGCTAGGACGACGTCGCCCTCCGGAAGGGCACGGGCCGCGGGGACGGCCGCTGGGCCTTGGCCGGCACGGGCATGCGAAAACCGTCCCCCGGCGCGTGCACCACGCGCCGGGGGACGGCGACCAACAAGCCTTCGGGTTTTCCCTCTAGCCCTTGAGCTCCGAGACGAGCCTCGCGACGTGCCCCTCGGCGTCCACGCGGTACTCCGCGTGCGCCAGGGTTCCGTCAGGGTCGACGACGAACGTCGACCGCAGGGGACCCTCGGAGGTCTCCCCGTTGATGGTGCGTTCTCCCCACGCGCCCCAGGCCTTCGCGGCGGCGTGATCGGGATCGGAGAGCAGGGTGTAGGGCAGGCTGTATTCTTCGGCGAATGCGGCCAGGTCTTGGGTGCTGTCCCCCGAGACCCCGTAGACGTCGTAGCCTTGGCCGGTCAGCGCCGCGAGGTTGTCGCGGAAGTCGCAGGCTTCGCTCGTGCACCCTGGGGTGAAGGCCTTGGGGAAGAAGTACACCACGGCGCTGCGTTCGCGGGGCGCCGCGAGGTCGAAGGCTTTGCCGTCGTGTGCGGTCAGGGTCAGTTCCGGGGCTTTCTGCCCGGTGGTGAGTTCGTATGACATGAATTCTCCTGTCGTTGCTGTGGTGTCATGGTCTGCGGTCGTGGCGGGCCGCGGTGGTCTCAGGCGGCGCCGCGGTTGAGCAGGCGACCGGTGGGCGTCTCGTAGTCCACCAGCCTGCCGCCGACGAAGGTCTTGCGGATCTTTCCGGCGAGAACCTTGCCCTGATAGGGCGTGATGGGGTTCTTGTGGTTGAGTTTGGTCGCGTCGACCACGTAGCTTTCGTCGGCCGCGAAGATCGCGAAGTCGGCGTCGTAGCCCAGGGAGATCCTGCCCTTGGAACGCAGGCCTACGCGCTCGGCCGGGCGCCGGGACATCCACTCCAAGACCTTGGCCAGCTCAATACCGCGGCGGCGCGCCTCGGTCCAGATCAGGGAGAGACCCAGCTGGAGGGAGGAAACCCCGCCCCAGGCGACGCCGAAGTCGCCGTTGCCGAGGTCCTTGAGCGCGAGCGTCGAGGGCGAATGGTCCGAGACGATGAAGTCGATGGTTCCGTCGATGAGCCCTTCCCAGAGCTTTTCCCGGTTATCGACCTCGCGCACGGGCGGGCAGCATTTGAAGGCCGTCGCGCCGTTGGGGATCTCCTCGGACAGCAAGGTCAGGTAGTGCGGGCAGGTCTCGACCGTGATGTCCAGGCCGTCACGCTTGGCGGAGGCGATCATCGGCAACGCGTCCGAGGACGAAACGTGCAGGATGTGCGAGCGCGCCCCGGTCCAGCGCGTGCGCTCGATGACCTCGGCGATCGCGATGTTTTCGGCGCCGCGGGGCCGGGACTTCAGGAAACGGTCGTAGACGTCGCCATTGGGGCTCGGGGCCTTGTCGATGGTGCGCGAGTCCTCGGCGTGGACGATCATCAGCGAGTCGAAGGTCTTGGTTTCGGCCATCGCCTCTTCCATCTCGTCGGCTTCGAGGTGGGGGAACTCGTCGACGCCGGAGTGCAGGAGGAAGCATTTGAAGCCGAAGACGCCCTCGTCGTGCAGGGGGCGCAGGTCTTTTTGGTTTCCGGGGATGGCGCCGCCCCAGAAGCCGACGTCGACGAAGACGTGATCTTTGGCGAAGAGCCGCTTGTACTCCAGCGCCGGGGCGTTGACCGTGGCCGGCACGGAGTTCAGGGGCATATCCACGATGGTCGTGACGCCGCCGGCGGCCGCGGCGCGGGTCGCGCTCGCGAAGCCCTCCCACTCGGTTCGGCCGGGCTCGTTGACGTGAACGTGCGTGTCCACGAGGCCTGGGATCAGGGTCTCGTCATCCGCGAGCTCGATGACGCGGGCCGCCTCGAGCCCCGATCCGAGGGGTTCGATCGCGACGATCTTGCCGTCTCGGACGGCGACCTCGCGCGGGGCGAAGTGGTCACCGCAGGAGACCTGCCGGCCGCGGACGACCAGGTCGTAGTGGCCGCGGGGGCGTTCGGGGGAATCGGTCTCGGCGTCCGGCTCGTCCGCCGGGCTCAGGCCGTGCTCGGCCGCGTAGGAGCGGATCAGCTCGCGAATGCGTTCGGGGCTGTTCGCGCGGTTGGCCAGGGCGATTTGCTCGGCGCGGGCCTCGTCGAGGCTCGTGTGCCGACCCTCGGTGACCGAACGTTGGGAATTGTCCTGCGCGATCTCGTGCGGGGAATCCTGGGGTTCGGGTCGGGCGGCCGCGGCCTCGACCTTCTCGCGCACGGTCCTTACCGCCTTCTCGGCGTTTTCCTCGGCGGTCGTGGCCCAGTCCTTGGCGTCCCGCGGGGTGTGCTCCGAGGTGGCTTCGGCGGGCTCCGAGGCGGCACGCCCCTTCTTGCGGCCATTGCCGCGGGGAGCGGTCGACTTATTCTGTGCGTTCATCGTGAAATCCTTCCCTGCCGCCGTTCTAGCGGCGAGAGTGCTCGGTGTCGGCGGCGGCGTGGTCGGTCGCGATCGTGTGGCCGATGCCGCGCAGGAGCCGTGGCGCCTCGCGCATCGAGGTCGTGGGGTCGGGGGCGAGGGCCGTGAGCGTGTGGACCGCCTGGAACCCGGTCTGGTGGAGGACGCTCCCCGGAAGGGTCGTGCGGCCGCACACGGCCACGACGGGCACGTCGTGCGCCTGTCCGACCTTGAGGACGCCGATCGGTGTCTTTCCGCCCAGGCTCTGCTCGTCGAGGCTGCCTTCGCCGGTGATCAAGAGGTCCGCGCCGGCCACCGCGTCGTCGAGGCAGACCAGGTCGAGCACGACGTCGATCCCGGGGCGTCGCTCGGCCCGGAGGACGGCTAGTGCCGCGTATCCCACGCCACCGGCGGCTCCCGCCCCCGGCGCGCCGGCGGCGGTGTGGGCCGGTTCCCCGAGGACGTCGGCGAGCCGGTCCCGAAAGGTGGCCAGGGCGGCGTCGAGGTCCGCGACGTCGTTCTCCGAGGCGCCCTTTTGCGGGCCGAAGACCGACGCGGCCCCGTTCGAGCCGGTCAGGGGGTTGTCGACGTCGGCCGCCAGGACAAAGCGTGCCTCGTCGAGTCGGGGGTGAAGCCCCGAGAGGTCGACGCGGGACAGGCGTGCGAGGGCGGCCCCGCCGTCGGGCAGGTCGTCCCCGTTGGAGTCCAGGAGCCGAGCCCCGAGCCCGGCGAGCATTCCGGCCCCGCCGTCGGTCGAGGCGCTGCCGCCCACGGCCACGACGATCGTGGTGCACCCGGCGTCTAGGGCCGCGGCGATCAGTTCTCCGGTGCCTCGGCTGGTTGCGTCCCGGGCGGCCAAGATCGGCTCGCCGTCTTCACCGTGGGGAAGGGCCGCGAGCCCGGAGGCGAGGGACATCTCGACGACGGCCTCATCGCCGCGGCGGGCCCATGCGGCCGGGACGGGCTCGCCGATGGGCCCGGTCACGGTGAGATCCCTCCATTCGTACCCGGATTCGAGGGCGGCGTCGAGGGTCCCCTCACCGCCGTCGGCGACGGGCAGGATGACCAGATCGGCATCCGGTCGGGCGTCTCGAATTCCCCGCGCCAGCTGATCGGCGGCTTCTCGAGCCGACACCGATCCCTTGAACTTGTCGGGTGCCACCACGATGCGCACCGCTACCTCCCTGAAATCTGTGGTGAGCCGCGGTCTGTGCGGGGCGTGCCCGTGACCGCGGCTCACCGGGTGTTGTGACGATCGAGCGCTAGTCCATGACCGAGATGGCCGTGGGCGCATCCGCGCCGGATTCTGCCAGGTCCTCGAACTCTGTCACATTGTCCAGTTCGGTGCCCATGGAGACGTTGGTGATTTTCTCCAGGATGGCCTCGACCACGACGGGAACCTGATGCTCCTCGGCCAGCGATTTCGCGGTCGCGAAGGCCTCGTTGAGCTTCTCCGGGTCGGTCACGCGGATGGCCTTGCACCCGAGGCCTTCGACGACCTTGAGGTGGTCGACTCCGTAACCCTGCGTCTCGGGGGAGTTGATGTTCTCGAAGGCCAGGGAGACATTCTGTTCCATCTTGAACCCGCGCTGGGCCTGACGGATCAGGCCGAGGTAGGAGTTGTTGACCACCACGTGGACGTACGGGAGGTTGAACTGCGCGCCGACCGCGAGCTCCTCGATCATGAACTGGAAGTCGTAGTCACCGGACAGGGCGACGACGGTCTTCCCCGGCTGTCCCCGAACCACACCGAGGGCGGCGGGGCAGGTCCAGCCGAGCGGGCCCGCCTGGCCGGCGTTGATCCACCGGCGCGGACCGTAGACGTGCATGAACTGGCCGCCGGCGATCTGGGAGAGCCCGATCGTCGAGACGTAGGTGACGTCCTTACCGAAGGCCGAGTTCATCTCCTGGTACACGCGCTGCGGCTTGATCGGGGTCTCGGTGAAGTGGGTCTTGCGCTGCATGCTGGACTTGCGCAGGGCGCACTCCTTGGCCCAGACGCCGTAGTCCGGGACCGAGAACTTCTCGGAACGCTCGCGGGCGACCTCGAGGAGGGCATCCAGCGCATCGCCGGCGTCCGAGGCGATGCCCAGGTCCGGGGAGAACACCCTGCCGATCTGGGTCGGGTCCACGTCGATGTGCACGAACGTGCGGCCCTCGGTGTACTTGTCGATCGATCCCGTGTGGCGATTGGCCCAGCGGTTGCCGATGCCCATCACGAAGTCCGACTCCATGAAGGTCGCGTTGGCGTACCGGTGCGAGATTTGGATGCCGACCATGCCGGCCATGAGTGGGTGGTCGTCGGGCATGGTTCCCCAGCCCATGAGGGTCGGGATCACCGGGACGCTCAGCAGCTCGGCGAGCTCGATGAGCTTGTCGGAGGCGTTGGCGTTGATGATCCCGCCGCCGGCGACGATCACGGGGTGTTCGGCAGCGAAGAGCATGTCCAAGGCCTTCTCGGCCTGCGCGCGGCTCGCCTTCGGCTTGGAGGGCTCGAGCGGCTCGTAGAGATCGATGTCGAATTCGATCTCGGCCTGCTGCACGTCCACGGGAAGATCCAGCAGCACCGGGCCGGGACGACCCGAGCGCATCAGGTAAAACGCCTTCTGGAAGGCGCCGGGGATTTGGCCGGGCTCGAGAACCGTCATGGCCATCTTGGTCACCGGTTCGGCGATCGATGCGATGTCGACGGCCTGGAAGTCCTCCTTGTGGAGTTTCGCGACCGGGGCCTGGCCGGTGATGCAGAGGATCGGGATCGAATCGGCGGAGGCCGAGTAGAGTCCCGTGACCATGTCGGTCCCGGCCGGACCCGAGGTCCCCACGCAGATGCCGATATTGCCCGGCGCGGCACGGGTGTACCCCTCGGCCATGTGCGAGGCACCCTCGACGTGGCGGGCCAGGGTGTGTCGAATGCCGCCGTGGGCGCGCATCGCCGAATAGAGGGGGTTGATCGCGGCGCCGGGCAGGCCGAAGGCCTCGGTCGCGTTCTCTTTCTCGAGGATCGCCACAATGGCGTCCACCGTACGCATCTTGCTCATGATGTTCTCCTTGACGTCTGGTGCGGACCCGCCGAACGGGTCTACTTCTTCTCGCGGCCCGAAAGCTCGTTGGCCAGGGCGAAGAGGCCGGAGTGGTCGAGGCCGCCGTCGCCGCGGGCGACCATCGCCGAGACCAGCTGGGCAACCAGACCGCCGAGGGGAATGGTCACGCCGGCCTCGCGGGCCGCGGCGGTCACGATCCCCATGTCCTTGTTGTGCAGGGCCAAGCGGAATCCGGGATCGAAATTGCGGTCCAGCATCTTCTGGCCCTTCTGATCCAGGACCTTGGAACCGGCCAGGCCGCCGCCCAGGACCGTGAGCGCGGCGTCGGTGTCGACGCCGTAGGCCTCGAGGAACACCACGGCTTCGGCGAGGAGTTCGATGTTGCCGGCCACGATCAGCTGGTTGGCCGCCTTGACGGTCTGGCCGGAGCCGGACGGGCCGACGTGCACGATGGTTTTCCCCACCGCGTTGAGGGTCTCCTGCGCGGCGTCGAAGTCCTCGTCCTCGCCGCCGACCATGATCGACAGCACGCCGTCGATCGCGCCCTGCTCGCCGCCGGAGACCGGGGCGTCCAGTGGACGGAGGCCGGCCTCGCGGGCGGCGGAGGCCAGCTCACC
Source organism: Curtobacterium sp. S6 (assembly GCF_000710345.2). Taxonomy (GTDB): domain Bacteria; phylum Actinomycetota; class Actinomycetes; order Actinomycetales; family Micrococcaceae; genus Rothia. Next base: position 133,841 of record NZ_JHEL01000010.1, on the reverse strand, counting down.
GGCGACGTCGGGGCGGATGGTCGAGGCATCGATCCACAGGGCACCCTGGGACGCGTTGGCGAAGACGCCGTCGTCGCCTTCGACGACGCCCTGGACGTCCGGCGAATCCGGGAGCATCGTGATGATGACCTCGGCGTCCTTGACGGCCTCGGCCACCGAGCCCGCGGCGGTTCCGCCGGCCTGGGCCAGCGCCTGAGCCTTCTCGGGCGAGCGGTTGTAGCCGGTCACGTCGTGTCCGGCGGCGACGAGATTCTTGGCCATGGGCAGACCCATGATTCCCAATCCGATGACTGCAATGGTGGTCATGTCGTTCTCCTGACGAAGTGGTGGGGTGTGTGGTGTTTCGGGTCCGGGTCGGCGACCCGGGGATGCGTTAGGCGCGGCGCTCGCGGGGCAACCAAGCGAAGGGGTCCGCCTGGGAGGCCTTGTATTCCAGGCCGATGACGCCGTCAAAGCCGAGCTCGTAGGAACGATCGATCCATCGTTCGAGGGGGAGCTCCCCGGTTCCGGGCTCGTTGCGTCCCGGGTGATCGGCGATCTGGATGTGGCCGAAGTCCGCGGCGTGGTCCTCGATCACGGACGCGACGTCGTCGCCGTTGGCGGCCAGGTGATAGAAGTCGGCGAGCAGCTTGACGTTGGGGCGATCGACCTTCTCGATGATCGCCAGGGCGTCCGCCGCGGTCTTGAGCGGATAGGCGGGCGTACCGGAGACGGGCTCCAGGAGCACGACGCCGTCGATCGCGGCCACGGCGTCGGCGGCCTTCCGAAGGCTTTCGACGCCCTCCCGGTCCTGGGCGGCCGGGTTCTCGCCGTCCACGCGGTTGCCGTACAGCGCGTTGAACGCCTTGCACCCGGTGGCCCGGGCGATCGCGAGGACGGGGTCGATGTTGGCGCGGAACTCTTCCGCGCGGCCGGGCTGGGAGAGGACGCCGCGTTCACCGCCGGGCATATCGCCGGCGTAGAAATTCAAGCCGGTCAGTTGCACGCCGGCGCGGTCCAGGGCGGCCACGAACTCGTCGATCTCGGCGTCGGTGGGCGTGGGGGTGGGGAAGGGCCACCAGAACTCGGCGCGGGAGAAGCCCGCGTCGGCAACCGCTTGGGGCCGGTCGTTGACGGGCAGGTCTGTCAGCAAGATCGAGGCGTTGACGGTGTAGCTCACGGTGCTCCTCCTGTGGTGGGCTCATCGGAACCCTGGATTTCATAATGCGGAAGCAAACTTCTGTTGTATGAAAACAATAGGTGAGCTTGTGACGTGGGTCAACACGATGAGGCACAATTTCCGGGTTTTCCCGAGGGTTCGGAATGCGTGGAGATCCGGGTCCCACGAGCGCCGGGCACGCACGACGCCGCCGCGGGCGGCAGGAAGCTGCGGCCCACGGCGGCGTGCGGTGGTGCGAGATGATTCCGGGCGAACCCGTCGAGGCGTCAGCGCCCCGCGTGGCCCCCGAGGGTCAGCGGCGCGTGGCGGTTGACGTCCTTGTAGAGCAAATACCGGAAAGGCTTGGCACCCCCGGCGTAGCAGGCCTGCGGGCAGAAGGCCCGCAACCACATGAAGTCGCCCTCCTGGACCTCGACCCAGTCCTCGTTGAGGCGGTAGACGGCCTGCCCTTCGAGCACGTAGAGCCCGTGTTCCATCACGTGCGTCTCGGCGAACGGAATGATGCCGCCGGGTTGGAAGGTCACGATGGTCACGTGCATGTCGTGCCGCATGTCGGCGGGGTCCACGAACCTGCTCGTCGCCCAGCGCCCCTCGGTCCCGGGCATGGGGGTCGGCTCGATCTGCTGGTCGCTCGTGACGAAGGAGTCCGGCCGGTCGATGCCCTCGACGTGCTGGTATCGCTTGCGGACCCACATGAACCGGACGGGTTCCGCGCCGCGCTGGTGCGCGGTCCACCGCTCGCCGGGAGCGATGAAGGCGTATCCGCCGGGTTCGAGCTGGTGGGCGTCGTCGCCGATGGTCAGGCTCAGGCCTCCTTCGAGGACGAAGAGCACGGATTCCGCGAGGGGGTCCTCTTCGGGGCGGTCCGAGCCGCCGCCGGGGGAGACCTCGACCAGGTATTGGGCAAAGGTCTCGGCGAATCCCGTGAGCGGCCGGGCCAGGACCCAGAGGCGCGTGGACTCCCAGAACGGCAACGCCGAGGTCACGATGTCCCGCTGGGTGCCCCGCGGAATGACGGCGTAGGCCTCGCGGAACATCGCGCGGTCGGTCAACAGGTCGGTCTGCGGGGGATGTCCGCCGTGGGTGGCCCAATAGGTGCGTTCGGTCATCGTGCGTCTCCTGTCTGAACGGCCGGAGTCGGCCTGGATGGGGCGGCGGTCCCGGGAATGGCCACTTCGCGGATGGTGTCCGGGGTGAGGCCGGCCGCGCGGATCTCCGCCTCGGTCACGGCGCCGCACAGCATCCCGCGGAGCAGGTAGACCGCCAGGGCGCGGGCCGTGGCCGGCTCGTCGGCGACGTCGGCCGCCTCGATGCCGGGCACCGAGCGACCGGCGTAGGTCACCAACCGGCGCGCGGCGTCGGCGAAGGCATCCCGGTAGAAGCCGTAGGTGGTGATGAATCGCGTGGGTAACTGGTGGGCGTGCAGGTCCCAACCCTGGTAGAAGCCGCGCTCCAGGGAGCGACGGACCAGGCGGGAGTGCAGGGCCCAGCTCTCGCGACGCTGTTCGGCATCGCCCACGGGCAGCTGATTGGTCGAGCCGTCCGATAGCTGCACGCCGGTTCCCGCGACGGCGACCTGCATGATCGACTTCGCGTGGTCAGCGGCCGGGTGTTCCAGGGACTGGAACTTCCCGGCGATCCCGAGGGACGCGGAATAGTCGTAGGTCCCGTAGTGCAGGGAGGTCACCCTGCCCTCGCCGGCTCGCAGCATCGCCGGGATCGGGCTCGTCCCCTCGGAGCCGAGGATCATCGGCGCGGTCTCCATCTGGATTTCGAAGCGCAGGCGGCCGTCGGGCAGACCGAGGGAATCCTCCAGCGCGCGGCAGGCCTCGACCATCACGCGCACCTGGTCCACCGAGGAGACCTTGGGCAACGTGAGGATCAACCCGTCCGGGAGACCGTTCGATCCGACGCCGGCCTCGGCGAGGCCTCCCTCGCGAACCAGGGTCGTCACGAAGATATCCAAGGAGCGCAGCCCGCGGTGGCGTGTCGGGGCCTCGAAGCACTTGAAACGGATTCCGGCAAAGGCCGGGGCGGGGGACGAGCCGCGGTGTCGGTTCACGGCGAAGCGGGCGACCGTGCGCGCGGCCTCGGCCGCCGCGGCGTCCTCTTCCGCGTCGGGGCGATCGCCGTAGCCGTCCTCGAGGTCCAGGCGGAGGTCCTCGATCGGTTCCTCCCGGAGCTTGGCGGCCACGCGCGTGATCAGCTCGTCGCTGTCCTCGGGGGCGACGCCGGCCAGCCCGGCCAGAACCTTCAGCCCGCCGGCCTCTTCGGCCGCCTCCAGCCCGGCGCGGCCCCACTCGGCGGGGGTGTCCTCGCCCACGAGGTCCGCCGGGATATAGCAGGTGTGCACCGGCTGGCGGGTCCCGGAGTCCCCCGGGTACGTCAGGGCCAGCTCGGCATCACAGCCGGCCAGGAGCCGGTCGGCCCGGGCCGTGAAGCCGTCCGGTAGGCTCCTGGCGGCCGTTGCGGTCCGGGTCTGCGCGGCCGACTGGGTCACTGCGCACCTTCCATCTGGGCGTAGGCCGGCAACGTCAGGAAATCGGGGTAGTCGTCGCGCAGGACCATGTCCGAGATGAGGTGACCGGCGGGAACGAACCACTTCTGGAAATTCTCATCGTCGATCTCGTCCCGCAGGACCTCCATCTGGGCGTCCAGCGTCGAGGAGACGAGTTCCCGGGTGGCCGTGTTGCCCGTGTCGGTGTAGACCACGCCGTTCTTGATCTGTTGCCAGACCTGCGAGCGGGAGATCTCCGCGGTGGCGGCGTCCTCCATGAGGTTGTGGATCGCGACGGCGCCGTTGCCGGACAGCCACACGGCGATGTACTTGATGGCCACGTAGAGGTTGTCGGCGAGCTCGGCCTCGGTGCGCTGGTCGCCCGCGGACGGGACGTCCAGGAGCTGGTCGGAGGTCACCCGAACGTCGGGGCGCTGGCGGTCGACCTGGTTGGGCTTGTCGCCCAGGACGCCGTCGAAGACCTCGCCGCACACGGGCACCAGGTCCGGGTGGGCCACCCAGGAGCCGTCGAAGCCGTCGTTGGCCTCGCGGGTCTTGTCGTTACGGACCTTCTCGAAGGCCGCGCGGTTGACCTCCTCGTCCTTGCGGGACGGGATGAACGCGGCCATGCCGCCCATCGCGAAGGCCCCGCGTTTGTGACAGGTCTGCACGAGCAGGTCGGTGTAGGCGCGCATCAGGGGCGCGGTCATCGTGACGGCGGAACGGTCGGCCAGGATGAACTTTTCCCCGGCATCCCGGAAGTACTTGATGATCGAGAACAGGTAATCCCAGCGTCCGGCGTTGAGGCCGGAGGCGTGTTCGCGCAGTTCGTAGAGGATCTCGTCCATCTGGAAGGCCGCCGGGATGGTTTCGATGAGCACCGTCGCGCGGATCGTGCCGTGATCGATGCCCAGGTACTGCTCGGCGAAGGTGAAGACGTCGTTCCAGAGGCGGGCCTCGAGGTGCGATTCCATCTTCGGCAGGTAGTAGTAAGGCCCGTGACCGTTCTCGAGCAGCTGCCGTGCCGTGTGGAAGAAGTGCAGGCCGAAGTCGGTCAGGGAACCCGAGCCGTGCTTGCCGTTGACGGTGATGTTGACCTCCGGCAGGTGCCAGCCTCGGGGGCGCATCACGACGACCGCGCGCGGCGCATCCTCGCGCAGCGCGTAGTGCTTGCCCTCGGGGGAGGTGAAGCTCAGGGTTCCGAGCGCGGCGTCGCGAAGGTTCGCGATCGAATCGATCTGGTTGTACCAGCTCGGGCTCGCGGCGTCTTCCATGTCGGCGAGCCAGACCTTGGCGCCCGAATTCAGGGCGTTGATCGCCATCTTGGCGGGGCTCGCCGGGCCGGTCATCTCGACCCGGCGATCCTGCAGGGCCTCGGGTGCGGGGGCGACCTTCCAGTCACCGTCGCGCACCTCACGGGTCTCGGGCAGGAAGTCCAGGGTCTTCTCGGCCAGGACCTTCTCGCGGGCGGTGACCCGGGCTCCCAGGAGTTCCTCCCTGCGGTCCGCGAACTTCTCGTGCAGGGCCTCGACGAACGCCAGGGCCTCGTCGGTGAGGATCTCCGGTGCGGTCGCCAGGTTGTCCGGTGTGTTGTGCGTGATGGTCATGATTGCCTCCTGGGCTTTCGAGGTGAGGTGTCGTGAGGTGCGCGGGTCGATTACTGCTTGGCGGCGCCCCGCGCGGCGTTTTCGACGGCTTCGGCCACGGCCGAGGCCACGTTCGGGTCGAATACGCTCGGGACGATGAAGTTGGCGTTGCGCTCGTGATCTGCCACGCAGTCCGCGATGGCCTGGGCGGCGGCGACCAACATGTCCTGGGTAATGTCCTTGGCGCCGGCGTCGAGCAGCCCGCGGAACAGTCCCGGGAACGCCAGAACGTTGTTGATCTGGTTCGGGAAGTCGCTGCGGCCGGTGGCGACGACCGCGGCGTGCCGGGCGGCCTCGGCCGGATCCACCTCGGGATCGGGGTTGGCCATCGCGAAGACGATGGCCTTGTCGGCCATCGTGGCGATGTCGTCGCCCGTCAGCAGGTTCGGTGCCGAGACGCCGATGAAGACGTCGGCATCCGCGACCGCCTCGCGGAGGGAACCGCTGAAGGCGTTCTTATTGGTGTTCTCGGCCAACCACTGGCGGTGCGGATCCGTGTAGGTTTCCCCGGAGTGGATCGCGCCGTTGCGCGAGCAGGCGATGACGTTGGCCACTCCGTTGGCGAGCAGCAACTGGATGATCGCGTTGCCCGCGGCGCCGACCCCCGAGACCACGACCTTGATGTCCTCGACCTTCTTGTCGACCTCGCGCAGCGCGTTGTAGAGGGCGGCCAGGGTCACGATCGCGGTGCCGTGCTGGTCGTCGTGGAATACGGGGATGTCGAGCTCCTCGCGGAGGCGGGCCTCGATCTCGAAGCAGCGCGGCGCCGCGATGTCTTCGAGGTTCACGCCGCCGTAGACCGGGGCCATCGCCTTGACGATGCTGATGATCTCCTCGGTGTCTTTGGTGTCCAGGCAGACGGGCCAGGCGTCGACCTCGGCGAAGGCCTTGAATAGGGCGGCCTTGCCCTCCATGACCGGCAGCGCGGCCGCGGGCCCGATGTCTCCCAGGCCGAGAACCGCGGTGCCGTCGGTGACCACGGCGACGGTGTTGCGCTTGATCGTCAGGCGCCGGGCGTCCTCGGGGTTCTCGTGGATGGCCGTGCAGACCCTGGCCACGCCGGGGGTGTAGGCCCGGGAGAGGTCGTCGCGGTTGCGCAGCGACACGCGGGGTGTCACCTCGATTTTTCCGCCCAGGTGAATCAGGAAGGTGCGGTCGGAAATGTGGTGGACCGTGACGCCGTCGAGCGCGTTGATCGCGTCACGCACCTCGTCGCGGTGCTCGCCGTTCGAGACATTGCAGCTGATGTCCAGGATCACGCTGTCCGGGTGGGACTCGACGATGTCGAGCGCCGTGACCTGGGCTCCCGCGGCGGAGGCGGCGGTGGTGATCTCGCTGGTCGACGTGAACGACGCCGGTGCCTCGATGCGGAGAACCATGGAATATCCGGGGCTGGGAGCTGCCATAGTACGTGTTTCCTTCCGGTGGTGCGTGGGACGAGCGTCCCACCATATATCCGTATGATGGAAATATTATTCCATTACGTGAATGGTAAGGGTAGTGTGTCCCACATGACAAGGCTTCGGTGAAATATGATTCTCGGTATTGCCAAGCCGTGACGCCTGACGTGCACGGTTCGGCCTACTGCCATCGATGCCTGATGGGGGCCCGCGCGGGCCCCACCGGGCGAACCACGACGGTGCGCGGTCACAACGACGAGGAGGCACTCATGACAGAAGCTAAGAGCGCGGGGGGTGTGCAGTCGGTCGAGCGAGTCTTCGACCTGCTGAACATCATCACCAGCGCGGGCGGGGAGTCCTCGCTGAGCGAGCTCGCCGCCAAGGCGGAACTGCCGTTGCCCACGATTCACAGGCTTCTGCGGACCTTGGTCTACCTGGGATACGTCCGGCAACTGCCCAACCGTAGCTACGCGCTGGGCCCCGGGCTGATCCGGCTGGGGTACACCGCGAGCCTTCAGATGGGGGCCTTCGCCCAGCCGGTCCTCAAGAGGCTCGCGGACCGCCTCGGCGAGTCGGCCAATATGGCCATGCTGGACGGCCACATGGTCGTCTACGTCGGCCAGGCCCAATCCACGCACTCGATGCGGATGTTTACCGAGGTCGGCCGCCGCGCCCACACGCACGACACCGGCGTCGGCAAGGCGATCCTGGCGACCCTTCCCGAGCCGCAGGTCATCTCGATCGTGTCCTCGATGGGCATGCCCACGCCGACGAGCAAGAGCATCGGCAGCATGGATGCGTTGCTCGCGGACCTCGAGACGATCCGCGAGCGCGGTTACGCGATCGACGACGAGGAGCAGGAGATCGGCGTGCGGTGTTTCTCGATGGCCGTGCCGAACGCCCCGACGCCGACCGCTATTTCGGTCTCCGGGCCGGTGTCCAGAGTGGATTGGGACTTCGGCGACCGCGCGGTTCCCCTCATGAGGGAGGCCGCCACGGAGCTGTCGACGCAGTTCATGCCCGGTTCCTGACCGGAAGGCATTTCTCGCCTCACGACGCAGTGGGCCCGCACCTCGGTGCGGGCCCACTGTTCGATGTGGCGGGACGAGGTCCGTGGCTTAGCAGAAGCCGGCGATGCCAGCCCAGGCGGCTTCGGCGTCGGCGGCGCCTTCGCGCTGGATCGTGGCCTCGATCAGGCCGTAGGGACGATCGGCGGCGTGGTGCGTCTCGTTGTTGTTCTCGAGGCCGCAGAACGCCAGGTTGTAGACGAAGTGGTGCTTATTCGGGCACGAGAACTTGATCTCGTCGATCTCCGGGTGCGCCTCGATCACGGCCTTGCCCATGAGGTACAGGGTCTCCTGGAGCGCGCGCGAGTAGTGGTCGGTGAACTTGGCCAACATGATTTTCTTGACGTCCTCGTAGACGGCGTCGTAGTCGACCTTGTCCGTGTTGTAGCGCCAGCGGGTCGCGATGTCCGTGGAGAGGACGCGGTCCTGGGTCTCCGGGAGGGTCGTGAACTCGTCCTTGGGGTAGCCCTCGAAGCCGGATTCGGTGGACTTGAGCACGGTCAGGTCGCGGAAGCCCGCGATCACGGTGCGCTGTGACCCGTCGGCGACCACGACGGCGGTGCGGATCTCGTCCTTATTCGCCACGAAGGAGTGGTCGTTGTCGTTGATCCGGTTCCAGTGGTGTTCCTCCGCGGCCCAGCGGCCACCGTCGACCCAGTCGAAGCTCGAGGTGAAGTGGTCGGCGAGCGTGAGGAGGAATTCTTCGGGGCTGGCGATGTCGTGCTTCTGGGCCATCGCGAACACGGTGTTCTTTTGGGTGTCCGTGGCGACGCAGTGCGCGTTATCGCCCGTGGTGTGCACGTCCTGGAAATCGCCTCGCAATTGTGAGGTGACCACGAGGTCGCGCAGGGTGTGGCGGTCTGTGTCGCGATTGACGCGCACGACGTGGTTTTCGGCTTTGCCGTACTGGTTTTTTCCGAGAATGACGTTAGTCATGGTGTTTTCTCCTGCTCGCAAGCATTTTCGGGTGTCTAGGTGGATCGGCAATCGTCGACGTTGGGGTCGGCTCCTGGGTCAACTGCCGCGGTATGTGGAATACGCAAACGGGCTGAGCAACAGCGGCACGTGGTAGTGCCCCTGTTCCTCGCGCACCGTAAAATCCACCGCGACGAACGGGTAGAACGTCTCCAGGTGGTGCCTGGAGAAGTACGATTCGGTCGCGAAAATGATCCGGTAATGGCCGGATTCCAGGGTCTCTGGGCCGAGGTCTGTGACTCGGCCGTCCTCGTTGGTGACGGACTCGGCGATCTTCTCGCCGGAGCCGTGGAGGAGCGTCACGTCGATTCCTTCGGCCGGGCGGCCGTGGACGGAATCGAGCACGTGGGCGGAAATGAAACTCATGAGAGCATCCCTTCGATGCGTAGGACGGCGATCTCGCGCAACTGCTCGGCGACTTCGGACCGCTCCGTCTGGGGGTCATTGCTCATGCGGCGGGTCAGCTCCGAGAGGATCTCGGCGTGTGAGCGTCCCGCGGCGCGGATCAGGAAAACGTGGCCGAACCGGTCCTCGTACTCGCGGTTGCCGCGTTCGAGCTGTTCGGCCGCCGATTCGGAAGCCTCGCCCAGGCCGGCCTGTTCTCCCCGGGAGAGCTGGGCCTCGGCGGACTCGCTGTGGGCTCGCTCGCCGATCTTGGGGTGATGAGCCAGGGCCCGGTCGATCTCCTCGTCGGTCAGCGGGCGGGCCGCGGTGCGGGCGACGTCGGCGATCTGGCCGACGGATCCGAAGGGGCGCGCCTCGACGATGGCCTCGAGCCAGCGGGGGATGTCCAGCGCGGGACGGATGGCCGCCACCGCGTCGTCGTGGTTCAGGTTGTTGAAGTCCGAGAGATTCACACCCACTCCGTCCGCTTTCATATTGTGAAAGTTGTTTTCCGTTAATAGACAGTGAACTGGATCACTGGGGTGAAGTCAAGCGGCGCGTGGTTGTTGAGTAGCCCGGGCACGATGCGAGGCCATCGGTGCCCGGGCCCGGAATGGGGCGTCGGCTCGCTCCTGGGCTGAGCCGGGCGCGCCGGTTCGGTCCGGGGCAGGGGGAGGTTACCCGTCCGCGGGGCCCCGGTTCTGGAGGCGGCCGATCCAGTCGTGCACCAGGGAGACCACCCCGGCGCCCTCGCCCGTGGCCGAGGCCACGCGCTTCATCGACCCGGAGCGAACGTCCCCGGCGCAGAAGATTCCCGGAACCGCGGTCGCCAGCTCCGCGGGCGGCAGCCCGTTGGACCAGAACGCCGAGGGGACATCGCGGCCCGTCAGCACGAACCCGCGGTCGTCGCGGCAAACCTCCTCGGGCAGCCACTCACAGTGCGGATCGGCCCCCAGGAGGAGGAACAAGCCTTGGGCCGCCACCCGCTCACGGTGCTCGGTCCGCACATCGGTGAGCTCCAGCCAGGCCAGTTGTCCCTCGGCGGCGCCCCCGTCCGAAACGCGTGTGCCCGATCGGACCGTGATGCGAGGGTTCGCCTCCACCTCGGTGATCAGGTAGGCGGACATCGTCTCTCGCAGCGACGGCCGCCGAATCACGATGGTCACGGACCGGGCGAACCGAGCGAGATGAACCGCGGCCTGACCGGCGCTATTGCCGCCACCGACCACCACGACGTCGCCACCGGCGACCTCCCGGGCCTGCGACATCGCCGCCCCGTAATTCACCCCGCGCCCCACGAGCTCCTCGATGCGCTCGACGCCGAGCCGCCGATACGAGATGCCGCTGGCAATGATCACGGCCCGGGCGTGCAGCGTGCCCGCATCGGTCAGGACCCGATGAGGTTGCCCCTCGCGGCCGGGCACCAGCCCGGTGACCTCCCAGCCGGTGAAAAACCGCGTACCGAATCGTGTGGCCTGGCTCCGAGCCCGGAACGCGAGCCTCATCCCCGAGATCCCGTGGGGGAAGCCCAGGTAATTGCGGATCATCGAACTTGTTCCCGCCTGGCCGCCCACGGCCTCGGCCTCCAGGGCGACGGTGCTCAGGCCCTCGCTCGAGGCGTACACGCAGGCGGCCAGCCCGGCGGGGCCCGCGCCGATGACCACGACGTCGAGCACCTCCGAGACCTCGCCCAGCGTCGTCGTATCCGGCCGACCGTGCAGGCGCCGGGCCAGATCGCGAACCTCCGGACAGTGCTCCGCAGGAGCTCCCGCGACGGCCACGAGGGGCCATCGGGCCTCCTTGCCCTCGTGGTCCTCGAGGATGCGGCGGCCGATCTCTGAGTCGGGGGCGTGCAGGCCGTGGGGAATGCCGGTCCGGTGCAGATAATCGCGCAGCCGCCAGGCCCCGGGGTGACCCGTGGGCGCGATGACCTGAACGGTCTCCACCTGCGAGGTGCCCACCGTGGCCGCCCAGTCGTTCAGCAGATCCACGATCACCGAGTGAAACTCCTCGTCCCGGGTGCCCCGGGGCATCAGCAGATGCGCGTCGAAGTAGCCCATGGCGACCTTCCGGCGCAGGTGCGTCGCATGCTCCCGAAAGTCGGTCCAGGGCGTCACCGCGATGCGGCGCGCCGTCGGAACCAGGGAGCGGAAGTCCGTCAGCAATCCCTTGAAGGTTTCCATGCCCACGGTGGTGTCGGCGACGAGCAGAACGATCGGCACATCGCGGGCCCGGAGGTCCTCGATGCACGCTCGGGCGGCGACCGCGGAGGAGACCACCAGCACCGAGTATTCCCGCCCGTAGCGGTCGAATTGCGAGGTCATCACGTCGCCGTGTTCGGCGGTGAGGCACACGATGGCGGGTGCGGACATGGGGGCTCCTGTTCCGGTAATGACTTAGGCCGTGATGCGGTGCACGTAGCACCAGCGCCAGGACTCGCCGGGCTCGGCGGATTGCATGACGGGATGGCCCGTTCGGTGGAAGTGTTCGGTCGCGTGCCTGCCGACCGAGCTGTCGCAGCAGCCGATCTCGCCGCACTCCAGGCACATGCGGAGCGCGACGGTGTGGGTCCCCTCATCGACGCATCGCTGACACACCGGGGCCTCGGGGGAGGGCTGGGACGGATAAGCGGTGAGCTCCTCGCAGAATCCGCCCTCGCGCGAACCGATCGCCGCGAACGGTTCGGCCGAGGACTCCACGGGCGGCTCGAGCATCGATTCCTCGTAGTCCAGCGTGTTCAGCACGTCCTGGACCACGTGAGACGGGAATTTGCCCTTCCCGCGGATCGCGATCACGCGGGCGCGTTCGGCCGCGATCATCCGGCGGCGGATGCGCGCGTAGGCGTCGCTGGGCGCCTCGTGGCCCGGCGTCGTGGAGAGCCGTTCCCACGCGGCGAAGGACCGCTCCTCGATGCGCTCGCGGATCGCCTCGCGTACGCCCGGGGGCTCCTGGGCGGCGCATTCCCCCAATTCCTTCATCCCGGCCTCCCCGGCCTGGTGGATGAGGGTGGCACGGGCGAGTGCGTCTTCGGCCGGGTCCGCGGGCTTGACCTTGAGCAACCGCGTGAGCAGCGGCAGAGTCAGCCCTTGCACGTACAGCGTGCCAAGCACCACGGTCAGCGCGGCGAGCACCAAGATGTCGTAGTGGGGAACCGACGGAGGGATCACAAACACCGCCGCGATGGTCACGACGCCGCGCATGCCGGCCCACGAGGTGACGATCGCGTGCGACCACGGCTGCCGCTCCGTGTGCGGAACCCGCAGGTTGCGGATGAACTGCCGCGCGCAGACCCACAGCACGCGCACCAGAATGACCGTGGCGAGCACGGCGGCGCAAAATCCGATCACCGCGCCCAGGGACATGTCGTCGTTGACCCCGGCGACGATCGTCGCCGCCTGCAGGCCGATCAACAGGAAGACCGCGTGTTCCAGGAGGAACGCGGCGGTGGCCCAGGTCAGGCGCTCGGTGATGCGGGAACCGGAGGTCTGCACCACGGGCGCCTTATGCCCGATCAGCAACCCCGCGACGACCACCGCGATCACGCCGGAGGCCTCGAACGACTCGGCGATCAGGTACGCGGCGAACGGCACCACGAAGGAAATGCCCATGTCGATCAGGGTGTCGTGGATGAGCGGCCGGACCTTGACCACCACAAAGGCCACCGCGAGCCCCACGAGGACGCCGCCGCCGGCCGCGATGAGAAATTCCAGGCCGATCCCGCCGGCGGTCACGGCGCCGCCGATCGCCGCGGTCGCGGCGCGGAGGGCCACCAGCGCGGTCGCGTCGTTGAGGAGCGATTCGCCTTCCAGAACGGTCACGATCTGCCGAGGTAGACCGATCCGGCGGGCGACGGCGCTGGCCGAGACGGCGTCGGGCGGGGCCACGACCGCCCCGAGGGCGAGCGCCACGGGCCAGCCAATGTCCGGCGCGATAACGTGCACGATCGCCCCGACGGCCAGCGTGGTGGCGACGACGAGGGCCACCGAAAGGGAAGCCACCGAACCGATGTTGGCCCGAATGTCGATGATCGAGGTCTGGATCGCCGTCGAATAGAGCAGGGGAGGCAACAGTCCGAACAGGACGATCTCCGGGGACAGCTCGATGTCCGGGACGAAGGGCAAGAACGAGGCGAGGGCGCCCAGAACGATCAGAACCATGGGTGCGGGCAATCGAAGGCGCTCGCTCAGGGCGGCGCCCGCGAGAACCGCGACGACAAGACAGACAAGGAGAAGGACCACGTGCACGAGTTGATCTTCGCACGTGGGAGGCCGTGGGACGCAGCGTGGCCCGGGGTGGGACCAGGAATTGTGGATAACGGAAGCGCCGCCGAGGATCCGGGCCGCCACCGCGTCGCCATTGAGGCCACGGTGACGGTGGGCTAGGTGGGGCGCGGTCCTGCTGGTGGTCAGTATTTTTGAGGCAAAAGGCAGGGATGAATCCCCGAATTAACCCGGCAGCGACGCCTTGACGGAGACGATGCGGGTGATCTGGTTCGGGTTGAAGTTGTCGTCGCTGATCAGGTTAATGTCGTAAACGCCGTGCTGACCGCCCGTCACGGCCATCCCCTCGTAGTTATCCATGAGGGGGTTGGTCTGTGTCTGATGAGCCGGGGCGCCCTGCGACGGTAAGGCCGTCACGTCCACCGCCCGCGACTTCGTCAGGAAGAAGCACCCCGGGGCCTTGGCGAGGTTCGGCACCGCCGTGACGTCGGGGGCGGTGTCGAGGTTGGTCACGGCGTAGAGCTCGGCGGTATTGCCGCGGTCGGCGGACCACGCGGCTTCCTCCACGAGGAGATTATCCTTCCCGTAGAACTGGACCTCGGGGATGCGGTTTCCCGGCTGCGTGCGGTATCCGACCTGCTTCTCCAGGTTCCAGGTTTGGCCGTGCTTGCGATAGACCAGAAGTCGATGGGCCGTCGTGTCGTTGGCGGTGACGTCGCCGCTGAGGGGGCCTTCCATCGAGGCGACCAGCGTCTGTCCGTTGGGGCTCAGCGTGAGTCCCTCCAGCGTCGCATTGTCGGTGGCTTGCCCCCGGGCGGACTTGCCCGTCACGCCAAAGTTCCCGGGTACCGGCAGGGAGGCCTTTTCGACGCCGTCGCGCCCGAAGACCCGAATGGTCGGCTCGGTTTCGGAGCTGACGAGGTAATCTCCCTGGGGCGTGATCGCCAGACCTTCGTTGTCGGCGGTCTTGCCGGTGTACGGGGTGCCGTCCGGTTTTCTCAGGACCAGGGGATCTCCCGTGATATGGGGGTTCTGAGGGGTCGAGTAAAACCAGATCCGCGCCGGGTCGTCCGCGTGATTGTCCACCGTGGAGGCCCACACGTGCCGATGCTTGTCGTACGCCATGGATGAGAGGCCGCCGACCTCCGCGCCGTCGGCGGTCGCCTTGTCGAGGGCGTCGGAATAGCCGGTCACCTGCGGTGAAGCGGCCGTTCCATCATGCGGGTTCGCCTGGGCGGCCGTGGCACCCAGGCCGAGGAGGAGCGTTCCGGTCAGGATGGCGACGGCGCGTTGCGTGGGGCGATGCATGGAAAACTCCGGAGTCGTGAGGGGTGCAGCCGCGAACGGCGGCGAGGGTGACAGTCACCGTCGAGAATGGACGGTCGCGGTGTCGCCCGCGTGACGGCCGGGCGAACACGTCACGAACGTTGGCGCGACGCCGATCCCGCCGATCCCGCCGGCCACGGGACGGCGCGGGACAGATCGCGGCAGGTCACACGAGAAAATATTTTCTCAACCGAAATATTTTCCACGAGCATTAGGTTAAATCCGAAGTTGCCCGCGACTGGGCGATCATCGTGAACGAGGAAGGGAGGGATCATGTCGGAAAAGCGGCTGTTCACCATGGAGAAGAGCTCGTCCCACGTGGGGCTCGTGACATTTTGGCTGGCGGCGGGCACGTTTGCCTTTGGCGCCGGCGAATTCGCCTCGATGAGCCTGCTTCCCTCGATCGCTTCCGGACTCGGGGCGAGCGAGGGCGAGGTTGGCCACATCATCACCGCCTACGCGGTCGGCGTGGTGCTGGGCGCACCCGTGATCGCGGTCTTCGGCGCTCGATGGCCGCGCAAGCCCCTCCTGGTGGCGTTACTTGCCGTGCTGACCTTGGGAAATATCTTCGCCGCGGTTTCGCCCTCGGTGCTCGTGCTCAATATCGCCCGCTTCGTCTCGGGAATTCCCCACGGGGCATTCATCGGATTGGCGACCCTCGTGGCGGTCGAGTTGGCCCTGCCATCGAAGAAAGCCCGCGCGGTCAGTTCGGTGGGCCTGGGCATTCCGGTGGCGACCATCATCGGCGTGCCGGTCTTCACGATCTTGGGCCAGGCCATGGGCTGGCGTGCCAGCTACCTGCTGATGGCCCTGATTTCAGCGGTCGCGTTGGTCGCCCTGTGGGCCACCGCGCCGAACGCCGCGGGTAACAAGGCCACGAGCCCCAAGCTCGAGTTGGCCGCCATGAAAAACCCCAAGGTCCTCATGACCTTGGTGACAGCCGCGATCGGATTCGGCGGAATCTTCGCGGTCTATTCGTTCTTCACGTCGGCCTATGAGAGCACCGACGCCGGGCCGATCTGGGCCATGTCCTTCATCCTCATGCTGTACGGGTTCGGCTCGACGATCGGCAACTGGGTCGCCGGATTCGCCACGGAACGATTCCTGCTGGGAGCGGCCATCATCTTCCAGATCTTGCTCGGGCTGTCCGCGGCCGTCTACGCCCTGGGCATGGGCAACGTGTGGATCATGGGCATCGCCATGGTTCTCATCGGCACCAGCTGCGGCCTCGTCGTGCCCATGCAGACCAGGCTCATGGTCGCCGCGGGAGACGCGCGAACCCTGGCCGCGGCCATGAATCACGTGGCGTTCAACCTGGCCAACGCGATCGGCCCGCTCGTGGCCGGGGCCGCGATGACCGCGGGTGGGGGATGGGCCTCCACCGGGTGGGTCGCGGTGGCGCTGGCCGCCGGCGGGCTGATCCTGCTGCTGATCAACGTGCTCAGCGACCGCAAGACCCCCGTCACGCACCACGCGATCCGCTTCGACCCCCATACGGGCACGATCCAGATCGTGGATCGGGGCTAAGGCCGGGACGCCCCCCTGAAAAACACGACGGCCCCGCGGTCACCTCGGTGACCGCGGGGCCTTCGTATGTTCGGGGCCTCGTCGTTCGACGCTAGGGCCTAGTGATGTCCGTTGCCATGGCCGTGATCATGTCCGTGCCCACCGTCATGTCCATGACCGTGCCCGTTGTCATGCCCGTGGTGCGACCCGCCGGATGCCGCCGGGGTGTAGCCCGGGCCCTGGGCGTCCACGGGGATCGAATCCATGTTCACGTGCAGGAACTCTCCGTCGTCCTGGTCGCCGTTGGGCAGGAGCTTCGGGTCCAGGCCGTAGGGCGGCTTGTCGCCCGTCGAGCCCGCGAGACCGTAGTCGCTGTCGTTGGAGATCCATAGATCCCGCCCACCGTTGAGGGCCGCCACGCCCTCAATCTTGTCGTGCGCGAAGTAGCCGCCGGTCGGGTCGATGCCCCAGGCCAGCTTGGTCACGTCGAGGTACATCTGACTGGGCGCCGGGGTGATTCCCGCGTCCTGAAGGGCCTTGGCCGCATCCTTTTCCCCGGATTTCCCGGTCATGCCCTCGATGCTCTTGCCGCCCACGAGCAGGCCGCCCTTGGCGGCGTCGTAGGTGCTGTTCGGCACGTGGCCATTCCGCGAGACGTCCGTGGCCTTCGACGTGTCGATCTTTTGGAGCTTCTTATAGGAGTTCGCGCCCATATCGCCGTCGCGCTCGTCGACGAGGAATTCGTGATCGGACAACGCGGTGATCTCGCTGATATTGGTGGCCGCCGAGTCCAGGTGGCGCATGTAGAGGTACTCGTGGGACTTCCCGGTGGCGATGTCGACGGTCACGATGCGCGTGGGGACCACGTTCTTGGGCTTGCCTTTCAGATCCGGGGTCACGAGGGCGGACTGCATCGCGCCCACGAGCGTCTTGCCGTCGGGCGTGACCGTGAGCCCCTCCATGCCCTTATTCGGGTCGCGCATCGACAGCTCGCCCGGGAGGCTGCCGTCGAAGGGGGAAAAGCGCTTGATTTCGCGTCCGTGAACGTCGAAGTGCGTCACGTACGGTCCGTATTCGTCGCTGACCCAGAACGACCCGTCCGGCATGGCCACCAGCCCCTCGCTGTCGTAACCGTGGTCGGATTTCGGCAATACGGTGCCGTTGAGGTCCTGGATTTCCTCGCCCGTATCGGCCTCGGGGGAGACCTGGCCGTTGAACGGCTTCCCGTCGGTGCCCCGGAGCTCGACGACGCGGTTCAGCTTGGCCTTGCCGTTGACCATGCGAAACTCACCGATCTGCGGCGCGTAGTCCGGGTACGGCTCGAGCTTGACGCCGTCCGGGCCGTCCACATTGGGGCCGCGGTCGGTGAGGCCGTAGAACACGTTGGGGTCGCCGGGCTTCGGCGCGAGCGAAGAGCCGTAGGCGGAGCCCTTGACGTCCACGCCACCCACGGAGCCGAGATCCTTGATATCGGTCGAGTACACCTCGGTCCCGGGCGCCTTCTGCGGTGGGTGCGCGGAGGCCGGAACGGCCGGAACCATCAGGATTCCAGCGGCGGCGGTTGCGAGCAGGAGGTTGCGCTTCCTCGTCATGAGTCGGTCCTTCATTCGATGCTGAGTGACCGGTCGAGTACATCAGGCGCAGATGACGAGCCGGGGAGCAACGGGTGACGAGAACACGACCAGCCCGTGGACCGCGGCCGGGCCGGCCGGGCCGCGACGAAAGCGGCCCGGCCCGTTTTAGCCCGTGGCGTCGGCGAGCGCGAGGTAGCCGGCCATCATGGCCCGGGCGACCCGATACACGTCGTCGTCGTTCGGAAGGAACGTCGAGGAATGCAGCCCGGCCGAGGTCTCGGTGCCCACGAAGAGCATGAGCGAGGGGATCTTCTCGGCGAAAAAGGAGAAGTCGTCGGCGCCCAGGGAACGCAGGGTGCCGTTGACCTCGAACCCCTGCTCCGCGAGCGTGGCCGCGGTGGCTTCGGTCAACGTCGGGTCGTTGTACAGCACGGGCTCGCCGGCCGTGATGGTGACCTCCGCGGTGCAACCGTGGGCCGCCGAGGTCTCGACCGCGATCTGACGGACCTGGTCACGCACGACGGCCCGGGTTTCTTCGTCGAGCGCTCGCAGGGTTCCGGAAATCGTGGCGTGCTCGGGGACCACGTTCGCGGCCTCGCCCGCGTGGAAGGAGGAGACCCCGACCACGGCCGAGCGCATGGGGTCCACGACGCGGCCGACCACGGACTGGAGCGCCCCGACGATCTGGGTGCCCGCGTAGAGCGGATCGCGGGTCGTGTGCGGATACGCGGCGTGCCCGGGGCGGCCGCTGACGTCGATGTGGAATTCGTCCGCGGCGGCGTTGACGCCTTCCGGCGTGCACGAGACCACGTCGGGGCCCAGCGTGGGTTGAACGTGTGCCCCCAACATCGCCGCGCACTCTTCGCGACCCAGGATCCCGGAGGCGACGATATCTTCCGCGCCCGAGGGGTAGGTCTCTTCCCGCGGTTGAAGGACCGCGAGCAACGGCATCGGGGCCTGGGTCGAGGCGACCGCGTGCACCACGGCCGTCAGGGCGGCCAGATGCACGTCGTGACCGCAGGCGTGCATGACCCCCGGGTTCTCCGAGGCCCACTCCACCCCGGTTTCTTCGCGGATCGGCAGGGCATCCAGCTCGCCGCGAATCCCGATGGCCGGGCCCGGCCCGCCGCACCGCACGACGGCGCCCGCCTCGGCCACCGACGTGCTCGGTAGCCCCTCCGGCAGGTGCGCGATCACCAGGTCTCGCGTCTCGGTCTCGCTCCCGGACGGGCGCGGATTCCGGTGCAGCAGCGCCCGTATGGCACGGGCGCGTGGCATCTCGGCGTCGAGCGCCGACCACAATTCTTCGTAACTCATGAGCTCACCCCGTAGACGCGCAGTGCGTTGTCCCTGCCGATCATGCGGGCCACGCGGGCCGCCTCGGCCGGGCTCCATTCGTCGTCGTCGATCCATCGTTGGAGCACGCGCTCGGTTCCGCGGCGCCACAGAATCGAACCGAGATAGTGCAGTTCGGGCGGCCCCCACGCGTCGGAGGAGTAGAGAATCTTGCCGAAGGGGGCGAGCTCCATGCTCTCGGCGATGACCCGCGTCGCCGCGGCGCCCGTGTAGTTGATGGCCAGCCCGACGTCCATGTAGACGTGCGGGAACACGTGGGCCAGGTACCCGGCCATCCGATGGTACGGGTAGCAATGCAGGAGCATGATGCGTGCGCCGGTTGGCTCGATGAGCTTGAGCCAGTCGGTCAGCAGGGCGGGGTTGCACCGGTGCATGTCCACGTCGGCGTCGCCGAAGCCCACGTGGAGCTGCAGGGGCTTGCCCGTCGCGCAGGCCGCGTGCAACAGAAAGCGTAGGAGCACCGGATGCTCGACCCTCGGCGCGACACCTGGGCGGAAGCCTCCCATCCACTCGCGGGCGGCCTCGCGAATCTCGGCGCTACTGGGACGCGCGGGGTCAAAGTCGAAACCGTAGCGGTAAGCGACGATGGACTTCCACCCCGCGGCCCGCCCCGATGCCTCGGCCAAGGCCTGCTCGACGTCCGCCTCCAGGTCCTCCGGGGTGGAGTTCGGGGCGATGGCCTCGAGGGTCGATTCCAATCGCACGATCTCGTGGGTGGTGCCCCGGAGGTCGGCGTTCATGCGGGCGACGTCCCAGATCGCGTCGGTCGCGAAACCGGAGTCCACGATCCAGTCGCTCACGCCCGCCGAATCCATCAACACTCTCGCCAGGGCATCGGCGCCGAGGCGATCGCGGGTGTCCATGTAGGCGTCCGCGCTCGCGTGGGCCTCCAGACCGAGGACGGGTGCGCAGTGACGCCGCACCGCGAAGCCGACCTGGCTGTCGAAGGCGCTGACCCCGGCCGGTTGGGGCACGTCGCATTCGCTGATGAGGGTCTCGAACGTGCCCCGATCCACGTCTCCGGCGAGGGGGCCGTGGACGTGGTGGTCGACCAGCCTCAGATCGCGGAGGGTTTCGTGAAGATCAGTAGACATTCGCGACCTTCCGGCAGATCTCCTCCGCGGTCATGCCCTCGCAGGCTTCGAGGTCGGCCCGCTTGACGTCCATGTAGGTCTGGATGAGATCCGGGTCGAACCACGACATCACGATCTCATCCTTGCTCAGGGACTCCAGGGCGTCCTCGACGTCGGTGGGCAGCTTGGGGACCCGCGTCAGCTCTTCGGCCGGATCCTCCTCGTGCCAAATCTTCTCGGGCTGATAACCGCGCTTGATGCCTTCCATTCCGGCGCGCACGATGGCTCCCACGGCCAACCAGGGGTTCGCGGTAGCGTCCGCGGCGCGGTATTCCAGGTTGAACTGGTGCTGCGGGCGTCCGCCACCCAGGGTGCTCGTGGGGCAGATCCGCACGAGGGCCTCACGGTGGTATTCGCCCAGGAAGGCCCCGCCGACGCTCCAGCGGTTGGGGCTCAGCCGCAAGTAGGAGGCCGGGCTGCACGCGGTCAAGGCGGTCAGCGGCTTGGCGTGGGTGATGATCCCGGCGGCGAACTGGGCACCGATCTCGGCGAGATCCGAGGGACGCGCCGGGTCGTGGAGCACCGGGGCCCCGGTCTGGGCGTCGCGCAGGGAGAAGTGGATGTGCACGCCGCTGCCGGAGCCGTCCGGGTCCAGCAGGGGAGCGAAAGAGGCCTTGCGGCCGCTGCGTTCGGCCAGGTCACGGACGAGGTCACGGAGCACCACGGCGCGATCGGCGGCGGCCAGGGCGCCGGTGGGTTCCAGGGTGATCTCGAACTGGTCCTCGCCGTATTCCGGAAGCCACGTCTCCGGCTGGAGGCCGACCTCGTCCAACAGCTCCACGAGCTTGGACCCGAAAGGCTCGGCCTTGCGGAAACGTTCGAAGCTGAACGGGGCGGTCTCTTCCGCGCCGGTCAGGAAGAACTCGTGCTCGAAGGAGGCCACGACCTCCAGGCCGGTGAGTTCGGTGAACTCGCGCAGGGCGTCGCGGGCAAACGTGCGGGGGCAGCAGGCCCAGGGGGAGCCGTCGGGGCGCGTCTGGTCGGCCAGGTAGTAGCTCAGGCCGGGACGTTCCTCGGACTCGGGAATGTTAATCGACGCCTCGTTGTCGGGCATGAGACGCAGATCCCCGGTCGCGCCAAAGACGTTGTCCTCGGCGATATGCCCGAAGGCCCCGATCGCCAGGTTGGCCGGGACCCAGCCGACGCCGCGTCGTAGTGCAGCCGGGGTCTCGGCGCCGGGGACCGAACGCCCGCGAGTCTGCGCGGCGAGGTCGTTGGTCGCGATGAAGGTTAAGGGGGTCGTGGTCATGGTCCTCACGCATCTTCGTCAGTGAATCAAGTGTTCCAACACCGAGCGTTTCGATGTCTTCCGTAATGCACATTACATTTTTTGAGAGACGTGGGCCACACCGGCTGCCGCATTGGGTGCGTATTTCGGGTGGTGAGACGATCCTCAGGCGTCCCGGAGGATGTCTTCGGCCAACGCGACCCGGCGCTTGCCCCGCTCGCCCAACTGTTCCGTCACCGCCGCGACCAGGCTCTCGACCACCGCGGTCGCGGCGGTGATGGAATCGAAGGGCGAGACCGACTCGACGGGGCAGGGCAGGACCACCGAAGAGGTTCGGGCGATCGGGGAGAGCCAGACATCGGTCATGAGGCACACGGTGGCCCCCTGGGCGTGGGCGGCCTGGGCGAAGCGCTCGGCCCAGGCGGTGTAGCGCCGGTAATCGAAGGCGACGAGCACCGTGTGCCGGTCGGCGTCGGCCACCGCGGTCGCGCGGGACAGCTCATCCGGGCCGACCACCGAGACTCCGGGGCGCAAGAGCCTCAGGTGTGCGGCCAGGTACTCCGCGAGGAAACCGCTGAACCGGCCGCCCACGAGCATGATCTGTTTCTTCGGATCGCACAGCTCGTGAACCATCGCGCGGAATTCGGATTCGGGGAGGCCCTCGTAGGTGCTCTCGATCATCTCCACGAAAGAGCGCCGGGAGCGGGCCAGGACGTCACGGCCGTCCTCGTGGGCCGCGCCGGTCTTGTGGGGGTATTGGCTCAGGGGTGAGCCTTCGTCGTTGAGCCCCTTGACGACGTCGCGCTGGAGCTCCGGCCAGCCCGAATAGCCCAGGCGCGCGGCGAAGCGAATGACGGTCGGAGGGCTTACGTCGGCGACGGCGGCCAGTTCCGCCACGGTGCCCAAGGCCGCACTGGGGTATCCGGCGAGCACGGCCCGGGCGGCCTTGCGCTCGCTCGGGCTCATGTCTTCCATGGACTCGTGCACGAGCGAGCGTACGTTCCGGTGACTCACCATCCAGAGAACCTCCTCAGGTTGTTCGGATCAATCTTTCCATCTTCGGCGTCCCGGAGGGCCTGGGCGATCGTGTCGGCGATGAATTCGGCGTCCTCGCGGGTGATCGTCAGGGGCGGAACCAGTTCCAGAACATTGCCACCCTTTCCCGAGTAGTTCAGGGCGACGCCGAGCTCGAAGGCCCGGTACACGGTGGCCGCGGCGAGTTCGGTGGCGGGCTCTTTGGTTCGCCGATTCGAGACCAGCTCGACGCCGATCGATAGCCCGCGGCCGCGCACCTCGCCCACGTGGGGCATGGTTGCGGTGCGCTCCTGGAGAAGCTCCTTGAGCAGCCGGCCCTGGGTGGCGGCGCGCCGGGGAAGGCCTTCTGTGTCAATGCGGCGGAGGATCTCGAGACCGGTCCGGGATCCGGCGGGGTAGCCGTTCATCGTGAGGAGGAGACCGCCGGAGGCGGCGTCGGCCATCCCGGGGGTCATGATCGCCGCCGACACCGGAAGCCCTCCGCCGAGGGTCTTGCCCAAAGTCAGGGCGTCCGGGGCATGGGTGGGATCGTCGAAATAGTCGTCGGCGGCGTACGCGGGAAAGGTCCCCGTGCGTCCCAGGCCGACCTTGACGTCGTCGACGCACAGCAGCGCCCCGTGCCGGCGGCAGGCCCGGTGAATCTCCCGCAGGAAATGCCTCGGAGGTATCAGGATCCCGCCGTCGTGCGCGATGGGTTCGACCATGACCAGGCCGATATCGCCCGGGGCGAGGGCCTCCTCCGCACGGCGGATGACCTCGGCCAGGAGTTCTTCCTCGGTGCTGGTGGGGTCCCCGGTGACGGCTTCGGGGCGGTAGAGGTCCGGGTAGGGCAGGACCACGGCGCGTGGATCGAGGTCGCCGCCGGCGTCGGCGTTGAATCCCGAGACCGCCTGGGAGTCCCCGATCCCGCCGTGGTACGAGTGGCCGAAGGTCAGGACCTTGCCGCGGCGGGTGGCCGCGCGGGCGCTCCGGATGACCGCGGTGTTGGCGTCCGAGCCCGTCAGGCCGAGGTAGACCTTGCGGCCGGCGACCCCCGGGATCACGTCGAGGAGGCGCTGGGCGAATTCCACGGAGGCCGAGTTCGTCATCGCCAGCACGTTGGCCCCGCCGCCCTCGGCGAGCGCGGATCCGGCGGACTCGGCCAGTTGCGCATCGCCGTAACCGAGTCCAAAGGCCCCCTGCCCGGAGGTCGCGTCCAGGACGCGCCGGCCGTCGTCGGCGACGAGGTACGGGCCGACGCCCGAGCGGACCGCCAGGGGGTAAAAGCGCATTTTCGACGGGCCGGCCAGCACCGATTCGTCCCGCTCGTAGAGGTCGTGTGAGGGATCCATGGGTGTCCTCCGTGAATCGTGAATAACAGAAATGTCTTGTTTCTGAGGATTTGTAACGTGTATAACTATAGGCAATCTATGTGACGCTGAACACTGCGTCGGAGAGTTGGGCACGATGAACGACGCCAGAACGCAGAGCACCCCGACCGCGCCCGAGCCGAGCGCGACCCCCGCCGCGGGCAAACCGAAACGGCTCATCGGGCCCATCCAAGCCGCGGCCCTCTCGGTGGGGTTCATGGGACCCGTCATGGCGATGGCCCTGAACGGCATCGGCGTCGCGGGCCTGGTGGGCACCAAAGTCCCGTACACGTTTCTCATCGCGGCCATCGGCGTATTGCTCGTGGCCTATGCTTTTGTCCGCCTGACCGGGAAATTTGCGCACGCGGGGTCGGTTTACGCGCTGACCGGGGTGACCATCGGGCCCCGGGCAGGGTTCTTTTCGGGCTTCGCCCTGCTGGGCACGTACCTGTTCTTTGTCGCGTGCATCTACGGGGCCTGCGGCGTCTTCTTCGACGCCTTCGTCTCGACGCTGGGGTGGGATATTTCGGTCCCGTGGCCGGTCACGCTGATCGTCATCGCGGCCCTCGTGCTTCTCTTGGGCGTGCGGGAGGCGCCGGTCATCACCAAGATCCTGATGGTCATCGGCGCCGTCGGTATCGGCTTGATGTTGATCCTCGCGGTGATCGTGATCGTGCAGGTCGCCAGCGGCGGCGGACCCCACGGCGAGCCGTTGAGCATGGACCCGGTGCTGCCGGGCGGGGCGTCGACCTCGGCCGTCATGACCGCCTCCGTTTTCGCGTTCCTGTCCTGGGCCGGCTTCGAATCCTGCACCTCACTCGCGGAGGAGACCCGCAACCCTCGGCGCGCGATCCCGATCGCCCTTCTCGGTTCGGTGATCCTGGGCGGGGTGATCTACGTGGTCGTGATGTACGCCCAGACGGTGGGGTTCGGCACCTCGGATGCGGGCGTTTCTTCCTTCGCGGGCGCCGACTCGTCGTTGATCGAGATCGCCTCGATGTATACCGGGCCGATGTTCGCGCGGTTATTGGCGCTCTCCGCGTTCGCGGTGGCCTTCGCCTCGGCGCTGAGTTCGACCTCGGCGGCCTCCCGGCTGCTCTTTGCCCTGGCCCGTGACGGATTCGGCCCGCGATTCCTGGCCCGCACGCCCGCCGGCTCGTCGACGCCGCGCAACTGCGTGACCGCCGTCGTGGTGCTGACCCTGGCGCTGTCCCTGTTCCTGCTGATCTTCCAGGCCCGGGCCTTCGAGACCTACTACTGGTTCGCGACCATCGCCGTGCTGTGCCTGATCGTCGCCTACGCGATGACGTCCGTGGGTGCGATTGTGGCCGCCGCCCGCGGGACCTTCGGCCTCCACCGGTGGGAGATGATCATTCCCCTGGTCGCGCTCGCATACCTCGGATACGTGTACTTTGTGCAGGCGTGGGGTCAGGAGGCGCCCTTCACCTACTTCCCCTGGATCGCCGGCGTCTGGTGCCTCGTGGGGCTCGTGGTGGCCTTGGTCCGGCCGGATATGGCAAAGAACATCGGGGATGAGCTGTTGCTGGAGGACTGACGATGCCGGTTGCTTTCGTGACCCGCCGCGAGAACGTGACGTTCAGCATTTAATGAATGATTGAGTCAAAACTTTGGGCCGTGAATCCGCGGATCGTCGTGACGAGGTTTTGGGTTTAAGCCGAGAGCTGTCGAGCCTGGTTGGCTGCGGCGCCTCAGCTTTAGAGTGGGTATTGAGCCAACGCAGTTTTCGAAAATCTCTCAAAGGAGAACATGATGACTCAATCGGCCGATCAACTTACCTTCCAGAACCCGGTCACGCGGTATCCGGTCATCGAGCCGCCCCGGCAGAAGCAGCCGGAACCCGGCCTGGATGCACACCTTGAGCCGAGCACGGATCGCGGCGAAAAGACCTACCGAGGAACCGGACGGCTCGACGGGCGTAAGGCGCTCATTACCGGCGCGGATTCCGGAATTGGCGCGGCGGTAGCGATTGCCTTCTCGAGGGAAGGCGCGGATATCGCCATGAACTACCTGCCCGCCGAGGAAGAGGACGCGCAGTACATCAAGAGCCTCCTCGAAAAGGAGGGACGAAAGGTTCACCTGCTTCCCGGGGATCTCTTGGACCACGAATTCTGCGCGACCCTGGTGGATCAGGCCCACGAGGCTCTCGGTGGACTGGATATTCTGGTCAACAACGCCGGCAAGCAGGTCATTACGGATGGCCTGGAGAATTTGAGCGACGACGAGTTGGAAAAGACCTTCGACGTCAACATCCTGGCGATGTTCCGCATCACCCGCCAGGCGCTGAAATATCTGCCCGCGGGATCGGCCATCGTGAATTCGACCTCGATTCAGGCCTATGATCCGTCGACGCACATCATGCATTACGCATCCACCAAGGCGGCGATTAATAACTTCTCCAAGGGTCTGGCGCAGGACCTTGCCCCGCGGGGCATCAGGGTCAACGCCGTCGCCCCCGGGCCCATCTGGACCCCGTTGCAGGTCAGCGAGGGCCAACCCCAGGAAGCCCTCCCGTCCTTCGGGCAGAACACGCCCTTGGGCCGTGCCGGGCAACCCACCGAGTTGGCTCCCGCGTACGTATTTCTGGCTTCCCCGGAGTCGAGCTACGTGATGGGGGAAACCCTGAACGTCAACGGCGGGATGGTTTCACCGTAAACGGCTAGGGTCACCGGCGCATCCGTTCGTGCTTTCGCGGAAGGATGCGCCGGTGACTTTTTTGTGCCCGCCCGGGCCCGGCGGGCTCGGGTTAGCTCGTCATGTCCGTCTTGATCCAGCCGCTGTCATCGGATCCTCTGAAACCGTTATCCGTCGAGTACTCCGCCGAGATGTAGTAGTAATACGAAAATTCCTGCGGAATGCAGGTATTCGATGTGGTGATGGCCGTTTTGATCTGGCTTCCCGGCCAGGTGTAGTCGGTGGTTTGTGCAACGGTCCGACCCGTGAACCGGAAAATGAATACGTCAAAGGGCGACCCATCGATGTATTCGGTGTCCGCTTGTTTGGTCAGCCGGTAGTCGCCGTGGGTCAAGTTCAGGGACTCGATGTACCCCTGGGGCATGGCCAGAGCGAATTCGATGAGACCGAGGGTCACCGTGGCTTCTGGCGACGAATCCGCCGCTCGGAAACCAAATCCCGGCGCCGCACCGTCGATGGATATGTCGGTGTGGAAATCCAAGTTTGGATGGAAATTGAAGCCGGGCGAGCACTGGCCCTGAAATCCATAGGTTCGCCCGTGCCACGACGTGCTCAGCTCGTAACGAAGCGGTTGCGAAACGGAATATGCCGGTACCGCGCTGGTGGCCATGACCACCGGGGCGGCCCAGAGAGCGCCACGGGTCAAAGTGCGGCGTGAAATCGTCGATGAGACGGACTGATTCATGCGTATTTCCTTCAGGAGTGCGAGAAGTGATTGACCTGAGGGGGAAAATATAACAAGAACATGAAATTTGAACAACACTCCGACGGGCCTGCTCAGTCCATCACTCGCAGACGTCGTTGAGCAGGCCCAAAGCCGAAGCATCCCCGGAGTGCCGCCGATCTACCCCGAGCCGAGGATGCGGTTTCGGAGGCCGCCGGGGGTCCGGCGACCCCCGGCGGTACTTTCGTGGATGAGGCCCGTGGCGCTCAAGCGAACCCAAGAGAAAGCAAGTCGGCGCGGGTGGACACATAACGTCGCGCTTGCCACAGTTATTCGAGTGGGTGCCGCCTCATTCGTTCGGCAAGCCCGTTGCTGACCAACCGCTGGGCGGCGGTGTCTGGTTTTCTGCGGGCTTGGTCGGTAACGCAGGTGCTAAATTCCTCGGCGAGGGAGCCGCGCGGGTACTTCTCTGTCACCTCTTGCAGGAAGGTCTGCGGCAGGATGTCGATGCCGGCACCGGTGATGTCCAGGCCGGTTGCGAGTTCCAGGAGGTGCCCCTCCAAGTCGAGGCCCGGATCCACGCTGGTCCAGTTGTGCCGGATGATCACCTCAGCCACACGCTCGCGCCGCGCGGACGCCCATCCCGCCCCAGCGGTCAGGACCTTGGAGATATGACCGGCGGCTTCTTCGTAGGACAGCGTGTGATTGTCGAATTCCGCTACGGTGCCCAGATCG
Organism: Curtobacterium sp. S6; assembly: GCF_000710345.2. Taxonomy (GTDB): domain Bacteria; phylum Actinomycetota; class Actinomycetes; order Actinomycetales; family Micrococcaceae; genus Rothia. The sequence goes on along the minus strand of NZ_JHEL01000010.1, from coordinate 105,875 downwards.
TGGAGGAGCGAGGCAACGTAGAGGAGCTCGTGGTCGACCCCGGAAATTCTTCTCACCGAGGCGATTCCTTCTGCCCACAGCCAGGAACGCATGGTGTGGTTCAGCATGGCATCGGAATGGTATTCGGTCACTAATTCTCGGGCCGCCCGTGCGGCAGGGGTTTGTGGCGGGTGGATGGCGGCGAGCTTCATACGAAGAGTGTTCCACAGTTGGGACGGCCCGTCGCTACGTGGCTGGTCTAACGTGATGAAGGGTCACGACAAGTCGTCAGATGGCAAATTCCCAGCCCTACTGTCTCGCCGCATTCAACACGATAGCTAACCCCTTCCTGACGTCACCAAGGAAATACTGTGGCATTTCTAGTGATGGGAAATGGCCTCCGGATAAAGGCGTCTGCCAGTGAACAATATTTCGGTAACGTCTCTGCGCCCAAGGTCTCGGCGTCTTAGCAATGTCATGTGGATAGGTGGTGATCGCGGCCGGGACATCCACCGTGAGCTCCGGGTCAAGCGATCCAAAACTTTCATAGTAGATTCGGGCAGCTGAGGCGCCCGTGGCGGAGAACCAGTACATAGACACGTTATCGAGGAAGGCGTCTCTCTGGATGGACTCGAATGGGCTCTTCTTGGTGTCTGTCCATTCGAAGAATTTGTCCAGAATCCATGTCAAGAGACCGACCGGAGAGTCCACCAGCGAGTAGCCCATTGTCTGTGGCTGATCTGCCTGCACCTTGGCGTAGGCGGTGTGGTTCTTCTGGAATCGTTGAGTGTGTACGACCCACTCGAGGTCGGTACTAGTCAGTCCGCTCTTCGTCTGACCCACCGGCCCCTCGTTGAAGGTGCTGTGGATGCCGATCACGTGATCCGGGAATCGTCCGGCGAGGATTGTCGTGATGACCCCTCCCCAGTCCCCTCCCTGAGCCAAGAACCGGGGGTAACCTAAACGGTCCATCAACTCGACCCAGGCGCTGGCAATCTTTTCGGTACCCCAACCCGTGTTCTCAGGCTTGTCGCTGAAACCGAATCCCGGAAGTGAAGGGATTACCACGTGAAAGGCCGGTGCCTCCGTGTCGATGGGTTCCGCAAGATCATCTACCAGGTGAGCAAACTCAATGACACTGCCTGGCCAGCCGTGGGTAATGAGCAGAGGAGTGGCGTCGGGCCGCGGAGATCGCCGGTGCAGAAAATGAATGCCGACACCGTCGATCACGGTCTTGAACTGTCCCACCTGGTTGAGGTGTTCTTCGCATGCCCGCCAACTATAGTCGGTGGCCCAATGAGACACGAGGGCACGAACTTCCTCGAGCGGCGGACCTTGCTCCCATCGGTCGATGGGAGCAGAATTCCCCGGGCGGGTCGCCGCCTCCGGGTATCTCGTCATACGTAACCGTGTTCGTAGATCCTCGAGATCACGGGAGTCGATATGAAGCTCAAATGGTTTTATGGTGTCGATTTGAGATGTCATCAAGGGGCTACTTTCGGGGACGCATTCAGAAGACGGTTTGAGCTCGCGGGTGGTATATCCCATCCTAAAAGGGATCTGTAAAGAACAGTGTCTGGTCATCGATTTCTGAGACGGTGTCGAGGCCATGGCGGGGTGTAAGCGCGTACAAGACCGGGAGATCGATGGTGTGAACCCTTCTCGCTGACACGACGGTTTTCGCCTATAAATGCGAACACATCGTGTGATCAAACATCGTGACGGGACCTGTTCGGTTGTGAGTTCTTGGGCCCCAGGGGAGGTGGGGACTTGCGATGCTCGGCCCCCGGTGGGTTTCATGGGAATGTTTCACATAGGTTCCTATAGATCGGGCTGCACTTCCTCTAGGAGGGGCCCACGAGTTTTGGATCCTCCCGGAGCGCGAGCCTCACCCCACAATGCCACGAGAGAGCCCCGATGTTCAGCGTCGTCATTCCTACCCTGCAAAAATCACCAAAATTGGGCAGATTGGTCGCCAGCCTGGATGCCGTCGATCTGGTTGGGGAGATCATCGTGATCAATAACGCCCCGGAACCGCTGGTCTTTGCGAGTCCGAAGGTTCGCATCCTGAACCAGGCAGAAAACATCTTCGTCAACCCGGCGTGGAATCTGGGCGCGGAACAGGCGCGGTTCCCGTGGTTGGCAATCCTCAATGACGACATCGTCCTCGGTCGAGACTTTTTCGCCCGGGCGGCGTTGCTATTGCGCACGGGTCGAGTGGGCATGGTGGGGCTGAACAAGGATCACGTGACCGGTTCGCCGGGCGGAATCCGAAAATTTGTGCCGGCCAGCCCCGCGTATAAACGTGGAATCGCTTTTGGGGTGGCCATGGTCATGCCCACCAAGAATTACGTTCCCATACCCGAGAACCTCAAGGTGTTTTACGGGGACGACTGGATATTCCACTCCCAAACCCGACGGAATTGGACGCTGAGAAATATTCGCATCGACGTGGACATGTCCGTCACGTCGGGCGCTCCGAAGTTCCTCGCGATGGGGCGCGAAGAAAAACGCTGGTATTTCGCACATCAACCGACTCACTACCTGGACCGTTTCGGGTGTGAACAGCGTGCGACGCGGAAGTTGCTGGATATTGCCTACGGGATTCGACGATTCGTCGCCCGAGTGGGCCGCTAAGGCATGGTGAGGATCTTGAACTCGCTATGCAACCAGTCGCATCAATAGTCAAACGTGACCCCGGCCCCGCAGACTGGGCCGGGGTCATCTCTCCCGTTGCCTCGTCATGTCCGTCTTGAGCCAGCCGCTGTCCTCGAAACCCTGAAAACCGGTATCCATCGAGTACTTCGAGGAGATGTAATTGAAGTACGAAAATTATTGCGGAATGCACGTATTCGGCGTGGTGATGGAGATGGTGATCTGACTTCCCGGCCGACTGTAGTCGGCGGTTGACGCAACGGACTGACCCGTGAATCGGAAGATGAAGACGTCGAAAGGGACGCCATCGATGTATTCAGTGGATGATCTTTGGGCGAGTCGATAGTCGCCATGCGTCAGTCGCATGGTTTCGATATATCCCTGAGGCATCGCCAACGTGAACTCGATGAAATTCAGGGTAACGGTGGCCTCCGGAGAGGAGTTGCTCGCGCGGAATCCAAAACCCGATGCCGCGCCGTCGATGAAAATATCGGTGGGGAAGTCTAGATTTGGCTGAAAATTGAATCCCGGTGCGCAACGCCCCTGGAATCCATAGGTCCGAGCGTGCCATGACGTGCTGAGTTCAGATAGAAGCGGTGCGGACACGGAGAATGCCGGAACCGACGTGGTGGCCATAACCAAGGGTGCGGGCCACAGGCCGCCACGAGTAGCGGCCCTTGCAAAAAGTTATCTGCATGGATAATTTTAAACCATGCCTCCTACTCAGCAGCGCGCCGTCGAGCGCCGTACCCACATCATCGCGACCGCCGTCGACGTCGTCGCGGAGGTCGGCTACCACCAAGCCTCCTTTGCCAAGATCGTCGAACGCGGCGGCCTCAGCAGCCCCCGGCTGATCTCGTACCACTTCACCAACCGCGAGGCCCTCATGACGGAGGCCCTCGCCTACGTCGTTGAGCAGGCCCAGGCCCATATGCATCCGCGCATCGCGGCGGCCATGACCGTGCAGGAGAAGCTCGCCGCCTACATCCTGGGCAATCTGGACTTCCTGGAGACCAACCCCACCTGCGCGATTGCCGCCGTCCAGATCGTGGCGAATCTGCCTCGCGCCGAAGGTGATCAGACCCAGGGGGACACCTCCGTTCGTCTTCTCGAGCAACTCTTTACGGACGGCCAGGCCGCGGGGGAGATGCGACACTTCGATAACCGGGTCATGGCCGTGACCCTCCGCGCCGCCATTGACGCCGCCGCCACCGGAATCGACCGGGCCAACCTTGCCCACCATGCCGAAGAGCTCGTCGAGATCTTCCGCCTCGCCACCACGGTGGAGGTTCAGTCATGAGCGCTACCGGAAACCAGGCTGTGATGCCCCGTCGCCGCCTGATCGTTCAGCTTGTCGTCGATGTCGTCCTTCCGCTGGTCGTGTTCTACGCGATGCGGTCGCAAGGTGCCTCGGTGCTTATGGCGTCCGTGGTATCGGGGGCGATCCCGGCGGCGAGAAGCATCTTTTCGTTAGTCAGAGGACGTGTGGATGTCATGAGCCTCGTCGTGCTCAGCCTCTTTGTGGTGGGCACGGTCATTGCGTACCTCGAAGGCGACGCCCGCCTGTTTTTCGCCAAAGACGGCTGGCTCACCGGCATGCTCGGCCTGTGGATCATTTTCTCGCTCTGGATGGCTCGCCCGTTCATGCTGCACCTCGGGCGGGCTATCGCCTTGGCGAAAAAGGGTAATCGCTCCGCCGACGAATGGGAGCATCGGTGGCACGCGGACCTGCGCTTCCGTCACGACCTCCGGTTCGTCAGCTGCGTTGTGGGCGCGGTGCTGATGCTCGACGCCGTCGTGAGGGTCTTCATCGCCTACACCCTCCCGGTCGACGTCGTTCCCGCGGCCACCAACATCCAGTACGTCATCATGCTGGTGGGGCTCTTGGGCTGGTTCTTCCCATACACCGCGCGTCACGGGTTGCGGGCATGAGCCGTCGTTTGCGCGTTGCGATCCTGACGATTCCGTCGACCGGGCACGTCAACCCCACCCTGGACTTGGCCGCGGAACTGGTGCGCCGTGGCCACGACGTGACCTACGTGGTGCCGGTGGATTTCGGCTGGGCCGCCCGGAAGACCGGCGCCAAACACCAGGCCTACCGCTCCACCCTGGCGCCGCGGCCCGCCAGTGAGCCACCAGGTCCGGAGTATGCGTGCTGGTTACCTTTCGTTCTCCTCGCCGAAGCGGATCATGTGATTCCTCAGGTCCTACCGTGCATGGAAATATTGGCCCCCGACGTGCTCGTCTATGACAGAACCACGTATCCCACGGCTCACGTGTTGGGTGCACGTCTCGGATGCCGGGCGGTCCAGTTCTTCCCTTCTTTCGCCTATAACCAGGTGTTCTCGCTGGTCGGCGACCTGGAGCGGGCCACGATCCTCAATCCCGCCCACGAGTCGAACGACGCGCTGCGCACCGCGTTGGCGGACGGTGCGCAGCGGTGGGGCGTGAGCGAGCTGACCCCGGACGACGTCGTGCTGGCCCGTTGCGAGACGGCGATCGTCGCCGTGGCGCGCTCATTCCAGCCCGCAGCGGAAACATTCCCGCTGGGCTACGTTTTCACGGGTCCGGGTCTGTGCACCCGCACGGTCGTGGAGGGTGAGCCCATGCCGACCACCGGTCACGAGGTATTCGCGTCCCTCGGCACGGCCTTCACCAACCGCCTTGCGGATTTCGGAGCGATCGTCGAGGGAATTCAGCGTGGCGGACGAGCTGGTCTCCTGGCGACCGGTGGCATGAGGGGCGGCCCGACGCCCACCGACCTCGTCGACGTCGTCGCGCAGGTGGATCAGCTCGCGGCCCTCGCTGCCGCGCGCGTCTTCGTGACCCACGCAGGCATGGGCGGGGTGCAGGAATCCCTGGCCTTCGGCGTGCCGATGGTGTGCATTCCCCAAACGAGCGAGCAGAGGGCGGTTGCCCGGCGCGTCGTGGAGCTAGGACTAGGGGAGATGCTGGAACCCGGCGTCACCGCGGCGGATGTGAGTGACGCCGTCGACCGGGTGGACCGGTCAGAGGTTCGGGGGCGACTCGGAATGTGGTCCCGCGGCCTGAAGGGCATCGATGCGGGAAGTCAGGGAGCCGACCAAGTCGAACGTGTGGCCGACGATAGCGCTACCTCGGAGAACCTGCCTCAGCCCTGACCGCTTACGGGCGAGGTATGGACCGCACCGCTTGCGACGTCGCCAAAAGGACCACGCCAAGCGCCCCGACGGCGCACGTCGACATGACGCGTCCTTGCAAATCCGGCGGAGTGACTGCGAATACTTGGCCGAAGAGTCCTGAATTGAGGGTCGGGGGGGGGTGAACCACGAACGATACGAGCTTCGTTGGAAAGGGTTGGGTTTCGGCACGGCTCACCTCCTGAATACGCGTGCAGTCCTCCACGTCGGGATAGGTGAGGTATTGATTATAGTTAAAAAATGAACCAATGATTCTTCGAATCGTGGTCGACTGCCGGACAGGTGGTAAGACCTGCGCGTTCCTGACATGACCCTTGCCACGCCCAAAAATTGTGATCTAAAATAAGTGCATTGCCTATGGCGAGTCCCATGAGCTGGGCTATCTACCGGGCGCTACAGAAAGGACAGGTAGCCCCGTGTTGGATCGGCTGTACGCATATTCCTCGACCCTAGAAACCCCCGAGCGGTGGGCCATCGCCACCGTCATCGCCACCTCTGGGTCCGTCCCACGGCCCATCGGCACCTCCATGGCCGTCCGAGACGACGCGCTGACCATCGGCTCCATTTCCGGAGGATGCGTCGAGTCCGCCGTCGTGGACGCCGCCCTCACCTGCATCGCCGACCGCGAATCCATGATCTGCGAGTTCGGGATCAGCGACGAGGACGGTCTGTCGGTCGGGCTCATGTGCGGCGGAAACATCAGCGTCGTCATCGAACCCGTCGCATCCTTGGCCGACGCCATGCGGTCGCTACTGGGCGCCTCCGCCGAGTCGGATGTCGCCTCCGGGGAAGCCGTCGACAACGGTGTGGTGATCCGACCCCTTCCGCGGCACGTCGCCATCCGCAACGGGCAATTGACGGAAGAAACCGGTCAACCGGCCCCGGCAGGTTCCGCCAGCGAATTGCCGACCGTGGCCCTGGCCGTCACGGAGTCCCTGCCGGAATCCGCCGCCGCATCGTTCGGACGCGCGGCCGTGCAGGTGGAGGAAATCATGCGGCGCGGCGGATGCGGCGTGGTCGAGACGCGCGACGAGACCGTCCCCGAATGCCCCACCACGGGAAGCCTGTTCGTCGAGTCCCGGAGGCCACAGGCCAGAATCCTCATCTACGGCGCCAACGACTTTTCCTCGGCGATCGCCCAAGCATCATCGTTCCTGGGGTTGCAGGTCACCGTGTGCGACGCCCGCGAAGTCTTCGCGACCCGGGCCAGGCATCCGGGTGCGAACGACGTCATCGTCGCACGACCCGGCGACCATTTTGCCCGGGAGCGCGAGGCGGGCCGGATCGACTCCCGCACCGCCGTCATCATGCTCACCCACGACCCCCGTTTCGACCTACCCGTGCTCGACCAGGCCCTACGCATGGACCTGGCCTACGTCGGGGCGATGGGGTCCCGCTCCACCCACGAGCGCCGAGCCCAGGAACTGATCCACGGCGGCCTCCCTCCAGAGTGTTTCGCGCGCTTGCACTCACCCATCGGACTCGACATCGGCGCGCGAAGCCCCCAAGAGGTCGCCATCGCGGTCCTCGCGGAACTCGTGGCCGTGACCCACGGGCGGGCCACCTCCGACGGAATCCCGGAACTGCGGAACACCTCCGGCCCGGTACACGCCGCCCACCAGCGCAAGGAGACCGTCTCATGGACATGACCTGCGTCGACGCCGTCCTGATGACCTCCGACCCCGAGGACTGGCGCCCGGGGGACAGCTGGCTCGCCGGCGGCACCGTCCTGTATTCCTACGGAACCGACATTTCCCACGGACCACCGACCCGCCTGCTCGACATCACCGACGCCGGATGGGAACCGTTGACCTGGAAACCCGCCGACGGCCAACCCGCCGGCCTCGAGATCGCCGCCACCTGTCGCATCGCCGACGTCTACGCCTTCCCGTACCGCGCCGACGCGGCTGGCGGGACCGATCAGACGACCCACGAACCCCTCCGGCCCCTGCCCGGCCTCGACCTCTTCCGGCCGTGCTGCGACTCCTTCGTCGCCTCCTGGAAGATCTGGCACCTGTCCACCATCGGCGGCAACGTCGCCACGGCGCTACCGGCCGGACCCATGACCTCCCTGCTGGCCGGCCTCGACGCCGTCGCCGAGCTCTGGGGGCCGGGCGGAATCCGCCGAACCGTACCCGTTGCGGAACTCGTCGTGGGGGAGGCCGCGACCGTCTTGACCGACGGAGAACTCATCCGCGGCTTCCGGGTGCCGCTCGAGGCCCTACGGCAGGACTGCGCCTTCCGCCGCATCTCCCTCACGGAAAAAGGCAGATCGGCGGCCCTGTTGATCGGCAGACGCCTGGACCGTGACACGCTCCGCCTGGTCATCACCGCCTCGACCCGCCGACCGCACGTCGTCGACCTCCCCACCGGCGGCGGAAAAACCCTCGCGGCCTTGCACCAGGCCATCGAGGAATCCGTCCCCGCGGGGGAATGGCACGACGACATCCACGGCTCGCCCACGTGGCGTCGGGCCATGACCCACCGGCTCGCCGCGGAAATCCTCGCGGAGCTCTTCCCCGAAACCTCCACTGGCACAGCGCCCGCATCCCGCCCCACCGGAGACATCACGATGATTCGGAGCACCTCATGAGCGCGACCCACCCCTCCCAGGAACGGCTCGGCCCCGGGAACGCCCCTGAGCCCGAGGCGCACACCGCGCCCCACCACGCCGTCGTGGACCACCGAAACCTCCCGGTGGACCCCGCCCCCGGTCAATGCCTGCGAACCTGGCTGCGCGACCAAGGCTCCACCGGCGTCAAAAAGGGGTGCGACGGCGGCGACTGCGGCGCCTGCACCGTGCTCGTGGACGACGAACCCGTCCACTCCTGCCTCTACCCGGCCCACCGCATCGTCGGCAAAAACGTCATCACGGTCCAGGGGCTCGGAACCCCCGAATCCCTCCACCCCGTCCAAGAGAACTTCCTCAACGCGGGCGGCTTCCAGTGCGGATTCTGCACCGCCGGCATGGTGTGCACCGTCGCGGGAATGTCGGAGGCCGACCGAAAAGACCTCCCCCGAAGCCTCAAGGGGAACATCTGCCGATGCACCGGATACCGCAGCATCGAGGACGCCGTCGCCGGACACACCAACCTCGACCCGGGCCACCAGGGCGTGGGATCCAGCACCGGCGCGCTCGCCGGCCCCGGAGTGGTCACCGGAACCGCCCGCTACACCATGGACCTCGACACCGGCGAGCTGCCGAGCCCGATGCTCTACGGCGCCCTGGTCCACTCCGACCGGGCCCACGCGCGAATCCTGGCGATCGACACCGAAGAAGCCCTCCGGGAACCCGGGGTGGTGAAGGTCCTGACCCATCGGGAAGCCCCGATGCGGCGCTTCTCGACCGCGCAACACGAACTGCTCGCCGACGACCCGGCCGACACCCGCGTGCTCGACGACGTCGTCCGCTACTACGGCCAACGGGTCGCCGTGGTCATCGCCGAGTCCCAACGCGCCGCTGAACGCGGGGTCGCCCGAGTGACCGTCACCTACGAGGACCTGCCGGCCGTCTTCGACGTCGAGCGGGCCGACGCCCCCGACGCGCCCGTGATCCACCCCGAGGACCCGCCCGAGGCGACCGCGGGACGCTCACACCCGAACGTCGTCGCCGAGGTTCACCACGAGATCGGCGACGTCGACCGGGCCCTCGCAGAATCATTCGTGACTAGCGAAGAAACCTTCCACACCCAGCGGCTCTCTCACATGGCCCTGGAAACCCACGGGTGCATCGCCTGGCAGGAACCCGACGGTCGATACGTGCTCCGCACCAGCACGCAGGTACCTTTCCTGGTCAGGAGGACGCTCGGCCAACTCTTCGACCTCCCCCGCGACCGGCTCCGGGTCTACTGCGAGAGGGTCGGCGGCGGATTCGGCGGGAAACAGGAAGTGCTGTGCGAGGACATCGCCCTGCTGGCCACCATGGCCACCGGGCGGCCCGTCCGCATCGAGCTCTCCCGGAAGGAAACCTTCACCGCGACCACCGTTCGGCACCCCTTCCGGATGACGGTCCGCGCCGGCGCCGACCGCGACGGCAAGCTGACCGCGCTCGCGGTGGACGTTCGGGCCAATACCGGCGCCTACGGCAACCACGGGCCAGGAGTTCTGTTCCACGGGGTCGGCGAGTCTATTGCCGTGTACAACGCCCCGAATAAGCGCGTGGACGGCCTCTCGCTGTACACCAACACGATCCCCTCGGGCGCCTTCCGAGGGTACGGGCTGAGCCAGATGATCTTCGCGGTCGAGTCCACCATGAGCGCCCTCGCCGCGAAGCTAGGGGTCTCGGAACTGAGCTTCCGGCACAACAACATCATCCGCCCCGGAGACCCCATGCTCAGCGTCGAGGACGAACCCGAAGAGGATCTGGTGATCGGCAGCTACGGCCTGGACCAGTGCCTGCGCCTGACCGAAGACGCGCTGCGTCGTGGCCAACAGCGCTGGCGCGAGAAAGAGGCAGCCGGCGGGGCCGAGGACTGGGGTGACGAGTGGAGATTCGGGGACGGCCACGCCGTCGCGATGATCGCCACGGCGCCCCCACGGGGTCACATCGCCCACGTCGAGATCGAGCTGGGTCCCGCGGCCACGTACCGGCTGAAGGTCGGAACCGCTGAATTCGGCAACGGCACCTCCACGGTTCACGCCCAACTCGCCGCGAGCCGCCTCAACACGACCACGGACCGGATCCGGCTGGTGCAATCCGACTCCGACGTCGTCGAGCACGACACCGGCGCGTTCGGTTCCACGGGCACCACGATCGCCGGGCGCGCCAATGACCACGCGACGAAGCGGCTGGTCGGAGACCTCCGGAGCATGGCCGCGGCACATCTCGGGGTCGCTCCCGAGGCGGTCGCGATCCGCGGCGACGAGGCGGTCACGGACGGCGGTTCCGTGGCCTTGGACCGGCTCCGCGACGCATGCATCGAAAGGACGGGCAAGCCGCCCGCCGCCCACGGATATTGGGACGGCTCCGAGCGATCCGTCGCCTTCAACGTGCACGCCTTCCGCGTCGCGGTCAACATGGCCACCGGGGAGCTCCGGATCCTCCAATCGGTGCACGCCGCCGACGCCGGGGTCGTGATGAACCCGCACCAGTGCCGGGGTCAGATCGAGGGAGGCGTGGCCCAAGCGATCGGCGCCGCACTCTACGAGCAGGTGATCGTCGACGAGAACACCGGGAAAGCGGTCACGGACATCGTCCGGCAGTACAAGGCCCCGAACTTCGCCGACGTCCCCCGCACCGAGGTCTATTTCGCCAAGACCTCGGACGAGTTGGGGCCGCAGGGGGCCAAATCCATGAGCGAATCTCCCTTCAACCCCGTGGCGCCGGCCCTCGCCAACGCGATTCACGCCGCCACGGGGGTCCGGCTGACCCGTACCCCCATGACCCGAGACGCGATCCACGCCGCGCTCGCCGAGGCAGGGCGGCTTCTCGGAGGGACGTACGCGGGGGAAGCCGGCACCCCATGAACCCGCGCCCGCTCGCCGACCCGGCCGTGACCGGATGCGCGTTGATCCTGGCAGCGGGCCAGGGGCGACGGCTCGGGGCGGGCCCTAAGGCATTGCTCCCGTGGGGCGGGTCCACCCTGGTCGCTCGGGCCGTCCGCGCCGCCCAAGAGGCCGGTCTTGTTCCGGTCACGACCGTCGGCCCCGCCCGCACCCAGGTTTTGCGTCAGCTTGCCACGGCCGGCCCGGCGGGGGTGCGCCACGCCGTGCCGGTCCCGGACTTCGAGGTCGGGATGTCCGCCTCGTGGAAGGCCGGCGTCGCGGCCATAGGGAGGATCCCGGGGACGACCCCGAAGACCCCGGTGGTCGTCATGCTCGTGGACCAACCCGGCGTCGGGGCCGGAGTGCTAACCCGCCTGGTCAGAGGGTTGCGCCCGGGGCGCGTCGTCCGGGCGGTGTGGCAGGGACAACCCGGTCATCCGGTCGCGATGACCCACGCCCACGCGCGCGAGGCGGCCGCGCTATCCTGCGGCGACGAGGCCGCGCGGACGTGGATGCGCTCGCATGCCCACCTCGTCGACGGGGTGGAATGTGCGGATCTCGGCTTCGGACAAGACATCGACACCCCGCAGGATTGGGCGACCGCCCTGGAGCTGGACGGCGACGTCGGTCGCGCGCGGTCGGGACGCGAGGCCTGCTAGCGCGTCATCTCCCGGGTGAAACCAACCCGTTCATCAAGTATTCGCTGACGCCTACCCAGCCACGCGCTTCCGTAGGGGAGATAGGAAATGATGGATTTCACGCGGAGCCTGCGTTGAGACGGCGCGAGCTGGGCTGCCTGCCGCAGTAATCGGGCCCCGAGCTTCAGATCACCCTGGCGAAAAGCATTTTCGGCCTCCGAAGAAAGCCGTATCGGCGAACCCGCGGCCAAGCGTCGCTCGACGTTTATTCTCTCGTCGGCCGTCAGCCCCATGGCGGGATCGCCGAGGGCCTTGAGCAGTACCGCGTCTTCCCCCGCGTACATGTTCTCGCGTTGCGTGGACGCCGATTGTCCGGTCCAGCGGTAAAGGGCCGTCGGGTTGTCCTGACGCACTATCCGCCACCCCCGGCGAACGGCCCGGAGCCATAAATCCCAGTCTTCGCAGTAATCGAGGTCTTCGTCGAAGTACCCGACCTCCTCGAGCAATTCCCGGGGAAAAATCGCGAATATTCCGGCGATGTTGTTGGTCAGAATGCTGCCTGGCTGACGGGAGGCGCTCGGCAAAGGATCCCGCAGGAGCACCCTGCCGGGGTTAATGCCCGAGGGAGTGAGCAGATGCGCATTGCTGACCACGATGAGGCGCGACGCCGACCGGTCTCCGGCCCGCGGAAGCCCGCCCGCCGCCGCGAAAGCATTCATCGCCACGGAAAAGTACTGGGGGAGGACCATATCGTCGGCGTCGACGAATGCCAGGAAATCGCCCGTGGCCTCCGACATCGCGCGATTGCGGGCGCTCGAGACCCCGCCGCGGTCCTGCCGCAGGACCCTGACGCAGGTGCCGGTCGGATGTCCCGCGGGCCACTGAGAGGCATAGGTTTCCGCCAGGCGGAGGCTCGCATCCGATGAGCCATCGTCGACCACGAGGATCTCGAGGTCCGGGTAATCCGCCGTGACCAATGAACTGAGCGTCCCGCCCAGGGTCGCCACGGCGTTATGGCACGGGGTCACGACGGAAATTCTCGGAGGCGTGGGGTTCTCTGCGTCGCGGATCATCGGCCGGTCACCCGGTGGTAGATCTCGACCCATCGGTTCATCGATGTCTTAAAGGTCAGGGACTCGACCCATCGCCGCGCCGCCCCGGCCCGGCGGCCGGCTTCCTCGGGTCGGCTCAGCGCCTGTACGAGGGCCGAGACGAACGCGTCCCGCTCACCCGCGGGGACCAGCCACCCTCGTTCACCGTCGCCCAAGGCCTCGGCAACGCCACCCACCGAAAAGGCGACGACCGGCGTCATACGGGAAAACGCCTCCAAAATGACGTTCGGCATGCCCTCGCTGTTGGAGCTCACGGCCAGCACCTCGGCGGAGTCAAGGGCGCGTGCGGGGTCGGTGTGGTCGAGCAGGGTGATCGACCCGGCGACCACCGGGTCCTTCTGATAGCCGCGAACGATGTCTTCGCAGCGGGCCTTCAGGGCCTTTTCCCCGTCCGAATGGGCGGCGCCGGCGATCACCAGCGTGGCGTGGGGAACGCGTCGGCGGACATCGGGCCAGAGGTCGAGGAGGGCCTCGTGGCCCTTGCGCCAATCCCACCGCCCGAGCATGAGAACCCGCCCCGAGACGGGCGAGCGTTCGTCGATTTCATCCATGCCGGGGACGCTGACCCCCATGAGCACCGTGTCCGTCTGCCGGCGACGGGCGCCGCGCGCGATGGCCGTCTCCGTGACGGCCCGCGCATTACCGACGACCGCATCCGAGAAGAGATAGCACAGGCGGTCGGCGAGCTTGAAGGCCGCATTTTTCCACTCGTCGAGGCCGACTTCGGCGATGATCACCCGGGGCCGGTAGCGACGCTTGAGCGAGGACGGGGACAGTTGCGCGATGCGGCTCAGCAGGGGAGCCCACAGGTTCGGGGTCGGTCCCCACGCGTGGACCACGTCTGGTCGGGAGTCCAGAAGAGTTCTCACGAACTGACGAATAAAGCGAACATCCATCATTCGAGATTTCGACGAAGTGATGGTGGGTATTAAAGATGTGAAATTGTCTTGAAGCGGCCCGGGCCTTAAAAGGAAAACCGAATGTTCAATGTCCGGGTCGTCTTGCGATTCCTCCAGCATGTGAAGTAGTTGCAGCTCGGCCCCACCCCGCGCACTACCGGACAGATGCAATATTTTCACGACTAGTATTCTCCCCCTGGCGGGCCAGTTTTGGCCCAATCTATGCCGTAACAATATACTCTAAAGTATTCCGTAAGAGGGTAGCAGTCCGTCATGGCTGTTCGGGGACGCCGATGTAAGGAAAGTATGTCTAATTTGAGGGAAAGCGGAAAGTGGGAAGTCTTTCGCGACGCCTCTCCTTCGCGGCCGAGCACCCCGGTGCCCGCCGAGCCCCCTCGCGACGCGCCCCACCACGTGGCGAACCGACCGTGGGGTCCCTTGTGGTCGGCGCGAGGCGTATTCCTCCTGGCAGGCGGGCTGGCGCTGGTTTCCGGCATCCTGGTGGCCGCCGGGGCTCCTCTGGCGATGGCCGCCGCGCCGGTCCTTCTCGGCCTCGGCGTGCTCCTGCTGAATTACCCCAAACTGGGGTTTTTGATCTTCATGCTCACGGTGGGATTGAACTGGACGATGGCCGGTTGGCCCAGTTCCGCGACAAAACTAGGGGCCATCCTCTTTGTCGGAATCACCGGACTATCGATGATCATCCGACGGATTCCTCCCCGGATGCATTGGTTGCATTTCTTGCTGCTCGCCTTCGCCTGCTGGACCGTCGTGAGCGCCAATGTCGCGGGCAACGGGTCGCTCTCCAACGGGTTTTCCGCGACGATCGCCGGTTGGGCGGTCGTGGTGATTGCCGCGAGCCAAATCTTTGAGAGCCGTCGCGATGTCGTCACGCTAGGTGCTTGCTACACGACGGCGATGGCGGCCGGATGCGTCCTGACGTTGATGTCCTATGGCTCCGGGCATTCTTCCGCCCTCGTGCCGGTGGCGGGGGACGCCAACGACTTCGGAATGCTGGCTTCCTCCGGCGCCATTGTCGGAATCGGCGTGGCCCGCGAAAAGTTCCATCCCGTGGTGCGGGCGTGGTGGCTCCTCTGCGCGACGATTTGTCTGATCGTGGCGGTCGGGTCGTTTTCTCGCGGCGCGATTCTCGGGTTGGCCGTGGCCCTCGTGGTGCATTTCTTGTTCCGCCCCAGGGATCGGAAGGCCATCCTGATCGGCATCGTGGTGGCCGCGCTCGCGCTACTTGCCGTCTACCCGAGCATCCAGCGGGCGGTGTCCGTGGCCGTGCAACAGAAGAGTTTCGTGGCCGAGGGCAACGTTTCCTCGCGATTCGACGCGTGGGCCATTGCGCTGAATATTTTTGCCGAGCATCCCCTCGGCGGGGCGGGAATAGGATCCCTGGAGCCGAGGTACTTCGGAGACCTTCACCTCGCCCCCGGAATGCTTTCCCTCGCCTACGCGCACAATTCGTATATCGAAATCCTTTACGGAACCGGCATCATCGGTGCGATCCTCATGGCTT
Organism: Curtobacterium sp. S6; assembly: GCF_000710345.2. GTDB lineage: Bacteria > Actinomycetota > Actinomycetes > Actinomycetales > Micrococcaceae > Rothia. The sequence goes on along the minus strand of NZ_JHEL01000010.1, from coordinate 90,404 downwards.
TCGCCATCGGGTGGAGCCTGAAGACGACGTGGCGCGCACAGCGGGTCGAGATCCCGGAGGCAGGCGCCGGGGCGGGCGTTCAGTCCGTGCTGTTTCCCGCCGTCGTGAGCATCTTGGTCGCTTGCTTCACCGTCACCGAGATCATGTACCCGCCGTTCTGGATGGTCTTCGTTCTGGCTTTCGCGGCGCACGCCGTCTCGGAGTCCGCGTCCGCTTCGAGGGTTGTGGCCGACCGACCGGTGGTGCCGTGGGCCCGATAGCGGTGGAGGCCGACGAGTCATTCGGTCTTGGTCGGCGACCCCGCTGACAAGGCCGAGTACAGGTCCCAGTACCGATCGGTCATGGCCTTCACGCTGTATTGTTGCGCGGTCTCGAGGGCCCCGACCGAAAGCGTCTCCCGGAGGGAATCGTCGGTGTCGAGGCGCTTCAATGCCTCGGCCAGCGAGCGGTCGTCGTCAAGCTCGACGAGCAGGCCGTTGCGCCCGTGATCGACTAATTCGCGCGAGCCGAGCACGTCGGTGGCGATGAGGGGCTTTCCCTCGGACATGCCTTCGAGGAGCGCCATGGGCAGGCCCTCGACGCGCGACGTCAGCAACTGTACGTCCGCGGAGTGCAGGATCTCGGGGACGTCCTGGCGCATTCCGAGGAATCGCACGCGCCCGTCCAACCCGAGGTCCCGCGCCTGCCGTTCGAGCTCTTTCCGGGATTCTCCGTCGCCACAGATCAGAAGGTTCATGCGGTCATACTGGGCGAAGGCCTTCAGCATTTGCTGGTGATTCTTGACCGGCGCCAGGCGTCCCACGGCCACCGCGGTCTTCAGGCGGGGATCCAGCCCAAACTCTTCCGCCAGATGGCGCTTCGGCGTATCCCGCAGCGCCGATTCGGGGATGCCGTTGTTGATCGTGGCCACCGGCTCCAGCCCGCCCTCGCGAAGGCCGAAGGTCACTCCCGGGCCGCAGGAAACGATCGGAATTCGGAGGAATTTGTAGAGTTTCGCCTGGGTCGAAAGGTTATGCAGGGTATATCCGCCGTGAGCGGTGCCGAGGAGAACGGGGCTCGTGCGCGGGCCCAGCGCGAGCCGGGCGGCGACCAAAGTTCCGGGGCTATGGGCGTGAATTACGTCGGGCCGAAATTCCTTAACCGCGTGTCTGATCGACCGTGCGGCCGATATGAGGTCCCGGGGTTTCATGGAGGTCTGGCCCATCGAATAATGACGGCCGGGAAACCGGTGCGACCATTCTCCGGGATGCGAAACGACGGCCTGGTCCGTGGCGTCCCGGGCCTGCATGAGGCGTAGCGCGACGGTTTCGGCCCCACCGTGTCGCAGTTCTTTGATGATTTGCATAACTCGCAACGTAGAGTTCCCCCATGGAAAGTAATTAAAAGTTCCCCAACGGCCGGGCCCAGTATCTTGTGGCGCGACGCGTCGTCTATTATAGAGGTTTGTGCGGATTTCGGTCGGCAAGGGGAAGGAAATGACGGATTTATAATGAAATTTGAGGAGATTCCCGATAAATCCGGTATTCCGGAGGAGCAGCCGTCGGCAGACGGTGGAGTCGGCGAACCCATCACCATTAAATCTGTGGGGTACGGTGCGGCCTGGAACATCATTGCGCAGGTTCTTCCGCAAGGCTTGACCCTCATTCAATCCCTGGTGGTTGCGCGTTTGTTGGGCCCTCAGGACCAGGGAATCCAATCATTCATGATCTTTGTCGCCATGACCTGCGCGACCGTTTTCGCCGTGGGTCTGCCCCTTGCGGTCCAGAAGAACGTTTCGGCGTCGCTGGGAGAGGGATCGGCCGAAAAATCCTCATATTGTCTTCACCTCGGAATCCGCTGGAGTTTTATACCGGGCATCGGCGCCGCGGTGGTGACGCTGATCGTCGGACGGTGCATCTATCAGGAGCACGTGTGGGCCTGGCTGATCATCGCGGTGTACGCGGCGGCCGTGGCCGTTCACGCGGTCAGCGCTCAGGCGTTGTTGGGATTGCGGCAATACCGCCAGGCCTCCATCACGGGCGTCGTGGCTCAGATAATTGCCGTTCCCGTGACCGTGATCCTGCTTGTGGCGGGACAGGGGATTCTGGGAATAGTCATCGTGACGACGTTGGCCTCCGTGATCTCGGCCGGCGTGACCATCTATTTGGTCTCCCGGGCACGCCATCGCTGGGGCCTTCGAGGGCGGCCCGACGACGCGGTTCGCCGAACCATGCGCAAAAGCATGATCGGGTTTGCCCTCGGGGCGGGCACGCTCGTTTTGCTGGAGACGGTGGTGGCCCAGCGTTCCGAGTTGGCCTTTTTGGCGGTTTTTCACGGCGACGAACCGGCCCATATTGCCTACTATTCCGTGGCCTTTTCGGCCGTCCAGACCGCGTATAAGGTGCCGGCGGCCCTCATCCCCGTGGTCTTGCCGACCGTCGCCGCCCTGATCGCCGCCGGAAGAATGGCGACCGTCCGAGTTGGATACCTCCAAGCGCAACGATTGCTCCTGACCGCGAGCGGGGCGGGGGCGGGGTTGCTCGCCGGCATCGGCCCGGCGCTGATCGTGCTGCTGTGGGGTGAGGAGTACGCCGTGGCCGGCCGAATCCTGCTCATCATGGGCGGCCCGACCATTCTCTTGGGCGCTCTCACGGCCATCGCGAGCTCGGCGCTTCTCGGCTGCGACCGCCTGAAATGGGTCGTGTGGTCCCAGACCTTGGCGGCCGTGGTGACTCTTCTCGGCGATATCGTGCTCATCGGCCCCTTCGATATCTACGGCGCGGCCGCCGCGAATTCCTTGGGGGTCTTGGCCTCGGCCGTATTACTGGCCAAGGCCGCTCGGTCGGCCGAAGGATTGAAGGGGCCCGGTTTTCATGATTTTCTCACGGTCCTCATATTCTTAGTGCTTTTGGCGGCCCCTGGGATAGGAATGCAACTGGCCGGATGGAATAATATTTGGTGCATTGTCGGAGGCTTCGGAGCATACGTCGTGATGTTTTTGCTGTCCTGGCCTCTGCTGAAGCCGCTCCATCCGGAAGATGTGGACCGATTTCATGAGGCCATCGACCGGTTGCCGAATATGGTGGGTCGCTGGCTTCTTTCCGGAATGCGCAGGACGGATCGGCACATGGGAAAACCCTGAGACGCGTCAAATATTGATGAGCGTCCATCGACAGCTTCCCTATAGATTGAAGGAATCAACACCCTATGAACCACGTCAGAACGAACTCTTCATCGCGCACCGGTGCGGCGAAAACGCTTTGGATCGGAGCGATCCTGGGTCTCGTCGTCGGCCTGTTGGCCGGCGGGGGATTCGCGGTCTTCGGTCAGTCGACCTACATTTCTTCGGCGACGTACGGTCTGGCGCCCGCGGCCGATACCGATAAAGCCTCCGGCGATCAGCAAAGCGTGAACGAACTCGGCTACCTCGTCCCGCTCATTTCCGGGTCGGCCAACAACTCAGATAAAACATCGGAAGTGTCCCGGAAGCTGGGGCGAGACACGGATGCGGAGATCATCCCTTCCACCATTCCGAATTCGGACCTTTTGTTCCAGGTTCAGGTTCGGGCCTCCAATGCGTCGGATGCGCAGGACACGGCCACGGCGCTCCAGGACATCATCCGCGAGGACCCCACGAACCAGTCGATTCTCAAGGACAGCAACGCTCGGCTCATCGTCGTCTCCGAGCCGAGCGTCCCCGAAAGCTCCCTCTCGGTGCCGAAGGGACTCATCGTCGCCGGAGCCGGTCTTGCCGGTGCGCTGGTGGGCGCGGGCATCGTGATGCTCGTGACGCAGCGTCGTCGAGAAACGGCTCAATAGGCGCGGCGCCGCTCTTACCGAGAAAAAAACTCGGGGCAACTCACGTGAGTGAGTTGCCCCGAGTTTTTTCTCGACCAGCGTTACCAGGTGATGTCTTGGAAGTACGTCGTGGCCGTTTCCCTGCTGTCGAGGGAAAGCAATGAATGATCCAGGCCCGCGAGCATGACCGTGGAAATGCTGTCGGGGCGATGCCGCTTGACCGAGTGGATGCCTTCGTCCAATCGTGAATGCCGCAGGTCACCGTGGTCCTGGGCGCTGAAGACCAGCACAACCTCCGTCGTGGGGGGAACATCCTTGAGCATGCCCTCCGGGAAGTCGACGACGCCACGCTGACCCAGCCGACGCCATACGGAATACGGCGCGTGCGACTTGATCAGATTTTTGGCGCGGTTGACGGCCGCATTCTTCCAGCGCGTCGCAGCGGAGAGATTCCCCGTCTCCGGCATGTCCTCGCGCAATTGCTGACCCTCGGGGGTGACCTCCAGGAGGCCTTCCTCGTAGATCCTCCGGTGAAAGTCCAGATCCGACCGCCACGCGATGTTGTTGATCGCGACGATCCGTTCGAAGCCGCCGGTCTCGGCCGCCCGCAGCTGCGCCCACGCGCCGGAGCAGAGGCCGATGCCCGTGACGCGTCGCTCGGTTCTTTCCGCGAGCCAGGCGGCGGCGCCACGAGCCGATTCCACGATGTCGAGCGAGTGCGGATTGGGGTCGGCGAGGTCCTCCGGGTCTCCCAGGTCCCCGCACCCGGCGCGTTCGGCCCGGAAGGCGACGACGCCGCGGGACGCGAGCGTCTGAGACAGGGGAGTCCACAGCCCCGTGGGGCCATCCTTGGGTTCGGACGCACCCGCAAGCAGCAACGCCGCGCGTTGCGAATCGCCGGGTTCGGCGCGAAGCGGGGCCGTGAGGATTCCGAGGGTTCCGTCCTCGGCCTCGATCATCTCCTCCACCAGCGGCCGTCCGTTGTCCCCGGAGAGGTGCGCGACCCGGTCCGGCACGAAACGATCGGCGGAGAAGCCTCCGGGGCCGGGGGCCAGCTCGGAGGCGGCCTCCACGATGTACCGGATCCGGTCGACCGGAACCCGTGCCGCCATCGAGGGGCTCTCGTGGAGTAGGCGGCCTTCCTCGGGGGACGAGTCGATCCTGTAGATGGCCTCCCGCTCGGCCGGAAGCTCCCCGGTTGAGCGGGGCTCCCAGGCAGGGGCCTCCACCGGGCGGAGCGAGTTCAGCTCGGCCACTCGTTCGGGGGAGAACCAAAAACCCGGATGCTCGACCCCTTCGGAACGGGGAACGCCGTCGACGGAGAGCCTGCGCAGCATCGAGCCCTGCCTCAAATACTTCCGGGGAGAAACCGGGTCCCAGACGAGCCGGGGTCCCCAGCGCGGATCGGAAGAATTCGCGAGGAAGGTGGCGCCCAGCTCGAAGCCGACGCCGAGGACGGCGGGCGCATCGGGCCACGTCGCGCGGGACCACCCGAGGACGGCCTCCAGGTCGTCCCGCCAGTCTTGCTCGGTGCCAGGTCCCCGACCAGCCGAGGAATCGCCGGTGCCGCTGAACTCGAACCGTACGGCGACGAAACCGGCCTCGGCCAAGCGAATCGCCAGCACGCGCAGGGTCCGGTACGTGACCGCCAGCGATCTGCCGACGGGCGGGACGATGACCGCTAGCCCTCGTGGTTCTGCCTGCGGCCCGTGGACCCAGGCGGCGAGGTGCCTATCGCGGCCTGACGCAATCCATGTAGATTCCCCGGTTACTTTCATGAGTTTTCCTTTTTTCTGGCGTCGGGGGCCCGGACCATTCCGTGGTCCCCCGACGCCGCGTGATGATGTGGCCTGCGCCGAGCCCTTAACCCAGGCCCAGCGAATCGCGGACGTGTTCCGGCCAGCGACGTGTGTCCGTACCGTGCTGAGCCGCCAAGGACAGGGCAATGCGTTCGAGGCCGAAGCCCGCGCATGCCGTATGAGCGGCGTCGGAACCGGCCGTGATGGTGAAGGCCTCACCGAAATGACCCTGGTGGTAATTGGCCGACGCAATGGCGGTCTGATGCCCCGGGTACACCTCCGTGAGGATTTCGAATTTCAGCTCGGCGGCGCGTTGTCCCGAAGCGAGCATTTTTCCGGCGCGTCCGAAGAACGGATCGTTAGCCGCCGCGATCTCGACCTGAAGGCCGAGGCCCGTCAACACCTGATGGGCCGCCTCGAGCCAGCGGCCCCGGAAATCGAGGCAGTGCCGCTCGTCCCCGAAGGTCACGATTTCGTGCATCCGGAAGGACTCCCGACGCATGGGGTCCGGGGACGGCTCGTCCCGAAAGCAGTCGCCCACGAGCTCGTAGACTCGACGGTCCTGGTCCGTACCTTCCAGCGCTCGGTAGAGGGGATGACAGGCCGCCGAGACCATCGCGTAGTCGCGTCGTGTCAGTTCATCCGCCCAGTCTTCCCCGGCTTCGAGGCGGCGGAGCAGGCGGCGATGATCGCCGGTCTCCCCGTCAAAGGTCGCGATGGCGCCGAGAAGCTGCGGGAACGAAGCCACGTAATCGGTTCGTTGCAGGAGCTCGAAGGCGTTGATGCCCGGGAAGCGCACGCGTTGCGGGGCTTCCGCCTCGACGTCTCCGGCCGTGCGGCGGACGAGCCGGTTGAGCCCTTCCACGACGCTTTCCGGCGCGTCGCCGAGGCCTTCCGGGCCGCCGCCGGGAGCCGGAACCAGCCACCCCGCACGCCTCAGCGCCTCGCCGAAGTGACGGCGGTTGCCGTCCAGATCGGCCTCGGAGAAGTTGGCCGTGGGGTCGTCAGATCGCTGTTCCATGGAATTGTTCATCGTTCACCTCGAGAAATCATGTGCAGCCCGGCTGCGGTATCCAGTAAGCGGTCGTTGCCGATCATGAGCGAAAAGCCGTGGACGTCCCGGACCTGGCGGGACAGGCTCATCGGAGACGCATTGGAATACGCGGAAATTCCGACGATCTCCATCGCCTGGGAACAGATGGTTCGAGCAGACCGCGAGGCCGAAATCTTCAGCGTGTCCATCGCGATGGCAAACCGCGGAGATTCGAGCACCTGCGTGTTTTCCCGGGCCTCGTCGAAACGACGAATAGATGCCGTGACGGAGTCGTGCATGCGCTGGAGGTCCACCTCCAGCTCGGCAACCCGGATGGCCTGCAACGGCGTCGTTCCGGCGACCTTCCGGGCCGCACGCTGGGCGCTCCGACGAGCCGTCTGTCCCGCCGCGGACGCCACGCCGTACCAAGCGCTCGCCCACAGGGTATGCGAGGCCGGCAACATCGTGTGCGAGGAGATCGTGGCGAAGGGATCGTCGAAGATCATGGAAGTGGAGACGACTGCCTCCACCACGAAGGCCTCCGACATGGTGCCCCGCATTCCCATGGAGTCCCAGCCTCGGGTTCGCTCGAGGGTGGCCTCGTCCTGCCGGATGACCATCATGACCTGGTCGGAGTCGGGCGAATCGACGCCGCGACGCGCGGTGAGGAGGATGGCATCGGCGTATCTGCCGTAGGAAATGACGGGGCATCGCTTGCTGACCCGAGCCCGGCCGTCCTTTTCCTCGATATGACACGAGGACCGGCGGGTGTCACCGCCGATGCCTTCTTCCGTGGTCGCCGAGGCCAAGAGCAGTTGCTCCGAGGCGGCTTCCCCGCGGAATTCCAGCAACGCTTCCGACGAGGCGTGACCCACCAGGCACAATGCCTGGCTGTAATGCATCATCAGGATCATGGCGGTCGACGCGCACGCGGCTGCGATGACCTGGCCGACCTCGCACAACTGTGCGTGGGAGGCGCCTAAGCCCCCTTCTTCTTCGGAGAAGGGCGCCCCAAGGAGCCCCTGCTCGCGGGCCTCGTCGATGGCCTCGTAAGGGAAACGCGACTCGGAGTCGACGTCGGCCGCGTGCTTCGCGGCAATATCCGCGACGGCTTTGACCCGATTTTCGAATGTCGGAGGGATGGTGGTTTTCTCCATTCTGTTAGCGCGCCTGTTCGTTGAGGACGGTCATGACCGCGTGGGCGATGCTCTCCACGGAGCTGAAGGTCTGCTTGGTGAGCATGGCCTCGGGGAATTCGATGTCGAATTCGTCCTCCAGGCCGAGCATCACGCTGACCGAGGTGTGTGAACTCATGCCGGCCTGATAGAGGCTCTGGGTCCGTTCGAGATGTTCCTCGTCCGTCGGAAACTGGACGTGGGACGAGAGAACCGAGCGGATGGCCGGGTCGAGTTCGTAGCTGGTGTTCATGAGGTTCCTTTGGGTGATGAGACGGTCAAAACTATGGGTGATTCGCGGTGCCAGGCGTGCCGCGGGGTTGGCCAGATCCCGGTGGGAGATCGCCACCGCGCACGCCATGGACACGGAATCCGTATGGGTCATCGAGATGTCTACGTGACGTAGTCCGGATGCATCCGCCAGCTCTCGAGCCCGATCGTGAAGGGTCACTTCGGGGCGACGGCCGTGAGGAGCGTGGACGCGGATGGCAGGCCAAGGCACGGCATCCGCAGGACCCGCCCCCAAAACCTTGAAGACGGCTTCCTTGGCGGCAAATCGTCCGGCCAGGACCCCGGGATCCCACAGCCGAGCGCCCAATTCGAGGCGCTCGGATTCGTCGAGGATCGCCGCGAGGTACTTGTGGCCGTACCGATCCATGGAGGCCTCGACGGGGGCGTGATCTTGAAGGTCAACGCCGATGCGGGGCCACTCGTGAGGGCCGTCGACGGTGCGGCTCAATCCGTGCCTCCGAAGGCCGTGGCGGAGATTCCGTAGGCCTGAAGGAGCCGTTCCCTCTGAACGCTCAGGGTGTGCTTTTCCATCAACTCGCTGCCACGGTCCAGCAATTTCAGCCGCGTGAAGCCGCTCCACAGGTCGGCCCAGTTCTGGGCAAGCGCCTGAGGCGAATCGAGCTTGATCGGCCAGGACAGGTCGCTAAACGAGGGGACTTTCCGCATCACGACGGGGACGCCGCTGGCACATGCCTCGAGAATGGTGAGCGGGAATCCGTCCCACAGGGCCGAGTGCAGGTAAAGATCGGCCCGACCGATCAGCGCCCGGTTTTCCGCGGGGCTCGTCCACCCCGTGACATCGATTCCGCGACGACGGAGCATATTTTCCTGCTCCGGGTCTCCGCCGCCGATCCATTGGGCCCGGACCGATTCGCCGGTGGCTCGGACCGCCTCGATGGCGGACACGAAAAACTCGGGCCCCTTGGCCTGGGTCAGACGCCCCGAGCCCACGACCAAAGGCCCTTCTCCTGCGGGTTCCGGCGGCAAATTCCGCTCGGCGGTCTCAGGCTGGGAGGACGGGACGGTATTGGGGACGACGATGATGCGTCGTCGCGGAATACCGATACGGCGGGCGAGGCCGGCCTCGTTTTCCCCGCACGCGGCCAGGACATCGGTGAACCGACCCATCGCGGACTCCGCCGCCGCGAATGCGGCGCGTTGGAGTGGGCTTTTGTCACCCCGGAGGAATGCCCACGCGTGGGGCGTGTAGACATAGCGAATGGGGCGACCACCGCGGCGGATTTTCGCCATGCGAATGTACAAGCCCGCGTAGCTGGAATGCGCGTGCACGACGTCGGGACGCACCCGGTCGATCACCGCTCGGGTGCGCGCCACGGATTGCCTATGGTTGTCCGGCAGGCGCTGTACGCTGGCGAAATTCTGGGTCCACGCGTCATTGGCCAGGGGCGCTTCGGCCCGCTCGCGGAAGAGGATATGGTGCTCCAACTCGGGCGTGATCTCGGCGTAGCTTTGCACCGCTCCGGCCACGCCCCCGCCGAAACTCTCGACGACGTGCAGAACCCGGAGGGGGCTCGCCCCGCGTGGGGGAGACCATTGATACGAGAATTCCTGAGGAGTCCATCTCTGAGAAGTCAGTTGAGTCTTCATCAGTACGCACCGTTCTTGCTGACGACCGCCTGTACGGTTCTTGCCAAAATGTTGAGGTCGAATCCGACGGACCAGTTTTCGACGTAGTAGAGGTCGAGTCGGGTCGAATCCGCCCACGACAGGTCGGAACGACCGGATACCTGCCAGAGCCCCGTGATTCCGGGTTTGACGAGCAAACGGCGATGAACGGGCGCTTCGTACTGGTCCACTTCCTCCCGCAGCGGAGGCCGGGGCCCGACCAAGGACATATCGCCTCGGAAGACGTTGAAGAGCTGCGGCAATTCGTCGAGCGAATAGCGACGCAACGTCTTGCCGACGCGGGTGACGCGGGGATCGTTCGCCATCTTGAACAGGACGGAATTTCCGTCCGAGTGCTCCATGAGGGCGTCTTTGAGCTCGTGGCTGTCCGGCATCATGGACCGAAACTTGAACATGTTGAACGTCGATCCGTTGTGGCCGATCCGTTCCTGCACAAACAGCACGGGGCCCGCGGGCTTATCGAGTTTGATCGATATCGCGATCAGGGCCATCACGGGGGATAGCACGATCAGCGCCAGCCCGGAGAGCACAATATCGGTCAGCCGCTTCATCGCGCCGGCAGACCCGTGCATATTGGGGGCAGCAACGTGAATCAGCGGAACGCCGTTGATCGGCTGCGTGTGGAAACGGGGTGCCGCGATATCCGTCATGGGCGGCGCGATCACTAGCCCGACGTCGTCTTCGGATAAAACCCAGCCCAGGCGCCTGAGATCTTCGGGCGGAAACTGGTGTCCCGTCGAAACCGCGACCATATCCACCGAGAGTTCCTGGACCACCTCGCGGATGGATTCGATGTCCATTCCGTCGGCCCTCCACGGGATGCTCGTGAGCTCCGGTATCCACTCGGCGACCGGTTCCTCCGGGAGGTAGGCGGCGATGGGCGCCAATCCTGACTGGGGCGCCGCATTGAGCTTGCGGATCAGGTGGGAGGTCGACAGCTCATCACCGATGACCATGACCCGAACCTGGGCGTCGCCTCGCCTTTTGCGGATCAATTGGTGGCGCAAGGTCCAGCGCTCGATCAGGAGCAGAACGAGGCCTACGGGGAGGGCAATCAGCACATACCCGCGCGCCACCGAGAGTGCGCCCGTGAATGAGACGAGGCACAAACACGCGAAGAGCCAGATGGAGGCCCGGGTGACGCGCCGATATTCTTCGCTGCCCACGCCCAAGATGTTGGAGCTCCTGCTGCTGCTCAGCCAGAGGGCCAGCCACCAGGCGACGCTAATGATCGTCGATACCAGCGTGTAGGAGATCTGGTGGTCTTCGATCTGCAAAATCGCTGCAGATTCGAAAAACCTGGCTCCTTGTGCAGCAAACGCCGCAATGAGTACGCAGAGCGCATCCAGCGTGGCCATGATGCGAACTGTTCGATTATTCCAAATTCGAGCAGTCGTGGATTTCGATCCGCGCCCGGATCGCCTATTTTTCAACGCGTTGAATTTTTGACGAAATTTTCCGCGCGGTGGTTCTGCGTTTGGTAACACTAATCTCTTGTCCCCCAGGGCAATGCAGGTATGTGTAGTTGTCTTCGGCGCTCCCCAGAGCGCCTACCAGTCGGTAACTCGTGCCGTCACATCGTAGTACTCTATAAAGCCTCAAATCAACGTGACGTTAGAATCCTCACATAATTTTTCGCTTTAAATTAAATCTAAATTTGAACGGGAACTACGTGTTGTATGTATCACTATCACGGGTTGATGAGCGTATCCGGTGTGGCCAAGAAGGGCGAGTTGACGGCAATGGATTGAGGGTAGGCTGTGACTCAACCGATGAGGCGACGGAAGGATCTGCGCATGGTTCTTGGCACGGTGGTGGGCCCAGATCTTGCGACGGCCATGTTGCAAACACCGGGGCAAGAGCGGGCGTTGATGCCCGGGGGATGGCTGGTGGGGAAGGTTGCCGTGGCCATTATTCAGCCGTTCTTCGCGATGCCGCAGTATTCGGAGGGTTACACCCTCGCGGATATGAAGGCGGCCAATCCCGGGACCGTCTTTCTCGCCTACGCGAATGGTGCCATCTGCCATATGGCGGAACCGTCTCTCGGCCCGTTGGATACCGCGGTCGACGCCGCCGAGGCCGAATCGAAGGGCTGGCTCATTCCGTGTCCGAACCCATCTGTGTGGCCGGATAAACTCGTCGCCTCATCGCCGCGGGCGGCGGGTAAAAGCCAAAAAGACACTAGTTTGAAATATATTCGCTACGACGACTACCCCAACTACTACTTAGCGAGGATCGATAGCGACGACTACCGTCGTGCCTTCGCTCGTCATTGCCTCGATGTGATGGCTTACTCTTCGAAGTCGTCCCACGGGGCGCCCAACGGGCAATTCGATGGCGTGTTCCTCGACGACACCAATATGGGTCCCCAGCATGGATTGGATCTGGACGATACCGGGGGAGCGCCGGCCGACGGTCGCGCCCCGGAGCCCTACGGTCCGTGGCGGTCGAATGATGATTACGGAAAGACCATGATCTCTTTCGTGCAAGACGTCGCCGGCCAAGTGCGGGACGAAGCCGGCGAAGCAAGCGTCATCGCGGTGAATCTCGGCGCCGACCCGATCTGGGCGGGACAGCGGGCCTTGTCCCTGGAGCTCGCGGCGTCGCGCAGAGGTGGGCGGCCCACGGTGGACCGATTCCTGCGGGAGTACAGCACTGCGTGGTACGGAGGGTACTCGTGGATCGATGCCCAGCGGGTGAAAGGCTACATCGATCAGGCCCTCGACATCACGACGAACGGAGTTTTCGTCGACTTTTCGGACCATGCCAAACCGCCCGCAGACCCGAAAAAGGGGCCAACGACGGCGGAGCGGTCCGCGTGGGATGCTCAGCAGCGTTTGGTCAACGCCGTCGCGCTCTTGGGGCGCACGTCGGGAGGGCCGATCACCACCGCCCAGGCAATTCAGGTCCCGACCGGGCGCAACCAATGGGGTGCCAAGGATCTCGCGGAGGACATGGGAGATAAGGTCGCCAACCTGGATATCGACCGGAACGTGGTCTTCGGCAATTCTTCCACCACGAATTTCCCCACGGGCGCCCTGGCCAAAACCGGCGACGTGTTGCACCGGACCTATTCGACCGGCACCCTCTACGCAAATTTCTCCGGTGAGGACCGCACCGTCGACGGGGTCTTGGTTCCCAAGCGAGACGTGTATTTTGCTCGCTCCAGCGATTCTGAGTAGAAGGCGGGGCGATCGCGCTCTACCGACGCACGGAAGGTGACCTTGGGATATGCCGGTGGTTCGCGAACGTTTCCGCGTGGAGTATTACACAGGGCACTAAGGCTCGGACGGGATGACACCGACCCTCGGTCCCTGGCCGAGTCCCGCGCGAAGGCCCGGCCAGTCATCTAGAGCGCCGCGGTGATTTTCCGCAGGACCTCCGGTGCGTCGTCCGCGTCCGTCACGGCTTCGATGAGGACTAAATCGTGCGGTGCCTCCGCGGCGGTCTTGAGGGCGTCGTGCATTTCTTGGCCGGTGCTTGCCCTCAGGGTCTGGTACGTTCCCGGTTCCGCGCCGAAGAATTGAGGGGCCAACCGCCAATTCCACGCCGGAATGTCGTTATACGCGGCTGTGGGCCCGTGGATGGCGCGCTCCACGGTGTATCCGGAATTATTGACCAAAATAATCACCGCGGGGATTTTCTCCCTGATGATTTGGCCCATTTCCTGGATGGTGAGGTGCGCGGAGCCGTCGCCGATCAGCAGGATTGGCCTACGGGATCTATCCGCCAAACCGGCGCCCAGCATCGCGGGCAGGGTATAACCGATGGACCCCCACATGGGTTGGCCGATAAACATCGAATCCTTGGGGAAACGGTGCTCCGACATGCCGAAAAAGCTCGTGCCCTGCTCCGCGAGCACCACATTTCCCGGCGCCAGTGACTGGGCGACGAGGCTCCACAGGGTGTCCTGGGTCAACGTCGTGTTCGAAGCCTCGACGATCTCGGGGACCTGGGGTTGGGCCTGGGGCATGGGATCGATATCGAGATCCAGCAGTACCTTCGTGAGAATGCGGATGGCCCGCTCCATCGACAGGGGAGTGAAGGATTCGTTTCCCACCCGACTGACCGAGCGCTTAACCTCGATTTGTTTGGCCGAATCGATATCGATGCTGAACCCGGCCGTCGTGTTGTCGGTGAATTCCACGCCCAGGGTGATCAGCGCGTCCGCGTTTTCGACCGTGCGGAGCACGCCTTCTTCCGACGCGGCCCCCACGTAAATCCCGGCGAAATTGGGAGCCGACTCATCCACCAGGGTTTTTCCCCAGCTGAGGGTCGCGACCGGCAGCTTGGTCCGTTCGATCAGGTCATGCAGCGCCGGTGCCGCGCCCAGGCGATGGACGCCCAGATCCGCGAGGACCGCCGCCCGTCGTCGCGGCAGGAACTCCCGAACGGCCTGCTCGAACTGCTCCTCGGCGGCCTCGGTGGAGGATTGCGTGATGCGTTCCAAGGGGCTTGCGGGTGGGTCCGTGGGTGTCGCGGCGACGTCGGCGGCCAGCATCAGGAAGCCGGGCCTCTTGTCGAAGATGACGGTTCGCAGGACCCGGTCGATTTCCCACGTCGCGGAGGGAGCTTCCAGATCGGCGGAAGCACAGGTGACCTCTTCGGCCATGCGCAAGAAATGGCGGAAATCCCCGTCGCCGAGGGAGTGGTGGACCTTGGCCCCTCTGGCTTGGAGTTCCTTCCGCGGAGCGCCGACGATATGGATGACCGGCACCGACTCGGCGTAGGAGCCCGCTATCGCGTTGATCGCCGACAGCTCACCGACGCCATACGTGGTCAGCAGGGCGCCCGCACCTCTGAGGCGGGCGTAACCGTCCGCCGCGTAGCCCGCGTTGAGTTCATTAGATGAACCAACCCACCGGATGCCCGGGTGACCCACCACGTGGTCGAGAAAGTGGAGGTTGTAGTCTCCCGGCACACCGAAGAGCTCGGTGATGCCCAGCTCCGCCAACCGGTCCAGCAGATAATCCCCAATGGTGTAAACAGATGTCATGGCGTTGTCCTTCACCCACATGACGCCGGACGGTTCGCGGCGTCCTTGATATGCGCGAACACCTGGGCCTCATGCGTCGTGACGGCACCTTTGCCGATACGTGCTCTCATCCCGTCGCAGCAGGTCATGAGCCGGCGGGTCGTCCCCCGCGATTCTGGGGTGAGACACCAGCCCCGGGCACATGCCGCGTCGGTCGCCGAGCGGCCCGGTTGCGCACGGGCAGAATACTAATGAGAAGACCTTGCCGCATCAAGAGTGCGTTGGGCCGCTCGAGGACCGTGGGCCACGGACAAGCTCAGCGGCTCACATTCGGCAGAACCTCCTCGGCCGTGCGATGCGCGATGGCTTCCTTTTCGGAATCCTCCAACCGTGCATCCCGGAGGAATTCCTGCGCGCCGTCCATCCGGACGAACGGGTAGTCGACGGAGTACATGATGCGGTCGGCGCCGATCGTTTCGACGCAGTACTGGAGGTTGGCCTGCGTGAACATGCCGCTCGGCGTGACCCAGACGTTGTGCCGCATGTACTCCAGGAAAGTCCTCTCGAGGCCGGTGATCTTGGTCGGAAGCATCTCGTCGAGCCTGTCCAGGAAGAACGGGATCATTTCGCCCCAGTGTCCCAGGATCACCTTAAGGTCTGGGTGACGATCCAGGGCGCCCGAGAGCACCAGGTGCAGGAAGTGGACCGCCGTCTCCTGGTGCCAGCCCCACGCCGCGGTCTGGAGGCGCGTGGTCACGACGTCGCTGAGTCCGGCGTAATTCTCCGCGGTGGTGGCCGGTAACGCGGGGGAGGGGTGCAGGTAGATGGGGCCACCGGTCTGTTCCGCGGCGGCCAGCACGTCGTCGAACCTGGGGTCCGAGAGGAACAGACCGTCGGTGCGCCCAAAGATCAAGGTCCCGGACATGCCCAGTTCGTTGACGGCTCGGCGCAGCTCGTCTCCCGCGGCGTCCGGGACGGAGGTGGGGAGGGAAGCGAAACCCGCAAAGCGATCCGGGTGCCGAGCCATGGCCTGCGCCAGGGTGTCGTTGGTCCTGCGCGTCAGTTCCGGCGCGACATCGGCCGGAAGCAACTGAGCGTTGAGCCCCGACAAGACCTGCACATCGATACCGTAGGCATCCATATCGGCCAGACGCTTCTCGCCGAGGCTCCCGAGAGCCTGAACATCGGGCGCTCCCGGGCCGCCTCCTTCTCCCGCGAAGGCGGTCCCAAACCCGGGGCTGATCTTGGCGATCTCGCGTCCCGTGACCTTGGCGACGTCGGGGTCCATGTAATGCTCTTCCAGAGTGACCAGCCGCATGACTATTCGGTGCCCTTCTGGGCCACGCCGTCTATCCACACCTGGGAGATGTTTTCGGTGGCGGTGATGTCGACCGTGGGATCGCCGGAGACCAGCACCAAGTCGGCCCGATGTCCCGGCGCGATGACGCCGCGGTCGGTCAACCCGAACACCTCGGCGTTGAGCCCGGTGGCGGCGTGAAGGGCCTCGGTCGGGGAGAGCCCCGCCTCGGTCAGGAGGCGAAGCTCCCGATGCAGGGAGGCCCCGTGATCGACGTTGGCCGGAACGCCGGGTGCCTGATTGGCGTCCGTGCCGGCGAGAAGGGTCAGCCCTGCCACGTGCATGTCCGAGACCGCCCGGCGGGCATAGGAGTAATCGAGTCCTTGGTCGGCCAAGAATTCGGCCGTGCCCTGCATCATCGTCAACGTGGGGGAGGAGACCACTGACGTCCGCTGCATCTCGGCGAGGAGCTTCGGAGAAAGTTCACCGTCGAGCGGCGCGTGGGTCAGGACATCGACGCCGACCTTGACTCCCGTCTCGTAGGCGCCGACGGCCGCGGCGTGAGCGACCACGAGCTTGCCCGCGGCGTGGGCCTCGTCGACCGCAGCCTGGGCGACGTCTTCCTCCAGGCCGCCGCGGCCCGGGCTCTCCAGAATGAGTTTGATGTAGTCGCTCCCCTGCTCGACGCGCTCGCGGACCAGCTCGCGGGCCTGTTGCGCGTCGTCGGTCATCGAAGCCGAGGGGAAATTCGGGATGCGGGCGTGCGTGCCGTGATGCGAGACGAGCGGTGCCCCCGCGGTCAGGATGGCGCACCCATGATCCGCCCCTCGGACCTGTTGCACGAATTCCTGGGGCCACATGGCCATGTCGAGGGCCGTGGTGACGCCGAAGTCCAGGAGGCGATCCAGCTGGGCCGGGTCGCTGATGTGGACGTGCGAATCGATCAGGCCGGGCAGCAGGGTCTTCCCAGGCCCGTCCACGTGCCGGTCATCCGGTCCCTGCCGGCTCGACGCCGCGGGGTCGATGGAAAGGATCCCGGTGTGGTCGAACACGACGTCGCGCTTGCCGTCCAACAATCTGGTGCCGTCGAAGACCCCGACGGAGGAAATGATGGTCCTCATGATTTCTCCTGACCGAGGCGCGCAGGTGCGCCCCTGTGATGATGCGGTCGCCCGAAAATCTCGAGATCACTGTCTCTGAGCCATCGGAGCGACCCTCGTTCTGGACGCGCCGTGGTCAGAGTTCCGTGGTGGCGGTGGTGCCGCTCGGGCGATCGCCGGACACACGGGCCTTGACGATATTTGCCAGGGCCGAGGCCTTGCCGCCCGGCTGGCCCCAATGTTGCGCCGAGGCGCTCACGAAGCGGATCAACCCGAGGTTCGGGTCGTCCTTGCCGCCGTCGAACCAGGCCTCGACCTGATCGTTCCAGAGTTTGTTGATTTTCTCGCGGTCGTTGACGAAGGCGACGCTGCCGGCCACCGACAGCCACGACCCCATCTTGGTGAAGGCGACGTTGGCCTTCGAGGCGGCGCGCAATTCATCCGCCTGTTCGCCCTGGAGGCCGATGAAGAACCAGAGGTCCGCGTCATCGGTCACCTCCTGGACGGCCATGGGGTGGCTGTGAAGCCAACCGTCGCTCGTCTCCGAGGTCATCATGACGATCTTCTCGTCCTTCATCATTTCAACGACGTGATCCTGCGTCAGCTCTGACATGGTGGTTCGACTCCTAGCGTCTGCATCGATGTACTTTCACACTACAACCCTGCTCACATCGCATGGCTAGGAGCTTTCCGCGAAAAGACCTCAAGGTGCCTGGCCCCTCCGGGCGGCTATTCGAATAGGCGTTGCCCAATCATGGTGTCCGAATCCCGCAGCCCCGGCGGGACCGCGTACAGCCCTGACCCCACGTGCTGGAGATATTCCGTCAGGGCATCGGTTTCGGTCATTTTCTTGAGAATCGGGTAAAACCCCTCGCGAGGGTCCCGGGCGAAGGCGATGAAGAACAACCCGGCGTCGAGCCGGCCCAAGGAATCGTTGCCGTCGGTGTAGTTATAGCCCCTGCGCAGCATGCGATGGCCCCCGTTATTTTCGGGCGCGACCACCGCGACGTGGGAATTCCCGGGAACCTTCGGCTTATTTCCGGTTTTTGCGTGAAAATCGATGGCGTCGAATTCTTTGTCCGCGGAAGGGGCGTCGACGGATAACGGTGCCCCGTACCGTTTATCCCGCCCGATGATCTCTTCCTGTTCGCCCAGGCCCACGCGGTCCCAAATTTCCAGGTACATGTGAATCTTCCGCGCGAGCAGATAGGTTCCCCCGGTCATCCAGTCGGCCGCGCCGGATTCGTGCGCCCACACGTGCTCATCGAGCACACCGGAACCGTCCTGGGATTTGATATTCGCCGTGCCGTCCTTAAACCCGAAGAGGTTGCGCGGGGTCTCCTGATCCGTCGACGTCGAGGAGGTCCGGCCATAGCCGATCTGGCCCCACTTGATCGCGGCCGTGCCGAAGGCGATGCGCGTCAGATTGCGGATCGCGTGCACGCAGACTTGGGGGTCGTTCGAGCAGGCCTGCACGACGAGGTCGCCGTCCGTGGTTTCGGCGCGCAGTTTCTCGTTCGCGAATTTCGGCATGCCCTCCGCGAGGATCCGGGGCATTTTGGCCTTGAGGCCAAAACGATCCTTCCCGGAGGAATCCTCAAAGAGCGTTTTGCCGAAGCCGAAGGTGATCGTGAGGCCCGCCGCCGGATAATTCCAGGCCTCGCCGGTGTCCTTGGGCGGCATATCTTTGTTGGTGCTGGGTTCGCCGCCGATCAGTTCTCCAGCGCACATCTGCTCCGCCGCGGAGGTCCAGTCCTCGAGCATCCACCGGAGATCCTGGAGGTCAGCGTCGCCGTTGACGGTGTACGCCGCGATGTACATGTTGTCCTGCGCCGGGGTCGTGATGCCCTGTTGCCTCTCGCCCCGAAACGGGTAGGTGAGATCCGTGGTCGCCGCCGGGGCGGCCTCGGCCCGGCCTAGGTGGTGCCCGATCGTGCCGCCGCCGAATCCCGCGATCCCCAGCATTCCCGCCGCGCCGGCCCCGGCGACCAACCGACGCCGCGAAAAGCCACGGGTCTTGCCGCCGGTGGCCTTCGCCTCGTCGGGTTGGTCGGGAGGTGTTCCTGTGTCTGCCATGGATTAGTGAAGGATCGTTCCGGCGACCTCGGACAGGGGCTCGCTCAATCCGTTGACGGCGTCGGAGAAAGCCCGTTGCGTGTCGGTGTAGTTGGCCGGGGAGGGCGCCTCGCCGGTCGCATCCTTTTGCACGGCGGCGATCTGGTCGTACGGCTTATAGGTCGTGGCCCCGTCCGCGGTCTTGCCCGTGGCCTGCTCGTCGATCAGCTTGGTGACCTTGCCGAAGTTCTTGTCGATCTTGGCGGCGAGATCGGGATCCTTCGTGTGGACGAGATCCTTGACGTTTCCGTAGGCCACCTGCGCGCCTTCGAGATTTGCCTGGAAATCGTACATATCCGTGTGTGAGAAGGTTTCCTCCTCGCCGACGATCTTGGACTTGGCGACCTCCTCGAGCAATCCCGACGCGCCGTCGACGACGTCGGAGAGCTTGAGCTCAAACTGTCCGCTGGCCCCGGAAACCTTGCCGTAGACCAGATCGTAGAGCTTCTGGGTGTCGTCGTTGAGCTGGTCGGCGGCCTTCTGACGATCGGCGTCCGAGGCGAAGGCGTACCCCTGGGAGCCGTCGGTGAACAGATCGGCCTCGATGCGGTGCCACCCGGTCCAGTCCTTGAGGACCTCGGGGTCGGTGGTCTTCTTGCCGGCGTCCGCGGCGAGGTCCTGGACCCGGGCATCCATCGCGGCATCGAGGTCCCCGGCCTCCTTGATGCCGAAGGACTCCGCGGTCGGTTCGATGCGCTCGTAGTGTTGGCGCGCGAGCGGATAAAGCTCCTTGGCCTTCTCCGTGTCGCCGGACGTGTAGGCGTCGGTGAAGGCCTTGGTGGCCGTCACGAGCTGACCCGTCTGGTCTTTGACGTAGCCGGTGTAGTTCTTGATGGCTTGGTCCTCGGCGGCCTTGAGATCGTCGGAGACGTTGACGTCGTCGCCCTTGGTGACCTTGAAGTCCGACAACCCCACGAAGTCGCCGACCATATTCGGCTTGCACGCGGTGAAGTACGAGCCCTCGGACACGGCCGTGGTGAGCTCGGTCGAGGTCCCGGGACCGATGTTTTCCTGCTCCGATTCGATTTGTAGCTTGTTCTCGGCCAGGACCTCGAGCTCGTTGGGCTTGGTGCCTTGGTTGGTGATCTGGAATTTGACCTGACCCGACGGGATCTCGGCGGGCTCGACCTTGCATCCGTCGTCGGTGATGGTGACGTTGACGGTGTGGGCGCTGCCCGTAGCGCCGCCGGCCCCCGAGGACGACGAGGCGCTGTTCTGAGGGTTATCGGTGCACGCCGTCAGAGCGACGGCGAGGGTCAAACCCACGGCGAGGGAGAGGGTGCGAGCGTTTTTCATGGGTTCCTCACAAGGTGGTGGACGGGGCGGAGCCGGAAGTCGACTCCCGAGAGCGGTTGGCTCGGGGCCGTGAGCCGCGAACCTGCCGGGTAAAGAAGAACAGGGCAGGCACCACGTAGACCAGCCAGGCCGCGACCTGGAGAACGGTGGGCTGCAGGTTGAACTGGAACATCGCCTGCGCCAAGACATAGAGCCAATAGACAGGCGAGTGCGCATCGGGGAGCACATGGGAGTAGTCCCACGCGTGGGTGAAGACCCCGGGCAAAACGCCGGCCTCTTGGAGGTCCCCGATGCCGTAGGCGGCGATTCCCGCGACGACGAAGATCAGGAAGTACCCGGTCCACGAGAAGAAACGGTGCATGTTGATGCGCCGGGCCCCGCGGAAGACGACCCAACCGAGAACGACCGCGAGGACCAGTCCCGTCAGGACGCCCGCCGTCGTGGCAAAGACGTTGTGCTCCACGGAAGAGCGGATGGTCGCCCAGATGAAGAGGGCGGTTTCCACGCCCTCCCGACCGACCGCGAGGATCGCGACCCACACCACGCCCCAACCCTTCGATCCGCGGTTCAGGGCGCCTTCGAGGGAAGTTTCGAGGTTGTGTTTCATCGCGCGGGCGTTCTTGCCCATCCAAAAGATCATGCTCGTGACCAAAACGACCGCGACCAAGGACAACCCGCCCCCGATGATCTCCTGCGCCTGGAAGGTCAGCGTCCGGGGGCCCCACGTCAGGAGGGCACCCACGCCGAGGGGAAGCAGGGCCGCCACCCCGATACCGGCCCACAGCTTGGGCAACACGTCGCGGCGACCGGATTTGACCAGATAGGCCACCAGAATGCCGATGACAAGGCTTGCTTCGAAACCCTCACGCAGCGCGATGAGGAGATTGGCGATAAACACGGGGTGACCTTAGGGACAGACGAGTGGGGCTCCACCGGCGACCTAGGATCTGCTGGGGATGAGCTAAGTGTAGCCTCACCTCATTTGCTAGGCAAAGTACTTTCTCACATCACCGCAGATCAGCGTGGGTGCCACCCGCGCGCTCGCGGGCTCCCCGGTCCGGTGCGGCCCTACCCGGTATGTACGACGGCGCGTTCCGCCTCCGCGGCCTCGCGCGTTTTGCCGCCGTGCGTACGTAGGGCCAAATAGATCAGGAGCATCATGACCCCCGAGGTGACCCCAAACGCCCCGAACGCCGCGAAACCCCATTTCTCCATGCCCAGGGCGAAGAGCTGTCCGCCCATCCACGGCCCGAAAACGGCGCCGAAGCGACCCATGCCCGTCGTCAGGCCGAGCGCGGTGGCCCGGGTCTCGGTGGGGAAAACGTGGGATACGGCGGCGTAGATCATGATCTGGGCGCTGAAGAGGAAGATGCCGGTGACAAACACCAGAATGTAGGTCACGACCATCGAGGATTTGATGCCCATCGCGCAAACGCCCACGGCTGTGACAAAGAACCACAGCATCGAGACGCGAACCGGGCCCCACGCGTCGGCCACCTTTCCGGCCACCAGGGTTCCGACGATTCCACCCGCGTTAATGAGGCACAGCAGGATCAACGAATTGCCGAGATCGAATCCGAGAGACTCCATGAGCGAGGGCAGCCACGTGCTCATGCCGTACACCAGGAGGAGGCCGCCGAAGGATCCCAGCCAGAAGAGGATCGTCACCACGGCATTCCGGCCGCGGAAGAGCTTGGCGAGGTTTTGGCCGAAGCTTCCGCCCCGCTTGGTGATGGTGGTCTTGGCCAAGGGGGCGACGAGGTCGAATCGTTCCGCCTGAGCGCGAGCCTTTTCCAGGCGACCGCGGGCCACGAGGAAGGTGGGGGATTCCGGAAGCATCGCCAAGACCAGCGGAACCAGAACGATCAGGGGGACCACTCCGACCCAGTAAATCGAGCGCCACCCCAGGTGGGGCAGCAAATACAGGCACAATAGAGGGGCGACGATGCCGCCCGCCTGATGGGCCGTCATGACCGCGCCGACGGAGAAATTGCGAACTCGATCAGGGGCAAATTCGGAGACCATGGCGATCGCCGTCGGCAACAGGCCGCCCAGGCCAAATCCGGCGATCGTGCGCCAGACGCCGAAGCTCCCGGCGCTCATGGCCAAGGCGCATCCGGCGGAGGAGAGGGAAAAGATCGCTGAGCACAGGATGATGCTCCAGCGGCGACCGATCGTGTCGGCGACGATGCCGATCGTGAGCGCGCCGATGAGCATTCCGAAGGTCGCAAAGGAACCGATGTTTCCCGCGTGTGCCGCGGTCATGTGGAAGTCCGCGTCGGCCTGCATGCTCGGGATGGTCGAGCCGTACATGAAGGTGTCGATGCCGTCGAAGAAGATGGCGACCCAGCACAGGGTCAGGACGATCTTGAATGCCCTGTTGCTGGTAATTCTTTGTGTCCTCGGTGCGATGTCGCGAGTAGTCATGAGTTCCCCTTGAAGTCACGGACCTCGCCGGTGAGGTCCTCAGGCTGCGGTCACTCCATTCGGATGGTGATGGGTGACCCGCAGTGAGCAACAGTGAACCAGGACACATCAAAAGTGTCAACAATTTAGTTAATGATGCGAACACCGCCTCTTTGCCGGTGGCGGGCGGCCATGCGAGCTCAGTCCTCGGTTGAGCGAATCGCGTCGGCCACGCTCGCGAGGTGCCGGGACATGGCTTCCGCGGCCGCGTCGGGACGGTGGTTACACACCGCGTCGATGATCGCCAGGTGCTGGGGGAGTGAGACGGCGGGACGCCCGGGATGATTCGAGAGCTTGAATTGGTAGCGCACGGCTTGGCCCCGAAGACGTTTGATGGTCTCGGCGGCCGTCTTCTGCCCGCTCATCTCGATGATGAGGGCGTGGAGCTCCTTGTTGCACTGCGAATACTCGGAGAGATTCCCGGTGTCGACGGCCGCGGTCATGCGCCGAGCAATGGCCCGGAGGCGCTCCACTTGCTCGCCGTCGGCGCGCTCCGCGGCCTTGCGGGCACACATCGCCTCGAGCGCCCCGCGGACCTCGGTGATTTCTACGGCTTCCTCGACGGAGACCGCCCTCACTCGGGCCCCGCGATTCTGAACGCGTTCGATGAGGCCTTCCACGCTGAGTTCGGAGAGAGCGATGCGCACATTTCCCCGGGAGGCGTTGTACTCCTCGGAGAGGTCCGCCTCGACCAGCCGCTGATTGGGCACGAGCTGGCCGGAAACGATCGCGTCGCGGAGAAGGCTGACCAGCTGTGGGGCGGGGGTCGACGAGGCGCGCCCAGGCGTGCCCGAGCTGGCTGCGCGTGGTGCTGTGGTTGAGCTCTCGCCGGGCAAGGGGCTCTCCTTCGGGTTGTGCAAATAACTCCGGGTGGAGACAGTCTACCGAACGGCGAACTTCGTTTGCGATATTGTCAACAATAAAGTTGACGATGTACGCTCAAGTCATCCACATCACCCTCGACGGCGAGGCCGAACCAGAGAGAACCACAGATGACTGAACCCTTCACAGAGGCGGGAAGACCTCCGAGGCCATTCGGTGCGCAGGTTCCGATCCCCGCGTGGCTCATGCGCGGCGGCACGTCTCGGGGGCCGTTCTTCCGGGCCTCGGACTTGCCACGAGACATCGCAGTGCGGAACCGGGTTCTCCTCGCCGTCATGGGTAGCCCTCATCCGTTGCAAGTGGACGGGGTCGGCGGAGGCCACCCCCTGACGAGTAAGGCCGGCATCGTTTCGGGTTCTGACGAGGCCGAGATCGATCTCGATTTCACTTTTGTCCAGCTCCAGCCCGGGAACACCAGCGTTCAGACCACCGCCAACTGCGGGAATATGCTCTCCGCCGTGGTGCCGTACGCTCTCGAGACCGGGCTGCTCGAACCCGGTGGCGAGACGACCACCGCAACGGTCCGAACCCTCAACACCGGGCTGATATCAGAGATCACCGTCCAGACCCCCGAGCTCGGAACCGGTGAGGATTCGCGGCGCGTGGTGGCTTACGACGGCGATACCGCAATCGACGGCGTCGGGGGAACGGCCTCTCCCATCAGGATCATGTTCCGGGACACCGAAGGCTCGGTGGCCGCCTCGCTGCTGCCCACGGGTCACGAGCGGGACGTCGTCGTCCTTGCCGGCGGACGCGAGCTGGAGGCAACCCTGATCGACAACGGCCAACCCATGATTCTGGTGCGGGCGGGCGACGTCGGTCGGACGGGATACGAGTCCACGGAAGAACTCAACGCAGACGCCGATCTCAAGGCTCTCCTCGAAGATCTGCGTATCGAAGGCGCGGGCCTCATGGGGCTCGGAGACGTGCGGGACAAGAGCTACCCGAAAATGACCCTCCTTGCCGCACCGCGTGGCGGGGGAGCGGTTTCGACGCGATGCTTCATTCCGCACGCCGCGCACGAATCCATCGGTGTGCTCGCCGCGGTCACGGTGGCCACCGCCGTGTGCATGGGCGGAACCGTGGCCCACGGCCTGGCCGCATCCGGGAGCGGCCGCCAACGAACCCTCGCGATTGAGCACCCCAGCGGCGCCTTCGACGTCGACCTGGAACTGTCCGAGCGCGGCGAGGTACTGCGCGCGGGGATCACCAGGACCGCACGCCCGCTGATGTCGGGAGATCTTTGGGTTCCCCGCACGGTGTGGGACCCCCAGCGCAAGATTCCAGGAACGGAGAAAACCGAGTCATGATCATCGACTGCCATGGGCATTACACCACGGCCCCCGAGGGGCTCGGACGTTGGCGCGAGCAACAGATCGCGGCCTTGGGCGGGGCCGCGAAGCCGGATCCCGCCGGCCCCCTCATCACGGACGAGCAGATTCGTCATAGCATCGACGCCAATCAAGTGCGGCTGATGGACGAGCGAGGCATCGACCTGACGATCTTCTCTCCTCGGGCTTCCTTCATGGCTCATCACATCGGGGGTTTCGAGACCTCCTCTGCGTGGGCGCGACGATGCAATGACCTGTGCGCCCGGGTCGCCTCCCTTTATCCGGAACGCTTCGTTGCCGCGGCGATGCTGCCGCAGTCACCGGGGATCGATCCGGCGACCTGCGTGGCCGAGATCGAGCGTTGCGTCGACGAGTTCAACGTCGTGGGGGTCAACCTCAATCCCGATCCATCCGGCGGGTATTGGACCTCGCCTCCTCTGACCGATGATTCATGGTTCCCGGTGTACGAGGCGTTGGTCGAGCATCGCCTGCCGGCGATGATTCACGTGTCGACCTCGGTCAACCCCGCTTTTCACACCACGGGAGCGCATTACCTGAACGCGGATACGACGGCCGTGATGCAGCTGATCCAGGGGGATCTGTTCCAGCGCTTTCCCGAGCTGAAATTCGTGATCCCACACGGCGGCGGCGCGGCGCCCTACCACTGGGGGCGCCTTCGTGGGCTGGCGCAAACATTGGGCAAGCCCCCGCTCGAGGAGCACCTGCTGGGGAACGTCTTCTTCGATACCTGCGTGTATCACCAGGCCGGAATCGATGAGTTGCTCGCCGTGATCCCGCACCACAACCTCCTGTTCGGCTCGGAAATGATCGGGGCGGTCCGGGGCGTGGACCCCGAGACGGGCCACTCCTTTGACGACACGGCCCGGTATCTTCGCGCCGCCTCCTTGGCTGCCGAAGACGCCGCGAATATCTGCGAACGCAATGCGCGCCGGGTCTATCCGAGGCTGGACGAGCACCTCAGAAACCTTCATCCCACTACCTCGACAAGGCGGAATACTCATGTTTGATCTCGGAATCGTGCACACCGACGTCGTTCGGCCGGAGCCTGAGGCCCTCGCGGCCCTCGACGGGTTCGATGTGCCCACCCTCCACGAGGCGATGGGGCGCGTTGGCCTGATGCGCCCCTATATCCGGCCCGTGTACACCGGCGCGAGGCTGTGCGGACCGGCGGTGACCGTCCTGTTGCAGCCCGGGGATAACTGGATGCTGCACGTTGCGGCGGAGCAGGTGAGGCCGGGCGACGTCGTTGTCGCTGGCTGTACCACCGAATGTGAAGACGGCTTCTTTGGGGAACTTCTTGCGACCTCAATGCGCGCGCAGGGCGCCCGGGGACTGGTCATCGATGGCGGGTGCCGGGATATCCGACAGCTCGAGGAGATGGATTTTCCGGTCTTTTCCCGGGCGATCAATTCCAAGGGGACGATCAAGGCGACGCTCGGCTCGGTGAACGTGCCGGTGGTCTGCGCCAACGCCCTGATTCATCCGGGGGATGTGGTGATCGCGGACCACGACGGCGTCGTGGTGGTTCCGAAGGATCGTGTGGCTCAGGTGGCCCAGGCCGCCCAAGAGCGTGAAGACCGGGAACGGGACAAACGAGAGAAATTCCGCGCGGGAACTTTGGGGCTGGACCTCTATTCCATGCGGCAACCGTTGGAACAGGCCGGGCTGACTTACGTCGACTAAATCGACGCTCACGAAAGGACACGACATGGCAGAGACAGAGAATTTCGACCTATCCCACGTGGGAGCCGTCGAGTTGTACACCCCGGCTTTTGACAAGAGCCTCTGGTTCTTCAGGGATTTGCTCGCGATGAGGGAAATCGCTCGTATCGGGAATTCCGCATATCTTCGGTGCTGGGATGAATACGAGAACTACACGATCAAACTCACCGCTGCTGAAACGAACGGCGTGGGACGGACGCTGTACCGTGCGTCCAGCGCCGAGGCCCTTGAACGACGGGTCGCCGCGATCGAGGCGACCGGGTTGGGACACGGATGGAGGGAACCGGAGGTTGGGGTTGGGCCCGCCTACGAATTCGAGGACCCGGACGGCCACCTCATGGCCATTTACTATGAGACGCAGCGCTACGAACCAGACGGCGAGGACACCCCGGCGCTGAAGAATCAGGCCGCCGCGTATCCCGGGCGAGGGGTCAATGCACGGCGCCTGGACCACATCAATTACCTCGCCGACGACGTCAATGCCGCCGGAGAGTTTTGGCGGGACGTGCTCAAGGCCCGGGAATCGGAACGGGTGAGGCTCGATAACGGCGGATACGGCGCGTGGTGGTTCAGGTTTCAACAGAAGTCGTACGACGTCGTTTACTCCGAAGACTGGAGCGGGGAGCGCGGCCGTTTTCATCACCTCGCGTTCGCCCCGGACACGCGCGAGGACATTCTCAAGGCCGCGGATATCTTTTTGGAAAACGGGGTGTATATCGAATACGGACCCTATAAACACGCGATCAATCAGACGTTCTTCTTGTACGTGTGGGAGCCCGGCGGAAATCGCATCGAACTGGCCAACGCCGGTGCCCGTTTGATTCTTGACCCGGACTGGCCGGTGATCGAATGGTCCGAAGCGGAACGGGGTAAAGGTCAAGCCTGGGGCATGAAGACCGTTCCCACCTTCCATACTCACGGGACCCCCTACGTGAAGGACCAGGAGCGCATCGACCGCGAGGCGATGCAAGGTATCAAGCGCGCGGCGGTGAGAGAGGTTTATACCGACTGATGTATCCGAGGAAGGCCGGAACCCATGCACCTCCGATGGAAGCGGGCAAGCGGTGCGGCCACAGGTTCGCGACCCCGCGACGTACAATATCCTGTACGTATGAAAGGTGTGGACTGATGAGAACCATGACGTACACGGAATCACGGGCTCGTTATGCCGAGACGTTGGATGCGGTGGTCGATGATCGCGAAGAAGTCATCATCTCGCGTGCGGGCCACGAGCCGGTGGTGATGGTGGCCCTCGACGACTACGAGTCGCTCAAGGAAACCGCTTACCTCCTCCGAAACCCAGCGAACGCCCGCCGGTTACTCTCCTCCATCGATCAATTGGAGCATGGCGGCGGTATCCAACGGGATGCCCTCGAATGAAACTGCTCTGGAGCGAGTGCGCTTGGGCGGATTATCTCTGGTGGCAAACCCAAGATCGCAGAATCCTGAAGAGAATCAACTCCCTCCTGAGGGATATCCAACGTAACGGCAACGAAGGCATCGGAAAACCCGAGCCGCTTAAGCACGGTTTCTCTGGTTACTGGTCCCGCCGGATCAGCGACGAACACCGGCTCATCTACAAGATCGGTGACGACGTCGTGAAGATCGCGGCCTGCCGCTACCACTATGAAGACTGATCTTGTGCTGACCTTTGGAAGAGTATTTGGTCAAGGTCCTCGGCGAGGGTAGGCAACCCCGTGAGCTGAGTGTCGCACTATTCCTCTCGATTTTCTTGCCTTACTGCTCCCGCGGGTAGAGGCTCGGATCATCCGTTTTCGATGACTGGTGATGAACACTGCCGGAGATAAAACCACGAGTCGGTTGGCTCTAGATGATGTGCGTGGGCACCAGGAGGAACCACGACAAGACCGGGGCCAAGGCCACCACAAAGACGGCGTAAATGACCAGGTTCCGCCAGATGGTCGCCTTGGCTTTGCCTTGCGTCGACGCGATGACCAGGGCCCCGTCCGTCGATAGGGGCGAGACGTCCACGATGGTCGCGGAGATCGCTATGGCACTGAGGACCGCCGTGGCGCTCAGGGAGGATTCCTGAATGAGGGGGATGGCCATGGGGATCAGTGCCGTGATCAAGGCGGTCGACGATGCGAAAGCTGAGCCGAAACCCACGATGAGGCACAGCAGCATGCCAACGACCAGGGGTGCGCCGAGGGCCAGGGCGGCGGTCGAAAGATTATCGATAACGCCCGATTCGACCATCAACGAAACGTAGACCATCATGCCGCTGACCAGCAGAATAGTGGACCAGGAGATCCCGGAAACGAATGAATCCGATTTCTGCATCATCGTGAAGGAAAGAATCACACCCACAACGATTCCGACGAACCCGATGGGAAGAGAAAAGACCACCGCGGCGATGATCATGACCACCATCAACGCCAGGGTCAGGATGATCCTCGGCGTCAGTCGATGTTCCCCGACGACTACTCCCATCTGGGTGGTGGGATCAAGGACGTGTCCTTCAGGCTTGGCGTGGAGCCTTCCGATGAGTTTCATGACGACGACGGTGAGTATCGAAACCATCAAGTTGATGGCGTAAGAGGCCAGGCATAAACCGATCGCGTCAACGGAAACACCATGCTTGGAGGCTATGTTCGTCACGATATTTCCCGAGACGGAGATGGGCGAGAACCCGCCGGCGTGGGCGCCGTTGATGACCAGGGCGCCTGTCACCACGGGGCTGAAGCCGGTCCGTGCGCTAAAGGACATGGCCGCCGGCGCCAATAGCGCTACCGCTGCCGGTGAGAATGTTCCCAGCGCGGTCAGAACCGAAGCGACCAGGAAAAATATCCAAGGCACTACCGCGGTTCGGCCGCCCACGCTCTTGATCATGGAGTGGACGAGATAGTCGATGGTTCCGTTTTTCTGCGCGAGGGAGAAGAAATACGTCACCCCCAGAATCGTCACCAAAATACTCGAAGGGAATTCCTTGAGGATCTCTTTCTCGTCCATCCCAAGGAAGAACTCACCAATGATGAAAGCTCCGGCGAGCCCGAGGAGCCCGATGTTGACGGGCCACTTGGTAGCGACGACGAACATTGCTATCAGGACGGCGATTAATACAATGTCGACCCCGGTCATGCTTGCGCCCCTTCCACGAAGGATGAGTTCTCATCCAGGAGGATCTTTGCATCAGCTAGATGCCGTGCACTGCGGAAAACACCGACGCTGGGCGATTGTTGCCCCGTACCTTCGCGGTAGACGGCCGTGATCACTCCGGACGGAGTCCCCAGCCGCAGAGAGAACTCCCCGGCTTCGGTTGATACGCGGGTACCATCCCACAGTTTCTGGGCCGTGGTTCCCTGAATTGCGGCACTGCGCGCCAGGGCCACCGCTGAGGTGATCCCTATGGCAGGATGCGGTGCGTACATGGACAGCATCGTGACCCGTACGTCGTATTCTGCGGCAGTCACCAATTGTCCCGAAATCGTTCGGTAGTCGGTGGGCTCCCCTAAGAGGCCAGTCTTCGGGACGGCCGGGCTTGGAGCGGTACCCGGAGGTGTCAGTGCCATGCGGTGCGATGCTTGTTCCCGCACATCGACGAGCTGATCAACAAGTTCAGCGGGGAACACGGAGCTATCGAAGGCAACTCGTGCTAGCGCACCCGTCGCCGAGACGAAACAGCTCGGTGCACCCGCGTCGATGCATGTTGCCTCGTGTGCGTCGCCGTTCAGCTCAAACGGTTCAACGCTCTTCCCGGTAGGAAGCACGTTGCCGGTCGAGGTTCCGTCGACGTCTTCAAAGAGGACGTCGACCCCAACTCCGGGCAGGGAGACGCCTGGGATCAGGGCATCTCCGGAGGTGGGGACTTGTCCCTGTGGCGTGGCGACCACGGCCCGAATGACCGTGCCGGTGTTGTGGCTATAGAGCCGAACCGCCGTCATGTCCCCGTCGGGGGTGACCATGCCCTGTTGGAGGGCAAAGAGGGCGACGGCCGAGGCGCAGTTGCCGCAATTGGACGCGAACTCCACCTGCCCATCGCCTATTCCCACTTGGGCGAACAGGTAGTTGACGTCAATACCCGGCGTTCCTGACGTCTCGACAACCGCGGCTTTCGACGTCGTCGAGGTGCCTCCACCGATGCCTTCAAGCTGGCGTTCGTCCGAGGCGCCGAAGGCCTCGGCGAGAACACTGCCGATCTGCTCGCGTGTCCCCGGGAGCTGGTCTGCTGTAAAGAGCCAGCATTTCGAGGTTCCACCTCGATACCAGTGACCTATCAGTGGTGACATGATCCGATGTCCTTCCGTTGTAATGCGACTCGGATCACTCTCTCCCGCGGTCGTGGTTCAGCACAATTTATAATTCAGCAAGGTTGCTTAAGCTATGCTTCAATGATGGAAAAATATCTGAACGTCGACCGTCTCCTGACCCTGAGAGCCATCGAGCGGCTCGGGTCGGTCACGGCCGCGGCCGCCGACTTGGTCGTCACCGTTTCGGCTGTCTCGCAACAGGTGGCGAAACTCGAGCGTGAAGTGGGGCTGGCGCTGGTGGAGAGGCACTCTCGAGGCATACGCCTGACCGAGGCCGGGAGGGCCCTTGCCCACCATGCCGAATCGATAGAAAAACAGCTTTCCGCGGCCCGGGCAGATATGGACCAGTTCAGAAACCTTAATAAGGGAAAAATTACGATAGCCACCTTTCCCACCTTCACGGCGTCTGTCATGCCGAAGGTGGTGAGGATGTTTCACCACAAATACCCTCGCATTGACGTGCGGATCATCAGTTCGAGACTCGACGGGGTCGTGGACGCGTTAGAGCGTCACGAGGCGGATATGGGAATATTGTGGGACTATTCTTGGAGCCCCTTTGAGTCGGGTGCCCTAGAGGTGTCCACGCTCCTGGAGGAAGAGAGCATGCTGGTCCTTCCTGATAGTGAAAGATTTGCCCAGCGAGACTCGATGACGATTGAGGAACTCGCCGAAGAAAACTGGATTACCAGAAACGCCCATCCGGTGCGTGAAGCCCTCATAAAAATTTGCCGTCAAAAGGGCTTTGACCCCAATATCGTGCTCACGACCAGCGATTACCAAGAGCTTCAAGGCATGGTTGCGGCGGGGGTTGGCATCGCACTGGCTCCCCGCCTTGCTACTTTGCATCCCATGCCTGGCGTGAAAATTATTCCCCTGCTGGGCAATCCCTCGCCGAGAAGAATCTTATTAGGTTGGAACGCTGCTTCAGTTTCGAATCCCACGATCAGGGGTGCAAGGAAGATATTCTTTGAGGCCGTCAAAGAATATACGTCGCTGGATAATCTCAGCGCTTAGCTAGCGTAAACTACGTCATCCCGTTGAGCCATCTGCGGGTGTAGTCACCCAGTAGAATTTGTGCTTGTCATCTATCCAGGGCGCAACGGGGAAGGGTTTATTGTCTCCCCGAAACGGCGTGTTTTCGAATCACGCTGATGAGCGTTTGTTTCCCGGGCGTTATCGGCCTCGTCGACGAATCACTCTGAGAAATCGCCTTTCCCCTCAAAAGCCCAGCGAACGCTTGTCGGTTGCTGTCTTTCATCGATGGACGGGGAGCATGGTGACGGTATCCGGCGGACGGCCGTCGAATGGGCCTGCCCTAGGGCCAGCTGGGTTGGGCAGTAGGCCAAGCCTCTAAGATGCTTTGGCGCTGCCCCGCCCCGGCTAGTTCAGCAGCATCGTCGAAGTGTCGATGGATTCGTCCTCGTCTTGGCCCTTCTCCAGCTGAACGGCTTCGCGTCGCGTCGCGACGACGGGCACCGAGCCGATGAGCGGCCGTCCCGCGGATTCTCGGAGAAACAGCGTCGCAACGATCGCCAGGACCGAGAAGAACATCACGTAGAACGCCGGGACGTAGCTGTTGCCCGTGATATCCACGAGAAGCTGACTGATCAGCGGCACGGTCCCGCCGATGATCGATACGGCGAAATTCTGGGTCAAGCCCACGCCCGCATAGCGGGACGCCGTGGGGAACAGTTCCGATTGCACGGCGGCGTTGATGGACAGGTACATCGTCCCCGGGATCATGATCAGGATCAGGCCCGCGTACAGCCCCCACAGAGATCCGGTATGGAAGAGCACGAATGCCGGAATCAGGAGTATGAGGTTGGAAATCGCGGCGCAGAAGTACATGGGGCGGCGCCCGATCCTGTCCGAGATCTTGGCGGAGATCGGCAACAAGACCGCCTGCATCAAGAGAATCACCACGGTGGCCGTGGCCGTATGGACCGTGGCCATTCCGATCTGCGTCTCGAGATACGTCGGCATGTAGCTTGTCAGTGTGTACGAGCACGCGCCGTCGGCCCCGATGATCGCGATCCCGATGACGATCTGCGGCCAGTAGTAGCGAATCACGTTGCGCAGGTTGTGGCGGACGAAGATCCGGCTGGTGCCCGGCTTTTCCTTAACCTCACGGGCTTTTTCGAAGCTCGGCGATTCGGTGATGCCGTTGCGTACCAGCAGCGATGCGATGCCCAGGACAAGGGCGAACAGGAAGGGAATGCGCCATGCCCCGTCGACCATCGCGTTCTCGCCCCACAGGTTGGTGGAGATCGCGGTCGTGGCGGCCACGACGCCGGCACCCGCGGCAAAGCCCAGTTGCGAACCGCTGTTCAGTAATGAGGTCCACACGCCACGACTGCGGTCCGGCGCGTATTCCGACACATAGGTGGCGGCGCCAGCGTACTCGCCGCCCGTCGAGAACCCCTGGACCATGCGTAGAACGTACAGCAGCACAACTGCCCAGATACCGATGGAATTGGCTCCGGGCAGGCAACCGATCAAGACGGTGGCCGTGGCCATCATCATGATGGTGAACAGCATGACGGATCGGCGGCCGATCCTGTCTCCCAGAGGGCCGAGGATCATCCCGCCCAGCGGCCGCACCAAGAAG
Organism: Curtobacterium sp. S6; assembly: GCF_000710345.2. Lineage (GTDB taxonomy): Bacteria > Actinomycetota > Actinomycetes > Actinomycetales > Micrococcaceae > Rothia. Next base: position 56,601 of record NZ_JHEL01000010.1, on the reverse strand, counting down.
GAGACCGCGAAGCCGAACAGCGTCACCAGCAAACCCACGGTCTCGCCCATGCCGGCGGTGAAGACCTGTGCCATGGTGGTGGCCAGGTAGCCGTAGACCCCGACGTCGTACCACTCCATGAAGTTACCGACACCGGCCCCGATTTGGGACCGAACCAACCGAGGCTTGTCGACGACGACGCAGTCATCGGCCCGGAGGCGACGCGGGGAGTCGGGTAACTCATCCTTGAGGTTGGTATTGACGTTGGACTTCACGATCTTCCTCCTGCGGCCACCAGTCTGCGCGGAGCTCACTCCTGTAGCAGCCGAATATTCGATTGTGGATGAGGCATCGCGGGGCGTGAGCTGGCGCACCCGCTCTGGTCACCTCATCTACGTTAGCCAGAAGATCGAGGATGTCCAGGTCAGCCGCGTTTCACGACTGCCCGTCGATGAGCCCGGAAGCCCGGGATTCAGGGAAGTCCCGGGGGCTGTCATTGCCTGGCGATGCACGGCCTCGCATGAATAGGACGGGACATTCCCGTACTCTAGGTCAGCTCTGGCCCGAGACCCGCCAACGGTGTCCGGCCGTTCCCCGACCAGCTCTCCGACGCACCCGCAGGCCTACTGAACACCGACGGTGCGAGACCCGGAGGCGATCACGGCGTCGTCCTCGCTGGTGGGCACGTCAACTACACCCAAAACTCCAGCCAGCTCTCCCCGTCGGTGCAACTGCACTGGCTTAAACGATGCGACCAGATCCGGTTCTATACGGCCGACGGGGCCACACGCACGTACATGGTCACCGATATCTACACCGTGCCCTTCCAAGACCTCCCCAACGAAGACATCTGGCGGACCGAAAGTCCCGCCGACCTCGTGCTTGTCGCCTGCGCCGGATGATCCATAGGAGAATCCGGGGAAAGGATCTTTGGGTTCGCCTACACCCATAACCTCGTCATTAAAGCCGCACCTATGAGCGAAGTACCATCCAATCGTCATTGATTCAGGAGGTAATCACCCCTGAGCTAGTTTGTTGACGGTTACGACAGAGAGGGCGGCTCGGAAACACAGGTCTGACCAATTAAAAAATGAATTACCGTAGGGGCTATAACTCATAGCTCCCAACACATGCAATGCGGACCCCTGTCTCTGATGCGACAGTGCCTGCCTGATGGCGTCGAAGTGGTAACTCATAGCATATGAGAAGGCTCATTTGGTTAAGTTATTATAACGATTTTTGTTGTCGACATGACCGATTCGATTCGATATGGTGTCTCGTGTCACTGAAGTGAACCAGTTAGGGAGAGGGAAATGTTCAACAAATTCATTAAAATTGTTTCTACTGTAGGAGCTGTCGGCATTGCAGCCTCAATGCCGTTGCTGGCAGGACCTGCCGCTAACGCCGCTCAAGATGGTCCAGAGGCCAATGGAATTTCCCAGGAAACCATTTCAAAGCACTTTGAGAATGCGCGTGTAGTAACACCGTCTGAGGCCAAGGCCAACACTTACGTATTCGACCCAAGCTCTGTCGAAGACGTCAACACTCAAGAAGGGGTTTCATCACCAGATGTGATTGGTACCTGTCGTAGTAATACAGGCGACGGTGGGTGCGACATCTCGGTGTCGCAAGAAATTTCAGCAACCATCAGCGGTGAAGCCGGCGCAGATTTTGGCGAAATCAATGCAGCCATTGGCGGTAGCTATAGCGAGTCCGTTAACCAGACCTGGACTTGTCATGGGAACCCCACTGGAGGCACCCAGCTCGTGATGCACCCCTCGGGTGTATTCGTCCAGTACACGTACGTAACTCGTGTTGCTGGGGTGGAGACGGGCAGGCAGCCAGGGTCAGCCTTTATTCCTACGGGAGTAGCTTGTCAGGTGGAGAACGTCTAAGGTTTGGCTCCAATGAGCTGTATCTTCCAGGCACCGTCTTGCTTGTCTGAAGAGATCTTAAGCTTGACTCCTCCGGCCAAGGCTACCTTCTGAATCCCATCGATTTTATTCTTTGATCCGTCACAGTCTATTTTGTGATTGGTGGAGTTATCGATTTTTAAATTCAGGGAGCCGCCGCCGTCGCAAGCGATGCCCACAGAAAACGGTCCCTTGCCGGAGGCATCAGATGCAATCGCTGTTGCATCTGGTGCCTCCGTGGGGAAGTTCCCTGTAAAACTCATGGAATAATTTTCAGTTTTCTGATCGGAGAACAATTGATTCGAAGGGGATGGCGGAGTGCTGGGTGAGTTTTCGGAGCACCCAGATGCACACATCGCAAAAGTCGCCGCGACGAGTAAGACCTTACAGCTTTTCCAGTTCATGTTATTTCACCAATCCTGGCCGTAGTTAGACCTTCTCAACATATCATCGTCCAGACGATTTGTAGTAATGAAGGACACCAAATTTGTTGTTCAAGAGGCCAATACATGTGCCAAGGTGACGGAGCTGACCGGGAAGGGCCCGCGATTTCTTGGTTAGTTCCATGTCATCGTTATTCCCTAACCATAGAAGCCGTATGCCATGGGAGGACGGCTACAGTGCGGATCAGCTAGTCCTCATCAACCCCCACATACGTCTGCGTCGTCGATACGTCTGCATGCCCCAAGAGCTCCTGCACTGCCCGTAGATCCCGGGTCGCCGCGTAAGTCGCCGTCACGTACCGAAGCCGCAGCTGATGCCCCGCATCATCAGGCCCCAGCCGTAGCGAGATCCGTTTCCCCACGAAGTCGGCGCTCCGGTGCCTTTCAAGCCGGCCCGGGAGATACCATCCGGTGACCTTCAAATCTAGATACGGCACCAGAATAGGGTGAACCGGCACCAATCGAGTGGCCCCGCCATTACCAGTGATCGTCAGCCAATCCCCGTCCCGGCGATCAGTGTGTAGCGCGGCGATCTCGCGACGACGCAACTGATCATGGCCAACGACGCAGAAAACCCCGCCCCAGCCGAAGCCGGAACGGGGTCTTCCCATACGGTGCGCCCTGTGGGGCTCGAACCCACGACCCACGGATTAAAAGTCCGATGCTCTACCAACTGAGCTAAAGGCGCCTTCTTGAACCGTGCGCTGTCAACTCGCGCGTGGCCCAAGCTCGTCCAGCTTACAACATCCCGCGGGATCGGCAGAAACTCATCGACGGCTCCGTGACGGGACTCATGGTGCCCGAGGCCGCCGAGCGGGATCGCCGGAGTTTCCGTGTGGCGAACCCGTGATGGTGCCCACGGATCGACGCATCGGCGGGGTCCTAGACTAGGCGCATGTCCGGATCGAATCAGCCAGCACGGCACCACAGCCCCGTGAAGTTCTCACCGGGGATGTTTGAGCAGTTCGACGGGGGTGTCGACCCCGAGGTCGTCTCCCAGGCCGCGCATTCCTCCGCGTGGGCGCTGCTTTCACAGGGGCGCGCCAATAGCGACCCCGGCGTGACCGCGCGTCTCGTCGACTTCACTGACCACTACGGTCTGGACGCGATCGCCGAGATGTGGGCCGAAGCCCCGGGCGTCTCCTTGCCCGGCGCGCTCTGGCGCATCTACGCGCTGCGGGACACGGTCCGGCGCAACCCCGAGACCATCAGCCGGTATTACCACCTCGGTCAGGACAACGCGCAGGTCTCCCGAGTGGTGGCCGGCGTCGCCGACCCGCCCGGCGCGGACGAACTCTGCCGAACCATCGACCTGATCTTGACCGGCGCTTACACGGGCGAGTTCGATGTCGCCCTGGAGCGTTTCGGGGCATTCTGCCGGGTCGTCGCGCTCGGCCAGGCCGTGGCCGCCGACCACGCCGACGTCGTCGTGCAGGCGGTCGGAGAGGAAGGCCGACGCCGCGCCGGCGAGTTCGAGTCGACGCCCGGATCCACGACGGTGGGCAACCGCCTCACCCGGGCCGCCCGAAAACTCATCACCACCGCCGAGGAACTCGAATCCGCGGCATCGGCCTGGCGCCACGGCCAACTGGATTAGGACCGCGGCGGGACCACTCGATTACAACAGCCCCGAGGTCAGCCGACAGACGTTCTCCACGGCCTTCGTGTGGAGCGGACGCTGGCACCACTCGTCGTACTCAACCTCGAAGCATTCGTCGAGGTACGCGTCGGCCACCTCTTCGAGCTCCGCGGCGACCGACTTGTCCAGGAAGAGCAGTGACACCTCAAGATTGAGGGCGAAGGACCGCTGATCCATGTTGGACGAGCCGATGAAGGCGACGTCGTCGTCGATCAGCATGAATTTGGAATGCAGCACGGTCGGCGCGGGGTACAGGTGAATCGAGATCCCGGAGAGCAACAGGTTCTCGTAATAGGAACGTTGGCCGTAATGCGCGATGAACTGGTCGCCCTTTTCGCAGACGATCAGGTGGATCTCGATTCCCGATTGGGCCGCGGTCGTCAGCGCCATCTTCAGCGAGTCGTCCGGGATGAAGTAGGGGCTACAGATCACGATGCGCCGCTCGGCGTTGTAGATCAGGTGGTTGATCAATCGCAGATTGTTCTCGGTCTCGAACCCCGGACCGGAGGGAACCACCTGGGCCATCACTCCGGAGTCCACCGCGGGTAGCTCCTGGTCGATCTCGTCCAGGAGCAGGTCGCCGGTCTCGGAGTACCAATCGGAGATGAACAGCGCGTTCAGCTCGTCGACCAGGGGACCTTCCACGCGAAGCATGAGGTCCTTCCACGCCAGCTTCTTCCGCAGGTTTGCGCGCTTGTTATACGAGCGGTCGATGACGTTCTGGGACCCGGAGAAGCCGAGCTCGCCGTCGATCACCAGAATCTTGCGGTGATTTCGCAGGTCGGGCCGCTGGTATTCGCCCCGCCAGGGCCGGATCGGCAGGGACCTGCGCCAGGAGACCCCCGAGGAATTCAGGAGCTTCACGAGCTCGCGGTACCCGGGGTATCCGGCCGAGCCGAGCTGGTCGACCATGATGTGCACCTTGACGCCGCGGCGGTGCGCCCGGAAGAGCGCGTCCAGAAGGGGAGCGCTCGATGCGTCGTAGGCCACGATGTAGAACTCGAAATGCACGTATTCCTTGGCCTGGTCCACGGCCTCGGCCATGACGCGCATGGCCTCGTGATTGTCGTGCAGGAATTTCAGCTGGTTACCGCCCGCCATGGGCAGGGCACCGAGCTTGTAGTTGAGCTTGGCGGCCGCGAGGTCCATCTCGCGGAGGTGCTTACATTCACCCAGAATCGGCTGATCGCCGAGCTGCTCTCGGATCAGGTCGTTCATGTGCGTCTGGCGTTCACGACGACCGCGCGGCAGGTACGTCGAACCAATGACCAAAAAGGCCACGAGCCCCACGTAAGGGATCAGGAAGATCGCCATGAGCCACCCCAACGCCACGGAAGGTTTCCGGTTATACGGAATCCAACACAGGGCGACGATGCGTATGAGCATGTCGATCACCACGAGCGTGGTGTCGACCCACGGAGGGACGCCGGGGATGTTCAGGAGCGAATAATTCACGGCCCAAGTCTACGGGAGCCCCGGGGATCGTCGAGCCTGTCCCAGGGAATGAGCGATTCGTCGGAATCGGGACCGGACGTGTGGAAACGCCCATCTGGTCGGGCCCGCGGCGGCTCTTCTCCCCGTCGCACGCGGGCTCGTGTGCGGGAGGCAGATACGACGACCACGGCGATCAGCACGACGGTGCACAAGAGGAGGATCCAGAGATTGATCCACACGTTGCTGACCTCGATATTGGCAAACGGTGGCACCTGGCCCGGCCGCTGCGGCACGACTGCCGCGACGTTGCCCGGGAAGGCGTTGATATACACGTTGGACGCCGAGGCACGACCAAAGTCCAGGCCGGAATGGAATTCCGCGCCATCGGTTCCCGGCAAAGGCACAAACGTGGCGTAACGCTGGATGCGGTCGACGACGGCGTAGGCGACCCAGGAGTAAAGGCCGTACAGCCACCAGCTTCCGACCCGTGAAAAAGCGACCGCGATGAGCGAAAACAGCGCGCAGAACGCGGCGACGCCCGCAGCCGCCTCGGCAGCGTAGAACAGCGCGACCTTCCACAACGGCGACATGCCGGGATTCGTGCCTCGATCGACCGCCGCGATCACCACCAGGCCCGCCTGAATGAGCGCGCAGAACACCACGGCGAGGCCGGCCGGAGCGATGGCCCGCAGGACCCTCTGGGCGATTCCGGGACCGGGGGTTTCGGACAGGCTGGGGCGGACGGCGGCGAGGATCAGGAAGCCGGTATAGATCAGCAGAACCAGCCACGTGACAAACGTGATGGTCGGTGCCACCTCGTGCAACCCTGCCGAGGACACCGATTGCGCGCCCGAGAACCGGCCGAGGATTCCGATGGTCCAGATCACCAACAGGCCGGCCCAATACAACGGGGAGTGGCCCAAGATCGAACGCCACGGGCCCGGTGCCTCGGCGCTGAGGGCCCGGAGGTACGGCTGACCGGTACTGTCCATGGAGCTCCTTAGCGCGAAGATGGGTGGGCGGCGCGTGACAGCTCAGGCGGTGCACGCTTGACCGATTTTACCGACATATCTCCTGGTCAGGAGGAGAAGGGAAGCGGTTGCTCCGGGGTGTCGCGGCCGAGCGTGATCTCGGCGGGAGCCGTCGGGGTGTATTTCGAGGCCCGCGATGCCAGACCGTAGGCGGTCGTCTGGTCCGGGGTCCACCGAAGAGAGCACGAGGTCGCCTCGGCCAAGGACCGCTGGACGGCCGTCGGGGGCAGGATGTACGGCGCGTCGTAGCGCTGCACCGCGTCGTCCTCCGCCTGAACCGCCGTGGCGGAGGCCACGAGGTCGTCGGGCTGGGCGAAGAGCACACCGCGGGTCGCGTGGAGCAAACCCGCGTAGGCGACGCCGCCGCGAAGCCGGTCGGCGTCGGAGTAGATTACCCACCCCAATCGCGACTCACCGAGGCTCCGGCAGATCCCGGGAAGCAGCTCCGCCTCGATCATGACCTGCGGGAACACCATTCCGAGGATCTGCCAGGCTCCCCGGACGGCCTGCGGGTCCTTGCCGGGATGCCCGCACAGCAGGTCTCGGGCCGCGAGCAGCCCCTCACGAAACTCGCGGGGAAGGCCATTGATTGCCACGGAATGCATGGTCAGCGCATGACGGTAGGCGAGGTACCGGGCATCCTGGAGCTCGTCGTCCAGCCACGGTGCCAGGGCGCGGTCGTGCCAGTCGCCGGCCAGCCAGTCCTGATCCATCGCGTGGTCAGGGTGGGGATAGGCCGCGAGTTCTTCGCGCAACGACGCAACCGTCGCCTTATTCTCCTCGAGGTCGTCGCGCAGGGACTCGTGGGCCTCGCGCATCTGCCGAAGGTCGCGGTGCACGCGATCGACGGCGGCCTGCGCGCCCTGCTCCTCCGCCTGCGCCTCGGACTGTTCCCGGCGCAGGTGAGTGAGCCGCTGCCGCCACGGCATCCGGGCCCGGCCAAACGTCGCGAACCTCCAGAGCATCGGGGGCTCCTCGCGCAGGTGGGCGGCGATCCGGTCGTTCCACACCTTGGAACGACGCCGCGCCCGGTCGTTGGCCCGGGATAGCTCCTCGAGCTCGGCCTCCATGTCCGAGATCTCGGTCATCGATTCAGCCAAGGCCTCCGCGAGGTCCGAGATGACGCCTTCGGTCCGCAACAGCATGGGTACGGCCTCGTGATAGCGCTGCCGTTCGGCGACGAGAGTCCGGACGGCAGCGATGCTGTCCTGCATCGATTCCGCCGCCGCATCCCAGCGCTCATAGTCCTGCGGCGTCATGGTGGACCGGGCGTGCCCCAACCGGTTGAGCACGGCGTCGATCGCCGCGACGGCGTCCAACGGCTGGCCGGCCGGCATTCCCCGAAAGGGCTCGAATTCCTCCATGCCGGGAAGCAACTGGACGAATGCGGGGGTTCCGCTGGGCCCCACGCCACCCGAGCGCAACGGCGCGGACCGAATGACCTCGTGGTCCTCGAGGTCGGGGTGGGGCAGGTGAATCTCTCGGGTCGGAGACCATTCTGTGGCTTCGGGATCGAAGATTTCCGCGGGATCCGGGATCGAGGCCAACGCTTCGGCGCGGCGGGTGACCAGGCCCGCCAGCATGTCGTCGACCCACCGAGGCTCGGGAACGCCCGCGGAGGTCTCCTCCGGGCAACACCAGAGCCCCTCGGTTCCCGCCAGGTCGTTGATCGCGGCGTTGACCGCAAACTGGGTGGCCACGGTCGAGCGCTCGCGTCGAGAAATCCCCTCGGGAAGCATCTGCGGGGCCAGCGCGTAGTACAGCGCTTCCCTCGATTCGCCGACGTCTTCGAAGGTCTCGGCCGCATCGATGCCGAGGAGACCGGCCGCCGCTTGGCGGTAGCGGGTGGTTTCGGTGGCCAGATCGAGGTCTTCCGCGGCCGGATGGTTCAGAAGGGAACCGTCGCCGGCCTGAACCGAACGCGGCGCCAGGCGGCTCACGATGCGCGTCGGCACGCCCTGCGCTCCGGAGGCCAGCAGGTCGGCCAGGCCAAAGACCTCCCGGGTGTGTGCCACGGCCGCCGCGAGGTCGTCGTGGTCCAGGGGGTGGTCTTGCTCGACGTCTCCCGGCAACCGCGGATACTTCACCCCGCGGATGTCGACGCGGCGGGCCCGCCACAGATCCAACAGCCCCTGCCGCCACAGTTCGGTCGCTGCCCTGTACGAGCCGGGGACAGAGTCCGGGCGAGCGATAGAGGAGACCGCCCAGGCGGCGCGAGACAGCTCCAGGCTGTCGGGGATGACGCGGCCGTCCTCGGCGACGCGCACGGCAAAGAGGGCGGTGAGCAATCCCGGGGCGGCGTCCCGCGGGGCCAGGTCCGCGTGCGCGATCAGGCGACCGTAGGGGACCACCCCGGCATAGACGACGTGGCGCCACGAGCGCGTGCGGTCGTAGCTGACGTGGCCCGAGGAGGGCTCCCACGGCAGGGCATGCCCGGGCAGGTAGTCCTTGACCGTAAGGCGACGCTCCGCCGGCCGCGGGCGCGGCAGGACCCGGGGGCTCAGCTGTGCCAGGGATCGCCACAGCTCGAGCGGGTCGTCATGCAGGCGGGTGCGGTCGGTCATACGTTCCAAGTTACAAGGATCCTCCGCCCGTCCCGGGGAGTAGGCTTACTATTAAGCAAGGTGTGGCCTGTCCGCCACCTGCCGGGAACCGCAATGTCGCGGCGTCCTCAGGGCCGGGCGCTGGTACGCAACGGCGACCGCCCCGAGGCCGGCAGAAATCACGATGGTCCGCGGATGCGTTCCTTCCCCCAGGGGGACGATCCCAGCGGTCGGCGCACACCGTGAACCCCGCCCGCGACCCCAAGGAGCCACCGTCACAGTGTCCAACGGCCATTTCCGCAATATCGTTTCTTTCGCCCCATCGAAGTCCGATCACATCCCGGCGATACGAATTGCGGCGAGCGTGGCCGTTCCCTTGGCAACCGTTTTGCTCCTCGGCCGGGCCGACCTGGCGATTTTTGTGTCCTTCGGCGCCTTCACCTCGATCTACGCCCGGCAGGAACCCTTCGCCGATCGTTTCCGGCACCAGTGCACCGCGGGCCTGATGTTGCTCATGGCGCTCCTGGTGGGCTTGGCACTCTCCCACCTGCAGGCCGGTCCCTGGCTCATGATCCCGGTGGTCGCGCTCGTCGGTGGAATCGGCGCGTCCCTGGCGATCGTCCTGACGCTGAGGCCGCCCGGGGGACTCTTCTTCATCTTCGCCTCCGGGGCGGTCGGCTCGATGCATTCTCCTCCACCGATCGCCCTGGCGATGATCGCCGGTTTGGGAGCGGTCATCTGGTCCGTGCTGGCCGGAATGCTCGGGTACTTCATGGGGGAGGGGCGACGCGGTCACGTCGTTCCGGTGCCCGCGCACCACGGCCAGTCCCGGGCCCAGATCCTCCGCCACGGCCTGCTGTTCTTCGGCGCCGCGACCATCGCCGGTGTCCTCGGGCAGCTGTCCGGGCTGAGCCATTCCTACTGGGCGATGGTCGCCGCGGTCGCCCCGATCGCCCAACCGAGCGTCACGGCCCGGTTGTATAAGTGCATTCAGCGCATCGTCGGCACCTTCGGGGGCGTCTTCGTGACGGCCTTCCTGCTCTCGTCGGACCTGCACCAGTGGCAGATGGCGGTCTGGGTCGTTATCCTCCAGTTCCTCGCCGAGGCGTTCGTGATGCGCAACTATGCCTTCGCGATGCTTTTCGTGACCCCGCTGGCGCTCATGATGGTGCAACTCGCGCAACCATCCGCCCCGGAACAGATCCTCACGGCCCGCCTCGCCGAAACGGCCATCGGCGCCGCCGTGGGCTTTGTGCTGGTGCTGATCTTCCGTAACCGTGCCGAACGCGACGCCGATACCCAAGCCATACCCCTCCTCCGCCGCAATCATCAGAGAAAGCAGGTCTCCTGATGCCTCGTGCCCCTCGATTCAACGCGTCGGGAATTAAGAGCGGGGCCAGCAAGGTCCTCAAGTTCTCGATCGTCCTCCCGATGTTCCTGACCATCATGTTCCCGCTGATCTACGGCTTCAGCATGCATTCCCCCGAACCGCACGGCATGAAGATCGGGATCGTCGGCTCGGACACCCAGACGCAGCAACTCGCGACCAAGCTCGACGCGAAGGCCGGCGAGGCGTACGACGTCCAGGCCGTCGGTTCCGTGGACGACGCCAAGCACGAGATCGAATCCCTCAACATCCGCGCGGCCTGGGACCCGAAGACCAATACGGAATACGTGGCCACGATGGGGTCCACGAGCGCCTCCCAGTTCGCCGAAGGCTACCTGGACAAGGTGGCCCCTCAGGTCCTCACGCAGACCGGGAAGTATCAAAACCCGGATCAGGTTCCCAAGCCCACGGTCGAGGACCTCGTGCCGCCCCCGGCCAACGACGGCATGGGGACCTCCCTGATGTTTATGGGGCTGCCGGTGCTCTTGGCCGGGTTCATGACGGCCGTCGGGCTGAGAAGCAACCTGGCCAAGCTCAGCGGCAAGGTGGCGATCTCCATCATGGGCGTCATGGCGCTGTTCTACGCGACGATCCCGACGTTCATCGCCTACGGAATCCACGGCGCCTTCACCGAGCACGCCTTGCCCGTATACCTCCTACTGGCCTTCATGTCCTTCACCGTGATGCTGTTCCACACCGGCGGCATGAGACTCATCGGGTTGTACATGGCGTTACCGACGATGTTCCTGCTGGTCCTTCTCGGAATTCCCGCCTCCGGTGCGGGGATGGCGATCGAGCTGGTGCCCTCGGTCTTCCAGGGCCTGCACCGGATCCTGCCCACCCCCGCCCTCATGGAGGCGCTGCGTCGGATCCTGTATTTCCCCGAGGCCCCGCTCAGCGCGTCACTCATCACGCTGCTGCTCTGGTTCTTCCTGGCCTTGATCCTTCTGGCGGCGTCGTTCCTCAAGCGCCCGGCGCCCCAGGACGCGGACGCGATGTCCTTCGAGACCGATCTCGACCCCTCTGCCCCGGCGGATGCGATGGGCCGTCACGTACGCCGTGGCTACTCCTCGCCGGGCTTCCGGCATTTCTTCGGTAGCCGAAGGTCGGTCAACGACGAGCAGATGCAGAATCGTCGCGGGCTCATTCACGCCTTCAAGCTGCCGATCATCGTCACGATCGCGTTGCCGTTGATGTATATCGGGGTCGTGCACGCGCCGTCCCCGAACCACATGAAGATCGACGTGGTAGCGGCCGATTCCTCCTCGACCCAGCTGGCGGAGGCCCTTGAGGGCCTCCCGGAGGACGCCTACGAGGTCAAGACCGTCAAGACCGCGGACGACGCCCGCCAAGACGTTCTGGAGAACAAGGCCCGCGCGGCGTACGTCCCGGCGTCGGCCGCGGAGGGGATTTCCGAGCGTGAGTCGCCCTCGTCCTCGGTGCTCTTCGTCGCGACCGGCAATGGCATGCAGGCCGAAACCGCGGCCCAGAAGCTCGTGAGCACCCTGACCCAGGGCGCCCCCATGGAAAAGGTCGACCTGGCGCCGACCACGCAGAACGACAAATTCGGCATGTCCCTGATGTACCTCGGCATGGGCGGGATCGTCGGTTCGAATCTGGCCGGCATGATGATCGGCCTGGTCGGACGCGCGTGGCACTGGGGACGACGCGTCATCTGGGTCATCGGTGTCGCCGCGGCCAATACGTTCTTGCAGTACCTGATCTCGGTGCACGTGGTGCATTTCTTGGATCCCGGGGCTCCCTGGACGGTCTGGGGAATCTTGTTCCTGACGTCGCTGACCATTCAGTTCTTCACACTGGGCGGGGCGCTGTTCCTGAGGGGATCGGTCATGACGATATCCCTGCCGCTGTTCGTGATGTGTGGGGTCCCCAGCTCGGGCCTGCTGTTACCGCTGGACATGGCGCCACAGGTGTTCACCGTGCTGAACCACCTGGTCCCGAGCTCGGCCGCCCTCGGCGCGATGCGGTTGCAGGTGTACCTGCCGGACGCGTCCGTCACGGGCGACCTGATCTTGGAGTTCGTCTGGCTGGTCATCGGCCTACTGCTGTACACGGCCGGACACCTGTGGGTTCGGAGCCGCCAGAAGAAGTACGCGGAGCAGGAGCAGGCCGAGGCCGAGCAGTACGAGGACGGCAAGGCCGGAGAGTTTGAGGGCAACGTCCTGACCGGCAACGACAGCCCGGAAACGCGTCAGATCCGCGTGATCGAGGCGAAGCGTCGCCGTCAAGGACACGACGGCCCACGGCATGAGGCCCAGGATCCCCGACGGGGTCAGGGCCTCAGCGAGAGGCCCTGACCCTCTGCTCGGACACGGTCGCCCGGGCCAGCTCCGACAGGGCGGATCGCCATCCGTCGACGACCGTCGCGTGGATTTCCCGTGGCAGCGGGCCCTGGCTGACGACCACCCGGGTGCCGTCGGCGCCGTCTACCTCGCGGGGGAGGAACTCGATGCGGTGCAGCACGGTCGCATCGCTGGCCTCGCCGTTCGGCCCCGGAAGCGATTCGCGATGCTCCAGGAGCTCGCCCTCGACGACGCTCACGAACGTCGAATACAAGGGCACGGCCTCGTTCGGTTGCGCGTGATTGACCATGGCCAGGCGAAAAATCCCGCCCGGCGTCGGGTCGATGGAAACCGTGTGAACAGGCACGATCCACCCCTCGGGGCCGTACCATCCGGCCAGGCGGAGGGGATCGGTGAACGCGGTGAAGACGTCTTGCGGCGGCGCGGGCACGTCGCCCGAGACGGACACGACCTGGTCCGCGGGGACCGTGGTCAGGATGCTCAATTCTTGGCCTTTCCGGCGTAGTAGCGTCCGAGGAATTCGTCCCGATACTGGAAGTACTCGCCCGAGGCGATCGTCTCGCGGGCGGTGTCGACCATCCGGACGATGAAACGCTCATTGTGGATCGAGGCGAGGGTTGCGGCGAGCCGTTCCTTCGCCTTGAACAAGTGGTGCAGATAAGCCTTGGTGTAGTGCGTGCACGTATAGCAGTCGCACCCATCGTAGATCGGGGTGAAGTCCGTTTTGAAGCGAGCGTTCGAGACGTTGAAGCGGCCGTCCGGGGAGTAGACCGCGGCGGTCCGGGCCACGCGGGTCGGGGACACGCAGTCGAAGGTGTCCGCGCCGTTTTCCAGGGCCACGAAGATGTCGTCGGGCTCGGAGATCCCCAGCAGGTGGCGAGGCTTATTCTCCGGGAGCTCTTCGTTGCACCAGCGCACGATGGTCCCGAGATTCTCCTTTTCCAGGGCCCCGCCCAGGCCGAAGCCGTCGAAATCCATGTCGCCGAGGTCCCGGCACGCCTTACGCCGCAGATCCTCGTACTGGGCGCCCTGGATTACCCCGAAGAGGGCCTGATACGGCTTGTCTGAGCGTTCCTCGGTCAACCGCTGATGCTCCGCGATGCATCGAAGGGCCCACAACCGCGTGCGCTCGAGCGCCTCTTCCTGATACCCGCGGGAGTTGTAGAGGGTCGTCAGCTCGTCGAAGGCGAACATGACGTCCGCGCCGATCCGGTGCTGCACGCCCATGGAGATTTCCGGGGAGAACCTGTGCAGGTCCCCGTTGAGGTGGGATTTGAAGGTCACGCCGTCGTCGTCGACGTGGGCCATGCGCTCCTTGCCGGCGGCGACGTCGTCGTCCCCCACGGGGCGACCGTCGGCACCGGTCGTGCCGGCCACCGTGCCCATATCGATGACCTTCTTGAACCCGGACCCCAGGGACATGACCTGGAAGCCTCCCGAGTCCGTGAAGGTGGGGCCGTTCCAGTTCATGAAGCGGCCGAGCCCGCCCGCGGCGTCGAGAACGTCCGGGCCGGGCTGAAGGTACAGGTGATAGGCGTTGGCCAGAAGCGCCTGGCTGCCCAGCTGCTTCATGGCCTCCGGGAGGACGGCCTTGACGGTCGCCTTGGTCCCGACGGGGATGAACGCGGGCGTCTGGATCTCGCCGTGCGGCGTGGACATCACGCCGGTGCGGCCGAGGAACTCCCCGCCGTTATTGCGGTCGCGCGCGGCACGCGAGGAGTCGCCTCCTGCCGTTTCGGTCAGGCGGGAACCGACCTTAAAGCCGAACTGGGGATTGGGAAAAGTAGTGTTGGGCACCCGACCCATACTAGTTGCTCCGACTCGGCGGGTCAGTGACCCGGGTCCGCCTCAGCAGCGTCCCCATCCCGCGAAGGCCAGCGCCCGACGCACGAGGTCGCCGCTTCCACCCTCGAACTCTTCCTGGACCTCGTCGCGCAGCGCCTCCTCCGGGGTCAGCCACGACAGCTGGAGCGCGTCCTCGCGGGGCTCGCAGTCGCCATTGACCGGAATCACGTAGCACAGGGCGACGGCGTGCTGGCGGTCGTCGGTCAAGCCCGATTGGGAGGGATGCGGGAAGTACTCGGCGATCGTGAAGGGTGTCAACGACGCCGGCATTTGAGGCATCGCCAGATGACCGAGGTCTTTCTCCAGGTGGCGGAGGAGGGCCGCGCGGACGGTTTCTCGGTAGTGCACGCGTCCCGAGACGAAAGACCTGACCATGCTTCCCTCGTCATTCGGGCGCAACAGAAGCCCGACTTCGCTGACGCACCCCAGGGGGTCGAGCGTCACGGGGATCGCCTGGACATAGACCATCGGTAGCTGCTGGCGGGCCTGGGCAAGCTCTTCGTCCGAGAGCCATCCCGGCGTGGGATCCGGTGTGCGTACTCTGCTCATGCCTCGGTTCTATCGCACCCGGGGTCAGAAATCCCAGCCTTTTCGTCCTTGCGGGGGCGTGTTCGGCTACCCGCTGAACCCTCGGCGGGTGGAGGCCGACGAACCACCACCCACCGAGCATCGGCTAGGCGAGGCGGTATGCCGCCTCGAGGATCGTCCACGCCTGGATCTGGGTGCTCAGCTCGACGCGGGCGCCCGAGCCGAGCGTCTCCGAGCTGTGGCGGGTCGCGTCGGGGGAGAACAGAACCACCGATTCCCCGCGAATCTCGGTGACGTCCACACCCGGCTCGTTGAGGGGCAGATCCGGGTCGAATTCACGACGCCCGGCCCACAACAGCTCGGCGGTCGCCACGACGAGGTCCCTCGCGAGGTGCCGTGCCTTCGGCTCGACCCGGGCGTCGGAGGCGGCCCGGGCCAGGTAGCGGGCCAGGATCCCGGCGAAGAGCCCGCCGTCGCCCGAGCCCCGGGTATCGAGGACACGGAATTCCGTGCCCTCCTCGGTGTGGGTTCGCGTGAACCTCTCGTTGACCAGTCGGATGACGTCCTCGAGGTGCTTGACGTCGCCGCCGACGGTCTCCAGGTGAGCGCCGATGGCCACGCCCTGGTTGTAGGAGAACGCCCTCTCCTCGAGGGTCTCTTGCCGGGTGCCATTGCGTTGCAATTCGAGCTTGATGCCGTCGACGTAGCCCTTCTCGGGGGACCACAGCCGGTCACGGAACCAGCGGGTCAACGCGGCCGCCTGGTCCTGCTCTCCGGCGCGGGCCAGCGCGATCGCGATCGGCCCGGATGCCGGCAAATTCTTGAAGTCTTCGGCCTTGGACCAGAAGGCGCCGCCGCCGGCCTCGTCGGTCACGGCCGCGCGCAACTGGGGGTAGAGGGCCCGTCCGGCTTCCTGGGCCGGGTCGGACCCGCGGCCGCGCACGGCGTGGGAGAGATCGTTGAGCCGGCCGGCCGCGAGGGTTAGCCAGGCCATGTCGTCGTAAAAGGAATTGACGTAGGTCCCGAAATTGTGGATGCGGATGCCCCTGAGCAATCGGTGGCTCTGGTCCATGACCCGTTCCGCCTCGGAGATCCTGCCGTCGGCGACGTAGCGCTCGCCCGCGTCCACCAGGGCATCCAGCAGCTGCGCCTGCCACCAGTAGTTCCACTGGGTCAGGCGCTTGGTGAAACCTTTGCGCGGGGGAAGAGTGCTCTCGCCGATGAGGGTTCCGGGGATACCGCCGACGCGGTGGAGGAACAACCGGTGCACGGAAAAGGAAGCACGCTCTGCCCTGAGCGCCTTCTCCGCGCGGTCTTGGCGGGCCGATGAATAGGCCTCGGTGCGGCCGCCCGCGGCCTGTTGGCGGCGGGCGCTGCGGGTTGTCTGGGGTGCGATCGGGTCGTTGCTCATGAATTCTCCCTGTCGGTGGTTCGTCAGGCTGGTTCGCCGTCGTTCCTCGTGCTCTCCTCCAGGGTACGGTCTGAGCGGACGCACAGGGGCTCACCCGTGAACGGGTGGCGCAGGAGTATCTCCCGCGCCAGGAGCCGCAACCGGGTGCTCGCACTGGCCAGCGCCTCAGAGTCGATCTCCGGATACAGCGGATCGCCCAGGATCGGGCGGCCCAGGGCGGCCATGTGAACCCGGATCTGGTGGGTCTTGCCGGAGAGGGGATAGGCGCCGTAGAGGCCCTGACCGGTCCCGGGGATCTCGTCGATCAGGACGACGCCGGTGACGGCGTTGGGCGCCCCCGGCACCTCTCGGGCTTGGAGCGAGGTCCGGTCCTTGACGATCCGGGACCGGACCGTCAACGGTTCCTCGGGAGCCCGAGGAATTCCGTCGGGTACGGCGGGACCCGCTGCCCGGGCGGCGGTGAGCGGTGCGATCAACTCGTAGGACTTCTTGACCTGCTGGAGCTCGAAGAGCCCCTGCAACGGTCCCCGGGCCTCGGGTGTCTTGGCGAAGAGCAGGACCCCGGCGGTGAGCCGGTCGAGCCGGTGGGCCGGAGAGAGCTGCCGAATTCCGGTGCTAAGCCTCAGCTTGGTCACGGCCGTCTGCCGGACGAAGCCACCGCGCGGCGTGACCGGCAGGCCGTGAGGCTTGTCCACGATGAGCAGGTACTCGTCTTCGTACAGAATCGGGAGGTCGTCGGGCAGATCGGGTTCCTCGGGAAGGGGCCTGAAGACCCACACGTGAGATCCGGGCTCGTAGGGGGCGCCGGCATCGAGCGGGTGGCCGTCGGGACCGTACACGTCGCCGCGGGCCAAGAGCTCGGAGGTGGCCGCGGCATCGTGCGGCGCAAAGCGGTCGGTGAGGAATCGGGCGAGGTCTTCGTGGCGTTCGTCCCGGGGCAGGCGAATCCTCGTGGGCGCCACGCCCTCCCGGGGCGGAACGGGGCAGGTTGGTCGTCGGCGGCGCATCAGGGCGACTCCACCACCGACGCGCGGGGCGAGGGCCCGCGGCGGCTTCTCGATCGTGGCTTAGTCATAGAGCTCGGGGCGTCGGTCCGACAGATACGGGTTGTCCCGGCGGGAAGCGGCGACCCGCCGGGAGTCCACGTCGGCAAAGAGAAGTTCGGATGCGTCCCCGCCCATCGCCAGGATCTCCCCGTCCGGGGCGGTCACGCTGCTCCGGCCCACATAGGTCAGGTCCGATTCGCTGCCGACGTGGTTCGCGTAGGCCACGTAGACCTGGGACTCCCAGGCACGCGACGGAATCGTGCGTTCGGCGATGAAGGCATAGGGGGCCATCTGCGCGGTGGGCACCAGGATCAGGTCCGCTCCCCGCAGCGCGAGGTCGCGCACGGTCTCGGGGAACTCGACGTCGTAGCAAATGAGGGCGCCGATGGTGAGCCCGAGGAAGTCGATCACTTCTGAGGGACGGTCGCCGGGGACGAACATCGCCCGGTCCAGGTCGCCGAAGAGGTGCGTCTTGTCGTAACGGCTCACCGTGCGGCCGTCGCGATCCAGGATCACCACGCTGTTGGTGATGCCGGCCTCGGAACGCAGGGGGAGCCCGGCCGCGATGGCGATGTGGTGCCGCCGCGCGACGTCGCCGACCCGCTCCGTCAAGGGAAGATCCGTGAGCTCGGGGAGGAGCGAGCCGATGTTGTAACCGGTGACGAACATTTCGGGAGTCAGCAGCAGCTCCGCTCCACCCTCCGAGGCGCGCTGCGCGGCCCGGGACAGCTCGGCGAGGTTCTCCTCGACATCGCCCGGCGCTCCGGGGGTCTGCCAGACGGCGATACGGGTAGGGGCGGTCCGGGACGGTTGATCGACGGTCATGGCTCCACGCTAATCCCTCGCGAGCCGGAAACGGCAACGGCGTGCACCACGATCCGTCGATGTGGTGCACGCCGTGTGATCGCGGCCGAGGGGCTACGGCGTGGGGGCCGTCTCCGCTGGCCGGGACTCGACCTCGTGGGCGTTCTTGCCGAGGCGGCTGTGCCGGCGGGAATACGCGAAGTACACCACGACGCCGACCACCAACCAGATCACAAAGCGGATCCAGGTTTCCAGGCTGAGGTTCAGCATGAGGTACAGGCACATGATGGCCGTGATGATCGGCAGGACCGGCATGAACGGCACCTTGAAGGAGCGCTTGAGATCCGGGCGGCGTTTACGCAGGATGATCACGCCCACCGAGACCAGAACGAACGCGGCCAGCGTGCCGATGTTGACCAGGTCCGCGAGCTTGGACAAGGGGACAAAGGCCGCGAGCAGGGCGATCGCGAGACCCGCGAGCATCGTGAACCGGTACGGGGTCTTGAACTTGGGGTGCGTTTTGCCGAGCCCCGGGGGAAGCAGGTTATCGCGCGACATCGAGAAGCCCACACGGGTCTGGCCGAGGAACAAGATCATGGTCACGACGATCAGGCCGATGCAGGCACCGATCGCGATGATGTGTCCCATGACCGGCAGGCCGTTATTCGAGAAGGCGGTGGCCAGGGGCGCGCCGTCGTCGGGATCGATGTCCTGATAGCTCTGCATGCCGGTGATCACCAGGGAAACGCCGGCGTACAGGACGGTCACGATCGCGAGGGAACCAAAGATGCCGATCGGCAGGTTGCGTTGCGGGTTCTTCGTCTCCTCGGCGGTGGTCGCGACGATGTCGAAGCCGATGAAGGCGAAGAACACCATGGCCGCGGCCGCGAGCACTCCGCCGACGCCGAAGACGCTCGGGGCGATTCCGAATAAGGACTGCACGAGGGGCAGGTGCAGGGCACCGCCGGTTTCGGCGCTCGCGCCCTGGGCCGGCGGAACGAACGGGACCCAGTTGGAGACCTTCACGAAGAACAGGCCGACCACGATCACCGCGAGGACCACGAGGAGCTTGATGCCCGTGACGATCTGGTTAATGCGGCTGGAGAGCTTGACTCCGGTAATCAGGATGACGGTCAGTCCCGCGACCAACAACAGCGCCGGGAGGTTGATCCACCCGGTCTCCACGGAGGCAATGGCCGGCGGGATCGCAAAAGGCGTGTTCTCCAGGAGAACGGCCAGATATTGGCTGAACGACGTCGCCAAGGCGGCTGCTCCCACCGTGAACTCGAGGATCAGGTCCCAGCCGATGATCCAAGCGGCCAGCTCGCCGAGCGTCGCGTAGGTGAAGGTATAGGCCGATCCGGCGACCGGCACCGTCGAGGCGAGTTCCGCATAGCAGACCGCGGCCAGGCCGCAGGCGAGACCGGCGATCAGGAAGGAGATGACGATCGCGGGGCCCGCGTTCGTCGCGGCCGCGTGTCCGGTCAGGACGAAGATGCCGGCACCGACGCTAACGCCAACGCCGAAGACGATCAGGTCCAGCGCGCCGAGGTTTTTCTTGAGCTGATGCTCGGGTTCTTCGGTGTCCCGGATGCTCTGCTCGACGGACTTGGTGCGGAAAAGTCCAGAAGACATGGTGAGTCCTTAGATCAAGGTGCTGCCAATAATGATGATGTCTGAGGCTACTCCGCGGTTTTCACTGGGTGGACGCGCATCTCAATATATGGATACTTCCGTGGTGGGAATTCGTGGTGCCTTTGAAAAGGCCGCTACTTCCTCATCCGAATCCCGCGCGGCGTCGTGTAGAAGCCCGCCGCGACGAGTGCATCCCGGAGCGCGCTCACGGGCGACGGCTGGCCGTCCCGGTCCGGCGTTCCCCGCTCGAGAATCGACACCCCATTGACCTTCTCGACCACGAGCTTGTCCACCGCTCCCAGCCTGACCGCCGAAGCCACGGCGGGGCCCGCGAGCTCCAGGTCCGAGGCTTGGGGGGAGAAGGCCAGCATCGTCTTGCCGCCGCGTTCCACGTAGAGCACCGGGCGTCCGTCCACGAGGACGATCAGCGCGCCAGCCTTGCGACCAGGGCGGGCGAGCCGTGGAGCGGCCTCGTCTCGGGTGGTTCCCCGCCGATCCTCTCCTCCCGCCGAGAGTATCCGCTCCGGGTCGACCGGATCGGGCCACGCGAGCGTGGAACCGTAGGCATTCGCTGGATCGCTCGCCGCGAGTACGAGGACCTCCGGGGACCGTGGCTCCGAACCCGAGCCTTCCAGCTGATCGTCGATGCTCGATGCTCGCAACAGGTCGACGGTCGACGGTGCCGCGAATTGCGCCCCGCCCAAGCCTTCGACAAAGTAGCCGCGTCGGGCCTCGCCTTGGTCTTCCTGAGCGGTGAGGATCTGATAGACCGCCGAGAACCCGCCGGGGGACTCCTCGTGGGCCACCGCGCCCCTGGTCAGCACGCCGTAGCGGTCCAGCATGAGCTGCGCCGTGGCCACGGCCCGAACGGTGGGGTCGAGCGCCTCGTCGTCCAAATAGGAGCTGACCCTCGACCACCGGCCGCTCAATTCGCGCTCTCGTTGAGGGGACAGGCCCGTCATCGCCCCGGTCAGATCCGCCGGCTCGCCGATCCCCGGGCCCAGGCCGGAGGCGATCGACGGCCCGGTCGAGGCGGCGCGCCCGAGCCGCGCGGACGTGATCCGTCCGGCCCCTCGCCGCCCGCGGGATCGCGAGCGACCCGGCGCCTTCGGCCGGGCGTGAGCCGAGGACCCGCCGTCCAGGTATGCCCGGAGGGGGCCCGCGGTGTCGTTGGTGACGAGGCCGGCCCACACGAGTTCCCACAGGGCCTCCCCGGCGGTGCCCAGGCTCAGCCCGGCGCGGGATGCGATGCGGGGCAGGAAATCCGCGCCGTCGCCCATCGCGTCGAAGACCGCGCGCGCGTCTTCGCTGAGGTCTTCGCGTCGCGTCGGCGGTTGCTCGGGGATCGTGAGGTCGGCGGATTCCGCCAGGTGCAGGCATACCCAGCCGTCCTGGCCGGTGATGGTGCCGGCGCCCGTCCACAGCACCTCGCCGCGGGACATCGCCTCGTCCAGCATGGACATGCGATAGCCGCGGATTCGTGCCGGGAGCACCAGGGTTTCCAATGCCGATGCGGGAACCGGAACCCCCGCGAGCTGGTCGACCACGGTCAGAAGGCCGTCGGCGTCGTCGACCCTCGGATCCTCCCGGGCGCCCTCGGCCCGGATGTGTTGCCAGGCAGGCAGGAACCTGCCGTAGGTCGCGGGATCCACCGGCTCGATCTGGGAGCGCAACTTCGCCAGGGATCGCCGCCGGATCGTTCGCAGGACCCCCACGTCGCACCACTCCACGGAGGATTCCGGTTCCGGGGACTCCGCGAGCAGCTCGGGCGGCAGGAATCGCCCCTGCGCGACTCGGCGGTCGGCCACCAGCCGCGCCAACACCGTCTCGACGACGGCCGTTCCGAGCCCCAGCGCCGCCGCGGCCCGCGACGTCGTGAAGGGCCCGTGGGTGCGGGCGTAGCGAGAGACCAGGTCTCCCAGGGGGTCCGCGACCGGCTCGATGAACGCGTGAGGAATGCCCATGGGGAGGGGGATGCCCAGCCCGTCCCTGAGCCGGGAAGCATCTTCCACCGCGGCGATCCGTTCCCGGCCGTCGACGCGCACCGTGAACGCCCTGGATGCCCGGGACAAATCGGCCACGAACTCGTGCACGTCCTCGCCGTCTTCCAGGCGCTCGGCCGCCTCTTCCGAGGTGAGCGGTCCCAGGATGCGCAACAGGTCGGCGAGCCCTTCCGCGCCGTGCAACTGCCGGCCTTCCGCCAGGCGCTGGACCTGACGCTCGGTTTCGCGGACGATCTCGGGGTCCAGCAGCTCCCGCAATTCGTCCCTGCCCAGGAGCTCGGAGAGCATCGTGGGGTCCAGGGAGAGCGCGGCCGCCTTGCGCTCGGCCAACGGGGCATCGGTGTTGTAGAGGAACTGCCCGACATACCCGAAGAGCAGCGTCCTGGCGAAGGGCGACGGCTCGCCGGTCTCGATCTCCCGCACGGAAATGCGTCGGGACGAGATGTCCTCGTGGATCTTCCGGAGCGCCGGCAGGTCGTAGACGTCCTGAAGGCACTCGCGGACGGTCTCGAGGATGATCGGGAAGTGAGGGTGGCGGCGTGCGACGTCGAGCAGCTGCGCGGATCGCTGCCGTTGCTGCCACAGCGGTGTGCGTTTCCCGGGGTCGCGACGCGGCAGCAGCAGCGCACGCGCTGAACACTCGCGGAAACGGGCGGCGAACAGCGCCGAGGAACCGATTTGCTCGGTCACGATGGCCTCGATCTCGTCGGGCTCAAAAAGGAAGAGATCGGCGCCCGGAGGCTGATCCTCCATGGCGGGGATGCGCAAGACGATGCCGTCATCGGCGGCCATCGCGGAACCATCCAGACCGTAGAGCTCGTCGATGCGGGCCCCCACGGCCAGCGCCCACGGGGCGTGCACCGGCATGCCGTACGGGGAATGGAGCACCACGCGCCAATCGCCCAGTTCGTCCCGGAAACGCTCGATCACGGCGGTCTTCTCGCTCGGCACCTGGCCGGTGGCCTCGCGTTGCTCGGCGATGTACGCGCACAGGTTATCCGCGGCCCACGCGTCCAGCCCGGCGGCCAGGAGGCGGTCCCGGGCGGCGTCCTGGGCTTCCTCTCCCTCGGATAGGGCCGTGGCCAGCTCGCGGGTGAAGCGACCGGTGGCCGCGCCCAACTCCACGGGTCGACCCGGGCCGTCTCCGTGCCAGAAAGGTAGCTTTCCGACCTGTCCCGGCGCGGGCGTCACGTTGACCCGGTCGTGCGTGATCTCCTCGATGCGCCAGCTCGTCGCGCCGAGGGCGATGACGTCGCCGTTCCTGGATTCGTACACCATCTCCTCGTCGAGCTCCCCGACCCGCTTGGGGCCGCGATTCTCCTCGTCCGAGCCGACGATGAACACGGGGTACAGCCCACGGTCCGGGATTGTGCCGCCCGAGGTAACCGCCACGCGTTGAGCGCCCGGGCGAGGCTCGAGCGTCCCGGCGTCGCGATCCCAAATCACCCGGGGCCGAAGCTCGGCGAATTCATCCGAGGGGTACTTGCCGGCGAGCAAATCCAGCACGGCGTCGAAGGCGGATCGGGGAAGCGCGGCGAAGGGTGCCGTGTGGCGCACGGCGTCGAACCAGGCCTCGACGTCGATCGGCCCGGTCGCGCACGCGGCCACCGTCTGTTGGGCCAGCACGTCGAGGGGGTTCGCGGGGACGTGAAGAGGCTCCAGTGCCCCGGCGCGCATGCGCTCCACGGTGACCGCCGAGGCGAGCAGATCTCCCCGGTGTTTGGGGTACATGACCGCGTGCGAGGTTTCCCCGACCTGGTGCCCCGCGCGACCGACTCGCTGGAGGCCGCTCGCCACGCTCGGCGGCGACTCGACCTGGATGACGAGGTCCACGGAGCCCATGTCGATGCCGAGTTCCAGGGAACTCGTGGCCACGACGCATCGGAGCTGGCCCGTCTTCAACGCTTCCTCGATGAGGGCCCGCTGGTCCTTGGAGACCGACCCGTGATGCGCGCGGGCCAGTTCGGGCGCGGCCGTACCGCTCGTCAGGTGATTCAGGGCCGGCGGCGAGTAAGGCATCTCGGCTTGCTCCGGTGGGAGGCTCCCGCGTTGCTCCTCGCGGAAGGCGTAGACCTCGTTGAGGCGCGAGGTCAGCCGTTCGGCGAGGCCACGCGAATTGGCGAAGACGATCGTGGACCGGTTGGCCTCGACGAGGTCCACGATCCGCTCCTCGACGTGCGGCCAGATTGAGGCCACGACCGTATGCGGGGTCTCTCCGGTGGGCGGATTTCTCGGAGGCGAGGCTGCGGGCGTGGTTCCCGCGAGCGGGGATTCCAGGTCCAGGCCCAGGGCGTCCTCCAGCGTCGCCGTCCCGGAAGAGGCCGACCCCGCGTCGATACCGCTCCGGTGGGCCGGAAGATCCGTGCGAGGCACCGGCGAGGTCAGGTTGGACATATCCGGCACCGGCACCGAGACCGTGAGGTCCCAGTCCTTCTCGATGGCCGGCTTGACGACGCTCACCGGGGCGGTTCCGCCCAGGAACCGGGCCACGGCATCCACGGGCTCGACGGTCGCGGACAATCCGATGCGCTGCGCGGGGGAGGGGAGGATCTGGTCGAGCCGTTCCAGGGACACCGCCAGGTGCGCGCCGCGTTTCGTTCCGGCGACGGCGTGAACCTCGTCGACGATCACGGTATCGACCCCGGAGAGCGTGGACCTGGCCTTGGAGGTCAGCATCAGGTACAGCGACTCGGGGGTCGTGATGAGGATGTCGGGCGGGTCGGTGACCAGGCGTCGTCGCTCCCGGGCCGGGGTGTCACCGGAACGAATGCCCACGGAGATCTCGCGGGGCTCGCGGCCGTGAAAGCGGGCCGTCTGGGAGAGGCCCACGAGCGGGGATCGCAGGTTGCGCTCGATGTCCACGCCGAGGGCCTTGAGCGGGGAGATGTAGAGGACGGTGGTGCGCTTCGGGGCGCGTTTCCGGCGCTCGCCGTCCGCGGGGACCGGTTCGGGATCCGCGCCGGTGGGTTCAGGGCCGAGGACCAGCCTGTCGAGGGCCCACAGAAAGGCCGCGAGCGTCTTACCCGATCCCGTCGGCGCGACGACGAGCGCGTGCCGGCCCTCCGCGATCGCGTTCCAGGCCCCTTCCTGGGCGGCCGTAGCGCGCCGAAAAGCACCCGTGAACCATTCACGGGTGGCCGGATCGAAGCGCTCAAGGGCGGAAGACATGAAACCCATTGTGCCGTTTCTCGGAGATCGGTGTTTCCCGAAGCCACCACGCGGTGGGCCGCGACGAGATGCTGGTCACATCCAGGGGCGCGTCGGGGCCTCCGGAGGAATAACATTCGGGGCCGTTCGGTTTACCCGTAAAGCAATGGCACGCGCGCGCAGGGCGCGAGGTGCCCGAATCCGGACATAAGGACGCGGAATGACCGACATCGCAACGCAGACCCAGCTGACCCAAGAGGACACCGACCTGCTCTTCAACGCCCGCACCGTGAGCGCCTTCGAGGACGTCGACGTGACGGAAGAGCAGAAGCGCGCGATCTACGAACTGACCAAGATGGGCCCGACCGCCTTCAACTCGCAGCCCCTGCACGTGGTGTGGGTCGAGCGCGGCGAGGCCCGCGATCGCCTCGTGAGCCACATGATGCCGGGCAATCAGCCCAAGACCCAGTCGGCGCCGTTGGTCGCGATCCTGGCTGTGGACACCAAGTGGCACCACAAATTCGAGCAGTTCCTCCCCGCTCGTCCCCAGATGGGACAGATGTACCTGGACAACCCCGAGCTCGCCGCCAGCACCGGCCGTGACAATGCCTTTATCCAGGTCGGCTACTTCGTCATGGCGGTCCGCGCGATGGGACTGGCCGCGGGACCGATGACAGGATTCGATCCCGCCGGGGTCGACGAGGACCTCCTGGCCGGCCAGGACCTCAGCTCGGTCGTGGTCGTGAACATCGGCCGGGGCGTCGAACCGGAATACTCTCGTTCGCCGCGGTACTCCTACGAAGAGTCCACCACCACGCTCTAAACGCGCAGGCCGTCAGCCCTGGACGCCGACCTTGCTCACCGATAGCTGGGAGACTCCGGGGTTGGCGCAGGCCGACGACGGGAACGGAACGTCCAAGGAGTCTCCGCCGTCCGTCGCGGCGATGCGTAGCCCGCTGGCATTGGTCTTCTGACACGTGGGGCCGAACAGTTCGGGTTGGGTACTCCGCAAGATGGCCGAGGTCGATTGGCCCGGCTGAAGGGTGGCCCCGGTGCCGCCGAGGTCCGTCGCGGGCATCGCGGCCGAGCCGATGGTCTGCCCCGAATCGTCAATGAAACTGACCGAGGGATACCCGGTGAGTTTGCAGGGCTCTGAGCCAGAGTTCGTGAAGGTCAACGTGTAATACGAAGAACCCGCGGCCCCGTTGGAGGCGTTGACCGACACGTGAAGATTGCCGTGACCGCAGGTCCCCGACTTGGCGTCTCCGGGGGAGGGCTGTTCGGCCTCGGCGCTGGGAGTCGCGTGACTCGGATCGGTCGAGGCCTCGGGGGTCGGAGAAGCCGGGGCCGACTCGACGGTTCCGCTGGGTTGCGGGGTGGGTTCCGCCTCGCTGACGGTGGGGCTCGGGGCCGGCTGGGTCGGCGTCGCGCTCGCCGAAGGGCTGGCCGAAGAATCCGAGGGGGATGGCGTCGCCGAAGCCTCCGCGCTCGACGACGTGCCCGAGCTCTGCGGTGAGGCTTGTTCTCCCTGGTCCGAGGAATTCCCGGAGGCGCACGCACTGACCCCCAAAGACAGCGCCACGAGCGCCGCCCCTGTGAAGGCCGTACGTATGCGTCGAGATGTGCGATCGTACATGTGCATAGAGTAGGCAGATTTCCGCACGGGTGCCAGCACGGGAGGCTCGCGCGGCCAGTGCCGTGCGGCGTCGGCCGGAACCGCGGGGCGTCACATTCCGGGCTTGAGGGTCACCGTGGCGCCGTCGAGCTCATCGTTGTACTGCGTTTGGCATGCCAGGCGCGAGTACTCGTTGGCGACGTCGTCGATCATCTCGAGGAGGTCTTCCTCCTCCTCGGTGCGGTCGTCCCCGCCCGCCTCGAAATGCTGCGGGTCCATGAAGGTGTGGCAGGTGGCGCACGAGGCGTTGCCGCCGCACGTCGCGAGCACCGGGTACTGATTCTTGTGGAGACATTCCAGAAGGGTCTGGTTGTCCTTCCACTCGACCTCATGCGAGTCGCCGGCCTCGTCGACCACGGTGATGTTGATGCTCATTACTCTCCCGGAGTGGGCTGAAAATCAGGTGCCCACACAGTCTAGGCAGGCCACCCGGACGGAGGTTAACTCCTCGTCATGAGAGGTGACGCGAAACATAGTCGCGCGTGATGTTTCGGCATCTTGAGTAATCTGGTCGGGAACCGACGGACCTGGAGGATGCATGAGCCGACGTCGCTCACAGAACGAGCCGGAGGAACAGTTCCTCTTTTCCCTGGATCTCACGGAATTCGCCGACGAGCAGCCCGCGTCGCCGCCGCGTGCCGCACCCAAGAATCCCGGCAAGTCCGCGTCCCGCAACGATGCCGTACCGACGCGGCCTTCGGTGCCGGAACCACCCAACCTTCGTGACGCCGAGGCGGAGATGACCCGGGCCGAAATCGCCGCATCCCGCCGCGTGGATCCCGAATACCTCATGGACCGCGCGCGTCGTGTTTTTCACCGCGCGCTCCTGGATGAACGAGTGCTCGTGGTGGACCCGGGGACGGGGGCTCCCTCCAACGCGGATAAGGACTCGTCCTCGAGCATCCGATACGCCCGCGCCGTGGTCGACGGCGTCGGTGGGGTCCCCGAGGCCCGGCGGGCGCCGGGGCACGGGGTGCGGCGGAACTTCGAGCGCGCCGTCGCCGCGTACCTGAAATCGGTCATGCGTGCCCTCGACGTCGTTCGGCCGGGGGAGTGGACGGTGCGCCGCCTCGGCGATGCCGCGGATGGTCAAGGGGTCCAGGACGCCTCGACGGTCTTCGAGCAGTACGAGCACGTCAGCGGGCTTCGAGAGGCCATCGAGGCACACCGGGACCTGCGGGCGCTGATCGGGCACGACTCGTCCATCATCGCCCCGGACGTGGTGGTGGCCCGTGCCCCGGTCCCGGACTCCGAACTCAACGCGACGGCGCGGATCGTTGATCCGATGGGACCGCTCGCCTCGGCGAGCCCGCTTCGTTCGGCGGTGCAGTCGAAGGCGCTCCTGCACGCCGTCGTCGCCTGCAAGTGGACGTTGCGCAGCGACCGCGCGGAACAGGTCCGTTCCGAGGCGAGGCACCTCATCCGCAACCGGCGAGGACGTGTGCCGCACCTGGTGCTGGTGACCGGGGAACCGATGCCTTCGCGGCTCGCGGCGGTCGCGCTCGGCACGGGGGACATCGACTGCGTCTATCACGTGGCCTTGCATGAGCTCATGGACGCGATCGACCCCGAGGCCGACCCCGCCGGGGCCGATCTGTTGCACACGATGGTCCAGGGGCGGCGCCTCAAGGACATTTCAGATCTGCCGCTGGATCTCGCGCTATAACGTCCCGCCGCCGTGGCCGTGCCGCCCGTGGCCCCCATGATGTCCGCCGTGACCGTGGTTATGGTGACCGCTGTCGGACGAGACGGTGTTGAAGCCGACCAGCAGCGGATCGTGGTCCGATGAACGGTACGCATCCGGCGCGTAGAGATTCGTGACGTTGTTGTTGAACCGCGAATACTCGAGACCGACTGACTCCACCGAGTTGATGTTCCACACGTCGGCGCCGGCCACGGCGTCGAACATCGGGCCTGAGGCGAGGACGTGATCCAGGCTGCCCACGCGACCACCGAAGAGGTAGGTCTGCTTGGTGGTTTTCGCGGAGCCGATGTCTTGGAAGCCCGCCTCGTACAGCACCTGCATCGGGTCTTCCTGGGTGTACGAATTGAAGTCACCGAGCAGAACCGTGTTGTCCGTCGCGGCCGCGCTCTGTTGATCTGCCGCGAAGGTGGCCAGCGCCTTGGCCTGGGCCACGCGCGACGCGTTTGACGCGCCTTGACCGTCGCCGGCGTCCTCGTTGCCGGGGCCCTCACCCGATCCCTTGGACTTGAAGTGGTTCACGATCGCTAAAAACTTATCGCTACCGGATGCGGTCGGCTGGAAAGCCTGGGCCAGGGGGCGTCGGGCGTTGTCGAAGGCGGGGTCGGCGAGAATCGTGGAGTCGCCAGAGGGAGTCACCTTAGCCGGTTGATAGATGAAGGCCGTGCGGATTACGTCCTCCGATCCGGGCACCGTCGCCGGAGAATCCACGGCCTTCCATTTGTCGGTCCCGGCCTTCTGATTCAGGGCGTCCACGAGCTGGTGCAGGGCGGCGTCGCGGTTCTGGCCGAAGCGCGCGGAGTTCTCGATTTCTTCGAGCGAGAGCACGGACGCGTCGAGCGAGGTGATCGCCTCGACGATCTTGCGTTGCTGTCGGTCGAGGTTCTCCTGATTGGCGGCTCCGCGTGCGTCGCACCCTCCGCTGACGGTGATCGGGTTGTTCTCGCGGTCCTTGTAGTACTGGCATCCACTGAGCTGATCGCCGGTCGTCGGGAAATAGTTCAGGACGTTGAAGCTCGCGACGGACACGTCTCCTCCGACCTTCTGTGGGGTCGCCACCCGCGTGTTGCCGAAGGTCGCGGGCGCTGCGGCCTCGGGCCCTCCGGTCAGCCAGGTGGTCGGTTGGAGGCGCCAGGAGTCGTAGCCGTAGCCGAGGATCACGGGCTGAGTGAAGGTAGCCGGTTCCCCGGCCCGTACCGGCTTCCCGTTCGACAGGTAGGGGACCGGTGTCCCGCTGGCGCCGCGGGTGTAGTCCACGGTCGCCCCGTCGTCGAGGAGGTATTCCTTCCGCGCATTGGCGGCCTCCACGGCCTGGGCCTCCGAGCCGGGGCGGGCAACGTCGGTGGATTGCGGGAGGGCCTTGGACCCGTTGACCAGTCCGATTTCGCCGTAGCGGTTCGTGGCGTAGCTGTCGGTCACGGTGATCTCGCCCGAGGGCTGCAGGAGCATGCCTTCCAGGGCCTCGCGGGCGGCGGGGTCCTCCGGCACGAGGCCCGTGAAGGGCTTGACCGCCGGGGCGGCGTCGTGGATTTCCGAGACCGCCCCCGCGGAGACGCTGATCTGAGTCTGGCCGTAATACTCGCTCACCTGCCCGAAGACTTTAACCTGTTCCCCGACGCGGACCTGTCCCACCGTGTCCGGGGAATAGACGAAGAGGCCGTCGGATCGTCCCGGTGTGGGGCCCTGGTCGCCGCCGGTCCCGGGCGTCTGGAGGTAATAGCCCTTCAACCCGCCCTGCGGGTAGGCGGCGGTCACGATCCCGCTGGTCGTGACCTTTCGATGGTCCATCGGGCTGATGTCCGTCGTTCCCTGAATGTCGGCGATGGCGGTGGGCTTGTCCGTTTTCTGAGTGGCGGGCGCGGCCCACACGGGCGCCGCGGTCAGGCCGAGCATGCCGGCGGCCAGGAGGGCCGCGACCCGGTATCGGTGGGGACGCTGGGAATGGGGGTGCGATGTCATGGTGATCCTCGGTGCGGTGATTGATGGTTCATCTTGACCGTAGGTCGCTAGAACCGCAGGTCGATGAGTCACGGGACACCCGGGGGTGAACTCCCGGAGAACATGTTGGCCCGGCCACCTACGACTACCCTGGATCGAAGATGCGTTGCATCACACTGAGTGTGCGTGCCATGCCGAGGCGCCCGGAGGACGTCCCCCTATCCCATCGACAAGAGAGGCCGACCATGGCAACGAGTCCCGAGGACCAGTCTGATTCCGAGCGCACTTTCCTCTGGGGTCCCCAACCCGAGGACGTCGAGGGCTCCCGGATGTACGACTTCGCCCGATGGGTCGAGGAACGCCACGGGCTGAGCCTCCCCGACTATGAGGCCCTGCACCGGTGGTCGGTGGATCGTCTCGAAGACTTCTGGCGGGACATCTGGGACTATTTCGGGGTCGTCTCCTCGGCTAGGGAAACACAGGTGCTCTCCAGCCGCGAGATGCCCGGGGCGCGGTGGTTCACCGGGGCGAGTCTGAACTACGCCGAAAATTCCCTGGCTGCCGTCGCGGACAGGCCCGACGACCTCGCGATCATCGGTGACCACGAGACCGCCCCGACCGCCGAGCTGACCTGGAAGCAACTCGAGGCCAACGTTGCGTCTCTGGCACAGAAGCTGCGTGACCTCGGGGTGCGTCCTGGTGACCGCGTGGCCGCCGTCTTGCCAAATATCCCGGAGACCGTGGTGGCCCTCATGGCCACCGCGGCGGTCGGGGCGGTGTGGTCGGTGGTCAACACCGACTTCGGGCCCCAGGGCGTGGCGGATCGTTTCGCCCAGATCGAACCGAAAATCTTGCTGACGGTGGACGGCTACGACTACGCGGGTCGGCTTCGCGACATGACCGGAACCATCCAACCGCTCCGGGAGGTCCTGCCGACCGTCGAACGGGTGAT
Organism: Curtobacterium sp. S6; assembly: GCF_000710345.2. Taxonomy (GTDB): domain Bacteria; phylum Actinomycetota; class Actinomycetes; order Actinomycetales; family Micrococcaceae; genus Rothia. Next base: position 25,222 of record NZ_JHEL01000010.1, on the reverse strand, counting down.
TTTAGTGGATCAGCGGGATCCGGCCGAGGTTGGCGAGGTGCCGTCCGACGTGCTTCGCTACTCCGAGATCCTTCGGAACCCGGCTGAGCCGCGCTACGAACAGGTGCCTTTCGACCATCCGCTGTGGATCTTGTACTCCTCGGGCACCACGGGGCGGCCCAAGGGCATCGTCCATTCCCACGGAGGTGTCGTCGTGGAATTCCTCAAGGCCCTGGGACTTCACGGGGACGTGAGCGCGGGAGATCGGGTTTACACCGCCGTGGCCACCACGTGGATGATGTGGAACCTGCACATGGGGAATCTTTTGCTCGGGGCGACGATCCTGACCTATGACGGTTCCCCGACCTTCGGGGGTCCTGATAAGTCCCTCGAGCTCGTGGCCAGGCACGGGGTGTCATTCTTTGGAACCGGCGCGGCGGTGCTGGCCATGGCGGAGCACGCCGGCGTGCGACCCAACACCCGATACGACTTCTCCCGGCTACGAACCATCCTCGTGACGGGCTCATCTCTTCCGGGCCCGGTCTGGGACTGGGTCTACGAGGCCGTCACGCCCGACGTCAGGCTCGGCTCGGACTCCGGGGGAACGGATGTCACGAGCGCCTTCGTGGGGAGCAATCCCTTCATGGACGTCTATCGGGGAGAGCTCATGGGCGCTTATCTCGGCGTGGACGCTCAGTCGTGGAACCTTCGGGGCCAGCGGGTCTGGGACGAGGTTGGCGAACTGGTCCTGACGACCCCCATGCCCAGCATGCCCCTGTATTTCTGGAACGACGAGGATGGCTCGCGGCTCCGCGAGGCGTACTTTGAGCTGTTCCCCGGCACCTGGCGCCAGGGGGACTGGGTGACCCAGTCGCGAGACGGTCGAATCGTCATCCACGGTCGGTCGGACTCGACGATCAACCGCGGCGGCATCCGGATGGGTTCGTCGGACATCACGCACGTGGTGGACCAGGTCGACGGCGTCGCCGCGTCCATGGTCATCGGAGCCGAGTTGACCGGCGGAGACTATTACATGCCGCTGTTCGTGGTCCCTCAACCCGGCACGCGGCTGACGGAGGAGCTGAAGGACCAGATCGTCCGAAGCATCCGAACGGAGGTCTCGCCGCGGTATGTTCCGGACGAGATCATCGAGGCGCCCGCGGTTCCCCGAACCCGGACGGGAAAACTCCTGGAGGTGCCCGTCAAGCGCCTGTTCCAGGGAGCAGGACCGGAGAGCCTCAACCGCGCGAGCGCGGAGGACGCCGAGGTGCTGGACTGGTACGTCGACGCAGCCCGGGAATTCCGAGCGCGTTGAGTCGGGTGCGCCACAAATGACGGGAAAGGTTGCATTGACGTAGGTCGGAGTCAACGCGTAGTTGGCTTTCCAAGCGACGCATCCTACGGAGGACTTGGCAGCCGGACGCGACCGTCGGTCTTGGCGTCGTGTCTCAGCAGGCCTAGAGGCTTGCCAAGTCGCGGTGGTCATCGTCGTCGATGGTTGCCGGTGAGCCAGGAGCTAGCCCGGCATCGATAAGGGCCTCACGGCCGGTAGCGGTGAGGCGCACGGCTCGCGTACGGCCGATGCGGGCGACCCACTCTCTGTGCAGCAGAGCCTTGCACAGTCCGGTTCCGAAAGGGCCTCCGAGGTGGAAGCGGCGTTCGGTGGAATCCATGCAAGGTGTTCCTGTGGTGAGCATCGTGATGGGGACACCCCATTGGGTAAAGAGGCGTCGTCCTCGTCGCGTGACTTGCCACTGACTGTCGATATAGTCGCGATCCTGCAACTGTTCGACCAAGCTGACCCCGAGCTTCCCCGCGAGATGTTGGTAGCACGTTCGGCCTTCGCGGAGGTTTGTGTTCGCTCTTGAAGCGATCAAGCTGTGGGGCGTAGGCAAATCTGAGCTCGCCAAGGCGCCGAGGCATTCGATGACGTGGGCGACGTCTTCTCCGGCCAATCGGATGTAGCGATGCCGGCCCTGCCGGATGTCGCGAACGATGCCGTGGGCTACGAGCGCGTCGACGTGCTCGCTTGCGGTCGAACGGGCCAATCCCGCATAGTTGCCGAGTTCCCCGACCGTCCACGCTCGCCCGTCCATGAGAGCAGCACACATTGCCGCTCGCGATGCATCGGCTAGCGCTGTCGCCGTAGCCGAGATGTCAGGAACGGACTCAGGGTATACACGCACAATCATGCCTCCAGCGTGCGTCCAGAACTGTTCGGTCATGACCGAACAGTCAATGACGCAGGGTAAGTTCACAAAATTCAATTTTGCACGAGAGGGACGAACTGATGGCGATGCGTGAAAACCGACAGCGTCTGTGCGGCACATACGACGAGGACTTCTACTGGGAACGAGTACATCGAAATCTTGGATGGCTCGGTGATACCGTCAGCGAGCAACGTGAACGACAGGTACGTCTGCGAGACGCTGTGATCGGCATCGTCGGTACGGGCGGAATTGGTGGTGCCGTAGTAGCACGCCTGGTTCGTATGGGTGCACTCAACCTGAAACTTGCAGACCCGGACCAATTCGATTTAACGAACGTGCAACGACAATACGGTGCCGGCCGAGACACGATTGGTCGTAATAAGGCTGAAGTCGTCGCCGAGCAGGTCTTCGCACTAACCGGCGACACCAACATTGATGTATTTCCCGAGGGCATCACTCCAGACACCGCCGAAGAGTTCATGGATGGCTGTGACTACGTGATGGATCAGATGGAGTTCTACCAGATCAGGAACCGATACGCCCTGCATCGAGCCTTCCGTGCCTCAGATCGATGCAAGTTCATGTTCAAGATTCCTACAGTGGCTCACTCCACGTTCGTGTTCACCTATACCAAAGATTCAATGCCCATCGAGGAAGTCTACGGCGTGCCTGAGGACGCCGAGTTCACGCCGGATGTGGTGCAACGATTAATGGAACGCATCATGCCCGAGTACCAGGACTTCCCGTCAGCAACCATGCTGAATGAGTGGTTCGTGGAGAATCAGACAATGCCGATCTTCGGGGCCTGCCCTCCTTTAGCCGAAGGCGTCCTTGTCGAACGGCTCGCCCAAGAGATCATGGACCTTCCAGGGCGCACAAAATTGCCAGTCCAGCCTGGGTACGCGCTCTTCGACACGCTGACCTGGGAGGCGAAGATCGTAGAGAAAGCCTGGTGGGCACGATGACTCGGATAGTGCTATTCACCGAGACGAACTCAGTCTTCGGCGATTACTTTCTCACACGTCTGGCTTGCCACCCTGAAGTGACCTTGGCGGCGGTAACGCTACGCGAGCCCGGCGTACTGTGCGACTACTACCTGGATGAGCCTGATCCTGTGGACCTTGCGGAGAAAGCTACGCAGCTTGGTGTACAGGTATTGCGTCCTTCGGACGTCAATACTCAAGAGTTCGTGAGTATCGTGGAAGATCTGGCTCCTGACTACTTCGTCGTAGCCAACTATCAGCTACGCCTAGGGAGACGACTCCTGGAAGCGCCCAGGTGCGACGCCATCAATTTCCACCCTGGCCCACTTCCCCGTTACGCCGGGCTGGCCCCGTTCTACTGGATGGCTGAGAGGCACGAGACCGAAGGTGGCGTGTCTGCGGTACGAATGACGATCGGGTTGGGCGAAGGCCCTCTCGTGGCGCAGCAACGTCTCTCCCTCACCGGTACCGAAACGGCAAAGGAAATACGCGACTCGCATTTTGCCGCATCCTGGACTCTGTTCGATTTAGTCTTGCCGACGCTACTCGACAGGACTTACCGCACCTGGGAGCAAGATCTGAGTCGGCGGACGTACTTCGGGCACCCGCCTATCCGCGCCCCGCGTGCCGCGATGGAGTTCCACCCATGAATGGAGTCTGCCGTCCGAAGGGATCATTGATCGCTATCCTGCTTGGATTCTTCATCGTTATGTTGGATACGACCATAGTCAACGTAGCCCTCGCCAGGGTAGGCTTCGATCTTCACATGAGCGTGGCGTCCTTGCAATGGGTCATCGACGCCTACACCCTCGTGTTCGCGGCCTTCCTCCTCACCGCGGGGGCCGCCTGTGATCGCATCGGGGCACGCAAGGTCTACGTGACAGGATTGTTGGTTTTCGCTGTCTTCTCCGCCGCATGCGCCCTGGCACCTACGGGTGGATATCTCGTGGCGGGCCGCGTTCTTCAGGGCCTAGGAGCGGCAGCGATCGTGCCTGCTTCGTTGGCACTACTATCAGCCGTTTACGAGGATCCAGAGAAAAGAGCACGAGCCATCGGCCTGTGGGGCGGGGCCGGCGGAGTAGCGGCTGCGATCGGGCCCGTCTTGGGCGGAGCACTTGTGTCGGTGATCGGCTGGCGTGCGGTGTTCTGGGTCAACATTCCCGTTATTGCTGTCGGTTGTCGGCTGACTCTGCGTGCGCTTCCCGGCATCACAGGAAGCCGTAAAAGACGGATGGACCTGCCTGGGCAAGCGCTGTCGGTGCTCGGCTTCGGTGGGATCACCTATGCCGTCATCACCGCCGGGGAATACGGCTGGTCGGCCTGGCAGAGCCTTGACCTCGTTGCTGGGGCCGTGTTTCTTGCGATTTTCGTGTACGTCGAACGTCGGCATCCGGCGCCGATGCTACCGATGGATCTATTTGGGCGTGTTCGGTTCTCTGTGGCCGCGGTTGTCGGGTTCGCGCTCAACCTGAGCTTCTTCGGTCAGCTGTTCGTTCTTTCCTTGTTTTTTCAGCGGTACCTGGGTTATGAACCGTGGCTGGCGGGTCTCGCGCTCGCTCCCCAGGCATGTAGCGCGGTGATTGGGTCCCCTTTGGGAGGTCGTGCCGTCGGTCGTTGGGGCGCGTTCCCGACCATGCTCATCGGACTGATGATCGGTACGATCGGCTTCGGTAGCCTCGTGCTGCTAACCGCGGAGACCCCGTTCGTCCTATTAGCGATCCTGACATTCGCCGTCGGCTTCGGGATGGCGTTTGCGATGCCAGCGGCGACAACGGCTGCTGTGTCTTCAGCTTTGCCACAACACGTCGGTATCGCGGGAGGAGTCATCAATGCCGCTCGCCAGACCGGCAGCCTGGTCGGGGTGGCGGTCCTCGGTGCAATGGTAGCCCGCGGACCTTTTTTGTCAGGCTTCCATACGGCCGCCGCGCTCGCCGGCGCGGTCTTCGGCGGGGGAGCTTTGCTCGTTGCTGTAATCCTCATGCGTGATCATCGCCAAGTGCGCTTGAGAGGTCGGCTGTAGTGGCATCCGCGGGGGATCTCGTGGCGGAGGTGCTGGACTGGAACGTCGGTCTCATCCCGGGAATTCCGTGCGCGTTGAGTGGGGTGCGGGTACGCAAAAGGCCCCGTCACCGACCGGTGATGGGGCCTTCTGCTATGGTGCGCCCGAAGGGATTCGAACCCCCAACCTTCTGATCCGTAGTCAGATGCTCTATCCGTTGAGCTACAGGCGCCTGGTCCGTGGCGGGTATCCGCCGCAAGACCAGATACTACTTTACATGCGGGTTGCCTGTTCGCCAACTTGAGGTGTTGTGATCTGTACCGCAGTCGTTCCAGGCCACAGCTTGTTCGGTTTACGCTACTCTGGTCTTGTCACATGGGCAGAGGGTAGTTCCCGCGTGAATTCAGCTCACAACACTGAGCGCTGTGTTCCGCGGGGCCTGCGAATCGGCCCACACAACGTCGTGAGTGATGGCCCACCTCGGGCCGGAACCTCTAAAGGGGAACAATTAATGACTGACACCGCCGTCGGAAACAGCGACACTCTGAAGCCAGCCGTTGCTGAAGCCTTGTCCAACGCTCCCACCACGCACCAGCCCTTGCTGAGCTGGGTACGTGAGGTTGCGGAGCTGACGCAGCCCGATGCCATTCACTGGGTCGATGGTTCTCGTCAAGAGTGGGACCAGCTCACCACGGAGCTCGTGGACGCCGGAACGTTCGTGCGTCTGAACGAAGAGTCCTTCCCGAATTCCTTTGCCGCTTTCTCGGATCCCGACGACGTCGCGCGCGTCGAGGAACGGACCTTCATCTGCAGCAAGACCCGTGAGGGCGCCGGACCCACCAATAACTGGATGGATCCGGAGGAGATGAAGGGAACCCTGACCGAGAAGTACCGGGGTTGCATGCGGGGGCGCACGCTCTACGTGATCCCGTTCGTCATGGGCCACCTGGATGCGAAGGAGCCCAAGTTCGGCGTTGAGCTGACCGATTCCGCGTACGTCGTGTGCTCCATGCGCATCATGGCAACGATCGGCAGCGATGTGCTCCGTAAACTGGAGAGCACGAACGCCTTTTTCGTCCAGGCCCTCCACTCCGTGGGCGCGCCCCTCGAAGAGGGGGAGCAGGACGTCGCCTGGCCCTGCAACCCGGATAAGTACATCGTCCAGTTCCCCGAAGACCGCGCCATTTGGTCCTTTGGCTCCGGTTACGGCGGAAACGCGCTCCTCGGCAAGAAGTGTTACGCGTTGCGCATCGCTTCGGCGATCGCTCACGACGAGGGCTGGCTCGCCGAGCACATGCTGATCCTCAAGATCACCGATCCCAAGGGCAATACCCACTACCTCAGTGGCGCTTTCCCTTCGGCCTGCGGCAAGACGAACTTCGCGATGATCGAGCCCACGATCGATGGCTGGAAGGCCGAGATGGTTGGCGACGATATCTCGTGGATCAATTTTGACGGCGACGGTAAGCCCCGCGTCATCAACCCGGAGGCTGGACTCTTCGGCGTCGCCCCGGGAACCGGCTGGTCGACCAACCCGAATGCGATGCGCGGCATTGCCCAGGGGAATACGATCTTCACCAACGTCGCCCTCACCGACGACGGCGGCGTCTGGTGGGAAGGCATGACGGACGAGAAGCCGGCACACCTGATCGACTGGAAGGGCCAGGACTGGACGCCGGACTCGGGCCGCCCCGCGGCGCACCCGAACTCGCGTTTCTGCACTCCGATCAAGCAGGTCGAGATCGTGGCGCCGGAATACGACGACCCCGAGGGCGTCCCGCTCTCGGCCATCATCTTCGGCGGCCGTCGCAAGACCACGGTTCCTCTGGTCTCCCAGTCCTACGACTGGCAGCACGGCGTCTTCCAGGGGGCCACGCTGTCCTCCGAGACCACCGCCGCGGCCAAGGGTGAGGTCGGCGTCGTGCGCCGCGACCCGATGGCCATGTTGCCGTTCATCGGCTACAACGCCGGCGATTACCTGAAGCACTGGATCAATGTCGCCGAGAAGTACGGCGAGTCGAATATGCCCAAGGTCTTCTACGTCAACTGGTTCCGTCGCACGGCCGACGGTGGCTTCGCGTGGCCCGGATTCGGCGAGAACTCGCGGGTGATCAAGTGGATCGTCGAGCGCCTTCAGGGCGAGGGCGGCGGCCGCGAGACGGCCGTCGGCGTGGTCCCGGGCCTGGAGGACCTGGACCTGACGGGCCTCGAAGGCACCGAGGAGGCCATTAAGGAAGCGATCGCGGTCGATCACGATGAGTGGAAGGCCGAGCTCCCCGGGATCGACGAGTGGTTGGCGAAGCTCGGCGACCACCTGCCGGAGGAAATTCAGCAGCAGCGTGACGCGTTGGAGAAGCGCCTCAACTCCTAAACTGCGGAAGCCGCCAAGGCGAGCTTTCCTCCGTGGCCCGGCACCGTGAGGTGCCGGGCCACGGTTTAACCCAAAGATGGCCGGGCAGATCCTCTGCCCGGCCATCGTGGTAGGTGGCTAGTTGCCTTCTCGGACCAGGCCGAGGGCGAGGTCCCGAACGCGTTCCATGGTCGGAGCGTCAGGCGCCTCCACGTTCAAGCGCAGGAACGGCTCGGTGTTCGAGGGGCGGAGGTTGAACCACCATCCCTCCTCCCGGTGCGTGAACGTCGTGCCGTCGGAGTCTTCGACGTCGACGGCCTCCCGGGCCAGCGCGTCCTTGACCCGTTGGACCGCGGCCTGCTTATCTTCGATCCTCGAGTTGATCTCGCCCGAAGCGATGTACGGCGAGTATTTCTCGGCCACCTCGGACAGGCTTCGTTCTTGGCCGCCGAGGGCCGCGAGCACGTGCATGGCCGCCAACATGCCGGTATCGGCGTTGAAGAAGTCGCGGAAGTAGTAGTGGGCGGAGTGCTCGCCGCCGAAGACGCCCCTCTCCTCGGCCATGACGGCCTTGATGAAGGAGTGCCCCACGCGCGTCTTGATCGGGCGCCCGCCCTTCGCCACCACGAGCTCCGGAACGGCCTTGGAGGTGATCAAGTTGTAGATGATCGCCGGTTCCTTCTCGCCGGCGGCCTGGGCGCGGTCGATCTCGCGCTCGGCGACCAAGGCGGCGATGGCCGAGGGCGTGACCGGTTCGCCGCGTTCGTCGATGACGAAGCACCGGTCGGCGTCGCCGTCGAAAGCGAGGCCGATGTCCGCGCCTTCCCGCACGACGGCCGCCTGCAAGTCCCGGAGATTCGCCGGTTCCAGCGGGTTCGCGGGGTGGTTCGGAAAGGTTCCGTCGAGGTCAAAATACATCGGGACGATGTCCAGCGGAAGCCCGGGCAGGACGGCGTCGCCGAGGACCGCCGGGGTGGTTTTGCCGGCCATGCCATTACCGGCGTCCACCACGACCTTGAGAGGACGAATGGTCGTCAGATCCACGAGACCGCGCAGGTAATTCGCGTAGTCGGTGAGGATGTCGCGTTCCTCGACGCTTCCCTGATCCTCGCCGGAAGGAATTCCCTCGGAGAGGTACGACTGCGCGAGGTTGCGGATCTCGTACAGGCCGGTCTCGGAGGAGACGGGCACGGCACCGGCCTGGGACATCTTCATGCCGTTGTATTCCGCGGGATTGTGGGAGGCCGTAAAGGTCACGCCGGCGGCGTCGAAGACACCGCACGCGAAGTACAGTTCGTCGGTGGAAATCAGGCCGACCTTGACGACGTTGGCCCCGCGCGCTCTCGCTCCCTGGGCGAATTCGTCCATGAATTCGGGGGAGGACGGACGCATATCTCCGCCAACCAGGACCGTCTGCCCGGCCAGACCGAGGACGTCCGTGAATGCGGCCCCGGTGGCGCGCACGGTCTCGTGGGTGATCGTCTCGCCCACGATGCCCCGGACGTCGTATGCCTTAAATGACTCGTCTAAGTTAATGCTCACCCTGGGATTCTACGGCGTGGCCCGGGAAATCCGCGTGATCGCGTGCGTGACGGGCCTCATGTCCCTGCGTCGGTTCGCCCGGTTGTGGTTGGATTGAGAACTATGGGCCAGCTGTTGAACATGGAGAATCCAATCCAGAATTACGCGTGGGGAACCCGCGATACGCTCGCCCGGCTCCGCGGCGAGAAGTCACCGGCCGCGCAGCCGGAGGCGGAACTATGGGTCGGCGCGCACCCCAGGTCGTCGTCCTCCGTCCAGACCGATCGCGGCGAGCGTCGCCTGGCCGAGATCATCGACGAGGACCCCACCGCCATATTGCCGGAGGGCTTCGAGGAATTCCCCTATCTGCTCAAGATCCTCGCGATCGACGCGCCGCTATCCCTCCAGGTGCATCCCTCGGAAGAACAAGCGGTCGCCGGATTCGAGCGGGAAGAAGCCGCGGGAATCCCGCTGGACGCGGCGGAGCGTAATTACAAAGATCGCCGTTCCAAGCCGGAGACCGTGATCGCGTACTCCCCGCTGCGCATCCTGACGGGCATCCGCCCGGCGGAGGACCTCAAAGAGATCGCCCGGCGCCTGAATCTCACCTGGCTCGCGGAACTGGCCGATTACAACGCGGCGGACATCGTCAAGGGCATCTTCGCCAAGGACGAGACGAGCTCATCGGTCGCGGTGGAGGCCACGGTCAACGCGGCCATGGACTGGAGCCTGCAACACCCCTTCGACGAAGACGACGCCGCGGACCGCCGCGACCAGCCGGGATTCGACGTCGACGCCGTCGCCGACCTCATCCTGTTGCTCCACGACGCTTACCCGGGGGATCGGGGCATCCTGGTCGCCGTCGCGATGAACCAGCTGTTTCTCAAGCCGGGGGAGTCCGCGCACACCCCGGACGGATATATCCACGCGTACATCCAAGGCACGGCCGTGGAGATCATGAACCCCTCGGATAACGTCATGCGGGCAGGGCTGACGCCCAAACACGTGGACGTCAAGGAGATGCTCGCGACCGTCGTCTCGGAGCAACCCGCCCCGGAGATCACCGAGCCTCAGCGGACCGAGTCAGGCTACCGCTCCTATGACCTGTGGGATCCTCGACTCCGGCTGTTCCGGGTTGATGTCTCCGACGGCAGTCCCGTCATTTTCCCGTGCGAGGGGCTGGCCGCGATCTTGTGCCTCGAAGGTGAGGTCGAGGTGGCCGGTGGCCAAGACCGCGTATCGTTGAGCGGCACGCGATCCGCCCTCCACATCGGGTCGGCCGATGATCTCACGATCAGCGGGCACGGTAGCCTCTTCGTAGCCTGCTGTAATCCGGCCGCGCACTAATCCCGGCGGTCGGGTGGGTCCCGACGCGCAACCCTGACAAAAGAAATGGATACCCCGGCGACGATGACGCACCCCGATGAGAAGAGACTCCGTGGCCCTGGCCTGCCCTTGGGCGTCGTCGCGTTGGTGGCACTGGCGGCCCTCGTGGTCTTCATGGGCGGTCTGAAGTTCATCTCGCAGATCTTCGGGCCGATGTTTCTGGCCTTTTCGCTCGTGATCGCCGTGCGCCCGATGCGGTTGTGGCTCCAGGACCGCAAGGTGCCCCGATGGCTGGCCTCCCTGACCGTCGCGCTGTTCCTGTACGCGATCCTCCTGGCGATCATCGGATCCATGGTCGTCTCCGTGGCTCAGCTCGTGGACACCTTGCCCGGCTATAGCGGGAAGTTCGGTGTGCTGTACCAGCAGGCTCAGACATGGATGTCGGACCTCGGTCTCAACGAGACCGACATCGGGCAGTCCGTGCTGAACTTCATGCAACCGGCGCGCGTGCTCAGCGCCCTGACCACGATCCTGAGCGGGCTCTCGTCGGCGGGCTCTCAGCTGTTCGTGCTGGTCATGGTCATCGCCTTCTTGTTCATCGATTCGACCGTCATCACGGGCCGCCGTGCGGAGTTGCGCGCGTCCAAGTCCGGGCTCGGCGCGGCGTTCGAGGATTTCACGCATCGCACCTCGAAGTACTGGGTCGTCAACACGGTCTTCGGCGCGATCGTCGCGATCCTAGATACGGTCGCCCTCATGATCCTCGGGGTGCCGCTCGCCTTCACGTGGGGCGTGTTTTCTTTCGTTACCAACTACATTCCGAACGTCGGCTTCATCATCGGCCTGATTCCACCCGCGCTGCTGGGCCTCCTGGCCGGCGGCCCGCCCACCGCGATCTGGGTCGTGGTGCTGTACTCGGTCATCAACTTCGTCGCCCAGGCCGTCATCCAGCCGAAGATCACCGGCGACGCCGTCGGCCTGAATACCACCGTGACTTTTGTATCCCTGATTTTCTGGTCCGCGATCGTCGGGCCGCTGGGAGCGATCCTCGCGGTCCCGCTGACCCTGTTCTTCAAGGCGATCTTCATCGACTCGGACGCCCGCTCCCGCTGGATCGGAATCGCCTTCGATTCCCGCGGAAAGCCCAACGACCTGTCCGGAAGCGAACAGCCCGTGACCTCCGACGGCAGGTATTCGCTGCGCAAGACGTACGGTCCTGGCCAGGAAGACGACGCCGCGGCGCGACGGAACCGGAAACGAGCCTTGAAGCGGGCTCACGGCCTGACGCGTCGTCGGGCGGCCGAGGTCTCCGAGGCTCCGTCCACCGGGTCCACGCGGTCCTGAGGGCGAGGACCCGCCACCGAATCCTGGATCCCCGAAGCCCAACCCCACCGCCGTTCCACGGCACTTATCACTTCTGATCACGAAGGAAATAGCATGAAGATCATCCTCACCGTCACCGGTCTGGATCACGAAGGCATCATCGCCGCCGTGTCCACCGGATTAGCCGAGCAGCACGTGAATATCCTCAACGTCTCCCAGACTCTCATGGAGGGTTACTTCACCATGATCATGCAGGGAGAATTCGACGAGGACGCCCAAACCATCGAGGAGATCCAGGCCGCGATGAAGCCGGTCGGCGAGGCGGCTCGGGTGAGTGTCCGGATCCAGTCCGAGTCCATTTTCCAAGCGATGCACGCGCTGTAGGGGCCGCCATCATGATGGATACGAACGCGAATATTCTCGAAACGATCCAGATGATCGAGGAAGACAAACTCGACATCCGGACCGTCACCATGGGCATCTCGTTGCTCGACTGCATCGACGCCGACGGCGACCGGGCCCGTCGCAAGATCTACGACAAAATCACCGGGTACGCCAAGAACCTGGTCTCGGTCGCTCGTGGCATCGAGGCGGAACTGGGCATCCCAATCATCAATAAGCGCATCTCCGTCACCCCGATCTCCTTGATCGCTGGGGCCTCGGGCGAGACCGATTACACCGAATTCGCGCGGACCCTCGACCAGGCGGCCCGGGCGGTCGGCATCGATTTCATCGGCGGGTTCTCCGCGCTGGTGGACAAGGGCCAGAGTCCGGCGGACCGCACGCTCATGGAGTCGATCCCGAGCGCGCTCGCGGAGACTGACGTCGTGTGCTCTTCGGTCGATATCGGCTCGTCCCGGGCCGGCATCAACATGACGGCGGTACGGCATATGGGCGAGGTCATTCGACGCACCGCGGACCTCACGGCGGAGAACCACGGCGCCGGCTGCGCCAAGCTGGTCGTATTCGCCAACGCGGTCTCGGACAACCCCTTCATGGCCGGCGCTTTTCACGGCGTACAGGAGGCCGACTGTGTGGTCAGCGTCGGCGTGTCCGGGCCGGGCGTGGTCAAGCGGGCCCTGGAAAAGGTCCCCGGCGAACCCTTGGACGTCTGCGCCGAAATCATCAAGAAGGCGGCGTTCAAGATCACCCGCGTGGGTCAGCTCGTGGGCTCCCTCGCTGCCCAGAGGCTCGGCGTCGACTTCGGCATCGTGGACCTCTCGTTAGCGCCCACGGCCGAGGTCGGCGACTCGGTCGCGCGCGTCCTGGAAGAGATGGGACTCGACATCGTCGGGACCCACGGGACCACGGCGGCGTTGGCTCTGCTTAACGACGCCATGAAAAAGGGCGGCCTGATGGCGTGCTCGCGTGTCGGCGGGCTGTCCGGGTCGTTCATCCCGATCTCCGAGGACATCGGAATGATCGAGGCGGCCGCGGCCGGGGCGATCACCCTGGACAAGCTCGAGGCCATGACGGCCATCTGTTCGGTTGGTCTCGACATGGTGGCCGTTCCCGGGGAGACGAGCGCCTCGACGCTCTCGGCCATGATCGCCGACGAAGCCGCGATCGGCGTCATGAACCACAAGACCACCGCCGTGCGCGTGATTCCGGCCGTCGGCCTGGGCGTCGGAGACATGGTGGAATTTGGCGGTCTTCTGGGGCGTGCACCGGTCATGCCGGTTCACCAGGGCTCCTCCGAGGCATTCGTCTCGAGGGCCGGGCATATACCTTCCCCGGTGCACGGCTTCCGGAACTAGCCACTGGGACCGCGGGCCCGGCTCACTCGCCCGGCCCGCGGTCCCTGCCTGACGCCGGGGCCGGCTATTTAGTGGCGGAGGACCAGGCTCGCGGCCATGGCCTCGAAGGCGAGCCTCGAGCTCACGTTGGTCGAGATCCGGCGACGGGTCAGATTGATCGTGTCGATCTGCTCCAAGGTTCGTTCGGCGCTCGAGTTGAGGGCGTAGTCGGCCAAGTCCCGCTCGAGGTGATGATTGATCAGGGTCGAGCCGGTCTTCAGCTGAAGGGTCAGTACGTCGCGGAAAAACGTCGACAAGTCGATCAGGAACCGGTCGAGGGTATCGACCTGGACCCGACGGGCCCGGCGTTTCTGGTCCTCTTCGAGGCGACGGACCGCGGCCTTGATGGTCGGGGGCACGCGGCCGGACTCCGGTGCGCCCAGCGTCATCAGCAGTTCGGCCTTCTCCCGGTCGTTGCGTTCCTCGGCGTCGGCCGCGGCTTCGGCCTCGGCCGTGGAGATCAGCCGCTCGGCCGCGGCGACGGCCGAGCTGATGCCATCGAGGCCGAGCGGAAGCCTCACTACGTCCTCCCGGCGTTGCTTCGCCTCAGGGTAGAGGGCCAACCGGCGGGCGATCCCGATGTGCCCTTGGGCAAGACGCGCGGCCTGATGGGCGACCTCGGCGGATACGCCGTCGCGCCGCTGGAGCAGTTCGGCGACCTCGTCCACCGCGGGGACCTTGAGGGTTACCGCCCGGCACCGCGAACGGATCGTGACCAGGACGTCGATCGGGCTAGGTGCGCACAAGAGCCAGATGGTGTGCGGAGGCGGCTCTTCGATCGCCTTCAGCAAGACGTTCGAGGTCCGTTCCGGCATCCGGTCCGCGTCTTCGACAATCATGACTCGCCATCGGCCGACCGCGGGGCGGTCTTGGGCCTTGACCACGAGGTCGCGCGCTTCCCCGATCTTGATGCTGACATTTTCGGTCGCGAAGTTCGTGACGTCCGCGTGGGCACCGGACATGGCGGTTCGGCAGGATTTGCACTCGCCGCATCCTCGCTCGCTCGGGTCGGCGCGCTCGCACAGCAGCGCCGCGGCCAGGGCCCGGGCCGCGACCGAACGTCCCGAACCGGGCGGGCCGGTAAAGAGCCAGGCGTGGGGCACGGACTCGGACGCCGCCCTGCGCAGTTGCTCGACGGCCCGGGACTGTCCCACGAGCTGATCCCAGACGCTCATCGTGGGCCCTCCTCCGGAAGATGCGGGTGAACCGCGTCCCATACCCGCGCGGCGACCTCGTCCACGGCGCCGATGCCGTCGACCCGCACGCGCTTCGCGGAGGCGTCCCTGGCAAGCGCACGGAAGGATTCCCGCACCCGGGCGTGGAAATCGTCGGGCTCCGATTCGAGCCGGTCCTCGGCGCCCCGGGCGGTCACCCGCCCCCGGGCGTCCGCGACGTCGACCGATAGCACCACCGTGAGGTCGGGCAGAAGATCTTCCGTGGCCCAGCGGGACAAATCGGTGACGGTCGCCTCGCCCAGGCCCCGGCCGGCGCCCTGGTAAGCAGCCGAGGAGTCGATGTAGCGGTCGCAGATGACGATCCGACCGGCGTCGAGGGCCGGGGCGATGAGCTGATGCGCGTGAGCCGCCCGCGAGGCCGCGTAAAGGAGCGCTTCGGTGTGGGGATCAATCTCGCCCTGCCCGTGGTCCAGAACCAGCGAGCGGATTTTCTCGCCGATCTCCGTTCCGCCGGGCTCGCGGGTCAGCGTGACCTTCCGGCCTTGCGCTTCGAGCCGTTCCTGCAGGAGCCGAGCCTGGGTGGTCTTTCCGCTTCCGTCGCCGCCTTCGAAGACGATGAAGGTACCGGGGTGCCGCGGCGCCGGCACGTCTCGGGAAAAGCTCAGGGTTGAAGTCACCCCTGTAGCCTATCGAACGCCCGCGACGCACGCTGTAGTCTTCTCCTCTTGCCCGTCAAAGGCCGGTAGCCTGTGGAGAATGCGCCAGAACACGTCGGATACCCACAATTTTCCTGATCACGCTCCGGAGGAACTCGATTCGGCCGAATTCCGCGCCGAACGCGTCGGGACGGCTGCGTCTTCCGGATTTTCCCGCGAAACGTTGGTCGTTTCCTCGGGGCGGCCGCCGCGGGAGCACGACGAGCCCGTCAATCCGCCGATCGTGTTGTCCTCGACCTTCCACGGCTCCGGGGCGATCCAGCCCTCGGACCGGGCCTACGGTCGATTCACGAATCCGACGTGGGAGGAATTCGAGCAGGTTCTGGCTTCTCTGGAAGGCTCCGAGCTGCCCGCTCTGCTCTTCAGTTCGGGAATGGGTGCCGTTGCGTCCGTGATCCGCCAGGTTCCGGTCGGATCGGTCATCGTGATGCCCGAGCACACGTACCTCGGTTCGATGTCCCTCGTGCGCCAGATGGCCGACCGCGGCATCTGCCGCCTCGTGGAGGTGCCCATCGAAGACACGGAAGCGGTCATGAAGACCCTGACCGACCAGGTGCGCTCGTTGCCCCAGGCGGCCGCCGGCGTCGCCGACCCCTACGTCCTCTTCTGGCTCGAGAGCCCCACGAACCCCATGCTCGAGGTCGCCGACCTCCCGAAGCTCCTCGCGGCATCGCGGACCCTCGGTGTCCGCACCGCGGTGGACAACACCTTCGCGACCCCGCTCGTCCAGAGGCCCCTCGAATGGGGCGCTGACTATGTGGTTCACTCCGCAACCAAGTACCTTGCGGGCCATTCGGACGTGGTTCTCGGCGCCGTTGTCACCCGCGACGCCGATCTGCGCCAGGCCGTTTTGGCCGAACGGTCGCTCTCCGGGGCGATCCCGGGCCCCTTCGAGGCGTGGCTCGGGCTGCGAGGCCTGCGGACCCTGGCTCTGCGGCTCAATCAGTCCTCCGCGTCGGCGCAGACGCTGGCGGAGCGTCTGGTCGGGCACCCGGCCGTCGCCGAGGTTCGATACCCGGGCCTTCCCGAGGATCGAGGCCACGAGCGGGCGAAGACGCAGATGAACTCCTTCGGATCGGTCCTGTCCATCACGCTCCACGGGGATGCTTCCACGGCCGAACGGGTCGTCGAGGCCCTACGCCTGTGGACACCGGCCACATCGCTCGGCGGCGTCGAGTCGCTGATCGAACGTCGCCGTCGCCACTCGAACGAGGCACCGAGCGTCAGCGAATCGCTGTTGCGGCTCTCGGTGGGCATCGAGCACGTCGAGGACCTGTGGACCGATCTGGAACGTGCCCTCGATGTCGCCGACGCACGATAGGGTAGGGGCATGCAGATCCTGAACATCGTGCTGATGGCCGAACACTTCATCAACTTCGCGCTGGGCCTCATCCTGTTCGCTCTGGCCCTGTGGGCGTTCGTGACGGCGCTGGGGGCGAGCGACTACGCCTATCAGTCGGCGTTCAAACGCACCAAAAAGTTTTGGGTCCTGGTCACCGGGGCCTGCCTGCTCGGGGCGGTGCTGTCGATGTTCAGCGCGTTCCGCGGCGGATCCCCTAGCCTGTTCATCCAATTGATCGTGGCCTCGGCCGTCGGGGTATTTCTCGCGGACGTGCGCCCGGCCGTGCGCACCAGAAAATAGCGCTTCCGCCTAAATTCCTCTGTTGCATGCCCCGGGTTCGCCCGGGGCATGCTTCGTACCTGCACTTTTTCGGCGCATTCTGGCTCTTGTAGTGAAACAATGGGGGCATGGCTGAAACGTATAAACTTGTTCTGCTCCGTCACGGGCAGAGCGAATGGAATAAAGAGAATCTGTTCACCGGCTGGGTCGACGTTCCGCTTTCGGAACAGGGCCGCACCGAAGCCGCGAAGGGCGGTGCACTGCTCAAGGAGAGGAACATCCTTCCCGACGTCGTGCACACCTCGCTGTTGCGCCGCGCCATGAACACCGCCAACATCGCCTTGGACGAGGCCGACCGCCTCTGGATCCCGGTCAAGCGGGATTGGCGCCTGAACGAGCGTCACTACGGGGATCTCCAGGGCAAGGACAAGGCCGCCGTGCGAGAACAGTACGGCGAAGAGCAGTTCATGCAGTGGCGTCGCTCCTACGATGTGCCGCCGCCCCCGCTGGACGATGACTCCGAGTACTCACAGGCGCACGACCCCCGCTACGCGGATATCGACGACGCCCCCCGCACGGAATGCCTCAAGGACGTCCTGGAGCGGATGCTTCCGTACTGGGAATCGGGCATCAAACCGGATCTCGCCGACGGAAAGACCGTCCTCGTCGCCGCGCACGGAAACTCCCTGCGCGCCTTGGTCAAGCACCTGGACGGCATCGCGGACGACGAGATCTCCGGCCTGAATATTCCGACCGGCATCCCGCTGTACTACGAACTCGACGAGAACTTCGCCCCGACCAAGCCGGGAGAATACCTCGACCCCGACGCCGCAGCGGACGCGATCCAGGCCGTGGCCAACCAGGGCAAAAAGTAGCGACCCCGTGATCCGCGGCGAATCCCGCCACGGATGACCGAACGCGAAAGATCCGCCCGGCACAGACCTCGTGCCGGGCGGATCTTTCGCGTGATGCGGTATTTAGGAGTGATTCGGCATGGGCTGGGAATCCCACTCGCCCGTGACCAGGTAGGTCACTTTGCGGGCCACGGACACGCCGTGATCTCCGAAGCGCTCCATGTAGCGGGAGGCCAGCGTCATGTCGATCGTGGTCTGAGCGTTGTTGCCCCAGGAAGACTCGGCAATGTGGGTGAACACCGACTCGTGCAGGGTATTGATGCGCCCCTTGGCCGTGTACACCTCGTCCGCGTAGCTGAGCTCTCGCGTCTCGAGCAACTGGATCACGCTCTTGATGATGGTCTTGTCCAGGTCGATGATCTCCTGGAACGTCGGCACCAGGTCCGCGGGAACCGCGGGCTCCGGGAAACGCAGGCGCGTAATCTGGGCGACGTGACGGGCTAGGTCTCCCGCGCGTTCCAGGGAAGCGCTCATGCGGAGGCCGCCAACGATCATCCGCAGGTCGGAGGCTACGGGCCCCTGGAGGGCGAGCAGGTCGATGGACCGCTCGTCGAGCTGATTCTGCAGCATGTCGATGCGAGCGTCATTCGAAATGACCTCTTCGGCTTCTTGAACGTCTGCGTTCAACAGCGAATCGGATGCGCGGTCGAATGCGGCCTCGACCAAGGTCGCGATCTCGACGAGGTCGTCGCCCACCTGTTGGAGCTCGGCCTGAAAAACTTTGCGCACGGTAAACGGTCCTTTCCTGACAACACGGAACTACTCGCTCCAGAATTCCAATCCCGTATGAACGAGACCGCAGTCTTGAGTGAATCTTAGTTGAACCCGCGGTCGAGAACGGTCCTCGAGGCGGTGATTGACCGATACTTATGCCTAAGCTGTAGGAGTGAGTCCTGTCGCCTTCGCCATGATCTGGGGCCTGGTCGGGTTATCCCTCGGCCTGGTGAGTCACTTCGCCCTGCGCAAAAGCGACCGGCAGCGTGCCGATTGGGCCGTCGTGGACGAGCCGACGATCAGCGACGGCGCGGCCCAGGTGCTCGCCGTCGTGGGTCAGGCCTATGTCCTCGTGGACGCCGTCGACGGCGTGGTGAGGGCTTCTCAGGGTTCTTACGCCTACGGCCTGGTCCGCGGCCACAGCATGACTCAGCCCGAGCTCCTGGACCTCATCCGGCAGGTCCGGCGGGACGGCGTGATTCTCGAGAAGACCGTGGAGATCTCGCGGGGGCCCTTGGGTAAAGGCGTGTTGGTGCTCAACGTGCGCATCGCGCCGGTCGCCGACGAATACATTCTTCTTCTCGCGGACGATCGCACCGAAATCACCAGGGCCCAAGCGATCCGCACGGACTTCGTCGCCAACGTGTCCCACGAGCTCAAGACGCCGGTCGGGGCCGTTCGGTTGCTGGCCGAGGCGATCGAAGGTTCGTCCGAAGATCCCGAGGCCGTGCGTCATTTCACCAAGCGGTTACACAAGGAGACCACGCGCCTGACGGCATTGGTGCACGACATCATCGAGCTTTCCCGGCTGCAGGGGACGGACATCGTCCAAAAGGGCAAGGTCATCGACCTCAATCAGCTGGTTCACGAGGCGGCCGATCGCAATAAGCTGACCGCCGAGAACAAGAACATTTCGATTCGCGTGGGCGGGACCGCCACGCGGCCGGTGCTCGGGGACCCGGAGTTGCTGATGACCGCCCTGCGCAACCTCATCGACAACGCCATCCGCTATTCGCCGGACAACACCCGCATCGGCGTGGGCATCCGTTCGAAGGAAGGCATGATCTCGGTGTCGGTCAAAGACCAAGGGCCGGGAATTCCCGAGGAAGAACAGGATCGCATCTTTGAGCGGTTCTACCGAGTGGACGCGGCTCGATCCCGCCAAACGGGCGGGACGGGCTTGGGCCTGTCGATCGTCAAGCACGTGATGGCTCAGCACGGTGGCGAAATCACGTTGTGGTCGACGCCGGGCCAGGGATCGACGTTCACCGTGACCCTTCCGGAACTGGACGAGGCGACCGAGAAAGATCTTCGGAGCAGCGAATCGGAACCGGCGCCCATCCGTGACCAAGAACCCGTATCCATCGTCAGGATGGATCAAGCCCCCGCGTCCGATGCGGGGAACGACAATACCCAGACCCGGCGCGACCGGGGCTGACGAGGAGGAAACTCAGGCATGACGCGGATCCTGGTAATTGAGGATGAAGAAGCCCTCAGTGAGCCCTTGGCATTTCTCCTGGGTCGTGAAGGCTTCGAGGTGACGGTGATCGACAACGGTCTCGACGCCGTCGCCGAATTCGACCGTGCCGGGGCTGACCTCGTTCTGCTCGACTTGATGCTTCCCGGCCAGTCGGGCACCGAAGTCTGCAAGCAGTTGCGGCAGCGTTCTCAGGTCCCGATCATCATGCTGACGGCCAAGGACACGGAGATCGACAAGGTCGTCGGTTTGGAGCTGGGGGCGGATGACTACGTTACGAAGCCGTATTCTTCGCGGGAACTGGTCGCACGCATCCGTGCGGTGCTGCGTCGTCAGACCGAGACCGAAGAACTCGTGACCTCGACCGTCGAGGGCGGGCCGGTCCGGATGGACATCGAACGGCACGTGGTCAGCGTGAATCGCGAACAAACGGCCATGCCGCTTAAGGAATTCGAGCTCCTGGAGATGCTCTTGCGCAACGCCGGTCGTGTGCTGACGCGCGGTCAGCTCATCGACCGGGTGTGGGGTAGCGACTACGTCGGTGACACCAAAACCCTGGACGTCCACATCAAGCGGCTGAGGTCGAAGATCGAGCCGGATCCTTCGCACCCCCGATACCTCGTGACGGTCCGGGGTCTCGGCTACAAATTCGAGCCGTAAGCCGAGGACCCTCATCGAGGCGACCCGGCAGCGCGCGGAACGCCTCCGCAACAACGAGGCCCCCGCTCCATCATGGAGCGGGGGCCTCGTTGTGCATCCCCGTCTCGTGGGGGAGAAAAAGCCTCTAGGAGTGGCTCGCCGAGCTGGACGGCTCGCTCGTCGACGAGTTCGAGTCGGCCAGGTTCGGCAAGTACTGCTGGTATTCGTCGAGGGTGCCGTCAAGCACCGGAATATTCGCGGTGGTGCTCTGGGAGCCGGAGCTGATCTTGGTGTCCTTCAGAAGCTCGCCCGGCGCCTTGCCCACGGGGTTCAGCAGGGTTTCCTGCTTCTCGAAGCGGACCTCGCCCTTCGCGGGAACCTTGACCTCGGCCTGAGCCTCGCCGGTGTCGATGGTCAGCGAGAGTTCCTTGTCCGAAGAATTAACCACGGTGCCGAGGAGGCGGCCCGGGGAATTCTTGTCCTTGGCGATCACCATGACGTTGCGGAATTTGGCGTCGGCGACATCGGCCTGGACGCCGTCGGACGCGCTGTAGTGAATGGTGGTTGGCTGCTGGTGGATATAGCCGCAACCGGTTGCGGACAGAACGGCCGCGGCGATGGCCATCGTTGCGCCGGCGCGCCTGACGTTCTGGCGAGCAAAAGACTTCACGTCTCACTCCTTGTGTGGTGATGCGAGGATCGGCCGACGCCCTCAGAAGAACGTCGCAGAGTCATTCACAGGCAAGTTTAGCGCCTTTTGTGGACGCTTCGTCGGTAACCGGGCCCGGAGCGTGCCGCGGGCAGGCGCGAGGTCGTGGCCTACGCGGCGCCTCGCCCCACCAGTGGTGGGATGGGGATCACCCGGAAGGTGGCGAAGACCTCAGAATTTGATGTGCTTCATTGTCCGAAACTCGGTCGATGGGGGTGTATTGCGGCCGTGGTAAACTGTATTGGCTGAAAGGGGTTTATCCATATGCTTTTTGAGGTTGGCGAAACCGTCGTATACCCTCACCACGGCGCTGCAACGATCGAGGAGATCAAGACTCGCACCGTCAAGGGTGAAGAGAAGATGTATCTCAAACTGCAGGTCGCGCAGGGTGATCTGACGATTGAGGTTCCGGCGGACAACGTCGACATGGTGGGCGTCCGAGACGTCGTCGATGAGAAGGGCCTCCAAGAGGTCATCGGCGTGCTGCAGGCGAAGGACGTCGAGGAGGCCAGCAATTGGTCTCGTCGGTTCAAAGCGAACTCGGAGAAGCTCGCGTCCGGTGACGTGCTCAAGGTGGCCGAGGTCGTTCGCGATCTTTGGCGGCGGGAGCAGGTCAAGGGTCTTTCTGCGGGTGAGAAGAGGATGCTGTCGAAAGCTCGCCAGATTCTTTCCTCCGAGGTCGCCCTGGCCAAGGATATTGACGAAGAAGCTGCCGAGACCGAGCTCGACAAGATTCTCGAATCTTAAGGCTCGCGCGGTAGCGTCACGGTGACGGCGCGTTTCTCCATCGAGGAGGGGCGCGCTTTTGTCGTTTAAGGCCGTTCCTTGTGGGACCCGGTATCCGGGTGTGGCGCTCACGTCTCTGAATCGGCGCGTTCTCGTTAGACTGACATCGTGAGTTTGCGTTTTTACAGTACCGATACGGCCAGCGTCCGAGATTTTGAGCCCGTCTTCCCTGGGGAAGCCAGGCTCTACTACTGCGGGGCGACGGTTCAGGGCATGCCTCATATCGGGCATGTGCGGTCCGCTTTGGTCTTCGACCAGCTCAGCAGGTGGCTGACGTATCGAGGATTCGCGGTCACCACGGTGCGCAACGTGACCGATATCGACGACAAAATCTTGGTCAACTCCGCGCGAAGCTTCGAGCAGGGATATGCGGGAACCCACCCTCGCGAACCGTGGTGGGCGTTGGCCTATCGCTTCGAGCGGGTTTTTGCCCAGGCCTACGCCGCGCTGGGCATCGCGCCGCCCACCTATGAGCCGCGGGCGACCGGCCATATTCCCGAGATGATCTCTTTGATCGGCGAACTGATCGAGAAGTCGCACGCGTACCCGGCCCTGGACGATTCCGGAGACGTCTACTTCGACGTGCGGTCGTGGGACGACTACGGTTCTCTGACCCGCCAAAGCATCGAGGATATGCAGGCCGCGCCGGATGCGGATCCGCGCGGCAAGAAGGACCCTCGGGACTTCGCTCTGTGGAAAGGGCACAAGGAGGGGGAGCCGGAGTCTGCCGCGTGGCCCTCGCCGTGGGGGCGTGGCCGACCAGGGTGGCACCTCGAGTGTTCGGCCATGGCCGGGAAGTATCTGGGTGAACGCTTCGATATCCACGGCGGAGGCCTTGACCTGAGGTTCCCCCACCACGAGAACGAATTGGCTCAGTCAACCGCGGCCGGTCGGGGCTTTGCCAACTTCTGGTTGCACAACGGCCTGGTCACCTACGAGGGCGACAAAATGTCGAAATCCATCGGCAATACCGTTTCCCCGGAAGAGATGCTGGCCACGGCGCGGCCCCTGGTGGTGCGGTATTACTTGGGGCAGGCCCACTATCGGTCGATTTTGGATTACCGGCCTACCTCGCTGACCGAGGCGCAGGCGGCCGTCGAACGGGTGGAAGCCTTCTTGGTCCAGGCCGGTGGGGGCTCAGGCCTCGCCGAGGTGCCGGAAGAATTCGGTAGGGCCATGGATGACGACCTCAACATCCCGCAGGCGTTGGCCGTATTGCACGAACATGTCCGTTCCGGGAACTCGGCGCTGTCCGCGGGGAACGGGGCCATCGTGGAGGACGAGGCGGACGCCGTTCGAGCGATGACCGATGCCCTGGGACTCACGCAGTTGATGGACTTCGGCACGCGGGGAACGTCGGGGGCCGAGCATACGGCCCTGGATACGCTCATCCGCTCACTCCTGGCTCAACGAGCCGACGCGCGAGCCGCGAAAGACTGGGCTCGTGCGGACCACATACGAGACGAATTGTCCGCCGCAGGAATTACCGTCAAGGATTCCGCGGATGGATCGGCCTGGTCGGTTTAGGACCGGTCCGGCGAAGAAAGGCACAACATGGCAGATGCGAACCGTCCCGGAGCAATCCGGAAGAAGAAGAGGACACCGATCAAGGGATCGGGCGGCAAGGGCCGCCGATCGCTGGAGGGCAAGGGGCCGACCCCTCGGGCCGAAGATCGCCCGTACCACAAGGCACATAAGGCAAAGAAGTTCGCCGAGAAGCAGCAACGTAGCGCGGGTCCCGCGCGGCAGCAGCGTCTCGGCGGTAAGCGGGTCAGCGAGGAACTCGTGACCGGGCGAAATGCCGTGCTCGAGGCGTTGCGGACCGAGATCCCCGCCAAACACATCTACGTGATGGCCAACATGGAGCCGGACGAGCGGATTCGAGAAATCCTCACGATCGTGACCCGCCGCAATATTCCTGCCCTGGAGATCACCCGCGGGGAGATCGAACGGTTGACCGAAGGCGCCGTTCATCAGGGCGTCGCATTGCAGGTCCCGCCGTATAAGTATCCCGATGCCAGCGACATGACGGCGAGCATCTTGGAGAAATGGCACCAGGGACAACTCGCCAAGCCGCCGCTGTTTGTCGCGCTGGACGGAATCACCGATCCTCGAAATCTCGGCGCGATCATTCGAAGCGTCTCGGCCTTCTCCGGCCATGCGGTCATCGTGCCGGAACGCCGCGCGGCAGGCGTGACGGCGTCGGCCTGGAAGACCAGCGCGGGCGCGGTATCCCGCGTTCCGGTCGCCAAGGCCACCAACCTGAATCGCGTGATCGACCAGATGAAGGACCAGGGTGTCTTTGTGGTGGGGCTCGCCGGTGATGGCGACGTCGCGCTTCCGGAACTCACCCTGGCTACCGAGCCGCTCTGCATCGTCGTGGGTTCCGAGGGGAAGGGGCTATCCCGTCTCGTCTCCGAGAAGTGCGATCAGGTGGTATCCATTCCGATCGATTCGGCGATGGAATCCCTCAACGCGTCTTTGGCCGCTGGCATCGCGTTGTACGAGGTCTCGCGCCTGCGCTCGCAGGGCACCGCGTAGGTCTCCCGACCCCTCGCTTACGGCAGTAACCCAGATCACGGGCCCTCGAGTTGCGAGGGCCCGTGAGCGTATGTAAAGTAATGCGAGTTGCCACGGCGACCGGGTCCAAGACCTGGGAGTGGCTTCCACAAAATTCAGTTCCTCGAAATCAACGATTTGCATCGATGAAAAAGAGGATGTAAGCTGGAATATTGTGACTCTGTGAAACTTCGGTTTCGCCAGGGTGTCGGCGTGATGAACAGGGCGGAAACGTCAAGTTGACACGCCGGGGAACAGCCGGTAAGGTTGTTCGAGCAAGACCGCGGGAGTGATCATCGCAGAAGCGATGTGAGTTCTCGACGGGCTCGTTGTTTGAGAACTCAATAGTGTGCTTTGTTTATAAGAAGTGTTGTACCAAATTATTTTTGTAGAAAAATTCTTGTTGGTTTCAACATGACCCGATG
>NZ_JHEL01000009.1 GCF_000710345.2 Curtobacterium sp. S6 | reverse complement strand
CTACAACTACCACCGCCCCCATAGCGGAGCGGGCGGACATCCCCCAGCATCTCAGCTCCGTGCTGGCGTCACCAACCTCCTGCCCTCGTACATCTAGGCCTGATCGCCCCGTCCTTCTCTCCCACCTGGGCCGTGGAGCCGGGCACCGATCTCCCCGAGCACCAGACTCACGCCTTTGGCCCGTCGGATAAGATCAGCCCCTCCCTGGCCCACGCCGACGGCGATATCTCGGTATTCGTCGAGCTGCGGGGCCAAGGGGCTTTCGCCTCGACCCAACCGAAGGTGGCCCCGGGACAACCTCGATCCACGGTCCAGGCGCAGGCCAGGGTCCAGGCGATCCAGCGCGAGGTGGCCAGCACGGGACGTCACCTCGCCTCCAGCGCGCACGCCGACGTTCTCTACACCACGCATAATGCGCTGCGCGGGGTGGCCCTGAAGGGCTCGGCGGCCGAGATCCGGGACCTCGCCCGGCGCGACGACGTCGTCAGGATCTCCCCGATCATCCCGAAAACCCGCTCCAACGCGGGCTCGGTGATCGACACCGGAACGCTGCAACAGTGGGAGCAGACGGGACGGACCGGCCGGGACGTTCGGATCGCGGTGATCGACAGCGGGTTGGACTACACGCACGCCGACTTCGGCGGCCCCGGAACGACCCAGGCCTACGACACGGCACACTCTTCGCAGCGGTTGCCCTCCCCCGAGTCGGGACTCTACGACCCCCACAAGTTCCTCGGCGGGTGGGACTTCGCCGGTGACGACTACGACGGATCCGACCCCGACCACGCCGTGCCCCACCCGGACGACAACCCGCTGGACTGCAAGGCGGGAGGGCACGGAACCCACGTGGCAGGAACGGCCGCCGGTTACGGGGTCACCGCCGACGGCACGACCTTTCGCGGGGATTACCGTTCCCTGACCGAGGCGCAGGTCCGGGACATGAAGATCGGCCCCGGAACCGCCCCCGAGGCCGGGCTGATCTCGTTCCGCGTCTTCGGCTGCCACGGGTCCACCAACCTCACGGGCGAGGCCCTTGACCGGGTCCTGGATCCCAACGGCGACGGCGACTATTCCGATGCGGCGAACATCGTCAATCTGTCCCTCGGCACGATCTTTGCCGCCTCCGACGACCCGGACAACCGTCTGATCGATGCGCTGACCCGCCAGGGCGTGTTGTCGGTGGTCGCGGCCGGCAACGACGGGGACATCAACTCGGTCTCCGGGTCGCCGGGCAACGCGGCGAGCGCCCTGACCGTCGCCAATTCCAAGGGTTCTTTGGCCCACGGCGACGGCGTGCGATACACGGTGGCGGGCGGCCCGGAGGAGCGCGCCGTGGGCGACTACAGCGCGAACTTCCCCTGGACCGACGCCAACCCGAAGGATCTCACCGGCAACGTGGTCGTGGCCCCCGCGGACAACCACTTCGCCTGCGAACCCTTCCAGGGCACCCGGTTCGACGGTCGGTGGGTATGGATCGACTGGTCCGATCATCCCGACAGCTACCCGTGCGGTTCCGCGGTGCGCTTCGACAACATCGAGAAGGCCGGGGGCAAGGGAGTCGTGCTCGCGGGGGCCGTCGAGGCCGATGAGGCGGGCATCGCCGGAAACTCGACCATCCCGGGCGTCCGCCTGAACCGTTCCTACGCCGAGTCGATGCGCCACGCCGCCGAGGAGGGAAACCTCTCCGTCTCGCTCTCCCCGGAGCTCATCGGCACGCAGACCTTCCCGTCCCACGCGCTGGACACCATCAACGAATCCTCGTCCCGTGGCATGCACGGCAGTAACGGATACACCAAGCCCGACGTTGCCGCGCCCGGAACCTCCATCGCCTCGGCGGGCGTAGGGAGCGGATCCGGTTCCCTCGTGGAGAGCGGCACCTCGATGGCGACCCCTCACACCGCCGGCGTCGCGGCCCTGGTCATGGAGGCCCACCAGCGGTACACGCCGTCGATGATCAAGGCCGCGATCATGAATTCGGCGACGCACCACGTGACCGACGCGAAGGGCCGCGTTGAGTCGGTTGAACGCGTCGGCTCCGGACGGATCGACGCTCGCGCCGCCGTGGACCAAAATGTTCTGGTCTACGACGCGCAACGCCCGGACATCGTGGGCTCCTCGTTTGGGGTCTTGGAAATCGGCGACAAACCCGGCACCTTCCGGAGGGACATCGTGGTGGACAACCGCGATTCCCGGAGCCACACCTTTGACCTCGGCTACGAGGCAAGCACCCAGATGCCGGGCGTGGAGTACTCCTTTGAGCCTCGCGTCAGCGTGGGCCCCGGCGAGAGCCGCCACGTGACCGTCACGGCCAGCGTCGATCCCGAGAAGCTCGCCAAGACCATCGACCCGACCATGCAACGCGTTCTGCAGGACCGCGCCCGGCAATTCGTTGCCGCCGCCTCCGGGCGCCTGACCTTGACCGAAGACGGACGCCAAACGCGTCTGCCGCTGCACAGCGCGCCCAAGCCGGTCTCGGCCATGAAGATCGAGGACGCAAACATCGAGTTCGGGAAAGGCTCCCACGAAACGTCCCTCGCGATGACCGGCCACGGCGTCGACCACGGCGGATACACCTCGATGCTGGGCGCCTTCCAGCTGGGCGAATCCAGCCCGCGCATCCCCACTAGCGACCTCGCGATGCCGTCCCTGCAGAACCTGGACCTCCAGTACGTGGGGGCCACCTCGAATGCCCCGATGCTCGCGTCCCAGGGGAAGGATGTCCGCGACGCCATGCTCGGCATCGGCGTGTCGACCTGGGGAAATTGGGACAGCTTGAATCCCTCGCGCCAGATCTCGGTGGTCCTCGACGTGAACGGCGATGGCTTCCCCGACGCCGTGGCCATGACCTCGCAGCCGGCCGGCGCCGATTACCCGGTCGTCTCGCTGGTCACGTACCGCAACGGTCGAGAGGTCGTGCTGGATACCCAACCGATCAATGGAGCCTACGGCGATCTGGACACCAACCCCATGGACACCAATTCCGTGGTGTTGCCGATCTCCCTGCGGGCCCTCGGCCTGGACCCGAGCCAGACGCAGCAGATCCAATACTCTGTCCTGACCTACTCGGCCACGCAGCGGAACCCGGTGGATCTGACCGGATGGATCTCCTACGATCCTTTCCACCCCGATCTGTGGTTCTCCTCGGGCGCCATGACCACACCGGTGCTGCACCAGGATGTTCCGGGCACGATCACGGCCCACCGCAGCGATCGGGAGGAGCCGTCGCGGGCGTTGTTCCTGCACCTGGGCAACGGCACGGGTGACCTGAGCGGCGTGGTCCAGGACGAGGACGGCGGTAAGGCCCAGGTCGTCGCGGCCCGGGTGGCGTCGAAGCCGTCCGGCCACGATCCTCGGTTCTCGGACGTGCCGCAGGACTACGTGTTCCGCGACGAGATCGCCTGGCTCGCGGACCGCGGCATCACCACCGGGTGGCCCGACGGCACCTTCCGCCCCGGCGCCTCGGTGGACCGCGGGCAGATGGCGGCCTTCCTCTACCGCCTGGCCGGTAAGCCTTCCTTCACGCCGCCGTCGGAATCGCGCTTCTCGGATGTTCCGACCAACCACGTGTTCTACAAGGAGATTTCCTGGCTGAGCGCGACGGGCATCACCCGCGGGTGGCCGGACGGCACCTTCCGCCCCTACGCCGCGGTGAACCGGGACCAGATGGCCGCCTTCTTCTACCGGATGGCCGGGTCCCCGGCCTTTGACCCCGGTGAGCGTTCATCCTTCACCGACGTGGGACCCGATGCGGTCTTCTCCCGCGAGATCGCCTGGATGAAGGAGCAGGGCATCTCGAAGGGTTGGGCGGACGGAACGTTCCGACCCTTCAGCCCGGTGGAACGGGGCCAGATGGCGGCGTTCCTCTACCGGTACGACCGGGTGGTCCTTTCCCGGCGATAGGCCCAAGGACCAAGTGACCCCGCGGGGACGGATCGTTCCGCCCCCGCGGGGTCACTCATTAACCGGGAAATCCCGAGTCGGTGCGAGGTGAGAGCGAGGGCTCCCGGAAGCTCGCGTAGATTTCGTCGGCTTCGGCGTTCTTCCCCGCGACCGCGGCCTCCAGCCCGTGCGGCGAGCCGAGCTCGTTCAGCGGCCTGACGTCGCCCAGATCGCCGGCACTGATCTTCCAGCCGGTGCCGAGAGCCGCGAGCGAGCTGTGTTTGATGTCGTAGTATCCTGCCTTGCCCGGTAGCGCGACGCCGCGCGCCCCGTGCAACGACGCCACCAGGTGGTGATGGAATCGGGTGGTGATCCACACCTGATGCGGCCCCCAGTCGATCCCCTCGCGCCACATGGCGCTGAACGGGATAAAACGGTGCTCCCCGATGGAGTCTCGGAGCATGGCGTGACCGGGATAATCCTCCCCAGGCAACGCCTCGACGTAGGTGACCCGCTCCGGCGGAATATCCCACTCGCGCAGTTGCGCGGTGGCGAACTCGACGAATCGCTCCAGGTCCCCCGGATTGAGCAGATCTCCCTGGAGGCACACGTACGCCTCGGTCTCCCGAGACTCGGCCGGGACCGAAGGACAGGCCGGCACCAGATAGGCGTCGTCGTACCCTAATTCGATTCCCAGGTGATCCGCGCTCGGGCGATCACGGACACTGACGTGGTCGAATCCTTGGAAGGTCTCCGGGCCGGGCGGCATGATGCCCTGTCCGGTGGCGATGAGTGGCGCGCCCGAGACCTCGGCGGCCGCGCGCATGACCTCGACCAGCAGGGAATTCTCGCGCCACATCGCGTTGACGAAACCGCCGCCGAGCAGGTGGAGCACCGAGGCCTCGCGCATCTCCAGTAGCCCGATGTCGAAGCGGGGCGAACCGAGGTTCTGGACCAGGTCCTTGACCGTTCGCTGCGAAACGTGCAGGGAATCGTGCACCGTGCGGATCGCCGTGTTGGTCACGTGAAGATTCGGGTGAATGCCCTTGAGCAACGATGAGACCGTCCCGGGCTCGCGGACATCCAGCCAGACCTCGCGGTGCGGCGCGACCTCGGCAAGATACGAAACCCACCGTTCGGCGATCAGCTCGTCGCCGAAGTTGGGAATGCCTGCCGTGGAGACGAGATAGATCGCTCCGTCGCTCGCGCCGCGCCGCGGCGGCTCATCGGGGGTGTGCTCTGCCATGGCCCGAGGTTATTCGCATTTCAGCCAAATATCGAGCCACCGACGACACGCCTGATCAGGGGCGGGCCGGCAGATCCGGGAAGGCCTGCGAGACGCCGGGGAAGGTGATCTTGCCCTGATCGGTATTCAGACCTTTCTGCAACGGCTCGGAAGCCTTGAGGGCCTGGTCTACCCCGTTGGCCAGCTGAAGCACGTACGGAAGGGTCGCGTTGGTCAACGAGGCGGTCGCGGTCCGCGGAACCGCCCCCGGCATGTTCGCCACGCAATAGTGCCGGATGCCGTCGACCTCGAAGATCGGGTCGTCGTACGTGGTGGGGTGCGAGGTTTCGAAGCAACCACCCTGGTCGATCGCGACGTCGATCAGCAAGGAACCCGGCTTCAAGAGCTTGAGGTGCTCCCGGCGAACCAATTTGGGTGCCGCGGCGCCGGGGATCAGCACCGAGCCGACCACGACGTCGGCGGTCTCGAGTTCCCGCTCGATGTTGCGGGGATTGCTCGCCAAGACCCGCGCGGAGTTGCCAAAGTAGTCGGTGAGCTCACGGACCCGGGGCAGGTAGGCGTCGAGGATCGTGACCTCGGCGCGAAGGCCCACGGCCAACAGGGCGGCCTGCGTTCCCACGGTGCCGCCACCCAATACGACGACGCGCGCCGGGGCCACGCCGGGGGCACCGCCCAGAAGGATCCCGGGACCGCCCTGCGTGTGGAGCGTGAACTGCGACGCCGCCTGGGCCGCCAACCGACCCGCGATCTCCGACATGGGAGCCAGCAGGGGCAGCAGACGCCCCTCCCGCACGGTTTCGTAAGCGATCGCCCGGGTCTTTGCCTTGACCAGGGCCTCGGTCAGGGGCCGATCGGCGGCCAGGTGAAGGTAGGTAAAAAGCGTCAGATCCTCGCGGAGGAAGGAGTACTCGGGCTCCACGGGCTCCTTGACCTTGACCAGAAGCTCCGCGCGGCCCCAGGCCTCATCCTGAGTCACCAGCTGGGCGCCGGCCTCGGTATATTCAGCGTCGCTGAACCCCGACCCCTCGCCCGCGCCGAACTGTACGAATACCTCATGACCTGCTTCAACCGCGGCGTGGACGCCATCGGGGGTCATCCCGACCCGACGTTCCTCCGGCTTGATCTCGGTGGGCACACCAATACGCATGTTTTGCTGTTCCTTTCGATGCGACGACCGCACAACATCGTCGTTCGCGGCCACGGTTAATTATCGCGCGTCGCAGGATCGGATAACACCCGTAAAATTCGAAATATTCGGGTCGCGCACCGGATCCAACCGACCCTAGGCGGAGAAGCGTCCGGCGGCCTCGGGATCCGAGTCGTTGAGGAACGTCGAGATCCTCTGGGCCTCGTCCTCCTCGCCGATCGCCGATGCCGCGCGGCCCAGCAGATACAGGGACTTCAGGAAGCCGCGGTTGGGCTCGTGGGCGAAGGGAATGGGGCCGTGGCCCTTCCAGCCGTGTCCGCGCAGGGCATCGAGGCCCCGGTGGTAGCCCACGCGGGCGTAGGCGTACCCTTCCACGACGTAACCGGAGTTCAAGGCGTCCTCGGCAAGGATCGACCAGGCCAGGGACGACTTGGGAAAGGCCCGGGCGAGGTCCTCGCCTTCGTCGCCGGCCTCGATGCGAGCCAGGAGTTCGGGCTCCTCGTCCAGGTAGGTGGGCTCGGGTCCGTCCAGCAGGTTCTTTCCGGCCAGGCTCATGGTGAGGTCCTTTCATCGGTGCTTATGTCCGACCCCAGCCTACCGGCGGAGCGACCCCAGGGCCCGGCCTAGGCGGGGACCCGTCACGCAGAACAGCGGCGCAGGGCCACCCGGAGGTGTCCCTGCGCCGCTGGTGGGGGCCCGTTGCGGCCCCGGCGTCTGTGCCTACTTGATGGCGGTTCCGGCGGAGCCGAGGTGCTCGCAGGCCTCGACCACGCGAGCGGACATGCCGTCCTCGGCCTTGGCGCCCCACGTGCGGGGATCATAGAGCTTCTTGTTGCCGACCTCGCCGTCGATCTTCAGGACGCCCTCGTAGTTGCCGAGCATGTGGCCGGCCACCGGGCGGGTAAAGGCGTACTGGGTATCGGTGTCGACGTTCATCTTGATGACGCCGAAGGAAACCGCGTCCTGGATCTCCTGCTCCGAGGAGCCCGATCCGCCGTGGAAGACGAGGTCGAAGGGGCGGTCCTTGCCCAGCTTCTGGCCGACCTCTCGCTGGATCTGGTCCAGCAGCTCGGGGCGGAGCTTGACGTTGCCCGGCTTGTAGACGCCGTGGACGTTACCGAAGGTCAGCGCGGTGATGTAGCGGCCCTTTTCGCCGTTCTCGCCGAGAGCCTCGATGGTCTTCAAGGCATCGTCGGTGGTCGTGTAGAGGGTGTCGTTGATCTCGCCGACCACGCCGTCCTCTTCGCCGCCGACGGCGCCGATCTCCACCTCGAGCACGATATGGGCCTTGCCGGTGCGCTCGATGAGGTCCGCGCCGATCCGCAGGTTCTCTTCCAGCTCGATCGCTGAACCATCCCACATGTGCGAGTTGAAGATCGGGTCCTCACCGCGGGCGACGGCGTCCTCCGACTCCTTGAGCAGCGGCAGGACGAATCCGTCGAGCTTGTCCTTGGGGCAGTGGTCGGTGTGCAGGGCAATGTTGACGTCGTACTGCTTGGCCACCTCGCGGGCAAATGCGGCGAAGGCCAGCGAGCCGACGACCATGTCCTTCTTGCTGGAGCCCGACCAGTATGCGGCCCCTCCGGTGGAGACCTGGATGATCCCGTCGGATCCCGCCTCGGCGAATCCACGGATCGCCGCGTTGAGGGTCTGGGAAGACGTCACGTTGATCGCAGGGTAGGCAAAACCTTTGTTCTTGGCCTTGTCGAGCATTTCCGCATATGCGTCCGGGGTTGCGATGGGCATACTGACTCCTTTGTGACGGAAGGTCGGGCCGATGTTGGTCACGGCCCGTATGGACCGGAGTACCTGGCGTCCAGGGCCTCCGCAAACCTGGCATCAGTCTAACAAGACGCACCCGTCATCGAGGGGGTAATTTCCCAAGTTTCCCCAAATAAACCAACACAAAAACACTTTGGCGGGGCATCGTTCGGGAGCTACGAGCCCACGGGCTGATGGAAAACGTGACGCCTGATCCACGCGTGCATCGCGACGGCGGCGGCCGCGGAGGCGTTGATCGAGCGCGTCGACCCGAATTGCTCGATCGAGAGCGTATCCCGTGCGGCGTTCTTCATTTCTTCGCTGATCCCCGGGCCTTCCTGGCCGAAGACCAACACGCAGTTCTCCGGGAGATCGTAGGTTTCCAGCTGGCGGGAATCGGGGAAATTATCGATCCCGATGACCACGAGCCCCTCGGACCGCGCCCAGTCGATGAACGACTCCACGGTCTCGTGATGACGCACGTGCTGATACCGGTCGGTGACCATCGCGCCCCGGCGGTTCCACCTTTTGCGCCCGATGATGTGGACCTCGCGGGCCAGGAAGGCGTTGGCCGTGCGCACGACCGACCCGATGTTCAGATCGTGTTGCCAATTCTCGATGGCCACGTGGAAGCCGTGCCGCTTGGTGTCGAGGTCGGCGATGATCGCGTCCATCGACCAATAGCGGTATTCGTCGGTCACGTTACGGCGATCGCCCTCGCGGAGCAGCTCCGGGTCCCAATGGTCGCCTTCGGGCCAGGGGCCCTCCCACGGGCCAAGGCCGACCACGTGTTTGGCCGCGGGGCCGTCGGTGGTCGGCGTCGGGATCTCCGCCGAGGCGGGCCGCTCTTCGGCGGCCCCGCCGGCATCATCTTCTGGTGACCGCACCCGTCAGTCCAGGCCGAGTTCCGACTTCGAGAAGGCGTACAGGCAGGGAACTCCCGCCGTCTCCTCGATGCGCTCCTTGGCCCCGGTAGCGCGGTCGACGATGATGGCGACCGCCACGACGTTGGCCCCGGCCGCACGAAGGGCCTCAACCGCGGTCAAGGCCGAGCCACCGGTGGTCGAGGTGTCCTCCAGCACGACGACGTCGCGGCCCGCGACCTCGGGCCCCTCGACCTGGCGGCCCATTCCGTAGGACTTCTGCGCCTTGCGGACCACGAACGTATCGATCGCCCGCTGGGCGTCTCCCGCGCTGCGCATGATCGCGTGCCCGACGGGATCGGCACCCATGGTCAGGCCGCCGGCGGCATCGAAGGAAATGTCGTTTCGGTCCAGCAGGTCCAGCATGACCTGGCCGACGAGGCGGGAGGCCTCGTGGTGCAGCGTCACGCGGCGCAGGTCCACGTAGTAGTCGGCTTCGAGCCCGGAGGCCAGGGTGACCTTCCCGCGAACGACGGCGAGTTCGATGATGAGCTCGCGGAGCCTGTCGCGGGCGGCCTCGATGGGCAGTGCGGTGGTCAATTCGGAAGTCATGCGGCCATTCTACGGGTCACGACGCATCGCGTTGGGTGGCCTGAGAACGAGCCGAGGCCCGACGCAACCGAACCGCGCCCACGAACCCGAGGACGAGAAAGACCGTGGCCACGATCAGGGCCCACCGCGTGGCATCGGCGAATCCCGTCGTCAGCGCGTCGATCACGGTATGCGAGGCCGGCCCCGCCTGACCTGCGTCGACCTGGCCCTGGAGCTGCGGGATCGTTCCGCCCGCGGATTGCCGCGTGGCGTCCGCGAGCCGATCCGAGGTCTCCTGATTCAGACCGGTGCCGTCCAGCGACGCGGGCAGCGTCATGCTCAGCGACACGGACAGCGCCGCACCGGCGAACGCGGTGCCGAGGGCCGAACCGATCTGGCGAACCGTGGACTGCGTCGCCGATGCCTGACCGGAAACATCCACCGGAATATCCCGGAGGACCGTGCCGGTCAGCTGCGCCGACGCCAGGCCGAGGCCCAAGCCGTAGACGACCAGCGGAATCGCCACGACCCAGCCAGGGGTCGACGGGCCCACCATGAGGGCCAGCGCCAACGTGCCCAGAACCTCCAGGCCGAGGCCGATCAGCACGGTCCCTTCGGCCCCGAACTTGGCGGCCAGGTGCCGCGCGGACGCCCCCGAGAAAAAGGCACCGATGGCCATCGCCGCGAGCACCAGCCCCGACCCCATGAGATTCAGCCCGAGCGCGTTGGTCAGGTAGAGAGGAATCACGAAGATGATGGCGAACTCGCCCACGGCGACCATCGCTGCGGTCAGGTTGCCCCAGGAGAAGGTCGAGAACGTGAAGAGGTCGAGGTTCAACAGCGCCGACCGCCGGACTTTCTCCCGGTGCCGTTCCCACACGCCGAACAGGACGATCGCCACGATGCCGATCGCCAGGGTCACCGGAACGATCGATACCGGAGCCGACTGCGGCCAGACCCACCCGAAGATCGAGAAGTCGTCCGACGGCTTCCACCAGCCAAGGTCCGGTCCCTCGATGACGGCAAAAACGATCGCGCCGAAGCCGATCGCGCTCAGCATCGCGCCGTCGACGTCGGCGCCCTTTCGCCGCTCCGCGCTGCGCGTGGAAGGAACCGTCAGGATCGCCGCCACCGCGATGATCAGGCCGAGCGGGATGTTGATCAGGAAGATCCAGTGCCACGACGCCCACTGCGTCAACGCGCCACCGGCCAGCGGGCCGATCGCTGCCGCGCCCGACATCACCGCACCCCACACGCCGAACGCGGGGGCCCGGTACTTGCCGCGAAACACCGCATTGACCGTGGAGAGCGTGGACGGCATGATGAACGCCGCGCCCACGGCCTGAACCGCGCGGGCGCCGATGAGCGGGCCGGCGGAGGCCGTCATGGCGGCGAAGAGGCTGCCGCCCATGAAGACCGCCAGGCCGACGAGGAACATGACCTTGCGGCCCCAACGGTCCGAGAGCTTACCCGTGGACAGCAGCAGCGCGGCGAGAAGAACCGCATAGAGGCTGTTGACCCACTGGGCGTCCGTGAGATCGAGGTTGAGATCCGAGATGATCGCGGGCAGGGCGACGCCCACGATCGTGCCGTCGAGGACGATCACGCCCAGGCCGGTTGCCAAGACCGCGAGCGCGAACCAGTCCTTCGGCCGCGGCTTGGTCACCTCGCCCTCGACCGCATTCGCTCCGGCGTCGGAATTCATGCCGAGGCCTCCACCGCCGAGGCACCCTTCTGGTCACGGACGATCGCGCGGCGCAGGGCGATGAACAGGACAACCATCCCGGCGGTGATGAAAATGTGGCCGAGGCCGGCGATGCCCGAGATCATGGCGCTGGACTCATCGCCCAGGACGGTCAGGATCCCGTGCCACACCATGGTTCCGGAGGTCACGACGACGCCCGCGTTGTACAGCCAAAAGAACCAGGTGAACAGCTTGGGGCTACGAGAGATCCCCAAGACCTTCTCCAGGGCCAACACGATGAGGAGCACGATGAACCCCAGGGTCAACACGTGCGTGTGCACCACGCTGAGCTGCGTGAAACCACCCTCGGGGAAATCCTGGGCCTTGGTGAACTCACGGTAGAAAAGTCCCGAGAGGACTCCCACCACCATGTAGATGAATGCGGCGTTAAACAGCTTTTTCATGATGCTCCTTCAAGCGTGCGTCGTGGCGGGGTTTCCCCACTGACGTGGTTCTGCGAAATCTGTAATTTCAATTTCACCAAGTCAGCGCGCGAACGTCATGGCAGGAATGGTTGAATCCGCCTCAACCTTTCGGTTGATTCACCGGCCCCGGGCGGCCCTCCCGGCGCCCGCGGCAACGCGATCGCCGGAGCATCCCGAAGGCTTCACCTCGGGTGAGTCCGGCGCAACGGGGCCGCCAGTTTGATCAGCATTTCCTCGTATTCATCCTCGGGATCGGAGTCCGCGACGATCGCGCCGCCCGCGCCGACGCTCAGCCGGATGCCTTCGCCGTCCGGCCCCGGGGTGAGCACCGCGGTGCGGATGACGATGGACAGATCGCTGCCGCAGTGCGACAAGGCGCCGAGGGCACCCGAGTAGATACCGCGGGCTCGTCCTTCCAGCCGTTGGATGATCTCCAGGGTGCTCGGCTTCGGCGCGCCGGTCATCGATCCCCCGGGAAACGCGGCCTTGAGCGCATCGATCACGGTTCGGCCACGGGTCAGGCGCCCCCGGACCGTCGATACGAGTTGGTGCACCGTCGCGTAGCTTTCGATGCCCATGAGCACCGGAACCCGTATCGAGCCGGGGTCGCAGACCTTGGAAAAGTCGTTGCGCATCAGGTCAACGATCATCAGGTTTTCGGCCCGCGTCTTGGGGTCGTGGCTCAGCCATCGCGCCGCCGCGGCGTCCTGGGCCGCGTCCCCAGACCGGCGCACGGTTCCCTTGATCGGCTTGGCCTCGCACCATCCTTGATCGTCGACCGAGACGAAGCGCTCGGGGCTGGAGGATAATACGGCGACGTCGTCGCACCACAGGAAGGCAGCGTGGGGCGCCGGATTGCCGAGGCGCTGGGCGCGATACATCTCCAGGGCCGCGTGGAAGCCCCAGGGACGTCGAATGCTCCCCCGCGATTCGGCCGTCAGACATACCTCGTACGAGTTGCCCTCCCGGATCTCTTCCAACGCCGCCTCGACGCAGCGCCGATAGGTCGCGGCATCGGGCGGGGGCAGCGCGGGGACGGCGTAGGCCTCCGGGGCGAGCGGTTCCCGCGGTGCGCGCGTCGCTTCGAGGACCCTGGTGGTCCACTCCCGATCACCGATGATCCACGCTTCCTCGACGTGGTGATCGATCACGACGAGGCGGTCGGAGCTCATCCACACGGCATCCGGCGTGGCGGCCCGGTAAGCGTTCGGCGCACCCAAAGCCCCTTTAACCTCGTACCCGCAATAGCCGAACCACGCGTGACTCCAGGCGAGCACCCGCTCGGGCACCGCTTCCTCCGATGCGAGGGGCCGTGCGTCCGCCCGCTGCCGAAGGGCTTCCTCGAGCACATCGAAGATCGTTCCCGCGCGTGATTGCCGGAATGTGGCGTCGGGACCCAGCACATCGACGCTCGGCTTCTCCGCGTCTGCGTCCTCACAGCGCAAGACCTCGGAGGCCATCCCGAAGACGCTCCACCGGGCCGCCGCGCCGCCCACCCGCCCCGATGAGGCGGAATCCAACCAGAACGCGTAGCGGACCTCCGTTCCGTCCTCGCGTTCGGCGCGGCGGACGAGCCGTGCCAGAACGGGGCCGGCGTCGGCGGCGAACCCCCGGGCGTCCACCCGAGTGGCACGCGAGGTCGTCTGGTGCTCGGGGCTACCATGGGGACAACTGTGCGAGTGCATGGACGATATTTTTCCACGTCGAACCGCTCGGCGATCAGGCCTATCGTGGCGGCCGAAACCTCGACCGCCGTCAAGGAGTGAGTATGTCCCGGTCAGCAAAACGCGTCGCGAAGTCCCTCGGTATCACGGGAGCTGCCGGCCTCCTGGGGGTGGCCGCCCACGACGTCCTTCAGAAGAAGCACACGATTCTGCGCAACTTCCCTGTTCTGGGCCACGCTCGGTACTTCATGGAGTTCATCCGCCCCGAAATCCAGCAGTACTTCATCGAAAATAACTACGACGGTCGGCCGTTTGATCGTGACACCCGGACGATGATCTACGAGCGTTCCAAGGGGCTCGGCGGCGAGCAGGCCTTCGGGACCGAGCGGAAGGTTCTGCGGCCCGGGCACGACTTCCTGCTCCACACCATGGCCCCCGTGGCCCCGCTCGACAAGGCACCGCGGCAGCATCTCGGTGGGCCGGACTGCACCCAGCCGTACGACATCTCCCTGTTTAACATTTCGTCGATGAGTTTCGGCGCCCTCTCCGCGAACGCGGTCATGGCGATGAACAAGGGTGCGGCTATGGGCGGATTCTCGCAAGAAACCGGCGAGGGCGGGCTGACTAAGTATCACCTGAAATACGACGCGGACATCATCTGGGAATTCGGCTCGGGATACTTCGGCTGCCGCACCTCGGAGGGCCGCTTCGACGACGCGATCTTCGCCCAGAAAGCGGCCAAGCCTCAGGTCAAGGCCATTCTCATTAAGTTGAGCCAGGGCGCCAAGCCTGGTCTCGGCGGCGTGCTCCCCGGCGACAAGGTCACCGACGAGATCGCCGAGGCCCGCGGCGTGCCCCAGGGAGAAACCTGCGTCAGCCCCGCGGCACACCCGGAATTCTCGACCCCTCGCGAACTCATCTACTTCGTAGATCGGGTGCGCAAGGCCGCCAACGGCAAGCCGGTCGGCATCAAGTTCTGCGTCGGTTCCCGGATCGAGGTCCTCGCGGTATGCAAGGCGATGCTCGAAACGGGCATTACCCCTGACTGGATCACGGTGGACGGTTCCGAAGGCGGCACCGGCGCCGCCCCGGTCGAGTTCGAGGACGCCGTCGGCATGCCCCTGACCGAAGGGCTGATCACGGTCCACAACGCCCTCGTGGGAGTCGGGCTCCGGGATCGGGTTGCGGTCGGCGTCGCGGGCAAGGTCGTCGGTGGAGCGGACATCATCCGGCGCATGGCCCTCGGCGCCGATTTCACCAACAGTGCGCGCGGCATGATGATGGCCACCGGATGCATCCAGGCGCAGAAGTGCAATACCAATAAGTGCCCCTCGGGCGTCGCAACCCAGGATCCCCGGTTGGCACGCGGCATCGACGTCGGCAATAAGGGTGAGCGCGTCAAGAACTTCCACGTGGGGACCATGAACTCGGCGATGCGCATCCTGGCCTCGATGGGCCTACATTCGTTCAAGGACCTCGGCCCGGAGCACGTCATGCACCGGATCGACTCCACGAGTTCGGCTTCTTACCGCAAGATGTACACGTGGCTGACGACCAATGCGCTCCTGGACGGCACCGCGCCCGACGAGTGGATGGAGCCGTGGAACCGCTCGGACCCGGAGTCCTTCATGGTCACGCGGCACCAGCACACGCGCGTGAACTAGCGGCACGGCGCCGCGACTGGGCATCACCCGTCCGCGGCGCCCGTGCGATCCTAGGCGAAGGCCGACTGGCCCGTGATGTCGCGCCCCACGATGAGCCGCTGAATATTCTCGGTGCCCTCGTAGGTGTGCACGCCCTCGATATCGAACATGTGGCGGATGACGTGGTTTTCCAGGAGCACGCCGTTGCCGCCGAGCAGGTCACGCGCGGTGGAAAGCACCTCGCGGGCCTTGGTCGTGTTGTGGACCTTGAACAGGCTGGCCTGCTGGTCCCGTAGCGTGCCGGCCTCCTGGAGCTGCGCGATGCGCGCCGACATGAGCTGCATGTCGGTGATCTCGGAGAGCATCTTGACCAGCCGTTCCTGAACCATCTGGAATTTGGCCAGGGGCTTGCCGAACTGGATGCGTTGCTGGCTGTATTCCAGCGCGGCCTCGTATCCGGCGATCGCGTGGCCCAGCGCGGACCAGGCGACGCCCACGCGGGTCTGGACCAGAACCTGTGAGACATCCTTGAACGTCTTCACGCCCGGGAGCAGCTGAGATTCGTGCACCCGCACGCCGTTGAGGCTGATCCGCGCCTGGTGGATCGCCCGTAACGTTCCCTTGCCCTCAATGACCTCGGCGTCGTACCCGTCCGAGTCCTGATCGACGATGAACCCGCGAACGTTATTCTCCTCGTCCCGCGCCCACACCACGGTGATTCCGCCGGAGGCACCGTTGCCGATCCACTTCTTCTCACCGGTCAAGATGTATTCGGAACCGCTCTTGACCGCGCGGGTCTCCAACGAGACGGAGTCCGAGCCGTGATCCGGTTCGGTCAGGGCGAAGGATCCGAGGATGCTGGCGTCTGCGAGGGGATCCAGGTACTTCTTCTTCTGCTCTTCCGAACCGTAGAGTGCCACCGAACGAAGCGCGAGACCGCCCTGCACCGCGACCGCCGTTGCCATGGAGCCGTCCCATCGGGAAAGTTCCATGGTCACGAGGCCGGCGCCCAACGGGGAAAGCTTACGGTGCCCGGGCACATCCAGGCCGTCCGTCATGAGGTCGAGCTCGCCGATGCGACGCACCAGGTCGAGCGGGTATTCCGACCTGTCCCAGTACCCATTAATGAGCGGAAGAATCTCGCGGCCATATTGGCGGGCCAGTGACCACGCTTCACGGTCGGATTCGTCGAGGTCTGAGAACACGCCGAGGTAGTCGGCGTCCACGGGGTCGGTGAGGTCGTATGACGTCTCGGGGTTCACGGGGCTCACGGTCTCTCCTTTGAGTAACGGGCTCTTGACGGTCGAGGGCGCCGGTCATGGCACGACCGGCGCCGGGCGGTCCAGGCGGTGACGCTCCGGGTAACCCGAGTCACAGTCTAATACCCGGTACCGCCGGTATGGGAAACACCGTACACCGGCGGCCCCGCTCGGCGGCCGGGGCTACCGCGGGGTCATGCGAATGGCGCCGTCCATGCGGGTCACCTGGCCGTTGAGATAGTCGTGCCGAATGATGTCCAAGGCCAATTCCGCGTACTCGGCGGGCTTGGCCAGTCGGTGCGGGAACGGGACGGACTGTTCCAGGGTTTCCCTGAATTTCGGATCGGTCCCGGCCATCATGGGAGTATCTACGATCCCCGGAGCGATGGTGTTGACGCGAATCCCCTTGCTGGAGAGGTCACGAGCGGCGGGTAGGGTCAGCCCGACCACGCCGCCCTTCGAGCTCGCGTATGCAACCTGGCCCACCTGACCCTCGTAAGCCGCCACGGAGGCGGTATTGATGATGACGCCGCGCTGGCCGTCCTCGTCCACGGGATCGGTCTGCGCGATGGCCTCCGCGGCCAGGGCCAGAACCTGGAAGGTCCCGATGAGATTCACGGTGATCACCGCGGTGTACTGAGCGAAGTCGTGGACGCCGTTTCTGCCGAGGATTCGCCCCGGGGTGCCGATACCGGCGCAATTGACGGTGACCCGGAGCGGGCCGGTCCCCCCGTTCACGGCTTGCTGAACGCCGTCGCGGACGGAGTCGGGATCGGTCACGTCCACGGGAACGTACGTGACCCCGTCCACGGGTTCTGCGGCGTCGACGGCTCGTTCGAGGTCGAAGACATACACGTGAGCGCCCTGCTCGACCAGGCTAAGAGCGGTAGCCTTCCCCAAACCGGAGGCGCCCCCGGTGACGATGGCCGATGTTCCACGAATGTCCATGCTTCTCCTTCGTTCGGGCGCGACCGCCGAAATACGGCAGTCCACGCGGGTGACGATTCCCATCCATCGTAACCTGCATCACAGAGTAGACCTCTTTGCCATAGTGAGGCTCGACGCGTTCGGGATATAGATCCCAACGGGACCGAGGGAGAGCCACGGGGTTGACGTTGGGCGGGGAACGGCGAAGCCTGCCTGACGGCCATGAGCCGTTCACGTCGCACATGTTCTAACGAAACCCTTTCGTTAAGATTCTGAGCAATGCTGGTACCTCAGATTTACCGCAATCTATTCGAGGTACCTCATGTCCAAGTCCCCGTCCCGTTTCAAGCCCCTGGCCTGCGCAGGATTCGCCGGCATGGTCGCCGTCGCGCTTCTGGTCAGTGGATGCCAACCGCAGACCAACGAGCCTGCCGCCGAACCCAGCTCCTCGCACAGCACGACGACCGCGCTGAATACACCCCGGCTGAAGAGCGCCGACAACTTTCGGGACATCGCGGGTGTCGATACCTCCTACAAGGTCGATGGCGGCACCCTCCGACCCCAGACCGCCTATCGCTCCAATGCCCTCGAGCTCAACAATGCCGACTTCTCAACGTTGAATGGGCTGGGCATCACCACCGTGATCGATCTGCGCACGCCCCAGGAGATCGAAGAGCATCCGGACCGAGTGCCGGACGGGGCACGCTACGTGAACATCGACGTCTCTGGCGGTGCCACCGGTGCAAATCCGGACGCGAGCATCAAGATGGACACGCCGGAGGACGCGGCGAAGTTGCTCGAGGAAGCCAACGACCAATTCGTCACAGATCAGGGCATGAGGGATCGTCTCGGGCAGGTTCTCACGACGATCGCGCAGTCCGATGGCCCCGTCGTATTCCACTGCACCGCGGGTAAGGACCGGGCCGGCTGGACTTCTGCCATCTTGCAGATGACGGCCGGTGCGAGCGCGGATGACGTGATGGCAAACTACCTTGCGACGAACGACTACACCAAGGACAGGGTCGAGGCGACCACCGAAAAGATCCGCAAGGCGAAAGGGGATCAGGCCGCAGAGGCCAATGCCGTATTGCTCGGCGTCCAGAAGAGCTTCCTGCAGACCGGCCTCGACGCCATGGAGAAGAACTATGGCGGCATCGACCGCTATCTGGCCGAGGGTCTCGGCCTCGCCCCAGACGTCGTGCAGCAGCTTCGGGACAAACTCGTCCAAGCCTGACCACTCCTCAAGAGCCGAGGCCTTGGCAACCGATGCCGACGGGCCAAAGGAATGATCACGGCGCACCGCGGCCCGGACGTCCCGCCGAGGGACGACCGGAACACGGTGCGTCAGCGAGGGCAGCAATCAGGCTTCCACCGACGCCGTCGTCGCCCCTTCCCGAGTGGCCTTGAGGATGGCCCGGATCTTCCGCTCCTCCCGCACGGCCACGGGGATCAGCAGCACGGCGCAGACGATGCACGCGATGTACATGACAGTGAACACCGACCCCCAACCGTGCAAGACCCAACCGAAGATGTTCAGCCCGTCCCGCTTCGGGTCGGCGATCGCGGCCAGTC
The DNA here is from genome assembly GCF_000710345.2 of Curtobacterium sp. S6. Taxonomy (GTDB): domain Bacteria; phylum Actinomycetota; class Actinomycetes; order Actinomycetales; family Micrococcaceae; genus Rothia. The sequence continues at coordinate 177,440 of NZ_JHEL01000009.1, read as the reverse complement.
CCACCTTCGCCATGGAATCGCCGAACATGTAACCGAACAATCCGGCCATGCCGTTGGCGACGCTGAGCCCACGCTTGGGCACCATGTCCACGATCGCGATCGGGATCAGGAACAACGGCGCGAAGACCAACAGCCCCAGGGCGAAGAGCGCCCCATTGACCGTCGCGGCCGTGGTGCCGGTCTGATAGAAGAACACGCTGATGAAAACCCCGACCAAACCCGCGATGCCCACCGCGGCGTTGCGGCCCCGAAGACGGCCCGCGACGAACCCCCACAGCGGCGTCCCGATCAACGCACCCATCTCGAAGAAGAAAATGGTCTCGACCGAGGCCTCCTTCGAGAAGTGCAGTTGCTCGGTCACGTACAGAGGCGCCCAATTGTCCACGCCGATGCGCAGGATGTACGCGAACACGTTGGCGATGCACAGGATCCAGATCCACGGATTCGACAGGGTGTACCGGCGAAATATCTGCCACTTGCTCATCGTCTCGGCGGCCACGTTCTCCTGCTCGATCGGTTCGTCGAAGATCACCTCGCAGCGGTCCCAACCGAGCTCGTGCGGGTCGTCCTTGCCGTAGAAGTACCCGATCACGCCGATGATCAAGCCGATCACGGCGGGGAAAATGAACATGCCCGCCACATTGCCGCCGAAAAACACGTTGGCTCCCCACAGGGCGATGATCCCGGCAAACGCCCCACCCAGGTTGTGCGAGGTGTTCCACAGACCCATCGACGTCGCACGATGCCGCCGGGGAACCCAGCGGTACACGGTGTTGCACGCCCCCGGCCCGCCCACGGACTGGAACAGCCCGTTCAGGGCCCAGAGAACGACGAACACGCCGATCGCCGAGCCGTGGGCGGAGAGAACTATGCCGAAGAGAATGCCGACCAGCGAGGCCCCGATAAGGGCCACCGAGATGACCTTTTTGGTGTTTCTACCGTCGATCACGTATCCGAGGGCGACCTTACCCACGGCGTAGACCAGCGAGAACGCCAGACCGATGTAGCCGAGTTGGAGGGTCGTGAGGCCGAAGTCTTCCTTCAGTGAAGGCTGCGCCGCCTTGAAGTTATTGCGCACCAGTTACATTGAGGCGTACGCGAGGAACACCACAAAGAAGGCCTTGAGAAAGTTTCGAAGCCACAATTTGCGCTGTTGCTGAGGCGTCAGCCCCAGGGGTGCCGTCTTCTTCCAATCGAAGAATGTCGAGATGACAGACATGCGGAATGTCCTTTATTAACACGATGAATGAGATAGACGGGGGATCTACTCGCGTCGTGCGACGCTTCGGCCGGGCCTATTCGGCCCGTTCGGGGATCGGGTCGAGTCCGCCGGCGTCGCGCAGGGCGGCCTCCAGCTCCTCGGAAATGCTGGGGGAGGCGATGTACGTCAGCTCGCCTCGGTCGGAGGGCACGTCCAGGGCGGGAAGACGCACCAGGCCACCGGCCTCTTCGGCCACCAGCGAGGCCGCCGCATAGTCCCAGCCGCTGATGCCGTGCTCGACGTAGGCATCGCACCATCCACGAGCCACGAAACAGGCATCCAGGGCCGCGGCCCCAAAGCGACGGATGTCCCTCACCTGCGGCAGGATCCGCGCCATCAGCTCGGCCTGGGCCTGGCGCCGCGGTCGAGAATACGAGAAGCCGGTGGCCAGCATGGCCTGCCCCAGAGTAGCCGGCCGGCCGACGCCCAGCCGCTCGGGCGGCGTCGAACCCGCGTGTACGAGGTATGCACCCTTGCCCCGGGCGGCAACATAGAACTCGCGACGGGTAACATCCGCGACCGCCCCGGCAACAACCTGGCCGTCGCGTTCGCACCCAATGCTCACCGCATAGGCGGGCAACCCGTAGACGAAGTTCACGGTGCCGTCGATGGGGTCCACGATCCAGCGGTGGGGCTCCTCGGGGCCCTCCGCAACGCCTTTCGCCGCACCCGGCTTGGACGACTCCGCCCGGACGTTCTCCTCACCCTTCACGGTGTCCTGCGGACGCCGGGCCAGGAGTTCTGCGCGTATCAATATCTCGCTCGCCCGGTCGACCTCGGTGACGAGGTCCGTCTCGGAGGATTTCGTCTGCACCCCGCCGGCAAAGGTTCCCCCGCCGCGGCGTTGCCCGACCAGATCGGCGGCCTTGGCCGCGGTGCTGTAGGCGATGAGGGCCAGGGTGCCCTGGGCACCGTCGTCCAATTCTTCGATGTTCTTCATCGACCATCCCGAGTTTGCTCCGCGACGCGCCCCTCCGAACCACGGCCCGGGGTTGCTTCCACCCCGCTGGTGCACGGTGACGCTTCGGTAAATTTACAGTGAATTTAAAGTAACTCGGGTCACCGCGCCGTGCAACGACGCCAGCCGAGGCAACGCCGACCCCGTGAAATTACACAAAGGCAGAGATTCCCGTGACGGCACGACCGACGATCAGTGAATTGATTTCGTACGTCCCCTCGTAGGTGTAGAGGATCTCGGCATCGCAGAAGAGCTTGGAGGCCTCGTGGTCGCTCGTGATGCCGTTACCCCCGAGCATGGCCCGCATTTTGGCCACCGATTCTCGGGTCAATCGCGTCCCGGTGGATTTACCCATCGCGGCGCGCATCATATCCAGCCTCCCGTTCTCCTGGGAGCGGGCCACCTGAATCATCAGGCCGAGGGTCGCCTGAGCATTGCCGGCAATCTCCGCGAGGGACTCCTGCATGAGTTGGAACTTGGCCAGCGGTTTGCCGAACTGGGTGCGGTTCAGGGAGTAGTCGCGCGCGACGTCGAAGGCCGCCATCTGGAGGCCATAGGCTTGCCACCCGACCCACACCCTTGAATTGCGAAGCATCTCGTTGGCGCTGGAGAAGTCCACGGCCCCGGGCAGGTGGTTCTCGGCCGGGATCCGGACGTCGTCGAGCTCGATGTCGGCATTCTGCATGATGCGCAGGCCCATCTTGTTGCGAATCTTGCTCGCCTTACACCCCGGTCGGTCGGTTTCCACGAGGAACGCTTTGACCTGCAGGTCTTCGGCGTCACGGGCCCAGACCAGGGCGAAGTCGGCGATGGTCCCGGCACCGATCCATCGCTTGGAGCCGGTGATGACCCACTCCTCGCCGTCGCGAGTGGCCGTGGTTTCCAGCCCGCCGGCAATATCCGATCCATGCTCGGGCTCCGTGAGGGCGAAGGCCCCGATCGCTTCAAAAGACCGGAGCTTGGGCAACCACGTGGCGCGCTGTTGATCCGAACCCAACTGGTTGATCATGCCCACGATCAGTTCATTGTGGATACCCACGAGCGCCGACAGGGAGACGTCCGCCCGCGCCGCCTCCGCGTAAACCAGGCCACGGTACAGCCAGGAGGTCTCCGACAACTCGATGGCGCCCAGTCCGAGCTCCGCGAGTCCCGGCAGGAGGTCGAACGCAAACTCCTCCTCGTTCCAATATTCAATGCTGGCGGGCCGGACGACCTCTTGCAGGTGGGCGCGGACCGCGTCGAAGCGCTCCCGCTCCTCGTCATTGAGGAGCTCCCGGGTGTCGAAGAGGTCGCCGTCCGGGTACGGGACCACGGGAATCTGTCCGGTGGGTGGGGCGCCAAGAATCTGGGACATGTCGTGCCTTCCTTGTGGGAAGCTGCGAGGCTTCACGAGTGTGTGTTGTGCATCACATATATCAAAGACTCTACCGAACTTCACCGAGGTTGTCCCAACCCCCAGCGGCAGCCCGCAATCCCGCCGTAACACGCGGCCCGTATCATGGAGGCCATGCGCACACTCCAGGCTCAGATCATCGAAGAGATGGGCGTCAAGCCCCAGATCGACCCGGCGGACGAGGTGAGGCGGCGCGTGGACTTCCTGCGCCAATACCTCGCCACCACCCGGACCCGAGGCTTTGTGCTGGGCATCAGCGGCGGCGTGGATTCCTCGCTGGCCGGGCGCCTCTGCCAGCTGGCGATCGAGGGGCTCTCCGACCGTGGCGACGACGTCGACTTCGTGGCCGTGCGCCTCCCCTACCGCGTACAGGCGGATGAAGAAGATGCCCAAGCCGCACTGCGCTTCATCCGACCCAAGACCAACTGGAGCTTCGACGTCGAACCCGCAACCACCGGGGTGGAAATCGAATACCAAAAGACGTCCGGCGTGGATATTTCCGACTTTTCCAAGGGCAACGTCAAGGCGCGCATCCGCATGGTCGCGCAGTATGCGCTGGCCGGGGACCGCAACCTCCTGGTGGTCGGCACGGATCATGCGGCCGAGTCCACCACCGGATTCTTCACCAAGTTCGGCGACGGCGGCGCGGACATCCTGCCGCTCTACGGGCTGAATAAGCGACAGATCCGCGAGATCGCCCGACACCTCGGAGCCGAGGAACGCGTGTGGTCCAAGGCGCCCACCGCGGATCTCCTCGACGCCACCCCGGGGCGACTCGACGAGGACGAGCTGGGCATTAGCTACGACGTCATCGACGACTACCTCGAGGGTCGGGACGTGACCGATGAGCAGGCGGAGGCCATCGAAACGCGCTTCCTGCGCACCAGGCACAAGCGCACCACGCCGGTGACGATCCTGGATCGCTGGTGGGCCGAGTAGCTTCCGACATTGTGCAAGATTTCTTGCACGTGTATTGTGCGAATAAATCTGCACAATACATCCGTCTGGAGCCTCATGACCCCCCGAAGCTACGAACATCCCCCCGAGCAGGAGATCTCGCTCCCCAAGGTGCTGGCCGCCCTCAGCGACCCGATCCGTCTCGAAATGCTCCGTCGCCTCTCCGACGGCGAGGAGCACGACAGCATCACCCTCGCCGATGACCTTCCCCGCTCAACGCTGACTTACCACACGCGTATCCTGCGCGAGGCCGGCGTAACCTTCACCCGCGGAGAAGGGCGTCTCTGCCTCATCTCCCTGCGCACCCGCGATCTCGACGCACGCTTGCCCGGCCTGTTGCCCGCGATCATCGAACAGGCCACGCGGGAGACCCCCGCAGACGGCGCCGAGAAATCCTCATGATCCTGCGCCTCTGGCCCTTCATCCTCGGCAGCATGGCGCTCGGCCTCGACGCCTACGTCATCGCAGGCCTCCTGCCCTCCATGGCTCGCGACCTTCACGCACCCCAGGCGACGCTCGGCTTTGGCGTCACGGCCTTCACGGGTGCCTACGCCCTCGCCGGGCCGGTCCTGGCAGGAGTGGCGGGGCGCCGCTCACGCAGGAACCTGACGATCGCACTCGGCATCTTCACGGCAGCCAACCTCGGAACCATGCTGGCCTCGGGGGCCGGGACTTTCATCGTCACTCGGCTCGTGGCGGGGGCCGCCGCGGGCGTTTACTCCCCTCTCTCCTCGGCCGTGGCCGTGGCTCTGGTCGACGCGGAACGTCGCGGACGCGCCCTCGCGCTGGTCTTGTCCGGCCTCGCGATGGGCACCGTTTTCGGCGTGCCGCTGGGCCTGATCGTGGCCGATCGGCTGGGGTGGCGTGTCAGCATCGGACTGATTTCCTTCCTCGGGGCCCTGGCGCTCGGCGGCATCATCCTTCGGAGAGGTTCGGAGGTTCCCAACGTTCCAGCCTCGACGGCCCACGAACGACTGCGAACCCTCACCAGAACCTCGAACCTCGTGACCATCCTGGTCACCCTCACGACGGCCGTCGCCGCGCTGGGCCTCTACACCTACATCACGCGGGTCCTGACCGGAACCGCCTTCGCCGATCACCACACCACCGCCATCTGGATCTGGGGCCTGGGAGGAGCCGTCGGCGCCTTGGGCATCGGTCGAGTGGTCGATCGCGTGCGGAGCCCGCTGCGCCTTTCCATCGTTCTTCTCGCGTGCCTGGCGCTGGCCTTCGGCGCGGTGGCCCTCGGCGCGCCGACGCCGCTGCTCGCGGTGGGTCTCTTCGCGTGGGGACTGCTCGGATGGGCATCACTCGCACCGCAACAACACACCCTGATGGCCGCCAACCCCACGGACGGTGCCACGGCCGTGGCCGCGAATGCCTCGGCCAACTACCTCGGCGCCGCGATCGGCTCCGCCCTGGGCGCGATGCTCCTGAGCGTCGGCGCCAGAGGAGCAACATTCGCCCTGTCCGCGGGCGGCGTCGCGCTGATCGCCCTGGGCCTGCAGGGAGTCCGACTGCGCATGGGGCGCTCCGCCGCGTAATCTTTCGCTCGCTCCACGAGCTGGGTTAGGCTACGTTGCGTGAGTTGCCTCACATTTTGGGTGAGTCGACAACCGTCGAGGAGGAAGCCACATGACCGTCACCGAGCAGTTCCGCCAGGCCCGAGATCGTCTCGTCGAGCTGCGGGAGGACTATCCCGCGGCCAGGGCAGAATTCGAATGGCCTCGATTCGAACACTTCAACTTCGCGATCGACTGGTTCGACGCCGTCGCCGCCACGCCCGAGCGCGCGGAGCAAAACGCGCTGGTCATCGTGGAACAGGACGGATCGTCTCAGCGGCTGACGTACCGCGAAATGTCCGATCGGTCGAGCCAGGTGGCTCGATGGTTCACGGAGATCGGCGTCCGCAGGGGCGACCACATGATCCTCATGCTCGACAACCAAGTGGAGCTGTGGGAAAGCATGCTCGCGGGCATCAAGATGGGAGTGGTGCTTCTACCCACCACCACGATGCTCGGGCCGAAGGACCTGGAGGAGCGCGTGAGCCGGGGATCGGCCTCCTGGGTCCTGACCAATTCGGGCAACGTCGCGAAGTTCGCCGAGGTCCCCGGCGATTTCTCGGTGATCGAGACCGGCGGTCTGACCCCGCACGCGGTCCCAGGGCGATTCCACGCGGCCTACACCGACAGTGCCGACGCCCCGCAAGAATTCACCCCGGAAGCCCCGACCCCCGCCGACGAAACGCTCTTGCTGTACTTCACCTCGGGCACCACGTCGCGGGCCAAGCTGGTCGAGCACACGCACGTCTCCTACCCCGTGGGCCACTTGTCCACGATGTACTGGATCGGCCTGGAACCGGGGGACGTGCACCTCAACGTTGCCTCGCCGGGATGGGCCAAACACGCGTGGTCGAATATCTTCACGCCGTGGATCGCCGAGGCCACGGTGTTCATCTACAACTACTCGCGCTTCGATGCCGCGGCCCTCATGCAGATCATGGACGCCGAAGCCGTCACGAGCTTCTGCGCCCCGCCGACCGTGTGGCGGATGTTCATCCAGGCGGACCTCTCGACGCTGAAGACCCCGCCCCGGAAGGTCGTCGCCGCCGGCGAACCGCTGAACCCCAAGGTCATCAACCGGGTCCGGGAGGCCTGGGGCCTGGACATCCGCGACGGATTTGGGCAGACCGAGACCTCGGTCCAGATCGCCAACACCCCCGGTCAGGAGCTCGTGGTGGGCACCGTGGGCCGCCCCCTGCCGGGATTCGACATCGACCTGGTGGATCCGGTCTCGGGCGAGGTCGTCCAGGGCGCCGGCGAGGGCGAGGTCTGCATCGTGACCACGCCTCGCCCGGTCGGCCTGATGACCGGCTACAAGGGCGACCCCGCCAAAAACGACGAGGTCTTCCGCGACGGCGTTTACCACACCGGAGACATCATGAGCCGGGACGCCAACGGCAACTTCACGTACGTCGGCCGGGCCGACGACGTCTTCAAGGCGAGCGACTACAAGCTCTCGCCCTTCGAGCTCGAGTCCGTGGTGATCGAGCATCCGGCCGTCGCCGAGGCCGCGGTCGTGCCATCCCCCGACCCCCTGCGTCTCGCCGTCCCCAAGGCCTTCGTCTCCTTGAACGCCGGTCACGAGCCCACGGCCGAGCTCGCGGAGTCGATCCTCGCCCACTGCCGGACCAATCTGGCCCCCTACGCACGCATTCGGCGCCTCGAATTCTTCGACTTGCCGAAGACGGTCTCCGGGAAGATCCGCCGCGTCGAGCTGCGGGCCCACGAGCGGGAGGTACACGGCGAGGACGGGGAGAAGACCGCCGCCGTGCGCGAGAACCGCAACACCTCGGAAGGGTTCGGTCACGAGTTTTCGGATGCCGATTTCCCCGGGCTGAAGGAGGGTTAAGTAGGGTCGCGCGGCCAACGAAACTCCTGGTCAGCCACGGGTTATCGGGATAGTACCCTTCGCGAAGATCGGCACTTAGAATGAAGCGATGAGCCAGCACGAGACCCAACCCCCGGTGGACGTTCGTTCCACGGGATGGCGTCTCACGCGCACCCTCCTGGTGGTCCTGGTGATCTTCTGGCTGGGATGCGTCGCCCACGTCACGGGCGGTGGCCGGATCGAGATTTCCGGGCTATCGCTGGCGCTTTCCCTCCCGCTGATCAGCGGGGTCTTTGCCCTCACCCGCTTTCGGCTCGGCCCGCTGGGTTGCCTTCCGGTGCTCGCGGCCGGACAATTCGCGGTGCACGGACTCCTCATGATCGGTGCCCACGGAACGGCCCCCGGCCCCAGAATCCTGGCCGGGGATCCCGTGGGTCCTTCGGCCGCCGCATCGGGCGCGGCCCATCTGCACGGCCCACACGCCGCCGTCGGCATGAACGCCGCCCACACGATGGCGAGCGGCATGGACGGCATGTCCATGGACCACGGCTCGGTGCCCATGCTCGTGGCGCACATCGCGGGGACGCTCCTGGCGATGGTGGTCCTCGGATCCGTCGACGCAACGCTCTGGATCCTCACCGCCCTCGTCCTTCCCTGGTTGAGGCGACTCTGCCTCCGCGCGATTCATCCGCGACCCCAGATGCCCCTCGCGGCCGCCGTCGAGACCGTGCCGCCCCGCAAATCCCCACCCAGGGCCTTTGACCCCGTTCGGGGACCTCCCGCTTTCCTCACTCTCGCCTAAATCAACGGCCGAGCCCTCCCCCTGGGCTCGGAGCATTCATCGTGCCTCGATGCTTTCCCGAGGCACCTGCTCACTGTGAGGAATTTATGTCCATCAACACCACAACCCGCCCCGAACGGGGCGCCCGTACGACCGGAACCGGAAGACGAGCACGCGGATGGTTTCGCCCGATGATTCTCCGGCTCCACTTCTACGCCGGGCTGGTCGTTGGACCGTTCATCCTGGTCGCGGCCCTGTCGGGGGCCCTTTACGCCGCCGCACCTCAGCTGGAAAAGATCGTGTACGCGCACGAGCTGAACGCCGGTTCCGACGCCCGCAACCTGACCGTCGACGACCAAGTCCACCGCGCGGTCGATCACGTCCGTCGGGAGGGCTCGACCGGGACGGACAATCCCCAGCCGATCGCTGTGCGCCCCGCCCCCGAGGCCGGGGACACCACCCGGGTCATGTTCGCTTCCCCGCCCGGCTCCTCGGAGTCCGACCGCCGAGCCGTATTCGTCAGCCCGGCCGACGGCGAGATTCGCGGCGATCTGACCGCTTACGGATCCTCGGGGGCCCTCCCCTTGCGGACCTGGATCGATCACCTCCACAGGGACCTGCACCTCGGAGAGACCGGCCGGCTGTACTCGGAATTCGCGGCCTCGTGGATGTGGGTCATCGCCCTGGGCGGCCTGATCCTCTGGCTGCCGCAGCTGACCTCTCGACTGCGCGCCGGCATGAGCCGCCGTCGCGCGATACGCGAGTCGACTCTTCCCCGGCGCGGTGCACGCGGCCGGAGCCGCCTCCTCGGATGGCACTACTCGGCGGGCCTCGGGCTGCTGGTCGCCATGTTCTTCCTCTCGGCCACCGGCATCACCTGGTCGGCACACGCCGGGGACAACGTGGCCTCCCTGCGAGCCGCCCTCAATTGGGGCTCCCCGAAGCCGAATACCTCGCTCACCGGGGCGGCAATGCCCACCGGTGGCGAACACGCCGGGCACGGCGCGGGCGCCGGCCACTCGTCGTCGGGGTCCGGAGGCATGTCGATGCCCACGGATTCCGGATACGACGCTGTGCTGCGGGCCTCCCACCGGTTCGGCATCGATTCCCCGAAGGTCGAGGTCGTTCCCGCCGAGTCGATGGATCAGGCGTGGACGGTCCAGGAGGTCGACCCGCACTATCCGACGCATATCGACAGCGTCACCATCGACCCGATGACCTACCGGGAAGTCGACAAGGTCTCCTTCGCGGAGGACTACTCGCTGCCGGCCAAGCTCGCGCGATGGGGAGTCGACATCCACATGGGCCTGTGGCTCGGCCTGGTCAACCAGATCATCCTGTTCGTCATCGCCATCGGCCTCGCCTCGATGGTCGTCTCCGGGTACGTGATGTGGTTCAAGCGGCGCCCGACGTTGCGCCGACCCAAGGCTCCGCGCGCCGGGGCCTCGACGGCGCCGTGGTGGGCCTGGCTCGCCCTGGGCCTGCCGGCCTTGTATCTCGGGATCTTCCTGCCGCTCTTCGGCATCCCTCTGGTCGCCTTCATGGTGGTCGACGCCTTGGTGACCCGATGCCGGAGACCCCTCCTGCCTAGGATGGATGCATGACGGAGACACAGAACCCCCTGACAGCAACCGGTCGGACCCTCGGCTGGGGCATCGTTTCGACGGGCGCCATCGCCCGCAAGGTCACCCCGGACATCTCGGCCCTCGAGGACGCCCGCCTCGTGGCGGTCTCGTCCCGCGGACAAGATTCCGCGGAGGAGTTCGCCCGCGATTTCGGCGTCGAGAAGGCCTACGGGAACGACGCCGACCGCACCGGTTTCGAGCGGCTACTCGCCGACCCGGAGGTTGAGGTCCTCTACATCGCCACGCCGCACGGCCAGCACTACGAGAACATGCTCCAGGCCCTGGACGCGGGCAAACACATCGTGTGCGAGAAAGCCTTCACGATCACCGCGGCCGAGGCCCGCGAGGTCCTCCGAGTGGCGGCCGAGAAGGATCTCTTCGTGATGGAGGGGCTCTGGACGCGGTTCCACCCACTGCGCGCCCGGGTCGCCGAGCTGCTCGACGCCGGCGAGATCGGAACCCCGCGATGGGTCCAGGCCGACCTCGGTTTCCGAGGCCCGGCGGACAAGTCCCACCGCCTGTGGCGCGAGGATGCCGGCGGCGGGGCCACCTTGGACATGGGCTGCTACGTGTTGCACTGGCCGTGGTTGGCGCTGGGCCGCCCGACCGGCGTCGTCGCCCAGACGGTCAAGCGCGGAAACGTCGACGCGCTGACCCAGGTGACCGCGACCTTCGACAAGGCCGGGGCCCAAATGAACATGTCCCTGGTCTCCCAGGGGCCTCGGGAAGCGGTGATCTCCGGGCACGAGGGGTACATCTCGATCCCGGCACCGATGCATCGGGCCGAGACCTTCACGGTGACCGACGCGCAGGGCCAGGCCCGGGAGGAATCATGGCCCCTGGTCGGCCGCGGCTACTCCTATGAGATGCGCGAGGCCACGCGTTGCATCCAGGAGGGTCTGCGGGAGTCACCGATCATGCCGTGGGAAGACACCATCGCGCAGATGGATCTCCTCGACGAGATCCGTCGGCAGATCGGCGTCACGTTCCCGGAGCACGACGAGGCCTAGCCCCACGGGCCAAACACCGCTTCGCCGCCGGCGCCATGGTTCGGCGTCGGCGGCGAAGCGGTGTCCGCCTCAGCGATTCGTGAAGTTCGGCGTGCGCCGTTCGCTGAAGGCCGCCATGCCTTCCTTCTGATCCTGCGTGGCGAAGAGGGAATGGAATATGCGGCGTTCGAACGTCAGGCCTTGGGCCAGCGGCGTTTCGAAGGCGGCCGTGATGGCTTCCTTGGCCATCATCGCGGCCGGCCGGGACTTCTGCGCGATGGTGGCGGCGATGTCCTGGGCGGTGTCGAGAACTTCTCCGTCGGGGACGACCCTCGAGACGAGCCCGGCCCGCTCGGCCTCCTCGGCGCCGATGTTTCGGGCGGTCAGGATCATGTCCATCGCCTTGGCCTTGCCGATGGCGTGCGTCAGGCGTTGGGAACCGCCCATCCCCGGGATGACCCCGAGATTGATCTCGGGCTGACCGAATTTCGCGCCTTCACCGGCAACGATGATGTCGCACATCATCGCGAGCTCGCATCCGCCACCCAGCGCATAGCCGTGCACGGCGGCGATGATCGGCAGGCGAACCTGCGTGAGGCGCTGCCACTGCGCGAACCAGTCGCTCGCGTACATGTCCGTGTAGCCCTTGGCCGCCATCTCCTTGATGTCGGCACCTGCCGCGAACGCTTTCTCGGAACCGGTCAACACGATCGCCGAGACGGACTCGTCCCGCTCCCACGCCTCGGCGGCGTCGACCACGGCGACCATCGTGTCGTAGTTCAACGCGTTGAGGGCCTTGGGCCGGTTGAGTCGGATGATCCCGACGCCGTCGCCCTTTTCGGTGAGAATCGGGGCGTTGTCTGTGGAATCGCTCATGATGCGTCCTTCCTCATCGTCTGGATGATCGCGGAAAAGTCGAGGTCCCCGTTGCCGGCCTCGGCGAACTCAGCGTATGCCTTCTGCGCGGCGCGCCCGAAGGATGCGGAGGTTCCCGTGGATTCCAGGGCCGCGAGAGCCAGCCCGAGGTCCTTGGCCATGAGTTTCGTCGCGAACCCAGGCCGATAGTCGTTGCTGGCCGGGTTTCCGGGAACCGGCCCAGGAACGGGACAGTTGGTGGTCACGGACCAACACTGCGCGGCCGAGGTAGACATCACGTCAAAGAGGGCCTGATCGGTCAGACCGAGCTTCGACCCCAGGGTGAAGGCCTCGCTCGCGCCGATGGTCGTGATGGCAAGAAGCATGTTGTTGCAGCACTTCGCGGCCTGTCCGGCTCCGTTGTCGCCGCAGTGGACGATCTTGTGGCCCATGGTTTCGAGCAGCTCGTGGGCGGCGTCGAAGTTGTCCTTCGGGCCGCCGACCATGAAGGTCAGCGTTCCGCCTTCGGCCCCCGCGGTTCCCCCCGAGACCGGCGCGTCGAGCGCTCGATGTCCGGCGTCGCGGACCAACCCCGCCGCCTCGACGGCCTCGTCGACGCTGATGGTCGAGCTGTCGATGAACAGCGTGTTCGGGCGTGCCGCGGACAGCAGGCCAGGCTGCCCGTCGGCGCCCCGGTAGGCGGCGAGGACGTGCTTGCCGGCGGGGAACATCGTGATGACCACCTCGGCGTCCCGCACGGCCTCCGCACCGGTATCGGCAACGGTCAGCCCGTCCGCGGCGGCGTTCTCCCGCGCGGCGTCGACGAGGTCGAAGGCCACGACATCGTGACCCGCTTCCTTGAGGTTCCGCGCCATCGGGCCGCCCATGTTTCCGAGTCCCAGGAATGCGATCTTCATGGCTTCTCTCCTTCGTCGGGCAACCGAAGGTCCTCGTGATTCGGCACGGGACCGAAGAAACCGAGAACGGTCTGGCGATCCACGTCCTCGAGCGTGCGCGGTTGCCATTGTGGGTTGCGATCCTTATCGATCACCTGCGCCCGGATGCCCTCCGCCATGTCGTGGGCAAACAGCGCGTTTCCGCTGGTGCGGAAGTCTTGGACCAGGGTCTCGGCGAGGCTCTGATCGGCGGCGCGGCTCAGGCCTTCGAGCGCCGTCTTCATCCCGGTGGGGCTGTTGCGCCGGATGGCCGTCAGAGCCGCGGCCGCGAGCTCGTTCTCCGGCTCCTTCGCGACGCGGGCCTCGAGATTGGCCAGGATTTCCTCGACGGTATCCGGGGCGTAGTCCGCATCGATCCACGACGCCGCCTCGGCCAACCGGGAGGCGGGCCGTTCGGCCTCGAATTCCTGAAGCGTGGTGGCCACGGTCCCGGGATTCTCGGTGCCCTCGAGCCGGGTCAGCAGCTCCTCGATCCGTGCGTCCGGAACGTAGTAATCGGCCAGACCCGCGTGGACCGCATCGGCGCCGTCCACGTGGAGGCCGGTCAGGGCCATGTGCTTGCCGGCCTGTCCGGGCGCGTGGGAAAGGTAGTTGAGCCCTCCGACGTCGGGCGAGAAGCCGATGCCGGTTTCGGGCATCCCGGTGCGAGTCGAGTCCGTGGCCACCCGGTGCGAGCCCGGCACCGACAACCCGATGCCGCCGCCGAGGACCAGGCCGTTCATGATCGCGACGTACGGCTTCGGGTACCGGGAGATGCGGTAGTCGAAGTCGTACTCGCGGCGAAAGAAGTCGATGCCTTGCCCGGGATCGTCGCTGGCCGCGGCCCGGTAGAGCGCCACGACGTCACCGCCCGCGCACAGTCCACGATCTCCCGCGCCCACGATCGCTACCGCCTTGACGTTGGCGTCCTGCTCGAAGTCATCGAGCGCCTGGTTGATCATCCCGATCATCGGGACATTCAGCGCGTTGACCGCGCGCGGACGGTTCAGAGTGATCAGCCCGAGGTGTCCGCGGATCGTGGACAGCACGGGGGTTTCCTGTTGCTGGTCGGCCATCGATGGTCCTCCTGTGGGATGGATTTCGGTTCCTCGGCGAAGCTCGTCAGTTGCCGGTCGGCATGACGAAGCTGGCGCCTTCCTTGATTCCGGAAGGCCAGCGCTGCGTCACCGTCTTGGTCTTGGTGTAGAAGCGGAAGGAGTCCGGTCCGTGCTGGTTGAGATCGCCGAAGCCGGAGGCCTTCCAGCCGCCGAAGGTGTAGTAGGCGATCGGGACCGGGATCGGGACGTTGACGCCGACCATGCCCACCTCGACTCGGCGGGCGAACTCGCGGGCCGTGTCGCCGTCGCGGGTGAAGATAGAAACCCCGTTGCCGAATTCGTGGCGGGTCGGCAGGTCCAAGGCCTCGTCGAAGTCCGCGGCGCGCAGGACCGTCAGCACCGGCCCGAAGATCTCCTCGCGGTACACGCTCATCTCGGGGGTCACCCGGTCGAAGAGGGTGGGCCCCGAGAAGAAGCCGTCCTCGTGACCGGCGACCGAGGCCCCGCGGCCGTCCAGGACCAGCTCGGCGCCTTCCTCGACGCCGCGGGCGATCATGGTCTCGACGCGGTCCTTGGCCACCGCAGAGACGAGCGGGCCGAAATCGGAGGACTCTTCCAGAGACGGGCCGAAGGTGAGTTTCTCGGCCTTCTCACGCACCTTGGCAACCAGGGCATCGGCGGTCTCCTCCCCCACGGGAACGGCCACCGAGATGGCCATGCACCGTTCCCCCGCGGAACCGTAGGCCGCGCCGATCAGGGCGTCCGCGGCCTGGTCCAGGTCGGCGTCGGGCATCACGATCATGTGGTTCTTGGCGCCGCCGAAGCACTGCGCGCGCTTTCCCCGCCGGGCCGCGTGCTCGTAGATGCTCTGCGCGATCGGCGTGGATCCCACGAAGGCCACCGCCTGGACGTCTTCGTGGTCGATCAGCGCGTCGACGGCTTCCTTGTCGCCGTTGACGACGTTGAAGATGCCGTCAGGCAGGCCGGCCTCCTTCCACAGGCGCGCGAGGATCAGCGGCACGGAGGGGTCGCGTTCGGACGGCTTAAGCACGAACGCGTTGCCGGCCGCGATCGCGGGTCCGGCCTTCCACAGCGGAATCATCGCGGGGAAATTGAAGGGGGTGATGCCCGCGACCACGCCGAGGGGCTGCCGCATGGAATACACGTCGATGCCGGTGCCGACCGCGTCGCTGAACTCGCCCTTCAACAGGTGCGGGGCACCCATCGCGAATTCGACCACGTCGAGCCCGCGCTGGAGATCGCCGTGAGAGTCGGGCACCGTCTTGCCGTGTTCGCGGGAGAGCGCCTCGGCGATTTCGTCGGCGTGTTCGTTGGCGAGGTTCACGAATCGGCCGAGCACCCGGGCGCGCTTCTGGGCGTTGGTGGCTCCCCACGCGACCTGGGCTTCCTTGGCGTTGCGGACGGCCTCGTCGACCTCCTCGCTCGAGGCCAGCGGGACCGAGGCCTGCACGTGACCCGTGCTCGGATCGTAGACGTCGGCGAACCGGCCGCCGCGACCGGCGACCTCCCGCCCTCCGATGAAGTGCTTGAGCTGCGTGACCTGGTCCTTCGACATCCGCCGGTTCTCCTCTCGAGAGATTCCGCTGTTGGTAATTGTGTCTCGGGTCACAGGCTATCGAGCGCCGGGGAACAACACCAGGAACCGGGCGAACCACGCCGTAACATCTCCGTCGCTAGACGTTCCGATGCTTCTTGGATTCGGCGGCGGCGCGCTTGCCCTTCTCCGCGATCTCGGCCCAGTCGGAATCGTCCAGCCCGGCGAGCGCCGAGAAGGTCGAGGGGCCCGCGAGCATCTGGCCGCCATCCATGGTGATGGTTTGCCCCGTGATGTAGTCGCAGGCCCCGGAGATCAGGAAGATCGCCAGGTTGCCCATCTCTTCGACCGTTCCGGGGCGACCCGCCGGCACCGCGTCGATATCCGTCATGGCACCCTGCCCGTCCTTATTCGAGCTGAGCACCACGGAGGTAAATTCGGTGGGGATCGGGCCGGGGGCGATCGCGTTGAGCCGGATGCCATACTTGGCCCATTCGACCGCGAGGGACATGGTCATGGCGTTGACGGCGGACTTGGCCATCGCGGAGGGCACCACGAAGGGCGATCCCGTGTACACCCAGCTGACCAGGGTCGAGAGGATGTTACCGGTGAGCCCCTGCTCGATCCATCGGCGGCCGACCGCGTGGGTCACGTTGTAGGAGCCCTTCATGACGGTGTCCGTGATGGCCTGAAAACCGCGCGGGCTCAGATCCTTGGTTTGGGCGATGAAGTTTCCGGCGGCGTTATTCATCGCGCCGGTCAGGGGGCCGTAACGCTCCCAGATGTCCCCCACCGCGGCACCCACGGCCTCGGAGTCGCGGACGTCGACGGCTTGATAGTGCACCGTTCCTCGGGCGCCCTGGGAAATCTCCTCGGCGGTTTCCTGAAGGACGTTTTCGCGACGGCCCCAGATGTGAACGGTCGCGCCGTGCTGGGCGAAGTGCCGCGCGACGCCCTTGCCCAGGTCGCTTCCGCCACCGGTCACGAGGATGCTCTGCCCCTCGAGGATGTCCTCCCGGAAGGGCGAGGGCGGCGGCTTGGGGTGGTTGCGGTGGTTCTGGACGGTCGAGTCGGTCATGCGTTTCCTCCGAGAGTTTCTCTTGCGGGGGCCGCGAAAGGCCACCCCCGGGACGTGTCCCCCATCACGTTAGTCGCGCCGGTGACGACCTCCCAACCGGGCGCGCGGCGAGCGGAAGCCGGTAGCCTGGACATCATGAGAATTGCGACCTGGAATGTGAACTCGATCCGCGCCCGTGCCGACCGCGTGGAGGCCTGGCTGGACCGCTCGGACATCGACGTCCTGGCCATCCAGGAGACCAAGGCCAAGGACGAGAACTTCCCGTTCGCCATGTTCGAGCGGCTCGGCTACGACGTCGCCCACTTCGGCCTGAACCAGTGGAACGGCGTGGCCATCGCCTCCCGCGTGGGGCTCGACGACGTCGAACGCACCTTCCCCGGCCAGCCGGCCTTCGGCAAGCCCGGCAAGGAAGAGGTTCAGGAGGCTCGGGCCATCGCCGCCACGTGCGGTGATGTTCGGGTGTGGAGCCTCTACATCCCCAACGGCCGAGGTCTCGACGACCCGCACATGGCCTACAAGCTCGAGTGGCTCAAGGTCCTGCGGGAGAACACCCAGAAGTGGCTCTCGGATGATCCCGCGTTGCAACTCGCCCTGGTCGGCGACTGGAACGTCGCGCCCCAGGACGACGACGTCTGGGACATCGACTTCTTCCGCAAGAACGAGATGACGCACGTGACCGAGCCCGAACGCGCGGCGTTCTTTTCCTTCATCGAGGAGGCCGGGTTGGCCGACGTCGCCCGCCCCTACACGCAGGGCGAGAAGGACTACACCTACTGGGATTACACGTCCCTGCGGTTCCCCAAGAACGAGGGCATGCGCATCGACTTCCAGCTGTATTCCCCGGCATTGGCCGAACGCGTGACCGGCGCCGAGTACGACCGCGAAGAGCGCAAGGGCAAGGGCGCCTCGGATCACCTGCCCGTGATCGTCGAGCTGGACTAGCCCTTCCCTCCAAGCAACCACAAGGCCCCCTTTGCCACTCACGGGCAAAGGGGGCCTTGTCACGCCCCGTCAAAGGCGTGGGGTCCGGCTCAGTATTGGACGCCGGACATCGGGTCGTAGCCGTCGGACATCTCGCCCAACTTATTCTGGGCGCAGTAGGACTTCATGAGCTGGTCGGTCGTCAGATCGTACGGCTCCGAAGAGGTCCAGGCGATGGTGCACTGCCCGCCGCCGTTCCAATAGTTCTGGATCTTCTCGACGACGGCGGCGTTGCTGGCGTCGGCCGCGCCGTTGGCACCGGATTGGTCGCCGCCGGTCGCACTGCCGTTGGCGGAGGAGCCGTCGGCACCCGAGGCTCCGCTGGTCCCGTCGGCGCCGTTCGCCCCGGCACCGTCGGATCCCGAGCCGCCCGTGGCCCCGTCACTACTTGCTCCACCCGTGGAGCCGGACCCGCCGTTCGCATCGGCGCCAGCGCTCGCGCCGCCACTGGCGCCGTCGCTGGATCCGCCATTGGCGCCCGAGCCGGAGGACGAGTCCCCCGAGGCGCCCGACGACGAGTCCGAACCCGCCGAGGCCGAATTCGAGCTGTCGGCGGAGCTGGACGAAGAATCCGAGGCGGACGCGGAAGAATCCGATCCGCCGGAATCGCTCTGGCTACATCCGGCCAAAGCCAACGCGGCGATTGCCGCGGTTACTGTCAGAACACGAGCTTTCATGGGGCCCTCCAGGTGTGTCTTGGATAACACCTGAGTATAAACAGATAGCTCCTCTATTTGTCTCTAGTTTTCATCAATATTTCCAAGACAATGCGAAGCCCAGCCGTGAAGGGCCGTTCAAGAAGCCGCTATTCCTCCCGCGCCTGACCGACGGAGGCATTTCTCCACGCCCGCCGCACCGCCAGATTGTGCCACAGCAGCATGAAAACGGTGCTCCCGATGAAGAGAGCCACCCAGAAGAAGCACCACCAGGGTTGCTCCTTCTGCAGCCCCGCTATACCGGGCACAAAGAGAAGTACCGCTATTACCGTCAATCTCCTCTCCCCGTTCGGCCGAACGACCGGTCGCCCGAAAAGCAATGGAATCGCATACTTCCGGTTGGCGCGGGTCAACCTCACCAACCTCGCCACATTGACGCACGTTCCCGCCACGAAGCAGAGGTTGATGAGAAGGAGGTTCATGCCCACATAACAACAAAAACTCGCATGGATGACAAGGTCCTCGAAAAATCGCACGAGTCCCTTTTATTCAATATCTCAAGTTATTTTTTGAGGTACTTTTCCCGCGGCGAGCTACGGTGCGCCTACCGTCCGCCTGCTTCACACCAAAAACCGCCACGACCCTTCCCGCGCGTTCACCGCAACGACGTTGTCTTTCGACGCAAGCTCGCATTGGTCCCAGCCCTACCCCCGACTGCCACCCCCCCGGCATCTCATGCACCATGAAACCCGTCAACATCGTAGCCAAATCGATTTGCTTACCGTTGGTAGTTCGTGGAAAGATGACGCCATGGCACCATTGTCGGTCCAGGAAACATAGGTGAGCCACATGTCCGATTTGCGCGAGCTGCACCACGCCCCGGCGGTTTTGGTGCCCGACTATGTATTGCTACCCGAAGGTCCGGCGCGTGACCACGCCGTCGTGGTGGAGGGCGACGCCATTGCCGCAACGGGGCCGGTCGAGGAGGTGACCCGGCGATTCCCCGCGGCGCGCCGCATCGACCTACCGGGGCGCTTGCTCATGCCCGGGTTTGTCGACGCCCACCACCACCTCTCCCAGTCCTTCGGAAAATCGCTCGTCTTTGGGGAACCATCCGAAATCTTTCAGCGAGTCTGGGTCCCCATGGAGTCCCATATGGACGCCGACGCCGTAGAGGTCGCCACCCGGCTGGCGGCCTGGGAATCGCTACGAGGCGGCTTCACGACCGTCGCCGATGCCGGGACTCGTTCCGCCGCGGGCGCCGAGGTCATCGCCCGAACCGTCGACGAGGTCGGGATCCGTTGCGTGCTCGGTAGCATCTGTGACGACCTCAGTCAGGGGTCCCCGGTTCGGGAGGTCGCCGAGGCCCGTCGTTCCGCCGAGGAGCACCTGAATCGCTGGGCCGATACCCCACTCGTCCATCCCTCGCTGGCGCTTTCCATTCCCGACGCCGCATCCGACGCGGCGATAACGGCCGCATCCCAGCTCTCTCGCGAGGCGGGCGTGCCGCTCCAGATTCACCTCAACGAGCACCTTGCCGGGGTCGAACGGTCTCTCAAGGCCTCACGGGAGAGGCCGCTCGAACGGCTGCACCGCCTCGATGCGCTCGGCCCCGAGCTGTTGGCCGCCCACACCACCCTCCTGACGCCCCGCGAAATACGGCTCCTCCGGGAATCGGGCGGAGCCATCTCCTATAACCCCGTGGCCAGCTCGTGGAAGGGAAACGCCGTCGCGCCCGCCCTGCTCCTGCACGAGCTCGGCGTCCGCGTGGGCCTGGGCACCGACGGAACGCGCTCCGATGCGTTCCGTCTCCTCGACGCCGCCGAGACCGCCCAACGCCTGACCTCCGGAATGGCGTCCGGCGATTCCTCCTCCGGCGGAGGTTGGACGTGGCTGGAGTGCGGCCTGCGCGGGGGCGCCGACGCCGTCGGGCTTTCGGACGCGGTCGGCCTCATCGCGACGGGGGCTCAGGCCGACCTCCTCGTGGTCGACCTCGAGGTGCCCGAATTCGCGCCGTCGTGGGATCTCCCCTGGGAACTCGTGCGACTCGGGAACCGGGATCAGATCGATGCGGTCATCGTCTCGGGACGGCTCCGTCTCGAGAACGGCTGGCCGGTCGACTGGGACGGTCACGCGCTTCTCGCCAAAGCCCGAGAGGTCTCCCAGCGAGTCGTGACCGCGGCGTCCATCACGAGGGTCGATCCTTTCTCGGCAGAGCATCGCCGTCGATGGTTCGCCGAGCATCCGATGCGCCCCCGCCAGGGACCCCCGGAAGACACGACGGGACGGCCCTCATGACCACCGCGGCCCTGATCATCATCATTGCGGCCGCCCTTCTGGCGGCCTTCGTGCAGGGCGCCACGGGCATGGGCTTCGCGATGATCGTGACGCCCGTGGTGAGCCTTCTCGAACCCTCACTGGTGCCCGTCCTGATCCTGTTTCTCATGCTCCCCCTCAACCTGTACGTGCTGGCCCGAGAGAGGCACGCCGTCGATTGGCGGGGTGCCTCGTGGGTGAGCGTCGGGCGATTCCTCGGGACCTTCCTGGGGCTTTGGGTGCTCGTGCTCGTCAACCTCCATCAGCTTTCCCTGCTGATCGGTTGGTCGACGCTCGTCGCCGCCGTCATCGCGATCCTGGCCCCCGAATTCAAGGCCAACAGGACCGTCCTGACGACGGTCGGCCTGGTCACGGGAATCACCGAAACCTCGACGGGCGTTGGCGGACCGCCCTACGCGCTGGCGTACCAGCACCGGCCCGGCCCGGAGCTGCGGTCAACCGTGGCGCTGTGCTTCTTAGTCGGAGAAATCATTTCGCTGCTTGTCCTGGCCCTCGGCGGGCGAGTGACCGGGGCGGACCTCACGGCGACCGCCGCCGTCGTACCCGCCGTTCTCGTGGGCGCCTTTCTCTCGCGGTACGTGCACCGGCGCCTCGACGGTCCGGTGCTGCGCTACATCGTTTTGGGGTTCGCGATCGTTTCGGGGATCGTCGTCATCCTTCGAGCGTGACCCGCGGATCGCCCCGAACCCGTGAGGTCCGCGTCGCGCCGCCGGGAATGCGTCCCAGGTCCGCCCGCCAGTAAGATCGCTTCCATGAACAATACGTCGCGCCCTCGTCGAGCAACGATCGCCGATGTTGCCCGTGAGGCCGGCGTATCGCGCACGACCGTCTCGCATGCCCTCAACGACCTCGGCAAGGTGAACCCTCAGACCCGCGAGCGCATCAAGGAAGTCGCCGCCCAGCTCAACTACCGCCCGAGCGTTCGTGCTCAGGGGCTCCGCTACGGGCGTTCCCACACGGTGGCCCTTCTCTCCTCGATGCCGTCGGAGGTTTCTGCGGGGTCTTCCCAACTCGGCTTCTTCATGGAATTGGCCATGGGTTGCTCCAGGCACGCCCTCTTACGCGGATACGCTTTTGTCCTGGTGCCTCCCATGGCGGACGGCGATCCCCTGGACCGCCTCGACATCGACGGGGCGATCCTTTTGGAGCCCCTCCCCGGCGATCCGATGACGGCGGCGCTCACGTCGCAGGGCATTCCCTTCGTGACCATCGATGGCAACGATGGACCCCGGGAGGTCACCCTCCGACCGACCGAGACGGCGGATCTCATGCTCGAGCACCTCCATGGCCAGGGAAGCACCGCCCCGGCGTTGGTGATTTCGGATAGCGACCGCACGGCACAGTCGGCCGCGCTGAGCCGATACCTCGAGCGGGCCGAGACGTTCGGCTTCACCCCGCACGTCGCCCGGGTCGCCGAATCGGAGGGTGAACACGGCGGCTACCGCGCGACCTCCTCATTACTGGCCGCCCATCCCGAGATCGACGCGCTCTGCGTCCCCATTGACGCGTTCGCCACCGGCGCCGTGGAAGCGGGCCAGGCGAACGGGCGAACCATCGGCGAGGATCTGTTGGTGGCAACCCGGTACGACGGCCTGCGTGCCAGGTCCGCCACGCCGCAGTTGACGGCCGTCGACCTGCACCTCGAACAGATCTCCCAGCTGGCCGTGGCCAAGCTCCTGAGCCTGATCGCGAACGGTGGTGAGCAGGACGGTCCCCTGACGGAGGACTCCGCCCCTTACCCGTCGCTTGTTCCGCGGGCGTCGACCCGCGCCGGTCGGGAATGACCGAGGCGCTGCCATGAACCGTGACGGCGGCGCTCAGATTCTATAGTCCCCCGGCCGCCGCTCGGCCTCGACGGGCCCGGGCCGCCCCTTCCCCCTCGTCCGCCCGGTCCGGATCCCCGGACTCCTTCGCGGCGCCACGCCGGCCCAGATGATGAAACAGAATATTGAGGGCGACGGCCACGAAAGCCGACATCGCAACCCCGCTACTCAACAGGGATTCCACGATGGTCGGGAATTGCGAGTACATCCCGGGCAGAAGCAACGGAAGTAGGCCTACCGCGAGGCTCACCGTCGCCGTGACCAGGTTGCCCGTCTGATTGAAGTCCACGCGTGCCAGCATCTGAATTCCCAGCACGGAAATGATGGCGAACACGACGATCGCTGCGCCTCCGACGACCGCCGACGGGATACCACCGAGGATCCGGGCCAGGGGGCTCAGGCCAATGATGACCAGCAAGACGCCGCCGAGCGCGGTGACGAACCGGCTCCGCACGCCGGAGGCCCTGATGATCCCGACGTTCTCCCCGCTCGTGACCATGGCCGGGGTGCCGAAGAGCCCGCCCACGAGTGTCACGAGACCATCGGAGCGGACCAGTCGGGGAACGTCGCGGCTCGGCTCCACCTTTTTCTGCACGATTTCGCCGTTGATGATGGTCTGCCCGGTCGCTTCGGCCATCGAGGCGAGGGCCCATACCAACATGGGGATCGCCGCGAGCAGGTCAAAGGTCGGGCGGCCCAGGGGAAAGAGCTCCGGCGTGACGAAAAGTGGTCCGGGCATCTTCTCCGTAAAGTGCGTCACCCCCATGAGGGCGCCCACCACAGTGCCCCCGAGAAGCCCGAGCGCAATGGACAGCCGACCCAGCGTCCCCTTCAGGAACCGGAAGCACAGCACGATGATGCCCACCGTGACGACGCCGAGGAGCAGATTCTGGGGATCGCCAAAGGCCTGACTGCCTTCCTCCCCCACCACGAGCGACCCGGTCACCTGCAACAGGTTGATCCCGATGACGACCACCATGATGCCGACGACGAGCGGCGGGAAGTAGTCGAGTATTCGCACGAACAGCGTGACGGCAAGGATATAGAACACGCCGGTGATGAGCACCGAACCGACCGCCGTGGAGACGTCCGTGCCTTGTGCCACGGTGATGAAAAGGACCGAGGCGGCACCACCGGGAAGCATCACGAACGGTAGTCGCACACCGATTCTCCAGACCCCCACCGACTGCAATACCGACCCCAGGCCCGAGAATATGAAGACCGCGGAGAGAACGGCCGAGACGACGCGCGGCGGCAGATCCAGCGAATTTCCGATCAGGAAAACCGACGATATGGGCGTGGCCACCATGACCAGCACGTGCTGAATCGCGAAAGGGATCATCGGCAGGACGGGCCTGACCTGGTCGACGGGGTGGACTGTCGTGGATGTCTTCGCCTGATGCATGAGTGATTTCCCTCCGACGGCGTCGATGAACACCGTTAACACACGAGCCAAATCGATTTGCTTCAGTGTGCTCTGAATCACTACAACAGTCAAGTATTTTGCGCCCCCGGGGCAACAGCCACTCGGCTACCCCACGAACCCTCGGTGGGACGAAGCGGAACGCCCTCTAGCTCTGCCCCAGCCTGATGAGTTCGTCGACCTTCTCCTGCGGCACCCCGAAGCTGACGAGCCGCCCCACGGGGAAAGAGGCCATCATCATGCCGATGTCCGTCTGCTCACCCCCGGGCGACGCCTCCGCACCGGCAGCGGCCCCTGTCTGACTCTCGGTTTTCTGCCCGGCGTCCTCCGCGTCTGGATCCCCCATGAACCCGGCCAACCATTGACGCGCCACAGGCCCGGCCTTCGGGTGGGCCAGGACTTCACCGAGGGAAGCTTCCCGGGTGAGTTCGATGTCGGGATCGTCGCCGTCGATCGAGACCGATACCTCGCCCCGGATGTCTCGAGACGAAGCACCCACTTCCACGCGATAGGTGCCTTCCTCAACCACAAAGCGGTCCACTCGGATGTCCCAGTATGCGAGGTCGGAGCGGTCGACGGTCAGCGTCACACGCCGGGTCTGCCCCGAGGCGATCTCGACCGAGGAGAACGCCTTGAGCTCGCGCGGGGACCGGTCCACGGCGGATTCGTCTCGCCCGACGTACACCTGCACCACTTCGCGTCCGTCGCGCGGGCCCACGTTGGTCACGTCCACCGAGACATCCAGGCCGCCTCGAGCGTTCACCTGAACCGTGGGCTCCCCGTAGTCAAAGTCGGTGTAGGTGAGGCCGTGGCCGAAAGGAAAGGCGACCTCAAGGCCTCGCTTGTCGTACCACCGGTAGCCGACGTGGACGCCTTCGCCGTACCTCACGTGCCCCAATTCGCCGGGGAAGTTGCCGTATGAAGGGGTGTCCTCAAGCCGGTGCGGGATGGTTTCGCTGAGTCGCCCTGACGGATCGGAGGCACCGGTAAGGATGTCCACGATCGCTGATCCGCCGGCCTGCCCCAAGAGCCATCCCTCGACGATCGCCGGCACGGTGTCCGCGAAGGGCAAGGAGACGACGCCGCCGTTGGACAGAACGACCACGGTCCGCGGGTTGGCCTCCACGACCTCATCCAAGAGCTCGATCTGGTCGGCGGGCAGATCGATCGTGGTGCGATCGAAACCTTCCGACTCGGCGGCGTCGGGCAGGCCGAGGAAGACAACGGCGACGTCGTTCGAACGGGCCAACTCGACCGCTTCGGCGCGAAGCGACGCCGACGGTTCGCCATCGAACGTGAAGCCCGGCGCGAAGGAGACCCGGTCGCCCACCGCCTGCGTGAAACTGTCCAGCGCCGTGTCCACGCGAGTCGGGGTGATGTGGGAGGAGCCTCCGCCCTGGTATCGCGGGGTCCGGGCGAACTCCCCGATCAACGCGATGTCCTGCCCCTCGGCCAGCGGAAGCAACGACCCTTCGTTCCGAAGCAGGACGACGGATCGCGCCGCGGCCTCGCGCGCCAGGGCGTGGTGGGCATCGACGTTGAGGGAGCCGTCAGGCTTCTCGCGGTGGCCGGATTTCTCGACCAGGTCCAGGACCCGTTGCGCCGCCCGGTCGACCAGCGCCTCGTCCAGGTCTCCACCGCGGACGGCGGCGACGATCTGGGCATCCGTGACGCCGTCCGAGGATGGCATTTCCAGATCCAACCCCGCCGCGACGCCCTTGACCCGGTCGTTGACCGCGCCCCAATCGGAGACCACCAGGCCGTCGAACCCCCATTCGTCGCGCAGAACATCGGTGAGCAGCCACGGGTGCTCCGACGCGTATGTCCCGTTGACCTTGTTGTAGGAGCACATCACGGTCCACGGCTGCGCATTCTTGACCACGCGCTCGAAGGCACGGAAGTAGATCTCGCGGAGCGGCCGGGGGTCGACGTCGGCCGAGACGCGCATCCGGTCCGTCTCCTGATTGTTCGCGGCAAAGTGCTTCAGGGATGCGCCGACGCCCCGCGACTGCATGCCCCGCACCATCCCGGTCGCGACCTCGCCCGCGTGGTGCGGGTCCTCGGAAAAATACTCGAAATTGCGGCCGCACAGGGGTGAACGCTTGATGTTGACGCCGGGGCCCAAGAGGACCGCGACGTCTTCGATCGCGGACTCCACCCCCAGGGCGATGCCAACTTTCGCGGCCAGCTCCGGGTCAAAGGCCGAACCGAGGCCGACGGCCGGAGGAAAGCACGTGGCCGGGATCGAATCATTGATCCCCAGGTTGTCGCTGGACCCCGTCTGTTTGCGCAGGCCGTGGGGTCCGTCGGGCATCATGATCGATGGGACGCCGGCCCGGTCGATATTTTTGGTGGTCCAGAAGTCCTTGCCGCTGAGCAGGCTTGCTTTCTCTTCGAGAGTCAGATCTCGCGCGGTCGTCATGATGTCTCCCTCTGTTTCGCTGATGCGGCGGTTGGGAATGGGGGGCGTTGGTCGGGTGAAAAAGCGTGGACCATCCCGTGATCAAGCGGATTTGATGGATATCACGGCCATGGTTTCCATGATGCCGACAACGAGGGCTCAGGGGAAGAAGATTTCGGCGCGAGGGACCGGGCCAGCGGCGCCGAGCAGGAGACCGCCGTCTGCCCGAAGATCCTCACCATGGCGGAATCGGCAGATCAGCAAACCGTTAAATAAAGAAAACCGCCCCGCATAGAAGCCTACGGGGCGGTTTTCAGTGGCTCCGACCGGCGTCGATCCGGTGACCTTACGATTTTCAGTCGTACGCTCTACCAACTGAGCTACAGAGCCAGGCATTTCTTCTCAGATATGCCGCGACGGCGCCTTCACCTGAATTTCTTCAGAAGAAATACGCCGCCTGAGCGACCCTGACGGGACTTGAACCCGCGACCTCCGCCGTGACAGGGCGGCGCGCTAACCAACTGCGCTACAGGGCCTTGGTGTTTTTCCAACGAGAATCAATCTTATTGGAACAACATGTGGTGCGCAAATCCAAGGATTTGCAGTACCCCCAACGGGATTCGAACCCGTGCCGCCGCCGTGAAAGGGCGGTGTCCTAGGCCGCTAGACGATGGGGGCTTAGGCCAGCTCGGGAAGCTTTCCTCGCTTGGACCTCCATAAGCATACTCACCCCGTCGGGGAAAGTACAAATCAAATCGGCCAAAAGCGGTGGGGATCACAGGCCGACGCCGTGGCCCCCGGGATGCCGCGGCGCCCCGGGGGCCTCAGGGGGGGGCAAATCAGCCCCACACGACTCCCGGCTCCGGGGCCGACTCGATGCGTTCGTCCTCGATGTCCGGGACGATCATCACGGGGTTGTCCGCGGCGTGAAGCACGCCCTGCGACGTCGAACCGAGGATCATGCCGGTCAGCCCACCGCGGCCTCGGGTACCGACGACGATCATGTCGGCCTCTTCTCCGGCCTCGATGAGGACCTTGACCGGCGAACCGTCGATGAGCTCGGCGGTGACCTCCAGGTCCGGATAGAACCCGTTGACCCACTTCTTGGCGGACTCCTGGAGCTGCTCGACCTCGCGATACATCGCCTCGAAGTCCACCGCCGCCGGAACCCAGTTCACGGCCCCGGTGAAGGGAGCGAGCGCGTTGACCAACTTGAGACCCACGCCCATGCGCTCGGCCTGCTCGGCGGCCTTGAGGATCGCGATGCGTGCCTGGTCCGAACCGTCCGAGCCGACCGCGACGCCGTACTTCGGGGTGAGGACCGTGGCATCCTCCGCGTGACGCTTGGCCCAGTTGAGCGGCACCACGACCACGGGGCAGCTGGACTTCGCCGGGAGCGCCGTCGAGACGGTCCCCAGGAGCCGTCCGAGGAAACCCCGGGCGGAGCGAGAACCGACCACGATCAGCTCGGCGCGCTTGGACAACTCGATCAGGATCGCCGAGGCGTCCCCGGTCTCGACGGTCGCGCGCAATTCGACGCCTTCGTCCTCGACCCGGCGATACGCCTCGTCGAGGATCTGGCGGACGCCGTCCTCGAGGGCTTTGTCGTCGATCACCGAATAGCCGGCGTCGAATCCCGTGCCGGTGAAGATGGGCAAGGAATACGCGGTGACCAGCCGGACGGCGACCTTGCGCCGCTTGGCCTCGGAGACGGCCCAGGTGAGGGCGCCGTAGCTCTGGTCCGACCCGTCGATTCCAACCACGATCTCGCCGTGGATATCTCCCAAATTCGACGGCCCGCTGCTGTCCTTCAGTGCCCGCGCACCAAAGGTGTTTTCGGAATTGAAGCCGCTGGTCTCTGACATGGCGCCCCTCCTTGGGTAGTTCCTCTTCCCATTCTAGGACGTAGATCACTAAAGTCAGCCGGTCTGTGAGAAAGATTTCAGATATGAAAAACCGCCCCGAATCCAGGATCCGGGGCGGTTTTCTGGCACGAATGCGCCGGGCGAAATTACTCTCCGCGGGAAATATTCACCATGTCCTCGCGGGGCACGACCTTCACGCGCTTGCGCGGCTGGCCCGCGGCATCGGTCGCGGCCTCGCCGAGGGAACGCTCGTGCTCGTCCAGGGTGTGCCACCCGTCCCACGTGGTGAACCGGACGCCCTTGGCGTCGAGGAACTCGTTGACGTGTTCGGGCTCGGCGTCGGAGGCCGAGAAGCTGTGGTCCTCAATGAGGTGGGTGATGGTCTCCAGCGCATCCGACTTGGTCGAACCGATCAGACCGACGGGTCCGCGCTTGATCCACCCGGTCGCGTAGAGCCCCGGGATCGGGCTCTCGGTGTCGTCCAGGACCCGACCCTCCTGGTTGGGGATGACGCCGCGCAGTTTGTCGTAGCCGACCTCCGGTAGCTCCGAGCCGAAGTACCCGATCGCGCGGTACACGGCCTGGACCGAGTACTCGATGGTCTCTCCGGTCGGGCGGATGCCGCCGGCGCCGTCCAGCTCGTTGCGCTCCATGCGGATCGCGCGGACCTTGCCGTTCTCGTCGCCCACGATCTCGGCCGGCGACTGCAAGAAGTGCAAGTGCAGGCGGCGCGAGGCCGTGCCCGGATTCTCCTTCTGCTCCTCGCGCCACTTATCGAGGGTCTTGATCATGGCCTTGATCTGATTGTTCGACTCGATGGCCGCGCGGGAGGCTTCGTCGAACTCGAAGTCTTCGTCGTACAGCACGATGTCGACGTCGCGAGACTTGGCGAGTTCGCGCAATTCCAGCGGCGTGAACTTCATCTGCGCCGGGCCGCGGCGGCCGAAGATGTGGACGTCGGTGACCGGGGACTTCTTGAAGCCCTCGTAGACGTTGTCCGGGATCTCGGTGACCAGCAGATCATCCGCGTGCTTGGACAGCACGCGGGCGACGTCGAGGGCCACGTTGCCGTTGCCCAGCACCGCGATCTCGCGGGCCTCCAGCGGCCATTCGCGGGAAACGTCCGGGTGTCCGTCGTACCAGGCCACGAAGTCCGCCGCGCCGTAGGAGCCGTCCAGGTCCACGCCGGGTATGTGAAGGGAGGCGTCGTAGTAGGCGCCGGTGGCAAAGATGACGGCGTCGTACCGCTCCTGGAGCTCCGCGAGGGTAATGTCCGTGCCGTATTCGACGTTTCCGAAGAATCGGATCGCGGGATTCTCCATGATCTTGTGCAGCGAGGTGATGATGCCCTTGATCCGGGGGTGATCCGGCGCCACGCCGTAGCGGATGAGCCCGAACGGCGCGGGGTACCGATCGAAGATATCGATGCTGACCTCGAGGTCGCCGTCGGCGACGGCGTCGGACTTGGAGAGCAGATCCGAGGCGTATACGCCTGCGGGACCCGATCCGATCACGGCTACGCGCAATGGACGGTCGGGGGCTTGAGTCACGGCGGATTCCTTTCATCACGGATTCCGGGGTTCGTTCCCGGCCCTCATCCGGAGGGGCGGCACTAAGGCACTGTCAGCCAGTCTAACGACCGAGCCTGAGTAGGTCAGGGTGACCTTAGTAATTCTTCAGCTGGCGTCACGGAGTCACCGGTATTCTTGGAACCATGACCTCAAATGCTTCTGATCACACCCTCGCCGAGTCGGGCCGCGGCCTGGACACGGCGGGCATGGACACCGATGTCGACCCCAAGGACGACCTCTACCGATACGCGAACGGCGCCTGGATCGCGCAGCATGAGATCCCTTCCGACCGCGGAATCGACGGCGCTTTCTACGCCCTGCGCGATCGCTCGGAGGAGCAGATCCGAGACATCATCACCTCCGCCGGCGAGGCCGACCCCGAGTCTAAGGTCGGCGCGCTGTACAACTCCTTCATGAACGAAGACGCCATCGAGGAGGCCGGCAACCTCCCCTTGGATAAGGACCTCGAGCTGCTCGAGACGGCCAAGGACAAGGACGGACTCGTCATCGTCATGGCGGCCCTCGACGCGAGCGGCGTCGGAAGCCCCGTGGGCGTCTACGTGAATAACGACGCCAAGAAGGCCACGCAGTACGTCCCGTATCTCGCCCAGTCCGGACTCGGCCTGCCCGATGAGGAGTACTACCGCGAGGAGAAGTACGCCGAGATCCGCGAGGCGTACCGCGAGCACATCGCGTCGATGCTGACGATCACCGGCGTCGCCGAACGCTTCGGTCAGACGCCCGAGGCCGCCGCGAACACGATCTTCGATCTGGAGACCCGCCTCGCC
Source organism: Curtobacterium sp. S6 (assembly GCF_000710345.2). Classification (GTDB taxonomy): domain Bacteria; phylum Actinomycetota; class Actinomycetes; order Actinomycetales; family Micrococcaceae; genus Rothia. Next base: position 146,760 of record NZ_JHEL01000009.1, on the reverse strand, counting down.
GGGCACCACTGGGACAAGGTCACCTGCCGCGACGCCCACAAGACCTACAACCCCTATTCGCCCCAGAAATTGGCCGAGGACTTCCCCGGTTTCCCCTGGGAACGCTGGATCGGCGCCCTCGGCGGAACGCCCGAAGGCTTCGAGCGCGTGGTCGTGGCGCAGCCCTCGTACCTCGAAGGCTTCGCCGAGATGTGGTCCTCCGAGCCGATGGAACACTGGGTCTTGTGGCTGGCCTGGAATATCGCCCACTCGCGCGCCGCATTTCTGCATTCCGCGGCGGTACGGGAGAACTTTGAGTTCTACTCCAAGCGGCTCATGGGCACCGAAGAGATGCGCGACCGGTGGAAGCGCGGCGTCGGACTGGTCGAGTCGCTCCTGGGCGAAGAGGTCGGCAAGGAATACGTGGCCCGCCACTTCCCGCCGGAGCACAAGGCCCGGATGCAGGAGCTCGTGGGCAACCTGATCGAGGCCTATCGCGAGTCCATCTCCGCGCTGGACTGGATGACCCCCGCGACCCGCGAGCGTGCCCTGGAGAAACTGGGCAAGTTCAATCCCAAGATCGGCTACCCCGACGAGTGGCGCGACTATTCGAAGCTGAGCATCGGCGAGAACGTGGTGGACAACGTCCGGGCGGGCAACCGCTTCGAGCACGAATACGAGCTCGGCAAGCTCGGGCAGCCGATCAACGTGCACGAGTGGCACATGACCCCGCAGACCGTGAACGCCTATTTCAACCCGGTCATGAACGAGATCGTGTTCCCCGCCGCGATCTTGCAACCCCCGTTCTTCTCGATGGACGCCGACGACGCCGCGAACTACGGCGGCATCGGCTCCGTTATCGGTCACGAGATCGGGCACGGATTCGACGACCAGGGCGCCAAGTACGACGGCGACGGCAACCTCAACGACTGGTGGACCGAAGACGACCTGCGCGAATTCGAGAAGCGGACCGGCTCCCTGGTCAGCCAGTATTCGCAGTTCACGCCGGAAGGGCTCGACCCGTCCGAGGACCGCATCAACGGCGAACTGACCCTGGGAGAGAACATCGGCGACCTCGGCGGACTGACGATCGCCATCAAGGCCTACCGCAAGGCCCTCGAAAAGAGCGGAACCACGCTCGAAGAGGCGCCCGACGTCGACGGGGTCAGCGCGATCAAGCGGCTCCTGCTGGCCTATGCGCAGATCTGGCGGTCCAAGGCGCGTCCCCAGACCGCCAAGATGTTGCTCTCGATCGACCCGCACTCCCCGTCGGAGTTCCGTTGCAATGGGACCGTGCGCAACGTGGACGAGTACCACGAGGCCTTCGGCGTGCAGCCCGGTGACGAGATGTGGCTCGCCCCGGAGGAACGGGTCCGCATTTGGTAGTGGCCGAGGTCTTCGTGGTCGGGTCGGTCAGCCGTGACGTCACCGTCACAGCTGACCACTTCCCCGCCCCCGGCGAAACCGTGGTCGGGGATTCCGTGACCTACGGTCTCGGCGGGAAAGGCGCGAACCAGGCGGTGGCCGCGGCCCTGACCGGGGCGCCCACCGCATTTCTCGGGTGCGTCGGTTCCGACGAGACAGGGCCCCGCCTGGTCGAGGCCCTGCGCGATCGCGGGGTACTGACCGAGCCCATGGCCGTCGTGGACGGGGACACGGGGACGGCCCACATCACCGTGGACTCTCACGGTGAAAACACGATCACGATCGTCCCCGCGGCCAATCGCGGTGTCAGCCCGGAGCGGGTGAGCCGCGCGAGCCGTGACGGCTTCGGCGGGGCCGCGGTGGTGGTCGCCCAGGGCGAGATCCCGGTCGAGACCATCGAGGAGCTAGCGCGCGGCGTCGCGGCCTCCCCCGCGAGGTTCGTGCTGAACCTGGCGCCGGCCGCGGAGGTCTCCGGCGAGTGCCTCTCGCTCGCGGATGTGCTGGTGGTCAACGAGTCCGAGGCCCGCGCGGTGATCCAGCGGCACGGCCTCCCGGACCGCGGCTCCCCCGCCGCGACGCTGACCGGCATCGTCCCGGCGGCGGTCGTCACCTTGGGCGGGGAAGGCTCCGAGATCGCCACGCGCGCGGATGCCCGCCCCACCCGCATCGATGCGACCCGCGCCGAGAAGGTCGTGGACACGACCGGGGCCGGCGACGCCTACGTGGGCGTCTTCGCGGCGTGTTTGGCCTCCTTCGCCCGCGGCCTCGATTCCCGGCACGACCTGACCCTGGACGCCCTGACCCGGTGCGCCCGCATCGCCTCCCGGGAGGCGGCCCGCGTGGTCGCCGCGCCGGGGGCGTCTTCGTCCTACCGCCACTTTTCCTTGGAGGAATAATGCAGATCGATATGAATTCCGACTCCGGAGAGTCCTTCGGCTCCTGGACCATGGGCGACGACGCCGCGATGGCCAGGATCGTCTCTTCCCTCAACGTGGCCTGCGGTTTCCACGCGGGCGACCCCGACGTCGCCCGGGCCACCTGCCGCTCGGCCGCTCAGAACGGCGTGGCGGTGGGCGCCCACGTCGCGTACCCGGATCTTCAGGGATTCGGCCGCCGGGTCATGGACATGGCCCACGACGAACTCGTCAACGCCGTGATCTACCAGATCGGCGCGCTCCAAGCCCTGGCTCTGGCCTCGGGAACCCGGGTCTCCTACGTGAAACCCCACGGCGCCCTGTACAACCGCATCGCGAAGGACGCGGCCCAGGCCACGGCCGTCGCGGAAGGCATCGCGACCGTGGACCCGAGCCTGCCGATTCTGGTCCTGCCAAACTCCCAGATCGCCGAGGCCGCGGAGCACGCCGGCCTGCGCGCCGTCCCGGAGATCTTCGCGGATCGCGGGTATTCACCGGACGGCTCGCTGGTCTCGCGTCGCGAACCCGGGGCCGTCCTTCACGACGCGGAAGAGATCGCCGCCCGCGTGGTGCGCATGGTGACGGAAGGAAAGGTCACCGCGGTGGACGGCACGGATGTGCCGGTCTCGGCCGAAAGCGTGTGCGTTCACGGCGACACCCCCGGCTCCGTCGACATCGCCCGCTCCGTCCGCGCGGCCCTCGACGCCGCCGGCGTGGAGGTCCGCAGCTTCGCCGCCTGACCGGACTCGATGGCCCCAGGCCGGGGCCGAGCTTGCCCGCGGCCGAGCCGAGCGATCCGCTCGACTTATCACAACATATTGCCGCTTCCTTATATGTAGTGGATAATTTTGAAAGAGGTCGGACACCTAGCGCGTCCTCGTCGGCGAGCCTTCCGCCGAGGTATGCGTCGGGCGGCCCGATACGGAAGCCCGGAAGGACGACCTTCGTTTCGATGTCGAGATTCTCACTCATCAGGAGCACGTCATGACCACCGATCACCACGGCGCCGAGCACTCAGTGGCCGAGCACGAACACGGAACCGACTGCGGCCACGAAACCGTCCAGCACGGAGATCACGTCGACTACGTCCACGACGGACACCTCCACGCCCTCGACGGCGACCACTACGACGAGCACGGTTCGGCTCCCGAACGCAAGGCCGAGCATTCAGTGGCCGAGCACGAACACGGAGCCGACTGCGGCCACGAAACCGTCCAGCACGGAGATCACGTCGACTACGTCCACGACGGACACCTCCACGCCCTCGACGGCGACCATTACGACGAACACTGACCAACCCGACGCGCACATCGCGACACATCGTGAAAGGCCGACCGAGCATCGTGCTCGGTCGGCCTTTCTCGTCGGCGCGGGGCCGAGAGCGGTTGCCGGGGTCAGGCCGGGGCGACCACCCGGTCGTCGGTGACGTTCCGCTTGCGCCAGGCCCCCACGATCCACATCCAGAAGAATATGAACAGGCAGATCATCGGGATCGCCGAGACCACGAGCGGAAGAGTCGAGATGTCGTCCAGGTACTGCGAGGAGCCGTAGAGGGCGATGCCGATCCACATCGGGGAGATGTACAGGCCGATTCCCGCGATCCACGCGAGCGTCAGCGCGATCACGCGTTGAGCTCCCGGGCGCGCGAACAGCCACGGCACGGCGTCGACCGCGATCGCGGCGATGATCAGCGGGTACCAGGTGTTGTGGTGCGACCACGAGATCGGGGAGATCGAGAGCATCACGAACGCGTTCAAGGACACGATCGACAGCTTCATCCCGCGCTTATCCAGGGACGGAATGACCGCGGCAACGCCCACGATCAGCGCGAGGATCAGGACGTACATCACGATCTTGAGGACGGAGCCGGTCAGCCCGATGTGCATGAGCCAGCCCTGGATCGAGATGTTGTCCAGGTAGTTGATGTTGCCCACGCGGGAGGGATCCGAGATGGCATGGAACCAGAACTGCTTGGCCTGGTGCGGCAGGAAGATCACGCCGATCAGGATGGTTCCGGCAAAGGATGCCGCCAGGGTCACCAGGCCCTTGAGGTCCTTGCGCATCAGCATCACCAGGCCGAAGGCCAACGGCGTGAGCTTGATGCCGGCGGCGATGCCGATCAGCAGTCCGCGGGGCACCTTGGTCGCGGGACGCAACAGGTCCGCGAGGATCAGCAGCATGATGAGCGGGTTGATCTGTACCAGGCCGAGACCGCGACGCCACGGCCCGGAGAGACAGATGAGCGCCGCGAGGAGGGCGATCGTGGTCGTCCGGCCGAGCTTGTCCTGGAAGGGAATCTTCCGGCCCCGGTGATTCACGTAGTCGTAGATGATCGCGGCGAACCACCAGGCCACCGCCATGGAGAAAATCACCATGATCGCGATGCCCGCCTTGACCGGCAGGAACGCGAAGGGGAGGAACAGGATCGCCGCGAAGGGCGGGTACGTGAACGGCAGGAACGAGGTTTCCGTGAGGGGAACGAGCTGCAGATCGTACAGGGACTTGTCCATGCCGTCGTTGCCGAACAGCGTGGTCGCGCCGGCGCGGTACACGGTGAAGTCCAGCCCTCCGGTGGTCATGGCGTACCAAAACTGGCCGCCCAGGACGATCACGACGATCGCCCACGCGACGATCTTCCAGGGGAGGGATTGCCCGGTCTGGGCTGCGGGGGAAGAGGTCATATCGGTGTTCTCTCGGGTGCTCAACGCTGGTGCTCGGCGTCGGTCGCGGAGTCCGCGCCGTCACGCCCGGTGGACGGGGTCTGCTGGGCTCCGGCGGCGGAAGAACCGGTGGACGTCGACTTCGACGTGGCCACCAGGTTGGTCGGCCCAGAACCGGCGCGCCGGCGACGACGCTTGGTCGGTTTAGCCGGGCGTGGTGCGTCCTCGCCGTCGGCGGCGGATTCCTCGTCCTCGGCGGATGCCTTGGCCTTCTTCGGCATTGCCGCGATGCGCAGGGCGGTCTCGACGATGATGACCAGAAGGAAGATGTAATACATGATCAGCGAGGGGTACAGGGCCCAGATGGTGCCCACCATGCCCACGATGGTCGCGACGAGCCCTAGGACGCCGATGACCGCGATGATCATGTGCGCGACGTAGAACCGTTCGGAGTCCTTATTGCGCCACGCCAAATAGATGGACATCAGAGCGAACAGGACGGGAAAGAACACCTGCCCGGCGACGGCCATCTGCGTGCCTCCCCACTGATAGACGCCCATCGCTTGGATGATCGCGGCGGCGGCCAGGGCCAGGGAAGCAGGCAGAGATTTCATGGCGGCCAGTCTACCGGCCTCAGGCCGTGATGAAGTACGTCAGCCCAGCGATCACGAACACGGTTCCGGCCAGCAAAGCGCAGGCCAGCTCGATCAGCATGCCCACGCCGGCGGCTTTGAGCGCCGCGACCGAGGAGGAGACCGCCGAGTCGAGGTCGCGCTGGCGGTACAGCTCCGAGGCGAAGAGCCCCACGACGAATCCGAGGAGCAGGCCGAGCACCGGAATCACGAACATCCCGACGATCGCGCAGATCACGCCAATGAGGACGGAGCGATTCGGGATCTGCCGGCGTTTCATGGTGCGCCCCGTCAGGAAGAGCGAGGCACACAGGCCGATGACGGCCAATCCCCCGCCCGCCCCGAGGACCCACCAGCCCTCGGGCGCGCGCACGGTCAGCGACCACACGAGGGTCGCCGCGAGCACCAGGATCGAGCCGGGCAGGATCGGAACGATGATGCCGACGATCCCCACGATGATGAGTAGCGCGGCGACGATGGTCGCGATGATGGCGGGAAGCATGCCTCGAGTCTATGGCCGGCCACGATGATCACGCGAGACCTCCCGCCGGCCGCACGGGCCGCCGCCTCGGGGGCGCCCGGGTCCTGCGACCCTAGGCGCTGCCCGCGACGGCGGCCGCCGCGTTCATCTGGACGTAGTCGCCGTTGGCCGATCCCGTGGATTGCAGGATCGACCGGATGTCCTCGACGCCGAGGCCCGGGTTCCGCTGCTTCATCATCGCGATGGTCCCCGCGACGTACGGGGAGGCCATCGAGGTCCCGTTGAGGGTTCCGTAGGTGGCCGCGCCCGGGGTCGTGGCACCGTCGTTCATGGTCGACCAGATGTCTGCGCCCTCCGAGCCGCCCGGGGCCAGCACGTCGAGCATCGGACCGTAGTTCGAATAACCGGTCATCGCCCGGTCGGTCGAGGTCGCGCCGACCACCACCGCGCCGAGGCAGTTTGCGGGTGCGGCGCTGCCGGCGTCGATCCCGTCGTTGCCGGAGGCCACGACCACCGGAACATTCTTCGCGTGGGCGCCGTCGACCGCGTCCTTGAGCACCGAGGGGCACGTCCCGGAGGGCCACGAGGCCGAGAGGTTCACGACGTCGGACGGATTCTGATTGTCTGGTACTCCGGCCACCGACTGACCCGAGGACCAGCTGACCGCGTCGGCGTTATCCGAGACGTAACCGTCGGCCCCCGCGCCCAGGGCCCGGGCGGGCTGGATGCGGGCGTCGGGCGCGGTTCCCGCCACGCCCTCGCCGTTGCCCGAGCTCGCCGCCGCGATGCCCGCGACGTGCGTGCCGTGCCAGTTCGAGGTGCCTCCGTCGGCCCAGTCGCCCTCGTCCGTCGGGTTGTCGTCGCGCGCGTCCCCATCCCGAGCCGTCTCCGGGTCGGAGACGAAATCGTAGCCGGGGACGATCTTGTCGTTGAGGTCCGGATGGTCGGTGATGCCCGTGTCCACGACGCCGATCGTGACGCCGTCGCCGGTCGCGCCGTTCCACGCCTCCGGGGCACCGATGTCCTGGAGGGCCCACTGCTTCGAGAAGTAGGGATCGTTCGGCGTGGTTCCCGGGTTGGCCGCCGAGGCCTGGTGGATCTTCTGGTCCGGCTCGGCGTAGACGACCGAAGGGTCGGCGGCCAAGGCTTCGGATGCCTTGCGTGAGTCGTCGTGACCCATCTCGTGCGGCAGGGCGACGACGTCGGCGTGACCGGCGGTCTTCTTGACCCGGTGGTACGAGGCGTCCCGCGACGACAGGGCTCGCTGTTTGGCCTCCTCGGGGACCCCGTCCCGGAATTTCACGATCAGGCGGTCGGTGGTCTCATCGACGGTCGCGGCTTTGCCGGTCGCGCCGGAGGATTTCTGGGTGTTGGCCGCCTGATGGCCCTGCTTGAGCTGTGCGGCGCTCGGCCCGGAGGCGGGAGCCGCCGAGGCCGGGGCCAGGGGAAGCGCGGACAGGGCGAGGATTGCGGCACCGGCCGAAAGGGCCGCGGCGAGTGATCGAGAAGAAGTCATATACGGTTCGGGTCGACGACGGATGGGGCCGCCCCCGCACCGGGCGGACGGCGACCGATCCGATCCTAGGCAACCCCGAGGAGAGAAAACCACCCCGCCGCGGCCCGCCGGGCAAGGAAGAGCTGATCCCCGAACGCTACCTGGAACCGGCCTGGGCACCATCCCGACGGACGCCGAACAGATGGTCCGTGTGCTCGTTGCCGAACATCGCGTCCGGGTCGAGGCGATGACGCATCCGCCGGAAATCCTCCCACCGGGGATACAGCTCGGAGAGCTCCTCATGCCCCAGGGTGTGGCGTTTTCCCCAGTGAGGGCGTCCGCCGTGGGCCCTCAGGATGGGCTCGACGCCGTGGAAATATTCCGACGGGTCTTCCTTGGCGAAGCGGTGAACGGCCAGGTACATGGTCTCCCGACCGTAGGCGGTCGACAGCGGCACATCGTCGCCGGCCGAAACCCGCGCCTCCACGGGGAAGGTCACGGAGATGTCCTTCGACTCGAGGAAAGCCCGGATCTCGCGCAGGGCCTCGGGGCCCTCCGCGAGCGGCAGGGCGTATTCCATCTCGTTGAAGCGGACGCGACGCGGGGACACGAAGACCTCGTGCGCGGCCGCCCGGTAGGAACGGTTGGAGGTGGCCTTGGCCGCCAGTCGGGCCAGGGGCTCTGCCGTTGCCGGGAATCGTGCGCCGACCTCACACATCGCGCGCAACGCCGCGTTATCCACCAGCTCCTCGCTGATCATGCGCATCCACGCGGGTCGTCGTCGGATCGACGCGAGGTGCGGGGGCGCGGCCGCACCGCCGGCCACCCGGGTGTTGGTCTTGACCATCGTCCGATCCGTGTGAGGGAACCAGAAGAACTCGAGGTGATCGTGCGAGCGGGCGCGCTGTTCGAAGCCGTCCAGGATCTCGTCGAACGATTCCCCGGTCTCCTGCGCAATGAGGTCGAAGGCCGGAACGCATTGCACCTCGACCTCGAGGATGATTCCCAGAACGCCGAGGCTGACCCTCGCGAGGTCGAAAAGTTCCGGCCGTTCGGACTCCGAGACCCGCAGGATCTCGCCCGACGCGGTCAGTAGCGTCAGCCCCGTCAGGATCCCGCCGAATCCCGTGAACCCGAGCCCCGTCCCGTGGGTGCCCGTGGAGATGGCGCCCGCGATCGCCTGAGGATTCACATCCCCCTGATTCGGCAGCGCCAGCCCGTACGGAGCCAGGAGGCCGGGTATGTCACGCAACCGCGTCCCGGCCAGGAAGCGTGCTCGCCGGTTCACGGGGTCGACGTCGATGACGCCGGTGAGCCGGTCCAGGCTGATCACGTGATCCGTGCCCATCGCCACCGGGGTGAAGGAGTGAGCCGCGCCCACCACGCGAACCCGCTGGCCCGAGCGGGCCGCTTGCTCGACCACGCCCGCGGTCTGCGCGAAGGTTTCCGGCTTCCACAGATGCCTCGGATTTGAGGTCTCGATCCCCGACCAGTTGCTCAGCGTATTCATCAAAATGCCCATCCTCTTCCACGATAGGTCGACCAGGTGTCGACGACTCGGCCCTCGGAGACCACCAGGTACTCGTTGAGATGTTCGGCCGGCTCCCCGGCCTTGGCGTGCCGCAGATAGACGAGATCGCCGAGGCTCAAGAGGTCGGCTCCCGGCCCGTGGAGCGGCGTCTGCACCTCGCCCGGGCCTTCGGTCGACGAATAGTTCAGCCCCTCGGGCCAGTCGACGATCGGGAGGCGGTCCCGGCCCACCGGACCCGAGGCGACCCAGCCGCCCTGGAAGAGCGTGACCCATCCCGGGGCGGGACGCCGCACGACCGGCGTCGCGATGAACGCCGCAGGTCGATGCTGGAAATTCGTGTAGCCGTCGAAGAGCCCCGGGGACAGGAACCCCGACCCGGCCGCCATCTCCGTGAGGGTGCCCTCCGCCGCGGAGCTTTCGAGCGAGCCCGTGCCGCCGCCGTTGACGAATTCGAGGTCGTGCTCGCTGCGGATCGCATCGATCACCCTGGTGCGGCGGCTCTTCAACTCCGCCATAGAGACGCGCTGCATGAGGCGCGTGGCGGCCGCCTTGAGGCTACGACCGGCGTTCCCCTGCCCCGCGATCTGGCCCTCATAGGACATGATCCCCACGAGCTTGAAGTGTGGCCGTTGGGCGATCTGATGCACCACGTCGAGGGCCTGTTCGGGGGTCCGGATCGGCGAACGCCGGGCGCCGAGGTGAATGGTGTCGGACAGGACCTTCTCGAAGACCCTGAGGGACGCGTCGACGTCCAGGCACAGGCGAACCGGGGGTCGGGGCTCACGCAGGGAGGGTTGTTCCTCGATCCCTTCCCGGAGGTATTTCTCCACGTAATCCAAGTGGCCGGGGGAATCGATCATCACGGTGATGTTTTCCCGATCCCGATTGCTCCTCGCGAGGCGTCGCAGACCCGGCCGGTTGGTCGTGGGATAGCCGACCAGGATGTCGGTGAACCCTTCCGCGGACAGGGCCAACGCCTCTTGGAGCGAATAGGCCAGGATGCCGGCGAAGGAGTCGTTGGCCAGGATGTGCCGCAGGGCCCCGGGGGCACGAATCGACTTCGATGCCACGCGAATGCGCAGGCCCTGGGCGCGCTCCCGCAGGGCGGCCACGTTGACGTCCAGGGCATCGCGGTCGATCACGCCGACCGGTCCGTCCATCCCCTCGAGGGCGCGGCGAATCGACAACGAAACCATAAACATCCTTGCGTATCTCTATGAGTGCTTCTCATCACAGCCTAGGCGAAATCTGCCAGACTGGACGCATGAGCGCCCACCATGTCGAAACCGCCGGTATCGCACACTTACCCCTCGCGACGAGGCGATTGAACGAATTCCTCACGGACAATCTGGCCGATGACCTCCTGAGCACGGGGCCCCAATTCGACGCGCGGGCGCCCGGACTGAATGCCCGGCTCAGCACCTTGCCCTCCGCGACGGCGGAGGATGTACGTCGCGCCGCAGCCTATGCCTGCAGCGCGCAGCAGGGGTGGGCGCGTCGGCCGGTCCGCGAGCGCGCCGCGGTCCTGCTGCGATTGCACGACGAGATTCGACGGAACGAGGCCCTGATCCTCGACGTGATCCAGGCGGAGACGGGAAAATCGCGGATCCACGCCTACGACGAAGTCTTGGACGCCTATAACGTGTGCCGCTTTGCCGGATATGACGCCCCGGGGGCTCTGGCGCGGGAGCGACGCCGCGGCGCGCTTCCGGGGTTGACCGGCACGAGCGTGGATCACCTGCCGATGGGCGTCGTCGGCTTCATCACGCCGTGGAATTACCCGGTGTCCCTGGGCGCGACCGATCTCCTCTCGGCCCTCGTGGCCGGCAATGCCGTGCTCCACAAGCCGGATTCGGCGACGACGCTCTCCGCCCTGCTGCTGAGGCGGCTCGCGGTATCGTCGGGCCTCCCGTCCGGGCTGTGGCAGCTCGTCCCGGGCCCCGTGGATGAGGTGGGCGAGGCGCTCCTGGAAAGCTCCGACGCGATCTCTTTTACCGGTTCCACGGCCGCCGGGCGGGGCATCGCGGCGTCGGCCGGCCGTTCGCTCACACCGGCGACCCTCGAACTCGGCGGCAAGAACCCGATGATCGTCTGCGACGATGCTTCCCTCGACGCCGCCGTGGACGGCGCCCTCCGCGGGTGTTTCGCTTCGACGGGCCAGCTGTGCCTGTCGATCGAGAGGATCTACGTCGCCGAACCGCTTTATCAACGGTTCTGTGAGCGTTTCGCCCGGGCCACGCGCGAGCTGCGGCTCGGCTTCTCTTTCGACCACCGATACCAGGTCGGTAGCCTCATTTCCCCCGAACACGTCGAGCGTGTGCGTTCCGCGGTCGGGGACGCGGTGGAGGCCGGCGCGCGGGTCATCGCCGGGGGCGAGGCCCGTCCCGATCTCGGACCGTGCTTCTTCGAGCCCACGGTCCTCGTGGACGTTCCCGCCGCGGCGCGCCTGACGCGCGAGGAAACATTCGGCCCGGTCGTCGCGGTCTACCCGGTGAGCGGGGACGATGAGGCGATCGCCGCCGCCAACGACACGCCCTACGGCCTGAACGCGAGCGTCTTTTCGGGCCATAAAGCGCACGGGTTGTCGGTCGCGCGACGCCTAGAGGCCGGGATGGTCAACGTCAACGAGGCCTTCGCGGCCGCGTGGGGTTCGATCGCGGCACCCTCGGGCGGGCTCAAGGCCTCGGGCCTCGGCCGCCGCCACGGCCGCGAGGGTATCCGTGAGTTCACCCGGACGCGCACCGTCGCCCATCAGCGGCTCCTGCCGATCGCGCCCTCGGGCGTCCTGCCCCCGGAGAGGTTTCAGAAGGTCTTCACCACGGCCCTGGCGGCCATGAAGCACGCCCGCATTCGCTAGGGCGTTCGCCGGGTCGGTCACGACGTCGTGACCTGCCTCATCCGCCCGTGGGGGAGGGCGAATCCACTCTGTAAGCTATGGACGATGCCTACTTCGAATGCACGCTCGACCAGCCCCTCCCCCTCCCGCGGTGGGGGCCCCTCGATCCTGCGCACCCTCGCGACGCACTGGCAGGTCGTGGTCGCCCTCGTGCTGCTCGTGGTCGGCGCGACCGGCCTGATGGTCAGCAATTACGGCAAGTCGGAGTGCTCGGCGATGAACTCCTCCCCGATCCCGGATCATCTGGCGAATGACCTCCAGAAGGCCTCCGAGACCTCCGGATTCCCGGTCAGGGTCCTCGCGGCGCAGATCGAAGCGGAATCCGGGTGGGACCCGGACGCCCATTCTCACGCCGGCGCGATGGGGATCGCCCAGTTCACCCAGGACACCTGGGACGTCTGGGGTGAGGGCGATCCGATGAACGAGAAGGACGCCATCGCCGCTCAGGGCCGGTACATGAAGTATCTCCACGGGGAAGCGGACAACTACTCCTCCTCGGAAGAAGACTCGACGCGTTTCGCCCTGGCCGGGTACAACGCCGGACCGAACGCCATGAAGAAGGCCAAGGGCGTCCCGGAGATCTCCGAAACCCAGCACTACGTCGATAAGATCATGAAGCTTTCCCAGGGCAAGTACTCGCAGACCTGCTGACGACCTGCCCGCGTAGAATGGGCACCATGTCACATCTTCCGTGGATTCTGTCGGTCACCGAGGCTCAGAAGCTGCTGGCCGACCCATCATCGCCGACCGCCCTCGCGGATGTCCGCTGGTACCTGGACGGGCGCTCCGGCCGCGAGGCATACGCGGGTGGCCACCTGGCGGGGGCGGCGTTCGTGGACCTCGAGACGGTCCTTGCGGCCCCGGCAACCCCCACGAGCGGCAGGCATCCCCTGCCCGATGAGGAAACCTTCGCCGCCGGGATGGAGGCCGCCGGCTTCACCGAGGAGACCACGGTCATCGCCTACGACGACGCCTCCGGGGCCTCGGCCTCGCGGCTGGTCTGGCTCCTGCGCGCCACCGGCCACCGGGCCGCCCTCCTGGACGGCGGCATCCAGGCGTGGACCGCCGCTCGCGGTGAAGGATCCCTCGAAACCGGCGATCCCGGCGTCTCCCCCGCGCCGGCCGGTAGCTTCGCGAGGACGCCCGTCGATCCGGAATGGCTCGCGACCATGGACGACGCGGTCGCGGCGGGCCGTGAGGGGCAACCGCTCATCGACTCCCGCGCGCCGGCACGATTCCGCGGGGATACCGAGCCCATGGACGCCTGGGCGGGGCATATTCCGGGCGCGACCAACGTGTTCCACGCCGAGAACATCGGCGCGGACGGGCGGTTCATTCCGGCCGACGAGATCCGCGAGCGCTTCGCCGCCGCAGGGGGCCCGGCGGAGGGGCCGGCGCCCATCGTGTATTGCGGCTCCGGCGTCACGGCCTGCCACAATCTCGTCGCCATGGAGGCCGCGGGTCTGCACGGTCGCCTATATCCGGGCTCGTGGTCGCAGTATTCGGCGCTGACCCCGGCCCCGTGAGGAACCACCACGGCGCCGGCGCGCGATGCGTGGCGACGCCGTGGTTCAGGGCCGGCTCTTAGAGGACCCCCGCGAGCCGGGAGACGCCCTCGGACAGGCGCTCCGGCGCGACCGAAGAGAACGCCAACCGGAGGTTCCGGGCCCCCGCGGGCTCGGTGACGTCGACGCCCGCGGCCGAATCGTCGTAGAACGCTGTCCCGGGGACGAAAACGACCCCGGCGTCGATGGCCTCGGGCAGCGCGAGCTCCGCGTTGGAGACCTTCGCCCCTTCCGGCAGGGTCAGCCACGTGAAGAAGCCACCCTCGGGCTCGGTCCATTCCGTGCCCGCGGGCATGTGCTGCTCGCACGCCTCGAGGACGGCCCGGCACCGCTGCGCGTACAGCTTCGAGGTCTTCCGGGTGTGGGATTCCCACATGCCCTCGCTCATGAACCCGAGGACCAGGCGCTGGGAGAGCACCGACGGACAGATCGTGACGGCCTCGCCCGCGATCTGCAGGAATTTGCGGACCCGCGGCGGCGCGACCATCCAGCCGACGCGCACCCCCGGCGAGAAGACCTTGGAGAAGCTGCCCAGATAGATCACGGCCTCGGGGTCGTACGAGTGCAGGGAACGGTGGCGCGTGCCGTCGAATCCGAGCTGACCGTAAGGGTTATCCTCGACCACCAGCACGTCGTTCTCCCGGCACACCCGCACGAGCTCGGCCCGGCGGTCGTCCGCGAGCGTCACGCCGGTCGGATTCTGGAAGTTCGGGATCGTGTAGAGGAACTTGACCTTCTTGCCCTCGGCCTTCAGCGCCTTGATGCGCTCCTCGACCTGTGCCGGGACGAGCCCGTGCTCGTCCATCTCGACCTGCTGGACCTCGGCCTGGTACCCCTCGAAGACGCCCAGGGCGCCCGTGTACGTGGGGCCTTCCGCGAGCACGACGTCGCCCGGATCGGTGAACAACTTGGTCACCAGGTCCAGGCCCATCTGGGAGCCCGCGGTCATCTGCACCTCGTCGAGCGTGGGGCGCGAACCCTCGGACTCCATGAAGGAACAGACGAGCTCCGCGAGTTCCTCGAGCCCGGCACCGGATCCGTACTGGAGAACCTCCAGGCCCTCCCGGGCGATGATGGATGAGGCCATCTCGCCGATTTTTTCGAGCGGCAACAGCTCGAGGTCCGGGTTGCCGCCCGCGAGGGAGATGATGCCCGGGCGCATCGAGACCTCGAAGACGTCCCGCACGGGCGAGGGGCGGAATCCCGCGGCACGGTCGGCAAAACCACGCATGAGGCGGGCATCGGCGCCGGTCGCGCCGGCCATGAGTTCCTGGATGTTGACCACTTAATTCTCCTGTGAGTCGAGTGGGGGACGCGTGCGTCCGTTACTGTCCGTAGGTGTGCTGGGCTTCGCCGTAGGCTGGGCCGTCCGGCGCGGAGTCCTTGCCCAGGGCGAGCAGGCTCAAGAATTCGTAGACGATGTGGGCGGCCGCGATGCCGGTCAGTTCGGCGTGGTCGTAGGCCGGGGCGACCTCCACGACCTCGGCCCCCACCAGGTTCAGCCCGCGCAGGCCGCGGATGATCTCGAGGATCTCCCGGCTCGTCGCGCCGCCGGCCTCCGGGGTTCCGGTCCCGGGAGCGTGCGCCGGATCGAGCACGTCGATGTCCAGGGACACGTAGAGCGGGCGGTCGCCGACGCGGCGACGAAGCATCTCGACGATGGCGTCGACACCCATGCGGTAGATGTCCGCGGAGGAGACGATGCCGAAGCCGAAACGGGCGTCGTCATCCAGGTCCTCCGTGCCGTACAGCGGGCCTCGGGTACCGACGTGGCACAGGGCGTCGGTGTCGATCAGGCCCTCCTCGAAGGCCCTGCGGAACGGGGTCCCGTGGGTGTATTCGGCACCGAAGTAGGTGTCCCAGGTGTCCAGGTGAGCGTCGAAGTGCAGGAGCGCGACCGGTCCGTGCAGCTCGTGCATCGCCCGCAAATTCGGCAGGGCCACGGTGTGGTCGCCGCCGATCGTGACCATCTTGGTGCCGTTGCGCGTCAGTTCTCGGGCACCGGCCTGCATCGCGGCGAGGGCCTCTTCGATATCGAAGGGGTTGCCAATGATGTCCCCGGCGTCGGCGACCTGTGTGTTCTTGAACGGGGAGACGTTCTGCGCCGGATTGAACGGGCGCAGCAGGCGGGAGGATTCACGCACGTGGTTCGATCCGAAGCGTGCACCGGGTCGGTACGAGACGCCGGTATCCCACGGCATGCCCGCCACGACGACGTCCGCCGACTCCACCTCGTCCAGGCGCGGCAGGCGCGCAAACGTGCCGAGGCCCGCCCACCGGGGAACCTGCGCGGCGTTCACGGGTCCGACGTACTCGCGGCCGTTCGCGTCCTTTTCCACGACGCGCTGGGGCTTCGCCGAGAAGCTCGGCTGGACCTGAGGCTGTTCGTTCTGATGATTCACGGTCGTCCTTCCGCAACGATGATGAGGGGCTTGTTTCCCATTGTGCAACGAAAGTTGCGTCGGCGCACGAGGTCCCGCGAGATTCGTGCGGGCGCGATCAGACGTATCGCCGGGCGGCCTCGATCGCTCGCCGCTCATAACCGCCGCCGAAGAGCGCGGCGTGCAGGAGGATCAGGTGCAGCTGATGCAGGTCGACCCGCTCCTGCCATCCGGCTTCCAGGCGGTGGGCCTCTTCGTATCCGTCAAGGATCTCCCCGAGGTGGGGCGCGCCGAACATCGCGAGCGCCGCCAGGTCGTCCTCCCGGTGACCCCCGTAGGGAGTCGGGTCGATGAGCACGGCGCCATCTTCGGCCCACATGACGTTTCCGGCCCATAGGTCGCCGTGCAGCCGCGAGGGGGCGTCGTCGTCATCGAAGACCCCGTCGCGCAGGCGATCGCAAAGCTTTCCGAACAGGGCGCGGTCCTCGCCGGTGAAGCCCGAGACCTCGCGCACGAGCGGGGCGATGCGGAGCTTCGCGAACATCGCGCCCCACGAGGAGAACTCGCCGAGCGGAAGGGCGAGCTGCTGACCGGCCGGGCCCTGGTACCCGTCGCCCTCCCACCCCGTCGGGCCGGATCCGAAGGCGTCCGCGCCGGCGTCGTGCGTCAGCGCGAGGCCCTGGCCGAAGGCGCGCGCGGCCGACTTCGAGGCGGAGGATTCGCGGATCATCTCGAGCTGAAGCCCGTCCTCGACGACGTCCAGCACGCGACAGACGCGCACCCCGCCGTCGTTTTCGGCCTCGGCCAGCCAGTCGAGTCCGGATTTTTCCCAGTCAGCCTGGCGTCCCGTGGTGCGTTTGGTGAAAGTCTCCATAGACAAGGTGTATCACCGGAGCGCTCACCCAAAAAGAGGCGAAAATTCATTCCGTCGCTACTTTTTTCTGTCACGCTGATGGCGTGAGTTTCTTGATCGCCCATCGCGGGCATTCCGCGAAAGCACCCGAAAACACCATGGTCGCCTTCCGGGCCGCCGAAAGAGCGGGGTTCCCCTGGGTCGAGACCGACGCGGATCTGTTGGGCGACGGAACGGTCGTGCTGATCCACGATCCCACCTTCAAGCGCACGGCCCGTAGCCCCGAGCGCGTCAGCGAGGCCGTCGCTTCAGACCTCGAAACCCTCGATGCCGGCAGCTGGTTCTCCGAGGAATACCTCAACGTTCGCGTCCCCCGGCTCGACGAGCTGGTCGGGTTGATGCTCGATACAGACCTCAACGTGAATATCGAGCTCAAGCTGACCGATCCGACCCCCGAGCGGATGGAGGAATACCTCACGGGGCTGGGCCGTAGCCTGCGCCGGCTCCCCGCCGCGGAGCGTGGGGAGCGGATCATCATCTCCTCCTTCAACCACCAGTTGCTCGCGGCCTGTCACATCCGCCTGCCGGAATTCCCGGTTGCTTGCCTCTTCGAACGCGGCCGGTTCGCGCCCTTCAACCGGCACTCCGTGTGGCGCGAGGCCGCCCGATCCACCGGGGCGACGTTCGTGCACCCCGGGCACCGGGAACTCACCGCCGACATCGTGCGGAAGATTCACGAGGAAGGGCTGCGGGTCAACACCTGGACCGTCAACGATCCCGCGCGGGCCGCGCAACTTGCGAGCTGGGGCGTCGAGGGCATCTGCACGGACGGGCCGAGCGGACTCACGCCCGGAACCGCCCCGGAAAGTATCGGCCGGGAAAATAACTTTCCAAAGAAACAATTGTCTGCTTAGCGAGCCATTAGTTGAACCAGCTTTCAACTATACTCAGAATCGTCTTTCGTCAATCTTTTAAAAAACTCTTGTTGACTCTTCATCACCTGAATAATATGTATCGCATCAGGGCTCGACACCCCGTTGAGACCGTGGATAATGGAGAAAATCAATGAAGAGATCTCAGCACCTCAAGAGGACCAGTTCAATCGTCGGAGTTATCGGAGCCGCAATGGCACTCGGACTCTCGGGAACTCCTGCTCTTGCAACCACGGACGCCAAGCCTACGGAATACATCGTGGGCGGACATGCCACCAATAGCCCGAATATCGTTCAGCTTTCCTTCGACACCCCTGGCCAGGAGGGCTCCTTCGCTTGCACCGGCGAGGCCATCAGCGACGAATGGATCCTCACGGCAAGGCACTGCACCGAGGATTCGGTCAATATGAAGGCCTACTATTCCAATGACACACATAATCCAGGCCGGGCCAGCTACGCGGATAGGGTCGTCAATTCGCCCTACGGTGACGTCGGGCTGGTCCACCTGAACACACCGCACCCCGTAAGTCAGTACGCCCGTCTGGGTGACGGCTACGACCCGCGCCAGGGCGATTCAGGCGACATTTACGGCTATGGCCTCCGCGGCAACCAGGTTCCCGCCGACTGGCTCTTCACGGCCCGTGTTAATGTGCTCGGCCAGTCCACCGATGCCTACCACGGCGCTGCGGTGCACGTCCGGGGAGTCAACGGCGCCTCCAACCACGGTGATTCGGGTGGCCCGCTGGTCATCGACGGTGTGATCGTCGCCGTGTGCTCCACGGGCGACACCGCCGACCCCGGCTCGGACATCAACGCCGGTAGCAACTACGCGAACCTGAACGATCACCGCGACTGGATCGCACAGGAGACCGGAGTCTAATCTCCGTGTCGCTGAGGCAGCGAGGCGTCGGTTCGCCCCGTGCGGACCGGCGCTTCGTCGCCACAGTGTCAACGGCGCCCGGTGACGCCGGGTCACGCGTCGATCGGTTGTCCCCAACCGGTGGCGGGCCCGCGTTCGCCGTAGGAGCGGTGTCCAACGATGTCGGCATCTTCCACGAGGTTCAGGCCGGCGCGGAAGTACCGCCCGACCGCACCGGGCACCGGCATTCCCATCGCCACGTACTTGCGGCCGCGCAGCGTCCCGTAGCGGGTGGCCACCTCCCGGGAGGTCAGGACCTCGGGCCCGGAGGCGGTCAGGTCCCGCACGGTCCCCTCGGCGACCACGCGCACCATCTCCTGGGCGAGGTCCTCCGGGTGCAACAGTTGCCAGCGCACTCCCCTCGGGGCCAGCACGATCCCCGTCCGCGACGTCGTGGTGAAGATGTCCTCGATAAAGCTCGTGAATTGCGTGGCCGCGATGAGGGAGTACCGGCCCAGGGCCGAACGATACGTGCGGTCCTGGTTCGCCTTGCCCGCGTAGTAGGCGTACGAGGTGCGGTCTTGATTGACGATCCCGAGGCAGTACATGGCCGGCTGCTTTGCCACGGGAAGATCGCCGACGGTCGCCGCCACGCCGTGGGCGATCTGGGGAAACCTGGCGGGCTTCTTGCGGCTATCGGTCACGTCGACGATCGCATCGGCCCACCCGGCGACGCGCTCGGGCAGGGGGATCGTGGCCAGGTCCAGGCAGAGGTGACGGAGCTTCTCGCCCATCCACCCCTCGGGCGCCGCCCTACGGCTGACGGACACGACCTCGTGCCCTTCATGCAGGAACTTTCGGGTCAGCAACCGTCCCATCTGGCCGGTGGCCCCCAGTATTACTACTTTCATGGGAAACCTTTTGTCACGATTGAACGGTGCGAGTGAAGTATTTCAATTCTAAGGATGAATCACACCGTGTAAAGGGTTTCCCCTGGTCGTTTTCCGACTATGCGTTGACCAGAACCCAGAGAATCTCCGCGGTTTCCTCACCAGTATTGCGCCAGGAATGTGGCTCGTGACCGCTCAGGGTAATCGAATCTCCGGCCGTCAAGTGAAAATCTCCGCCGCTGGTGCGCAGCAGGAATTCCCCGGCCATCACGTGAAGAACCTCGGTTTCGCACTCCACGGTGTAGAGGGCGTCCTCCCCCGCGCCTCCGGGGGCCACGGTGGCCCGGATGACCTGGACCTTTTCCAGGCTCGCTCCGGAAACCAGTCGCTCCTGGATGCCCGCGCCGCCGAGGTCCACCTCCGGAGCGTCTTCCAGGCGAATCACCTGGGTATCCGGCTCTTTGAACAGGGCACCGATATCCACGCGAAGCGCCCGGCAGATCTTGACGAGCGACGTGACCGACGGGGAGGTCTGATCCCTCTCCACGCGGCTAATAAAACCCTTGGTCAGATCCGTGGCCAGCGCGAGTTTTTCGATGGTCATGTGCTGACGGAGCCGATGATTCCGCAGCCGAGAACCGATCTCTGGGGAGCGATCCGACTGTTGTACGGGCAATGCCTTCACCGCTCGATCCTTTCCTTGGGCTTCTTGCATGGTACCGATAGAGTTTCCTGAGTTCCCCATCACGTCCCCGATTGGACCCCCGTGAATCTCCTCATCATCCTGCTGTATCTCGCTGCCATGGTCCTCATCGGTTGGTACGGCAAGAGGAAAGCCAAAAGCACCGAGGACTACCGCGTCGCCGGACGACGACTGGGATACCTGTTCTTCACCGGAACCATGTCCGCGGTGGTCCTGGGCGGCGCGGCGACGATCGGCGGCGTGGGACTCGGGTACAGCTACGGCATTTCCGGCATGTGGATGGTCGCCGCGATCGCGGTGGGCGTGATGGTGCTGTCCCTGGCCTTCGCCGGGCGCCTGCAACGGCTCGGGGTGTATACCGTCTCGCAGATGTTGGAGTTGCGCTACGGCGGGAGGGCCGTCAAGGCGTCGTCGATCGTGATGCTCGGATACACCGTGATGCTCGCGGTGACCTCAACCTCGGCGTACGCCTCGATTTTCAAGGTCCTGTTCAACCTGGACCGCCCGTGGGGGATCCTCATCGGCTCGGTCGTGGTAATCGGCTACTCGATCCTCGGCGGGATGTGGTCCATTACGCTGACCGACCTGCTGCAATTCCTCGTCATGACGGTCGGCATGTTTTTCCTGCTCCTGCCGTTCTCCCTGCACTCCGCGGGCGGTTGGTCTGGCCTGCACGACCGCCTCGACGCCGAGTTTTTCCACCCCGGGGCCATGGGCACCGAATCCATCGTCACGATGTTCGTGATCTACACGCTGGGCCTGCTGGTGGGGCAGGATATTTGGCAACGCGTCTTCACCTCCCGGACGCCGCGCGTGGCCCGCTGGGGCGGCTTCGCGGCGGGCGTCTACACCCTGCTGTACGGCATCGCCGGTGCCGTGATCGGAATGGCCGCCGCGGTGGTCCTCCCGAACCTCGAATCCCCGGATGAGGCCTTCGCGGCCCTCGCCCAGGACTACCTCCCCGCCGGGCTCGGCGGCATCGTGCTCGCGGCCGGCGTCGCCGCGATGATGTCTACGGCCTCGGGAGCGCTCATCGCCTCGGCGACGGTGGCACGGGTCGACGTCGTGCCGCTCATTGGGCGCTTGCTCGGACGAAAGGGTGGCCAGGCGCAGGGGCCCGAGGGCGCGGACGGCTCGTCGAGCGTCTCGGGGGACCGCTGGTACGTGCTCGGCATCGGCGTGATCGCGACGCTGTTGGCGATGCTCGTGCCAAGCGTCGTCACCGCCCTGACCATCGCGTATGACATCCTCGTCGGCGGGTTGCTGGTGGCGATCCTCGGCGGCCTGTTCTTTAAGCGCGGCACCGGCCCGGCGGCGGCCAGCTCGATGCTCGTCGGAGCGATCAGTGTGCTGGTCTCGATGATCTTCTTCGGCGTGGACGCCAACCAGCCGATCTACATCGGCCTGGTGGCCTCCGTGGTGGTCTATATCGTGGTCTCGCTCGCGACGCCGCGCACGGACGCGGCGGTGCTGGCCGAGTGGCGTGGGCGACTGGAGGGGTCGAGGCGGCCGTAGGCCTCCGGCACCCTCGAATCCGTGCAGGGCCCGTCGCGCCAGCCATGGAGCACTAGACAATCCGGCATTCCCACCAAGTTGCATATACGTATATTCTGGTTGCGTGCTCGGATACTCCGGGCGGGGTCTCGCGCGTCGCGATAGGCTCCCACACGGGACACGACCCAACGAACACACGGCCGTCACGACCATCAGCCGCAGTGCCGCGGCGAGGAGGAATCTCATGAGCGAGCAGCCCACGCAGAACACCATCACCCAAACCGAATCCCGCCACAACGCCGGTTACGCCATTCTGGCGACCCTCCGCAACTACGGCATCGACACCGTCTTCGGCATCCCGGGCACCCACAACCTCGAGTTCTACCGTCACCTGGACGAGCTGAACATCAAGCCCGTGACCACTCGCCACGAGCAGGGTGCCTCCTACGGCGCGGACGGCTGGTCGCTGACCACCGGGCTGCCCGGCGTCGTGATCACCACCTCGGGGCCCGGCCTGCTCAATTCGCTCTCCGGCGCGGCCACCGCCTACGCCGAGTCCCGCCCGATGATCATCCTCTCCCCCGGCCGCCCGCGCGGTCAGGAGTTCCGCGACATTGGCGCGCTGCACGAGACCAAGAACCCCACCGGCGCCGTGGGCGCGATCGTGGGAACCTCTCGCCGCGTCAACTCCGCCCTGGAGGCCGTGGAGATGATCCACAATGCGTTCGTCTCCTTCAAGCACTCCCGCCCGCGCCCGGTGCACATCGAGGTTCCGCTGGATGTCCTCGAGGAAGAGGCCGAGTTCACCGAGGCCGACCTGAAGGCCCGTCCGCTCGGTTCCCCGCAGCCGGCGCCGGTGGACGACGTCGCCCGCGCGGCCACCATGTTGGCCAAGGCCAAAAAGCCGCTCATCGTGGCCGGCGGTGGCTCGTTGGCGGCTCGAGAGTCGTTGCTCGAACTCGCCGAGATGCTCGAGGCCCCGGTCATCACCTCGGTCAACGGCAAGGGCGCGATCCCGGAAAAGCACCGGCTCTCCCTGGGTGCAGACCTCCGGCTGACGGCCGCGCACGAGTTTTGCCGCGAGGCCGACGCGATGCTGATCGTCGGCTCCAAGATCGGCGAGGCCGAGCTCTGGGACGGCGACATCCACCCCAACGGCCCCGTGATCCGCGTGGACATCATGCGCGACCAAATGCTCACCAACATGACCCCGGACCTGGAGCTGCCCGGAAACTCCGCCGCCGTGATCCCGCAGCTCGTCGCGGCCCTGAAGGTCACCACCGAGGGGCAGGACCCCCGCGAGAAGCGCGACCTCCAGCCGATCTTCGACCGTCTGGACGACGAAGGCCGCTCGATCGCCCCGGAACTGGCCAAGCTCAACGAGCTGATCATGGAGGTCCTGCCGGACGACACGATCATCGCGGGCGATTCCTCGCAGGTCACCTATATGGGCACGACCACCTTCTACCGGGCACCCAAGCCCAATTCGCTGCTGTACATGGCGACCTACGCGACCCTCGGCTACGGCCTGCCCGCCGCGGTGGGCGCCAAGATCGCGGCCCCGGAACGCCCCGTCGTGTGCCTGCTGGGCGACGGCGCGCTGATGTTCGCGATCCAGGAGCTCATGACGGCCGTCCAGGAGGAGCTGGATATCCAGATCATCTGCGTGGACAACGGCGGGTACGGCGAGATCCGCGCCAACGAAGAGGCGCGGAACATCGCCCCGACCGCGGTGGACCTCAAGCAGCCGGACTGGGTCAAGCTCGCCGAGGGCTTCGGTGCCACCGGTTTTTCCGCGACCGTGGATACCCTGGGCGAGACCGTTCGTCGTGCCCTGGGCACCAAGGGCCCGTCCCTGATCCACCTGACCATCGGACGCGACCTGTAACCATTAGCGCTTTAGCCTTTCGAATGTGCCACAGTGGAGGCCGTGACTCACCTCAAACGCGCCGCGGCCTTCACTGGCACAGAGATCTTCTCGCCCTTCATCCTGGCGACCATCCTGCTCGTCGGGGTTCCTTTGAGTACCGGAGCCGGTTGGCTCTGGCAGGCGCTCGTGGGCGTCGTCGCGGTGGTGGTCATTCCGTGGAGTCTGTCCCTTTACATGGCCCATACGGGTAAGGTCAGCGACCGATTCATCTATCACCGCAAACAGCGGTACGTGTTCTACGGGATCTCGCTGATCTCGATCGCGGTGGGAACCCTGATCCTCTTGATCGCCCCGAGCGCCCCGGCGACCAAGAGCATCATCACCGTGATGCTCTTGGCGATCTTGATCATCGCCCTGGTGAACTTCAAACTCAAGGCCAGCGCCCACGCGGGCATGAGCGCCGTCTTCGGCATGGTGTTGCCCGGGCTGCTCGGTCCGTGGTGGATCATCGCCTCGGTGATCGTGCACGGCACGGTGTGCTGGTCGCGCTGGCACCTGAAGAAGCACACGGCTCCCGAGATCGTCGCCGGATCCATCATCGGCGTGGTGCTCGGGGCCGGGCACCTCTGGTTCGTGGCGGGACGGTGATCTCATGATCGGAGTGCTTGAAGGCTTCGCCATCATCGGGATCGTCGTGGCGATCGGCTATGTGGTCGAGAGGCAGGGGATCCTCGGCAAGAACGCGGGGTGGACGCTCAATCGCTTCGCGTTCTTCGTCGCGCTTCCCGCGCTGATGTTCACGACGCTGTCCACCGCGGATCTCCACGTGATCTTCTCCGCGCGCCTACCTGTCGCGGCGTTCAGTTTCCTCGCGATGGTCGCGGTCTACACGATCATCGCGGGTCTCTTGTTACGTCGGGGCGTCGGCCGGGTGACCGTGGGCGCGGTCGGTTCCTCCCTGCTCAACGCCAACAATATGGGTCTGCCGGTGGCGACCTACATCTTCGGCGACCCCACGCAGGTCGCACCGATCCTGCTGTTTCAGCTGATCCTGGCGACGCCGACCTGCCTGGCGATCTTCGACATCGTCGCCAAGGGATACGTTTCCTTCCGGGCCATCGCGACCCAGCCGGTACGCAACCCGATCATCATTGCGTCGCTGCTCGGCGTCGTGTTGAACGCGTTCCACCTCAAGGTCCCCGACGTGATCCATCAGCCGCTCAGCATCCTGGGTGGGGCGGGTATCCCGCTCATTCTCGTGGCCTTCGGCATGTCCCTGCGGGGCAACAAGCCGCTGGCCGTCGCCGGCGAACGCCTCGAGACCCTGCTGGCGGTGGGCCTGAAGGTCGCGCTCATGCCGGTTGCGGCATACCTCTTGGGCCAGTTCGTCTTCCACCTGCCACACGACGACCTCTTCGCAGCGACGGCCCTGGCAGCGCTTCCCACCGCACAAAACCTCTTCAACTTCGCGTCGCGCTACAACCAGAACGTCGGGTTGGCGCGAGACATCGTATTGCTCTCCTCGATCGGCGCGATCCCCTCCCTGCTGGTGATCGCTGCGTTGATGACTTAGGGCCACTGGACGGGCGGGTAGCCGTTGGAGCCGTAGGGCGTTGCACCCAAGCCGCCGCATGCCGTGGACCTCAGCTCATTCGACGCTTCTGCCAGAGAAAAGTCGATAACCCGAATCCAAACCGCTCTCAGTGCCCGCTCAAAGCGCCTTCTCAAGCCCCCTCCACTCCCTGGGCCGGCTACATCTGGCACAAGCAGTCATCACCTGGGAAGGCGGCAGACTTGTTAGTCTCCCTGCCTATCAGAATGACCCAGTCAGACGACAGTTGACCTACCGAGCACCGCCAGGAGACGGTTAGGGGTTGACACGGAGGCACACCCAAAATAAAATTATTTAAATTTTAGGATTATGTAGCGGAGGCATAGGGTTGACCACATGAAGAAAATTTCATTTATTCCCTCCCTATGTTTGATGCTAGCTATTTACCTAGGCGCGTCAATTTCTCTAGGGACTCTCAATCGAGAATCACTTATTATTGTTTCCTCTTTTACTTCCACAGCGATCTTTGGCAACCTTGTGATCAGCACGTACCTACACAGGACGGCGGTGAGGAACAAAAAGAAGAAACGAGTAGAGCGCACGTCAACCCAATGATTTAAAAGGACATATACTTTCTTCGATCCAAGCCAACATGATTCCCGGACACCTTTACCTGATCCTGATCGGCGTTTCACCTCAAGGAAACAAACTACTTTTGGATAAATAGATTCGAGGACATGCCCATCCCACCATGTTTCGAACCGTCAGATTAGAGAACACATGACTCGCGTTTGATTTTAATTAATACTTGCCACGTAAAACAGGCAGAATATTTTTAGATCAGCATAAATAATCAATTATCAAACTTTATGGTTATTTACCGCGACTCCATGGATGATCGCGGCGTTGATGACTTAGGTCCACTGGACGGGCGGGTAGCCGTTGGAGCCGTACGGCACGGGTCCGCCCTGCGGCTCGTCGAAGCGACCGGCGGCGGGGCTTCCCGGAAGAAGCGTCATCACGAGGATCACGATCGATCCGGCCGGGGCCAACAAGAGGAGCAGAAACAGGGCGCTGAAGTTCGCGTCGTGCAATCGACGTGACTCTGGATAACCCGGGACGAGATGCGCCCCGGGCACCCGCGTTCAGTCCCCGCCGATTAGCAGGCCCAGCCACATTCCGAGGCCGGCCGCCGCAATAGCCACGATCAGCAATCCGATGGCGTACAGGAGCGAGGCATTCCACCGACCCGACTGGATAAGGGTCACGGCCTCCAAGCTCGCGGTCGAAAACGTCGTGTACCCACCCAGGAAACCGGTCCCCACCGTGGCCTGTAGTTCCGGGCCCATCACGTGGCCCGTCGCGAGCCCGGTCACCACGCCCAGGGCCAGCGAGCCGGTGACGTTGATGATCGCCGTGGCCCACGGCCACGATCCTCCCACCAGGAACTTCACCCAGCCGTCGACCACCATGCGCAGCACGGCGCCCAGACCCCCGGCCAGAGAAACCGCGAAAAAAATCAGGACGCTCATGACCGCTCCCCCTCTTCACCGCGCACGGCCGGAACCAGACGGTTCACGGCGAGAACACCCAAGGAGGCCGCGCCGACGCCGAGGATCACGCTCACGGCCCCATAGGCGATGCCCGCGACCGGACGACCGGAGGCCAGGAGTTCGAAGGAGCTGACCGCCAAGGTGCTGTACGTGGTGAAACCGCCCATGACTCCGGTGCACAGGAGTATGCGGGCCTGCCGGCGTCGACCGGTATCGGGGCCGAGGCGGGACATGGAGCCCAGGATCGCCGCCAGTACCGCGGAACCGACGAGATTAATGACGAGGATCGCGCCGAGGGCCTGGCCCGATCCTGGCGCCGCGAGGGTCAGGCCGTAACGAAGGGCCGTGCCGACGGCACCGCCGATAAAGGCGAGCGCCAAAAACTCCGGCCGCACGTGGAGGGGCCGTGCCGAGGCACGGTCGCGCGGACTCTTCGACGCGCTGGTCATGATCTCCTACCTTTCAGGCCCGCGGCGCCTCTAGGGCACGACGAGGCCGCTTTGGTAGGGACCGTTGTCGCCCCGGAACCGTTCGATCCGGGTGGCGAAGTTGGGTGCGGCGGGCCCCACCGCCGCGGCGGGGATGCCCCGCCTGCGAGTCTCAAAGTATGTGCCGCCCCGAACGGGTGTCAAACGGACCAGGCACAACCAGGAGCCAGGGACCCGTGAGCTGGACATCCTCCCAGGCCAGAACTAACGTGCAACTTGTATCTATGTTGCATATGCGGCCCGTTGGCCGCCGATTCCAGCCGTCAGGAGCACCCATGGCATCCACCGCCGACCACCCCCAGGGCGGGAGGACGACGTCGGGGTCTTCCGCGCGCAAGGTCGCCTCGCCCGCCAGCGACCTCGTCTATCACGAGGTCAAGGCCAGAATCCTCGACCACCGGTTGGAGGGCGGGACCCTGATCAGCGAGGGCGACATCGCCGCGGAACTCCAAGTCAGCCGCACCCCGGTCCGTGAGGGATTCGTCCGCCTTCAGGCCGAGGGATGGATGACGCTGTACCCCAAGCGCGGCGCCCTCATTCGCCAGGCCGGGCCCGAGGAAGCCAGGGAAGTCATCGAGGCGCGGATCGTCGTGGAATCCCACGCCGTGGACGCCATCGTCTCCGCCGGTGAGAGCGCCGAGGCGGCCGCGGAGCTTCGCGACGTCATTGCGCGGCAACGGATCGCGCTGGCCGACGGCGACACCGAAGAGTTCGCCGCCCTGGACACCGCCTTCCACCACCGGCTCGTGAGCCGGGCTGGCAACAGCCTCTTCGTCGACTTCTTCGACAATCTGGGAGACCGTCAGCGGCGCATGTCCACGCGGGCCATTTGGAATTCCAGCGGCAATGCCGAGGCCGTGCTGGCCCATCACGAAGAGCTCGCCGACCTCGTCGAGGCCGGCGAGGCGGAGGCTTTCCGTGATCACTTGGCCGCCCACCTCCGCGAGATCCACCGCCGCTTCCTCGCCTAACCGCCACCACTCCCATCCCCCACGCCGAGCCGGCGCGTACCCCCGTCCCCGAAAGGACCTTTGCTGTGCCTTCGCAGAAGCGATTCGCCCCACCCTGGCTGCTCGCCACGATCTCGATCTTTGCGGTGGCTTGGGGCGGCAACCAATTCACCCCGTTGCTGATCATGTATAAAAATCTGGACGGCCTCTCGACCGGGGCGGTCGACGTGCTTCTCGGTGCCTACGTCCTCGGCATCGTTCCCGCTCTGCTCATCGGCGGGCCCCTCTCGGATCGATTCGGCCGACGCCCACTCATGTTGCCGGCCCCCGCCCTGGCCCTGGTGGCCTCGGTGCTGCTCATCCTCGGCGCCGGCAACCCCGCGGTGCTGTTCATCGGACGGATCTTCTCCGGGGTCGGCCTGGGGCTCGGCATGGTGGTCGGCGGTTCGTGGATCAAGGAGCTGTCCGCGGCGCCGTACGACACCCGGGCCGACGAGACCGCGGGCGCGCGGCGGGCGTCGATGTCCCTGACCGCCGGTTTCGGGCTGGGCGCCGCGGTCGCCGCCGCGCTGGCGCAGTACGCGCCCTTCCAGGCCACCCTCCCGTACCTGGTGCACATTCTGGTGGCGCTGGCCGGGCTGATCGCTGCGGCCATGACCCCCGAGACGCACGCCCGCCAGGTCGAGCCGGCGCGTCTCGTCGAGGACCTGCGCATCCCCACCGCCAAACATCGCCGCTTCCTGTGGGTCGTCGTTCCGATGGCCCCCTGGGTCTTCGGGTGCGCCGGTAGCGCGTACGCGATTTTGCCCGGGCTGATGGGCTCGCGGACCGCCGGTTTCGACGTCGGCTTCTCGGGCTTGCTCTGCCTAATCGGCCTCGGCTGCGGCCTGATCCTGCAGCAGGTGGGCAAGAAGATCGACAACGCCGACTCGGCCCGAGGGGTCGTGGTCTCGCTGGCCGTGGCCGTCCCCGCGATGGCCTGCGCCGCGTGGGCCGCCGCGACCGTCAATCCGTGGATCGCGGTCTTGGCCGCGGCCCTCTTGGGAAGCGCGTACGGGCTCCTGCTGGTCTCGGGCCTCCAGGAGGTCCAGCGGATCGCGGGTCCCCACGATCTCGCCGGGCTGAGCGCGGTGTACTACTCGCTGACCTATCTCGGCTTCTTCATCCCGGCCGCGCTGGCCGTGCTCCACTCCTGGCTCACCTACCCGTGGATGTTCATCGGGGGCGGCGTGCTGGCCGCTGTGTGCGTCGGCATCGTCCTGACCTTCTACCGCAAGCACCTTCCCCAGGCCACCCGGGATCCGCGGCAGATCACCGCGTAACGGCCCCCGCTACGCGGTCATCGCGTTGCGATATTCGCCCTGGCCCCTGAGGGCCAGCAGATTGTGACCGATCAGCTCCTCCGCGCCGACCGGCCGGCCACCCGCCGAGTGCGGCGTGATGATCAGGTTCGGCGCATCCCACAGGGGATCACCCTCGGGCAGGGGCTCCTGGCTGGTGACGTCGATGGCCGCGCCGGCGATTCCCCCGTCGGTCAGGGCCTGAATCAGGGCGGTCTCGTCGACCGTCGGCCCGCGGCCCACGTTGACGACGTACGCGGTATCGGGCAAGGTCGCGAGCACCTCGGCGTCGAGGGCCCCCTGAGTCGCCTCGGAATTGGGCAGAATCATCACGAGCACGTCGGTGCGGGCCAGCAGCTCGTCCTTCTCCTCGGTGGCGACCACGTTGTACCCGTGCCGTTGACCGGTCGAACGCGCGATCCCGGAGACCTTGGCGCCGAGAGCCTCGAAGAGCCCGGCAACACTCGCCCCAATGGAACCGAATCCCCAGATGGTCACCTGCGCGTCGAGCAACGTCGTGACCGGTCCCGCGGGGTGAAGCTCCTGCGGTCCGCCCAGTTCACGGGACCAGACGTGCCGCTTCTGAAGCTCGCCGAGCTCGGGCAGGGATCGCACGAGCGCCAGCGTCAGGGCCAACGTGTGCTCCGATACCGTCCGGTCGTGCAGGCCGATGCCCGAACAGATGACCACCTCGTCCCCGAACCCGGCCTTCGCGACCTGGTCCGGTCCGGCCGCCAGCGCCTGGATCAGGCGCAGGTTGGTCATGCGTCGGGCCGCATCCGCGAGCTGATCATCGGTGTTGACCCAGGCCACAAGGACCTCGGCGTCCGTGTGCTCGTCCGGGATCGGGGACTTCGGATCGTAGGAGACGGCGACGTCGTCCTCGCCAAGCGGCAACTGTTCGGCGTCGATCGTCACGGACGTGGGCAACAGAATTTTCACGGGATTCTCCTGAGGTTCGCGGGGCTTCTGCCCACCAATGTACGGAACGCGGGCCGAAAAGCCCGAGGGGGCGCTTAACCCATCTTGCCACCGGCCCCCGGCTTCCGGGTGTGACACCATAGAGGCACTGACTCAGCGTTCACGGAGGTACCCGTTGATTTCCATCATCGTGAAATTTCACGTCACCGCGGATTCGGCAGACGCGTTTCCCAGCATCACTCGCGAATTCACCGAGGCCACCCGGGCCGAGCCCGGAAATAAGTGGTTCCAGTGGTCCCGCAACGTCGAAGATCCGCAGGAATACGTGCTGATCGAGGCGTTCGACGACGACGCCGCGGAGGCTCACGTCTCGAGCGATCACTTCGCCAAGGGTCTCGAGGCCATGCGCCCGCACCTCGTCGAAACCCCCAAGATCTTGTCCCGCCAGATCGAGGGCGACGACTGGGATCTCATGGGCGAATTGCAGATCGACCAATGATCCAGCCGGAGCCGGTCGACGATCGGCCCGTGGACCCCGCTCGGCAGCACGGTTCCGTGCAGCTGGCCGTCTCGACCGTCATTTTCGCGATGCGCCAGGACGGCGACGACGAACACCACTCCCTGTGGTTGCCCCTGGTCCGCCGGTTGCGTGAACCCTACCGGGGCATGTTCGCTCTGCCGGGAGGCCCCCTCTCGCCGGATCTTTCCCTGGAAAAATCCGCCGGCTCGACGCTCGAGCGGGCCACCGGCCTCGTTCCGGGATACCTGGAACAGCTCTACGCCTTCGGGCGCGTTCACCGGACGTCAGGCCCCGAGGACGAAGCTTCCGAGGCCGTGACCCCTCCCTGCGAGCGCGTGGTGTCGGTGGTCTACTGGGCCTCGATCCCGGCCACCGAGGTCGGGCACACCCGGGTGCACGAGAACATCCAGTGGATGCGGGCCGACGCCCTGCCGCGGCTGGCTTTCGACCACAACGAGATCGTCGACTACGCCCTGTACCGGCTCAAGAACAAGGTCGAATACTCCCGGATCGCCCACTCATTCCTGGGCGAGGAGTTCACCCTCGCCGAGTTGCGCGAGGTCTACGAGGCGATCCTCGGGCGCAGGCTCGACCCCGCCAATTTCCGGCGGCAGATAGCGGCGTCGAAGAGCATCATCGACACCGGAAAGCGCATCGAGGGCACCCGCCACCGGCCGCCCCGGCTCTTCCGTTACGACCACACCCAGGCCTTCGCGGATCAGGGCCCCCTGGGCATGTATCGGGCCGCCGCCCACGACGCCGCCGTCAAGCGGGGCGAGGCGACGTAGGCCCGGGCGCCGGACGCGAGCGGGCCGATCAGAGCTCGATCGCCCCGGCCGGTCCTTCCGCCGCACCGTCGGTGAGTTTGGTCCGCGCGATCTCCGCGACCGAGGCGATCCTGCCGCTCGGATTCCCCCAGAGTTGTGCCGACTCGCCCACAAAGCGCATCAGGCCCAGTTGGGGATCTTCCTTACCGCCCTCGAACCACGCGGCCGTGCTGTCGGTCCACAAGCGGTCGATCATGGCCCGGTTGGAGTTCTCGAACTGAACGTGCCCCGAGACCGACAACCACGAGCCCACCTCCGCGAAGGAGAGGTTGATCTCGGGATTCTTGTCGATGTCGTCGGCCTGACCGCCGTCCAACCCGATGAAGAACCACACCTCGGCGTCGTCCGTGACCAACTGCGGGGTCATCGGGTGCGAGTGCAGGCGTCCGTCGTCCCGGGACACCGAGGTCATCATCACGAATCGCTCGCTCCGCATGATCTCGACGATCGTCTCCAGCGTCAGTTCGCTCATGTCAGTTCCTTCCACAGCGCGGGCTCTAGGCTGGCAGGCCCGTCCCTCCCATTTTCTCCGGGTCGCGCCACCGATGCCAACGACGCCGCGAACATCGCGTCCGCGGGCTTGGTCACGCCCGGAAAAGTCGCTGATTGGCGAATTCGACGATGCCCAGCCGCCCGAGTTCGCGGCCATTGCCCGACCTCTTGACCCCGCCGAACGGCAATTCGGCATCGGTTCCCCCGGGAACATTGATCGAGACCATCCCCACCTCGAGGCCCTCGCCGACCGCCTCGGCCCGCTCGGGATCCCCGCCGAAGACGGCGCCGCCGAGGCCAAACACGGAGTCGTTGGCGATCCGGATGCACTCTTCGTCGCTGTTCGCCGAGTGCACCACCACGACCGGCCCGAAGAGCTCCTCGTGGTAGACGTCCATCTCCGGGGTGACGCCGGTCAGGAGGGTCGGCGCGTAATAGAAGCCCTCTCGGTCCAGGCGATGCCCGCCGGTCTCGAGGGTGGCGCCCTGAGCCACCGCCCGGTCCACCTGATCCGCGATGGTCTCCCGGGCCGACTCCGAGGAGAGCGGGCCGAGGGTCGTCGCGGGATCCTGCGGATCTCCCGGCCGGTAGTCGCCCTCGAGAGCGCGCTTGACCGAGGCGACGAACGGGGCATAGGCCTCTTCCATGACGATGAATCGTTTGGGCGAGTTGCAGGCCTGACCCATGTTTTCCATGCGCGCTTCGACCGCCAACGCGGCGATGTCGTCGATATTCTCCTCGTCGAGCACGATGAAGGGGTCGGAACCGCCCAGCTCGAGGACCACCTTCTTGAGTTCCTCGCCGGCGACCTTGGCCACCGTGGCGCCCGCGGCCTCGCTGCCCGTGAGCGAAACCCCCGCGACACGCGGGTCGCGGATGATGCCCTCGATATCCCCGCTGTCTACCAGGAGGGTGCGGTACACGTCCGAGCCGAGCCCGGCGGCGTCGAGGACGTCGGCGAAGGCCAGCCCGGAGGCCGGGGTCGAGGACGCCGGTTTGATGAGCACCGCGTTGCCCAGGACCAGGTTCGGCGCGGCGATGCGGGCGAGCTGGTACAGCGGATAGTTCCAGGGCATGACCCCGAGGATCACGCCGGTCGGGCGGTACTGAATGACGTCGTTCTGGGTGGAGTCTTCCACCGGGCGTTCCGCGAGCATCTCGGGGCCCTTGGTGCCGTAGTACTCGAAGATGCGGGCGACGATCTCGATCTCTCCCGTCGCATCCGCGTGGCGTTTGCCCATCTCCTGAGTGATCACGGCCGCCAATTCCTCGGAACGTTCCCGGAAAAGCTCGGCGGCCTTCAACAGCGCCGCGGATCGTTCCTCCGGGGTCGCGTGACGATTGGCGCGATAGCCGTTATGGAGGGTTCCCAGGGCGAATTCGATCTCGTCGCTCGTGGCGGCGTCGAATTCCCGAACGGTCTGACCGCTGGCGGGGTTAATGATCGCGTACATGCAGCTCCTCGGGATGTGTCTTGGGGTAATGCCACGACTCTTCCCGCTTTGGGCACGCCTTTCCACAGCCGTTCATCATGAGAGACGACCCGAGACGCGACGAAGCCCCGCGCCGTTCACGGCGCGGGGCTTCGTACGTCGGGAACCGACTCGTCCTTAGTTGGGGACGATGAGGCCCTTCGTCTGCTGACGAGCACGGTCGAAACGTGCCTGGGCGTCGGCCCAGTTGGCGATGTTCCAGAATGCCTTGACGTAGTCCGGCTTGACGTTCTGGTAATCGAGGTAGAAGGCGTGCTCCCACATATCCAGCTGCAAGATCGGGGTCTGGCCCAGCGGGACGTTGCCTGCCTGCTGATCGTAGAGCTGGAACATGTTCAGGCGCTCTCCGATGGCGTCCCACGCGAGGACGGCCCAGCCGGAGCCCTGGATGCCGGTGGCAGTTGCGGTGAACTGCTTCTGGAAGGCATCGAAGGAACCGAAGAAGTCGTCGATCGCGGCGGCGAGCTCACCGGTCGGCTTGTCGCCTCCGTCCGGCGACAGGTTGTTCCAGAAGATCGAGTGGTTGGTGTGACCACCCAGGTTGAAGGCGAGGTCCTTCTCGAGCTGGTTCACGTAGGTGAGGTCGCCTGCGGAGCGGGCCTCTTCCAGCTTCTGAAGCGCCGTGTTCGCGCCCTTGACGTAGGTCGCGTGGTGCTTGTCGTGGTGCAGCTCCATGATGCGAGCCGAGATATTGGGCTCGAGAGCCGCGTAATCGTAGGGAAGATCGGGGAGTACGTACTGGTCAGCCATAACCATTCCTTTCGGTGATCCAGCTAATAGATCCGCTTCGACCTTAACACCGCGCTCCGAACGTCATCCAGGAAAACGTCATAACTTCCGCCGCCAGCGGAAGTGACGTTATAAGCGGTCGCGCAGGTAATCGTGGAGGACGCGGTGCCCTTCCGCGGACGGATGGAGGCCGTCGCCGAGCAGGTCGGGCCGGTCGCGCACGGCGTCCCAGGCGTCGACGAAGTCGATGTGCCGTTCCTGACACCACGCCCGCTGGCGCTCCACGGCGCTGTGAACGGCCTTGACGGTCGACTGCATCCCGCCGACCGTGGTCCTGCGGGTCTCATCCAGCCAGATGGGGCTGATGACGACCAACCGCGCGCCCAGGGCGGCGCAGGACCGGCGGATGGTCTCCAGGGCGGACTCGATGTCGGGGTTGGGTTGAGGGCCGTCGAGCGGGCGGGCCATGTCGTTGACGCCGGCCGCGAGGAGCACGGTGTCCGGGCGCCGCCACGGAAGTTCAGCGGGCAACTGTTCGGCGATCTCGACCAGGGTGATACCGGGGATCGCCAGGTTAAACCAGCGGCGATCGGGGTCCGCGTAGGCGTGCATCTCGCGAGCGAACCTCCCGCTCCAGCCGCCCTCGGGATCGTGCTGACCATAGGCGATGGAGTCCCCGCCCACCACCACGCGCTGGGCCGCCGCCAGTGGGGTCGCGGGCACGTAGGCCCAGCACGGCGAGCCGTCGGCCAGCAGGACCTCTCGGCGCACGTAGTCGGAGACCTCGTAGCGGTCCGCGGCGGCCAGTTGCTCGTCGTCGAGCTCCAGGAGGACCCCCTCCACCGAATCCTCGATGCGGCGGACCAGGCTCGGGTGCCGGTCGGTGCCGCTCAGCTCGACCACGGCCGGATCCGTGATCTCGAGATCCCGGACGACGAATCCCGGCAGACGGGCGGGCGAGGAGGGCACATCGCCACCGAAGAGCTGGGTCTGGACGCGCGGATTCTGGAGGGTCCCGTAGGAGAAAAGTCGGTGCATGATCGACACAGTAGCGAAATTTCGCGGGCCGTGGCACGGACTCACCGTCGCCGCAGGTCAATCAGGATTCCGCCTCCGCGGCGGCCCCGTAGAGGTGTTCCGGGCGGCCCGTGGACCCGTAGTGCAGGCTAACGGTCGCGGCCCGGGTCTCGGCCAGCTTGGCCAGGTGACGCTGGGCGGTGGCCCGTGAGATTCCCACGGCATCGGCGACCTCGACCGCGGAGAGCACGCCGCCGCGGTCGCGGAGGCACTCGAGGACCTTGGACGTGGTCGAGGAGCCCGCCGCGACGCTTCGGGGGCCCGCGCCCGACGCGTCGTGCAGGACCCGGAGCGCACGATCGAGGTCGGCCTGTGACAATCGATCCTTCTCCCACATGCGGCGATACCTCGCGTACCGGCGAAGAACCCCCTGGAGATGAGCGGCCTCGAAGGGTTTGAAGACGTAGGTCAGGGCCCCCGCCCGCAGCGCCGAGCGCACGAGCGACGCATCGGTCACCGCCGAGAGCATGATCGCGTCGACATCCCATTCCTTGATCACGTCCACGCCGCGCCCGTCGGGCAGCACGTGATCGACCAGCAGCAGGTCCACTTCCTCACGGGCGAGCACCTCCCGCGCGGAGCGCACGTCCCGGACCGGCTCGAGCACCCGGAACTCCGGGATCTCGGCGACGTACTGACAATGCAATTGGCCGACGTACAG
The DNA here is from genome assembly GCF_000710345.2 of Curtobacterium sp. S6. Classification (GTDB taxonomy): domain Bacteria; phylum Actinomycetota; class Actinomycetes; order Actinomycetales; family Micrococcaceae; genus Rothia. The sequence goes on along the minus strand of NZ_JHEL01000009.1, from coordinate 110,597 downwards.
ATCGTCGTCGAGCACCAGAACCGTGATCATTCCTTCTCCTCCAAGACATCGGGCAAAATGACGCCGAAGCTCGCCCCGCCGAGCCGGTCGTCGTGGCGGGCCAGCAGCCACACCCGCCCGCCGTGGCGGCCCGCGACGCGGCGGCACAGCGCGAGTCCGATGCCCAGGCCGTGGCCGTCGGCATCGGGGGCTCCCGCGCCGCTCATCCCCTCCTCGAAGGCCGCCTCCCCGGCCTCCTCCGAGGCGATGCCCGGGCCGGTGTCCGTGACCACGGCGTGCAACGCGGAGCGGTCGCTCAGCAGCTGGATCTCCACGACCCGCGAGACCGCATCGCATTGGGCGACGGCGCGCACCGCGTTATCGATGAGGTTCCCGAGGATCAGGGTGACGTCCTCGGGATCGCGCACCCGGCCTAGGACCAGCGAATCCTCCGCGACCCTCAGGTCCACGCCGGACTCGGCCGCGGTGGTCCCCTTGGCCTCGATGAGCGCCCGCAGATAGGGGTCGTCGACCAGCTCGACGCCCTGGATGGGCGCGCCGATCGGGCCGGTCCGCAGGATCTCGCCCAGATAACTCTCGGCCTCGCCGTAAGCTCCGGTGCCGACCAGGCCCATGACGGTGTGCAACCGATTCGCGAACTCGTGGCGCTGGGCGCGCAGGGCGTCGGCCATCGTCGTGACCGAGGCGAGCTGACGGGACATCGTCAGCACCTGGGTTTCGTCGCGCAGGGTCACCACGCCCCCGACCGACATCCCGCCGCGACGCACCTGCACCGCGGTCGCCAACAGGATCCGGTCGGCCACGGCGATGCGGCGGCGCAGGGCGGTGTCGTCGCCGTGGTCCCCGCCGAGGACCTCCGCGACCATGCGACGTATCTCCTCGGGGACCGAGGCCAGATCGGTGACCGCGTCCTGGCCCAGGAGTCGGCGGGCGGTCTGATTGGTCAAGGTAAGCTCCCCGTCCGGGGAGAAGCCGAGGACGCCGTCGTCCAGGCCCCTGAGCACCGCTTCCTGATGTTGCGCCATCTGGCTGAGTTCTTCCGGGCCGATCCCCAGGGTCTGCCGCTTGAGCCGGCGCCCCAACGCGATCGAGGCCACGACGCCGACCGCGAGCGCCGCCGCCGCGAGACCGCCGATCGCCAGGACCTCCCGGCGCACGTCCGCGCCGACCGCCGAGGTGCGGATCCCGACCGATACCTCGCCGACGACCGTCCCGTCCCCCGTCGAGGAGTACACCGGGACCTTGGCCCGCACGGTCTCACCGAGGGTCCCCGCTTGGTGGGTGATCTCCTCGTGCCCGGCGAGGGCGGCGTCGGGAGAGGTCGAGACCTTCTTGCCGATCAGCGAAGGCTCCGGATGGGCCAGGCGCAGCCCCCGGTCATCGGTGACCACCACGAAGTCCACGGAATTTCTCGCGCCGGTCTCCATCGCGAGTTTCTGCACGTCCGAGGTTCGGGCCGTGTCCGGGGAGATGCCCCGCGCGCTGGCGTCGGTCGCCGCCTGGGTCACGACGCTGTCCGTCGAGAGGGTTCGCGCGATCGCGAGCGCCTGGGTTTCGGTGGTGTCCGTGACATTGCGGATGCCGAGCCACGAGAAGATGACCGCCGCCAGGGTGAGCACGACGATGATCACGGCCAGCTGGCTCGTGAGCACGCGACGCGAGAAGGAATCCGAAGGGCGGGGCATGCGATCAGCCTAAGCGCGCACGGGCCATGAGCAAAATGCGCATAAGGCGATCAATGATCAGAACGGGATCTGTGAGCACAAGGGAGCGCGAAACTCCCAGACTTCCCTAAGGTGTATCCCGCATCACAATTCACTTCGAAGGAGAAGCCCGTGATCGTCCTTCTCGGATTCGTCATGATTCTGGTCTTCATGGCCCTGATCATGACCAAAAAACTCTCGCCCGTCTTGGCGCTCATTCTGATCCCCACGATCTTCGGCCTCTTCGCCGGGGCGGGGCTCGGCATCGGAGACATGGTCATGGACGCGATCGAGTCCATGTCCTCCACCGCGGCCCTGCTGCTGTTCGCGATCATCTATTTCGGCATCATGATCGACGTGGGGTTGTTCGACAAGCTCGTCGAGGTGATCCTTCGATTCTGCGGCAACGACCCGGTCAAGGTCGTCTTTGGCACCGCGCTGCTGACCGGCGCGGTCTCGCTCGACGGCGACGGCTCCACGACGTTCATCGTGGTCACCGCTGCCATGTTGCCGATCTATCAGCGCCTGCAGATGTCGCCGGTGGTGCTGACCTGCGTCGCGGGCCTGATCAACGGCACGTTGAACATCGTCCCCTGGGGCGGGCCGACGGCCCGCGCGGCGTCGGCCCTGCATATCGACGCCAACTCGATCTTTGCCCCCATGGTCCCCTCGCTGATCGTCGGGTTGATCGTGGCCCTGTTCTTCTCCTACCTGTTGGGTAAGTCCGAGCGTCGCCGCCTGCTCGCCAAGGGCGTGGCGTGGGTCAACGACCCCTCGACGGAAGATTCCCAGGCCGAGTCCGGCAACCGCGGAGGCTCCGGCAAGCGCGGGGGCTCGATCGCCGCATCCGTGGCCGCCCGCACCGAGGGCTCCGACGACGCCGCCCCGGCCGGCTCCGAGACCGCGGGACCGGCGACCCAGGCCCTGGTCATCAACCAGTTCGAGGACGAAGGCAAGACCACCTCGGCGCTCACCGACACCGCCTTGGACCCCAACCGCGCGACCCTGCGGCCGCACCTGTTCTGGTTCAACCTCGTCCTCACGGTCGCGATCATGGTCCTGTTGATCGCCGATATTCTTCCCCTGCCGTACCTGTTCATGATCGGTACCGTCTTGGCCCTGCTGGTCAACTTCCGCGGCGTCAAGGAACAGCAGGAAGAGCTGGCCTCCCACGCGACCTCCGTGATCTCCGTGGTCGCGATGGTCATGGCCGCGGGCGTCCTGACGGGCGTCATGAGCGGAACGGGAATGGTCGATCACATGGCCTCGTGGCTCGTCGACATCATCCCGCCGGCCCTGGGGCCGTACATGGCCGTCATCACCGGCGTGCTGTCCATCCCGATGACGTTCTTCATGAGCAACGACGCCTTCTACTTCGGCATCTTGCCGGTCCTGTCCGAAACCGCAGCTCACTACGGGATCCCCGCGACGGATATGGCCCGCGCCTCGATCACGGGCCAGCCGGTCCACCTGCAGTCGCCGCTGGTCCCCGCGATCCTGTTGCTGGTCTCGCTCTCGGGCGTTGAGCTGGGCGACCATCACAAGAAGGTTCTCTGGCGCGCGTTGATCGTCGCACTGGTGATGCTCGCCGTCGGCGTGCTGGTCGGCGTGATCGCCATCGGCCACGCATGATCGAGTACGGGACGGAACCGAAACCCTCCGGGAGGAAAACATCATGACCGACTTCTACTCGAAGCCCATTCGCCGTAGCGCGGAGCCCTCGCTGAGGGTCTCGTCATCCCAGGCCATCGACCGGGCGGCCCGGAGCATCGTGGTGGGCTACCGGACGGACGCCAGCCCCCAGGTTATGAAGGAGGCGATCGCCGCCGCCGAACGGCACAAGGCCGCGTTGCGGGTCGTCGTGTACGCGACCGACACCACGGCCGCCCCCGCGAGCGGCCGGATCGATCAGGTCAAGGAGATCTCCTTGCAGATCATCGAGGCCGGCCTGGAATTCGAGATCCAGCGCGCGGGCAGCGACGTCGCCGAGCAGGTCCTGGACCTGGCCGCGGAGCATCACGCGTCGCTGATCGTGCTGGCCACGCGGCGTCGCTCGCCGGTCATGAAGCTCTTCCTGGGATCGAGCGCCCAGCGCGTGATCCTCGAGGCGGAGTGTCCCGTCCTGACCGTCAAATAGCACCGCGGCGCTCACGGCACCGGCGGGTCAGAGGCTCCAGCTCTCCCGCCGGTGCGCCGCGTCCCAGAACAGCTCTTCGTAGCGCGAGGCATCCAAGAAGACCTCGCGCATCCGCTCACGCACGGGTTCGGTGGCCGCCGCCGCGGCCTCTTCGACCACGTCGATGGCCCGCTGGGTCGCCTCCGCGAAGGCCGGGTCGCCATATTCCATGACCCACTGCCCATACGGGTGATCCGCGATCTCGGTGGCCCGCCCGGCGAGCCTCCGGCCCACGTCGGCGTAGATCCAGAAGCACGGCAGGACGGCCGCGGCCCCGACCTCGTAGGGCTCGTAGGCGCAGGCCGCCAGGAGCGTGTACATGTAACCGCGGGTCGTTGCCGAGGGAACCTCCGGGACGCTGTGCCCACTCAGGCGCTCGTCGCCCAGGAGCTGCTCGTGGAGAATCTTCTCCTCCGCGACGGCGCTGCTCGCGCTTCCCGCCCAGAACTCCGCGGCGTCGCTCGTCGGCGCCCGCGAGGCCAGGACCGCCATGGCCCGGGAATAATTGGCGAGGTAGAACTCGTCCTGCTGGATGTAGTGCACAAAGACGCCCGGGTCCAGGGTCCCGTCCGCCAGCTCGGCGAGGAACCTCAGCTCCCCGACCCTGGCCAGGATCTCCGCGGCGTCGCTCCACAACCGGCCGGTGAAGGGCCCGGTCCGCCAGATGGTCTCGTTCATGCTCGGCCTTTCCTCTCTTGTCACCGCACGGTGTGGGCGAAGTGATCCACGGGACCGTGCCCGCGCTCTGGGGTTCGGGACAGGGTCCACGACGCCCCTTCTTCCAGGGCCGCGGTCAGGTACGACTTTCCGTGGCGCACGGCCTCGCTCAAGGCCGCGTCCCGCAACGGATGAGGCTCGGCGGGGCGTCCGGCCGATGCGTCGTCGCGGTGTTCCGCCAGGCGGGCCGAGTCCCGCGCGGCGTAGGCGGCGATCGCGGAGGACAGCGTGCACCCCGTGCCGTGCGTGTTTCGCGTGGTCACGCGCGGGGCGGCGAATTCGGAGAGGACCGGCTCCCCGTCGAATCCGCCGTGGCCCGGGCTCCAGGTCGGGTTGATGGCCAGCACGTCGACGGCCTGGGCGTCGTCCAGGTGACCGCCCTTGAGAAGAACCGCACGGGGCCCGAGGCCGAGCAACTCCGTGGCCTGCTCGCGGACCCGGGCGAGGGTATCGGCCACGTCCTCCGGGCGTCCCAGGAGCCGGGCGGCCTCCGGGAGGTTCGGCGTGATGACGTCCGCGAGCGGCACGAGCTCTTCGCGGAGGGCCGCATCCGCGTCGTCGCTCAGGAGGGGATCCCCGCTGGTCGCGACCATGACGGGGTCGAGGATCACGGTGCCGAACTCCGACCGACGATCCTCGATAAGGCGCGCCAGGGCCCGGACGATCTCCGCGGTGCCCAGCATGCCGATCTTGGTCGCATCCACGGGCAGGTCGTCGATGACCGACTCGACCTGAGAGGCGACGACGTCGGCCCCGATGCCGTGGACCCCCCGCACGCCGAGGGTGTTCTGGCACGTCAGTGACGTGATGCAGGCGCAGCCGTAGGCCCCGAGGGCCGAAAAGGTCTTGAGGTCTGCCTGGATTCCGGCGCCCCCGGAAGGGTCCGATCCGGCGATGGTCATGGCGATGGGTGGGCGCATCAGTGACGTCCTTTCGGTTCGAGGGTCCGGCGTGAAATCTCCAACAGTTCGGCGGCGGCGCTCCGCGGATTCGGCGCGGAGGCGATCGCCGAAACCACGCACAGCCCGTCGGCGGGCACTCCCGCCAGAGATCGGGCCGTCTCGGGGTTGACTCCCCCGATGACCACGCTCGCGAGCCCCCCGGCCCGGGCGATGTGCGCGCACTCGGCCACGCCGTCGGGACCGAGGGGAGCGGCGGCGTCGGTCTTGGTCGGGGTCGCCCAGGCCGGACCGATCCCCAGGAGGTCGGCGTGGCCTTCCGCCACGGCGTCGCGGGCCTGTTCCGGGGTCGAGACGGACAGCCCGATCATCGCGGACTCCCCGAGAACCTGCCTGGCCCGCCTGGCCGCGGCGTCGGACTGGCCCACGTGAACGTCGAGTCCCAGATCGGCCGCGATCGACAGCCGGTCGTTCACGACCGTCCGGGCCGCCCGGCCCGAGTCCTCGCCGGCGCGGCGCACCGCGTCGGCGCACGCGCGGGCCAACCGGGCGAAGCCTTGGTCGTCGAGCTCCTTGTCCCTGACCTGCACCACGCCGACGCCGCCCATGACCGCCTCGTAGACCACCCGCGCGGTCTCGTCGACGCCGCCGCACAACCGGGTGTCGGACACGAAGTACAGCGAAAGGTCCGTCCCGGGGGCGATCACGCGACGTCCTCAATCTCGACGACCCGCGCGATCGCGGCCGGCGAGAGGGTGTAGAGGGCATCGATCCACTGGGTACGGAAGGTGCCCGGGCCCTCGGCGACGCGGCCCGCCAGGGTGCCCGCCGCCCCGAGGTGGGCGTGGGCGGCGAGAACCGCGTCGTGGTCGCTCAGTCCGACCGGCCGCGCGGCCCCGAGATACGCGGCGACGGCGGCGCCCAGGGAACATCCGGTGCCGATCACGAGCGGCATCAGGGCATGCCCGCTCCTCAGGCGCGTCACGCGTCCCGAGGAAACGATCAAGTCCCGCTCCCCCGAGACGGCGACGACCCCGCCGGTCTTCTCGGCGAGCGCGAGGGCCGCGTCTTCGGCGGCCTCGACGGTGTCGGTCGAGTCAACGCCACGGCCGCCCTGACCCAGGCCGGCGAGGGCGACGATCTCGCTGGGGTTTCCGCGGATCGCGCTGGGTGCGAGGCCCACCAGCTCGCGGGCAAGGTCCGTGCGCAAGGGCAGGCCCCCGACGGCGACCGGGTCCAGAACCCACGGGACCCCGTGGCTGCCCGCGGTGGATACGGCGGCGCGGATGGCGTCGATCTGTTCGTCCGAGACCGTCCCGACATTGACGACGACCCCTCCCGCGAGGCCGGCAAAGATTCGGGCTTCCTCGGGATGTTCGACCATCGCGGGTGAGGCGCCGATGGACAGCAGGACATTCGCGGTGATCTCTTTGACCACGGCGTTGGTCAAGCAGTGCACGAGCGGGGCGGTGGCCCGGACCTGCTCGGCGCACTCGACGACGGCTGTTGCCCCGTGGGGATGGCGTGGTGAATCCGTCATGGTGACGATCCCTTCGCTAGTTCTGGCTAGATCAGGTTCAAAGAGTCTTATCTCAGCCCGCCTCGGGCACCCCTTGTCACTGGAGGTAAGGCTTCTTCGCCTCACCCGTCGAGTCTAACGCCGTCGGGCTCGAGCCTTGGGGGATCTCGCCGCCGGAACATCACGACGCGGGGGAAACCCTTCACTCGAACACGGATATCCACATGGTCTATCCACACTGTGGAGAACTTACATCCCTGTGACTCCCCACGGTGTCATTTACGTCCGCATCGGCTCACATACGCGGCGATCGAAAGTAATTTTCCCGGGATTTTGCCGGGTACTTCCAGGTAATTTCCCCCGTCACGCCGGTCTATCCCGACGCTCTGCGCGATTCGGCGCCGCGGCGCACCGCCGGTTTTCCCCACCTGTGGATAACTTTGTGCACAGCGGGTGGACAATCCGGGACGGCTCATCCCCCATCCTGTGGATAACCCGGTTCAGCGGGGCCCCTCCAGTACCCCCGGGATATCGGGCCTCACGCCCGTCGCGGAGCTGCCGAGGCCCGGAGCGTCGGCGCGTTATCCACAGAAGTTATCCCCACCTGTGGGCGAGTTACACGCGCGTAGTTCGATTCCCCGGATAACTGCAGACCGGCCGCGTTCCCCGAGATGAGCGCGTCTTCCGGAAGTCGTCCACCGATCCGTCGGACACATATTCGAGTTGTTCACACCGTTGTGCACACCTGTGGATAACTTTCTCCACCGTGTGTGCAGAACATGCGCCCTTTCGAGCGGCCCTCGCGATGGACGGCCGGTCCGCTACCCGGTCTCTCCCCGCTCGGACCGCGAGACGTCCCGCGGGGAGAGACCGGTGGCCGACGCGTCCCGCGCGTCGGCGATGTCCACGCCCGCGAGCACGAAGGAGAGCCCTCGCCGGGACCGGGTCAGAGGCACCGAGATCAGGGCGATCACGATCCACAGGTCGAACAACCCCCTCGCGATCTGCCCTCCACCAGAGCCGGGCGCAGCCCCGGAGGCCGCGCCGACCAGCACGTAGGGTGCCGCGACGACGCTCACGCGCAGGGCCGCGCGCCAGGAACCCAACCGGTTACCCTCCGACGTCGCGTGCCGCGCGGGGAGACGCCGTGCCTCGCCGGTCGTCGGGCCCCGCCGCACCGGGGCAAGCCAGAGGGTTCGCTGCCCGACCGATGCGCCGGTCCCGGTCAGCACCGGCAGGTAGACGTAGGCGAGCCCGGCCAACGCTGAGGTCCATCGGGACCACGCGAGCGTCGTCGCGACGTTCGCCCCCGGGTCCGCCAGGTACCAGGCCATCGTGACGGCCACGCTCACGCCCGTGACGATCACGTTAACGCCGATCCAGTCCAGGAGCATCGAGAACCACCTCCGCCCGGCGGTCACGGGCCGTGGTTCGCCGCGATCTTCCCGGAGGGAACGCGGGGAGGGCATCCACGCGAGCAGCAACGGGGCCAGGATCGCCCCCAGGGCGCCGCCCAGGGTGTTCAACAGGACGTCATCGACGTCGGCCATCCGGTATGCACACGGGTAGAGGCCCCACAACCCGGTCAGCTGGGTCGTCTCGATCGCCACGGAGGCCACGAGCGCCGTGATCGTCGAGACCATCGGACCGTATGTGAAGAAGCCCCGCGCGAGCACTCCCCACGGCAGGAACAGGACCACGTTGAACACCACCTGCAGGAGGGCGTGCGAGGTCAGGGCCTGGTCGAGGGGAAGGCCGGCCGTGTTCTCCCGCACGACCCCGAGGAAGTGCAGGGGCACCGGGTTGGGACTCGGGGAGGACGAACAGCGCGGTCCCGAGGGAGGGGGCAACGGCAACATGGTGTACGCGAAGACGCCGGCGAGATAGATGCTCACGGCGCACGTGCCCAGCAGGCGGCGCGCGGTCACCCGCCCGAAGCGTCGAAACTGCACGACGAGGAGGGGAAGCAGGCTGAGCAGAAAAACGGCCGCTCCCCCGCCGAAGCCGGCGAAGAACGGCCACACCCACTGGTTCACAGGCGACTCCAGGCCCTCGTCATCCGATGATCCTTCCCGCACTAGGCTACTGAGCATCGACGGGTCTCACCGATGAAGCACGACACACCTCGTCCGATTCATGACCGTCTGACATGGAACGATGCCGTTTCGCGATGTCACCGCCCGAACCCCAGGCACGCGTCTAGCATCGAATCATGAGCACCTTGAGAGACCAACTGGCCGCGCTGCCGTCGTTCCCCCATCCGTTACCGGTCCTGGACCCCGAGCAGGCCCCCGAGGACCCGCACGAGCTGTTCTCGCGGTGGTTCCAGGACGCGATCGACTCCGGGCAGAGGCAACCCCACGCGATGACCTTCACGAGTATCGACGGCGAGGCGGCCGTCGGCCGGACGCTGATCGTCAAAGACATCGACGAACGGGGCTTCCACTTCTCGACCCATCGCACCTCCCGCAAGGGGCAACAGATCGAGGCCAACCCGCGTGCATCCATGATCTTCTTCTGGCGAGAATCGGGGCGCCAGGTTCGCGTCACGGGCGTCGTCCACGCCCTGAGCCGGGAGGAATCCGAACGGGACTGGCAGGCCCGCCCGAGCTACACGGGCTCGCCCAATCCCGACTGGCAGCTCTACGCCCTCGAACCGCGGGAATTCGAATTCATGCAGGCCCGCGAGGACCGCAACCACACGCGCGTGGAATACATCCGCCATGGGCCGACGTGGAGCCACGGAACGGTCGACACCCCCGCGGGCTGACCACGGACGGCCCGAATCGACCCTCTCCAGAACCTGGTGGCTGCGGCTCAGGTTCCTTCCTGCTGGAACGTCTAAGCTGTGGGGTCATGGACATAGAGTTGCGCCATCTTCGAGCACTCGAGGCCGTCGGGGACCAGCAATCTTTTACCCGGGCGGCTCAGGCCCTGCACATCACCCAGCCCGCGCTGAGCCGCACCATTCAGCAGCTCGAATCCAGGCTCGGGGTGAGCCTCGTGGACCGGACGTCGCGTTCGGTCCGGTTGACCCCGCGGGGCCGCAGGCTCCTCTCCCGATCGCGGGTCATCCTCAAGGACGTGCAGCAGGCCCTGGAGGAGGTCTCCGGCGAGCCCGAGTTGCGGGTCGGCTTCCCCTGGGCCCTTCCGGACCCGTGGATCTCCCAGACCACGGCCCACTTCGAGACCGTCAGCGGCCTCGATCTGAGGCTCGCCCGCAGGGACGACGTCCACGAGGCCCTCGTGGAGAAGACCATCGACGTCGCGGTGTGCCGCGACGACATCTCCTCCGAGGCGGTGCACTGCACCGTGCTCATGTGGGAGCCGCGCGTGGCCGCGGTCAGCGCGCGGGGTCCACTCGCCCATCGGTCGTCCATGTCCTGGAATGAGTTGGGAAAATACCCCCTCGTGATCAACACGGTCAGCGGCAATACCGGGCCCGCGCTCTGGGAGAGGGGCCACCGCCCACGCAGGATCGTCGAATGCCGCAATTACGACGAATGGGTCGCCCTGGTCGCGGCGGGACGGGGTGTGGGCGCCACGCCTCGATCCGCGGCGTTCACGCACGGGCATTCCGGCGTCGAGTTCATCCCCCTGGAAGATGCCCCTCCCGTGCCGCTGTGCATCGCGTGGCTCCGGGACGGGGAGAATTCCGCGATCCGCACGTTCCGCGAGGTTTCCGTCGCTAATCTCCCCGAGCGGTTATCCCTGCTCACGCCGCCCAAGGGGCCCGTATGTCCCCTCCCGCAGCGGGGCCGATCCGGCTAGCCTGGGATCACGGCGGGGAGTTTCCCACCGGTCACCGAGTGTGAGGACTCTGGTCATGGCAGTCATCCCCAATATCTGGTCGAACGGACGGGCGGGCGAAGCCGCCGAATTCTACGCGAAGGTTTTTCGCGACACCGAGGAAATCTCCCGGCAGAACTACCCCACCGAAGGCCTCCTGGACTTTCAGCAGCCCCTGGCCGGCAAGCTCCTGACCGTGAACCTGCGGATCCACAACCTGCCGATCATCCTGGTCAATGCGGGAAACGAATTCCGCCCGAATCCGGCGGCGGGCTTCATGGTCAACCTCGACCCTGCGAGCATCGAGGACGCCGAGGCCTACCTCGAACACCTGCACGCACTCCTCGTGGACGGCGGCCGTGAGCTCATGCCGCTCGGCGAATATCCGTTCTCCCGAAAGTACGCGTGGGTCGAGGACCGCCACGGCGTCAGCTGGCAATTGATCCTGTCGAATCCCGACGGCGAACCACGCCCGTTCCTGATGCCGGCCCTGATGTTCTGCGGGGCGGCGCAGAACCGTGCGGCGGAGGCCACCGCGGAATACGTGGAGCTCTTCGACGGCTCGATCATGGGCAACCGTGCCACCTTTCCCGCCCCGACCGGCCCGGCCGAGCAGGGAGCGGTCATGTTCTCCGACTTCCGGCTCGGTGACGAAGAGACCGGAACCTGGATCACCGCGATGGATTCGGGCGTCGAGCAGCCTTTCTCCTTCACGGAGGGTTTCTCGTTGATGGTCGAGGCCCCCGACCAGGCGGAGATCGACCGCTTGTTCGACACGCTCAGCGCCCACCCCGACGCGGTGGCCTGCGGGTGGTGCAAGGACCGATTCGGGCTCAGCTGGCAGATCGTTCCGGACACCATGGACGAACTCATGGAACGTCCCCAGGCCTACGAGCACCTGCTATCGATGGGCAAGATCCAGATCGAGGATTTCTAGGCCCTCGGAGACCTGCCCTTTCGGCGTTCGGCCGCGAGGCTGGCCCTCGCTTCGCCGGTCCCATCCGCGGTGGTGCGCTTCCAGAGATCGACGAGGCTACGGCCCGCACCGCGCCGGGACACGACGTCGCCCACGCGGGTCATCGGGTACAGCGCCAGGCCGATCAGGGCGGCAATAGCGTGGCCGCGGGCGGTGAATCCGTGGCCTTCGATGGCCCCATAGATCACCACGACGCCGATCGCGGCCCCCAGGACCCACCGCGACCAGCCGCGCACGCGGAACACCAGGAGGGCCGCCAGGGACATGAAACCGTAGCTCGCCCCGGTGTCCTCCACGTTCCACAGGCGGTCCGAAAAGTGGAAGTACCGGATGTGGACCCAGACATCCAACGCGGCCCCCGCGGTGGAGAGCACGTGGCCCACGGCGAAGACCGCGATCGTGCGCGCCGTGCCGAGCCACCGCTCGGCCGGGGCCAGCAACAGGCCGAACAGGCCGATCCACAGGAGCAACTCCGCGTTCGAGACGAAGAACGCGCTGCGGACCAAGGCCCGAATGGGGTTGGTGGTCAGGTGCTGCAGATTGGTCGATTGCGCCTTGAGAAATTGATCCCGGGCGAGCTCGGGCATCCCGAGCAACGCCCACGTGGTGATGAGAAGGATAAACAGGTAGATGTAGGTGGCCGGCGCGCTCGCGACGTACCACCGGATGAATCCGCTGTGCCGCCGCCACAGGCCGACGATGGGGCGAGTGAAGCGCCAGTCATTCGCCAGGGAAACGATGACGAGAATCATCAGGACCGCGGCGAGCATGCGGATCAGGGTCAGGATCATGATCCGCATCTTAGCCGCGAGCGTTGCGACTCAGCCCGCGACACCCCTGATCAGGCGAAGACCCCCCAGCCGCGGCGGCCTTCCAGGCCGCCGGCGATCGCGAACCGACCCGGGCCGAGGAGAAATACCGCCAGGGAGGCCAGGGCCAGGACGAGGGGAAATTCGTAGCCCCCGTTCGCGGAGAAGAACCCGCTGGAGCCGTGCGCGAAGTAGATCGCGCCGAACATGTCGACGGCCAAGACCAGGCCCGCGATCCGCGACAGCAGGCCCACGATGAGGGCGATGCCGCCGATCAGCTCGGCGTAGGCCGCGACCGTCGCGGCGAGCTCGGGCGAGGGGACGCCCATCTGCTGGAAGTTCGATGCGGTACCGGCGATGGTCCAATCGTTGAGCTTCTGCAATCCGTGCATCAGGAAGACGATGCCCAGGCCCACGCGTAGAAGGAGCAGCCCCAGGGGAGCGGACAAGGGAGAACTATGGGAATAACTCATCATCACATCACTTTACCGATAAAGTTTTTACGGGTCTCCCCCGTGAGATCGGACGGACTCTCACAGGCCTTTCTTCTCGGTCCAATCCTTCGCGGCCTGCACCGTGGACGCCTTTTCGTCGCCGCTGACCCGATCGTTGAGGCCGATCAGGTCCTCCGTGGTCAGGCTCCGAGACACCTTGTTGATCACGTCGCGGGCGGTCTGCGGCACCTGGTCACCCCGGATCAAGGGGATGACCTGCTGCGCCACGAAGTTATTCTTCGGGTCCTCGAGGACCACCAGGTCATTTTTCTCGATCGCGGGGGTCGTCGTAAAGATGTCCGCGACCTGCACCTGATCGTCCAGGAGGGCCTTGACCGTCAGCGGCCCGCCGGAATCGTTGATCGGCGAGAATTTGCCCGGCACGCAACCGTATTTATCCTTCAGGCCAGGCAGCCCGTAGGACCGCTCCTGGAATTCCGGGGGCCCGGCGAGGGTGATATTCGAGCAGACCTTGCCCAGGTCCACGAGGGAGGACAGGCCGTACTTCGCGGCAACGTCCCGGGTGACCACGAGGGCGTCCTTGTCTTCCGCGGGAGAGGGCTGAAGGACCTCGAGGCCCTGGGGGACGGCGGTCTTCAACCCCGCCATGATGTCCTCGGCGGTGCTGGCCGTGGATTTCTTGTCGAAATACTGCAGGAGGTTTCCGGAGTAGTCCGGCACGAGGCTCACGCTGCCCTGGGTCACGGCGCCGATGTACGCCTCGCGGGCCCCGATCGCGGGGTTGGTCTCGGCCCGATGACCCGCGTGGTTGAGGGCTGCGGCGTAAATTTCGGCGATGATCTGGGACTCCACGAAGTCGGCGGAGCCCACGACGATGGTTCCTCGCCCCTTGGCCGGGCCGAGGGCGTTCTCCCCCGAGAGCCCGCAACCGGTCATCGTCAGGACCGAGGCCGCGGCCGCCAGCCCCAACACCCGACGGCGCGAGGGCTTCGCGTGTGGCATCGTCATGATTCCTCCTTCACCAGACCGGGCGAGGTCAACAGCCGTTGCACGAGGGCCAGGAGGCCGTCGAGGACGAGCGCCAAAACCGCCGCGAGAAGCATCGAGGCGACCATGCGGGAATAATCCCTGACCGCCAGGCCGTCAATCAGAAAGCGACCCAGGCCGCCGAGGTCGATGTAGGCCATGACCGTGACGGTCGCGACGACCTGAAGGGTCGCGTTCCGGATGCCGCTGAAGAGGACCGGGACCGCGTTCGGGATCTCGACCTGCGTCAAGATCTGCCATTCCTTCATGCCCTGGGCCCGCGCGGCGTCGACCACGTTCGGATCGACCGTCGCGACGGCCGTGTACGCGTTGGCCAGCATGGGCGCGATGGCCAGGATCACCAGCGCCATCACCGGCGCGGTCAGGCCGATGCCGATCCACAGGGCGAACAGCGTCAGCAGGCCCAGGGTCGGCAGGGACCTCAGCGCCCCGGTCACCCCGATCACCAGGTTGCCGCCGCGCCGGGTATGCCCCAGCCAGAGCCCGATGGGCAGGGAGATGACCGCCGCGATCCCCAGGACCAGCCCCGAGTATTCGAGGTGCTCCCCGAGGCGGGCCCAAATGCCGCTCGCCCCGGACCACGAGTCCGGATTCCCGAACCAATTCCACGTTTCCTCGACGACGTTCATGCCTTCACCTGCCAACGAGTTGCGACCGCGGCGGACCAGGCCACCAGCCGGTCCAGGACGATCGCCAGCAGGGCGATCAACACGATGCCCACGACGATCTCGGTCGTGAAGTCACGCCGCAGCCCGTCGGTGAACAGCGTTCCCAAGGACTGGATTCCGATCACGGCGCCGACCGAGACCATCGAAATATTCGACACGAGGGCGACCCGCAATCCCGCGGCCATGACCGGGATGGACAGCGGCAACTCGACGGCCCAGAACCGGCGAGCCGGCCGATACCCCATCGAGGTCGCAGCGTCGAGCACGGCGACATCCACGGATTCGAAGGCATCCACGCACGTGCGCACCATCATCGCGATCACGTACAGGCTCAACGCGATCAGCACGTTGGTCAGGGAGGTGATCGCGGTGCCCAGGATCAACGGAAGCAACACGAACAGCGCCAGCGACGGGATGGTGTACAGCAGAGATGCCGCGTTCACGACGATCCCGCGACGGGCCTTACCACCCCGGGCACCGTGGCCGCTTGCCTTGCCCTCGGAGCCCCGCGCCCGCCGGACGGCCGAGAACCGGGCGATGGGAATCGAGACGATCGTCCCGAAGATCACGGGCAACACGGACTGCACGAGGTGAAGCCACGCGAGCTCACCGACGTAGGAGAAATTCTGGAACAGCCACGTCACGAGCCGACCCCGTAGCGGCTCAGGCGTTCCCGGGTGGTCGCGTCCATGACCTCGTCGGAGGAGATCATCCCGAGGGCGACCCCGGATTCGTCCACGGCGACGCCCCACCCCGAGGGAGAGGAAAGCACCGAGTCCAGGGCCTCGCGGAGGCTCTGCCCGCGGCGGAAGAGGCTGCCGCCGGTGATGTTGCGGTCCCCCAGGCGCCAGCCCTGCGGCCGGCCCGCATCGTCGAGGACCAGCTCCCACTCGCCCCACGGGCGGTCCGGCGAGTCCAGCGGATGGATCGGCACGGCGTCGGCGCCGGCGAACGTCAGCCGGCGCGTGCCGCGGTCGTGGCCCACAAAGGAGGCGACGAAGTCGTTGGCGGGCTCCCGGAGAATCTGTTCGGGGCTACCGAATTGCTCGATCTTGCCGCCCGTCCCGAAGACCGCGACGCGGTGGCCGAGCGTCACGGCCTCGTCGATATCGTGGGTCACGAACACGATCGTGCGGCGGAGGGTCTCGTGCAGGCGAATCAGCTCGCGCTGAAGATCGGCCCGGACCACGGGATCCACCGCGGAGAAGGGCTCATCCATGAGCAGGATCGGGGAGTCCGCGGCGAGCGCTCGCGCGACCCCGACGCGTTGCGCCTGGCCGCCGGACAGCTGCGCGGGATACCTTTTGCTCAGGCCCCGGTCCAGGCCGACGGTGTCCATCAGCTCGAGGGCGCGAGCGCGGGATTGTTTGACCGAGAGGCCGTTGAGCCGGGGCACGGTGGAGACGTTATCCACGACGGTGCGATGCGGCAGGAGGCCCGACTGTTGCATGACGTAGCCCATCGAGCGGCGCAGCCGATACGCCGGCTCGTCGCGGTGATCGCGTCCCTGGATCAGGATGCGTCCGTCGGTGGGTTCAACCATCCTGTTGATCATCCGCAGGGAGGTGGTCTTGCCGCAGCCCGAAGGCCCCACGAACACCGTGATCAGCCCGTCCGGAATGGCCAGATTCAGGTCCTCGACGGCTGTGGTCGAGGCGTACCGTTTGCTGACCCCGATGAATTCGATGGCGTGTTCGGATGTGGATTCCACGGTGGTCCCTCCAATGGACAAACTGTAAGTAGCTTACGACATCTCAAGGTGCATCTGGGGCCCGCCATGACACATACTGGTACCGCAGACCCCCGCGCCTCAGATAGGCATTCGGGATCCCGTATCCAGGAGGCCGCATGCCCGAGACGAGGTTGCCCAAGTACCGCATTGTCGAGCGGCAATTGCGGACGCGCATCGACGGTCTCGAGGACGGCGCGCTGTTACCCACCGAGGCCGAGATGTGCCGCGAATACGACGTCTCGCGCATCACCATGCGGCGCGCGATCGAGGAGATCGTTCGCGATGGCCTGCTGACCCGGCACCGGGGGCACGGCACCAAGGTCAGCCGGCCCGAAAGCACCGCCGTCGAGAACCGAGCCGACCAGGGCGAACACTTTGACAGCACGTTCACCGGCTTCTTCGGACAGCTCACGGGTTTCGGGCATCGGGTCCATTCCGACGTCGTGGAATTCGGCCCCGTCAGCGCGAATATTTCCGTCGCCCGCGCGTTGCGGATCGAGCCGCATTCCCCGGTGTTTCACATGACCCGGCGCCGCTACGTGGACGGCACCGTGCATCAGCTCTCGCGGACGTGGTTTCCCGTCGATCGGTTTCCCGGGATCGAGCGGGAGGACTTCTCGGAGCAATCCCTCTACGGATATTTGGAGCGGCACCACGGGGTAACGATCGCTCAGCAAAACCTGAGCGTCTCGCAGCTCGTGCCGTCCCGCGACGAGGCCCGGCTGCTCGGGATCGCGGATCAGCAACCGCGTTTGGCCCTCTCGATCACGGCCCTGGACGGGGACGGCGAGAGCTTTCTCTACGGGGAGTCGATCTTCGTCTCCCACGACGCGCACATTTTCTTCACCGCGTCCGGAAATACCCCGCGCCGGTGACGGTGGCGCCTACGGGTCAGGACCTCGGTTGCGAGCCCTTGGCCAGCTGGGCGGCGACGATCGCCGACGGCCTGCCGCCCAGAAGCGCCTCCCCGATGCCCGCGAGCTGCGTGACCTGACGTTTGGAGAGTCGGTTGAAGACGGCCGCGCGCACCTGCTGGACGTGGCCGGGTGCGGCGGCGACCACGGTGTCGCGGCCGGGTTGGCGCAAGTGGCAGATGCTCACGCGACGGTCGGTCTCCGAGGTGGTGCGCTCCACGAGGCCGTCCTCTTCGAGACGCTTCACGACGCGGGAGAGCCGGGCCAGGCGGGTGTTGGTCTGCGTGGAGAGTTCGGTCATCGTCAGGTGCTCGTCCGGTGCCTCGGAGAGCATCGCCAAGACCATGTACTCGACGAATCCGAGGTGGGCGTCGCGCTGAAGCTGATTCTCGAGCTGTCCGGGGAGCTGGAACATGATGGCCGAGAGGCAGAGCCACGCCTCGCGCTCTTCCGCTGAGAGCCACTGGGGCTCGCGCTGATCTTTGGGCACGTGCGACACCGGACCTCTCCCGCTGAACTTTTCTGGGCTGACCCCTCGATCAGCATGACACCGACATTATGCCTTACGCCGTCCGCGCGACCTTTTTCTGACGCACACATTTCTGGTCCCCGACATGGGGCGACGCGTGACCGGTGCCATGGACCGTCCGGTAACCACCCCGTACAATAGGTGGTTCTGGTGTGCCGGGAAGTCTGGTCGGCAAGCGTGTTTCGCGCGCTTTCATGTCATCGGCGGTGCCGATGGCCGTCCGTCGGTTCTCGACCCTTCACAGGAGACCACATGTCACACCGTGCACCTTCCCTCATCGGCCGCCTGGGCCACGCCCTGCGCTCCGAGCCCATGGGCGGAATCATTCTGCTTCTCGCCACCGTGGCGGCCCTCGTCGTCGCGAACACCGGCGCCTCGTCCTGGTACTTCGCCGTCCGCGACCAGCACCTCGGTTTCCAGCTCGGGGCGATCGACCTCGATCTGAGCGTGGGCCACTGGGCCTCCGACGGGTTGCTGGCCGTGTTCTTCTTCCTCGTAGGTCTCGAGCTGAAGAAAGAATTCACCCTGGGCGACCTGCGGGATCCGCGCACGGCGGTCGTGCCCATGGCCGCGGCCGTCGGCGGCGTCGCCCTCCCGGCGATCATTTTCGTGGCGGTCAATGCCTCGACCGGTGGGCAGGCGCTGGGCGGCTGGGCCATCCCGACCGCCACCGACATCGCCTTCGCCGTGGCGGTCCTCGCGGTCGTGGGGCGTCACCTGCCCTCGGCGGTGCGCACCTTTCTGCTGACGCTCGCGGTCGTGGACGACCTCATCGCGATCACGATCATCGCGGTCTTCTATTCGGCGGACCTCAACCTGGGCCTCCTGCTCGCGGCCGCGATCCCGCTGGCCCTCTACGCGCTCGTCGCCTACCGCGGGGAGCGGCTCTTCCACCTCTCGCCCGCGGCGGCGTGGCTGATCCTTCTCCCCCTCGGCGTCGCGACCTGGGTGCTCTTCCTCGGGTCCGGGGTGCACGCGACGATCGCGGGCGTCCTGCTCGGTTTCTGCGTGCCGGTGCGGTCCGGGGCCCGGACTCCCGAGACCAGCGAGCACGGGCTCTCCGAGGTGCTCGAGCACCGCCTGCGCCCCTTGTCGGCGGGCCTGTGCGTGCCGATCTTCGCGTTTTTCTCCGCCGGGGTCGCGATCGGCGGCCTGCGCGGTTTCACCGACGCGCTCGCCAGCCCGATTGCCCTCGGGATCGTGGTCGGGCTCCTGGCCGGCAAGTGCCTCGGCATCACCGGTGCCACCTGGCTGGTCACCCGGTTCCGCGGCCCAAGCCTGGACCCCAGCATCTCGTGGGCGGACGTGATTGGTCTGTCGGTGGTCGCGGGTATCGGTTTCACGGTGTCGCTGTTGATCTCCGAGCTGAGCTTTGACCCCGGCAGCGCCTCGGGCGATACCGCCAAGGTCGCGATCCTCACGGGGTCGGCCCTCGCCGCGGTCCTGGGCGGGGCCCTGCTCGCGGCGCGAAGCCGACGGCATCGCCAGGCTCACCCGGGGCCGGAAGAAAGTTTCGACGGCGGCATCGCACGCTCCGAGACCAAGACTCCCGCCTGACCACGTAGACTTGCGGCGCGACATGCGCAGAGTGCGCCGGTGGACGTCAAGGAGGATCCATGCAGGTTTTTGAGCTCACGGAATGGGGCTTCTTGATCGCGCTCTGGGTCCTCACCCTCGCGGTCTTCCTCCTCGCCGTCGTGTTCCTCCCGCGTCTGCCCCGCCGCCGCCTGATCAACTATGCGGCCCAGGCGGTGGTCATGCTGCTCGTCTCGGTGCTGATCCTCACCTCGGTCGCGGCGTGGCTGAACCGGCAGAACAGTTGGTACACCTCGTGGTCCGACCTCACGGGAGGCGCGGCGACGGCGCTGCCCCGGCAGTCGTACGGGGCAGCGTCCCCCAGCCGGGTCGCTCCCCAGGCCATCACCGGACAACTCACCGACCTGCAGAAGAACCCGCAGGACAACCCCGCTTTTCAAGACAAGATCTCCGACGCGGCGGATCACGGCCAGTACTTCAGCGTCTCGCTGCCCGGCGCGGAAAGCGGCCAGACCTACAACGTCATGGTGTGGTTGCCGAAGTCATACCTGCACAACAGCGACCAGATGTACCCGGTGATCATGGGCTTCACGGGGTTCCCCGGGTCCCCGCAGACGTACTCCAAGTCCCTCGACTACGGGCACCTCATCCAACGGGCCGTGGACGAGGGCCGCCTCCGCGATTCGATCTTCATCGTCCCGGATGTCATGCCCGGAACCTACGACTCCGAGTGCGTGGACGGCACGATCGATCAGCCGCGCAAAAAGACCCCCCGGGCCGAAACCTTCATCACGAAGGACGTGGTCCCCTGGGTGAAGGAGAATCTGCGCGTCGGAGACAACCCCCAAGCGTGGGCGACCACCGGATACAGCGCGGGCGGATTCTGCTCGGCGATGTTGAGCCTGCGCCACCCCGATCTCTTCGCCTCGGGCCTCGTGCAGTCCGGTTACTTCACGCCCGACTACACCAAGGGTCAGCGCTGGAACGAGCCCGACGACCCCCGGTACGACCTGCCCCGCATCGCCTCGACCGGAACGGCCCACGTCAACCTCCACTACTTCTCCAGCCGTGATGATCCCCTGTCCTGGCCCTCGCTGTCCGCGTTCCGCGGCCACGTCTCCGGAGAGACCTCGCTGACCGTGGATTCGGTCGCTTCCGGCGGCCATCGTCAGGACGTCTGGCTGCCCGGTATGGTCAAGAGCCTGACCTGGTTGGGCCACAGCAGTCCGTTCTTTGCCCCTCTGCCCCACACCTCACGGAATTGATCGATGAGCATCCGACGCACCTCGAACCGCGCTTCCTCCTCTCGCGCCACGGAAGGGGCCCATCAGGGACGCCGCACGGCCCGCTTGATGATCTGGCTCTACGCCCTGGCGACCTTCATGAACGTCGCGCTGATCGTCACGCGACCGACGCGTCACGACCGGACCGGCGTCTTCGAGTTCCTCTTCGGCATCCTGAACGTCCCGGTCGAGAGAAGCCTGATCACGCTCGTCATCACCGCGGTCATCTTCTGGGCGTTGCTCCGGCGCAAGCGCGCCGGCCTGTGGGCTGCCATGTTCTTCCAGCTCACCGGGGTTTTGCTGGGCGTCTTGTCCGCCATCGCCTTCCCCATCTCGGACCAATGGAACGAGGTCTGGGCCGAAGCCCCCTTAGAGCACCCGGTCTGGGATTACGTCGGGGCGGTCGTGGGCCTCGTCATGTTGTTCCTGCTGTTTCGCGGCCGACGGGAGTTCCCGGCGCGCATCGTGCGGGCCTCCTACGGTGCCGCATTCTTGGTCCTGCTGATCGGTCTGGTCCTCGCCGCGCTCCTCGCGTGGATCTTCCTCCCACTGGATTCCGCATCCGACGTCGGCCACGTGATGCTCCGCGCCCTGGGAGGAACCTCCCCGGCGATCATGAGCCACCTTCACGGGATCCCTCCGTGGTCCATCCAAATCATCTCCACGGTCTACGGCATCACCGCGATCGTGGCGATCTGGGTCTTCTTGCGCTCGGCCCGCCCGGTGCACTCGTGGACCGGCGAGCGCGAGCTTCGCCTGCGAAGCCTGCTGCGTGATTACGGGCATCAGGATTCGCTGGCCTATTTCGGCACGCGCCGAGAGAAGTCCACCGCGTTTTCCGACGACGGCCGCGCGGCCGTGACCTATCGCGTCTTCGGCTCGGTCTCGCTCGCCTCTGGCGATCCCATCGGTGAACACGCCTCCTGGGAGAACGCGAGCCAGGAGTGGAAGAGCGAGGCCCGCGAATACGGCTGGATTCCCGCGGTCATCAGCGCGAGCCGCGACGGCGCCCGCGCCTACGCGCGGGCCGGCATGACGGTCATCAGCATGGGCGACGAGGCGATCCTCTACCCGGACCGCTTCTCCCTGAACAACACGTCGATGACCGAGATCCGCCACAGCTTCCAACGCTTGGAACGCGAGGGGGTGACCGTCAAGATCGCCCGGCAGGGCGACCTCACGGACGAGCAACGCGAACGCGTCGCCTCGCTGACCGACGAGTGGCGCCACGGCAAGATCGAACGGGGCTTTTCGATGGCCCTGAATCGGGTGGGGGATCCGGCGGACTACCGCACGGTGATCCTCGTGGCCTACTCGCCCGACGGCTCCCCCATCGGCCTGCTCTCCTTCGTGCCGTGGGGAGGCAACGGGCTGTCCCTCGACGTCATGCGGCGCGCCCCCGGGGCCCCCAACGGCACCACGGAATTCATGATCGTCAAGATGATGGAGGAGGCCGAAGGCCTGGGTGTCGGCCGGGTTTCCCTGAACTTTGCGATGTTCCGCGAGACTTTCGCGCGTTCCGAGGAGCTCGGGGCCAACCCGCTGACCAAGTTTGGGTCCTCGGTCTTGGGGGTTCTGGACCGATTCCTGCAGCTCGAGCGTCTCTATAAGTTCAACCAAAAATTCAGCCCCTCGTGGGTCCCGCGATACATCTGCGTCGAGTCCTATGTGACGCTGGGCCCGGTGGGTATCGCCTGCGGGGTGGCGGAGGGCTTCCTCCCCGCCTGGCTGACGCACAAACCGAGTCAGGCGGGAACCCTCGGCAACCACGAACTCGGCCGTCTCCGGGAGATCGAACGACGCCGGGTGGCCGCCGAGGACCTGGAACCGACGTGGTCCGACCAGACGCGGCACCGCATCGCCCACCTCGAGCAGATGCGGGAAGCCGGCATCGAGCCTTACCCCAAGGGCACCGGGGAGGGCATGAGCGTGCGTTCCTTCGCGTCCCTGTTGGCCTCGCCCGAGGCCGCGGAGGCCCGCGTCGGCAGCGGCTCGCACGCGGCCGGCGAGTCTACGCGAGCCTCGGGTCACGCGCAGGCCCCCGTGCCCGCCGCGGATTCGGCGCTGTCGGTTACCGGACGCGTCCGGTCGATCCGCCGTCACGGCAAGGTCAGCTTCCTGGACCTCTACGAACACGGAACCGTGGTCCAGGCTGTCCTGGACGACTCGGTGTGCGGCAGTGAAACCCGCCGCGCCATCCGCTGGATCGACACCGGCGACCACGTGCTGTTGCGCGGCCGGATCGGCGCCTCGCGCAACGGGACGCCGTCGCTAATCGTGGAGTCCTGGGACATGCTCTCCAAGTGCCTGCACCCGATCCCGTTCGATTCCTTCACCGATCCCGAGGCCAGGCTCCGGCGTCGTTCGATGGATCTGATCGTCAACCCGGCCGAGTCCCATCGCCTTCGGATCCGTTCGGCGACGATCCGGTCGATCCGCCGGACCCTCGACGAGCAAAATTACCTCGAGGTCGAGACCCCGATGCTCAACACGGTCCACGGCGGCGCCAGCGCGAGGCCGTTCAAGACGTTCATCAATGCCTACGGCGTGGACCTCACCCTGCGCATCGCCCCCGAGCTGTACCTCAAGCGGTTGGTCGTCGGCGACATGGGACCGGTCTACGAATTGGGTCGCGACTTCCGCAATGAGGGAGCCGACGCGACGCACAATCCCGAATTCACCGTGCTGGAGGCCTACCAGCCGTACGCGGACTACAACGTCATGCGGGAGCTGACCGAACGCATCCTCAAGAACGCCGCCCGCGAGGTCTTCGGCGAGGTGGTTCTGCCGTTGCGCCTCGGCGAGGATCCCAAGGATCCCCGCCAGGAGGCCGTGCTGACGGACGTCTCCGGCCCGTGGCCGGTCGTGAGCGTGTGCCAGGCCCTGTCTGAGGCCGTGGGGCGGCCCGTGGGCCTCGACACCGACTTCGAGGATCTCCTGCGCCTGGCCCGCGAGCACGAGATTCACGTCCGCGACGACATGGGTCCGGGCGCGGTCATCGAAGAGCTCTACGGCGAACTGGTCGAGGCCAAGACCTCCCGCCCCACGTTCTACAAGGACTTCCCCGTGGAGACCTCCCCGCTGGCGGGTCCGCACCGTAGCGAGCCGGGCCTCGCCGAACGGTGGGACCTGGTCATCAACGGCACCGAGATGGGAACCGCCTACTCCGAGATGGCCGACGCGCTCGAGCAACGTCGCCGCCTCACCGAGCAGTCCCTCAAGGCCGCCGCGGGCGACCTCGAGGCGATGCAGATCGACGAGGACTTCCTCGATGCCCTGGAGACCGGCCTTCCGCCCACGGGCGGCATGGGCATCGGCATCGACCGCCTGATCATGATGCTCACGGGAGCACCCATCCGCGGGGTCTTGGCCTTTCCCTTCGTGCGGCCGGGCTCGAATCCTCGCCTCCGGTCCGCTCCCCGCAAGGCCTCGGGGCCGGATTCGGCGTCCGTGGAATGAACGAACTCCAGTTTTTCGGGGTCGCCTCGGGGCTCGGCATCGGGGGCTTCGACCCGGCCCCCGCCCTGATCGCCGCGGTCTACATGGCCGCGCGATCCTCCGCCCCGGGTCGCGGGCCCGCGAAGGCCCGCAGAGACGTGCTGCTCTTCGGAGCGGTGCTGATCCTGGGAACGGCCCTGTGGGGGATTCTTCTCTCGCGCCTCCTCGGCGAGCATCTGGCCGAGATCCCCTGGCACTCGCTCCTGCGCGCCGGCGCTTGGGCGGCCGGGGCCGAGGTGATCGTGGCCGCCGTCGGCCTCGGCTACGCCGGATACCGCTGGGCCCACCGTAACGACCCGCCCGAGGAGAAGGACCAGAAGAACCGGAGCCTCACGGGGCTCCTGGTGGTCGCGCTCGGATTCGTCGCGCTCGTCACCGCGGATGTGCCGTTCGTCGTCACGATCGGGCTCTCCTCGCACCATCCCCCGTGGATCGTCGTCCCGGCATTCATCGTGTGGGCCATCATCTCTCAGGTGCCGTTGTTCATCCTCTGTGTCGCCGTGCTGTTCAATCGCCACGGGAGGGTCGCCGAGTGGATCGGTGCGGCTTGGTCCGCGGCCCGCCGGTGGATCCGCATCGCGATTCCCTTGACCATCGCCGCGGTGTGCATTCTGCTCCTTGCCGACGCCGCCCGGTACTTCCTGGTAGGTCGCTTCCTGGTCGGTTAGCACGCCCACGCCGGCCATCCACGGCCGGACGGTCGCTCCGTCAAAGTTTCATATATTCTCGGGGCCGGATATGCTGGCACCGCCCTGAGATATCTCATCGACTGGGCCCACTCGCACCGGAAAGTTGTACCCATGGACGCATTGACCGACCTCGTGACAAATATCGGCGACTTCATCTGGCAGGGCATGTTTATCGTCCTGATCGGAGTCGGCCTTTACCTGACGATCCGGACCCGGGCCGTGCAGTTCCGCTCGATCCCCGAAATGTTCCGGGTCCTCGGCGAACCCAGCGGCAAAGACTCCTCCGGGCGGACGCAGATCTCCTCGTTCCGGGCCTTCACGATCTCGGCGGCCTCCCGCGTGGGCACGGCCAATATCGCCGGCGTGGCCCTGGCCATCAGCATTGGCGGCCCCGGGGCCGTCTTCTGGATGTGGGTCATCGCGTCCCTCGGCGCGGCCAGCGCGTTCGTCGAGTCGCTGCTCGCCCAGCTGTACAAGCATCCCGGCAAGGAGTCCTACGTCGGCGGACCGGCGTACTACATGCAGCGCGGCCTGCGCGCGCGGTGGATGGGCGTGGCCTTCGCCGTGATCATCTGCCTGACCTACGGGTTCGTGTTCAACACGGTGCAGTCCAACTCGATCGTCGATGCTGTCTCGCAGTCGACCAAGTCGTTCGCCCCGGACATCGCCGACGGAATGGGCCTCAAGGTCATCATCGGCGTGGTCCTGGCGATCATCACGGCCGTCATCATCTTCGGCGGGGTCCGGTCCATCTCCTCGGTCACGCAGATCCTCGTGCCCGTCATGGCCATCATGTACGTCGGCCTCGGCCTGCTGGTCGTGGTCATGAACCTGAACCTCGTGCCGGAGATGTTCGTGAAGATCATCCAGGGCGCCTTCGGGATCAAGGAGTTCGTCACGGGCGGCCTGATGGGCGTCATCATCCAGGGCGTGCGCCGCGGCCTGTTCTCGAACGAGGCCGGCATGGGCTCGGCTCCCAACGCGGGTGCCACCGCGGCGGTCTCCCACCCCGCCAAGCAGGGATTCGTTCAGTCGCTGGGCGTGTACTTCGACACGATCATCGTCTGCTCGATCACGGCGTTCATCGTGTTGCTCTCCAACCCCACCTTCGGCGACAAGGCCGCCGGGGCCTCCCTGACCCAGTCCGCGCTGGCCGCGCAGCTGGGTGGCTGGGCCGTTCACTTCCTGACGATCGCGATCTTCCTGTTCGCCTTCTCCTCGGTGATCGGCAACTACTACTACGGCGAGTCCAACATCGAGTTCTTGACCGGAAAGAAGTGGGTCCTTCAGGCCTACCGCGTGGTCGTTCTCGTGTGCGTCTTCGGCGGCGCGGTGGTCGCCCTGGACCTCGTGTGGTCCCTGGCAGACGTGTTCATGGCCATCATGGCGTTGCTGAACCTCGTAGCCATCCTGCTCCTGGCCGGTGTGGCCAATAAGGTCCTGAAGCACTACGAGGGTCAGCGCAAGCAACGGGTCGAGCCGATCTTCCGCGCGGCGGATCTGCCGGACATTCGAGGACTCGAGGCCTGGGACGGCGACGACGAGGTAACGACCCGCCAGTTCTGGATCGATCACGACGCGATGCGCAAGGCCGCCCGGACCTCAACGAAGAGCTAGTTCGGGGGCTCTCATCCACCGCCCTGTTCTGCGCGTCCGGTCGGCGCCTCGCGAACACGCTTGGTGTTCCGGCCGCTCGCGGAGGACGATGGGCTGTGATTCAACGTGGAGGAGACAATGTCCGATCTGACTGAGGTAGAGGTTTTCATCCCCGCCGGCGGCCCCGAGGATGCCGAGCGGGAGGCGTTCCTCGACGCCGCGGCGTCGCTGGCCCAAGAAGGCTACCCGATCACCGTGTACGTGCGCGGTGAGGACGAGTGGGCCTTCGAAGAATGCGAACACGTCGCGGACATGCTCGCGGCCTCCGGGGACATGGTCCTGCCCATTACCCTGCTCGGCCCGCAGATCGTCGTCTCCTGGATGTATCCAACCGCGGAGCAGATGCAGCGCTTCGCCAAGGCCCGCGCACCCAAGCGCAAAGACCCGCGATTTTCCGCGGCGGCCGCGGCCTGCGGGCCCGGGGGCCGGCAGACCCCGGGCGCGGTCGGAGCACCCGCGGAGAAGCCGGAACCGGCCGGATTCGCCGCGGTCCTGGCGGGCGTTCGGGAGAAGCCTCGCGGGGGCCCCGAGATCGGTGCCCGCCGCAATCTCATGGGCGGAGATACGGGCGACGGCCTTCCCTTGCCCGAAGACTCATCCAGGAATGCCGACTCCGGCGGATGCTGCGGCGGATCCTGCGGGTGCGGCGGCCACTAGGCCGATACACGGGACGCTGAACGTCCCCCAGGCTTCTCCATGGCAGGTTTCGGCGACGTCCGGTTCCGCCAAGATCGCCGGGACCTGACAGGAACCCGAAGTCAGCCTCGTCGCCGAGGGCGACCTCATCAGACCTGATGGGCCACCCCAATCACGCACTTACTAACGGTATATCCACTGGTCAATGGCTCTTTCTGACATTTGCGCCGCTAGACCAACGATCAGCAACCACACCACCCTCGCCATGCATTGGCCTCGGAGGCCTCACACGCAGAGCTGAAATAATTCGTAATATATTGCAAGTTTGAAGCAGTTCAGCCTACCCTACAACCGTGTTGGCCATCACTCTTCTATAATCAAATTCAACCTTAGGAGACACTCGATGCATTTAGCGCAATATCCTAATCCCACCGCGTAAACTATAGTTCCTTAATAACATTACAGGGGTGCCTCGTAGCCAAACGGGGCACCCCTTGGGGCCGGAGCATTCAAATGCAATATGAGTATTTTGGCGCTTTTAAGAAGCTACAAAACGATTTAGAAACATTTCAAGCAGAGGGATACTACGACGAAACCCTCAGTGAATTCATGAGGGATACATCCTGGCAGCAATCATGGGATGTAGAATCCCTATCAGAGCACGTCAATGAGAACGATCACGTCATAGTGGATTTGGGGGTCGGAGACGGCAGGCTAATAAAACAACTTCAAGATGGTGGCACCAATTCCACATTTATCGGGGTCGACTCCTCCCCCTCGGCTCGCAATCGTTTCCTCAAGAGACAAGAGGAATGCAATTTCAACGGTGAATTTATTCTTGCTGACTTTATCTCAGACAAAATACCATTAAATAACGTTGACTTCGTTTATTTTGGTGCGATATCAGTCAACGGACTAACCACAATAAAAAACGTTTCAAAAATATTTTCAAATGTCGAAAGGTGCATGTCATCAGTCGGTCGGTTTGCCATTTCAGTCTACACAAATAGTTCAGTATCCAGGTTTCCAGAACTCAACGGTATACTCACTCCAGAAATTTACACGACAGAGTCTGGAAAAGAGCGGATCATCTGGAGAGGACTAAAGTATGAGGCTCCGTTTCTAATTCACAATTCGTTTATAGATCGCAGGTCCGAGGGGTTAGAACCGGTGCTTTGCTCACACCATGAAAGAATTTGGAGAGAGCAGGACATTACCGAAATAGCTAATATCCTTGGATGGACGGTAGCCTATCGGAACATCTCCCAAGTTGGAGACGGAGGGGCTCAAGGATATGAAGTAGCTACGATTTCATTCTCAAAAAATGATCGGCAATAAACTATCAAAATATCCAATAACTATAGCTTTGACACTGTCCTTATTCGCCGAAGGCTCAGTGTATTACTTAATGATCTTCTCGATCTCCCAGCAGGGTGGCACATGGATGCTCACCGCAACCAGTTTGGCCACCCTGCTCCCCAGCATTCTGGTAGCCCCAGCCGTGGGATGGGCCGTCGACAAAATTCCTACGAAGACTCTGTGGGTATTGTCTTTGTTCGTTTCGGCCATGACCATGATCTGCATGATCCTGACATCCAACGTCTCTCTTAACGTCGCGCTACTTTCGCTGCAAACGGTTTGCTCGATTATGGTCGGGTCCGTGGTCTTCAAGGCATTACCCAACCTTCATGGATTCACCGAGCAGACCGCTAGCGCCTACGTAGTCGGAATAAATTCCCTCTTAGCGATCGTCACACCGCCTCTGTCGGCACTTCTGTTTTCGCTGGGATTCAGTGGGGCAATCTGGGTGGCAACCGCGCTGACCCTTATTTCTCTCGCGATCATAGCGATTCATATCCCTCGCGCGCGTCCGGATACGACTCGCGACCACACAGACTTCAAACACCTTCGCCGCGGCTTGAAGTCTCTCTCTGGAATCTCGTCGCTCAAACTGTATTTACCCGCCATGTTTGCTGTCGTGTTATTCACGACCATGGAAGATCTCTCCGGCGTCGTCTACCTGCAGGATATCGGCCGTGCCCGGTTGGGAGATATTCCCCTCGACATGGATCCGGGCCTGGTGGGTTACTCGATCATCTTGGCCGCATGGTCGACGGGATCCCTCCTGGCTTCGGTGCGCGCGAGTAAGGCCAAGCGGCGATTTGACCCGGTCACCTTGCTCATACTCGGGGGAGCTCTCATTTGCGTCGCCATTATTGTCGAAGGGATCGTGGAATATTTATCCGTGATACTCATATTCTTCGTTATGGGCGGGATAGGAAACGCCATGCATAACATCGGGGTGAGAAATACGGTTTACGAGGCTGTGCCGGAAGAGATACGAGGGAGGGCGTGGTCGCTCATCGGATCTTCCTTTGCGGCGTTTTCCATCATGGGCAAATTTTTGGGAACGCCTCACCTCGTCGGTGAGCCCAAAGGCGTCATCACTTTTTCCGGCCTGGCCGGAATGACCGTTATCGTGGCGTCCTTCCTCTGGATTCGGAGGAGAGGTTGGACACCACATTTGTGGGATCGTCCTCAACCACCGCATTCCTCATGAGGATTGTTCCCGTTGGGGAGACGAGGGCGTTCGATGGGTTGTCAGTCTCGGTATGTTTCGAGCCGGCGTGTCCGGTCGGACCATGTCGATCCGGCGCGTCGCCGGCTGTTGCGCATTGTCGGCCCGACGTTCGGGCTTCCCGGGCGTCTGCGACGAGACACGCGCGGCCGCCTCGGCCCGACGGGCGGTCAGGGCCTGCCCCATAAACCACAGCCTCATCGCGATCGTCGTCGCCCATCCCGCCACGATGACGAGCAGGGCCACCGCGAAAATGTACCCACGGCTCGAACCAAGCGCCTCGAACCAGCTGAGGATTCCGGCCAGGATCAGCACGTACATCGCCCTCCGGCTGCTCATCGGCCCCTGCGTAAAACGCCCGACGCCGCCCAGCTCGCCCAGTGCCGTCAGATACGGCGCGACCACCGAGAGAATCGCGGCGATCCAGGCGAAGGTCAGTCCGGCGTCGAGGTTGTCGCGCGTGAGCCACACCTGAAAGGTGGCCCCTCCGGCCGCGATCAGAAGGAGGACGTCGGCGGCCGCGTCCACGAGGCTCACCGGGATGTCCCCGATGCGTCGATCCCCCGAGACCCTCATCCGCAACGATTCCAACACGATATTGCCCGCGAGCCTGGCCCCCAACAGGATCACGGCGACGAGAATCCACCAGAACCGACCGACGTCCGAGCCCACCCACGAGCTCAGCGCGATGGCCACCGCCGCCCCGATCCCGCACCCGGCGGCGGCCACCGAGACCTTCCTCGGCGGGATGCCCGCGCGGTGCGCCGAGCCGGCGAGCCTGCCCAGCGCGTTCCGAGTGTTTCGCGGGATGCCTCGCCCCGCGGATTCGACCTTTTCCCAGGGCGCGGCGACCCTGGCCCACGGCGCGGAACCGGTTGACGTGGTGCGGCGAGTGCTGTCCTCCATAACTCCTGCTTTCTCCGGACGAGCGACTGATAGCACCAGAATAAGCGGCAGGTATTGTGGGGAACCAGTATCGAGTGAAGGGGTAGCTATGGGGTTTTTCCCGAAGAGAACGAAAAAGCACGGCGAATGGAATCTCGCGCTCTCGCCCGATGAGCAGAAGAAGCGCCGCCGCGAGGCCGAGGAGCGCCGTCGGGCCATCGCCGAGCGATCATCGAAGCGCTCGAAGGGCCAGCGTTCGGCCAGGTCGGCGGCCTCCGAACGCGAAGGAAACGGCGTGGCCGGTGCGATCGCCCGAGAGCACACCGTGGCCTTCGCCCTCGGCGTGGTCGACGGAGCCCTCGGACTCGTCTCCCCCGACCTGTGGACCTCGAACCTCGCCCTCCGCAGTCCCAAACGCGGTCTGACGGCCACCGTCGCCGCGACCGCGGGCTCGGTCGTGGGCGGCGCGCTCACGTATCGCCGCTCCCAGAAGATCGGCAAGCGCGCCAGCCGCGCCGAGTTCCTGGGCCGCCCGGGCATCGGCGGGTCGACCCTGTCCCGCGTCGAGCGCGAATCCGCGAGGTACGGCACGCGAGCCATGGTGTCGGGTCTCGTGGAGGACGTCCCCTACGCCGCCTACGCCCGCGAGCTGGGGTTGCGCCGGGTGGACATGACGGAGTTTCTCGCCTGGTCCGCGGCCACCCGCATGACCCGGTTTGCGGCGATGACCGGTGGCGTCGCGATCGCGTCGGGACTCGCCCGATCGGTCGCCCCGCGCCTGACCCGGGTCGCGGCCCCGGTCCTGCTGAACGCGGCGTGGATCGCCCACTACTCGTACCGGTGGAATAAGAACGGCTGAGCTAGGCCCCGGGGACGGACCCGTCACGCCTGCCCGAGTGACCGGTCCGTTTCCGAGCCTTCCAGCATCATGGTGGTTTCGTGGAGTTCCCGGAGCCTCCCGTCGGCGGCGCGATGAGCGAAGACGTAAACCTCCTGGACCGTGAGGCCCCCGCCCCTTTTGTGGACCCGGACCACATGGCGATCCGCGTACAGCCGCCCTTGGCTCAGCTCCTCTTCCACCACGATGTCCGCTCGTTCCGCGACCTCGCGCACGCGCGCTAGGTGGTCCACGACCTCCGCCCGGCGCGACCACGAGCCGTTGGTGCGCTGGCGGTAGTCGGGCGCGAAATATCGATCGGCGATCTCGTCCAGGAGGAGATGCTGCCGGTTAAAGACGTCGTGAAGGACCCGCCCCATCACGGACGGGCTTTCCTCGTGTGTGTGCAACATGCACACACCATAACAGAATCGTGCAAAGAGCACGGTTAAGATGGGTTCATGACCTCTGCACCTCGAGAAATCTCCGATGCCCTCGGGCTGATCCTGAATCAGGACTTCCGGAAGCGCCTGTACGCCGAGATCACCGAGGGCGTCCACGAAGGTTTCGACGCCGGTACGTATTCGACCCTGAGCGCGCTGGCGCGATGCCTTTCGACCCACGAGTCGGTCAGTGCGGCGACCCTCGCCGGCTCCTTGGGTCTGGACCGCAGCGTCGTGAGCCGTCGCTGCTCGGCGTTGGCGCGAGACGGGCTGATCAGCATCGACCGACCGCCGCACGACGAGCGCAAGGCGCTACTGTCGCTGACGCCCGCCGGAGAAGCCGCGATCGGGGTCGCCCGAGAACGGCTCGACGCCGCCATCTCGGCGCGAACGCGCGGATGGACCGCCGAAGAACTCGCCACGTTCGCGCGCCTGATCGGACGATTCGCCGGGGACGGGCCGTTGTCCCTGACCGAGGCTCAGGTATAGAAGAACCTGA
Source organism: Curtobacterium sp. S6 (assembly GCF_000710345.2). GTDB lineage: Bacteria > Actinomycetota > Actinomycetes > Actinomycetales > Micrococcaceae > Rothia. The sequence goes on along the minus strand of NZ_JHEL01000009.1, from coordinate 78,084 downwards.
TCAGGTGGAAGAACACCGGCGCGGAGAAGACCAGCGAATCCATGCGATCCATGATGCCGCCGTGGCCGGCGATCAGGTTGCCGAAGTCTTTGATCCCGCGGTCCCTCTTGACCGCGCTCATCACGAGGCCCCCGGCGAATCCCAGCAGGCAACACACCAGGGAAAGCCCGGCGGCCGCGACCGGGGAAAACGGCGTGAGCCACCAGAGGCCCGCACCCAGGGCCGTCGCCGTCAGGATGCCCCCGAGGAAACCTTCCACGGTCTTATTCGGCGAGACGCTCGGGGCGATGGGGTGCCGCCCGATGGTCTTCCCCCAGATGTACTGGAAGACGTCGCTGCCCTGAACCACGAGCACCAAGAACAGCAGCAGGTGCGCGCCCATGGGGCCTCCGGAACCCGGCGGGGATCCTTCCGCGGCCTCGCGGCCCGTGGTCATCGCGGCCGGTAGCTGGAGGATGGCCGGCAGATAGCTCATCGCGTACACGCACACCATCAGCGCCCACTGGATCGTCGCGGTCCGTTGGAGGAAGCCCTCCGTCTGGCCCGCCCACGCGTTGCGCGCCGGGAGGAACAGGAACGCGTAAACCGGGATCAGCACCGAGAAGAACCCGTAGGAGTGGTCCCACAGGAAGTAGTAGTTCAGCGGCGGGATCACGAAGACCAGCCACACCAGCACCTTGTGGTCGCGGTGGGAGGTCGGCAGGATCGTCAAGAATTCCCGCAGGGCCAGGAACGAGAGGACGAGGAAGAACACCAGGGTGACGGTTTCTCCGCCCATGAGGACCAGCGCGAGGATGGCCGCCATGATCCACCACGCGCCGACGCGCTGCTTCAGGTTCGACACCAGGCTCGATTCCCGGCCCTTCAGCCGCACGGCCAGGATCCCGGTGATGACCGAGGCGACGACCAAGACCCCGCCGACGCCGAGGAACACCTGACCCGCTTGGGCATCCAAGAGACCGATCATCGTTCCGCCTCCCCCTCGTCGTGGCCCCGGAGCGAACGGTCCAAGACATCGCGGGCCCTGTTCAGGAAATCCTCCTGAGACTCCCCCGGGCCCACGACCAGCGGGGCGTGGACGATGACCGTCGGAAGGTGGGGAACGGGGATGACCTCGCCCTTCGGGAGAATTCTCCCGAGATCCCTCAGGGTCACCGGGATGACGGGGATCGTCGGGTCGTGCAGCGCCAGGCGGTACAGGCCCCCGTGGAATCGAGCGACCCGCTCGCCATCGCCGCGCGTGCCCTCCGGGAAGATGATGAGCGAGTCGCCGCCGTCGAGCACCGCCGTCATTCCCGCGAGCTGGCCGGCACCCTTGGGACTGGCGCCCGCGGAACTCGCGCGAGGCGGCGTCCTACCCGACCCGTCGCGTTTCCCCGAACCGTGCCGATCCACGAGATACGCGTTGAAGACCCCCTCGGCGACCTTCTGCTTGATGCCGGATCCCCAATAGTCCTGGGCCGCGATGGGCCGCACGCGCCGGCGGAGACGCGGAGGCAGCACCGACCAGAGGGTCACGAAATCCAGGTGGCTCGAGTGGTTGGCGTAGTAGATCGCCTGATCCGGGAAGGTTGGTTGCCCGCCGTCGGGATCCGTGACCCGAACGCCCTCGGCCGCGGTCAGGACGCGCGCCAGCCCGTTCCGGGCGAGATCCCCTAGGCTCATGCCGGGCCCCGGGTGCGCGAGGAGCTCGCGGCGGCGTCGGGGGCGGCCTTCCGTTCGAGCGCCCGAGACACGAACCACCAGCGCATCCCGACCGTGACCGCCGCACCCACCGCGATCAGGACCAGGGCAAGCGCGAGGAACAACCCCCGCATCCCGAAGAGCGGTTCGAATAGCGACAGAAGGCACGCGACGACCAGGACCCACATACGCCGCGGCTTGGCCATCGGCCCCTGGAAGAAATTGCCGACGCCGTTCGCCGCACCGAGAGTGCGCATGTAGGCGGTCATGAGCGCCAGCACCGCGGCGCTCCAACCGAAAAACAGCCCCCAGTCGAGCCCCGCGTCGACGGCCCAGAGCCCGCGCGTCGCGTATCCGGCCGCCGCCAGGAGCAGGACGTCGGCGACCCGATCCGGCACTTCGTTGAAGAGGTCGCCGGTGGGCGAGTGCATGCCCTTCTCGACGGCGAGCATGCCGTCGAGCATATTGAGCAGCAACCGGAGGGGTATACACACGACCGTCATGATCAGCCACACCGACCGGGCGCCGTCGTGTTCGACCGTGCCGGACAGGACGAGGGCCAGCGCCCCGATCGCCGCGAAGATCACGGACCCGACGGAGACCTGGTTGGGCGTGAGGCCCGTGGAGTGCAGGAGATCCGCCGTCCGCGCGGCCCAGCCGGTGGTCCGTTGGGGAATGGCCCGGCGGTCGGTGCCGGTGGCTTCCCACGGCGCGCTGGGGCTCGGGTCGGGGGTAGGGGACGTGCTGTGACCGTGTGACGATGCGTCGGACATGCTGATACTCGCTTGGTGCTGGCTCGGAATCCGATGGGTGAATGGCTCATACTCAATGTAGAGCACGTCACGAAGGAGTACCATGCATCGCCGTCGATCCCTTCGCCCTTCTCGCGGGTTGGCCGACCGTCTGGTGGCCGCCGCGTGGGGCTTTGCCGAGGCCACCGCGTTCTTCATCGTTCCCGACGTCTGGACCAGCCGGATCGCGCTGCGGTCCCCTCGCCGCGGCATGGCCTCCACCGCGGACGCCCTCGCCGGGGCGCTCGCAGGCGGCCTCTGCATGTACGCGGTCGGCCGGTCCGTGGACCCCGAGCGATGCCGGGAGCTGGTCACCAAGATCCCAGGCATCGATCGGCCCCTGGTCGAGGAGACCGAGCGGGCCGTCCTCCGTTCGCCGGAGGTCGCGCTGTTGCTCGGCCCTCCCCGAGGCGTGCCCTATAAGCTCTTCGCCCTGGCCCACGGCAGGCAACGGCGGCCCCTGGGGCGCTTCCTCGTGGTCAGCGTCCCCGCGCGGTGGGTGCGGTTTGCCCTGGTCACCGGTGGAGTCGGCGCGGCGGGTGCCGCCGGCCGGTCCCATCTGCCGCCGGCGCTCCAACCGTGCCTGCCGGTCGTGTTCTACGGCGGGTGGGTGGCCTTCTACACCTGGTACTTCCGCCGCGGCCCCGGGGCCCGGCTCACGCCTGCCCGGCGGCCTTCCGCTTCTTGAGCCCGCGACGCACGAAGGGCCAGAACACCAGCAGCACGACGGTCGCGATGAGGCTGGTCCACACCTGGCTTCGCCCGTCCTCGGTGGTCAGCATGACCACCAGCACGAAAGCGACGCCCGCCATCAGCAGGATGTTCAGCCACGGGTGCAGCCAGACCTTGAGCTTGAGACCCGCGCGCTCCTCGGGCGTCATCTTGCGCCGCAGGTTCATCTGCGTGAGCGCGATGAACACGTAGACGAACAGCGCGACGAGGCCCGCTGAGTTCATGATGAAGTCGAAAACGCCGGACTCGGGAGCGGCGAAGTTGACGATGGTGGCGACCACCCCGCCGATCGTGGAGGCCAGCAGGGCCATGTACGGCACGCCGTGGCGGGACCGCTTGGTCACCAACTGCGGCGCGAAGCCCTGATCCGCCAGGGCCGCAAACATGCGCGAGGCGGAATATAGCCCCGAGTTCAGCACGGACAGCACCGCGGTGAAGATGATCAGCTGCATCACCAGGTCCGCGCCGGGAAGGCCGAACTTGGCGAAGGCCAGGGTGAAGGGGGCCTGGGAGACATCGGTCGGGACCGGCAGCTCGTTCCACGGGATCACGGTGGTGATCACCAGGACGGCGCCGACGAAGAACAGCAGGATGCGCCAGATGACGGTCGAGGTGGCTTGCCGAATGCCACGGGCAGGGTCCTCCGACTCGGCGGCGGCCATGACCGCGATCTCGGTCCCGAAGTAGGAGAAGATCACCAGGGCCACGCCCGTGAAGGCGACGCCGAAGCCATGCGGGGCGAATCCGCCGTGCTGCCACAAATTGCCGACCGAGAAGTCGGCGTGCGGCCACCAGCCCAGGGCGAAGAGGACGCCCACGCCCAGGAAGACGACGATCGAGATGACCTTGATGCTCGCGAGCCAGAACTCGACCTCACCAAACGTGCGGACCGAGATCAGGTTGGTGCCCACGAACATGGCCAGCAGGACGAAGGAACCGGCCCACGCGGGAACCGCGGGGAACCACCCGTGCAGGGTCTCCCCGCCGAGCACGGATTCATAGGCAAGCACCCCAACCCAGAAGTACCAGTAGAGCCAGCCCACCAGGTACGCGGCCCAATCGCCGAGCCCGACGCGGGCGTATTCCATGAAGGAGCCGATGGCCGGCCGGGACGCCGCCATCTCGCCGAGCATGCGCATCGCCAGGAAGACGAGCAGCCCGCCGATGAGGTAGGAGACCACAGCGGCCGGGCCGACGGAGCGGATGACGTTGCCTGACCCCACGAAGAGGCTCGCACCGATGATCCCGCCGAGGGTGATCATGGTGACGTGGCGCGATTTAAGTTTCTTGCCGGCGGGTTCGCCGGAACGACGCCGATGAGCCGTCGAGCCCATCGAGGTTTGGGGCGAGACGGGCTCGTCGTAGGGGGAGTGACTCATGGAGGATCTTTCTGCCGGGGGACTGCGGCAACGGTGCGCGGCCCTCCCACCGGAGGACCGCGCACCGTTGTCCAAGAGCTCGGAAGCTCGAAGGTTAGATCGAGCGGATGCCCGCCACGAGAATATCCAACGCTTCGCCCAAGAGCTCATCGCCGATCGTCAACGGAGGCAACAATCGGATGATGTTTCCGTAGGTTCCGCAGGTCAGCGTCACGACGCCGCGCTCAAGGCAGTAGGCCGCGATGTCCTTGGCCGCCGAGGGATGCGGCTTCTTGGAGCCGGAGTCCGCGACCAATTCGACGGCCATCATGGCCCCGCGTCCGCGGACCTCGCCCACGATGTCGAGCTCGTCGACGAGGGGTTCGAGGGCCGAGCGGACCGACTTCTCGATCGCGGCGGCGCGATCGGTCAGGTTCCACTCCTCCATGGTCTCGATCGAGGCCAGCGCCGCGGCACACGCCACGGGGTTGCCGCCGTAGGTTCCGCCGAGGCCGCCGGGGCCCACGGCATCCAGCAGGTCGGCGCGGCCGGTCACGGCGGACAGCGGCATGCCGCCCGCGATGCCCTTGGCCATGGCCACCAGGTCCGGCTCGACGCCTTCGTGATCGACGGCGAACCACTTGCCCGTGCGGCAGAAGCCCGCCTGGACCTCGTCGGCGATGAAGACGACACCGTTCTCGCGGGCCCACTCGGCCAGCCGCGGCAGGAAGCCCTCGGCCGGAACGATGAATCCGCCCTCACCCTGGATGGGCTCGATCAGGATCGCGGCCACGTCCTGGCCGCCGATCTGCTTCTCGATCTGCAGGATCGCGCGCTCCGCGGCTTCCTTGCCGTCGATCTCCGCGGGTTCGCGGTAGGGGTAGCTCATCGGGACGCGGTACACCTCGGAGGCGAACGGCCCGAAGCCGCGCTTGTAGGGCGCGGCCTTAGCGGTCAGGGCCATCGTGAGGTTGGTGCGGCCGTGGTAGGCGTGGTCGAACACCACGACGGCGTTGCGGCCGGTCGCGGCGCGGGCAACCTTCACGGCGTTCTCCACGGCCTCGGCGCCCGAGTTGAACAGGACCGAGCGCTTCTCGAAGTCACCCGGGGTGACCTCGGCGAGCTTCTCGGCGACCGCGACGTAGCCTTCGTACGGCGTGACCATGAAGCACGTGTGCGTGAAGTGCTGCGCGGACTCCTGGACGGCCTCGACCACCTTGGGTGCCGACGCGCCGACCGTGGTCACGGCGATGCCCGAGCCGAGGTCGACCATCGAATTGCCGTCGACGTCGACGATCACGCCGCCGTCGGCGTCCGCCGCGTAGACCGGAACCGAGGAGGCCACGCCGCCCGGCACGACCTTGGCCCGACGGTCCGCGAGGGCCTGCGACTTGGGCCCGGGGAACTGCCCGGTGAGCCGAATCTCCTGGGGGAGGCGGTAGGAAATCTCTGTCATCAGTGAAGTCTCTTTCTACGAACGATCGGTTACGCGCTGATGTCGTGCATGACGTGCTTGACGCGTGTGTATTCTTCGACGGCGTACATGGACAAATCCTTGCCGTGGCCGGAATCCTTGAATCCGCCGTGCGGCATTTCCGCCGCGAGCACCACGTGGGTGTTGACCCAGACGCACCCGAAATCGAGATCGCGGGAAACGCGCATCGCGGTGCCGTGGTTGGCGGTCCAGACCGACGAGGCCAGCGCGTAGTCGACGTCGTTGGCGAGCTTAAGGGCCTCTTCCTCGGTCGTGAAGGTCTGTACCGTCAGGACCGGGGCGAAGGTCTCTTCCTGGACGATCGCGTCGTCCTGCCGAACCCCCGAAATCACGGTCGGTTCGATGAAGAATCCCTTGTCACCCAGCTGCTTGCCGCCGCATTCGACCACCGCGTGCTCGGGCAGGCTTTCGAGCTTACCCATGACGGTGCGGAAATGGTTCACGTTGTTCAACGGACCGTAATAATTCTCGGCGTCGTTCTCGGAACCGGTCTTGGTGCCCTTGGCGGCCTTGACCAGCAGACGGGTGAATTCCTCGGCCACGGACTCCTCCACGATCACGCGCGTGACCGCCGTGCAGTCCTGCCCGGCGTTGAAGTAGCCGAACTCGGTGAGCATCCGCGCGGTGCGCTCGAGGTCGGCGTCCGCGAAGACGACCGCGGGGGCCTTACCGCCCAGCTCGAGGTGGGTCAGCTTGAGGTCCTTCGCGGCGGACTCGGCCACGGCGCGTCCGGCCCGAACGGAACCGGTGATCGCGACGAGGCGCGGCGTCTTGTGCGAGACCACCTTGGCACCGACCGTGCCGTCGCCCAGCACGATGTTGACCACGCCGGCGGGGAAGATCTCCGAGATCAGCTCGGCGAGCACCAAGGTCGACTCGGGGGTCGTATCCGAGGGCTTGAGCACCACGGTATTTCCCGCCGCCAGGGCCGGGCCGAGCTTCCAAATGGCCATGTCCAGGGGGTAGTTCCACGGGGTGACCTGCCCGACGACGCCGATCGGCTCGCGCCGCACGTACGAGGTGTGGTCCTCGACGTACTCCGTGGCCGCCTTGCCCTCGAGCGCGCGGGCGGCGCCGGCGAAGAAGCGCAGCTGGTCCGCGCCGCCGAGGATCTCCTCCGAGGTGATGGCCTCGCGAGGCTGGCCCGTGTTGCGGTACTGCGCGTCGGCCAGCCGCTGGGCGTTGGCTTCCATCGCGTCGGCGAGATCCAGCAACATCTTCTGCCGGTCCGAGGGGGTGGTCTTGCGGAAGGTCGTGAAGGCCTCCGCGGCCGCGGCGAAGGCCGCGTCGATGTCCTGATCCGTCGAGATCGGGGAGACCGCCACGGTCTCGCCGGTCACGGGGCTGACGATGTCCAGGGTCTCGGTCGCGGGTGAGTCGACGAATTCGCCATTGATGAAGTTCTTGAGTCGGTTGACCATGAGGTTCCTCCTGCTACATATCTGGGTGGGTGGCGATGGCGGGAATCAGCGTCCCGCGTAGGGGTCCTTGATGCCGATGTACTGCGTGGTCGTGTATTCCGCGATGCCTTCCGCGCCGCCTTCGCGGCCCAGGCCGGACTGCTTGACGCCCCCGAAGGGCGCGGCCGCGTTGGAGATGACCCCCGCGTTGAAGCCCATCAGGCCGAAGTCGAGGTGGTCCGATACCCGGAACATCCGGGAGGTGTCCTGGGTATAGACGTAGGAGGCCAAACCGTATTCGGTGGAATTGGCCAGCTCCATGGCTTCCTCTTCCGTGGAAAAGGTCACGATGGGCGCGACCGGGCCGAAGATCTCCTCGGTGACCACGCGGGCGTCGCGGGGAACGTCGGCCAGAACGGTCGGCTCGTAGAAGTATCCGGCGCCGTCGGCCGCCTTGCCGCCGACCAGCACTCGCGCGCCCCGCTGGGTCGCGTCGTCCACCAGGCCCGAGACGGACTTCAACGCCTTTTCCTCGACCAACGGGCCACACGTGGTCTTCTCGTCGAGGCCGTTGCCCAGGCTCAGTTCCGCGATCTTCGCGGCGAATTTCCGGCCGAATTCCTCGGCGACGGACTCGTGGACGAGGAAGCGGTTGGCCGCGGTGCAGGCCTCGCCGGTGTTGCGCATCTTGGCGCCCATCGCGCCGGCGACCGCGTCGTCAAGGTCGGCATCCTCGAACACGATGAACGGCGCGTTGCCGCCGAGTTCCATGGAGGTCCGCAGGACGTTATCCGCGGCCTTGGCCATGAGCTGCTTGCCGACCGGGGTGGAGCCGGTGAAGGAGACCTTCCGCAGCCGGGGGTCCTCCATGATCGGATCCGAGATCGCCGAGGCCGAGGCCCCCGAGACGACGTTGAGCACGCCAGCCGGCAGGCCCGCGTCGAGCATCGTCTGGGCGAAGTACTGGCTCGTCAGCGGGGTGAGCCGGGCCGGCTTGAGGACCATCGTGCACCCGGCGGCCACCGCGGGGGCGACCTTGCGGGTGCCCATCGCGAGCGGGAAATTCCACGGGGTGATGAGCAGGCACGGGCCGACCGGCTTGCGGACGGTCAGCATGCGGAGGTTGCCCTCGGGGGTCGGGGCGTAGCGGCCGTAGTCGCGCACCGCTTCCTCGGAGAACCAGCGGAGGAACTCGCCGCCGTAGACGACCTCGCCGCGGGCCTCGGCCAGGGGCTTGCCCATCTCGAGGGTCATGAGGGTCGCGAACTCTTCCTTGCGCTCCTGGACCAGGTCGAAGGCCCGACGCAGGATATTCGACCGCTCGCGGTTGGGGGTCGCGGCCCATTCCGCCTGAACCGCGCACGCGGCGTCCATCGCGGCGCGGGCGTCGTCGCTCGTGCCGGAGGCGAGGGTCGCGATCGTCTCCCCCGTCGCCGGATTTTCCACCTCGTAGGTTCCGCCGTCCGACGCGTCCCGCCACTGGCCCCCGATCAGCAGACCGGTAGGAACCCGAGCGAGCAGCTCATCAACATCGATGGCCATGGTCTCAAACCTCTTTCACACGTCCCACGGCACGGATCGCGCCGCGGTTAACCATTAGGAAAATTTTGTTTCATGATACGTCAGGATCGACCGGCTGTCCCCCGGTCCGGGGACACCGCTTTCAGCTGTCCGGTCCACGGCTGGGCCTCGGATCCGTACCGCCCCGGGTGGTAGTCCCGCGGGACCACGAGCACGGGAATCGGCAGCTTCGAGAGGATCTTCGAGGTCGTCGAGGACAGGAACAGCTCGCCGCGCTGGGCCAACTTGGACGAACCGGCCATGAGCACCGCGCCCGGGTCCCAGTCCACCGACTCGACGGCCTCCGCGATGCCGCGGCCGTGCCCGACGACGACGCGGAGCTTCTCGGGTTCCTCGGGCCGGACACTGGAGTCGGCCACCAGGGCCTCGACCGCCGCCTGGACCCTGCCGTCGTCCTCGTCACGGGACCCGTCGACCATGCAGACCAGGCGCACCGGCAGGCCCGTGCGGTTCAGCGTCGCGATGGCTTCCTCGACCAATCCGATCGAGTCCACCTTGGGGCTCACGGCGCAGTCGATCGAGGTGATCGAGGTCGAGTTTTCGTAGCTGCTCGGGGCCATGATGACCGGGAGCTTGGCCCGGTGCAGCAGGGCGTTGTCCACGGAACCGATCCCGTGCCAGAGCCAGGAGGTGCGCGACGAACCGCCCACGATGATCGCACCGGCGTTGACCACCTCGGCCATCTCCATGAGTCCGGTCGCGGCGTTCGTCGAACGGCGCAGGTGGTACCGGGCGGTGACGTCCTCGGGCACGAGCTCGGCCGCTTCCTGGAGCCACTCCTTGGCCTGTTGCTCCACGAGTTGCGTGTAATTGCCGCTCCCGCGGAGGGCACCCGCGTAAGCGTCTTCGACCTTCAACACGAGCACGACGTCGAGTTCGGCGCGCATCGAGCGGGCGAGCGCGATACCGAGGTTCAGGGCGTCGCGGCCTCGGTGGTCCGCGGAGTATCCAACGATGTATCTCATAGTGATTCCACGATATCCCTGGCGGTCTTCTGGCCCATCCGAACGGCGCCGTCGACGTGCTGGTACCCCTCGGCGGCGATGTCCGAGCACGACCAGTGGATCGGGCCGACGGTCTCGGCTTGGTCCATGCCGTACCGGTGCAGCCCGCCGAGGTCGTAGCTCGCGGCGTAGGCCCCGCGGGTCCATTCCTCATTGCCCCAGTCGGATTCGTAGTAGACCACCGGGTTCTTGGCCTCGTCGCCCAGCAATTCGGCGATCGAGGCGAGCAGCTTTTCCTGACGCTCCTGAGCGGACATCGCGAAGACGTGGTCGGCCTTCTCGTCCGAGACGAATCCGACCAGGGTTCCGCGGGATTCCTCGCGGCCGGTCTCCGGATCCACGTTGGTATTGTCGTAGACCTCCTGGACCAAGGAATCCGCCGAGAACGCCGTGCCCGAGAGGCCCTTCTCGCGCCAGAACGGGGTTTCGTAGACCGCGTGGACCTTGATGACCAACCCGAGCGACTGGTGCTGATGCAGCTGGTGTTGGCGGCGCGGCAGGGCCGGAACGTAGGAGATGCGGCTGTACAGGTTCGGCGGGACGGCGACGACGGCGCGGCGGGCGTGAACGATCACGCCGGCCCCGGTGGCCTCGCCATCCTCGGAGAATTCCTCGGCCTCGACCTGCACGGGGTATTCCCCCTCTTCCTGCCAGCGCAGGACGCGCACGGGGTGGCCGGTGACGACGTCGTCACCCAACCGGGCCGCCATGGCCTGGGAGACCGACTGCATGCCGCCGACGACGCGCTTGTCCAGGATGAAGTCCTCGTCCACGAGGTTGGAGAAGGATCCGGCCGACGCCGCCATCAGTACCGCCTGGAGGGCCGAGAACGCGTGCGAGGGCTTGGTCAGCATCCCGCCGGCGACGAACAGGCCGATGTTATTGCAGGCTTCCTCGTCCGAAGACTGCTCCCGCAACCAGTGGTGGAAGGAGATGGTGTCCAGCTCGCGCGCCTTGGGGTGGGCCCAGGGCTCGTGCGGGCCGATCTCGGCGGCGAGCCCGTCGAGGATCTCGATGAGTCGTTCCATCTCGCGCTCGGTCTCCTCCGAGACGGGGAACATTTCGCCGGTGTACTGGGTCACCGTGCCGTCCGGCGCGCGGTAGACGCTCTTGCCCTCGCGGTAGCGGGAGAACGTGTCCATGCCGAGCTCCTCGACGAGCTCCGACAACACGGTCTGGTCCGGGGAGATCCACTGGCCGCCGATCTCCAGGAAGGCGCCGTCCACGTGCTTCGACCAGGTGCGGCCACCCACACGCTCGCGGGCCTCGAGCACCGTGACGGACTTCCCGGCCGCGCGGAGCGTGGTCGCCGCGGAGAGGCCGGACGGACCCGCGCCGATCACGACGACGTCGGACTCGCGGACGGTCCACGCGGAGTGCTGGGGATTGTGGGGGTTGGCGTTCATGGTTCGACCTTTCGCTGTGGCTTCGTCATTCATAAACGAATCATTTTCGTTTACTGTATCGGTGCGATTGAAATTTGTGAAGCGGGTCCCAGGCAAAACTCCGTGCCTTTCGGGGTGGCTCGCCGGGTAAAGTCGATGGGGTGGAAAAGATGGTGACGAGACGACGAGGAAGACCCGCCCAAAACATCCTGACGTCGGAGACGATCGTGCGAGCCGCGCGGGATCTCCTGGAGACCGACGGGGAGAACTTCACCATGACGATGCTGGCCAAGCGCCTGGGCGTCGCGGTGTCCTCGCTGTACAACCACGTCGCGTCCCGCGATGAGGTGTTCGCCAAGATCTCGGACGACGTCGTCCGCGGCATCGACGTGCGCCCCCTGAACCGCCTGGCCAAGCGCATGGCCAAGGATGACCCCGGGACCGTGAGCCCCGCCGAGGCGGCCGCGGCCTGGCGGGCCGCCGCGGAGAAGTGGGCCCGGTCCTACTACCGCGCCTTCGCCGCGCAGCCCTCCGTGGTCGCGACCCTTGCCCTGACGCCGGTGGCCGAAGCCCCGCAAACCCTCATGATGTACGAGACCGTGGCCCACGCGTTCCTCGCCGCCGGGTGGCCCGAGAGCGAGGTCCTTCTGATCATCGAAACCTTGGAGTCTTTCCTCCTCGGCACGGCCCTCGACGCCGCGGCCCCGGCGGATATCTTCCATCCGGGCGATCTCGCGGCGGACTACCCGATCATGTCCCGCCTGCACGACGCCCGGTCCCACCTGAACGGCGCCCAGGCCGCCGAGGAAGCGCTCGACGTCGGGCTGTCGAGCCTCCTCAACGGGCTCGAGCAACGCCTGCGCGAGGCACTGACCGGAGCCTGAGCGCGTGTCCCGCCCCGCCGCGGAACGCCCCCTCGGTGCGGAACGCCAGCTCGGGCCTCGGTCGCGGGCAGGCGGTCTCACGCCCGGTCCACGGCTCCCGGGGCGATGTCGACCCGCCCCCGGAAGAAGGCCGGAAGCCTCCGGGACAGAACCCACATCACGATGAGCCCCAGAACCAGCATCCCGGCACCGAGGTAGAAGACCAGCCCGACGCCGAAGAGCGACGACCCGGACCCGTAGGACGGATCGAAGGAATCGATCGTGGTCCGCACGAAGAAGATCAGCAATAGAATTCCGCCCAGGAGCGGGCCGACGAATTGGCTGAGGGCCGTGCGGACCGAGCGGAAGGCGGACTTCCGGAAATACCAGACGCACGCGAGGGCGGTCAGCCCGTAGTAGAAGCAGACCATGAGGCCCAGCGCGGAGATCGTGTCCCAGAGGACGTCCTCCGAGACCACGCGCATGACCGCGTAGAACACGGCGGCGATCACGGTGGCCGTGACGGTCGCGGTGCTCGGGGTCTGGTATTTCGGGTGAATCCGGGACAGGCCCTTGGGAAGGGCGCCGTAGTAGCTCATCGACAGCATCGTGCGGGCCGGCGAGACCATGGTCGATTGCAGCGAAGCGATCGAGGACATCAGCACGGCGATCGACATCAGGATCCCCAGCGGCCCGAGCACCGGCGTCGCGAGCGCGGCAAAAACGTTTTCCTGGATGTTCCCGTTGGTCAGCCCGAGGTCCCCGTCCCCCACGCCGGAGTAGGCGAGGGTCGCGCACGCGACCAGCAGGTAGAGGACCACGACGATGCCGATGACCAGCAGTGCGGCCCGGCCGGGGGTCTTATCCGAGCCTTCCGTCTCCTCGTTGAGGGTCAGCACGGTGTCCCACCCCCAGTAGATGAACACGGATAGCGAGACGCCTGCCGAGAAGGCCGAGAAGGAGTCCACCCCGAGCGGGTTGAACCACTCGAGGCTCGGCATGTGACCGTCGAAGGCCGTCCCGTTGCCCACGTGAATGAACGCGACCACGGTGAAGGCCAGCATGATCAGCAACTGAAAGCTGACCAGAAAGATCTGGAAGCGCTTGGTTTCCTCGACCCCGCGGTACGAGACCGCGCAGGCACCGGCCATGAACACCAGACAGGTCGCGATGTTCAGGGGGATATTGCGGGTCAGGTCGGCGATGGCCTCGTTGTGGAAGATCTGGGACAGCAAGAGGTAAAAGAAGTCCACGCCGATCCCGGCCAGGTTCGATAGCACGAGGATCGTCGAGGCCAGCAGACCCCAGCCGCCCATCCACCCGACCCACGGGCCGAAGGCCTTGGTGGCCCAGGTAAAGGTCGTCCCCGAGTCCGGCATCGCGGAGTTCAGCTCGCGATACCCCAGCGCGACCAGCAGCATCGGGATGAACCCCAGGAGAAAAATCGCCGGCAGGTGGAACCCGACGACCGAGACGGTCGGCCCGAGCGCACCCGAGAGGGTATAGGCCGGGGCGATGGTCGAGACGCCGATGACGGTCGCCCCGACCAGCCCGATGCTCGCGGCGCTGAGCCCCTTGGCCTGCCGCTTCGCGTCGCCCTCGACGACCGTGACGGAAGCGCCGGCTTGGGCGCGACTGACCGTCGGGGAGGTCGAGGTATGGATCGTGACGTGGGAGTCCGCGGAGGGTCCGGACTTCTTTCCGGACGGTGACGTTGAGGACATGAGTTCCTCCTATGGGTCGGTGAAGCGGTGGGGGCGGCCCGGGGCCGGCCGGGGATCAGGGGGTCAGCGGGGGCGTCCGGGAGGGTTCGGTGCGCCGCGGGCCCAGGGCGTCGTAGGCAAAACCGAGTTCCAAGGGGCGGTTGTCCGAGTAAGCGCGGCCCGCGAAGGTCAGCCCGACGGGCATATCGATGTCGGCCGCGACCCCCATGGGCGCCGTGACCGTGGGAATGCCGAGGTGACGGATCGCGAGGTTGCCGTTCGCGACCCACACGCCATTCCGCCAGCCCTCGTCGGCGGAGGCGGGGTTCACGTCCATATCCGCGGGGGCGACGTCGGCCAGCGCCGGGAACACCACCGCGTCCAGGCCCAGCCCGTCCATCCACTCCTCGAGGTCGACCCGGCGGGTCTCCTCCAGGCCGGCGAGCCCCTCGGCGATGCCCGGTATCTCCGACGGCGAGCCGATCGGGCGCTCGCGGATCACCTCGGGATAGGTCGCGATGTCGTCGTCGAAGCCGTCGTACCGGTCGGGCAGGGCGCCCTCCGGATGCGGGAAGATCTCCGAGCCATCCACCACGCTCAGGTCGGGCAGGTCCGGATCGCCGTTGGCGCGGAGGAAGTCGTCCCACGCCCACGCGGAGAGTTCGGTGATTTCGCGGTCGAGGTATTCCTCGCTCACGAATCCACGGGTGCGAACGGTCGGCTCGCCGGGACGGTCGCCCTCGTACCGGGTGACCACCGGGAAATCGACCTCCACGACGCGGGCGCCGGCGCTTTCGAGCTCCTCGCGGGCGCGCTCCCACAGGTCGATGATGGACTCGCGCGTCTCGATGCGTCGGCCGGTGGGTCCCCCGATGCCCGGATTCTCCGCGGTTCCGGCCTCGGGGTCGCGGTTGATGTACAGGCGCGGCACGCCGAGAGTCACCCCGTCGAGGCGTCGGCGGGCGTCCTGCGGATCGGTGGCGACCAGCGCGGCGTAGGACGCCGGGCGGACCTCCGAGGAGCGCGGGATCTCGACCGACTCCTGGACGCGCCAGAAATCGCCGCGTGCGGTGTGGTCGTCGGCCACGACGACGTCCAGGATCTCCGCGAGGTCCGCGGCGGTGCGGGCGTGCGGCACGACCACGTCCATCGTGGGGACCAGGGGCCAATTGCCGCGCACCGAGATGACGCCGCGGGATGGCGTATAGGCAAACAATGCATTGCAGGACGCGGGGGCGCGGCCGCTGGACCAGGTCTCCTCGCCCAGGCCGAAGGCGGCAAAGCTGGCCGCGGTCGCGGTGCCGGAACCGTTCGAGGACCCGGACCCAAAGGCCGAGGTGAGGCGTTCGCCGTTGTACGGGCTTTCCGCCCGGCCGTAGAGCCCGCGCTGCATCCCGCCGTTGGCCATCGGCGGCATATTCGTCAGGCCCAGGCAGATCGCCCCGGCCGCGCGGAGGCGTTCGATCGTGAACGCGTCGCGCTGGGCGATCAGATCCCGAAAGGCCGGGCTGCCCGCGGCCGCCGTGAGGCCCCGAACCAGGTAGCTGTCCTTGGCGGTGTAGATGATGCCGTCCAGCGGCCCCAGGGGTTTCCCATCCGCCCGGCGGCGATCCGACGCGCGAGCCTCGGCGCGGGCCTCGGGATTGCGCACGATCACGGAGTTCAGGCGCGGGCCGGCGACGTCGTAGGCCTCCAACCGGGCCAGGTACTCGTCGAGCAGGGCCTCGCTGGTCGTCTCTCCCGCCTCCAGGGCCGCCCGGAGATCGGCGATGCTGACCTCGACCACGTTCATCCGGCTCACGCGCGATCACCCACCGCGGGCTGCTGCTGGGTAATGCAGTGGATTCCGCCGCCGCGTTCGAAGATCGGGCGGGCCTCGACCGAGACGACCTCGCGCCCCGGGTAGGCCTCCGCGAGGATCTCCCGGGCGCGCCCGTCGGCCCGGTCTTCCCCGAAGGAACAGGCCACGACCACGCCGTTGGCGACGTAATGGTTGATGTAGCTGAAGTCCACGGGGCCTTCGGCGTCGCGGATGAGCTCCGGGGCGGGCACCTCGAGGATCCTCAGCGGGCGGCCCTCGGCGTCGGTCTGCCCCTCGAGCGCCGCGCGGATCTCGCGCATCGCGGCGTGGTCTGGGTGCTCCGGGTTCTCCTGAGCGTGCAGCAGCACCGTGCCCGGGGACGCAAAGGAGGCGACGATGTCCACGTGGCCGTTGGTGCCGAATTCGTCGTAGTCGCGGGTCAGCCCGCGGGGCAGCCAGATGACCTTACGAGAGCCGAGGGTCCTGGCGAACTCCGCCTCGACGCGTTCCCGGTCGGCGTGCGGATTGCGGCGCGGGTCCAGCTGCACGGTTTCGGTGGCCAGCACGGTTCCCTGGCCGTCCGTGTGGATCCCGCCGCCCTCGTTGACCAGCACCGAGGAGATGACCTCGGTGGCCCGGTCCGAACGGGATCGTTCGGCGACCAGGCGGCCGAGCTTCGCGGACTTGTCCCAGTCCGCCCAGTCGTTGGCGCCCCACCCGTTGAAGATCCAGTCCACGGCCCCGAGGCGATCGGGATCCTCGGCATCTCGCACAAAGGTCGGCCCGACGTCGCGCATCCAGAACTCGTCCACCGGCGCCTCGACGACGTCGATCCCCCGGCCCAGCATGTTCCGCGCCCTCGCCGCCTCGGACGGATCCGCGACCATGGTGACCGCCTCATACTCGGCGATGGCGCGCGCGACGGCCGACCACGCCTCGTATCCTTCGGCCCGCTCGGCGTCGGTCGAGCCCAGCGTCTGGCCTTCGCAAGGGAAGGCCATCCAGGTGCGTTCGTGGGGCGCCGTTTCGGCGGGCATGATCCAAGCCATGGTGAGTTCTCTCCTTTTCGGCCAGCGACCGGGGCTCGCCGTGCGGTGGGGCCGTTCAGTCGATTTAACGAACTTCGTTCGTTTACGTTGAGAGCCAGGTTACATGGCGACCGACGTATCCGTGAACCCACTCACGTTTATTGATGGTGAAAATTTTTTCCGGCCCCGCTTGGATACAGTCGACATGGACCGCGAGTTTTCGCAGATCACCCCGACGTCGCACGGAGACCTTGATGACGCCCCAGACCGCTTCGGACCTCTTCTATCTGGCTCTCGGGATCGGCATGGTGGCCTACTGCCTCGCCGGATTCCGGCGCGCGGGGCACCGCCTGCGATACGGGGTGCTCAGCATCATCGGCGTGCTCATGATCGTCAATGCGGCCACGTCCCTCTTGGCCAGCACCCGTCTCGAATGGCTCAACCTCGCGATGGGCATCGTCACGCTGATAGTCCTGGCGGGGCTCTTCCTCGGCTATATCTGCCTGGCGGCCTTCCTCCTGATCAACGGCGCCACGGTCATTCGCAAGGAAGGAAGGCGGCCCAAGAACCTGCTGGCCCTCTGCGCGGGGCTGTGGATGCTCGCGCTTCCGTTCGGCGTCATCGTCATGATCGCCGTGTTCTCGACCGGCTCCGGATGGTGGATCACCGTCTGCGGGTGCGCCTACGCCATACTCTGGTACGCCACGGGATACGTCGCCTTCTGCTTCCTGAGTTTCCTGATCTCGGCGGTGGCCTATCGACGCCTGTCCGCGCGCTTTCACCCCGCGTACGTCATCATCCTGGGCGCCGGGCTGATCGGGACCAAGGTGACCCCGCTGCTCGCCTCGCGGCTGGACCGCGCCGTGACGATCTTCCGCCGCGAGCAGGCCAAAGGCCGCGCCCCGATCCTGATCCCGAGCGGCGGTCAGGGCGCGGACGAGGTGGTTCCCGAGGGCCACGCGATGCGCGAGTACCTGCTCGAGCAGGGCATCCCGGCCGAGTCCATCCGGGTCGAGGACAAATCCACCACGACCATGGAGAACCTGCGGTTTTCCCAGCGGGTCATGGACGACCCCAAGGCGCCGGTCTACGTGGCCACCAGCGATTACCACGTGTACCGGGCGGCCATCTTCATGAATAAGGTGGGGCTCAAGGGCCGCGGCGTGGGCGCCAAGACGGCCAACTACTACGTTCCCAGCGCATTCCTCCGGGAATTCGCCGCAATCATGTTGGCCAACCGCTGGATCCACCTCGTGGTGCTCGCTCCGGCGATCCTCGGCTCGCTCGCGCTGATCCTATTCGCCCTCACGGCGTCGATGAGCTAGTCCGCCCGAGGAATCAGTCCTTCGACATTTTCCGCCACACGTAGTACCCAAATCCAAAGACAATGAAAATAATTCCAAAGATCGACGGTGTCATATTATAACCTTTCAATAAATGTAATTTTATTTACCATGAACAACTGATACGAAAAGACCGCGCGCTCTACGGCTGAGAGCCTGGTCAAGGAAATGGGTGCGGGACATCGTTGGCGGCGGGAATGCCGAGACGGGCCAGGTGCTCCTTCATCCGAGGCATCTCGCGGAAACGCTGGCGCTCGGCGCCGAAATCTATCGGCAGGAGCCCCGGAACCGTCACGGCCGTGCTGACCAGGCCGAGTGCAGCTTGCGCCGCCGTGGTTAATACGGTGCTGTGCACCGCGAAACCCCGCGTGGCCAACAGGTCACAGATCCTCCGGAGGTGGTCCGTCACCTGGTCCGCCATCACCCCCCGAGCGAAGTCTTTTCCGCGAAATTCGCTCAGGGACGTCTCCACCGGAGACGAGATCAGAATCCCCAAATGTCGCGAGGCCACCTCGGGCAGACTGAAAAGATCGGCGTGATCGGAAAGCGTCCGGACATTCTGAGGTTGTTGCGCCAAGGCCACGACCTCATCACGGCGTCGCTCGAGGCGCTCTCCCATGGTGGGCGCGTCGGAGGCGATCTCCGCGAGCGCTCCTCGAACGGCGTCGTACACATCCAGCGAACAGCCGGCCCCGACGCATCCCCCGACGCGCCGGGAACGGTCGATGGCGACCGCGATCACCACCGGTATGCCGAGGTCGCTGGTCGCGTCGAGCAACGTCACCGTGAATCCGAGATGGTCCAATCGGGCGCAGGTGAACCGAAGATCCTGGGGCGTATCCGCGTCCAGAGTGAGCCGGGGAAGGGCCCGGCCTGCGCCCCACGCGAGCAGGAACGCGTCCCGTTCGATGAGTTCGAAGAGCCCGTGCAGATCGGCCTCGGGCCGCACGCTTCCGGTACTGCAACCGTTGGAGGTCTCCTGAACGAACCGTTCCTCCAGGGGTACCGCGTCGTAGGCGACCGAGGACAAGGGGACCCAGGACGGTGAGCCTGACGTCAGACACCGCGAGCGCGCCCACAACAGGGGCGCATCCGGGCGGTATCGCATAGCCGTGGGGTGCAGGGCCTCGAAGCGGGCGTCGTACAGCCCCAACTCCGCCGGATCGACGACGAGGGGCCCACCGGTTGCGCTCTCTCTGCTCAGGTCGGCCCAGGTCGAGCGGAGGACATCGACCTGCCGGTCGCCGTTGGAGGGCCCTTGGCGTTCCAGGCCTTCGAGCATCGCCACGAGCCGACTCCCCCGGACGCTGTTCGTGTGGCCTCCCCAGGTCACCGAGTGCCGCCAACCGGTATCGCCGACGGAGCTACTTCCGTAGACCACCGCGTTGACGGGATGGTCCCACCTGACACCGTAGCTCTCCGCGAGGAGGCCGCACCTGAAGTTCGTCAGGGCCTCCTCTTCCTCGAGCAGTCCGTGGACCGACGAGACCCTCTCGAGGCCTTTCGGCCAGTCCTGTGGATCGGGCGGTTGGCAGATGCGGCGCAGGTCCTGGGCGTCGGCCGGCTGAGATCGAAGGCCTCCGCGGTGGAACACCAGGAGCCGGCCGGGCGCGACTTCGCCCGTGAGTATCCTCGCCACCAGGATGGACACGGACGTCCGGTGCCACCCCAACCCATCGAGAACCTGCCCCGTGCGCTTCGGCCCCTCACCATCCGGTGCGGACACCGGCAGAGCGTTCCGCCATCGTCGGAGGATGCCGCGCCACGTGTCGCGTCCCGAGGATCCGGCCGAGCCGGTGCCCACGTGCACCAGCAACCAGGTTCCGGCGACGAGCAACCGCACCCGCATCCGGACACCTTCCGCGCTCCCCTCAGGATCGATCGCCCCCGAGGCAACACGGCATCCCGCCGAGTCGTGCACGTCGATGACGGCCGAAAATCCGATGCCCGGCGCCAGGTTCCTCACATCGCGGGCGAGGCCTGCGGCCCATAGCTCGAGCGGCGTGTAGGCGGCGTCCACGCCGTTTGCCTCAGGCATCGAGTTCATGGGCACGCACCACGGTCAGGCCACGGTCGGCGAAGACGTCCGGCGTGATCTCGAGGACCTCCAGCCGTAGGGCGTGGTCCTGGGCCGCTCCGAGGGACCCGGGAGAGATGCCTTCCAGGGCCTTCCAGTCGACATCCCGCAACAGCTCGAACCCCTCGATCAAGGGCCTCGGGGGCGCATCGGGGGCCTGGAGTTGCAGGGCGAGTTGGTGCTCGGCGACGGCCTGAGTGAGGGCGTTCATCACGGCCTGGTCGTCGTCGTCCCCGCCGGCGAGCGCCGCCGCCACGGGCATCTCGTCCGCGGCATCCCAGAGGGCCGCGAGGGCAACGCTCACCCCGCCAAAGCGCCCGACCCGGTAGGCACGCGGTGACAACCCCCAGATGTCGATGCTTTCCAGCAGGTACTTCGCCCGGGTCGGATACTCGTGAGCATCCAACGCATCCACTTCGACGGCGTTTCGCGCCAGCCCCCGCACGGCCCGCACCCGTGCGGCCGACCAACGAACCTTCCGCCGGGCCTCTTCGGGATCGAACGACGCCGCCACGTGGACCGATTCTTCCCGCACCGACGAGGAAGCCATGCATTCCGAGGTCAGCCGAGCGGCCGCTTCCTCGATCGCCAGGCACCGGGCGTCCGCCAGCGTCTCGAGGTGCCAGGCATCCACCACGACGTCGCGGCCGCCGAGCATGCCGTAGCGCAACCGGGAAATCTTGAGCGGCAGTTGCTCCAGGGGCTCGTCCTCGAACACCCGAAAAATGCCCGTATGCCGATTGACCAGATCCGCCGTCGCTTCCAACCGTTCGAGGGCGGTGGCGTGCCCTCGTTCCGGCCCGTGGGGATCGCGACCTTCTGGGCGTGGCGTCACGGACCCTACGATCGGTGCCGAGACGACATCCGCCGTGTGGATGTCCTGAATCAAGACTTCGCGGCCAGCGTCCTCGTTCCTCGCTCCCCCGACTTCCCGGAAGACTTCGAAGGCGGCCAAATTGCCGACCATGGCCTCCACCGTTGCCGGTGCCGACGCGACGGCGGCGACCCCGGGAGCGGCCTGGACGGCGCCCCAGAACCGGGCGGCGTCGTGCGGCGCGGAATTGACGCTCACGCGGGCGGCGGCCTCCATCCATCCCGTCCCCTCCTCGCCCTGGAGCGACGGAACCGGACCCACGATCACGCCGTCGCCAAATCGCCACAAGGCGGTCACGGGGATCCGCCGATCCTCGGCGAGGCGTACGCACCTGGCCACGATGTCCTGCCCATCGTTGGCGCTCGCGACGATCACGTGGTCGGCCTCGCGCATCATGGGCGCCAGCTCCTGACCGTTGACGGCCTGCCAGTCCAGCTCACAGGCCACGCGCCGATCGATCATGGTCTCGCGTTCGGCCATCACCTCGCGCGGTGGCGCATCGTGTCTGGTGCGAACGGTCAGGTGTGTAAAGCCGTTGCGCATCAGCCCGATCACGGCCCATGCCGCCGCGGGCCCCTCACCGACCACGAGGATCTTGGCATCACGGATTCGCCGGAACCCCGGCCCCGGGTCCGCGCTGAAGTGAAGGAGGTACGACATCTGAGACGCAAAGGCCTCGCGCACCTCCGGGGAAATCTCGCGGAATTCGGCAGGCACCCGAAGAAGGAACCCGTGCCGATCTAGGGCCTTGATGAGGGCGTTCGCCCGCGAACGGTCTGCCCCGGGGAGATCCTCCAGGATGTGCTCGCCGGTCTTCCGCCCGTCGAGGGTCGTGAACAGGCGCCGCACCAGCGAAAAGCCTTCTGCGCCTTTCACCTCGAACCCCTCGTCGGCGTTGTGAATCAGTGTTCCGTGCGAAGACCGCGCGAAAATCACGTCGTCTCGAACGCGCAGCATCTCGCTCGCGAGCGATGTTGAGGACGTCATGGACGTGTCCTTTCCGTAGGGCCGGCCGAACCGGCAAGTGTGTTGTGTGCTTCAGCCCGCGAGCCCAGCGTCGCGAACGCGTGCTCGATGGCTGATCCCATCGCCCCGATCGCCGTCCGCAGGGCCTGATCAACGTCGAGGTTCACTCGCGGATCATGCAGCGGGGCAAAGGCCCGGGTCGTCTCCCAGAAGTTCTCTCCCCCGGCGGCCGACCAACGCCGCGGATCGATCCCCCCGAACAGCCAGTACACGACGGGGGCCGGTCGCTGCGGAGGGGCGCCGGATAAGTCGCCGAGGTCCTCCGCGGAGGTCATCGGGCCGAGGTCACGGACGACGTGCCGCGGAAGACCCCGGCGCAGCCCCTCTGCGACGGCCGCCGCCAAGGAGGCCTCGTTGTGCAGGGGAGGAACCAGCCGCGACCTCACGCACCGTGGCCCAGCCCAGCTCCGCAGGTGCGCCAGGCAACGACGTGCCGCCTCGACGTCGGTAAAGCGTGCCGCGAGCGTCGTCCGTCCCGGCTCGGTGACGCTCCAGAAGGTGTGGGCTCCAGCCGTCGGACAGATCGCGTCGAAATCCTCGGCCCGGTCCCCCTCCGGGACCGCGACCGTGCATTCCACGTGGGCCGAGGTGACCTGGCCCGGAAAGGTGGCGATCATGTCCGAGGGCATGATCGCCACGTGCTGGGCCAGCAAGACGTCCGGTTCGGGCACCAGCGACCCCAGGCCGTCCGCGACCATGGCCTGGGCCCCCGTCAAGGATTCCTCCGCGGGTTGGGCCACCAGGACGAGGGTTCCCGACCACGACCGCTCACACACGTACGCCGCGGCGGCCCACCAAGCGGCCAGGTGAAGATCGTGGCCGCATAAATGCTCGGCGCCAGTTCCGGCACGTCCCGGCCCAGAAGGACGGGAATGGTGGCCGACCGCGTCCAGCTCGGCGCGGGCCCACACGACGGGTCCAGGCCCACGGTCGATGACGGCGACCACGCCATGACCCCCGATACCTGTCCGGACCGTAGCTCCAAGTCCCGCAACGATGTCGGCCACGAGGGCTGCCGTGGCCGCTTCTTCCCCGGAGGGCTCGGCCAACGCGTGCAAGGCGTCGTACAGCTCCCTGGCCCGCCGGAACAATTCGGCCGGCACCTGAGCATCCGTCCGCGTCATGAGCGTTCGGGCTCCGGCTCGTCCCCCGGCCTGGTCTCCGCGGCGTCGAGGAGCGGGAAGACGTCTCCGACGAGCCTGTCGAGGTTGTCCCGCATGGACCCTTCGTCCTGCCCTCCAAAATCCACCTGCCAGAGAAAGGTGTCCACGGAAAAGCGGTCCTGCAGTTCCCGGATGGTCCGGGCCACGGTCTGGGGCGACCCGACGACGGCGGTGCCGTCCTCTCGCAGGCCGAGGTGCGCCAATTCTCGGGCGTGAGCGGCCATGTCACCGTAGCCGGGATAGTCTGCCGACTCGGTCCTCGACCAGCACTCGATGGCATCGCTCCAGACGGTCATGTACCGGGAGTGAAAATAGTTCGCCTTCTGGTAAGCGTGCTCGTCGGTATCGGCGATCATCAGCGGAACGCTCAGTGCAACCTTGCCGCGGGCCCCGTTGTGGGCCTCCTGGTAGGCCTCTCGGTAGACGTCCACGAGGCCGTCGCTGAATTTCAGGTCCTTGCGGGCCGGGGGCAGGGACATCATCAGCCCGCACCCTTGGCGGGCGAGCCATTCGAAGCTCTCCGGGGAGCGCACCGCGGCTCCCCACAACGGCGGATGCGGGGACTGGTACGGCATCGGAAAACTGCGGACCTGTCGATAGGCGAAGAACGGAGTATCCGCCGTCGCCGAGGCCTGGGTCCAGAGGTCGCGGACGGCCTCGATCGTCGCTTGGTAGCGGGCCCTGCTCTGGTCCATGGGGACCCCGAACGTCTCGAATTCGTACGGTAGCCACGCCCGGCCCAATCCGAGGTCGAGGCGGCCTCGGCTGAGGTTATCGACCATCGAGGCATGCGCCGCGATCTGTACCGGATGGTGGAATGCGGGGATGAGGGCCCCGGTCATCAACCTGATCCGCTGGGTCTGGGCGGCGACCGTCGCGAGAAAAGTCAGCGGACTGGGCGAAAAACCGCCGTATTCGTGCATGTAGTGCTCGGTCATCTTGACGTGGCTCAGGCCGAGCCGGTCTGCGTATCGACAGATCGCGAGGACATCGTCGTAGTAGTTGGCCGCGGAGCCATGACCGTCCTGACGGTCGGGAAGGAGTGAAATTCCGTGTTCTGCCATGGTGAATGCTTCCTTGTGTGTGGTGGGGACTCGTTGATGACGTCGGTCAGGGAAATGGATGGGGCACACGCCTCACACCGGGCGCCGACGACGCCGGGCGAGGCAGGAATCGGGGTTGCGCGGCGCGCAAACGTTTCATGGTCAGGGCCCGTTGCCGGTCCCACCCAAAATCGATCGGGAGCAGGCCCGGCACGACGACGCGGGCGGAATGCAGGCCGAGCTGTTTCTGCTCCCGGGAGGTCTGCTCGACGACGTACGCGTGGTGGCCCCGCTCCTCGAGCGCGTCGAGAATATGGTCGACGTCTTGCCTCAGGTCGGCGGGCCTCGGGCGCCGCTCGCCGTAAAGCCGTTCGTAGCCGCCGACGGTCTTCGGGCGGAAGTATTGGGGCGCCAGCTCGGGGAACCCGGGGATCCCGGGTAAGACCGCGTGGTCGGCAAGCGTCCGGATGAGGTCGAAGTTCCGGAGGGCCGCGGGGGCCAGATCCGGTCGACCACGCACCTCGTCCCGGATGATGGGTATCCGTGAAAGCACTTCGCAAGCGGCTCCGTCGATGGCATTGACCGCGTCCAGGTCCGCGGCGGCGGCGAAGACCGCGGCTCCCTCTCCGGGGACGTCCCGTTCCGCGACGGCGCACACCACGGGAACCGGCAGATCGATTCTGTTATCGAAGAAGCGGAGCGTATACCCCCGGGCCACGGCGCATGCCACGGCTTGTCGGGCGCTCGTTCCGGGCACCGAGCGGTCATCGATCTGGGTCAGCGGAAGGGCCCGATACCACCCGAGCAGGAAGGCATCGCGCTCGATGACTTCCAACAGGCCACCGAGGACGGCCTCGGTCAGGCTCGATCCCACGCTGCACCCGCTGGAACTTTCTTGCACGACGTAGGGAGAAGTGTCACCGGAGTTGTAATAGACGCACTGTTTGGGAACGAGTTTCGGTCGACCGCGGCGGAGCGGACGTAACCAAATCCACGTCGTGGGCGTGTGACGGTCAAGCGCGAACCACTCGTGCGTGCGGCGCTCGTCGATGCGGATCCCCAGCGTGTCCAGGTCGAGCGCGTGGTCGGCGATGTCGTCGTAGGTCGCAACGATTTCCGGTTGTCCACCGATATTGGCGGCCCCGCTATCGCGTTCGAGGCCTTCCAGCACGGCAGCGGCGACCGACGCCGAAAAGGTGCGTTGTTGGCCGCCCCACCCAATATCGGTCAAGCCGCGTGGGCCCCACCGCCGCATCATTCCGCCCGAGGACGCGAGCGTGGGGGCGTCGAAGCCGCGATCGATCCGCGCCCCGAGGGCACCCCAGGTGGGGTCGACCAGGGCTTCGCTGGGTAGCTGGAGGCGATCCACCGGGGTGCTGAACCGCGCAAATCGTGAGTGCCGGACGGCCCCTGGCAGCCGCGGCGCGGCGGGTCCCCCGGATCCCGCCGGAGCGCAGGACGGGCACCGGGAGTGCGCCAAGAAGGGGGAAGACGCGGTCCGGCCGGTACGCAGATCCACGGAGAGCAGCCAGGCCAGCTCCGCGCCGTCGCCGGAACGCGACGCAGAGAGGGACGCCGTGAGCAGCCCGATGGCCTCCACCACGGCAGGCTCGTGCATTCTCAGCCATCCCGGACGTGTGCCCGGCAGCGGACCTGCCGCTTCGAAACGGTCCTCACGCGCCGGCAAGGCTTCCAGAGCCCCTCGCTCCCGAGGGGGCCGCAGTTCCTGCCACCGCAGGGCGATGCATCGGGCGCATCCGCGCAGCGCGTTCTCGGAGTTGTACGGACCCACCAACACCGTGGTGCCAGCGACCAGGGCGACGGGCTCGGTGACGGATTCGACGGGCCAGGACGCGAACGCGTCGAAGGCGCCGAGGACGACGAGCGGCAAACCGGCCAGCGTGCACCGCGCGGCTCCCGAAGCTTCGTCGCGTGAAGCTGTTCTGCGCTGCGTCACTTCCACCGGAACACCCTGATGGCTATGCCCATGATCACGGCCGCGAATCCCGCGAGGAGCCCGCACATGAGAAGAACGTGTGAAACCGAAGCGGTTCCCGCGAGAGAACCCGAGAGCCCGTCGACGAGATACCGCAAGGGAGAGATCCGTGAGATCGTCTGGATCCACCCGGCCACCTCGGGCAAGGGGAAGAAGACCCCGGAGAAGAACGCGAGAGGAACCAACAGCGCATTCGCCACGCCACCCACCGAATCGGGGGTCTTGGCCACGGAAGCGATCAGGCACCCGATGCTGAAGAACGCGGTCACCCCGAGCACCACGACCAAGGGGGCCAGGTAGACGTTCGAGGACACGTGCAGGCCGAAGACCGGGAGGGACGCGACGGCGGTACACAACGCCGTCTGCAGGAGCGCCACCACGATGGCCACCAACAACCGCGACAGGTACACCGTTGCCGGCGCGGTCGGTGTCATGCTGATCAGCCGCAATACCTGATGATTGCGCCATTTCACCATGCTGTATCCGACGCCGAATATGGCGCTATTCGCCATGCCGTAGGCCAGGATTCCCGGAACGATGTAGTCGGTGAAAGACCGCCCGTCCGACGCGTATCGCCCCATGTAGATCATTTCGAATGCGAGCAACATGACGACCGGAAAGATGAAGTTGAAAAAGAGGCTAAACGGATTTCTGAGGGTGTCGAGTGCCGCCGCCTTGGTCAAGGGCCTAAGACTCATGGGACATCTCCTTTCCGGTGAGTTTGAAATACACGTCTTCCAACGTGGCGTGCCGGGCCGTGACGCCCGCCAGCCCGCCGCTTTCTTCCACGATGGCCATGACCGCCCCGGGGCGGGCCGTGTGTAGTACGAGCGATCCTTCACGTTCTTCCACGAGGTGGACGTCGGGCAGTTGTTCCGCTTCCTGACGGGTAAGCCGCCCGGGAGCGGTGATGATTTGGGTCCCCGAGGAGTGCGTGGCGCACAGCTCCGCCGGGCTCCCCACGGTGACGATCTCCCCGGCGTCCAGGATGGCGACCCGGTCGCACAATCGTTCCGCCTCGTTCAGGTAATGGGTCGTATAGATGGTGGTGGTTCCCGCGGTCCTCAGGCGTTCGAGGGTCACCCATAGTTGCCGCCGGACCTCGGGGTCGAGAGCCGCGGTCGGCTCGTCCAGAAAGATGATCTGGGGACGATGCAGGACCGTGGCCGCGATGGACACGCGTTGCTTCTGGCCGCCGGACAGTTTGTCGATGCGCTTCTTCGCGACGTCTTGCAGATCCACCAGCTCCATGGCGTCCTCGACGTCCCGTCGGCTGGCTCGACGCAGCCCGGCAACGACCTCCAGATGCTCCCGGACCGACAACGCGTCGAAGAATGCGGGATGTTGTGTCTGCATCCCCACCGAGAGCAGGAATTTCTTGTCGCGCACCGCGGGATCGAATCCGAGCACCCTGATGCGACCGGATGTCGGCGATTGCAGGCCCGCCATGAGCTCAATGAGCGTGGTCTTTCCTGCGCCATTAGGGCCGATCATTCCGAAGAATTCGCCGCGGGCGACGTTCAGGGTAATACCGCCCAAGGCAGAGGACCCGTCGTAGTTCTTGGTGACATTCTCAACGGTGATGGCCGGTGGGGTTGATGGGCTCTTCACAGTCCTGCCTTCTCGGTGGTTTTGGTTGATTTGCCGAGGGAGGCTCCCCACGACAGAAGCATCATCGCGACCATGGCGCCGACGGCGAAGAGATCTATCCCGCTCTGTCGGATGGTCACGGCGAGCACGATGACAAGGGTTGCTGCGCTGGCAACGGCCGCCATGGCGATGACCGATGTGCGCCAGAGGCCTCCGCTGAAACGATGGGGCGAGCCATTCGCACGCCGCAGGCCCGTGGCGACGCTGAATGGTTCACGCGTGCCCAGGATGCCGCTCAGCGCGGCGGATCCGTCCAAGGTGGGGAAGACACAGAGATTCGTCAGGACGTTGATGCCGCCGATATAGAGGATGAGGGTCGGCACCGGTTGGGCGGGGTTCTGTGTCCAGACCACCAGGATGGGGGCCGTCACCACGAGATCGACGATCACCCCCGCGAGAGCGACCATGGTCACTCCGGCTCGGCTAGGCAGCAGCCCCAGGTTCGACGAGCTCATGTATAGGTAGAGGCTCCGCCCGGTCCATTTCCACCCGAATCTCCGGACTCGGCCGCCGCACAGGCGCACCGCCGCGGCGTGACCGGCTTCGTGGACGATCCCGCGACCCAGGACGAAGAGCGCGGCGAGAAGAATCTCGGTAAGCCCCGGGATGCGGCGCGATAATTCCGCGGTGATCTGCGGCCAGTGCGCGAGGTAGAAACCGCCCAGGGCCAGTGCCATCACAATGATGGTCCACCCCGCGACCGCCCGCCAGGCCTTTGTCCGAGAGACATCGTTCGGGGACGAGTCGCCCGGCCGGGTCCGCCACTCGAGGATCCCGCGGTCGGCAAAACCGCCGTAGAACGTGGCCAATGACGCGGGGTTCACGGCCGTGGACGAGGAAATGTCTTGAAGGGTTGTGGCTCCGTCGGCTTTGCGCAACAGGGCATACTGGGCCTCGGTGAGCCGCACCAATCTCTGTTGGCTCTCATCCGACACCAGCCGCCCCCACACCCCGTTCTCCACGGTGTGGTGACCGATCACCGCCGTGCGTAAGAGCGCGGGAAACACTCCGGCGGCATGCTCGGCAACCGCGTGTTCCGCGAAGGGCTGGTTACCGATCATGGCTCTCGCCCCGCGATGTTAAGGCCTCGTGGGCCAGCTGCGTGAGGTACACCTCGTCGGAAATCAACACGTGCATCCGGTTATTCATCATGTGCACGTAGGAGAACAGCAGACGCACCCGCGCGTCATAAGGTTGGGCCCGGACGTGCGTGCCTGGGCTCCGGAAGTCTTCAAAGACCAGGTCCCCGTTGCGCGCCAGGGCATCCACGTTTTCCGCCAGCTCGAGACAGTGGTGTTTCCAACGGGCCGCCAGCCGGCCGCTCGAACGCGAGGGTTCGATCTCCGCGGCAAGTTGCTGCGAGCGGATCGCCGTCGGGAGCGACTGCGCGATCTTGGGGTCCATATCTTGACCCGACAGGTAGTCGGTGCCCACGAATGAATCGCGCCAGTGCTGTTCGTATTCTCGGTAGAATTCCGCGCGGTCCTCCTCGTCAGGCAGGAAGACCGAGGCGATGATCTGCATCAGCAGAAGGGCCGTCCCGAAGAGATGCATTCGATCGAGCAAACGGCCCTGATGGGCCAGTTCGAGGCAAATATCAGAGGCCGTTTCGAAATGCTCCTCGCTCAATCGCACCCCGTGTGGGCCACCGTACCGGGTCAGTTCGGGCTGATACTCCCGGAGCACCACGGTGTTGTTGGCGACCAGGCGCATCTGTCCGTTGTCATCGACGGAGCGCCGTCTGTCTTCGTCGTTAAACTCCAGGCGAAAGAGGACGTCGTAGCTTTGCTCAGAAAATTCTTCCTCGTTGACCCGATATAGCGCCGGTCGACGCCGAAGAAACTCCTCGATATAGCGATCTCGCACGTCGGTCACGCTCCGGGGGTCGACGCCGTCCCGGGGCAGCAACCGCAGCCTGACGTGGGGGCCTTCGAGCCAGTAGTTGATGAAGAAGTACCCCGAAATCAGGTCTTCCTCCCGTAGCCGATGCACCATCGGTCGTAGGCACTGCGCCAACAATGGTTGCGGGTGCGCCGCATAGTGAATGTGCGAGGCCAGCCACTGGCGCGGTGGCGTCTCAATGTGCCGTGTCACGGGCGTCTTCCTTCCTGATGGTCCATGCTGTATCCGCCGGCTTCTGCGGAGGAGAAACGGTCATCGCCGAATGTGTTTCGATGACGAACTCCCGAACCGCTGCGGCATCGTGTTCGGTCTGGTCGCCGAAGGGATCAGGCATGACGCGATGAAAAGTCAGGGTCGCGGCTTGGTGGACGTTCCGGTCGTTGAGCATCGCGTCCACCGACAAGGGGGAGTCAAAATCGACGAAGACCGGCTTGCGAGTTGAGGGAACCTCGCCATCGGCAACCGTGTAAAAAGCACGCGGCGGCAGGCCCAGGTCTCGCGCAAGCTTCCGGGCCCTCGCCCAGGTCTCTAGATCGACCTCGCGGCCCATGCCGGCCTCCCACAGACCCACGGGGGTGCTCCAGGACTCGCGCGCGAGCACCACGGCGCCGTGCCGCACGGCTGGTCGTCTCACGATCCCCCGCGCGTCGGCGGGAACGGCCACTCCATCCCACAGCGACAGGTGAGGCGATACCGCGTCTCCGAGCAGCAACAGCAACCTGGTCAGCTCGGGAAGCGCCCGGCTGATGAGGTAACCGGTGTAGACCGGCACGACGTACCTGTTCAGGGACTTGCTCCACAGCATGGGTCGTCCCGTCGGGGCCCTGCGCAAGGCCAGGGAATCCAGACGGATCGGGGTCACCGCGGTGTCCAGGTGAGGGCCGCCGGGCAGTTGCAACCCGTACCGGAACGACGAGCGATGCAGGTTGAGGTTGCTCGTCGCATCCGAACCAGGCACTTCGGCCCAAATCACCTCGGCGTCGTTCAAGGAGCCCATCGACTCCGCGACGGCCGTGTGCACCGGATCCGCCGCGTCGAAGGCGCCCGTGAATCGGGAGAGGGAGAATCCGGCCCCGCCGTGAACCTTATTGAGGATGATCTCGGAGGAATCACCCGTCGGACATTGGATGAATGCGGTGTACGAGCGGGCGTGCATGAAACTCGAGCATCGATGGTGTTCCTCCGGCGCGAACCCCGCCAGATCGATGACTTCCTCGCCGGCTCGCTCCTGGATGTAGTCGCGAAGTCGCAGCCGTTCGGCGTCGCAGTGCGGCGGAACCGAATCATTTAACCAGTTCGCGCGCGGCCTGTAGTCGAGGCCGGAGAAGGTCCCGGTGCTCGCGCCCCAGGCGAGGAATTCGCGGTAGACGTCGTCGTCGAACTCCGTCAGGAATCCGGCGACGTCCTCGACGGTTCCGCCTTCCGGCACCCGGGCGTCGAAGAACGCGCTCAAGAGATGCCGATGGGCTTCGGCCGGATCGAGGAGGTGGAACAACCAGCGCAGGGATGCCAGATCGTCACGTACACGGGTCGACAGGACCATTGCGTCCCCACCCGAGAAGGGATGGACGACGTCCTCGTAGATCAGCGTCTTGGGCAGGTCAATGTCTCCATCGGCCATGTCTCGGACGGTCTGCCGCACCTCGTCCAGGATCCGCAATCGCTCGGCGTCGTCGGCGCACGAGAAGCGGTCCCGAAGCCCCCGCAGGGTCAGGAGCGCCTCCCGGACCGCGTGTGCCCAGGGGGTGTTCATCGGCGACAGCCTGTTGTCCAACGTCTCCAGCGGATCGTCGTACGGGCTCAACCGCACGAGACGACATTCCACGACGCCCAACCGCACGAGTTGGCGCACGATCCTGCGACAACCGTCGTCATCGCCGAGGCCTTCGGAGCGCAGGGTCTCCGCCAGTTCCGCCCCGGTCAGTTGCGTGCCCGGCGCAAGGGCCTTCAGGACGGATTGCAGAATAGTGGACGTGTAAAACCACACGAGCTTGTCTTCGACCAGGTCGAAGTCGCGTTCCGCCTCGACCTCGTCGTTGTCGATCACCCGACGCTGCACGGTTCGCATGAGGTCGCTATCCCTCGACACGGCGTCGGATACTTCGAGGGGCAATTCGAAGAGCGCGTCCCCCGACACCACGGCTCGTAGAACGCGCGTCAGCAAGACGACGTTGAGTTGGGAATGAGTCACCTCGCGAGCCTCACCGGTACCTGCGCCCTGCAACGCGCGGGTTGTCGGTCCTTCGGCCCGAACCAGGCACGGGGCCACGGTCGTCAGCGAGCTGAACGGACTCGTCTTCAGCGATGCCCGAGCGAGGTATTTGAGGATCGACCGCTCGATACCGCGAGAGGCCTTGGACCGGACCGCCACGGTCGGGCTCAGGCGCCAGCGCTGAACCCCGCGGCTCAGCTCGGGCGACCCCACCGCGAGGGCCTTCGCGATCGCCGGTTCCCGGCTGGCCTTCTTGAGACGGTCGCGCGCGTCCCGCACGCCGGTCGAGAAAGCTTCCTCCAGGCGCGATCGGGTGTTGCGGTGCCTGTCGCACAGTCTTTGATAGTCATCCAGCAAATCCGCGACCTCGGGGGCTTGTCCTGCGACATAGGCCCTGACCGAATCGTCCACGTCAACGCCCGCACCTTGATACACGGCGCGCCGGAGTTTGATGAGCTTCCGCCTCGTCTGCGCATCCGCGCCCGGAACCAGCGGAAATATTGCATCGGCGAGCCGCTCCCCCGCATTACCGAGCTCTTCGGTCAGGCTCATGTCCTGCTCGTGCAGGGCCGCGGCGGAGGTAGCCCGCAGGTCCGTACAGACATCGTGGGAGACTCCCGGCAACCTGACCGCACCCACCGGATTGACCGTCAACCCGCCATTCCTAGCCCGCGTCTTCATAGTGCTCGAGCCCACGTGTGGACCATGCCTTTCGTATAGAGGTCGTACCGATACCGCGCGAGTTCTGCGCTCTCGGACCCGGCCATCAGGATGATCACCGGCCACATTCCCGGCCGGACGGTTGGGTCCGCGGTCTCGTCCTCCTGGTGCCCTTCGAGCCCGAACACCTTGCGATATTCCACGTTGTTGAACCCCAGGGCCGCGCCGGCTGCCAAGTTCGCGTGGGCGGCCGCAAGGTAAAACTCCTGCGTGGCGCGTCCGATGGCGGCATTGGCCACGCGATACATGACGGATCCCTGCTCGGAGATCGCGCGGCCATAGTCAACGCAAGGCACGAGCACGAACGCGAGGTTCGCCATGTTGTAGTTCGGTAGAAAGTAATTGCGTTGCAGAAAGTCCGTGGGGTCCTGAGCCGAAATGAGCTGCAGGCCATGAGGAGTCCAGCGGTAGAAGCCTTGCGGCGTCTCCGCGACGTTGATGACCGCCACGTACCACTCAAGAGGCGTTCGAGTGCTCTCGTCAGCCACCCGACTCTCTTGAGCCTGGGGCGGACCGGCAAGGGATTCGAGCATCCCCTCCAACGTTGACCGAGGAATGGCTTTCCACCCCACACGGCCGAATGCGCTTCGGCGTTTCGTCAGTGCCGAGATGGTGCGACGACGTTCCGCGTCGGTCAGCACCACCTCCGACGTCCGCGCCGGGGCGCATGTCACGGCCTCCGTTGCCGGCCGGTTGCTGTCCACCATTTCTCGCTGCATGGCCCGCACCATGTCAAAGGAGATCGTGCGTTGGGACCACTCATGGTCGTGAACGTGGACTCTCGCCGTGAGGTATCCGGGGGCCGCAGACCGCTCGCAAGGCGGGTCGACGTCGTGTTTCCTCCTCAGGTCTGCATATTCCAATGCCGTCACCGACAAAAGAGGTTCCGCTTCGGGGTCAATTCCCAGCAAATGAGCCACCGCCTCTTCATCAAAGGTGAAGCTTCGGCGTGAAACTTGGAGAGTTTTCCCAGTCAATCTATCGATACTGGCGAGTATTGCGCCGTGATCGAGCGTGGTCACGTGGTAAGAAAAGGCACCATATTTGAAGGCAGAACGCCATAGCTTTGGACCGACGACCAGATATCCTGCCGTGGGAATGGAGGAGTCTTCTTGATTCAGGAGACGGCCCATTCTTTCGGCGGCAGGACCCACCGAAAGGCGAACCAGTGAGTGTGTTCCGGGGGAATAGTAGTAGACACCAGCTATGCAACCGTCGTTTCCGGAACTCACCCAATACATTGAATTCGGATAGAGAGATCCCCCGGAGGCCGTTCCCCGAGACCATCGCGCGCTGGGATACCGCTGCATCCTCCCCACATCGTCATTCGCCGTGACGCTCAGTCTCCGCGAAAGCCTTCCATAGACGAGGCGCAGAAGGCCGCCGAGGCTCGACAATCTCGCCGCATCGGGAGGAGGCAAGTGATCCGGCATCGTCGCCAAGTCGATGGATATGGACCTCGGATAGAACTTGCCATCACGTGGCGCATCGGACCAGTTAGCCACGAAATCCGCGGGCGGCATGGGGCCTGATCCACGCCGCAGAACAGTGCTGAGATACGAATGCGTAGCTCGCGAGGCCACCTGCCTCGGCTCGGGTATTTCTGTCTTCAAAGAATCATCGCCTCCACCGCAACGAACCTGGGGAACTGACCAGGAGCGGCGGGCGGGTCCGCACCATAACCCGCGGGGCGGACCCGCCCGCCAAATCATCAGGCGCAGCAGCACGTGCAGCTGGAGGTGCTGCTGCTACTGCATGACGATGTGTAGGTGTTCTTACTCATTTCCTCGACATTGGCGTAATCCTCGATTTCGAGGTTTGCCGCCTCGAAGTCAATGGCCGATTCGGTGATGAGTCCATCGCTCATGAAATTACCTTCTTTCAGATCAGATGATGAACATGCTGCCGAAGCACTCTGGGCTTCGCTTGATTCCTATCAAGCTGCAACACGATGGATACTACACCTAAAAATCTGAAAGAAGCCTGTGACTGGGAAACCTGGAAGTATTCTGGGAGCTTTCAAAACTGGAAGAAGGCTGAGAAACTTTGGTGTCCAAAATGGACACAAGACATTTTCAGTTACTGAAGAAATGTTTTAAATGCGCTTTTCTGATAAAAATCTGAAGAGAGCCAGAATGTAAACCGTAAGCGCCAACCTGGGCGTCTTCACGGGGAGCTTGTGAGCTAGTCCGCCGCGCGCCGCAGGATCGTCGGCATCGGGTCCTGCAAATCCATCAGCAGACTCACGACGCTGTCGCCGGTCACGTGGTGGTGATCCGACCAGGTCAGGGTGATGCCGTGGTCGGCAAAATATCCCTCGGGGTCGTCCCCCATGTACGCGCGTCCGCCAGCGCCGGCGAGGTATTCGTCGCCGCCCACGGCCAGCACTTGTTCGATGAGTCGATCCCGCGCGTGGGCCTTCGGCGGGTCGGTGAAGAGGATCGGCGTGGACAGCCCGAGCAACTCGCGGACGATCTGGATCAGGGCGAGGTTGACCTCGTCCAGGTGCGTTCCGTCGGCTGCGAGGATGCGTTCGCACAGGTCGGGACCGCGGTCCTTCCACAGCGGCGCACCCCGGTAGCGGCCCGAGATGGTGTCCACCAGGCGACGTTGCCAGCCCTCGCGCACCACGACGTCGGTGATCGGCACGAGCGACGGTTTGCCCTGAAGCATGTGTGAACACCAGCGATCCCGCATGGTGACCCGGCGCTGATAGCCGTGCTTCTGGAATTGATCGTGCTTGGACACGATGAACGCGTCGCTCGTGGCCATCTTGAACCAGAACCCCGAGTACGGGAGCAGATCCGGCTGGTGGATCGTGACCTTCATGCGCGCACGTGCCTCACGAGGGCGTACTGCTCGGCAAAGGGTAGACCGCGCACTTTGCCGACGGATCCGGCGAGTTCCTTGATCGCGTTGATCGGATGAGAGTCGCCGGGCGTTTCGGACTCGTAGCAACGGCACGCCGCGGCCTTGAGATCGGCCTCCCTCTCGGTCAGCGGCTCGAAGACGTTCCAGCGGAGGTCGCTCGGGTACAGGCTGACGTCGTACACGGCGACGTCGTAGACGTATACGCTCGGGGTGCTCCAGTGATCCTGGGACATCGACAGGCGCGAGGTGCGCATGCCGGCCTCGTAGGTCGAAATGTGGTCCTGATGGAGGGAGGGGAAGGGGAGATAGAGTTCGGCGGGCTTGATCTCACCGCACACGCGATCGAGCTCCCTCACCAAATCCGCCATGTGCTCGCCAACGCTGCCGTCCGGCAGGTTGAGCTCGATGATCTCTTCGACCCCCACGGTCTTCATGGCGGCGAGGAATTCCCGGCGCCGGGTCTCGTCCCCCTTCGCGGCGACCACGACGACGCACTCATCGGGATATTTGGCCAAAAGGCCCCCGCATCCCATGCTTTCATCGTCCATGTGGGGCGCGACGATTAGTCTCTTCATGTGGTTCCTCGATGGTGGGATTAAGGATGGAAAACCGGTTTCCATACCACACAGTAACAAATGGGCGGTGTTCCCAGACCCTACGTGGCTACGGGTTACTCCCGGCTGGACGGGAAAATGTGACGCTCCCCAGCCGCCGTCGCACCTCACGAACCTGCTTTCGCAACATTTGCGAGCCGAATTATTATTCGCGCTTCCGGAGACGTATCGGGAGTGTATGCTTCATTCGCCGCGAGACAAAACCATTCAAGCGCGCACGGCCTCCTCCATCACCATAGGCATGGAATCAACCAAATCGGCCCGTCATGTCGCGACGAAGTCTCACGTACATACAGTCAATCCGCGTAGCCAGACGAGGACGGAGCGCATGAGAGCACCCAACGACCCCCACGGAACTCCTAGAGGGCTCTCTTCCGACGCCCCGCCGAAGTTTCGTATCGGTCTCGCGTACCACGGCGATCCGTGGAAGGAGACCTCGTGGTCGGGTACTCCACGCGGCATCGGCACGGCGTTACGGAGGCTCGGGCACGACGTCGTCGGGCTCAACGCCGCTCTGCCGGATCGCCTGGACCGCAGGGCCCAGCAAGTGCTGGCCGCGCCCCTCATGTTGTCGCGCCCTGGTGAGCTGGTGAGCGATCCGCGAATCCGGCATCACCTGGGACGAGCCAAAGCGCGCGTACGCATGGGCGCCGCATATACGCGGTTGGGCACGTGGACCATGACCCGGGCGCTGAAGTCGGCGGAGGAACTGGACCTGGTGATCCAAATCGGCACCACGTTCGGCGTGCGCCATCCGCGCACCGTCACCTTCGAGGACATGACGGTGCGGCAGGGGCTCGACGTCTCCTTCCCCGGGTGGGAGGGCATTTCCCAACGCGCCCAGGATTTCCGCGTGGCCTACCAGCGTCGGGCCTACGACGACGCCGTCACCTGTTGCGCGGCCACCCCGTGGGCCGCGTCCTCGATCGTGAACGACTACGGTCAGCCGGAATCTAAGGTTTTTTCGGTGGGGCTGGGCATCAACCACGCCAGTCCCGCGACCGCCCGGAGGTGGGAGACGCCTCGATTCCTGTTCATCGGAAAAGGGTGGGAGCTAAAAAACGGGCCCACGGTCCTCGCCGCATTTGCCCGAATTCGCCAAGAGTACCCGGACGCCCGCCTCGATCTAGTGGGCCATCATCCGTCGGTCGATCTTCCCGGCGTTCATGGACACGGCTTCTTGAGCCTCGCGGATGCCCAGGAAACCACGATGCTCAGCGAGCTGATTTCCCGGGCCACCTGCGTGGTGATGCCTACGCGCATCGAAGCGGCGGGGATCGCCCACCTCGAAGCCGCCGCCGCGGGGATCCCCAGTATCGGCACGTCCGTGGGAGGGGCACGGGACATCATCGGGCCCTCCGGGATCACCGTCACCCCGGGCGACGTCGACGATCTCACCGGGGCCATGCGCCGCATGTGCGACCCGGAATTCGCCCGCCGCCTCGGCGCCGCCGGCCTGGAGCGTGCCCCGCTGTTCACGTGGGAGATGGTGGCCCATCGGATTCTTCAGTCGGCCGGTTTGGAATCCGTCGACGACGCCGCGTGGCAGGGCCTCTTCACCGCCCCGGAGACGACCACGGCGTAACGGATAAGCGGGGCGTCGTCGAAACCGCGCGCCCCGCGTCTTCGCCGGTCAGGGGCGGAATACTCTCGCGAGTCATCCGGTTAGATGTGATGTGAGCACACGTAAAAACATCGGCTTCCTGTCCTTCGGCCACTGGACCCCGCACCATTCCTCCGCGACCCAGAGCGCCGCCGACGCCCTCCTTCAGGGCATCGACCTTGCCGTCGCCGCCGAAGAACTCGGGGCCGACGGCGCCTACTTCCGCGTGCATCACTTCGCACGCCAGCTCGGCACCCCGTTCCCGCTCCTGGCCGCCGCCGGCGCCAAGACCAGCCGCATCGAGCTGGGCACCGGCGTGATCGACATGCGCTATTCCAACCCGATGACCTTCGCCGAAGACGCCGCCGCGGCGGACCTCATCGCCGGTGGACGCCTGCAGCTGGGCCTCTCGCGGGGCGCGCCCGAGCAGGTCATCGACGGCTGGAAATACTTCGGCTTCGAACCCGGCGAGCACGAAACCGACGCCGACATGGCACGCCGCCACACGCTCGACGCCCTCGGCGTCATGACAGGCAAGCAATTCGCCCGCCCCAACCCCCGCCCGATGTTCCCGAACCCGCCCGGGCTCCTGGCCTTGGAGCCGCAGTCCGAAGGTCTGCGGGAACGCATCTGGTGGGGCGCAGGGTCCGACGCGACCGCCCGCTGGGCCGCGCAACACGGCATGAACCTGATGTCCTCGACCCTGAAGGACGACGAAACCGGCGAACCGTTCCACGTGCAACAGCGCAAACAGATCGAGGCGTACCGCGAGGAGTGGGCCAAGCACGACCACGGTTTCGAGCCCAGGGTCTCGGTCTCTCGGTCGATCTTCGCGATCACCACCGAACAAGATAAGCGCTACTTTCTGGCCTCCGGCGACGGCGAAGACCAGTTCGGCATCATCGACAACACCCGCTCGGTCTTCGGGCGCTCTTACATCGACGAACCTGACATGCTCATCGACCGCCTCCGCCACGACGAGGCGATCCAGGCCGCCGATACCCTCCTGCTGACCGTTCCCAACCAGCTCGGCGTCGACTACAACGCCCACGTCCTGGACTCGATCCTGACCCACGTGGCCCCGGGGCTTGGGTGGCGGTAGAGGACGTCCAACCACCTGGATAGAGGAACGCAGTTGACCTTGTCGTAACGTCAATGTTTAACGTCAGATGCATGACAATCACAATGATCGGCAGTGCGGCTGGGATGCGTGCGATGCTCAACAGCACGCCCGAGCAGTGGCAAGAAAGAACCCGCCAGCTATGGGCCCCCATGTCCGGGATGTACTTCTTCATACCTGGTGGGGCCGACATGGCCACCGTCCATACTCAGAACTTCGGTTTCGGCCGGGACACCCCACGACAAGAGGTGGAGGAAGCCGTCCTCGCCTTGGAGAGGGCCTATGCGTGGCGACGTATCAAACAGGCACTTAGCAACGGAACCCGGGAACTGGCTACGGCCAATCCGGAGGTGAAAATTCCTGACCTAACGGTCCTGTTGGTACTAGGCGACCCCACCAATTCGCACTTCATGGATGAGCTTCAGGGCCTTTCCGCCTTCGGAGGGATTAGCGGCTACATCGCCATCACAATTTGGCCCACCGAGGACATATTGGCACGGTTGGAATCAATCGCACTGCACGAATTACACCACAACGTACGGTATTCACCTGGGGGCGTCGTGTGGAGCCCACAAAGCGTTACCGTCGGTGAACAGGTCGTCGCAGAAGGGCTGGCGGACCTGTTCGCTGCCCAGTCCTATGGTCAACGCGGGTACACCCATTTCGTCAAAAACCAGACCCGGACGAGTGACCAAGTCCTGCGGCGCGTTATCGACGGACTGGCGGTGACGGGGATGCAGGACTTCCCCGCTTGGATTCTCGGTGATGCGAGCGCCCGCTTATTCGGAGCGCACCCGGTAGGTCTACCTACGGGGGCCGGATACGCCGCTGGTATACGCATCGTCCGAGCCTACTTGTCCGCAACAGGCCGTACCGCGACTGAGTGCGTGACAACCCCGGCCGACCACATCCTTAACATCGCTCTGCCACAGTTAGGTTTGGAGAATCGCCGTAGCTAATAGGAGAACCGCAATGGTCGAGTGGACAGTCCACCAACTCGCAGACCGAGCTGGAGTCAGCCCGCGTACCCTCCGGCACTATCACCAGATCGGGCTCCTGCAACCGGACCGAATAGGCACAAACGGCTACCGCTACTACGGCGCCGCTGCTGTCGCGCGTCTGCAACGTATCCTGTTGCTCCGTAACACCGGCATTACCCTGCAAGACATCGGCACCGTCCTGACCAACGAAACCGACCAGGGTGCCGAGATCGACGCTCTGGAAGCGCAACTTACCCAGCTGCATCGGGAAAGCGCAGCCTTGAAAAGGCGCATTTCGGCCGTTGAACATACGCTAGCGATGCGTCGTGACGGTCGCCAGCCACAGATGGATATGGTTCTCGAAGGCTTCAATGATCGTTACGAGGACGAGGTCACCCGCCGTTGGGGGCGGGACGTGTTCGAGCGATCTAACCGCTGGTGGCACGGTAAGAGCCTCGACCAACAACGCAAGTTCCAAGTCGACGCCGAACAGCTACTGGAGCGATGGGGCGAACTTCACCGTCAGGGGGTCGCCCCCACAGACACCGAGGCACAGGTACATGCCCGCAAACACGCGACCTGGTTCGAACAGATCCCCGGAACGCCAGCCCACACCGGCGACTTCACCGAGCCCCGCGCTATGCTCCACGGAATGGCCAACCTCTACACCACCAACACCGACTTCCACCCAGCATTCGGCGGACCTGAATCCGCCGACTTTGCGGCCCAGGCAATACACCATTACGCGGACCTGCAATATCCAGACTGAACATCGCCAATACACCGTTCTACGAAAACCATCGAGTGCGCCGCTGGTTAGACAGACGTTGAAGTTTTTATGTCTTAATTCGAAAACTACGCCAAAACTGAATCTCTTCAGTTCCTCAACTGGCTCGGTTAGTGTTTTTGGAACATCGCTTCGACGAGGCCAACGTCCTGTCCCCTGGAGAAAGAAGCGACCTGAAAGCCCTCAAATACTCCGCAGTTGCGTTCCTGTTTGCAGGTATTTGCATGAGCGTTTTTACCCTCACTCCTTATTCTCCTGGAGATGCCAACAATCGTGGTTTAGTTATCATTTGTTATGGAACATAATTGAAGGCGACACATGTGGCCCGGAGTAAATCGAAATAGAGCAAATAGCGACACCATCACTCCATTAAACGAAGGACCCGCCCGACAAGATCGGGCGGGTCCAGTTCTTGACTTTAGTTTATAGCGGAGGGCCGACGGCCCGCAAAGCCAAAGGGGTCGAACACCCGACAAACCCCTCCGATTCCAGTCTTTCCTTGAAACGGCCAGAGAACCAGAGAGGAACCCTCAGCGCAGAAAGAACCTAGCCGGAGCCGCAGCATCAAGAAGAGCATTTTATTAAGATCGCCTTGTCGAGTACCGATCAGCGCGACGGCGCTCCGACGTCCAACCATCGCGGAAGAAACGACCTTCGACTGCATCCAGGAACACCTCGACGCTATCATCGGTGTCTAGCACGATTTCATTACCCTGAATGATTCTATCAACCGTCTCATCATCATCTATGGCATTAACAAATGACTCTGCGGTCAATTCTCTATCCTGCGATATTTCTGCAAGACGGGCAGAGAGCCCATGAACTCGCGAAACAAACGATACCTTTGCAGTCGCAAGTTTGGAGATTCTGTTTGCCGAATCTTCTGAGATTTTAATCCCGGCCGGCAAGCTGAGGACAAATTCATCGACGTAACCAGGAACATTTATTGCCGAGAGGTTGACCTCAGTAAATAACTGCTTCAGTGGCACTGGCGCACTAGCATAGATTACCTTCTTATCAAACAGAAGATCTATAATATTATCGAACGCAAACGTGGGGCTCTTACTGAGCTTCTTCAGGCCTTCATCTACCGTACACCAGACCTTGCCTGCCCGAAAGTAGCTGGTAGGATTAACTTTTCGTATAAAAGTAAGCCATTCAGAACCAGAATCCTGCTGAAATGTAAATGCGTAGAATAGCAGCACCTTTTCTTTCAATTCTTGGCTATTAGCTATTTCCATATCGCCGACGGAACGGAGCTGAGTGAGTAGTGAAGCTTCACAGTAACCGTCACGTGTAGCACGCTTAGGAATTGTACTCACTGGAACTGAGAAGTATTGCTCATCGCGCTCCAATGCTGCAGACGGCTCATATTCTCTTTCGGTCGATGAATCCAAGGACGCTAGATGTGTTTCGGCTATTTCACGAATCTGTTTATGGAGTCTTGTACTAATTGTCATTCTTCGGCAAACAGTTTCACCACCCTCCCTCCAACCAATGATAAGGAAAGGATGGCCAGCGACTCGACTTGGACTGAAAGAAATGTTATTCACTACGAGGAACTCCTAATACATTTTTGCCGCTTTTTATCAACTCGGTTCATTAGACGCTTGTCTCGCCTTTATATTTTTTAGGGCGATTTTCGTACGTTATACGCTCCGCCAAACCTCATAAACTTCACCCTGTCACCCACCTTCAATTTGGAGCCATGTATCGCGTTCATCGTTGTCCCACTAGTGTCTATAACAATTTTTGATATATTTAGGCCAATTATGAAAAAGGTCGGATTTACTGCCTTTACATCCGTTTTGCAGAAGATAACAAACATGGTTGTCCCATAAATACTCGACGCTATCCATTCTGATCGACTTGAGGGGACTCCCGAAACAAATGGAAGTATGTAAGTCGCTAAATATGTCATAGCGGAATCACCGCTGCTGGAAATACTCACAACTCGGCCCTCTTGAGCACTATAGCGATTACTCATGCATAAACTAATTAAACAGAACAGCAACACAGTTAAGCCGAGAATAGACAGGCCAATAGATATAGTAGGCGATTGGGAGTAGAATAATACTGAGAACATAGCCAAGAGCGGAACGTAAGCCGTAATAAATAGTATAAGATTAGCCGCAAATGCAGACGCTAAATTTCTTATTTTTTGCATTCAGCACACCCCTTCGAGTGCACCTTTAGCACCGAATGATAGGAATTTCAGATGACGCCAAAAAATAGACCTCCCTGCCTAGTTGCAAGTTATTCTCAATAATTAAAAAGGTGTTTATCAGGTTTCTCTAGCCTGCCATCGGCCACATGATCACGGGTGACCGGAGAACGGTTATACCTTCAAGGCCACGTATGTTAGATACTGCTGTGGTTTTCTCGAGGGCGGAACCTAAGCACAAATTTAGACGTTGTCCCGAATTCGC
Organism: Curtobacterium sp. S6; assembly: GCF_000710345.2. Taxonomy (GTDB): domain Bacteria; phylum Actinomycetota; class Actinomycetes; order Actinomycetales; family Micrococcaceae; genus Rothia. The sequence goes on along the minus strand of NZ_JHEL01000009.1, from coordinate 34,850 downwards.
TTCTCCAGCGAAAGGGTCTGCCTGACCTAGAACGAACCGTGTGACCTTCGCTTATACAGCGGGCGGATAGTCATACCGGGCAAGGGCAGGACGCACCTTGGACCACTTCGCGGCGAGCGCTGATTCCTAGCGTTTCCAATTGATCGCCGCAGGATGCTTCACCGCCCTCATCAGCACCTGAGCAAGACCGCAGGTGTCTCTTCCACTGAGCTGCATCATGGCGGCTCGTTCTGAGCTGCGGTATCGACAGTGGCCACCATCTCTAGGCGGCACAGGTAGTAGCCGAATCGCTTAGCTGACTCGACCAGGCCGGTACAGCAGAAAGATCGAGGCGCAAGACTTTATGACCATGCGTTGCAGTTAGCACCAAGTTGATCATCAACTTGAGTAGTCAGAATGAGGAACGTCAGATGGAATATCTGCATTGCTTGCTAAGGCGCTCCGGCGGGACATGATCGAGGCCCCCGATATCATGTCGGGCCGGATATTCGATCTCCCGCCAGGGGAAACGCGTCGAGCAACCCGTGAGTTCATGCATAGAAAGAACGGGTTGCTCGACGTCGGTATCAATCATCCAGGCTGAGTTCGGCCTCCAGATCCTCAAGCGAAACGGTCTTACGACGGCCTGCCCGAATATCTGCGACCCGCCCAGCCAAGAAATCTTCCCAAGAGATTCTCACGCCGTCGTCCTCAGATTCTGTCTGGCGCAATGCTTCGATGTCGGCCTGATCTTCTAAACGTTCCAACAATTTCAGGTCCGCAATCGACACAATGACCGCTACTGGCTTCCCATTCTTGCTCACCGTGATTCGTTGCTGAGTGCAACTCACCCCATCGATGACCTCTTCAAGCGAGTTTCGAAGTTTGCCCAGCGAGATCGACTCTGCTGAACCGGTATGCATACCGTCCTCCATCACCCAATAAACCTCTCCGCCAACCCCCGCGAAGCCTGCGTCAGCAACTGAACGTCCGCCCCCACCAGCACAAACGACGCACCGGCGTCGAGATACTTCTGGGCCTGCTCGTGATTGAACGCGTTGACGCCGACCTTCTTCCCTGCCGCCCGCACCTTCTCGAAGACCGTGAGCACTGCGGCCGTGACGTCCGGGTGGGTCTGTTCGCCGAGCAGGCCCATCGACGCGGCGAGGTCGGACGGGCCGACGAACACCGCGTCCACGCCCTCGACCGCCGCGATCTCCGCCGCTTGGGAGACCGCGGCCTCCGATTCGATCTGCACCGTCAGGGAAATCGTCTCTTCGGCCCGCCCCAGATAGCCCTCGACCGCGCCCCACCGGGAGGCCCGCGCGAGAGCCGAACCGACCCCGCGCACGCCCCGCGTCGGATACCGCACGGCGGACACGGCCCGTCGCGCCTCCTCGGCCGAATCGATCATCGGGACCAACAGGTTCTGCGCCCCGAGGTCCAGGAACTGCTTGATCGTGGCATCGTCCAGGACCGGAACTCGAACCATCGGCGTGATCGGGTACGGGGCCACGGCCCGCAGGAGCGACGCGGTGGTCTCCAGGCCGATGGGCGAGTGCTCGCCGTCGAGCAACACCCAGTCCAGCCCGGAGCACCCTGCGATCTCGGCGGCCACGGGCGATCCCGAGCACACCCACATGCCCACGAGCGGCCGGTCGGAATCGTCCAACCGACGGGCGAAAGTCTGCGGAAGTTCTACGCGAAACGGCATGTGATGGCCCCCAAGTCTCCGTAATCGGCGTGGACGGTGTCACCCTGATGAACCCACATGGGCTTGGTGAAGGAACCTGCGAGGATGATCTCCCCCGCCTTGAGGGAGTCGCCGTGGGCGGCGAGCTTCCGGGCCAACCACACCACTCCTGCCGCCGGGTGGTTCAGCACCGCCGCGGCCACGCCGGTGTCCTCGATGGTCTCGTTGCGGTACAGCATCGCCGCGACCCACCGCAGGTCCACGGCGTCGGGTGCCACGGGGCGCCCGCCCAGGACCATCGCGCCGAGGGCCGCGTTATCGCTGATCGTATCGACGATCGTGCGGCCCTCCATCTCGACGCGGGAGCTCAGAACCTCCAGCGCGGGGGTCACGTATTCGGTGGCCCGCAGGACGTCGTAGATCGTCACGTCCGGGCCGCTCAGATCCTCTTTCAGCACGAAGGCGAGCTCGACCTCGATCCGGACGTTCGAATACTGCCCGTGCTCGATCACCTCGCCATTCTCGTAGACCTGATCGGCGAAGATCGCGCCGTAGTCGGGCTCGCTGATCCCGGTGGCCTGCTGCATGACCTTCGAGGTCAGGCCGATCTTCCGGCCCACCAGCCGACGGCCGGATGCCTCTCCGCGACGTCGCCACTCGTTCTGCACGGCGTACGCGTCCTCGACCGTCATCTCGGGGTAGCGCGCGGTCAACCGCGGAATCATGGCGCGGGACTCCTCGGCCCGCGCGAGGTCGTCGACGATCGAACCGATCTGTTCCTTGTCGAGCATGTCTCTCCTTCGGTGCCTCATCGTTCGTTCCGCCCTGTCAGGTCCGGAACCGGCCGGTACGACGCCGCCCGCGAGCTTCCGCGGGCGGCATCGCGTCCCTCGGCCTTACAGCTGGTTGCCGACCTTGAAGCCCTTCGAGGCCTCGCCGCGATAGGTGCCTTCCTCATCCCCGGCCCGGGTGTAGGAGAACCCGTCGGCACCGATGGTCACGTCCATCTCGGACTTGTCCTCGCGTTCCCGGACCTCCTGCGGGTTGCCGTCCAGGTCCAGCACGAGGCTGGCCTCGGTGTACCACGAGGGGACCACGGGGTTGCCCCACCAGTCGCGGCGCTGATTGTCGTGGACGTCCCAGTGGACCGTGGGGTTGTCCGGATCGCCGGTGTAGTAGTCCTGCGTGTAGATCTCGATGCGGTGATCGTCCGGGTCCAGGATGTACAGGTAGAACGCGTTCGATACCCCGTGACGTCCGGGTCCGCGCTCGATGCGATCGGACAACCGCAGGGCGCCCATCTTGTCGCAGATGTAGAGGATGTTGTGCTTCTCGTGCGTCGCAAAGGCCACGTGGTGCATCCGGGGACCGTTACCGCCGGTCATCGCTGTATCGTGGACCGTCGATTTGCGACGCATCCACGCGGCGTACTCGGTGCCCTCGGAATCCGAGATGTCCTCGGTGATCCGGAAGCCCAGGCCCTCCATGTAGCGGCAGGCCCGCGGAACGTCCGGGGTGACCTGATTGAAGTGGTCCAGGCGCACCAGGGCACCCGCGCCGTAGAGGTCGTAGCGCCAGGCCAGGCGCTCGACGTGTTCGGTCTCGTAGAAAAACTCGTAGGGGAAACCCAGCGGATCCTCCACGCGCACGGAGTCGCCGATGCCGTTGACGAAGCCGTCCTGGCGACGCTCCGTCCGGCACCCGAGCTCCCGGAAGTACGCCTCGGCCTTGTCGACGTCCTCGGGGGTGCGCACGCGGTAAGAGAACGCGCGCACGGCGGCCACCGGCCCCTGACGCAGGATCAGGTTGTGGTGGATGAATTCCTCCATCGGGCGGAGGTAAATCGCCTGATCGTCCTCTTCCGTGACGACGAGTCCGAGCAGGTCCACGTAGAACTCGCGGGACTTCTTCAGGTCGGTCACGATCAGCTCCATGTAGGCGCAGCGGAGAATGTCCGGGGCCGGAACTGACGGGGTGGGGACCGGGTTGGTGGTGGGCTGTGTCATCTCAAGCGTCCTTGCTCTATCGATGGGATAAATGCTGTGCCGGGATATCCCCCGGCGGGTTGGCGGCCGTCGTGCTCGCGGCGACCGCCGAGGCGCGGACGAGCCGCCGCACGTCTAGTCCGCCTTGCCGAAGACCGGGTTGTGGACCTCGCCGAGGTTGATGTGCACCGCCTGCTGATCGGTGTAGAAGTCGATCGACCGGTAGCCGCCCTCGTGGCCCAGGCCTGAGGCCTTGACGCCGCCGAACGGGGTCCGCAGATCGCGCACGTTGTTGGAGTTCAGCCACACCATTCCGGCGTCCACGGCCTGCGAGAAGTTGTGAGCCCGCTTGAGGTCGTTGGTCCAGATGTAGGCCGCCAGGCCGTACTTGGTGTTGTTGGCCAGCTCGAGCGCTTCCTCCTCGGTATCGAAGGGGGTGATCGCGACGACCGGCCCGAAGATCTCGTCCTGGAAGATCCGGGCCTCCGGGGAGACATCCGCGAAAACGGTGGGTGCCACGAAGTTGCCCTCCTCGAATCCCTCGGGGCGGCCGCCGCCGGCCACCAGCCGGGCCTCGGACTTGCCGATCTCGACGTAGCCCATGACCTTCTCGTAGTGCTCCGGGTGGACCAACGCGCCGACCTCGGTCTTCGGGTCGGAGGGCAGACCCACCCGGACCCGCTTGGCCTGCGCGGCGTAGCGCTCGACGAATTCGTCGTAGACGCCCCGCTGCACCAGGATGCGCGAACCGGCGGTGCACCTCTCGCCGTTGAGGGAAAACACGCCAAAGACGGTCGCGTTGATCGCGGTCTCGAGATCGGCGTCGTCGAAAACCACGGCCGGCGACTTGCCGCCGAGCTCCATCGAGAGGCCCTTGAGGTACGGGGCGGCGTTCGCGAAGATCAGCTGGCCCGTGCCGGACTCGCCGGTGAAGGAGATCAGCGGAACGTCCGGGTGCTTGACGAGGGCATCGCCGGCATCCTCGCCGAAGCCATTGACCAGGTTGAACACGCCCTCGGGAAGCCCCGCTTCCTCGAAGATCCCGGCCCACAGCGAGGCAGAGAGCGGGGTGAACTCGGCGGGCTTGAGCACCACCGTGTTCCCCGTGGCGATGGCCGGGGCGAGCTTCCAGGATTCCAGCATGAAGGGGGTGTTCCAGGGCGTAATCAGGCCCGCGACGCCGATCGGCTTGCGGTTCACGTAATTGGCCTGGCGGCCGGGGACCTTGAACGCGTCGTCGTGCTGGGCGACGATCAGGTCCGCGAAGAAGCGGAAGTTCTCGGCGGCGCGGCGCGCCTGGCCCAGGGCCTGGGTGATCGGCAGGCCGGAGTCGTAGGACTCCATCTCGGCGAGGCGATCCCCGCGGGTCTCGACGATGTCGGCGATCTTATTCAGCACCCGGGCGCGTTCACGGGGAAGCATGGACGGCCACGGACCCTCTTCGAAGGCCTTCTTCGCGGCGGCGACCGCGGCGTCGATATCCGCCTTCTTGCCGGCAGCGGCCTTGATGTAGGGCTTATTGGTCACCGGGTCGATGACGTCAAAGGTGCTTCCGTCGACCGAGTCCACCGACCGTCCGCCGATGTAGTGACGGATCGCCTCGGGAAGGTTCTCGGGCTGGGCGTGCTGCTGCGTCTTTTCCGCAATCATGGTTGCTCCCTTCGTTCAGGAATTCGTGGAAAGTGTGTGGTCATTGCGCCTGGCGCTGAGCGGCCAGGTAGCTCTTGAGGGTGTTGTGGCGGTGAGCCCGGGCGGCGCGTTCCAACGCGACGACGTCGGCCCCGCGTTCGATGAGGTCGAGCATCTCCGCGTGTTCCGCCACGGACTCGCGGGCGCGGCCGGGGACGAACGAAAAGGTCGAATCGCGCAGATGCCCCAGCCGCTCCCACTCCGCGGCGACCAGCTCGGTCATCCGCAGGTTGGGGCACTTGGCGAAGAGCACCTGGTGAAAGGCCCGGTTGGTCTCGGTGAAGGCGTGGGGGTCGAAGTCCTCGAGGGAAGCGGTCATCTGGTCGTTCAGCTCGCGGGCGTGAGCCAGATCCTCGGCCGTGAGATGCGGCGCGGCCAGAGCCGTCGCGGCGCCCTCCAGGATTCCCAGGCTCTCCATCGAATACCGGTACCTGTCTTCATCGACCATCGCGACCTGGGCCCCGACGTTTCGACGGAAGGTCACCAGCCCCTCGGCCTCGAGGCGACGGATCGCTTCCCGGACCGGCACCACCGACATGTCGAGTTCGCGAGCGATGGTGCTCAGGACCAAGCGGTACCCCGGGGTCAGCTTCTGGCTGGCGATCCGCTCCTTGAGCCACTCATATGCCCGTTGCGCTTTGCTCTGGCTCTCGCTGGAGGCCTCAGGGCTTCGCACCTCCGTCATGCTCTTTCGCTGCTTTCCGAGCCGTCCCGCTCCGCGAGCCACCGCTGGTACTCGACCTTCCATTCGCCGGTCGGCGGGAAAAGCCCGTCCACGGGGTTTCCCTCGGCGACGCGTTCGGCGACCCAGCCGTCCTGGATCTCCTTGGCCTCAGCGGCGGTCAGGACCTCCTCGACGAGGTCCCGCGGGATGACGATGACGCCGTCGTCGTCACCGACGATCACGTCACCCGGGAGGACGGTAGCGTTTCCGCAGGCCACGGCCACATCCGCCTCCCACGGAACGTGCTTGCGCCCCAGAACGGCGGGATGCGAGGCGCCCGAGAACACCGGCAGGCCGATCTCCCGAACGGCGGCCGAATCGCGGACGCCGCCGTCGGTCACGACGCCGGCCGCGCCCCGGGACTGCGCCCGCAGGGCCAGGATGTCGCCGAGGGTCCCGGAACCTGATTCGCCACGGGCCTCGATCACGATCACCTCACCCTCCTTGACGGCGTCGAAGGCCCTCTTCTGGGCGTTGTAGCCGCCGCCGAACCTCGTGAAAAGGTCCTCGCGAGCCGGGACAAAGCGGAGGGTCTTGGCCACGCCGACGAGCTTGATGCCCAGCGAGGAAGGACGGACGCCCTCGATGCTGACCTGGTTGAGCCCGCGCTGGCGCAGCTGCGCCGAGAGGCCCGCGGTGGGAACCTCCAGGAGGCGACGCCGCAGGTCCGCGGGGAGAGCCCCCGGGGCGGACTGCTCGTCGGCCGGGGGCAGGCCCGCGGCCTCCCGGGAACCCCAGGCTTCTTCGCGCTGCTTGTCGTCGACCGCCGGGAGGCTGCCCAGATTCGGGTCGAAATCGCCTCGGCCCTCAACCACGCGGGTGACCAGCCGCCCCGAGCTCGGAGCGCCCGCCACGTGGGGCGCGTCCACCTCAACCTCGACGACGTCGCCGGGGCCCACGACGCTGGATCCCGCCGGGGTGCCCGTGAGGATGACATCCCCCGGTTCGAGGGTCATGTGCTGGGAGAGATCCGCGACGAACTGCGGCAGGGAGAAGATCATGCGGTCGGCCGCGGTGCCGTCGTCCTGGGCGATCTCGCCGTTGACCCAGGTGCGCACGCGCAGGTCGGTCGGGGCGATGCGGCGGGCATCGATGAGCCGCGGGCCGACCGGCGTGTAACCGTCGCGGCCCTTATTGCGGATATTGGAGCCCTTGTCGGCGGCGCGGTAGTCGTACACGCCAAAATCGTTGGACGCGGTGACGGATTCGACGTAGTCCCAGGCATCCTCGAGGGACACGTTGCGAGCGGTGCGTCCGATCACGAGCGCGACCTCGCCCTCGAAGGCCAGCAGCTCGGTTCCCGCCGGACGCTGGATCACGGCCCCGGACCCCGCCAGTGAGCTGGAGGGCTTCAGGAAGTACGACGGCGCCTGGGGGCGTCGGCCGCGCTGGGCCGCTCGGGACTCGTAGGAAAGGTGCACGGCAATGATCTTGCCGGGGTGAACGGGACTATCGGCGATGTCCCCGTGCCCCCGATATTCCGTGTGGTGCGGGGAATTCGAAGCGGAATCCGCCATGGAGCCTCCTCGTCGAAACTCTTGATTTGTCTCCTGGATCGTATATGATCTTAAATCAGATCACAAGTAACCCACATCACACCATGTGACGTGGAACTCTCCCTCGCACGTCGATCCGGGCGCCCAAGACAAAGGAGTCTTCATGTCGGAGCATCACCACGACCCCACCACCACGACCGCGGCCCTCCGCACGGTCGAGCAGGCCAAGGAGCAGCGTCGCGTCATCGCGGGAACCATCGTGGGAACCAGCATCGAGTGGTACGACTTCTTTCTGTACGCCTCCGCCGCGGGGCTCGTCTTCAGCAAGCTGTTCTTCGCCCCCATGGGCCCGCAGGCGGCACTCATCATTTCGTTCCTCAGCGTCGGCCTGAGCTTCCTGTTCCGCCCCTTCGGGGCCTTCATCGCGGGCCACCTCGGCGACCGGTGGGGCCGCAAACGCATCCTGATGATCACCCTGGTGGGCATGGGGGCCGCGACCACCCTGATCGGGATCCTGCCGACCTACGCGACCATCGGGGTCCTGGCGCCCATCCTGCTGATCCTCCTGCGCGTGCTTCAGGGCATCTCCGCCGGCGGCGAGTGGGGCGGCGCGGCCCTCATGGCCGTCGAGCACGCCCCCGTGGACCGCCGCGGGATCTACGGCTCGGCGCCCCAGATCGGCGTTCCGCTCGGGCTGTTGCTCTCCTCCGGCGTCCTCGCGCTCATGACGGTCATCGCCCCGGGGGAAGCCTTCATGGCGTGGGGCTGGCGCATCCCGTTCCTGCTGAGCGTCGTGCTGATCGGCGTCGGCTACTGGATCCGCCACGGCGTCGAGGAATCCCCGGTGTTCAAGCAGATCGCCGAGGTCAAGAACGAGCGCAAGGCACCGATCGGGGTCCTGTTCAAGAAGCACGGGGTCCTGGTGATCTTTGCGGCCCTGATCTTCGCCGGCAACAATGCCGCCGGATACATGACCACGGGTGGATTCATCCAGAACTACGCGACCGACCCGGAGGGGCCGCTCGGCTTTGACCGCGGCCCGGTCCTGCTGGCCGTGACCGGTTCGGCGATCACGTGGCTCATCTTCACGATCGTCGGTGGCTGGCTCTCGGACAAGGTCGGGCGTCGAACCTCCTACCTCGTCGGCTGGGTGGTCCTGTTCATCGGCATCCTGACGCTGTTCCCGCTGGTCAACACCGGAAGCCTGGGCCTCCTGTTCCTGGGCCTCGTGATCCTGACCATCGGCTTGGGCCTGACCTATGGCCAGCAGTCGGCCACATACACCGAGCTCTTCCCGGCATCGGTGCGATTCTCCGGGGTCTCGATCTCCTACGCGATCGGCGCGATCCTGGGCGGCGCCTTCGCCCCGACCATCGCGCAGGCCCTGCTGAACGCGACCCATAGCACGCAGTCGATCGGCGTCTACCTGTGCGGCGTCGTCGTGCTGGGATTCCTCGCCAACGCCCTGCTGCGCGACCGCACCGGGATCCCGCTGGGCCATGGCAACGAAGAGGCGCAGGCCGTCAGCCCGCTCGTGTTCGCGGGCCGGAAGGACTCCTAACGCCCACCGCGGACCCCCGCCCACCCGTCATCGCACGGGGCGGGCGGGGGGTTCTGCGCGTTCGGCTCCCGAGGACCCGTCCGCGCCTCGCCACGACGCCGGGGCGCGATTCCACACGCCGCAATAAACCGCGAATATGCCCCGCGGTGGTCTAGCATCGCCCGGGTCACATTTTTTCGTCCTAAGGCTTCCCCGTGAACACCACGCCCGGATCCGAGACTCGGCTGTCCCGGACGCTCACCCTTCCTTCCCTGGTCCTCTTCGGCCTCGCGTACTTGGCCCCGCTCATCGTGCTCGGGATCTTCGGCGTGATCGCCGAGACCACTCACGGCACGGCCTCGGCCGCCTACCTGGTGGCGCTCATCGCGATGATGTTCACGGCCCACAGCTACGGCCGCATGGCCGTGGCCCACCCCGTGGCGGGGTCGGCGTACACGTACGTGCGGCGGTCCATCGAACCCCGCACCGGGTTCCTGGTCGGGTGGACGATGTTGCTCGACTACCTGTTCCTTCCCCTCGTGATCTGGCTGATCGGCGGCTCGTATTTGACCGCGCAGTTCCCCGGCGTGCCCATCGGGGTATGGGTCGTGCTCTACATGCTCGTCACGACGGTCCTCAACGTGCTCGGCATCCAGGTCGCCGACAAGGCGAATTTTGTGCTCATGGCCTTTCAGGTGCTCGTGATCGTGATTTTCGTGGTCCTCTGTGCCGTGGCGGTCGCCGGCGACCGCGGCGCCTCGGGGCTGCTGAGCGTCGAGCCTTTCTGGAATTCCTCGACGCAACTCACCGCGGTGACGGCGGGTGCGGCCATCGCGGCCTATTCCTTCCTCGGATTCGACGCGATCACGACGCTCACCGAAGAGGCCGTGGAGCCGAAGAAGAACATGCCCCGGGCCATCCTGCTGATCGCCCTGATCGGCGGCGCGATCTTCGTGATCGTCTCCTACGCGACGCAACTCGTGCACCCCGGAGGGTCCTTCCCGGATCCCGACTCCGCGGCCAGCGAGATCGCGTTGCAGATCGGAGGCGCCTTTTTCGCCGCCGTCTTCCTGGCCGGCTTGGTGATCGCGCAGTTCGCCTCGGGCATCGCCGCCCAGGCCAGCGCCTCCCGGTTGCTCTACGCGATGGGGCGCGACGGCACGTTGCCCAAGGCGTTCTTCGGCAGGCTCAACCGGAAGTTCCACACCCCGGTGCTCAACCTTCTGCTGACCGGGGTGATCGGGCTGGGCGGGATGTTCATGGACGTGGCCACCTCGACGTCGTTCATCAACTTCGGGGCCTTCATCGCCTTCACCGCCGTCAATGTGTCGGTCATCTTCCACTTCTTCCGCGAGCGCCGCCGCGGGGTCCGGCACTCCGTGATCGCGTACGTCGTGCTGCCGGTCATCGGCGCGATCGTCAGCGTCTTCCTGATCACCCGGCTGGACTCCAACGCCCTGATCGTCGGGGTGAGCTGGTTCTGCCTGGGCGTCGTCGTGCTCGGCATCATCACCAAGGGATTCCGCAAGGCGCCTCCGACGATGTCGGATATCTAACAAATTCGCATCAATTAAGGTATCTTTCAGCTCATGACCAGGTAATTCTCCGGGAATGACCCCTGACGCGAAAGTACCCCCATGCACACTCGATCACTCGCACACCTCGTCCCCAGGATTGCCGCCGCGGGGGCCCTGGCCCTCGCGTTGGCGTGGACCCCAGCCGCGGTCCCTCCCGCGCAGGCCATCGACGCCGTGACCGCCGCGGCCACGGAGGTCACCCCCAAGGGACCGACCATCAACGAGACCGCCCGGTCCATCTACATCCCCTCCGACCAAGGCGTTCGCTATTACATCGACGTCGCCGGAACGAATATCACCAAGGAAGGGCTCCCCTACGCCAAGCCCGGAACCTACACCGAGGCGGACGGTCTCAAGGCCGGGGTTCCCATCACGGTCACGGCCAAGTCCGCGGGCGGCTCGACCGTGCTGGTCGGGACCACCCGGTGGGAGACCACCTTCCGGCAGCGGCCCAGCTACGACCTGGCCACCGGTGACGACTTCAACGATCCTTCCGAACTGCCCTCGGACCAGTGGAACGTGTACACCACCCGGGCCGCTAACCTCGGGGAAAACGGCAACACGGTCTACACCCCGGACAACCTCTCGGTGAAGGACGGCAATCTCGAAATCCGCACCGAGCGTCACTGCCTGACCGGTTCCCAGGAGCCCACGTCCGCCACGGTCAGCCCCGGCGGCGCGGTCTGCCCGTCCGGCACGCGGACGGCCTACACCTCGGGGCGCATGAATACCGGTTTCATCTACAACACGCCGTTCCGCATGGACGTGCGGGCCCGCATGTCCGACGAGGTCGTCGACGGCCTCCACTTCGCCGCCTGGATCCGCAACGATCAGCCGTACTGCACGCAGGCCGGCGTCGAGGAGTCGTCCCTGGCCGAGCTGGACACGATGGAGGTCTTCAGCCAGCACTCCTACACGACCAACACCTCGCACATCACGTGCACCAAGCAGCCCGACGGCGGCAGCGGAACCAAGCGGGACGCCCACCGGCTGGATACACAGATCGCCGGCGCATGGCACGAGTTCTCGATGACCTGGGACGGCTACGCGATCCGGTACTACCTCGACGGCCAGCTGGTTCCGTCGAGTTGGGGCCAGACCCCCGAGACCACCGCCGCGACCCTCGGCCTGAGCGACGAGCAATTCCGCTCGGCCCTCAACGATCACCCGTACCAGGCCATCATCGACACCCTGGCCTTCCCCAAAAACACCTCGTGGATTAATCCCCCGCGGGCGGATCAGCCGTTCCCCGCCCGCGTCGACAAGGTCGACTACATCCACATGACACCGCTCGAGGACGTGCACCCCGGCGGCGCAATCGAGGGCAAGTGGAAGCAGTCCTCGTGGCTCGGCGCGCCGACCGCCCCGGAGACCGACGCGGCCGTGCCCGGCTCCCGCATGCAGACCTTTGAGCACGGGGCGGTCTATTGGTCGCCCTCGACGGGAGCCCACGCGGTCAAGGGCGCGATCCAGGGGGCCTACGACTCCCGCGGCGGCGCGGAGGGAGCCCTGGGCCTGCCCACCTCGGATGAGAACTCGCTGAAGGGCGGGGCCTCGCAGTCCTTCCAGGGCGGCCAGATCCACTGGTCACCGGCGACCGGCGCCCACGTCGACGGCGGGGCCATCCAGGGCTACTGGGCCCAACGCGGCTGGGAAACCGGATGGCTCGGGTACCCCACCGGCGATGAGATCACCGGCCTGGCGGGCGGTGGCGCCTCACAGACCTTCCAGGGCGGGACCCTCTTCTGGGATGCCCGGACCGGGGCCGTGCACGAGGTCCACGGTGGCGTGCTCGGGACCTACGGAAGTTACGGCTGGGAATCCGGAAAGCTGGGATATCCGACCACCGATGAGATCCGCCTGCGGGGCGGGGTCTCTCAGGTCTTCGACTCCGGCCAGATCCACTGGTCATCCGGCACCGGCGCGCACGCGACCTTTGGCGCGATCCAGGACTACTGGAAGCGCAACGGGTGGCAGGACGGTTGGCTCGGCTACCCCACCGGCGAGGAAACCCCCACCGCAGACGGCGGGGTGCGGCAGCGCTTCCAGCACGGCGAGGTGACCTGGCACCGCGACCGGCCCATCACGGTGGTTCGCCGCTGATCGACCACCCGGCCGAACGCCAGGAGCCCCGGAACCGCAGGGATGCGGTCCCGGGGCTCCTGGCGTTCGGGGCCAGCGCGGAGACTCCGCCCCGAGGTCCCGACCAGGCCTAGTCGGCCAACACCGCGTCGCGAGGCCCGGCCTCGTGCAGCGGCGCGGAACCGGCGCCGTCGTCCGCCGTCCGGTGGCCCAGCATCTTTTCGACGTGCGGGGCGGCTCGCCGGGCCTCCTCGAGGGCTTCGATAATCCAGCCGGCGCGCAGGTCGCCGGTGATTCGGCAGTCCAGGACGTAGACACCCTCGGCGCCGTTGCGGGCCCACCGCTCAAAGTCCGCCAGGTCATCCAGGCTCGTGACGGTCGCCCCACGCGCGCCCAGGGCGCGGAAGATGCCCGCGAAGTCGATCTCGGGCAGCGTCATCGCCGCCTCGCTGACCCCTCGCCGCGCGTACTGGTGCACCTCGGCGCCGTAGGCCGCGTCGTTGAGGAAGACCACCACGCCGCGCCGGGCCGTGCGCACGAACGTCTCCGCATCCGCGATGCCCATCAGTCCGCCTCCGTCGCCGGAGACCAGCACGGGCAAGCGGTCGCCGGCCGCCGCGATGACGCCCGCGGCCGAGGGGAAACCCAAACCGATCGACTGGAACTGCGTGCCCACGGTGATGTGGCTGTCGGGCCCCGTGGTGCGCAGATACGTGAGGGGCCACTGCATGAAGTGACCCCCGTCGGTGAAGACCACGCGCTCCCGGGGCAACACCTCGTTCATGATGCTCATGACGCTGCGCGGGTCCAAGCGTCCGTCGGGCGCCACGTCGTCGCCGCCGGGGCGGCGTTGCGCCTCGTCCGAGGACGGTTCCGTGCGCGCGGCGCGTTCGCCGATCTCCGCGAGCCGCAGCTTCTCGCGGATCACGCAGACCGCGGCCGCCGCGTCGGCCCGGCAGGCCAGATCCACGCGGGAGTTGGTCGGCCCGTCCGCGAGGTCGATCTGGATCACGCGGGCCGATTCGCCGAAGGCGTGCCCGTGGGCCATCGTGAACTGGTTCAGGCCCGCACCGACGACCAGCACGACGTCGGCCGCCCTGATCTCTTGTGCCGCGACGGGCGCCGCGAATCCGCCGCACACGCCCAGGTCCCGATAATTGGGGCGGCGGCCGTTGGAGGCGTCGAAGAAACCTTGCGTGGGGACGGTCGTGGCCACGTCCGCGCCCAAGGTCTCGGCCAGCCCTCGCAGATCGGCCCGGGCGGCGATGGCCCCACGACCGGCAAGGATCAGCGGACGCTCGGCGGCGGCGAGTTCGGCCGCGACGGAGTTCAGCACGGTCACGTTCTCGCGGGGAAGAGCGGCCTCGGGCGGCAGGGCGGGAATGATTTCGCCCCGTTCGCCGACGACCTCCACGGACAGATCGTAGGGAATCGCCAACACGACGGGACGGGAATGATCCCGCGCGTCGGCGAGGGCCTGGATCGTCACCGCGCCGACGTCGTGGAGACCCACGGTATAGGTCGGCACCCCGAGGGCCCGGGCCGCGGCGACCTGATCGACGTCCAGCGGCCGCGGCCCGGAGGTCGGGTGGGCGCCGACGACGAGCACGAGCGGCATCTTGGCGAGCGCCGATTCGGCGAGCGAGGTCAGGGAATTCGTGAACCCCGCCCCGTACGTGGTGGTCGCGACGGCGATTTTCCGGGTCATCCGGTAGTAGGCGTCGGCCGAGGCCACGGTCGCGGTCTCGTGGCGAACGGGAATCGGGCTGACGCCGAGCCGCTCGACGGCGTCGATGAAATAGGCGTTGCCGTTGCCCATGAGGCAAAAGAACTGGTCAATGTGGCGCGTCAGGGCGCGCGCAACCGTTTCGGATACGGACTGCATCATGTTTCCTCCGGAAGCACATATGAACTTAAAGCTAGGCCATATATGTCTGACCGCAGGAGGGATGCAACGGCTGAGTGTCCCTTTTTCGGACACCGACATCGACAGTGATGTCGGACACCCTCAAGATAGACCGAACGTTCGGTACGTGCAAGCCTCCGGCGCCATTCCGGACGACCGTCGCGATCTACCCGAGATATTCCACGTTGATTTCGGACTCCACGTCGAAGAAGACGGCCCTCGAAGGCGCGATGACCGCCGAGGAACCCACCGGCATCGTCGCCGAGGCGTCGAGCCGAACGGCGATGCGGCCGGCCCGCGCGGCGATGCCGGCCTCTTGAGCGGGGCGCACGTAGGCGTAGGCCTCGGCACCCAGCTCCTCGACGTGCTCGACCTCGACCTCGAGCCCCGATTCCGCCGGCGCATCCCGGAGGATCCGCCACTCTTCCGGTCGCACCCCGACGATCACCTCCTCTCCCACGCGGTTCCGGAACTCGTCAGGGATCGGCACCCGGGGCCCGTCGGCGCCCAGACGGGCAGCACCGTCGGAGACCCGCACGTCGTCAAACAGCGCCATCGCGGGGGACCCAATAAATCCGGCGACGAAGGTGTTGCCCGGGTGGTGGTAGAGGTGAAGGGGTTCGTCACACTGCTGCAGGACGCCGTCCTTGAGGACAGCGACACGGTCCCCCATCGTCATGGCCTCGGTCTGATCGTGCGTCACGTAGACCGTCGTGGTCCCCAGTTCCCGCTGAAGGGAGGCGATCTGCGCGCGGGTCGATACGCGCAGTCTCGCATCGAGGTTGGACAAGGGCTCGTCCATGAGGAACACCTTGGGATCGCGGACGATCGCCCGCCCCATCGAGACCCGTTGGCGCTGCCCGCCTGACATCGCCGCCGGTTTGGAGTCCATGAGGTCCTCAAGCTCGAGCATCTGGGCCACCTGGTTCACGCGGCGGGTGACCTCGGCCTTGGGGACCTTGGCGTTCTCGAGGGCGAAGGACATGTTCTGGCGGGCCGTCATGTTCGGATACAGCGCGTAGGACTGGAAGACCATGGCGACGTCGCGATCGCGGGCGCGGGTCTCGGTGACGTCCACCCCATCGATCAGGATCGTTCCTTCGTCCACCGGCTCGAGGCCCGCCAACATCCGCAGACACGTGGACTTGCCGCTACCCGACGGCCCCACGAGGGTCAGGAATTCCCCGTCCTTCACGTGGATATTCACGCGATGAACCGCGGGTTTGGTGGACTTCTCGTAGATCCGGGAAATGTGCTTGAGTTCGACGTCGACCATGATCTCGCTTCGTGATGGGGCTGGCTGAATGATGAGGGTTCCGCTCGCACCGGCGAGGACCGGGACGGTGCACAGGTCCCCGCCGACGGAGCGGTCGGAGTGCTACAGGTTCGGCTTGATGTCCCGGTCGATGACCTTCTGGGTGTCGCTCTGCAGCGCTTCGAAGACCGGCCGGACGTCCTGGTGACCGGAGGTGATCTTGTCCAAGGCGCCACCGATACGCTCGCCACCACCGCTCACCGACACGCGCGCGAAGTCCTGCGGACGGATATTGCTCTTCATCTGGTTGATGGCCGTCACGGCGTTCGGGTTCTTGCTGAGGAAGTCCTTCTCCGCGGGCTTCTCCGCGGCGTCGGTGCGGACGGGCATATACCCGGTCGCCTGCGTGAAGGTGATGGTGTTCTCGGTGTTGGTCATAAAGTCGATGAACTTCGCGGCGACCTTCTTGCGGTCATCGCTGATGCCGCTGGGGATCGCGACCCCCGCGCCACCCGTGGGGCAAGCCGGCGCCGGGCCCGGCAGGAACGTGGTGTAGAAGTCGAAGTGAGCCAGCTTGTTGATGCCGCCGAGCGACCCGGTGGACTCGACCAGTGAGGCCGCATTGCCGATGCCGAATTCGTTCGCGCCGTCCTCGACGATGCTGATGTGCCCGGCGTCGTAGTGCGCCTTGAGGAACTCGCCGGCCTCCACGGTCTTGGGATCCGTGAACTTCGGATCCCATTCCTTGGAGTAGCTGCCCCCGAATCCCCAGACGATGGCCTGGAAGTACCAGTCGAGGTAGGCGGATCCGTTGGGCAGGGTCAGGGCCGGCTTGCCCCCGTTCGCCTCGACCATTTTCGGCATCCACTCGCCGAATTCATCCCAGGTCTCGGGGCCGCGATCCGTCGGCAGGCCTGCGGTTTCCATAACGTCCTTGCGGAAGTACATGATGCAGGTGGACCGGGCGTACGGGACGGCATAGTGCTTGTCCTTGTACTTGTAGTCATCCAGCAGGGCCTGCACATAGCCGTCCGGCGAGATACCTTCCGAGTTCCACAGATCGTCTAGGGGCTCGATGGCGTCCTGGAAGGCGAAATTGAACCACGTGACGTCCGAGCCCACGATCACGTCGGGAAGGTCGCCGCCGGCGAGGGCCGCGTTGAATTTCTGTGCCAGTTCCTCGTAATCGGCCCCGGCGTCGACCAGTTGGGCCTTCTGGTCCGGGTTCTTCTCGTTCCACGCGTCCACCATTTTCTGCTCGATATCGCGGGACGACGCCGGGTGATTGGACCAGAACTGCAACGGCCCGTCGCTCTCCTGTCCCTTGCCGGAGGACTGCCCCGAGCCGGCACACCCGGCCAGGATCGTGGTGGAGGCCAGGCCGAGACCGGCGAGACCGAGCATGTGACGTCGTGAAAGATTCATGGATGCGCTCCTTGGTGCTGTGTGTCGATGATGATGCATGAGTGACAAAGTTGGTGGTGTGCTCGCGCCGCCGAGTCCGGGCTCAACCCTTGACGGCCCCCGCGCCCAGGCCCTTGATCATGTAGCGCTGGAGCACCAGGAACACGAGGATCATCGGCGGGGTGGCCAGCACGGTTCCGGCCATCACGGGACCCCAGTTGGTCACGCCCTCGTTGTTCTGCAAGAGGGACAGCCCGATCTGCAGGGGCGCGACGCGGCCGGTGTCGTTGATGAGGAATGGCCAGAGGTACTGGTTCCACTCGGTGACCAGGGTGATCATGACGAAGGCCATCAGCGTGGGCCAGGACATCGGCAGGACCACGCGGAAGAGCGTGCGGAAGAAGCCGGCACCGTCCATCGTGGCCGCCTCGAGGATCTCCTTCGGTAACGAGGCGAAGTGGTTCCTCATCAGGAAGGTTCCAAAGGCCACCCCGGCCAGCGGAACGATGATGCCGGTGAACGTGTCCCGCCATCCCAGCTGTGCCACGAGGGCGTAATTGGAGATGATCGTGATCTGGTTAGGGACCATGAGGCTCGCGATGACCAGCATGAAGAGGACGTTGCGTCCGGGGAACTTGATGAAAGCGAAGGCGTAGGCGCTCAGCACCCCCAGCGTCACCTCGATGCTTCCCAACACGACGGTGATGAAGATCGAATTCATCAGGTAGCGGGAGAAGTCCACCTGATTCCACACGTAGGAGTAGTTTTCCGGGGCGAACGGGTGGGGGATCCACGAGATGGGATCCGAATAAATGTCGCCGTGGGTCTTCAGCGAGGTGATCACCACGAAGTACAACGGCACGGCGATGGCCAAGGCCGCGACGGCGGCACCGACGTATCCGCCCCCGAGCACCCACGTGGCCAGCCGAGACCGACGACGACGGCCCCGGGCTCGTTTCACCCCCGAGGCGCCCCGCTCGGAGCCCTCCCCCGCGATGGCCGCGGATTTTCCCATCGGGACGCTCATGATTGTTTCCTTTCGCCGGCCCGAACCTGAATCACCGTGACCACCAGAACGATCAGGAACATGATGGTCGCCACGGCCGCCCCATACCCGGCGCGATTGTTAACAAAGGTCTCCTGATAGACCTGGTACACCAGCGTCGTGGTGGAGGTTCCGTACGGGCCGCCCTTGGTCATGACCTGAATGATGTCGAAGACCTGGAATGAGTTCAGGAGCACGGTGATCGACAGGAAGAACGTCGTGGGCCTGAGCTGGGGCAGGGTCACCCGGACGAACGTGCGCCACGGTGACGTCCGATCGATCTCCGCGGCCTCGCGAAGGTCTTGGCGCAGGCCTTGGAGGGCTGCCAGATAGATGACGAAGGTGTAGCCGAGGTTCTTCCACACGTAAGTCGAGGTGATCATGACCATCGCCCAGAAAGGGTCCGTGTAGAACTGCGGCGAATCCAGCCCGATGCGCCCGAGCAGGTCTTGAATCAACCCATATCCGGGGTCGAACACGAACTGGAACGCGACGCCGACAGCCGCCCCCGAGATGACGTAGGGGGCGAAGACAAGCGACCGAACCACGTTCCTCCCGCGGAGGGGCTGGTCCAAAAGCATCGCGAGGGCCAGACCGAGAACCATCGAGCCGAGAACCGCGATGACCGTAAACGCGGCGGTCTGACCAAGAATCTGCCAACTCTCCGGCGTGGTAAACCATTCGATATAGTTACCCAAACCAATGAATGTGGCGGGCCGAGTAGAGGCAATATTCCAGCTAAAGAATGACAGCCGAATATTGTCGACGAGCGGCCGGTACGTGAATACCAGCAGGAGCAGGACGTTGGGCACCACGAGCGCCAGACCGAGCAGGACGCGGCTCGCCCTGACCCGGTGCCGACGCTTCGGAACCTCATAGTCCGGCTCGCTATTCTCGAGGCCGGGGATGCTTGAAATACTCACGAAGAATCATGTTCGCGACCAGGCGTAAACCGACCCCTGCCGTCAGGTAAACACGGTGCATCCAAAGAGTGTTAAGTCGCGTCATGCGACACTTAATAGCCCGCCTATGTGATACAGCACACGTCGTAAATATATTGTCTTCCACTATTATTGCGAGGCATGCAATGTTATGCCGCGCGGTACCCCTCGCGGCGCGTCACACCTCCGGGGACGCGCGCCGAATCGCCTCGGCCGCGGCCGTGAGTCTCTCGGCGATCCGTCCCCGGTCACCGGCACCCACGAAGACAGCGGCCAGCGCGGCAACCCGACCGCCCGACAGGGCCAGGGGCACCCCCACCGACTGGAGGCCCTCGATGACCTCGTCCGAGGTCTCGGCCCACCCACGCTCGCGCACCAGGCGGATCTGCTCGAGGTCGTCCTCCGTGACATCCTCCGGCCATTGCTCCGACGGGAGTTGCGAGAGGATCGCCTTTCCGGGCGCCCCCAAGCGGACCGGGTGGCGAGTACCCGGGCGCTGCGCGACCACCGCGACCGCCCGGGGAGGCTCGACGCTCGAAAAGGTCACGCATTCATCCCGGTCGTGCACGCCCAGAAAACAGGTCATCCCCAAGTCGCGCGCCGCGAGGGTCAGCTCGGGCACCGCGACCGCCTGAAGGTCTCGCTCGACGCCGCCCGCCAGCGCCGCCAACCGAGTCCCGAGCACCAAATGCCCCGCCCCGCGACGGCTCACGAACCCGTGATCCTCGAGGGTTCGAATCAACCGGTAGGCCACCGACCGATGCACCCCTAGGGAGGAGGCGACGTCGTCGATCGACAGCGGCCCCGGCGCATCGGCCATGATCTCCAGGATGTGGAGCCCCCGGCTCAGTGTCTGCGAGGCCGCCGGCCTGCCTATGGATTCCACCATGATCTGCCTCCTGAGATCCTTGCCACATGTGATCGGGGTCGTATATGGTTTGGAGATATTCGGAATGAGAACTCAACGTTCTCATAGAGAACACGCCGAATCAATCATTGCTCCAACATCGAGGTTGGGGGAAGGAGTTCCGCGCCCATGCAGTTCCACCATCACGGATACGTCTCCGGCGATCCGACCATCCAAGAGGCCGCGGGATTCGGGCTCGACCGATCCGCGGAACTCCCCGATGAGATGGACGTCCTGATCGTCGGCACAGGCCCGGCGGGCATGATCCTCGCGGCGCAGCTCTCCCAATTCCCCACCGTCAACACCCGCATCATCGAGCGTCGGCCCGGGCGCCTCGAAATCGGCCAGGCCGACGGAATCCAGGCCCGCAGCGTCGAGACCTTCCAGGCCTTCGGCTTCGCGAACCGCATCATCGATGAGGCCTATCACCTGACCGAGATGTGCTTCTGGAAGCCGGATCCGCAGAACCCCGAGAACATCGTCCGCACGGGTCGCCCGGCCGACGACCCCCAAGGGATCAGCGAATTCCCCCACCTGATCGTCAATCAGGCCCGCGTGCTGGACCATTTCGCCGAATACGCCCGTCGCTCACCCGGCCGCATCGAACCGGATTTTGGCATCGAATTTCTGGACCTCGAAAACACCGGCGAGGGAGACTATCCGGTCGTTGCGCGGCTCCGGTACACGGCCGGCGAGCGCGAAGGCGAAGAACGCACCGTGCGCGCCAAGTACGTGGTCGGGTGCGACGGAGCCCGGAGCCCCGTGCGGCGCTCGATCGGGCGCACGCTGCGCGGTGATTCGGCCAATCACGCCTGGGGCGTCATGGACGTCCTGGCGAACACGGACTTCCCCGACATCCGCACCAAGTGCGCGATCCAGTCGATTCACGGCTCGATCCTCCTGATTCCCCGCGAAGGCGGCCACCTCTTCCGCATGTACGTCGACCTCGGCGAGGTGGCCGAGGACGACAACCACGCCGTGCGCAACACGACGATCGAGCAGATCATCGAGAAGGCCAACGCGATCCTGCACCCCTATTCGGTGGACGTGAAGAACGTGGCGTGGGAGAGCGTCTACGAGGTCGGGCATCGCCTGACGGATAAGTTCGACGACGTCCCCGCGGAACGCACCGACGAGCAGACCCCGCGCGTCTTCATCACCGGGGATGCCTGCCACACCCACTCCGCCAAGGCCGGCCAGGGCATGAACGTGTCCATGCAGGACGGTTTCAACCTGGGCTGGAAGCTCGGCCACGTGCTGACCGGCACGAGCCCGGAGTCTCTCCTGAGCACCTACTCGGCCGAACGCCAGGTCATCGCGAAGAACCTGATCGACTTCGACAAGGAATGGTCGACCCTCATGGCGGCCAAGCCCGAGGATCTGCCGGACGAGACGTATCTCGAGGACTTCTACGTCAAGACCGCGGAATTCCCCGCGGGATTCATGACCCAGTACACCCCGTCCATGATCACCGGCGAATCGACCCACCAGGAGCTCGCCGAGGGGTTCCCCATCGGCAAGCGCTTCCAGTCCGCGCGGGCCAAGCGCGTGTGCGACGCCGTGCCGCGGCACATCGGCCACGAGGCCACCGCCGACGGCCGCTGGCGCATCTACGTCTTCGCGGACTCGCCGGCGCCCGGGCAGCCCTCGCGGCTGAGCGAATTCGCCGAGTGGTTCGCCCATGACCCGGCCTCACCCCGGGTGCGATACACCCCGAAGGACGCGGACGAGGACGCCGTCTTCGATACCAAGGTCATCTACCAGCAACCGCACGTGGAGATCGACATCAACGAGGTCCCCGGGGCCTTCAAGCCCGTGGTGGGCCCCTTCGAGCTGACATACCTCGAGAAGATCTACGCGACCCTGCCGGACGAGGACATCTTCGCCGAGCGGAAGGTCAGCCGCGAGGGCGCCGTGGTGGTCGTGCGGCCGGATCAGTACGTCTCGGCGGTGCTTCCCTTGTCCGCCACAAACGAATTGTCCAAATTTTTTGAGCCGATCCTGACCGACCAGTAACGCCCCGCGATCCCCGAGAAGACGGCTCCCCGACCCGTGGCCGGGCCCGCGCACCAGAGCGCAGGGCCCGGCCACGGTCGTCTGTGCTCCTGGACACGGCCGACATTCCGCCACAAGATGTATAGGCAAGCAAACTACTAGGTCTGGAGCATTCAGATGGCCGACAGTCACCCCACGGCACAGCACACACCGAACTTCCTCTCGGAGGCCACGTCCCTGGCGGATGAGCTGAGCCATCTCCGACGCTCCCTGCACCAACATCCCGAGCTGGGCAACTATCTGCCCTGGACGCAGAACGCCGTGATCGAGGCCCTCGAGGGTCTGCCGTTGACGATTCACCGGGGCACCAACGTCACCTCCGTGACCGCCGTCCTGGAAGGGAAGAAGCCGGGACCGACCGTGCTTTTGCGCGGCGACATGGACGCCCTGCCGGTCGAGGAGAATTCGGGTGAGGAATTCGCCTCGACCAACGGCGCGATGCACGCATGCGGCCACGACCTGCACACCGCGGGGCTCGTCGGCGCGGCCAAGCTCCTGAGTGCCCACCAGAGCGAGCTGCCCGGCAAGGTCATCTTCATGTTCCAGCCCGGCGAAGAAGGCCCCGGCGGCGCCGCCCCGATGATCGAGGAAGGCGTTTTGGACGTCACGGGCGAGCGTCCCGTCGCGGCGTACGGCTTCCACGTGGCCCCCGCACCCCAGGGAACCTTCATGCATCGCTCCGGGACAGTCATGGCCGGCGCGTACAACCTGCACGTCGTCGTTCACGGCAAGGGCGGCCACGGCTCGGCACCGCACTCCGCGCTGGATCCGGTGGCACCCCTGACCGAGATCGCCACGGCGATCCAGACCGCGGTCACGCGCCAGTTCAACGTCTTCGACCCGGTGGTCGCGACGATCACCCAGCTGCAGGCCGGAACCGCGGCCGTCAACGTGATCGGCGACGACGCCCGCCTCGGCGCGACAGTCCGCGCCATGACCCGCGAGTCCGGAGACCAGTTCGGCGTGATGATCGACCGCCTCGCCAAGGGCATCGCGGAGGCCCACGGGTGCACCGCCGAGGTCGAGTTCACGACGCTGTACCCGCCGACGGTCTGCGACGCCGGGGAAACCGAGCGCTCCGCCGAAAGGCTCCGCGACGTTTTCGGCGAGGACGCCGTGGTCGAGGTTCCCGAGCCGCGCATGGGCTCGGAGGACTTCTCCTTCGTCCTGGAAGAGGTCCCGGGAACGTTCATGTTCGTCGGGGCTTCGTACCCGATCGAGGACGTGTGGAACCAGCCGATGAACCACTCGGCCGAGGTCCGCTTCGACGACGCCGTGTTGCCCCAACAGTCGGCGGCCCTCGCGACCCTCGCCTTCGGCCGGCTGGCGGAGGCTTAGCCACCACAAAACCACCACTTCCGGCGGCGCGGCTCAGGCCGCGTCGTCCCGGAAGATCCGGGCGCGGTAGGACGACGGGGATTCCCCGTACTCGGCCTTGAACGCCTTGCTCACGTGCGAGGGGTCCAGGAGCCCGTATCGTGCGCTGATGGTGTGGACGGTCTCCCCGGCCAGGAGAGGGTTGGACAGGTCCTGCCGAATCGCTTGCAACCGTCGGTTTCGGATATACGAGGCGACCGTGAGGCGGTGCGCGGCGAACCTGCTGTGGAGCTGGCGCAGGGAGACGAACAGCTCCTCGGCGATGCGGCTCGGCCCCAGGGACGGGTCGTCCAGGTGGTTCTCGATCAGGGAGATCGCCTCGTGCAGGAGCGTCCCCTCGGCGGGTTCCCGACCATTCTCGAGGCTCTCCGAGGATAGGACCGTGACCAGCATGTCGAGGGCGGACCGGATCAGGTTCATCGCGTGGGGGCCGTGCAGAAGGTCCATGTTCCGGGCCACCTGTTCGAACAGCGGTACGGCCACGGTCCCCAGACCGTGCTCCCGGCTGATGGGTCGGGCCGTCACGGCGCGCATCTGTTCGGGATGCATCTGCACGTCGGAGGCCGGAAAGTGCACCACGAGGGAGTGCTGGGGCTCGGTATAGGAGAGCTCATAGGGTCGCTGCGTGACGTACAGGGCCAGGTCCCCGGGGTGAAGAACGCACTGGCGGCCATCCTGCGTCAGACCGGACCGGCCCTCGAGCTGCAGGCTCAGCTTGCAGTACCGCGTGGCGTCGGGCTCGATGAGGTCCGGGCTGCGGGTCACGGTGTGGGCGCCCGTGACCATGTCGTGCAGGTGCACGTCGCCGACCGCCACGTGGTGGACATCGGCGCTGAAGTCCTGGCCCGGAGGGAAGGTCATCCGGAGCGGCGCAAAGAATTCTGCGGCGAAGCGACGCCACTGGTCGCGGGTCAGTCCCGTGGCTCCCGCGTGCGCGGAGTCTTCCCGAACGTTCGTCACGTCATCACCTTTCACGGAAACGTCATCGCGGCCCCGTTGCCGCGATGGGACGGCGGTCACCTCACGACTCGCCCTCGTTCAAATTATCATCACGGTGATGCAGACCACACTGTGGGCCAAGAGGACTGCGCTGTGCGGCAACCCATCTGCGCCCACGGCCGAGAGGATGAAGACAGCCCTACCCCAATGCGAGGAGTCTTCATGACCACGTCACCCACCACCTACGCCGAGCTGTTGTCCCTCGTCGATGCGGGACAACAAGGACGCGATATCCACGATCCCGCCACCGGGGAGCGCATCGGCGGCGCGCCCCGTCACACCGCGGACGACCTCGATGCAGCCGTCGCGAGGGCCCGCGAGGCGCAACGCGGCTGGGGACGCACGAGTCATCGGGAACGCAGCGAGGTGCTTCTGCGCGCGGCCGACGCCGTCGAGGCCGCCGCCGAGCCACTCGCCGAGCTGCTCTCCCGGGAACAGGGCAAGCCACTCAACGGCCCCAACGCCCGATTCGAGGTCGGCGCCGTCGCGATGTGGCTCCGAGCCAACGCGGGCTTCGAGCTTGAGACCACCACGCTGGTCGACGACGACGCCACGCACGCGACCCTGCAGTACCGCCCGATCGGCGTCGTGGGCGCGATCGGCCCGTGGAACTGGCCCATGATGATCACCATCTGGCAGATCGCCCCCGCGCTACGCATGGGAAATACCGCGGTGGTCAAGCCCTCCGAGTACACGCCGCTGAGCGTCCTGGCCCTGGCAGCCGTGCTCAACACGGTGTTGCCCGAGGACCTGGTCCAGGTGGTCTCCGGCGAGCGCGAGATCGGGGCCGCCCTGAGCGAGCACCCCGGGGTCGACAAGATCATGTTCACCGGCTCCACGGCGACGGGGCGAAAGATCATCGAGTCTTCGGCCGGAACCATTAAGCGGCTCACACTCGAACTCGGCGGCAATGACGCGGGCATCGTCCTGGATGACGTGAATCCGCAGGAGATCGCGGAGGGGCTCTTCTGGGGCGCCTTCATCAACACCGGCCAGACGTGCGCGGCCCTCAAGCGGCTGTACGTCCCGGACGCGATCTACGACCAGGTGTGCGACGCTCTCGTGGAATTTGCTCAGACCATGCCGATGGGCGTGGGCCTCGAGGAGGAGAACGTGCTCGGGCCGCTCCAGAATCGGGCCCAGTACGAGATCGTCGACCGTTTGGTCGAGGCCGCCAAGGCCGACGGCGCCCGCGTGCTGATGGGCGGCGACCCCGAGGCGGACCAGGCCGGGTTCTTTTACCCGACCACCCTGGTGGCCGACATCGATCCGAGCAACCCGCTCGTCGTCGAGGAGCAGTTCGGCCCGGCGCTGCCGATCATTCGGTACGGGACCGTCGAGGAGGCCATCGAGGCCGCCAATTCGCTCGACGTCGGCCTCGGCGCGTCCGTCTGGTCCTCGGATACGACGCGTGCCCACGAGATCGCCGAGCGGATCGAGGCCGGAACGGTGTGGATCAACGGTCACGGCGGCGTCGACCCTCGGATCCCCTTCGGCGGCATCAAGCAATCGGGCTACGGGCTCGAATTCGGCGTCGAGGGGCTCAAGGCCCTCGGCGTCCCCCAGATCATCAGCGGAGGGAAGGCATCATGACCACGAGCGATTACCTGATCGTCGGCGCCGGTTCGGCCGGCAACGTCCTGGCTCGGCGGCTCCTGGATGGCGGTTCGACCGTCACGCTTCTGGAGGCCGGCGGCCCCGAAACCAACCCTGACATCCGGCACCTCTACGACCTCGGCAAGATCTGGCACAGCCCCGAAGACTGGAACTACTTCACCGTCCAGCAGCCCGGATGCTCGAACCGACAGATCCACCTCCCCCGGGGCAAGGTCATGGGCGGATCCCACGCGCTCAATGCCTGCATCTGGGTCCGGGGAGCGCGCCAGGACTATGACGCCTGGGCGTACCGCGGGTGTCCCGGCTGGACCTGGGACGAGGTGCTCCCGTACTTCGTCTCGATCGAGAATTACGACGGCCCCGCCTCCGAGCTGCACGGAACCGACGGCCCGCTGGACGTTCGTCGGGACTTCGAGCGCAATCCGATTCAGGAGTCCATGCTCGACGCCGCCCAGGAGGCCGGGTTCCCCCTGAACGAGGACTACAACTCGGGCGACCCCGAGGGCGTGTCCCGCATGCAGCTCAACGTCCGCGATGGCGAGCGCTTCAACTCGTGGCAGGCCTATCTCGAGCCTGTGGCCGAGAATCCTTCGCTAACCATCGTGACGGAGGCGCGGGTGCGCCGGATCCTCTTCGAGGGAATCCGCGCGGTCGGGGTCGAGTTCGAGAAGGACGGCCAGGTCCAGTCCGTGCGCGCGGGCACCGTGGTGCTCAGCGCCGGCGCCCTGGGCAGCCCCGAGATCCTGCTCCGCTCCGGGGTCGGGCCCCGTGAGGAGCTCGAGGACCTGGGCATCGACACGGTCTCGGACGTTCCCGGCGTCGGGAAGAACCTGCACGACCACCTGCTTTCCCCGGTGATCTTTGCGACCGAGGAGTCTCATCCGTTGCCGGACCCCAATGTCGCCCCCGCGGAGGTGCACCTCTTCGCCAAGTCGCGGCCCGATCTGCCGGTCCCGGACACCCAGCCGATCTTCTTTTCGGTCCCGATGTATTCGGAGGGCTATGCCAAGGGCGAGATGAGCGGGCCCGAGAAGGGCTTCAGCATGTTGGGTGGGCTCGTCAGGCCCGTGAGCCGCGGATCGCTCACGCTCACCGGGTCGGAGCTCACGGACCCGGTGGCGGTGGATCTCGCGGCCCTGAGCGAGCGCGCCGACGTCGACGCCCTCGTGGCCTCGGTGCGGCACTGCCGCGAGATCGGTCGGCAGCCGGCCCTCGCCGGGACATGGGGCGCGCGGGAGATCTGGCCCGGCCCCGAGGTCTCCGACGAGGAGCTCGAGGAGTACGTGCGCGATTCGGTGGTCACGTACCACCACCAGGTGGGCACCTGCGCGATGGGCACGGATGCCCTCGCCGTGGTGGACCCCGACCGGTTGGCGGTCAAGGGAACGGAAGCCCTTCACGTGGTCGACGCGTCGATCATGCCGTCGATCCCCACGGGGAACACCAACGCGCCGACGATCATGATCGCCGAGCGGGCGGCGGAACGCCTCCTCGCGGAGGCGTAACCCACAGCCCGGGGCTAAATCCCTCGGCCCGGCGTCAGGATTCCGTTCGGGTCGAGGGCCGCCTTGAGGGCACGCTGTGCCCGCAGGGTCGGTTCGTCGAATTGCAGCGGGAGCTCGCGATGTTTGAGCGAGCCGATGCCGTGTTCCCCGGAGATGACCCCGCCCATGCCGATGGCCAGCTCGGTGATCCTGTCGACGACCTCTTCCGCCTTGGCCCGGTCCTCCGGCGTCTCGTCGGATTCGACCGCCGGGTGCAGGTTCCCGTCCCCCGCGTGGGCCAGGATGCTGACCCCGCGACCGGCTTCCCGGGCGATCTTCTCGATGCCGCGCATCATCTCGACCAGCTGGGCCACGGGGACCCCGACGTCACAGTGCACCGCGTATTTTCCGGCCATGAGCGCACCGTTGGCGAGCCTCCGCGCCTCGAGCAGGTCGTCTCCCTCCTGCACGTGCGTCCGGGTGGCCCCGAGCCGCTCACAGGTCGCCGCCAGGATGTCGGCGTCGCGCTGGGCCGTGGGACCGACGGTCTGCCCGAGGAGCAACGCGGCCTCCGGTTGGGGCAGGCCCCTCGGCTCGAACCGCTCGATCAAACGGGCGCAGATCGCGTCGATGAGCTCCAGGACCTCGGGGCGCGGATCGGTCGAGACGATCGCCGTCACGGCCCGTCCCGCGGATTCGAGGTCGTCAAAGCTCGCGTAGAAGGTCCTCGGCACACCCTCCGGGACCGGTTTAAGCCTCACGGTCGCCCGGGTGATGACGCCCAGAGTGCCTTCCGAGCCCACAAACAGCGGGGTCATATTCAGCCCGGTCGCGTTCTTGATGGTCCTGGCCCCGGTGTGGATGACGCTGCCGTCGGCCATCACGACTTCCAGGGCG
The DNA here is from genome assembly GCF_000710345.2 of Curtobacterium sp. S6. Taxonomy (GTDB): domain Bacteria; phylum Actinomycetota; class Actinomycetes; order Actinomycetales; family Micrococcaceae; genus Rothia. The sequence goes on along the minus strand of NZ_JHEL01000009.1, from coordinate 6,198 downwards.
GCGACCGCCGCCGCGGTCGTCCCGTGCGCGATGCACCGCAGGCCCCCGGCGTCGGTCGCGATATTTCCCCCGACGGACGAGAGATGAGAGCTCGCGGGATCCGGGGCAAAGAACAGCCCGTGCTGCCGGGCCGCGGCGTCGAGGTCCGAGGTCACGACGCCGGGCTCGACGTCGGCCAGTCGGTTCTCGGCGTCGATGGCCAGGATCGAGCTCATCGCTTCGAGGGACACCACGAGACCGCCCGGGTAGCCCAGGGCGCCGCCGGACAGGCCCGAACCCGAGCCCCTGACCGACACCGGCGTCTTGGTCTGGTTCGCCCAGCGCAGGGCCGCCGAGACGTGCTCGGCCGAGCCCGCCAGGACCACGCCGACGGGCATGCCCTCCGGTTCGGCGATCGATCGGTCGTCGATGAAGTCCCGTATGCGGTCCGGGTCGGTGAGCAGGCGTGATCCGAGCGTTGCCGCGAGATCACGGATGTCGGCGTTGCGCTGATGGGTCGTCATTGTCCCTCGTCACTGTCGCGATTAAGTGGTTAAGCGCCCGCGGCGCCACTCGTCACGGGACGAATGGCGCCGCGGGACCGGATGGGTCAGAACTCTCCGCGCGGATTCAGCAACGTCCGCACCGCGACCGAAATGGTCGCCAGATCGACCGGTTGTTCGCCGTCCGCGGCGTCGCGAATGTCCTCGGCCATCTCGTCGGTGAGGCGGCGCAACCCGGCCGCCGCCGAGGGATTCGCGTCCTCCCAGGCCAAGAGCACTTTCCTGGCCCCGGCGGGATCCTTCGGCAGCGTTCCGCCGGAGCCCGCGAGGTCCGAGACAACGCGCTCGGTGAAGGACTCTGCGGCTCGATACAGGTCCGCGCGCAGGGCCGCCCGGACGATCGATTCCCACCGGCCCACGCGGGGCAGATCGGTGATCGCGTCCAAGAGGGCGTGCACCGAGTACCGCTCGTAGATCGCGAAGAAGACCAACGCGGTCTCCCGGAGGTCCGCGCCCGTCGTCCGAGAAACCAGCCCGATGTCCAAGACCGGAAGGGTCTCCCACAGCCCGGCCCAGGCCGCCGCGAGCTCGTCCTGGAGCCCCCAGGCTCGCGCCTTCTCGCGGCGATCGCGGAGGTTCGCCACGGCGTCCTCGCTCATGAAGTCGGCGATGTTCTCCCGGAGCTCGACGCCCGGCCTCAGCTCGTCGATGACCGTGCCGATGACGTCTTCCCCAGCATCCTCGGTCCGCGACTTAAGGCCGTGTCGAACGACCCAGCGCACCGCGCGGTCCGTGAACCGCTGGATGTCGTGGATGACGGTCCGCCACGCCTCGGGGTCGGCGTCCGCGGGGATCTCCCGATGCAACTCACGCAGGCGATGCAGGTCGAAGAGCTCCCGCACGATGAGGAAGGCGCTGGCCACGGTCGACGCGGTCGCCCCCGTCTCTTCCATGACGCGATACGCGAAGACGATGCCCGCGGTGTCGATCATGTCGTTGGCCACGCGCGTGCAGATGATTTCCCGCCGCAACGGATGGCTATCGAAGTGGTCGCCGAAACGTTCGGTCACGGCGGTCGGGAAGTACTCCTTGAGGATCTGGGCCAACCAGGGGTCGTCGCCGAATCCGTCGTCGAGCAGCGCCTGGGTGACCTCGATCTTCGAGTAAGCCAGCATCACCGACAGCTCCGGGCTGGTGAACCGCTCCCCGTCGTTGCGGCGGCGGGCCAGTTCCTCGTCCGTCGGAAGGAACTCGACGGCCCGGTTCAGCCCGGCGTGTTCCTCCAGGAAGTGCAGGAACCGGATCGCGGAGCTGTTAGTCGGACGCGTTCCGAGCCGCTCGGCCTGCAGGACGATGTTCTGATCGCGGTTGCTGCACAGCACGCGGTCCGACACCTCGTCCACTTGCGCCTCGATGAACCCGGCACGCTCCTCGCGGTCCAGGTGGTCCTTCTCGATCAGGCGATCCACCAGGATCTTCAGGTTCACCTCGCGGTCGGAGGTCTCCACGCCGGCGGAATTGTCCACGGCATCCGTGTTGACCAGGATTCCGCGCTGCGCCGCCTCGATCCGGGCGAGCTGCGTCAGGCCCAGGTTGCCGCCCTCGCCGATGACCCGCACCCGCAGGTCGGAGGCGTCGATGCGCAACAGGTCGTTGTCGGCGTCCCCGGCGTCACGCTGATGCTCGCTCGAGGCCTTGACGTAGGTTCCCGCGCCGCCGGTGTATAGCAGGTCGACGGGCGCCCGCAGGATCGCCGAGACCAACTGCGCCGGGGACAGGCTGGCGACGTCGTCCGCCAGGCCCAAGGCCTCGCGGACCTGCGGGGTGATCCGGATGGACTTGTCGGTGCGCTTGTACACCCCGCCGCCCTCGGAGATCAGCGACTCGTCGTAGTCGGTCCAGTACGGGCGCGGCAGGTCAAAGAGCCGGCGACGCTCCTGGAAGGACCGGGCCACGTCGGGATTCGGGTCCAGGAAGATGTGGCGGCTGTCAAAGGCCGCGACGAGCTTGGTGTGCTCCGACAAGAGCATGCCGTTGCCGAAGACGTCGCCGGCCATTCCGCCGATGCCCACCGCGGTGAAATCCTCCGACTGGCAGTCCACGCCCAGCGAGGCGAAGTGGCGCTTGACCGACTCCCACGCGCCCTTGGCGGTGATGCCCATTTCCTTGTGGTCGAAGCCCACCGAACCGCCCGAGGCGAAGGCATCGCCCAGCCAGAAGCCGTTCTCCTGGGAGATCGAGTTGGCGAAGTCGGAGAATGTCGCGGTGCCCTTGTCGGCGGCCACCACGAGGTAATGATCCGGGCCGTCCAGGATCACGACGCCGTCAGGGTGAACGACCTGGTGCTCGCCGGAATCGGTGAGCTGCAGGTTATCCGTCACGTCCAGGAGCGACTGGATGAACAGCCGGTACGACTCCTCGCCCTCGCGCTGGTAGCCCTCGGGGTCCTCGTCGCGCCCCGGGGCGTTCTTGGGGAAGAAACCGCCCTTGGCGCCGGTCGGGATGATCACCGAGTTCTTGGTCATTTGCGCCTTGACCAGGCCCAGAATCTCGGTGCGGAAATCGTGCGGGCGGTCCGACCAGCGCAGACCGCCGCGGGCGACCGCGCCGAAACGCAGGTGCACGCCCTCGACGCGCGGCGCGTAGACCCAGATCTCGAAGGCCGGTCGTGGAAGGGGCGCCTCGTCGATCTCGCGGGGGTGCAGCTTCAGGGCGATGGTCTCTTTGCCCAGGTACGCGTTGGTTCGCACGGTTGCGGCGATGACCTCGGCCATCGTGCGCAAGAAGCGATCCTGCGCCAGGCCGGCGACGTCGTCGAGGGCCTCCTCGATGCGCTCCCGGATGGAATCCTGTTCCTGGCGACGCTGCTCCGCGTCGAGGTCTTTGCCCCGCTCGGGATCGTGGCCGGCTTCGAAGAGCTCGACGAGCAGCTTGGTGACCTTGGCGTTGGCCACGAGCGTGTCGGCCATGAAATCCGTGGAGTGCCCGGTCCCGAGCTGGACCAGGTACCGGCAGTAGGCCCGCAATACGGCCACGGTCCGCCAGGACAGCGCCTCGATGGTCACCAGGCGGTTCGCGGAACCGGCCTCGGCCCGTCCCGTGAGCACCGCGCAGAGCGAATCCTCCAGGAGCGGCAGAACCTTGTCCGGGTCGACTCCCTCGGGGAAGGTCACGCCAAAGTCGTAGAGCGAGACCAGGCCACCCTGTTCGTCCTTGACCCGGTACGGAACCTGATCGATGACGCGAAGCCCGAGGTTCTGAAGGGTCGGCAGGAGATCGGCGAGCGCGATGGACTCGCGCAGGTAGATGCGCAACCGGAGCCCGGGTTCGGCGGAGCCCTCGGCATCCTGATCAGCCTGGCGGAACAAGCGCATGGCCGCCGGGTGATCTTGTTCCGAGGCCGCCAGTCCGCGCAGGGCCTCGGCGTCGATTTGTTCCTCGGGAAACCTGAAGTGGACTCGTTCCATCGCGGTCTCGGTGTTCTCCTGTCGAGCCATGCGCGCTCCTTTCGGGTCAGACGGTGACCACAGCGGTGGCCCACGTAACGCTGATTTTAGGGTAAGGGCATGAGGGGGGTCACTGTCATGCCGTTCCAGAATGTGGGGGGAGTATGACATCGGCCGGCGGACCGCCGACTGCACAACCGCAGGACACGACACGTCTCGGGCGAGGGCATCGCCAGAGGGCCCGTGGGGTACGCCGGGCACGGGGGTCTCGAAACGCGTAGCTGATGCGCCGCTCGGACAGGAGGTATACGTTCGTAGACTTTATAAAATGTCGCAGAACGTCTACATTGAAGAATGTTTACGTATGTCAACGATACGTATTGGCCCTGGGAGACGAACATGTTCTGGAAAATCCGCAACGCACGAGAACTAGGCGCGTTCATCCGCGACATACGGATCGACCGAAACCTTACTCAACACCAGCTAGCCGATCGGGCAGGTGTCTCGCGTAGCTGGCTGATTGGCGTTGAACAGGGCAAACGGACTGGGGCGGAGATGAGCAAGATCTTTGCCCTCATGAGGGCGTTGGACACGACGATGTTCTGCGAGCCTACGGATGGCGACTATCCGGCAACCTCTCAAGAAGAAGCACCCTCATCCCCTGCGGATGCCGATGCAACCGTTGTGACTCGTCCGCAGAACCCTCGAGACGGTGTTTCTCCATACCTTGATCCGAGTATCAGGAGAGCGCTCGAGGAGCAGATAGCTTCTTCCATCGCCCGCCCCTCTGGAATTACCACTGCTTTGAACAAGCAGCCGTATTCCACTGGACAGGAGCAAGGGAAGCCGACCGCTATAACTGACGAGATCGGCGAGTCAAGGTCATGACAAAAACCCTTAGGGTCATTCTCCACGGACAACATGTTGCCGACCTGGTGCAAGAGCAATCCGGCGCGAAAAAACTCCTATATCGGCCCGGCTTAGACCAGTCGGCGTCGTTGTCGGTAGCCATGCCCTATCGAAGAGACCCATATACCAATAAACAGGCTATGGCCTTCATCGAGGGGCTCATCCCGGAGGGTGAAGCGGTTCGACAGTCCCTCCAGCGAGAGTTCAGCCTCAGCACGTGGAGAAACCCATTTCTTCTCCTGGAACACATCGGCCACGACTGTGCGGGGGCCGTCCAACTGATGCCTGAGCGCATTCAGACCCATCCAGACCACAGCGACTCCGCTCTCGTCCCGTTGTCGGAGCAAGACATCTCCAGACGTTTGCGATCGCTCATTCAATCGCCGGGTAGCAACTGGGTCATGGCCCAAGAGAGCTGGTCCCTTGCGGGCGCACAGAGCAAATTCGCTTTAAGACAGGAAGACGGCAACTGGTACGAAGCTCGAGGATCGGAGCCCACCACTCATATCATCAAGCCCGGCATTAACGATCTGGAGGACCAGGCACTGAACGAACATCTTTGCCTACGAGCTTTGGGAAATCTAGGAATGCCAGTGGCCAAAACCGAATACACGATTTTTGGCGAAGTCGCCGCTTTGGTAGTAGAGCGCTTTGACCGAATTCGACTGGACCGTCGAGTGGTTCGCCTCCACCAGGAGGATTTGTGCCAAGCGTTCTCGCTGTTGCCGGACAAGAAATATGAGTCCGCTGGCGGCCCATCGGCCCTGAAAATCATGACCCTGTTAAAGGAGGTCTCCTCGGATGACGATGTCGAGAAATTCGTGCAGGCCCTCATCGCGAACTATCTCCTCGGGGCCCCAGATGCTCACGCCAAGAACTACTCCCTGATACATTCCCCTGACGGAAATATCCACCTAGCACCTCTGTACGACATTGCTTCGGGACTTCCTTACGAACGCCTCCCCCACCGCGGAATTCCCGGAAAAGATGACGGCCTCGGCGCATCCGCAATGAGCATTGGAGGCGAAAAAAGGTTCGGGCGGGTCAGTCGTCGTCACTGGAGACGGTTCGCCAGAGAAAGCGGCTTCGGAGAAAAGCGAATGCTTGACACAGTCTCCTTGATGGCCCATGAATTGCCGAAGGCTTTGGCTGCGGCGTGTGAGGCACAGGAAGAACCCATCGGAGACAGCATCTTGCCGCAACGCCTCGTCCCGGCGGTGGAGCGGCTCTGCGCAACCACCCTCACGATGCTTGAACGCGACGCCTAGATGTACGAGGGCAGGAGGTTGGTGACGCCAGCACGGAGCTGAGATGCTGGGGGATGTCCGCCCGCTCCGCTATGGGGGCGGTGGTAGTTGTAG
>NZ_JHEL01000008.1 GCF_000710345.2 Curtobacterium sp. S6 | reverse complement strand
TGTTGCGGGTCATGACGTTGTTTACACGCAACGGAGGCTCGGGTGGGTGTTACCTGTGGCGACAGGTCGGCAGGTGAGGGGCTCATCGCATGAGAGGGCGTGGGTGGGATCTGAAGTCTCCGGTTTCCAGGAGCCAGCGGGCGATGTAGTGAGTGAGGCTGCGGAAGCCCAGAGCAGAGGCACGGAGATGCTCATGGCGACCATTGATCGCCTCGGTCGACCCGTCGCTCGTGCCTGGACAATCGAAGTGGGGCAGGGCGTCGACTCGTCGACGCTGGAGGGTCTGTCTGAGACTGGCGAGCTTCGGCAGTTCCCGATTTCCAGTGCCAGGCGCTCCCCCCGTGCAGAGGGCAGTGCGTCCCGAACCGGCAGACCCTCTAGGCCGTTGCCGTAGACTGGTGTCATGCCCGTTCAGCAACAGGTCATCGAATTCAATCCGCGCCACAGGGCCGCGGTGCTAAATGGCTCTAAGACTGTGACCGTGCGGTGGAACGAGGCGATCACCGTGGGTGCGGCGTGGTTGGCTTTTGATCCCGCCGGACGAGAGGTGCTAGATGGCGTCGTACTCAAAATTCAGCGGTTTCCAGTCAACAAACTCACAGCTGCTGCTGTGCGTGCTCCGGAAAACACCGACATGGCCGAGTACGTGCGGCAATTACGGGAGAACTACTACCCGTCGATGCCAGCCGACGCGCTACTAGACGTAGTCCACTTTCGAATTCAGGGCCCGCAACACCGTTAGTTCCGGCGTACAGCATGCCATACGACAGACTCAGTATCTGGCCTGCGTTGTATGGCTTCCGGCCGTTCGATCCAGAGGACTGCAACCTGTAGGAGAAGGCCCCCGGCCAGATGGCCGTCGGAAGCGATGACCGCACCGACACTGTAACGAACCAACGCCGGGGTGCGGGAGTCGATTGAGCTCACGTCGCGACAGCTACATGCCGGTGAACGCAACTGCATACAGCGCCGTAGCAACACCGTTGGGCCCAGAGCACCCACACCGGACGCGAGGCCGAACCTCCACTCGACAACCTTTGCGCGCGGCTCGTGCAAAGGATGTGCGCTATCGAGGGAGCATCGGTAGGGTGAGGAGCATGGCGTGCCCTGAATCAGACACTCAGGGGGCTTTCGGTCACACCGTCAGCCCCCCAGACCTACTGAGTCCTTAACCCGCTGCGTGCGCTTGTGCGCCATGCGGGCTCTTAGGCGGAACCCTGGGCGCTGGCCGTGATGACGAGACGTTCCCCCTTTTTTCGTTCTCGTTTCTCGGAGTCCTCCATGCCCTTCGCCCTCTACCTGCTTGCCCTGGCTGTCTTCGCCATGGGCACATCTGAGTTCATGCTTGCTGGCCTCGTGCCAGACATCGCCGCCAGCGTCGGTGTCTCGGTCGGAACCGCTGGGCTACTCACCTCTGCCTTTGCGGTTGGAATGATTCTCGGTGCGCCCGCCATGGCAGCTCTCACCCGTCGGTGGCCCGCCCGGAGCACCTTGCTCGGGTGTGTGGTGATTTTCGCTGCCTGTCACGTCATTGCCGCCACTGCCGAGACCTTCTCCGTGCTGTTCGCAACTCGTGTGGTGGCTGCGGTCGCCAACGCCGGTTTTCTGGCCGTCGCTCTCAGCACCGCGACCCGCCTCGTGGCCCCCAGCCGGAAAGGCCGCGCTCTTGCCATCCTCCTCTCGGGCACCACGATCGCCATGGTCGCCGGTGTTCCCGCGGGGGCTCTCCTGGGTACAGCGCTGGGATGGCGGGCCACGTTCTGGGCGGTCGCCTTCTTGTGCGTTCCTGCTGCAATCGGCATCCTCACCGGGGTCCGTCCACAGCTGAGAGGCACGCAGAAGGAAGCCGACGACGGCCCGACTCTCGCCGTCGAGTTGGCGCAGCTCCGTGTGTCACGTCTATTCACGGCGATGTTGCTCGCTGCGCTGGTCAATGGCGGGACGTTCGCCGCTTTCACATTCCTCGCGCCGGTCGTGACCGGGACAGCGGGTCTGGGCCAGCTGTGGGTATCGGTGGCTCTGGTGCTGTTCGGTATCGGGTCCTTCATGGGAGTCAGCATTGCCGGGCGACTGTCTGACCAGCATCCGCGAATGGTCCTCGTTGTGGCCGCGCCGCTCTTGTTGGTCGGGTGGCTGTTGCTCGCGATGCTTGCTGGGCATTCCGTGTCGCTGCTCGTCCTGGTGTTTCTGCTGGGAATGCTGGCATTTGCTGTGGGAAGCACCTTGATCGCTCGAGTGCTCTACGCAGCATCGAAAGCGCCCACTATGGGTGGTTCCTACGCGACCGCCGCTCTCAACATCGGTGCCGCTGCTGGTCCGGCGCTCGGAGCGGTAACGCTCGAGAGCTCGAGCAACCTTGGGCCCGTGTGGGCAGCGACCGCGCTGACCGCTCTCGCACTCCTCGTCATGCTGCCCACGCTGCGCATGATCGCCCCGCGGGTACGGAATGTGGAGGCTGCCAAGTGACGCACGCCAATGCTCCGCTGAGCCTTGAAGGCCGACGCCGGCTCGTGAATCGGTGCCTGACCCGTCCAATCGCGCACGTAGCTGCCGAGATGGGCATCTCACGCGCGTGCGCTTCGAAGTGGGTCAACCGGTGGAGACAGCATGGCGAAGCCGGTCTCCACGACCGTGCCTCGACGCCCCACCACAGCCGTACCGCGACAGCAGCCTGTGTCATCCAACGGATCGAGCTCTGGCGGCGCGAACACAAGTGGTCTGCCCAGCGCATCACCTACGAGCTCGCCGAGCTGGACGTCAGGATCAACCGGCGTACCGTCACCCGACACCTGAGCCGGCTCGGCCTTGGCCGACGGCGATTCATCGACCCTGGCGGCGATACCAACCGCAAGCCAGGGAAGATTACCGCCCGCTGGCCCGGTCATATGGTGCACCTCGACGTGAAGAAGGTCGGCCGAATCCCTGACGGCGGCGGCTGGCGCATTCATGGGCGCGACAGCGACCAGGCCAAGACCGCTGGTCGCGCGAAGTCAGCTGGGTCGAAGCGGGGTTACACCTACCTGCACTCCGCCATCGACGGATTCTCCCGACTCTCGTACACCGAGCCGCTGACCGACGAGAAGGGAACCACCGCGGCAGCGTTCCTCGCCCGAGCTAAGGCATGGTTTGCCGCTCACGGGATTTCGCACATCCATCGCATCATCACCGACAATGGCGCGTGCTACCGCTCAGGCGACTTCGTGCGAATCGTCGGCAACCGCACGCGCCACCAGAAGACCAGGCCCTACACGCCCCGACACAACGGGAAGGTGGAGCGCTACCAGAGAATCCTGGCCGAAGAACTGCTGTACGCCCGAGAGTTCGAGAGTGAAGACGCCCGCGACACGGCTATCGGAATCTGGAACATCCACTACAACTACCACCGCCCCCATAGCGGAGCGGGCGGACATCCCCCAGCATCTCAGCTCCGTGCTGGCGTCACCAACCTCCTGCCCTCGTACA
>NZ_JHEL01000007.1 GCF_000710345.2 Curtobacterium sp. S6 | reverse complement strand
GCCCTCTCATGCGATGAGCCCCTCACCTGCCGACCTGTCGCCACAGGTAACACCCACCCGAGCCTCCGTTGCGTGTAAACAACGTCATGACCCGCAACAGCTAGATCCGACCAACGACTCAGAGCGTCAGCCGCGATGCGCGATCCAATCGGCCGGTCCACACCTGGATGCTCGCCACGCCACAGAAGCTCCGTCATCAGATCAAGGACAGGAACTAGGAACAGGACTTCTTTGAGAAGATAGGCAGGTTGTGGCCAGAGGTCTTGATATCCAGCAAACCGGGCAAGCTCTTCAATCGGATGAGCGCCATAGTTGGCAGCCACTCCAAGGACGATATCGGCAGGAAAACTACCACGCGCCCGAGCAACTGAGAGATACCCAGAAGAAAGATGCGACATCTTTGCGACTTGCCGCATGGACGGGCGTTGGCCGTCGACAAGCTCTTCCAGCCAGTCATCGAACGCGGCCGCTGAAATGCTCACAGCCGCCCCCTACCGCTCAATACGCAGATTTCCAGCCCTGCCGGACACCTAACAACGTTCTGGTCATCGAGCTTCTACTGTATACGGCTCATCCCAAGTACCCGCCCGTACCTCTCACGAATCGTGACGAGTGACATCCGAACGACACGCACAAGCCCCTCTCGCTACTGATGTACAACTCATGTATATTGAACACATGCGCAAGCCACCGACACGCCAGAAGCCAGGGGAGTTTATTGGGTTCAACCTCCAGATGCACCCTGATCTGCAACGTGCCGCAAAAGCGAAGGCACACGCTCTTGGTGTCACCAAATCCGCGTACCTCGCAGAACTGGTGGCCCGCGATACTGGTCATTCAGACCGTGAGCTACCGATTAAAGACTTAGACCAACGAACAACTTAAAAAGACGGTGGCCCCCCCAGAGGAGGGCCACCAAAGCCTTTGAATCCCGTCCCTGACGCCAATCACGCCGGGATTCAACCGATCAGTAAGGAACCGATCTATGTTGCAACTTCTCCAGCCAAGGAGGAAGTTCTGTGTCTAGTGTAGCAACTTCCCCCGCAACCGCCACCACAAATGGTGTCTCTTTCGGCACGCGAGCCAAACGCTCCCCGGAAACCCTTACCCGGTCCCGCAGAGCCAAAGCGGCCTACGCTCACCGCCCCGCAGGCGCCCCCAAAAAATGGGACCGCTCCCCCGCCGCCATCCGCTCCGTTACCCCCACCGGGTACCGCCCCGCACGCAACGGCGGCAAATGGCTCGGACACATCAAAGACAACACCCGCATCAGCCGCATGTACCGACACCGCTACGAGAAGACCATGCACCTAGCGCGTGTCATGCAACACGAGCACCAGCGCAGCACCTCCACTCTGTGTATGAGCCACCAAAACCTGGCCCGTCTCACTGGATACAGCCGCGACTTCGTCAAACGCACGATCCGACTGTTCAAGGACGAACACCTCATCGCACTGGTCGCCTCCGGGCGCTCACCCCACAAAGACTCCGATGGCAATCAGGTTGACGCCTTGGCCCCTGTCTATGTCTTCCTCACGCCCCTTCCCCAGAACACCGGAGATTCCGGGACTGTGGATGAAATTGCACCCCCCTCAAGCTTTAGCTTGAGTATTAAATCCTTTAAGCGTCCCTGGGATAAACTCACCACCGCAGAACGCTGCCAGCGAGTCTTCGCGAACCGCGCCAAGGATCCAAAAACCCAATGGTGGCCCAAACACGCACCCGCACCGGCACCTGAGACCACAGACCACCGAGAACTGACAGAGGTCACGCATCGGATGACACTGACTATCCAGCGCGAGGCGCTGGAACTGCGGAAAATGACCATGAAGTCGTTGGCAGCCATGCTCAAACCGTTTTTTGATGCGCACTGGACCGTTGCTGACGTGCTCATCGCACTCGAACAACGCCCCGACGGAACCATATGGGAAACCAATGGAGCCGTAGGTATGCGCTCCATCCGGGCCTGGATTCGCACCCGGTTGAACTCCTGGACCACACCCGACGGCCCCATCGAACCCGCCTCGGTTCAGACACAACGCCGCTGGGAACGCCAGAAACAACAACAGCACAAAGACGCCCAAGACGCCGCCCAACGCCGCAATCGAGTCACTGCCAGCAAAACCTCCCCCAGCCGAATCAAAGCCCGCCGCCTGGCAGCCATCCTTCGCTGCGGCAGCGAGCAAGCCGCTCAACACCAGCACCCAGAGCTATGGACGTCTTGACGTCACGACACGTTGACGTCAAGACGGCTAGCAGTCTTGTTGTCAATACCGTAGAGTGACAGTATGACGTCACGACGGTTTGATGTCATGCTGTCAGAAGGAGAATAAATGAAAATCGCCTTGTTGAACTCAAAAGGTGGATGTGCCAAAACGACATCGGCTGTCTTTCTGGCGCAAGTGGCGCACAACCGAGGGTTAGACGCCGAGATTTGGGACATGGACCCGCAAGCATCCGCTACTCAATGGGCAACGGTCGCCGATCTTCCGTATCCGGTGGCCCCGGCCAACATCGCCTCTTTGAAAAAACCAGTGGGGGAGAAGGTCATATTCATCGACACCCCACCCGGCAACCCTCAGGTAATCACTGAGGCTGCACGCGCCTCAGACCTTGCGGTCATCCCCACAAACGCTTCCCTGTCGGATATGGACCGGACCTGGGCAACTATTGATGCTCTCAAAAACGAAGTGCCGGTTGCGGTATTGGTGACCGCGGCTGAGACCAACACGCGCGTCTACCAGGGACTGGTAGAAGCTCTAGAAGGTGCTGGGGTCGCTCTATTGCCCCCAGTGCGCAAGCGCGCGATGTTCAGAGAAGCCTTCGGGGAACGGCCGACGAAGTTCTGGGGCTATGACTCAGTGTTCACTGAGATTCAAGACGCATTGGAGGATTGATGAGCAACTTCAGGGACAAAATCGCAGCACAACGGGCGAGCAGGCCGGAAGTGTCAAAGATCGAAGACACCTTTCAGCAAGCAAGAGACGACCGGGCAAGGTTTACGCTCAGGCTCCCCACTGAGACATATGAGGAGCTTCAACGGATCGCCTTGGAGAACAAGACGAAAGTCAATCCGATCTTGATGGCGGCCGCGGAGAAAATTGTACGTGACTACAAGCAGTCAGGACGTCTAGACGTCTAGACGTCAGATGAATTGCGAAGGAGGGAACTACCCATGAATGAGATCCCATTGACGATCATCGGAAACCTGACCAAGGACCCCGAGCTGCGCTACAAGCCTGGCGGGGGAGAGGCGGTGCTTCGCTTCACGATCGCCTCCACACCCCGTTACTACAGCAAAGCTGAACGCGACTACGTGGACGCGGAGACCACCTTCATGCCTGCCTTCTTGAACTCGAGAGGCAGTGAAAACGCCAACAGCTACCTTGAACGTCTCGCCGAAACGTTCAAACGCGGCGATCACGTGATCGCCGTCGGAGACCTGATCACCAGGAAGAAGGACGTCGACGGGCAAGCCCAGCGGTGGAACGAGCTGAAACTCCGAGAGATCGGAGCATCACCTCGATTCAGAAACATCACCATCGAACGAGAGCGCCAGGACTAGGCAGGTAAACGATGCCCCCAAACCAGCAGAGTCTTTTCCCTGAAGAGGCCAACCGGATGAGGCGGGGTCAGCCAGTTACGGTGTGGCGCCTAGTCACAACTCCCGTGCGCTGGCTTCATCGCGGAGCAAGCAAGGCCGCCCCCTGGTTAGGGATCTTGTTTTTCATCGTTCCTGGGGTCCAAAACCGTAACCGGTTGGGCTACGCCTACGCCTGGTTCGTGATGCTCTTCGTACTCGCGGCCGTCGCGGTCGCGATCGTTCAGCCAGGGCTACGCCAGTGACCACACCGATGATGGAGCATAACTCACCACCAAGGTATAAACTTGCACATGCCGGTTATGCACTGAATGGTGCACCAAAAGTCGCCAGGTATCTCGGCTCGCCGCCGACCTCTCGCGGGGCTGTGCATAATCGACCGAATGGTCCTTCATAGCCAGTCGCGTCAGCGCCACCCAGCAGGTACCATGGGAGATGCGAAGGGCAGTAGTCCTGAGAAGTAAGCCAGGCAGTCATCCGGACGGTTCGACGAGCCTGGCTCGCGTATTTAACGGGCAGGGTCAGCCAATTTTCCTGACCCTGCCATCCACAAGTGGCGCTACTCGCTGGATCCATGGGCCGCGCCTTTGGTAGCACCAAGCCACAGCATCTGCGATCCACAACAGTGGTTCCTCTGAGGCCCTGGGGAAAACGTAGCTAGGACTGTGGGAGTATTCAGCAAAGGTATTTCTTAGGACCTTCTTGTCGACGACAAGGGTGGAAGCATCCTGCTCCAGGTAGAGCCGATCAACTTCGCATCGCGCAAGATCCTTAGCCAACGCAGATAAGCATAGTGGCCTGGCTTCCTTGTCTTTCAGGCCGCCCGCTACGTATATCGAAACCTCGACGCCAAGGTCAGAGAAGCTCTTGAGTAGCTGTTTACGTCGCGAGTCCTTCTCATCCTTGAAGTGGAGGCGTTTTTGTCCCGGCAGCATAAGCCCTCGCACGGATTTACGAGTTTCGTTGACGTCATTGGAGGCCACTGCACTGGCAGCGATGTAGTACTCGTTGCTCTTGGACTCATCAACAAACACGTGGGAACGGGGAGCGTAGTTAGGCACCTGAGGATTCTACCGGTGTCGTGCTGACCATGTTGGAGGGAGTTCGATGCCTTCCGAGTCCATTAGGAATAGATCGCAAGGGGTATAACACGCATGGAAGAACCGCGCACTCTTGAATCAAGTTTCAAGTCCACGTAATACGAGGGGGCCGTCTGGCCAGGACCAGAGGTCTCATCGATCAACTCCCGTAGCTTTTTTAGGCCATCATCAAGCGCTTCCGGGGTGAGGTTGCGGAGGAGCTTGTTGTGGGAAAACGTCGGCATGTTCTGTTCGATGGGCGAGATGACCTTGCCGAGTACTGTAAAAGTGCCATCAAGAAGCCGATCCGGGTCATCTACGATAAAATGTGCCAGATCGCAGATCGTTATCAGTGTGAGCTCGGGCTCAGTAGCAACACGCCCGTAGTACTCGCGCGTGGTTTCCTGCCGGGTGTCGGCCTTGATAGCGTTTGTAATCGCTCTGGCAAGTTCTCCCTTCGCTTGGGCTTCGATGTCCATTTTTTCAGCGTGCTTCACTCGAGCCTCATGACCTCCTTCTTCAGGGAAGCGGAGGAGGTAGTCACGCTTCACAGTAAAACGCGTGATGGTTTCGACGAGTTCCGGGGAAATAACATCTAAGGCGAGCGTGAGCTCGGCTGGGTCGAATGTGGCTGTGTACTCGACAAATGCGCCTGGTTGTACCGCTTCTGCCTGTTCTCTGGAGTCCAGAGATATCAGCTGATTCTTGTCCCTAAGGGACTGTCGGACGAGATGCAGATTGTATGCCTGGGAGTATACGAACTGCTGACGGGAAGCCGTTCCGGTGGTCTGAGTCCAGTTCGACGATAAGCCTGCTTTGGCCTCCGCGTTGATCTTGAAGCCGCCTAAGAGCGACAGATTGGCCCTTCCCTCGCCCTTACCTGAGGCGGATCCATCGGCTGCTGTGTCGTTGCCATCCTCAGAAGCAAGCTCGCGCGATCCCTCCGTCAGCAGTGGGTGTTGCATGATCTGCTGGAGTATCCCGGCAACCTGGTCAGAGTTTTGGTAGATCGTTGCGATCGGGATGTTGGGAACCTCAGTTGAGGATGCACTAGTAGCCATGATCAGATCATCCAGCATTGGTCCGATAGGCGGCAAGAAAAATGCGTTCTGGTGAAGCGACCAACAGGGCTGCAGGCGTGGTGTCAAGCCCGTTTGGCGGTCCCTCACTGGGACACCTCCTGGGCGTCCAGCTCAGGTTGAGTGATCGCTAGTTTCCGCGGTTGTTTGATTCCCAGTAGACCCGCCCGCAAAAAGGCCCGGTGAAGGTGGCCCAACCGGTACAGTTGTTGACATGCTGATCGGATACGCGCGAGTCTCGACGACTGAACAGGACCTCACTGCCCAAAAAGACGGCTTGGTCCGACTCGGTGTTGCTGAACCGGATATCTATGTCGATCATGGCCTCACGGGCACCAATAGGTCCCGCCCAGGGCTGAGGGAAGCGATGGCTGCTGCACGTGCTGGAGACACGTTGGTGGTGACGAAACTGGACCGGCTGGCCAGGTCCTTGCCGGATGCCCGCGATCTCGCGGCCGAGCTGACGAGTAAAGGTGTGACGCTGGATATCGGCGGCAGTGTCTATGACCCGGAGGACCCGATCGGCAGGCTGCTGTTCAACGTGCTCGGCATGGTTGCCGAGTTCGAAGCTGACCTGATTCGTCTGCGTACGCGCGAAGGCATGGCAGTAGCCAAAGCCAAAGGCCGTCTACGAGGTAAGAAGCCGAAGCTGTCCGTGTCACAGGAGAAGCACTTGGTCTCGCTGTATCGGGGCGGTGAGCATACGACCGCGGAGATTGCGGAGTTGTTCGGGGTGGCCCGATCCACGGTCTATCGAGCCATCCAGCGAGCTGGTTCATAGCCGCTGGAGTCAGCGCTAGAAGAAGCGGGATTGACTTCCTCCTCCCCGTGAACGGGGAGGAGGAAGTCAAAATGCCGACCAAGCGGTCATCTATAGACGGTTATCTCCCACCTCAGGAGTGGGTGGTCTTTGTCTTGATGCATCCCATGTATTTTGCGTAGTTGCTGACAGGGATGTCGCACCCCTTGGAGGTCCGCTTGTAAGTCTTGGTAGTCGTGCACTGCTTGACGCCACTGATGGTGGGGCATGACTTCTGCGTATTGATCAACTTCCACTCTGCCGCGTCAGCTGGCCCCGTGAGAGCCAATGACGAAACGGCCAGTGCAGAAGCGATGGCGAAAGTCTTGATTGAACGACGGAACATGAGTAGATCCTCTCCACATCTCTTGTGACAGTGCTACATGCCATACGCTGGCATGTTTTTAGATCACATCGCCAGTCAATGCATGTTTTATGAACCTACTAATTGGGGGGGGCAAGCTTTGTCGTGGATGGTGATCACATAGCCATCCGGGTCGCTGAAGCTGAATGTGCGTCCGAAAGGCCCATCGAACGGTGGCGCTACGATCTTGACGCCTGCCTCCGCCAGTGTGTCGTGGACGTCTTGGGAGTCTTCGGCGTGAAGCCAAAGAGCCACGACCGGACAGAGGAAGGCAGCGGTGATTGCCGCGGTCAACTCGGGCATGTCGATGACCGAAGCGGGCAAGCTGCACGGTGTCTCCCGGTGGACGGTGCAACGGGCGATGCAGGAAGAGGGTTCCAGCCCCGACGACACCAGTAATAATATTCAACCCCCTGTTGCAGTCGGATTCTAGCCCAGGTAGAATAGTGTCATGACGAGGCAGCAAGAGATTTTGAAGAAGCTCCGCAAAGCGGCCAGAGCGGCCGGGTACACCTTCGAGTTCTCGCGCTCCGGCGGTAACCACGATATTTACGATCTGGACGGAGTGATGATCGTCGTTCCTCGTCATCGAGACATCAACGAGCTGACAACGGTCAGCATCTATAAGGCCGCGGAGACCAAGCTAGGAGAGAAGTGGTGGAAATGACGACCTACGCAGTAACCGCTCAGCGTTCAGGGCGGTATTGGCACCTGGAAGTAGATGGACTGTCTCAGGGCACTCAGGCCCGGAACCTGACCGAAGCCGAGACGATGGTCAAGGAATTGATCTCGATCCTGACCGGACAAGACCTGGATCAGGTGCGAGTAGAAATTACTGTCCGGGTCCCGGAACAGATCCGTGAAATTCAGGAAGAGGCCAGCAAGTACCGCGCCGAAGCGGAACACGCATCTACGTTGGCCGCGGCAAAGTCGCGGGAAGCTGCTCGACTGATGCGCGAGCAGGGAATGACACTCAAAGACATCGGCCAGGTCCTACACGTATCGCATCAACGCGCCGGACAACTGGTCGCCAGCTAATCAGCGCGCCTGGCGGAGGTTGGCTATATGCCGCTGGGTACCCAGCAGCTGCCCGAAAAACACGACAGGCTGGACGAGGCCCGGTTCACGATCGCTGATCGGCAACGCCGAACCATTGATCGGCTTGCCAGGCACCTACCCAAAAAGTATTCAACCTCTATCGAGACAGCCAGGGGCACGCGGTCAACGGTGGCCTGCACACGACGTAGCTGGCCATGGGCCTGGTGCAAAAACGACCGTTTGAAGGACCGTGCTCATCGATTACGTACCGATCTGTGTGATCTGCGCACCCAGAGAAGTCAACACGTCAGGTTGGGCGGTGTAGTGCGCCCACCGTCCCCGTTGTTCCCGGGTGACGAGTCCAGCATCGGTGAGCTTCTTGAGGTGATGGCTCAGGGTGGGTTGGCTGATGCCGAGCCTTCCGGGCAAGTGGCAGCTGCACACGGTGCCTGCGGGTGTGGAGGCAAGATAGGCCAGCACGCGGACACGGATCGGATCTGCCAAGGTTTTCAACATGACGGAGAGCTGTGTTGCCTCGTCTTCGGGCATAAGGTCGACCGATATTGCAGGTTCGCACGCATCTGGGGTCATCTGGTCTGTCATGACCCCAGACTATGCCTCACATTGACAGGCTTCTATAAGTTGACCACAGTGACATATAGATACATGTCAATAGGAAGGTGCTGCGGTGAGCAACACGACTGGCCCCGTCGCGGCGCGGCTGTCCACTCTCGATCGTTTCCTGCCGGTGTGGATTATCACGGCCATGCTCGGCGGTTTAGTGCTCGGCAAGGTGGTGCCAGGCCTTAATGAAGCGCTGAGCACCGTCCAGGTGCAGGGAGTTTCGCTGCCCATCGCACTCGGGCTGCTCGTAATGATCTACCCGGTGCTCGCGAAGGTGCGATACGACCGGCTAGATGCGGTGACCGGCGACAAACGGATGCTCGCAGCCTCGCTGGTACTGAACTGGATTGGCGGACCGGCGCTCATGTTCGCTCTCGCGTGGCTATTCCTGCACGACCTGCCGACCTATCGCACCGGCTTGATCATCGTCGGGCTTGCCCGATGCATCGCGATGGTGATCATCTGGAACGATCTGGCCTGCGGTGACCGTGAAACCGCCGCCGTGCTCGTGGCGCTCAACTCGATCTTCCAGATCATCGCGTTCGCTGCACTCGGCTGGTTCTATTTGTCGGTGTTACCTGGATGGCTCGGCCTCGAACAAACTCACCTCGAGGTGTCTGCGTGGAAGATCGGTGCCTCGGTGCTGGTGTTCCTTGGCATCCCACTGCTGGCCGGGTTCCTCTCGCGCCGTATCGGGGAAAAACGGTGGGGCCGTGAAGCCTATGAGGGTTCGTTCCTGCCCAAGATCGGGCCGTGGGCACTATATGGCCTGCTGTTCACCATCGTCGTGCTGTTCGCGTTACAGGGCGATCAGATCACTTCCCATCCCCTCGATGTTGCCCGCATCGCGCTGCCACTGCTGGCTTACTTTGCGCTGATGTGGGGCGGGGGTTATCTGCTTGGGCGTGGCTTGGGCATGAGCTACGAACGCACCACGACCCTTGCGTTCACCGCTGCTGGAAATAACTTCGAGCTGGCTATCGCCGTGGCCATCGCCACGTTCGGTGTCACCAGCGGCCAAGCCCTGGCCGGGGTTGTTGGTCCACTTATCGAGGTACCGGCTCTTGTGGGTCTTGTCTACATCAGCCTCGCTCTACGCGGGCGTTTCACCCATCGGAGGACCACCGTATGAGCTGCTCGCGGTCGGGTTTTTGCGTCGGCCGGGGAACAGGTCCGTGATACCGGCCCCTTGGGTGCCGCGCTGTGCAACGTTCAGGTGCGTCATTAACCGGTAAACTCGCCTAGTCTCACTGCAGTTAGGATGCAGCGCCAGTTCCAATACGAGCTACCGGGGTATGGTTGCCCTGTTAATCATGAAAGATAGCAGTCATTTCTTTATGGAATCCGTGAGGGGAGAATCATGAACCATCTCGCAACTCAGTCGGACAACCCGCCCCAAGAACCGAAAGGCGGCTCGGATCCCCGTCTGACTGTAGACCTGTTGGTAATAGGTTTCGGTAAGGCCGGCAAGACCCTTGCCATGAAACGAGCCGCTGCCGGGGATCGTGTTGTCTTGGTCGAGAAAGACCCGTCCATGTATGGCGGGACCTGTATCAATATCGGGTGCGTACCTACTAAGACGTTGTTGACCTCGGCACACCGGTATCGTCAACATCAGCCATCACGAGGCTCCAGCCAGTCAGCAGTGACTGACTCGCATAAGATCCGCGAGGATGACGAGGCATTTGCTGCAGCTCGAGAACACCGCAATGCCTTTATTGCCCAGCTCAATACTGCCAACTTAAACATGGCACAGGGAAAGGGTGTGACCGTCATCGATGGACAGGCTCGGTTTCTCGACAGTCACACTGTCGACATCACCGGCGGCCCCGATCGTCTGACTGTCACCGGTAAGACCGTGGTCATCAATACCGGATCCGTGCCGGTGAAACCTCGCATCCACGGGTTGGATGATCCTGACGTCGGTGCCCGTGTTCACGATTCCACAGCCATCCAGCAGGTTGATCCTCGTCCGAGATCGCTAGCGATCCTCGGTGGCGGACCGATCGGGTTGGAATTCGCGACGATGTTCGCGCAGTTCGGCACCCAGGTAACGGTAATTGATGGGGCAAAGACCTTCCTGGGTCGATACGACCGAGACATTGCCCAAGCAGCCTACAAGCAGCTCACACAGCTCGGGGTCACCATACTTTCCGGGACCCGGGCCGAGACCGTCGAGACTGAGGCCAATGATCTCCGGATCAGGGTGGAGGGACCGGACGGAAGCCTCACGGTCACCTCCGAACGTTTGTTGGTTGCCACTGGGCGCCGTCCGGCAACCGAAGGTCTCGGACTAAAGGAAGCTGGTATAGAGCTAACGGAACGAGGAGCTGTTGTCGTCGATGAGCATCGACGCAGTTCTGTCGAGGGCGTCTATGCTGCTGGCGATGTCAATGGCGGTCCGCAGTTCACCTATGTCTCCTATGACGACCACCGGATCATCCTCGCCGATCGGTGGGGTGAGGGTGGGTACAGCGCTTCCGATCGCATCATTCCGGCAACGGTTTTTTTGGATCCTCCATTGTCTACCGTTGGCATGGGCGAAGAGGAAGCCCGCAGACATACCGACGAGCTCGGCCATACCCTGGAGATCAAAGCTTCTGATATTGCTGATGTAGCTATCATGCCGCGTCCTAAGATTCTGGGGCAGTCTGAGGGGCGTGCGAAGTTCTTGGTCGATCAAAACGAGGATCGTATTCTCGGCGCTAGTCTTTTCTGCGTTGATTCTCAGGAGCTGATCAACCTGGTCGCATTAGCGATGAGTCAAGGAATTCCCGCCTCGGGGGTGGGAGCTGGTATTTACACGCACCCGAGCTCCTCCGAGATCTTCAACGCCCTGCTCGAGAAATGACTGCATCCACCAGTTTGTACAGGACAGACCGCTCGTTGCTCACAACGCACTGTTCGATCAAGAGGTCTTGCACTATATTGGCGCTGCAGACCGCCCAGAGACTTCTCGCTCGGTGAGCGCGACCGCCTACCGGCTGCAGGACCGCCCTCGCGGACATGCCGGACAAGCTGACAGCTAGATACCGGATCTATCCCACACCCAGCAGCCGGAAGGTGTTGCTCGTCCGCCAGGAAATCGCCCACCTCGACCGCGCCGAAACCGATCGCGAGGTCCTGCGGGGCCGAGCTACCGTCGAGCGCGGAGACCCCGAGGATCGCTGCGCGGAGCCGGGAGGCCTGGCGATCAAAGAGAAGACAACTGCTGCCGGGCACGGCCTATAGCAGTCGCGCACAGCACTTCTGAAACTGACGATCCCTCCGGCCGTTGGCGCTACCGACGGTGACCAACTCAGGCGAACTGGACGAAGTCGGGGGTGCGCTTCTCCTTGAACGCGGCGAAGGCCTCGCGTGCCTCCGCGCTGGCAAGTCTCTCGTCGAATAGCGCGGACTCCGCTTCGATCTGCGCGAGCATCGGTTCCGTAGCACGCATGAGCCGTTTGGTAGCGGTGAGTGCACCAGCAGGCTTCACGGCCAGCATCGCGGCAATCCGTTGCGCCTCGTCGTGGAGGTCCGCCTGCGGCAGGACCCTGTTCGCGACACCACCGGCGAGGGCAGCGGGGGCGTCCAGCGGTTCACCGAGTGCGAACATCGCGAAGGCTCTGGCGTGTCCGATGCGTTGATTTAGCAGCATACTCGAGGCGGCCTCGGGCACTAGGGCGAGATTGACAAACGGCGTGATGAGCTGCGCATTTTCCGACAGGATGACGTAGTCGCAGTGCAGGAGCATCGTCGTTCCGACGCCCACTGCCTTGCCCTGGACTGCGGCGATGATGGGGGTGGTGGAATCGACGAGGGCCCGGATGAAGCGCCGGACCTGCTTCTCCTCGATCGAGGCGGCCGTTGCGTCCGTCGGTTCGGCGGCGAAGTCGCCGATGTCATTGCCGGCGGTGAAGAGGTCGCCCTCGGATCGCAGGACGACGACGCGGACCGCTGAGTCCGTCTCCGCCCGCTCGAGGGCGTCGGCCAGCTCGGAGTACATGGGGTTCGTCAGGGCGTTCTTCTTCTGAGGGCGGGTGAGCGTGACGGTGAGTACGCCCTCTTGCAGGGCGACGGAGATGTCCTGTGACATGAGTTGTCTCCTTCAGGGTTTCGAGTCGAGAGTGTGGGTCAGAAGATCGTGGATTTCAGCGGTAGCGGCCTCCATCGGTGCAGTGCTCTGCTGAGCTCGGGACAAGACGACCGCGCCCTCCTCGGCTGCGATGACGAGTGCGGCAAGCCGTCGGCTTCGGTCTTCGGGAATACCGTTTTTGCGGAAGAGTTCCGTCAATGCGTCCTGCCAGCGGACGAAGATGTCTCCTGCGGACCGTGCCAGGTGCGGAGACTCGTCGTTGGTTTCCACCGCAACCGCGACGATCGGGCACCCTGATCGGAAATCGCTGTCGACGAGTCGATCGCGCCACAGCGCAAAGAACGCATCGATGGCCTCCACCGGGTCGTCGGCCTGCAGCGTCTCCTCGATCAGCGTCGTCATTCGATCGCTGGCAGTGCTGATGGCTTCTTCGATCAGCTGGATCCGCCCGCGCGGAAAATGGTGGTAGACCGAACCGCGCGGTGCGCCGCTGTGTGACAGCACCTTGTCGATGGTCGTCGAACTGGCGCCGTTCTGCCGCAGCAGGGCCATGGCGCTGTCGACCATCTGTGCGCGACTGTCGCTCCTCCGCGGACTCACACGCACATCCCTCGCCCGTGCCGACCGGCACCATGTCCACCGGCTCTTTGCCGCAGTTTTTCCATCGCCAGACCTCCTTCGCGGTTTGCGTCACATCCATTATGAACTATGTTAGACACCATATAACGAAGCTGAATGCTCGTGTTGCCGAACGCTTGTGAGGAGACGACCACCGTGTCATCCGACCTGAGGATGAATGTCTTCACCGATCCTGCTCCGCCGATCACTGGGGAACGCCCGCGCTCGTTCGGTCCGCCCCGGCATGGAACCCGATGACATCGACCCCGATCTTCGGTGCCACGGACGCTGTCCTCGTCGACATCCTCGCCGTTGCTGCTGAGGCGGAAGCGCTGGCTGACTGGGTGGCACTGCATCAGCGTAACCTCACCACGGTTGGGGAGGGTGGCTGGGTGCCGTGCTTCATGGGGTATCGGTCACCAGGAGGAGGAGCCTCAGGCGTGAGTTGTCGACGTCTTGCCAGACCGTTTGAGTTACTGGGATCGGGCTGCCGTGGGTGTGGGGGCGTAGGTTGAAGCTGAGTTGCCGGTGCGGCCAGTTGATTTCATGTTCTGCCCACGTGCGTGCGAACAGGTCGTTTGTGGCGAGTAGCCGCTCGATGACAGGGCCAGGCAGTTCAGAGGAGGGGGAAGCGGTTTGTTCGGCCCTCAGGATGCCGATGACGGTGCGTTGCATGGTTTCGAGATCGCAGAAGCGGGCCTGAAAGGTGGTGTGTTCGAACAACAGTCGGGCATAGTTGCGCCGATCTTCCGGGATCTCGTTGAAGTCGATCAGGAGCTGGGTTGCGGGGGCATTCCAGTCGACCACGGCGGTTTCCGGGCCGATCAGGATCGCAGCGACGCCTGTTATGCCTTGCAACAACTGTGTGACTGTAGAGCTGGTCTGGGTGCAAGGGTCCGTTTCCCCGGGCTCGGCGAACCGGGCGAGGAGTTGTTGTGCGTAACGCTGCTGATCAGCATCGAGATCCAAGGCGCGAGCGATGGCATCCAGAGTCTGAGTGCTGGGTGCTAGACGGGCTTGTTCGATGCGTGTGTAGTAGTCGGGGCTGATGAAGGCTCGTTTAGCCACTTCGGAGCGCCGTAGCCCTGGAACTTGTCGATGCCCTGATCCGGTGGTGGGTTGGGCTGTCTCTGCCCGACGGATCCGGAGGAACTCACCGAGCTGTCTCAAAAACGGGTCACGTTGGGCCATGACATCGACCTTAGGCCCTCTGGGTGGGGGAAGAATTTCTCCCCTGCCGGTGTCGTGGCGATCGAGGGATGGTGGAGTCATGAATAACGCAGATCGTATTGATGTCCATACCCACGTCATTCCGCCTTTCTGGGGTGAGGCTCTACCGCAGCACGGGGGCGACCCGTCGGGATGGAACCTCCCGTCCTGGTCCCCGGAGTCGGCGTTGCGGTTCATGGACGCCAACGGGATCCACAAATCGGTGCTGTCGTTGACCGCACCGGGTGTGGCTGGATGGGACGGTACGCACCGTGTCGATATGGCACGAAGAGTCAACGAGTACGTCGCGGAGCTGGCAGCCGGTCCGGAAGACAGGTTCGGCCACTTCGCTGTTCTGCCGTTACCTGATGTTGAAGGCGCCGTTGCTGAGGCCGAGTATGCCCTGGACGAGATGAAAGCCGATGGTCTCGTGCTTCTGTCGAACTACGAGGGCAAATACCTGGGGGATCCTTCGTTCGAGTCGCTGTGGGCAGCTTTGAATGAGCGCTCAGCGGTGGTTTTCGTGCATCCGGCGCACCCGATCATGAACAACCTTCAGGGTGTTCCGGGACCTGTGGTCGACTATCCGTTCGATACCACTCGTAGCGCGGTCGACATGGCGGTCCACGGCATCCTTGAGCGCTACCCCAAGGTGCGTATCATCCTCTCGCACGCGGGTGGGTTTGTGCCTTACGCGGCAATGCGTTTCGCGCAATTGTTGCCGGGTCTGTACCCAGAAGGTCCCGACGCCGAATCTCTGATCGCGACGTTGCAGAAGTTCTACTGGGATACTGCTTTGTCCTCGGGGCCTTACGCGCTGCGGACTCTGCTTCGGTTTGCAGGCCCTGACAAGATCCTCTTCGGCAGTGATTACCCCTATGCTCCCGAGCCGATCGCGGCCGAATTCACGCGCCTGCTTGATGAGCAGAGCGATCTGAGCGCTGAGCAGTTGGTCGCTATCAATCACGGAAACGCGGCGAAGCTCTTCAACTGACACGATGGAGGGTGTGAAGGGCCCGTCACCGTTGGTTCTCGGGTCCTTCACTGGTGTAGGGAAATCCACTCCGATAACGTGCCCTCAGCGGCATCTTAATCCATCGATCGCGATCAGTTGCAGATGCCGGTTCTTGAGGCCTCGACTCAGGTTCTCCTCGGCCCCGTGGCCGCTCGGGGACGTCCGCACCGAATCAGTGGATCGCGTAGCCATAGTGGTCCATTCCTGTACACAAGCGCGAGCCGCATACCCACGCTTCAGGGGAGGTGGCCTGAATGACGCCAGGACCTTCCCACTATGACACAGTTCCTCGCGGAGACCACGGACGGGGGCGGGGCGTTGCGCCCCGCCCCCGCAGTCCGAGGCGCGGCGCTCAGCTCTCCGGTTCGGCCATGATGTACTCGTCCCGGAGTCGTTCATCGCGGAAGAAGTCCTCCAGGCATTCGACGACACCGTCGGCGATCCTCGTCTGGGCCGACAGCGTGGCTCCCGAGATGTGCGGAGTCATCGCCTCGTTCGGCATGCGCCGCCACGGGTGCTCGACCGGGGCCGGTTGCGGATACCACACATCGCCCGCGTAACCGGCGATCTGCCCGGATTCCAGGACCTTGATGAGGTCGTCGCGCACCATGATTTCCGCGCGGGCCGTATTGACGATGTATGACCCCCGGCGCATGGAATTCATCAGCTCTTCGTCAAACAGGTGCCTGGTCTCGTCCGTCAGCGGAGAGTGGATCGAGACCACGTCAACGTTCCTGACGAGTTCCTCGGTCGACTCGTAATAGGTCAGGCCGAGCTCCTGCTCCAGCTCTTCGGACAAGCGATGCCTCTTGAAGTAGCTCAGGTGGACGCCGAAGGGCTTCAGCCGCCGGGCGAGAGCCAGCCCGATGCGGCCCGCGGCGATGATTCCGACGTCCATTCCCTCGAGATCGTAGGCCCGTTTGACACAGTCGGCGATGTTCCAGCCGCCGTTCACCGCGTACTGGTGGGACGGCACGAAATTGCGGACCAGGTCGAGAATCTGCATCACGGCGTGTTCGGCCACGGAGACGGAATTCGAGTAAGTGATCTCGGCGACCGTGATTCCCGCATTCGCGGCGGCATCGGTGTCCACGTGGTCGGAGCCGATGCCCGCGGTGAGAACCAGCTTGAGGTTCTTTGCCTTGCGGATTCGTTCTTCGGGCAGATACGCAGGCCAGAACGGTTGCGAAATCACGACGTCGGCGTCCGGCAGGTGCTTTTCGAACTCGGAGTCCTTCCCCTCCTTGTCCGATGTCACGACGAACTCATGGCCCTGGGATTCGAGGAATTCCCGCAGGCCGAGTTCTCCGGAGACCGAACCGAGCAACGAACCCGGTTCGAACCACTGTTTCGAGGGCGAGGGAAGCGTCTGATCGCTGTCCGGATAGGTCTCGGGCAGTTCGGGCAGACCATCTCTCGCGTACTCCGGCGGATAACCGGTCACGGGGTCGGGATACAGCACGCACAGAACCTTGGACAACATGACTCCTCACTGAAGGTCGGCAACGCTCCGGAAAGGGCGGCCCCCTGGCCGTCGATTCCCACCCGAAGCCCGGTTGAACCAACCATCCTCTTCTCGGGACGGTGCGTCTACCGCTTGACCCGAAAGAGATGATGAAACCTCCGGCCGTGGTCAGCCGAGAATGTTCCCCACGTTGCGGGAAACTCGAGGCAAGCTGGGCCAGGCCAAGATCAGCGCATTAGCTTCCGACGAGCAACTTGCAGCGAAGTTGTGGGAGGTCTCCGAAGAAGCGACCGTAGTCCGCTACGGCTGGTAGCCTCCCCATGCTTGATGAGCTAACGACTAGCTTGCAGAGCGTGAACGGGTCAGGCTGTAGCCGTAGGGCTGAAGGCCTGTTTCGGTGATGTCCCCCGGCAAGTGATTCGCTCGAGTATTGCTACGCAGAGACGAAGGTTGGTGAAGGGGACAAGGATGCAACCGGTGTGCCACCGGGGGGGCGACAGCCACAATACCTACACCGTACTGATCACCGGTGCAGGATGGACCGATTCCGCACACTCACGCCGTGTGCATTCCAACGTTGATCACGCGCCCTTGGCTGTCCCGGTAGAAGAACCGCGTGACTCCCCACGGCTCATCGGCCAATGGATGAACGATCTCCACCCCGGCAGCCTCGACACGCTTGAAAGCCTCACGCACGTCATCGACGAACACCGAAACGTCGGGGTTGACCGGCGCTGTGGCATCGGCGGTCATCAGACTGAGCTGATGCCCAGCATCGTCGCCAAGGGTGACGATCCATCCGTGATCCATCAGAACCTCAAGGCCCAACATGCTCCGATGCTCTTCCACAGCTCGGGCAATATCTGTGACCGTCAGGTTCGGGACGACTCGTTCAACTCTCATAGACCCACCTTGCTACACGATGGAGTTGGGTCTCTCACCTGCGCGCGTCCAGGCCGCGAGCTCGTTACCGCCCGGCTCGCGGAAGTGGAATCGGCGACCACCGGGGAAATCGAACGGTGGGACGGTGATGACACCATGAGCAGCTTCGACGGCTGACATGGTTGCATCAAGGTCGTCGACCTCGATGATCGTCAAGGGTCTTGGGGGTGCTTCGGCGGTGTCTTCCTGGAAGCCAAGTGTCTGTTCGTTGTCGAGCTGAACGTCTGTGTAGTGCGGCCCGTAAGCCAGGTGCTCCCAGCCGAAGGCGGCGCGAAAGAATTCCGCCGATGAGTGGGCGTCTGATGACGGGAACTCCACCATCGTCAATCGGTTCATGGCTTCGATTCTAGGGCGATGAGCCTGGATGCTCCAGGGTGGGGCATAAACGACCGATGTTGCACCAAGAACGCCCAAGCTGAGCAGCCTGTAGACGCCACGCCCACCGTGGAAGGGAAGAACATGGATACCCGAGACATACTCCTTATGCTCATGCGCGGCACCTTGGTTAGCTTCGCCCTCGTGGCAGCGGAGTTTATTCTTTGGTGGGATATGCCCCATCCCATCACCTTCGGTTCTTCTGCAAGCGGCGAAGCGGTTCTCGCGCAAGATCGCGGGCCGGTCATTTTCCCCCAAATATGCATCCTCTGCGTGTTCCTTGTGCTCTGCATTCTCGGCTTCATCTACTGGAGGTTAAGGAGCGATCCTGACCCGGTAGTTGACGCGGATGATGCTTGGGCTCAGACCATGAACAGTCCCGAGGTGGAAGCGATGGCCAGGAAGCTCGCCGAACAACGCGGGTACACCGAGTACTTGGAGTGAAGCTCATGAAGCGATTTGGGTACATGAGCCTAGCGAGCTTTCCGATACGTTTATTCCCTGGGCTTGCCGTACTCGACAAGAAAGGATGACCCATGAACTTCCTGAAGAACGCAGATCACGATCTCCACAGGCAGCGGAGTGCACGGCTCATCTCTGCCGCCGGTGCCACCTTCTCTACCGTGGGCGGCATCGGATTGGCTCTGGTATTCCGCGCCATCCTCCAAGAGGTGTTCGGCCTCGTCGAAAATATGAACTGGTTCGTCCGATTCTGGCTCAGTCTGTACCTTGACGTCGGAGTAGGGGTGTTGATCATTTATCTCTTCGTGATGTGGCTAAAATTTATGCTCAAGCTCAAGGCTCAATCCCATCGCGATCAGCAATAAGGAGGACCGATGTTGCACCTTAGTGTGTCAACGAAAGGAGGGCATAATGGCTGACGGCAATGTGTATCCGCCCTCGTATTTGGCGGAATGGTTGCGAGAGTATAACTCTGGACAAAAATGGGTGCAGGGCTTGAGCGGAGTTTCCACGGCTCAAATTGTGGATGTATCGAGCTGGGTGCCTTCGTACAAAAACGCGGCCACGGCGACTATTGAGCGCGCTATGCGGCCGTACTTCCAACGGCGCGACGCGATTACGGCTGAGGTTATGGCCCCATATCGAGATGTCGTCCGGGCGGCCTTGCCTTCCATCTCCGTCAAGTCGGACGTTATTGACTCGATCGTTCAAGGATTTACAACTGCCATCGCGGCCGGGAACCTCCCTCGTGATCTGGTTGCGGAAATCCACAAAGACTATGCCGGGCTATATCCGAATCTGAGCCCTTCGACGGGTGAATGGCCGAGCTGGGCCGAAGAGATGCTGTGGAAGCTCCTCATGGTCTTTTCAACCGTCATGCTGTATCACGTTCTCTTTGGCGTTATTACCGAATACCAGGCGCTTGAATGGCTGAAAGCGATCGCGACATACATTCCCCCTCCCGTTCCTTTCAAACCCGTGCTTAATACGTGGCGTTCACGCCCAAACTCTAGTCAGCCCAACATCGAACTTAATGACGAGGATCAATGAAAGTTGGCTACGCCCGGGTCTCCACGAAGGGCCAACAGGAATCACTGGAGACCCAACGCGAGGCCCTGGAAGCCGCAGGTTGCCAGAAGGTCTTCCACGACGTCGCCAGCGGCGTAAAAGCCGACCGGCCAGGACTGACCGAGGCTATCGGCTACCTGCGCCCCGAAGACACCCTGATCGTGACCCGCATCGACCGTCTGGGCCGCTCGATGCTTGATGCCCTGAAAACACTCCTTGACCTCGATGAACGAGGCATTCGAGTCCAGGCCCAGGACGTTGGGCTGGATACCGGCACGGCCATGGGAAAATTCGTCGTCCACGTGAATCTTGCTTTGGCGCAGATGGAGCGGGAGCAAATGATCGAGCGCACTCGCGAGGGAATCGCCCACGCCCGCAAGAACGGGAGGCTCCCCGGCCCGAAGCCGAAGCTGACCGGAGATAAGAAAACTGCGGTGATTGCGGCGGTGAACTCGGGTATGTCCATGACCGAAGTGGCCAGGCTCTATGGGGTCTCGCGGTGGACGGTGCAACGAGCGATGAACAGGGACCAAGGTAAAAGCTGACACCCACACCCTTTAGTGTGCTCGCTTATTGTGCTACACTTTAGGTATGGCAATCGAGTTCAAGAACAGCGCAGACCGACACGGTATCCCGCGAGCCGATACGTTGTACGCGATGACCCACGCCGAAGCCGTTACCGAAATTGACGGTTTCGCGGGGGAGACCACGATGGTTTACGTCGGCCACCCGCACGGGCAGACCGATCGTTACCTGGAAGTTATCGCCGCGCATCGACCGCCGCGGCAGGTCGTAATCTTCCACTCGATGCCCTTGACTGACCTGTATCGTCATCTGCTCCAAGAAAGGAAGTAGTCATCATGGAACGCGATTATGAAGCTCTGGCCGATGCGGCCGAGCGCGGAGAACTCAAGCCCAAACCGAACACCACCAAGCGCGGAGCCGAGGCTACCGCCCACGCCCGCAAGCTCCTGTTGGAGGCCAGCGGGGCCGCTGACCTGGACGAACTCACCAAAATCACCCTCGGGCGGCCTACCGTCGGTAGCCCTACTGGTGTCTCGCCGGTAATCCGCGCGCGGGTACCCCAGGCGCTGAAAGACCGTGTGGGAGCTTTGGCGGCCCGAGAGCACCGGAAGGAAGCAGACATCATCCGCGAGGCCGTAGCGGCGTACGTCAGCCTCCAGGACGCCTAGAGGCGGTTGCGAGACCACCGAGGGGGCTTGGATGTCTCTGAGTAACTACCGACAGCCGCAGAACGCCACAGGGCTCAATGAAGATCCGGAGACCGTCACCGCCCAGCAGTTGCGCGCGATTACTCGACTCTCCGCAGGGCTACCCGAGGAAGTGTTTAGTCTCTACACCCTGGCGGTCGGTGCCGGGACGATCCAGCGTGTGCCGACCCTGAGCGAGTTCGCCGCCGGGCTGTTGATCGAAGGCCTGCAGAACGGTGACCCGTGCTCGGTGGCGGTCAATACCCCGATGGCCGGAACAGTCTGGAGCTTGCTGGAATATAACGGGTACAACCAAACCGCACCCCACTAGGAAAACCGTACGCACCGAAGTGATCTCCACGTCGCGCGGTGCCGTCCGGCCCTTATTGGTATTGCCACCACGCGACCCCCGACATAGAGTGTGCATAAACCGCACACACTGTGCGGGACATGCACACTGCGGGAGTAGTACTCATGAGCACCCTTCGACGAATTCTTTCGACCATCGGCGCCCTGTGCGCCCTGTATACCCTCGCCGCCATGCTGTTCGGGTCAGTCGAGCTGATGCACGCATTCGTGACCATCACAGCCATTGACCATTGGCACCCGAATTGGCCCGATCAGCCAGCAGCCGATCATCTCGGACAAAACGTTGCGGGGCTGGCCGCAGCGGTAGCGGTTCTGTGGTTCCTCTTCTTTGTGCTCGCCCCGTGGATCATCCGCTTGGCTTCCCCGGGCAGGCTGAACACGCCTGCGGCAATGAGCGGTCTCGATGACTCGATGGGGTTGGCGACCGCCGCGCTGGGGTCGATGAAGCCATATCATCCGACCCGAGCCCAATTTCATGCTGAATTGTGCGAGATGCTCCGCTCTGTCGGGGTCAGTGCCGAAGGATCGGTAGAGGCCGCCGATATGGCGATGTTGACGGCCAACACCCATGATCCGGCAGATTGGGCCGCTCCGGTGCGATCCGAAGCGTTAGAGGCCGCTGGGATCACCGGCACCTACGTTCGTGTCCACTCGCGTGAGTCCGGCCGAGCCGAGACCGCACAGTTCCTACGAGATTACGGGTACACCGCCGCGCAGATGCGAAAAGTCGGTGACGGTGGGACTGATCAGGACAGTCTGAACTTTGAGGGCATCCTGGTCTGGTACCGCACCGAGGCGCACGAGGCAGAAGACGCGCTGATCGAGCTGCTGATCATCGCTCACCAGGCCCACCGGGCGGCCATGACCGACACCGGCACTGCCCAGGAGGCGAAGGTGATGCAGCGGCATTTCCAGTCGTTGGGATACGTCTGCCGGAAATTAGCCTTACGCGGTTTTGTACCCCCGGAATTGGACGCTGAGGTGGGCCGTGATGGAACGGCCACAGCTGAGGAGCTGGAGCGCTGGGCCGTGGCCCAGGTCGTGGCCGCATGTTCACCGATGACCCGGATGCCGTTGCCCACGGTCGAGCGCATGACAGGAGATACGTGGTGATCGAGAACATTCGCACCCTGCCGGTAGAGGCTGTGGTCAGCGGGATTTCTTCAGTCTCCCAGACCGCGCGAGAGGCGGATGCAGAATTGACGTTGGCCTTGACCTACGCGCATCGGGTGATGTCTCCGCCCCTGTCGTTGCGGGTTCTCTCAACGGCCTGCGGTTTATCCCCCTCAGCAATTCGGATGCGCGTCAACGCCCCAGGTGTACTGGAGCGCCTGCAAGTCCGGTTATCCGAATCCGAGCTAGATGTTGCACCAGGCGAGGGAGCCTGAGAGCGCTTGACAGTAAATGGTTGGTTCGCATATACTATAAGTAAGGCGACGGGGACGAAACAACCCCGCCCCACCCACGAAAGGAAACAGTCATGAACGTGCCAGAAGAAGTAGATGATCGCCTCACTGATCTGGAGACCCGGCGGGCCTTGGCGGAGATGAATGCCGAGCGCTTGGAAGATATGGATGATCCGGCCTGTGCTGAAGAGCAACGACAGAAAGCCGCCCGTCTATATCGTGAGTACGTGGAGTTGGTCGAAGAGCACGGTATCGATCTCAATGAAGACAACTTCTAGCCCCAGTCGAGATGCCAGCGATGGCAGAGCATGAAGGGACCCCTTGCCGGACCCGCCGGAGGTGGCGGGGAAACAATCGGCAAGGGGTCAATTATCCCGAAAGGAAATCAGGATATGCCCGAGAATACCAGCCCGGAGAGATACCTCAGCAAGAAAGAACTCCTAGAGTTTTGCGGGATCACCGACACCACTTTGGCCCGCCGGGGTGAGCCTGCCCCAGATGTCATCCTCGGGGATATCCGGGGATGGACGCGGGCCACCGCGCAGGAACACAAGGACTATTGGGCCACGCGCGGGCCAGGGCGGCCGCGCAAGAAGACCCGCTGAACTCTCGCGAGTGGCGAGAAAATACCTGGAGTTTCCGGCAATAGTTCCTTGACCTAAAATAGTTGGTTCGCATATACTATAAGTATGGCGAAGGGGACGAAACAACCCCGCCCCACCCACGAAAGGAATCAAGGATCATGACCACCGAACTTCACGATGAACTGGTCCAGGCCTTACATGCCGAGCGGGCTGTACTGGTCGAAGACGATAAGGGTATTCGCCGCGAGATCGGCGGAGTCCCCCTGGCGTACATGTGCCAGCCGATCGCTCTGGCCGGGACCGTCGCCAAGGTCATTGCGGTTCTGCCGGAAGACTTCGGGTCCCACCGTTACGGAAAAGCCGAATGCCGGGCCTGTTCGGCGAACCTGGCGAGTGTGTGCCTGCTCTGCGCGCGGGTAGCCCGTGGGGATTGCTCGCATCTGTCCCGTGAGGCGATGTACTGCGAGCACTGCGCCTATGTTTACCCGGAGGTCGCCTCATGCGTCGACGAGTTCGAGCCGGAATTCATGAGGCATCGCGAGGAGATCGGCCAGCCGCGCGGACTGGATGAAAACGACTTCTTCCAGGTCTGGGCTGGAGATGCCGCCGAGGGCGCATCGGCGGCGACCCTGCGTTTGATCGCCGGGTATGTGCACGGTTGGAGGACTCAGGGCGGAAAGGCCTGGCCGCTACCGGAGATCGAAGACAACTAGCCACGAGCAATCGCGCGGGCCGGACGGTGATGGGCACGGCCTCCACTGTCCGGCCCGCGATCAACCGACGGAGGAAGAGTTGCATGAGCAAGAAGACCCAAGGCCCGAGAGTGTGCCTGTCGCGCAAGGAGGCGGCCGCGTACTGCGGAATCACGGTGATGGCCTTCGACAAGCGCGGGGCACCGGCCCCGGATGTCCTGGTCGGAACAGTCCGTGGTTGGGATGTCGAGACCATCAAAGAATGGGACGCACAGAAGTCTCAAAGGGGACCAGGTAGACCGCGCAAAAACACTGGGTAGCTCGGCGGATTGAGCGCGAAAAGTAGCCGTATTTTTGTGGGAAATTCCTTGACCTAAAACAGTTGGTTCGCATATACTATAAGTATGGCGACGGGGACGAAACAACCCCGCACCACCCACGAAAGGAAACAAGGATCATGTCTGCATTTGTTCACGGAAACGATCACATCAACCTACTGGTGACCTACCTAGCCACCCTCGACCGTGAATCGGTCGCCGGAATCTACACGAAGGACTGGAACGGGGAGAAGATGTTCCAGCGTCTAGATGTTGCGGGTCATGACGTTGTTTACACGCAACGGAGGCTCGGGTGGGTGTTACCTGTGGCGACAGGTCGGCAGGTGAGGGGCTCATCGCATGAGA
>NZ_JHEL01000006.1 GCF_000710345.2 Curtobacterium sp. S6 | reverse complement strand
GTTGTTTGAGAACTCAATAGTGTGCTTTGTTTATAAGAAGTGTTGTACCAAATTATTTTTGTAGAAAAATTCTTGTTGGTTTCAACATGACCCGATGAACGTTTGACTGTCACCCCGTGATGGTTGTTTGTCGGGGTTTTATTTTGTTGAGCCACGGGTTTTTCTCTTTGTTTGTTTTTTAACGGAGAGTTTGATCCTGGCTCAGGACGAACGCTGGCGGCGTGCTTAACACATGCAAGTCGAACGCTGAAGCTTGGTGCTTGCACCGGGTGGATGAGTGGCGAACGGGTGAGTAATACGTGAGTGACCTGCCTTAGACTCTGGGATAAGCCCGGGAAACTGGGTCTAATACCGGATACGACCAATGGGCGCATGCTCTGTTGGTGGAAAGGGTTTGTACTGGTCTTTGATGGGCTCACGGCCTATCAGCTTGTTGGTGAGGTAATGGCTTACCAAGGCGACGACGGGTAGCCGGCCTGAGAGGGTGACCGGCCACACTGGGACTGAGACACGGCCCAGACTCCTACGGGAGGCAGCAGTGGGGAATATTGCACAATGGGCGCAAGCCTGATGCAGCGACGCCGCGTGAGGGATGACGGCCTTCGGGTTGTAAACCTCTTTCAGCAGGGAAGAAGCGAAAGTGACGGTACCTGCAGAAGAAGCGCCGGCTAACTACGTGCCAGCAGCCGCGGTAATACGTAGGGCGCAAGCGTTGTCCGGAATTATTGGGCGTAAAGAGCTCGTAGGCGGTTTGTCGCGTCTGCTGTGAAAGCCCGGGGCTTAACCCCGGGTGTGCAGTGGGTACGGGCAGGCTAGAGTGCAGTAGGGGAGACTGGAATTCCTGGTGTAGCGGTGAAATGCGCAGATATCAGGAGGAACACCGATGGCGAAGGCAGGTCTCTGGGCTGTTACTGACGCTGAGGAGCGAAAGCATGGGGAGCGAACAGGATTAGATACCCTGGTAGTCCATGCCGTAAACGTTGGGCACTAGGTGTGGGGGACATTCCACGTTTTCCGCGCCGTAGCTAACGCATTAAGTGCCCCGCCTGGGGAGTACGGCCGCAAGGCTAAAACTCAAAGGAATTGACGGGGGCCCGCACAAGCGGCGGAGCATGCGGATTAATTCGATGCAACGCGAAGAACCTTACCAAGGCTTGACATACACCGGATGGTTCCAGAGATGGTTCGTCCCTTCGGGGCTGGTGTACAGGTGGTGCATGGTTGTCGTCAGCTCGTGTCGTGAGATGTTGGGTTAAGTCCCGCAACGAGCGCAACCCTCGTTCTATGTTGCCAGCACGTGATGGTGGGGACTCATAGGAGACTGCCGGGGTCAACTCGGAGGAAGGTGGGGATGACGTCAAATCATCATGCCCCTTATGTCTTGGGCTTCACGCATGCTACAATGGCCGGTACAATGGGTTGCGATACTGTGAGGTGGAGCTAATCCCAAAAAGCCGGTCTCAGTTCGGATTGGGGTCTGCAACTCGACCCCATGAAGTCGGAGTCGCTAGTAATCGCAGATCAGCAACGCTGCGGTGAATACGTTCCCGGGCCTTGTACACACCGCCCGTCAAGTCACGAAAGTCGGTAACACCCGAAGCCGATGGCCTAACCCTTTGTGGGGGGAGTCGTCGAAGGTGGGACTGGCGATTGGGACTAAGTCGTAACAAGGTAGCCGTACCGGAAGGTGCGGCTGGATCACCTCCTTTCTAAGGAGCTCAACTTTGGTTGGCCATGCTGTGCACGAGTGTTGTGCAGGTGGTTTGCTCATGGGTGGAATATGATACTTCTTTACTGTCGTGGCACTTGTTTGGTGTTGTGGTGGTTGGATGAAGCGCACTGTTGGGTTTTGAGGCAATGAACCGTTTGGTGGTTGTCTTGGTTTCCCTTCCAGGGGTTGGGCATGCTGTGTGGTGTGTGTGGTTTCTGGTGTGGGGTTGTTGTTTGAGAACTATATAGTGGACGCGAGCATCTTATGATCTGCCGCATCGTTTGGTGTGGTGGGTTGTATTTATTGTTCTATTTGAATGTCTTTGTGGTGATTATTCGTGTGTTAAATCGTTAAGGGCGCACGGTGGATGCCTGGGCACAAGAAGCCGATGAAGGACGTGTGAATCTGCGATATGCCTCGGGGAGTCGATAACTGGACTGTGATCCGAGGATTTCCGAATGGGGGAACCCCGCTGCCTGTCAAGGGTAGTGACCCGCACCTGAATGTATAGGGTGTGTGGAGGGAACGAGGGGAAGTGAAACATCTCAGTACCCTCAGGAAGAGAAAATAATAATGATTCTGTGAGTAGTGGCGAGCGAAAGCGGATGAGACTAAACCTGTGGTGTGTGATACCGGTAAGGGGTTGCATCATGGGTGTTGTGGGGTCAATGCGTACTGGTTCTTACTTGACTGGTGATGCTGGGCGTGGTGATAGGCGAATCATTTGGGATGGTGAACCGGAGCGGGTGAGAGTCCCGTAGCTGAAATCATTGCGTCGGTGTTTGTGTTGGTGCCCGAGTAGCACGGGGCTCGTGGAATCTCGTGTGAATCTGCCAGGACCACCTGGTAAGTCTAAATACTTTCTTGTGACCGATAGTGTATCAGTACCGTGAGGGAATGGTGAAAAGTACCCCGAGAGGGGAGTGAAATAGTACCTGAAACCGTGTGCCTACAAGCCGTCAGAGCTTCCTTTGTGGGGTGATGGCGTGCCTTTTGAAGAATGAGCCTGCGAGTTAGTGCTGTGTCGCGAGGTTAACCCGTGTGGGGTAGCCGTAGCGAAAGCGAGTCTGAATAGGGCGTTGCAGTGGCACGGTCTAGACCCGAAGCGGAGTGATCTACCCATGGCCAGGTTGAAGCGCGTGTAAGAGCGCGTGGAGGACCGAACCCACTTCAGTTGAAAATGGAGGGGATGAGCTGTGGGTAGGGGTGAAAGGCCAATCAAACTCTGTGATAGCTGGTTCTCCCCGAAATGCATTTAGGTGCAGCGTCGCGTGTTGCTTATCTGAGGTAGAGCTACTGGTTGGCTGATGGGCCTGATCGGGTTACTGACGTCAGCCAAACTCCGAATGCGGGTAAGTGTAAGCGCGGCAGTGAGACAGTGGGGGATAAGCTTCATTGTCGAGAGGGAAACAGCCCAGATCATCGACTAAGGCCCCTAAGCGTGTGCTAAGTGGAAAAGGATGTGGAGTTGCTGAGACAACCAGGAGGTTGGCTTAGAAGCAGCCATCCTTGAAAGAGTGCGTAATAGCTCACTGGTCAAGTGATTCTGCGCCGATAATGTAGCGGGGCTCAAGCACACCGCCGAAGTCGTGGCAATAACTTTTTGTTATTGGGTAGGGGAGCGTCGTGTACTGCTGTGAAGCTGCCGTGTGAACGTGTGGTGGAGTGTACGCGAGTGAGAATGCAGGCATGAGTAGCGAATGATGCGTGAGAAACGTATCCGCCGAATGATCAAGGGTTCCAGGGTCAAGCTAATCTTCCCTGGGTTAGTCGGGGCCTAAGGCGAGGCCGACAGGCGTAGTCGATGGATAACGGGTTGATATTCCCGTACCGACGAAGAACCGTCCATACTAAGCCGTTGATACTAACCATCCTGGCTTCATGCTGTTGGTTCACCTTCGGGTGTTCCTGGTGTGTTGTTGGCATGGGACCTGATACGGGGCGGTAAACGCATTAACAGGTGTGACGCAGGAAGGTAGCCGAGCCACGCGGTGGTTGTCGTGGTCTAAGCATGTAGGGTTGGTCGTTGTTAAATGCGCGGCCTGTGTGCCTGAGATGTGATGGGACCCCCTTTGGTGGGGGGATTCGGTGATCCTATGCTGTCGAGAAAAGCATCGGCGTGAGGTTCTAGTTGCCCGTACCCTAAACCGACACAGGTGATCAGGTAGAGAATACTAAGGCGTTCGAGAGAATCATGGTTAAGGAACTCGGCAAAATGCCCCCGTAACTTCGGGAGAAGGGGGACCTTGAGCGTGAACCACCCGTGCGGTGGGGAGCGTGTATGGGTCGCAGAGACCAGGGGGAAGCGACTGTTTATCAAAAACACAGGTCCGTGCGAAGTCGCAAGACGATGTATACGGACTGACTCCTGCCCGGTGCTGGAAGGTTAAGAGGACTCGTTAGCTTCGGCGAAGCGGAGAATTTAAGCCCCAGTAAACGGCGGTGGTAACTATAACCATCCTAAGGTAGCGAAATTCCTTGTCGGGTAAGTTCCGACCTGCACGAATGGAGTAACGACTTCCCTACTGTCTCAACCATGAACTCGGCGAAATTGCAGTACGAGTAAAGATGCTCGTTTCGCGCAGCAGGACGGAAAGACCCCGTGACCTTTACTATAGTTTGGTATTGGTGTTCGGTGTGGCTTGTGTAGGATAGGTGGGAGATTGTGAAGCTACGGCGCTAGTCGTGGTGGAGTCGTTGTTGAAATACCACTCTGGTCATATTGGATGTCTAACCTCGGCCCATGATCTGGGTCAGGGACAGTGCCTGATGGGTAGTTTAACTGGGGCGGTTGCCTCCTAAAGAGTAACGGAGGCGCCCAAAGGTTCCCTCAGCCTGGTTGGCAATCAGGTGTTGAGTGTAAGTGCACAAGGGAGCTTGACTGTGAGACTGGCAGGTCGAGCAGGGACGAAAGTCGGGACTAGTGATCCGGCGGTTCATTGTGGAATGGCCGTCGCTCAACGGATAAAAGGTACCTCGGGGATAACAGGCTGATCTTGCCCAAGAGTCCATATCGACGGCATGGTTTGGCACCTCGATGTCGGCTCGTCGCATCCTGGGGCTGGAGTTGGTCCCAAGGGTTGGGCTGTTCGCCCATTAAAGCGGTACGCGAGCTGGGTTCAGAACGTCGTGAGACAGTTCGGTCCCTATCCGCTGCGTGCGTTGGAGAATTGTGGAGGCCTGTCCTTAGTACGAGAGGACCGGGACGGACGAACCTCTGGTATGTCAGTTGTACCGCCAGGTGCATGGCTGATTGGCTACGTTCGGGAGAGATAACCGCTGAAGGCATCTAAGCGGGAAGCTTGCTTCGAGATGAGTTCTCCTGACCTCTTTGTGGGGTGTGAGGCTCCCTGTAGATGACGGGGTTGATAGGCCAGGTATGGAAGCCAGGACTGAAGACTGGTGGAGTTGACTGGTACTAATAGGCCGAAGGTTTATCACACAATAGTTGTTGCAAGGGTTTGTAGGGCATGTTGGTGTGTCGCGTTCACTGTATGGTTTTGGGATAACAACCCTTATTTGAGGGGTTTGTTGTTTGAT
>NZ_JHEL01000005.1 GCF_000710345.2 Curtobacterium sp. S6 | reverse complement strand
CATGCGATGAGCCCCTCACCTGCCGACCTGTCGCCACAGGTAACACCCACCCGAGCCTCCGTTGCGTGTAAACAACGTCATGACCCGCAACACCTAGACACTCGGTGCGTCCCGATCGTTCAGCCAGGAATCCCCGGGGGCGCAATATAGTGTGAAGCAGGAATCAACCGGAGGTTTCATGAGCGAAGACGACGAATCGCGCGACTGGATTTCCCGAACCGTCCTGCCCGGCGGAGAAGAGCCTGACCCCCGATTCACCCTCGCGAACGAGCGCACCTTTTTGGCGTGGATTCGCACGGCCCTCGCGTTTCTGGCGGGCGGCATCGCCCTCGAGGCCATCGGCAACGGCGTCTTCCCGGAAGCGATTCACCGAGGGCTGGCGCTCCTCGTCATCGCAATGGCCTTTCTCCTCAGCATCGGCGCCGCCGTCCGCTGGTGGCGCACCGAGAATCGGCTGAGGCGCGGCCGGCCGCTGAGCCTGCCGCTGATCGTTCCGTTGCTCAGCGTGGGCGCGGCGGCCGCGGCGCTGCTGATCCTCGCGATGATCCTGCGGTGACCGCGCGACGCCTCCCGGCAGACGGGTCCGCTCCGCCGAACCGCGTGGCCGCCCCCGCCGATCCCGGGCTTCAGCCCGAGCGGACCGTCCTCGCGTGGGGCCGCACGCTCTTAGCCATCGGGGTCATCGGGGTCTCCTATCTGCGCTGGCTCCCCCACTTCGGTGCGTGGACCGTGCTGCTCAGCCTGCTCGCGATCGGGATCGCC
This sequence comes from Curtobacterium sp. S6, assembly GCF_000710345.2. Taxonomy (GTDB): domain Bacteria; phylum Actinomycetota; class Actinomycetes; order Actinomycetales; family Micrococcaceae; genus Rothia. The sequence goes on along the minus strand of NZ_JHEL01000005.1, from coordinate 15,514 downwards.
GCGTCGATCTACGCCACGCAACGACGTCGCTATCGCCGCCAGACCCACGGCCTCCGGCGGGGAAGCCTTCGGGCCGACCCGGTCTCCGTGGCGGCGACCTCCGCGGCGATCGCCGCGATGTGCGCGATGGCCGCGGCGCTCGTCCTGCTCCCCACCGGGTAGCGGACCGGCGCCCTCCACGCTCCCAGCGTTTCGCCCGTTAAACGCCGAGCGGCGCGATGGCTCGTGCCATCGCGCCGCCTCAGGCGTCCCCGGGGAAGGGACGGCGATCGATCAGATCAGGCCGCGCAGGGTGCGCACCGCGACCGAGAGGGTCGCCAGGCGCGGGGCGGAGTCGCCGCCGTCGAGCTCCCGGCTGAGCTCACCCATGAGCCGCTCGATGCGGGCAGAGTGCACGGGGTGCATCTCTTCCCACGCGCCCACGATCCGTCGCGCGGACGCGGGATCCTCGGGCCAGGTGGCTCCCCCGTCGCTCAACTCGCCCTCGGAGATCTCCCGGGCCACGGACACGGTCAGCGCCGCAACGGTCTCGTAGAGATCCGACCGCAACGACGAACGCGCCAGGGTCTCCCAGCGGTCGGTGCGCGGCAGGCGCGAGACCGCCATGAGCAACCGGTCGATGTCGAAGCGATCCGACAGCGCGTAGTACAGCAACGCGGGTTCCCGCAGGCTGCAGTCCGTCTCCTCGTTGAGCACCGCGATATCCATGAGCGGGTACACGTCCAGCAGACGCGCCCACCGCGCCGCGAGCTCCTCGGGGATATCCCAGGACAGGGCCTTCCGCTCGCGATCCCGCAGCTGTTCCGCGGTGTCTTCGCCCAGAAGCTCCGGAACCTCGGGGGCCAGGCCCAGCGCCGGGGCGAACCGCTCGATCACGGCCTTGATCTGGAGGTGTTCCGGCACCTCGTGACGCAGGTCGCCGGTCGCCAAGGAGCCCTCGTTGATCAGCCACCGGGTGGCACGATCGATCAGGCGCTGGATTTCACGGGCGATGGAACGCCACGCCGGCAGGCCGATGCTCGCGGGCAGATCGCGGTGCTGCGCCATGAGCTCGCGCACCTGGAACAGCTCGCGCGTCACGAGGAACGCGCTGGCGACGGTCGCGGCCGACGCCCCCGTCTCCTCGATCGCCCGGTACGCATAGGTGATGCCCGCGACGTTGACCATTTCGTTGGCCACGCGCGTGCAGATGATCTCCCGACGCAACGGGTGCTCGGCGAGGTACTGCCCGTAACGGCCGGTCACGGCCTCGGGGAAGTACTCGTCCAAAATCTGCTCGAGCCACGGATCGTTGCCGAAGCCGCTCTCGAGCAGCGCGCTCGTCAGGTGAATCTTGACGTAGGCGGTCAGCACCGCGAGCTCGGGGCCGGTCAGCCCCCACCCGTCGGCGATGCGTTCCTCGAGCTCGTCGTCGGAGGGCAGGAACTCGATCTCACGGTTGAGCCCCGCGTGCTCCTCGAGGTGATCCATCAGGCGCGCCGCGGTCGTGTTGGTGGGCATGGTGCCCATGCGCTCGGCCTGCAACAGGCCGTTCTGCTCGCGGTTGGTCTCGAGGACCAGGCTCCGCACGGCGTCGGTTTGGGCCTCGATGAAGGACGCCCGCTCCTCCGGGTCCAGGAGCCCCTTGGCGACCAGGCGGTCCACGAGGATCTTGATGTTGACCTCGCGGTCGGAGGTCTCCACGCCGGCGGAGTTGTCGATGGCGTCGGTGTTGACGAGGATTCCCTTGCGGGCGGCCTCGATGCGGCCCAACTGGGTCATCCCGAGGTTGCCGCCCTCGCCGACCACGCGGACCCGCAGGTCCTCGCCGTTGACGCGCAGCACATCGTTGGCCTTATCCCCGACCTCGCCGTTGGTCTCGGACGCGGCCTTGACGTAGGTTCCGATGCCGCCGTTGTAGAGCAGGTCCACCGGGGCCTTGAGGATCGCGGAGACCAGATCGGCGGGCGCCAGACGCGTGACGTTCTCGGGCAGGTCCAGGAGCTGCCGGATCTCGGGCGTCAGGGTGATCGACTTCTCCGCGCGGGAGAACACGCCGCCGCCCGCCGAGATCAGCGAGCGATCGTAGTCCTGCCACGAGGAGCGCGGCGTGTCGTAGAGGCGCTGACGTTCCGCGAAGGACGCGGCGGTATCGGGGTTCGGGTCGATGAAGATATCGCGGTGGTCAAAGGCGGCCACGAGCTTGGTGTGCTTGGACCGCAACATGCCGTTGCCGAACACGTCGCCGGACATGTCGCCCACGCCGACCGCGGTGAACTCGTCGGTCTGGCAGTCGATACCCAGCTCGGCGAAGTGCCGCTTGACGGATTCCCACGCGCCGCGGGCGGTGATGCCCATGGCCTTGTGGTCGTAGCCGACCGATCCCCCCGAGGCGAACGCGTCGCCCAGCCAGAAGCCGTACTCCTGGGAGATCGAATTGGCCAGGTCGGAGAAGGACGCGGTGCCCTTATCCGCGGCGACCACCAGGTAGGTGTCGCGGCCGTCGAGCGCGACGACGTTCTCGGGCGTCACCACGTTCTCCCGGCCGGATTCGTCGGTCACGAGGTTATCGGTCACGTCCAGCAGGGAACGGATGAACAGGCTGTAGGCTCCCTTGCCCTCGGTCATCCAGGCCTCGCGGTCCTTGGCGGGGTCCGGGAGTTGCTTGGCGAAGAAGCCGCCCTTGGCCCCGGTCGGGACGATCACGGCGTTCTTAACCATCTGCGCCTTGACCAGGCCGAGCACCTCAGTGCGGAAATCTTCGCGCCGGTCGGACCAGCGCAGGCCGCCGCGGGCGATGTCGCCAAAGCGCAGGTGCACGCCCTCGACCCGGGGCGAGTACACCCAGATCTCGTATTCGGGGCGCGGCAACGGTGCCGAGGCGATCTTTTGCGGGAGCAACTTGACCGCGATCGAGTCGTGTCCGACGTACGCGTTGGTGCGCACGGTCGCGGCGACGACCTCCGTCAGCGCGCGGAGCATCTTGTCGGCGTCCAGGGTGGGCACCTTGTTGAGGGCCGTCTCGATCTCGGAGAGGATCTCGGTCCGCCGCGCGAGCCGCTGCTCGCTCGACTCGCCGGTCGCCGGGTCGAAGCTGGACTCGAACAGGCGCACGACCAGGCGCGTGACGTCGTGGTTGGCCAGCAGCGTATCCGCCATGAAGCTCTGCGACAGCCCCGTGCCGAGCTGCACGAGGTAACGGACGTACGCACGCAACACCGAAACGGTGTGCCACGGCAGCTTCTCCCCGAGGACCAGCCGGTCCAGCGAGTCCGATTCGGCGCGTCCGGCGAGGACCGCGCAGAGGGCTTCCTCGTAGAGGTCTCCGACCTCTTCCGGGACCACGCCCTTGGGGAAGGTCACGCCGAAGTCGTAGAGCAGGAAGTTGCGGCCGTCGGCGGTCGTCAGGTCGTAGGGCTTCTGGTCGACGACGGTCAGGCCGAGGTTCTGCATGATCGGCAGGAGCTCGGTCAGGGTCTTCGGTTCGCACAGATAGGTCTTGAGCCGGTACTCGTTCTCGACGCCGTTGGCGCCCGCCGTCCGGCCGGTCCCGTGGATCCGCACGGCCGCGGGGCGCGCGGGCCCGGCGGATTCGAGTTCCTCGAAGATCGCGGCGTCGGCCACGGCTTCGGGAATCTCGTAGTCCGCGCGGTAGGCGACCGGGGCCGCGTCGAGCCAGCGAGCCACGAGCTGCTTATTTTTCTCTCCGAGGGCTTCCTCGAGGGCCTCGGGCCACGACCGGGTCGCGGCCTGGAGCTTCTTCTCCAGCGCGGCCACGTCGATCTCGGGGATCTGGTTGGGCTCGCTCAGGCGCAACCGCAGGAAGAGCCTGGCCAGGGCCGAGGCCGAGTGCCGGACCTCGAAGTCGATCGAGGCGAGGTCCATCGCCTCGTAGAGGACCTTTTCGATGCGCAACCGAACGCCCGTGTTATAGCGATCTCGCGGGAGGAAGACCACCGCGGAGACGAACCGGCCGAACTCATCCGGGCGCAGGAACAGACGCGTGCGGCGTCGCTCTTCCAGGCCGATGATCCCGGCGAAGGTCTCCGTCAGGGAGTCTTGGTCCGCCTGCAGCATTTCGAGGCGCGGGTAGTCCTCGATCATGCCGGTCAGGGTCTTGTCCGAGTGGGAACCGGGCTGGAAGCCGAGACGGTTGCGGATCACGCGAACCCGCTCTCGCATCAGCGGCGCTTCGGTGGCCGGGAGGGAGTAGGCCTGGAGCGAGAAGAGGCCCAGGAGGACGTACTCGCCGACGACTCGCCCGTGGGAATCGATATCGCGGATGCCCACGTAATCGAGGTACTCGTGACGGTGGATCGTCGAGCGCGAATTCGCCTTGGTGATGTAAACGATCTTGGAATCCCGAGCGTTGTCCTTCGACAGCCCGGTCAGGTGCTTGCAGTGCGGGCCCACGGTGCCCTCGGTCGAGGGATCCGAGCGCTCCGCGAGGATGCCCAATCCGGTTCCGGGGCGGTCGCAGATGCTCGGTCCCTGAGCGCCGTCGCGCAGGTCCCTCTCCTTGTATCCGAAGAAAAGGAAGTTATCCCTGGCCAACCAGTTCAGGAATTCCTGGACCACGCGCGGGTGCTCGGCGGCGTCGGGCGCGTCCGACGAACCGTTGCGCGCGGGCTCCGGGAGGGAACCGACGCGCTCGGAGAGCGCAATGACCTTGTCGCGAATCGCCTCGGCGTCGTCGTTGGCGCGGCGGACGTCGTCGAGGACCGTGCGCACGCTACGGGTGACCTCCTGGGCGGTCTGTTCGGAGTGGCACCCCAACAGTTCCACGGAGATCCAGGACTCGACGGCGCTGTCGCGTCCGGAGGCGCGGCCGAGGGACGGGAGAACCGCCGTGTCACCGCTGGCGACGGGCTGCTTCAGGTTCAACCCGCGGAGCTCCTCGATGGCCCCCGTCTGGCGATTCCGGTGGACGATGAAGAGGGGGTGGAACAGGGCGTCCGAGCCACCGTACTGGGCCGCCACTTCCGAGGTGACGGTCGAGACGAGGAACGGCATGTCGTCGGTGACGACCATCAGAATCCACGAGCTGCCGTGGTGCACGACCTCGACATTGGTTCCGCCGGGCTCACGCTTCTCGGCGAGTTCCCGGTGCAACCGGGCGCGCTGGGCCAGCTCATCATCGCTGAACTCACCCAAGTCGTCCTGCGTTGCGTGCTGATAATACGTATCGATCCAGGCTTCGCGATCCCCGTGGTCGCCTCCGATGCCGGATCCACGGTGCGGATTCCGATGTTCGGACTCGTCGGGGCCGGACTGCTGGTTTAATGGCACGTCAATAACCTTCCTAGAAGACTGAACCACCTCGTTGTGGTTGTCTTTACCTCCCATAGGATACCCACCTCGGGCGCGGAAATTCAGCCTGGCACCGCCTCGGTTTTGCTGTGGGCAACAAAAGTTGCCATCACCCGGTGGGTTCTCCCCGAACGGGGCCCTTCGCGAGGCACCAAACTCAGTCGTCGGCCTCGCGTGAACCCTCGGTATCCGGCCGGTGCCGGACGCTCTTCGAGATCGCGACCATCCCGGCCAGATGCACCGCAAACCCGCAGGCCGGGCCCACGTACAGCGCGATGAGGGTGCGGGGCACGAGCCCCAGCGGGAGGAAGAGCAACGCGATCGCGATGACGGCCGCGACGACCCACCCCACGATGTACAAGCGGTGGGCATTGAGCGCCAAGACGGCGGTGCCCGAGAGCACGAGCAGGGCCATGATCGCCGAGCCGAAGGTCAACGTGCCCAGCAACCACCCGTGGATGACGTCGTGATAGGCCGCGGATTCCTCGGGTTTGGGCGCGTAGATCAGGAAGAACAACCACGGACCGATGAGCCACGCCAGGGCCGCACCCACCGCGCCGATGCCCAGCAGGGCGCCCGAGGGCTTGACCATCGCGGCGACCGGCCGGTGGCGTTGTTTCAGGAACGCCGAGATCGCCACGCCCTGGAACGCCTGGAGCGGGATCATGATTGGCGAGCGGGTGATCGAGATGGCCAGGATCAGCGCGCCCATGCCGATTTTGGTGTAGCTCGACGCGTCATCGCCCACGCTAGCCTTGAGGACCACGGGCAATCCGACCATCAGAACGGCCGAGGCCGCGGAGGAACCCATCGCGAACAGGACGTTCTGGACGAAGCGTCCGGCGCCGACGTCGGCTCGGGCCGCAAAGCTACGCCGCCCCTCGCGGGTGAACGCGACGATGAGGATCCACAGCAGAATCGGGGAGACCGCTGCCGTCTCGAGCCCGCCGATCGAGCCGGCCACGACGCCAACGAGGACCATCGCGATCAGGCGCCACGCGGCCTCTCCACCGCCGAGCCCGGCAAATTGGAACCACTTCTGCCGACCGGCCGCCGCCCCGCTCATCGCGGAGTGGATCGCGTAGAGGCACGGTCCAAGGCACAGCAGGAAAACCGCCCAGCCCGTTCCGCTGGGCACCTGACCCTTCGCCCATACCGGTGAGGTCACCCCCACCAGCAGCGCGATGGCCAGGCCGAAACCCCCGGCCACCGTCATGACGCGGGCCCCCGTCGACGGGCCCGAGCCGGCCCGAGCGTTCAGCTCGGCGGCGCCGACCGCGCGGGTCGTCTCCTGCTGCAGGCCCGCGACGATCCCGTAGATGCCGAACAGGGCAGACCAGAAGACGAGGAATTCGGTGACCGCCTCGCCGGTCAGCGCGTGTTTGGCGATGAAGGTCGCCCCCAGCGCGGAGACCGCCGAGACCAGCGACGCCAGCAGGATCACCGAGGATTCCCGCTTGGTGATGGACTTCTGCCCCGGGCTGTTCTGGCCCGTCACCTCGGAGCCCACGCCGCTGGCGTCGGGGGCCTCCCCCTCACCGACTCGAACCACGCGTCGCCCTACTTGACCAGGTGGGTCGCGAGGTTCTTAACCCCGCCCCAGTTCTGAATCTTGGCGGCCTTGGGCAGCAGGCTCGCCGCGTGCAGGCGCGACGACAGGTGCAGGCGCGCCACATTGGCGGCCTTATTCCAGCCGAGCTCGGACATCTCTTCGCGCATCGTCTCGAAGAAGCGTCGTTCCTCGTCGAAGCGGGTTCCGTCCAGGGCACGCCACGAGGAGTCGGAGGCCTTGTGGCGGCGGTACATGAAGGCCGCGGTCTCGTCGTAGAACAGGGCACCGCCGGACATCGCGACGTCCATGACCAGGCACATGTCCTGGACCACGTCGAGGCCTTCGCGGAAGCCCAGCCCGACGATGGTCTCGGCGCGCCAGCCGAGGGACGGGAAGTACAGCCAGTCACCGCGCAGAATCGAGACGGCAAGGTCCTCGCCCTTGAGCACCGTGGTGCCGTTGGGGCGGTAGAAGGCCTTGGTCTTTTCGACCAGGGTGTTGGAGGGTGCGTTGTTCTCGTCGATCACGAACACGCCGGGCTGGAAAATCCCGGCCTCGGGGTGCTCGCGGGCGGCCCGGGTGAACCACTCGATGTAGTTCGGCATCATGACGTCGTCGGCGCCCATCACGACCACAAGCTCGTTTTCCACGAAGGTCAGGCACTTGCGGTAGTTGCCGTTTGCGCCGAGATTCTTCTCGTTGCGCAGGTAGGTCACGCGCTCGTCGTTGAGCGAGGCGAACCAGCCGGGGATCGACTCGTCGGGGTAACCGTCGTCGACGACGATGAGGCGCCAGTCGTCGTTGGTCTGGTGCAGGACGGATTCGACCGCCTGCTTCATGAGGGCGACGTCTCCGTAGTAGGGGAACAAAATGTCAACAGTCATGGCTTCTCCGTGGGGTCGTTGTGATCTGCATCTGCGATGGGGTCGTGCGGAATGTCGTTCGTGGGCCGTGGTCTGCCCCGGAGGTTATCGGGGGCCCCCGCGGCACGGGATCCGCGGGCGTCGATGGTCTCGGCGTTGCCGTCCTCGTCGAACTGGATCACCGGCATCGACTGCGTGGGATTCCGGTTTCGGCTGATCGCCTCGAGCTGACGGTTCAGCAGCGAGCGCTGGATCGCGGCCTCTTCGGCCAGGACCCGCGTTTCGTCCTCGAGCCGGGAGATCTCCAGGGACAGGTGGAGGCACACCCCGAGGAGCAGGACCAGGCCGATCAGGAAGAGCAGGTTCACCGGGGTGGCCACCCCCACCAGCGACGAGACCTTGTCCAGCAACCGGGGGAAGACCATCAGAACCGCGATGACCAGGGCCGTCAAGAGCCAGAGGGCCGCGTACTTCTCGCGGAGCTTCAGGTTTCGGACGAGTCGCAGGACGGCGATCACGAGGATCAGGCCCAGGACCAGGAAAAAAATGGATGCCGTGGTCATTCGCGGCCTCCCTCGGCGTCGTTCAGGCTGATGCGCTTGCGCGTCATGGAAATAAAGAAGGAGAACATGGAACGGATCAGATAGATCGCGGCCTTATAGGGGTTGTTCGACGGCGTCCCGGCTTGTCGCTCTCGCATCTCGACGGGCACCTGGGTGACCGTGAGGCCCGCCCGCAGCGCCATCGCGAGGGAATCGATCGTGTCGCCGAGGTATTCGGCCGGGAAATACCGGCAGTACTGGGAGATCGCCCGACGGTTCGCGGCGCGGAAGCCGCTCGTGACGTCGGTCAGGCGCGTCTTGGCGACTCGCGAGAACATCGCGGCCAGAAGATTCATGGCCCAGCGTCGGGGCCCGTTGGCCTTGTAACTGCCCCTCTCGGCGAAACGCGCGCCGATGGAGATGTCCGCGTTCGCCAAGCCGTCGAGGACGCGCTCGATGTCGCGGGGATCGTGTTGCCCGTCGGCGTCCACCTGGATGGCGCGATCGTAATCCAATCTCTGCGCGTATTTGAACCCGGCGCGCATCGCTCCGCCGACACCCATGTTGTAGGGCAGCTGCAGAACGCTGGCACCGGCGGCACGCGCGATGCGAGCGGTGTTGTCCGTCGACCCGTCGTCGACGACCAGCAGATCGTGATCCGGCATGGTGGACTGAAGCTCTCGGATGGTGGATCCAATGACTTCATCCTCATTCCACGCGGGCATGATGATGAGGCAGCTCAGCGTTCGTTGAGCGTCGGATGAGTTCGCCATAATTCCTTTACCCTACCGTCTCACCGGCGGACCGGCGTGTACGGGACGTGGCGTGCACATGACCAGCCCCTTATCCCGTCGTCGCACGTCAACGATGGTTTCAGCCGCACGCCGTGATCTTGAGAAGCTTCGCGTCGCCCGACTGGTACACCGTGGTGGCGACGCCTCGCTCCTCAAGGTTTGTCAGGCCCATATATTGACCGCTGTGGTCGCCTCCGTTGATCTCGTGCGTTCCGAAGTCCAGCACGTAGCCGGCGTGTTCCTGGCGAACGGCCGCGCAGACCGCGGGGTCGGTGCCGGCCCGATTCAGCGACCGATTGAGGAGGTGTGCCGCGTGGGAGGGGATGTACAGGGCGTGGGCCGCCGTCACGCGTCGGTCCGCGAGCGCGTACGCCAGGGACCCTCCCGTCCACGGCTGGGTCACGATCGTTTCGTCTTGGGGCACGATGCCGTCCACGTGGTCGATCACGTCGAGTTCGTCGGTCGTCAGAAGAGGGGAATCGGCGCGCGGCTGATAGGTCGCGTAGGTCTGGTCGACGATCTCCTGCATCGGTCTCGCGTGCTGGGTGAGCACGGCGAGCAGGATCATCACGGCCACGCCCACGGCCTTCGTCATCACCGGGCGGCGGTGCCCCTTCAGGCGCGCGCTGAACCGGCTGTCCATGAGGAGCTTGGTGATTCCGTGAACCGCGATGACCGCCATGGGGATCGCCACGACCGGCAGGAGCGCCGCGACGCGGTACGGGTCGTTGTACCAGACCCCGGTGACCCACATGCGGTCCTGGTCCCAGTTGAGCCAGCGGATGCTGATATAGAAGTAAACGATGACGCCGTACGACAGCACGAGCCAGTGATTGCGTCGCGTGTACAGGATCGTGAAGGCGCCGAGCACCGCGAGGATCGAGACGACCCACTGCGGCGAGACCTCGCTGAGGGGGCTGTTGAGCAACGCCTCGCCGAATGCTTGGGTGTCCGAGCTCGTGGGGCCCCACCCCGAGGCGCCCGGCGCGGGGCGAATGACCCCCCAGAGGCACCACACCAGCGCGAAGAGGCCCGCGATCAGCACCACCTGGATCAGCACCATCCAGGGATTGGCCCGGCGGGTCAACGCCCGGCCGATCTGCAGGATGGCCCGCATCAACGCGATCGGGACGGCGATGACCAACAGGGACATGAGCGAATTCGGGTGGGCCAGGCCGATGCCCAGGGCCGTCACCACGCCCAGGAGGACGCACTGCACGGTGTCGAGGCGTCGCACCGTGGACATCCGGAAGAAGTTGACGACGATGCCCACGCCCGCGGGCAAAAGGGCCACGCCCAAGAAGTTCGGGTACAGCACCCCGAATTTGATCAACAGGACGGGAAAGGCGCTGAAACCTGCCAGCAACGGGCCGGCCGCGAGGACCGCCGGCAGGTTCAGCCGCATCGTCGACCGGATGAGGAACAGCATCGATAGCGGCCACACGACGCCCGCGACCGCAAAGATCGCGGCGTTGGTGGCCATCGGCACGGAGCCGGTTGACCCCGACATGAAGACCAGGGAGGCGAGGTCGTGCCAGGCCGCGGGGTAAAACGCGGGCCGGGTGCCGCCCGAGGTTAACGTGTTGACGAACAGCGACGACCCGTTGTGCGTTTCGGCGATGAATCGCACCACGTTGAGGTGGAAGTTATTGTCGAGGGATTGCGAGAAGCGTTCGGGCCCGCCGAGCGAGTTCTTGACCGTGCGCGCCAGCAGGAGCGCGGAGAGCGCGAAGGTGATCCAGTAGGTGAGCTGTCCTCGCGAGAGCCACTGGCCCCGGGAGAGCTCCCCGCCGAGTCGTTCGGAGGGCTTCCACCGCGACGATCCGGAAGGCTCGCCCCACGGGGGACGTACCGCGACGCCGCCGGTGGGCCGATGGGAAACGGTCGCCCGTGAGCGCGGAATATCGGAGATCCCGAGCCGCCGCGTGCCCCACAGGACCGCTCCGACGACCACGGCCACCAGCAGGCCTGCGACCAGGGGAACCCACAGGGCCCATCCGACACCGATTTTGGCCGCCACCATGGCGGAACCGGCGATGATCGCGACCGAGACGGCCGGAGCGAGAGCCAAGGCATCGAACCCGCGCATGCGCGCGGCGATGGTGACCAGGAGCCCGGGCACGAACAGCACCGTGACGCACACGAGGAATCCCGGGATCAGGCTCAACCACTCCATCGACTCCGTGGCCTCCGTTCGCTTGGGTCGGGGTCTGGGCAAACTCTCCCCATAGTAGTGCCACGTCCAGGGCGTTCCCTCAGAAGGCCATTCGGCCCGGGGGTGACCTTACTCGCAGACGTCGATCCGCAACAGCCGGGCCTCACCCGACTGATACACAGGCGTCGCGACGCCCGCGGCCTCGAGATTGGCCAACCCGGCGAAGGCCTCTCCTCCGTTGTTGTTGAGGAAAGGTTTACCGGCGAAATCGAGCACGTAATAGGCCTTATTGCGAGTCACGAGCGTACAGACCTGAGGGTCCACGAAAGCCTCATTCAGGTGCGCGGACAAGTACGCGTCGTCGGGCTCGAGCTTTTCGAGGAGGTGATGAGAGGTCGTGGTGATCCCGAATAGGCCGTAGGCCATGCCGCCACCGGTCCACGGGTTGTTGATCACCTTTTCGCCCGGCCCCAGAAACTGCGGCGTCTGGCTCATGACGTCGTAACGGTCGGAGGTGACCATCTGCGAGGTGGGTGAAATCCTGAACCTCTCCTGCGCGTGGCTGACCGTGTACACCATCGTGGAGTTGGTCGCCAGCGGGATGAACAGGCCCACGCCCACCACGACCACGACGGTGCGGGTGAAGGCGCGTCGTCGGCCACGGTTCTCGTGCCCCCACGCGCTCGTGACATAGCGGCGGACCAGGACGCACAGCGCTCCGAAGCCGAGGGCGATGATGGGGACTCCCACCATGGGAAGGATCGCGGAGACCCGGAATCGGTCGTTGTACCAGGCCCCGGTCAGGATGTTACGGATCGGCCAGGCGAAGGTCATCCCGGCGATGAGCAGCAGCCCGACGAGCCCGTAGGAACACAGCAACCAAATATTCTTGCGCTGCACCACCAGGACCGCGGCGCCCACGAGAAGCACGACGACGCCCACGATGCTGATGGGGTACGACTCGTAACCCGGGGTGTCGAAGGCCGGCGCCATGGCCAACACGCGAACCACCGACTCGCCGATCGGCGTGATCTTGAAATTTTGCGGGACCGCGTTGGCCGGACGGAGCAACGCCCAAATGATCGGGATGCCCGCGATGAAGATCAGCACGAGCAGGGATTCGATGGCCGGGTAGGAGCGCCTGACACGACGTCCGCGGATAATCCACCGAATTAGATACATGAGGCGGTAGACCATGGCCGGCAAGATCACGGCCAGGCACACGAGGACGCCGCTGGGGTGGGCCAGCGCCATGCCCCCGAGCGCGCCGACGCCGAGGATCAAGGCGCGCCCACGGGTCACCACGGGAGATCCCACCCGCAGAGCGCAGACGCCGAGCCCCAAGACGGCCGGGACCACGGTGTAAGACATCAGGTTGGGGTACAGGATCCCCCAAAACATGAAGATCGAGGGAAAGGCCGCGAAGGCGTTCGAGAGCACGCCCGCCAGGAACCACGCGTACCGGTTGCGCGAGAGGGTCCGGACGAAGAACATCATGCTCGCCGGCCAGACGACCGAGATCAACCAGATCGTCATGACGTTGGTGGCCGCGGGGACGCTGACGCCGGTCACCGACGTGACGAGAGAACCCAATGCGTGCCACACGTCGGGATAGAAATAGGGCTTCTCGCCGCCGGTCGTCATCGTGCTGAGGAAGAACGGGCTGGCGTTGCCGTGATCCATGATGTAGCGGATCGCGTTGAGGTGAAAGACGTTGTCGAAAGCGTCGGAGAAATTTTCCAGGTCCCACCCGATGAGGTTCAACGTGTGAACGACCCCAAAGGCAACCGCGGCGGCGAACCCGAGCCATACCCCTAGCCCGATGCCGTTCCGCAGGACGCGCGAGGCGTGGGCGGCGGTCTCGACGGGCGGCGGCCGGAAACGGATGAGCGCTCGCCGACCGATCCACAGGAGACCCGCCGCGAGGGCACCGAGCACCACGGGGGAGATCGGGTTCCAGGCGATGCCGACGGCTCCGCCCAGCAGCGCGGACAGCCCGATGGCTCCCAGAGAGAGCACCGGGGCCAGGGCGAGGACATCAAATCCCTTGATACGCAGGGCCAGTGCGATAGCACCGCCGGGGGCCATGAGGAGGAGCCCACACACAATGAATGCTGCGATCAAGAACCTCTCCCTGGCATAGATGGCATCTCGAGCATTACACCATGTGCGTCTGACCAGCGAAAGTTTCCGCTCGATACGTGACGGTATGGGGCGACGCACCACCCGAGCGAGGGCTTCCGGGGCGAGGGAATAAAACCCGTACCGGACGCGTCTTATACTTCAAACTTTGGTCGATCGACGCGTCGCTCGACCCTTTTCATCACGGAATGTTCCCTTCGACCCCTTAAAACTATGACTCAAGACACTCAGACATCTTCGTGCCCCCTCCCCCAAGACCGCAACGTTCCCGAACCCCCCGCCGGCGCGGGCTTCCCTCCGGGGCCGCCGTGGTTTGGCAGCGTCATGGGAACCGCGATCATCTCCGGCCTCCTGGAGATTCACGGCGTGCCCCTGGTGCCAACCATCCTCTTGGCGGTCACCTGGGTGCTGCTCGTGTTCCTGACGATCGCCTTCCTCGCCCGGGGAATCAAGAACCCGGCCGTCTTCACGAACTCCATCCGCACCAACGCGCAGGCCGCCGCGTGGGGACTGGTGCCCATCGGGTACCTGGCGACCGGCTCATCCACCGCCGTCGTTCTGTCTTCGCTCAATCCTGACCTCACGGACCTCGCGTGGCGGATCGACACCGTGATGTGGGTGATCGGTACGGCGTTAGGCCTGTTCGCGACGGTCGGATTCTCCGCGAAGCTCATGAAAGGACACTGCGACCACGCCCTGCCGACGTGGGGACTGCCGATCATCGCCCCGATGGCCGCGGCCACGACCGGCGCACAGCTTCTTCCGCACCTGGCCTCGACGATGAATCAGGTCCTCGTCGGCGTCATCGCGGCGGGTAGCTTCTTCATCGCGCTGTCCCTCGGTCTGTCGGTCTTTTCGGTGACGTACACGGCCGAGTGGAGCAAGAAGTCGTTGCCCCTGGCGGCGGCGGCGTCGTCCTTCATCCCGCTCGGAATCGTGGGGCAGTCGACCGCGGCGGCGCAAAGTCTGGCCAAGACCGCCGGACATTACCTCACCCCCGAGGCGGAGCATGCCGTCCTGACGATCGGTCACGCCTACGGCGTGGTGCTGATGAGCCTCGGCATCCCGATCGGCCTGTGGGCCGCGCGCACCACTTACCGCGGGCTGATCGCACATATGCCGTTCTCCCCCGGTTGGTGGGCCATCGTGTTCCCGGTCGGAACGACCAGCCTGGGCGCCTACCTCCTGGGGTGGCACACGACGTCGCTCTGGTTGACGGTGCTGTTGGCCATCCACTGGGCCATCGCCGGGGCGGGCTCCCTGGTTTACGTCGCCCGGTCCAGGAAAACCGACTAGTCACGAGGGGCGCGGCCAACCCGCCGCCGCGCCCCTCACGGCTCCGCCAGCCTGCCCCCGGAGATCGAGACTCATCCCGGCGCGGGCCAGCGAAAATTTGTAGTCTGAGGCTATGCATCAAAAGGGTCAGGCCCACGAGACGGGCCACGCTATCCGGCAGCCTCGCGTTCACAGCGGACACTGGCTATCCATGGACCCCCGCATCACCTATGGCATAGCGCAGTTGCGGTTCGAGGTCTTCACCATGGGGCAGGGCATTTCCGATACGCCAGACCTCGACGGTCTCGACCTCGAGGAGGACACCACGACCTTTTGGATCTCGGATCACGAAGAGCCGGTGTGTACCCTCAGGACACTCGCGCGGCCGAGCGAACAGGTGGCCATAGGCCGCGTCGCGACGTCGCCCCGGTACCGCGGACAGGGCCTGGCCGGCCTGCTGCTGACAAGCGCGATCGCCGAATATCCAGGTCGCATCATCAATATTCACGCCCAGGCATACCTTGAACACTGGTACGAACGCTTCGGGTTTCGGAGGACCGGACCCAACTTCGACGAGGCAGGCATACACCACGCTCCCATGTCTCTCGTCCCGGACGACGCCGGGATCTGAGCGACAGACGCGGTACCACCAGAGCACGCCCCGCCCGCCGAGGAAGCAAAAGGCGAGGGCACCCCTTAAATACACAATGCGGGCCGGGGAAAACCCGACCCGCATCGCGACCCGCATCCGCACTCGCGAATATCTTGTGGGCCATCACAGAATGCAGCGACCACACCTTCATGGTGCTTAAACAGGTGTGGTGTGGGGGTCACAACCCCCACACCACACACTCACAAAAATATTTTCGGCGGCGACCTACTCTCCCACACACCTACCGGGT
>NZ_JHEL01000004.1 GCF_000710345.2 Curtobacterium sp. S6 | reverse complement strand
CACTACAACTACCACCGCCCCCATAGCGGAGCGGGCGGACATCCCCCAGCATCTCAGCTCCGTGCTGGCGTCACCAACCTCCTGCCCTCGTACATCTAGCCTTCGCTGGGTCATCGAGAGTTGCTGTTGCCCGTGGCGTCGGAATCAATCGAGCCTCGATGTCTACTCAGCTGGAGAACGGGAAAATGCCGATCGAGCGAATTTTGGCTCTGTCCAGTTATCTGCGAATACACCCGGGATCGAGCTTGGTTGCGGGTGGGCACATGGACATTGGGCACTTGGGGTGGAGCATCCCGCAACTGTTATCCAAGGCGACAGCCCCACAAATCTTCGCCGAGCTGGAGACGGCTCAAAAGCATGTGGAAGAAGCGTTCCGTATGCTGGTCGTCGTTGATGAAATGCACCGGAAATTAGGCTAGGCGGGAACGACGCATGATCTATTTCTTGATCGTCGGAATTATGGTGGCCTTGTGCGCTCTGGTGATCGCGCGCCGCACGGTCAAGGGCGGAGGGCGAGACACCGATATCACCGTGGCGATGGCCTCGCTGGTTGTGGCACTGTTCCTTTCCCTGCCAAGTATCCATAACCCTCTGGACCGGGCACTCTGGGGGATAGGGCTGGTCAACTGCATCGGCCACCTGCTGATCTGTCTCTGCGGCTGGCTGATGGGCCGTGGCCTCTACGGGCCGCTGAGCTCTTCAGCACCAGGATGGCGGCAGGGGCGAACCGGATTGGGAATCGGCGTCGTGGGGACTGTCGGAGCCTGGGTTATTTCCGCGGCCGCTTTTGGTCAACCGCGTGTGGTTCACGATGCAACGATGACCGGTTTCTACTGGAGCTTCACCCTCATTACGTTTGTCTGGCTCGTCGCATCTTCCATCACGGCACCACGAAAGGTGCTGAAATATTCATCCCGACACCGCGACGTCGGCGGATTAGGAATGGGCAGGGCGATCGCAACATACATCATCGCCGTGATCGCTTACGTAGATATCACCGTTGGTCTCGTAGTGTTGTGGATCGCTGAATTTGCCCCATTGGGCCCTCTCGTGGTGACGCGTGAAGTGATGGTTTACAGCGGCCCATTTCTGCTTTTGCTAGCTCTGTTGGCATGTCCGTTGTCCGCGCGGTTTGCTGGTCTCCCGGCTACGCCAAAGCGATAGCTCCGGCCCCGGCCAGGATCCCTACCATGGACCCGACGATCAGCTCAAGGACCGTGTGCTTGCGCATGTGCCAGCGCGAGTAGCAAACGGTGGCATGGACAACCACCGCGGCAATCAACCACCACGGGCTAAATAGCCCAGCGGTCACGGTCCCGAAAATCGCGCTCATGCACGCATGAGCGCTGGCCTTGAGTTTGAAGTTAATGATCGCGATGACAGCGACCGCGGCCAAGAGCATTCCGATGAGTGCTTTGACAGTGGATGAATCTGAGCCGATAAGCAAGATGATCGCTCCTGCGGCGATCGAGGCCAAGGAGGCTGCATAAAAGCCATAACGCTGTTTGCGGTGAACTAGCCAGCGATCTGAAGTTTTCCCTGAATGGGCCAGATAGAGCGACAAGCTCCAGGGGATGACTACGACCGTAAGGACTCCCACCGTTGCCTGCCATACCCAGTGATCAGTAGAGACAAGGGGTGCTCCGATCAGCATGACCAACGCCAGGATGAAGGGGGAGAACACCTCGGCGCCGACGGCGTCTGTGAATTTGCGCAAAACTCTCCGAGTGTTTACTTGTTCAACGGTCTAGCGATCTGTACGCTTTAAAAGCAGGTAGCGGCCCCTCCGGGGTCTAAGCGTGAAGGGCCACTACCTGCTATTGAGGGCGCATCAACGTGAAAGTGGATGCTTGCATTACGGTACCAACGATGCGCCCTCGAACAGAACTGTTGAGAATGAGGGCAATCATGTACCTACCGGAAACCCATCGCGGTTCCCCTATCGCTCCAGCCCAGTTTCGTGCTGTCGAGCTTCCCAGCTACCCGCCGACGCTACGGCGTCTTTAAGGGTTATCAAGCCACCCCTTCCTCGCGCATGGTCATACGTGTGCCCTCACGTCTCAGCGATGCGTGGGGGAGGGGTACCTCGCAGTCAAGCGTTCGGCGTCTCGCCACGTGCGTGAATGTAGCTCGTCAGGATGGTCTCAAACTCGATCAAGCGGTGAGTGTTCAGCGAGTGGCGAGTCGGCCGTCCCCGTCCCGGCAGAATCTCTGTTTCCACGACGCCGTGCTCTTCGAGCATGGCGATCTGTCGAGCCAGGCTTTGTTCTCCGACATCGAGGGTGGCGCAAAGTTCCGCGCGAGTTGCCGGAGCCTTCGACAGGATGTTGAGGATTGCCGCGCGCAACGTATTGCCGAAGAGCATGGTCGCGACTCGAACCTGCTCCGGCTGATTGGGGATCTTCATCATGAACGGCACGGCTCCATTATCTCAGTTTTTGCAACATGACGCTTTTTTCACTCACAAAGCATAGCTTACAGTGATAGGAACCGGTAAGATGTAGGTATAGACGAAGCGCCCAGTTGAGAGGAGGTAAGCGATGCACAAGAAAGCTCGCGGCAGATGGATTGCCGCTACTGCAACGGTGGCCGTCTGCGCTACTGGGGTGGCGGCTTACCCGACCCTCCCGTATTCCGTTCAGCATCCTTTCTCTGAAACGGCACAGGCCGCGGACGGGTCAACGATCCATCCGCGGGAAGGAAAGGTCGCTGCCAGTGAAGACGGCAGGAAGTACGCGCCGGATCCCGTCAAGGCATATCGGGCCGCGAAATGCGACCTAGTTGTACGAGGGCAGGAGGTTGGTGACGCCAGCACGGAGCTGAGATGCTGGGGGATGTCCGCCCGCTCCGCTATGGGGGCGGTGGTAGTTGTAGTGGATGT
>NZ_JHEL01000002.1 GCF_000710345.2 Curtobacterium sp. S6 | reverse complement strand
GGGGGTGTGTGGTGTGTTTCACGTGGTTTCGAGTTGCCGTGGTTGTTCACGTGTGTGTAAAGTCTTTTCTTGTCGCCGCGAGGTGCGGGGGACTTGTTCTGACAGGTTCTACTGTTGATCTGATTCTGGTGCGACCGTCCTTTTCTTTGTTGATTGTTGGATGTTCTCTGCTGTGTGTGGAGGGTGTCGGGTGATCGGTTCGAGGATCTGGGGTTGCGGTCTGGTTTTGGGTCTGGTAGGTTAGAGAAGTTGCCGCGTTTTCGGTGGTGACATGAGGATTGACCGGCGTTGGTCGGGATCACTGGTTGGTGGTTCTGGTGGGCGTGTGGTT
>NZ_JHEL01000001.1 GCF_000710345.2 Curtobacterium sp. S6 | reverse complement strand
ACCATCAGCGCTAAGAGCCTTAACTACCGGGTTCGGAATGAGACCGGGTGTACCCCTCTTGCCATAACCACCGAAAAACCAACTACCACCACCACACACCGCGTGTGCAGCAGGGAAACCTAGATTCCTCAATCAAACAACAAACCCCTCAAATAAGGGTTGTTATCCCAAAACCATACAGTGAACGCGACACACCAACATGCCCTACAAACCCTTGCAACAACTATTGT